>NZ_CP151992.1:107500-3707785 GCF_038593395.1 Bacillus sp. FSL R5-0397 | reverse complement strand
AAGGCTTCTCCCCCCTCCTTTTCTTTTTAAAATGACCAGTATCAAACTGTTATAGAACACGAAAAAGAGCAAATGGTCATCACCATTCGTGCACATACTTTGTTGAAAACAATTAATATAGTAGAAAAACGTCTTTTCGACAAATTACACAGGTTGTGGATAAACAATTCAACAAGCTGTGTAATAACTTTCCACAGGTTATCCACAAATTGTGGATAAGATAAATAGGCCAGATAAGTAATTAAGAGTTAAAACACAAATATAATATCAAAATAAACAAGATGGTGCAATGGGTGTCACAAACTTATCCACACACTTTACATCCTGTTGAAAAATAATTATCCACATAGGTTATTTGTGTGAAAAAAATGTCGATAATGGATGTGGATAGTCAAAATATGCCGGAAAAATATCCACAACCTTGTTTTGAAGGTTTTTTTGAAGGAAAAAAAGAATAAAATGCTGGAAACTAAAAAAGAAGGTTTCTTCACTTGATAACTTGTGTTATGCTTATAAGGTTGATAATAAGAGTTTTATCATTGATATTGACAATCGATGGGTTACACAAATATAATGAGTTAGACTGTCTTAAACAGCTATTCCTCAGGGAGGTGTCATAAATGAAAAGAACGTTTCAACCAAATAACCGTAAGCGTAGTAAAGTTCATGGCTTCCGCAGCCGTATGAGTTCTAAAAACGGACGTCTAGTTTTAAAGCGACGCCGCAGCAAAGGTAGAAAAAAATTATCAGCTTAGGCCACTGAATAATGTCAGTGGTCTTTTTTACATAAAATCGTAAATGAACTGTCAGTTTTTATCGGAGTGGAAGAAAACATGAAGAAGCGAAACAGGCTAAAAAAAAATGAAGAGTTTCAAACAGTGTTCAAAAAAGGTCAATCAATGGCTAATCGCCAATTCGTCATTTATCAGCTGGACCAACCAAATCAAGAAGAACTGCGTTTAGGATTGTCTGTCAGTAAGAAGATAGGTAATGCAGTGATAAGAAACCGGATTAAACGATTGATCCGTCAGGTGTTCTTAGAGGAAGGTCATAAGCTAAAGCAAGAAAAAGACTACATTGTTATCGCACGAAAACCAGCAAGCGAATTGACCTTTGAAGAAACAAAGAAGTCTCTCCAGCATTTATTTAGAAAATCCGCTGTTTATCAACAACAACCGAAAAAGTCTTCGTAATAGAAACTTTCGTTGAATCAATTTTTAAAAGCGCTTCCTTCATCTAGTGAATTAAAATGAAACCACCACTTTGTAATGAAAAAATGTTACCATACTGATTAGGTGAGTCACTTTCGTAATCAATTCCAACTTAAATAAAGTTTGAAGTAATGGGAGGAATCTTGTTGAAAAGGCGATTATTACTAATATTTAGCTTGATTGGCGTGTTGGTTCTATTGGCAGGATGTACACAAATCAATGAACCAATCACATCAGATAGTAAGGGATTCTGGAATTCTTACATTGTATACCCGCTATCTCAATTAATCACTTACATGGCAAACTTAACTGGTGAAAACTATGGTGTAGCGATTATTATTGTAACTCTTTTAATTCGTTTACTCATTTTACCATTAATGATTAAACAATTAAGAAGTACAAAAGCAATGCAAGCACTTCAGCCAGAACTAAAGAAGCTTCGTGAAAAATATAGTTCAAAAGATCAAAAAACACAGCAGCAGCTTCAACAGGAAACAATGGCTCTTTTCCAAAAGAATGGTGTAAATCCATTAGCAGGGTGTTTCCCAATCTTAATTCAAATGCCAATCTTAATTGGTTTTTATCATGCGATCATGAGAACAGCTGAAATCAAGAAACATACTTTCTTATGGTTTGACTTAGGCAGTCCAGATCCATTATTCCTGTTACCGATTATTGCAGGTGTAGCTACTTTTATTCAGCAGAAGCTAATGATGGCTGGAAATCCTTCGGACAACCCTCAAATGGCGATTATGCTTTGGGTGATGCCGATTATGATCATTGTATTTGCAATCAGTTTCCCAGCGGCACTTTCACTGTACTGGGTTGTAGGTAACATTTTCATGATCATTCAAACTTTGGTCATTAAAACACCTCAAGTAAAAGTTGATACAAAAGAAAAAGCTGGCGGGAACAAAAAATGAAGGAAATAACTGCTGTCGGTCGCACAGTCGAAGAAGCAGTAGATTCCGGACTGAAACAAATTCAACTACTACAAGAAGAAGTAGATATCACAATAGTAGATGAAGGAAACAAAGGGTTTTTAGGATTATTTGGTAAAAGACAAGCTGTTGTCAAGTTAGTAGAAAAGCGAGATGCGCTCAAATTAGCAACACAGTATTTAGATAAAATTGTTAAATCAATTGATCCTAAAGCAAACATTGTTTCGAAAAAAGAAACGAAAAAGATCTCTTTTCACATTGATGGAGACAAAACTTCATTAATGATTGGAAAAAGAGGACAAACACTGTATTCTTTAGAAACCTTGGTGCAGTTAGTGTTTAATCGTTATTCTGATCAGTATCATCATATTACAATTGATATTGGAGATTATAGGAAGAAACGACAAGAAGCACTTGAACAATACGCAATCAAAACGGCAAATCGTGTTTTAAAAACGAAGAGAAAGGTTCATTTAGAACCGATGCCTTCGAATGAACGAAAAGTCGTTCATGATACGATTGCAGCATTTTCTAAAGAACTTGCCACGGCATCCGAAGATACAGGCAGCAAGCGTCATGTTGTGGTGATGTACAAAAAATAGCAGAAAGGCTAAGATTCAGCAAAACTGGATTTTAGTCTTTTTTTATTGAAAAATTACCTTTTAATAGTAGATTCCTCCTTTATTTCTAAAAAGTTAGTGTGTTATTTAGATCGAAAACGTCATTTTCCCTTAGTTGCAAAGGGAGAAGGGCGTTTTAATTTATTGGATTTAGGTGTAAGATGTGAAGACAAGTTTAGAACGTCGTTATTCACATGTGGATAAGTTAAGTGTTAAAATAGACAGGGTGCAAAACTGTGGATAATTAAATGTGGGCTACTTTCGCTTCGCATGCATTTATGGTATCTTTAAATTTTGAATTAAGCGTTTTTGATATAGAGATGGACAACGTCCATTTAATAGATATAAGACTGTCTATTGAATAGAGAAAGAGGTGAATGAGCGGTGGATACAATTGTAGCAATTTCTACACCAATGGGTGAAGGGGCAATTGCCATTATACGTTTAAGTGGGCCTGATGCAGTTCAGATTGCTGATCGCATGTATAAGGGGCCTAAGGAGAAAAAACTTGTATCAGTGGATTCTCATACAATTCATTATGGTCATATTGTAGATTCAAGTACCGAGCAAGTGATAGAAGAGGTCATGGTGTCTGTATTAAGAGCACCAAAAACATTTACGAGAGAAGACGTTATTGAGATCAACTGCCATGGCGGAATTGTCACGGTCAATAAAGTCTTGCAGCTTGCTTTAAAAGAAGGAGCGAGATTAGCGGAGCCAGGTGAGTTTACAAAACGTGCTTTCCTAAATGGAAGAATCGACTTGTCACAAGCAGAAGCCGTAATGGACTTGATTCGTGCAAAAACTGACCGTGCGATGAATGTCGCAATTACTCAAATGGAGGGACGTCTCTCCGGTTTGATTAAACGTCTTCGTGGTGAGATATTGGAGACACTTGCCCATGTAGAAGTGAATATTGATTATCCAGAGTATGACGATGTTGAAGAAATGACACATCGAGTCTTAGTTGAAAAGGCGACATCTGTGAAAAAGGAAATTGAAGCGCTTCTAACGACTTCACAGCAGGGGAAAATCCTACGTGAGGGCTTATCTACTGTTATTATTGGAAGGCCAAATGTTGGGAAGTCTTCCTTATTAAATAGTCTTGTTCAGGAAACAAAGGCGATTGTGACCGATATTCCTGGAACAACCAGAGATGTCATCGAGGAATATGTGAATGTAAGAGGAGTACCGCTCCGTTTAGTAGATACTGCGGGTATACGTGAGACTGAAGACATTGTTGAGCGTATTGGGGTCGAACGATCAAGACAGGTCTTAAAAGAAGCTGACCTGATTTTACTTGTGCTCAATTATAGTGAAGAGTTATCTGAGGAAGATATTAAGCTATTTGAGGCTGTCTCAGGTATGGATATTATTGTGATTGTCAATAAGACAGATCTTGAGCCTAAACTTGAAGTAGAAAAGGTAAAAGAGTTAGCGAAGGATCGTCCGGTTGTTACAACATCTTTATTACAAGAAAAAGGGATTGATGAGCTTGAAATGGCCATTCAATCTTTATTCTTCACAGGCTCAATTGAAAGTGGAGATTTAACGTATGTGAGCAATACTAGGCATATTGCGCTCCTTCAAGAAGCAAAACAATCGATTGAAGATGCTCTAGAAGGAATTGAAATGGATGTACCGATCGACATTGTTCAAATAGATTTAACGCGCTGCTGGGAGCAGCTAGGTGAAATTATTGGGGATGCTGTTCATGAAAGCTTAATCGATCAGTTATTCTCTCAATTCTGTTTAGGAAAGTAAAGGGAGGAACAAAAGAAATGGGTTATGAAGCTGGCCAATATGATGTAATCGTCGTCGGTGCCGGTCATGCTGGTGTTGAGGCTGCTCTTGCTTCTGCAAGACAGGGCGCCAAAACACTTGTATTGACCATCAATCTCGATATGGTTGCTTTTATGCCATGTAATCCGTCCGTAGGAGGTCCCGCTAAAGGGATTGTCGTCAGAGAAATTGATGCGCTAGGCGGGGAAATGGCACGAAATATAGATAAGACGCACATTCAAATGCGTATGCTGAATACTGGAAAAGGACCTGCTGTCCGTGCGTTAAGAGCGCAAGCAGATAAGTTTCAATATCAGCACGAAATGAAAAAAACAATGGAAAATGAACCAAACCTAACAATGCTACAAGGGATGGTAGACCATTTAATTGTAGAAGATGATGAATGTAAAGGTGTTGTGACTCAAACAGGTGCAAATTATCGCGCGAAATCTGTTGTTCTAACGACTGGTACTTTCTTAAAAGGCCGCATTATTTTAGGGGATCTTTCTTATTCAAGCGGTCCTAATAATCAGCAGCCTTCCATTAAATTATCGGATCATCTAGCAGAATTAGGATTCGATTTGGTTCGCTTTAAAACTGGGACACCACCTCGAGTAAACAGCCACTCGATTGATTATAGTAAGACGGAAATTCAACCAGGTGACGATGTACCACGTGCGTTTTCTTATGAAACTGTGGAATATATTACAGATCAATTACCATGCTGGTTAACATACACGAGTTTAGAGACTCATCAAATTATTGATGAGAATCTTCACCGTTCTCCTATGTATTCAGGTATGATTAAAGGAACAGGCCCTAGATACTGCCCGTCTATTGAGGATAAGGTGGTTCGTTTTAATGATAAACCGAGACATCAAATTTTCTTAGAGCCAGAAGGGCGTAATACGCAAGAAGTGTATGTTCAAGGTTTATCTACAAGTCTGCCAGAGGATGTACAGCAGCGAATGCTGTCAACCATTCCAGGGCTTGAAAATGTACAAATGATGCGAGCGGGTTATGCCATTGAGTATGATGCGATTGTGCCTACACAATTGTGGCCGACACTTGAGACGAAGAAAATTTCTGGATTATATACAGCTGGCCAAATCAATGGTACCTCTGGTTATGAGGAAGCTGCAGGTCAAGGAATTATGGCAGGTATCAATGCAGGAAGAAAAGCATTGGGTAAAGAAGAAGTCATTTTAAGCCGATCTGATGCATATATCGGTGTTCTCATTGATGATCTTGTCACGAAAGGTACAAATGAACCTTACCGTCTTTTAACTTCTCGTGCAGAGTACCGCTTACTTCTGCGTCATGACAATGCTGATTTAAGATTAACTGAACTTGGATATAACATTGGTTTAATTTCTGAAGAGAGATTCCAAGCATTCACACAGAAAAAAGAGGCTATTGAAGCAGAGAAAAAACGTTTATATTCTGTCATTATTAAACCTACAGCAGAGACACAGGAATATATCCGTTCTCTTGGTGGAAGTGAATTGAAGGACGGTATTCGCGCTAGTGATCTGATGAAGCGTCCAGAGATGAACTATGAATCTGTTGTGAAACTAGCTCCTGCTGACACACCGCTTCCTGCTGATGTGTGTGAACAGGTAGAGATTCAAATTAAATATGAAGGTTATATTGAAAAGTCGCTCCAACAAGTTGAAAAGCTGAAAAAGATGGAAAACAAAAAGATTCCGGATCGAATCGATTATGATGCCATCAAAGGGATTGCAACTGAAGCGAAGCAAAAGCTAAAAGAAGTCCGACCGCTTTCTGTTGCACAGGCTTCTCGTATTTCAGGCGTTAACCCTGCTGATATTTCTATCCTTTTAGTGTATTTGGAGCAGGGACGTATTGCGAAGATAGCAGAGTAGAAAGGATGTCGGCATGAACATTGAACAATTTACAGCAGCACTAGAGGAGAAAGGGATCACTCTTTCTCCAGTGCAGCTTGAACAATTTGAAACTTACTTCCATATGCTTGTAGAATGGAACGAGAAGATGAATTTAACGTCCATTACAGAAAAGGAAGAAGTATATTTAAAGCATTTTTATGACTCGATATCAGCAGCATTTTTTATTGATTTTCACAATGTGACAACAATTTGTGATATTGGAGCTGGTGCTGGTTTTCCAAGCATTCCTCTTAAAATTTGTTTCCCTCATCTACATGTGACCATTGTTGATTCTCTCCAGAAACGCATTACGTTTCTCAATGAGTTAGCAAAAGGGTTAAACTTACAAGATACTACTTTTTATCATGATCGTGCGGAGACCTTTGGACAACGTAAAGATCAACGTGAAAGCTATGACCTTGTCACCGCTAGAGCAGTTGCGCGCTTATCTGTCTTGAGCGAACTATGCCTGCCTCTTGTGAAAAAGGAAGGTTTGTTTGTTGCATTAAAAGCATCTGCTGCAGATGAAGAGATGCAAGCAGGAAAAAAAGCCGTCACTGTCCTCGGAGGAGAGGTTGTTGAAAAGCATTCCTTTGTTCTTCCTTTAGAAGAAAGCGAACGGAACATCATTGTCATTGAAAAGAAAAAACAAACACCAAAAAAATATCCTAGAAAACCAGGAACACCTAATAAATCACCAATAGAGGGTTGATCATGTAAAAGGTCGGTTTTTCTTCAATATTTATGATTTTACAGAAGGAAAAAACATGAGAAAATAGAATTATAAAAAGGTAGTTTTTAAAGGTGGTGTAGGTTCATGAAGCATTCACTCTCACGCTTCTTCGGGCTTGGTGACAAAGAACATCCTGAGCGTGATACCGAAATAGAGGCAGAGATTGCTGAGCATGAAACATTAAAGGAAGAGATACAGGAGCTCCCGGTCGACACAATTATGCCTAACCGTTTTCAGCCACGCACCATTTTTTCAGAAGAAAAGATACAAGAGCTGGCCACAACCATTCATACCCATGGCATTATTCAACCGATTGTTGTTAGACCAACAGAAGAAGAAGGAAAATATGAACTGATCGCCGGCGAAAGACGTTGGAGAGCGGTACAAACTCTTCAATGGGAGAAGATCCCCGCTATTATAAAAGATTTTACTGATACGGAAACGGCATCTGTGGCATTGATTGAAAATTTGCAAAGAGAAGAGCTGTCTGCAATTGAAGAGGCTCATGCTTATGCACGTCTTTTAGAGCTTCATGATTTAACGCAAGAAGCGCTTGCTCAGCGTTTAGGTAAGGGACAATCGACTGTTGCAAACAAACTAAGACTTTTAAAGTTGCCTAAAGAGGTACAGCAAGCCATTTTGGAGAAAAAAATCTCTGAGAGGCATGCCCGTTCACTTGTACCTCTAAAGCTGCCAGAATTACAGATCACGCTGTTGCAGGAAATCATCGAAAAGCAGCTGAATGTGAAACAGACTGAAGAGCGTGTAGTGAAGATGCTTGAACAAAAAACAGATCGCAAACCGAAGCCGAAACGTAAGGCGTTTAGCCGAGATACGCGAATTGCGATGAATACCATTCGTCAGTCTCTCCACATGGTAGAAGACAGCGGACTTAAAATAAATACCGAGGAAGAAGAATTTGAGGAATATATCCAATTAACGATTCGAATTCCTAAATAGAAAGAAGCTGATGAGCATTACTCGTCAGCTTTTTTTGTCTTTCTCTCCCTTTAATTCATGATATTTACTTATTATTAATTAATTGGTAAAATATGATTTTCATAGTAGAAGGGAGGTGACATATAACCGATGAAAATGAAAAAGACTATTTTTGCTATTATCTGTTATTTACTAATCTCTTTTTCTCTTTTTTCAAATGAAACGACTGTGTTTGCTGTGAGCACGTCAACGAATCATGAGACCCATTCAGCGGAAGAAACGATTACGAAAGAAGAACTGAGTACTCTGAAGAAACAAGGTGTGGTTTCGACAGATGTAACGGTTCAACAATTAAATCAAGAGCAAGCGTCTCAGGACGATGCGATCGATGTGATCACAGCTGATGATGATTTGGAGAACTATGGTTTAAGGCAAAACAAACAGGATGAAATGGTAACAGATGAAAGTCCGAATACCATTCGCCATCTTTTTGGTAAACCGTATCCTGGAACCGATATTATGCCTCAAAAAGGGGATATATTGGTGACGAGCACTGGAGCTTTAAATGGTTTAATTGGTCATGCAGGCATCGTCATTAATGAGAAAAGCTATGCATCCATTCCTGGGTTCCGGCAGCATCCAAATATTGATTCCATTCAAAGCTGGTTTCGCTATAGTGCCAATACAAAGGTGATTCGGATTAATCATCAGGAAAAGGCAGATTTAGCTGGGGATTGGGCGCACGATTACGTGAAAGACCATCCGAAGGCTCGATATTCGATCACTATGTCTATTCAATCCTTGGACCCTACTTATTGTTCAAAGATTGTATGGCAGGCTTACGCGAAAACCGGGGACGCTGTTGGACATGCCACATTTACCATTAAAGCACCCTATGGGTTTTTGAAAAAGAAGAACTATAAAACAGTGACACCTAAAGTCATTGTGAGCGAAGGTCGTAAAATTGGCGGATTAAACTTTTGATTGTATCTCCCTCACTTTTCATGAAAAGTGGGGTTTTTTTGTCTCGTTATTTTCTTTGAAAAGATATATCAATATATCTTTAGAACGCATTTTTATGCAACTATTCATGTACGGAAACACAGATTCATTCACGAATTTATAATGGGGGAACAAAAAAAGCAAACGTTTCATACTTTTTTTGATAGAATAGGAAGTATGAATGAATGAGAAACTTGTTAAGTTGAAAGTGGGTGACATCGTGGGGAAAATCATAGCGATTACCAACCAGAAGGGCGGCGTTGGGAAGACGACAACTTCTGTTAATTTGGGTGCGTGTTTAGCATACATAGGAAAACGAGTGTTGTTAGTTGATATTGATCCGCAGGGAAATGCCACGAGTGGTATTGGGATTGAGAAGGCAGACGTAGAGAAGTGCGTGTACGATATTTTAGTAGACGATGCAGATGTACTTGATGTGATTAAGACGACAGAGGTCGAAAATCTTGATGTCATTCCTGCGACGATACAGCTTGCAGGGGCTGAAATAGAGCTTGTGCCTACAATCTCACGTGAAGTGAGGCTGAAGAGAGCACTTGAATCTGTGAAGCAAAATTATGATTATATGATTATTGACTGCCCGCCATCACTTGGATTACTGACGATTAATGCGTTAACTGCATCCGATTCTGTTTTAATACCGGTTCAGTGTGAATATTATGCGCTTGAAGGATTGAGTCAATTGTTGAATACGGTTCGTCTTGTGCAGAAACATCTAAATACCGACCTTGCCATTGAAGGTGTCTTACTGACAATGCTTGATGCAAGAACAAACCTTGGAATTCAAGTCATCGAAGAAGTAAAAAAATACTTTAGAGATAAAGTCTATCAGACCGTGATTCCGAGAAATGTGAGACTAAGTGAAGCGCCTAGTCATGGGAAACCTATTATCTTGTATGATCCACGTTCAAGAGGTGCAGATGTCTATTTAGACTTAGCAAAGGAAGTGGATGCGAATGGCTAAAGGTCTTGGAAAGGGTATTAATGCGCTATTTAACAATGTGGATTCCAATGAAGAAACTGTCGAAGAAATTAAGTTGAAGGATTTGCGTCCGAACCCTTATCAGCCAAGGAAAACGTTTGATGATGATGCATTGTCTGATCTCAAAGAATCGATTCAGCAGCATGGTGTTTTACAGCCGATTATTGTTCGTAAATCGATTAAAGGATATGACATTGTCGCAGGAGAACGCCGTTTCCGTGCAGCACAACAAGCTGGTTTGACAACGATTCCTGCGATCGTCAGGGAATTTTCAGAAACACTGATGAGGGAGATCGCTCTTTTAGAAAACTTACAGCGCGAGGATTTATCTCCATTAGAGGAAGCAGAAGCCTATGCCTCCTTACTAGATCACTTAAGTGTGACTCAAGAGGAATTAGCCAAGCGGTTAGGAAAAAGCAGACCGCATATTGCGAACCATCTCCGTCTGTTGACTTTACCGGATGACGTACAAAAGTTGATTGCAAATGGAACGTTATCAATGGGACATGGCCGGACATTGCTTAGCTTAAAGAACAAAAAGAAGCTAGCGCCTTTGGTAAAGAAAATCGTGGATGAGGGGTTAAACGTACGTCAGGTTGAGAAACTTGTTCAGCAGTTAAACGAAAATGTTCCACGTGAAACAAAGAAAAAAGAAGCACCAAAGGATCGCATGTTGAAAGAAAGAGAATCTTTCTTACAAAATTACTTTGGTACTTCAGTGACGATCAAGAAACAGAAGAAAAAAGGGAAAATTGAGATTGAATTTCTCTCAAATGAAGATTTAGAAAGAATCCTTGAATTGCTTTCTACGAGAGAATCATCGGAATGACCATCTTGATATGAGATGGTCTTTTTTATATTCTTCCCGTGATATTTTGAATAGGGGTAAAGAGAGAACGGCTTTTTTCTCTCGTCCAATCCATTTGATCAATGTGGGATAGACTTTCAGAAAGTGTATTGGCCATAGACATCACAAGATGAAGACGTGTGTTTTGGAGAACGAAGTATTCCATAAAACCGCTCACGTTGACGATTCCATTAATATGAATATTGCCTACTTCTGGAAGCTCTTTTTGCACACCTGCACCGGGCTTTAACGGTCCTTCTCCAATTTGAAACGATCCTACACTTTTCACTCTACCTAAACAGGCATCAACGGCTACGATAAATGGGTGTTTATGAGCTTGTTCAATTTCAGCGAGCTTTTCCTTTAAATTGACCGCATGCACTGGGTCAGAGAGAGTGCCGTATACATGCAACTTTTTTAAATCAAGACTTGAAAGCTTTGTTCCTACAAGTGGACCTAGAGAGTCACCGGTTGAGCGGTCTGTTCCTATGCAGACGATGGCAACGGGTCTTTTTCCTGCTTTCTGAAGATGCGAGAATAAAATACTTTTAAGCTGCTGAATGGCATTTGTATCCGTATGGGACACGTATTCTTTCACCCTATTTCTTAAAAAAAGACCATTCTTGCTATTCATAGGTCTCACTTCCTTGTCATAGTAGTTAGTATCAGTATACGGAAACAAGCTTAATTCTATACCTATGAGGTGATGATTGTGTGGAAGGCTGGTTCAAGGTGGACGCTTTTAATTTTAGGAAGCTTGATAGGAGCGGGATATGCCTCCGGTCAAGAAATTTGGCAGTTTTTTGGCCTTGATAGCGGACTAGCCATTCTACTGTTTACGCTCATGTTTATGCTGTCTACCTATGTGGTGTTAAAAATCAGTTATGAGGTGCGTGCCGATCATTTTGTGCCGGTGTTAGAGCGTCTTGTAGGTCCTTGGCTGGCCAAGGTGTATGATATTTTAATTGTTCTTTATCTATTCACGACAACAACAGTCATGATTGCCGGTGGCGGGGTGACACTTGAGATGTATCATGTGCCATTTTGGGTTGGAATCGGTGCATTTTGTTTATTCTCATTTATGATTTTTTTCTGGGATGTGAAAGGGCTCTTATCTGTGAGTGCCTTCATTATACCAATTTTGGTGGCGGGGCTCATCTATGCGTTTGTTTTTTATTATATGAATCATGATCATATGTGGAGAATTGATTTTGGCCAGCAATACAATTGGCCTGCCAGTATCGTCTTTGCTTCTTTGAATATATTATCTGTTGTGGCGGTGCTGTCTTCAGTGGGGAAAGAAATGAAGGGGCTTGGAGAGGCCAAGGTTGCAAG
Source organism: Bacillus sp. FSL R5-0397 (assembly GCF_038593395.1). Taxonomy (NCBI): domain Bacteria; kingdom Bacillati; phylum Bacillota; class Bacilli; order Caryophanales; family Bacillaceae; genus Bacillus; species Bacillus sp. FSL R5-0397. The sequence continues at coordinate 3,695,468 of NZ_CP151992.1, read as the reverse complement.
TATATTAAGCGGTTTGATTTTTGGTGTCATTTCTTATGTGTATAACGAAATACTAGTTGATATTTCTGGGAGTCTTTCAGCAGAGGGGATTCCTTTGTTTACAGTATTAGAGGGGGCACCAACATCATTGTTTGTGTTTATGACCATTGTTCTTTGTTTAGCGATTTATACAACAACCGCTGCGGGATTATTTGGTTTATCCAGCCGCATGCTCTCTTTTGTACGAATGCCCCGCTGGTTCATTGTATTCATCATGCTTCTTTTGATGGCTCCTTTAACCTCTCTTGGATTTGCTGATTTGATTGCTTTCTTGTATCCGATTTACAGCTTGCTCAATCTTTATTTGCTTGTCTGTTTAATGCTGTATCCGATTTTAAGTAAAAAGATATTTTTTCGTTCTAAAAATTATACTGATAAAATAAAATAAACACCTCTCTTTCAAAGAGAAGTGCTTATTTTATCCGAATGGAATCAATCGCTTCCTTGATATCGTCATATACAGGCATGTGCTGGAGACGCTGCATGCGTTCCTCTATTTCTGAGATGGCTTGTCCCTTTAAATGCTGGGATACATGCTGTTTGACAATGGTTGTCTGGTTCATCATGTCTTCTGTTTTGGACAATTGGTACTCCAAGTGCATGCGTGTGTTTGCCAATTCATCGTGAAGCCGCATTTTCAGCAATCGCTTTAAATCTTTTCGTTGTCCTTCTCTGCGCATGGCCTGAATAGCGGCAATTTCTTCAGGTGATTGCGATTGTGTTTGTGGTGCAGATTGACTTTCGAATACAGACATGGAGCGGCGGGCACTCACATTTTGCAAGAAACGCTGGGCGTCACTAGGAGGTTTATTTTGATTGATCATATGGCGACTCCTTTCTTAACGAATACCCATTTGCATCGCAAGGCGTCTATCTGCCTTGGCATAGTCATCACCCATTGTGTACATATGTCTTGAAAGGGTGGAAAGTTCTTGTTCGTAGTCTCTCAAGGTGTACAAGGCATTCAGTTGTTTTTCATGAGAATAAAAGGATGATTGCGGCTGCTCCATCCTTACTTCCTCTAACAGTGCTTCTACATCGCTATGGGTTAATAAATCATAGTGACCAAAGCCGACAAGTCCTTTCAGTTCTTGTTTTACATGATGGACGGCATCTTTTACACTATCATCAATTCCATCTATTTTCTCAAATACAGTGTGTACTTCATGTTCAATAATACTTTGTAGATCATAAGATGAATTTTTTAGTAAATGGGATTTTATGATAATTTCAAGCCCGCTTTGTGCATATGCACGGCCTGAATGGATTTCTTGTAAAAGCATCGCTGTAAAACTTGTATTGTGATCAAGCTGTTCATCTAAAATACGAGCGGTTCCATTCGAATGGAATGAATACCCATTTACTTTAAACTCTCCTGAAACGAGAGCTAAAAATGCATTTGTATCAAATGATTCGTTCCATTCTATATTCATCGATGCAAAAGCTGATCTTAAAAAGGTGTCAATTTCTCTTGGTTTATATTTTATGGATTCTTGGACCGATCCCTGCTCCCGGGGCGGTACGGTGTACTTGACTTGTCCAACTCCATGATCATGGCGATTGAGTAAACCTACATAATGATTGGGTTGAATATATTCTGTGAGAACATGGGTGTATTTTCCTTCTACTGCTTTTTGCTGAATGGAAGGTGCCAGGCTGCTCCATATATTTGGGCTATCGAATGTGATGGCTTTTTTGACAGCTGGCTGTTCTGTTGCAATATAAGCACAAACAGCACCGGCAAGCGCTTGTCCAGTGAGATAGATGGTTGCATTCGGGTGCTTCTGACAGACGTCCTCGATGTATTCCTTCCCTTTAAAAAAGACATGATCTTGTTTTCCGGCTAAGGATTTTCTTTCAATGGGGTAGGCATAATCCGTTTTTAACAATGATTGGGTAGCCGTTTGAACATCTTGTGTTGATGTCACCGTCATTTGTTTTGGCAGAGGACAGTGAAACGCGACAATGAACTCGTCTGACTGTTCCTGCTGCATCGTTAAACCATATAATTGATGATCTATTTTTAGAAAATCGTTGACAGTGAGCGTATGCTGACCTACTTCTATCGTATGGTTCTGCTGGTAATTCTCTGCGTTTCCAGCGTGATCGGATATGATTTTATAATCTTTGTCGGTTAATCTATCCTTTCGATTGACCATCGTACCTGCTCCCTCACATAACATTTATGCAGATATCATAAATCAAAAAATATGGAAAAACCACAGCGTTCTACCAATAAAAACCTTTTGACCTACAGTGTTTGTGACAATATTGAAAAAAAGCGGAGTTTAAGTAACTATTGGTCACAAATAAAATGATCTAAAAGAAGGGTTTTTTCTATAAAAAAGAACGGGATTGATACATGACAGCGGCTCTTTATTTTGTGCATTGCTCTCCATCGGCGTTTTTTTGTACAATAGATTTAATGAAGTGAGCAAGAGAGGTGAATGCTGATGGCAGACAAAGCGTTTGGGTTACATGATGTTGTTGAAATGAAAAAACCCCATCCATGTGGTGCCAATCGGTGGAAAGTCATTCGTTTGGGCATGGATATTCGTATTAAATGCGAAGGGTGCGGGCACAGCGTGATGATTCCAAGAAGAGATTTTGAACGAAAAATGAAGAAAATTCTCGTCAAGCATGAGGAGCCAACTGCTTAAGTAGGCCTCATGCTTTTTTGATGAAATTTGTCTTTTGTTCAGAGAAACAGATGCAATTTCTTATTTTAAAGCTCCGATTTAGTCTTTTTGGTAATGTTTCTTCTATTGAAAATGCATGATGGTTAGCTTGTCTTTTCATGTAAACCTACTTATAATTGCTCTAGGTTCATATTACGCAGTATAACGAGCACGTTTCATATAGAGGAGATGAAAGAATGGCTTTAACAGCTGGTATTGTTGGCTTACCTAACGTCGGGAAGTCAACGCTATTTAATGCAATTACACAGGCTGGAGCGGAGTCTGCTAACTATCCGTTCTGTACCATTGATCCAAACGTCGGAATTGTAGAAGTTCCAGACGAGCGTTTGCAAAAACTAACAGAATTAGTGCAGCCAAAAAAGACAGTTCCGACTGCTTTCGAATTCACTGATATTGCTGGTATTGTGAAAGGTGCATCTAAAGGAGAAGGTTTAGGGAATAAATTCCTTTCTCACATTCGTCAAGTAGATGCGATCTGTCACGTGGTGAGAGCTTTTGCTGATGATAACATTACACATGTGTCAGGTAAGGTTGACCCAGTGTCAGATATTGAAACGATTAATTTAGAATTGATTTTGGCTGATCTAGAAACGGTTGAAAAGCGTTTAACTCGTGTGAGTAAGCTTGCGAAACAAAAAGATAAGGAAGCGGTAGCTGAATTTGATATTTTGGAAAAGCTGAAGGACGCATTTGAAGCTGGAAAATCTGCAAGATCGGTTGAATTTACAGATGAGCAGCAGAAGCTTGTGAAGCAACTTCATTTACTCACGTCAAAACCTATTCTGTATGTAGCAAATGTGAGTGAGGACGAAGTAGCAGATCAGGACGGAAACGAATATGTACAGCAAATTCGTGAGTTTGCATCTGGCGAAAACGCTGAAGTCATCGTCGTTTGTGCGAAGATTGAGTCTGAAATTGCAGAGCTTGAAGGAGAAGAGAAGCAAATGTTCCTTGAAGAGCTTGGCATTAAAGAATCAGGTCTAGATCAGCTGATTAAAGCGTCTTATTCACTTCTAGGTTTAGCTACGTATTTCACAGCAGGTGAGCAAGAAGTGCGCGCTTGGACATTTAAAAAAGGAATGAAGGCGCCGGAATGTGCTGGAATCATTCATACGGACTTCGAGCGTGGATTTATTCGTGCTGAAACGGTTGCTTATGAAGATTTACTAGCTGGCGGAAGTATGTCTGCTGCAAAAGAAGCAGGAAAAGTTCGTTTAGAAGGTAAAGAATATATAGTGAAAGATGGAGACGTCATTCATTTCCGTTTTAACGTATAGGTTCTTGTCATAGGCCAAGTAATTTGTTATAATATACAATTGTGAGTAATATAATTTATTGCTCCTTGCCCGTATAGGGCCGCTTAGACCAAAAGGAGGTGCAATCAGATGAGAAAGTACGAAGTTATGTACATCATCCGCCCAACAGTTGACGATGAGGCTAAAAAAGCAGTTATCGACCGTTTTAATAACGTGTTAACTTCTAACGGTGCGGAGATCACTGGAACAAAGGATTGGGGTAAACGTCGTCTTGCATACGAAATCAACGATTTCCGTGAAGGCTTCTACCAAATCGTAAACGTTCAATCTGACGCTGCAGCAGTTCAAGAATTTGACCGCTTAGCTAAGATCAGTGACGATATCATTCGCCACATTGTTGTTAAAGAAGAAGAATAAATCATTGAAATATATATTTAAAGGTGGTCTTTCAATATGCTAAACCGTGTTGTATTGGTCGGAAGACTAACAAAAGACCCTGAGCTTCGCTACACGCCTAATGGTGCGGCTGTAGCCACGTTTACTCTAGCTGTGAATCGTACGTTTACGAATCAATCTGGAGAGCGTGAAGCCGATTTCATTAACTGTGTTACTTGGAGAAGACAAGCCGAGAACGTGGCTAATTTCTTGAAAAAAGGAAGTCTTGCCGGTGTAGACGGTCGCTTGCAGACAAGAAACTATGAAAACCAGCAAGGACAGCGTGTCTTCGTGACAGAAGTTCAAGCTGAAAGTGTTCAATTTCTTGAGCCTAAAAGCGGCGGTGCTGGTTCAGGTGGATACAGCGGCGGTGGCAATAGCGGAGGCCAGTATTATGGCGGCAGCCAAAATGATCAGAATCCATTTGGAAATGAACCAAGTCAAAATCCATATGGCAATCAAAACAACCAAAATCGTAATCAGGGAAATAGCTTCAATGATGACCCATTTGCGAATGATGGTAAACCGATTGACATCTCCGATGATGATTTGCCATTCTAATTGATCTGAAAAAAATGACCAAAGGAAAGGTGTGAAAACAAATGGCAGGTGGACGCAGAGGCGGTCGTGCGAAACGTCGTAAAGTATGTTTCTTTACTTCTAACGGAATCACGCACATCGATTACAAAGATGTTGATCTTCTTAGAAAGTTTGTTTCTGAGCGTGGTAAAATTTTACCTCGTCGTGTAACAGGAACTAGCGCTAAGTATCAACGTAAATTGACATTAGCGATTAAAAAATCACGTCAAATGGCATTACTTCCATACGTTACTGGTGAGTAAGTCGTTGACTTAAAAGCGAAGGGCCTTGAGCTCTTCGCTTTTTTTATTTGTCTCACTTTTATGAGAAAGTCGTTTCTGGCAGTCTAACTAGGGGAAGTATGTAAAAAGAGAGTCAACGTGACAGTTTGTTCTATACAAATACTAGGTTAATCTGTCATATTGGTATTTTAAAATATACTTGCAGTCAGGGCGTGGGAAGATGATTGAATTTAAGAATGTATCGATGCAATTTTCTGATGACCGCTATGCCGTTCAATCTGTTGATTTGGAGATTCAGAAAGGTGAATTTTTTGTATTGATTGGACCTAGTGGAAGCGGGAAAACGACGACTTTGAAAATGATCAATCGTCTCATCTCTTCTACAGAAGGTGAGATTTACATAAAGGGTCGAACCATCAGCGATTATGATATTTATGAGCTGCGCTGGGATATTGGTTATGTGCTTCAGCAAATAGCGTTGTTCCCTCATATGACCATAGAAGAGAATATTGCTGTAGTGCCAGAGCTGAAACAATGGAAGCGGGCTGAGACGAATCAGCGTGTTGATGAGTTGATGTTCATGGTGGGGCTTGAGCCTGCTACCTATCGACATCGAAAGCCAGCAGAGCTTTCAGGAGGACAGCAGCAGCGAGTCGGCGTAGCACGGGCACTTGCTGCTGATCCTGAGATTGTCCTAATGGATGAACCTTTTAGTGCGTTAGATCCACTGACGAGAGAGAAATTACAAGATGATCTGCTTGAGTTACAGCGCCGTATTCAAAAGACCATCGTTTTTGTGACACATGATATGCAGGAAGCCATGAAGCTTGGGGATCGGATATGTGTGATGAATGAAGGAAAAGTGGTGCAGGTTGGACGCCCAGAGGAATTGATTCAGCATCCAGTGAATCCATTTGTGCGGGAGTTTGTTTCAGGAGCTGCCCGTCATGTAGACCATCAAGCATTTGAGCTGACAACTATTTCTCAGCCCATGCCTCAAGATGATCTGTTAGGCGATGAGGCGGTCTCCATCCATGCGACGCTGGAAGAGGTTCTATCTCGACTGGCAGAGCATGAAGAGCTTGTTGTTGAGAAGGATGGGGAACGGATTGGACTCATCACTCGTCAAGCGGTGATTCAGTATTTAGCCGGTACTTCTGCTGAGAGGGGCGAGACACATGAATGAATGGACCAGTGTGCTATGGGCTCGAAAAGATCAGCTCGGACACGCCTTACTTGAGCATATTCAAATTTCCTTCATTGCGTTATTTCTAGCGATTTTGATTGCCATTCCATTAGGGATTTATTTAACGAGAGTCCCTAAGATAGCAGAGTGGATCATTGGGGTGACGGCTGTCTTGCAGACAATTCCGTCTTTGGCGCTGCTTGGACTGCTGATTCCTCTCGTTGGGATTGGTCAAGTGCCCGCAATTATCGCTCTTGTCGTCTATGCTCTTCTTCCTATTTTAAGGAACACATATACAGGCATTCGTGAGGTCGATCCGTCGCTGCGGGAAGCGGCGCTCGCTATGGGAATGAATCACCGCAAACGCTTATTAAAAGTAGAACTCCCTCTTGCTATGCCGGTGATCATGGCAGGTATCCGAACAGGGATGGTCCTCATTGTAGGGACAGCCACTCTTGCAGCTCTTATTGGGGCAGGTGGATTAGGGAGTCTGATTCTGCTTGGAATTGATCGAAATGATATGTCTTTGATCATCATTGGTGCTATTCCAGCTGCATTACTTGCGCTCTTATTTGATGTGGTCTTGCGGACACTTGAGAAAATCTCCTTTAAAAAAACCGTGATCTCTGTGACGGTCTTTGCTGTAATAGCAGGAGCAGTTGTCGCTGCCCCATTGCTGTTTCAACAAGAAAAGAAAGAGATCACCATTGGAGGGAAGCTGGGGTCAGAGCCTGAAATTTTGATCTCTATGTATAAGCTTTTAATTGAGCAGGATACAGATATCCAAGTCAATCTTAAGCCTGGTCTTGGTAAGACGTCCTTTGTTTTTCAAGCACTGCGGTCTGGTGATATTGACATCTATCCTGAATTTACAGGGACAGCGATTTCTGAATTTCTGAAAGAAACAGCGAAAAGCACGGATAAGGAAAAAGTGTATGAGCAAGCGCGCCAAGGTTTGGCGTCATCCTTTCAGCTTCAGCTTCTTCAGCCGATGGCTTATAACAATACATATGCTTTAGCCGTGCCTCAATCACTAGCGGATCAATATGATTTATCAAAAATTTCAGATCTGGGTCAAATCAAGAATCGTATACGTGCTGGCTTTACTTTAGAGTTTTCTGATCGTCAGGATGGATATTTAGGCATTCAAAAAGCTTATCAGTTTTCTTTTGACGATGTGGTCACGATGGAACCGAAACTTCGATATCGAGCCCTTCAAAAAGGGAATATTCAGTTGGTCGATGCGTATTCGACAGACAGTGAATTGAGACAATACAAGTTGAAGGTGCTGGATGATGACAAGCATGTTTTCCCGCCCTATCAAGGAGCGCCCTTGCTAAGACAGGAGACATTAAAAGAGTATCCTGAGATTGAGGCCTCTCTCAACAAGCTCGCTGGTCAAATTACAGATGATGAGATGAGAGAAATGAATTACGAAGTCAATGTGAAGGGGAAAGATGCATTTCAAGTAGCCGAAGTCTATTTAAAAAAGAAAAAATTGCTTCAATAATCAAGGGGAAGCAGGTCTGCTATATATAAAGCGGCCTGCTTTTGAAAAGAAAAAAACAAAAATCATTGACATCTATTTCAAAAAAGAATATCCTTAATTCGAGATAAATATATTTTTTGGTCATATATCTCGAATTCGAGATAATATAAAAGCGTCAGTCAAGACATAATGAGTAGAGACATGTTACGTCATGAAGAGGAGGTCATTAGAAGTGAAGAAAACAGAAGGAATTCACCATATCACAGCAATTGTTGGTCATCCTCAGGAGAACGTTGATTTTTATGCAGGTGTTTTAGGTCTGCGTCTCGTGAAAAAGACCGTCAATTTTGATGATCCAGGCACATACCATTTATATTTTGGAAATGAAGGAGGTTCTCCAGGTACCATTATTACGTTTTTCCCTTGGCCAGGTGCACAAAAGGGACAAATTGGAGCAGGTCAAGTAGGTGTGACAACATATGTCGTACCGACCGGTGCCTTCTCTTTTTGGAAGGAACGCCTTGAGCAGTTTGACGTTTCTTATGAAATGATTGAACGCTTTGGTGAGGCCTTTCTCTCATTTGAAGATCCGCACGGTTTATTGATAGAACTTGTAGAGCGTGAAGAAGGAAAACAGAATGACTGGACATTTAATGGGGTGACACCAGAAGTAGCGATTAAAGGGTTTGGCGGAGCTGTTTTATTAACTTCACAGCCTGAGCAAACGATGCAGCTGCTAGAGCAAACGATGGGACTTGAAAAAGTCGGCACAGAAGGAGATTATGTGAGATTCCGTTCGTTTGGAGAAATCGGCAATGTCATTGATGTGAACAAGACACCTGTTGCACGAGGACGTATGGGCGTTGGTGTTGTACATCATATTGCGTGGAGAGCAACAGATGATCAGGATCAATTAGATTGGCAAAGCCATATTGCGCAAAGTGGATATCAAGTGACACCTGTGCAAGATCGAAATTATTTCAATGCGATTTATTTTAGAGAGCTTGGCGGCATATTATTTGAGATTGCGACCGATCCTCCAGGGTTTGCACACGATGAATCTGTGGAAACGATGGGTGAAGCGTTGAAACTGCCACCGCAATATGAGGCGCAGCGTAGTCAAATTGAACAAATCGTGCTACCGATTGAGGTAAGAGAAATCAAAGGGAAAGGAGATTCATGATGAAGCATCTTTTTCAAAAAGGAAAGAATGAACAAAAGCCTGTCCTCCTCATGCTGCATGGAACTGGCGGGACAGAGCAAGACTTATTGCCGCTTGCAGAAGTGGTAGACCCTGAAGCATCTGTTCTTAGTGTGAGAGGAAATGTATCAGAAAACGGTATGCCGCGTTTTTTCAGGCGTTTGGCAGAGGGTGTTTTTGATGAGCAAGATTTAATTGAGCGTACAGATGAATTATATACATTTATCGGGGAAGCAGCAGATAAGTATGGATTTGATCGTCACAATGTGGTAGCCATCGGCTATTCAAACGGGGCGAACATTGCTGGAAGTCTGTTATTCCATTACGGAGATGCGATGAAAGGAGCGATCCTGCATCATCCAATGGTCCCAAGACGAGGGGTTTCATTACCTTCATTAGCGGGGAAACAAGTCTTTATAGCAGCTGGTGAAAATGACCCAATGTGTCGTCCTGAGGAATCTCAGGAACTGGAGCAACTGCTTCAGGAGGCGGGAGCATCCGTAACGCTTCATTGGGAAAATCGTGGACATCAACTAACGAGAGAAGAAGTCGATGCTGCGGCATTGTGGTATCGTCGTCAATTTAAATAAGGTGGGGAATACAGGTGGGATTTTTACAGAAGCTATTTGGGCAAACCAAACAAAAGGAGATGGAACAAGTGGAAAACGTAAAACTAGCGATTATTTATTATAGTTCAACAGGTACAAACTATCAGATGGCAAAATGGGCTGAGGCTGGAGCGAAAGAAGCTGGTGCTGAAGTCAAAATTTTAAAGGTTCCTGAATTGGCACCAGAAGCCGTTGTTGCATCAAATCCAGCATGGAAAGCACATTTAGATGAAACAAAAGATGTCCCTGAGGTTCAGTTAAGTGACTTAGAGTGGGCAGATGCCATTATTTTCAGCATGCCGACACGTTTCGGTAACTTACCGGCTCAAATGAAGCAATTCTTAGACACAACAGGCGGTTTATGGTTCCAAGGGAAACTAGCAAACAAAGCAGTGAGTGCGATGACATCTGCACAAAACCCAAATGGCGGACAGGAGCAGACAGTTCTGAGCCTTTATACAACGATGTTCCACTGGGGAGCCATTATTGCCGCTCCTGGATACACGGATGATTCCCTATACGGCGCAGGGGGTAACCCTTACGGTGTGAGTGTGACTGTTGACCAAAATGGAAAGATCCAAGAGGATGCAGAAGCAGCCGCAAAACATCAGGCGAAACGTACAGTGAATGTAGCAGAATGGATCAAAAAAGGTCAAAACGCTTAATAGATGTATACAAAAAGAATGCAGCCACTCCGCTGCATTCTTTTTTCATTAATAAGGATCCGAAGGTGTGCTGTTGTTGATCGCATCGTTGACAGCCTGTGCCGCGCCTGTTGAGCCAATGGGACCGCTTGGCTCCTCTTGTTTGAAGGCTTTTAAGCCATCGGCCACACGTTTTCCGTAGTCAGGATCAGCTTTTGTGAAGTTTTCGATCATTTGGTCTTGGATGTCTTTTTGACAGGTAGCTAAGGTGTTGACTAAGTTTTTAATCAGTTCCTCACGTTCCCAATCATTGAAGCGGCGATAGGTTTCTCCGGCTTGTCCGAAATTGTTCGGGCGGTCAATGGCTTCTCGCTTGACTTCACCCTCTACAAAAGGCGTATGATCCTTTCCATCTTGCTGCGCTTCTTTTAATCCTCCGAGAATGGACGGTTCATAATTCACATGTGGGTTTTGTCCTTTTCCTTGATCCACATGATATTCCATTTGCCCATCTCGCTGATTGGTGGCAACATGCTTTTTCGGTGCATTGATCGGCAGCTGTAAATAATTTGGCCCGACTCGATATCGCTGCGTATCAGAGTAAGAGAAGGTACGCCCTTGCAGCAATTTATCATCTGAGAAATCTAATCCGTCTACAAGAACCCCCGTCCCAAAGGCAACCTGTTCCACTTCTGCAAAATAATTTTCTGGATTTTTGTTTAGCACCATTCGTCCGATCGGTTTCCATGGATAGTCATCCTTGTACCAGAGCTTTGTCGGATCGAGTGGATCAAAGTCTAGATGGGGGTGGGTGTCATCTTCCATGATTTGCGCGTATACTTCCCATTCAGGATGATCCCCTTGTTCAATGGCTTCATATAAATCCTGTGTGGCATGATTAAAGTTTTCCCCTTGAATGGCTTGGGCTTGTTCTTGTGTCAGGTTGCGAATTCCTTGCTTTGGTTCAAAGTGATATTTGACCAGTACTGCTTTTCCTTCATGATTCACCCATTTATAGGCATGGACGCCAGAGCCTTGCATGTGCCGGTATGTGGCAGGAATGCCCCATGGCGAGAAGAGAAATGTCACCATATGTGTTGCTTCAGGTGATTGTGAAACGAAATCAAAAATGCGCTCACCATCCTGACGATTGGTGACAGGGTCAGGCTTAAAGGCATGAACCAAATCAGGGAATTTCAAAGCATCTCGAATAAAGAAAATTTTGAGGTTGTTCCCAACGAGATCCCAGTTGCCGTCTTCTGTATAAAATTTGATTGCAAATCCCCGCGGATCGCGTAAAGTTTCTGGTGAATGTCCGCCGTGAATAACAGAAGAGAATCGAACGAAGACAGGGGTCTTTTTTCCTTTCTCTTGAAATAATTTGGCTCTAGTATAAGTGGAAATGGGTTCGTCACCGAATGTACCGTAGGCTTCAAAGTATCCGTGTGCGCCAGCACCTCGTGCGTGAACGACACGTTCAGGGATGCGTTCACGATCAAAATGACTGATTTTCTCTAGGAAATCGTAGTTTTCAAGCGTAGTCGGTCCTCTATTCCCAACGGTTCTCATGTTTTGATTATCTGTTACCGGGTGACCTTGGCGATTCGTCAAGGTTTCTTCTGACTCTGAAGATGATGTAGGCTGTTGATCTTCTTTCAAGGTAGAATCCCTCCTTCAATATCTCCCTAACAATATGGTCATGTTGCTCCCTATTTCATACAAGGATTGATATAATGAGTGAAAACTTTTATGAGGAGCGGACCTAATGATTCGATTACACTGCCTTCACGCACATCCATCTAATATTTCTTACATTGACGACGCTTTCTATGACACAGGATTTGATCTGCATCACATCGTCGATTCATCATTTATGGAACGAGCCAAACAAGATCCCGCATTTGATCTTGAGCAGCAGCAAACCTATGCTATCAACAGACTCATGCAAGAAGAAGAGGCTGATCTTGTTTTATTAACGTGTACACAATACATTGCGGCTTTGGGGGAGCAGCAGCACCTGTTCAAACAACCAATTGTTCCGATAGATGAGCCGTTATTTGAGCAGATTTGTGAGCGAGAGGGTCCGCTTCAGCTAGTGTTTTCAAACCCAGATACAGTAGAAGGAACGATGAAGCGACTGTCTTCATATGTAAAAGAGCGGGGAAAGCAGTTGAAGGCAGAAGTGGTTGTGCTAGAGGATGTCTTTCATCTTTGCTTGAACGGTGATATACAAGCCTACCATGAGCGAATTATGGAACAGTTAAGGCGATCTGTGAAGCAGCATGGAGATATATGTGTGATGCAGCTCTCGATGGTTCACGCTGCAAAGCAGGTAGAGCAGGAAACAGGAGTGTCCATCATTCATCCGCTTTCACCACTTAAACCATTTGTTTATCAAAAAATAACGGCTTTAAAAGAGTGAACCCGTCAGGTTCGCTCTTTTTGTATAGAAACGTAAATGGGATGACATGTTAAAAAAATAATGGAGCGCAAACTATTTTTAACAGGTGCGCGTCTATCCAATGTAAGAAATAACAGATGCGCATTTAAGATAAAGGAGCTCTTTGTAAAATGAAGAAACGAAAGATTGATGATCAATTTGCGGATTACGTAATGGAGCATAAACACAGTTTTTATCGATTGTCCTATAGCTATGTCAAAAACCCAGAAGATGCGATGGATGTCGTTCAAGAGGCGATTCATAAAGCACTCAAATCTGTTCACCGATTAGAGGATGCGACCAAGATGCATAGCTGGTTTTATAAAATCGTCGTAAACGCTGCCCTCGACTTTTTACGAAAGAAGAAGCGTGTGCAAGTGACAGACGATGATACGCTGGAATTTTTATCACAGGGTGAATCGGATGTCTATGAGGATCAAGATGTCAGGCGGGCAATAGAAGATTTGCCGGAGATGTATCGGGTCATCATTATATTAAGATTCTTTGAGGATTTAAAGCTAGAGGACATTGCTCATATTCTTGGAGAAAATGAAAACACCATTAAAACAAGATTATATAAGGCGTTGCGGCTTTTAAAAGTAGAATTATCGCAGGAGGAAATATAAATGGATAAGCATTTGGAACAGTTAAAAGAGGAATATCTAGAAATCCCTATTCCCCCGGAATACGATGCTATGGTTGAACGGACATTAAAACGAAAAAACAAGCAACCTCATTTTCAGAAATGGACGATCGGACTTGTTGCTGCGGCTGCTTTATTTGTCACCACTGTAAATGTCAGTCCGCAGGCAGCAAGAGCGATTTCAGAAGTACCCGTCATTGGAGAGCTTGTGAAAGTCGTGACGTTCACAGAATTTAAAAAGAGCGATCAGGGAACAAATATTGATCTCAAAACACCACATGTTTCAGGGCTTGGGGACGGAAAATTACAAGACAGCCTGAATCAAAAATATTTAGCTGAAAACAAAAAGCTGTATCAAGATTTTGAAAAGGAAACAAAGGGTTATAAAAATGGTCATTTGAGTGTAGAGAGCGGATATGAAGTAAGAACAAACAATGATCAAATTCTTTCACTAGGTCGATACAAGGTGACGACTCAGGCTTCTGCGGCAGAGGAAATGACATATGATACGGTGGATAAGAAACACCATGTACTCATTACATTACCAAGTCTATTTAAAGATGACCGTTATATTGATGTGATTAGTGAAAATATTAAAGAACAAATGAAAAAACAGATGAAAGAGGATTCAAATAAGATTTACTGGATGACGAAGCAAGATACGGTTGATCCGTTTAAGAAGATTCAGCCAGATCAAAGCTTCTATATCAATTCAAAAGGCAAACTGGTGATTTCCTTCAACGAATATGATGTGGCGCCTGGTTACATGGGTGTAGTTGAATTCACGATTCCAACAAGCGTGCTAAAGGATATTCTCGTCAGCGATATGTACATTCATTAAAAGAAGAAAAAAGACTGCTGAAGATGTCAGCAGTCTTTTTATGTTTATGAAGAAAGTGCGTCTGTTAGTGCAGGCACGACTTGTTTCTTTCTTGATACAACACCTTTTAGTAAAGCAGTGTTGTTTTCAAGTGTGACATTGAATGCTTTTTCTACTTTTGCTGCTTCAGCACCAAGTGCAAGCGCAAGAGAGTCATTTTCTAGAATGTCTGTGATCACTAAAACAAATAGATCAAGACCTTTCGCTGCGATGACTTCATTGATTTTTGCTTCGATGTCAGCTTGTCTTGCTGTTACTTCAGCGATATCAACTGTATTAACTTGTGCAATTTCGACTTTGCTGTTACCTAGTGCAAATTCTTTTGCATCCAGTGTGATTAATTCTTGAACTGTTTTTTGGCTTAGGTCAGCTCCTGCTTTCAGCATATCTAAACCATATACTTCAGGGTCTACTCCTGCGATTTTTGCCAGCTCATGCGCAGCATCAACATCCTGCTGTGTGCATGTTGGGGATTTGAATAGCAAGGAATCAGAAATGATCGCAGACAAAAGCAAACCAGCGATTTCTTTTTCAATTGTGACTTGGTGCTCTTTGTACATTTTGTTTAAGATCGTTGCTGTGCAGCCAACTGGCTCAGCACGATAGTAAAGAGGTTCACTTGTTTCAAAGTTGGCAATACGGTGATGGTCAATGACCTCTGTCACTTGTACTTGATCAATATCGCTTACACTTTGTTGGAATTCGTTATGATCGACAAGAATGACTTGTTTTGTTTCGTTTGCAGCCGTTTCAATGAAACGAGGTGCTTCTTGTTTAAAGAAATCTAATGCGTATTGTGTTTCTCCATTGATTTCTCCAAGTCTGACAGCTTCTGCTTGAACGCCAATTTTGTTTTTCAGATCAGCATAAGCGATAGCAGAGCAAATCGTGTCTGTGTCAGGGTTTTTGTGTCCGAATACGAGTGTTTTTCCCATGTGAATTCTCCTTCTTACTTTTATTGATGATGTTTCTATTCTAACAGCTTTTGACCTTGAATTCAGGGTTTATAGCTAAGAATAATCTAAAAAATTGTAACATGCTGTCTGAAAAGTTGCATGTATAAGACGATCTAAGTTGTTCCACGTGAAACGCTCTTGGAATAGCCTGCATTTTACTTGCGATTTACGGCTATGGTAAAATAAAGGTTGGGTCAAGATATGACGGAGCGTACATCGTACGTATACATAGAAGTACACATTGAGCAAGATATAGAAAAATGATTGGATTGAGGTGAAGGTGTGAAACAAACAAAAGCGTTAGTAGAAGGCGCTATCATGATCAGTATTTTTGCGGTCATGACGCTGTTTTATTTGTATGTGCCACTTTTAGCCATTATTTTCTTCATGGCTGCTCCGATTCCGATCATTCTCTATACAATCAGGCATGGCTTGAAAAAAGGAATTGCGGCTGGCGCTATTGGCATAGTGATCAGCTTTTTAATTGGGTCTATTAATGGGCTGTTAAGTGCGCCAATGCTGATTGCTGTTGGAGTAGGTATGGGTGTTTTCTACAGCAGGAGGCAGCCAGGTCAGGCTATTATTACGGGTGCGCTGATCTACTTATTCAGTTTTCTCATTTACTTTGTTGTCAGTGTCCAGCTGTTTCAAGTAGATATACTGGGTGTCGCAAAGGAATCAATTGACCAAATCATGCCGATGGTAGAGAGTACCTTAAAACAATCTGGCGCTTCTGATCAGGAGATAGCAAAACAACTCAAGCAGTTTAGAGAGATGCAGGATACGGCATTAAATTCTTTACCTGTAGCGCTTTTGATTTTTGTCACGCTCATGTCTTTCGTCAATCATTGGTTTGTGCGACCGTTGATTAAACGGTTTGTTCCAGACATGCCAGCTCTTAAGAAATTTAAGGATATGCGGCTGCCAAAAAGCATGGTATGGTATTATTTACTCACACTGCTTTTGATGCTGATTCAGCCGGAGAAAGGCAGCTTTTTATCGCTCGTGCAAACGAGTGCTTTTCAAATTTTATTTATACTGGTGCTTATTCAGGGCTTTTCTTTTATCTTCTATTATTGCCACGAAAAAAACATCTCAAAAGTGGTACCCATTTTTGCCGTCGTATTGACGATTCTCTTTCCGCCAATCGGTGTGATTGTGCGTATTATAGGGATTGCTGACATAGGCTTTGATTTAAGAGAAAAAGTAAAAACAAATAATTCACTCTGAATGTTGAGGAGTTGATATCAGTGCCAAGCTTCTATCGAAAACCTGTCATCAAGTATCCGATCTTCGCGTTAATTGTTCTTGCGGTGATCACAGTCCTCCTCAACCTTTATTTTAATTGGATCATAGGAGCGGTTGGTCTTTTAGTCCTTGCGGGTGTGCTCTACTTTTTAAAGTGGGCAGATACGCAGGTGCAAAAAGAGATTGATTCATATATTTCAACATTATCCTATCGAGTCAAAAAGGTTGGAGAAGAAGCATTAATGGAGATGCCAATTGGTATTATGCTGTTTAATGACCAGTATTATATCGAATGGACCAATCCATTTCTCGCTTCGTGCTTCCATGAAAGCACACTTGTCGGCAGATCCTTGTATGATACATTTGAATCCATTGTGCCTCTTATTAAACAAGAGGTTGAGACAGAAAATGTGACGCTGAATGACCGGAAATTCAAAGTCATTATTAAACGGTCAGAGCGCCTTTTATATTTCTTTGATGTCACGGAACAAGTGCAGATTGAAAGACAGTATGAAAATGAACGAACGGTGTTATCTTATATCTTTTTAGACAATTATGATGATGTGACGCAGGGTCTTGATGATCAGGTGCGTAGCGCGATAAATAGTGAAGTCACATCGCTGTTAAACAATTGGGCACAAGAATACGGCATTTTCTTAAAAAGAATTTCATCTGAACGATTTATGGCTGTATTAAACGAGAGCATCTTAGCAGAGCTTGAAGCATCGAAGTTTTCCATTTTAGACGAGGTTCGTGAGAAAACAGGGGCACATAGCGCCACGCTTACCCTTAGCATTGGAATCGGTGCGTCTGTTCCTTCTTTAAAAGAACTTGGCGCACTTGCGCAGTCGAGTCTTGACCTTGCCCTCGGACGAGGCGGGGATCAGGTAGCGATTAAACAGCCGAATGGGAAAGTGAAATTCTACGGTGGAAAAACCAATCCAATGGAAAAACGGACACGAGTACGCGCACGGGTCATTTCACATGCTTTAAAAGAAATTGTATCTGAAAGCGGTAATGTCATGATCATGGGGCATAAGTTCCCCGACATGGACTCTATCGGTGCCTCGATCGGGATTTTAAAGGTTGCTCAGGCGAATGGAAAAGAAGGTTACATCGTCATTGATGCCAACCAGATTGGGGATAGCGTTCAACGCTTAATTAGTGAAATTAAGAATTATGAAGAACTTTGGTCCCGTTTTATCACGCCTGAGGAAGCGATGGAGCTTGCAAAGGATGACACATTGCTTGTGGTCGTAGATACACATAAACCGTCCCTTGTAATGGAAGAACGA
Organism: Bacillus sp. FSL R5-0397; assembly: GCF_038593395.1. Classification (NCBI taxonomy): domain Bacteria; kingdom Bacillati; phylum Bacillota; class Bacilli; order Caryophanales; family Bacillaceae; genus Bacillus; species Bacillus sp. FSL R5-0397. The sequence goes on along the minus strand of NZ_CP151992.1, from coordinate 3,677,628 downwards.
CTGCTAAATAAGATCGAAAACGTCGTTGTCATTGACCACCATAGACGTGGTGAGGAATTTATCCGTGATCCTTTACTTGTCTATATGGAGCCGTATGCTTCATCTACAGCAGAACTTGTGACAGAGCTGTTAGAGTATCAGCCGAAGAAATTGCGGATTAACATGATTGAGGCCACAGCACTTCTTGCTGGGATTATCGTGGATACGAAGAGTTTCTCCCTCAGAACGGGGTCAAGAACGTTCGATGCAGCATCCTACCTTCGTGCAAAAGGGGCAGATCCTGTCCTTGTGCAAAAGTTTTTGAAAGAGACAGTCGATCATTACATTAAACGGGCAAAGCTCATTCAGCATACAGAGCTGTATCAAAATCAGGTAGCGATTGCTTCCTTGCCGTCTGACAGGTCTGAGTATTATGATCAAATTACGATCGCACAGACGGCTGATTCTCTCTTGTCGATGAGTGAGGTTGAAGCATCATTTGCTGTCGCAAGGCGAGATGACGATACGGTCTGTATTAGTGCAAGATCGTTAGGGGATATCAACGTTCAAATTATTATGGAAGCATTAGATGGCGGTGGTCATTTGACTAACGCTGCGACCCAGATTTATGGTATAACCATTGAAGAAGCGGTAGAGAAGTTAAAAGCTGCCATAGACGAATATTTCGAAGGAGGGGTTCAAAGATGAAAGTCATCTTTCTAAAAGACGTAAAAGGCAAAGGGAAAAAAGGCGAAGTCAAAAATGTAGCTGACGGATACGCTCACAACTTTCTCATCAAACAAGGGTTAGCTGTTGAAGCAACTCCAACGAACCTAAGTGCATTGGAAGGGCAGAAAAACAAAGAGAAAAAGAATGCCATCCAAGAGCTTGAGCAAGCGAAACAATTAAAAGAAACACTTGAGGCGCTGACAGTGGAACTCACTGCTAAATCAGGTGAAGGCGGTCGTCTATTTGGTTCGATTACAAGCAAACAGATCGCTGATAAATTGCAAAAAGAACATCAAATCAAACTCGATAAGCGTAAAATCGAGTTGAATGATGCCATTCGTGCGTTAGGATACACAAATGTACCGGTGAAGCTTCACCCAGAAGTACAAGCAACATTAAAGGTGCACGTCACAGAACAAGCATAAAACAGAAAAGAACCCGTCTCCTCGTGAGGCGGGTTCTTTTTTTATGATGGATCTGAAATATAGATGCTTCGTCCAGCACGCATACCGGATAAAAACATGAAAAATAGAACGATGATAAAGATGATAATAGATGGCGTCCATGTATGTGTCACATCAAAAAGGATACCGATCATGAATGGACCAACAGCGGCTAATAAATAACCGAGTGACTGCGCCATTCCAGAAAGGGCAGCTGCTTGTTCCATATTGGTTGTTCTTAATCCAATAAATGTGAGGGCAAGACTGATACTGGCCCCTTGTCCGACGCCGATTAATAGCACAGAGATGACAAGAATAGGCGTCGACCCTCCGAGAAGGAGACCAATCATACCGAGTAAATACACAAGGACAAGGCCGACGACAAGTGGTCTTTGTGTTTTTAATTTTTCTGCAAAAACGGGCGTTAAGAAGGTGGATGGCAGACCAGTGAACTGCATAATAGAGAGCATCCATCCCGCTGTCGCTAGGTTCATGCCATGTGATGTCAAAATATCAGGAAACCATGCGATACTGCTGTAGAAAAGGAATGATTGCAAGCCCATAAAAAAGGTCACCTGCCATGCGACACGTGAACGCCATATTGGCTGTTCTTTGAGTGAAATGCTTTTGACAGCCGCTGTGTTCTGATGAAGAAGCTGCGGCGCCCACACCATCATCGCAAGAAGGGCAAGTCCGGCCCAGACAAGGAATGATGTATTCCAGCCGCCAGGCATTGCATGACTGAGCGGAACGCTGACACCAGATGCAAGTGCAGCAAAAACGGACATCGATGTCGTATACACGCTTGTCATTAATCCAGCATGTGCAGGGAATTTATGTTTCACAAGTCCAGGTAAAAGCACATTACAAATCGCAATCCCGACGCCGACTAGCGCCGTTCCCATCATTAAAAAGGTGATGCTGCCCAATGAACGAATGACAATCCCAAAGAGCAGGACAGCAAGCCCAAGCCAAAGTGTTCGTTCATTCCCAAGACGTTTTCCGATTTTAGGTGCAATGGGAGATAGCAATGCGAATGAGAGCAGTGGTAATGTCGTAAGAAAACCCGCCAGTCCATTTGAAAGCTGTAAATCGGAACGAATTGCGTCGATCACAGGGCCAACGGACGTAATGGCAGGCCGCAGATTAAATGCAATGAGCAAAATCCCAGCAATTAGCAGGATGGTTTGTCCTGTACTGCGAGGATGTAATGTTGATTTTTCTAGTTGTTGTTCCATGAATGTAAACTCCTTTATTTCTTTAAGAACGATCTTTCTTCTGTTCAAGATCCGCTAATTTAGCTAATAAGATATGCTGCGGCATATGCATAATTTGTTCTAACGGTACATTGAGTGATGCAGCAAGCTTTTGTGCGGTATCGGCTGAGATTTGTAAAGGTCTCATGCGCAAATCCCTCCTCTTTCAATCTATACGTTCCAATATACCATATCGACTTTGTGACTTGCTGATAAAAAATTAAGGTTTTCTTTTATAAAACCACTTGATGGCCGATAAGAAATTTTTTTCAAATTGTTTGAGATGGTGGCCCTCTCCTTGTTCAATGTGAAAGTGAAGCTTTCGTTCCTGCATCCCTTTCTGTAATAAAAGATCATGGAGTTGTTTGTTGAATAAAGGCATGTGCTGTTGGACAGATATTTTGCCTTTCCCTTCTTCACTGCCTACAGACAAATAGACAAGGTGGTCCACAGACTGAATGCTTTGTTGTTTAGCAAACGGTAGAAAATCTTGATACCAAAATGACCCAGAGATAGATGCGATGTTTTTAAAAAGAGCAGGGTACATCAATAAAGTATAAATTGCAAATAGCCCACCTAATGAAGCACCTATGTGACTATGTTCATGACCGGTCTGTTTGACTGGGTATTCTCTTTTGATATATGGAAGCAAGCCATTTGTTAAAAATGACACATATGTCTGTGCCTCACCTTTAAAGTCAGGGAATCCAGAACGCAGTGATGATGCTTTCCATGGTGTATATTCGTCAAGTCGATTGAATGGGTGTATACCGACGATGATGATTGGCGAGATGGTTTTGGCTTCAATCATGCTTTCGATCTCTAGCAGGTGGGTTCTAAACAAAGAAGAGCCATCTTGTACAAAGACAGCTGGAACATCAATAGAGGTGTCCGGTGGAAGGTAAATATCAAGCTGCCGCCCGTTCAATTCGTCATATAGAAACGTTCCGTTCATGTGTATTCTCTCCTTCAAGTTTTCAAGCTCTGCTGAAAAGAAGAACAAAGGGCTAAAATGTTTAGCCCTTTGTCAAGATGCGCATCTTTTTAGTTGGTTTGATCTAGCCATTTGACAGCCTGATCAAGGAAGGTTGTTTTGCTTAGTGCTGTTCCTCCCTGAAGCATAGGATCAACGACATTTTCATTGATGTGTCCATTTTTCACAGCTTTTAGGCTGTTCCAAATTTTATTTCCCTCTAAGTCCTTCAATGCATTTGGATTCGATGAGTTTTCCTCTTGGGAGAACTGAACAAAGATATAATCAGGATTGAGTTCGCCTAGGCGTTCCAATGAAATCATTGCTTGTGCTTTGGCTTTTTTGATATCACTTGGTGCTGTAAACCCTAAGTCCCCATATAAAGTAGAGTTGAAGTATACGTCTTCAGGGTACACGTACAGGTCGCCCTGTCTAATGCGTAAAATGACAGCTGTTTTGTTGTTGCTTTTGTCTTTCAGGGTTTCTTTCGCTTGTTTGAGATCTTTCTGATAATCAGAAATGATGCTTTTCGCTTCTTCACTTTTTCCAGTCAGTTCACCGAGTAATAAAAGGTTGCTTTCCCAGTCGGAAGAGACATGTGATACTGGGATCGTCGTTTGGACTTTATCTAGTTTTTTAATTGTTGCAGGCGGGAACTTGGTTGATCCGAGTATCACGTCTGGTTTTAGTTTTAAGATTTTTTCTAGGTTCGGTTCTGTTTTTTCCCCAATGCCTTCTGTTTTTGCTGTAATGTCTTTAAATAATTCAGGGAAAGTGCCGCCTACAGTAGAAGCACCAATAGGGTCGATACCAAGTAGTTTTGCATCTTCCATCGATTCTAGGCTTCCAGCAATGACGATTCGTTTCACTGGTGTTTTCAGTTTGTACGTTTGATCTAAGTATTTGATATTTGTTTCTGCTGCTTCAGCTGACTTGCTTTTGGTTGTGTTTGAAGCCGGTTTATTTTCTGCAGCACCACAGGCTGCTGCGATGATCGTCATGATACAAAGGATAAGCAATGCGAACCATTTTTTCATTTGTTTTCTCCTTTAACTGATAATTGTTCTCAATTAAAGATTGTAGTAGTCATTCGTCCTTTTATCCATAGACAATGATCTGTCTAGTGATGGACTTTTTACGGAAAAAAAGATAAAAGGTCCTGAATGACTCGTTGATGACTGGCTGCTGTGTATTCACGCCAAGGGTCAGAAGCGAGTGGATAGACGGCTTGTTGCGTCACAGCCTTGAGATTTTGCCAAGCCTCCTGTTGCTTTAATTTTTGATAAAAAGCAAGGGTTTTTGGTTCTTTATGCAACAAGAGGAAGATTGCATCTGGGTCTAACTGCTGTATAGAGTGAATGCTGATTTTTTTTTCGATGAGCTGGCCATCATTCTGAAAAGCCGGCAGAAGGCCAATGTCATGAAAAATTACTTCTGACAAGGTGCGATTGACAGATAAGTAGAGCTGATCTTGAAAGATACGAAGAGGCAGGACGGTTCTTGGTGGATGATCAACAAGGCATGCCTTTTTCGCTTGAATGACGAGTTCTTCGTAATGAAACAGCCATTCTTCTGCTTCCCTCGTTTCGTTTAAGAACAGAGCTGTTTGTCTGAATTGAGTGCGCCAATCCAATTGTGTGAATGGAACAAAGTGCACAGGACAGATGGTTTTCAACGCTTGTTTTTCTGCCTCTGTCACATGATCATTGGCAATGATCAGCTCAGGTTGTGCTTCCATCAATTGCTGTATATTGGCTTCAGCGTGCTCGTTGATACGATGTGCACTCAAATGGATCGGAATTTCTTCTGCATAATGCTCAAAGTCATGTGCTGTCCATTTAGGGTGAAGAGGGGCAGCATATGGGATGATATGAATAGGTGTGAGCTGCCCGAGTATGGAATGGCCATAGGCAGCCATTTTCCGTTGACGGCTTTTCATATAAGCAGAAGGAGTGATACCCGTTTTTTTCTTAAAGATGCGGCTAAAGTAATAGGGGTCTTGATAGCCAATATCCTGTGCAATGTCTTTGAGCTTTGCATGACCTTTCGCCATTAACTGTTTGGCTCTAGCCAGTCTTTTCTTGGTGATATAATCAGTGACACTCACATCAAAATGCTTTTTAAATAGCTCGCTGTAATGATTGGCGCTGATACCAGCCATATGAGATAGACTTGTAAGGCTGAGAGGTTCTTCGGAATGTTGATCGATATATTGTTTTGTTTTGAAAAGGGCATGTGTTGTGTCACAAATGTCTTCTTTATGCAGTGTGAAAAGCTGCAGGATGAGCTGTTGAAAAAGGGTTTGGCTTCTAAAAAAGCTAATGGATTCAGGTTTTTGCCATTCTGTTGTCATGTCGGATAGTAAAGAATGAATTTGTTCAATCGAGCTAATATCGATAAATTGCCATACATTCAGTAAAGATCGGGCATGTTCAGTTGATACTTCTTCTATGTTTTGACCTTGTAGCGTGTACATCTGAAATCGAAACAGATAGAGCTCGTGTTTTTGATAAGGCTCTGTTTTCAACATAAATGTTTCCCCAGGCATCATCGTATAGAGTGTCAGATTTTTCAATCGCCATCTTTGATCATTCAATGTAAGTAAACCGCTGCCGCTTATGCTAAAGAGGAGGCAGAAAGTATCTGACAATTGCTGCTCCGTATGTGGAAGATCTGCATTATTTATTTTTTCAGTATATGTTAATCGATAAATGCATTGTTCAGCATTTACCTTTGTACATAATTGATGATTGTTTCCCATAAAACCACCTGATCTCTTATTAATTGATAAACATTCTCAATTGAATTGTATCAGAAAGAGCTGGAAAATGGTGTGTTTATTCTGTTAAAAAAAGCACCCTGATGGAGATCAGGGTGCGATGATTTATTCCGTTTTTCCATGTGCTAACGCAGGTTCTTTTGTTAAGCTTAATGGCCGTAAGTCCTGCCAGTGTGTCTGGATATAATCAATGCAGGCATTTCTAGTGTCTTCACCAAAGACCTTTTCCCATCCATCTGGTATTGGTGCAAATGATGGCCAAAGTGAATGTTGTCCTTGTTCATTGACAAGCACAAGAAATACACCGTCTTCACGATCAAAGGGATTTGTCATTTGTCATCTCTCCTTTATTCTTAGTGCTTTTGTTTGACCCGGTGCAGAGCGTTGTCTAAGATGACACCAATTTCTGCTAGGGGTTTAGGCTGGCACATGTCTTTGTGCCGGCAATGAATGTCGTGCTGTTCAATGGTTCCGTTGATATAAGGTGCCCATGCTTCGGGATCAATCGGTGTAAACCAGTCTGGGATAATGGTAGATCTAAAGAATAATATGTCCCCTTGATAAGTTTTTGGCTGATATTCCCCGAGCAATCGCACTGAGTTGACATAGGTTTCTTTTAGATTTCTAATGGCATCCTCACTTAAGCTTGCTAGTGCACTGCCGTCTTTCTTCAAGATGTCGACAGCACTCTTCATCGTGAGCGGTTCACCTGTTAAGGTATCTGGATCATAACCGCCGAGTGCAAGAAGAGCGATTAGTGCTTCTTCTTCATCAGGTGCTTCTTTAATCGGTAAGAAATGGTTCGGATAGGCATCCAGCATCGCAACGAGAGCGATTTCTTCACCTTGCTGCTGGAGTTGAGTAGCCATTGCTTGTACAACGTTTCCGCCAAGTGACCAGCCAAGTAGATGATAAGGGCCTTTTGGCTGAATCGTTTGGATGTGCTTAATATAATCGGCAGCCATATCATCGAGTGTATGCGGATAGTCATCTTTTCTTGCGATTCCTCGTGCCTGTAATCCATAAATAGGGATGTCTTTCTCTAATGTATTCAAGAGACCTGCATAGCACCAGCTAAGACCACCTGCTGGGTGAACACAGAAGAGAGGATGTCTTTCTCCATTTGTTCGTAGCGGCAGTAAGATTTCTAGTGCGTTTTCATCGCTTCCTGTTTCTAGTTTCTCTGCCAAGCTGGCAACGTTCGGTGCTTCAAACAACGTTCCGATGCTCAGTTTCACACCAAGTGCATCACGAATGCGGCTGATTAAACGAACCGCAAGTAAGGAATGCCCGCCAATGTCAAAAAAGCGATCGTCAATGCTGATTTTTGGCAAATCAAGCACCTCTTCAAAAAGATGACACAGGACTTCCTCTTTCGGGTTTCTTGGGCCGCGGCCATCCGTTTGCTGTATATGCAATTGAGGTGCCGGCAGTGATTTTTGATCAAGCTTCCCGTTTGCTGTAAGTGGCATCGTATCAATCTGTACATAAGCCGCAGGCACCATGTAATCAGGAAGACTGGCTGCCGCAAAATGGCGAAGAGTCTCTGTATCGAAATGGTCTTCTTCAGTTGTGACGATGTATGCAACTAAGCGTTTGTCGCCAGGCTGATCCTCTCGCAAAATGACGGCAACTTGTGCAACTGCGTCGTGGCGTGATAGAACGGCTTCGATTTCTCCAAGTTCAATCCTAAACCCGCGTATTTTAATTTGATGATCAGCTCTACCAATGTAATCAAGTGCCCCTTCTTCTGTCCAGCGAGCGAGGTCGCCTGTACGATACATCCTTGTGCCAGGTGCTCCATAAGGATCAGCAGGGAATCGATCTGAGGTCAGGTCAGGCCTGCCTAGATAACCTCTTGCCAAACCAGCTCCAGCTACATACATTTCACCTGTTGTCCCAGGTGGAACAGGTTGTAGGTATTCATCTAGTACGTACACGTGTAAATCAGGAATTGGTTCGCCTATTAAACTGCTGGATTTCTTTGCGATCATGTCTCGATTGAGTACATTGTACGTGACGTGAACGGTGGTTTCTGTAATGCCATACATGTTAATTAATTTTGGCTTGCAGTCTGAGTGACGGCTGTACCAATCTTCTAATCTGCTAAGCTCTAATGCTTCACCGCCAAAGATGACATAGCGGAGTGATAATGCTTGACCAAGTGTTTGTTGTTCCTTGTCTATCTGCATGAGCTGATAGAAGGCGGAAGGTGTTTGATTAAGCACAGTCACACCTTCATCGACTAGAAGCTGCATCATCTCTTCTGGAGAACGAGAGATGGTATGAGGAACAATGACAAGTCGCCCGCCATATAAAAGGGGTCCCCATATTTCCCAAACTGAAAAGTCAAAGGCATATGAATGGAACATTGTCCAAACATCCTCTTCATCGAAATGGAACCAATGTTCAGTAGATGTCAGAAGACGGATGACATTTTGGTGTGGAATGACCACTCCTTTTGGTTTCCCTGTAGAGCCGGACGTATAAATAATATAGGCCGGATGCAGAGAAGATAGCGGCTCAATTCTGTCTATATCAGCCGGATTGTGATTTGGCGTAGTCAGCAATTGATCAATTGTTTCTTTTTCGTCTAACAAAATCAAATCGCAGTCAGCAGGGAGATGCAATGCAGCTGCTTTTGTTGTGATGCTGCAAACTGGTTTGGCATCTTGTATCATGTATGCCAGCCTGTCTGCTGGATAGTCAGGATCAAGAGGAACATAGGCTGCGCCTGCTTTATGAACAGCTAATAAACTGACGAGCATATCAATTGATCTAGGCAGGGCAAGTGCAACGAACTGTTCTGGTCCAACGCCTCTTTGTATTAATAAATGAGCAAGACGATTGGCTTTGTTGTTTAACTCACCATAGGTCAGCTGCCTATTGCCATCCGTTACAGCCACTCGATCAGGGTATTGCTGCGCCGTTTTTTCAAATAAGGCCGGGAGACTATGTGCTTGGTCTGACTGAGCGAATGTCTGTTTGTCAGGGAGAAATGTTTGTCGTTCTTGATCTGATAAAATGTTCACTTGACCAATCGGCAGATGTGGGCGCTCAGCTATCTCTGTTAAAAAGCGCTTCATTCTGTCAGCGATTGCTCGAACGGTACTTTGTTTAAATACATCTGTGCTGAATTCAAACAATCCTGTTAATCCTGCTGCTGATCCAGTTTCAGTTCTTTGTTCTGTCAATTCGATGGTCAGATCAAATTTAGCTGATCCCACTGGTTTTACGTAGAGATCCGAATCAAGTTGTGTCAGCTTCATTTCTGCCTTCGGTGTATTTTGGAAGGCAAGCATGACTTGGAACAATGGATTCCGTGATCTGGAGCGGGTTGGATTTAGGATTTCCACTAGCCGTTCAAATGGCAGATCCTGATGCTCATAGGCTGCTAAGTCAACGTTTCGCACTCGCTTCAATAGCCCACTGAAGGTTGGATTACCAGCTGTATTTGTACGTAATACTAGTGTGTTCACAAACAATCCGACAATATCGTCAAGTGCATCGTCATTCCGTCCAGCAATTGGACTGCCGATTGGGATATCTGTCCCCGCCCCAAGGCGTGTCAGTAATGCTGCAAGTGATGCTTGAAGCACCATGAACAAACTCACTTGATGCTGTTTCGCAAGCTCAAGAAGGTTTTGATGTAAAGCCGGTTCGATCGTAAAGTCTATCGTCGCACCGTTGAAGCTTCCTTCCTGTGGACGTGGGAAGTCATAGGGAAGCTCAAGTTCTTCTGGCAGGTCATGTAAGGCACCTTTCCAATAGCTGAGCTGCTTGGCAAATAGACTATCCGTCTCTTTTTCACTGCCCAACAGTTTCTGCTGCCAAATAGCATAGTCAGCATATTGAACAGGTTCCGCTGGCAATGAGGTGGATTTCCCTTGAATACGAGCTTCATAAGCAGCAGCTAAGTCTCGTGTCAACGGTGCAAGTGACCAGCCATCACCAGCGATATGATGCAGCAATAGAAGCAGCACATATCGATTGCCATCAAGCATGAATAATTCAGCTCGCAGTGCAGGTTCTTCTTCAAGCTGAAAGCTATAGCGAATGGATTCATTTAATTGATTCTCAATTTGTTGATCGCTTGAAGCTGTGACATGGAGCTCAGGCTGAACACTTTTTGGGTGTAAAATAACCTGTCTTGGCATGCCGTTCTTATTTGGAAAAATGGTTCTAAGGGTTTCATGTTTTTCAGTGATATCTGCCAAAGCACCAGTTAGAGCTTGTTGATCTAGTGTACCTGTCAGCTGAATGACAAGTGGAATATTGTAAGTTGGACTTGGCCCTTCAAGGCAATGAAGGAACCAGAGCCGTTTCTGAGCAAAGGATAACGGAATCTCATCTGGCTTGTTTTCTACCTGAAGTGGCGGCCGAATGTCCTTCGCTTTGTCTAAGTGCTGTGCAAGCTCAGCGACTCGAGGTGATTCAAAAATGGTGCTCATGCTTAGGTCTGCACCGAATGTATCTCGTATACGTCGAAGCAGACGAGCGGCAAGTAAAGAATGTCCACCTAAGTCAAAGAAACTATCATCTATGCCAATTTGAGATACGCCAAGGGTTTCTGCAAATAAACTACATAACATGTCTTCTTGGGGTGTTCTAGGTGTACGCTCAGAACTAACTAAAGACATATTTGGCACCGGCAATGCTTTGCGATCGATTTTGCCGTTTGGTGTAAGTGGCAGTTCCGGCAAAAAGACAACAGCAGAAGGCACCATGTAGTCTGGAAGTAATGCAGCCACAAATTGCCTGAGCTCTGAAGGGTGAAGAGCTGAGTCGTCTGTCAGCACAACATACGCACAAAGCAACTGTTGTCCAGGTTGATCTTCACGAACGATCACAGATGTATGCTTTATAGCTTGATGCTGCATAATCACGGTTTCAATTTCACCCAATTCAATACGGAAGCCGCGGATTTTAATTTGATGATCGGCACGGCTTATATAATCAATCGAACCATCTTCACGCCATCTGGCTAAATCTCCAGTACGATACATTCTCGTGCCTTTTGTGCCGAACGGATCAGCGACAAATCGTTCTGCCGTTAAGTCGTATCGTCCAAGATATCCTCTTGATACTCCTTCACCTGCAATATAAAGTTCACCGATTGATCCTGCTGGGACTGGGTTTAGTCCTTCATCTAAAATGTAAATGCTCGTATTCCAAATGGGTTTACCAATTGCCGGCCCGCTATTCTCTTGATGTGCTGTGACATTTTCCATCGTAGACCAGATCGTCGTTTCTGTAGGTCCGTACAAATTGGTAATGTCGCATTGAAGAGATTGCAGTGTGTGCAAAAGGGAGGCAGGAAGTGCTTCTCCTCCAACAAGAACACGCATACCTGTGATCACGTCAGGGTATTCATCTGCCAATGCATGCCACAACGTTGGTGTTGCCTGCATGATTGTGACATGATGAGAACGAATCATGTTTGAAAGCTTTGCTGGTTCTTGTATCGTTTCTTTTTTTGCCAATAAAATAGCAGCCCCATGTAAAAGTGGGAGGAACATTTCTAGCCCGGAAATATCAAAGGCTATGGTCGTTACCGCTAAAAGCTGGTCTCCTTGATCTAATAAAAATGCATCTTGCATGGACAATATAAAGTTGACTACATTTCGCTTTGTTACAACAACACCCTTTGGTTTGCCTGTCGATCCTGACGTGTAGAGGATATAGGCGGGGTGATGTGGAGAGCCCTCGCTCCAGGTAGGATTGAGATGCGGACTGCCTGCTATCTCCTGATGAACAGTTGCATCATCCAGTTGAACGATGTGAGGATAGTCCAAACCACCTGCTGTCTCATTGATTGTGAGCAAGCACGCCGGTTTGGCATCCTCTAGCATATAGGCGACACGATCGTTAGGATAATCAGGGTCTAGTGGCAGATATGCGGCTCCCGTTTTGACGACGGCTAATAGACTTACGACCATATCGATGGATCGAGGCAGAGCGATTGCGACGAATTGTTCTGGTCCAATGCCACGATTTTTCAAATAATGAGCTAATTGATTTGCCCGCTGATTCAACTCTTCATAGGTCAAAATGATTCCTTCAAACTGTAATGCTTTTGCTTGCGGCGTTTTGCTCACTTGTTTTTCAAATAGTTCCCGTAATGATTCTTTTGGTAATTCTCGTTTTGTATCATTCCAGTGCTTGAGAATGTTCTCTTTTTCTTCAGACAAAAGAAGGTTGAATTGACTGATTGTCTGATCTTGCTCTAGTCCGGTTATTTCCTCGAGCAATTGAAGAAAACGATGTTGATGAGCGTCAACGGCTGTCTCTTTGTAAACAGCAGGGTTTGCATCAAAGTCGATTTGAAATCCGTTTCCATCTGCACGGTCGTATATGTTGATCGATAAATCATCTACCGGTCCTGCTGAGAGATTGTGTGCTCGACCAATGCTCTGATCGAACTTGAGATCATAATCAAATGGCATGATATTGATCTGTGGACCGAATAATCGTTGATTTCTTCCGATGAGCTTAAAGTCTCTCCGCATGTCTTCATGACGATATCGTTGATGAGGACGAATGGCTTTCAGTTCATCAGATACTTGACGAACAAGTGCTGAGAGCGTCATTTCTGGTTTGCATGTTAAACGAAGCGGTACCAGGTTCATGACCATTCCAGGTGTTTGCAAGGCGCACGATCCAAGGCGCATCATCACAGGTAATCCTAAAACAATATCATGTGCACCCGTCATACGATGCATATAGAGTGCGGATGCGGCAAGAATCATTTCATGCCACGTACTACCGAAGGCTTGGGCGTTTTTTTTCATTTTGCTTACCTTTTCGGCATCGTATCTAGCCGTTTTCCGGATAAAATGATCCGACGTTCTTGGGGCAAGCTCAGCAAGGCTGACAATTTCCGGTTGATCAGCAAAACGATTTTTCCAAAATGCTCGATCATCTTCAAATCGATTGGACTGTTGATAAGTGACCTCTTCTTGGACTACATCATGTAAAGCTTCAAATGTTTGAGGAGGCACAGGTGTCCCTTGCGATAGGGCTGAATAGACCTCAGCAACACGACGTGCAATGAGCGAAAAGGCGAATCCATCAATGGCAATATGATGAATGCGCTGATACCAAATGAATCGATCGTCAGCAAGTTGAAAAAGCACTTCACGGAATAATACATCTTTCTCTAAAGAGACTGGTGTGGAAAGATCGGCTTTCATCCATGCTTTAGCCGCATCAAACGGCTGTTTTTCATTTTGTAAATTGACATATTGAAATGGGATTTCTTTCTTAGATGTCATCCATTGCTTTGGACCGTCAGTATCCTCAACGAATTGCATATACAAGGAATCTGCTTCTAAGACAGTCTTTCGAATGGCTGCTTCAAAGTGTATGGGATCAATAGGACCTTTAATCTCTATATACTCAGCTGTATTGAAAATAGGGTTAGATGGATCAAGCTGCTGCGCATACCAAATGCCTGATTGGGCACCGGTTAGTGGGAATGAATCGACGGACTGGATCGACAAGGGCCTAAACCTCCTTTACAAGTAATCGATATTTGGGATAGATGGCTGTTTTTCTGGGAAAAGAAGAGTCCGCCAAGACATGAGCGTTGGATTTGCTGCAAGCTCAACGAAATTGACTGTTGCTCCTTGCTGTCTCCACTTTTCCGCTAGGCTCATCATTCTAATTGAATCAAGGCCAAGGTAGACGAGATTCTCGTCAAGCGGTATTTCATTTGGATTGATTTGAAGATACTCAGCTACTTGGTGAACGATGGCATCAAAGGATAGGTCATCACTGTTTGCTTCTTGTCCTGTTAAACGACTGATGATTTGGTTTGTCGTTGTGGTGACTGCACAGCGTTCAGCTGCATAGGTCATTGCCATTTTGTGATGCTTAAGTGAAAAGTCAGCGACGGCATCGGCGACAAAAAAGGTTTCAATATCGAACATGAATGCTTCTGCGGCTGTCAGCATACATCCAATATGTGCATATACGCCAGTAATGATCAGTTGATCACGTCCGCCTTCGTGAAGAAGATCTAAAAAGTTGGATTTTTTGAATGCGCTATAACGCCATTTTGTCAGCATTGTATCTGATTCAGATGGAGCAAGCTGATCAATGATTTTTGTCAATGCTTCATCATCACCAAGACCAGGTCCCCAAAAATCTGTTAATAAGGCACGATCCTTCGGGTCTTGATCACCAGGTTGAGCTGTATAGACGACTGGAATGCCGAGTTCTTTGCATGTATCACGTAATTGTTCAATATGCTGCACTAACTCTGTAATCGGTGAAGTATCTTGTTGAAATGCATTTAAAAAATATTGCTGCATGTCATGTATCAGCAAGACAGCACGTTTCGGATCAGGGATCCAGTTCACTTTATTTTCGGGTAAATCATGTATGCTTGGCATTGGATACGCAGGAATAGTAGGGATTGCCATGGTTTTCACTCCTCTTTTTTATACGTTGGCAGTATGGATTGCAGCTAATTCTCTTAATGCTTTTTTACTGATTTTTCCTACACCTGTTTGTGGGAACGCATCAATCCATTCAATGCGGTCAGGAATTTTATAGGCAGCGAGCCCACGTTCTCTTAGAAATAACTTTAAGACATGCGGTGCTGGTTTGTTGTTTCCTTTCGCAATAACAAAGGCACATGAGCGTTCGCCAAGAAATGGATCTGGCATGGACACCATGGCGGCATCATGAATGTCAGGATGCGCAAGTAAATGGTTTTCAACTTCTTCAGCAGCAACCTTTTCGCCACCACGATTGATTTGATCCTTGTCTCTGCCTTCTACAACAACATTTCCTTCTTTGGTTAATCGCACGATGTCACCTGTTCTGTAGAAGCCATCTGGTGTAAATGCTTTTTTGTTTTGTTCATCGGCTTTATAGTAGCCGCGAATCGTATAAGGTCCTCTTGTTAAAAGGTGTCCAGCCACTTCATTCGGGACGGGCTTGTCCTCATCGTCTACCACTAGTACCTCATCATATTCAGACATCGGGCGTCCTTGTGTATGGATAATGACATGTTCAGGATCATCCAATCTGGTATAGTTGACCAGACCTTCTGCCATGCCAAAAACTTGCTGTAACTTACACCCAAGGGCAGGCATCACTCGTTTTGCTGCCTCAGCACTTAATTTAGCACCACCGACTTGTAAGACCTCAAGACTCGATAAGTCATCTGATCGATGAGGAGCGGCTTCGAGCCAAATCAATGCAATTGGTGGAACGACAGCGGTAATAGTCGCCCGTTCTTTTTCAATGAGTGGAAAGACGACATCAGGGCTTGATCCAGGTGCAAGAACGACTCTTCCACCAGCGTATAATGTCCCAAGAACACCAGGCGAGCTTAATGGATAGTTGTGTGCAACTGGAAGTGTAGCTAGATACACACTATGTTGTGTGAGCTCGCACACCTCATTGCTTTTCCAAAGACTATAAATATAGTCATCATGTGTACGAGGTATGAGCTTAGAAAGGCCTGTGCTTCCTCCAGATAACTGAAGAAACGCAATGTCGCTTGCCTCTACATGTATTTGTGGATCGAGCGCTGGGTCCTTGCGCAAATCATCCAAGTCTAGGAATTCCTCAGCTTCTCCTGCAACAATGACATGAGGTAATGAGGGAAGTTTTTCTTTCACTTGACGTGCGAGTGATCGATAATCAAAGCCGCTATCGACATCTGGTATGACATATGCGTCTGCTTCGGCAAATTCAATAAAATAAGTGATTTCACTGCTTCTATGAGATGGCAGTGAGAAGACGGGTAAAGCACCGATACGAAATAAAGCGAAAACGACTTCAAAAAAAGCAGGAATGTTAGGAAGCTGTACGACAACTCGACTTCCCTTTTGGATTCCAAGCTGATGAAAACCGGCGGCAAGACTGCTGACGCGCTCATCAAGTTCTTGATAGCTCATGTGTGTATCAGCGTATGTAATCGCTGTTTTATTCCCTAACGATACGGCGCGTTCACGAAGCATCCCGCTAAAGGTTTCTCCACGCCAACAGCCGTTTTCACGGTAGCGTTTTGCAAATTCTTCTGGCCATGTAGGTGGTTGAACAAACATGTCTTTTGTCATCTCCTATGTATTTTTATAGCTGATGGATGCCCATCGCATGAAGCATCGTGTTGAATTTTGCAGATGTTTCGGCTAGCTCTTCTTCTGCCTTTGATCCTTTGACCACTCCTGCACCAGCAAAGAGGCGAAGGGAGTGACCTTCAGCTTCTGCACAGCGAATGGTGACAATCCAATCTCCATCACCATTTGCATCTGCCCAACCGACCATTCCTGTGAAAAATCCTCGATCGAAGGGTTCAATCGCTTGAATGGCTTCACGTGCATCTGCTGTAGGTGTTCCGCATACTGCGGGTGTTGGATGGAGGCTAAGCGCTAAATCAATGGAGGACACATTGGAATCTGTTAATTCACCTTTGACCACAGTAGATAAATGCCACATCGTTTCTGTCTGTATGACGGATGGTGATGCGGGTACATCTAACGTATGACAGTAAGGAGCAAGCGCTTTAGTGACAGCATCGACAACCACTGCATGCTCATGTAAATCCTTTGCAGAAGTAAGAAGTTCATCGTGACGACGCTGGTCTTCTACGGGGTCTGAACTGCGTGGCCGAGAACCAGCGAGTGGATTGGAAATCACAGATGAACCAGTTTTTGAAAGAAGCAGCTCAGGGCTTGCCCCAAGAAGTGTGCGCTTTTGGGAAGATTTCGGATCAGCTACGTTTGCAGCAAACGTATAACCAGTTGTATTATGACGAGCCAGTCGTTCGAGTATTGTTTTCGTATGAATGTCTTGATTTGATTTGAGATGGAGAGATCGAGAAATGACGATTTTGCTAAGCTCTCCTTTTTCAATTTTAGCTAACCCTTCGTTCACACCATTCATGTAGACTTCAGGAGAAGGGACAGGTGTCACCTCATAGGATTGTGATGTCACTTCTGAATCCTCATCACCTTGATGAAATTCGAGTGGATCACTAAACTGTACATGGACTGGCACATTTAAACGAACGGGTTGCGCCGGATCAAACGGAACAGCACCAGCAACAATCGGTGCTTGAATACCAGCTTGTTTGGCAGTCTCAAAAACATGGGCTACCTTTGTGGATAGTTCATCGAGTTGATTGGTTTTAATATGCTGGAATATCCCCTCTGCAAGTAACGCTCGTTTAGGAGAAGCAAGGAAAAATGCGCCTGGCTGATAGTCTTGGATCAGCTGTACTTTTTCTTCTGTCGACAATAATGAATGTTTCATGAAAAGGCCTCCTTTTTGATAAAATGTTAAATTCCGAGTGTTGCACCACCATCAATTGTGAGATTCTGCATCGTAATATGACTGGATTGCTCAGATGCAAAGAAGATGACTGCATCAGCAATCTGTTGAGGGTCAGCGATTTTTTGTAAAGGAATACCGGTTTTATACGTCTCTAACGAACCTTTAATCACCTGATCTGCTCCTTGCTCATCAGACCATAAAGCCCATTGCATAGGTGTTGCGGTAGAGCCGGGCGAGACGACGTTGCATCTAATGCCATAGGTAGCCAGCTCTAATCCAAGCGTTTTTGTAAAAGAAGTAGCTGCTGCTTTTGAAGCAGCATAGGCAGCCATATTCATTCTAGGAATGGCACCTGCGTTAGAACTGACAGTCACAATGACCCCTTCTGATCTTTTCATCATGTATTTGGAGACAGCTTGGGATATGTAAAAGAGACCATGTGTATTGACTGCGAAGGTTTGGTGCCAATCATCTGTACTAATCTGATCAATCGAACTAATCCGAAGAATGCCTGCTACATTGACCAGTAAATAAATGGGGCCAAGCTGCTTTTCAATTTGATCGACAATGTGCTGAACAGATGCTTGATCGGTAATGTCACCTGGATAGGCAAAGGCACGTATGCCTTTATCATTCAACTTCTGCACGTTGCTTTGCAGCTGATCTTCATTTGTGTCAACTGCTGCAATGATCGCACCTTCATCTGCTAGTCTTTTGGCGACTGCTTGTCCGATACCTTGCCCTGCGCCTGTAATAAGGGCAATTTTATGAGACAGACCACTCTGTTTCATGCGTTCACTACCTTTCTTTCAAGTCTGTAGTTGTTAAAGGGTCTTGATGATAAAATGCAAAACGAAAAGCGTCATTCATCAGCACCGGTAAAACAGACGTATGTCCTTCTTCAGGAAATTCGTGATAGGTCGTATGCAAGCCATACGAGGATAAAGGCAGCATACGATTGGCTAGAGACTTTGCATGAGCATTCATTTGACATGGATGATGTTTTTCTAACTCACCTACACCTACAAGTAGCCTTACATCCATAGGCACTTGACGGATGCGGTTGGTAAATTGGTGTTCTTTTTCTAGAAATAATTCTTTGTTCCAGTGGATAGAAGGACTGCCCGCAATATATGTCTGATAAGCGTCAGGGTGCTCAAATAGTGTGTGTAATACAAAAAGCCCGCCAAGAGAATGGCCAAATAGTGTTTGACGACTCTGATTAATCGGAAAGCGCTGCTCAATGTATGGCTTAACCGTCTTTTCTAAAAAAGAAAAGAAAGCAGAGGCGCCGCCATATGTATGGATGGAGAAGTCCTTTCTTTTACCCCCAATGGAAACGTCAGGGCCGGTAAGAGTGAGATCATAATGCCTAAGCGGATGATAGGGCGCTTCTGTCTGATAGCCAATTCCAACAATAATAGCAGGTACGACACCTGTTTTTTCAGGTCTTCTTGACTGTAAACGTATAGCTTCGACCATTGTGCCAAAAAGTGAATTCCCATCAAGCACGTACATGACTGGAAAACCAGTTTCGGGAGGAGTGGTATTCGGTTTAAATATAAAAAGTCTGTATGGGTGTGTTGTGATATCTAGTTGCTCCGTCCCAGGTATAAAAAAAGGACGGCTTTCTCCAAAAAGTGAATCATCAGTACCCATTCCTTCAGTGCGTTTGGCCATATGTGAAAAATCCCCTTTCTCAAATTGACCTCATATGATGATAAAAGCAGGCTTGCGGATAGTGGATGAGTGTATTAATAAAAATTTAAATGAAAATGATTCTCAATTATCACGCAAGCAAATCAAATGATAATGTTTATCAATTAGGAAGTCAAATGTTCATAAAGTGGTATATTCGATAATTTGATCTAAATATTCAGAAAATAAAGGACTAACTAACTACCAAATGATTGGAAATAGAGAGTGCCGGATTGTGACATTAAAACAGAGTAGAAATGCCAAAAAACCTTGGCAATCTCAAATTATTTACCATTTTCTTCTGTTTGAATCATGATTAAATATAGGCTTTTCTTCTTGAAAAAATTTTGAGTAAAATAAGTCTATAGACCTTCTTGTATTTTTAGAAAAAAAGAGGTGGATTTTGGGGAAAGTTAGTGTTCTTAATTCACAACTTATTCAATATCATGCTTAAATTCATAGACAATTTTCTATGGAAGACAAGATCGCAGGGGATGTAGGCAGAATGAAACCCCCATTAGGAAAACTGAGGCTAAATCTGCTTGAAAATCAGCTCAAGCTGAAAAATACGTTTACAGTGGAGGAATATCATGAAGTGAAGCAATCATGACAAGCACTGTAGAGTGGCGAAATAACATATAACATCAAAAATGAGGCAATAAAAAAAGTAAGGGATGCTCCCTTACTTTTTGATCATATCGGTGTAAACACCATTCAATTAAAATCCATCTGTGACATCATATTCGTAACGGATATCGGCTTTGACATTGCTCATAGTAGATCTCGCTGTAGCTTTTGCGTTGTACTTAAAGCTCCATTTTTGAGCGACTCTTAATTGATCATCCAGAGATATACGATAAGAACCACTTGTTGCAGAGGAGAAAAGTGATTGATACCAAATGTTACTATCACTAGCCATCAGTTTGTGTGTGACATTCCCTTGGTTGGGTGTTTGAGTGCTAGTTGTCGTAATCGATTTGACAATTGCACTTTTAGGAATAGAAGAATTGTTCGTTAAATCCATTGTAATGACAGAAGAATCAACCCCTAAAAAATTTAAAGAAGAATTCCCCAAGTTTGTAGCAGTCCCCGTAAAATTGAATGTCCCATTTCCAGATTTAATACGATCTTGAATGGAAACAGTAAAATACATGTTTCCGCTATATGTACCACGGGTTACTTTCACAAAATAAGTTTCTGAAGTTGAAGTCACGTCACCAGTATTTGCAAAAATAAAGGGTGTGACTGAATCAGGATTAATTACTTCTGTTTTCGCATCAGAATATTTTGAATTATAAACCTCGATTTTCATCCCAGTATATTGCTTATTATACGAACTTCTGACATAAACTCTTTCACCTTTATTGATCGTAAACTGATAATATGCTTCATTTTCACCTTCAGGTAAGATTGTCGTGTCTGAACGACTATTTTTCCAATATCCCATTGAACTTGCAGTGTTAGGACTGTTATTCCCCGTAATTGCTGCTTCTGCTGAAGTAGGTGCAAAAAAACTAGTAACAAGCGCCAATAATAATGCTGGTAATAATAAACGTTTAAAGATAGTATTTGTCATATATTAACCCTCCTTGTAATAATTACTATATCGACATTAAACTAACAAATTTTAACTGAATTGCCGATATATTTAATAATCACTATTTTCTTAAAAAAGGAGAATCAAAATGAATATTAATACGTCATATACAGCCAGTTCTTCGAACAATCTGAATCAAATAGATTCTAAAGGCCAATCAGCTATTAAAAGTACAAATGAAGTGATGACCGAATCTGATAGACGGATGAAAATATTAGATGAAAAATATGAAAAAATAAATGAACAAAATAAACGATTCAAAGATCCTCATGGTCATATATTTGATAAGTATCGAAATCCATACTCTCCTTATTTCAGAAGTGACCTAACCAAACCAGAAAGAGATGCTGCTTACTCTATGGAAATTGGTTGGGCTAACCATGGGAGAGGAGGGTATTATAATTTTAATGATGCCGCCTTCCGTAATGAAAAACGGTACGATCCTACCCAAGAAAGTGTAGAAAAGAAACTATTAAATCGTCAGAAGGTGAACGAACAACTGCAAGCTTTGTTTTCTACCAATGGTTTGAACATTCCTAAAAACGCCAATTTAACTTTTACCATTGATCCGAATCATTTTAAATTAGTGGTGAGTGGATCAACTGACGAGTCGCTGGTCAAACAAATAGAAGACATATTGAATACAAGCAACAATACAAGAGAACTATTTTTTCATATTATGAAAAGTAGAAATGATGATTCGACTCAATTCACGCCGGATTCACTTGCAAAGTTTCACCTCGTCAATCAAATCAAAACGGTAACAGGCTACAATTTAAAAGATTTAAGTATTGTAAACGGTCAATTTGTAACGGATACCGGAGCGAATATTTTCGATATCTACAAAGAAGAACTTCTGAAAAACCCATACACAGCTGAAAATGCCCGCATTGCTGCATCACATTATGGTGCACAACTCTTTGATCTAGCGAAGAACGGCTATGATTCTATTCCCGATTTGGTGTTATCTATTGGGTATGAAAACGGGTCTTTATATGATATTGGACAAAAGGTGAATTACGGAGTTAAGAAAACGATAGATTAAAAAACGCACCTGATATTTTCAATATTTGATCATGTGCGTGTACATGCCATGTTGGAGTATCGATCACATGTGTGAACAACAACAGCTACAAATCCCATTAGCGATACAAAGGACTCTATAACAATTTATGTTACAGAGTCTTTTCTATTTGAAGTGTGTTGTTTCGCTGTTCAACGAAACATCGACATGGTAATTTTGACTATAGTTGATGTTTTTCACTTTTTTATTGATGAAAATGTTAAAATGATGAGTAGCGTATTTTTTTATGAAAGGACGGTGCTTGGCATGACGGAACTTCTCGATGACCGGCTGCCGCCGCAAAATATAGAAGCCGAGCAGGCCGTATTAGGTGCTGTTTTTTTAGAACCATCTGCGCTAACGCTCGCTTCTGAAGTATTAATTCCAGAGGATTTCTATAGAATGTCGCATCAAAAGATTTACAATGCGATGCTTGTACTTGGTGATAGAGGGGAACCGGTTGACCTTGTCACGGTGACATCAGAACTTGCCAATACAGACTTACTAGAAGAGGTAGGCGGGATTTCGTATTTAACAGATATTGCGAACTCTGTCCCAACTGCCGCAAACATTGAATATTATGCGAAAATCGTGGAAGAAAAATCCATTTTAAGACGTCTGATCCGTACAGCGACAACCATTGCACAGGATGGATATACGCGTGAGGATGAAGTAGAAGATCTATTGAGTGATGCTGAAAAAACCATTATGGAAGTGGCTCAGCGTAAAAACTCAGGAGCTTTCCAAAACATTAAAGACGTTCTTGTTCAGACATATGATAATATTGAACAGCTTCATAATCGAAAAGGTGATATCACTGGGATTCCAACGGGTTTCTCAGAGCTTGACCGGATGACAGCTGGCTTCCAGCGAAATGACCTGATTATTGTAGCGGCTCGTCCGTCCGTAGGGAAAACAGCCTTCGCGTTAAATATTGCACAAAACGTTGCGACCAAGACAGATGAAAGTGTCGCCATCTTTAGTTTAGAGATGGGCGCTGAGCAGCTGGTCATGCGTATGCTTTGTGCCGAGGGAAATATCAATGCACAAAACCTAAGAACCGGTAACCTCACAGAAGAGGACTGGGGTAAGCTTACAATGGCGATGGGTTCGCTATCAAACAGTGGGATTTTTATTGATGATACACCTGGCATTAGAGTCAGTGAAATTCGCTCGAAATGCCGCCGTTTGAAGCAAGAAAACGGGCTTGGCATGATCCTGATTGATTACTTACAGCTCATCCAAGGGAGTGGACGATCAAGCGATAACCGTCAGCAAGAGGTATCTGAAATTTCTAGGGCTTTAAAGTCACTAGCAAGAGAACTTGAAGTGCCGGTCATTGCCTTATCACAGCTTTCTCGTGGGGTAGAGCAGCGTCAGGACAAACGTCCGATGATGTCTGATATTCGTGAATCAGGAAGTATTGAGCAGGATGCCGATATTGTGGCGTTCCTTTATCGTGATGATTACTATGACAAAGAATCAGAGAATAAGAACATTATTGAAATTATTATTGCGAAACAGCGTAACGGTCCAGTTGGAACGGTATCACTGGCGTTCGTGAAAGAATATAACAAATTCGTCAACTTAGAAAGAAGATTTGACGATGCGGGTGTTCCGCCCGGTGCTTAAAGCCCAGCTCAAGAAGCTGGGCTTTTTTTGATCCATCTACATCGAAAGAATGACTGAAAAACAGTCGAAATGAGGAGGAGTGGGAGAAAAAGAGAGCGTATACTAAAGGGAGAGAAAAGGAGTGATGACTGATGAAGTTTCAACAATTTGAAGCCGCTCAATTACGCATCGCACGTCCGACCGTCAACATGAAAGAGGTTGTTTCTTTTTATGAAGAAGGTTTAGGGCTGAAACGAATAGGCTCATTTGATCAGCATGAAGGGTATGATGGGGTCATGCTTGGGCTTCCTCACCAGCATGTTCATCTGGAAATCACCAAACATGAAGAAGACGAAAGCTTGCCTGTTCCCCACCCAGAGCAGCTGCTTGTATTCTATATTCCGGATGAAGAAGAATTTCAGCAGATGAAAAAGAGACTGATCGCATCTGGCGGACGGCATGTCACCTCTACAAACCCGTACTGGGATCGAGGAGGCGTGACGATTGAAGATCCAGATGGATATCGAGTGGTGCTCATGAATACAGAAGGAATTACACCTGATTAAGAAAGACTCCCATCTCGTGGGAGTCCCAGCCTGTAGACAAACCCTCGCATTTGGTGTCAGTCCTGCGTGCTGGTGCTCACGAATGATAAATTCGCTCCGCGCCAGTACTCGTCCTTCTTCCTAGACTGCAAAGGTTTTCTATCACGCTGAAAAAGAAGACAAAGGGCTAAAATAAAGTTCATTTTAGCCCTTTGTCAACAATCTGAGACTCCCATCTTGTGAGAGTCTCAGATTGTTAGCAACGAGGCGTGACACGGAGCTTCAGTGATTTTAGTCCATACATACCGCTGCTTGTCATTGGGACGTAAGAGAGAAGCTCTAGTGATTCATATCGTGACTGTATGGCTTTGATGGCAGTGCATGCTTCCAGGCGAGCAAGTGGTGCGCCTAGGCAGAAATGAATGCCGTGGCCGAAGCCAATATGAGGATTAGGGTGCCGGTGTATATCGTACTCATGTGCGTTTGGAAATTGATGCTCATCCCGGTTCGCAGAAGCAAGAAAGACAATCACACTGTCTCCCTTTTTCAAGACTTTCCCTCCAAGTTCGGTGTCTTCTGTGACATACCGGACGATGGTAGGCGCAGGGGCACGAAAGCGGACAGCCTCCTCCACAGCACGAGGAATGAGGTCAGGTGATTGAGCGAGCGCTTCATACGACCCCGGATTTTCTAACAAACTAAAGATCATATTGGAGATCAGGTTGGTGGTCGTTTCGTTGCCTGCTAACAGGAGCAGATTGCAGAAAGGAATTAATTCGTCTGCGGACAGCTTGTCTCCATCTTCCTCCGCTTGAATTAAAAGCGAAATCAAATCATCACTAAGGTTCTGCCGCTTCTTTTCAATGATGTCAGCAAAAAACGCCATCATGTCCGCTTCGCCTTGATCCCGTGTTTTCTGCCATTCAACGACATCTCTTTCTTCTTCACTTTTAGGCATGCTGACGAGAATATCGGACCATTCTTTAAAGGATTGTTTATGTTCTGTTGGCACACCTAAAAGCTCTGCAATGACAATCACAGGAAGCGGATAGGAGATGTCTTGAACAAGATCAATCTCGTCCTTACCTTCTATTTGTGCAATGAGATCATCCATTAACTCTTGAATGCGTGGTTCCCACAATTTCATCACCCGGGGTGTAAAGGCTTTGCTTACAATGGAGCGGATTCGTGTATGTTTTGGCGGGTCCATCATGACCATTGTTTTCATCAGTGAATGTTTCCGGTGGTCTTGAGGAGGTTGACTAGAAAAGGTATCTTTATCGATGGTGACGCGCTTTGCTTCTTCATAGGTGAAGACACTCCATGTTTGGCTGTGTTCATCAAAATGAACAGGAGATTCTTGACGCATTTTGGCGTACCAATCAAATGGGTGATACGGGTCCTGCTTATTTTTCCCCCTTAATAACGCTTTCTGAACGGCACTAGGTGTTGTTGTTTCCATGATCATCACTCCTTATGGGTTGTCAGATGATTCCTTTTTTTCACTGTGTTAGATTTAAAGGTAATTCATCAGGAGAAAGGATTCAACCAACAGAAAAGCGAAATCTGTTGAAGAAAATGGGAAGGGGAGAGCGGCTTGTGGCGGACTGCTACAGAGGGGATAAGCGCGCAACTGAATCAAAGCAACAATTAAGAAAAGCGTTATTTCAGTTATTAAAGGAGAAGGAATGGGGGAAGATTTCTGTACAAGATTTGACGAACAAGGCAGGAATCCATCGCACCACCTTCTATCAGCATTATGAGGATAAGTTTGACTTAGCTCAGCAGGTCATGGATGAGATGTTTGATGTCATGAAAACCGCTATTTTTGCTCCTGTACATGAAAGTGAGTGGAAGAGCGATCATGCAGCATATGTGTATATTTACCGCTTTTATCAGCATTTGCAGGAACATGAAGAGGAGTATCAGATTCTCTTGAAAAGGGGAAGAGAGCTTAATATTCATCAGACAGCCAGTGCTTTTTTTGAAGAAAGCTTTACTTTGGGGCTAGAAGAAGTCACAGGTTCACCACCTGATCCACAACACGTTCCTCTCGAGATGCAGAAGCAATTTGTCATTTCTGCTTATGTTGGAACAGCTGAGTGGTGGCTCAGAAAAGGTAGACCATACTCACCCGACTTTATGGCAAGTTCGATGATTCAATTGATTGAAAATCACTGAACAAACGGAAATGAGAAAAACAGTCATTTTGATCGAAATCTTCTTGTTTAAGCGTAGAATGAGCAATTAAAGCGCTTTTCCTCACATGTAAAACGAACAAAATTTGATTTCGAGATATTAATGTTCGGATTTCACGTTGACTTTTTCATTGTCCATTGATAAAATAAATGTGTTTGAAAGAGATAACGTTTTGAAAGGTTAACGGAGGTGCACGATATGTCTTCAGTAGTCGTAGTAGGTACGCAGTGGGGTGACGAAGGGAAAGGGAAAATTACCGATTTCCTTTCAGAAAATGCAGAGGTGATTGCCCGTTATCAAGGGGGAAACAATGCAGGTCACACAATCAAATTTGATGGAGTGACATACAAGCTACACCTCATTCCGTCCGGTATTTTTTACAAAGAGAAAACTTGTGTCATCGGTAATGGAATGGTGGTTGATCCTAAAGCGTTGGTCACTGAGCTTGCGTATCTTCACGAACGGAATGTGAGTACAGATAACCTCAGAATCAGCAATAGAGCCCATGTCATTCTGCCTTATCACTTAAAATTGGACGAGGTAGAAGAAGAGCGGAAAGGGGCTAACAAGATCGGTACGACGAAAAAAGGAATCGGACCAGCTTATATGGACAAAGCTGCCCGCGTCGGAATCCGTATCGCAGATTTATTAGATCGTGAAGTATTTGAAGAGAAGCTTGCTCGTAATCTAGAAGAGAAAAATCGTCTTTTAGAGAAAATGTACGACACAGAAGGCTTCAAAATTGAAGATATTTTAGATGAGTATTATGAATATGGTCAGCAAGTGAAAAAATATGTCGTGGACACATCTGTTGTATTGAACGATGCTCTAGATGAAGGCCGCCGTGTTCTTTTTGAAGGGGCACAAGGCGTTATGCTTGATATCGATCAAGGGACATATCCGTTCGTGACGTCATCTAACCCAGTGGCTGGAGGCGTGACGATTGGTTCTGGTGTAGGTCCTACGAAAATTCAACATGTGGTCGGCGTATCAAAAGCTTACACAACTCGTGTAGGTGATGGCCCATTCCCGACAGAACTTCATGATGAAATTGGTGATCAAATCCGTGAAGTTGGCCGTGAATACGGTACGACAACTGGCCGCCCGCGTCGTGTTGGCTGGTTTGACAGTGTTGTTGTCCGTCATGCGCGCCGTGTGAGCGGAATTACAGATTTATCTCTTAACTCCATCGATGTACTGACAGGGATTGA
Source organism: Bacillus sp. FSL R5-0397 (assembly GCF_038593395.1). NCBI lineage: Bacteria > Bacillati > Bacillota > Bacilli > Caryophanales > Bacillaceae > Bacillus > Bacillus sp. FSL R5-0397. The sequence continues at coordinate 3,650,253 of NZ_CP151992.1, read as the reverse complement.
GAAATTGAAAATCTGTGTTGCTTATAAATTGAACGGAGAAATCACTGAAGAATTCCCAGCAAGCCTTAATGAATTAGCGAAATGTGAACCTGTCTACGAAGAAATGCCAGGTTGGACAGAGGATATTACAGGCGTGAAGAATTTAAGTGAACTGCCTGCAAATGCCCGTCATTACTTAGAGCGCATTTCACAATTAACAGGTATTCCACTTTCTATTTTCTCAGTCGGACCAGACCGTTCCCAAACGAACGTTGTCCGCAGCGTGTACCGTCCATCATTATAGACTGATCAGACACCAGTAAAATCACACATTTTACTGGTGTCTTTTTTTGTTTAAATATTCCTTAATTTCTACGGAACGCTCTTCCTGTCATTACCAAAATATGATAACTGTATAAAAGGGAAGGAGCGTCCTAGTGAAAGAAAGAATACGATTATTAGATATTTTACGAGGTTTTGCGATATTAGGTACATTGGGTACAAACGTCTGGTTTTTTGCATACGCAGGGGATACCTTTGCGACAGATCAGATTGCGGATGAATATGAAAATGGCAGTTTTCTTGAAAGTCTTGTCTCTATGTTCGTTTATGGCAAAATGCTATCGTTGCTTACGATCATGTTTGGTGTAGGGCTAGAGCTGAAATACCAGCAAGCGAAAAGAAAAAATATGACTTGGCCGGGTCCATATTTATGGATTCTTTTATTCTTATTGATTGAAGGCTTTGTCCATTTTGCGCTAGTGATGGAATATGATGTGCTCATGAGTTACGCCATCACGGGTTTGCTTGTGGCGTTTATTGTCCGTGGAGGAAGTCGGCGCATCAAAAAAGGCATGATTGTCTCGGGTGTCATTCATTTGTTGGTGACGGCTTTTCTCGTTGTATTTTCTTTCTCTGAATTGGAAACTGAATCCTATGACGGGAGCAGTGAACCAACGTACGAAGAACAACTGCCGGAGACATGGATATCTCAAGTTCAAGACCGATTACAGCACTTTTTGATGTATCGAGAAGAAGCGATCTTTATTATCCCAATGAATACCTTTTTGTTTTTATTAGGTGTGCGGATGATGAGAGCCGGTGTATTTTATGCAAATGAGCGTGGGCAATCTCTGCGGAAAACATTGTTCCGAATGGGTTTGTGGATTGGACTGCCGCTGAATGCGCTCGTCTTCGTACCAAATGACATAGTAGAATTCGTGGTGCGCTATGTGTTTTCACCATTCCTCTCTATTTTCTATATTGCTGTCGTGGCGAAGCTTCTAGCACGCACGGAGTCATGGTTCATGTGGTCTTGGTTTGAATATGTAGGGAAAATGGCGCTTAGCTGCTATATCCTGCAAAATGTCATCTGCTCGATCCTTTTTTACAGCTGGGGATTGGGTCTTGGCGGTCAAATCAACGCCCCCCTTATCGTCTTGTCATGGTTGTTCATTTCACTTTTGCAAATCGCTATTTCAGCCCTTTGCTTACACGTCTGGCGAATTGGGCCAATGGAGTATATCCGATCACGGGCACTTCGCCGTGTGACAATGAAGAAAGCATCTTAAAGGGGAATAGATACAATGTTTTTCAAAAAAACGACGAAAAGAGAACAAGCCAATGCACAAAAAGCAGCAGGATCGGCGTTTGTTTTTTATCTTCTAGCATTAGGAGGACATGCGTCTTACGCTTTTTTTCAAGGTGAGAGTACACCTGTGACTTTTGTGATTTTAATGACAGGTCTTCTTGTGTTTTTCACCGCAGATTGGCTATACAACAAAAAACATTCATAAAAAAGAAGCCCTCTGATGAGAGCTTCTTTTTTATTTTAGGCTTTTATATTGGCCTTTTAAATTTTTACGAATGTATTGAATGATTTTGCGCAGTTCGTTGGCATGCGGTCTGCCAAATGGACTTGTTTGTCTTTGCTGATAGAGGACTTGGCCTTTTTCATTTAATAAGAAATAGGCAGGTTCTCCGTGCACCCCGTGGTCTTCGTATGGGGCATCTTCCCCGTGATAGAAGACTTCATAGGCTTTCAATGATGTGAGGTCTTGGTCAGACATGATGGGGAAAGAAAGTCCCTCTTTGTCTGCAAATTCTTTCAAGTCTTCAGGATTATCCGTTGAGATCGTCATTAAGTGAATATCCTTGTCTTGAAAATAGGATTGCTGTTTTTCCAGCTCTTTTAATTCCTCGACACATACTGGGCACCATGATCCTCTAAAGAAAACGATAAGGTGCCAGCTTTGATGCTCCTCTAAATGTTTGTAAAACTCAATGTGATCGCCCTGCACTGTTGGCAGTGAAAAATCGGGCATTTTATCTCCTAATTTAAATGAACTCATCCTATGCTTCCTCCTTTTTCAATCACCATGCTGTTTGTTTCTTGTATAACCAATAATGATCGGAATCAAACGTTTCTGTGTGCTGGATTGGGCAGTAGCCATTAATTGAATGAAGGCGTTTTCGGATTTAGGTGATGTAACAGAAGATATCAAATCCGACACTTTTTTTAAAAAAATGTCGAAAAACGTATTGCCATATGTAATTACTCTATGATATTATAAATCTCGTTGTTGCAAAGGTCTCTGAAACTTGTTAAGATGCGATTTTCCAGCTTTTAAAGCGATTGGTTTGACGCAATACAGCTTCTTCAGATTCACTTTTCACAAACCGAGAGCCATTAGCTCAGTTGGTAGAGCATCTGACTTTTAATCAGAGGGTCGAAGGTTCGAGTCCTTCATGGCTCACCATGTTTTGGCCCGTTGGTCAAGCGGTTAAGACACCGCCCTTTCACGGCGGTAACACGGGTTCGAATCCCGTACGGGTCATTGATTTACTTTAGCGTTAAGCTAATTTTTCCTCACTTGCTTGAAGGAGCACCACGATTGCTTTTTCGGGCAAGTTACTGAGGTCCGGTAGTTCAGTTGGTTAGAATGCCTGCCTGTCACGCAGGAGGTCGCGGGTTCGAGTCCCGTCCGGACCGCCATTTATACATATTCATCTTTTGATGATGGCTCGGTAGCTCAGTTGGTAGAGCAACGGACTGAAAATCCGTGTGTCGGCGGTTCGATTCCGTCCCGAGCCACTTCCAAACGCATCTGCAATCGCAGGTGCGTTTTTATTATGAAAAGAAGGCATAAAAAGGGAGAAGCCGGACCTAGGTAGGGCCCGGCTCCATAAGAAGAAGACGTTACATGTATATAGACGTTTGGTGACTGGAAAAGTTTCAATAAAAAAGGAAAAAGTCATCAAATCTTTTGGGTGAAGTTCTTCTATCCAACGTTTACTAGCAAAGAAAGCCGTTATTATTTTTATCTTTGCCTCGTAAAACGTTATAATAGACAGTGAGCCTTTTTTTCGTAAATGAAGAAGGCGTAATGAGACATGCAAAATGGAATGACATAGATGCTAAAAATGCAGGAGGAAATCACAATGGAAAAAAAGATTCTTGTCGTAGATGATGAAAAGCCGATTGCGGATATATTGGAATTTAACTTAAGAAAAGAGGGCTACGAGGTTCATTGTGCGTATGATGGAAATGAAGCCCTTGAAATGGTAGAAGAAATTAAGCCAGACATTATTTTGCTCGACATTATGCTGCCGAACAAAGATGGCGTTGAAGTATGCCGTGAAGTGAGAAAGAAATATGATATGCCGATTATCATGCTGACAGCAAAAGACTCTGAAATCGATAAAGTCATTGGTCTTGAGCTTGGCGCGGACGATTATGTCACAAAGCCATTCAGTACACGCGAGCTGCTTGCACGTGTAAAAGCAAATTTAAGAAGACAGACGGCTGCTCCGCAATCAGAGGAAGAATCTGAATCAAATGATATCGAGATTGGTTCACTTGTGATCTACCCAGATGCGTATGTCGTGTCTAAGCGTGACGAAACGATTGAGTTAACGCATCGTGAGTTCGAATTGCTTCATTACTTAGCGAAACATATTGGACAAGTCATGACACGTGAGCACTTACTGCAAACGGTTTGGGGCTACGATTACTTCGGAGATGTCCGTACAGTAGACGTGACAGTCCGCCGTCTTCGTGAAAAAATTGAAGACAACCCTAGCCACCCGAGCTGGATCGTGACAAGACGAGGCGTCGGCTACTATTTAAGAAACCCAGAGCAGGACTAAGATTCTTATGAGTAAAGTAGGTTTTTTTCGCTCGATTCACTTTAAATTGACCTTGATTTATGTGCTGCTGATCATTGTCGCCATGCAGATTATTGGCGTGTACTTTGTGAAGCAGCTAGAGCAGTCCTTAATTAATTCCTATGATAATTCCTTGAATCAGCGAATCTACTCGTTATCGTATTACCTAGAACAAGATTCATCGAAAAGCAAGGCAGAATTAAAAGAGGATGCTCAAAAGATATTAAACGATTTTAACAACAAAGATGAGTCTAATGAAATTTCTGAAGTCAGCTATATTGACGAAAGCAGAGAGGTCATTGCCTCTGTAAATAACGGCAGTCAAGAGATTGCCGGGAAGAAAATCACAGATCAAATCATTAGCCGTATTTTCGCGGTTGGCAAAGACTACGAGAAAAAATTCTATGACCCAGAATCGAATAAACGAGTCCGCATATCAGCGACAGCCGTGAAAAATGAGAACCAAGAAACCGTTGGTGTCATTTATGTGGTCTCATCCATGGAAAGTGTTTTTAACCAAATGCGAACGATCAACACCATTTTGGCGACGGGTACACTCATCGCACTTGGGACGACCGCTCTACTTGGTATATTCATATTCAGAACCATTACACACCCAATTTCGGATATGAGAAAGCAAGCGATCGAGCTCGCCAAAGGGAACTTTTCCAGAAAGGTCCGAAAGTATGGACATGATGAGATTGGTCAGCTAGCGACGACATTTAACCATCTGACGAGAGAGCTGGAGGAAGCGCAGCTGATGACAGAGGGTGAGAGGAAAAAACTTTCTTCTGTTATCGCCTATATGACCGATGGCGTCATTGCCACGAATCAAAACGGGGCCATTATTCTATTAAACAGCCCGGCACTAGAGCTTTTGAATGTTTCACGTGAAACAGCTCTAGAGATGCCGATCACATCCTTGCTTGGCTTAGAAGAAACTCATACATTTGAAGATTTAGTCGAAAATCAAGACTCCATGCTGCTAGAAATTGAACGCGAAGATCAGCTGTCTGTTTTGCGTGTCAATTTCTCAGTGATTCAGAAAGAGCATGGGAAAATTGATGGTTTAATTGCAGTCATTTATGACGTAACCGAGCAGGAAAAAATTGATGCGGAACGTCGTGAATTCGTGGCGAACGTATCGCATGAGCTGCGCACACCGCTTACGACGATGCGAAGCTATCTGGAGGCACTCGCTGAAGGTGCGATTGGTGATAAAGAGCTTGCGCCAAGGTTCCTCAGTGTCACGCAAAATGAAACAGAGCGCATGATTAGACTTGTGAATGACCTGCTCCAGCTGTCTAAGTTCGACAGCAAGGATTATCAATTCAATCGTGAGTGGACGAATTTTATCAGGTTTATCTCGCTCGTCATTGATCGTTTTGAAATGACGAAGGAGCAGCATGTCGATTTCATCCGCAACTTGCCGCAGCGTGAAATATATGTGGAAATTGATCAAGATAAAATCACTCAGGTGCTCGATAATATCATTTCCAATGCTATGAAATACTCGCCAGAGGGTGGACACATTACGTTCACTGTCGATTTGGATGAGGAGCAAGGTCTTGTGTTATTCAGTGTCAAAGATGAAGGAATCGGTATTCCGAAGAAGGATATGGATAAAATCTTTGAACGTTTTTATCGAGTGGATAAGGCGAGAACAAGAAAGCTTGGCGGAACCGGCCTAGGCCTTGCGATTGCAAAAGAAATGGTTCAGGCTCATGGCGGAGATATTTGGGCTGACAGCATTGAAGGAAAAGGAACAACGGTAACCTTTACCCTTCCGTACAATGAAGAACAAGAGGATGATTGGGATGAAGCGTGAGACCTTTAAAACCATTATATTGACAATCCTAATTGCGATCAGTCTTGTGTTTACGTGGAATATTTGGATGTTCCAGCCCGTCATGCAGGATCAGGCGGATGCCGGCACACAGGTCGTGGAAACGAAGAAGATTTCAAGCGACGAGCCTCGGAGTCTCATTGATGTCGTGAAGCCGCGTGAGATGTTCATCCATTCCAATGGAGAGCATTTCAAAGTGGATCAAAAGGAACTCTTCCAAAACTTTTGGAATGATGTAAGCCTGTGGGATGTCAAAGAGATTGCTGATGTGTCGGACCAATATTCCGAGCAGAAATTTAAGAATTTCTTCTATGGACGCGAGGGGCAAGGCAAAACATTGGATCTTGTGTTCAATGATCCGATTCCGATTGATATTTTTCAAGCGCTGTTTAAATGGCCGAATAAATCCATTGAATACAACTCGTTTGACCGGATGATTGTGCCGTTCGCTCAACCGGATAAGGCCAATAAGAAAGTCTATTTGGTTTCATACAGCAAGGAATCGGTGCTTGAGCTAACGATTGAATCTGCCAACTATCGTAATCTGATGGATAGTATTGCAGCCGCTCAAAACGAGATGCCGCGCTATGATCTATATACTTTCTCTACAAATTCAAAACGAGATTTCCTGCTGCCGCAGAAGCAAAAGCAGCTTGAAGCGAAAATGTTCTTTATCGAAACGATTAAGACAAGCAAATTCAAGGACGCTTTGTTTACAGACCCAAGTCTAGTTGGGGAGGAGTCTAATTTAAACCGGACGGTATATACAGATGGAACGAGTCGTCTTGAAGCAAATCAAAAAGACCACCGCATCCAATATCAGCATCGTAATATCAATTCTAGTACCGTATTCCAAACGGGGGATTTGATCAAGCGAAGCGTGAAGTATTTCAATGATACTGGAAGTTTTACCGATAATTATCAATACTTCGGCATTAACAGCAACCAGCAGCTGTCCTTTAATATGTTTATGGATGGACTGCCGATCGTCAACAGCACAAAACATCCATTTGGTATGACATCACTTGAAGTACAATGGGCGAATGATGACATCTTAAGTTATAAGCGTCCAAACTACATTCTCGGCAACAAAGCGAGTCAGAGTGAACAGGTCAAACTGATGAATGGGACAGAGCTGAAAAACTTGATCATCAAGCAGACGAAGTATGATGATTTAGAGAAAATTGAACAGATTTTCCCTGCCTATCAAGCGACATCCACGGCATCAGATCAGGATCAAGCGATGTTTGTCTGGCTAGAGCCGGTATGGTGTATGAAATATAACGGAAAAACCGTCATCTTATCGAATGATTTGCTGACAGAGGGGAGCGAGAATCATGGAGTGGAATAAGACCAAAACGATCTTTATCCTAGCCTTTCTCGTTCTCGATATCTTTCTAGGTTTTCAATACTTTGAAAAGCGATCGACCGATCATTTTGCGATTATCGAAAAAACAGATACGCTGGAAGAAATGAAGGCAGACGGAATCAAATATGGCAATCTATCAGATGAAGCGAAGATTGGATACCGCATTACAGCTGAGAAAAAGCAATATACGAAAAAGGATGTCGACGGATTAGCTGATCAAAAGACGAAAAGCACATTCCCGAAAACCGAGAAAGATGATCCTGTCACCCTGCTTGAAATGACCTTCAATAAACCAGTCGCATTGCCGAAAAAAGATATGAAAACAGCAGCGACCAATCTTGTGAGCCAGCGTTTACTGGATGGCAAGAATTATAAGCTCTGGAGCATCGATGAAGAAACAGGTGAAATCGTCTTTTTCCAAACGTATAAAGGAAAATACATCTTCCAAGAAGGTCTTGATGACACCGAAACCATTGGGAAGATCACATTGGATGTGAACGATCAAAACGAGGTCGTCTCGTATCGGCAGTCGATGGTGACATCGATTAATGAAGTGAGAAAAGAAACCCTTGTCCCGGCGCTTGAAACGGTGAAGGACTTATATACACAAAATATGCTGAGCCAAAACACGACAGTGAAAAAAGTGGAGCTAGGCTACTACACGCAATACCCAGGTGCAAGCACTCAAGTAATGGTTCCTGTATGGCGAGTAGAGATTGAAGGCGTGGCAACTGGTTCAAAGAAAAAGACAGAAGAAGAATATTTGATCAATGCCATTGATGGCTCAACACTTGATCATATAGAGAAAGAAGACAAATCTTCATTGGAGTGAGAGAACATGAGCTTGCAGTTCAGTGTACTAGCGAGCGGAAGTACGGGGAACGCTTTTTATTTAGAAACCGATGAGCATGCTTTTTTAGTAGATGCAGGCTTAAGCGGCAAACAGATGGTGGAGCTGCTTGGTCAAATCGATCGCAAGCCGGAAGACTTGGACGGAATTTTTGTCACACACGAGCACTCAGATCATATTAAAGGACTCGGTGTGATGGCAAGAAAGTACAAGCTTCCTGTCTATGCAAATGCAAAAACATGGAAGGCGATGGAGTCACATATTGGGAAAGTGGATACGGAGCAGAAATTCCACTTTGATATGGAGACGGTTCAATCATTCGGCGGTCTCGATGTTGAATCATTTGGCGTATCACATGATGCGGCAGAGCCCATGTTTTACGTATTCCATTATGGCGGGCGTAAACTTGCCCTTATGACGGATACAGGCTATGTGAGTGACCGGATGAAAGGGATTATTAAATCAGCCAATACGTTCGTATTTGAGAGCAACCATGATGTCGGCATGCTGCAAATGGGGCGCTACCCATGGAGTATTAAACGCAGAATTTTGAGCGATGTCGGACACGTATCCAATGAAGATGCAGCTCTTGCTATGACAGACGTGATTGGAGACGCCACCTCACGCATTTATTTGGCCCACTTGAGTCAAGACAACAACATGAAGGACTTAGCCCGTATGGCGGTCCAGCAGACGCTTGAAATGAAGGGCTTTGTTGTAGGGGACGGCTTTGATTTATATGATACGGACCCGAAAAAAGCAACCCCGCTTTGCGCCGTATGATTTTTACAATCGTATGATTAAGATAAGAGCTTCTTACCAACACTATATACATCATCTATTCACTGAAAGGAAGGAAACATAGTGGATTATCGCGATGTAGAGTGGAAGCCGAGACGAAGCAGAAAAGGATATTTCCTATCTGGTCTGATCGGTGTATTGGTAGGAGCTTTTTTAATGGGATTCTTTTTCCCCTATGTGTCTGGACAAAGCGGCAGCCCCTTTGGCTGGCAATCAGCTGGAGATCAGCAGGCATCAGATGGCCCTTTAAAGACCGTCAATGTGAACGTGAATGATGCGGTCACAAAAGTGGTATCGAGTATGTCGGATACGGTTGTCGGCGTCATTAACATTCAAAAGTCGAGCTTTTGGGAAGAAGGCGGTGAAGCAGGCAGCGGGTCAGGTGTGATTTATAAAAAAAAGGGTGACACCTTTTATATTGTGACCAACCATCATGTCATCAAAGGCGCAAACCAGCTTGAAGTGAGCCTTCAGGACGGGACAAGGATCGGGGCAAATCTTGTCGGCAGTGATCAGCTTATGGATTTAGCGGTACTCACGGTCAAAAGTGATAAGATCAAGAAAACCGCCGCCTTCGGCAATTCAGACCATGTCAAACCAGGTGAGCCTGTCATCGCCATTGGAAATCCATTAGGCCTTGAATTTGCTGGCTCCGTCACACAAGGTGTGATTTCTGGAACGGAGCGTGCGATCCCTGTTGATTCTAATGGTGATGGACAGACGGATTGGAATGCGGAAGTTTTGCAAACGGATGCCGCCATTAATCCTGGGAACAGCGGCGGAGCCTTGATTAATATGGACGGGAAAGTGATCGGCATCAATTCAATGAAGATTGCTGAGTCAGAGGTGGAAGGGATTGGGCTGTCTATTCCTGCGAACCTGGTGATCCCTGTCATAGAGGATTTAGAGCGCTATGGAGAGGTGAAGCGTCCGTACCTTGGTGTTGGGATGAAATCACTAGCAGATATTGCGAGCTATCATTGGCAGGAAACGTTAAAACTGCCATCAAAGGTCACAACCGGAGTCGTCGTGATGAGTGTCGAGCCTTTGTCTCCAGCAGGGAAAGCAGGGTTAAAAGAGCTGGATGTCGTGACGTCGTTTGACGGCAAGGAAGTACAAAACATCGTCGATCTGCGTAAATATCTTTATCAAAAGAAAGTAGGCGACAAGGTAAAGGTGCAATTTTACCGAAGCGGAAAGAAAAAATCAGTCGAGATCAAACTCTCCCAAACCGATCAGTTCGGTGGCTAGCCAGTTCCTATAAGGGACTGGCTTTTTTTACATGCCCGGCATATGATAAAGAAAAGGGGGAGATACGATTGGTCACATTACTACCAATGTCGCAAACAGATTATGACGTCTTGATAGAGAAGGCCATTAAGCGGTACGCAGAAGAAAAGGTACACGCAGGGACATGGAATCAGGAAGAAGCGCAAAAGAACGCAGAGGAACAATTTGACCGGCTGCTTCCTGAAGGACTTCAGACAGAAGATCATGAGTTGTGGAACATCTTACATGGAGAAGAAGCCATTGGATGGGTATGGCTTTGCTATGATCCAGATCATCCCCAGCATGAAGGATTTATTTATAATTTTATTTTGTTTGAAGCGTATCGAGGAAAAGGATTGGCAAAACAGGCCATGACGGCATTAGAAGAGCAGGCAAAGTCATTAGGTGTGAAGAAACTATCGCTGCATGTCTTTGCCCATAATCAAATCGCCCGCTCACTTTATGAGAAAACGGGATTTGCTGAGACTGGGATTTACATGAGCAAGCCTTTATAAAAAAAGAGAAGTACCGTGCAGTGAGCGTACGGTACTTTTTTATGTGGACATCATGGCATCTTGCGCCGTGACTCGGTATAGGTCGACTTTGCATTTCACAAACGCACGGATGATGGCTGGGACTTGAGCTTCTGAACGAATCAACAATGAGGTCTCGTCATCTCTGATCACAAGGTCTGTTCCCACACTTTGTAAGTACTGCGTGAGAACAGGCTTCACCTCATCATCAATCCATGCATGCTTGAAGGTGGCACGAATGGTTGAGGACGTGATGGTTTTCTCTTGAGGATGAGTACTTGAGGACACGATTTTTCCTTCAGATATGAAAGCTGTTTTGGTACAAATAGGCTGGGTGAACCTTGGCTCGTCTGCTGTTAAAAAGACAGTTTTCCCTTCAAATTTTAACGATTCAATCACCCGCTGGATATGTAAGATAGAATCTGCATCAATATCCGCAAAAGGCTCATCAAGTAAAATAAAGTCAGGCTGATGAGCGATGGCCTGAGCCATTCCGAGCCGCTTCTTCATCCCAGGTGTAAAGGCACCGACTTTCTCTTGATGATAACGATGTAAGCCAACAAATTCGAGTAATTCTTCATAATAGCTCGTTTTCTGGCGAGTACCCGTAATTTTCGATAAATAGGCAATATGCTCAATAGCAGTCAGCCCTTCATATAAATCTGTATATTCAGGCAGCACACCGATATGATGCCGTACTTTTTTTAACGACGTCATGTTCATCATGATAAATGTGCCAGAGGTGGGGCGGGAGATCCCTGTAATGATATTAAAGAAGGTTGTCTTACCAGCACCCTTTGGTCCAATGAGGCCGAAGATATCCCCTTGATGGATATCAAGATCAATATGATCAATTGCGACTTTTGTCCGATATTTTTTTGTCAGCCCTTTTGTGTGAAGCACTTAGACATCCCTCCTCTGAAACAGTAGTGCAGTTCCAACGAGTAAGACAACAGTCAATGCGGCATTCATCAGCACATAGGTCAGCGGTTCACTCCAGCGCGCATAATAATAAGGCGTCACGTATTGGAACCAGTGAATCAACCGTTCTGAAGAAAGAACAGACATCATGCTCATGATTGGAAATAGAAAGGAAAACAACATGCCAACAAACATCGATTTCTGTGGTGTTGGAAAGAGCATGGACAAAAACAAAGCACAGGATATGCCGACACTGATAAACGTTAATATTTTTAAGGCATCAGAGAACAGAAAACGATGTGAAATCACCATATTTAATATATATGTGGTCATAATGCAACTGAGCCAAAACAGCATCAGCCCAAGATATTTCCCGATGACAATGTTTAAACGGGTCGTTTTGCTGACGAGAAAACGAATGGTTTTCAAATGAATTTCACGGCTCAAAATATCATGAGATAATAAAAAAATAAGGAAGAAACCAAATAAAGAAATCACTAGTTCATTCCCAATGGAATAGGGGTCCTTTGCCTGTTCCCACTTTCCTTGATAAGCAGCTATAAATGGAAGACTTGATACAAAAGTAGATAAAATGAAAATAATAACAATAGTTAAGATGGATTTTGTGCTTTTGAAGAGCTGCTTAAATTCATTCATACAGATGGTCCACACACACTGTACCTCCCTTCATCTTTATTATACCGCTAGAAAAGAAAGACACCATATCTCGCTCTTTAACATTTGCTTAAATTTTATAAAAAAGAAGACTCTTCCAGAACAGTTAACTCATTTTTAAAAATGTTCAGAAAAATATCTTGATTTATCAAAAAACATCATGTATGATAGCTTTAATTCAAGATAGTTAAACAGGCAATGACGAGAGAAAGTACAATCATCAATTTTTCCACAGAGAGCTTCGGCAGCTGAAAAGAAGCAAAAATAATGATTCGAAAAATGGTCTCTGAGCCTCGTGCTGAACATATCCATGATATTAGTAGGTGACGACGAGAGTTGGTACTCGTTATCAAAACCACAGTATATGAGCCAAATTGGAGCTTTGTACTTGTAGAGGCTGTTTAGCGCGAGCAAACAGTAAATAAAGGTGGTACCACGAGACAAATACCTCGTCCTTATGATTCATAGATAAGGATGGGGTATTTTTTATTGTCCACTTTTTTTTCATACAAATGTTCAAATGTTCCACGTGAAACACCACAACCATTTTTTCAAATGAAAGGGAGATTAACATGAGTGAACATGCATTGGTTTTACAATCAGATTTCGGTATTGATGATGGAGCGGTCAGCGCAATGTACGGCGTAGCCAATACAGTGAGCAGCGGCATCCGCATTTTTGATTTAACTCACAACATTCCCCAATATGACATTTGGGAAGCTTCTTATCGCTTGCTTCAGACGGTTACATATTGGCCGGAAGAAACGGTATTTGTCTCCGTTGTTGATCCAGGCGTTGGATCAGAGCGAAAGAGCCTTGTCGTCAAAACAACAAGCTCACACTACATCATCACACCTGATAATGGGACACTTACGCATGTCGCACAGGATATTGGCATCGTGGAGGCTCGGTATTTAGATGAAACCATCAACCGTCTGCCGAAGTCAGGAAAATCACATACATTCCATGGTAGAGACATTTACGCCTATACAGGCGCGAGAATTGCTTCAGGTGTGATTTCTTTTGAAGAGGTCGGGCCAAAGGCGAATATAGAGGACATTATTCACCTTCCAGTCGTACAAGCTTATGCGGAAGAAGAAGTGATCACAGGGACGATTGATATTTTAGATGTGCGGTTCGGAAACCTATGGACAAACATTCATCATACGTTATTTGAACAGCTTTCAATCAATTATGGGGATGCAATAGAAGTTACCATTGCCAACGGGCCAAAAAATGTGTATAAAAATATCATGACCTATGGACGATCTTTTGCCGATTTAAAGGTAGGCGAACCACTCGTATATGTCAATTCACTCGATCATTTAGGCGTGGCGATCAATCAAGGGTCATTTGCAAAGGCTTATAACATCGGTACAGGCACAGGCTGGCGCCTTTCGATTCGCAAAGCTCCGCGCATTATATATGAATAAGAGGAGGAAACATCATGGCAGGTAAACAACTTTCAACGAAAACTGTCGTTGCCATCGGAATTGGCGCAGCCGTCTTTGTCATTTTAGGACGCTTCGTCTCCATTCCAACTGGGATTCCGAATACACAAATTGAAACATCGTACGCGTTCCTTGCGTTAATGGCCGTGCTATTTGGTCCTATTGCAGGCGCATTGATTGGATTTATTGGTCATCTCATTAAAGATGCCACCACATTTGGACCTTGGTGGAGCTGGATTATCGTTTCGGGTGTTGTTGGTTTATTGATCGGCCTCATTTCGAACCGTTTAAAAGTAGAAGAGGGCGACTTTGGCTGGAAAAAAATCACGCTCTTCAACGCCGTCCAAGCCGGCGCACAAGCATTAGGCTGGTTTGTCATTGCGCCGGTACTCGACATTGTGATCTATGCAGAACCTGCAAATAAAGTGTTTGTTCAAGGCATCGTAGCAGGAATCTCAAACATCATCACAGTCGGTGTACTAGGCACCATCATCATTGCGGCTTATGCGAAAACAAGAAGCAAAAGCGGCAGTCTATCGAAAGAAACATCATGAAGCAAGGTGGAACACATAAATGAAGAAACCGATGATTCAATTCGAACATTTCGGATTCAAGTATCGCAGTCAGGCAGAACCAACATTGAAAGATATCAACCTGACCATCTATGAAGGAGAAAAAGTCCTCATCGCAGGCCCGTCTGGATCGGGAAAAAGCACACTAGCCCATTGTATCAATGGGCTAGTTCCTGCGTCTTATAAAGGTTCTATGGAAGGAAGTCTTCACATCGGCGGGAAAAATGCAGAGAAAGAGAACATTTTCTCTCTTTCACAGCTCGTCGGAACGGTGCTGCAAGATCCTGATGGACAATTTATCGGGCTGACCGTTGGAGAAGATATCGCGTTCACACTAGAAAATGATCAAGTCACACGCGAAGAAATGAAAACACGTGTCGAGAAAGCGGCAAAATTAACAGAGGTAGACGGCAAACTGGCATCATCCGTGCATGAGCTGTCAGGCGGTCAAAAACAACGTGTCGCCATCGCAGGCGTACTTGTCAACGATGTCGACATTTTGCTGTTTGATGAACCACTGGCAAGCCTTGATCCCGCAACAGGTAAAGAAGTGATCGATCTCATTGACCGTCTGCAAAAAGAAACGAAAAAAACGGTCGTGATGGTGGAACATCGATTGGAAGACGTCCTCTTCCGCCATGTCCACCGCATCATCGTTGTCAATGACGGCACGATTGCAGCGGATATGACACCAGATGAATTGCTCGCCTCAAATGTATTAGAAGCGGCATATTTACGTGAGCCTTTATATGTGAGAGCGATGAAATATGCAGGCATTCCGATTGCAGCAGGAGATCAGATCGCTAATTTACAGCATCTCACCTTAAATGACGAGGCAAAAGAGAAAATCGAGCAATGGATGGAAGCATCTGAGCCATCAGTCGAGCAGAATGAAGCACCGGATTTACTAGAAGTGCGTGAGCTGAGCTTTGATTATCCGACAAGACCAAACACGCTGAGCAACATCTCTTTTACCGTCAAAAAAGGAGAAATGATCAGCATCGCCGGTGCCAATGGCGCAGGCAAGACGACACTATCCAAGGTGCTCTGCGCATTTGAAAAGCCAACAAAAGGGACAATCCTTTTAAATGGCGATGACATCACAGGAGACACCATCAAACAGCGCTCCGAACGAATCGGTGTCGTCATGCAAAACCCAAATCAAATGATTTCGAAACAAATGATTTTTGATGAAGTCGCACTCGGTCTCGTTTTAAGAGGCGTACAGGAAGACGACATCAAGGATCGTGTAGAGCGAGTCCTGAAAGTGTGCGGGCTGTATCCATTTCGAAATTGGCCGATCTCAGCACTCAGTTTTGGACAGAAAAAACGCGTCACCATTGCATCCATTCTTGTGTTAGAGCCAGAAATCATCATTTTAGATGAGCCAACGGCCGGTCAAGATTTTAGACATTACACAGAGATGATGACGTTTTTAGAGCAATTAAATCAGCAGGGCGTCACGATTTTGATGATCACCCATGATATGCATCTCATGCTCGAATACACGACAAGAACCATTGTCATTTCAGATGGAGAAAAAATCGCAGATGATACACCAGCCAAAGTGCTGACAGATCAGCTGCTAGTCCAAAAGGCGAGCTTAAAAGAAACGTCGCTCTATGAACTGGCGCTAAAAGCAGACTGGCCAAATCCAAATGAACTCGTGGATCGCTTCATTGAGGTTGACAGAAAGGAACGAATGACATGGCTGTAGACATGCTGTCTTATATCGATCGCCCATCGCCAATTCACCGGCTGACAGGGGCAACCAAACTCATTTGCTTTATCCTCTGGTCATCCGCAGCGATGCTCACATATGATACAGGCGTATTAGTGTTTATGCTAGTTGCCAGTATCGTGTTCTTTCAGCTATCAAACGTACGATTTCGTGATATCTCTTTCGTAGTGATTGTCTTGGCGATTTTTCTTGTCATCAATAACATCGCCATTTACGTCTTTGCACCTCAGCAAGGTGTCGCCATCTATGGAGCGAAGCATGAGCTCTTTCACATTGCAGGCTGGTACAATGTCACACTTGAACAGCTTTTCTATCAATTGAACATTACACTGAAATACGTGACCGTGATGCCAGCGGCGCTTTTATTTATCGTGACAACAAATCCAAGTGAATTCGCCTCATCGCTCAGCAGAATCGGGGTCAGCTACCGGATTTCGTATGCGGTAGCGATTGCTCTGCGCTACATCCCAGATATTCAGCGTGATTTTCGAACGATTGCCATTTCTCAGCAAGCAAGAGGCATTGATTTATCGAAGAATGAAAAACTGGGAAAACGGATTAAAAATGCGCTGTCGATTGTGATGCCGTTGATTTTCTCCAGCCTAGAGCGGATTGAAACGATCAGCAATGCGATGGAATTGCGCGGGTTTGGAAAGCATAAAAAGCGCACATGGTTTACGGCGAAAGACTTTCAAAAAGCAGATTATGCGGCGTTAATCTTTGTTGGAGCGGTACTGATTGTGTCGCTAGTAATTACATTTGTTAGAGGAACGAGATTTTACAATCCGTTTTGATAGAAGGAAGCCTTCACAGGAGTGGAGGCTTTTTTATTTGGTTTGTGGATAAAAGGTGTGGAAAATGGTAAAAGACTATTAACATGTGAATAAATCGGTTATATTGAACAATGAGCGAAACACATGTGAATAACCAAACAACATATTGGAGGAATTAGAAACTTATGAACAAATCACTTTATGCTTGTGCAGAACATATAGAAACCGTACTAGACATGTACATAGATGATCACGAAACACCGCCAGAATTCAGAAAAATCGAACATACACACAGCTTATCCACAACCTGTGAATTGTGCGATGAACCTGCAATATATATAGTGGGGAACGAATGATCGGACACAAAATACACAAATTTTATCCACAATTGTTGATAACTTATATGAATAACTTGTTCTTAAGGTGGGGATGACCTGTGAATATATCAATTATCACAGTAGGAAAACTAAAAGAGAAATATTTAAAGCAAGGCATAGCCGAATACACAAAACGATTACAGGCATACGCAAAAATCGAGATCATTGAGCTCGCAGACGAAAAAGCACCCGAGAATCTCAGCGAGCAAGACATGAAAATCATCAAAGACAAAGAAGGCGAACGCATCCTAAGCAAAATCAACCCAGACGCCCACGTCATCGCCCTCGCCATCGAAGGAAAAATGAAAACTTCCGAAGAATTAGCCGATACAATAGATAAGCTGGCAACATACGGAAAAAGTAAGGTGTGTTTTGTTATAGGGGGATCACTTGGATTAAGCGATGCTGTGATGCAGCGGGCGAATGAGAAGCTGTCGTTTTCGAGGATGACGTTCCCGCATCAGTTGATGAGGCTGGTGTTGGTGGAGCAGATTTATCGGGCGTTTCGGATTGTGCGGGGGGAGCCTTATCATAAGTAGATGAGGTTTTTTTAATCATTCCTACCATAATTAATAGTATCTTGATGTAAAAGGTTCAGCTTAATGTTCTATAAAAGATGTCTTTGCTAGACATTGTAAACTTAAATCTTATGAGTATCTGATAATGATACATTAAACTTTCCATTCGCTGTCTTCTCTGTTTTATCTTTTGTTGATGCATCATAGGAAAATCATTGAATTTTTCAATAACCAATATTTTTTCTTTTTAAAATCGCTAGGTTTATTCTTACTGTTAATTTTTTATGTCTAATTCCATAACTTATTTAAACAATAGTGAGTAGAAGAATATGAATGATAATGAACCTATTTTGTGAAATCGCGTAGAGACTAACAATTTCTGTTAAAATATTATTCGATTGAATGAAGTTTTATTGAAATTAGGTAATGGAAAATTAAATAATAGGAGACACAACTTGAAAAAATAAAATATTAAATAGATATGGATATCGCACTTGAACAAGCATTAAAAATATCTGGTGTAAAGATAGAAAGAGAAAGCTTTCTGACCAATACCTTTTCAGAACTTGTATCTCCAGCACATTATCCATATTGATTTACAAGATAGCATACTAGTAAAAAATTAATAATTCTAATTATTAATCGGTAGTATAAAGTAAATGTATTAAAAGAAAGGAGAATAAATAATGGCTACATCTATAGAAGTAAATAAACAGAGTGTAAAGCAACTATTAGAAACAGGAAAAGTAAATAAATTTATTATTCCTGAATATCAACGTCCGTATGCATGGACTGACGAACAGATTCAAACGCTTTTTGAAGACTTAACAGAGTATACAGAAAATGATAATGGAAGCACTTATTTTCTAGGAACGATTGTTTCTTATGAAAATGATAGTGGTGAACAAGAAATTATAGACGGTCAGCAGCGAATCACGTCTTTATTCTTATTGTTACGAGCGCTTTACTTCAAACTTAATTCAATGAAAGAAACAAAGGAAGTAGCAAACTTTAAAGCACAAATAGAATCAGCATTGTGGGAACAAGATGAATTAACAGCTGAGGTTAACTTTGAAAAAGCTCTAATTGAATCTAGAGTTATAAGTGATGAGGGAAACAAAATTTTTGGTCAGATTCTTGTTAACGGGACTACTAAAGAAACTGCAAAAGATAACTATTCACTTAACTATAAATTATTTACAGAGTTAATTGAGAATTATGCTTCAAATGAACCGGAGTTATTTTTTTGGTTTATTAGGAATGTTTTAAACAAGGCAATCTTATTACCAATCACAGCTGATTCCCAAGATACAGCTTTAACGATCTTTTCAACTCTTAACGATAGAGGACTAGCTTTATCCGATGCTGATATTTTTAAAGCGAAAATCTATAATAATTTAAGTGTTGATATTAGAGCTGTTTTCATTGAGCAATGGCAACAACTTGATGATGAAGCGAAAGATGCTGGTGAAAGCATTCAAAAACTATTCTATTATTATATGTTCTATTTAAGAGCCTTAGAAAATGATCGAAATACTACAACTCCAGGTCTAAGAAAGTATTATTCAAGAAATAATTTTGAACAGTTATATAAAACTGATATTATTACAAACTTAAATTCAATGCTGAATTTATGGAGGGTGGTTAACAATCGTGTGGAAATAGAAGATGAGAATTGGTCTAAAAATATCGAGATTAAACAAATACTTGATGGGTTATCTTCGTATCCAAATGAATTTTGGAAGTATCCAGTAGTTATTTATTATCTTAATTATTATAATTTACCAAATTTCGAAAACCTTTTTTTACGGTTTCTTAAAAATTTACTTGCTGTTTTGGCAGCGCGTTACATAGTTACGCCAACTATTAATGTAGTCAAGCGAGGGATTTTAAATCTAAACTCTGAAATTATTAATTCGCCTACACCTATATTTAATTTTAATAAGTTGGATGAACAAGAGCTAAAAATTAAGATTAAAACTGCGCATCGTAATACTGTTCGAATGATTTTAAAGATACTAGCTTATCAAAAGCAGGAGGAACTCCTTCCTGATAAATGGGAAATCGAGCATATACTACCTAGAAAATGGCAATCCAGTTATTTTCCAAATAATTCTGAGGAAGAGATAAAAGAACTTGTGGAGCATTTGGGAAATAAAATACCTTTTGAAAAAAAGCTTAATATCATTGCAAGTAATGGATATTTTAAAAAGAAACAAGACAGCTACAATAAGTCTAAAGTTCAAATCTTATTAAATTTATCTAGCGAACATAAAGGCTGGGGAATGAATGAAATTCGAGAAAGAGACATACGAATTTCTGACGAGCTATTAAATGTATTTAATGATTGGGGATTAAATCAACCCGATTTTCTAAGTAAAAGTGAAGAACAACCAACCCCAACCCCTGAAGATTTAAGAGCAATAAGGGAATTAAAAAGAAAAGGTCTAATTTAAAATTTATTTTTTAGAAGCTATGAATTTGAGTGACTTGTGTTAATTTCATAGCTTTAAATATACTTAAAACCGCACTTAGATACGTCACGGATTTAAAAAAATCAAATTAAATGAACAGTTAATAGAAAATAATTTTAAAAACTCTTAAAGGAGAACAAGATAATTAAATCATTTATTATTACTTTTATTATATTACCTTCAATATTAGGAGCTGCATTGGCATTCACTGTAGAAATACTACCCCTAATATGGAGTATCATTACACAAAAAGGGACAAGCTTGGCATTTAAAGATTTAGTAATTACATTTGTTTTAGGCTATGTAATGTATCTGGTGTATATTGTATATAAAGCGATCATTCACAAATTCAATAAAAATAAAAGTCACTAAAAATATATACAGATACAAAGCGAAATTTTAACAAAAAAGCTCTTAAATTATTAATTTAAGAGCTTTTTTGAGTTTTTAGCTATCTTTCTAACGAACATCACGATCACCATTCTTTAAATAATCCTATATAATGTAATAATTTACATTCAAACAATCCAGATTATTCCGATATATGGGTTATAAGGATAATAGAGGGGTGTTAGTATAAATGGCAATTACATTACCAGAAACTATTAAAAGTACTGCTACTGCAGGAGAGCGAATTTTATTTCGAACATTAAAGGAATATCTACCCGAGGATTATATTGTTCATTATGAGCCTAATATCAATGGGTTTAGACCAGACTTTGTGATAATCGGTCCAGATCTAGGAGTATTAGTTTTGGAAGTAAAAGATTACACCAAAAATACAATAAGAGAGCTAAACGATAATACCTGGGGCATTTTAAATTCTTCTGGTGATTTACATAGAGTGAAGAGTCCCCTAGTTCAATCAAGAGAGTATGCTTTTAAAATAAAAGATATGCTTGAGAAAGACATTGATTTAATCAATACAGAAGGGAAATATCAGTTTAAATTAAAGTTTCCTTATGGTTATGGTGTCGTCTTCACTCGGCTTCATGAAGAACAACTTTTAAAAAATAAAGTATATGAGGTTATTGATCCACATTTTATTTTATCGCGTGATCAGATTGATCCGGATAATGACCATTTTGATCCTGAGATCTTAATAGAAAAATTGTTTGATATGTTTCATGTGCCTTTCAAGTTAAATACGCCACTATCATCTGACGAATTAGAAAGGATTCGTTATCATCTATACAAAGAAATACGCGTTGGAGCAGATGTTGAACCAGTCCCATACCAAGAAAAACTGTTATTATCTTTTCGAAACATCAAAACGATGGATCTGCATCAAGAAAACTTGGCTAAACAGATTGGTGATAAACATCGGCTAATTAGAGGAGTAGCAGGAAGTGGTAAAACCTTAATCTTAGCGACTCGAGCAAAAATGTTAGCTGAACAACATCCGAATTGGAAGATATTAATACTCTGTTACAATGTAGCTTTGAAACAAAATATTAAACAAATGATTCATTCTAAATTTACAGAACCAGATGATTTTCTGACATCCGATCATAGAAAAACACCAAATTTAAATAATATACAAATATTAAATTTTCATCACTGGATTAAAAAAGATCATGGTATTTCAGAACTTGAAATAGATGATTACATTGAAAAAATAGAAAATGATGCTTTAACTCCTGTAAAGTATGATGCCATTTTAATTGATGAAGGGCAGGACTTTGAAGGGAGCTGGCTGCATCTCATCAGCTTATGCTTAGATCAAGAGACGCAATCTTTACTTTTAGTAGAAGATAGAGCGCAAGATATCTATCGGAAAAGTAGAAGCTATGTGAAAGATACGGGGCTTGATTTTAGAGGTAGATCTAGAATCTTAAATATAAATTATCGTAATACGTCACAAATTGTGGATTTTGGATGGAAATTTTACGATAGCCATAGAGCTTTAGATCTTAAATTAAAACAAGAACAGACAGAGACAATCGAAATCATCCCTCCAAAAAAGACGAAACGTAAAGGGCCAGAAGTAGAACTTTTAAGATGTAATACCTTTAAAGAAGAAATAGAAGAGATTACTAAACAAATAGTGGATCAACATAATGAAAAGAACATACCTTACTCTGAAATGGCTATTTTATATCGTATAAAGGGATATAATAACCATTATATATCAGCGATTCAATCTGAATTTCAAACAAAGAATATTCCTTACAATTGGATAACTGAAAATGGTGCAACCAAACATAAGTTCAATCCAGAGGAAGAGACAGTCAAAATTTGTTCTCTCGATAGTAGTAAAGGTCTTGACTTCCACTCAGTTTTTATTGTGAAAGCTGATCTGATGCCATTAAAGTATGAAGAGGATCAAGAAAAAGAAGTGTCTTTAATGTATATAGGAATGACTCGTGCTAAAGAGTACCTATCAATATCTTATTCAGGTGTTTCTTCGTTTACTCAGTATTTTGAGGATGCAAAGCAAAAAGAGCCGACATTTAATCAATAATTTTAAATAGTAAAAGGTACGGGAATTATTCATTTCTCATACCTTTTTTCATGTAAGAAGAAAAGAAGACTCTTCTTAATAAATATCGTATTATATATAATGACATATCCAATCTACAATTACTCAAAGGAGACTTTCATGGGTTTCAAAGCTGACTTTAAACATGAAATACGTAACGTAATAAAAGATGTAGAAAAAGAAATAAATAAAACATGGAAAATTGAATATAAAGGGCATTCTATAGAAATTACAAACCAAATAAAAGAAGAGCAACTAATCATTGATGGTGTGACAGTTGATAAAAAACAACGAAAAAGTTTATTGACTCATATGATCCCTTATTCAAAATTGTCAGGGATATTGGAGCTTCAAGATGGTACAAAACACAAAGTGTCCGTTAAACTTGGTGGGTATGTACGATTTCGTTGTATTGTGAAAGTAGATCATGAAACGGTTTTAGATGAATCAATGAAGATAGACCTTCTACCATGGGATCATAAAGAGAGAATTGTTCCCTTTATTCAACAACAAATTCAATCACATCATAAAATAGTAGACGACCGTTTACCCGATGAAGATTATTTATTTGACGAAAATGAACCACGATTGGCTCCCGGTTTATCTGATTATTATGTAGATGAACGACCTGCCCCTTTTTATGTGAAGAAACTATTGAAGCTTTTTGAAATACAACTGAATCATCCTACAAACGAAACTAGAAAAAAAACATATGAAAAAATCATTTCTAACAATATGGCGAGTCGCAACAGTGAGTTAATCGAACGATTTCAGCAAACACAATGGGATGAATCCGGTGTACAGCAAGAAGCGTTATGGCTTCTTGAACATGCGGCACATCGGGAGGTCGTCAAATTTGCAGTTATGATACTGGGATGTACGAACTGTGAAAAATACAAAGAGCTCTTATTCACAATAGGTATGCATGAAGAATTTACTTCTTATGTCGTGATTGCATTGAAGAATGGCACAATTCAAGGAAACGAACATGTTTGGCGTCTTGCAAAGTCCGTCGATGGATGGGGGAAGATTTCGGCTGTTGAGCAATTGGAAGCATCGACGCCAGAAATAAAACGATGGCTACTAACAAAGGGCTGCGAAAATACAATCATGAATGAATACTCAGCTTATACTTGCGCTCTTAATGGTGATTTAGAAACCGCTTTATCAGAAGATGAAATTTCCAAAGAATTATACGATGGAGCGAGTCTCATCATTCAAGCATTATTAGAAGATGAGGTTTCTATCTACGGAATCGATGAGTATTCATATGCAAGCTCAGTTCTCTGCCGATTTATTCACCATGCTCATAAGCACTGCCAAACAATTGAGGACTTTTATCCAATATTGAAAATAAATGAGTTTTTAAATGATGAACAAGAGATTTGGGAAGACCGATTGAATGCTTCATGGAAACAGGACGATTATAAGGCTATCCAGGAAGCTGTTCAACCGTTTATCAATGACAGTAGATGGCCAAAGCTTGCAACCGATTCGTTACAACAGGGTTTTAGCTCCCAAGCACTTGAAATCGCTCTCTTTTATCGTTTAGATGTGATTGAGCATCTATTTGCTTTACTTGAGAAAGATCCGACAAATAGTGAAATATACTTTGCTGTGATGGACACAAATCATCACCAGCATATTAGAGAGCTTTGTACATTTGCAGAAACACATTTATCGTTATCAAACCTCTCAGATGATGAAGTGGCTTGTCTACAATATATTGTGCAAGATTTATATGAACACGACGGTGTAGGATTACCATTGATTCAAGCTGCACTTAGATCAAATGATGGAAATTTACAGTATCATGCTTTAAGTGTATTAAAAGAATGGTCTCCTTCGTATTCGCAGCAAGCGGCCACAAGAGAATTGATTGAACATATTGCCGTGAAGACAAAGGATAAAGAAGATCGAAAGTTAGCCAAATACTTATTAAAGAAATAGGATTCGGTTTACCTTCGCACTACGAAAATAAAATCTGAATATTAGAAAGCAGGCACACCATGCACACAATCAAAAAAATAGGCAACACCTTCTCCTACATCACACCAGTATCACTCACCGACCGCCCTATCCTAGGCATGGTCGTAGGCAATAACAAAACATTAATGATCGATGCTGGTAACTCGGAAGATCATGCGAACTATTTTATCCAAAAGACCTTAAAACAAGAGAACGCTACACCTGATCTGGTAGTCCTCACGCATTGGCATTGGGATCATATTTTTGGTCTGCCGGCGTTGTCTCGTGCGATTTCAATTGCTTCTGCAAAAACCAGAAAGGAAATGGAGAAGCTTCTTCCGTTTTCTTGGTCAGATGAGGCGATTGATGAGCGGGTGAGGGAAGGAACGGAGATTGATTTTTGCGCGAAGGCCATCAAAGAAGAATATAAGAATCATCGAGAGATTCAGGTGGTTTTACCGGATGTCACATTTGACCGTCGGATGGAGATTGATCTTGGCGGGGTCACTTGTGTTGTGCAGCATGTTGGGGGCGATCATGCTGCTGATTCAGTGATCGTGTATGTGAAAGA
Organism: Bacillus sp. FSL R5-0397; assembly: GCF_038593395.1. Taxonomy (NCBI): domain Bacteria; kingdom Bacillati; phylum Bacillota; class Bacilli; order Caryophanales; family Bacillaceae; genus Bacillus; species Bacillus sp. FSL R5-0397. The sequence continues at coordinate 3,624,916 of NZ_CP151992.1, read as the reverse complement.
AGAGAAAATCCTGTTTCTTGGTGATTGCATTTATCCGAAAATGTATGCAGAAAAAGTACATTATACGGTAAAAGAAATTTTGCGTCTTCTAGATGAGTTAGATGCTTTTGATGCGGAGACATATATTCCATCGCACCAAAGACCGTGGACAAAAGAGGAGTTTCGTCAGGAAACAGACAAGCTTCGAATGATGGCGAAATACACTGATCTTTATGGGGGAGATCAGGAGAAAATCAAGAGTGAATATCAAACACATGTGAACAGAGAACTAAAAGAAAATGAGTTAGAGACGATCGCATATTTTGTAAATGGTTATGAAGGATTAGCAGAGGGATAAACCTCTGCTTTTTTTATTTTCATGGCTCGTCCTTTTCCCTGAGTTTATATCAAGTTTATATACAGGCGATATACTCGAACCGGTGAGAAAAGGAGGAGAACGATTAATGAAAGTATTCAGATCATTTATTGATAAAATGTCTACAAAAAAAGGAGCTTGGCTGACTGTTATCATTTGGCTTGTTTTCATGATCGGGTTGAGTGCTGGGCCTAAACTGGGCGATTATAAAGTGAGTAATTTTCAATCTTTACCTAGTGATGCTCAGTCCATCGTGACACAAAAGAAGTTAGATCAGTATTTCCCAAATGATAAAGGGACTCCGGGATTATATGTGTTCCATAACCCTAATGGAAAGCTGGCTATTCAAGATGTAAAAACGATCATTCAAGGAATCAAAGAGGCAAAGATTGAGGGGATTGAAGATATTGTCGATGTGTCCGCATTGCCTCCTCAAGCGTTATCCGCTTTTTTATCAGAAGATGAAACGACCATGATTGTGCCAATGAATTTGAAAGCGGGATTAGGCAATGCTGATTATGCAAAGATTAATGATGAGACAACGGATGTCGGTACAAACATAGCGAAAGGGCTAGATGCTGATTTTTATATTACGGGTCCAGCAGGTATAGCGGGGGATACGGTGAAGCTGTTTGAATCTGCCGACTTGAAACTGCTATTAGCTACTGTTGCAATCATTTTGGTTTTATTGATCGTCATTTACCGTTCGCCGTTATTAGCGATCATTCCATTGTTCGCAACGGTCATTGTCTATCAAGTGGTGAATCAAGTTGTGGCTTTACTTGGTGTGGGTGGACTTGAAATCAATAACTCAACCACCTCGATTATGAGCATTTTGTTATTTGCTGCTGTGATTGATTATTCATTGTTTGTTTTCTCACGTTATCGTGAGGAGTTACAACATCATGAAAATCAATTTGAAGCGATGAAAGTAGCGATGCGTTCAACAGCCAAACCGGTCTTATTTGCTGGCGGTACAGTATTTGCGGCGATGATCATTTTATTTGTGGCGGATTTCCGTGATTATCAAAACTTTGCGCCAATCTTTGGTGCTGCGATGGTGGTCATTATGATGGCTTCTGTCACACTGATTCCAGCCTTGTTTGCATTATTTGGCCGCAAAGCATTTTGGCCGAAAGTGCCGACATATGGTGAAGCAAAAGAAGCAAAACATGGCATTTGGGGACCTCTTGCCAAATTCGTGGTTCGAAAACCAGGATTAATTGGTGGTGCGGTCTTACTATTTTTACTTGTGACAGGTGCGAATATTTTCAATTTACATTATGAATTTAACTCGGTGAAAAATTTCCCGAAGGATTTACCTTCTCGTGTCGCATTTGAAATCGTCGAGGAAAAATTTAATAAAGGTGATCTAGCCCAAACAACAGTACTTGTGACTGGTCAAAAGCTAACTCAGGAACATTTACAAGAAATCTCCGCCCAATTCTCAGAAAATGAAGAGATAGGATCGGCTCGTCCTTCGGGGGTAACCAAAGATGGAGAGCACGGCAAAATGACGATATCATTAAAAGTGAATCCATACAGTATAGAGGCCATTGAATTTTTAGGAGATTTCCGTACAGATCAAGCCACCTATCGATTATCAGATGGTCAAAAGGTTCAGTTATCTTTTGCTGGCACAACAGCTAAATTAGTGGATGAGCAACAAGTGAATCAATCCGATATTAAAAAGATCGTATTACTGGAAACATTACTCATTCTGATCTTGTTACTCGTTTTGACACGCTCCATGAAAATGTCGATTTATATGATGGCGACGATTTTAATCTCATTTGTGTCTGCATTAGGCTTAGGTATTTTCTTAGTCGATGTGTTATTTGGATATGATGCGATTTCAACTCGCGCCCCTGTGTATGCCTTTATCTTTCTCGTGGCATTAGGAATTGATTATAACATCATCCTTGTGAGCCGTTTCTTAGAAGAACGCCAAACGTTACACGTCAAAGCTGCATTAGAAGTAGCGATACGAAATACAGGCGGGGTGATTTCTTCAGCGGGGATCATTCTTGCTGCAACATTTGCCGCATTAATGACCATGCCGATTACGGATTTATTTATCTTTGGATTTATTGTCGCTATTGGGATTATCATCGATACATTTTTCGTGCGAGGAATGTTGCTGCCGTCACTCATATTATTCTTTGAAAAAGACAAAGCTAAGGAAATAAAGGAGGAAGGATAATTGCATGTATTGGTTGTGGATGATGATGAAGCCATTTTGCAATTAGTGTCCATCCATTTAGAGCAGGCGGGGTACCAAGTGACAAAAGCAAGCAATGCTGAGGCAGCGCTTGCTTTTTTGCAACAACAGTCATTTGATCTCATGATTATTGATGTGATGATGCCTGGGATGGATGGCTTTCAGCTGGCGAACATTGTGACGAAACAATATGAACTGCCTGTCATTATGCTGACAGCGAAAGGGCAGATTGAAGATAAGCAACAAGGATTTGAACAAGGGATTGATGATTATATCGTCAAACCATTTGAAACGAAAGAACTGCTATTTCGTGTAAATGCGATTTTACGACGATATCGTAAATCTATAGAAGCTATAACGACTGCGGGAAATGTTCAAATTGATACGAACCGTTGGGAATTAACGATTGCGAATCAGCAATATATCTGGCCCATGCGGGAATTAGAAATTCTGTATTATCTGCTGCAGCGGGCAAACCGTAATGTAAGCCGCTGGGATTTAATTGATGACATTTGGGGGGATACGTTAGATCAACCCGAATTCACATTAAACACGCATATTAACCGCATACGAGAACGTTTAAAAAGGGCGGAAGCGACGATTGAAATTGTCACAATACGTGGTTTCGGCTATCAACTTGAGGTAAAAGAATGAAACTACAACAACGTTTTATGCTATATACGTGTTTGATTGTTTTGATTAGTATCTTCATTGGATTTATTTGTGCTAACTTGATTTACAATCATGTTGTCAAAGAGCAAATGAATGATCGATATTTAGCCATTGCCGAGCAGTTATCTAAACAAATCAAAGAACATGAAATTACCTTGCGGGCATCTTCTGATTTCTTGCAAACCATGAGCGATCTAGGGTACCAAATCGCTTTGGTTAAAGAAGATGGGGAGATGAAGATGTTTGGCGAACCATTTAAAACGAAAAAATGGAATGACCAAATGCACGCCTTATTTGAAGGCGGTAAAGCGTACAACGGGATCAAATCCTTTAAAAATTCATACTTAATCATGAGTCATTTCGCAAATGATATAAAAAATACGGTGGGGACAAAAATAGAAATTGACGGGGAAGAATGGGGCTTATTTTTACGCCCGAATAATATCAGTTTCTTTACAGAGTTTGATTTGATTATTTTTGGATTTATCTTCGCCGTTTTTGTGAGCAGTATCATTGGCATTTTATTCATGTCTCGAAAGGTAACCCAATCTCTTTCAGAATTGACTAGTGCGACGCAAGAGATGGCAAACCATAATTTTCAGTATCCATTAATGATCAATCGAAAAGATGAAATTGGTCAGCTTGCTGATCGTTTTCGGATGATGCAGCGGAAATTAGAGAATACCGATCAAGCAAGGAAGAAATTTGTGAATAACGTCTCGCACGATTTTCAGTCACCACTATTAAATATACGAGGGTATTCTGAATTACTAAATGAGGAGATTTCATCAAGCGAAGGGAAAAAATACAACCACATTATTCAAACAGAAGCAAAGCGATTATCTAACTTAACGAAACAACTTCTCATTTTAACCTCTATTGATCAAGGGACATATCCAACGAATAAACAAATCGTCAGAGTAGATGAGCAGCTTCATCAAGTGGTCCATTCGATGCTATGGCGGATAGAAGAGAAAGGTCTAGAAATTAAGTTGGATCTACAGCCTGTTTCGGTATATGCGGATCGAACTTTGCTGATCAATGTATGGGAGAATTTAATTGGCAATGCCATTAAGTACAACAAAGAGTTTGGGGAAATCAGTATTCATTGTAATGAAAATGAATCGGAAGCGGTTGTGACGATTAGAGATACGGGGATTGGCATAGAACAACACACATTAGAAAAAATATTTGAACGCTTTTACCGGGTAGATCAGGCACGAAATAAAGAGGGAATGGGTCTTGGATTATCCATTGTGCAAGAAGTACTGTCATATCACAATGCTTCTATTGAAGTAGAAAGCAATGAAAAAGAAGGAACGACCTTTACGACGGTTTTTCCAAAGAAATAGTATTTGAGAAAAGTCTCGTTTGCGTGTGTCAAATGAGACTTTTCTTTTTAATGTTTATGGTAAACCTACAAAGTCTTCTGCATCACGAACTGTCATAGACATCTGTTTTGCATTTACAATAATGACACAATCCCATGTCGGCTTTATTTGCAGTTCATCATTTTCATCAATACGGAGCATTCCTTTAAATTCAACCGTTTGTTCTAGAAAAACCATTTTCTTTTCTGTATCATCTTTGACTGCTGTTAAATGGTCAGGATAGTGAATCGTCCAATCATAAAAAGCGGTTTTCTTCATAGTTCCTCCTATTTTCATTCGTACACATCTCCGAATACTTCTTTTGTTTGCCGGATTGTCAGTGATTTATTGGTTGGATCAATTGAAATGACACAATCCCAAGTAGGTTTGATTTGTAGCTCGTTGTTGTCATCCATCCAGATGATGCTATTTAGTTCAATGGATGGCTCTAAAATGACCATTTTCTTTTCATAATGATCGGTAATCGCTGTTAAGTCCGCTTGTAAATGGACGGTCCAGTCAAAAAAAGTGATTTTTTTCATTGTTTCTCCCCTCATCATCGCGTATATTTCCATTATAACTTGAGTGTTTCCTGATACAATTTTTATCAAGTCTTCCATTACTAGAGAGGTAACTTACAGATGGATAAAATAACTAACCCATACGACACGTTCAAAACCAAAATATCGAAATATCTTATTGAACATAAGCATTGGCAAGCCTTTAAAGATGGAACAACGATTAAACAATTAAAAGCGGGTACATGCATAATCAAGGCTGGCGATCCAGTGAAGCATGCCTATTTCTGCATAACAGGTCTCTTCCGTCTCTTCTATTTGTTACCGGATGGAAGGGAGTACAACGTGGCTTTTACGTTGGAAGATGATTTTGCTACTTCTTATGCAAGCATGATCAACGGGCAGCCTTCTCCTTATTCGATTGAAGCGATGGAGGATTCTATTGTGATTGAAATTCCGTATGATCTGCTTCAAATGTTGACGGACAGAAGTCATATGTGGGAGCGGTTTGTTCGGGTGAGTGTTGAAAGGCTGTATACGAGAAAGGAAGAGCGTGAGAGGGAACTGCTATATTTGCCAGCCATTGAGCGATATCAGGCGTTTTTATTGAAATATCCCGGGTTACATCAGCGTATCGCTCAATATCATATTGCCTCATATATCGGTATTTCTCCAGTTTCGCTGAGCAGGCTGCTGCATCCTGCTGAACATTAACCTATGTTAATGCGCATTCTCTAGATCTGGCGTACAATCATCACATCATAGAAGAATCGAGGGGCTTGATGATGAAATATATGATGGTTGTTTTATTAGAGTTCTATCCATCTTGGCTTGCTTTACCACGAGAGGAGCGCAGAACCCATGCGGCTTCGCTGCAAGAGTTGATGCAGAAATATGAGGAACATGTGACGGTGCGTTTTTTTGATGCTGAAGCTCTTCCATGTAAGGATTACACAGATTTTGTGATGTGTGAAACAGATGACCTGAAGTTCTATCATTTTATGTGGGAAGAGATTAGAGATTCTATTCCTTATACAAGTGGTTATGTCAAAATGAAAGAGGTCATCATGGGAATGGAAGATGCTTTTCAAACATATGAAAAAGAATCTCTGAAAATGGATCAGTAATCGAAAACCACCTGCTATCAGGTGGTTTTTTGCACATTCTATTATTTGGTATAATCAGGGGTAAGGGAAGAACGGATAAATTTTTGAATTGAATCGGAGGTACTTATGAAGCAGCTGTATATGAAGCAAAAGGTATTTAGTCTGAGCGGTAGGTTTACGGTAAAGGATCAACAGGAGAATGATGTATATGTGGTCGAAGGCAGCTTTATGAAGGTGCCAAAGACGTTTACCATTTTGAATACAGAACGAGAAGTCATTGCTGTAATCACGAAGAAAATGTTTAGCTTTTTACCAAAGTTTTTAGTAGAAGTCGGTGGGCAAGAGGTATTGACGATCAAAAAAGAGTTTACGTTCTTCAAAGCAAAATATTCAATTGATGCTGCTGGTATCGAAGTACAAGGAAACTGGTGGGATATGAATTTCCAAGTGCTGCAAAGCGGCGAAGTGATCGGTCAGGTAAAGAAGGAATGGTTTACTTGGGGGGATAGCTACAAGGTGGATATTTTGAAAGAAGAGATGGAGCCTGTGATGATTGCATTGGTTGTTGCGATTGATTGTGTGAAAGCGGATGAAGCGGCGTCTAGGTCTTCGTCGACGACGACAATCAATAATTAATTGGAGGTTTTAAAAAGTTGGACAACCTCACCCGCATTTTAAGATTAAGAGATGCAGAGATATGGGCGTATGAATTTCTCGATAATAAAGACATCATCGTCTATTTCTCGATTACAGATTTAAATAGAAAAGCAACGATTCATGATAACCCTCTGGCTACTCAAGAAGAACTGGATGAAAGAGATAATTACATATCAATGGATGTGCACAGCCATCTAGATCTCAAGAAAACGCTAGAAGAAGATATATTTGATGACTTTATCACCAATATCTCAGCTTTAGTAGAGCATATGCATGATTTTCACAATGCGCATGTTTTTATTCATATGCATGTTCATGACAAAATCGAATTGACAGATTTTCAGTTAGAAAAAGATGAAGAGATGCATGGCGATGAAAAAGAACAACTCTATACATTTAAACGTTTATGGATTCAGCAGGCATGTTTTCAATTGGTCGAACAACAATTAAATCGAAAAATCACAGACATGTCTAACAGTAGGTTTTGCCAAGATCTAAAGTGAGGTGAGCAAACGAATGACATTCCCATACAAAGTATTTCAAACAGTCGTCGAATGCGGTAGCTTTACAAAAGCTGGTGAGAAGCTTGGGCTGACGCAGTCTGGGGTGAGTCATAATATGGCGAAGCTTGAGTCAGAGCTTGGGATTGTGCTGCTTCATCGGAATCGAAACGGGCTGTCACTGACAGATGCAGGTGAGCGATTGATGCCCCATATTCGCCAAATCATTCATCATGCGTCATTGCTTGAGCAGGAGGCGGCGTTGATTCAAGGGATGGAAGTGGGGAGTATTAAAATCGGCACGTTTTCTAGTTTTTCTTCAAAAATGCTTCCGCAGCTCATTCATCGTTTTACGAAAAGTTATCCCAATATCCAATTGGAATTATACGAAGGCGGCTATGAAGAAATTGAAGAGTGGATCGCATCTGGCACTTAACACAGCCATCTAGAGATTTGGAAACTGTTCCACTGTTTCAAGATGAATTGGTTGTGCTCATGCAAGAGAGTCATCGTTTCCATACAAAGAAGGTGATGGAAGTGGCTTCGTTCCAAGATGAACCATTTATTATGCCAAAAGCGGGCTGTGATCAACTCATTAAGAAAATATTAAAAGAAAGAGGCGTAAAACCCCATGTTTTATTTGAGATTGGGGACAACAATACGCTCATCTCTATGGTTCAGGAAGGCCTTGGGCTCACGATCATTCCGAAGTTGATTTTGCCGCCACAGGTGCCTCATGCGAACGTAATTCCACTTGAGACCCGTGTTTATCGCGAAATCAATATGGCGTTTAAATCTTTTAACGCAGCCTCTCCCTCTACTAAAAGATGGATTGAAGCAGTCAAAGATCATTTTAAATAGATTCAGCTTGAACGAGAGTCTCTATTCAAGCTGATCAATTTATAGCGTGATCACCCCACGAATGGTAATAACCGCTGCACCTGCTACTTTAATGACCGGCTTTGCTTCATTCGGAATGACCGTGATACGAAGCAATCCTGGTCTGCCGATTGCATCACCTTGGGCAATGCTCAGATGAGTGGTTTCTTGCTGAGGAATGATCCCTTCCAAATACAGATATCCGGCCAATGCCCCGTTTGCTGCTCCCGTTACAGGATCTTCGGGTATACCAATGCCAGGTGCAAAATCCCTTGTATAAAGATCACAGTCCTTTGTGGATTGAAACGTATAAAGATGAGTCGTTGTGATATCCTGCTCTTTATTCATTTTTCCTAAAGCTGCTAAGTTTGGTGCTGCTTGATCAATGTCATGCTGGTGTTTCAGCGGAACCAGAAGATGCCAGTTTCCGGTGTTTGCTAATTTTATAGGATAGGATGGATCAATCCTGTCACTGCTTATACCGAGAATATCACTAAGCTCTTCTACATCGATGATAAAATCTCGCGTCTTTGGCGTGACCTGTGTCATCTCCACATCCACAACTTTACCATTCTCTTCGTGCCATACAACGGGGACATGGCCGATCTTTGTTTCTAACACCACCCCTGATTTTTCTTTAGCCATCCCTAGCTCCGTCGCTAAAAGCCAAGTCAACCCAACCGTCGCATGCCCGCAGAAATTGACCTCTTCCGTTGGAGTGAAATATTTCACTCGATAATCGGCTTTCTCATCATGTGCCGGCAGCAAGAAAACGGACTCGGGTAAGTTCAACTCCTTGGCGATATTCTGCATCTCATCCTCCGTTAACCATTCCCCATCCAACACCACCCCAGCGGCATTACCTCCAAATTTCTCAGTTGTAAACGCATCGACATGATACACCCTAATATCTTTCATCTGACGAATCCTCCTAACCATGTTGTTATGTTCATCATAAGTGTGTAGGATGCATTCGTAAAATGAATCTTTTTGATGTGATTTATTGGAATTGTTCATGTAATATCAAACAACTAGGCGCTAAGGGCGGGAAAGTCTACGTACCATTACAGGAAAAAGATTGTCAGAGAGTGGTAAGACGGTAAAGACATTTAAGGGAAAAAATAATGATGGATCAAAAGGGAGGTACGAAGGAACCTGCTTTTTTGTAGTATGCTTGAACAAAACAAAAAGAAGGCGAGGGATTCAGCATAGCTTTAGGAGGATATATCAATATTGGATTGGTATTCTATGATGACATTCATTTAATAACCACTTTTCACAAACTGACTGACTATTTAACAAAAAAAGGAATGTCAATAACGAAAGTAAAGTTTAGTCAAGACGCTAATGGCGAAGCATGGATCGAACATGATGTAAAAGAGAATAAAATCAAAAACAATTACTTGGAAGGCTATTATACAGAATTTGAATTGACGGGAACATGCCTAAAATATACGACTATCAACATACAAAAAGAAGCTGGTTTTGTGGGATTCGTTCTATATTTAAAGTGGACAGAGGTTGTTTCACATGATGTCGTTCGTATTCAACAGGAGATCGTACAGTGTCTTGTAGAACTTTATCATACTCTTACGTTCGAGTATGCATTCATTGGACATGAAATGGAAGTCGAGCTTCATCCAGATGATGTTGAAATGAGTCTGCAAAAGCATCATGCTTTTCCAGTTGTTCTTATAGGTAAAGGGGATTATTTAGTCATTTTTTATGGTGATACTCTCATTGACGGGCTAACTACTCAAGAGAGAGGGAAGAAATATTTAAAGGTTAAAAGAGAACAGTAGAAAAGCCTCCTGAATGTATCAGGGGCTTTTTCCTTTCATCACCCATAATAATTATTCGCCTGAATAAAAAATTGGGATTGCATGTAGTTATATGTGATTTTCGAGAAGTCGAAGGGCTGGCCGTTTGTGAGATGAAAGACGGTTTCGACACGAAGAGCAGGATCATTTTGCTTAAGTCCGAGGTGCTTCGCTTCAGTTTCGTTTAGTTTGCCAACTTGCAGGTACATGTCAGAAAAGCCCACTTTAAGACCAAGGCCTTCACTAATGAATTTAAATACAGAATCGGCTGCAATTTCTGTGTTGAGGTAAGGAATAATGGTTTTCCGGTAATAGGACTCTTCTAAACATAAAGTTTGTCCATTGATGTAACGAATGCGTTTAAGGTAGAAAACATCCTCATCTAGTTCAATGTTTAAATTCAGCGCAGCTTCTTCTGGCGGTTTGACGGTATCTAACGTGAGAACTTCTGATGTCAGTTGAAATTCCTCTAAATCTTTTTTAAAACCTTGGTTGGATAATAGGCTAATATAGCCTTTGCGTCTATGCCTTCTCACAAAGATGCCGCTGCCCCTCACCTGATAGACAATCCCTTTTCTTTCGAGTAAATCTAATGATTTGATAATTGTACTTTTGCTCACAGCAAATTGATTCATGAGCGTCTCAAGCACAGGGAGTTTGTCTCCTTGCTGCAGCTCATGTGTGACAATATATTTTTCAATATCGCTCGCAATTTGTTGATACTTTAACATAGCCATTCCTCTTTGTTTTCACGATTTATTGTCTTTGTATTATAGCACATCCCGATTTCTCTTTGATATGCAAACTCAAATTATATATGTATTGATAAATTGTACCGGTATAATTATAATGTACATATACTAGTAGCGATAAAGGGGGGGTTATATGTCAAAAGTGAGGGATTATCAAAAGCTTGCAGAAGACATCTTAGAAGCAGTTGGCGGAGAAGAAAATGTGGTGAGTGCCGCAAGATGCGCCACGAGGCTGCGTTTGGTGCTGAAGCGTTCTAATCCAAAGGCAAAAGAAGCAGTCAACGCCATGCCTGGCGTCATTACAGTGGTGGAAAACGGTGGTCAGTTTCAGGTTGTGATCGGTCAGCATGTGGGTGAGGTATATGAGCATTTTTCCAACCTGGTTCAGCTCCAAACGTCGGATGATGATCAGCCGAATGAAAACAAAGGAACGATACTGAATCGGGTCATTGCGACCATGTCCGCTGTGTTTGCGCCATTTGTGTATATTTTAGCCGCAGCTGGTATTTTGCAAGGTGCACTTATCTTAATAAATTTGATATTTCCAAGCTTCTCGAAAACAGGCACTTATGAAGTGTTTAGCTTTATTTCTTGGGCACCGTTTACGTTCTTGCCCATTTTTATTGCGATAACTGCAGCCAAGCATTTCAAAACGAATATGTATATTGCGGTTGCTTGTACAGCAGCGCTTGTCAGTCCTTCTTGGACAGAGATTGCCGGACGTGTAGCATCAGGGGAAGGTGTGACCTTTTTAGGGATTGCGTTATCTGAAACGGTTTATACATCATCCGTCTTGCCACCGCTTTTCTTAGTATGGATTCTTTCTTATGTAGAAAAATTCTTAAACAAACGAATTCATGAGGTTGTCAAACCGCTATTTGTCCCATTTCTATGTATGGTCGTCATGGTTCCGTTAACCATACTATTAATCGGTCCTCTTTCGACAGCAGGTGCAAATGGGATTGCAAACGGATACAATGTTTTAGCTGAAAATGTACCAGCTCTGGCAGGGGCCATTATCGGCGGTTTCTGGCAAGTACTCGTGATTTTCGGTGTTCACTGGGGCATCACGCCAATGGTACTTGCGAACTTTGAACAATATGGACGTGACTCCTTTCAGGCATATCAAACCATCGCTGTTATCGCTCAAGTCGGTGCGGTGCTGGGAGTTATTTTAAAAGCAAGAAATCGGGAAACACGGAAAGTTGGGGTTTCAGCTGGAATCACAGGACTCTTCGGTATTACGGAGCCTGCGATTTACGGTGTCACCTTACGTTTTAAAAAGCCGTTTATTTTCGGGTGTATTTCTGGAGCGGTCGGTGCCGTTGTGGCCAGCTTCTTTACGCCTTATTACTTTGCATATGCAGGACTACCTGGCCCGCTGACCATTGTGAACGGAATCAGTGCAGATTATCCAACGTCTATCATTGGTATTTTGATTGGTGTGGCCATTGCGCTGATTTTACCAGTTGTGCTTATTCAAATGTTCGGATATGGAGAAGATACAGTAGAACAGTCAGCTGGTGAAACACCTCTTAAAGATCAAGACGGAGAAACGGCAAATACTTCTATGAACAATGAAGAAATGATCACGGCTCCACTTACAGGAAAGGTCCTTTCGTTATCTGAAGTGCCAGATGCCGTATTTAGCTCTGGGGCGATGGGGAAAGGTTTTGCCATTCATCCGACCGATAACAAACTGTTTGCACCGTTTGACGGCAGTATCGTCATGCTTGCACCAACAAAACATGCGATTGGTCTGCGTTCTGAATTTGGTGTAGAGTTACTTGTTCATGTAGGAATTGATACGGTTTCTCTAGATGGATCGGCATTTACACTCAATATCAAAGAAGGCGACAAGGTGAAAAAGGGTGACTTGTTGATGACATTTGATCAGGAAACAATTGAGAGCAAAGGATTACAAACAATCACACCTGTTATCATTACCAATACCCAAGCATACGAAGATGTGATTGTAGAGAAACGTTCGACATGTCAGCCAACTGACGTCATGATGACAATTGTGAAATAGGAGGAATAGATAATGACTTTACCAAAAGATTTCTTATGGGGCGGGGCATTAGCCGCTCATCAATTCGAAGGTGGATGGAATGCAGCTGGCAAAGGGCCGAGTGTTGTAGATGTGATGACAGCAGGTGCTCATGGTGTACCAAGACAGATCACGGAAACGATAGAAGAAGGAACTTTTTATCCAAACCATGAAGCCATTGATTTCTACCATCGTTACAAAGAAGATATCGCCATGTTTGCTGAAATGGGATTAAAATGCTTGCGAACATCGATCGGCTGGAGCCGAATTTTCCCTAAAGGGGATGAAGAAGAGCCGAATGAAGCAGGCTTACAGTTTTATGATGATGTGTTTGATGAACTGATTAAACATGGAATCGAGCCTGTCATTACGTTGTCTCACTTTGAAATGCCCCTTCATTTGGCAAGAGAATACGGCGGATTCCGAAGCAGAAAAGTCGCTGAATATTTCGCGAAATTCGCGGAAGTATGCTTCAATCGTTACAAGAACAAGGTCACGTACTGGATGACATTTAATGAAATCAATAACAAAATGGACGTTAACAACCCGTTGTTCCTTTGGACAAATTCAGGTGTATCTGTCAAAGAAGGCGAAAATGCCAAAGAAGTCATGTATCAAGCGGGCCATCATGAATTGCTTGCAAGTGCATGGGCAGTGGCAAAAGGAAAAGAGATCAATCCGTCCTTTCAAATTGGAGCGATGGTGTCCCACGTGCCAATTTATCCATATTCCTCAAACCCAGAGGATGTCATGCTGGCAGAAGAATATATGAGACAGCGCTATTTCTTCCCAGATGTCCAAGTGCGTGGCTACTATCCAAGCTACGCGTTAAAAGAATTTGAGCGCGAAGGCTATCACATTCCATTTGAAGAAGGCGATGAAGAAAGTTTAAGAAAAGGAAAAGTAGATTACCTTGGCTTTAGCTACTACATGTCAACAACGGTCAAAAGCGATGCAGTATCTGATCACAACGGAGACATTGTCAATGGAGCACTGCCACATGGTGTAGAAAATCCGTATATCAAATCAAGCGACTGGGGCTGGTCCATTGATCCGACAGGCTTAAGATATACATTGAATCGTTTTTACGATCGCTATCAAATCCCGCTATTCATTGTGGAAAATGGCTTTGGTGCCATTGATCAAGTGGAAGAAGACGGCTCTATTCATGACCCAGAGCGAATTCAATATCTCGCTTCTCATATTCAAGCACTGAAAAAAGCGGTTGAATATGACGGTGTGGACCTCATCGGCTACACACCTTGGGGCATCATTGATATCGTGTCATTCACAACCGGTGAAATGAAAAAACGCTACGGCATGATTTATGTTGACCGCGATAACGAAGGTAATGGTTCAATGAAGCGTCTTAAAAAAGATTCGTTTACTTGGTATCAAAACGTCATCGCAACGAATGGTGAAGAAGTGTAATAAAGAAATGACTGGCCCGGATGAGCGTGGGATTCGCTTGTTCGGGTTTTTTTATTTCCTATGCTTCAATGTAGCCTGAATACAAAGAAAAAAGAGAGTGATCACAATAAAATAATTCATTGGATTGTGAAAGATATTGATGCTAAATGCTAATTGAAGAAGAATCCAAAAACCGAATATCACTGTAACAGCTGGGATGATTTTTTTATACACATTGATTCTCCTTTCGAGAGTAGTTTGTTTTTAGGTGGCATTGTCTCATATCATTGCAGAGATGAAAAGAGAGAAAGATATTAATAGGTTCTATTGCACTATTTGGTATAATTGGTCTATAAAAACGATAAATGGTAGATAAAGAATAGGAGTTGTTGAAATGAATCAAACTCTGCAAATGGGTGCCAATACCGTACTAAACTCTCCAAAGGGGCAATTATCCATCAGTTATGAAGTCTCATCTGCAATTGATATTTCTTTAACGGCGTTTCTCTTAACAGATTCAAATCTAGTTCAAGGAGATAATGGCATTATTTTTTACAATCAGCCGGAGAGTACTACGGGTGTCGCGACACTTTTACCAGCAGAGATATCAGATCAGTTGAAAAGACATCAATTGAATTTTGATATGAGCAAAGTGCCTGTCGGAATCACAAAGATGGCTATTACACTAACAGAGGATCGAGGAATCGGCTTTTCTCATGTGAAGAATCTGCAAGCAGAAATTCGAACAGGTGATGAGGTCCTATACCTAACACCAGTAAGCTTTACAAATGAAAAGGGCATTGTCGTAGTAGAGCTATACATAAGAAATAGTGAAACGAAAGCACGATCCATCTGGCGTGGCTTCGATTCTGGATTGGAAGGGCTATGCAAGCTTTATGGGGTGGAGGTTGAACCTGATGAACAGGATGTTTCTACACCTCCTCCAATGGTTTCTGAAAAACAAATTAATGAGCCTGCTCCAATGAACACAGCCGCTAAAGAGAAAGCCGCTGCACCTATTAGCTTAGAGAAAGTTCAAGGTAAAATTAGTTTAGACAAAGGTCATAAACCGATCATCATTGAAAAAACACCAGAGATTACGGCTACAGTATCTTGGGAGTCTGGCACCGATTATGATATTTACGCATTGGTCTATACGAAGTCAGGAAAACAAATAGATGTGGCCATGTTTGGCGCAAAAGGTGTTCCCGCTCTCAAAAGTTACGGTAACGGGGCTGTAGAGCATATGGGAGATGTCGGTAGAGATCGTGAATCAATGAAAACAGAAGTCATTAAACTAAGGTTAAATGATGATATCCTTGCGGTGGTACCCGTTGTTTACTCTGCTCAATCAAATGGAACAGGTTCTTTCTATAGATATAGAGTGACTATGAGTATCGATAATCATCAAGGAACGTCTGTCACGATTCACGCGAAACATGCAAATGACAATGATCGAATTTATTCTTGTGTTCCAGGTATTCTTCAAAACACAAATGATGGCGTGATCATCCGTCCACTAGAGCTTTACAGTAAACCAAACTCTGAGCGTAGACCGAAGTTAAAAATGAAATATTCAAATGAGATCGATGTTTTGATGGATAAAGGACCAATCAATGATTATAAGTAACGTGAACATGTGGCCAGACAGAGTATAATGAACTGTCTGGCCTTTTCTATATCTCTACAATGGATAAACTCGTTTATCCATTGTAGAGGGTAAATTGAATAGAGAGTCCATTCCATTTTTTATGTCATTTAGCCTATTTTTCCGTTTTGGAGGTCACGGTAAAATAGACTTTATGATCAATAATGGAGGGAGTGGCTTAATCTGGGCAAGATACTTGATGCAAAAGCACTAACCAGTGCCATGGATACAAGGGCAAAACACTATCAGGAACTCCGCGAACAAATGATAGATTTAAAAAAGGCACTTCAAGGTGTTGCCAACCTCGGTGACGACTTCACTGGAAAAGGTGCCGATAACATTAAAAGCTTCTACAAAGAACTCGCCGGAAATGTGGACATGTTTATCAGCTTCATCGATAAGCAAAAGGCCTTTCATGAAGGTGTTTCTGGGACGCTTGATGATACAAATTTTGGCGGCGACACCTTTGTAGAAGAACACTTTTTAGACAACGCTGTACATATGGGAATCAAGAATGCCAAAAGCATCGTGAAGGATCAAAAAAAGGCACTCAAAACGATTTTTCAAGATATTGATGACCTCATTTCTCTGGAGGTATTTGATAGTAAAACCTTTGACGAAAAGATTGCAGATGCGGAAGATGAACGGAAGAAAACGGGTAAAGATTTAATAGAACTTGATCAAAATCTAAAAGATGAATATGCTTTGTCAGAGACTGAGGAGAAGGCTACAATGGCATTGTACGCAGAAATGATGAATGCCACAAATGACGGAAAATCCATTTCGCCTATGAATTTTGACAAGAAAGCGTATCAAAATAGCGAAATCTACAAGGCAAAAAGCGATATTGAGAAGCAAACTTCTGAATATCTAAAAATCAAAAAAGATCAAGAAGAAGCCCGCAAGATCGCAAAGGAACAAGAAGCGCTCGCCAACCGTCCTTGGTATGAAAAAGCCCTTGATTATGGGGGGAACATTGTCAATGAGCTAACCGGTGTGAATGATGCAAAACGTGCAGCTACGGGCGTTGATCCAATCACAGGCGAAGAACTCACCGCAGGCCAGCGAGTCGCCGCAGGCGGCATGGCAGCAGCAGGATATATCCCAATCGTAGGATGGGCAGGACGCATTTTCAAAGGCGGTAAAGCCGTTTATAAAACGACTCAAGCCACCTCAGCCGCAGTAAGAGCGGTCGACATTTACAAGACATCACAGAAGTCTTTTGACGCCCTGAAAACATCTCAAAAAGGCTTATATGGCCTCACCGCAACAAACGGCTTCAGTGAAGCGATTACGGGTCGAGATATGTTTGGAAATAAAATCTCGAAAGAACAGCAGGAAGCGAGTATGAATGCGGCGCTGGGGATGCTTTTGCCGTTTGGGGCAAAAGGGTTTCATGGGAAGATAGGGATGAAGGATATTACTGGTAGAGGTGGATTTAAACATAAGTATTCTGACAATAGCAAAAATCATCTAATACGACCAGAAGGTGTTAGTAAAACAGGTGTAAGTGGTGGTCATAATGAAAAGGAATTTTTCAATTATTTAAATGAAAAAGAAATTCCCTATAAATTGGAGAGAAAGGAACGCCATCCTTCGGTACATGGAATAAATGATGTGTACTATAAAATAGCAAAACAAGAGCGTGGTATGTATACAAAAGAATTTAAAGCCTCTACTCATAAGAAGACTGTTTATGATGATAATGTATTTACTGATGAACAAATTTACAAATATGGCCAAGAGGCAATGGAAAATGGTACTGAGTATGTAACTAGAGGCGGTCAACATGTAATACAAGGTACATCAAATGGTTTAAAATTTGAAGGATGGAAAAATCCAAAAACAGGAGAAATTGAAAGTTTGTATCCAGTATTAGAATGGAAAAAATATAGTGATTAGGAGGATCTTGATGTTAAATAATATGCAGCCAATAGTTCAAGACTTTTTTTCTTTTTTGAAGAATGATTTAGTTGAGGTGTTAGAGTGTTTGTCCCATAGAGAACCTTGGCAAGATCATATGATGGGATACGAACTTCCTGAGCATTCAGAGGACGTTGAATTTAATAATGGAGTAATGATATTTATGGATACAGCATCTTATCATGAAATTGTGATGGATAATCTAGATTTCTATAGTTGCTTGGAAGAAATTTGTATGGAGTATGTTGCTGAAACTCCAGAACAGAAGGCACAAGTTTATTTACTTTTGGACAAAGTAAAGACTACTTTAAATTTGTGAAAATTAAACCTAACTGAGTAAACCTTTAATACGAAGGTTGATTAACTTATATGAGGTATTCAAATGTATTTAAGGAGCAATAATACTACCAAAATAAATAATTATTCTTTATACAAGATATTTCAACAGTAGAAGAAGTAGATCAGTATATAAGATAAAGTATATGAAACCTTTGACATTTACCAGAAACACAGGAAGTTAGGGGGTTTAACATTCACTAGCAGAAAGGGTATTTGATGTTTACTATTTCGAAGTGTAGGGCAGAGATAAAAATCTTTAAAAATATCTAATTTATTAGTTTGTCTAATCACAAAAGGAATGTATTAAATTATGTATTTTTCATTAGAGCATTTAAAACATCACAAAATAAAAGTTGATTGGAAAACTATATATGTAGGAATTAGGCTAGATTTGATCTCATACAAAGAAATAAGCAAGTATGCAGTGGAATACTTATCTAATCATACTGAATGTGAAAATTCTTTAATCCTAGAATTAGCTTGGGGTGCTGGCGATCCAGATGAGGATTATAGAAAACTCCAAATGATATTAGTAGAATTATACAATGATTTGGTAGAAGAAGAATCTAGCCAATGGGACATTGAAAAAAGGAAATGGAGATATGGTATAACGTCTCACTTAAAAGAAAAAAATAAGAAGTCACCTGAAGAGTTATTGGATGAATTGTGTGAAGTATACGCTGATTTTGGTTACCCTGAGGATATGGAACCATTTATTCATTATATGCCTCCTTCAGATGGTTATAATCCGTTACTGTATTCAAAAGAAGAGAATATAAATAGATTAGTATCTCTTTTTGATGAGTTTTTACAAAAAGAAAAAGCAGTTGTCCAATTCGAGCAATTTTAATTACTGATTAAAAGGTGACTAATGAAAATAAAACTTGAATTCGAACAAGGTGTGACAAACTACTATAAGTGGTTAGATCAGAAAATAAATGAATGTAAACAGTTAAGTGTATATAGTATAAACGGATATCACTTTTTAAATGATGGTGGAATAGAGGCTTTTCAAAGTTATTGTCAAAATGAATTAATCGAAATTTTTAGCGGGCAATTAACTAATTACCATGTTTATATCTTTCTAAGTAAGAAAGTAAATGATGTACATTCGCGAATAGAGAGATTCCGAAAAGTATGGAAATCAATTGATTCGGAAATAAATACTTCAGGTTTTGAAAAGGGGCCAGAATTACTTTTAGATGAACAAGAAAATCAATTTTATGTCAGTATGGCCAAAGTACCTCAATCTGATTTAGATAAGGCATTGCGAATAGTGGATCAGTATCAATCTAGTTTCATGATTGCCAGTAGAAGAGATTCTATGCTCACAGAGGAACCTATAAAAGATTTGTTTTTCACAGGATTGGATCAGAATAGTCATGAAGTAGATTATCAAGCGCTTTTTTTGAAGTATGGTTTGAATGGTGAAATTATCTTTAGATGGGGATCTGTTCTAGATGAGGCCGAATTGGCAATGATTTTAAATCAAGATCATACCCAGAAAATACAGGAGCGAATACAAAGCCATTCATAGTATCTCTAAAAGAGAATAATCCGTAATATTTTAAACAATCCCCACATTTGGGACTTGCCCTCCCTTTTTTGTGAGACTGGGAGCAAAAAACCGTATGAAACAGCCAGTTGTCGAAACTCTTTCGGTGACTGGTTGTTTCATTTCCCCTTTTTTAGAGATCAAAAAAAATCATTTGTTTTGTCAGAAGGTATTTACTTTCCTGCAATCAAGAGAACATAAAAGTCAAATACATGGAGACAACTAACTAGAGCATATAGAAAAGCCTACACAACTGTTAACGGAAATGGCCTTAAGGGTGATAGCGACTCCTAAACAAGGGAGATTGCTGTTTTTCTGAGATCATGAAATTGAATTGCTCTAGATGAATGTAGATGAAGTGTTTCATCATTTAACGAAACTTCTTGAGTACACCAAATGCTCAAGTTGATACGGTGATTTCATATTAATAGCCGAGGATTTTCATTTTGGATGATGCATAGAGCGTAAAGAATATTTTTATGAGTTTAGTCTTTGGGGGATGTGAGTTTAGAGGGATTTTTTCTATCACCATTTCCCTCAAATTTAAGCAATTCACTATCATTACCTTTCACATTCATATAAAATAAGAGCTAGTGAAAATTTGAAGAGATGCTTGATAAATGAAGGGCATGTAAGCTGTATGAAATGATGAGATGTTTCAAGTACGTGAAGGTTGCAAAGCTGTTTCTCCTCACGCATGAATCTTGTAAGCGTAACCATTATTTGTCACTTCATTGCAATGTGTTGAGGGGTGTGTCAGCATGAGGAATCCGTATTTGAGAACGGCTTCTAGTCTTTATATCAATTATTTTTTATTAGGTATGGTCAATATTATTTTGGCTTCTAATATGCCATTTTTGATCAAACAATTAGATACAAATAGTGCGGGGATAAGTTATATGATATCTGCACTCGGTATTGGCAGGGTGCTCACGTATGGTTTATCGGGCGTACTGTCAGATCGTTTTGGACGAAAGCCGGTCATTTTGGTTTCCGGGGTGCTGATGGCGGTGTTCCTCATTGGAATCCCGTTGTCTCCGAATTATCAAATCGCGTTTGCGTTTGCGATTTTGGCAGGGGTGGCGAATTCGGCGATGGATGCAGGGACGTATCCGGCTTTAATGGAAGCTTTTCCTCAAAACTCGGGATCTGCAAATGTGATGGTGAAGGCGTTTATTTCGATTGGGGCGACCATTCTGCCGCTCGCTATTTTCTTTTTAGCAGAGCATGATCTGTTTTATGGATTTGCGTTTTTTGTACCTGCTTTTATCTATTTAGTGAATGTGATGATGTTGTGGACATTGCCATTTCCGAATCATCGCAAGGTGGAGCAAGTTCAGGTGACGGAGCATGATGGACTTCCACGCTTCTCATCAGAGCCTACATTTTGGAGAGAAGGGGTCGCACTGATTGTGATCAGTTTTACATCAAATGGTCTGTACGCCTTGCCGCAAATTTGGCTGCCTACGTACGGTGAGGAAATATTGGGAATGGCTTCTGGCAGTGCTGTGAAGCTGCTTAGTTACTATAGCATGGGCGGTTTGCTGTCTGTCTTATTACTCGCATTTCTTTTGCGCCGTATTGTTCGTCCGGTCACCGTGCTGCTACTCTATCCGATTATTACATTAGCCTCTATCTGTGTGCTATTGGTCGTGAAGTCTCCAGTCATCGGGACCGTCAATGCATTTGTATTGGGCTTTTCAACAGCGGGTGTCTTTCAGCTGACGTTAACCGTAATGGCTGAGTTCTTCTGGAAAAACAAAGGGACGATGACAGGAATTATCTCAACAGCAGGCGGAGTGTCCGCCATTGTGATTCCAGTCGTCACTGGTTTGATCGAAACCCACTCGACCATTTTGCAAATCTTTATATTTGATGCGGGTGTGGCTGTTGTGGCGATCATCGGCGCAGTGTATATCCTTTATCGATATCGCCGTGTGATGATACACGAATAAAAAAAGACGACTTCCAAAGCGGAGGTCGTCTTTTTTCTGTGTTTCGTTTAGAAACGGTCATTTTCAAATAGAATTTGTTTCACTTGTTCAACAGGCATATCCTCGCCAGTAAAGAGTTTGTACGCAAGGGCACCTTGCCATAGCATCATGCCAAGACCGTTAATCGTTTTGGCACCAGCTTCTTGTGCTTGAGCAAGAAGTTTTGTTTTTTGCGGGTTGTAGACGACATCTGTCACGATTAAGTCTTTGCGTAATACATCAAGGGTATCGTCAATAATGCTGAGCTCATCTAATGGTTTCATGCCAAGGCTTGTCCCGTTTGCTAAGATCGCACTTTCAGCTACTTCACGACGGAAAGCGTCTTTGTCTTCAAGTGGGAAGATATTCGCTTTGACACCGAATGATTTCATTTCGTTGTTGATGTAATTTACATTTTCTTCTGCTTGAACAAAGTATTGATCATTACGAGCAAAAATACTAATTTCACGAATACCTGATTGTGCAAGCTGAATGGCGATCGGTGTTGCAGCGCCGCCAGATCCAACGAGTGTAACCTTTTGTCCAGCTAATTCAACGCCGTGTTCAATTAAGTTTCTTACATAACCAAGACCATCTGTGTTGTAACCAACCAGCTTGCCATCTTTGTTCACAACTGTGTTGCTTGCGCGAGTATATTTTGCAGAATCATCTAGTTCATCTAAGTAATCGAGTACTTTCATTTTGTTCGGCATGGATACGTTAAATCCAGCTGCACCCATTGCTTTCATCCCGTTTACTGCTGCTTCTAGTTCATCATTTCCTACCTCAAAAGCAAGGTAAGCATAGTTGATTCCTGTTAGTGTATAGCCAAGGTTGTGCATCCGTGGTGACAGGCTGTGTCCGATTGGTGTTGCAAGAAGACCGACTAATTTTGTTTTTCCATCAATATTACGTTCGTGTATGTTTGTCATGATTGACATCTCCTTTAATTATCTAAACAATTTTTTCATGCGTCGTAAAACAAAGACTGCTAACAATACGCTGATGACCGCAATGATCATATCGAAGAATAAAGTCATTTTAATATCGTACGTGCTGACGAGTCCGCTTGTAATCAGCGGAACAAGGATAAACGCTGAGCTTGCCGCAATGTTGACATATGATGAAGCCGTTGCTTTGTTTGTAGGGAATAATTTCATCATAATACTCATCGCCAACTGGAAAATGCCGGCTGTAAATAATCCTAAGAAAAAGGTACTAACAATGACAATGCCGTACGTTTCGATTTGAAATAGTGAAAGCATGGCAAGGAATGCCCCGATTGGGTAAATAATGGCGACCATAATCGGTGAAATGAATTTATCTAATACGATTGAAAGCAATAGAACAGATACGAGTGCACCAATACTAAAATAAGAAAGAAGCTGTGTCGCTTGTCCTGAGCCAAGCCCAATCAATTTCAACCCGAGCTGTGGAAGCCAAGTTTGCCATACGACAAATAATGCAGTAGACGTGAATCCCATAAGTACAACAGCTAAACCTTCACCAAACATTTTCGGTTCTTCCTTCATTTGCTCTTGAACGGGAAGATCGTTTTGAGAAGCCGTTTGCTTATGATTTGGGAACGGCATAAAGATCAAGTAAATGCCTACAAGTAAATAGAGAAGTCCTAGACCAAAGAATGCCCAGCCCCAGAAGATGTCATGTGCAATAAGGAATGCCAAGATAAATGGAAGAACAGTCGCACCAATTGATACAGACGCCTTTACTAAAACAGAAGCTGAACTTGCTTTTTTAGGAAATGATTCTGTCAAAGCAGGATATGTTCCTGAATCAAGTAATGAGTTCGCAATCCCTGCGGAAATGGCAAAAATGAAAGCCAATGTATAATTGGTCGTTATTGGAATCCCAATTAAGAATAATAAGTAGAGAAAGTTACCTGTAATAATGACAGGTTTTCGCCCCCAGCTGTCTGCCAGCCGGCCAGAGAAAAAGAGAGCAATTAATTTACCGATACCGATTGCTGATACAAGCAAGCTGATTTTTGGAATATCTACATGGTAGCGTTCAGATAAGCTTTCCATGTTTGATGCCACAATAATATTGATCATGCCTAGCATGAAATAGTTTAAGTACATGCCAAGTGATGATTTAATGTATGGATTTTTCATGTTCCCACTCCTATATTTGAAACCCTGTTCGGGCCAAATTCTTGTTACCCTTTGTTATTTCCTTAAACGTAAATAATATTAAGTCCATCACAACACCCCTTGTGTGATTGATGAAAAAAATAATGAATATTCATCTGTTCTTCAAATAAGTACATCGTTCTACTAAATAATTAAAAATAATAACAGTTATCATAAGTTGATGGACTTCCTTGATTTGATCAGAATCAAAAGATCCATCTTTAACTGTAGTTGATATGATAAATAACGATATGTTTACAAAAGGTATAACGATATACTAAAAGAAGCAACGAGATAAATATACTCCTGTGTATAAAATGTGTCAAGTTTATGACTTTGTGATTTAAAAAAAGAAAAATGTAATAAAGAAATAGTTGACTTGATCAATAAAAAAAGGAGAATCGCTTTGCAATTCTCCTTTCAGCGTGTAGACAAACCCTCGCATTCTTTGTCAGTCCTGTGCGCTGGTACTCACGAATGTCAAATTCGCTCCATGCCAGTGCTCGTCCTTCCTAGACTGCAAAGGTTTTCTATCACGCTGAAAAGAAGACAAAGGGCTAAAATCAAGTTCATTTTAGCCCTTTGTCAACAATCTGAAAGGAGAATCGCTTTGCAATTCTCCTTTCAGCGTGTAGACAAACCCTCGCATTCTTTGTCAGTCCTGTGCGCTGGTACTCACGAATGTCAAATTCGCTCCGTGCCAGTGCTCGTCCTTCCTAGACTGCAAAGGTTTTCTATCACGCTGAAAAGAAGACAAAGGGCTAAAATAAAGTTCATTTTAGCCCTTTGTCAACAATCTGAAAGGAGAATCGCTTTGCAATTCTCCTTTTCATGATCATGTCGAGGTTTCTCGAATATGAAGTTGAGGCTTTAATATCAATCGCTGCAGTTCTTCATCCTGCTCGTTCATTTTATGATATAAGAGGTTGGCTGCTTTGACTCCAATGGATCGTGGAAATGATGAGACTGTGGTGAGCGGCGGGTGATACATCTCCGCTTCAGGGATGTTATCGAACCCAACTACATCAATGTCTTCACCAGGCTTGATGTCACGCGCTGCCAATTCTTGAATCACCCCAAACGCCACTAAATCACTGAAGCAAAAAATAGCAGTAGGTGGTTCGGGAAGGTCAATCACTTGGGCAAGGGCTTCTTTCCCGCCTTCACGGGTAGGCACCATATCGATAATAAGAGATTCATCCATCGTCAGGTCCTCATCATCATGGGCTCTTTTGAACCCTTTCATCCGTTCAATCCAAGTGGAGGAGGATTTGACTCCGCCTAAGAAGGCGATGCGGCGATGCCCTTTTTGAAGAAGATGACGGACCGCCATCCAAGTGCCTTGTTCATAATCAACGCCGACATAATCACAATGGACATCTGCTAATTCACGGTTTGCCAATACTTTTGGTGTGCGAATGTTGTTTAATTGTTTCACCGTTCGTGTCGAACTTTTCGATGCTGGATTTAAGATGATTCCACCCACTCGGTGCTCTACCATTGTGGAGATGAGCCGCTCCTGCTTATCCACACTATCAAAGGTTGTCCCAAGTAAAACGGTATAGCCAAGTGACTCAAGGGTAGTTTGCACACCGATTAAAAATTCAGAAATGAAGGTGTTTGAAATATCCGTGACGATCACACCTACAATATTTGAACTTTTCGACCGCATGTTGGCAGCGACGCGATCGTACACGTATCCCAAATCCTCCATGGATTGCAGCACTTTTTTTCGGGTGGCTTCAGAGATCCTAGGGTTGTTGCGAACAACGAGTGAGGCCGTTGAAGTCGATACACCGGCATGCCGAGCGACTTCTTGTAATGTCACACGCTGTTTGTTCATTTTTTTCATTTGTCTTCACCAACTTCATTGGATTGCCTAACTATGGTTCATCATCAAGATGGATGTCTCCACCAAACGAGCCGAACATTCTTTGTTTCATTATACCTTAATCAAGGGGTGTTGATGAAGTGATGTCATATCAGCTTCAGATAAGGAGGAAACAACATCTTAAAAGATTACCATTGACAGCTTTCTTTTAGAGGCGTAAAATATAAAATTATTCAGAAATAGCAACATTTAAAGTAAATATCGAAGGCTATGATTGCTGTGGGTCACACTATGGCAGGAGCAGCTTCTGGAGAGACCGCATGTATGTGCGGCGCCGAAGGGTTCACAATCTCAGGCAAAAGGACAGAAGAGTACGAAATATTGTATTTGTGATGCATGGATCATACTGTGTATTGCTTTTCTCTATTTTGCTATTCTTTTATGACCGTGAGATTGGAGCGCATCCAATCTCTTTTTTTATGGACTTTTTGAGAGTTCATTATTTCAGTATAGGATCGTGTCGTAGGAGGGTGTTGAAATTGGCACAACAAGAGTTAAAGCGAGATTTATCAAACCGTCATGTTCAATTAATTGCCATTGGCGGAACGATTGGAACTGGGCTGTTTTTAGGGTCTGGAAAGGCCATTCAATTGGCTGGACCATCGATCATTTTTGCGTACTTAATTGTCGGAATGGCCATCTTTTTTGTCATGAGGGCACTTGGAGAATTGCTCTTATCTAAGGCGGGCTATCAGTCTTTAACGGATATAGCAGAGGATTATCTTGGACCATGGGCTTCCTTTGTGACAGGATGGACGTATTGGTTTTGCTGGATTATGACAGCGATGGCGGATGTCATTGCGGTCGGGGTGTATGTGCAGTACTGGTTTGATATTCCGCAGTGGATTCCTGCTATTATTTGTTTATTGATTTTGCTAGGATTTAATTTATTAACGGTGAAGCTTTTTGGAGAAATGGAATTTTGGTTTGCACTGATTAAAGTGATTACGATATTACTGTTGATTGGCGTTGGAATTGTCCTGTTAATCATTGGTTTCCAAACAGATGCAGGTCCAGTGACGGTAACGAATCTGTGGTCACACGGAGGATTCTTTCCAAATGGTGTGACAGGCTTCTTATTGTCATTCCAGATGGTGATTTTTGCGTATGTGGGCGTGGAACTTGTCGGTGTGTCAGCAGCAGAAACAGCGAATCCGCAAAAAAACATCCCGTCTGCGATTAATAAAATTCCATTAAGAATTCTATTTTTCTATGTAGGTGCGATTTTTGTATTACTATGCATCAACCCATGGACAGAACTCAGTGCATCAGAAAGTCCTTTTGTGAAAACCTTTGGGCTCATTGGAATACCAGTAGCGGCGGGACTCATCAACTTTGTCGTCCTGACATCTGCGGCGTCTGCTTGTAATAGCGGTATGTTCTCAACGAGCCGAATTTTGTATAATCTCAGTCATCAAAAACAAGGACCGGCATCCTTTGGCCGTCTAAATAAACATGCTGTTCCAAGTAATGCCCTGTTTGTGTCGACAATTGTGGTGTCAGTAGGGGCTCTTTTAAGCAAGCTGATTCCTGAACAAGCCTTTGGTATTGTGACTACGATTAGTGCCATTTGTTTCATTTGGGTATGGAGTATTATTTTAATATGTCATTTGAAATATAAGAAGACACGTCCTGAACTGCATAAGGCGTCTACCTTTAAAGCGCCATTTACACCTTTTGTGAATATAGCGGTTCTTGTGCTCTTTGCTGCCATTCTTGTCATCATGCTTTTCGCTGATGCAACACGTCCAGCCCTGTTATTGACACCCGTATGGTTTGGGTTCTTATTTTTGATTTATGCACGACAGAAACGTCGGTCAGCATAATGAACGAAAAAAGCACAGCCTTTTTAAATGGCTGTGCTTTTGCTTATTTAACGATTTCGAATCTTCAACATATAGTATGCATTAAGAATGATCAGAACAAGTCCAACGACGATGATGGAGAAGAGCTGAGAGTGATTGGCGCCAAGAGAATAGACAATCAAAATAAACATGGCACCGGTCAATAAAATATTCATCATTTGGAAAGTGTGAAAAAGCCCATCGAGCATCACATGCTTTTCGCCTTCATCAGAAATGGCGAGCAGTTTTTTGCCATAATCTTTATCGGATGGACTAGGTAGATGACGATTAGGATAGACGAGCTTTAGGACAGAGATCGATGCATAAGAAAGAATGACGGTGATCAAAAATAAGGCAGCATTTGCGAGAATCAGCCAGAGTGGTTGCTCGGTTACGATGGAAATACCAATTGCAATAATCGATAAAATGGTACTCACCGTATTAGCTAACGTTACATCAGTAAAGGTTCGGTACTGTTTTACCTCCAGTTCATCCTCCTCATCACCAAATACCGAAAGAGAGACTCTTTTCTTCATGCGCGAAATGCCTGAAAAACAATAAATGATGAATAGAACTGTCAAGCCAGTGATGACAAGAGTCGCTTCAAATGCAGCTTGCAGAAGTGTCAGCTCAAATTCGGCTGCCAGCAAACAGTAAGCACCGAGAAAACCAAGGAGAGCACCTAAGAGCATTTTATATACAGTTTTCATGTGAGTTCATCCTCCTCGAATAGAAAAATATGTTCAATGGGTTCTTGAAAAATACGTGAAAGCCTCATAGCAAGTAAGAGAGACGGCATTAATTCATCTCGTTCCATTAAGCTGATCGTCTGGCGGGAAACCTTTGCCCGTTTCGCAAGCTCCGTTTGGTTTAAACCATCACGTGCCCGCAGCTCTTTTAGCCGATTTTTCATTCTGTCACCTCAACTCTGATCAAAATGTTATCTTGATTGTAAAGTATTATATTCATTTTGACAAGTATAGTTGTCAAAATGATAAAAATAATTGTCAGAAAGATCGCCTTTATTCAAAAGGAAATCAATGATACGCTAAAGAAAAGAGAAACGGAAAATAGGTGATGCCCATGTTCATTGATCAATTAAAAAGTGACTTACATCAATCACAGCCGCTATTTATCGGAGAAGAGACAGCGTTCAAAGCGGCAGTCCTTGTCCCTTTGGTGCAAGTAAACGGGGAATGGCATGTTTTATTTGAAGTGCGATCACTGACGATGAGAAAACAGCCTGGCGATATTAGCTTCCCTGGCGGCAAACTCGACGGCGACGAAACCGCACAAGAAGCTGCACTGCGGGAAACATATGAAGAACTAGGGATTCCGCCCGAATCCGTCAAGGTGTTAGGGCAGCTCAGTCCTTATATTGCCTCTCCATCCTTTGTGGTATATCCATTTGTCGGAATCATTGATGAACAGCAGGTCAAACATTTCTTTAATCAAGAAGAAGTAGAGGAGACCTTTACTGTGCCTCTATCATGGCTCAGCCAATACGAACCGTACTTACACCATGTATCGGTGCAGCCAACACCAGGAGAGGACTTTCCTTATGAAAAAATCATGAATGGTGAAAAATACAGCTGGGGGAGTCGTTCGATTGAGGAGTGGTTTTATGATTACGATCGTTACACCATTTGGGGATTAACTGCCCGCATATTAAAACATTTTGTGATGGTTGCAAAAAGAAATTCCTAGAGAATCAGCTCTAGGAATTTGTTGTGGAAAGGCGTTCTTTTGCGGTTTCTTTTCCATTCCCTTTTCCAATTAGGATGGGCGCTTTAGCTTGGCTCAATCCATATGAAGGCATGTTCACGTAGATAGATTCATATGAGCCGGCTTGAATTTGATACGTTTCATGATAAATTCCGACCGCGTCATTATTTCGTGCTCTTTGGTTAAATCCTTTCCAAGCAGCCAAATGCTTCTCCATCTTGGCGTAGGCAAGGAGGTCCTCTGTTGATTTCCAATATTGGATCATGGTGGTGGTGCGTAAACCGAAGTAATTTTCTGTCCCGAGAAAACCAAGTTCTTCTTGATGTGTATAAAGTTCTTTGATCATCCCCGGCATCGCCTTAAATACTGGCAGCCATTGATGGACAGCCCAGCGTTTATTGATTCTCATTCCGATAATGAACACAACAATCGGTTCAGAATTGTCTGTTGTATACCTGCCAGCTCGTATATTTTTTTTCACTTGTTCATCCTTCTTTCTTCATCGATTCACAGGTCTCCACGCACCAATCAATTCCAGCCTGCGCCACTTTCTTTCCGTAATCTAACGTATACAGCCAATACTTCGCATCAGCTTCATCTGGATACAGCTCTTGAATGTTTTGTTCAATCGCAACATATGTCTCATAACGGATACGGAGCTGCCTCTCATAATCCTGTAAAAGCACCAATTTTTTCTCAAACGAAAGATATTGACCAAAGAATAACTTTAATAACACTTCATTTCGTTCTGATGGTACTTGATCGAGCGGCTGCGCCAGCCATTGCCTCAACGTGTCCAGCCCTTTTTCAGTCAGATGATACTCACGCTTGTCTGAGCGGCCAGTTGTAGAAGCGGGTGAAACCTTCGCCAGCCCTTCCTCGACTATTAACTTTAAAGCTGGATAAATTTGTCCATAACTAATTTTCCAAAAGTGATGCAAGCTCCTATCAATTAATTGCTTCACTTCATACCCAGACTTACAATCTGTCGTCAAAATCCCCAAAATCGCATACGTCGTATCATTGTATTTTTTCATTGATTAACACACCTATCTAAAAGATATATCATTTAGATATATAATAAACGATGTTTAACTGCAGATACAAGAGGTATGAGAAAAAAATAAATGCTAGAAAGGAGGTGAAGAGATCACTGATTTGTTAATCAATGAGATGAATCCTTCATATAGAGTGAACGATCATAGTTTGGAGGGGACATATGAGTAAATCGAAAATCTGGATCATGACTATTCTGGCGGTACTACTGATTGGTGGAGGCGGCTGGATAGCCTATCAAGCAATCGCAAAAAAGAGTGGTTTGAATCATCCCTACGCCTTTGCATATAAGACTCATGATCGTGTGAACTGGTTCAAGGTAACGGAAAGAAACGGAAAAGTAACAGGTCATCTGAATGAAACCATTTTAGAGGAAAATCCGAAAAGGCATTATGATCCCAATCTATTTATCAACAAATATCAATTAACTGGGAAATCAATTGAAAACGGTTACGAATTTTATGTGAAGCAAGGGAAAGAAACGGTCACATATGAAGTTCACCTTGCCGAAAAGGATCTTTCTGTGAAAAAACAAGGTGAAAAGCACAGCATCACATACAAAGCAGTTGATCAAAAAAACCTACGTGCTGTTCAACAGGACATTCATACTCGATATGAGAAACTGATGGATGACACGGAAAATAGATTTCATGATTATGTACGAAACTTCATTAAGAAAGTAACAGGCGCTTATGGTTATCTGTATACGGCAGAGGATGGTTCGTACCAACTATTTCTAAAAGTAAAACGAATGTATATGCAGTCTGAATGGGCAGGTTCTTTTCTAATGAGAAAGGCCCCAGGAGATGGTGGTGAACCTTATAAAGAAACGAAACATACAGCCGGTGGAGTTTCAGATGGGATGATGTTTGATTTGAGTACTTATCCTGCAATTGAAAAGGGTTTTATTTTAGGTGAAACTGACCGAGACGCCACATACATTAAATTTCCTTTTAAAATGGCAGGCGGGACAATAGAATTTAAAGCGGTCACGAAAGAGGAATATCAAGAACAAACAGAAGCATTCAAAAAGAAGGCGAAAGAATGGCAAAAGTAGATCGTGTTGGAACAGATGAATGTTGTGAATGGGATTTCAGGGCGATCAGAATAAATAGGGATCATGAAGGTTTTTCAAAACATATTTGAGTGGAGGTACGTATGAGTAAACTGAAAATGTGGGTCGTGTCTATCCTGGCAGTACTCATCTTAGGTGGAGGCGGCTGGACAGCATATCAAGCAATCGCACAAAAGAATTCATTAAATCATGCCTATGCATTTGCGTATAAAACGAAGGATAGAATGAGCTGGTTTGAGATATCTGAGAATAAAGGCAAAGTAACGGGGCATTTGAATGAAAAGTATATAGAAGAAGTGAGGTGGGATCCGCAAATCTATAAAAAACAATTTGTCGTATCTGGCAGTTCAAAAGAAAATGGGTATGAATTCAAAGTCACACAAGGTAAAGAAACGATCGTATACGAAGTTCACTTTTCAGGAAAAGACCTTTCAGTAAAAAAACAAGGTGAAAAGAAAGGCATGATATATAAGGCAATCAATCAAAAAAAGCTAGATAAATATCATAAAGAGATTCAAAAACGATATGATTATCTATTCGATACCGCTGAAGATAGGTTTTATGATAGTATGAGAAACTTCAAGGAGAAAGTGGCGAAAGTATATGGTTTTCTCTATACGGCAAAGGACAAACAACTATTTTTACAGGTGAAAACCATGCATATTGAGCTTGGATGGTCCGGCTTCCTTCTAATCACAACTGTTCCCGGAGAAGAGTGTAAGCCTTATAAAGAAATGAGATTAGAAGTCATGGGTGATACGGATGGAAGAAATTTTGTAATGGGCCATGAGCCTTCAATTGAAGATGGGATCATTAAAGGTTCCACTGATCGAGATGTAAAATCAATCAAACTTCCATTTAAAATGACAGGCGGTACTGTAGAGTTAAAAGCGGTTACGAAACAGGAATACCAAAAACAAGCGAAAGCATTCAAAAAGCAGGCGGAAGAAAGAAAAAAATAGATGATATGAAACCAGATGAGTGAACTTATCTGGTTTTTTATTAATAAAGAGTTCTTATTGATGATAAAAAATATTGGTGTATAAAAAAAGTGAGAAAGGTTGCTTCAACTAAATTAAAGAAAATTAATTTAGGTATATAGACCTTAATAATTTTTAGAAAAATAAATGTTGACGCTTTCATATAATCAATATATACTAAAAACAAATCCAATATAAATAAATTAGACATGTGACTGGTCATGCAGGCAGGATCTAAAAACGATGAATTTCTTTAATTTGTCGTTTTAGATCCTTTTTTTATTGCCAAAATATAGGTCTCATGTATGAGAAAAGGAGAAGAAAAAATGGATTACACACAAGTCGCCAAAGATGTTTTACAGCATGTAGGTGGTAAAGAAAACATTGCACACCTTGAACACTGCTCAACAAGACTTCGCTTCACACTAATTGATCAGAAAAAAGCAGATGTACCAGCATTAGAAAAAACACCAGGTGTCATAGCTGTCAGAATGTCAGGACAATGCCAAGTGGTCATTGGGAATGACGTGATTGAAGTGTATCAACAGGTAACAAATTTAATGGGCGGCAGCTCATCCGGGCAAGGCGTGCCATCCAATCAGCCAAAAGAAAAAAGAAAAGCAGGCACAGTTCTATTAGATTTCATTGTGGGTGTCTTCCAGCCGCTTGTTCCGGCTATCGCAGGCGGAGGAATTTTAAAATCATTTCTTCTCCTTTTCTCTTTATTAGGCTGGGTGGATGCAAAAGGCCAAACCTATCAAATACTGAATATGGTGGGTGACGCACCACTATACTTCCTGCCATTACTAGTCGCTGTCACAACGGCAAATAAACTAAAGGTAAACCCACTGGTCGCATTATCAGCAGTCGGTGCACTCCTTCTTCCGAACATGACAGCCATGCTTACTGAAGGTGCGCAATTAATGTCATTCGACGTAAAAAATATAGCTTATGCGTATCAAGTGTTTCCAGCAATCCTTTCTGTATTGCTTTACGCTCAAATGGAAAAATTCTTCACACGATTTTCACCAAAACCAATTCGGATTTTCTTTGTCCCAATGATGTCATTAGTCATTACTGTACCAGTTACGTTACTGTTATTAGGACCACTTGGTTTTACAGCAGGACAAGGGTTTTCATCCGTTATTCTTGCGATGTTTAATACAGTAGGCTGGGTAGCTGTCGCAATTTTAGCAGCGGTACTCCCGTTTATGGTTGCATCAGGCATGCACAAAGCAATGGTCCCTTATGCAGTGACAACGATGGGGAACCTCGGGAAAGAAGCGCTTTATTTACCAGCATCACTTGCGCATAATATTGCGGAAAGTGGAGCATGTTTCGCAGTGGCACTACGCACGAAAGACAAGGTACTCAGATCAACAGCCATTTCGGCAGGAATTTCAGCATTTTTTGGCATCACAGAGCCTGCTTTGTATGGTGTGACACTTCAAAATAAACGCGTACTTGGAAGTGTCATGATTGGTTCGTTTGTTGGCGGGATCTTCATTGGATTAGTTGGTATACAAGCTTTTGTACTTGTTGGTCCTGGATTAGCAAGTATGTCGATGTTTATATCAGATGAGCTTCCACGAAATCTAATGTTTGCTGTCATTGGAGCTGTCATTTCCTTCGTTGTTGCTTTTATCGCTGCTTTTGTATTAGGTAAGGATAAAAAAGTAGAAGAAAAGACAAATGATCAAGAAGCATTTGCTGAACAAATTGGAGCAGGGGAAACTTTCAAAAGCCCTGTGATTGGTCAAATGATCTCTCTATCTGAAGTAAAAGATGATATTTTCTCTTCAAAGGTCATGGGAGACGGAATTGCCATTGTTCCTTCAGAAGGAGCGTTATATGCACCAGTAGATGGTGAGGTCACTTTGCTGTTCGAAACAAACCATGCACTTGGTATGAAAACGGACAAAGGGGTGGAAGTATTATTCCACATTGGCATTGATACTGTACAGTTGGAAGGACAGTATTTTTATCCAAAAGTGCAGGCAGGAGATCGTGTACAAGCAGGGGATTTACTCATTGAATTTGATGTAGAAAAAATCATGGAAGCAGGATACGATCCAGTTACGCTTGCTGTCATCACGAATACAGATCAATATGATATTAAGGTACAGCCATTACAAGAGGTCAATCGCCAAGATACATTGATGGTTATCACCCAATTAGGAGGCTAAACATATGACGACAATAAAAGGTTTTCCAAAAGGATTTTTATGGGGCGGCGCCATTGCCGCCAACCAAGCAGAAGGCGCTTGGAATGTAGATGGAAAGGGCCCATCTGTTGCTGATATTGCGATGTACAGGTCTAATTTGAGTGTAGAAGATTATGAAGGGCATCTAGCTGTTACTTCTGAAAATATAGATCGAGCGATGAAAGACCCAGATGATAAAAAGTATCCAAAGCGCAGAGGTGTTGATTTCTATCATCACTATAAAGAGGATTTGGCTCTATTTGCTGAAATGGGTTTTAAAACTCTTCGCATTTCTATTGCATGGAGCCGTATCTTTCCAACTGGAGAAGAGAAAGAACCAAATGAAAAAGGACTCCAATTTTACGATCGTTTATTTGCAGAAATGAAAAAACACAACATAGAACCGATTGTGACGCTGTCACATTATGAAATGCCGTTAGCACTGAGCGTGAAATATAATGGCTGGGTTGAAAGAAAAGTCGTTGATCTCTTTGTTAAGTTCGCCAATGTATGTTTTGAACGCTATAAACATGATGTGAAATATTGGCTTACCTTTAATGAAATAGATAGTATTCACCGCCACTCTTTTATTACAGCAGGAATTATTCCTGATCGCTGCCCAGAAGGGAAAGAGGAAGAGACGGTTTATCAAGCACTCCATCATCAATTCATTGCCTCTGCACTTGTAACAGCAGATTGTCATCGCATCATACCAGGCAGTCAAATAGGGTGTATGCTGACAAAATTAACAACGTATCCGCACACTTGTCATCCGAATGATGTGGAGCGGGCATTGAAACAAAACTTAGAAAACTATTTCTATGCAGATGTTCAGGTATTTGGTGAATACCCGCCGCTTATCAAGCGCATGCTTGAGAGAAAAAACATTCATATCCAAATGGAATCAGATGATCTTTCTATTTTAAAAGAAAATACAGTAGATTTTATCTCGTTCAGCTATTATATGTCTTTAACTGAATCAGCTGATGAAGGATTAGAAAAAACGGATGGAAATACCATCCGTGGGGTCAAAAATCCTTACCTTCCATCTACTGATTGGGGATGGCAAATTGATCCGGTTGGTCTGAAAATTTCTTTAATAGAATTATATGATCGTTATCAAAAGCCACTGATCATTGTAGAAAACGGCATGGGTGCAAAAGATGTTGTTGAAAGTGATGGATCAATTCACGATGATTATCGTATTAACTATTTCAAAGAGCATTTCCGCCAAATGAGAGAAGCGGTGGAAGAAGGCGTTGACCTCTTCGGATATACGAGCTGGGGCTCAATTGATATTATTAGTGCAGGTACATCACAGATGTCAAAACGATACGGGTTCATTCATGTAGATCAAGATGAC
Source organism: Bacillus sp. FSL R5-0397 (assembly GCF_038593395.1). Lineage (NCBI taxonomy): Bacteria > Bacillati > Bacillota > Bacilli > Caryophanales > Bacillaceae > Bacillus > Bacillus sp. FSL R5-0397. Next base: position 3,588,880 of record NZ_CP151992.1, on the reverse strand, counting down.
GATGGAAACGGTACATTAAAACGTTCTCGTAAAGACTCATTTTATTGGTACAAAAAGGTCATTGAAACAAATGGTGAATCGCTTGATTGAAAAACCACAATCATGAAAACAGGTGATGACGATGTTTAAAATCAAAAAAGTTTTAAACTCGAGTGTGGTTCTGGCTGAAGATCAGAACCAACAGGAGATGGTTCTATTCGGCCGTGGGATTGGTTATGGACAAAAACCAGGTCAAATGATTGAAGAAAAGAAGGCAGATCAAGTGTTTATGTCTGTCGATAACATGAGAGCGAAGGAATTTCTCCAACTATTAGATTCAATGCCACAAGAGTTTATCGATTTAACTCAGCATATTGTTCAATATGCTGAAAAACGCTTAAACTCAAGTCTGAATTCTGGTGTCTATTTTACCTTGATGGACCACTTGAATTTTGCAGTAGAACGGCACAAGAAGAATATTAATATTACAAATCGAGTATACTGGGAAATCAAAAACTACTATACCGAAGAATTTGAAGTAGGTAATTATGCGCTTGAGTTAGTCAACAATACATTGGGCATACAATTACCAAAGGAAGAAGCGGCCAATATCGCCTTCCATTTAATTAATGCGTTAGGTGAAGAGTCCGATTCCAAAGATGGCATGAAGTATGCCAAGATGATCGGAAGTATTGTGAATCTTGTCCGCTATACGTTGAATATGAAAATGGATCAAGAGAATATTCATTACAGCCGATTTATTACACATGTGAAATTCTTTGTTGAAAGATTTTACGCAAATAAATTATTATCAGATCAAGAAAATGAGTTGTTTGAACAAATTGCACACTTGTATCCTCAAGCGATGGATGTAGCTTTCAAAATCAAAGATTATATTAAACAGGTGCATAGTATTGTTATTCCTAATGACGAACTTACGTATCTGGCGGTACATATTCACCGCCTCATTTCTTATCAAGAACTAAAATAAATGTGGACCACTTGCCTTGTAACGAGGCAAGTGGTTATTTGTATTGTATCGGTTTATGTTCCGATAGGTCGTTCTGTTGGGCCAAGATTTGTATCATTTAACGAATTGTAAGACACCGTTTGTCCGAAAACAACGATGGCTAAAGCGAAAATGAGTAAACTCACTTTTTTCATCATAATTCCTCCAATTAAGTGTAGTGTGTTCTAATTGATAGGCATCCTTCAAAAAGAGGTATGCTTGGTGAATTGAACCTAGCTCTTCAAAGTGTTTGGCAGCTAGTGCACTTAATTCACGGGCACCTTCAACATCTTTTAATTCTTTCAGAATACTGATGTCATCGAAACAGGTTTGAGCTTTTTTGGATATGTCTTCAGTGAAATATAGGTGATAGAGAAAATTCATTTTTGCTGTATAGATGGGGTTTCTGTCTATTTCTTGTTTTTGTTTGACTAATTCAAAATAATAGAGAGCTTGCGACTTTTCATCAATGGAGAGTAGCTCTTTTAGTAACATAAACATGGAGTGTTCGAAATAACAAGATGAAAGGTAGTCATCATCACTAAGAGCCTTTTCTAGGGCATCAATACATTTTTTTGATTCTCCAACTTCGGCATATAGAATACTGATATTGTGATAAAGCTGTGATGCTAAAAAATGATCGTTTAATTGATTTGAGATGTGTAATGCTTTTGTGTAGTAATTCTCAGCTCTTTTGAAATCGCCAATATCCATGAAGTTGGTGGCTGCGATCACAAAAGCTGCTGCCAGTCTTCTTTCATAGCCATCATGACCTTTGAAAATATCGATAGCATTCTGAATATAATGAAGTGAAATCAGGCTTTGGCGAAGCATCATATATAGGTTTGCGACCTTCGTATGGAATTCTGCTACTTCTATTTCATCAGGAATGTTTTGTAGTTTTTTCTCAGCAATTTTAAACAGTCCGATGGCTGATGCATAGTCTCTGTTATATGAAGCGTAAAGGGCTTTATATAGGTAAAAATAATATTCAATTAAGTCGTTTGTTTTAGAAGGGTATTCTAGCACTGTCGGTTCATTCAGTTTTTTACCTCTTCGTTCATATAACATGAGCTTAAACTTGCCTTCTAGCAATGAATAGTAAGTCAAGACCTCCTGATTCTCTTCCATCTCTTGAAGTAATTCCTTTAATTCTGTGTAGATTGTCTTTGCATTGTGCACATCATGCTTACGAATGGCAATTCGCCAATCATTTAAACGGTTCCCCACCTGTTCAGCTGAAATGATTTTCATGGAAATTTCACCTCTTTAACATCCTTTCGCCTGTTTCAATAAAAAACGATATCACAATTTTTGGTAAAATATAATCGTTTCTGGGAGGTGATTGACAGGAGGTAATAAAAAGGACCTTATGTCATGAGATGTACGTTATTGTATTGATGATTTATTGTTTATTCAAATGAGTAAAATCTTTTTTTGGAAGTCTAAAAACGTGATAGATACTATTAGTTTTAAGTTTATGGTCGAAAATACCATCCGAATATATGAAATAAAGCTTTTTTAGCTATGAGAGAAGAACAATGAAAGGTCGATCTAGAAGGGAAAATCAGTTATGATGTTGCTAGATGATTTTGGAAAAGAAACTGGAAGTTACAGAGAAAGGTGAATATCCGAGACAAGTGTTAACCTTTCAGAAAGGATGTTGAAATGAAAAAAAGATTTCAAATGTTAAACTGGCAAATGACAATTGTGATGACGACGCTTTTACTTGTTTTAGTCACTCTTTATATCTCAAAGAGATACTTTTATAGCAAAGAAATTGAGTTGCTGACAGAATCTTGTCAACAAGAAGATGGCAAAATCATACTGGAAACAAATAGTTTGACTATGGATTACTCCTTTGAGTGTAAGAAAAAATAAAACAGGCAGCTTTCTGCCTGTTTGACACCAATTAAAACCCTAAGTTTTGTAACCACTTGTTTAACAAGGCCTCTCGTTTCTCAGCGGTAAAGCGATCGTATTTTCCTAAATTTAAATGGGCTGAAATTTCACCGTCATTCATAAACAAAATTCTTTCAGAGCAAAGGGCCACTTTTGGATCATGGGTGACGAGAAGCAGAGTTGTTCCTTCAGAATTGATTTGTGAAAAAATATCCATGACTTCCTTTGTGGTGCTTGAATTAAGAGCACCTGTGGGCTCATCGGCAAAAAGAATGTTTGGTTCATTCATAAGAGCTCGACAGATAGAGGCTCTTTGGAGCTGTCCTCCTGATACTTCTGATAAATATCTATCAGCTAAATGATCAATATCAAGTTTCTCCATTAAATATTTCGCTCGTTCATTGATTTCTTTTCTCGGCATTTTCTTCGCTAAGTAAGCTGCAGCAATGATGTTATCAAATAGAGTGAGGTTTTTTAGTAAGTGGCTGTGTTGAAAGACGAATCCCATCTCTGATAAGCGTAAAGCTGTTAACTGTTTGTCTGTCATTTCTGATAGCAGTTGACCTTTATATTTGATTTCCCCTCTGGAGGATGTCTCTATACCGCTAAGTTGATAAAGCAAAGAGGTTTTTCCACACCCTGAAGGTCCCATAATGGTGACAAATTCTCCACGTTTAATGGTTAAGTGAATATTTCTAAGAATGGTCTGTTTTTGTCCTTTTAATGAATCAATTTGTAAAGACAATTGCTTCGCTTCAATTAATTGTTCCATGTGAAACATCTCCTTATGAAAGAGTATGACGACTGATTTTACTAGAAAAAAAGGACTTCAATAACCACGAGATGACAGTTAAATTCACTATAAACAGCAGGAGAGGATACACGATCCAAACCCATTTCGGGGCTAACCACTGAAGGCTGGATGCTCCTAATGATGCTCCGCCTGCACTCATCAATGCCGGACCAATAGTATGAACAGCGATTGCTCCAATGAAGGCACCAATAGAGAGAACGACGATAAAACTTGTTAAGTATTGATAGGTTAAATCTTTTTGAGAAAAACCAATCGTCCTTAACAAGTGAGTACGATTTAAATCTTTCGCCCTTAACATGTGCAGAAACATCATTAACATTAGGCTGGCTGTTCCAAAAGCTGCGATGGTTGAAAATAATGCAATCACTTTTACTAGAGATGCGGTGCTTCCTATTGTTTGATGCACATATTCTTTCATATCTGTCACTTTTGCAGGAGACATATTTGTTTCAAGTGCTGCTTTTTTCTCTGCCATATCTATTCCTTGTTTTAATTGTATTTGAATGGTTTTCCAAAGGGATGAATGAGGAAAAGGCTGAGATAATGCTTTAGCTGTTTTCCCTCCGTTGGTGACGTCTTGATAAATGCCGGTAACCATTTTTTGAACTTGCTGTCCATTTGTGGCGAGAGTGACTTTTTCGCCTATCTTTTTCTGAAGTGAGTCAGCACTCAACACCGATAAAGCAATCTCTTCCTCCTTCAACGGTTCCCGTCCTTGTAAATAGGTGAGAGGGAATGCTGATAGATCACCTGTTTCTAAATAGAGCGTTTCTAATGTATTCTCCATTGTTTTGGCTTGTAGAGAAGTGGTTTCATAGACGGCAGATGTTTGAATGTCTTGGTCTTCGCTAATCATAGACTCTATTTTATTTGTACTTTTCTCTAAATCATTTCCCTGCCGAATATCAATTCGAAGGTCACTTTTTCCAGAGCCAAGATATGTGATGAAATCTGGTGATTGTAATGTGTACCATAACTGAATCGGCATTAACATTAAAAATGTACAAAGCGCAATAATACAGGTAATTGTTGAATACATCTTTATTCGCGAGAACAGATCTTTCAAGCCAAACCAAAAATTGACTGGGAGGAATCTGTTTTTCTGGAGGTGCATAGGAATTTGTTTTTTACGGCTTGGTGAGCTTATGCCGCCTTGAATAGCTTGAGCGGCTGATATTTGACCAAATCTCCTTAGGACAGTATAGCTGAATGAGATGACGATCATTGCCGTCAAAATTGACACCAAAAGCGGAATCACCTGATGAATAAAAGAGAAGCGATTCCCCATATATTGCTGAATATTGGCTGTAAACAAATCACCAAACATGAGTGTCATCAAATATCCTGCTATACACCCTATACAGGCAAGCACAGCATACTTCCCAACGTATAATTGTTTGATTTTTGATAAAGGGATTCCTAGTACTTTTAAGATTCCAATTTCACGTTCATCCTCTTCTATAGCGGCGGTCATAGCGAGACGAAGAGAGAGGAGGGAAATGCTAATGAGCAGAAAGCAAACAAGAAGGAGAATGGCGATCACCATACCATCTGTTAGGGCATTCAGCATGCGAAGCAGGGGTAATGTGACAGCAGGCCCCTGTTGTGGCAGCTCAGATGATTGATAGAGTGATTGAAAAGCATCTGCTTGACTAGCATCATGCAATAAAAATTCAATTAAGTACTCCTTTTTTTGAAACACTTGATTCAGTGCTACCCAGTCCGCATCATGCAGAAGAAACCTCTTTGAACTGACAAGACTTGGATTCATTTGGGCATCTCGTAAGAACGTTTTGATTTGAAAAGAGAATTGATGAGAGCCTTTTGAAATGAGTAACCTTTCGCCAATCTTTAAATGGTATTTTTGTTGAAAATAAATAGGGACTGCTACTTCTCCTTTATTTACAGTGAGCTTTTCATTTCGTTCGTTTAAAAGGAAATCAAAATAGCGATTTTGCTTTACAAATAAATGATCCATCACACCCGCTTGAGCAGGCTCCTGCCCGAACTTGATGCTGACGTGTTCGATCGGAATCATTGGAACAATTTGATGTGCCTTCACCATCGACTGTTTACTTGAAAATATATCGACCGCTTTTTCATCTAAGCTGCCATCGTGCATTTGGACAAAGTCTGGTGCTTTGGCTGATTGGAGTAGATCAGAAATGGAACCATTCAGCTGGGCCGTCATTTGCGCAGCGCTTGTTGCTAAAAATGATGTCATCATGATGCAAAGGGTTAAGCCGATTGAAATGAGACGGTGGCGGGTTAGGTCTTTCTTGATAAACGTCAATCTCATGAGGCTGATTCTCCTTCGTGTCGAAGCATATTTTTTGTAAGGAAGGCAAGTGCAAACATCAAGGCACTGACGATTAACACGGTCACATACATGCTAGCGGCAAAAGTGTTGAACAAGAACCCGTACATCATTTGACCGAGCGGTGCAGCACATTGAGAGACCATTGTTAGATTGGCCATGACTTTTCCTAATTGAGCATTGGGTGTTTTCTTTTGCACATGTGAGATGACAACGATCGAAATCATGGTGAGCAGCATGGCAATTGGGAGACACCCTGCTAAAAAGAGAAAATAGGCTGGAAATGTACCAAATTGAAGAGCCATCTTGGATGTTGAAAAAGCAACAGGCAGCAAAATGACTGCGATGACGAGCAGCCAGCGATACAAAGTAGGAATCCGCCAATGTTTCGCTACAAGACCAACTAGCAGGGCGCCTGCGATGACGGCAAACTCAATGATGCCCATTCCTATTCCATACATGATGTCACTGCTTTTCATTGTGACCCTTAAAATAATGGGACCTCCAACGATAAAAAATGGTGTGAGGATGAAATTTAGTAGCGCTGCAAGCAGCATGGCTCTTTTTAAAAATGACTGGCTTCCGATATAGGAAAAGCCTTGTTTCATATCTTTCAAGAGTACTTTGGTCATCGGTTCTGCGAGTGGGCTAGGTGAGAAAGAGATATTTAACCGTAAAAGCATGCATGCTGATAGAAAAAATACAATGCTGCTAACGCCTATGATGACCTGGCTCCCAATGAGTCCGTATAAAACGCCGCCAATGATAGGAGCGACAACACCTGAAAGGGCCTGTACGCCATTCACGATGCCATTCGCTTGTTCTAATTTTTCTTCTTTCACTAGCTGAGGAATACTGGACATCACAGCAGGAGCATAAAACGTACTCATGACACCAAGGAGAATCATGACGGCTCCAATCATATAAAGTGAATCATGACCTGAAAATAACCAGAAATAAAAAGACAGAATCATAATGCCAGTAAGAACATCAAATAAAATCATCAAATTTCTTCTGTTAAACCGGTCAGCAATTGCTCCTGCTAATGGCGAAAGGAGGAGCGGGATATTGGATAAAGCGAAAAGCAGAGCATATAAATCAACACGATGTGTCATATCCAAGACGTGTAAAGATAGAACAAAACGAATCAAGGAAGACCCGAAAACGGAAATAATTTGCCCGAGAACGAGATAGATAAAATGGGTGGAGCCATTTTTGGCTGATAACGACATGAAAATCACTCTCCTTTTAGACCGACCGTCAGTCTATAATGTATGCAGGATTGGTATTGAAGTGACCAATCACTGATTATTGTCTTCCGGTTCTCCAGTTAAACGTTGGAGAAGGAAGGAGAAACTTCCCTTTTCTGCATGTAATGAGGCTTCAAGGATTGCGATAAATGCTAGAGCTCGTTGTATGCTTTCCGCTGTGGTCCATTGGAAAAGTCCCTCATCAAAGATAACCTGTGCAGAAGCGAGGAGAAATTCGACAGTTTCTTGCGGGTAATCTGTTTGAAATATCCCTTCTTCTACCCCTTGCTGAATGACTTCTGCTAAAACGGGTGATAGCTCTGTAATGGCTTTGATCAAGCTTTTTTGATGCATCTCTGCATTAGCAGGCTGATGAAATTGTTCAATCATGCCTTCTTTATGGCTGCCCTGTTTAGGAGATTGTGCCATGATGATGCGAAATAATTTATCAACCACTGAGATATCTGGATCAGCGGCAATACGCTTTGCCTCGATGATATCTGCCTTTATGATCCGATCAATGATTGCATCCATCACTTCTTCTTTGGAAGTAAAGTAATAATAGAATGTGCCTTTTGCAATGCCAACGGCTTTGAGGATGTCAATAATCGTGGTTTGCTGATAGCCTTTGGTTGAAAAAAGCTTCTCTGCTGCATTTAAGATGTCATTTTTGCGTTCCTCAGGATGTTTAACGGTTCTCATAAAGCCATCCTTTCTTTTGATTAGACTGTCGGTCGGTCCCTTGATTTGATTAAACACTTTTTGGCGTATCTTTGTCAACGGCTGTTTTTTGAAGCTTTGCATTTATTGTGCAATGACACTATGATACATTGAATGAAAACCCCTTCAGGAGAGATGCTGAATGCAATTTTTAACCAGTGAATTGGCGCAAGAGATGGTTGAACGTACGATGCATATTTTACATCAAAACATCAATGTCATGAATGCAGATGGTGTCATTATTGGGTCTGGTGAACGAAAAAGGATTGGACAAAAACATGATGGAGCACGTCTAGTGCTGTCAAGCGGAGATAGTGTGGAGATTGATCAGGAGACATCCCGCCGCTTAAAAGGCGTGAGACCTGGAATCAATCTGCCTATTTGCTTTCGGGAACAAGTTGTTGGTGTCATTGGGATTACGGGTGAACCAGAGGGCATTCGTCATCATGCCGAGATGGTGAAAATGGCAGCTGAGCTCGTATTAGAGCAGTCTTTTCTACTTGAACGCTTCCAGTGGCGGCAGCGAATAGAGAGTGAAATTGTGAATCAGCTCATCTCCGAGTCTGACATGGGTGATCATCAGCTGAAGCACCGTGCTGACTGGCTTGGAATGGATTTAGACAAGCGGCGAATGGCTATTGTTTTTCAGCCAATTCCATCGTCTGAGGACACTGTACACAAAATGATGCATGCCATTCAATACGATAAGAATGCGGATGATTTACTAGGCATGACCTTCCGTCATGAATTGATCCTGTTAAGACAGCCGATATGTGACCATCAACTCAAGCATGTGATCGAACAGCTACAGCAAACAATGGCAGGTGCAGTTGATGGACAAGTGCTAGTGGGTGTAGGAACTGTCGCTGAGGACATGAGTCAATTACCGTTGTCCTTTCAGCATGCGAGAGAAGCCCTGCGGTTAGGAAAGGTGCTCCATCCAGAGGAAAGCATATATGTTTTTGAATCTTATCAGCTTGAAAGCTTGTTTATAAAAGCGAGAGCCGCCAAAGAGGGCAAACGGTGGAGTGATTTTTATCATCCGCTGATACAAGAAACGGAACTCGTTCAAACGTTAAAGGTTTACATTGAAGAGGGCGGGGATTTACAAAGAATCGTTGATCGTCTATTTATTCACCGTAATACACTGCGATATCGTTTAGATAAAATCCAGGCATTGACCGGAAAAGATCCTCGTCATGTGAAACAGTTGATGGAGCTGTACATAGCACAATTGGACAATCAACTGTCTTAATTGTGCATTTGCACAACTGGATGAAGAAATAAATAAAAGAAGTTCATCTAGATTCACAACTCGATCCCGATGGGTAAACGCTTACAATTAAGAAAAGACAATCAGGAGGGATGGAGTATGGGTGGAGATGTGACAGTGAGTACATTGGGCGCATTGACTGCGCTTGTGATCGCTATTGTTCTCATTCTAAAAAAAGTATCACCTGCTTATGGCATGCTGGCAGGCGCATTTATTGGCGGTTTGGTTGGCGGTGTAGATGTTGTGCAGACCGTGAACGTCATGATGGAAGGCGCAAAGGACATGATTCCGGCTGTTCTTCGAATCATGGCGGCAGGTGTACTGGCAGGGGTTTTAATTGAGTCGGGTGCTGCGTTATCTATTGCGGAGGCCATCGTGAAAAAGCTTGGAGAGGCGAGGGCACTTTTAGCACTCGCACTTGCAACAATGATTTTAACAACGGTGGGTGTTTTTGTAGATGTAGCAGTCATTACAGTAGCACCAATCGCACTTGCCATTGCCAAGCGTGCAAAACTTTCTAAAACGGGGATTTTACTTGCGATGATTGGAGGAGGGAAGGCAGGGAATATCATGTCACCGAATCCGAATGCCATTGCAGCCTCTGATGCTTTTGGTGTCCCGCTTACTTCTCTGATGGCGGCAGGTGTCATACCGGCTATTTTCGGGATAGCCGTCACGTATGTATTAGCCAAAAAGCTTGCGAATAAAGGGACACCTGTTTTGGAAGAGGGAACAGACCAAGGCGAGGTTCAAGTACCTGGTTTTCTACAAGCGCTTGTTGGCCCGCTTGTGACCATTCTCTTGTTAGCCTTAAGACCGTTGTTTCAAATAAATATTGATCCGATGATTGCCTTACCAATAGGAGGAATTGTAGGCGCTCTTTTCATGAAAAAAGGGAAGTTTCTCAATGATTATGCGATGTCAGGGCTGCATAAAATGTCAGGTGTAGCGATCATGTTACTAGGTACAGGCACATTAGCTGGAATTGTATCGAATTCTTCCATGAAAGAGGTATTTATTCAGGTGCTTGACGCTTCGGGATTACCTCCTTACTTGCTTGCACCAACGTCTGGAATTTTTATGTCGGCAGCCACAGCTTCGACAACTGCAGGGACGGCAGTTGCAAGTGGTGTATTTAGCGGAACTCTTATTGGTCTTGGTGTATCTGCCCTTTCAGGCGCAGCTATGATTCACGCTGGCGCAACTGTGCTAGACCATATGCCACACGGAAGCTTTTTCCATGCAACGGCTGGAAGTGTTCAAATGGATATAAAAGAACGGTTGAAATTAATGCCCTTTGAATCGTTAATTGGTTTGACATTAACCGTTGTATCGACCATTATCTTTGGTATTTTCCAGCTGTTCGGCTGAGGACTTAATGAGAAACGAGGGGTTTTTGGATGAAAATTGTGATCGCACCAGATTCATTTAAAGAAAGTTTATCTGCTTATGAGACAGCATGTGCCATTGAACGAGGATTTCGCTCTATTTTGCCAGATGCAGAATATATGAAAATCCCAATGGCAGATGGAGGAGAAGGCACAGTTCAATCGTTAGTGGATGCGACAGGCGGAACCATTGTCAAGCAAGTGGTCACAGGCCCGCTTGGCAAACCTGTGGATGCCTTTTTTGGTATGTTGGGAGATGGTCAGACAGCTGTCATAGAGATGGCAGCAGCATCAGGATTACATCTTGTCCCGCCAGAAAAACGGAACCCCTTATTCACGACGTCTAGAGGGACAGGAGAATTAATGCTTGCAGCGCTGGATAAAGGAGCGAAGCATTTAATCATTGGGCTTGGTGGAAGCGCAACAAATGATGGTGGCGTTGGCATGATGCAAGGTTTAGGGGCTTTTTTTCTCGATAAAGCAGGCCAAGACCTCACGCCGGGCGGTGGATCACTGAATCAATTAGCTTCTATTGATCTATCTCGACTGGATCCAAGATTGCAATCTGTCCGTCTGGAAGTGGCGTGTGATGTGGATAATCCTTTAACGGGTGAAAGAGGAGCGTCTGCTGTGTTCGGTCCTCAAAAGGGAGCAGATACAGAAATGGTTCAACTGTTGGACAAGAATTTATCTCATTTAGCACAAGTGGCTAAGCAGCATCTTCATGTCTCCTTTGGTGATGCGGCAGGTGCAGGAGCGGCAGGAGGACTTGGTGCGAGTTTATTAGGCTTTTTACAGGCTGATCTGCAAAAGGGAATTGATATTGTACTGAAAGCCGTACATTTTGCTGACGTACTAAAGGACGCTGACCTAGTCATTACAGGGGAAGGGCGGATTGATCAACAGACCATTTACGGCAAAACGCCAATCGGTGTAGCCAAAGCTGCGAAACAATATGGACTCCCTGTCATTGGTATCGCTGGGTCCCTCTCAAAAGACAGTGCAGTCGTACATGATCATGGCATTGATGCACTTTTTAGTATTGTCCCTGGCGTCACGACTCTGGCTGAAGCCATGCATGATGCTAGTGTGTATGTAGAGAGAACAGCAAGGAATATTGCGGCTGTCATGACATTTGGAAGAGATAAGTAAATGATGAAAAATGTTTCCTTTTCTATCACATTCCTTTCTATAGAAATGTGGTAAAATGGTTCTAAATGAAAAAGAAAGTTGGAGGAAACACAAATGTCTAATCTACCGAATTGTCCATCGTGCAGTTCAACCTATACATACGAGGATGGCAGCATGCTTATTTGTCCTGAATGTGCGCATGAGTGGTCGCTAGAACAAGAACAAGTGGCAGAGGAGCAGCTTGTTGTCAAAGATGCGAATGGAAATCTATTAAGTGATGGTGACACGGTCACTGTGATTAAAGATTTAAAAGTCAAAGGTTCTTCTTCGGTTTTAAAAATAGGAACGAAGGTCAAAGGGATTCGTTTAGTCGAAGGCGATCATAACATTGATTGTAAAATTCCTAGCTTTGGCGCGATGAAGTTAAAATCGGAGTTTGTGAAGAAAGTATAATATATGAAAAGAGGCTGTCGATCATCAGCCTCTTTTTTATTTCGATATTTATAGGTGAAAGGTATAATCTTAAACATCATTTCATACATATGTACCTATTGAAAATCATTCTTTTTTTAAAAAAATCAAACCTCTTTTCTTATAAAAATTCACGCTTTTCTTAACTCTACCTTAAAAAAGGCAGATGATTCTCTAAATTTTGCCTAATCCCCTTCACAACTTTTGGGCATTGCTGTACCATATGGAAGTGTTCTTCTATTTTTGACGGATCATGGTGTTTATCAGGAAATAGATGATAGATGATACTTAGACAAAGAAGGAGAGGTAACGTGACGAACGTTTTAGAACTGCAAAATGTATCTAGGCATATTCGGGGGAAAAAGATTGTTCAAGACTTGAGTTTCTCTGTCCAAGCGGGCGAAGTCTTTGGCTTCTTAGGGCCGAATGGCGCAGGAAAAACGACAACCATTCGCATGATGGTCGGTCTTTCTCCCATTACATCCGGTGACATTCTGATTAATGGCCATAGTATTCAAACCTCATATCAGCATGCCATCCAAGATGTCGGTGCAATTATTGAAAATCCAGAAATGTATAATCATTTAACGGCAAGACAAAACCTTGTTCATTTTGCCAGAATGAATGGAAAAGTGGATGAAGGTCGAATTGATGAACTACTAGAACTAGTTAGTTTGCAGCATGTGAAACATAAGCGTGTCCGTACGTTTTCATTAGGAATGAAGCAGCGTTTGGGGATTGCTCAGGCATTGATACATAAACCGAAACTGCTAATCTTAGATGAGCCGACCAATGGACTAGATCCAGAGGGAATTCGTATGATACGAGATTACTTGAGAAGGCTGGCAAAGGAAGAAGGACTTGCTGTCATTGTTTCAAGTCATCTCATGTCAGAAATGGAATTGATGTGTGATCGTTTCGCCATTATCCAAAAAGGAAAGCTGATTGCGATTGAGGATCAGCGTGCGGAGACGAAGCAGGATGATTTGGTCAATTATCGAATGAAAGTAGCATCAAGTGAGCTTGAAGAAGCTCAAAAGCTCATTGAAGCATTTGAGGAAGGCATCACAGTTAGAGAAGAGGAGCAGTACTTATTCTTCTCCATCCTAGAAGAGAAAATGCCACAATTGATTCGTCATTTGAGTGAAGCTTCTATTCATTTGTACGAAATCAAAATAGAAAAACAAACCTTAGAAGATAAGTTCTTAAGCTTAACAGGTAAAAAGGAGGCAGACGTATGATTCGCCTCATTCAAAACGAGTGGATGAAAATCAGTTATCGTGTGGGTACTTGGATTATGGTTGGGCTTCTTGTTTTAGGTATGATTGCGACGTTGATTTTTGCTGTTAAGACAAATGACGGAGATCAAGCATCCGGTGATTGGAAAACTGAGTTGCAAGAAATCAATAAAGCAAATAAGAAAGAATTGAAAGAGGATAATATAGGATTTTACAAGAGATCCCTTGAAACCGATATAGCGATCAATGAGTATCGAATCAAACATGATTTACCTCCAGCCGATCAATTCGGTAAAAATGCATGGACTTATGTGAAAACAAATGCTAATTTGCTTCAGCTGGTCGGTGTATTTGTGATTATTATTGCAGCCACAATTGTCTCGGCTGAATATAAGCATGGTACAATTAAATTATTACTGATTCGTCCGCCATCCAGGTTGAAGGTTCTTTTGTCTAAATACTTTACCGTTCAACTATATTCACTTTTCTTGATCGCTGTCCTATTTATCTTATCCTTTATCTTAGGTGCGATATTCTTTGGACTAAACCATGATTATGTGTATTTGGCTTATCAAAATGGTGAAGTCATTGAACGGTCTCAGTTTGCAAATATGGTCTCTTATTATTTGGCGCATTGTGCTATGTTTGTTGTATTAGGGACACTTTCTTTTGCCATCTCAACGGTGTTTAGAAGTGAGGCCATTTCCATAGCGATTAGTGTCTTAGCCTATGTTGTCGGAGCATCTATCACAAGCATTTTGATGTTCTTCTTTGATTGGGCGAAATACTTATTGTTTGCCAACGATCCTGTACAGTATTTCGCAGAAACACCTACTTATATCGAAGGCATGTCCCTAGGATTCTCACTAACGGTCCTAGTCATTTATTGGGCCATCTTCTTGGCGGTTGCTTTAATCGTCTTCCAAAAGCGAGAAGTAAAAACAGGTTAATTTAACTTTTTAGGAGGTTTCTATCAATGATTAAGCGTAAAGGTGAAAAAATTATGGGGATTATCAGTATTGTCCTCAACGTAATTGGTGTTGGTTTTGGGGCGTTGATGCTTTCTGTGGACCCAGCAGTTTATGAAGAATTGAATGAAGTGTTAAAAGAGGAAGGCAGCGCCTTGCCAGTTGAAACACTCGAGGCATCGGTTCATGCCTTTGGCGTTCAGTTTATGGTTGTTTCCGCAATTGCGGCTGTTTTAGCCCTTGTTGGTGTGATTGTTTTGAAAACAGACCGCCGTGCCGTGCTTTCTGGTATTCTTTTCTTGGTTTCCGCTGTGACTCTTTTAATTGGAACTGTTGGTCTTGCTTTCGTTCCGATGATCTTGTTGCTAATCGTTGGATTGATGTCACTCATTAGAAAACCGAAAACAGACATTCACACGAGTGAATATCCTTCATAATTCAAAAGAAAAAGACATGCGCTGGTTTGCGCATGTCTTTCTTTTTATATGATGCCAATCAGTTTGGCGATGATGAGTAAAACGATACTGAACCCCCACATCCAAAAGAAGGAGTAGCGGATATGTTTCCCCATATCGACCCCTGCAAGACCGATGGCAAGCCATACAGCAGGTGCAAGGGGGCTCACAAAGGTGCCGATGATATTTCCAATCATCATGGCGTATGCCGCAGATGTCCCTGACACGCCAACCTCTGATGTAATCGATTCGACAATCGGCAGAAGTGCATAATAATAGGCATCCGTACTTGTCAGCATATCAAGCGGAACCCCAAATATCCCCACAATGATATGTAAAAATGGCAGTAAGAAAGCTGGCAAAATGTGAATACTGTCCACTGCAATCGCCTTCAGCATGCCCGTTCCTTCAAGAATTCCTAAAAAAGAACCTGCGGAGAAAATTACAGCTGCCATCATTAGTGCACTCGGGGCATGCGCCTTAATTCGCTCCATTTGTACATTTACATTTGGAAAGTTAATCAGAAGTGCTAGTGAAAGACCAATCATAAACATATAACTAGCAGGAATCACGTTCAGCACGAGAAGGACAACAACAGCTAAAAATAGAATGAGGTTGACCCACATTAAGTGATAACGCTTTAAAGACGCATCGCCTGTTTCGCTGATCGATTGAATAGCACGATCCCAATCGGCGCCTTCTAATTGGACAGCAGCTATTTCATTTGCTGCGATTTTCACCCGAATTCGTTTTTCTTCTCTTTTTCCTAAAATGAATGCCATTCCTAATACGAGCACGACCCCGATCAGCTGAATGGGAATAAGCGGTACCCACAGTTCAGATGGGTCCATATTTAGGACACTAGCTGCCCGTCCTGTGGGGCCAGCCCATGGAATCATATTGGTTAATCCAGCACTCGTCCCGATTAACAATAGCAATAAATAAGGACTCATATGTAATTTTTTATAAAGTGGAAGCAGTGCAGGTACAGTTAATAAAAAGGTTGTAGCGCCTGCTCCGTCTAAGTGTGCGATGACTCCAATCAAGGCAGTTCCCATCGCAACTGTGACAACATTCCCTTTTGTCAGCTTGATTAACGCTTTAATTACAGGTTCAAAGAACCCTGTATCTTGTAAAATGCCAAAAAATAAAATGGCGAAGATAAACATGGTCGCCACTGGCAAAACTTTGATAATCCCTTGTTCAAAGAAAGTTTGAATGTCATTGATACCAAATCCTGCGATGAGCGCCCCTATTAAAGGCACCATGACCATGGCGACAATTGGACTTGCTTTCCCCCAAATCAGCAAAACAACAATCGTTAAAATAATCAACAATCCAACAAACGTTAACATAAGCCCCTCCCCCTACAATAAACCGTTTACATTTGTTTGTTTTTTTACCAATGCAATCCCACATTTGCATTGAAAAAAAGAGTATCAAAAATATGAGTATTAGGCAACCGCTTTCATACCTATACAATGGTAAAAAAGGATGGCGAGGCCAATCATGGTGCGGTGTTCAATATGTCAAAAAATTTAGATAAAAAATAATACTTCTATTGACAATCTACTACCGGGAAAAAATATATAGGTATTTAGATTCAACAAAAAGTAAAAAGCGCCCTTTGGATGGACGCTTCTTTCACACTATTTTTTCAAAATAACGTATTCGTAAGGATTCAGTTGTAACCGTTGAGATGTATGCTGTCCAGTCAGCATATTTTCATAGCTTTCCGATGAATCTAGTGAAATGTTCTGTTGCTGTTCTGTAAAATTCATCATGAACACAAAGTCCTGCGATCCATCTGTTCGTTTTTGGACGCTGACTCCCTCTGGAATTGAAGAAGAGAGGATCGGCTTTATCCCTATTCCTGTGATGAGATCTTCGTAAAAATCATCATAAAACGCTTGCTCATTTTCAGAAGCCATATAGTATGCTTTCCCTTTGCCAAATGGACGGACAGTAAGGGCAGGCTGTCCTTCATAGCAGCCATTCTCAAAATGCCCTAACACAGAGGCTGATTCTGGGTGAATGGATTCGCAATATTGCCCGACATGGTAGGTGCGTCCATTTCCTGTGGTCATTAAAACGTGTTCATCTGGCATCAATGTGTTGATTTCCTCTGCCCAAACACCAAGTACATGGCGGAGAGGGCCAGGGAAACCACCGAGGAAACAGAGGTCGTTTTCATCAACCATGCCGCTCCAGTACGTTGCCACAAAAATGCCACCCTCTTTGACAAATGCTTCGATCTTTTCTGCCACGCCTGGTTTGATCATGTAGAGCATTGGTCCAACAAGCACTCGATAAGATGAGAAATCCTTTTCCATCCCGACAATATCAACAGGGATACCCTTTTTCCAGAAACTGCGATAGTGAGTTTGGCAAGCCTCTACATAGCGTTTGTTGGTATTATTTAAGCCTTGCGCATCATCAATTGCCCAATGGTTTTCCCAATCATATATGATGGCGACCTCTGGTTGAACGGATGTACCCGCAATCGGCTGAAGCTGCTCCAGCTGTTTTCCTAAATCAGCGACTTCTTGAAACACACGCGTGTGTTCATGTCCTGAATGATCCACAACAGCGCCGTGGAATTTTTCAGAGGCGCCCCGGCCTTGTCTCCACTGGAAATAAAGGACGGAGTCGGACCCGTGGGCAATCGCCTGCATGGCAGAGAGGTGTGCCATTCCTTTATGCTTCACCTTATTCACTTCATGCCAGTTCACGAGGCTTGGTGTGCTTTCCATCACAAGAAACGGCTGACCGCCCTTTAATGAACGATACAAATCGTGAACGAAGGCGACGTTTGACGCTAATTCTGCAGTGGATTCTCTGCCGCTATGCCATGCTGGATAGCTATCCCATGAGATCACGTCGACTTCTTTTGCAAATTGATGATAGTCCAGTCCAAGGAATGGACGCATATGTGGATAGTCGCCCATAAAATTGGTGGTTACTGGCACATGAGGTGTTAATTCTCGTAGCGGTTCAATTTCATTTTGATAAAAATTGATCGTTTGCGCTGTGACAAAACGCTTCCAATCGAGGTTCATGCCGTGAATCATGTGCTCCCCGTGAGGTGCTGGTGACTCGATTTGTGACCAATCGGTAAAGGTGTGGCTCCAAAATCCCGTCCACCATGCTTGATTCAAAGCTTCAAGGTCATGGTTGTATTTGTCTTTCAAATAGTCTCTAAATGCTTCTTGGCAAAGATCACAATGACATTCGCCGCCGTATTCATTTGAAATGTGCCACATGATCAGCGCTGGATGGTCCTTGTAGCGTTCAGCAAGCAAACGATTGAGTGTATTCGTTTTTTCTCGATAAACCGGTGAGGTGAAGCAATGATTATGGCGAAGTCCGTGTAAGTTGCGCTGGCGGTTTGCTTCAACGCGTAAGACTTCTGGATATGTTTGCGAGAGCCAAGCAGGTCTTGCTCCGCTTGGCGTGGCGAGAATGGCGTGAGCTCCCTGCGCTGCCAAGCGGTCCATGATATCATCCAGCCAGGCAAAATCATATTCCCCTTCTTTTGGCTCGAGCTTGCTCCAAGCGAAAATGTTGATAGAGAATGTTTGACAGTGTGCAAGCTTCATTAATCGAAAATCTTCGTCAATGATCTCCGGCATATGAAGCCATTGATCAGGATTATAGTCGCCACCATGCAAAAAGCCTTTCACATTTGGGTGAACGAGTGGGTAACGCTTTCCCATTTTGTCACGTCCTATCTGTTTAATTACGGTGTCATTTGTTTAAATACATCAAGAGAAGGCAGGGCTTTTCCGTTGAAATCAAACATGGCCTGATTTTCCCAAGCATTCCCGACTGTGCCGGTTGTTTGAATATAAGCGAGCCCGTATTGACTAGACCATGGCGCACCTTTTGCTGGAATCCAAAGCGGCTCCCAATAAAAGAACCCTTTCCCGCGATTGTTTTTTACTTGTGAAATTTTTTCTGATAGATCTCTTATAAAATATGCCTGCCCTTGTGGTGATGCTGGATAACCGGCCGTATTGACTGAATCTTGGTTAAATGAGTTATCGAGGTTGTCACCATTTGCTGTTGTAAAGCCGTAGGCGGTTTCTACCACGATGACATCCTTGTTATAGCGGGCGCTAATATCATTCATGTTGTTAGTAAGACCGCTAAATCCCCCGTCCCAATACGGGTAGTAAGATAAACCGATCGTATCGAACGAAACGCCTCGTTTGGTGATTTCATCAAACCACCAGCGAGATGCGCCATTGTCCCCTCCATGTGCAAGATGAAGCATGACTTTGATGTTTGAATCGACAGAGCGGACAGCATTTGTCCCCGCTTTTAGCAAAGCAGCGAGTCGGTCAAATTCACCGCCGCCTTCACCCCAGCTCTTTCCGTTCGGCCAAAGCATACCTGAATTTAATTCATTCCCGACCTGTACCATATTTGGTAGGGCATTTTGTGCTTTCATCGCTTTAAGTACATCGCTTGTGTAAGTGCCAACAGCTTTTTCTAAATCGCTTTGGGAGAGATTGGTCCAAGCTTTCGGTTTGAACTGTTTACCGGGATCGGTCCAGAAATCACTGTAGTGAAAATCAAGCAGCACTTTCATATTTTGTGCTTTTGCACGTTTCGAGAGAGAAATGGCGGTATTTAAATCGTTTGTCCCCCCGTTATAGGCACGGCCTTGGTTGTCGTATGGATGGTTCCAGAGTCTGATGCGCACATAGTTGACACCTTTCTCTTTTAATAGCTTGAGCGGATCAACCTGCTGCCAGTTTTGGTTGTAGTATTTGCCGCCGCTTCGCTCCACTTCTGCGAGCATGGAGATATCGGCTCCTTTGATGAAATCACCTTGCAATCCATTGATCGGTTTCACCGAAATCGAATCAGCCTTTGCTTCAGGCAGAATACCTAACCCCATCAGAAAGAAAACGACAACAGTGACAAGCAACCATTTCTTCATCAAATCTCCCCTTATCCTTTTGTCCCGCCTTGTGTGAGGCCGGATACAAATTGTTTTTGTAAAACAAGAAACAATAAAGCAACTGGAATCGCAATGAGTAAAGCCCCTGCTGCAAAGGTCGTGTAGCTAGCACCCATTTTGTCTGATACAAGATTGTATAGACCGATTGGGAGCGTATACATTTCGGGTGAGCGGACAATGACACTGGAGATAATGAAATCACCGAGCGGTCCTGTAAATGAGTTGATGGCAACAACGGCTAAAATCGGCTTGGCAAGCGGCATAATAATTTGGATGAAAATCCGGAAATGCCCTGCGCCATCCATTCTGGCTGATTCATCGAGATCCTTTGGAATCGCATCAAGATAGCCTTTCATTAAATACGTATTCATCGGAATTTGTCCGCCTGCATAAATCAAAATCAATGCGAGGTGGCTGTTAATGAGTCCAAGCATTTGAGCCAATACAAATATGGCAATCAGCGCTGAAAATTGAGGAATCATTTGCAGCAGCAAAAAGAGCATCAGTCCATTTTTGCGTCCTTTGAATCGGAACCTAGAAAAGGCATAACCTGTAAAGCTGACAAGTATCAACGTTAAGAGCATAGTCGCAATACTGATTTTCATTGAGTTCCAATACCATTTTGCATAAAGTGCTCCCTGACCGAAGAAGAGTTCTGTAAAGTGGCTGAACGTTGGATTCTTCGGAAACATGCTTGTGCTCATCAGGCTGTTCCCAGGATTAAAGGAAGCGCCGATCGTCCAAAGGAGTGGATATAGAATACAAACGGAGGCAATGAAAAGGATGAAATAAGTGATACTCAGGCGAATGAGCTTATTTTGTTTTGATCCCATATCACATCATGTCCTCCTCTTTGAATGAATTCGTTCTCTTAAACTGCCAAAGTGCAATGGCAATGACGAAGATTGACAGTAAGATCGTAACAGCGGCAGCGAGTGCATATTGAGAAGATTGCATCGTCAGTTTGTAAATCCAAGACACCAAGATGTCTGTGCCCCCAGCAGTTGAGCCAGCCACAGGCGGTCCTCCGCCATTAAATAAATAGATGATATTAAAGTTGTTAAAGTTAAACGTATATTGCGTGATTAATATAGGTGCAATTGAATAGAGGACAAGCGGTAATGTGATGGAACGGAATTTCTGAAAGAAATTTGCCCCATCAATGGTTGCAGCCTCGTATAAATCTTCAGGAATGGCCTGCAAAACGCCAGTTGTCATAATGAACACAAAAGGAAAACCAAGCCAAGTCTGCATCGCAATAAGAGCGATTTTGCTCCAAAATGGATCTGTCAGCCATGGTTTTGGATCAATTCCAATCGATGCAAAAAGGGTATTGTTGATCGCACCAAACGTGTCGTTAAACAATCCAGCAAACACCAAAATGGTCACAAATCCTGGAACAGCCCACGGCAGAATCAAAATCGTTCTGAAAAACCGTTTTCCTTTTAAATCTTTTTGATTGAGCAGAACCGCTAGGAAAATGCCGACAGCACATTGAAGGGTCGATGCAGCCAACGTCCATACGACCGTCCAGCCTAGTACATCAATGAATGTGTCTCTCCAAATATCGATTGAAAAGATATTTTGAAAGTTTTTGATGCCTACCCAATCAATGAGATTGGCAGGAGGCGAGTGGTATAAATCATAGTTTGTAAAGGCCAGCGCAAAGCTGAACATAATAGGAAAGACAACAGAGAATAGAAGTAAAAAGAAAGCAGGAGTGCTCATTAAGTAAGGAAAGCCTTGGTCGATGAGCTGATGGTATTGAGCACGGATGGAATGAAGCGGAACCCCTTGATCACGTTTCTTTCCGTTCATAAATGCATCTCGTATCATGAGTACATAAAAACCGATGCCAAATCCAGCTGTTAAAAGTGCAATAATTCCTTTTGCTAAAAGGAAAACAGAGTTGTCACGAGGCAGCATCGTACCAAGTGTGAACAGCCCCCAGAAGCCAATATTGAATAAATCATAAAACACAAGTAGAAAAGAAACGCCAAACAGGAAAAAGAGTGCCCCTTTGCCATACTGTTTGTTGTATATTTGCCCCATCCCGGGTATAAGAGAGAACATTAGCGCCCGTCTCCGGTGTGTCTTTGATTCCACTATGTGTGTGCGGTCTAGTTCAAGGTTACCCGTCACGTCTAACACCTACTTCATATGAAATTAGATCAAGTGCAGGCAGCATGACAGATGAACAGCTACCTGCGCTTGGTGTTTATTTGGAGTGATTCGCTTTAATTTGCGAGTCGATTTGTTTGACCGCATCATCAAATGCTTTTTTCACATCGGTACGGCCAGTCGCAATCAGCCCTAATGCGCTGTCAATCGGCTTCCACACCTCTGCCATTTCTGGATTGTTCGGTGTCAGTGTGGCATATTTCGTTTGCTTTGAAACAGCATCCGCATTAGCGTTTTCAGTAATGACTGGGTCTTTCATCAGCTTTTTCACTGGTGGAATTTCCTCTGTGACTTCAAAGCGCTTTTTCGAATTTTTTTCGTTCGTGATAAACTCAACAAATTTCTCGGCAAGTTCTTTATTTTTAGAATAAGAGGAGACGTTGTAGCTCTTTACACCTAAGAACGAGCTCATATGTTTTCCGTTAGGGAGTGTTGGCAGTTCCGTCACGCCATAGTCGATACCCGCTTCTTTATAAGGACCAAATGACCATGGACCAGAAATGACAGCCGCTGCCTTTTTCTCAGTGAATAAGGAATTGAGGACATTGATTCCTTGCTCACCAATGATGCCTTTCGGGAAAAGTCCTTCGCTAAAGAATGTCTGAATGTATTTTCCGCCTTCGATGGCACCATCGTTATTAAGACCAATATCATTGACGTCATAAGAACCATCGTTTTTCTGTTTGAAAATATAGCCACCTGAACCGCCTAATACACTTTCTGCGTAATAAATTTCATCCCACTTCGCAACAAAACCGTATTTCCCGTCCTTTGTCAGCTTTTTCGAAAGGTCATACCAGCCATCGAGTGTCGTTGGTGCCTTTTTGACAAGGTCTTTGTTATAGAAAAGCACAGTGGTTTCAACGGATTTTGGCAGGCCATATAGCTTACCATCTACCGTTTGTGATTGAATCGATTCGTCTGTGAAGGAATTGATTACTTTTTGATCTGGTTTGATTTCTTGTAACAATCCCTCTGTGACAGCTGATCCAATTTGGTCGTGAGGCATGGTGATGACATCTGGACCAGTGCCGGCTGCGCCATCAAGACGAAGCGCTTCAATTTGGTCGGCATATGCTTTTTCGACTACTTTGACTTTCACGTCGTTTTGTTTTTCAAATTCTTTGACGGCGTCTTGAATCCCATCAGACTTTTTGACATCCTCCCACACTAGCAAGGTCTTTGTACCTGTAGATGCCGGCTGTGTACCGCTTGAATTGTCATCTCCTGGTCCGCATGCTGACAGCAGCAGCACAGCAGTACCAACGACTGCCGATAATGTCGCCCATTTTCCCTTTTTCATTCGTAATCCCCTCTCGTTCTTTTTTCACAGATGATAAGAAAACGCTTTCTTAATGTGAGAATATCAACTTGAGTAAAAAAAGTAAACACATTTTATTAAATTTATTAAGTAAAATTTTTTACTGAAATAAAGACAAAAGAAGCCCACCATATATGGCAGGCCTTCCAGCTGTTTATATCGTGCTTTTCCGAAAGACAGGTTCTGAGGCAATCAGCACGGTTTTTGGTAATGTTCTGCCATCAACCAGTCTTTCTAAAAGTAAATCGACAGCTGTTTCGCAAAGTAAAGAGGTATGGATGTGATAAGTTGTGAGCGGTGGTGACACATATTGAGAGACGTGAATATCGTTGATACTAAAGACACTCACTCGATTTGGTAAAGAAAAACCGCGTTCATTTAATGCTTGTAAACAGCCTATCGCAAGAGGATCACTTGCGACACAAAAAGCGGTTGGTAGGTGATCGCCAAGCTCGTCGATCGCCTTCATCATCAATGAATAGCCTTCATCTACAGAGAAGTGGTGACCGATATAGACCAATTGTTCATCCAGTTTGTTGTGTGCTGTCATGTACTGGCGGAAGGTCGTTTCACGAATATCTGGAATCCGCCTATTTGTATTGAGATCAAGATCTGTCCCGCCAATAAATCCGATGGATGTGTGCTGTTTTTCGATAAAAGAATCGATAATCTTTTCTACAATTCGTTTCAGGTTTGGTTTCACAGAATCAAAGCGGTCTTCATCTGGTGATGTATCAATAAAGACGATATGTTTTGTGATCGCATATAATTGATCAAGCTCAGTTTTTTTAAATCGACCGATGGCGATGATGCCTTCTGTAGAAGAATCAATCGATTGAAGACCATCAGATGGTTTGTAAGCGGTAACATTTAAGCTTCTGGTATTGGTGAGTTCCTCAATGCCTAGACGAATGGATTTGAAATAAATATCTTCAAGCTCTTCTTTTTCGGTCATCCAATAGAGAAAGGCAATTTTTTTTAGTGAATGTTTGAATGTCTTTTTTTGATAGGACAAAGCTTCTGCTGCCGCGTATACTCTCTCACGTGTTTGATCCGTAACCGATAGGTTGGGATCTTGGTTCAGTACGCGAGACACGGTGGCGATGGATAATCCGGCTTTTTCCGCAATGTCCTTTATTTTAGCTGCCAAGTCAGCACCTCCTATAGAAAATATCTCCTTTCAGTATAGAGTCTTTAAAAAAATTAGTAAATATTTTTATTAAATTGATTGGTTTAGGCTGTTCTTTACGAGTTGGAAAGGAATTAGTAAGATATATGTATTGAAGATGTAGGATTAAGATTTCTGATAGGAGAGGGACAGATGTATTATGATGCACTGAAGACATTTGTGACAGTGGTAGAAGAGAAAAACTTTACAAAAGCAGCTCAGAAGCTACGGATTTCTCAACCGAGTGTCAGTCTTCACATTAAGAACTTGGAGCAGGAATTTCAGACGGTTCTGCTCAATCGTTCGCCAAAGCAATTAACGGTGACGCCAACTGGGGATATGCTGTACCATCGATCAAAACAAATCATTCGTTTATATGAACAGGCGAAGCAGGATATTTATGAGCATCATCATCTGGCACGAGGGAAGCTCACGATTGGAGCGAGTTTTACCATTGGGGAGTATGTGCTGCCGCAAATTTTGGCACAATTTCATCAGCTCTATCCGCATGTTGATATTGAGGTAGTCATTGATAATACAGAGGCGATCGCTAGACATGTTCGGTTGTTCCATGTCGACATCGGACTGATTGAAGGACAAACCAATGACAAAGAACTCTCTGTAGAAACGTTCCTAGAGGATGAACTGTATATCGTTGCCCCATTAGACCATCCGTTTGCAAAGAAAAAGGATGTCACCATTGATCAATTGCAAAATGAAACATGGATCACAAGAGAAGAAGGATCTGGGACAGGAGAATACTTACAGCACGTCCTGAAATCAAATGGACTGAAAGCGCGGACCTTTGTGACATTTAGCAGCAATCAAGCGATTAAAGAAGCTGTCATTCATGGAATGGGGCTGTCTGTTTTATCTAAATATGTCCTCCAGCGGGGCAGCATTGGCGGGGAATTGGCTGTCATTTCTGTGAGGGGAATGGACTTTAAACGGACATTTTCCTATATCGAATCCCCGATGACAGGTGGGAATAAAAATAAGGAATTGCTTGTTGAGTTGTTGAGAAAAGAGAAAAAAGACGCTTCTCCGCAGTAGGAGAAACGTCTTTTTTTATAACCCTTTGATGTTGATTTCATCGACTGGTAGGAAAATCTCACCTGTATCTGTGTACTTCATGTTGACTTGATCGCCTTCTTTTAAATAAATAATAAGAGGCTCTTTTTCAGATGACATGGTGTAGTTTTTCCCATCGTCTAGTAAGAAGGTGACGGTTGTATAATCACCGGTCTTTTCTTTATACACCCTCTTCACTTTGCCTGTTGACTCTTTCTTTTCTTGCTTTGATGAACTATTGACGGTACCGCCGCCTTTTTGAAGAGCAGTTTTATAGGCTCTTAGTGCTTCGTTTGGTGTAGAAGCGTATGCGGCGATTTCAGGATTGGCTGCCGAAACAATAAAGTAGTTTTGCAGGAATCCGTTTGAATCGAGAACAGGTGTAAGCCAGCTGGCTTCCCCGTAGAAATTATAAAGAATCGGCATGCGGCCCTTCCATTTCTTCTCGATAAATCGTTTCTCAATAATTTGCAAAGCTCCCTGTGAATCCATGTAGGATTCTTCAAGATTACCCGTATAATACGTGGCTTTTCCTGTTCGGGCATTTGTTAGTGCATACCCGAGCATGGAATCAACGCCCTCTTTTGGACTGGTGAAATCTGTGAAGTAATACAT
Source organism: Bacillus sp. FSL R5-0397 (assembly GCF_038593395.1). Classification (NCBI taxonomy): domain Bacteria; kingdom Bacillati; phylum Bacillota; class Bacilli; order Caryophanales; family Bacillaceae; genus Bacillus; species Bacillus sp. FSL R5-0397. Next base: position 3,562,640 of record NZ_CP151992.1, on the reverse strand, counting down.
ATCCCCTTTTGAATCAAACACCGGACTTACATTGGCTTCCGTTCCCTCGTCTGAAGGCAGCTTCACATCTGATTTTCCAAACATACTGTTCCAGAAACCATGTACATAGTTGCCGAAGTAACTATTTTGCAGACTGACGGCCTCTGGTGACACAGCGCCATCAATAAAGGCTGGTACTTTGTCTAAGGCGTATTTCTTCGTTTCACCTGTTTTGGCATCCACAACAACCACACCTGAAGCTTTAAACCCGTTTCGTGCAGAGATGAAATCTCCAAATGTTTGGATGTAATAAGGCTTGCCATCATCATTGATCTCGAGCTGCGTGTCTCCATAGAAAATCAAATCTGGGTACTGAAGACGGATATGCCGCTCAATTTCCTTATTGAAATAGGAAGAAGGCGTATAGACCATCTCGGTTTTCACAAACTTTGGATTGGCAGATGAGTCGGTCGCACTTAGTGTAAAGTAACCCGGTGTGCTACCAGAACGAATCCATTTAAAGAAATCGGAGAACTCGACGGGTGCGATATACACATACTCACCATTGACCTTCTGAATTTGCAAGCTGCCAAGCTCGTAGTAACTCGTGTTTGGCACCTGTCCGAACGATTTCTTCATCTTATTGCGAGCAAATTGCGGTGGTACACTCGCAGGTGTCTCTGTCTCATCGAACGCTTTGATTTCGACTTTTTGCTCCATTTTAGACACGTCGAATTTCTCATTTGCATTGAATAGAAAAGCGGTTGCCATATAAACACCGAGCAGCAATAAAATGAGAAATAATACGCCTTTGATCTTCCGCTCCAATCCCACTGATAAAAAGGCACCTGCTGCTGTCACAACAAGTCCAATGAGCCACAGTGATGATGGGTTGCGGTCTAAATTGGTGATGTAGTAGAAGCCGAAAATCCCGATGATAAACAGCAGTGCCAGTCCCGCAATCCACATAAGCGGCACCTGTTGTTCAGTCCCTTTCTTTCTAACGATTAACCTGAGTGGTGTGAGCAAAAGGGTCAGGACAAAACCGATCACAACCGAAAATAACAACATATATCCCACAAACAGAACTCCTTTCAAATCAATCACTCTTTTAGTATATACGAGTGAGACGGGGAAAAGATTCACCGGATGGAAGGTTCATTTAAATGCCGATCGAATCAATGGCTGATTGAACATCTTCTTTCAGCTCAAAAAATGTGAGTCTTTTTTCAATTTTTTCGATTAAGGCGTCAATGGCTTCACCTGACATATGGGTTTGGATGTTCCTTTGATGTTTGTACACGTTAATCAGAAGGTCATCAATCAGATCTACTATTTTTTTGGCTTCTTGGCGATCCTCTGCAAATTCATTTTGAAGTTGATGTCGGATGGCTCTGATCAGCGCTGTTTTCTGTTCTTCTTTGATCTTTGCCTTCAAAGCAGCCAGCTCTGCTGGTGTCATATCTTCCGTGTTAAAGTTTGCTTGAGAGAAGATGGAGCTAGATGTATGCGTATCTGTGACTCTCTGCAAAAAACGATCTGCGTCTGTTGGTTGTTTCTTTGAAAATTCCATTTGTCGTACTCCTTAAGAAATCCCCATATTCTTGGCAAGGGTTGTATCTGCATCGTGGTATTGTTTTCCTAGCTGGCTCATATCATCTGATATTGAGTCCATCCACCTCTTCATATCCATCGCATGATCAATCGCTGCATCATATTTTTTGACCGAATAGAACTCATTTTCAAGACCCTCTGTTTTTAAGTGGCGAATCACAGCATCCACATCTGAAGCCGTCAGCTGGTCATACGAACCAAAACCGACAATTTGTTTGTATCTTGAACGGACGCGTTCCACCGATTGATCCACTTTGTCATCGAGTTTCTCAATTTTACGAATGATTTGCTGCATATGGTGCTCGGCATATGTGGAGAATTTACGACCTGTGTTCATGAGAACATGCGACTTGATTAAAATCGCTACCACACTTTGCGGGTGAACATTTGATTGGCTCAATTGATGTAACATGGCGGCAGTGAGAGAAGGGTTTTTTCTCAACATATCATCAATGGTTTGAACGGAGCCATCTGACGAAAAGGAATACCGGTCTAAGCCATGGCTGCCGGCGAGGGCTTCAAGAAATAAATTCGCATCAAGTGATGGATTCACACTCATTGCCCGATTGAGGAGATTTTTCATAAATTGGACGGCCTTTGAGGAGTCCTCAGTGTAATCGACGCCTTCAGGTAAAGCGGCATCATACATCACTTTCACACGACCGATTTCTGTCGTATGACGATTTAAGAGAGAAAGTCCGTCATTGAGATTGATATATTCTGTTAATCTACTACGGTAATCACCTTTTAATGCTTTGGCTTGCAGACCATCCGATAGATTTGGATAAATATTCGGATTCTCAAAGGTGACCCCGCCTTGAATAAAATCATTTTTGACAAGAACATAGGAAGCATTTGATCCGCCAAGTGAATGCCCTGTCACATACATCTTCGCATTCGGCATTTTCTTATGGATCTCTTTCGCATACCGGTCCGCCTGCACCATTTGATTCTCTGCACCGTGTTCAAAGGGGATATTTTTAATCAAATACTTCGTATCTGAAATCAACCAATCTTGTACAATCTCATTTGTATAGGTCGTTGTCCCTGTCGTCATCTTCGTCGTGACTTCCTTTGACGTCTGTGACTGGCTAAAAGGAGGCAGCTTTGTCAAAATGGTAGAAAGAAGATCATCTGACTCTTTTTTTCCATGTTTTTTAATGGTATCTTTATATTGGCCTGCCCCAATCGGTTCTGAGCCGCGGTAGGCGATGACGGCGTTTTTGATTTTGGTGAGGTCTTTTCCGCCATCGGAGCGCTCGAAATCTTCTTCTGATACAAGGGTTAGTGAGTTAAGCCCTTTTTTTGTTTCTTGGTGGTCAACAACATACATTATTTTACCATTTTTCAAGTGTATATCTTTAGAATTTTCATAGTTGAAGATATCATAAGAGGCTGATGATATTTCATTATATTCTTTATCGCTAAGTTGATTAATTGCATATTTTTTGGCCAACATTTACACTCCTGTAATAATTATCATGTATATTATAAGATATTGTATGGTAAATATCTATAAAAAAAGGTATAAAAACCTATCGGTTGAATATTTAAAAGGTGGGATATTTTTTGTGAAAAAGACATTTAAGGTTGTACTGATTGTTTTGATTACTATCGTTTTTATTCTAGTATTATCACTTGTTTTTCAAAAAGATAAAGAAAAAAAATTGAATGAATCAGAAGGTGAAACAATCGTGAAAGAGAAGAACGATTTAGAACAAGCAAAAGAATTCGCAGAAGAAATGAAACCGAAAGTAGAAGAACGTTTACATAAAATAGATATTCACAACTTTATTAAAACCATTACGTTCGATAAGGGAGTAAATGTTAATCCAATGGGTTATATAATAATTAGAGGGTATATTAATGGTAACCCAGAAAAGTATGACTTCTCTGCATCATTAGAATACCGATCTAAGGAAGTAGGTACCATGACTTTTTCTCCTGAATTATCTTATCGATTTAAAGACTGGGATAAATTCAAAGATGAACCTGAACTAAAGGAAAACTATCTTAAAAGACTCTCCGAAAAAGAACGTGAACAGTATCTTAAAGATATTGGAGAAAAATAATAAAACAGGTAATCACCTACCTGTTTTTTATTTTTCATTATTAAGAAGGTGGCAACGGTAGACATGAAAAACACAATAAAGCTTTTATCTGTATTGTTTGTAGTCATCCTTGTCGCAGTGACTTCGTTAATCGTTCAGGTTAAGCATATTCAATCTAATAATGCGGTCAAGGAAAAGAGTGATCAAGCAAAAGCAGAAGAACTTGCAGAGAAGATGAAACCCAAGGTTGAAGAGCACTTGCACAAAAGAGATATTCATAAATTTATTAAAACCATAACGTTTGAAAAAGATGTGACCATCAATCCTATGGGGGATATTATAATCGATGGCTATATAAATAATGAACCGGAGAAGTACGGATTTTCAGCTTCTTTACAATATAGAGCTAAAAAAATCGGTTCAATGAGTTATGATCCTGAGTTGTCATATCGTTTTAAAGATTGGGATAAATTTAAAGATGAACCAGAATTAAAGGAAAACTATCTTAAACGACTCTCTGAAAAAGAACGAGAGCAATATCTCAAGGACATTGGAGAAAAAGAGTAAAACAGGTACTAGCCTACCTGTTTTTATTTTGTCAAATTCAATAGTCAGCTGATTAAAGTTCATCAAGGAGTTTTGCTTTTTATGAAAAATATCATGAAATTTTCTATCATAATTGTGGTCGCCGTCATCTCCGTAACTGTGTTTGTTGTAGAGTACATTCATCAGAGTTTTTCAGATGAAGTAGTGCAAGAGAAAAGCGATCAAGAAAAGGCCGAAGAATTCGCAGAAAAGATGAAACCAAAAATTGAAGAATATTTACATGAAAAAGATATTCACAATTTTATTAAAAGCATCACATTTAAAAAAAATGTATCTATAAGCCCTATGGGTTATGTCACAGTTGATGGATATATAAATAACGATGCAGAAAAATATCATTTTTCTGCATCATTAATATACAAATCTAATGAAATAGGTTCGATGAGTCATTCTCCTGATTTATCATATCGCTTTAAAGACTGGGATAAATATAAAGATGAGCCTGAAATAAAGGAAAACTATCTTAAACGACTCTCTGAAAAAGAACGTGAACAGTACCTCAAGGATATTGGGGATAAATAACAAAAAGTTAATTTTTCATTATTAAGAAGGTGGCAACGGTAGACATGAAAAACACAATAAAACTTGTATCTGTTTTGGTCGTTATCATCATTGTCTCAGTGACTTCGTTAATCACTCAGCACAATAAGCAAAGTAAAACAAATGATGTGGTAAAAGAAAAGAGCGATCAAGAAAAAGCAGAAGAGCTCGCAGAAAAAATGAAGCCTAAAATAGAAGAATGTTTACGCAAAGAAGACATCCATCACTTTATTAAGACCATAACGTTTAAGGAGAGGGTAACTATTAATCCTATGGGCTACATCGTAATTAGAGGATATATAAATGATGAGCCAGAAAAGTACGAGTTCTCCGCTTCATTAAAGTATAGAACAAAAGAAATCGGTTCAATGAGTTATTCAGCAGAACTAGGAGATCGTTTTGAGAACTGGGAAGATTTTGATCCTCAAGTGAAAGAAGACTATCTAAATAGTTTATCTAAAAAAGAACGCGAACAATATTTGAAAGACATTGGAGAAAAAGTGAAATAACAAGTCGACAAAGCCGATTGATTCCCTAAATCAATTTCAAAATATGCTATCATTCCCCTAACAACACTTACAAACAAGGGAGAGCTTTCAAACATGGCAAATAAAAAGAAATTGATCTTGGATGTAGACACTGGAATTGATGATGCGATTGGTATTTTGCTTGCAGTGAAAAGTAAGCGGTTTGATATGTTGGGGATCACAACGGTGTGCGGGAATGTGTCTGTTGAAGCGGCGACGTTGAATACGTGTAAAGTGCTTGAGTTGGTTGAGGCAGAGGAAATCCCTGTCATCAAAGGTGCAGTAACGCCTCTTTTGAGAGCCCCTCATTATGAACATCGGGTGCATGGGGAGGATGGAATTGGCGGCGCTTTAAAGGACGCCCGGCCTAAGAAGACCGCAGATGAAGGTTTTGCGCCTGATTTTATCATTGACCAAGTGCTGAAGTATTCGAAGCAGGTTACGCTTGTGTTGACAGGACCGTTAACGAATTTAGCCCTTGCGGTAAAAAAATGCCCTGAGCTGATTCATCACGTAAAAGAAGTCATTTTTATGGGGGGTGTCGTGCAGGGACAGGGGAATGTCACACCGGTTGCGGAATTTAATACATATGCAGATCCAGAAGCGGCGAAATTGGTGCTGGAGGCTGGTTTCCCTTCATTGACTCAAGTAGGGCTGGATGTCACGAGACAGGTCTTGTTAACGGATGAGAGAATTGATGCCATTCAAAATGAAACGTTAGCTAGTTATATCAGAGAGAGCACAAGCATTTACCGCCAGCGCTATTTTGAGCGGAATGGGGTGTGGGCATGTGCCATGCATGATCCGCTTGCTGTAAGTCTTGCAATTGATAAACAACTTGTGAATACACAGGCTTTTCATGTAGAAGTGGAGACGAAGAGTGAGTTCTGCGATGGTCAAATGATATGTGATTTTCAGCATCAATGGGGAAAAGATCGCAATCTTCAAGTGTGTATGGATGTAGATGCTGAAGGGTTTTTTGATTTAATGATCAAAGTCTTGAATTCTTAAAAAAGAAGTCTGTGCAAACAGGCTTCTTTTTTATAAGATGGGAACATGAGTAAATGTATGCGCTCACATGAATGAGGAAGGAGTGAAGTCAATTGGCTTCTGTCAGTTTAAGTAGTATGGATAAGATAAGGGCAGCAAGCAGAGGATTGCCGCCAAAACTGAAAGCAATTGCTGAGCACATTACGAGTGAGCCCCGCGACATCATCCATTTGTCGATTGTCGAGCTTGCCAAAAAGACAGCGAGCTCAGAGGCAACGATTTTTCGTCTTTGTAAAAGGCTTGGATTTGAGGGGTATCAAGATTTGAAGATTGCTATTGCCCAGGAAATAGAACAAACGAAGCCTGATTATGTAGATGAAGAGATGAGTCTTGACGATGATACTGCCGTTTTTATGCAAAAGGTATTTCAGGCAAACATCACTGCATTAAAGGATAGTTTTCAATTGTTGAATCCAGAAGATGTAGAAAGAGCCGTACAATTAATCCATGAAGCAGAGCGCTTAGAGTTTTATGGCAGCGGTGGGTCTGGCCTCATCGCCACAGATGCTTTTCACAAATTTATGAGGACAGGCATCAACTGTATTGTTCATACAGATTCTCACTTTCAAGCGATGTCGGCAGGTCTGCTTGATCAAAAGAGCACAGTGCTTGGTATATCTCATTCTGGTCGAAATAAGGATTTACTGGATGCGATGAAAACAGCCAAGGAAAAAGGAGCGAAAACCATTGGCATTACAAGCTATCAGCGTTCTCCATTGAGTCAGCTTGCAGATGTCACGCTGTATACATCAACGCAAGAAACGGCTTTCCGAACAGAAGCGATGTCTGCTAGGCTTGCCCAGCTTACTGTGATTGATGTGCTATATTTTGCGCTTGCACATTTAAGGCAGCAGGAAACATTAACAAACTTAAAGCAAATGAGAGAAACCATTTCTCAAAAAAGAGTGTAATGGTTTCAAAAATAAATTTTTCTATTAGTGAAAAATGCTGTTGTGGTAACGATTCTGAGGTTTTTAGTGAAAATTATTTTCTTTTTGATCGTTGAATGTCGAAAAAAATATTCCTATAATGGGATTTATCAGGTACACCGGCACCACGACACTTTATTTCAAATCAGTGATTGGGCGTGATACAGATGAAGGGAAACCAGGCGGTAATTGGTTTGGATATTGGAACAACAAGTACAAAGGCGGTTCTATTTGGACCACAGGGGAAAGTCATATCAAAGCATTCTGTTCCTTATGACCTCATTCACCCCCAGCCAGCATGGGTTGAGCAGAACCCTGAACATATTTTAGATGCTGTAATTGCGAGTGTAAGAGGCGCATTGACGAAAGCAGCATTTGATGCAAAAAACCTCATAGGTGTGGGAATTAGTACGGCGATGCATTCCTTAATCGTCATGGATGAGAATGGAAAAGCATTAACAAACAGTATCATTTGGGCTGATAACAGAAGTGCAGAACAAGCGAAACGAATCATAACGGACTTAGATGGCTTTCAAATTTATAAAAGAACCGGAACACCGATCCATCCAATGTCACCGCTTTCAAAAATACGATGGATCAAGGAAATGACACCTGACGTCTTCAATCAGGCAGCAAAATTCATTTCCATCAAAGAGTATGTTCTTTATCATTTCTTCGGTCAGTATGTGGTCGATTATTCAATCGCATCAGCAACAGGACTGTTCCGATTGGAAACGCTTCAATGGGACGAGGAGGCACTACGTATTGCAGGAATTCAGGTGAATCAGCTGTCTGAACTTGTTCCAACGACGCATCAGCTGCGTGGGCTTCAGCCAGAAATTGCGCTGCGAATGGGCATTGAAGAAGATACACCATTTGTTGTGGGTGCAAATGACGGTGTATTAGCGAATCTTGGTGTTGGTGCGATTGGCAAAGGTGAGGTAGCAGTCACGATTGGGACAAGTGGTGCAGTACGTACAGTCGTAGATCAGCCAATTACAGATGAGCAATCAAGAACATTTTGCTATGCATTGACGGACAAGCATTGGGTCGTCGGAGGACCGACCAATAACGGCGGAATTATGCTGAGATGGCTCAAGGATGAATTTGGGTCTTCCGAGGTGGAGGTAGCAAAGCGTCTAGGTGTAGACCCTTACGATCTAATGATTGATATTGCAGAAAAGGTTCCAGCTGGCTCAGAAGGACTGCTGTTTCTACCATTTTTAACAGGTGAGCGAGCACCTTATTGGAATCCAAACGCAAGAGGCACGTTCTTCGGGATCGGTCTTCAGCATAAGCGCGAGCACTTTATTAGAGCCGTGTTAGAAGGCGTCATTATGAGTGTTTTCTCGATCGGTGTGGCACTAAGAGATTTAACAGGTCCAGCGAAGGATGTCAGGGCTTCTGGTGGATTTGCGAGATCCCCGCTATGGCGGCAGATTTTGGCGGATACAATGGGCAGAGAAGTGCTTGTTCCAGAGAGCTACGAGGCTTCCGCACTTGGGGCGGCTGTCCTCGCACTTCATAGTTTAGGTCATATGGAAGAGATAGAAGAGGTGCAGGAATGGATTCGTATTTCTGCACGCCATGAACCAAATATGAAGAACAACGAAACATACATAGAGCTATTTTATTTATATGAGCGTCTCTATGACAAACTGAAGGATGAATTTGATGTCATTAGTGCGTTGCAATTAAAACAAAATCGTTAAACATCGGGGAAAAGGTGGGAGAACATGCTTTTATTCATTGTGATTGCGGCGATTGTCCTTTTACTCATTCTCATTACAGTCGCTAAGTTGAATCCGTTTGTGAGTTTGATCATTACCTCTATGCTAGTAGGCTTTGCTACAGGAATGGATTTACAGGAAATCATTCAATCGATTAAAACGGGATTAGGGAACACGTTATCGTTACTGGCGATTGTACTAGCGCTTGGGACCATGCTTGGGAAAATGATGGCTGAGTCAGGGGGCGCTGAGCGGATAGCTCAAACACTCATCAGTCGTTTTGGGACGAAGAATGTGCATTGGGCGATGATGTTTGTAGCCTTTATCGTGGGGATACCTGTCTTTTTCCAGGTCGGATTCGTTCTTCTCATTCCCTTACTCTTTACCATTGCAATTGAAACGGGCATTTCGCTCGTGACGATTGGGATTTCATTAATCGCAGGATTGTCTGTTGTGCATGGGCTAGTTCCGCCTCACCCAGCTGCCATGGCAGCAGTAGGCATCTATCATGCCAACGTGGGAAAAACGATTTTCTTTTCAATCATCGTCGGTTTGCCAACAGCTATTATTGCTGGACCGCTGTACGGTAAGTGGATTGGAAAGCGGATACATAAACCAGTTCCAGAGCTGCTCAGAAAGCAATTCACGGAACGAAATGCTGATCGAAAGCTTCCTGGTTTTGCAAATACGATGTTTACCATTTTGGTGCCGGTCATTCTCATGCTGCTTGCCACGTTGGCGGATATTATTTTGCCAGAGGATAGTATGTGGTATCAGATGTTCAAGTACATTGGAGATCCCATAACAGCTTTATTGATTGCGACAGTGTATTCTTTCTTTAGTCTTGGCTTTATACAAGGGATGAGCCGTGACCGAGTGCTGTCATTCAGTAACGATTGTTTGGGACCGATCGCTTCCATTCTGCTTGTGATTGGTGCAGGCGGAGCGTTCAATAATGTACTGATCGATTCAGGCGTTGGGGATTATATTGCTGATTTAGCCAAACACTCCCCAATCTCACCGATTTTACTTAGCTGGCTGATTGCTGCGGTTATTCGTGTGGCAACAGGATCAGCTACAGTATCCATGATGACAGCGGCCGGAATTGTAGCCCCAATCGCTGCATCCATGCCGGATGTGAGCAGAGAGCTGCTTGTTTTAGCAACAGGAGCGGGTTCACTGATTTTGTCTCATGTCAATGACTCTGGTTTTTGGCTGATCAAAGAGTATTTTGGTATGACCATTAAAGAGACGTTCTTGACATGGACGGCTATGGAGACCATCATTTCCGTTAGCGCCATTGCATTTATTATGATTATTAATATGTTTATATAACGGGACAACAGCTCAATTCTTCAGAATTGGGCTGTTTTAGCTTGTTGTTATGCCGCTTTTGACAATTTAGGATAAAATAATGATATTGAGCTATGGGAGGCGGACATGATCGAACCTTTAAAACATGTATATAATGAACCATTTATTCAACATTTAGCAGAAAAACTTGCGCAAGCGTCAACTGTATTTGATGCTGATCACTTTCAGCAGCTCGTGTTTCAAGAGGATTGGGAGCAGCTGGAGTTAAAAGGACGAATGAGAAGAGTGACTGAATCGATGCACGCCTGTCTGCCTGAGGATTATGAGAAGGCAATCGATGTACTGCGTCAGACAGCACCGCATTTTACAGGGCTCAGTGCGCTCGTATTTCCAGACTACGTGGAGACATATGGTGTTGACCATTGGGATATCTCGATCAAAGCACTTGAATTCTTTACACCGTTTTCCACTGCTGAATTTGCCGTTCGACCTTTTCTCATTCAAGATCAAGAGAAAATGCTGGCGCAGATGCTTGTGTGGTCACAGGATCAAAATGAACATATTCGCCGTCTCGCTAGTGAAGGGTGCAGGCCTCGTTTGCCGTGGGGATTATCCGTCCCTGCGCTGAAAAAGGACCCTTCTGTCACGCTGCCCATTCTAGAAAATTTGAAGTCAGATTCGGCCAAGTATGTGCAAAAAAGTGTAGCGAATCATTTAAATGATATTTCTGCAATTCAGCCAGACCTCATGAAGCAAATGGTCAAAAGCTGGTATGGAACCAATGAACATACAAACTGGATTGTCAAACATGCATCCCGTACGTTATTGAAAAAAGGCGATCCAGATATCATGGCTTTATTTGGCTATGGAGATGATCCGTCTATCCAAGTAACGGATTTGAAGGTGACGCAAGACCCCGTTCGTATTGGAGAGAAGCTGACGTTTCATTTTATTCTTCAGCCAGATAAGCCATTAAAGCTGCGCGTAGAGTATGCCATTGATTACGTGAAAGCTCGTGGTACACGCAATCAAAAGGTATTTAAAATCACAGAATTTGATACAGGATCGGCCCTGCATAGAGAATTTGTCCGATCACAGTCGTTTCAAAATATGACAACGAGAAAGCACTATGAGGGCATTCATACATTAACCATCATCATCAACGGCATCCCAAAAGCGTCTGTCGATTTCGAAGTCACAGCAGCTGCTCATGAAAAAACCCGCCATTGAGGCGGGCTTCAGCGTGTAGCCAAACCCTCGCATTCGTTGTCAGTCCTGCGTGCTGGTGCTCACGAATGTGAAATTCGCTCCGCGCCAGTACTCGTCCTTCCTAGACTGCAAAGGTTTTCTATCACGCTGAAAAGAAGACAAAGGGCTAAAATCAAGTTCATTTTAGCCCTTTGTCAACAATCTGATACCCGCCACTGAGGCGGGTTTTTGCTTGCGTTTCTAAGCTTTCTTTTTCATTAAGAATGAAGCAATGATGGCGGCTGCTAAGAAACCGATACTGATAATCGAGCTAGGTAAGTTCTCTGGTCTGAATAGGAACAGAACAAAACTGACACTGAGTACAAGACCAGCAAATAAAGTGAAATACGGGAATAACCAAACTTTGAAATACGGCTCTTGCGGATATCTTGGACGCAGTTTCAAATGTGCCAGACAGATGCTAATCCAAATAAGAGAGACCGCAAAACCAGGGATAGCCAGCATATAGCTGAAAATTTGATCTGGGTACAAGTAAGCAAAGAATGTTCCGATTAAAAGAAACAGAACGGTCACCCATAAACTTAAAATAGGTACACCTCTTTTGTTGACCTGTGCCAGCTTTTTTGGACCGCCGTCTGATTTAGATAGAGAATGAATCATTCTCGTCGTGCCGTAAATACCAGAGTTGGCGGCAGATAGAACGGCTGTAATTAAGACGAAATTAATGAAGTGAGAGGCACCTTGCATGCCAGCTGCTGAAAAGACTTGGACAAAAGGACTGTTATTCGGATCAATTTGATTCCAAGGAATGAGTCCACAAATAATCAAAATCGGCAGTGTGTAAAACAAGATGATGCGCCACATCATACTTTTGACAACACCAGGTAATACCTTTTCTGCATCCTTTGTTTCTGTAATGGTCAGCCCGATCAATTCAGAGCCTCCATACGAGAAGATCACCACTAATAATGAGGCAAAGACAGCACCCCATCCGTTCGGGACAAAGTTTTGGTAATTGGTGAGAACAGGCGTGCTTTGTTCGCTCGGAATGATTCCAAATAATAATGCAGCACCGAGAAGAATAAACACAATAATAACGAAAATCTTCATTCCAGCGAACCAAAACTCAATTTCACCAAAGTATTTTACATTATTTAAATTAATTCCGATGACTAAGAGCGAGCAAAGTAAACATAAAGACCATAAAGGTACGTTTGGCATCCAATATTGAAGTAAACTCCCCGCTGCAATGATTTCAATGACACATACAGTGAGCCACATAAAACAGTAAACCCATCCGACAACAAATGAAAAACGTTGACCAAGCGCAATCTGTATGAGGTCGCGAAGGTTATTCCCCGGGTAGACGATGGCCATTTCAGCTAAAGCCGCCATGACAATGAGAAGAAGCAATCCAGCAAATACATAGGAAAAGATGACTCCAGGACCTGCTAAGCCGATTGTATCGGCACTTCCTTTAAAGATTCCTGTACCAATGACCCCGCCCATCGCAATCATGCGAATATGACGCGGCGATAAAAGCTTTTTTAATTCGTGTTGTTCCTGATTCGCGCTCATGACGTTCTCCTTTTTTAAAATGCTTATGTTCCATTTTCTTTTTTCGAGCGGTCAGTGTCAATATAAAAAAAGAGATTTTTCAGACAAAATAGGCGGTTGATTCTATCAATTGAGCCGTTTTCTTCCATAAATCTTTTCCATGACCCATCCCCAAAATCTAAAACTTCGTGAAAAAATGAACATTTGCCTTCATTCTGACATAAACAATTTTCAGTTTTTGTCGATATATCTTTTGTGTTACTAAAGTCCTAATAAAGAATTGTTTATAACTGTAAAATATTTCAAAAACGTACGAAAGAATGAAAGGAGTTATTGAAGATGTTTATGAGAAAAGCAAGTGATTCATCGTCGGAAGCCCTTCTTAGTGAAAGCAGTCAATTAGTTGAACGAATTGAGAAGGGAGATTTTTCAGCCAGAATTGATACTGCTGCATTCTCTTCTAGTCAAACAATAGAAGCAGTGGCTCAAATAAATGAAGCGTTGCAAAAGATGCAAGAAGTGCAAGAAGATATTCATATGCGTATGAATTTAGTGACAAAAGCGATTCAAGTGGGTCTATGGGATATGACGGTTGTAGCAGGAGATCCTGTGAATCCAAAAAACGAATTCACATGGACAGACGATTTCCGCAAAATGCTAGGTTTTCAAAATGAAAACGATTTTCCGAATGTCTTAGACAGCTGGGCATCTCGAATTCATCCAGATGAGCAGGAATACACCTTGAATGCATTCTCTGCGCATTTATTGGATCATTCTGGCCGTACACCGTATGATATCGAGTATCGTCTGAAGTTGAAAAATGGCGAGTATCGCTGGTTCAAAGCAACTGGAACGACGATTCGAGATCGAAATGGGGTACCTCTTCGTGTGGCAGGGGCTCTTTTTGATATTCATGATCAGAAATTGAAAGAAGAAGAGCTGCAAGCATTCGTGACAAGATATGACTTGATCAACCGTGCGCTTGTGGAAGCTCCTTGGGATATGGTTGTAGAGGCTGGCGATCCTGTCAATCCAAACAATGAATTCTGGTGGTCTCCGCAGTTTAGAAAAACGCTTGGTTTTACAGATGAAAAGGATTTCCCGAACGTATTGAGCAGCTGGAGTGATCGTTTGCATCCTGAAGATAAAGAATCGGCTCTCCAAGCCTTTGCGGATCACTTAAATGACCATTCTGGCCGTACACCATTTGACATTGACTATAGATTGCAGAGTAAAAATGGCGAGTATCGCTGGTATCATGCGGGCGGTGAAACCATTCGTGATGAGAAGGGTGTCCCTTTACGTGTCGCAGGAACGATTCGTGATATTACGTTAGAAAAAAATAAAGAAAAAACAGCCCATGAAATGGCTTCCCAAGTAGAGCAGCTTTCAAGTTCTATTAGTGAGATGGTATCTGGCATCAGTTCTGTGACAAACCAAGCACAGGAGCTTGCTGTCGCCCAAGAGCAGTCAACGTCTGCTGCTAATCTGGCGAAAAACAGTGCAGATGAGACGAAGAACATTTCAGACTTGATCAAAGAAGTGGCAAACCAAACGAATCTGCTTGGTTTGAATGCCGCAATTGAAGCAGCAAGAGCAGGCGAGCAGGGACGCGGTTTCTCAGTCGTTGCCGATGAAGTACGTAAGCTAGCGCTTCATAGTGCCAATGCGACAGAAAATATCGAATCTAGTTTAACTGAAATGAAAACACAAATCGATCAAATTCTTGAAAATATCTCCAATATGACAGCTCTTACGCAAACACAGGCTGCTTTAACAGAGCAAGTGAACGCTTCAGTTGATGAAGTGAATCATATGTCTCAGCGTCTGGTGGCATATTCAAAGAGTATCTAATGTCAAAAAACCGCCTTTTCATCAGAAGGCGGTTTTTTTATTTAAGCATGATCCGCTGGGAAAACAATACCGGCGTCTTTCCTAGCGGCTTCAAGAACCTTCATGACAGAAAGACTGTCATCAAGCCATTCATAACACTTTTCGACATTTCCTGTTTCAATGATATGCTGAAATGCTTCTGCTTCATAAAACAGGCGGTTTGAATTGGTTTGTGCATTGAGTGAAGTGACTTGGTCTCCTATATGCAGCAACACTTCCTCACAGCCATTCGCACCATTTTTCACATGCAGGAACCCTTTTTCCCCTTGAATCAAAGCGAAATTCATACTGCTTGTATCTTTGCTGCCAACACTTGTGGCGATGAAATCATTGTAAGTAAAAGTTAAAACACCAGATGTGTCGATGCCGTTTGGATGGCGGTTGGCCTGGTAACGAACGTCTTTCGGTGAACCAAATAGATTCATAATGAAATGAACATTGTAAATGTTAATATCCATGAGGGCACCGCCAGAAAACTCTGGGTTAAAGACATTCGGCGTTTCCCCGGCGAGCAGCTGATTATATTTACTTGAATATTGACTGTAGTTGCATTGAACGAGTTTGATTCTGCCTAATTGATGAAGGTGTTTTTTGATTAAATGATAGTTGGGCATATGAACGGTCGTAATGGCTTCAAATAGGAAGAGCTGCTTTTCCTTTGCGAGAGCGATTAAGGCTTCTAGCTCTTTCACATTAGAGGTAAAAGGCTTTTCGCAAATCACATGTTTTCCGTGTTTCAATGCAGCCGTGGCATGCTCGCTATGTAAACGATTGGGTGATGCGATATATACCGCTTCTATGTGGGGATCTTCTAACATAGCGGTTAAATCCGTATAAGTCGTTTGCACCCCAAATTGATCTGCGAGTTTCTTTGCCGTCGCTTCCTTTCTTGAATAGACAGCGTGGCAAGAAGCACCTTCAAGCTGTTCAATTGCCTGGAGGAAACCTTCCACAATCACACCTGTTCCAATGGTTGCTATTCTCATTCTATTCATAACCCCTTTCATACGATTGATGTCACGTCAAGCTGTCTCTAGTATACCTGATGTTTTCATACAACGTGTACTTAACAGCTAGGCCCAGAGGGGTGCCAGTAAAAAATACCGGCACATCTTTGGCAGTCTCTACAATTAACTAATGTTAGCTAATGTTTGTTTCGTTAACAGTTGAATGGCCGCCTTCCTCTTTTTTAACTCTTGAATGGATTTTTGAATATCTTCTACTTTTTGTTCGAGCAGCTGTTCCGCTTCTGTTTTCGACTGTTTCTCGAATAGTGACGTGATAATTTCTCGTATTTCTTTGAGTGAGAAATCTAGCTTTCTTGCTTCAGTGATAAAGGATAGCATGAGTACATATTTTTTATCATATAAACGATAGCCGTTATGTGCTCTCTTAGGCTCGGGGAGCACACCCTCATTTTCATAAAAACGAATGGTTTCAATATGTACACCAGACATTTTTGACAATTTTCCTCTCGTAAATGTAATCATTCCCTGCACCTCCTTTCTTTGCTATCCATCATACAATTAGATTTGCTAGTTTCAAAATATTCTCCGATGAACATTTGTTCCTTTTCATACTGTTAAAATGACAGGTCTGTTCTATTCACAGCGGATTCTATAGAATAGGTTATAATAGATGAGGATGAAGTGATTTTTTGTTACAGATAGGAACAAGTAGACAGCGTGAGAAAAAAACGATAGGCTAAAATAGGTATATAGTATGATGAATAGCATGTGATTATGTAGATGATCACTCAAAATAGTGACAGCACGTTTTGCTGAGAAAAGGGGAGCAGTGAATGTATAAATTAGTCGCAATTGATATGGATGGTACGTTATTAAATGATCAGCATATGGTGCCGGATGAGGTGTTTGAAGCCATTCAACAGGCGAAGGCAGAAGGCGTTAAAATTGTTTTATGTACAGGCCGGCCGATTGGCGGGGTGCACCGCTATTTAAAAGAGCTGCAGCTTGATCAAGAGGGGGATTATGTCATCGCCTATAATGGAGCGCTTGTACAAAACAGCCATACAAATGAAGTCGTATCAGAATTAACTTTATCCTATGATGATTTGACTTCTTTATATGAACTGAGCCGTCAGCTGGATACACCTATGCATTATTTCGATTCAGCTCATCTATACACGCCAAATCGGGATATTAGTGAATACACGGTACTTGAATCGTACTTAACGAAATTACCGCTTAAGTATTTACCTGTCGAAGAGGCAGACCCATCCATGAGACTTCCGAAGATGATGTATATAGATCAGCCGGAACGTTTGGAAAAGACGATACAAGCCATTCCATCTGAAGTGAAGGATCAGTACATGATGGTAAAAAGCACAGATTTCTTCCTAGAAATTCTTCATCCTGATGTGAGCAAAGGGAATGCCGTGAAGCTTCTAGCGCATGAACTGGGGATTTCTCGTGAAGAAGTGATGGCGATTGGTGACAATGGGAACGACGTGTCGATGCTAGAATTTGCGGGCTGTGGCGTTGCGATGGGAAATGCCATTGAAGATGTCAAAGCAGTTGCGGATGTTGTGACAAAATCCAATAACGAAGCAGGAGTCGCACATGTCCTGCATGAGCGAGTCATCGGAAAATAAAGAAAGAGCGGTCTACCAATGAGGTAGCCGCTTTTTTATATGTGTGAGAAAAAGTAAACAAGCATACGTCTGCTGTTCAAATTTGTTTTTTCGAGCATCGCCTTTACATGATCATGCACCGTATGAGGCGAGATAAATAACGTACTGGCAATTTCTTTTGTGGATTGTCCTTTTATTAAACAGTCAAGGACGTTCATTTCTCTTTCTGTTAGCCGATATGTTTTCGCTATATAAGGAAGGATTTCACTTGTTTGAGCTCGCTTAATATGAATCATGACAGCCTCTTCCTCCCCGGCTGCCTGTGCTAAACGAAATGCTTGAAGAGAGAGAAAACGCCCTGTCGGCATTCTGGTGATGCTGACCGCTGTTTGGTCACCGCCGCCATATAAAAGCTTAGCACCTAATGCTCTAAACGGACGGGGCATGATGGCACCGTCATGAATTTGCTCAAAGGTTTGGAAGGTGTGGAGCCAATGAAGTCCAGTTTCATTTCCATAAAGAAGATGGTAATCGTGTGAAAGAATGAGGAAGCCTTGGTGTTCCGCCGTTTCATCTTCTTCCGTTTCTCTTCTTTTAAAAAGTTCATCTCTCAGCTTGGCTGCGAGTGCTGGTGTTTGGCGACTAACCGCTTGTATATCTTGTTCATGAAAAGGTTCCTTCTCCTTTTTTCGATAAAGGCTGGCAATTCCCCAGCATTCACCTTGAATCACAAGGGCTGCCCGCAATTCATCTGCCCATCCGTTAGGTAACAAAATGTGCTGGTATCGACCACTATTGAGGTATTCTCCGCTTTGGACGAGACTGGCAGCGTGGACAGGACCTTTCGCAAGATCTTCATGCTGGTGCACATCTTTTTTTAAATATTCATTTTGAAACAGCTCGTTATGTATGGCTTCAATCGGTTCATCTGTAAAAGAACCCGTCGAGAGGAGAGTAGCTGGATCAATGGTTGTGATACAGGCAGCATCAAAATCACAGATAGCAGCAAGTTCATCTCGAATGCTTTTTCTCAGCTGCTGAAAATGAGCGGCTGGATTGTTCATTTGATCTCCTCCTCAATATCCCCACTTTTAGGGATCGTTTTTTCTCATCTATCTTCTTACAATGAAGATAACATACCGTTAGTGTAAAGGAAACGAAGCAAAGCGGAAACTGGAGGAGAAGACATATGAGTGTAAATCAACATTGGCATGATCCTGTTGCTGAATCCTATGCAGCGACAATTGCACATAAAGTACCGGGCTATCATCTTTTGCATGAGCTGACAGTGGATAGAGTAGAAATCGAATTAATGGGAGCGGCTTCTCGCATGTTAACAGTCGGAGCAGGTGGGGGCGAAGAGATCATCAACATGCTTCAAAGAAATAAAGACTGGCATATCACAGGGGTTGATCCATCTCCAACCATGCTTGAGATGGCCAAGCGCAGAGTGGCACAGCTTCATATGCAAGATCGCGTCACATGGTATGAGATGGCCTTAGACAAAGTGCCGGTTGAAAAGTTGTACGATGCAGCAGTAAGTTTGCTTGTCATTCATTTTGTAAAAGATCAGCTGACCTTTTTACAGGAGATCGCCCGCCGGCTTCAACCAGGTGCTCCTCTCGTGTTGGCATTTATTCAAGGAGACCCAGAAACGCCGACATTTCAGCTGGAGCTTCATATGCTTTCTCTATTCATGAAGCGTCAAGGTTTGGGAAAGGAAGTGTTTACGTCCTTCCGAGAAAGGCTGGGTGTCACAACATATCCCGTGTCTGAAGAAAAGATGACAGCACAATTAACCGAAGCAGGATTTCAAGACATCAGACCTTATTTTCAAGCGGGCATGATCAAAGGGATTGTTTGTAAAAGAGGCGATAGAAAGGCGGTTGGAAAATGAGGTCAAAAGTGATGGTGATAGGCGGTTATGGACATGTGGGGCAGCAAATATGTCTTCAATTAAGTGACGTGTATCCTGGGCAAGTCTTTGCGGCTGGCCGAAGTTATGAGAAGGCTGAACAATTTGCACGCCAAACGAATGGGCGTGTACGTCCATTTCAGATAGACGTAAGACAACCAATGGATACGGACTGGATGGATGAAACGAAACTCGTGATCATGTGTCTGGATCAAGATGACACGTCATTTGCTGAAACATGCTTACGATCAGGTATTGATTATCTCGATATTTCGGCAAAAGGAGCCTATATTGAGAAGCTAGCAAAGGTCCATCAACAGCAATTGAACGCAACGGCTGTGCTGAGCGTAGGCCTTGCACCTGGTCTCACCAATTTGCTTGCAGCGAAGGCGGCATCTATTCTGACCTCTGTGGAGCAAATTGATATTAGTATCATGCTTGGGCTAGGTGACCAGCATGGAAAAGCAGCTATTGAATGGACGCTTGATCATGTGCATACGGATTATGAGCTGACGAAGAATCATCAGCGAAAGAAAGTCAAAAGTTTTACTGGAGGGAAACGCATTGATTTTGGCAAAACGCTTGGAAAGCGGCAAGCCTATCAGTTCCCTTTCTCTGACCAGCAAACATTGCCTTCGACGCTCCATGTGCCTTCTGTGACAACAAGGCTCTGTTTTGATTCTGGCGTAGCGACACGTGCATTTGCTCTCACAAGGAAACTCGGAATGACGTCCCTTCTCACGATGCCGAAAATCAAGGAACGTGCCATTTCACTGATTCAATCTGCTCAAATGGGTACAGATCAATATGCAGTGAAAGTGGAAGCGGTAGGAATGAAGGGTAACGAAATTCATCGAGCAGCGCTTGGAATAAAAGGTCGCGATGAGTCTCAAGCAACGGCTCAAGTCGCCAGTGCTGTGGCACTGCATGTATTGAGCAAGCAGTTTCAGGCAGGTGTTTTTCATATCGAAGAATTATTTTCATTAGCGTATGAGAATGGTGATTTTGCGTTGGTGGATCAAAAAACGAAGGAAAAGCACGCACTAGCATTGAGAGCCAGCCTTTTAACGGCATAAAAGAAAACGACAAAAGATACGCATCAGCTCAAAAGTACAGGTCAGTCATGTGGGCGCTTTATTCATGATCCATTTCAAAACAAGGTGTCTATGATCCGAAAACAACCGCTTGCTCTCCATGAAATGGCCGAGAGGTGGAAGAGATTTAAATCAAGGATTGTAGTCGGAACTGATATAATGGTTACATTGGGCAAATAAATCTCAAGTGGGTGTTTACAAGTGTTAGATACAGAAAAAGATGTAGTGAAGAATTATATAGATTCACCCCAAAAATTGAAAAATTTATATAAACGAGTATTGTTTGTTGTCAGTCTATCGCAAATATTTGGAGGGGCTGGAATAGCTGCAGGAATTACGGTAGGTGCCATTTTAGCACAACAAATGCTTGGAACTGAAGCCTATGCAGGAGTCCCAATCGCTTTATTTACTTTGGGGTCAGCTGGGTCAGCTTTCATTGTAGGAAAGCTTTCACAACGTTATGGACGACGCATCGGTTTATCGACAGGTTTTGTTGTTGGAGGGCTCGGAGCAATTGGCGTTGTGCTGGCAGCTATGATGAATAGTGTCATTTTATTATTTGCATCGCTCTTCATTTACGGAGCAGGAACATCCACGAACTTACAAGCGCGTTATGCTGGGACGGACTTAGCAAATTCTAAACAGCGTGCAACTGCAATTAGTACAACAATGGTCATGACAACATTTGGAGCAGTAGCAGGTCCGAACTTAGTTGAAGTGATGGGTAAATTTGCAGTGTCCATTGGTGTTCCAGCACTTGCCGGTCCTTTTATTTTATCATCAGCAGCATTTATTGTAGCTGGTCTTGTTCTTTTTATTCTGCTGCGTCCTGATCCATTAGACATTGCCCGAAGAATAGCAACTTACAAAGCAGAACATGGGCATGGAAATAAACCAGATGCTGCTGATAAAAAAACAGATAAAAAAGGGCTTACAGTAGGTGCCACAGTGATGATCTTAACTCAAATTGTCATGGTGGCACTCATGACCATGACACCGGTGCATATGCAGCATCATGGTCATGGATTAGCCGAAGTGGGCATTGTGATTGGTTTTCATATAGGAGCCATGTATCTTCCTTCACCTATCACGGGTGTACTTGTAGATAAACTAGGACGAACAGCTATGAGCATAGCGTCGGGCATCACATTGTTACTTGCTGGTTTATTAGCAGCATTCGCACCAAGTGATTCAATGGTTCTATTAATCATTGCTTTGTCTTTACTTGGATTGGGATGGAACTTTGGTTTAATTAGTGGTACTGCTCAAATAGTGGATTCTACAGAACCATCAAACCGGGCAAAAACCCAAGGAACACTCGATGTTTTTGTTGCGTTAGCAGGTGCTTCTGGCGGTGCCCTTTCAGGAATGGTCATGGCGAATACGAGTTATGCTATATTATCTTTAAGCGGAGGAATTTTATCGTTAATTCTCATCCCTGTCATCGTTTGGTCTTTTAAAAGTAAAACATAATGCAGCTCCGTGCTCATCCATCACAAAAAAGACATGCCTCCAATCATAGGAAAGTATGTCTTTTTTGAATCTCTCTTCACAGGATGCTAGTCTTCTTATGATGCCGAGGACACATCTCCTTTTTTCTTGATACTGGCTTTAATGAGCTCAGTCAATGTGTCAGAGCCTTTTGTGGAAAGATGAACACCATCTGGCTGAAAATAGGATGGCTGTCCGTTAGCGGCTGAATGCCAATCGACTAAGCTCACATTGTGGTGTTGATTGGCCACACGCTCAATGACTGCATTCACATCATTTTCCCAAGATCTTGGAACGCGAGTGTTCACAAGAAAAATATGTGCCTTCGAGAAATGTTGAATGAATGAGGTCAAAGTCCCCTCTGTAAAATAACCATTTGTGCCAAGCTCAATAATAACAGCGGCATCAGCCTTGTTAAAAGAAGCATATTGAGGGGCGATGCGGATGGCTTCGTTCATTTGCCTTCCGACCCTTGCGTCAATGGTGATGGGTTCATAGGCCTTTTCTAAATTTGAAGCAATGTCTAACATGACGGAATCACCAATGGCAAGAACTTGGTGAAATTGTTTAGGATCCGCTGCTTTTTTCTCATGTTTGTCTTTCTTTTTCTTCACTTTTGATTCTGTCTGACCGCCTGCCTTTTGGGGCGCTGTCTTAATTTGTGTGACTTCTTGCGCATGCGGGGATGTATGAGACGAGCTAGACATGCCAATGGTAAATAAAATCAAAAGGACTGCGGCAATCCCAAGAAACACTTTATTGGACATAGACCATTGCTTGATTCCTGTTTTCCAAATCGACCAAGAGGCAAAATAGTGTCTAAACCCGAGTTTACGAATCGGCTGTTCGATCAAACGATAGGAAGCCTCTGATATGAGTAGAATTGCGATGAGCTGCAATGTGACACGTCCCATGGAAGGCTGTCCAATCTCAATGACCGGTGTGGTCAGCACGATAATTGGATAATGCCATAAGTAGATGCCATAAGACCGCTTTCCGAGCCAAACGAGTGGTTGAAAAGACAGCCATTTCCCAATAAGACTGGCAGGATGGCAGACACACGCAATTAAGATCGCTGCATTCAAACAGAATAAAAGCATACCGCCTTGGTAGAGAAAGCCGTCAAATTCGTCGACTGCATAAACACATAAGAGGAAAATGACCATCGAACCGAATCCGGCTATTTGTAACATACGTCTGCCGATAGGAAGTAATTTTCTGCTGGAAAGTCTGTGCATGGGCCAGACAAATGCAAGACTGCACCCGATGAGGAGTGCAAACGCACGTGTGTCTGTTCCATAATAGATCCTGCTCGGGTCAGTATCCGGTGAATAGAGAATGGCCATCCATAAAGCAGATACAAGTGCCAGACCAAAGGTGATCATAGGAAGATGGGATCTATTTTTCACCCATTTCAGTCCAGCAATCAACAGTACCGGCCAAATGAGATAAAATTGCTCTTCAATCGCCAAAGACCATAAATTTTTTAGTGGAGATACAGCATTGAAGCTGTCAAAGTAAGAGAGCTGATGAAAAATGTACCACCAGTTACTCACATAAAAAAAGGACGATAAGGCATCGCCACGAATGGACATTAATGCATTTGAACCAGCAATGGCGCACCAGCTGACGATTAAAAAAATCATGACGTAGGCAGCTGGAAGCAGCCTTCTGATGCGGCCCATCCAAAAAGGCAGAAGCTCTTGATAGCCCAAATCCTGCTTATGCAGCAAGATGGTTGTAATCAAGTAACCAGAAATCACAAAAAACAAATCAACGCCAAGAAACCCGCCGCTCGCAGGTCCAATATGTAAGTGATAAGCAATGACCGCCAATACGGCAACAGCTCTCAGCCCATCTAATCCTAATATGTAACGTAAACGGTTTTCCTTGCTGTTCATGAAAAAGAATCCCCCATCAATGTCAAACGCGTCTTTTTTGTTGTCACTCCAAAAGAACAACGATTCTTTTATTTTATATAAGATTAGACGAATCAGCATTACATTTTGTTGGCGAATTTCTGTCTTTTTTTAAATTTTTTTATATGAAGAAACATTCTAAGGCTTGAGGGATTCTTATTTTTATACTCAAACCGAAAATCCCTGTCATAATAAAAGAAGAAGGAAAGGGGATGTGTTGAATGAAAACGATTGAAAATGATCTGTTATTGGTTCAAATCAATGAGAGAGGTGCCGAGGTGAGAGAGGTGCTTCATAAAGAAAGTGGACGTCAATATATGTGGTCTGGTGACCCTGCTTATTGGGGCAGGGTGTCGCCCGTCTTATTTCCGATTGTCGGACGGTTGAAGGATGATCAATACAAGATAGACGATCAAACGTATCAACTCTCGCAGCATGGATTTTTGCGTGATGTTGATTTTGAACTATTTGAAGAAGCAAAAGATCAGGTGGTTTTTCAATATCAATCAAATGGCCGTCACACGTCACAATATCCGTATGAATTTACAGCGCGCATCAGTTATGCACTGTCGGAAAATGGACTAACGATTTCCTGGGAAATTGTTCATGAAGGAGATGGCACGATGTATTTCTCGATTGGTGGACATCCGGCATTTCATGTCCCGCTTGTTGAAGGCGAGCAGACAGATGATTATTCGCTCACATTGATACCTTCCACCGAACATGATCCAGTTCAATATGAACTTCATGATTCACTTGTGAGAGAGAAGGAGAAAGGTGTTGAGTTTGAGCCGATTCAACTTCGCCCAGAACTTTTTCAGAACGATGCAATGATCTTTAGTCATATTGATCAAGTATCATTGACTTCTCAAGCAGGTCACGGCGTTGAGGTCGATCTCAGTGGTTTTCCGTTCGTTGGTATTTGGTCTCCATATGATCAAGAAAAGGGAACAATGGCTCCTTTTGTTTGTATTGAGCCTTGGTATGGGATCGCTGATATGGAAGGGACAAACGGGCAGTATAAGGAGAAATTCGGCATTCAAACCTTAGAGAAGCAAGAGACCTTTCACGCAGCTTACACCATTTTCTTTAAATGAACATTTGTGCATGGTGAAGTGAACAATTTGTTATGATAGAGGAAAAAAGGAGGCGTACGAATGGATCGGGAGAAACAGCAATTAAGTATTGAAGCAGCAAGGCTCTATTACTTATCTGATTACAGTCAGCAAGAAATCGCCAAGCAGCTTGACCTGTCGAGGCCAACGGTGTCTCGTCTGCTTCAGTATGCGAAGGAAAAAGGGTACGTCCAAATTACAGTGATGGACCCATTTGAGGATTTAAATGAGCTGTCCTTATTGCTGAAAGAAAAATATGATCTGCTCGAGGCTCATGTGGTATTTTCGCCAAAGGACGATTATCCAACGATTACGGATTACTTGAGCCGGTTTGGTGCAGATTATCTTCAGAATACGGTGAAAGACGGTGATATCGTTGGAGTGAGCTGGGGCACCACGATGTATCAAATTGCTCAAAAGATGCAACCTAAACAGGTAAAAGGGGTAGAAGTGGTTCAGCTGAAAGGTGGAATCAGCCATTCACATGTGAATACATATTCTGCGGAAACGATTCAGCTGTTTGCATCAGCTTTTCAAACGGCACCACGCTATTTGCCACTGCCTGTTGTGTTCGATAGTGCCGCCGTTAAAGAGATGGTCGAACAGGACAGACATATTCAGCGCATTATTGAAATGGGCAAACAGGCAAATATCGCTGTGTTTACTGTTGGGACGGTAAGAGATGAGGCGCTTTTGTTTAGGCTTGGTTATTTCCGTGAAGAAGAAAAGGCGCTGCTCAAGACATCCAGTGTCGGAGATATCTGTTCGCGTTTTTATGATCAAGAAGGACGCATTTGCAGTGAAGCGATTAACAATCGCACAATCGGTGTGGAGCTGGATGATTTGAGAACAAAAGAGCGCTCCATTCTTGTGGCTGGTGGACATCGAAAGATTGCCTCTATCCATGGGGCGCTGAGAGGAAAATATGCGAACGTATTGGTGATCGATCAGCACACAGCAAGAGCTCTTTTAAATGTCACAAAATAGATGAACAAAATTTCATAACTATATTTACAATTGTTCAATAGTCATTTAAGATGAAAGTATCATATTTAAAAGGAAGTGTGAATCATGACAATAGCAAAGCTCATTGATCATACAGCACTAAAACCAGATACATCTAAAGCTGCGATCATGCAGTTACTAGAAGAAGCAAAGACATATCAATTTGCTTCCGTTTGTGTGAACCCAACTTGGGTATCTCTTGCGGCGAAAGAACTAGAAGGAACAGGCGTTGATGTATGTACAGTCATCGGTTTCCCGTTAGGTGCAAACACAACAGCAGTGAAAGCATTTGAAACAAAGGATGCCATTGAAAACGGTGCAACTGAAGTGGACATGGTCATCAATATTGCGGCATTGAAAGATGGCGAATATGATGCAGTTGAACAAGATATTCGTGCCGTTGTAGACGCAGCAAAAGGCAAAGCCTTAGTGAAAGTCATCATTGAAACTTGTTTACTCACGGATGAAGAGAAAGTACGAGCTTGTGAACTTTCTGTAAAAGCTGGCGCTGATTTCGTCAAAACATCGACTGGATTTAGTACAGGCGGTGCAACAGCTGAGGACATCGCATTAATGCGTAAAACAGTTGGACCTGACATCGGTGTCAAAGCCTCAGGCGGCGTAAGAACAAAAGAAGACGTAGAAGCGATGACAGCTGCAGGCGCAACCCGTATTGGTGCCAGTGCAGGCGTTTCCATTATTAAAGGGGATCAATCAGCTCCTTCTAAAGACTATTAATTCATACGATCCTATGGTAGGATAACAATCATGACTCATTAGATGATGAAAAAGTCATATGCGGAAGGGTCTCATTTCTGGGATTTTCTTCCGCAATTTGTTTGCGAAATAGGGTTTGTTCCATACAAGCACATTAATGTAAACGAATTCATTCAAGGAGGAAAAACATGAAATACGTCATTGGTATTATCGGTTTGCTGGTGATTCTCGCCATTGCATGGCTGGCAAGTAACGGGAAAAAGCGAGTGAAATTCCGTCCAGTCATTGTCATGATTGTACTGCAATTTATTTTAGGTTATATTCTGCTCAATACAGGTGTTGGGAACTTCCTAGTCGGGGGCTTTGCAAAAGGATTCCAAATGCTTCTAGGCTATGCTGGTGAAGGGATCAACTTCGTATTTGGCGGTTTAATGAATGATAATGCGTCAACTTTCTTTATCAATGTCTTGCTGCCGATCGTCTTCATTTCTGCCTTGATTGGTATCCTGCAGCATTGGCGTATCCTTCCGCTGATCGTACGCGGAATTGGGTATTTGCTTAGTAAAGTCAATGGAATGGGGAAACTAGAATCTTACAACGCCGTAGCGTCAGCGATTTTAGGTCAATCCGAAGTGTTCATTTCCATTAAGAAGCAGCTTGGATTATTACCTCAACAGCGTCTTTATACATTGTGTGCATCTGCGATGTCGACTGTATCAATGTCCATTGTCGGTGCGTATATGCAAATGATTAAACCGGAGTACGTTGTTACAGCACTTGTGCTGAACCTATTTGGTGGATTTATTATTGCGTCTATCATCAATCCATATGAAGTGTCTAAAGACGAAGACATGCTTGAAGTCGTAGAAGAAGAAAGACAATCTTTCTTCGAAATGCTCGGCGAATACATTATGGATGGTTTCAAAGTAGCCATTGTTGTGGCTGCGATGTTGATTGGATTCGTTGCATTAATTGCGATGATTAATGGCATTTTCACAGCTGCCATCGGTGTTTCTTTCCAAGATGTACTTGGATATGTGTTTGCACCATTTGCTTTCCTTGTTGGTGTACCTTGGAGTGAAGCGGTACAAGCAGGAAGTATTATGGCGACCAAAATGGTATCTAACGAATTTGTAGCGATGCTTGCTCTATCTGGCGACGGTCTTCATTTCACTGCTCGTACAGAAGCGATCATTTCTGTATTCCTTGTGTCATTTGCGAACTTCTCGTCTATCGGTATCATTGCTGGAGCAGTGAAAGGCTTAAATGAAAAACAAGGAAACGTTGTCGCACGCTTTGGATTAAAGCTGTTATTCGGTGCAACACTCGTCAGCTTCTTAACAGCAGGCGTTGTCGGTTTGATTTACTAAACTAAAAAAGGAATGGTGAAAACAATGAGAATGGTAGATATCATTGCGAAAAAACGTGACGGAAAAGAACTATCTTCAGAGGAAATTTCTTTCTTTGTCAAAGGTTATACGGACGGAACAATTCCTGACTACCAAGCAAGTGCCTTGGCGATGGCGATTTTCTTCCAAGATATGACGGATCAAGAACGTGCAGATTTAACACTCGCTATGGCAAACTCAGGGGACACAATTGACTTGTCTGCTATCGACGGCATTAAAGTAGACAAGCATTCAACAGGCGGTGTAGGCGATACAACAACGCTTGTACTCGCTCCTCTTGTTGCAGCACTTGATGTACCTGTTGCAAAAATGTCTGGGCGTGGTCTTGGACATACGGGTGGAACAGTCGACAAGTTAGAGGCAGTCAAAGGCTTCCACGTTGAAATTACAAAAGACGAGTTCATCGAGCTGGTGAACCGTCATAAAGTAGCGGTCATTGGACAATCAGGCAATCTGACACCTGCTGATAAAAAACTGTATGCCCTTCGTGATGTAACAGGAACTGTTAACTCAATCCCGCTCATTGCAAGCTCGATTATGAGTAAGAAAATCGCTGCTGGCGCAGATGCAATCGTATTAGATGTGAAAACAGGTGCAGGTGCTTTCATGAAAACACCTGAAGACTCTGAGAAGCTTGCAAAAGCAATGGTTCGTATCGGAAATAATGTTGGCAGACAAACGATGGCTGTCATCTCAGACATGTCTCAGCCGCTAGGATTAGCGATTGGAAATTCCCTTGAAGTGAAAGAGGCGATTGACACGCTTAAAGGCGAAGGCCCTGAAGACTTAAACGAGCTTGTGCTCACATTAGGAAGTCAAATGGTCGTTCTTGCGAAAAAAGCAGAGACACTTGATGAAGCAAGAGAAAAGCTAATTGAAGTCATGAAAAACGGCAAAGCACTTGAGAAATTCAAGGAATTTTTAGAAAACCAAGGTGGAGACGGCTCGATTGTAGATCAACCGGAAAAATTGCCACAAGCACCTTATCAAATCGAAGTGCCGGCAAAAGAATCAGGTGTGATCGCTGAAATCGTCGCAGACGAAATCGGTGTTGCAGCGATGATTCTTGGAGCAGGACGTGCAACAAAAGAAGACGATATCGATCTATCTGTTGGCATCATGCTCAACAAAAAAGTAGGCGATCGTGTAGAAAAAGGTGAATCTCTCGTGACGCTGCATGCAAATCGTGAAGATGTTGCGAATGTCATGGAGAAAATTTATGACAACATCCGCATCGCTGACCATGCTGATGCTCCGACTTTGATTCATACAGTGATTACAGAATAAAGAGAAAAAGACAAAAGTGATGAATCGCTTTTGTCTTTTTTTATGTAAATTTTAGGTAGCGCTTCTTCTAGATATGATAAGTTAGATGAGTGGGAGGGGATAAACCATGAGAATGCTCAAACTCATTCTCTTTATTTTTGTAGTCTTGATGATCATTGGATTTATCAGCTACTATGTGGGACCAACATCGACACCAAGTTCTTAAGACGAGCGTACAGCTCGTTTTTTTATTGAAATAAAAAATTTCACTTTATGAAACAAACCTCTTGCAATCATGAAACAATGGGTGTATATTAGTTGACGAGTCAATGATTGATATATCAACTAATTGATCTGAATAGAAAAGAGGGGATGGCATTGACTGCATTTTGCTCTGAAGAAGCAGAGGTATTATATCGTTTGCAGTGCGTGAACCGTATGATGGGTGTGAAGTTCGAAGCATGCACGGGCATTAGCCAATCAAGACTGGAGTTGCTATCACTGTTATTCCAAGCCGACGAAATCAGCCAATCCGATTTGCAGAAAAAAGTAAATATTGATAGTGCGGCTGTGACGCGTCACTTAAAACAGTTAGAAACAAAAGGAATGGTCACGCGCAGAAGAAAGCCGGAAGATAATCGCGTCACGCTTGTTCGTCTGACAGATGAAGGCAGAACAAGAATCGAAGCTTCTAAAAAAGAAAAAGAACGATTTATCTCAGAAATGCTTGAAAACGTAAGTGATGAAGAACGAAAGCTTCTCACTGATGTGCTCATCCGTATACAACAAAACATCGAGAAGATTCAAACAACCTAAAGGAGTGTTACACATGGCTACAACATTAAAAACAAACGATTTTATGGATATTATGAAAGGGCGCCGCTCCATTCGTAACTATGATCCAGCAGTGAAAATTAGCAAAGAAGAAATGACGGAGATTTTAGAAGAGGCAACAACAGCACCATCATCAGTGAATGCACAGCCTTGGCGCTTCATGGTCATTGACAGCCCAGAAGGAAAAGAAAAGCTTGCACCACTCGCAAAATTCAACCAAACACAAGTAGCTACATCATCAGCTGTCATCGCTGTGTTTGCAGATATGAAAAACAATGAATACTTAGAAGAAATTTATTCAAAAGCAGTAGAAAATGGCTACATGCCGCAGGAAGTAAAAGAAAGACAAATTGCTGCATTAACTGCACATTTTGAAGTTCTTCCAGAGCAAGTGAATCGTGAAACGATCTTAATTGACGGTGGACTTGTGTCAATGCAGCTGATGCTTGCTGCTCGTGCGCATGGCTATGATACAAACCCAATTGGCGGATATGACAAAGAAGTCATCGCTGAAACATTCGGCTGGGATAAAGAGCGCTATGTACCAGTTATGCTTCTATCCATTGGGAAAGCGGCTGACGAAGGTTATGCTTCTTACCGTTTACCGATCGATCGCATCACAGAGTGGAAATAATTTTTAAAAAAAGGGAGACGATCATATGATTATTATTCATGCAGGGATGACCATTCATCCAGAGAAAGAAAACGTATTTCTAGAAGAAATCAACGGTTTAATGAAAGCTTCACAGGAAGAAGCAGGCAATGTGTCCTACAAGCTTTTCAAGGATACAGAGAAAGAAAACACCTTTTTAATGGTCGAAGTGTGGAAAGATGAAGCAGCGGTTCAAAGCCATAATGCAAGTGCACATTTCCAAGCTTTCGTCGCAAAGGCAAAAGAATTTTTAGCCGCTCCACTTGATGTTGTTGCATATCAAGGAGAGCAGCTTTCATAGAAAAACAACAAACACCCTAGGCATTTATAGCCTAGGGTTCTTTTATTTTCGACAATTCGTTCCACCTATTTCAATCTCGTATTGTGCTTTTTCCACAAAGTTTCTGAAAATAAAATGTTTTTCGACTTAAGTATATTGGAATATGCTAGAATTAGATATTATTTATTACCAAATTAGGGAGGAACCAATATGAAAAAAGGGAAATGGACGAGCATCGCACTAACAGCTGTCCTCAGTTTAGGCACATTGACAGCTTTCAGCACCCCTCTATCTGCCCACACCTCAGAAAAGTCAACATCCTCAGATGGTGGTCATTATTCAGGTATTCCATTCGACGCAAGTGTTGTCAATGAAGACCGCCTCATCAAAGCCTTGAAAAAACAAGGAAAGATCAAAAAGAATGCCAATGAGGCAGAAACCCAAAAAGCATTAAAGAACTACCTAAAGAAAAAAGAAGAAGCAGCGATGAAACAAAGCGCAAGTACCTTAACAGAAGAACCTGAATTCCTAAAAGAATACAAACAAAATGTACATAATAAACTAGCCAAAAAGAAAAAGTTAAAGAAGCATAAAGGAAAAGAAGGCAATCAAGTAAAGCCGGTGCAAAAGGAAAAATATAAAGGCGACGTCCGTAATGATAAAGTTTTGGTCTTATTAGTAGATTTTAAAGATTATAAGCATAATAGTATTAAAAAAGAAGAGACTGATATGTACTATGACAAGTACGATCAGCAGCATTACCAAGATATGCTTTTCGGAAAAAATGGCTACATCGGTCCAGATGGTAAAAGAAAAGTATCTATGAAGCAGTATTATGAAAAGCAGTCCGGTGGAAGCTACACGATTAGTGGAACAGTAGCTGGATGGTATACAGCCAAGCATGAAGCAGCATATTATGGCGGGAACGTACCAGACGAATCAGGCAGTGACGGCAGACCGCGCGAATTGGTGAAAGAAGCCCTCGAAGCAGCGGCAAAGGATCCAAACATTGACCTTGGTGAATATGATCAATGGGACCGCTATGATATGGATGGAGACGGTGTTTATAATGAGCCGGACGGTATCATTGACCACCTCATGGTTGTACACGCTGGCGTAGGTGAAGAAGCTGGCGGCGGACAGCTTGGCTCTGACGCGATTTGGTCGCATCGCTGGTCACTTGGTGATGTATTTGAGATTCCAAACACTGAATCAGAAGTGGGTCAAGGCGGAAAGTTAGGCGCTCTAGATTATACGATTGAGCCTGAAGATGGCGCAGCAGGCGTGTTCACACATGAATTTGGACATGATCTTGGTCTGCCTGATGAATACGATACACAATACACA
Source organism: Bacillus sp. FSL R5-0397 (assembly GCF_038593395.1). Classification (NCBI taxonomy): domain Bacteria; kingdom Bacillati; phylum Bacillota; class Bacilli; order Caryophanales; family Bacillaceae; genus Bacillus; species Bacillus sp. FSL R5-0397. The sequence goes on along the minus strand of NZ_CP151992.1, from coordinate 3,530,004 downwards.
GGCAGAGGAGAGCCCGTTTCTTATTGGTCTATCATGTCAAGCGGAAGCTGGGCAGGTAAAGTACCTGGTACGGAACCAACAGGTTTTAGTCCATATGCAAAAGAAATGCTTCAAAACCTGCATGGCGGCAACTGGCTTTCTGGAAAAACCATTGATGGTAAGACATTAACAAAAAGCAAAACAGTTTTAATCGATGAAGCAGCAACAAAAGGAACCAACCATGATGCGGTTCGAGTCGATTTGCCAGATAAAGAGATTGTGGTCACTCAGCCTGCACAAGGGCAATATTCATACTTCAGCGGAACAGGTGACAATTTGAATGCTACCATGACGACATCAGGGATTGATTTGTCGAAGGGAAGCAAAGCCGAGCTTACGTTTAAAGCATGGTACGATATCGAAGAAGATTATGACTATGCGTATGTAGAAGTTCGTGAAACTGGGACAGACAAATGGACAACCATTGCTGGTAATATTACGAATGATCGAAATGAGGCAGGAGCGAATGAAGGCAATGGCATCGATGGGAAATCAGATGGATGGGTAGATGCATCCTTTGACCTTTCTGCTTATGCAGGGAAGAAGATCGATCTGCAATTCCGCTATACAACCGATGCAGGATATTCACTGCCAGGTTTATTTGTAGATGATCTAAAGATTACAGCAGATGGATCAAAAGTGTGGTCAGATGATGCCGAGGGAACGTCCACGTTCACTTTTAACGGATTCTCTCAATCTAATGGAAAACAATATGCCGCTCAGTATTATTTACTAGAATGGCGCTCTTATGCTGATGTCGATAAAGGCTTAAAGCATATCAAACGAGGAGCAAGTCTGATGAGCTATAATAACGGTTTGGTCGTGTGGTACGTCGATCAATCGTACAGTGATAACTGGGTTGGAAAACATCCAGGGAACGGCTTCCTTGGAGTCGTAGATGCAGATCAACAAGTGTTGAAATGGAGTGACGGCTCTATTGCAGCGACAGGTTTCCAAGTACATGATGCAGCATTCTCTTTGAATCCAAGCACCAAGCTGAATATTGATTATACAGCGACAACAGGCTTAACCTTAGAGGATCGCTATATCCGCCCAACGCGTACATTTAGTGATAAAAAGAACTATGTGAATCCAAATAACCCGGATGCAGGACGTGATGTGCCAACATACGGCCTATCCTTTAAAGTCGTCGGACAAAGTAAGGACCGTTCTGTTGGAAAGGTATTAATTTCTAAAAGCAACTAAACAAAAAGCCGGATTCTATCCATGAATCCGGCTTTTTGATACGTTAAGACATGGATTTTTAGCGTATGACTCGTCTTCGATCGAATGTTTGTTCTTTTTTATTTTGATATCCGAATGAAACCATTATATAATAGAGATTGGAAGGTTTTTCTTTCATTCAATGTTCTTTTTAGTTGTTAAAAAACCAAGAAAGGATGAGCGTTACCAATGAGTTGTGTCACTGCCAAGCAATTAAAGGTGATTCGAGGGACGATGCAGACTTTTTGCAGCCATTTAGAGTATGATGGCCACGGTAAGCTTCATATTAATACCATCATGGCTTTTATTAAAAAGGAATTTGGTGTAAGAAAAATGAAAGACATTCCACAAAGTCGTTTTCATGAGGCGTTAGAGCTAATCCAAGACTTTGATTTATACACGGACAAAATACAAATACGAGACCGTCTATCAGAAAGGAATTCACTAAATTGAATATTTTAGCAATGATTTTAGTAGGAATTGTCGCTTTAGAGCACATTGTCATCATGTTACTAGAAATGTTTTTTATGGAATCAAAAATGGCGAAAAGATCTTTCAATCTGCCTGAACACTTACAAAAGGATCCAAATGTGAAAGTGATGTTTGCTAATCAAGGGCTATACAATGGCTTTCTAGCTGCTGGACTCATTTGGGGGCTCATTCTTGGTTCGAATACCGTAGGATATATGATTCAGCTATTTTTCGTTCTTTGTGTATTCATCGCAGCAGTATTTGGCGGTGTGACGTCTAATAAATCGATTATCATCAAACAAGGGTTACCAGCTTTTCTTGCATTAATTGCACTTATCCTGGCTATATAATCCTATCAGCGTGATAGAAAACCTTTGCAGTTTAGGAAGGACGAGCATCGGAGTGAATTTGACATTGGTGAGCACCGAAGCGCAGGACTGACACTGAATGCGAGGGTTTGTCTACACGGTAAAGCCGCCCTAGAGGGCGGCTTTTATCTTTTACGCATTCCCATCAAACGAATAATGGACGTAAGACAAAGGGCAACAGCGACAGCCAATATGATTTTTCCATACATGACGCCCGTAAGATTCATTAAAAAGACAGCCAATATGATACAGAGCGTGATGATAATCATCACAATCGAATAGGTTTTCATCTCTTTTTCCACTCCTTTTAAATTCCCTCTAGCGCAAGAGGTCTGTCAATTGTTTCTCATATTATATCATTTCATCACAATTTTACATGAAATTCCCTGTCAATAGAATGTGACAGAATGATTAGATTTGAAGTGAGGCTATATTTTTTAAAAAATCGGGTATAACATAAAGAGTTGTATCCAAGTCTGATTGCTTGATATTTAATTGTGCAAAATATAAAATAGTCACATGATAAATAGAAAGGATGATAAAGTTGAGCAAGAACGTTTTATTAGTATCCACAAGCAGCTCAGAAATGAACGGACACCCAACAGGCTTATGGCTAGAAGAATTGGCCGAGCCATTTCATATTTTTAAAGAAAATGGACTCAACGTGCAAATTGTTTCAATAAAAGGTGGAACAGTACCGATCGATAAAAATTCAATTCCTGAAGGAGTTCCAGCACAATATCAAGATGTGTATGAATTACTTCAAGACACAAAGGCACTGACCGATGTAAACCCAGCTGAGTATGATGGCATTTTCTTTGCTGGAGGACATGGCCCAATGATCGACTTTGCGTCCAATCAATTGGTTGCCGATGCGATCTTAGCGATTTCAGACAAAAATGGAGCCGTTGGGGCAGTTTGCCATGGCGTTTCTGCCTTTGTTGATGTGAAGGATCGTGATGGAAAATCATTTATCGACGGCAAGAAAATAACAGGATTCACAAATGAGGAAGAGGATGCTGTTCAATTGACATCTAAAGTTCCATTTTTATTGGAAACAAAACTTCGCGAGCAAGGGGCAGCATTTGAAAAAGGCGATGCATTTGCGCCATTCGCCGTTGTAGACGGACAAATCATTACTGGACAAAATCCAGGATCAAGTGCAGAAACAGCACGTTTATTTGTCAAAACCATTGCATAAATCATCAAAAAACCAGTCGTGACGCATACGGCTGGTTTTTTGTTATAAAAATTTCCTAAAAAAGCCCAAAACAAGTATTAGAAAAATGGTAAAATAATCACAGGGTAAAAAACCCAAATTAGGGAAAAGGGGATGTTCCTGTGAGAGCATTTTATGTCAAAATCACCGCCGCCTTACTGTCTATTTTATTGGTCACAACAGGTTTATTTTCACCAGCAATCAAAGCAGAAGATGCACCAAAATCAAGTGAAAAAGTATCGCCACTGACTGAAAAAGCCATTCAGCAAGTGCAAGAGTCGTTTGAAAAGCAGGATAAAGGGACTGCGGTTCAACAGAAGGAAGTAAAAAAATCATTTAAAGTAGATAAGAAAAAGGGAATAAGTATTAAACGAAAAGCGGCTACAGATGGAAAGATGCGCACGTCTGCCGTTCGCTCTATTGATGGACTAGCCATTAATCAATCGGCAGTTTTAAACGAGGAAGATCCAGTTGATTTATGGTTCTTAAGTACATCGTCCTCTCAGGCGCTCATCAGCCGGATTACCTCTCCAAATGCTGATTATTTCGTTCAATTATTTGTTATTGATTATGAAGAAGGACAAGCTTATCCAACGGATCTGATTCAACCGGCAGGCAGTCTGCTTGCGTTAAGCAATTTACCAGCGGGTGATTATGCGTTTGGTATTACTAGCGGTGGAGACTTTGGAGACTCATATACATTACAGGTGAATGCAAAAAACCCACCAAATTTCACAGGTGCTGAATCCCTGTCATCAACATTGCAATACTTTGTTGCTTCGTATGCCAATGGGGATGTTTTCGCAAATGGTACAAAAGTATATAACAAACAATCTAAGACCGCTGATTATAAATGGGAGCGTGTATTTTATTTCTCATATGATGGAAAATATCAACAGAGAACGCATTCTGTTGACAGTGTAAAAGTGAAGAGTATTTCGGCACCAGTATCGTACTCTGCTCCATATGCGAGTTCCTCTGAGGCCATTCTTGTCTACTTAGATGTGGAGACATTATTTATGTATCATGAATCATCGTTTGCTAGTGGGCAGTACTACCATAGCAGCTTTGTTGATACTCTCGGAAAGACAACGCCAAGGCGTTTAGACATTGATGACCTGACAAATTACGGCGATCATATTTTGGCTGTTGATTTAAAGACAGGAAAGCCAATTGATTTCTTCAGTGTCCTTAATTTCTACTATGCGGCAGGGATCGAGAAGCTGCCAACGATCAATACATTGAATTAAGATCGGCGGTTGACATCAAATCGCCACATGTGTAGAGTAAAGATAATTAAATGACAAAAGTCCACTAGGGGAGTCATGTATGACTGAGACAAGAGGAAATCTTGGACCCTTTGAACCTGATCTAGTTTGTACTAGCGGAGGGAAGTGGAGCTGGACCTTGTCTTATTCATGATTGAATCGATAAGAAGGCCGCTCCATTCGGGGTGGCTTTTTCATTTATTCAACTGAAAAAGAGGAGGCTTTTTTATGACATTTTCAACCCAATTAAGGCAAGAAGCAGAACCATTATTTGAAGCGATTTATCAGCATCCGTTTGTGAGAGGACTCGCAGCAGGAGAACTCGAAAAGGAACAGATCATTCATTATGTCAAACAGGATGCGGAATATTTAAATGCCTTTATTAAAATTTATGCGGCAGCCATCAGCAGATGTACAGACAGAGAGGACATTACCTTTTTCCATCAACAAATGGCTTTTGTCCTTGATAGTGAGACACATCCTCATCAAAACCTTTGCCGAGTGGCAGGTGTCGCTTATGATGAACTGCAAGGGGCGTCTTTGGCGCCAAGTGCCCATCACTATATTCATCACATGCTGCAAGTCGCAAAGGAAGGGACGCTAGGAGAAATCATTGCGGTTTTGCTCCCTTGCCCTTGGACCTATTGGGAAATAGGCAAACGAATGCTTAAAGATGTTGAGCCCGACCCTGCCCATCCATTCTATGAGTGGATCACGTTTTATGGCGGGTTAACGGACTCTGTTACAGTGGAGCTTTGCAAACGGCTTGATCAGTGGGCGGAAGGAGCAAGTGAGAAGGAAAAGGAGAAAATGAAACAGCACTTCATCTTAAGCTGTCAGCTTGAGTATAAATTCTGGGACATGGCCTTTACTGTCGAAGAGTGGCCTGTCCAAATGGAGGTGCATTCTTCATGACATGGAAGATGAAAGAAGTCGTTCTTGCTGTCATTTTATCAGTGGCATGCGGAGTCATCTATTTAGGGTGGTCGACTCTTTATTTACCGATTACAGCCCTTGTCGGTCCAGCAGGAGGCAACATCATGTTCGGAATTTGGGTCATTGCCAGTCCAATCGTTGCTTACATTATCCAAAAGCCAGGAGCTGCCCTCATCGCAGAAACAGCTGCCGCTGCCGTGGAATTACTGACAGGCAGCCACTTCGGTCTTTCTGCGCTTTTGATTGGTGTATGCCAAGGACTTGGAGCAGAAATCGCCTTCGCTCTTTTTGGCTATAAGCGATATCGCATGTGGACACTCATGTTGTCTGGTGCCTTTGCAGCAGTAGGGGCAATGGCATATAGCCTCATTGCCAATGGATTCGGCTATTACACGCCTCAAGTGTTACTCATGACACTTGTCACTCAAGTCATCAGCGGTATGTTACTCGGCGGTTGCTTGGCAAAGGTTGTGGTGGATGCTTTATCTAAAACGGGTGTGCTGAATCAATATGCCATCATGAAAGAAAAACGAAGTAAGGGTGACCAGCATGGATTCATTTCTCGCGTGCAGTAATCTCACTGTCCGCTTTTATGAACAGCCGAATCCCGTTCTTCATCAAGTATCTCTTTCTATTCAAAAGGGGGAAAAGGTGCTGATATTAGGACCAAGTGGAAGCGGGAAATCTACGCTGATTTCTGTGCTTGCTGGCATTATTCCAGAGCATATGGAAGCTGAAGTACAGGGAGAAGTGATGCGGCAAAGGCATACTGGTGTCATGTTTCAAGACCCAGATTCGCAGTTTTGTATGCACCGAGTCAATGAAGAAATTGCGTTTAGCTTAGAGAATCGATCTGTCCCTCGTGAACAAATGGATGACATGATTCAGCATCTCATGAAAAAGGTACAGCTGGATGTCGACCCAAATACAGATATTCATACCTTATCTGGCGGAATGAAGCAGCGGTTGGCGCTTGCATGTTTACTAGCATTAGAGCCAGATGTCCTGTTCTTTGATGAACCGACAGCACAGCTTGACCCAGCAGGAAGAATGGAGATATTTCAATTACTTCAGCAGCTTTCGGCTGAACAGAATCAGACGATGATTTTTGTGGAGCATGTGTTAGACGGTGTCATCGAGTGGATGGATCGGGTGATCTTATTAGATCATCAAGGCCGTATCATATCAGATGGAACGCCAAAAGACGTGATGAATACATTTGAGGGAGAAATGAAAGAAGCCGGCATTTGGCGTCCGAAAATATTTCCCGAGAAATGGTCCACTATCGTACAAGATCCGTTTCATCCACTGAGTCAAACACTCTTGCAAACCTTTGAGGCGAGAAAAGAACGTCATGAGAAATTGTCATCAACAGATCGAGGGGTCATTATTCGCACAGATCATCTACAATTAAGCTACGGGAAAAAAAGCATTATAGATGACCTGCACCTTAATATAAAAGCAGGAGATTGGGTTGCGATCATCGGTGAAAATGGAAGCGGAAAAAGTACGTTTCTTAAACATGTCATCCGTTTAGAACCAATAAAGAAAGGTCACATTTTCTTAAAAGGAAAACACCTGAAAAAGTGGTCTGACCGAACATTATATGAAAAAGCAGGCTTTGTATTTCAAAATCCAGAACTTCAATTTATACAGGACACAGTGTTTGATGAAATCGCATTTGGTGGGAGACAGCGAAATTGGCCAGAGCCTGTTGTGCAAGAAAAAACGAATCAGCTATTGGTAGAGTTCGGCCTAGAGAAGCATAGAGACGCGCATCCTTTCACCTTAAGCTTAGGACAAAAAAGAAGATTAAGTGTTGCCACGATGCTTCTTTTTGATCAGGATGTACTCATTTTAGATGAGCCGACCTTCGGGCAGGATGAGAAAACGGCGAGGGAGTTAATCCGGCGTTTAAAAGAACGTCAACGACAAGGCACCACTATTATTATGGTCACACATGATATGGAACTCGTTGATGAGTGCGCTGATCAGGTGCTTGTTTTTCATCAAGGGGAGCAAGTTTATGATGGTACGCCTTTTGATTTATTTTCTCATCAGGAACTTGTCACTTCCTGTGAGCTGAGAGTGCCGTTACATTATCGCTATATGGCTGAAAGAAAGGAAGTGATGACGATTGCAAAGTAATCACTCCTTTCTATCCACTGTAAATCCAGTCATGAAATTACTCGCCCATCTCCTTGCGATGTGCTGTCTGATGGCGATTTCTGATCCTAAAACGACGTTCATCATCTGGCTGTTTGCACTTGGAATTGGACTTGTCCTAGGCGGCTGGAATTTGAAATACCTCATCACCAGACTTGTACCTTATCTGCTCTTTTTCATTCTCGTGTTTTGGATGATCGCGGCCTTTGGCAAGGGAGATCATACAGTTTGGAAGTGGGCATGGTTTCATATCACAGAGGAGAGTTTAAGAAATGGGCTGACCATTTCTTTTAGAATGCTCGGGTTTGTGACATTTGGTCTCCTTTTTACATCAACAACTGATTTGACGGCCTTTATGATGAGCTTAATCCATCAATGCCGAATGTCACCCAAATGGGCATATGGGATGCTGGCAGGCTTCCGGTTTATCCCGTTGTTTCAAAGTGAATTGAAGCAAATGAAGGCTGCACATAAAATTAGAGGTTACAAGCAAAAAAACAGTTGGAAAGCCTTTATACGTTATGCACTCCCTCTTTTCACGCAAGGCGTACGGAAATCTGAACGACTAGCCATTGCGATGGAAGCAAGAGGCTTCACAGGGACGAGGGAGAGAACGTATTATCATGTCATCAGCACTTCATGGATCGACTGCATGTATCTTTTTTTCATCGTCATTAGTGTGTTGATATGCATCTTCTTCTTTTAAAAACAGCCACATTCTCTTGATAGAATGTGGCTGTTTTATATGTCTTAGGTCATTTGGTTGATATTAGTACACATTGCAGGCTGTAATAGATCATATAAAGAACCGATAAAGAGAGTGTACTGAGAAAAAGAGAGGATGAACGTGAGCGAATGTCACAGAGAATTGATAACATAATAGACGCTTTACCAATCGTTGGACTAGCTATGAGAGAGCAGCTAACCTTTTCTGTATTAGGGAAAGAGAAGGTTCTTTATTATCAGCAGCACGGGAACATTGACTTAGGGTTTAAAGCTGGGGATGTTGTAGCTCCCGGGTTCCAAAACTTTTCAATGTTGAAAAATGGGAGAGAGCCATCGTTTATCCAGATTCCTAAAGAGGTGTACGGAATTCCTATGGACATCGTCGCCGTCCCGATTAAAGATGACAATGGTCAAGTGGTCGCTGCCTTCTGTGTAGCATATGACCAAACGAATCAACAACGATTAGAACACATTATGACGGAAAGTAACGATGCTTCCGAAAAACTAGTCGCGATGGTACAGCAAGTGGCTGCACATTCAGAGGAACTACAAGCGACAAGTGAACAAATTCTACAAAATACAAAAACCACTGTCGAAAATTCCTCTAAAATCAACCAAGTGTCTAATCTCATCAAAGGTATCTCTGATCAAACGAACTTACTTGGACTCAATGCATCCATTGAGGCTGCAAGAGTAGGTGAAGCAGGAGCAGGCTTTGGGGTGGTTGCTACGGAAGTGAGAAAGCTGTCTACTCACGCGAAGCAAGCAACGACTGATATTGAAACAGCGCTAAAAGATGTGCAAGGCTCTATCAAAGGAATGGAAGAAGAAATAGCACAAATCGTGGCTTCTTCTGAACATCAAGCAGAACTCGTTGGCACTTTCACAAAAATTATTGAGGGGCTGCACGAAACGAACGAAACGATGAAAACATTGGCAACAGACTTAGTGAATTATCAAGTGAAATAAATAAACGAATCACAAAACCTCCAGCTGTATCGGAGGTTTTTTAACGTGTTGAAGTGAGTTTTTTGTCATGATATTGACGGGTTTTTCACTGACAGGGAAGTTACACTTCTGTATGATAGAAAAAGATAGACCTGTTTTGATCATTAGACCTATTCATAAGGAGGAAGACCATCTTGACACAATCAGCAAAGCTGCAAGAAGTACTTGCGCCTTACCGTCCATCGTTAGATCAAACTGACAAACCACTGATTCAATTACAGATAAAACAAGGAAAAACAGGGCCATATGACAGTAAAATAGCAGGTGATCCTTATTTCCCCAAAAACGACGAATATCCCGTTGATGGAGAAGGCCATCCTATGAAGCTGCTGGCACAAATCAATTTCGGCCAGCTGCCAAAGCTGAAAGATTACCCAGAAACAGGACTTTTGCAAGTGTTTATTTCTGTACATGATGATCTTTATGGGATGAATATTGACCAAAAAACAGAGCAAAAAGATTTTCGGATCAAATTTATTGAGGAACCTTTCTTAGCTGAAGAAGACTTATTGACTGATTTTTCATTCGTGAAAATTCCTGACGATTTTTATTTTCCAGTTACGAAGGAAGGTGCGATTACAGGTGAATTATCAAGCGAAACGATCAGTGTAGGAGATTTCCGCTTTGAAAAAGTCACAGGAAAGCAAAGTTGGGATCTATTCGAAGATGCTGTTGGTATTGATGGTGATGAAGCAGATCAATTGCTAGATGAATTTTATGAGACAGCAAGTGGTTTTGGCCATAAAGTTGGCGGATACCCAGGTTTTACACAAGAAGACCCGCGTACCTATGTAGACCAAGAACATACTGTGCTATTATTGCAAATTGACTCAGATGATGAAGTGGACATGTTGTGGGGAGATTGCGGCATTGCTAACTTTTTTATCAAACCAGAAGACCTCAAACGAAAACATTTCGAAAATGTCGTCTATAACTGGGATTGCTCCTAATTTTGTAAAAAACACTCTTTTTGAAGAGTGTTTTTTGTCTATTTTTAGCCTTTTTGCCCCTAAATCGTCATTTCTGAGAGGTAATATGTCATTCTTTCTAGTTGACCGTATCAAAAAAAAATGTAAAATCATCTTAAAGTCCTCTTTTTTGAAAATAATAATAACATGACATATCAATCAACAATGAAATGCTCGAAAAAGCGGAATGTACTGGGGGGGGATCAATTGATCATTTCGAAAGTAATCAACAATAATGTGGTCAGTGCGTATGATGACGAGCAGCATGAGCTGGTCATTATGGGCAGAGGGATTGCGTTTCAAAAGAAAAGCGGAGACCCGATTGACGAAGAACGTATCGAAAAAGTATTTTCCATTCAAAATAAAGATATATCAGAAAAATTCAAAACCCTGCTTTATGATATTCCGATCGAGTATATGCAAGTGTGTGAGGCAATTATCGATCACGCGAGAACGACCCTTAACAAAAATTTAAATGACAGCATCTATGTCACGTTAACGGATCATATTACCTTTGCTATTGAACGTCATCAAAAAGGAATGGACATTAAAAATGCCTTGCTTTGGGAAATCAAACGGCTGTACAAAGAGGAATTCATGTGTGGTGTAGAAGCGATTCGGATCATACAGGACAAGCTCAACATCCATCTTCCCGAGGATGAAGCAGGCTTTATTGCGATGCATATTGTCAATGCAGAACTGAATGAGGAAATGCCGAATGTCATTCAAATTACAAAACTGATTCAAGATATTTTGAACATCGTAAAGTATCATTTCCAAATTGATTTGGACGAAGAATCATTAAACTATTTCCGTTTTGTCACGCATTTGAAGTTTTTTGGACAGCGTCTGTTTAACGAAACACAAATGGAAAATCAAAATGAGTTTCTGTATGAAGTCGTAAAAGAAAAAAATACAGCCGCTTTTCAATGTGCGGAGAAAATTAATGACTATGTTCAAAAAGAATACAACCGAAGTCTCATAGAAGATGAGATGTTATACTTAACTTTGCACATCGATCGAGTCATAAAAAGAAAATAAATCAAAAAGAAAGCGTTGACATATCAAAATTAACATGCTAATTTATAACTATAAACTCAATAACCCACAATCTTTTAGGATTGTTACTGGTCAAGCAGGCAAAACCTAAATCATTGTCCCTATCTTTGATAAGGCGTGATTTAGGTTTTTTTGTATCTAAAGGCTTATAAAATTGAATAACGATCAATCGCTATGAAGGATTGTTACTGGTTAAGCAGGCAAAACCTAAATATCGATTAATGTCTGAATCGCTATTTTTCGGGCATTAATGGATGTTTAGGTTTTTTCTATATCAAGATGAAATCAACGATTGGAGGGTAACACAATGAACCACAAACAAACAGCAAAAGAAGTTCTAAAGCTTGTCGGCGGTGAAAAGAATGTAAAGCAAGTCACGCACTGTATGACAAGGCTCCGCTTCAACCTATACGATGAAAGCAAAGCGGATAAAGAGAAGCTGCAATCAACAGACGGCGTCATGGGCGTGAATCAAAGCGGCGGTCAATACCATGTCATTATTGGCAACGACGTATCAAACGTCTATCAAGCAATGATTGCTGATTCTGGGTTATCAACAGATGTAAAGTCAGGCGATTCAGAAGAAGCATCAAAACAAAATGTGATTTCAAAGCTTTTCGATTTTATCTCTGGTGTCTTCACACCGATTCTTCCAGCCATCGCTGGAGCTGGTATGATCAAAGGGATCTTGGCATTAATGCTGACGTTCCAATGGATCTCAGATAAAAGCAGCACATATGCGATTTTAACAGCTATCGGAGACGGAGCCTTTTACTTCTTACCGATTCTGCTTGCTGTAAGCGTAGCCAAAAAAATTGGCACAAATCAGTATATCGCCGCTGCCATTGCAGCAGCCGCACTGCACCCGCAGTTAACGGCTTTACTAGGCGCAGGAAATACAGAATTTCTAGGCTTGCCAGTGGTTGCCGTTGTGTACTCTTCATCGGTGATTCCAATTCTACTCACGATCTGGCTCGGCTCATATGTTGAAAGATTCGCGGAAAAATATAGTCCGAAATCACTAAAAATCATTCTTGTTCCAACAGTTACACTTCTTGTCGTGGTACCAGTTATGCTCATCGCGGTTGGACCGCTTGGTGGTATTATCGGAAATGGCCTTTCAGGTGGAATTGATTTATTGTTCAAACATGCAGGTATTTTGGCCGGACTCTTAATCGGTGGCTTTATGTCACCATTGATCATTACGGGCATGCACTATGCACTACTTCCAATCATGATCAACAACATTACATTAAACGGTTTTGACTTCATTCTTCCAATGATGTTTGTAGCGAATATGGCACAAGCAGGCGCAGCATTCGGTGTCTTCTTAAGATCAAAAAACAAAACATTCAAATCATTGGCGATGTCTACAAGTATCACTGCGTTAATGGGTATTACTGAACCTGCTATGTATGGTGTGAACATGCGATTGAAAAAACCGTTCCTTGCAGCCCTCATTGGTGCAGCAGCAGGCGGCGTGTTCATGTCTATCTTCAAAGTAAAGTCATATGTGATATCAGGATCAGCAGGTCTTCCAGGTCTCCCAACGTTCATTGGACCGACATTTGTTTACTCAATCATTGGATTAGTGATCGGCTTTGTTGTAGCAACCATCATGACACTTGTTCTAGGCTTCAAAGATGTACCAGTGAAAGATGATACAAAAGCAGACAAACCAGAAGAAAAGAAAGACACAGTAGCGCTTCAAAATGAAGTGGTACAAAGCCCGCTTGAAGGTCAACTAAAGCCGCTCAATCAAGTAAATGATGCAACATTCTCTAATGAAATCATGGGTAAAGGAACAGCCATTGTCCCAACAGTTGGACGTGTAGTAGCACCGTTCAACGGCAAGGTTGAAACCATTTTCCAAACGAAACATGCCATTGGTTTAAAGAGTGATCAAGGCACAGAGCTTCTCATCCATGTGGGGATTGATACAGTAAAACTTGGCGGTAAACATTTCACAAGTCATGTAGAGTCAGGTGATCTTGTTCAAGCAGGAGATGTGCTCGTTGAATTTGATATCGAGGGCATTCAGCAAGAAGGCTATGATGTAACAACGCCAATTATCGTCACCAACACAAATGATTATGCACAAGTTAATGCGAAAACAGATGGGGCGATTACAGTAAAAGAGACATTGCTTACAGTCAGTGTAGAAGAAAATGAGGAGGGCATTCAACATGACCAATTTAGAAAAAACATTTCCTAAAGGTTTCTTATGGGGCGGCGCAGTAGCCGCCAACCAAATTGAAGGCGCTTATAACAAAGATGGAAAAGGCTTATCCACAGCGGATGTATCACCACACGGTATTATGCACCCATTCGATGAATCAATGAAGGACCTTAACTTATATCATGATGCGATCGACTTCTATCATCGTTACAAAGAAGATATTGCCCTGTTTGCAGAAATGGGATTCAAGTGCTTCAGACTATCCATTTCTTGGCCACGTATTTTCCCAAATGGTGACGATGCGGAACCGAATGAAGCGGGCCTCGCTTTCTATGAAAAAGTATTTGATGAACTGCATAAGCATGGAATTGAGCCAGTTGTCACGATCTCTCACTATGAAATGCCACTTGCACTTGTGAAAAACTACGGCGGATGGAGAAACCGTAAGCTTGTGGGTCTTTATGAAACATACGCTAAAACATTGTTCACTCGCTTTAAAGATAAAGTGAAATATTGGATGACCTTCAATGAAATTAACGTCGTCTTACATGCTCCTTTCACAGGGGGCGGCCTTGTATTTGAAGAAGGCGAAGACGAGAAGAGCATTCAATATCAAGCAGCGCATCACCAATTTGTTGCAAGTGCTCTAGCTGTTAAAGCAGGACACGAAATCATTCCAGATGCGAAAATCGGTTGTATGATTGCAGCGATGACCACATATCCGTACAGCTCAAGACCTGAAGATATGTTTGCTGCGATTGATCAAGATCGTAAAACATTGTTCTTCTCAGATGTACAGGCAAGAGGCTATTACCCTGGATATATGAAACGTTATTTCCTGGAAAATAACATCAACATTGAATTCCAAGACGGTGACGAAGACATTCTAAGAAACCATACAGTCGACTATATTGGCTTCAGCTATTATATGAGTTTTGTGACAAGTACAGATCCAGAGGTTCTTGGACAAGTGACTGGTGGTAACCTATTTGAAGGCGTGAAAAACCCTTATCTAGAAGCAAGTGATTGGGGCTGGCAAATTGATCCAAAAGGACTTCGTACAACACTAAACCAGCTATATGACCGCTACCAAAAACCATTGTTTATCGTAGAAAATGGATTGGGTGCTGTGGATCAAGTAGAAGAAGACGGCTCCATCCAAGACGATTACCGAATTGATTACCTCAGAAGTCATTTGCTTGAGGCAAGAGAAGCGATCGCAGACGGCGTTGATCTGATCGGCTATACAAGCTGGGGCCCAATTGATCTTGTCAGTGCATCAACAGCTGAAATGAAAAAACGCTACGGCTTCATTTATGTCGACCGTGACAATGAAGGCAACGGTACATTAGATCGAAAGAAAAAGAAAAGCTTTGATTGGTATAAACAAGTGATCGCGACAAATGGAAAGCATTTAGACGACTAAATAGAGAAAATATTGTTTGGTTTCTTTGAGAACACACGGTTTCATAAAACGATGAAAACAATTTGAATCGAGGCATTATCATTCTTTAGGTGTCACTTTGGAATGATAATGCTTTTTGTTTTATGAAAAAGACAAAATTGTACAAAAAATAAACCACACTTTAAATTTTTGCGTGGTTCAAATAAATCATATGATCTTTCGAATATATTTATTTATGCTTTTGGAGAAGAGCTTTGATCTTCAAAAAGTGGTTTCAATTCGATAATATCAAGTAATACTGATTCTTCAAGTCTTTCTTTTATATCTCTAAAGTCTTGATTATTTTGAGATAAAATATCTTTTATGGATTTGATACCATTGATTTTACTTAAAAAAGTAAACCATTCATAATCATCGCGTGAATCAACAAGGTATTCAATGCTATTATTAATAGTGATATATAATAAGTTATCCTCTTGTAAAGGCATTAAAATATCTATGTTTTCTTTTAGTATTGGAATGTGTAATGTATTAATCGTGAGAGCTGCGTCTTGGTTTAAGTTAAAAGTGAAATCGCAATAACAATCAATCTGCTTTTTATAGTCATCGTATCAACCTTTTTTCAAATTCTAATTCATCTTTGACATTTATTCCGTAATTTCCTATAGAGGGAATTGTCGGCTTAAGCATTCTTGCTTTATCAATTGCACCGATATAGATGTTTTTGAAAGAATATCCCTTTCTTTGATAAAACCTAATGGCATTTAAGTTATCATTACTAGTGATTAAATTAATAGATTGTATATTTTGTGTTTTTAGATGTTGTTCTAACTCAAAAAGCAATTTACTGCCAACCCCATGGTACTTTTCTAGAGCCTCTAAAGTCAGGATTTCTGCCTCTTCTTTGAATATTTTGTAAACTAATATTCCTACTATAGTATCTCCACGTTTAGCCAACATAATGTTTTCATTTAAAACATTATAAGTTGTCCCTTTAGACACCATAGTCGTTCCACCCCAATGTTCATTGAAAAAACATGTTAACCATGAAAAGTCTTTTGAACTTGGCTGAGTTACTGTCAATTCTTCTGAAAGAGACCATTTTTTTGAAAGCTGGATATGAGCTATTTCGTTGTCATTCGCTTGATCCTTAGAAAAATTGATTGAGATACCTAGTTTTTCGGCGTTTATTTGAGCAAGTTTTTGTGCGTAGTTCGAAAAATCTTCAGGGTCAATACCAAAATAAAAAAAACTTTCAGGTGGATTCTTTTTGTACCACAATTTGCTACTGATGACATATTCGTTTTGTTTTGTTTCAGTTATGTTGATATCATCATATAATAGTGCTCTTCCTTCAATAAACTCTACGACAAATTCATCTAATTTGTTTTGAGTAAATAAACGGTTTTTTTCTTGAAAATATCCTATTGCACTTAATTTACTGTGAATCCAATTAATTAAATCATCCTCGTTTAGTTCATGATCTCTTGCTAGTGCCATTAGCATTGCAATGTAATTAACGATTGTTTTGCTTCTCTTAGTTGAAATGTTTTTATAGATGTTTTCTAGAATATCATCATTCAGTTTATTCATTTTACATATACAACTTCCTTTTCAATTAATTGTTTACTCAATGCTTGGAGGTCTTTGATACAAGTTTGAACATCAGTATCATATTCTTCAGCAATTTCCGTTACTATTGAAATAAACTCTCTTTGTCCGTCAATTCGTTCATAAAAATCAGCTGCGACTTGATTTAGGGACATGCCCGGTTCGATAATGATACCTTTTAAGTACTTTCTTGTTCATTATCAGGATTTTTTACGAAAATTGTATTATTCTTCATTGTGATTCCCTTCATTCTTTTTTCTATAACAAGGTACCAAGATTGTAGCTTTGGCTCGTTTGTGTCAGGGGATGATTTAAGATTTTATTATCTTCAAAGGATATATGTATAGTTGATTTTCTTTGACAAAATCATTATATAAATAACATTCGTCATGAGTCAGCAAAGATTATACACTCCTTTCATAAAGTGTTAGGGTATGAAAAACTAGTTATTAATGTCCTCCAGCAACAACTACATTACGAATCTCAACAAGACATGCAGTTTTATTTTTTTGATGTAACATTCCTCCTGTATATGTATTAAATTCCTATTTTATATCCTAACAAAAGTGATAATAGCATGCCGTTTATATTTTTTTCAATATTTAAATAATGATTTTTTAACAAATTTTATGTTTATAAAGTAATAGTGATGAGTAGATTGATGTTGCAAATAGAGTGATAGTTTGTAAAAAAGAAATTGGAGAAAATACAAAAGATGGCTAGAATCATCGGTTATTTTAATCTAGGAAGGCGTTTATGGTTTTAGAGAGCTGTATATCCACTAAATTGAATTCTAAATGGTATAGGATAATCTTTTAGGCTTGCCTGAGGGAACAATGGCAAAAGCAGTATTGTACGCTGCTAAAGAATCAGCTGGATTTTCAGCACATTTTGATGCGTATTGCAATTTCATTTTTCAACTTAAAGGGAAAAAGAAATGGAAGTTGGCTGAAAATTTTAATACAGTGAATCCACTTCAACATTATGAATTAATTGAGGCTCCTCATTTGCCAGATCCATTAAAGTCGTATTAGAATGGTGATTTTCCTGATGAAAATTTATCTAATGGAAGGGAATTGATTTTGGATACGGGATCATTTTTATTTCTTCCAAGAGGTTGTTGGCATTCAACTAGTTCTTCTGAAGAAACCATTGCATTAAACTTTACCTTCGGTCAGCCAGCTTGGCTAGATCTAATTTTAATAGAATTAAGGAATCGATTAATTCAAAAAGACGAATGGAGAGAACTCGTTAATATTGATCTTTTGGATGAAAATGAACGAAAAAAGGTAGAAGAAAAATTAAAATCAATGATAAATAATTTGCCAAACGATTTCAAGGGAATTTCAGTAGGGGATATACTGGCAAGAAAGAAAGATGACTTAGATGTATATCAATCTACACAACTTGTTGTAAGACAACTTATGAGTATAAAAGATGGTTTTTAAGAAGATAACTTATATTCATTATCTTCTTAACTCTACTATAGAAGTATGACGATTAAACTTAATATAATGTTGATAGAGATGACAAAAAATAAAGAACCGCCAAAAAAGCGGTTCTTTATTATGACGGTAAGCTTTTTCTGCAGATTTCCGCCTATTTCCACACTTGATCCGCAATCTCAATCACATGACGCAGCTTTTCCCATTGCTGTTCTTCTGTTAACAAATTGCCTTCCTCTGTTGAGGCGAATCCACATTGTGGGCTTAAACAGATTTGGTTGATGTCCACATATTGTGCCGCTTCTTCGATTCGTCTTTTGATCTGATCAACGGGCTCAAGTTCCCCATACTTTGAAGTGACAAGACCTAGTACGATTTGAAGGTTTGGATTTTTTACATAACGAAGTGGTTCGAATCCGCCAGAACGGTCATCGTCGAATTCTAAGAAGAGACCATCCAAATCGAGACCCGCAAAAATCGTTTCTGCCGCTGCCTCGTAACCACCTTCGGCTGCCCACGTCGATTTAAAGTTCCCACGGCAAATGTGCATAGTGATCACCAAATCATCTGGACGATCGGCAACCGCTTCATTGATTGTCTTCGCAAACGATTCACGCAGTTCATCTTCCTCGCGGCCAAAAGCTTTGATTTGTTCATGTCCTTTTTCAGAAAAGAACACAGCCCAAGCTGTATCATCTAGCTGTAAGTAACGGCAGCCTGCATCATAAAAAGCACGGATGGCTTTTTTATAAGCTTGTGCCACGTCATGGTGAAAATCATCTAAGCTGTCGTACACACCTTCTTCAAGCTTTCCCCGGAAAAAGAGCATATTCGGACTTGGAATCGTCATTTTAGCCGTATGATCACCCGCGATGCTGTGAAGGAAGCGATAATCCTCCAGCATTGGATGATCAGTAAAATCAATCTTACCTGTTACTTTGATGCCTCTCGCTTTTGTCGTCGTATTGTGGAATTGAATGCCTTGGTCTGCTTCAAATCCTTCGACCCCATCTAGCCCTTCTAGAAAGTCAAAATGCCACCATGCACGTCTGAATTCTCCATCTGTGACAACCTCTAATCCAATTTCTTTTTGCTTCTCTACAATACGAGTGATTTCTTCGTTTTCAATTTTTCTGAGCTGTTCTGCTGTGAGTGTACCGTCTGCTTTTTGCTTGCGTGCTTCCTTGATACGTTCTGAACGAAGTAAACTCCCTACTTGATCTGCGCGAAATGGCGGCTTTGTTGTTTTCTTACCAATGGTTTGTACGTGTGTCATGCTGAATCCCTTCTTTCTTCAGGTTATAAATCAAATAAAAAAGCTCTTCCTTGGATAAGGAAGAGCATCATATACTGTGAGATCTCTGCCTTATCTTCAAACAAGCATCAGCTTGTTTAAGGAATTAGCACCATTCTGTTCCTAGGAACAGCGGTTGCCGGGTTTCACAGGGCCAGTCCCTCCACCACTCTTAATAAGGTTACCTTTGATTCAATTTTCTTAATAAACACAATTATTCAATCTTTTCGAGAAAAAGTCAATGGTTTTTCCTATTTATTTTCCTACATAAACAAATCAGCGACGAGAACACCAGCTAATCCAACAAGTGATAGAACAGTCACCATTAATGTCCAAGTTTTAAAAGTTTGAGCCATCGACAAATTAAAGTATTCTTTGTAAATCCAGAAACCTGCATCATTCACATGAGAGAATGTTATACTGCCGGCGCCTGTTGCAATCACCATTAATTCTGGGCTGACTCCCGTCAAACCAATTAGCGGTGCAGAAATGCCAGCTGCTGTGAGACCCGCGACAGTCGCTGACCCTAAAGAGACACGAAG
Organism: Bacillus sp. FSL R5-0397; assembly: GCF_038593395.1. Classification (NCBI taxonomy): domain Bacteria; kingdom Bacillati; phylum Bacillota; class Bacilli; order Caryophanales; family Bacillaceae; genus Bacillus; species Bacillus sp. FSL R5-0397. The sequence goes on along the minus strand of NZ_CP151992.1, from coordinate 3,510,076 downwards.
GACAGCTGCAATCAGCCAAGTGAGGAGCAGAGGAGACAGTGTGCTTCCTTGCATAATTCCTGCAATGTATTGATCAACGCCGCTGTCAATGAGCACCTGTTTAAAGGCGCCGCCGCCTGCAATGATCAATAGAATCATCGCAATGGAGCCAATTGAATCCGTAATCGACTTCATGACGTCCTGCATGCTCTTTCCTCTGCCAAGACCAAATGTGTAGATGGCAAGCAGCACAGAGATTAATAGGGCAATCGCCGGCTCACCTAAAAACTCAGCCGCCGGTAGCAGCGGGGAGGACGGGAAGAAAATTTCTAAACATGCTCTGAATGTCATGAGCAATACAGGTAAAATAGCGGTGAAAATACTAATGCCGAAGCTTGGCATTTCCTCTTCTGTAAATTCCTTTGGATTAAACAAGTCCTTTGGAATGTGTGCATGCAGTTGATCTTTCTTAAATAGTTTCGTAAACAAAAGTCCGCCTACTAAAACAGCAGGAATGGCTAAAATAATTCCAACCAATAAGGTTTGTCCCATGTTGGCTTGAAATACATTGGCAATGGCTGTCGGCCCTGGGTGAGGAGGGAGGAAGCCATGTGTTGTAATGAGTGCAGCGACGAGCGGCATTCCCACATACAACACAGGAAGTCTTGCGGCTTGAGCAATGGTAAAGACTAATGGAATAAGAATAATGAATCCGGTTTCATAAAAAAGAGCAATTCCGATAACAAATCCAGTCAGCATCGTCGCCCATTGGATTTTCCCGATACCAAAGCGGTCGATGAGTGTCATGGCAATACGCTGAGCACCGCCAGAATCAGCCATCAATTTACCAAGCATCGCTCCAAAGCCAAGAACCAACGCCAGATGGCCGAGTGTACTTCCAAGCCCTTTTTCGACTGAAGCAATCGCTTCAAGTGGTGACATGCCTTCTAAAACGGCAACGATTAAAGAGACAATAATCAACGAAATGAAAGCGTTTAACTTAAAGACAACCATGAGTAAAAGTAATAACAAAACGCCAAGTCCGATAAAAACTAACGACATGATCTTTCCTCCTTTGTGCTGCATAAGGGAGCGTGAACGCCCCCTCTGCTTTATCCTTCAAGTATGTCTACTGCTGCTTTTAACGTATCCTTTGAGCCAACATTTCCCGGGAAAATCACATAAGACATAAATGGGAATTTGCTTTCTTCTCCTGTTTGCCAAACGGGAATACCTGGTCTGATTTGACCTGCGACGGTCGCACGTTTGACGCTGAGTCCTCTTGTTCCAATATCGCTTGAGGTGATTCCACCTTTGGCAATGAGGTACTTAGGGCGAATGGAGAGGCGCTGAACAATGCTCGTCACAGCATCACTAATCTGAACAGACAGTTTCAATTCTTCCTCTTGACGATCGTCCCCAAGATCAAGCCGTTCTCTCCTTGTATAAACAGCAACCGATTGCCCGGTTGTTAAAAGCCGTTCAGTTTGTTGAATCACGCGGTCAATTTCCTCTTGAAATGCTTCAGGTTCTAACACGAGGTGTGTATCAAATTCAATAAATGCAATGTCTTTATTTTGCTGTAGCGCTCGCAATTGTTCGGTTGTTTTTTTGACATGGGAACCGACCATGATGAGGCCACCGTGCGTGCTTTCTTCCTGTATTAAGTCTTGTCTAGTTAATAGTGCTTGATCCTCAACACCGCCAAGCACTTTTGTGAGAGCTGCCGCACTTCTAAATAGAAAGTGCTGACCTGCTTTGATGGCATCTATGAGGGCAATGACAAAGACTTTGACATCGTCATAGTCTACTGCATTTACAACCACTTTTTGAAAATCCTTCACGGTCATCAGCTGATCCTTGATTTGTTCAATACGTAAAGCCCGGATATCTTCTAAAGAAATATAAGTAGTGTTTTCCTTAGTGAACGATCCGTTTGATTTCTCTTCGATCCATTCTCCGAGGTGAGAAGATTGAAATCCGAATGTACGATCCAATGCAAATTCTGTGTCACCAGCAGGAATTAATTCGTGACCTTCCTGTACGTAGTGAATATTGCCAATCGTAAAGCGGCCGCCTTCTTTAAAAAAGGGAAGAAGGATTTCCCCGTCAAATTGGTGGGAGCTTTGCTGTTCAATGGTCGTTCTGAGAATGTCAGTCTCTAGCGGGAAGTGTCCACGCAGGGTGGAGTCCCCCCGGCTGACAATGATGAAATCTTGATCAAGCCGTTCAGCCGTTTTCACAATCGTTGATGCGATCGTTTCATGAAGAACCGTCGTTTCTTTCTCTGTCATACTGCGAGAGTTGGTTAAGATAAAGAACATACGGCTGTCTTCAAGAAAACCAGCTTCAATGCTTTTCTCTGACCAATCGGTGAAAACAGAGACGCCGTGTACGGTTTGAATGCCTGTTGGGTCATCGTCTAATACAATCACTTTATGGTGAAAATGGTTTAGTGCTTGTTCGTATGCTGATTGAATGCGGTCTGAATCCGCTTTCGGAATGGCATTTAGTAACTCAATGCTTTGTTTCATAGAACCTCATCCTTTCTTCACTTCAACATGAGCCATTTTTTCGTAATATTGAACGATCCCACCGTGATCAAGTCCAGACTTTCCGTCCGCTTTGAGGGCGTGGAAGATTTCCAGCAGCTGACTAGAAAGCGGGAGAGGAACGCCGATATCGTGGGCAGTTTCCATGACATTGGTTAAATCCTTTAAGTTGATGTCAATACGTCCGCCAGGCTCAAAGTTTCGTTCTAAAATGAGAGGAACCTTCGCATCGAGTACAGCACTTCCTGCCAGTCCACCTCGGATGGCTTCATACATTTTATCAATCGCAATGCCAGACTTAGCGGCAAGGACGAGTGCCTCGGACATGGCAGCGATATTTAAGTTGACGATGATTTGATTCGCAAGCTTTGCGGTTGTCCCGCTTCCATTTGATCCAACTAATACGACATCTGTGCCCATGGCATAGAGGACATCCTTTACTTGTTCAAAAATCTCTTTTTCTCCGCCCGCCATAATCGCAAGTGTCCCGTCTATCGCCTTTGGCTCTCCGCCACTGACAGGAGCATCGATAAATTCGACCTGATGCTGTTTTGCCAGTGCCGCTAATGCTCTAGAAGTAACAGGTGAAATAGAGCTCATATCTATAATAATCGTGCCAGGTTTTGCTGTAGCCAATATGCCTTGTTCACCTGCTACAACTGCTTCTACATGCTCACCTTTTGGAAGCATCGTGATTATGATATCGCTTTCAGATGTTGTCTCAGCAGCTGATGCAGCGGCATTTGCGCCCACTTCTTTTAATGCTAGAACAGCTTCTGTATGAATATCGAAAACAGTCACAGTATGACCGGCTTTTAATAGATTGAGTGCCATAGGTTTCCCCATAATGCCTAATCCAATGAATCCAATTTGCTTTGCCATTTTGTCCGCCTCCTATTTAGAAACCCCTTACAAAAAGCGCTTTCTTTTCTTTTTGTTAGTATATATACTATCGATTTAAATTAATAGTAGGAAATAAACTATTTTTCATTTAATGTACATGACGAAATAGGAATGTGTCAACGGAAAATATGAGAAAAGTCACAAAAAAAAGACCGGAAACAGCTCCGGTCTATGGTCGATTATGTTTTATTTTTAGCTACAGCTAATCGAGAACGTTTGACGTTGTCGATTGCATTTGATCCTAATTCTAAAACAGCTGTGACGTACAAAACATCAATAATCACAAGCTGATTAATACGAGAAATCATTGAGTCAGAACGATAGGTTGTTTCTCTCGATGAACTGAGCAGATGAAAGTCGGATTTCTTGGCGAGCTCTGATTTCGGATAGCTCGTAATCGAGGCGACCGTTGCACCTTTTTCCTTTGCAAATTGCACGGCATCAAGGATTTCTCTACTTTCCCCTGAATGTGAGATCGCGACGATAAAATCATGTTCCGTTGCATGTGTTGCAATCATATTCATCATATGAGGATCACTGCATAGACTCACTTCAAAGCCAAGCTGGAGAAACTTATGATAGGCATCTCCGGCAATAAAACTGGAGGCACCTGCTCCAAAGAAGACGGTTTTATGAGCCTGTTTCATTTGCTCAATAAATTGTGTCACAGCTTGGTCTTCTAAAATATGTTTCATATCCTGAATAGAGTTGGTTGTTAACTCTATGACCTTATGTTTAATATCTGCGACACTATCAGATGCTTCGATCTCACCGTATATGGATTGAGGTGTATTGGTCGCAATATCCTGCGCGACATGGACACGAAACACTTGATAGGACTCATAGCCAATTTTTCGCAGAAAACGAAAGATCGTCGTTTCACTTGTGTTGCATTCAGCAGCGAGTGCACTAATCGAATGAAGCACAACTTTCTGAGGGTTTTGTAAAATGTAATTGGCAATCTTTTTCTGGGTAGGGGACAAACTATGAAATGTTGTCCGGATATGACTAAAAATATTCTCTTCTATGATAAACACCACACTTCATCTAACATTCTATCTTAAGCATACAGGAACTTATGAAAACGGTAAACAAACCTCACATGAAAAATAAAGAATAATATGGAAGAAAACACTTCTTTTGGTTCTTTTGTCATGGTATACTCAATTGGTAATAGACAAAAATGGGGGTTTTTACTATGACAATGAAAAAAGGCCTAACGATCAGCCTGCTCATTTTTTCGCTGATTGTTTCATTGTTTGCGCCAGTTGGATCTGCGGATGCCAAACAAGTGAAAAAAGCAAAAGTAAGTACACACTATTATAAAAAGAAAAAAACGTTTAAATATGCACAGGTGAAAAACCTTAGTAAAGCGCATATGAAAACCATCAATCGTGATTTAAAAGATGATATTGCATTCTCTTATTCTACGTACTTGTTCTTAAAGGACGAAGCGAAAAAAGAAGGCATTGGGAAGATCACATACGAGAGATCGTTTAAAACGAAATTTAACAATGGGAAGAAACTAAGTATCCTAAACTATGATTACATGAATGACGGTAGCATGCACGGGGATACGATGGTTACGAGCATGAACTATGTGTTAACAAAGAAAAAAACAAAGCAACTGTACTTTACAGATGTGGTAAAAACAAAGAAAAAGCGTACAAAAGTAAGAGATTATATCTATAACTACACAAAGAAGCATAAAAGTAAATTCTATGCGAATCTGAAAAAAAGCGATATTCAAATCGGCTACGACACGCAGTACTACTTCACGAAAAAGGGAATCGCTGTTGTCTTCCAGCCATATGAAATTTCACCGTACTATGTAGGAATTCCTATGATTCAAGTACCTGCGAAGGTGTATAAATAAACAAGAGAAACGGCCATGAATTTGGTCGTTTTTTTATACTTAAAAAGAGCCCCTGGTGACGAGGCTCTTCTTTTTACATTTATACTTGTTTGGGTGCATCGTTTAGTGGGTGACGGCGTTTGCCGTTGTAGTGGCGGCGCATACGAAAGATTTCAAACTCCGAAAGCTCTGCGCTTTTTCGTTTTTGGGTGCGGTTATCTTTTTTGAAAGAGAATAGTAAGTAGCAGCAAAGTGAAGCGATAATCAATAAAATCATCATATGACATTCCTCCAATTCATCCTATTCTTTAAGTGTAGACAGGGTGAGTGATGTTTATAACTGAAAATAGTTAGCAAATAGCGTTTAGTTCTAAAGGTTTATTCTTGCTGCTTTTTTAGGTCTAAAATACTGGTTGTTTTTAACTATTATATTTCCAGTTATTGCACTCGTCAAGAAGAATTTTTCTGGGGTTGTCTCTATTAGTACGATTAAGTGTCATAAAAGTTTCAGAAAATTGTAAACTTTTATTAAAAAACCGTTCCCGAACAGGAACGGTTGTAAACATGTTTATGCTTTTTCTTCAAATAAACGTGCAATTTCCACGATCACTTCTGACGCTTTCAGCATGTTCTCTACAGAGATGAATTCATATTTACCGTGGAAGTTTTCCCCGCCAGTAAAGATGTTTGGCGTTGGAAGTCCTTTATATGAAAGTTGTGAGCCATCTGTACCGCCGCGGATTGGTTCAATGACAGGTGTCACTGAGCGGTTTTCCATGGCTTCATGAGCGATGTCTACGATATGTTTGACTGGCTCAATTTTTTCTCTCATATTGTAATATTGATCCTGAATGCTAAGGGTGATGCTGTTTTCGCCGTAGACTGCTTTTAAGTCGTTTGCGATTTTTTCAAACAGTGCTTTGCGCTTGTTGAATTTCTCTTTATCAAAATCACGAATAATATATTGCAGCTCTGCTTCTTCTACTTCTCCTACAAACCTCGTGAGGTGGAAAAAGCCTTCGTATCCTTCTGTGTATTCTGGAGATTCATCTGAAGGAAGTTTGTTGTGAAAGAGCATGCCGATCTTTGCAGCACTCACCATTTTGTCTTTTGCTGTCCCTGGATGGACGTTGTTTCCTTTAATTGATACTTTTGCACCTGCGGCGTTGAAGCTTTCATATTGAAGCTCTCCTAGCGGGCCGCCGTCAATCGTATAAGCATAAGAAGCGCCAAAGGCATCAACATCGAATTTGTGAGGTCCTCTGCCGATCTCTTCATCTGGTGTGAAGGCGACACGAATTTTTCCATGCTTGATTTCTGGATGCTCAATCAGGTAATGCATGGCGGTCATAATTTCTGCGATACCTGCTTTGTTATCTGCACCAAGCAGGGTCGTGCCATCAGTCGTGATGAGCGTATGTCCTTGGTATTTTTGTAAATTTGGAAACTGTGCTGGAGATAATACGATATGTAGATCTTCGTTTAACGTGATGTCCCCGCCTTGATAGTTCTCATGAATCTGCGGTTTCACGTTCTTGCCAGTGAAGTCAGTGGCTGTGTCGATATGAGCTAGGAAGCCAATGGTTGGCACTTCTTTGTCTGTGTTAGATGGGATCGTGCCCATGACATAACCGTTTTCATCCATTGTCACTTCTTGAATACCGATGGATTTCATCTCTTCAACAAGCTGCCTTGCTAAGTTCAGCTGTCCTTCAGTGGATGGACAGCTCTCTATGTCTGCATCAGACTGTGTATCCACTTTTACATAACTTGTGAATCGCTGGATCATTTCCTCTTTCATCAATACGTCACTCCTTTTGTAGAATATGTTCATTTTATCATGTCTTGAATGCGCTTCATAACAAGAAAGGCTTTCTCTGACAATTAGAGAGGAAAAAGACCTACTTTTATTTTGCGATGTGCTGAATGGTTCTTTAGGGTGATTTTTTTGGGTGTCTTTTTATTTATAATGAGGACATATAAAATCATCCATTTGTACGTTAATTTGGGAGAAAGGGGTGCGAAAGTTGGATTCTAGTCAAACACTTGCACTCGCTCAAAAGTTCCAGGAAGCTGCTGATGGCATTCGGCAGTCGAAGCAGCTGCTTGAGAATCGGCTGAAGGCAGTTGGATCAGGCTGGCAAGGGGAAGCAAGAGATAAATTTGATCAAAGCTTTGAGGAAACAGTGGCACGCTATGATCAATTTGAAAAGGACTTGCTTGAAACAAGTCAGGAACTGCGGGATGCTGCTGTCAAAATCGAGGAACGTAAAGCTGAAATCGCCAGAATGGAAGAGCTTGAGCGAAAAAGGCGAGAAGAATGGAGAGAAAGAAACCGAGAAGGGAGATGATGTGATGGCGCGTGACATTGTAGTAGATCCAGATCAGCTGACAGGGCTGGCGAATGATTTTGTAGGAGAGCTTTCGGCCATCCAAACAAAGCACCACGATTTACATAGTGAACTGGATGGCCTCATCCTAGGCTGTGATCCCCGTTATCGAAGCTGTTTTTCTGGAGTAGGAGATGCATGGGGTTCTGGACAAGCCTTAATGAGCAAATTGAGCAGTGACGACATTGCCATTCGTCATGCAACGGATAAAATGGTCGAAGCTGATGATATTTTAAGGAAAATGTACAGTCTGTATGATCAATATGGTACACTCACGAGCCTAGCTGGTATTGTGATGATGCAGGCAAAATACTATGGACTTGGCATGACGACCTTTATTAAAGAAAATGGCCGCTATGCTGCGCAGCATTCAAAGCTCCTTCTTGATGTGACCGGACGGGTAGAAGGAACGAGATTTGACCGGTTGGCAAGGATTTGGCTGAGTAAAAAAGAATTATTAAAACGGTCCAATTGGTCGATGGCTGACCTGGTCCATAAGAAATTTACGAAATTTTATCCTAGCGATACAGTTGCGTTCACGAACAGTGTACGTGATTTCACAAAAGGAAGTATCAATTGGAAGGACACAGCTGGCATCAAGTCTGTTCTGAAAAATGGTGCAAGGTTTGCGAAAGGAAATGCCATCATTGCAACGGTCGTCACGGGTGCAACAGAAACGGTTGGCTGCGGTCTGAAAATTGCGGAGAACTATGCGGAATTTGGGGATCAGCCAGAAGTTCTCAAGCGTGAAAATGCAAAGGCTGTTGGAAATGCAGTGAATAATACGGTCTTTATTGCAGGCGGATCTGTTGCAGGTGCCGTTGTGGGCGGCGCTCTTGGAAGTTTTGCAGGACCGATTGGAACAGTCGTTGGCGGTGCGATAGGATCAGCAGTAGGTGGCTTTATTGGTGAAAAAGTCGCCAAGCTTACTTCTGGTTTTGCAGAACAGGTCGCAGTGAAATTAAAAGACCCAATTCATGCGGTCGTCGATCAGGGCAAAAAAGCATTTGAACTGGCAGGTCAAGGTGTTAAAGCAGTCAATGACACCATTGATCAAGCAAATCAGGTGATACATAAAGGAATAGAAAAAACAAAAGAAACCGCAGATTCGCTGTTGAAAGGTGCAGGTGATTTCTTGAAGGGCGCATTTTCTTTTGGATAAGGAGAGATCAAGTTGGATCAGCTAAGTCTAAGTATCGAGGAACTCATCTTTAGTTTTTACAGTGAAGGCTATTTTGAGCAAGGGATGTCTTTAAAGGAAGCCTATTATCCAGATGTAGAGGATGAACGTCTTGGATTTTTATTTGAAATTGCATGTCGCTCTTTGCTGGCAAAAGACGTGCTGGAATTTCGAAATAGACAATACCGTTATAAAGAAAAATACCGGCATTTCATTCAAGCCATGAACGATGCATCACATACCGTGAAAGCTTCAAGGTTTGGTGCATTAGATGAAGAGGTCAGTACGTCCTTTCATACGACTCAGGCAGGTGTGTATTCACACCATACGCTTTATGATCAACAAGTGCATCAGATTCACAAACTAAAAGACGACCAGCAGACTGTGGAGCAAGTGACAACCTTTTTGAACATACACATGAGCGAACACCTTACACCAGTCATCAATTTGAAGGCGGAAGAATTTGAACTGCTGTTAGAACAATCCAGTCAAGGGAATGATGATTGGCCTTCTTTTCTAAATAAAGCAGAGAACCAAGAGCTTGTGCGGGCATTTGTTTCTGATGTAAGGGTCAGAAAAGGAAAAATGGATTCTTTGATGAAGGTCACTTATGATAAAAATAATACGCCGGATGTAGAGTCTATGATATTTGTTATTCCGGGGCAGAAGCATTCTTGGCTAGTGTCGGGCATGAAGGAAAATGAATTTCGGATAGAGACGGCTCATAGGGACGGATTACGTTCTATATTCTAATGGAGAAAAGGAGAATGGCGCTTGAATCCAAGTGAAGTAATAGAAGTGAGGAGCAGACCCTTTCTAAGAGTATGGGCATTCTTAGCAACGGGCGGATTTGGCATCATCGGTATTTGGTTATTTTCAGAAGCTCTTACATTTGAATCGAATTATACGTTGTTTTTATTTTTAGGCGGATTATTAGGCATTGTCTATGGGTGGATCTCTTTTTTGATGATTCTTCCGGCTTTTACGAAGAGGGGAAATGTGATTTTTCGCATTCAGCGAGGAGAGAATGGCGCTGTTTTATACCGGCAACAAACAATCCCTTTTCAAGACATACAATCTATTGATATGCGCAGGCATCGTTACAGTATCAGGGGATTTCTGTTCATGGATGTGCTCATTCGGAAAATTGATGGGAAATTGATCAAGATTCCGGCGTACAGTATTTTAGATGAAGAAGTATTTGAGCAAACGGTGAAACAAGACATTTATCCATATTTACATGAGACCGCCCAAGAGAATTGGAAACAGCAGCATGGTCATGGTGAAAAGCAGAATCAATAGATGTTTTCGCCATCATTCCATGAGGTGAGACGCCACTTTTTTTAAGAAATCGTGTAAGATGTCAGTAAAGACTGAACAATCAAGAGGTGATGAGAGATGGACAAAGAAATGGTAATTGACCTCGTCACAGAACAAATGGCACGAATTCGAAAAGAAAAAGACTATACACAGGACCGCATGGCTGAGGTGCTTGGGCTATCCAAACGGCATTTGCAGCAGGTAGAAAAGAATCGTCTTCGCCTCAACTGGACGCAATCTGCGGCCGTATGTGCATTATTCAGGGATAGTGACATTTTAAAAGGGACACTTGGGGATGATCCGCTTGAGATTTTGGAAGTCGTCGCCCACGATGAATTGCATTTATCTGTTGAACGTACGATTGGCGGAAAGGTTTGGTGGCGGACGTCTGTGAGAAAAGGTACGTTTCGTCTTCAGCAGAATGTGCTAAGTCAGCATTACCGCATCTTAGATGATGAGAATTATCGCTATTATAGTTCCTTTAATAAAGAAGAAGCGAAGCGGCGGTTAGAGGAATTAAGTGAGCTGTCGTAAGCAGAAAAAGAGAGGTCCCTCTATGACAGGGACCTCTCTTTTTTGTGTTGTTTATACTTTCAGAGTGTTTTTCGCCCGAATAAAGGCAACAAGCTGTTTGATTTCTTCATCTGTTAGTGGAACGCCGTCTACATGGATGGTTCCTTCTTTTGCTTCCGTCAGCTCAATTTTGATATCAGAGATTTTGCGTTGTATCTCTGGCTCGTCCGTTCTACCAAGTAAAAAATCAATGGACGTATCATACAAATCAGCCAGCAGTTTCACTGCTTCAAGCGAAGGTCGTCGGTACCCAGATTCGTAACCGGCATAGGTGCTTTTGGCGATACCTAGGCGATCTGCCGTATGCTGGAGAGACCATTTTTTCTTTTTTCTAAGGGTGGTTAAACGATCGAGTATCATACATGAACGCTCCTTTATATACAACAACAGTATATCATATTTTGACAAAGAGTGTACGCGTTATGCGTAATAATTTCTTGATTAATTCGCGTTATGTGACTATAATGGCAATGAAGGTACGCGTAAAGCGTATATTATAGAATAGCACAAGCTGGCTTATAATATGTGTGACAAACGAAGTAATTTTACTGAAAGAGGTGGACCTGTTGAAGAAATTATTGCTTTTAACCACTGGTGGGACGATTGCATCTGTAGAAAGTGAAAATGGTTTAGCTCCAGGTGTTAAAGCTGAGGACCTTTTAAGCTATTTAAACGAAATTAATGCAGACTACACAATGGACACAAAGTCCCTAATGAGTATAGATAGTACCAATATGCAGCCTGAATACTGGGTTGATATCGCAACAGCCATTTATGAAAATTATGATCAATATGACGGATTTGTCGTCACGCATGGTACGGACACAATGGCCTATACATCAGCAGCACTATCGTATATGCTGCAAAATCCTGATAAGCCAATTGTCATTACAGGGTCTCAAATTCCAATTACGTTTAAGAAAACAGATGCGAAGAAAAACATTACAGATGCGATTCGTTTTGCATGTGACGGTGTTGGCGGCGTATACGTCGTGTTTGATGGCAGAGTCATTCAAGGAACTCGCGCAATCAAACTAAGAACGAAAAGCTACGATGCATTTGAAAGTATTAACTACCCATATATTGCATCGATTGAAAATCATCAAATTGAATACAATAGCAAAGTAAAAAGATCATCAATGAAACCGCTTAAATTAGATGCATCCTTGAACACAGACGTTTGTTTATTAAAACTGCATCCAGGACTGAAGCCTGAGTTTTTAGATTCAATCAAAGGGTTGTACAAAGGAGTCGTCATTGAAAGCTACGGCAGCGGCGGAATTCCTTTCGAAGGAAGAAACCTTTTAGAAAAAATCAACGAATTGCTGGAAGAAGGCATTTCTGTTGTGATCACCACTCAGTGTCTCGAAGAAGGAGAAGACATGAGTGTGTATGAAGTAGGACGTAAAATCAATCAAGAACTGGTTGCTCGTTCAAGAAACATGAACACAGAAGCTATCGTGCCAAAGCTCATGTGGGCATTAGGTAAAACAACAGATCCACGAGAAGTGAAAAAGATTATGGAAACGCCAATCGCAGAAGATTTAGTGATTTAACTATTCTATAGAAAGCAGGTCATACGAGATGGTTCAAGCAACTTATCGTTACGAGAAGGATTTTCTAGGTGAAAAAGAAATTCCCGCAGACGTGTATTATGGTGTTCAAACGCTTCGTGCAAAAGAGAATTTCCCCATTACAGGATATCGCATGCATGAAGAACTCATTCGAGCATTTGCCATTGTCAAAAAAGCAGCAGCTCAAGCCAACATGGAAGTCGGACGTTTATATGAAGGAATTGGAAATGCGATCGTTCAAGCTTCAGATGAAGTCATTGAAGGCAAATTCCATGAATATTTCATCGTAGACCCGATTCAAGGCGGCGCAGGAACGTCTATGAATATGAATGCCAATGAGGTCATTGGAAACAGAGCCCTCGAGATCATGGGACATCAAAAGGGCGAATACATTCATTTAAGTCCAAACACACATGTGAACATGTCACAATCGACAAATGATTCGTTCCCAACGGCGATCCATATTGCAGTGCTCAAGCAGTTAGACATTTTACTTGAGACGATGCAGGCCATGCATGACGTATTTCAAAAGAAAGCAAAAGAATTCGATCATGTCATCAAAATGGGGCGTACTCATTTACAAGACGCTGTTCCGATCCGTTTAGGACAAGAGTTTGAAGCATACAGCCGTGTGCTGAGCCGTGATATTAAACGAATCAACCAATCAAAACAGCATTTATATGAAGTAAATATGGGTGCGACCGCTGTTGGGACAGGCCTCAATGCAGATCCTCGCTACATCGAAATCGTCGTGAAGAAGCTTGCTGATATTTCTGGACTGCCATTAGTAGGAGCAGAGCACCTCGTAGATGCGACGCAAAATACAGATGCATACACAGAAGTATCTGCTGCCTTAAAAGTATGCATGATGAACATGTCTAAAATTGCGAATGACCTTCGCTTAATGGCATCTGGCCCACGTGCAGGTCTTGCTGAGATTGCATTGCCAGCCCGTCAGCCGGGATCATCCATTATGCCTGGAAAAGTCAATCCAGTCATGGCAGAGCTCATTAACCAAATCGCATTCCAGGTCATTGGGAACGACCACACCATTTGTCTTGCTTCTGAAGCAGGCCAGCTTGAGTTAAATGTGATGGAGCCTGTTCTGGTCTTTAACTTGCTTCAATCTATTAGTATAATGAATAACGGATTCCGCTCATTCACAGATCACTGTTTAGCGGACATCGAAGCAAATGAAAAACGTTTGAAAGAATATGTCGAAAAAAGTGCAGGTGTCATTACTGCGGTAAACCCTCACTTAGGCTATGAAGCCGCGGCTAGAATCGCAAGGGAAGCCATTTTAACAGGACAATCGATCAGAGATCTTTGCCTGCAAAATGATGTGTTAACAGAAGAAGAACTTGATATTATCTTGAATCCATTCGAGATGACAAAGCCTGGCATTGCCGGTGCAGAGCTCCTAGAGCGATAATAATATCAAAAATTTTATTTTATTAATATGTGGAATTGCCTGTGAAATAGAGAAAAACAGGCAATTCACTTTCTTTCGAATTGACACACTTTTTTCACAATATTTTGAAAACGCTTAACGCACGCACAAAGGGAGGAAACAAAATGAAAACACCACGTCTACCGTCTATTTTAGAAGTCGTGTCTGTACTTGGCTTATTTTTAGCAATTGTTTTATCATTTACTCTTTACTTCAAACTAGATATTCAGCTCGCATTGTTCATCTCATGGTTTATGGTTATTGCTTTAGGGATTCGTTTAGGGCATTCATACAAAGATCTTCAAAATGCGATTACAAAAGGGATATCGAATGGTTTAGAGGCTGTTTTAATCTTAATTGCAGTAGGTGCACTTGTTGGTACATGGATTGCCGGCGGTGTTGTACCCACGTTAATTTATTACGGACTGGAATTTATTCATCCTAATATCTTCTTATTAGCTACACTTGTCATCTGTGCGATTATGTCCGTTGCAACAGGAACCTCTTGGGGTACAGTTGGAACAGCAGGGATTGCGATGATCGCAATTGGTGAAGGATTGGGTATCCCATTACCGATCGTAGCTGGGGCTGTTTTATCTGGTGCTTATTTTGGTGATAAATTATCTCCTTTATCTGATAGTACTGTGCTCGCTTCCTCTCTTTCAAAAGTGGACGTGCTGGCGCATGTAAGAGCCATGATGGTCTTATCCATACCAGCCTTTGTGATTACAGCGATTATGTTTACGGTTACAGGTTTTATGTATGGCGGACGCAACATTGATCAAGGTAAAGTAGAATTTTTGAAAAATGCCCTTCAAGATACATTCACAATCAACATTTGGATGATCATCCCAGCAGTAGTGGTTGTATTACTGCTCGTATTTAAGAAACCTTCAATGCCTGTTATCGCTATTGGTGCCCTTCTTGGTGCAGTCTGGGCAATGGCATTCCAAGGAATGAACCCGGCAGATGCGCTTGGAACAGCTTATAATGGCTTTTCTATTAATTCAGATGTAGATTTCTTAAATACGCTGTTAAATCGTGGCGGTATTGTGAATATGCTTGGATCGCTAGTGGTCATTATTCTCGGACTTGGTTTTGGTGGCGTACTTGAATATCTCGGCGTCTTAAAAGTAATTGTCGCTACTTTCGAGAAGAAATTATATAATGCAGGAAATGTAACCCTATCTACACTTGTTGTTGCATTCTTCGCAAATATCTTCGGCTGTGCGATGTACGTTTCATTAATTCTTACACCGAAAATTATGGAAAAAAGCTATGATAAATTGAAAATAGACAGACGCGTTCTATCTAGAAACGCTGAAGTCGGTGGAACAATGACGTCTGGTATGGTTCCGTGGTCAGATAACGGAATTTACATGGCAGGGATTCTAGGCGTCTCGACATTCTCTTATTTACCATTTATGTGGTTGAGCTTTGTTGCCATTGGTCTTGCCATTATCTACGGATATACAGGGAAATTCATTTGGTACGTCAAAAATCAACAAGACTCAGAAGAATCGGCATCATAAGCCGCTGCAAAAGCCGCCCCTCCCCCGGGCGGCTTTTGTTTGTCCTAGGACCGTAAGACTATGTGTGTTTCCAGAAGGGTGGTTGTGTATTTTGACCCCCTATAAAAGAGGGCTTAAGGTGTGGTGTGAAGCAGATTGAAAGCATATTTATACCATAAAAAGGGCACAAATCCCTATTCAAACATGAGTCTTTGAACCTTATAATAACAATATTGGAAAAAGTGCGATTCACCATTACGCTCGTTTAGAGGGACTCTAAGCAGCGTTTTTATTTTTGACAGGAGGAGGAACCCATATGAGCTTATCGGATATGCTGTCTGCCCTTAACGGTGGCATTTCAAATAAAAAGGCAGAGATCGAAGAGAAAATTGCTCGACTCAAAAAAGCAAAAAGTAAGGTTGAACGTGAACAAGATGCCGCAGAAACAGACCTAAAACAAATCAAGCAGCCAAAGCTTGGGGCCTCTTGGAAAGGTGAGCGGAGCCAAGATTTCAAATCAGAGCGAAATGAAGCGCATGATGCGCTGCA
The DNA here is from genome assembly GCF_038593395.1 of Bacillus sp. FSL R5-0397. Lineage (NCBI taxonomy): Bacteria > Bacillati > Bacillota > Bacilli > Caryophanales > Bacillaceae > Bacillus > Bacillus sp. FSL R5-0397. The sequence goes on along the minus strand of NZ_CP151992.1, from coordinate 3,494,240 downwards.
AACGATCGTAAGCGATAAATACCCACGCTACGTGAGCCGAATCGAATTCAAAATCAGTACACTAGAAGCAGAGCAGGCTGCCTTATCCTTTGCCAGCTCTTTAGCTGGAGATGCCGCACGTTTGGCTGAAAAAGGAGAAGACGCAGTAGAAGACGCAAAACGCTTGATCTCAAAAGCATGGAGCAGCTTGTAAGCGAGCTTCATGCTGAACAAACCTGGAGGATATCATAATGGGACAAATTAAGTTAAACTACCAAACAGTGATGGATAAACTAGATGAAGTCTCCCAAGCAGTTGAAGCTTTAACAATGAAAAAAGCAGCAGATAAAGCTGGTGAAAACAGCCTTGAATTTGTAACCAAATGGACGTCACGTGAAGCAGAGGTGGGCGAAATGGTCTCAAGCTTTAAAGAAGCCTTGATCAAAAACGTTCAGGATACACGCTCAAATGTGAAGACACTAAAAGAACAGGATGAAGCGATTGCGGCAAAATCATAAGCCCCAATCGTTTTATTGATAGCGTAGCTGAGTACGATGTAAAATATAGTCGTAAAGACTCATATATAATTCGGGATTTATGACCTTAGATTATTCCGTTTTTCTTCCAAACACCATGTTAAAAGGACACCTTTTCCCTATTTAAGCCTAAGGCTTTTAGCCTTATACTATACTTAATGAAAGCGAACGATAGAAATGTCAGGACTGGAAAAAGCAGATGATCTGCTCGGTTTCAAAAATGCTGACGCCGTGCTTTCTTATGAGGTCTAATAGAGGTGGATGACATGAGTTTATCCGAGATGCTGCACCATCTGCATATGGGGATTGAAAACAAACGTGCAGAATTTGACGAAATGATCTCTCGGTTAAAGACAGCCAAAAGTAATATTCGAACAGAACAAGATCTTGCGCAGTCTGACATAAAGGAAATCAAGAAGCCTGCTCTAGATTCGTCATGGAAAGGTGAGAGAGGAACGGACTTTCACCGTCATCGGAAAGAAGCCTATCACGTGCTGCACGACATTGTGAACAATGAGTATGAAACCTATATGACGGAGATAGACCAAAAAATTATGCACTTTGAGTTAAAAAAAATGGAACTCGCTGTCGCCAGTAATTTTGCAGGAAGAGCCCAAGATGTAATGGAAAAGGGCGAGGATTTTGCAAAGGATGTCAAACATTTAATTGAACGGGGCTGGAAAGCTCTTTAATAAAATAAACGAAACAGCCGGCTGAACAAGCGGCTGTTTTTTTGGTTTAGTCACATCCGCTGCTACCACCAGAATCACCACCGCAGGAGGCATCAGAAGCGTGATGTGTATACGAATCAGTATAGTTACTGGTTGTTGAACTGTGATGTGCAGAATGCTTAGAAGATGAACGCTTATCTTTTGGTGTAAACATGTGGGCGGTAATGGCGCCTAAAGTAGCTAGTATGATGATGATAACAAACATGATGTATCCCTCCTCTTGTTTCATATTCATACGTATGAGCCATAACAAAGTTCCCGGTCGGAAAGAAAAACTGGGCAAAGAGTTCTATTTTCGTTTATGATGATAGGCAAAAGTAATTGACCAAGGGAGGGGAGTCTATGTTATCTCTACGTCAGGAGGAGCTGTTGAGGCGGTTAATGCAGGCAGAGCAGGAGCTGACAGGTGAAGAAATTGCACGCCTGATAGGCGTCACATCACGAACAGTTCGAACAGATATGAAAGCGCTTAAATCAATATTAGAAGCACATGGGGCAACACTTCATATGAAACGTGGAGCAGGGTATACATTGACTGTCGAAGATTATGGAGCATTTCGTACTTTTTTGAAAAACTCAATGAGAGAAAGAAATGAAAAAAAGAATCAAGTCATTCCAAATCAGCCGGAGGATCGTATCTCTTATTTATTGAGAAGGCTTTTATTGTCCGAAGACTATATGAAATTAGATGAATTGGCCGAGGAATTATTTGTGAGTGAATCTACTGTGAAAAATGACCTGAAAGCAGTCAAGCATATTTTCTCTTTACATGGCCTCTCTGTTGCACACCGTCCTAAATATGGACTGAGGCTGACTGGAGATGAAATGAAATTAAGGTATTGTCTAGCTGAGCATGTGTTTCAGCAGGAGCATCCGAATCCTGCCCTTTTACCTGAAGAAACATATCAATTGATTCAAGATATGGTGCGTTCACGTACAAAGGCAAGCGGCCTTCATGTGTCAGAGATCGGTTTAAGCAACTTAGTGACACATATCGCCATTGCGTGCAAACGAATTGAAGAGAAAAAATTGGTCATGATGCCGGAAGGAGAACTCAAAGACATTCAAACACAGCCCGCTTTTCAAGTGGCGAGGCAAATGGCAGAAGATATGCGTCACGTACTCGGTATAGATTTTCCATTATCTGAAATGGCCTATATTGCGATTCATTTAATGGGGGCAAAAATGATGGCGTATGGAGAAACGGGCCACACGCTATTTCACATGCTTGATGAAGAGCATTTCCGTTTAACTCACCAATTACTTGGTTATGTCGAAGAGCACATGTCACTTGATATTCAGACAGACAAGGAATTGATTGTGGGACTAAGTCTTCACCTGAGATCAGCGATTCATCGGTTCCGATATGATATGAACATCCGTAACCCCTATTTATCAGACATAAAAAGGCATTATCCGATTGCCTTTGAAGCGGGTGTCTATATGGGAAGATGGCTGAAGGAAAAAGAGAATGTAGAGATTCATGAAGATGAAATCGGATATTTGGCGCTGCATATTGGTGCTGCCATAGAGCGGACAAAAACTCAGACTGTGAGGAAAAAATGCTTGATTGTGTGCGCAACGGGTGTCGCGAGCAGTCAGCTTCTTCTCCATAAGCTGAAGGCCGCCTTTAGCGAAAGGCTAGAGATTGCTGGAACTGCAAGTGTCAGTGACCTTTTGTCGTATGACTTGAGAAGTATCGATTTGATCATTAGTACCATCCCGCTTCAGAACACACTACCTGTGCCAGTGATTGATGTACATACGATCCTCAGTGAAGACGATATGTCAAGGCTGAAACGATTTGTACAGGGGTCACAAGAAATGGGGGTCTTGCGATATATCAGTCCGAATATGACTTTTTTTCAGCAAGATCTACAAACAAGGGAAGAGGTTCTTCAATTTTTCGTGAATGTATTGCAGGAACAAAACCGAATCCCAAATGATTTTGAACAGCTATTGCTGGAAAGAGAGGAAGTGTCACCTACGTCGTTCGGTCATTTGGTCGCAATTCCTCACCCAATCAAACCGGCAACAGATGATACGTTTTGTGCGATCTGTACGTTGAGAAAACCAGTGCTGTGGGGCGAAGAGCGGGTACAGGTCGTCTGTTTATTAAGTATACAGAAGACGTATCAGAAAGAATTGCAGTCACTTTATCAATTTCTTGTGCGTTTGACAGAGCAGAAGGAAGTGGTGGAGCAAATCATCAAAGCGGCTTCATTTGAAGAACTGACGGCGGCGCTGCACGTGTTGGAACAGCCAGATGAAAAAAAAGGACACCCATTTCCGCATCTGTGAGGAAAAAGATTAGATGTTAATGAAAGCGCTTTTAAAATAACATCAAAAAGGAGGATGATCACGAGTTTTTGTAAAGGGGGAGACGGATCATGAGCTTTAAAGAGAGAGCGGCCGACGTCATGGGACATGTCGCTTATCGTATTACAAATCAGAAATATATTATGGCGATTAAGCAAGCATTTGTCACATTAATGCCAATCATCATTACGGGGGCTTTTGCTGTACTGGTCGCAAATATGATCATGAGCCCGGAAACGGGGCTTGCCCATTTTGAGATATTCAGGTTTTTAGCAGAGCTTCAGCCAATTATGAAGGCAATCAATTATGCCACGCTGAACTTTTTAACGATCGGGGCTGTGTTCCTCATCGGGATTGAGCTTGGGAAAATCAATGGACATAAATCATTATTCCCAGGATTAATGGCATTGATTTCATTTATATCCGTTATTCCGACGACACTTCTTCTTGAAGTCGATGGATCGATGCGTGAGGTTGTCGATGTGCTGGCGAGGCAATTCTCCGATCCAAAAAGCTTATTTTTGGGTATGATCATTGCCATCGTCTCTGTAGAGATCTTTTGTAAACTTACCGAGGTGAAGTGGCTGCAAATTAAGATGCCAGATTCTGTTCCATCAAATGTGGCGACGTCTTTTTCTTCACTTTTCCCATCAATTATTACGATTACGATCATTAGTTCATTCGGGTTTGCGTTTCACCGTGTGACAGGCATTTATTTGCATGAAGCGGTGTATAACGTCGTGCAGCGTCCGCTTGAAAGCGTTGTGCAGGGACTGCCTGGTATTTTAACGTTAATGTTTGTGGCTCAATTTTTCTGGGTGATCGGTATTCATGGCAACCAAATGATTAAACCGATCCGCGAGCCGCTGTTATTAGGATCAATAGCAGTGAATATGACAGCATTTCAAGAGGGAAAAGAGATTCCAAATATTATCACGATGCCATTTTGGGATGTGTATATGAGCATTGGTGGCTCGGGTGTGACGATTGGTCTGTTGATCGCCATTTTTATAGCGGGTAGAAGGGAAGAGATGCGTAGCATTGCCAAGCTTTCATCAGGACCTGGACTGTTTAACATCAATGAACCAGTTATTTTCGGATTACCTGTCATGTTGAACCCTGTGATGGCGATTCCGTTTATCGTTACACCACTCGTGACAGGTACGATTGGTTATATCGCAACCGCTACAGGTTTTGCCGGGAAAGCGGTGGTGATGGTGCCATGGACGACACCTCCGATTGTGAATGCTTGGCTGTCTACCGCTGGCAGTATGGGGGCTGTCATCACACAGCTCATCTGTATTGTTGTCGCTGTTTTCATCTATTTACCTTTTGTCCTCTTATCCAACCGGAAGCCAGAAGCAGCACCTGATTCAGAATAGAAGGAGGGCTCATGAATGAACATGCAATTTAGATGGTATGGCAAAGAAGATCCTGTCTCCCTTTCATATATTCGGCAAATTCCCGGCATGAAAGGGATTGTCAGTGCAGTCTATGATGTGCCGGCTGGTGATCTGTGGCCGGAGGAAAGTATTGCTCATTTAAAAGCGGAAATCGAACGTCACGATCTTGCTTTTGAAGTCGTAGAAAGTCTCCCGGTCCATGAAGATATTAAGCTGGGAAAGCCTAGCCGGGATGTTTATATCGAGCATTATCAAGAAAATATCCGCAGATTAGCAAGGCATGGTGTGAAGGTCATTTGTTATAACTTCATGCCAGTCCTTGATTGGACACGAACACAGCTCGATTTCCCACTAGCTGATCAATCGACGACCCTTGTTTATTTTCAGCATCAGCTTGAACAAATGGATATAGAAAAAGATCAACTGTCCTTACCAGGGTGGGATACGTCTTATACGCAGGAAGAAATGAGAAAGTTGATGGCTGCATACAGGGCATTGGGGGCGGAAGGGTTGTTTGAGAACCTAGACTATTTCTTGGGAAATATCCTTCCAGTTGCAGCGGAAGAGAACATGAACATGGCACTGCATCCAGATGACCCTCCTTGGAACATATTTGGTCTGCCCCGCATTGTCAGTTGTGAAGAACAAATAGATCGTATCCTTCAGCTCGATGAACGCTCACAGCATGGACTGACCTTTTGTTCCGGTTCCCTAGGCTGTAATGCGAAAAATGATGTTCCTTCACTTGCGAGAAAGTATGCCAAAAAAGGGCGTATACACTTTGCTCATTTACGCAATGTCAATTTGTATGAAAACGGTGATTTTGAAGAGTCGGCACACCTGTCGTCAGCAGGCAGCCTCGATATGGGAGCGATTGTGAACGCATTGTTTAAGGAAGGATTTGCTGGCTATGTCCGGCCAGATCATGGACGAATGATCTTTGGTGAGACGGGCAGACCTGGCTATGGATTATACGATCGAGCACTTGGAGCTATGTATTTACAAGGGATGTGGGAAGGACTTCAAATTCACACGAAGAAAGGTCAGGTGGCAACATGAACAAAATCGACATACCCAATGACTTTATTCTAGGTGCTGCGGCTTCTGCTTGGCAGACGGAGGGTTGGAAAGGGAAGAAACCGCATCAGGATTCGTATATAGACCTTTGGTATAAGGAGGGGTATCACGTATGGCACGAAGGATACGGACCAGCAGGAGCAACGAATTTTTACGAGCGCTATCCTGAAGATGTAGCCCTTATGAAGGAAATTGGGTTATCTCATTACCGGACATCGATCAATTGGTCGAGATTTCTCATAGATTACGAGAATGGAATTGTAGATGAGGCCTATGCTCGTTATATTGATGATTTCATCAATGAATTACTTGAAGCAGGTGTAGAGCCGATGTTTTGCTTAGAGCATTATGAGCTTCCGGCCGTTTTGCTTGAAAAGTACGGCGGCTGGTCATCTAAACATGTTGTCGAGCTGTTTGTTCTCTATGCAGAAAAGGTGTTTGAACGCTATGGAGACCGGGTCAAACATTGGTTTACCTTTAATGAACCAATTGTTGTTCAGACTCGTGTGTATCTAGATGCTATTCGTTATCCTTTCGAGCAAAATACGAAGAAATGGATGCAGTGGAACTATCATAAAGCCTTGGCGACAGCAAAAGTGGTGAAGCTTTTTCAGGAAATGGGCTTGAAGGAATCAGCCGGTGCAAAAATCGGGGTCATTCTCAATCCAGAAGTGACGTATGCGAGATCTACTGCTCCGCATGATCAAGAAGCGGCCCGCATGTATGATTTGTTTTTTAATCGAGTGTTCTTAGATCCCTCCATTAAAGGCGAGTATCCAGAAGAACTGCTTGATGTATTGAAAAAGCATGACATTCTTTTCGATGCAACGGAAGAAGAGCTTCAGATCATTAAAGATCATACAGTCGATGTGGTCGGTCTTAATTTATACTATCCGCATCGCGTTAAGGCACCTAGCAAGGCTTGGAACGAAAATACACCGTTTCATCCATCTTATTATTACGATCTATTTGAGCTCCCAGGGAGAAAAATGAATCCATTCAGAGGCTGGGAAATCTATCCGAATATCGTCTATGATATGGGCATGAGAATAAAAGAAGAATACGGCAATATCGAGTGGTTTGTGGCTGAAAACGGTATGGGGGTCGAGCAGGAAGAGCGGTTTAAAAACGAAGACGGCATCATTGATGATCAGTACCGAATTTCATTTATCAGCCAGCATTTGAAAAAAGCCCTTCAAGCGAAAAAAGAAGGTTCAAACTGCAAGGGATATATGCTCTGGGCTTTTACGGATAATGTCTCGCCGATGAATGCATTCAAGAATCGCTACGGATTAGTAGAGATCCAACTGGAGAATGAACGGAATCGTCAGATGAAAGCGTCAGGATACTGGTTCAAAACATTAATCCAAACGAGGAAATTAAGGGATGAACCAGATGTCATTTATCAATAGGAGTGATGGGATATGAAGCGAATCATTCTCGCTTGTGCAGCAGGAATGTCGACGTCGATTGTGGTATCTAAAATGAAGGCAGCCGCAGAAGGAAAAGGGCTGGATTATGAAATTTATGCGATACCTGAAGGGGCCATTGCGGATGAATTAGAAGAGCATGGGAACGATGTAAAGGTCATTTTGCTAGGACCGCAAGTTAGCTTTATGAGAAAGGCAGCAGAAAAAAAAGCGGCACCTTATCATATACCTGTCGATGTGGTAAATGTCAGATTATATGGAACAGCGAATGGAGAAAAAATTCTAGAACATGCACTGAAACTAGCAAATGAATATTGAGCAATCGGAGGAGAAGCAGATGACGGTATTAGAGGAAATGCAGGGAGCAGCCTTTCAAATCATTGCCCATGCAGGTGAGGCACGAAGCCATTATGTAGAAGCCATTCGTCTAGCAAGAGCGGATGACTTTGAAGCAGCACAGCAGTTGATTGAAAAAGGGGAGGAAGCGTTTCGAAGCATCCATGACCTGCACTTGTCGCTGATACAAAAAGAGGCGGCAGGGGAACAGCTTCCCTTTTCTTTACTGCTCATACATGCAGAAGACCAAATGCTCACAACAGAGACCATCCATCTGCTTGCCATTGAAATGATCGAAATGTGTAAAAAAATGAATACCCTGTCAAAATAGATATCAGTTATTAACCAATTTCTGTTATAATCATTCGGTAGATAAAGAGAAAGCAGGATTGGTGAATGAAAAAAACATGTATGTGGCTTGCAGTTGGTTTAGTCATGCTGCTCATTTCGGGCTGTATGGGTGCGAAACAGCAAACAGAAGGAAACCAGCAAGCCATCAAAGAGGTAAAGGGTCAAGTACAAACGAAAGAAACAACAGAAACGCAGCAAATTGAAGCGGCAGAGATAGACAAACAAAACTGGATTCAGCAAAAGGAACCCGTTGCGCTTCCAATCTTGATGTATCACAGTATTTCCAGTGGTAATTCGTTACGTGTGCCAAAAAGCGAATTTGCGGCTCATATGAAATGGCTGAAAGACAACGGCTATGTCACGCTGTCGCCGAAAGAGGCATATCAAGTTCTCGCGACCAATTCGACACCAAGTGAAAAGTATGTTCTTATCACATTTGACGATGGATATACGGATAACTACACAAAGGCATTTCCGATTTTAAAGGAATATGGAATGAAAGCCACGATTTTTATGATCGAGCAGTCCATTGGCCGTCCGCATCATTTAACCGATGCTCAAATGGATGATATGATGGCGCATGGTATTTCAATAGAGAGTCACACCATTCATCATTTAGAACTCAATCGTTTAACACAGAAGCAGCAGGAAGAAGAATTAAAAGGATCGAAGGTATTCTTTGACCAGCGGTTTTCTCAACAAACGATCATGGTCAGCTATCCGGTCGGTCGCTATAACGAAGACACACTGAAGCTGGCGAAGGAAGCAGGATATGAAATGGCTGTGACCACTGAACCAGGACATGCGAAAAAGGAACAAGGCATGATGTCCTTACACCGCCTTCGCATTTCACCAGGACTTTCACCCGAAAGCTTCGGCAGGCTGATAGAGGGAAATTGATCAATATTAGATCACAGATGTTTCACATGAAACATTTTACGACACGTTTCGTGGAGATGATTTGTGGATCGACAACATCATCGGGCTTGAGTACACATCTAGGTATATTCTTCAGACGTGAACGTCACACATAATGTTTTTTAAATGATGTGAAAAGGGAGAGAGCAAAGATGTCAAATTTTCTTGGAATTGATCATGTCCAGTTAGCTGCCCCAAAGGGGAGTGAAGAGAAGGCACGTTTGTTTTTTGGGGAGATTCTAGGAATGAAGGAAATACCTAAGCCTGTTCACCTAGCAAAACGTGGTGGTGTTTGGTTTCAGTGTGGCAATCAACAGCTTCACATTGGCATTGAAGATCAGTTTCAAGCAGCGAAAAAAGCTCATCCAGCTTTTCAAGTAAAAAAATTATCAAATTTAAAAGAGACATTAATGAAACATCATATTCTTATAAAGGAAGATCAGCCGTTAGATGGAGCCATCAGGTTTTATGTAGATGATCCATTTGGAAATCGAATTGAATTTTTAGAGAGACTGTAGAAAATAAATCTTGTGAGAAACAATAAGGATGTCGAGAAAATCTCGACATCCTTATTTTATGAAAGTAGGTTATTGATAAACAGGATAACCCGTTATCTTTATATCTTTTCCGAGTGGTTCAAGAGAGAGTTGATCCAGTTCAATTGCATCACTCATGAGGCGTATGCCTTCGCCTCCGAAAAAAGAAGGAGAGAGTCGACCGCCAATGAGCTTGGGCGCCATGTAGATGACGAGTTTATCGACAAGCTGCTGTTCTAAAAATGAGGCATTGATTTGTCCGCCGCCTTCAATCATCAGGGAGGAGATATTTCTTTCTCCAAGCACTTGAAGTACTTCTTGTAAGGGCACTCGGATATCGCTATCCGTCATGATGACGCTGACGCCAGCTGCTTCTAAAGCGGCTCGTTTTTCTTCATTGGCTTGTTTTGTTGTAAAGATCCATGTTGGCGCCATTTGATCTGTGACCACCTTTGCTGTCAGCGGGATAGACAGCTTAGAGTCTAAGACAATTCGAATTGGATGATGACCGTTTGGAATCCGTGCTGTTAATGAAGGATCGTCGTGAATGACGGTTTGCGCACCGACCAAGATGGCATCGTTGATACTGCGAATGTGATGTGCATCATAACGGGACGTCTCTGATGTAATCCACTTGCTGTCAGACGTAGCAGATGCAATTTTTCCGTCTAACGTAATGCCCGCTTTGAGCGTCACGAAAGGTGTTTTTTTCGTAATAAAGTGATTAAATACTTCATTCATCAGAATGGATTCCTGTTCAAGTACGCCCGTGATAACTTGTATGCCAGCGTCTTGTAAAATGGCAATCCCGCGGCCAGCGACCAGCGGATTCGGATCAAGTGCCGCCACGACAACAGTTTCGACGCCAGCTTTCACAAGTGCTTCAGCGCATGGGCCTGTGCGGCCATGGTGGGAACAAGGCTCTAGTGTCACATAGATCGTGGCACCTTTTGCCTTATCTCCAGCCATTTTGAGCGCATGGATTTCTGCATGTGGTTCGCCGGCCTTCATATGCGCCCCGACCCCAACAATTTCATTTTCTCGCACAATCACAGCCCCGACGAGCGGATTGGGAGATGTCTGACCTTTCATTGCTTCGGCATTTTTAAGGGCTAGTTTCATATATCGCTCATGATGTGGCAATCGTACGCACCTCTTGATCCGCCTTCATATGGCCTGAGCGGTTAATTTTTGTCTGCAAGTATTTTTCATTGAACTCAGAGACATCACCCCAAAGAGGAATCCGTCCAGAAAGAGAAAGGCCTGCATGACTGATAGCATCGGTCTTTTTCGGATTATTGGTAATAAGTCTGACTGGCTTTGTACGCAACGTTTGAAGAACAGCAATCGCTTCTTCATATTGACGTGTATCATCTTCAAAGCCTAGTGCTTCGTTTGCTTCTACTGTATCGTAGCCGTTTTCTTGCAAGATGTAGGCCATGGCTTTACTGAAAAGACCGATCCCGCGTCCTTCATGGTTGGCTAAATAAAACAGTGCGCCTGCTCCATTGTCCTCAATCATCCGCATAGACTGTTTCAATTGGAACCCGCAATCGCAGCGTTTGCTTCCGAAAATATCGCCGGTGTGGCAGATGGAATGCATGCGGATCAGCGCTTCATCAGCATGTTCGAAATCTCCGTAAACAAGGACACTTGATTGCTGGTGATCTGCAAGCTCACGGGAGGAAAGGCTTTCGATTAAAGCTTCATCTGATAATGGTTCTTTCCCGTCATCTTTTAACCATGAATACCAGTTAAACATGACCGTTCTACCGTCTAAATTCACTGGCAGTTTAATAGGTCCAGTGATATATATAAATCCGTCTTCTTGCTGTACTCGTTTGATTTTATCTTTTAAAATGGCTGTTTTAACCTCTGTGTGTTTGTCCATATTCTGCACCTTCTTTTTTGTCTGTTTCTTCAATCTGTAAACGAACGAGAACGCCAAATGGATCAATAAATTCGTTACTTTTTCCTGTCGTGTTCATGTGAACGCCTGCTTTTGTCAGACGTTCGACGACGGATGTTCTATCGTCTTCTTTTGGGAAAACCAGTGTATAGCTTCTAATTCCTGAAAAACGTGGATCAATGGCTCCTTTTCTCCCGCGTCCCCATGCATTAAAGGCAAGGTGGTGATGATAGACGCCACCAGCAACGAATAAGCTGGCTGGGGGAGCCATTCGGATATGAAAACCGAGCGTGTTCACATAAAAGGAATCGGCTTCTTCTGGGTTGAGATGGAAATGCAAGTGTCCCATGACTGTACCAGCCGGGAGTCCTTCCCAGGTGGAATCAGCGGCTTCTTGCAGGAGACCATCTCCATCAAGCGGAGCATTTCCGCCACCTTTCAGCTCTCCATGCTCACCTACCCATATGTCCTGAGGACGATCAGCATAAATCTCAACGCCGATGCCATCTGGATCACTTAAATAAATGGCTTCACTGAAAAAGTGATCGCTTGCTCCAATTAAAGGATAGCCTTTTTTGAGCACATGCGCCAGCCATGTGCCCAGGTTTTTTCTGGTAGGTAATAAAACCGCAAAATGATAAAGTCCTGGCTCATGATCCGGCTTCTCTTTCAGCTGCACATCTTCTTTCAGCACAAGGATTGGTTCCTTTGCGTTGCTGCCAAGCGTGACAGTAGAATCCGTCTGTTCTAATAAAGTAAAACCTAAAATGTCTGTATAAAAAGGCAAAGAACGCTCAAAGCTGGACACATGTAATTCTGTTACACCTAATCTTACCTGCTCTATTGTATTCAAAGCTCGGTCATCTCCTTCATGTTATATGCATCTGCATGTTCAATGGTTTATTGAAAATTGATAAAATGATTACCTTGTTACTTTTAGTAACTAAACTATATAATAGTTAGTGACTTATTTCAAGTAATTAATTATGTTATAATGAAAAAAAGTAGAGAAAAGCAGGAGGGAGTAAAGTATGGCTCAAGTAGATGGCTGCCCAATTACAGATGCCATGGAGATTTTAGGGAAGAAGTGGGTGATTCTGATCATCAATCAGCTTTTGACAGGGCCAAAACGTTTTTGTCAGCTAGAAAATGAAATGAACATCAGCGGACGGTTATTATCAGAAAGGCTGAAAGATTTAGAAGCTGAAGGCCTTGTTGAGAAAAAAGTATATCCCGACATTCCCGTGCGGATTGAATATGAACTAACAGAACAAGGAAAGAAAATTGAACCAGTCATACGGGAAATGTATGCTTGGTCTTTAGAGCGCAAAAATAGTGAAAAGGGTGAACATGTCCCTTCTTAATCGATTTCGATCAGTGTCCCTGATCGATTTTTTTTGTGATTTTCCAGAAATCTAAGTCAATAGTATGAAAAATGATGTTGACAATAATTTCATTCATCATATAATATCAAGGAGAAGAGGGTTCTTTTCCCTGTAATGGAATGGGGAGGTTATGCCATGGTATCATGAATGGGACAGATTACCTAAACCGTGTATCACTACATCATGTAGCAACAGACATCTTTGACTTGTCGAAAGCAAAGATTTATTTTTTTAACTCAATTGATAATGATTATCATAATCATTTATGAGTGTGATTCATACGCTGATAAAGGTTATTTTTTTTATTGTCTATTGAGAATAATTATCAATATCAATTAGGAGGATATATATGAAATCACTTCGTTCAGCATCACACGTCTTATTATTCTTTAGCTTTGTTCTATTGTTTGCTCTAGCCCCGGTTAGCTCTGCCTCAGCAGCAGGTTTAGCAGATGGTCAATATTCAGCACAATATGTGGTATGGAAAGCAGACAGTGATTCAACGTCAACAGCAAATACGTATTTTGAAAAACCAGCTAAGCTTGTTGTGAAGGACGGAAAAATCAAAGCGCAAGTCACGTTAACGAACAGCTCTTGGATTACAAGCTTTAAAACATTGGATCAAGGTGTCTACAAAGATGCGAAGGTGATCAGTACAAACACAGCTGCTAATAAGAGAACGGTAGAGTTCAATGTCAACAGCCTGACAGATGTTGTACCAGCAAAAGTGAGTGTGACTGTACCGGTCATTGGATATACAGGCAATTACGATATTCGCGTCAAGTTTGATGCAGCAACTGTTCAATAAAAAGGGAGGAAATTCATTTGATGAAAAAATGGATCAGGATGCCAGCCTTCATGGCTGCATTGCTGCTGGCACTTATACTGCCTTTTTCAAATGCACAGGCTGCCTCATTAAATGATGGTACATACTCCGTCAATTACACTGTGATGAAGGCCGAAGGAACTGCAGTTTCGATGGCAAATGATTACTGGCTGAAGCCGGCAAAAGTGATCGTGAAAAATGGCAAGCTAACGGTTCAAATGACCATTAAAAACAGCAGCTGGGTAACGGAATTTAAAGTGCCGGGAAATGGCGGCTATGTCGATACGACGGTTCTATCAACGAATAAGAAAGCCAATACAAGGCTTGTTCAATTCCAAGCACAGAGTTTGTCTAAACCAATCAAGTCAAAAATCCATGTCACAGTCAAATCGGCTGATTATGATCATGACTATACCATCCAACTGAAATTCGATGAAAGCAGCATCAAGTCACTTTCTTCTGACAGTTCAAAAGAAACAGCAGGTGCAGCAAAACATCAAGAATCATCAAAAGAAACAACCAAAACAACTGATTCATCCACCAAAACAAAACAAGAAGAAAATCCTCAAACTGGTGATACAAGCCAGATGGGATGGCTCCTTGTGCTTGTCTTATGTTCAGGTGGGTTTTTAGCGAGAAAGTGGATCATCAAGCATTAACGGAAGGAAGTGTCATCTTTTGAAACGTCTTTTTCATCTACAGACAGCTATTCTGCTCGTTTTATTCAGTTTGTTGACTGCGTTTCAGCTGCCTCAAGGAACGGCTCAGGCGGCATCATTGGTTGATGGTGAATATACGGCCGGATTCACCATTTTAAAAAATGGCAGCACTGAAGCATCCATGATGGATACGTATACAGAAAAGCCAGCTAAGCTCGTCATCGAAAATGGCAAGACGACTGCCTATTTGACGCTGAAGCAAAGCAAAGAAATCACAGATTTCAAGGTCGAACAAAATGGCTCTCTCGTCACCACTGAAACGGTCAGTGAAGATGAGACAGCGAATACGCGTGTGATCAAATTTGATGTAGCCGATGTATCAGCCAAATTAAATGGCTGGGTCAAAATTTACTGGGACTTAGGCGGCTTTATTTATGATGAGGCGTATGACGTACAGATCGCTTTCGACGAGAGCAGTCTCACACTTGTCACGCCTGCGAAGCCAGACGATAGTGAAACAACACCAGATGATCAAAACGGTACGACGCCAGGCGACAGTGAAACAACACCAGATGATCAAAGTGGTACGACACCAGGTGACAGCGAAACAAAGCCGGATGATCAAAGCGGCACGACGCCAGGCGACAGCGAAACAAAGCCAGATGATCAAAACGGCACAACACCAGTTGATTCGACGCAGAACCAATTAAAAGATGGTGTGTATCGTATCAACTACAGTGTGCTGAAGGGCGATGAGGATGTGGCATCTCGAATGAGCCAATACTTCTCACATCCAGCATCGTTAACCGTTAAAAATGGAACGCAAACCGTTTCCTTTACGGTGAAGGATCATACGTCAGTTGATTCTTTGAAAATAGAGAAAAACGGTTCTTATCAAGAAGTGAAAAACGTGAGCACAGATCAAGCAAAGAACACAAGAGTGGTTTCATTTGAAGTGTCTGATCTGAAAAAAGCAGTTAACGGAAAAGTACACATTGTGGTAGCAGCCGCTCACTATGATCAAACGTACGATATTCGTTTTCAATTTGATTCAAAAAGTATCATTCCACTGAAGGACGGCCAAATAGAGGAAGAAACACCGGCTACACCAGAAACACCAAAACCAAATAAACCAGCACCAGACACAACGAACGGCGGAACGAATCAAGAGACAGTTCAGCTAAAAGACGGGGTGTACAAGCTTCCTTTCTCAATGAAGAAAGCAGACAAGGATGAGCTTTCTCGCATGAACGATTACGTCGTGAGCCCTGCGACATTGGTGGTGAAAAATGGCCGCCATTTCGTTTCATACACTGTGAAGAACAGCTCAGCTATCACGTCGTTCCAAGTAGGAACCGGCGGTAAATTTGAAGAGACGCTAGTTGCAAAGACTGATCAAAAAGCAGATACACGAGTGATTCAATATGAAGCAAAAAGTGTAAGCAGTGATCAGGCAGCACGGGTGAAAATTGACATTCCAGCTGCCAATTATCATGAGCAGTACGATGTCAAACTTGTCTATGATACGAAAGGCATTTCACTTGGTGAAGGAAGCGGAATTGCGACGGTAATCGGAGACGATGAGAGCATCGGCTTTGTGAAAAATCCAAATGATCACGATTCTCAACCAAGCCAGCTTGCGAATCTCGCCCCTGAGGAAACGGGTGCAGAGCAGATGACCTTTACGCCATCAGATGACCAAACCAAGTCTGAGACAGGTCAGCTGAACCCAAAAACAGGAGATACTTCACTTCTTTGGGTGTACATTCTTTTATTCGGCGGATCACTATTCGTGCTCGTCAGAAAGTATCAAACTCGTACAAGATAAAGAATCTATTTTAAGTGAGGTGCGCCATTCATCTCGGCGCATCCACTTCCTTTTTTTCGAAAGGAGGCTTCTGTTTTTTGAAGCATCGAATGTTATGTACCCTGATCACGGCTCTATGTGTGTGCGTCTTCTTAGCAGGCTGCTCACAATCAGCTGAAAGCTCAGCGAAAGGCAAAAAAAGCGCAGCATCAAATGCCCGCATTGTGGCAACGACTGTAGCTGCTGCTGAGATCATGGATGCGCTAGAGGTAGATCTTGTCGGGGTGCCAACAAGTCAAAAATCCTTGCCGGCTCGATACAAAGGACTCCCAGCAGTCGGTAACCCAATGAGCCCAGACATGGAAATCATCCAATCACTTCAACCGACAGATGTCCTGTCTGTCACGACCCTTCAATATGATTTAGAAACGCCTTTTCAACAAGCTTCTGTCCCTGCGACATACCTCAACCTTGAGAGCCTGGACAAGATGGAGAACGCCATCACAAAGCTTGGAGAAAAATATGATAGAAAGACACAAGCGAAACGCATTGTGGATGATTTTGAACAAAAAAAGAAAGACATACAAGAGAGAACGAAGGGAAAGACGAAGCCATCCGTTCTCATTTTGCTTGGTGTACCAGGCAGTTATTTAGTGGCAACAGAGAATTCGTATATCGGTGATCTTGTACGTATTGCAGGAGGAAAGAACATCGTAAAAGGTGAGAAAATGGAGTATTTGGCATCCAATACGGAGTATTTACAAAAAGCCAATCCAGATATCATTCTCCGTGCCGCACATGGGATGCCGGATGAAGTCGTCAAAATGTTTGATCAAGAATTTAAAACAAATGACATCTGGAAACATTTCCATGCGGTCAAACAAGACCGGGTGTACGACCTCGAAGAAAGCTTATTCGGGACAACAGGCAACTTAAAGGCAGCAGAGGCATTAGATGAATTGACTCGTATGTTGTATCCGTCATAAGCGGCGAATCTTAATGATAAAAGGACGTTCAAGATGAAAAAAACAGGGATTTTATTTCTGATAGTCAGTCTCTTACTAGCCGGCGTATTTATTTATTCCGCCATTACGGGGAGCATTCATGTTACACCGATTGAATTATTGGAAGGGCTTATGACCGGTCAACATGCACAGGTAGAAATCATTAAAGATTTAAGAATCCCCCGCATGCTCATTGCGATGTTTACAGGGGCGGCTTTATCTGTCTCCGGTGTCCTCTTGCAGTCTGTGATGAGGAATCCATTAGCAGATGCCGGTGTTATTGGTATTTCATCGGGAGCTAGCTTCTTTTCTTTAATGGCAATTACAGCGCTTCCTCAATTTTATTTCTACTCTCCTTTATTTTCAGTTTTAGGCGGGGCAATTGCCTGCTTCCTCGTATACGTGTTGTCTTGGAAAGGCGGCTTAAGCCCGATTCGAATGATTTTGGTGGGGATCGCCATCAATGCCATGTTTACAGGGATGGCAGAAGCGTTTGTGACCATTTGCAGCTATTTCAATATCACCATTAATCAGTCGGGACAGTCGAATCTGACAATGAAAACGTGGGGAGATGTCCGTTTAATCGGTGTCTATGGCGTCATTGGGCTTGTGGTTGCGCTTTTCTTTAGCAGATGGTGTAACTTGCTTGCCCTTCAAGATAAGACGGCGAAAAACTTAGGATTGCGTGTGACCAGAATGCGCCTTTTGATTTCAATCACGGCGGTGTTATTAGCAGCGGTGACTGCTGCGGTAGCGGGCGTGATTGCCTTTGTCGGTTTGCTCATTCCCCATATCTCTAGAAGGCTCGTCGGCTCGGACCATCGGGTACTGATTCCATTTTCTGCGTTAAGCGGGGCATTGCTCATTTTGACGGCTGATACGCTCGGCAGAACGCTTGTGGCACCAAATGAAATCCCTGCTTCTACAATCATGGCTGTTATTGGCGGGCCGTTTCTGATCTTTTTATTAAGAAGGGGGGATCGTCTTCATGGACATTCGTGAGGTGTCGTTTTCCTATGATCGGCAGAGGGATATTGTTCAATCGGTCACCACGCACATCGAAAAAGGGAAAATTACGACCATTATCGGTCCAAATGGCTCGGGCAAATCCACACTGCTTTCCTTGATGGCACATAACCATTGTCCACATAAAGGACAGATTCATTTAGATGGGCAAGAACTGAATGCGTTCAAGCCAAGGGAACTCGCGAGAAAGCTGGCAGTCGTACATCAGCAAAATGAAGCGCCGCTCGATTTAACGATCGAACGAGTCGTGGCATTTGGGAGAACGCCGTACCAAACGATGCGCGGCAGTGATAAGGAAGAAGATGAGAAAGCAATCGAGTGGGCGCTGTCCTGTACAAAGCTGACGGATAAGCGAAAGGTGCCACTCGCCTCATTGTCAGGCGGAGAACGGCAGCGTGTATGGATTGCGATGGCTTTAGCGCAAAAAACACCGATCCTTTTCTTAGATGAACCGACGACTTATTTGGATATGTATTATCAATTTGACATTCTGGAGCTCATTCGAGAGCTCAATGTCGAGCATGGATTAACCATCGTGATGGTCCTGCACGATATGAATCAGGCGATTCGCTATAGTGATGTCATCATCGCCATGAAAGATGGACAAATTATCCGCGAAGGACGGCCAAATGATGTGTTAACAGAAGAGTTGGTGCGGCACATTTATCATGTGTCCGTCACAATTAAGCAGGATGCAGAAACAGGGATGTATATCATGCCTGTAGGCATATAAGTTGTGCAAAAAGCAGGTGAGACAGTGTGAAACGAGGGAAAAGAATCGGGCAGCGAATGCTGACGATCGTCTGTTTAGGTGTTTTTCTATATAGCGGTACTGCCATTGGCTTGGAGCTCTTTGGCAATTATCAAAATCGTCAGGTGCTTGCAAAGGCTCAGACACTTTACACACACGAGGATGGAATGAAACAGCGAAAACCTGGAGAAATCCGTCAGTCATTTGATGATTTGCGAAAGGTGAATCAAGACATTGTCGGTTGGATTGATATGAAGGACACGATGATTCAGTATCCAATTGTTCAGTCAAACGATAATGCATTCTATTTAACTCGTAATTATGTAAAGGATGACACACGGGCAGGCAGTATCTTTATGGATTATCGTAATGACGTCTTGCATGAAAGTCCCAATACAGTGGTGTACGGTCATCGGATGAGGGATGGGTCTATGTTTGCTGGTCTCACAAACTATTTGAAAAAAGATTTCTTCCAAGATCATCGCACATTTCAGTACGATACGCTGTACCAAAGCTATGAAGCAGAGATTTTTGCTGTGTATGAGACGACAGTCGATTTCGATTATATTCAGACTGATTTTCAGGATCTTGGTGAATATGCGCACTACTTGCAAGCTGTGCGTAAGAAGTCCATCTATCAAACGAAAACAGACGTATCCACAGATGACTTGATTCTCACATTATCGACCTGTGATCACGTGCTGGCACCTAAAAACAAGCGTCTCGTGGTACAGGCGAAGCTAAAGAAAGTTTACTAGAAAAGGAGAGACAGACGGTTGAAATGTTTACATGTGATTTGGGCAGGACTCGTCGTCGTGCTTCTCCTCGGCGGATGCAGCCAGGCGGCGCCTGTCGAGAATGGGAGCAAGCAAGGTGCGCTCAACATTCAGGATTTTGCCGGCAGAACATTATCGTTTCATGAATCACCTGAACGGATCGTCTCGTTGTCAACTGGCGACATGAGCATCATTTATGCTCTAGGTGGTCAGGTTGTCGGCCGGCCAACTGCCGAATTGCCAGACAATCTACAAAAGGCAAAGTCCGTACAATCAATTGGCACAACCCATCAATTTGATGTCGAGCTGATCACGAGTTTAAAGCCCGATGTGGTGCTTGGGAATGAATCATTAAACAGCAAGGATATCTCTACTATAGAAGGAATTGGTTCACAGCTTCTTTTGACAAGTGCCAACTCAGTGAAGGACATCCAGCGTCAAGTTACTTTATTTGGTGATTTACTTGGAAAACAGCAAAAGGCCAAAGCACTCAATGCTCAAATCGATCAGCGGATCAAGCAAGTGAAGCAGCCTGAGAAAAAAGTAAAGACACTCGTTGTATATGGTGCGCCCGGCACATATATGGCGGCACTTCCACAATCTTTAAGCGGTGATCTGCTGCGGATCGCTGGTGGGGCGAATATTGCTGAAAATGAACCAGCACTCGAAAAGTTTCCGCAATATGCACAAATCAATGCAGAAAAGGTAATCGAGGCCGATCCGGATCTCATTTTGCTGATGACACACAGCAATCCTGAAGATGTCAAAGCAGGCTTTATGAGTGAAATGAAGCAAAATGCGGCGTGGCACGATGTATCAGCTGTCAAAAATGGATACGTTGAGATTCTGCCAAGTGACCTATTTGGGACAAATCCAGGCGCAGAAGTCATCAGAGCGATCGATGAATTAGAGAAGAAATTGAAGCGATTGTCATCATGAAGATGAATGCAGAACTAGATTTTCAAAAAAGGCAGTCAAGACGAAAATGGCTGTTACCAGGAATGTTTCTCTCTTTATGTGTGGGCGTCTGTCTAGGACTTGCGGTAGGTTCTGTCCAATTATCGCTGACGGATTTAATGGCTGTGTTCACGGGATCAGGTCTGCCTGTTCATGAAAAAATTGTCATGGATTTACGGCTTCCCCGTGTGCTCATTGGTTTTCTCGTTGGGGCCTGTCTCGCAGCATCAGGGGCGATTTTACAAGGAGTTGTCCGAAATCCACTTGCTGACCCTGGGATCATTGGTGTGACTGCGGGCGGCGGGTTAGCTGCTGTACTCAGCATGATTGTTCTCCCGCAATTCACGTATTTGCTTCCGGCAGCCGCTTTTCTGGGCGCCTTATTAGCAGCTCTTGTCGTGTATATGCTGTCATTTGATCAAGGGGTTTCACCGCTTAAATTGATCTTGGCAGGTGTTGCCGTCAATGCCCTGCTTGGTGCGGTGATGAATGGGTTTATGGTGCTATATAGTGAGCGTGTGCAGGCTGTTTTGCCTTTTCTATCAGGGGGATTAAACGGGCGGAGCTGGCATCATCTTAGCTTTGTGTCGCCATATGCGCTGGCTGGATTATGTCTTTGTTTTTTCGCCATTAAACCGTCCAATCTCCTTTTACTTGGCGATGAATCGGCTCAGCTATTGGGCCTTCGAGTAGAGCGAACTCGATTTTTTCTCATTGCGCTGGCCGCTCTTTTAGCTGGAGCGGCTGTCAGTGTCAGTGGTTTAATCGGATTTGTCGGGCTTGTTGTACCTCATTTTATCCGTCTTTTAATCGGAGATGATTACCGGTATTTGCTGCCGATTTCAATGCTTGGAGGGGGCGTGCTTGTGGTCTTTGCCGATACAGCAGCACGGGTCTGGTTTACACCGGTTGAATTGCCTGTAGGGATTTTGCTTGCCTGCATCGGTGCACCTTTCTTCCTCTATTTATTAAAAAAGAAAGGGAGGGGTTAAGATGGATGTCATTGCAATGGATGACGTGAGTCTCAGTCAAGGCGGCTTTCGGCTGTCTTCCATTTCAGCAGCTGTTCCTAAAGGGAGTGTAACCGGAATCATTGGCCCGAATGGGTCAGGTAAGTCGACTTTTATCAAAGCGGCCGCACGACTGACCTCAATCGAAAGCGGCATGATTTACATTCACGACATCCCGCAAAAAGAGATGACGGCACAGGAGATCGCCCAGGAGGTGGCGGTTCTCATGCAAACAAGAACCGCCATTCCATCGATGACAGTACGTGAGCTTGTCGCACTTGGACGCAGTCCGCACCGTTCCATCTGGAAAAAAAGCAGTACGTCAGATCATGAAGCGATTGAGTGGGCGCTTGATGTGACGAATAGCCGCACCAATGAAAACAGAATGCTTCATACATTGTCAGGCGGAGAAAGACAAAAGGCATATATTGCAATGGCACTGGCTCAGAAGACAGAAACCATCATTCTCGATGAGCCAACCACTTATTTAGACATTGCGCATCAGCTTGAATTACTGGAGCTACTCAAACAGCTGAATCAAACACATGGCATCACCATTTTAATGGTTCTCCATGACTTGCAGCAGGCCGCAAAATATTGTGACCGTCTCATTGCTATGAAGCGAGGTCAAGTGCATCAAATTGGTTCACCAAAAGAAGTGTTAACAGAAGACTTTTTCAAGGAGGTTTTTGGGATTCAGGCAGAGGTTCACTTAGACGGTGAGCATCCGCTCATTATCCCAATCGCCTCCATTCAACAACAAAAGGGAGATGAACCAAACATGATTATTGTAAACAACCAAGTAAGAGTAGAAAAAGGCAGTGCCGACCACCTTGTTAAACGGTTTAACAAGCAGGGGCAAGTAGAATTTATGGAAGGCTTTTTAGGAATGGAAGTATGGGTCACTCAGCAGACAACTGATTACGATGAAGTGACCATTCACACCCGCTGGAATCGAAAAGAAGACTTTGTGAATTGGACAAAATCTCAGGCATTTGGTGATGCGCATGCTCATGGAAAGGCGAAACCTGAAGGCCTGTTAAAAAACAAAATTACGTACTATGAAGTGCAAGTCACAAGACCCGCTTTACAGAAAAAAGCCTAAATATTCAAAAGCGCTGCAGCGAAGAAGCAGCGCTATTTTTTTTGTGATTGTCTCTTTCCGTCACATATTTTTGACAAAGTATTCAAACAACTGACACAATCCTATCCAAATTTTAGGTAAAATTTACTTTATTTTTGAAGCACATGGGTGTAAAGTACAGGTATAAATAACTAACCGAATGAAAATCAAGAGTAAAATTTCATCGAGTGAACTATATCAAATGGACTTTCACTTGTGAATCATTGAACAAATAGTGAACTTTTTGTGAAATGGTGAGCATAAATATCTCGAATCATTCGGCATGCGAAAGTAAGGGAGGATGTAAGGCTGTGAGTGAGCTGTTTTTAGCAAGATTTCAATTTGCCTCAACGACATTATTTCATTTTATTTTTGTTCCTATGTCTATAGGTTTGGTATTTATCGTTGCATTGATGCAAACCCTTTATGTGGTGAAGAAAAAAGACATCTATAAAAAGATGGCAAAATTTTGGGGTCACCTTTTCTTAATTAACTTTGCAGTAGGTGTGGTGACAGGGATTCTGCAAGAATTCCAGTTTGGGATGAACTGGTCAGATTATTCAAGGTTTGTCGGTGATGTCTTTGGTGCACCGCTTGCCATTGAAGCGCTATTGGCCTTTTTCCTTGAATCGACCTTTATTGGTCTTTGGATATTCGGCTGGGACCGTCTACCGAAAAAAATTCATTTGTTATGTATTTGGCTCGTTTCTCTTGGTACGATCTTTTCGGCGTTTTGGATTTTACTCGCCAACTCATTTATGCAGGAGCCAGTTGGATTTGTGATTAAAAATGGCCGTGCAGAAATGAATGACTTTGGGGCGCTCGTGACAAATCCGCAACTTTGGGTAGAGTTCCCACACGTTCTGTTTGGTGCATTGGCAACCGGTGCTTTCTTTATCGCAGGTGTTAGTGCCTATAAAATGATCAAAAAACAAGAAGTGACCTTTTTCAAAAAATCTTTCCAGATTGCCATGGTGCTTGCTTTCATTTCTGGCTTAGGTGTGGCGTTCTCTGGACATGATCAAGCGAAGCACTTAATGGAATCACAGCCGATGAAGATGGCAGCAAGTGAAGCCCTTTGGAAGGATAGTGGAGATCCAGCGGCTTGGACACTATTTGCCAACATTGACACAGATAAAAAAGAAAACTCTGCGGAGATCAATATTCCGTTTGCTTTAAGTTACTTGGCTTACTCGAAGTTTAGTGGAGATGTGCCAGGCATGCTGACCCTTCAAAAAGAATATGAAGCAAAGTTTGGTCCTGGGGATTACATTCCTCCAGTCAAAACAACCTTCTGGAGCTTTAGAATCATGGTGGGTGCCGGCATGTTGATGATTTTTGCTAGTATGATTGGTTTGTATTTGAGCTTTAGAAAAAAACTAGAATCAAACAAATGGTATTTACGCTTCATGGTATGGATGATTGCATTCCCATTTATTGCAAACTCAGCGGGCTGGATCATGACGGAAATTGGGCGTCAGCCGTGGACAGTCTTTGGTATGATGACAACCGCACAATCCATTTCACCAAACGTATCGTACGGCATGTTGCTATTCTCAGTCATTAGCTTTACGACCATTTATCTGATTCTTGCCATCGCGCTTGCCTACTTATTCATTCGAGAAATTAAAAAAGGTGCACATTCTGAAGAGAATACAGATCAAAAGGATGAAACGGACCTGTCTACAGATCCATTTGATGGAGGCGCATATCATGGCATATCTTAACGAGATTTGGTTTATTCTTGTCGCAGTATTGTTTGTTGGATTTTTCTTCTTAGAAGGATTTGATTTTGGTGTCGGGATGTCCATGCAACTGCTTGGAAAAGATGCACATGAGCGCCGCATTTTAATCAATACGATTGGCCCTTTCTGGGATGCGAATGAGGTCTGGCTGATTACAGCTGGCGGGGCTATTTTCGCCGCTTTTCCTCACTGGTACGCTACGATGTTCAGCGGATACTATATTCCATTTACGATTCTCCTATTAGCGCTCATTGGGCGGGGGGTCGCCTTTGAATTTAGAGGGAAGGTCGAGAAGGCTTCATGGATCAAAACGTGGGACTGGATCATCTTCTTTGGCAGTCTGCTTCCGCCATTTTTACTCGGAGTGCTATTCACAAGTATGTTACGAGGAATGCCCATTGATCAAGATATGAATATGTACGCTGGATTTACAGACTTCGTCAATCTTTATTCAGTGATCGGCGGGGTAGCTGTGACGGTGCTTTGCCTCCTGCATGGATTGATTTTCGTCACACTCCGCACTGAGGGTGATTTAAGAAATCGTGCAAGAAAGCTCGGTCAGCGTGTTTTATTGATTGCACTACCAGTTCTTGTTCTATTTGTTGGTGTGTCTATTCTTGAAACAGACATTTATACCGTGCGTCCGATCATCACAATCCCTTTAACTGTACTCATTGTGGTTTGTTATGTAGCAGCTCTATTCTTTATGAGAAAAGAGCGTGATGGATGGACATTTTTATTCACAGGTGCAGGTATTATGGTGACGGTGACCATGCTTTTCACAGCATTATTCCCGCGTGTCATGATTAGTTCGATCAACCATGCATTCGACCTCACCATTCAAAACGCTGCATCAGGATCTTATTCACTGACGGTCATGACGATTGTTGCCATTTCTTTGCTACCTTTTGTGCTTGGGTATCAAATCTGGAGCTACTATGTCTTCCGTAAACGTGTAAGCGGTAAGGAGCCAATGACCTACTAATGGATAAACGTTTGCTTCAACTAAAAGGAATGAGGGGGCTTCTTGCCCTCTTAGGTATTGTGTCAATCATCCAAGGAGCAAGTATTATTTTTCAAGCACAGTGGCTGGCACATGCCATAACAACGCTGTTTGACGGGAAGAGCCTCATGCAGGCAACACCTTATGTCTTGCTGTTTCTTGCTGCCTTTCTGGTGCGGCACGGTCTCACCTTGATGCGGGAGAAGGTCATGTTCACCTATTCTTCCCGAATTGGAGCAGACGTGAGAAAGCAGCTGTTGGACCAGCTGTTCCGTTTAGGGCCAGCTTTCGCGAAGAAAAAAGGAACAGGAAAGCTTGTGACATTGGCGATGGAGGGCATTGTCCAATATCGTCAGTATTTACAGCTGTTTTTGCCGAAAATGGTGAACATGGCAGTTATTCCGGTGATGGTGCTTGTCTATGTTTGGACATTAGATGAAACATCTGCTGTCATTCTCATTGTCACGCTGCCGATTTTAATTGTTTTTATGATTTTGCTAGGACTTGTCGCTCAGCGTAAAGCGGCCAAACAATGGAGATCGTATGAGAAATTATCCAATCATTTTACTGATTCTCTCCGTGGCCTTGAAACGCTTCGCTACTTAGGGATTAGCAAAAAGCATTCTCGCAATATTGGAGAGGTCTCAAAGCGTTATCGAAAGGCGACGATGAGCACACTGAAAGTCGCCTTTCTTTCATCTTTTGCTCTCGATTTCTTTTCAATGCTGTCCATTGCGACTGTCGCTGTATTTCTCGGCTTGCGCTTAATTGAGGGAGATCTTTTGTTATTGCCCGCTTTGACCGCACTGATGCTTGCGCCAGAATATTTCTTGCCAGTCCGTGAAGTGGGAAATGATTATCATGCGACGTTAAACGGTAAAGAAGCGAATGAGGCGATTCAAGTGATTTTAGAGGAAAAGGGCTTCCGAGAGCAGGAGACACAATCCGTGCAGCTGAACGAGTGGAATGAGCAATCTGAGCTCATACTGCAAGATGTCAGTGTCTTGCATGATGAACATGCTCCTTATTCGATTCAGGATGTGGACCTCACTGTGAAAGGAAAGAAAAAGATTGGGATCATCGGTGCCAGTGGTTCGGGGAAATCGACGTTAACGGATGTTCTCGGGGGTTTTGTTGAACCGTCTGCAGGTGAAATCATCCTAAACGGAAAGCCGCTTGCTCATTTACAGCTGGCGGCATGGCAAAAAGAAGTCGTTTATATGCCGCAGCATCCTTATTTATTTCACATGACACTGAGAGAAAACATTCGTTTTTATGAACCGAATGCAACAGATGAAGACGTCGAAAGAGCGGTGCAAGAGGCAGGTTTGTCTCAGCTCGTAGCTGAACTCCCCAATGGACTGGATGAGGTCATTGGCGAACAGGGCAGAGGACTGAGCGGTGGACAAGCGCAGCGGATTGCCCTCGCTCGTACAGTGCTCGGCCAGCGATCCATTATGCTGTTAGATGAACCAACGGCTCATCTGGATATTGAGACAGAGTATGAATTGAAGAAAACAATGCTTCCATTGTTTGAAAATAAACTTGTGTTCTTAGCCACACACAGACTTCATTGGATGACGGATATGGATGAAATCATTGTGATGGATCATGGGACGATTGCAGAGATGGGGACTCATGAATCATTAATGGAAAGAAAAGGTGTGTACTATCAATTGGTACAGGAACAAATGGGGGCGGTCACACATGGTCAGTAAAGGCTGGTTTATACCTTATATCAAGGAGAATCAAAAGCTGTTTGCCTTGGTGCTTTTTTTAGGGGCGATTGCGGTGTTTTCTGCTTCTATGCTCATGTATACGTCAGGGTTCCTCATTTCAAAAGCTGCCACAAGACCTGAGAATATCTTGATGGTCTATGTCCCAATCGTGGCAGTACGTACCTTTGGTATTTCACGCTCAGCTGCTCGTTATGCAGAGAGACTGGCGAGTCATCAGCTCATTTTGACGATGATTGAAAAAATGCGGGTACGTCTTTATGATATGGCAGAACGCAGTGCCAAACAGACTAAGCTTGGAACAGGTGAAATGCTTGGGCTGTTATCAGAAGATGTGGAGAGATTACAGGATGCGTATTTAAAAACAATCTTTCCATCCATCGGTGCGCTGCTTTTATATGCCGCATCGATTGGAGCACTTGGGCTTTTTTCATGGCCTTTTGCCGGGTTGATGCTGCTTTATATGGCGCTGCTCGTATTTGTATTCCCATACATCACTGTACTTGTGAACCGGGCGCGACAAATTCAAATGAAGAAAGGCAGAAATGAACTGTACAGCCATTTAACAGATGCTGTCATGGGCGTGAGTGATTGGTTGTTTAGCGGCAGACAGAACGATTTTGTTGAGGGCTATGAACGAAAAGAAGCAAAGCTATTAGCACTCGAAGCGGCAAAGCACCGGTTTATCCGTCTGCGCCAATTTTTAGCACAGCTAGTGATTGGAGGAGCAGTCGTCCTTGTCGTGTATTGGAGCGGCTCAGTCGTTCAGGCTGGTTCTATGCCGCACACGCTCATCGCAGCCTTTGTGCTTGTGCTGTTTCCATTAACAGAAGCTTTTCTTCCGCTGTCAGATGCAGCAGGCGATATTCCTGTTTATCAGCATGCCGTCAGCAGATTAAATCATTATG
This sequence comes from Bacillus sp. FSL R5-0397, assembly GCF_038593395.1. Taxonomy (NCBI): domain Bacteria; kingdom Bacillati; phylum Bacillota; class Bacilli; order Caryophanales; family Bacillaceae; genus Bacillus; species Bacillus sp. FSL R5-0397. The sequence continues at coordinate 3,465,999 of NZ_CP151992.1, read as the reverse complement.
AAGAGCAGTCGTATGAAGGATTAGTGGAGAGGGAGGCAGCAGACGATACACCCGTCTCTGATGGCGTTGAAGCGGTCTGTTTTGATCAAGTCACCTTCGGATATGAAGTAGATCAACATGTACTAAAGCATTTTTCGTTTTCCATGAAGCAAGGTGAATCGCTCGCTCTTTTAGGAAAAAGCGGTGCAGGCAAATCGACCATTTTAAAATTGTTAGAAGGGGCAGTCGTGCCAAATCAAGGGGTTGTCAGCATTCAGGGGAAACCGGTACAAAGCATTCAAGAGGAGATATCCTCTTATGTGTCTGTGCTCAATCAACAGCCCTACTTATTCGATACGTCTGTTTTAAACAACATTCGCTTAGGTTCTCCAGAAGCGACAGAAGAGCAAGTAAAAGAAGCCGCGCGGCAAGTGCAGCTGCACGATTACATTGAGTCTTTGCCAGAAGGTTATCACACAGGTGTACAAGAGACAGGGGTTCGTTTCTCAGGTGGAGAAAGACAGCGTATGGCTCTAGCACGGATTTTGCTGCAAAACACACCGATTGTTGTATTAGATGAGCCAACCGTCGGGCTTGATCCACGCACAGAGCGTGAATTGCTTGAAACAATCTTCCGTGTGTTAAAAGGAAAAACAGTCATTTGGATCACCCATCATCTCACTGGCTGTGAGGCATGTGACCGTATGATGTTTATTGAAGGTGGACGTATTGAGATGGAAGGGCACCATCATGATTTGCTGAAAGAAAATGTGCGTTATCAAAAGCTGTATGAAATGGATCGTCCATTTTCGAACGTGTAAAAAATGTATGACAAGAACGTTCGGACAGAAGATTTCTGCCCGAACGTTTTTTTGAGCTTAAGGGTTTACTTTTCCTACACCCGCATTTGATACAACTTCTGATTTCACATTGTTCACGTTAAGCAAAGAGTAGTTATAAGGAGGGTTGTACGTACCTGTTGAAGACGTTGGCAGACTGCCTGTGCTATTAATATATGAGTTGTTGATGACATGCCATGTACCGACTTGACGGCTGTCCCAGCTGCCAATGGCATTGTTTGTATTTTCAAATACGTTGTGCTCAATTCTCATTTTTGCGCCCATACGAGAGTTAATCGCAGTTGTATGGATGCCTTTGTAGTAGTTGTTATACACATGACCTTCTCCGTAGCGCATAGACGGTACACGAGAGTTCAAGTTTTCAAAGCGGTTGTTGTGGAATGTGATTTTTCTGTTGTAGTTATCGTTATCGGAGCTGCCCATCAGCATTGTTTTCCAGCTGTCATGGACATAGTTCCATGAGAACGTAATGTAATCGGAGTCATTTTTCACATCGAATAACCCATCATAGTCATCTTTCCCAGAGTTCAAAGTGTTGTAGAGTTCATTATGGTCGACCCATACGTTTTTAGAGCCACCTTCGATTCCGATGGCATCTTTATCACCGATTTTGCTGTGATGGATTTTGAGGTTGCGGATGATGACGTTATTAGCACGCCATACTTTAATACCAATCCCATTAAATTCGCCGTTTTTCCCTTTACCGACGATGGAGACATTGTTTGTATCTTTCACATCAATTTTATTGGCCGAAGTATTAGAAGGAGTAATCGTTCCGTCTACCACGATTTTCAATTTTTCATTTGTTCCTTTGCTTTTGAGGGCAGCTAATAGTTCATTTCCGGTTTTCACCGTCACCGTTTTACCGCCTTCACCGCCTGTTGTACCGCCATTTAATGTGGAGAATCCTTGCTGATTAAAATTGGCCATAATCGAAGGGCTTTCTGGATATTTCGTTGCTGCTTTTGCCTCCCCATTTGGCGCAAATAATGAAGTCACGAGACCAACCGCTAACACACCAGCTAACATTGGAACTTTTTTCTTCAACATGAACATCTCCATTCTATATTTTGTTTTAATGTAAACGTTTCCAAAATAAGCTGCGATTCAACCGCTCCTCCTTCCTTCGCCAGCATCGCCTCTTTCGGAATGTAGGAAGAGCATAGCACGCAAAAAGGTATCATCGGCTAAGAATTGGAACGAAGTATTCCACGATTTTCAAGGAAACTAAGGCAATGATTATTTCAATTTATCTACATGAGACAAGGATCATTGACGATAGGTATTGGGGTAACCTAGTGATTATGAAAAGGACGTTCTTCTTTTCAAGGAAAATCAAGATGATTACGAAAGCGTCATTTTGTTAGAGACAAAGACATGTCATAATCATTACATAAGAAAAAAATGGATATCAAATAGATCCATGCGCTAAACAGTAGGTAGAAAAGGCTCCAATTTAAAAAAAGAAGGTCTATTTTAAACGATGCGATCACCGGTGTCGTCTAATCAATAAGAGATAGAAAGGAAGGAGGGACGTGTTTGGAGCAGACCGAGGAGACTTTATGGATCAAGCGGGCAAAACAGGGGGATGATGCCGCATTTACCGCCCTTTATCGGCATCATTATTCGTTTCTTTACCGTTATTTGATGAAATTGACCCTTCAACAAGAGCAGACCGAGGAGATCATGCAAGAAACGATGCTCAAAGCGTACATGAAACTTTCTTCTTTTAGAGGAGATTCATTATTTTCAACATGGCTCATGTCCATTGCATCTAGACAATTTTTAGATCATCAAAAGAAAAGAAAACGTGAACAAACGAGAGAAGGAAAGGCGAATCAAGAAGCCATCCGCCGGTTCAAATGGGATGTTCAGCAAAAAGGCCATACTTGGCATGACATGTGGGATGCTCTAAATGAGTTAAAGGCTCAGGAGAGAGCACCGATCCTTCTCCATTACTACTATGGCTTTACTTACCCTGAAATCGCTTCGATGCTCGGGGTGAGAGAAGGTACGGTGAAATCGAGGGTTCATCATGGGATCAAGAAAATTCGAAAGGAGTGGGACTGATGAAAGAAGATCGTTTCGCCGATCGTTTAAAAGAGGAGTTGCAGGAGCTCGATGAACAAATCGAAGTAGAAAAGCCGAGTGAACAAGCTTTGATGTTGATGCTAAAGCAGGCAAAGGAAAAAGAGAAAAAACGTTTTAAACAAGAAGTGCTGGCGTACATCATCGTCAGTCTGACCATCATGACACTTTTTGCAGCTGCCATTACTCATTTGCCCATCATCTTCATTCTTCTCCAAGTGGTGAGCGTGCCACTCTGTGTGGTTGTCGGCATCAAGGAATACCAACATATTAAAGGAGGGTCCTCCTTATGAGTCAGACGGAAATGATCATCTTATTGTGCGCATTACCGTTACTGTTTGCACAGGGATTTCTCTTATTTATGGATGCCAAGAAAAGAGGGCGTTATAAATGGTTCTGGGGCATCATTGGGTTAATCAACTTCCCATCTTCTTCTATTTTATATTGGCTGTGTGTTGTCTTACCTGATCGTAAAAGAGGAGAAAAGCTCAGGAAAGATTGAAAGACGTTGTAAAACTTTTGACCTTTTTTTTGAATGATCATCATCTAGAAAAAATGAAAGTTTCATGAATGTGTCAAAGAAAGCGGGATGTTGAACGTCCAGTTCGTCATTTCTAGCACGATAGTCATTCTTTGAGCGGGTCATTTTCATGACGGAAGGTGATTCTGTTTGATCTATCTCATTTCGGCATCGTTTTCATCTGTTATCAATATTGATCAGTTTTTACAAATGGTGTTAAATTAATCTCAATATGCGTTAGAAAATCTAACAACCAAAGAGTGAGATATTGACAAGGAGGCAGATGAGACATGTTGACCTTAGATCGAGCAGCACAAACAGCACAAAGCTACATCCACCGTGTGCTAGAGGATGTAGAAAAACGGAATCCAGGCGAGACGGAATTCCAGCAAGCCGTGAAAGAAATTCTGGAATCCCTCGTCCCAGTTTTTGCAAAACACCCAGAGTACGAAAAACAGGGGGTCTTAGAACGCTTAATTGAGCCTGAGCGGCTTGTGACGTTTCGTGTACCGTGGGTAGACGATGAAGGCAAAGTACAGGTGAACAGAGGATTCAGGGTTCAATTTAATAGTGCCATCGGTCCTTATAAGGGGGGCATTCGTTTCCACCCATCGGTCAATGCAAGCATCATCAAGTTTTTAGGATTTGAACAAATCTTTAAAAATGCACTGACAGGTTTGCCGATCGGCGGAGGAAAAGGTGGATCAGATTTTGATCCTAAAGGGAAATCTGATGGAGAAATCATGCGTTTTGTTCAAAGCTTTATGAGTGAACTCAGTCGTTATATTGGACCTGATCAAGATGTACCGGCAGGAGATATTGGGGTAGGCGCACGCGAAATCGGCTATATGTTCGGCCAGTACAAAAAAATGCGTGGTGCGTATGAAGCAGGTGTCCTGACAGGAAAGAGCCCTGGCTTCGGAGGCAGTTTAGCAAGAAAAGAAGCGACCGGCTATGGACTGGTGTACTTTATGGAAGAAATGTTAAAAGCCCACGGAATGCAATTTGAAGGACGATCTGTTGTTGTGTCTGGGTCAGGAAATGTATCGATTTATGCGATGGAAAAAGTATTGGAATTAGGCGGAAAGGTTGTGGCTTGTAGTGATTCAAGCGGAGCCATTTACGACCCTCAAGGCATTTCACTTGAGACAGTGAAGCAGCTGAAGGAAGTCGATAACCAGCGAATTAGTGCCTACATAGACATTCACCCGCATGCTGAATTGATTGAAGATTGCGAACAAATTTGGTCTCTCCCTTGTGACATTGCGCTGCCATGTGCGACCCAAAATGAAATTTCAGAGTCGCAAGCACAGCAACTAGTGGCAAACGGTGTCATCGCTGTAGGAGAAGGGGCCAATATGCCGTCCACACTTGAGGCCGTCAAAGTATTTGAACAACATGATATTTTGTTTGCACCAGCAAAAGCAGCAAATGCAGGGGGAGTGGGTGTTTCGGCGTTAGAAATGGCGCAAAACAGTGCGAGAATGTCTTGGACTTTTGAAGAAGTAGATGGTCAGTTGAAACAAATGATGCAGTCGATTTATCGTCAGTGTACTGAGACAGCTGAAGAATACGGATACGCTGGAAACTTAATGGTAGGCGCAAATATTGCAGGATTTCGCAAAGTGGCAGATGCCATGATCGCACAAGGCGTCATTTAACTCCTGCTCTCCCGCACCTGTTTATTTCATGACAAGATCGGGAATCGTCTTGTAAGAATGACAATAAGGAGGCGCGGGAGAAAATGAAAAAGTGGCTGAAACAAATTGTCAAATGGGCACCAGTGATTTATCCAGTGGTGAGGAAAATATACAAAGAACGAAAAGCATCCAAAAGTCGTAACGTATCAGCCGGGTAATCCGGCTTTTTTTTATGAAATGCATGAAACAAAAAAATATGCTGTGTGAATGATCCATATCACTTCTCTCTCCGTTAAGTACATAACAAACGGAAAGAGGAGGCAAAACAGATGAAAATGAAAAAAGCATTTTTAACGATCCCGCTTAGTGCAGCATTATTATTACCAACTGCTCAAATGGTAAGTGCACACGAAGGACATATGCATGGGGATGCAAAAAAGTCGTCATCATCACAAGAGGTGTCAAATAAAGCAACGGATCTTCGCGCAGCGCTTGATCAGCTCTTCTCAGAGCATGCTTATTTAGCAGTGATCACGATGCAAAAGGGAATTGACGGCAGTAAAGATTTTGATCAAGCAGCCGCAGCGTTAAATGAAAACACGAATGATCTATCAGATGCGATCGCCTCTGTGTATGGAAAAAAAGCAGAGAAACAATTCAAAGAGATTTGGTCAAGCCATATCGGCTACTTCGTTGATTATGTACAAGCGACAGCGAAAAAAGATGAAGCAGGTAAAAAGAAAGCGATCAAAGCGCTTGATCAATACCGCATGAAACAAGCTGATATGCTTGATAAAGCAACAGGTGGAAGATTGAAAGCAAGTGAACTTGAAGAAGGGTTAAAGATGCACGTCAATGAACTGCTAAAAGCTTTTGACAGTTACACAGAAAAGGATTTTGATACAACCTATGAAACGGTCAGAAAATCCATTCATCATATGTTTGAAGTAGGTAAAGGTGTATCATGGGCGATTACAGATCAATTTCCTGGGAAATTTGATCAAAAATCAGTCGATACTCCAGCGGCAGATCTTCGTGAGGATTTAAACTACTTGTTCTCAGAGCATTTGGCACTCGCGGTAGTGGCTATGCAAAAAGGGAATGATGGCAGCAAGGACTTTGACCAAGCGGCAGCAGCCTTAAATGAAAATACAAATGATTTATCAGATGCGATCGCTTCTGTTTATGGAAAAGATGCAGGAAAACAATTTAAAACGATCTGGTCAAGTCATATCGGATATTTAGTTGATTATGTTAAAGCGGATGCATCAGGAGACGAGCAAGCAAAAGAAAAGGCTGTCAAAGATTTAGATGCTTACCGTATGAAACAAGCAAAATTTTTAGATCAAGCGACAGATGGACGATTGAAGGCGGCTGACTTAGAAGCTGGGTTGAAAACCCATATTGATGAGCTCATCAAAACGTACACGTCTTATCATCATGGTGAATATGATCAGCTGTACCCGACTGTCAGAGAAGCATACGGCCATATGTTCATGGTTGGTCAAGATGTCGCATCAGCTATTGTCGATCAGCATCCTGACATGTTCAAATCCAACATGCCAAATGAGATGCCGAAAACAGGTATGGGAGGCACAGCCGGTCCATTAGGTATGTCATATGAAGCATTTGCTGGGATGATGGCAAGTCTCATCTTAGCCGGAGGTGCAGTGGGGGCGTTCTTTCTCATTCGCCGTAAACCATCAAATTAAGCAGGCATCAAGACAAGAGGGAACGTGCACAATCGTGCCGTTCCTTTCTTCAAAAGGAGGTCGACTTGCGTGAAAAGATGGCTGTTTGGTATTCTGACGCTTTTCATCATCACGGGCTGCGCATCCCAATCAATAGATGAAAAGTCATCCTCTGAAACTGCATCATCTTCTGAGCCAATGACAGCAAAACAAGCCAAGAATCAATCTCATTCACACGACACGTTAAAAGATGAGCCATCGGGTATTGTGCCAGCTGACATCTCCATTCCAGCGATTGATGTCCAAGCAAAAGTGGAAAAAACGACTTTATCAAAGGATGGCAGTATGGGTGTTCCGCAAAATTCAGATCACACAGCTTGGTTTGAAGATGGTCCGAAGCCCGGTGATAAAGGGAATGCTGTCATAAATGGTCATGTTGATAATAAATGGGGTCCAGCTGTTTTTTATCGACTAAAGGAGCTAAAAAAGGGAGACAAAGTCATTGTGACATCCTCGTCAGGGGAAAAGCGAACCTTTGAGGTTTTCAAGGTGAAAAGCTATCCGCGCGAAGAGAAACCAAATGCTTTTTTCGGGTACGCCTTTACACGGAATCTCAATTTCATCACATGTACGGGAATTTTTGATCATGCAGCCGGTACACATGAAAAAAGATTGGTTGTCTTTACACAACTGATTTCCTCATAAGAAAAAGGCGGATACACGGAGGTGTAACGCCTTTTTTTCATGATTTCCATAACAGCATCTTAGAAGAAGATTCATAGGTCATTAGATATGGTTGGTTGTATAAATAGGGGCGTTTGTCATATAAATGAGTTGGCAATTTTTATTTCTTTTCAGTAGAATATGAGTAATGAAGAGAACTGTAAGCGTATACAACCTGTCCGAACAAGGCAGATTCTCCACCCTAAATGAAGGAGGCCGACCTAATGCTGAGTAAAAGACTGGCGCACATTTTAAGTCAGCTGATGGCAGCTGAGACTCCTCTCACGAGCGCTGCGCTTTCTGTCAGTTTACAAGTGACAAGCCGCACCATCCGAACAGACATCAAGGAACTGAATGAGCGTCTAGCCCCTTATCAAGCAGCTGTATCAGCTGTTAGAGGCGCTGGCTATGAGCTGTTGATCAACGATGAGAATGCCTTTCGCCGTTTTATGAAGGAAGAAGTCGAACAGGAAGAACCGCTTGCTATTCTTCCAGAAGAACGAGTTCGATTTATTTTGAAAAAGCTGCTTCTAGCGGAATCATATGTGAAGCTGGAAGACTTACAGGAGCAGCTGTTTATTAGTAAATCGACGATGAGTAATGACATGAAATGGGTCAAACGTAAGCTCGAACCCTTTGATCTGAAGCTGGAAGCAAAGCCGAATAAAGGCTGCCGGATCAAAGGATCTGAGATGAAAATCCGTTATTGCATGTCAGAATATTTATTCAATGAACGGCGTTCCTATCAAACCATGCTGAACACGGCGGTTACGATTTTGCCAAAACATGAGCTGGAATTGATTCAGAGAACCATGATTGATTATATCAACGAGGAAAAAATGAATCTATCAGACATTTGCATGAATAATTTAATTGTTCATATTGCTATTGCCTGTAAACGGATTAGACACGGAAACTATGTATCTGTGCTGCCTGAAGAAATCAACGAAATCCCAAGGGCAAAAGAATACAAGGTAGCCAAAAAAATGGTTGAGCGTCTTGAAGGGCTGCTGGATGTCTCATTTCCACAAGAGGAAATCGTTTATATCGCCATTCATTTGCTAGGAACAGCCAAAATGGTACAGTCTTTTTCAACGGGCGGTCAAAAACAAATTGTGGATGATGACACGAGCCGTCTTGTTCAGCTGATGCTGAAAGCCATTGATCAAAAATTGCAGCTGGATTTAGCGGGAGATGCGGAATTGCTGATTGGCCTCAGTTTGCACTTAAAGCCAGCGATCAATCGGTGTAAGTATGGAATGAATTTAAGAAATCCAATGCTTGATGAGATCAAAGCGGGCTATCCAATTGCCTTTGAAGCAGGGATTGTGGCGAGCAGAGTCATTGAAGAAGAGACAGGTTTGTCCATTCATGAAAATGAGATCGGCTATATGGCACTTCATTTTGGTGCGGCCTTAGAGCGCAGGAAAATGGAGATACCACCGAAGCGATGCCTGATTGTCTGTGCGTCTGGTGCTGGGAGTGCAAGGCTACTTCAAGATCGTTTGCGGTCACAATTTGGGTCGAAGCTGACCATTTTAGGAACAGCAGAGCTTTATTCCCTTCCGCATGTCTCTTTACATGCATTGGATTTAATTATTTCGACCATTCCCATTCATATGGATTTACCGATTCCGGTCATTCAAGTGAACACGATTTTAGGAGGCAGTGATTTTTTAAAAATAGAAGATGCTTTGACAAGTGAAACAAGAGTGACATTAGCTACGCAATATATGAAAAAGGAATTGGTCTTTACAAAACGTGGCTTTCAAACAAAGGAAGAGGTCATACACTTTCTCACGCAAAAGGTCATTGACATGGGCTTAGCGCCAGCAGAACTTACACAATCTGTGATGGAAAGAGAAGAGTCTGCACCGACTTCATTTGGGCATTATACAGCGATTCCGCATCCGATGACCCCGCTAACAGAAGAGACGTTTTGGGCGATCTGTACATTAGAAAAACCGATTATTTGGGGAGAGAAAAAAGTTCAATTTGTGTGCTTGCTTTGTGTCGAAAAAGAGAATGCCAAAGACTTAAAAGGCATGTACCGTCTGCTTGGAGAGCTTGTCCATCATGTGAAATTTATTCAGCACCTCATCACCTGTGACACCTTTGAAGACATGCTGGATGTCATGGATAAAAAAGCGCCTTCGTACAAGAACTAATGGTGTGATATTAACTTTTTCCGCTTCCTAAAGGAAAAAGTATGGGTGTTTATGAAAGCGGTTTCATAATATGATGAATGTGTAAAGAAAAGCTTCATACTTCAAAAAGGGGGCGTTTACAATGAACATTTTATTAGTTTGTGCAGCAGGTATGTCAACAAGCTTACTTGTCACAAAAATGGAGAAAAGTGCACAAGAACAAGGAAAAGACTATCGTATTTGGGCAGTATCTGGAGATGCTGCAAAAAATCATATTGATCAAGCCGATGTGCTTTTATTAGGACCTCAAGTTCGTTATTTATTACCGCAAATGAAAAAACTCGGAGAAGACAAAGGAATTCCAGTAGACGTGATTAATACCGTGCATTATGGCGTATGTAATGGTGCTGAGGTTTTAAAATCTGCTGAACAGTTAGTGAACGGATAAAGGGGGCGGAAGGGATGAATGGATTCAACCGATTTCTAGAAGAGAAGGTTATGCCGTTTGCAGGGAAGATTGCCGCTCAAAGACATTTACAAGCATTGCGTGACGGAATTGTTTTAACCATGCCTCTCATTATCGTCGGTTCACTGTTTCTTATTTTAGCCAACCTTCCGATTCCAGGATACAGCGATTTTATGGCAAGTGTCTTCGGAGCCGAATGGGCCACGAAACTATCCTATCCTGTGAATGCCACCTTTGACATTATGGCACTTGTTGCGACCTTTGGGATCGCGTACAGGTTAGCTGAAAAGTATGCAGTCGATGCACTGTCATCTGGTGCAATTGCTGTCGCAGCTTTCCTCCTAGCCACACCTTATCAAGTACCGTTCACACCTGAAGGATCAACAGAAGCTATCCTAGTGAATGGCGGTATTCCCGTCACACTGATGGGCAGTAAAGGGCTATTCGTTGCCATGATTATTGCCATGCTTTCCACCGAAATTTACCGCTTTATTGTACAGCGGAATATCGTCATCAAAATGCCTGATGGTGTACCGCCAGCAGTTAGTAAATCGTTTATCGCACTTATTCCAGGTTTTGTGGTCATCACGCTGATCTGGGTCGCTAGGCTTCTGATTGAGATGACACCTTTTGAGAGTATTCATAATATCATCACGGTCTTAATCGGCACACCACTATCCATTCTTGGTGGAAGCTTAGGCGGAAGTATCGTTGCCATTGGTGTGCAAATGCTCCTCTGGGCATGTGGTATTCACGGAGCCACCATTGTCGGTGGAGTCATGGGTCCGATTTGGCTCGGTGCGATGGATGAAAACCGTCTTGCCTTCCAAGCAGGAGAAGTGCTGCCGAATATTTTCACAGCGCAGTTCTTTGAAATCTTTATCAATGTCGGCGGAAGCGGCGCGACGCTTGCTTTGGTACTGACCATGATCTTGCGTGCGAGAAGTAAACAAATGAAACAGCTTGGCCGTCTTGCGATTGGGCCAGCCATCTTTAACATCAACGAACCGATCATTTTTGGAATGCCGATTGTGATGAACCCAATGCTTCTCATTCCGTTTATCCTTACCCCAATTATGATGATCATCACCACATATATCGGAATGAGTACAGGACTTGTAGCAAAACCGGCAGGGATCGCTGTCCCGTGGACAATGCCGCCAATCATTTCAGGCTATCTCGCAACAGGTGGGAAAATCTCTGGCGCGGTCATGCAGCTGATTAACCTTGCCTTGTCATTTGCGCTATACTATCCATTCTTTAGAATGTGGGATAAGCAGAAATTGAAAGAAGAAAATGAGCTTGAAGCAAAAGCATCAACAGATGAAAATGTCGTCAGCATGTAATAGAGGGAACAAGGGGGATGCGGCCGATGGAAATGGAACAAATTGTGTTTCAACTCATCTTGCACGGTGGTAATGGCAGAAGCTCGGCCATGGAGGCCATTACATGTGCAAAGCAAGGCAATTTTGATGAGGCGAAGCAAAAATTGCAGGAAGCACAAGACGCGTTAAATGAGGCGCATCACGCACAGACAGAGCTGATCCAAGGAGAAATCAGAGGAGAAAAAACCGACGTCAGTCTCTTGATGATTCATGCACAGGATCATCTGATGAACGCAATGACCGTCAAGGAGCTTGCAGCTGAAATCATTGAGCTCCATGAAAAAATGAAGCAATTCGGAGGTGTCAATTCATGAAAGACGGAATCAAAATTGTCACAATAGGCGGTGGATCAAGCTATACGCCTGAGCTCGTCGAAGGGTTTATTAAACGATATCAAGAATTGCCTGTAAAGGAATTATGGCTTGTGGATATTGAAGCGGGTCAGGAAAAGTTGAACATCGTAGGTGCCCTTGCAAAACGTATGGTCGAAAAAGCAGGTTTGCCGATTGAAGTGCACCTCACTCTTGACCGCCGGGCAGCTCTGAAAGATGCGGACTTTGTCACGACACAATTTCGTGTAGGACTGCTCGAAGCCAGAGCCAAGGATGAAAGAATCCCGCTTAAATATGGCGTCATTGGACAGGAAACGAATGGTCCAGGCGGATTATTTAAAGGTCTACGCACCATTCCAGTCATTCTAGACATCGTGAAGGATATGGAAGAGCTTTGCCCAGATGCCTGGCTGGTGAACTTTACAAATCCAGCAGGCATGGTCACAGAGGCGGTGTTACGCTACACGAATCTGAAAAAAGTGGTCGGTCTATGCAATGTGCCGATTGGAATCAAAATGGGCATTGCAAAAGCGCTGGATGTCGATGTCGAACGCATTGAAGTACAATTTGCAGGCCTCAATCACATGGTCTATGGCTTAGATGTGTATTTAGACGGGGTCAGCATTATGGATCAAGTGCTCGATGAATTAGGAAATCCAAATAGCCAGTGGTCCATGAGGAATATTGAAGCGAAAAACTGGGAGCCTTCTTTCGTCAAAGGCTTAGGGGTCATTCCATGTCCGTATCATCGTTATTACTATAAAACGAAAGATATGCTGGAGGAAGAACAAAAAGCGGCTCAAGAAAAAGGAACAAGAGCAGAGGTTGTGCAGCAAGTCGAGCATGAACTATTTGAGTTATATAAAGACCCAGATTTATCGATTAAACCGCCGCAGCTCGAAAAAAGAGGCGGGGCTTATTACAGCGATGCAGCATGTAATTTGATCAGCTCCATCTATAATGATAAACATGACATTCAACCGGTAAATACAGTGAACAGAGGAGCGATTGCCAGCATTCCGGCCGAATCAGCGGTTGAAGTGAACTGTATCATTACAAAGGACGGACCGAAACCAATCGCGACAGGTGATCTGCCTGTGGCTGTGAGAGGACTCGTTCAACAAATCAAGTCCTTCGAGCGTGTGGCAGCTGAAGCAGCTGTGACAGGAGATTACGAGACGGCTCTTGTCGCCATGACCATCAATCCACTCGTTCCTTCTGACGAAATTGCAAAGCAAATCTTAGATGAAATGCTTGAAGCGCACCGTGAATATTTACCGCAGTTCTTCAAATCAGTGAATGCGTAAAATAAAATGGCCCCTTTATGGGGTCGTTTTTTATGATTTTTTCATATGGAAACCGGAGAAAGCAGTGTATGATAGAAAAAACAACATGTACTGCTTCAAAGAAAGGACGGTTAGAATATGGTGGCAATTGGTTTAATGCTTTACGGCTTTATCGTTCAACCTCTACTTAGTTACGGCACAGTGGTTTTGTTTTTGTATGGAATCATCGCTTCATTTATTGGCCTGATTCGGCATAGACAGGATGTGTGGATGTATGTTCTCCGCTTGCTCGTTTGTTTTACCATTCCAGTAACCAATCTGTTAATGTATTTCGCAACCATTGGTGGAGATGAAAGAGACTTTGATTTTCAGCCGATGCCGCCAGTTTATCATCTTGTTTTTATCCTAGAAATCATCATCGTCTTTTTACCAGAGATCTTTTTACTGATCGAGAGAAATCGGAGTATCAAAGGGAAACAGTGGATATATGCAGGGGCCATTGTGGGGATATCGGTCTTGTTTTGGTGCACGATTTGATGAGAGGCTGACTGACATCTAAGTCTTTTTCGCCTTTTTGTTGCGTAACCTCTTTCGCCTCACTTTTACAAAAGTAATGGAAAGAACAAAGATAGAAATTCCGAGAAACTTAAATAGAAAACGGGTGAAGAACGGTGAATCATCGAAACCTGTAGCGATGATGATCGATCCGATGCAAATCCCAAAGAACGCTAGTAAATAAGTAAAAAACATATCATCACTCCTTAAGCGTGGAATAGATCCATATTTTCCATTATGAGGTAGAGAAGGAGATAAAGAAACAAAAAAAGAACCCTTCATCAAATGAAAGGTTCTTTCGCTTGCTTATGCCTGCTTGACGACCGAATCGACTTCTACTGTCCAGCCGAAGATGTCTGGCTGAGTTCCTTTTTGGATTCCGGTAATCGCTTCGTACAATTTCTTCGATACTTCGCCTGTTTGACCATTTTGAATGACGTATGGCTGATCGTGATAAATTAATTCACCGACAGGAGAAATGACGGCTGCCGTTCCTGTCCCGAAGATTTCTTCAAGTTCACCTGACTGATGTGCTTCGATTAACTCATCAATTGAAATTTTACGTTCTGTCACAGGGATTTCCCAATGCTTTAACAGCTCAAGCACAGAATTCCGTGTGATCCCTTCTAAAATGCTGCCGTTCAGTTCAGGCGTCACGATTTCTCCGTTGATTTTAAAGAAGATATTCATACTACCGACTTCTTCAATATACTTTTTCTCGATGCCATCAAGCCACAGGACTTGTGAAAATCCTTTCGTTTCAGCAACTTGCTGTGCTTTCAGGCTTGATGCATAGTTTCCAGCTGTTTTGGCATTTCCTGTTCCGCCTTTAACAGCGCGGACAAATTCGTTTTCCACCGCAATTTTGACCGGATGAATGCCTTCTTTATAATAAGAACCTACTGGAGATAAAATGATGATCAGCTTATAGGTGCTTGACGGTGCAACACCTAAATAGGGCTCAGTAGAAATAATGAATGGACGAATATACAAAGAAGTGCCCTCTGCATCAGGTACCCAATCCTTATCAATGCGAATGAGTTCATTTAAGCCTTCTAAAACCGTTTCTGTATCAATTTGCGGGATACATAGGCGGTCGTTTGATCTGTTTAAGCGTTCCATATTTTTTTCGGGACGGAATAAAAGAATCTTTTGATCCTCAGACACATACGCCTTCAAGCCTTCAAAAACAGATTGGCCATAATGATAAACCATAGAAGCTGGATCCATTGGAATCGCCTGATAAGGGATAATTCTCGGATCATACCAGCCTTTATCAATTGAATAATCCATCACAAACATGTGGTCTGTGAAGATTTTTCCGAATTCAAGTTGATCAGATTGAGGTTTTGGTTTTTTTGTTGAACTAAGTTCAACGCGGATGGGTTGTTTTGGCATTGTAAATCTCCTTGCTGTTTGATTATTTGAAAATTCTAATAATATGAAATAATTATGATTCTATTCTATACCTTCACAAAATATTAGCAATAGGTTTTCTGGAATTCAAACAAGAAAAATCTGTTAAAGCGCTTTCCTCCTCTCTGTCGTGGTTTTACTGAAGTTTCCCCTTAGAAATAAAATCCAATTTCGTTATTAACTGATTAATCTGACAATTTAAAAGCGATTTGTTTTCCTGTAAGATATTCTTTCAACCATACACCTTTTGACTAGTACATTGCAAGGGGCATTGCCATATTTTAATCCTCTTTTTTTTAACCGATAAAGGTAGAAGAGAGTGGAAGGGAGCAAACAACGAGATGAAACGAATGATATCAGGCGCCTTATTGATTTTATTGATGACCGCCATTAGTTTTGGCTGTCAAGCGATGACGGAGGAGGCTGGTGCGAAGCAAGGTACTGCCTATTACGTCGCAGCAAATGGGAACGACAAACATCCAGGGACAAAGCAAAAGCCTTTCCGTACGCTGAAAAAAGCGGCAAGTATCGCGAAAGCTGGGACAACAGTTTATATGAGAGGCGGTACATACAAAGAGAGATTGATTGTCCGCCATTCTGGAACAAAGAAAGCACCAGTTGTTTTTCAAGCGTATGGAAAAGAGAAGCCTATCATAAGCGGAGCATCTCTTAAAGGAAATCAAGCAGACGGTGGTCTTGTGCAGATTGATCAAAAAAGCTATATCACCCTGAAAGGTTTGACAGTCGGTCATATTAAAACGAATCAAGAAGATGTGACACCCATCGGTATATTCATCACAGGCAGCGGCAAAGGCGTCAAACTGCTTAACAACCGTGTGTACGACATTCAGACGACACATCAAAATGGGAATGCTCATGGCATTGCGGTCTATGGAACGAAAGCACCTGCAGCCATTGAAGACATCGAAATCAAAGGAAACACTGTGGAAAAGTTAAAGCTAGGTTTTAGTGAAGCCCTTGTGCTAAACGGAAACGTGAAAAAATTCCGCGTGACACATAATACAGTCCGGTATACGGACAATATCGGGATTGATTTAATTGGTTTTGAGAATGTCGCACCTTCTAAAAAGTATGATCAAGTGCGAAATGGTGTCGTATCTAGAAACAAAGTTTATAAGATTACGAGTGTTGGGAATCCAGCGTACGGCAAGGACATCTCCGCAGGAGGAATCTATGTGGATGGCGGAAAAGACATCGTGATTGATCATAACATCAGCCATCATAATGACCTTGGGATTGAGGTCACAAGTGAACATAAAGGGAAGATGGCCGAACGCATTCGCATTGAGCACAATCAAGTATATTTAAATCGTTATACAGGCATCTCCATTGGCGGCTATGACAAGAAGCGGGGCGGAACCACAAACACGACCATCTCCCATAACATTTTGTACAAAAATGACACAGCCGGCTTAGAAGGCGGTCAATTGCTCATGCAATATCAATCGGTGAACAATCGAATCACGAATAATATCATGACAGCCAGTGCTTCGCATTACTTAGTCGTGAATCTCTACGAAGTGAACAAGAAGAATACATTCCAAAAGAATGTCTACGATGACCGCAAAGGTGCAAAAGCCTCACAATGGGTATGGCGCGGCAAATGGCTGGAAGGCTACAAAACGTATCGCTCGAAAAGCGGTCAAGATAAAGGATCAGCACACCTTAATCCCCAATTTGTGAATGAGAAAAAATATGATTTCCGTCTTAAGGCATCATCACCTGCTAAGAAAATCATCGGCAGTTAAACAAGGCATTCGGTGCAAATGATCATTTTAGAAATTTTCAAAAAAATCATTGACATTGATGAGACATCACATTAAAGTAAAGAAGACATTTCAACTAAAACAAATTTCATAACGGATCTCTTATCAAGAGAGGCAGAGGGACTGGCCCTATGACGCCCAGCAACCGTTTCTATTTAAGAAATTGGTGCTAATTCCTGCAAAGCTGTTACAGCTTTGACAGATAAGAGAGGAAGACTTCCCGATACATGTTTCATGCAACGGTGATCAAGCCTCTCTTTATAAAGAGAGGCTTTTTTGATCTCTTTTTTTAGAATCAAAAGACTGGGTTCACAGGCATATTTCCACTTCTTTACCTAGTTTTCCGATGTGAAAAATAAAACAACTTGAGGAGGAACAGCAATGAAACGTAAATATTGGACATCATCTCTTGTATTATTGACGGTCCTGACCGTGCTATTATCTGGTTGCGGTACGGGATCAAGCGCAGGCTCAAAGGCTAATGCAAACGAAAAGGCCTCCTTTGACAATGTCCCGAAGCGATTTGCAAAAGGACAGGGAGCAAAAATTAAAGTGATCCGTAAAATTGGTGGGGACGATCATACTGCTCAGTTTTTAGCAGGAACGAAGGCAGAAGGTGAAGCGCTAGGCTTTACAGTAGATGTCTACACGGCAAATGGTGATACGGCGAAGTTTCATGATGCTATTTCTCAAGCACTAGAAGAAAACTATGATGGCTTTATCATCTCTCATGGGGATGATGAGGCGACAGTCGCTGATGTGAAGAAGATCACAGCGAAAGGCATTCCAGTTGTGGCGTTTGATTCAAATCCGAAGCTGAAGGACATCAAAGGGGTCACAGTGACGTCTCAAGATGACGAGCAATTAGCGAAAAAATCATTAGATGCACTCGTGGCTGATTTTAAAGGGAAAGCAAATATTGCGTATCTTTGGGTAGACGGATTCCCTCCAATGGTGAGACGAAACAAGGTGTACCAAGAAACGCTCAAACAGCATACAGGAATCAAGGAACTTGACCGATTTGGCGTTGCGGCCTCTGATACATCAGTTCAAACACAAAATGCGGTTGCGGCTATGCTAAATAAATATCCAAAGGGTAAACTGGATGCGATTTTTGCCACGTGGGATGCATTTGCGATTGGTGCCGCAAGAGCTTTAAAAGAAGCAGGAAGAACCGAAGTGAAAATATACGGTATTGATGTGTCTAATGCCGATCTGCAAGAAATGACTGCGAAAGACAGTCCTTGGAAGTACACTGCCGCTGTCGATCCGAAGCTCATTGGCGCAATCGACGTAAGGATTCTTGCGAAGAAACTAGCTGGCGAGAAAACGCCATCTTCCTATGACCTTGAGGCCTCTCTCATTTCACAAAAGCAGCTTCAGGATGCAGGAAAGGCCATCAATATGGTCAATCTTGCAGATGAAGTAAAAGGATTCGGATCATCGACTGCTTTTGAAGAAGACTGGATGAAGACCTTGAAGAAGCATTATGCAAAATAAACAACGTGCACTCTCTTTTCATAGAGGGTGTTTCGTTTTTCAATTGACGATCAGGAGAGAAGGAGGACACCTATGACAACGCCGCTTGTTCATATGAAAAACATTTCGATTGAATTCCCAGGAGTCAAAGCGTTAGATCAAGCAAATTTCACATTAAAAAAAGGCACAGTCCATGCCCTGATTGGGGCGAACGGCGCTGGGAAGTCAACGTTAATGAAAGTTCTCTCTGGTGCTCATTCACATTTTGAAGGAACCATCCACATCAATGGCGAGGCGGCGACCATTCATACACCGAAGGATGCGGCCTCATACGGTGTGCAGACCGTCCATCAAGAAGTGGATACAGCTCTCGTGCCATATTTAAGTGTTGGCGAAAATATGATGATCCATGAAATGGAGAAAAAACCATTCGTCCGTTGGAAAGAGATTCACCGCAAGGCAGCACAGCTGTTACAAGAGATGGACATTGACATCTCAACGAAGCGTCTTGTGAGTGATTTGACACTGGCAGAAAAACAAATGGTGCTCATTGCCAAGGCTGTGTCGATCAAATGCAGCATTTTAATTTTAGATGAACCAACCGCTCCACTTAGTCATGCAGAAACAAGCAAGCTATTCTCAATGATTCATCAATTGAAAAAGAACGGCACAGGCATCATTTTTATCTCGCATCGCATGCCGGAGATCTTCAACATCTGTGATGAACTGACTGTGATGAAGAATGGAACCGATGTGGCGGCGTATCTCATTAAAGAAACCGATCCAAAGCAGGTCATTGAGGAAATGCTTGGCGCGCCATTAGAGGATCAATTCCCATTCCGTACACCGCTTGAGGATGCACCGATTGTGCTTGACGTGAAAGAGTTGCATGACCAGCATAAATTAAACAACATTCATCTTCATGTGAAAAAAGGAGAAATTCTCGGGATTGCAGGACTAGTCGGTGCTGGTAAAACAGAATTGTGCAAAGCCCTATTCGGCGCCTCAGAAAAAAAGTCAGGCACTGTGCAGCTGCATGGTCAAACCATTCATATCAAGTCACCTCATCACGCTGTGAGAGCGGGTATTGCCCTTGTGCCTGAGGAACGGAGAAAAGAAGGGATTCTAACAGAAGAAACTGTTGGATGGAACGTAACAGCTGCAAGTCTACGTTCGTTTACACGGCCGTTCAGCTTCTTACATCGTTCTAAGGAACGGAAGGCAGCAGATGGAATCGTCAAGCGGCTTGGCGTCAAGACACCTTCTCTTGAAGCGAAGGTGAAGCATCTCTCTGGTGGAAATCAGCAAAAGATTGCGATTGGAAAATGGCTGTTGGCTGAGGCGGATGTCTATCTCTTTGATGAACCAACCAAAGGTGTAGACGTTGGAGCAAAAAAGGACATTTTCTCCCTTATTGCAGAACTAGCTGCAAGAGGAAAAGCGGTTATTTATGCTTCAAGTGAGCTTTCAGAAATTGCAGGAATTGCCGACCGAGTATACGTCTTATATGATGGCAGCATTGCCCGGGAAATGACGGCACCAATGACTGAAGAAGAGCTTTTATATCATTCAACAGGAGGACAATCATGAGTGAACGACAAGTTTCAGCCCCAGTTCAACAAATCAAGAAACAGCGGCCATCCTTTCATCTGTTTGATTTCTTTTATCAATATGGCACCATCTTAACGATTGTCGTATTGATTGTTGTCTTTGCAGCAGCCAATCCGGCATTTTTACAGTCAGGAAATATCATCAATATTTTACGATCGATCTCGATTGTAACCATCATTGCGGTAGGGCTGACGATCTCCCTAGCAGTGAATGGCTTTGATTTATCTGTAGGCTCAGTTGCTACGTTATCAAATGCAATTGTGATCTCCATGTTTGTATGGTTCTCGCAAAACCCACTCATTGCGATCCTTTCTGCGCTGGCGGCTTCTCTTATTGTCGGTTTGCTGAATGCTTGGATGATTGTCAAAATGAAGATCCCAGATATGCTCATGACACTAGCCATGATGTTTATCATTCAAGGGCTGGCACAAACCTATACGAAAGGTGCGACCATTTCTGAAAATATGGTGCTGCCTGATGGCACTTTTTCAACTGGCACCATCCCTGCCTTTTTCAGCAAGATTGGGCAGGTCCCCTATATCATTTTGATTATGGCGGCCATTGTGCTTTTTGCCCATGTTTTTATGACTTACACAAAGCATGGGCGATTGATGTATATCATCGGTGGAAATAAAGAAGCCGCTCGATTATCTGGTATTCATGTGAACAAATACAAAATCGCAGCATATCTGTTGTCTGCCTTATTTGCGGCGATCGGTGGTATCGTGCTGGCATCAAGGGTGATGACAGCAGAAATTAACGCAGGAACGCCATATTTAATGGATGGAGTAGCTGCTGCTTTTATCGGTTTTTCAGTCATGGGAGCAGGTAAACCAAACGCATTCGGTACGTTTATTGGTGCGGTACTCATCGGTATTTTGCAAAATGGACTTGTGATGATGTCTGTCCCGTATTATGCAATGGATATCGTGAAAGGATCTGTGCTTGCACTGGCACTCGCGCTGACTTATTACAAACAGCGGGGCTAAGATGTATTTTTTTAAAACCATTTGCGTCCTCTCTCCGTCTAGTAATCGGAAAGCAGTGTAACAGCTGTTTGCCAAAAGGAGATGACAAAAAGAATGAATATGTCAGCAACTCATGTAGAAGATTTGAAAAGTGTCATGGAAGATTGGAAAAATGAATTATTAGTATATAAATTTGCATTAGATGAAATGGATACAAAGTTTTCGATTATTAGTCAGGAATATAATTTAATCCATGGACACAACCCAATAGAGCATACAAAATCACGGATCAAATCCTTTGAAAGCATCGTGAATAAACTAGCGAGAAAAGGATGTGACATCACCACACAATGTGCCAAGGAGTACATACATGATATCGCTGGTGTCCGCATCATCTGTTCGTTTATTCAAGATATCTATAACATTATTGATGTTCTGAGGCAAAGAGAGGATTTAAAGATCCTTGAAGTGAAGGATTACATTCAGCATCCGAAACCAAATGGCTATCGAAGTCTTCATTTAATTGTTGAGATTCCTGTTTACTTAACGAATCGTGTGGAGCATGTGAAGGTTGAAATTCAGGTGCGGACCATTGCGATGGATTTCTGGGCGAGTCTCGAACATAAAATCTATTATAAACTGCAAAACGATGTTCCTCATCAGCTCACCGATGAACTAAAGGAAGCGGCAGATATCGCTCACTACTTAGATGAAAAAATGCAAAATATCAAACGAGAAATTGATTAACCAATAGAAAGAGTAGCTGTTTTGAAGGACAGCTACTCTTTTCAGTCTTATTAAGGGTTGGTGCCTCGATCTCTCTTTTGAATGATCGTACCGTCATCTTGCGATTGTGCAGACGGGCTGCCTTTTTGTGTAGAAGTGCCAATCCAAACACCTGTGAACAAGAGCGCAAAAATCGCACTTGAGATCAGCCATTTTTTCATCATACATCACTCCATCTTCTTAACAAGTTTTGAATGACAATGCCTTGTTCTGAAAATAAATCGCTTCTTTCGGAAGACCATTTTCAGTTAAGTAGGCGGCTACATCCTGACAGATAGCCTCAAGATCAACAAGGAAATTCATAGATTCTAATTGATCACAATAAGAAATGATCTGCTCAATCATGTTGTTTGGCTGGAGCATCAATGTTTCTAAAATGGATAATTTAAGTGAAATGTTTCGTTGTTTTAAATTTTCTGCTTTTTGAAGTGAAAGCTGTACATAATAGTGGAACAAACCAGGCTTTTTCAGCTTAAACAGCGCTTTCGTGTAGGCATACAAGGCCAGTAAATAGCCGCCTGGAGAAGAAGTTTCGAATGCCTCAATCAATAAAGCCTTTTCTAGGAGCGGTACAGCTTCACTGTATTCATTTCTTAGACTTTTAATAAAGGCTGCATTGCAATACGCGTGACCAAGTAAATCTGGATCCTCCATCTGTTCGAGTGAGTGAATCACCTGTCCGAACAAAGCTTCTGCCTCTTCATATTTCGATTGATCCGCATAATTCAGAGCAAGCATCATTTGACAGCTGATTGATTTTTTCACATAACATGGATCTGCGTCGTAAATAGACGAAGCCTTTTTTAAGTGGTGGATGGAGAGAAGTGTGGATCTTATATTATAGTATAGACATCCTGTTTTATAATGGAATTCTGCCTTTTCAATGTCATCATGTACGAGATCTAATTTATCCTCGGCCAATTTCAAATGGTGAAATGCTGTATCTTGATTCCCTCTGCGCATTTCATACATGCCTTTAAAGAAATAGAAATAGTAGCTGAGCATATCATCTGTACGAATCGCATTTTCATCTACAAAAAGACTGTGATCTAACGAAGCTGTATCTTCGACTAAATCTTTGAAACGGTATTCTAAAAGTTGATAGTAGAGTAAGACGTCTTGATTCTCTTCCATTCGATCAAATGCTTGAAGAATCTCTTCTTTTAGCTGTATTGCTTCTTGTATGTCTCTTTTTTTCATCAAGACATACCAGTCATTTAGCATATTTGCTACATCAACGGATGACAAAACACCTGTTTCTGCCAATTGGTATCCTCCTTTCTTCACCTATTCATTTCTGCTGATTCTTATTTGTCTGAATCATCTTTCCATATTAAGTATCTTCTTATATTTTAAGCGGTCTATCTCAATTTGTAAAACATGTTTTTTGATGTAAATTCAACCAGTAGTGAAAAAAAAAGGGAGTAACGATTTGATTGTATACGCTTACATTTTTTTAGGTAAAAAGAGGATATTGAAAAAAATATATCAGGATATCAATAGAGGAAGAGAGACAGTGAAAGAGGGTTTTTTCATAAGTGAGAAAGAAGTGGTATTTATAAAGGAGTGTTCTCGGTTTTTTGTGAGATTATATCACATGAATATTGTGAAACATGCTTCTTTCAGAATAAAATGAGTTATTCGCAAAAAAGTAAAATTTAAAGAGACTATCGATCTAGAATTGTATGGATCTTTGGTATTGATAAAAAATATCACACAGTATAGCTTTAGCGTGGTATAGTAAGATTGTTGTTGCGAATATTTAGACAAAACTGACAATTGGGGGTCGTGTTTTATGAAGAAATCGATGTTACTGATCATGGGACTAATTGTTGTGCTCGTCATGGCAGCCTGTGGTTCAAAATCAGACAGCGGTTCGGGAGAAGGCAAAGGCACATATAAAATCGGGATAGATGTAACATATCCGCCATTTGAATTTGAAAAGGGCGGTAAAACTGTGGGAATAGACGTTGATTTAATTAACGCCATTGCGAAAGACCAAGACTTCAAAGTGAAGCTTGAAGCAATGGATTTCTCAGGGATTATTCCAGCGATGCAAGCAGGTCAGCTTGATGTTGGAATGGGTGGTATGAGTATTACAGATGAGCGTAAAAAGAAAGTGGATTTCTCAGATCCATACTTCGACGCTGGTCTGACAGTTGTTGTGAAAAAGGACAGCAGCATCAAATCGATTGATGATTTAAAGGGGAAAAAGCTAGCTGTTAAAAATGGGACAACAGGTGCAAAATTTGCAACAGATAACGCAGACAAATATGGGTATGAAGTAGTTCAATTCAATGACAGTCCATCTATGTTCCAAGAAGTATCTAACGGAAATGCAGATGCTTTAATTGAGGATTACCCTGTCATTACGTATGCGATCGCACAGCAAGACTTGAAATTGAAAACAGTTGGAGATCGCTTGAATGGAGACCAATACGGGATCTCAGTGATGAAGGGGAAAAACCAGGACTTATTGAAGAAAATCAATAAAGGGCTGGAAAACCTAAAGAAAAACGGTGAATATGACAAAATTATTGAGAAATATTTGAAGTCATAACACAAGCGAGGCGCGCTCAGAGCGCGCTTTCTTTATGTGTCAACCGTATGTGAATTAGGGAGGGAAAAACATGGATACGATTGTTAATGCATTTCCGTATTTAATGGAGGGTTTGCAAACCACTTTATATATCTTTGTTGTTGCTATCATTTTAGGTTTTATCATCGGGTTAATTGTGGCGCTATTCCGCCTGTCACCATTTAAAATCTTGAACTTTATTTCACTCGTTTTTGTCAATGCCATTCGAGGTACGCCATTTATCGTACAGCTATTCTTCATTTATTTTGGGCTAAATACACTTGAATTCATTTCACTTGACCGAGTACCGGCAGGGATTATTACAGTAGCGATTAACGCAGGAGCTTATTTCTCAGAAATTATTCGTGCAGGGATTCAGTCCATCGATAAAGGACAAACTGAAGCCGCGCGCTCTTTAGGATTCACAGGTGGACAAAACATGCGCTTTATCGTCCTTCCACAGGCATTTCGCCGTATGCTTCCAGCCATTACTAACCAAGCCATCATCAGTTTGAAGGACACCTCTCTCTTATCGATTATCGGCATTGCTGATATCATGCAGCGGGGACAAGTTCAAGCATCGGCTACCTTTGATCCTTTGAATGTCTGGCTCATTGTCGGTGTCATTTATTTCGTGATCATTTATTTACTTTCTCTACTGGCTAGCTACGCAGAAAGGAGATTTGATGTGAAATGAGTATGATTACGGTGAAAAACTTAAAGAAATCCTTTGGTGACAACGAAGTTTTAAAGGATATTAATGCAGTCATCGAGGAAAAAGAGGTTGTATGTGTCATTGGTCCTTCAGGATCAGGGAAAAGCACATTTCTAAGATGTCTCAATAAATTAGAGGATATTACGGCTGGGGAAGTTGTTGTCCACGGACATACGATTACAGACCCAAAAGTGAATATCAATAAAGTACGACAAGAAGTTGGTATGGTGTTTCAGCACTTTAATTTATTTCCTCATAAAACCGTGTTAGAAAATATCACGATCGCACCGGTGAAAGTAAAAGGGATGGAGAAGAAAGCCGCAGTCGATAAAGCATTAGACTTGCTTGAAAAGGTCGGCTTGAAAGACAAGGCCAAAAGTTACCCTAACCAATTATCTGGTGGACAAAAACAGCGTGTTGCCATTGCAAGAGCCTTGGCGATGGACCCGAAAGTGCTCTTATTCGATGAGCCGACATCTGCTCTTGACCCTGAGGTCGTTGGGGATGTTTTAGCTGTTATGAAACAATTAGCAGTCGAAGGAATGACGATGATTGTCGTCACACATGAAATGGGCTTTGCAAGAGAAGTGGGAGACCGCGTGATCTTTATGGATGGTGGATATATCGTCGAAGAAGACAAACCAGAAGCACTCTTTGGAAACCCACAGCACGAGCGTACCAAATTGTTTCTTAGTAAGGTGCTATAAAAAAAGAGTAAGAGCAGGTATGCTCTTACTCTTTTTCTTTGTGACGAGAATGAATATACCGATTCGCATGCATTTCCTAGGAAATATTATCGTTGGAAGAACTCAATCCACTCTTGGTCTGGCCCTCGGAAAAAGAAGTAGCAATAGCCATTAGGTAATGTTGTGATTTCTTCATCTATTAGCTCAATTTGCAGCTTTTGAATACGGTTGAATTCAGCGTGAATATTATCTGTTGTGAAGGCGAGGTGGTGGACCTTTCCTTCAGATGGAAGGTCGCTGCTATACCCTTGAATGAGTTCAATTTCCGTTTCCGCTTCGTCTTTAAAGCCAAGAAAGGCAAGTTCAATGACTCCGTTTGTATGAGTGATGCGATCCTTTAATTTCATGCCCACCACTTTTTCATAAAAATCAATGGACTGATCAATATTTGTCACCATAATCCCTGTATGATCTAAGCGTAATGTTGTCAAAAAAGAGCCTCCTCTATGTCGAGTTGATATTTTTCTCCTCATCTTATCATAATAGAAGTAACGTATACATTCATATGGTAGGATAGAGAGAGTCAATTTAGGATAAGGATGACACAAATGAAAAAAATCTCATTAAAACAAACATTTGCAGAACAAGTGAAAAAGGGATATCCGCTTATTTCAAAAGATGCTGTGTCGCGTGTGAACGGTGTACAGGAAGGCGAACTCATTGAATGGGTAGATGAAAGAGGCTCTTTTTTAGGGAAAGGATATTATGGTGTGCAAAATAAAGGCATCGGTTGGGTGCTTTCCTTTGACGCTAACGAAAAAATAGATCAGGCCTTTTTTGTTTCTAAACTTGAACAGGCATCCAAAAGCAGAACGCATCTATTTCGTGATGCACAGACGACGGCTTTCCGTGTGTTCAATGGAGAAGGAGATGGAATTGGTGGAATCACGATTGATTATTATGATGGATTCTATCTCATCCAATGGTATAGCGAAGGTGTTTATACATTAAAAGAAGATGTATTGGCTGCGATTGAGCAGGTGTACCCTGACTATAAAGGCATTTATGAAAAGAAGCGATTTGATACGTCTGGACAATATATCGAAGATGACGATTTTGTAAAAGGGGAGAAAGGTGAATTTCCTCTTATCGTCAAAGAAAATGGGATGAACGTGGCGGTTTATCTAAATGATGGTGCGATGACAGGTATTTTCCTTGATCAGCGTCATGTGCGAAAAGCAATTCGAGATCGCTATGCAAAAGGAAAGACCGTCCTTAATACGTTCTCTTATACCGGCATTTTCTCTGTAGCAGCAGCGCTTGGCGGGGCAAGCCGTACGACAAGTGTAGATGTTGCAAACCGCAGTTTGAAAAAAACATCTGAGCAGTTTGAAGTGAATGGCATTGATGTAGACGGGCAGGATATCAAAGTCATGGATGTCTTTAAATATTTCCCGTTTGCGGCGAAAAAAGGCTGGAGCTATGATGTCGTGATCTTGGACCCGCCTTCCTTTGCACGAACGAAGAAACACACATTCAGTGCAGCGAAGGATTATAAGAAACTATTAAAAGAAGCCATCCAGATCACAGCTGAGAACGGCGTCATTGTGGCGTCAACCAATAGCAGTGCATTTGGGATGAAAAAGTTTAAAGGATTTATTGCACAGGCCTTTAAAGAATCTGGGAAAACGTATCGTATTCTTGAGGAATATACACTTCCTGAGGACTTCCGTACAACGAAAAATTATCCTGAGGGGAACTATTTAAAGGTTGTCTTCATCCAAGCATAAGAAAAAGCCATTTTCCGATAAGGGGAAATGGCTTTTTCTATAAGGCAAACGACATCAGGATAGGCGCTGCACATAATGTAATAATGGCCGAAATGATCATGGACACACTTGAGATCGTGCCTGAGACGGAGCTCAGTTCAAAGGCCTTCGATGTGCCTGCACCATGTGCTCCTGTACCAAGCAGAACGCCCATTGCAATGTCATTATCAATACGGAAATAACGGATAACCAATGGCCCAATGATTGAGCCAAATAATGCTGTTAAAATGACGAAGACAGCCGTAACGGACGGCATCCCGCCAATCATTTCAGACACACTCATCGCAACGGGTGTTGTGACGGATCTTGGGACGAGGCTCTCGATCAGACTCGTATCCAAATGAAACAATTTGGCGATAAACGCTGTTGATAAAATTGCAACGATAGAACCGCAAGCCACATTCAAAATAATTTCTACTGCATGCTTCTTCAGAATGTGAAAATACTTATATAAAGGAATGGCAAATGCCACAGTCGCAGGTTGAAGCATATTTGTCAGCCATTTTCCGCCTTGATTGTAAGCATCGTAAGGAATGTTCACGATTAACAGCAAGACCACAAGAACAACCGGTGTCACAAGTAAAGGGGAGACATAGACTTTCGGATGACGTTTATAAACCGCTTTTGATCCGAGATAGATCAGAATGGTTAGGATCAAGAATAGTCCGCCAACTAACATAGCTTTTTTCGCTCCTTTCTTTTCGCAATCATCTGCGTCATCATGCCAGTCGAGAGCATGACCACAAAGGTACTAAGTAAAACCACAAGGACAATACTTGTGCCAGATTGAGAAAGTAATGTTCCGTAATCAATCACACCTACTGCTGAAGGGATAAAGAAGAGCAGCAGTTCTCCGAGCAGCCATACGGCGCCAAGTTCAATCCATTTTAATTTAATGATGTTAAAATGAAGTAATAAGAAAATGACAAGAATGCCTAAGATCGTGCCCGGAATTCTTAAATGCAAAAAGGCCGCCAGCACATTCATCAATTTCGCAAAAGCAAATAAAGCCATAATCTGAAGGGTAGCAATCAGCGACGTTTTGAGCAATTGCACTTTCTGTTCACTCCTTTTTCTATATAAATTGTTCACTGTTTCACAAAAACAACACAACGTTCTAATCGGTGAGCTTACTTTAAAGTGTACAGCACGTTCTATTATAGGTAAAATACATATATAGAATAGTTAGTATTCCTTTTGTCTATAGAAAGGGTGAACCATGTGGACATCAGACATTTAACATATTTCTTAGAAGTGGCACGGTTAAAGAGTTTTACGAAAGCATCGCAATCGCTCTATGTGTCGCAGCCGACCATTTCCAAGATGGTCAAAAACCTAGAGGATGAGCTAGGTGTGCAGTTGTTTTACCGTAATGGCAGACAGGTTGAAATGACAGATGCTGGACAAACCATGTATACACAGGCGAGTGAAATCACACAATCCTTTCAGAATTTAACGAGTGAATTAAATGATTTAATGAATGTGAAAAAAGGACATATCCGAATAGGACTGCCGCCCATGATTGGATCAAGCTTTTTCCCAAATGTGATGGGGGAATTCCGCCAGCAGTATCCAGATGTCACCTTTCAATTGGTGGAGCACGGCTCCATTAAAGTAGAGGAAGGGGTAGAGGATGGATCATTAGATATTGGTGTCATTGTTCTGCCTGCAAATGATAAAATTTTTCATACATACACCATCATTAAAGAGAATATGAAGCTTGTCACCCATCCATCACATCCGATGGCAGGACGTGATGAGGTTCATTTGGCTGATTTAAAGGAAGAGTCTTTTATTTTCTTTCGAGAAGATTTCGTTCTGCACAGCCGAATCTTAAATGAATGTATGAATGCGGGATTCAGGCCGAACGTTATTTATGAAACGTCACAATGGGATTTCATCAGTGAAATGGTTGCTGAGAACCTTGGAATCGGGCTTCTGCCTGAACGGATTTGCCGTGATCTAGATCCTGATAAAGTGAGGATCATTTCCTTAAATCCGTCTATTCCGTGGCATTTGGGTGTCATTTGGCGAAAGGACCGCTACTTGTCCTTTGCTGCAAGAGAATGGTTAAAGCATACAAAATCCTATGTGTGGGATGCAGAGTAAAAGGGAGGACGATACAGATGAAATTAAGCTGCGTGTCTCATCTTTTGGAAAAGGTTCGAGCGGAAAATCCGCTTGTCCATAATATCACCAACCAAGTTGTGACGAACTTTACAGCGAATGGACTGCTTGCTTTAGGTGCTTCTCCAGTCATGGCAAATGCCAAAGAAGAAGTGGCAGAAATGGCGCAATTAGCGGATGCACTTGTGCTGAATATCGGCACACTAACAAAGGATACGGTGGAGGCGATGGTCATTGCTGGACAAGCGGCCAATGAAAAAGGTGTACCGGTTCTATTAGATCCTGTTGGTGTTGGTGCGACAACGTTTCGGACGAGTGCGGCGAAACAGCTGTTACAGCAAGTGGACATCACTGTTGTCAGAGGGAATGCTGCTGAAATAGCTCATTTAATTGGAGTGAATGGCTGGCAGTCAAAAGGGGTTGATGCAAAAGGGGCAAATGGAGATGTATCGTCTTTAGCAAAGCAGGCGGCAAAAGCCCTTCAAACCGTTGTGGCGATTACGGGAAAAGTGGATGTCGTGTCAGATGGAGAAGAGGTTCTATCTATTCATAATGGACACGAATGGTTAACCAAGGTGACAGGGACTGGCTGTTTACTCACCTCTGTCATAGGGGCATTTTGTGCAACAGGGGAACGGCCAATTCATGCGTCGGCATCAGCTCTGCTGTTTTATGGTGTCGCTGCAGAAAAGGCAGCTCAGCAGACAGAAGAGAAAGGGCCAGGCACCTTTCAAATCGAATTGTTAAACGCGCTATCCAATACAAATGGTCAAGATGTGATCATGTTAGGGAAAATAGGGGGAGTTTTGCATGACGAAGGTTGATCAGCAGCTAATCAAACAGCAATTATCGGTTTATTTTATTATGGGAACAGCGAATACAAGCCGGCATCCGCTTGATGTGGTGAAAGAGGCCATTCAAGGCGGGATCACGATGTTTCAGTTTCGTGAAAAGGGTGAAGGTGCTCTGCAAGGTGAAGAAAAGAAAAAAATCGCTCAGCAGATTCAAGCACTTTGCCAAGCAGCGAATATCCCCTTTATCGTAAATGATGATGTACAGCTTGCAATAGATCTTGATGCAGATGGTGTCCATGTTGGGCAGGAAGATACACTTGCACAAGATGTACGGCAAAGAATCAGGAATAAAATATTAGGCGTGTCCACGCACAATCTAGATGAAGTGAGGCAAGCGATGAAGGACGGGGCAGACTACGTTGGGATGGGTCCAGTCTATCCTACAGAAACAAAAAAGGATACACGCAGTGTCCAAGGTGTTTCTTTAATCAACGAAGTACGTCAATACGGTCTTCACATTCCTATTGTGGGCATCGGCGGGATCACGTATGAAAATGCGGCACCAGTCATCCAAGCGGGAGCCGATGGCATTAGCATCATCAGCGCCATTAGCCAAAGCGCTGATCCGAAAAAAGCTGCGGAAGAACTAACATCTCTTATCGAGTCAGAGAAAGCAGCTCTTTCATCTGTAAAAGACATGGATTGACTCATCCATGTCTTTTCTTATCGAAAAATAGACAGTAGAGATACAATTGTGTACAATCGAATTGTTCGATCGTTTTCGAAATGACAGGTAAATAAAGGAGAATGAATGATGGAAGTGCTCGATACGTATTTTCGCCGATATGATGAAGCGGGAAAAGGGCAAGAGCAAATGAACGAATTGCTGGCATTGTTTTCAGATGATGTCATGATTGTCTTAAATGGTGCTGAAAAGCCTGGCATCCAAGCGTTCACACAGTTTTTGAACACATTTTTCCACGTACATGAAGACATTAAGCATATGTGGGATGGCTGGGTGAAACGTGAAGATGGGAAGTATGAAACAAACTGGGCTGTTTGCGGAAAGTTAACAGACGGTCGTGTATATACAGCAGAAGGCATTGATATTGCGGAGCTGGATGATCAAGGAAAGATCGTTTATTTAGAAAACGTCCCGAAAAACCCAGAGTTATTCCAGCGATATTAAGAAGCCGGCAGAGCAGATATTATCCCCTCTAATTAGACAGTATGAGATAATAAGCAAGCATGAGGCTTGCTTATTATTAGATTTATTTATCCGTAAATAGCTTATCAATCAAACTTATAGCAACAAAACAAAATGGAAATGCAATGAAAATGTACAGAACATTTTTAGGTACAAACATATTGTAATAATAGAAAAATACACTCATAAATAAAATCATCACTGCATACTTGATCATACTCTTCACAACATTCCTCCTAATATATATCTACCAACCATTATTAGCGCGCTTATCCCTCTTATCTAACTGTTTAGCAATTTGAGTTCCGATATCCAAATCATTTAATGAAATTGCGACAGCAACACCAATAGAGATCGATAATTTTTTAGCTTCCGCTTTACTTTTTTAATAATAAATGATTGTATAACACCTACACCACCCCTACAGCAAAACCAATCACTGCATTGAAAACTGCACCTGCAAACTTAACAGGCACACCGACCTTTATCTCTAATGATAGCAGCTTGAATTTCTTTCACTTCAAAAGAAGAAACAAATACATCTTTAGCAAATACAAAATCGTCATTCTCTTCTAGTGTTGGCATCATTTATTCCCTCCACTATCTCTTTTTGTGCTGCTGTCAATTAATCATTCCATTCAATTCTATAATCACGATCGATTCCAGAAAAAATTAAACCAGTGTGCTCCGTAGAATACCGTCACACACTGGTAGCTTAGACTTCTTTTATTTGTCTAACGAATAAGCATCAATCGCTTCTTTAGCAGATGTTTCTTGATCAAAAAGAAGGTATCGGCTGTACACTTCGCTTAAATGCAGGGGACCTTCGTCTAAGTTTTCAACTAGCTCAAAGATATCTAGTACGGCTACTAGTTTTGTGGTTGTTTGTCCATGATCTCCATTTTCAAATGTCTCATCTGGAAAATGGTCTTTGACGATTTGTTTCACTTTTCGATTGTTTTTTGCTCTCACTAAAATGATTCGTTCCTCAAAGATTTTATCCGGTCTCACCTTTGGTGAGGAGCTAGATTCAAATAATAATTTTGCTGAGTACAATTTATGCATATGTTTCACTTCTTCCTTGTAGGGTGAATTTCCAGTATGTGTTTAAAATGATAACATAAGAATAACAAGAGAATTGAAGTCTATGGAGGGAATAGGGTTGAAAAGAATCATTGATAACAGAGGAGAAGTTCATGAAATTCTGCTGATCATCATCACATGCTGTTCGTTGATCACGTTGAGGAAATGTGACAAGTTAGAAAGATATAAAGAGAGATTAAAAGGCCAATTTATCCCATATTGAATACAGTTTTGAAATTGCACTGAAAAAGCCGGCAGAGCAGCCGGCTTTTTCTCATCAATCTGTATCCATATGCATACCTGTGTGTGCTTTTACTTGAATTTCTGTAAAGGTGTCTTCATCTGCTTTTTCAGAGGAGAAAATGGTGCCTAAGTAAGCCGCAAGGAATCCGAGCGGGATCGAGATAATCCCAGGGTTCGATAGTGGGATAAGCGGCTCTCCTGTGAAAATGGCTGCCCCTGATGGGTCCCAGACGCTTGGGCTGAGTGACACGATCAGGAGTGCGCTCAGAAGACCTGTTAAGCTTCCTGCGATAGCCCCTGTTGAGTTAAATCGTTTCCAAAAGACAGTGAAGATAATCAACGGTAAATTCGCACTTGCTGCCACTGCGAAGGCAAGTGACACAAGAAAAGCGACGTTTAAAGATTGCGCAAATAATGCAAGAATGATGGAAAGGATGGCCACGCCGATAGAAGCAAAGCGTGCCGCCTTCACCTGTTCACGTTCACTTGCTTTTCCTTTGCGAATAATCTGGCTATAAAAGTCATGAGCAAAGGCAGACGCGGCGGATAAAACGAGACCGGTGACCACTGCCAGTATAGTCGCAAAGGCAATAGCGGAAACAAAGGCAAATAATAAATCTCCCCCTAGGGCCTGTGCAAGCAGTGGTGCTGCCATGTTTCCTGCTGCATCGGCTGCCGTAATTGCATCTGTTCCGACAAAAGCAGCGGCACCGAAGCCGAGGAAAACCGTCATTAAATAAAAAATCCCGATGATCCACGTAGCGGATAGAACAGATTTACGCGCAGAAATGGCATCCTTTACCGTA
Organism: Bacillus sp. FSL R5-0397; assembly: GCF_038593395.1. Classification (NCBI taxonomy): domain Bacteria; kingdom Bacillati; phylum Bacillota; class Bacilli; order Caryophanales; family Bacillaceae; genus Bacillus; species Bacillus sp. FSL R5-0397. The sequence continues at coordinate 3,432,212 of NZ_CP151992.1, read as the reverse complement.
TAAAAACGGATCAAAATATGCGGCAAACCTGCTGTTCCAAGCACAAGTGCAAGGTTCAGAGACAGGGTCTCTAAAGGCACATCATATTTATTTCCCGGGTGAAGAAAAGCTTCACCAAGCGGGGTCGCTGTTTTCATCTGTTCAAACATCTTCAGCAGACTAAAATCAAACTTGGCAAACACAAGCAGCGAAATAATCAGCGTGCCCAGCATGAGAAGCACAGCTTTCGTGATCTGTACCCAGCTTGTTGCGATCATGCCGCCAAACACGACATAAATGGTCATCAAGACACCTACGATCAGCACCGCAATCCAGTAATCAATGCCAAGAAGCAGCTTGATTAATGCACCTGCCCCAACAAGCTGCGCAATCATATAAAAAGTGGAAACCGTGATGGTGTTAAAAGCAGCCACGCCTCGAATAGCAGGGCGTTTGAATCGTGCAGCAATCATATCAGCCATCGTATATTTTCCTAGATTTCGAAGCGGTTCAGCCACGACATAAAGGACGACAAGATACGCTACAAGAAAACCAATACTATAGAAAAAGCCGTCAAATCCATTTAAGGCGATCATGCCGGCGATCCCTAAAAATGAAGCAGCAGACATATAGTCCCCGGCAATGGCAAGGCCGTTCTGAAACCCAGTCAGACCGCCGCCTGCTGTGTAAAAATCACTCGCATTGCTTGTTTTTTTCGCAGCAAAATACGTGATGACCAATGTGAGCCCTACGATCGCTATGAATAAAATAAAAGCGGTCATACTCATTCGTCATCACCTCTTGATTCAACTTTTAAAGCGCTTACATATTTGTCGAACTGAGCTGCTTTTTTTGCATAAAGCCCACATAAAACCCATGTCATCACAAATTGCGTGAGGGCAAATAACCAAGCCCACGTGATCGCTCCAATTGCTGGCGTGTTCAAAAAGGTGAAGTAGGATGTAGCAACCGGAAGTGAAAAGTAAAAGAGAAAAAAGAAAATCGTCATCGGTACGATAAATCTGCGTTTTTCCTCAAGAAGTTTTCGAAAATCCTTTGAAGCGGCAACCTTCTTATAATGAACGTTTTTGTTTGCCATTGTTTCCTCCTTTGTACGAATTAGGGACAAGGTACTCCAATGCATATGAGACGATCTGGCTGTTTATGACAGTATATCATAAAAAAGGCACCCGAAAAGGGTGATTAGCCTGATCAATTGTGGATATAAATATTGGGAAAATGAAAATAAACACAAGAAGCTGGAAATCAAATATAAGATCAAAGAAAAAAACTCTGTGATATCCATTGTCACATAGTCTGTAGATTCGATTTAGCAAATGAAACATTTGAGGTCATAATGCGTTGGCATATTAACATCAAGAATTACATTACATAAACATGTAGAGAAGCAGGCTGATGGAGCCTGCTTCTCTTTTAATATTTTTTCCCAAGACGTGTCGTATGTGAAACTGTTTTAACATGCTTTTTACGCTTTGAATCTTTGTAGACAGATAGGACAAATTTGTTGTTCCAGTAACCATTTTTCGGGCTGTAGTATGTTTTGAATGTGTAATGAAAGACTTTTTGACCTGTTGATCCTGAAGCTGTAGTTACTGTTGTAGCGAGTATGGCTATTGCTTTTAGTGTCAAGACTGCGCCAGCAACAGCACCGGTCCCTGTCGGTAATGCCAAAATTGTTGTTGTCACAAGAACGACAATAGCAAGAGTAACGTTGAATTTGTTTTTATAGGTTTTTACAAGTCTCCACTGATAATCTTTGTTTGATTTTGTGTTAAATTCGCCGTCTTCACTTAATAATTCTGATCCAGCTTCTTTAAATTCTTTAATGTCTACTAGTTCATTGTTAATACGGAGTTCTTCTTTTGCCCGGTCATAAGAGACGCTATCTATTTGTTCACCATTATCAATCGTTATTGTTTGAGTGCTGCCTTTCACTACAGAATTGAAAGTATGTAGTTTGCCTTCAATTTCAGTTTGATAAGATTCTTTAATTTCTTGAGGTTCTAGGGTTACTGCGGCTACGGTTTGTAATGGAATTGTTAAAAATAGCGTCAGGCCTAAAAGTCCGATTATGAACTTTTTCATTTTGGATATTTCCCCCTTGTTTTTTGTGCAATAATAAACATATGGATAAAAAATGCTTTTCTTTTAAAAAAAGTTAATTGAGGAGTGATTGATGTGTTTTGGAATTGGGTAGTAGGCATGATCGGGATAATCATAGGGGCTTGTATCTTTGCAACGGAGTTCGAAGATGCTACTTTCTTCACTCGCTTTATTTTCAAGCTTATTGCGATTTTACTTCTTGTGTTTTCAGTGGCTTTTATTAAGTGGCGGCGTAAAAAAATACAACAGCATAATAATTCATAGTGCTCCCTCCTTTTTTGACATGTTTTCATCCTATCATTGATTGATTCACATTTGGGAATTCGTTGGAAAATTTCTTTTTGGGTTGCGGTGACCGCAATTTAGGTTCTTTTATTTGGGAGGCGAATTTATGATGACGGTAATATCAGTATTGATGATGTTAAATGGTGCTTGTTATTTTGCTGTTGTTTTCTTTTTAATGAGTTTCCCATTCATCATAATAAAGAACAGGCTGAAGAGCCTGTTTTTTTGTTATTTAAAATACATGGCGCCTATTTCAAAAACACCAATGCGATTGCGTATAAAAACCGATATGTCTTGTGCCCTACTTGCTTAAAAAGTGCTTGCGCTATGCCGAAAATTTTACATATAAATGGGTAAATAGGGTTTTATTAGGAGTTGTTGTGCTAACATTTATTAAAAATTGGTTTTCTAGGGGGGATTGTAGATGGCGTCTATACCGTCTCCAGTTGTAGCGATCAAGATAAATGAATGGTATAAGCAAATAAAAAGATTCAATGTTAAAGAGGCTCAGAAGCTAAGAGAAGAGGTTAGAAAAGAAATCGATGTCATGGAAGAAGATGAACAGGCGGTTCTTTATTTTCAGTTGATGGAGTTCCGTCATCAATTGATGACAGACTATGTGCAACCTTCTAAAGAACCACTTGAAAAATCGGATTACTTGAAAGCTGTAGAAGGACAAGGCAAGAAGATGTCAGCCATTCTTGAATACTATTTTAATTTTTTTCAAGGAATGTATGAATTTAAAAAAGGTGAGTTTATTAGAGCTATTGTGTTCTATAAGCGCGCGGAAAAGCGCCTGGAGCAAGTAGGGGATGAGTTAGAAAGAGCGGAATTTTATTACAAATTATCAGAAGTGTTTTATCACATGAAACAGACACACGTATCTATGTATTACGTTGGTCTTTCTTATGATACTTATAAGGCACATAAGAGCAATTCCCTTTATATGATTCGAGAAATTAATTGTCTAACTGTTATGGCAGGTAATTTCATTGATTTTGAATGCAGAGAAAAGGCGCTTCCTCATTTATTGTCAGCTTTAGAAAAATCTAAGGCAATGTCTAATAAGCCAATGATTGTGAAGTCATTATTTAATATTGGGTGTTGTTTTAAAGGATTAGGTGATTTTAATAGGGCACTAGCTTATTTTAATCAGGTTATTCTAGAAGGAGAGCCTATTAATGCTACAGAGTTGCTTTTGGTTTATTATGAATTATCGTTATTTCATTTGAGTCAAAAGGAATTTATTAAGGGTGAAAGATTTTTCAAAAGAGGCTGGGAAGAAGCGAAGAATAGAAAAAATGATCTATTTTTATCGTTACTGATGGTATTGGAAAATTTATTTTTAAAAACAGCAAATTTAAGTGAAGTCATGAGCTCATTGGAAAAATTAGAGAATGAGAGGGGTTATCCATACATGGAAGACCTAGCGCTCGAAGCGGCTCGGTACTATAATGAGAATGGGCGTATGGATGAATCTGTAAAAATGTATGAAAAAGTGATGTACGCCCGAAAACAAATCCAAAGGGGCGACTGTTCATATGAATTTTAAAACGGTTCTTACTGGTTTTTTGAGTGCTTCAACATTGCTAGGTGTGATCTCATTATCATCTGTCGATTTTGATGTGAATTCAAGAAATGCTACTTCTCCAGAATCCACTGATCTGACTGTAAGAAATGCTACAGGCAGTAGCGTTACTACTGAGGATTTTCCTCTTATAACTTTATCTCAACAAGATAACGATTTTACTGTGAGGAATGGAACCCGTTCTAGTGAAAATCCTGATGTTCGTTTTGGAACCCGTGATTCTAGATTATCTACTTAATGAATCAAACAGACCTTTAGGGCTGTCAGGCTGTCGAGAAAATCTCGACAGCTTTATTGTCCCCATTAAAACTTACATCTCCCCATTTTATAATAGAGAAAAGCATATACAATAACGGATCGGAAAGGTTATTGGTTCTACAAATCAGATCCGAAAGCATGAGCTCCGTTTCCTTTTCTTGAAAGCTGCACAAGATCTCAAAAGCACCAAAAGGCCATTTCAAAACATGTGTGGGAGGCCTTTTCATTCATGCTCACCTAACATCATGACGTGGAAAATAAAAAAGAATGTAGAAAAACATGAGTTTCTCTACATTCTGGGCACCCGAAAAGGTGCTTTCTACCGATAATGCGCAAGAAATGTTTGTCTTGCTTTTTCATATGCTTCTGCATCAAAATGATCTCCGCATTTGTGAATACACCAGGGCTCCACTTGCCTTGCAATCCCAACCTCATATCCCTGCTGTGCAAACTCAAAAGATTGTGACACATCATAAAAATGAAAGCCGTCTAAGAGGTCCTCACGCCACTTGATATCATATTGTGTTGCCATAAAAAGACCGTCAATAGCAGAAGCTTTGATATAACCTTGGGGCTCTGTCTGTGGATGACCAGATTCAAACGTTAGCAGCTGATAGGTGTCGTGCCGATATTCAATGACTTTCCCTCTGCAATCATGGCTCTCCCACCAGATTCCATTGTCTGGCACACTTTCTGCACCTATTACCCCAAGCATGCCAAGTGACGGATTTTGCAAGAAAAGTGGAATCAGCTCGAGAAGCATATGCTGTTTGACGATGAGTGTATCTTGATGAAGATAAATTTTAAACTGTGCAGGATGAGTGAGAGCTTCATTGTATGCAGAGGTCATACTTGATGCATGTCTAATGGGCAAAACCTCTACATGATACCCGTGCGGAGCAGGAAGTGAAGCGAGCTGCCGGAAGCAAGCTTGGAACATCGACTCATCATTTACACATAAAACAAATAAGATGGTGGGGCTACTCATTGAGTTGAACCGCCTCAACCACGTATTGATAGGCTGTCGCAGCCTCGTTAAAATCAAAACGGATGCCATGTTTTACGAGTAATTCATGTAGATCATTCATGACGCCCGTATAGGAAGGGTGTTGTACACGAATGGTTTCAAGCTCACGAACATGAAACCCGGCTGACTGAAAGAGGGCATGAATTTCGTGAAGGGTAAAGAAGCGTAAATGTGTTTGATCCATTAACCCTGCATCTGTATAAGTAAATCTCCCGGCTAGTAATTCTAAAACCGTTGAAATATGACCAATATTCGGAATGGAAGACAAGATGGCCCCTTCCCTTTTTAGAAAGGGTTTGACCTTTTTTAAAACGGCCCAAGGGTCCAATAAATGTTCAAGAACATCTCCGAAAATGATGCAGTCAAATTGTTCATGCTGATAAGGCAGCGCCATCTGTTCAATATTGCCGCATAAAACATGATCCAGCGCTTTCTCAGCCTGCTTTGCCGCATCTTCAAAAGATTCAATTCCATATATGGTACGGTCTTGCTGTTTTAGGACTTTGCCAAGCTGGCCTGTGCCGCATCCGATATCCAAGATAGACGTCCATTCCTTGCGAATACGATGGACAATCACAGGGTTCACACCGTGATAATATTGATCCTTCTTTTGATGATAATAAGATAGGGAATCTGAACTCACGCGCCACCCACCTTTCTTCTTTTTGTGTCTTATGCTTAATATATGGGTGGGGAGCTTGGTTTTATAACGAAAATGGGCAATTTTCATGAATGACAGCTAAAAAGGGGTCATATAAAGAACAGGGAACGGACTGTCCTCCTAAAAATAGAAAGACAGAACCCCATTGAGTGGAAGGGATTGGTATGATGAGGTGTTCAATTATTGTAGCGTATCGTCATGAAAGGATGTTTAAAAGGTCAATTGACAGGTTAGAACTTTAGCCAAAGCAATCTGAAAGACAAAGGATAACGGCGTTGATTACGGTTTGTTTATCATCTTCTGATCACCGTTGGATGTTAAAAAAGCTTGTATTTCCTCGATGCCTAGTCCAATTTTTTTCGCTTCTTGAATCAAATAAACCCACTCTTCGTCAACTCTTCTTTTCACTTGCGTATCCATAATATCCTCCAGTTCAATAAGACATATTCATCTGCAACCAATGACTTGAACAAACCGTCTAGTAACTGTACGTGTATGTGAATGGAGTACAAAAATAGATTTTTGTCGAAAAATGATGACATTTAACCTATTTTGTAAAATCTATCACCTACCACGTCCCTAAAAAAATGACTAAAAAACCCATAAATATTGAATTCTTACTTCTCATAATAAACAATTGTAAAGTCAGTTAAAAGATTATAAATTAAAATAATGATAAAGACCTAAATCATTTGACTCATATAAACCGATAAGGTTGACATATGCCATCAGTGTGAACAAATTTCATCTTTACAGGACGCACATATTGTTCGTTTGGGAAGTTCTTCTTAAGATGGTATTCTAAAAGAAACAGAATTCACCAAGAAGGAATGAAGAAAGACATGTATAGCCTTTTTCAAAAGTATCAAGAAGTTGTCATGTATCTGATCATGGGTGTGTGTACAACCATTGTCAACATAGTCAGCTTCTATTTATTCGTTGAGATGTTTTCTATGGATTACAAAACAGCAACGGTTGTTTCATGGGTATTTGCTGTGCTCTTTGCTTATATCACCAATAAGAAGTATGTCTTCAAGCAAAAGGCTCGTGACACAAAAAGCCTGATGCGTGAGCTTTCTTCATTTTTTAGTGTCCGTCTCATGTCTCTAGGTGTAGATCTGGGGCTGATGATTTTATTTGTGAGCCAAATGGCGCTCAACGAAACCGTCGCAAAAATTCTTGTTAACTTTGTGATTGTCGTGGTCAATTATGTCGCCAGTAAATGGTTCGTCTTCAAGAAAACAAAAGAAGATGCGATTTAACACATGAAAAAGATAGGTGATGTGAAATGAGCAGCAGGCCAGACGAATTATATGATGCCATATATCAACAAACAGAAAAGCAGCATGAACAAGTGTTGAGGCTAGTCAAAGAAATGACCGCACATCCAGAAGCATTTTCTGAACAAGAAAAGGAAAAGATCAACCGGATGGACATTGCGCTTCAAACAGCAACGGACATTTTAGAAAATTTAATGACCCCTGATACGCAAATGACCATTGTTTTAAGACAAGGGAGAATTCGTGTTGACCTAACGAAAGCGTAAAAGAAGCAGCCAATTGAAAAGCGGCTGCTTTTTATTATGCATCGCTTGTTTCCCGGAGTTGCTTTGGAGACATGCCGATTTTCTTTCGAAAGACTTTATTCAAGTAATTCGCATTTCGGTAGCCGCACTGTGTGGCGATTTCTTCAATCGAGTATTTCGTTGTTTTCAGTAACGTTTCCGCCTTTTCTAAACGAATATTGGTTAAATAATGAATCGGTGTGAAGCCAGTTGCCTTTTTGAATTCCCTCGTAAAATGACTTTTGGATAAACGTGCCGCAGCTGCCATATCGTCAGGCCCAATCTCCTCGTGAAAATGGTGGCTTGCAAATAAGGCCGCTTGGACGATGGGCTCAGGCCATTTCTCCATTTGTCCCTCAAGCTTTGGCAAATATGAATACAGTTCCATGACAAATTGATAAGCAAGGCTAGACCCCTCAAATGGATTGGTAATCCGTCTTTCACTGGCTTCATCATAAATCTTCTTTAGCAGGCGGATCGGTTTGGAATTCGGATGAAAACGCATGACCTGCTTTCCTTGATCGATAAATTGATCAAAGCAAAGGTCACAGGCTTCCCCATAAAGTGTTAAATAGAGAAATTCCCAATGTTCACTGTCTTCTGGAAAATAGTATTGATAAGCACTGGGGCTTTTCACCAGAAAGGCCTGTCCAGGCAATACTTTGAATCGTTTCTGTCCGATTTCAATCATGCCGTGTCCAGACAGTGTGAGCTGAAAGATGCACTTGCCCTGATCCTTCCGCTCTACGCCATTCCAGCAGTATAACGAAGATGATTGAACTTCCCAGCCAACAGACCAGATTTGGGCTGGCAATGTCACATCAGAATGGTGAAAACGAAATGCAAATGCTTCTTTCTTCAAATTGGAAACCCTCCTTCACAGCAAAAAACAACCTTTTTCTATTTTGAATCATGTTACACCTCATATCACATCGTACCATTCACAGCAAAAAAAGGGTATTTTTTAACGATTTTTTTACCATTGAACTTCAGCTGACGGGGCAACTAAAATAAGATTATCAGAAGAGAAAAGGGGAATGGATATGATCGACACATTACGAGCAGCATTTCACCAGCAATTTGGAGATCAGGAAGAACTCCGCTATTTTTTCGCCCCAGGCAGAGTCAATCTGATTGGTGAACACACAGATTATAATGGGGGCCATGTCTTTCCATGTGCACTTACCCTTGGTACATATGCTGCGGGAGCAAGACGATCAGATGGACGCGTCAGAATGTATTCCTTGAATTTTGAAGAAGAAGGTGTGAAAGAGTTCGACCTTTTTGAAATCGCTTTCTCAGAATCGGACGGCTGGGCGAACTATCCGAAGGGAGTATTCCAACAGTTTATCGAAGCAGGCATGGATGTGAAAGAAGGCTTTGATATTGTGTATGCCGGCAATATCCCAAATGGCGCAGGCCTGTCATCCTCTGCCTCTATTGAGCTCGTCACGGCTGTCTTGATCAATGAATGGTCGTCATTCGGCGTAACGCAAATCGACCTAGCCCTTCTTGCGCAGCGTGCTGAAAATGAGTTTATTGGCGTGAACTGCGGCATTATGGATCAATTTTCAATTAGTCTTGGAAAAGAAGGTCACGCTATTTTGCTCAATTGTGACACGCTTTCCTTTGAATACAGCCCATTTCGGCAAGAGGGTCTGGCACTTGTCATTGCCAATACAAATAAAAAACGAACACTTGCAGATTCCAAATACAATGAACGCCGTTCAGAATGTCAATCTGCTTTAAACGATCTTAGAAAAAAACGAGATATTGCGCATTTATGTGAGCTCATGGTGGATGAATTCGCTAAGCATGAACATTTGATACAAGATGAAACGTGTAGAAGACGTGCAAGACATGCCATCACGGAAAACGAGAGGACCATGAAAGCAGTAAATTTTCTGAAAGATGATAAAATGGAAGAACTAGGTGCACTCATGAAGGCATCTCACCTTTCTTTAAAGAATGATTATGAAGTCACTGGGCTTGAGCTAGATGCACTGGCTGAAGCCGCATGGCAACATCCAGGGGCGATTGGTTCTCGTATGACAGGTGCTGGCTTTGGGGGCTGTACCGTCAGCATTGTGAAAGAAGAGCTGCTGGACTCATTTATAGAAGAAACAGGTGCGATTTATCAAGAAAAAACAGGCATTCAAGCCTCTTTTTACACAGCTGGAATTGGAGGCGGCGCTAGAGAATTAACGAAGGAGGACATTTGATGGCAATTTTAGTATGTGGAGGAGCAGGTTTTATTGGCAGTCATGCGGTAGCGGCTCTTTTGGCTAAAGGAGAACAAGTGGTGATTGTGGATAATTTGCAGACAGGTCATAAAGAGGCAGTCGTAAAGGGTGCCGTATTAGAAGAGGGAGATTTAAGGGATCACGTTTTTTTAAGACGTGTTTTTCAAACGCATGACATTGAAGCGGTCATGCACTTTGCGGCAGATTCACTTGTTGGAGAAAGTGTAACAGACCCGCTGAAGTACTATGACAACAACGTTGGAGGGGCAACGGCTTTACTTCAGGTGATGAATGAATTTGATGTGAAACGCATTGTATTCTCTTCAACTGCTGCGACATATGGTGAACCAAAGCGTGTACCGATCGTTGAAACGGATGAGACGAACCCAACAAATCCTTATGGGGAAACAAAGCTCGCGATTGAAAAAATGCTGAAGTGGTCTGAGCAGGCATATGGGATCGAATACGTTGTGCTTCGCTATTTTAATGTAGCCGGTGCTCATACAGAAGGGATTGTCGGTGAAGATCATCAGCCAGAAACGCATTTAATCCCGATTATTCTGCAAGTGGCCTTAGGAAAACGTGATCAAATCATGATTTACGGTGAGGATTATGAAACAGAGGATGGCACATGCATTAGAGACTACATTCATGTCATGGATTTAGTAGAGGCGCACATTCTAGCGGTTGAGCGTCTGCGTGAAGGAAAAGGAAGCGCGACGTACAACTTAGGGAACGGCACAGGCTTCTCTGTGAAGCAGGTCGTAGAAGCCGCAAGAGAAGTGACGGGTCATGCCATTCCAGCACAGGTGGTAGAAAGACGTGCGGGTGATCCAGCTAAGCTGATTGCTTCATCAGAAAAAGCGCTGAAAGAACTAGGATGGAAGCCGCAATATGCAGATCTCCACACCATCATTCAAAGTGCATGGGATTGGTTTCAGAAACATCCAGATGGCTATCAAAGTGAGTAACGTGTAGCAGGCAAGGGAGGAGACAAAGGGAATGGCGATTGATATTTTTGAAAAGCTAGAACAGCTGATTCAATACGGGATCAATAAAGAGCTAATATCACCACTAGATATGGATTATACAAGGAACCGGCTGTTAGAGGTGCTTGGTCTCGATGATGCTGAGGCAAGAACAGTCTCAGGAGACAGCGACCTTGAAGACATCTTAATGCCAATGCTCGATTGGGCAGTTGAAACAGGTCTTATTCCTGACGGGACAGATACGTATCGTGATTTATTAGATGCCAAAATCATGGGCTGCTTGGTGGCGCCTCCGAGTGTCATCTATGCAAAGTTTGAAGAGAAACGCAAGCATTGCGGACCAAAGGCAGCGACAAGCTGGTTTTATGAAATGCAGCAGCATGCCCACTATATTCATACAGGCAGAATCGCCAAAAATGTGCAGTGGTTTACACCGACAGAAGATGGTGAGCTTGAGATCACAATTAATCTATCGAAACCGGAAAAGGACCCAAAAGCGATCGCTGAAGCCAAAAAGCTTAGTCAAAAGCAATATCCTCTTTGTCTCCTTTGTAAAGAAAACGTTGGGTTTGGGGGACGCATCAATCACCCAGCAAGACAGAATCACCGGATTATTCCGGTGACACTTACAAATGAGTCGTGGTTTATGCAATTCTCGCCGTATGTGTATTACAACGAACATTGTATTGTGTTCAAGGGCGAGCATGAACCAATGCAGATATCTAAAAAGACCTTCGAGCGTCTGCTTTCCTTCATATCTATATATCCGCACTATTTCATAGGATCAAATGCTGATCTTCCCATTGTTGGAGGCAGTATATTAAGTCATGACCACTTTCAAGGTGGTGCTCATCAATTTCCGATGGCGAAAGCAAAGATGGAAGAAGTGTTTTCTCTCGAAAAGTTTCCGAGGGTGAAGGCGGGTATTGTGAAATGGCCGATGTCAGTGATCAGGCTTCAAAGTAGCGACCAGCAGACGCTTGCGGAGGCAGCGGATTTTATATTACATGAGTGGAAAATGTATTCAGATCCAGAAGCGGGGCTGTTCTCTCATACAGGAGAGACCCCGCACAATACCATTACACCAATTGCACGTCGTCATGGGGATGAGTACGAATTAGATCTCGTGCTACGAAATAACCGTACAGACAAGCAGCACCCCGACGGAATCTTCCACCCGCACAAAGAAGTTCATCATATTAAAAAAGAGAATATCGGTTTAATTGAGGTCATGGGTCTCGCCGTCCTTCCTGGAAGATTAGCAGAGGAATTAAGCCAGCTAAAAGCGGCGCTGCTATCCAAACACCCTCTTGAAGAAATCAAAGCCTGCCCGTCTATCATGAAGCACGAGTCATGGGCAGAGCGTCTGATCGAAAAGAATACCTTTACGAAGGACAACGTAGAAGCCATTTTACAAAAAGAAATCGGCCTCATTTTTTCTCGTATACTCGCGCAGGCGGGTGTGTTTAAAAGAACAGAGCAAGGGAAAACAGCATTTAAACGTTTCATTCAAACACTCCATACAGGCAGGTGATGAGTTGATGATTGAACAGGTAAGAACTTTAATGGAAGAAAAGCAACTCGACGGTGTTCTGATTCAAAAGCGGAATAACTTTTCTTGGCTTACAGGAGGAAGAAGAAACCACATTGTGTTAAATACGCCAGAGGGCGTTTGTCAGCTACTTGTGTTGAAAGACGATATTGTCCTAGTTGTGAATCAAATGGAAGAAAAACGAATCATTGAAGAAGAAATGGCGTATTTTGACCATCCCTTTCAAGTCGTCACAATGGATTGGTTTGAGGATGAGACTCCTTACATTCAAACACTCATAAAAGACAAACGAATTGGTGCGGACATTCAAATGGAAGGAGTGGAATGGATCGAACCCGATTTGTCTCGTGTTCGATCGATCCTTTCAGCGCCACAGCTCAGCCAATACGAAACCCTTTGTCATGACACAGCGGTTATTGTAGAAAGTGTCTGTCAAGAAATCGTTCCAGGACAGACGGAGCATGAAATTGCTTCGCTTGTTGCTCAAAGAGCGATCGGGCAGGGAATGACGATAGAAGTGCTGCTTGTGGCGACAGATGACCGGATTCATCAATATCGCCACCCGATCCCAACAGAAAAAGCACTTCAAAAGCATGCACTGGTTGTCCTTTGTGCTGAACGGCATGGACTCGTGGCAAATGTCACAAGATCCGTTTACTTTGGACAGCTACCAAAGGAGCTTGAAGAAAACAAGGAAAGGCTTGCGCGAATTGACACGGTCATGAATGCGGCTACTCGTCCAGGGAACACCATTGGAGATGTATTGAAGGCCGGCATTGCTCAATATGAAAAAGAAGGATTTCCTGATAGCTGGAAAAAGCTTCACCAAGGTGGCAAGACTGGATTTGTGTCTAGAGAGATCATTGCAGTTCCTACATCGGTGGAAGAGATCCAGCTTCATCAAGTATTCACTTGGAATCCTTCCTTACCAGGATTGAAATCAGAAGATACGATGGTCGTCGAGAAAAAAGGAAATCGCTTTTTAACCTATACAGGCAAGTGGACGTATATAGACATAGAACATGAAGGAAGCATCTATAGACGACCAGACATTTTGGTGAGAGACGAATAATGAGAAGCCGGCGATGAGCCGGTTTTTTGCTGGAAGTCTTTAGTGAGTTTCCACTCATTTATCACCATTACCAATCATTACAGCGCATAGGCGGAGGATCGATACTTTCTTTTCTTGTCGACTTGCGTTAAAATGAGTAAGGTTTTTGTTAAATATGGGGATACCTATTTCAGAATTGTTTACCTAGATAAAATTTCATAAAGTTAAATTGAAATTTGACCAAACTTTTTTATTGTGGTAAACCTAAATTTGACAAAGTTCTTGATTGTATGTCCTTTGCCTTCAACTCTCAACTTTTCAAAATCCTAGAAATATATTGTGTGTGCAATAATATAAATTTATGGCGAATTTATGACATTTCAATAGAAATCTGTTGAAAAATAAATGAACTTTTGAAAAAAGGGGAGCTAACTCCAACAGATTTTGATAGCATTACAAAGGGAAGAAAAGTTTTCGAAGGCAGATGGCTTTTCACAATTATTCAGCAATTTATACATTATTTAAGGAAGGATGGTGATCTTCTTGTTCAGAGCCATTAAACCTATGCTTTTATTAGCGATGCTCGTGAGTGTTTTTGTATTAGGAGGTTGCAGCAATATCGCTGTTTTAGATCCTAAAGGACCAGTCGCAGCACAACAAAAAGACTTAATCCTATTATCTATTGGATTCATGCTCTTTATCGTTGGTGCGGTATTTGTACTGTTTACCATCATTTTGGTTAAATACCGTGAGCGTAAGGACGTTGGAAACGCCTCTTATAACCCAGAACTACACGGGAATACGCTTCTAGAAGTTGTCTGGACAGTGATCCCAATATTAATCGTTGCTGCCCTTTCAGTTCCAACTGTAAAAACCATTTACTCTTTGGAAGAGGCGCCTCAAGCAACAAGTCATAAAGATCCACTTGTCGTTTATGCTACAGCAGTTGATTGGAAATGGATCTTCAGCTATCCAGAGGAAAATATTGAAACAGTGAACTACTTAAACATTCCAAAAGATCAGCCGGTTTTATTCAAAATCACTTCCGCTGATACAATGGCATCACTATGGATTCCTCAGCTAGGCGGGGAGAAGTATGCGATGGCTGGAATGGAAATGGAACAATATCTTCAAGCTGATGAAGTAGGCACATATGAAGGAAGAAACGCCAACTTCACAGGCGAAGGCTTTGCTCAGCAAAAATTCAAAGTCAATGCGATGACGCAGTCTGACTATGATAAATGGGTAAATAAAACGAAAAAAGAAGCACCAAAGTTAACGAAGAAAACGTATGACTACTTGATGCTTCCTGATGCTGCAGATGTGCAGACATTCTCATCAACACATTTATCTTTTGCGAAGCACGGAGAGGATTCTGAATATGCACTCCAAGCACGCAAACGTTTAGGTTACCAATCAGTTTCTCCGCATTCCAAGACAGATCCTTTCGAGAATGTGAAGAACTATAAAAGAAAACTAGAAAACGAATAAACTGACTAAGGAAAGGAGGAGGCCGTTATGCATTTAAAATGGGATGAGTTTTTTGTAACTGGAGACCCATTAATTCTTGGTGCGCAAATTTCTATCGCTCTTACTTCCATTGCTATTGTGTTTGTTTTAACCTACTTCAAAAAGTGGAAATGGCTCTGGAAAGAATGGCTGACATCAGTTGATCATAAAAAGCTTGGAATCATGTATATCCTTGCTGCTGTGATTATGTTCTTCCGCGGTGGGGTAGACGGACTGATGATGCGCGCGCAGCTGGCGCTTCCTAATAATACGTTTTTAGATTCAAACCACTATAATGAAATTTTCACAACGCATGGTACGATCATGATTTTATTCATGGCGATGCCATTCTTAATTGGTTTAATTAACGTCGTGGTTCCTCTTCAAATTGGTGCACGTGACGTTGCATTCCCGTATTTGAACAACTTGAGCTTCTGGACATTTATGGTCGGAGCAATGCTGTTCAACATTTCCTTCGTTATTGGAGGATCACCAAGTGCAGGCTGGACGAGTTACATGCCGCTCGCCGGAAATGATTTCTCACCAGGACCTGGACAGAACTACTACTTGCTCGGGCTCCAAATTGCAGGTATTGGTACACTAATGACAGGTATTAACTTCATGGTGACCATCTTAAAAATGCGTACAAAAGGTATGACGCTTATGCGTATGCCAATGTTTACATGGACAACATTGATCACGTCTGTCATTATCGTTTTCGCATTCCCTGTTTTAACAGTTGCTTTAGCACTTATGACATTCGATCGTTTATTCGGTTCAGCATTCTTTACACTCGAAGCGGGCGGTATGCCAATGCTTTGGGCGAACCTTTTCTGGATTTGGGGACATCCTGAGGTATATATCGTTATCCTGCCGGCTTTCGGTATTTTCTCAGAAATCTTTGCGACGTTCTCAAGAAAGCAGTTGTTTGGTTACAAAGCGATGGTTGTATCGATTGTGGCAATCTCTGTTCTTAGTTTCCTTGTGTGGGTTCACCACTTCTTTACAATGGGGAACAGTGCAGCGGTTAACTCATTCTTCTCGATCACAACAATGGCGATTTCTGTACCAACAGGTGTGAAAATCTTTAACTGGCTCTTTACAATGTATCGAGGCCGTATCAGCTTTACTTCACCAATGCTTTGGGCACTTGGTTTCATCCCGAACTTCGTAATCGGTGGTGTGACTGGGGTTATGCTTGCGATGGCAGCTGCGGATTACCAGTACCATAATACGTACTTCCTTGTATCCCACTTCCACTATGTATTAATCGCAGGTACTGTCTTTGCATGTTTTGCTGGTCTTGTTTTCTGGTATCCGAAAATGTTTGGTTACAAGTTAAACGAAAGAATCGGCAAATGGTTCTTCTGGGTATTCATGATCGGATTTAACATCTGTTTCTTCCCTCAGTACTTCTTAGGACTGCAAGGAATGCCAAGACGTATTTATACGTATGGACCAGAAGATGGCTGGACTGCACTAAACTTTATTTCAACAATTGGTGCATTCATGATGGGTATCGGATTCATCATCCTTTGCTATAACATTTACTACAGCTGGAGACACGCGAAACGTGAAGTGTCTGGAGACAGCTGGGGAGAAGGACGTACACTTGACTGGGCGACATCTTCTGCAATTCCGCCGCATTACAACTTTGCAGCACTTCCAGAAGTGACGACACCAGATGCATTCCATCATTGGAAGCAAAACAATGTAGACGTTCATCCTGAAAAAGAATTCAAGAAAATTCACATGCCGCACAATTCAGGCAGACCGCTAATCATGTCTGCATTCTTCGGACTTGGTGCATTCGGTCTTGTATTTGAATGGTACTGGATTGGCGTTATCGGCTTAATCGGAGTATTCGCAACAATGATTTTACGTTCATTTGAATATGACGATGGCTACTATATTCCTGTTGAAGAAGTGATTGAAACAGAGAAAAAGAATAAGGAGGCGCAGAAGTAATGGGACATAATGATAGCAGCTATGCAAATGCACCGCTTGAATATCAGTCTGAAACAGGACGTTTAAACATCCTTGGTTTCTGGATATTCCTTGGCGCGGAAATCGTGTTATTCTCAACACTTTTTGCGACCTACTTTGTTCTTCATGGCAGAACAGCTGGCGGCGTTTTGCCAGCTGAGCTATTTGATATGAAGCTTGTATTGATCATGACATTCCTGCTATTAGTGAGTTCATTTACATGTGGGATTGCCGTTCATGAAATGCGCCGTGGAAGTACAAAAGGGGTTGTCATTTGGACGATTCTGACACTGCTTCTAGGTGCAGGTTTCGTTGGTTTTGAGATTTTCGAATTCTTCCATTATGTACATGAGGGTGCGAGCATCCATACAAGTGCATACTGGTCTGCATTCTTTGTTCTTTTAGGAACTCACGGATTACACGTATCCATCGGTATCTTCTGGATTACGGGCGTCTTGTTCCAAATTAAAAAACGTGGATTAACACCACAAACAGCAGCGAAGATCTTTATCTCAAGTCTATATTGGCATTTCCTTGATGTTGTATGGATTTTCATCTTCACAGCTGTGTACTTGATCGGATTAGGGGGGCTTTTGTGATATGGCTGGAAAAACACATTCCTCAGCAGAGCACGAACACTTCCCTTGGAAACATGTAGTCGGCTTCATTCTCTCCATTGTGCTAACCATCTTAGCATTCTGGATTGCCATCGGAGCTGAAATTGGCAGTTCCGCAAAACTATGGATTATCTTTGGTTTTGCCTTCATTCAAGCATTCTTGCAGCTGTTCATGTTCATGCATATGACAGAGAGTGAGAACGGGACTGTTCAAGTCGGAAATACTTTGTTTGGTCTGTTCTGTGCGATCATTTTCGTCATCGGGTCTGTTTGGATCTTCGCGGCTCACTACAGCCACGGAGAGAACAGCAAAGACGGTTATTCACCATCTGCGCCAAAGCAGTCTGAGCATTCAGAGAAATAATAAAAAACCACTCATCTTTCATAGGTGAGTGGTTTTTATGCTGATTGTGATAACGCTTCCAATTGATGATGCAATATCTATCTGCTGCTGAATCTTTTGCGAATGAATGGAAGTCCATAGATGAGGAATGCTGCAATGTGAGCCAGAATCACGTTAATGGCAAAGAATGCGATCATGAAGGTATGTCCTGCTGGAGATAAACTGCTTGTCATGTAAAGACCGAAGAAAATCCACATAATCATGATGGGTGGAATAGATGCTAATGCAATCTTTCTGTTTTCCAACCATAAAAACAGGGGTGTAGCTGTTGCAATACATAGGTACGCAAAGAACATATCCATCGTATCCAACTCCTTTGTAAGTTGATGTTCAATTCAAATGAGAGGTCAGGATGCAATTGTGTCTGTTTTTAGGAGATATTGTGAACATTTTGTTACAAATATTATACCACAATTGACTTTGAAGTAAACTCAATAATTGGAAAATGGGCCTTATTCCGCAGAAATTGTTTTTTTCTTATACCTCAGTTAAGCTTATGCTGGCAAGATGTTAACCTTTCATATCGCCACATAAGTCATTGAATTTTCCCCTTAAAATCTGTAAAATAATCTTTTTAAAGGACTTATGATCGGTTGTCATGATAGAGTAGAAAGGGATTTTTTCCTATTATTAGGATGAAAAGTATTTCATTTTTTGAAATTAGAATGGAACCTTTCAGGTGTCACTTCCGTCATATTTAAGGTGAGTTGCTTTTGTGAAAATTTCAATCTAATATAAATAAGGGCTTTTATGTTTTGTAATAAGGGTGGTTAGTTCATGAACAAGCAGAATACATCTCCTTACTATCAAGGAGATTTGATTTTTATATTTTTAGCCTTCTTTGCCATCAGTGTCATCGCTATTTATGCTGCGGGACAGTTTGGGCAATATGGATCTAATGCATGGACCAGACAGATCATTTACTACATGGTCGGGGTCATCTGTATTGTGGCTATTAATTACTTCGATCTGGAACAATTAGAAAAGTTAAGCTTATATATTTTTATAGGCGGCATTATGCTCTTAATTCTTTTGAAAATTGCCCCTGCACAAATTGCAGGTCATGATTTTGCTCCAATTAAAAATGGTGCAAAAAGTTGGTTTGTGTTACCGGGAATTGGAACATTTCAGCCTTCAGAGTTCATGAAAATTGGTTTGATTATGATGCTCGCCTCTGTCATTGGGAAGGCAACCCCAAGAGGAAAACGAACATTAGAAGATGATATTTTCCTACTATTAAAAATTGCCGGCGTGGCTGCTGTACCAGTCGGACTCATCTTTTTGCAAGATGCAGGTACGGCTGCGGTATGTATGTTTATTGTCGTTGTCATGGTCTTTTTATCAGGGGTCAACTGGAAATTGATCTCTCTCATCGGTTCAGTGGTTGTGCTCTTAGTTGCCGCTGTGTTAGCCGTGATTATTCTATTCCCTGATTTCGCACAAAAAATCGGGATTCAGCAGTATCAAATCAACCGGATTACCGCTTGGCTGCCTGATAGTTCTTCGACAGCTAACCAAGCCCAGACACAGGATGCATCTGGATCGGATAAATATCAAGTCGAGCAAGCCATTATGGCAATTGGGGCAGGACAAATTTTCGGGAACGGTGTTAAGAACTTAAAAGTATATGTTCCAGAAGCTCAGACAGATATGATTTTCTCTATCATAGGGGAAGCCTTTGGTTTTGTCGGCTGCGCATTTGTGGTCATCATGTTCTTCTTCCTGATTTATCGGCTTGTTGTACTGATCGACCGTATCCATCCTTATAGCCGGTTTGCGTCATTTTTCTGTGTAGGATATACAGCATTGATTGTCATCCATACATTCCAGAACATTGGTATGAACATAGGCGTCATGCCTGTAACGGGGATACCGCTCTTATTCATCAGCTTCGGGGGAAGTTCTGTTTTATCTGTTCTTATTGGATTTGGTATCGCCTATAATGCAAGTGTTCAATTAACGAAATATCAAAGTTATTTATTTAAATAAAACGGGTAAAGGGCAGTCTAAGCGTAGGCTGCCTTTTTGGCGTGAGTTCTAACTTTTGAAAAGTAATATTCAATTGATTTATGATAGTAGGAGTGAAGGAGGTCTTCGAATTGAATAAAACGATAGAAACCATTTTAAATCATCGGTCCATCCGTTCGTTTACAGATGAGCGTCTGACAGAGGAAGAAGTGCTGACACTTATCAAAAGTGCACAGGCTGCTTCGACATCAAGCTATGTACAGGCGTATAGTATCATTGGTGTAACAGATCAGGAGAAGAAGGCGAAGCTTGCTGAACTGGCTGGAAATCAGCCATACGTTGAGAAGAATGGGCATTTTTTTGTTTTCTGTGCAGACTTGAAACGCCACGACTATATCGCAAAAAAAGCAGGAAAGAACCATCAAGAGGCGCTTGAAAATACAGAAGCCTTTCTTATCAGTGTGATTGATGCGGCGCTCGCTGCGCAAAATGTCAGTGTCGCCGCAGAATCTATGGGACTTGGCATCTGCTATATCGGCGGACTGCGTAATCAGCTGAAGGAAGTATCCGAACTACTTGAAACACCTTCCTATGTGCTGCCGCTATTCGGATTGGCTGTAGGACATCCTGCCAATCCATCATCTCAAAAGGAACGGCTGCCCGTTGAGCTGATCTATCATGAAAACACATATCAGCAAGACGAAGCTCATGTGGATCGTTATTTAAAAGAATACGATGATCGTATTTCATCATATTATGAAGAACGAACAAACGGTGAGAGAAAAGATACATGGTCTGAGCAAATGCTTCGAGGCTTTAGTCAGCCAAAACGTGCTTTCCTCGGAGATTTTGTGAAAGAGAAGGGCTTTAATCGAAAATAAATCAGGAAATCCCCCTTTCGAGTGAGAGAGGGGGATTTGTGTAAGAGGTGCGACATCATGAAATTAAGTATACTGGATCAATCTCCTTTGATTGGAGATGCGACGCCTGCTGAGGCACTGAAGCAAACAGTCGAGCTGGCGAAGCAGGCAGAGAAATGGGGCTATCATCGTTTTTGGGTATCAGAGCATCACTTTTCAAACCGGCTCGCAGGATCGAGTCCAGAGGTGCTTCTCGGTCATTTATCAGCTGTGACGTCACATATCCGTATTGGTTCAGGCGGCGTCATGCTGCCCCACTACAGTGCCTATAAAGTAGCAGAGAACTTCAGAGTGCTCGAAGCCTTGGCTCCGGGCAGAATTGATCTTGGCATTGGACGTGCTCCTGGAGGTATGCCGATCTCCTCCATTGCCCTTCATCATGGAGAACGGAAGCGACTTGGTGATCAATACCCTGAGCAGATAGAAGAATTAAGGGTGTATTTACATGATTTAGCCGATGAATTTTATCCGCTGCCTCACCTGACCGCTTCTCCGAAAGTAGATACTGCCCCAGAGGTATGGATGTTAGGTTCTTCTGGAGGAAGTGCACGGCTTGCCGCAAAAGTAGGTGCAGGCTATACGTTTGCTCTTTTCATTAATGGAGAAGGCGGAGAAGACTCTGTGTCGCAGTATATCAGCCGATTTGCACCTTCAGAATTTGGTGATGAGCCGCGTGTCAGTCTTGCGGTCTTCGTTTTATGTGCAGAAACAGAGGAACAGGCAGAAAAATTGGCTGTCAGCTTAGATTTATCATTATTAGCTAACGAACAAGGACAGAACCTTGGCGGCTTTCCTACATTTGAACAGGCAAAGGCCTATTCCTACAGTCCATATGAACAAAAACGAGTAGCAGCCAATCGACAGAGGATGGTTGTTGGCACGCCATCCTCTGTGAAGCAGCAGCTGACAGCACTCGCAAAGGCGTATCGTACAGATGAAGTGATCGCTGTGACCATCACACATCACATACAAGACCGTCTCACATCGTATCGTTTATTAAAAGAAGCTTTTGATGCATAACGTATGTCATTTTACAATTTGCGCAGCCAATAAAAGGGATAGAGGAGCATCATGGTGAGAATAAAGGCAGCTGTCACCGCCAAGCTAAGCGGATAAATGCAGGTGGTATAGACAGTCAGTTCACATGCTTGATGAAAAGGACGAGGCTGTTTTGCATGTAAAAAGGTAAAAAAATAAACCAAGGTGATCGTGAGAAAAAAAGCCGTCATAAAAGAAACGATCCATAGCCATATCAACATGAATTTCTCTTTCCTCCATACATGATAGAAAAGCCTTGTTGAGCTGATGGGCTCATACAAGGCTTTTTATGTGATTCTTGTTTATTCAGGATAAATATCGAATGGTTCTTTCGTTTGAACCGTATCTGATTTACCTTTCAGGCTCGCATACGCAAGCATTGTATACTCACCTGCTTCTAACTTCTGTCCTTTATTGATCGTGCCATTCCATTTCACACGATGCTCTCCTTTATCAACATGTTGATAAACTCCTGCTTCACCTAAATACTCTCCATCTGTCGAGTAGACGAGGAATGCAAGATTTTCAGCACCGCCTGGGAGATAGCTGCTAATAACATAGCTTCCAGCACGGTTATCCGGCTCTACAGAAACCGAAGTGACGCGCGGGTAATCAGGCTCTTTTACAATCAATAAAGTAGGGATTTCAGTGACCTTTCTGCCATTTTCGCGAATGGTGATACTGCCTTGGTACGTTCCTTTTTTCGTTTTCCCATAATTCACTTGTACTGCGGAAGTAAAGGACCCTGTGGAATTCCCTTTCACTGTGATTTTTTTCGTGCCGTTGGTGCTAATGCCGTTGCCATCGAACTTGTAATCAATGGTATAGGTTTTCGGTGCTTTTGACAGGTTTTCTACCTTGAACTTCTTCGTTTTGATTTGAACGCCCTTTTCTTTTAAGAAAGTGCCGTACGAATAGCTTGCATCAGACACAATAGAAGACGCTTGAAGTGATTCGATGATTCGAACGCTGCCTGTGCCCTGCGTATTGTGAAGGAACGGGTTACCATTTGGGTCATACAATGTTTCTGCTGTATTCATCATCAACGCTTTAATTTGTTCTGTAGAATAGGATGGTTTTGCTTGTTTAATAATCGCTGCTACTCCAGCTACATGAGGAGATGCCATGCTTGTTCCTTGCTTCGATCCATAGCCGTATGGCTGAGAAGGATCGTGTGTCGGAATGGTGCTGACAATACTCACGCCAGGTGCTGAAAGATCTGGTTTGATCATCCACGTATCGACAACAGGTCCGCGAGATGAGAAGTCAGCGACTTGTTCACTTAACTCTTTCACAAATTGAATCGAGAAAGTCGTTGTATTGTTACCAGCCTCAATGGCTTTAACAAGTGCTGTTCCTTCCGCTTTTGACAGCTTAATCGTCGGAAGGGCTAGACCTGGTACATCCACAGGGATTTCTCCATCGGTATTGTTGTACATGACAACGCCGATCGCACCAGCAGCTTTCGCATTGTCCACTTTATCAACAAAGGCAATGGCTCCACGTTCAATCACTGCCACCTTTCCTTTGACATCGATGTTTTCAAAAGCTTTTTCGTCACCGATGCCTGCTTGGACGAGTGTGACTTGTTTTTGGTCAAGTGCTTTTAAATCATTTTCTAGATAGTAGCCCATCACTTTTGCTGTTGAATAGTTCGGGAATTTCACGTTGTATAAACTGTACGGAAGCTGAGTGGCTCCGACAGAAATAGCATCTCTTGATGTCCCAGGAGATCCAACGGTCCAGCTGTTTGGCCCGCTGTTTCCATTTGATGTCACAGCGACAACCCCTTCAGACATGGCCCAATCCAGTGCGATGCTTGTTGCATAATCAGGGTTATTCACACTGTTTCCAAGAGAAAGGTTCATGACATCGGCTCCGTCAGTGACAGCCCGATCGATGCCTGCAAGAACATTTTCAGTTGTTCCTGATCCGCCTGGTCCAAGGACACGGTAGGCGAGAAGGGTAGCATCTTTTGCGACACCTTTAATTTGTCCATTTGCCGCAATTGTTCCTGCGACATGTGTACCATGATCTGTCGATTCGCCTCTAGGATCTCCTTTTGGTGTTTCTTGTGGAGAATAGTCATTATCAACAAAGTCATAGCCTTTGTATAATCCGAAGTTTCCTTTTAAATCAGGGTGGGTATAGTCTACGCCAGTATCAATGACAGCGACTTTTACTCCTTTTCCAGAGTAGCCGGCATCCCAAGCTTTTGGGGCACCGATAAATGGAGCACTTTTATCCATGAGTGGAGAGACATCCTCATGAGGAAGCTGGACGCTTTTCTTTTTCACTTCATCTGTTTGATATGTAACATCCGGATAAACGGCTTTTACTCCGTCAACTGCGAGCAGTTTCGGGATTTCGTTTGCAGGAAGTTTCATAGAGAAACCAGAGAAGACTTTTTCATATTCTTGACGAACACTCGCTTTATCTAACTTTTTGAGTGCTGCATTCTTTACTTTAGTTCGAGATTTTTTGAGGGAGGCTTTTGTTTGTGCTTCGCCTTCTTGCTTGGCTTCAACTAAGGATTTTTCCTTTAATTCAACAATGACAGTGGTGTGTTTTCTAGACTTAACATTGATTTCGCCGAAGATTTCTGCTTTTTCCAGTTCCACCTGTTTGTTCGATGGAGCGGCAGCAGCCTGACCTGAAAAGAATGTGGATAAGGTAAAAATAGTGGAGAACAATAGAACAGAAGAACGAGAGATTACTTTTTTCAATTAATTTTCCCCTTTCTAGCTGTGTATTTAGGGAGATAGCCTTTCTTTTTGTGGATAAATAGGAAAGATTCACTGCCCGTTATTAAGTATTCCATACGATGAAACCAATTCCTTTACTGAAATGGTCTTATTTTACATAGTCACAAAGAACTATTTTGTTTATAAAGTCACACTTATGCACAATAATCTGTTGATAACTCAATTATTCAGATATATATATGGAAAATAAAAAAATCTCATACACAAAATCTAGTAAGAGGGTGTTGATATGTGGATAAACCCTGTTGATAAGATGTGCTTATCTTTGGGATAGTGTGTGTATAAAATTTTCATAGAAACATTGTGGAACATGATCATCTTCTGCACTTTTCAACAAAACTTCTGAAAACTAGTTCGTTTTTTCACCCAGATTGTGACAAACCTCTCTTTTTTCTCGGGATATGATAGGAACAGTTAATTTGCTAGAACTGCTAGATTCTAAGGAAAGCGGAGGGATGTTCAGTGAAGAAATGGAAGAACTGGTTGAGTGTATGGTTTGGTTTTGTGATGAATGTGCTTGTGAATCCTGGTGAGCTGCTGAAGAAGCAAGGGGTGAAAGTGGCAGCAGTGGATGGAGGATTCTTTCTTGCGGTGAATGAGAGAAAGCTAGAGAAACTGGCAGATGAAAAGAAGAAGAAGCGCAGGACAGATAAGCCGTTTCAAGAAAGTCTGATGATGCTTTATGAAAAGACAACGAGAGAGGCGCGTGCCGGTCCGTTCTTATCTTTACAGAAAAGTTGAAACAGGGTAAAATCCCACATAAGACACGTTATCTGTGGGAGAGGATGCCCCTTGAAGATATATAAAATATTGAATAACAATGCAGTGGTTGTAAAGGAGGGTGATCAGGAGAAAATTGTGATGGGGCCCGGAATTGCTTTTCAGAAGGGGAAAAATGACGTCGTTCCCGTTCAAAAAATAGAGAAGATTTTTGTTGTGCGTGAAGAAAATGAGAAGTTTAAACAAATTCTTGCGACATTGCCAGAAACGCATATTGAGGTGGCAGAGCATATTATTAGTTATGCAGAGGGTGAACTCATGATGCCGCTCAGTGATCATATCCACATTTCACTGACAGATCATTTATCCTTTGCCATTGAACGCGTTCAAAAAGGCATTGTGCTATATAATAAATTGCTTGGTGAGATCAAAGTCTTATATAAGCAGGAATATGATATTGGAAAGTATGCCATTCGTTATGTAAAGGAGCGGCTTGGGGTTGACCTGCCGGACGATGAGGCAGGGTATGTGGCACTTCATATTCATACGGCCAAAATGAATACGGAGTCCATGAAGAAGACGGTCAAATACACAACGATGATCAAAGAAATGATCGAGCATATCGAAAGCGTTTTTGAGCGCTCGATTGATGAGGATAGTATTTCATATCAGCGGCTTGTGACACATTTGAGGTATGCATTAGGCAGGTTGGAATCGAATGAAGCATTTCAAATCATGGACGATGACATGCTGACTTTTATCCAAACAAAGTATGATTCGGCTTACCGGTGTGCACTTGGACTGGCTGATTTGCTGAAAAAAGAATATGGACTTCATCTCCCTGAATCGGAGATCGGCTACATCACGCTGCATGTCCAGCGTCTGCAGGATGCCGAATTGGTGTAAAGGTTGTGCCTGTCCGCAGGCTTTTTTTTATGCACACTACTCTAATTAGTGTATATGGGTCATTTGATTCGAAAAAATAGGTTGACGCAGGTCGCGCTCTTATACTATGATGAAAGCGTAATCAAAAACCAATATCGTGGGATTGTGACTGTCAGGCAGGCAAGACCTAAAATTTGCGTAACGAGGGGACGTGTATGTCCTTTAATCGTTAGTGAATTTTAGGTCTTTTTTGTTTTAAAAAAAGGGGGAGACAACATGGATTATCAAAAAACAGCCAAAGAATTAACAACATTATTAGGCGGCAAAGAAAATGTCATTAGCGCAACACATTGTGCCACACGACTCCGATTGGTGATGAAAGATGAGGCGTTGATTGACAAAGATGCCATTGAAGAACTTGAGGGTGTGAAGGGTGCCTTCTCAAGCTCGGGTCAATTCCAGATCATATTTGGAACAGGTTCTGTCAACAAAGTATATGAGCCTTTTGCTCGTGAGACGGGTCTTGAGGCAGACGACGAGAATCAGAAACCAGCCAGCCATGATGAAGCCGTGAAGCAAAAAATGAATCCACTTGCACGTTTTGCCAAGACGCTATCGAATATTTTTGTACCAATCATTCCAGCGATTGTAGCAAGCGGTTTATTAATGGGCCTATTAGGTATGATGAAAGCCTTCAAATGGGCTGATCCAAGCTCTGCCATCTTCCAAATGCTAGATATGTTCTCAAGTGCTGCCTTTATCATTTTACCGATTTTAATTGGTGTTAGTGCAGCCAAAGAGTTTGGTGGAAATCCATATTTAGGAGCTGTCATTGGGGGCATTATGATTCACCCGAGCTTGCTGAATCCATGGGGACTGACAGACGCAAAACCAGAATATATGCATCTATTCAATTTTGATATTGCTCTTCTTGGTTACCAAGGAACGGTCATTCCCGTGTTATTAACTGTGTATATCATGTGCGTGATTGAAAAGAATTTAAGAAAAGTTGTGCCGAACAGTATTGATTTACTTGTGACGCCGTTTGTGACGGTGATTGTGACTGGATTTGTGACGTTTATTGCTGTAGGACCTCTAGGGAGAATGCTTGGTACAGGAATCTCAAATGCACTCACTTATGTTTATGACCATGCAGGATTCTTAGCTGGACTTATTTTTGGAGGCGCTTATTCTTTAATTGTACTGACAGGTGTTCATCACAGCTTCCATGCGATTGAGGCAGGACTTCTAAATGATATTGGACGGAATTATTTGCTGCCGATCTGGGCCATGTCAAACGTCGCTCAAGGCGGAGCTGGGCTAGCGGTCTTTTTCTTAGCAAAGCGTGCAAAAACGAAAGAAATTGCATTACCAGCAGCATTTTCTGCTTTCTTAGGTATTACTGAGCCGGTCATATTCGGTGTGAATCTTCGTTATCGTAAGCCATTTATTGCTGCAATGATCGGAGGTGCATTAGGCGGGGCGTTTGTCGTCTTCACGAAGGTAGCCGCCAACGCTTATGGTTTAACAGGGATTCCGATGATTGCAATTGCAGCCCCATTTGGTTTACAAAATGTGGTAAATTATGTTATTGGTATGTTAATAGCTGTTGCTGTTTCATTTATTCTTACCATCATCTTTAAAGTCAAAGAAGTCGAAAAATAATCAAGGAGTGGTCACAGTGATGACAACAACGGACGCAGCACTTCGTCAAAAGGTAACAGATCGTATTCGAAACTATGAGCATTTGGTGAAAAAAGATGTGTACCGTCAGAACTTCCATTTAATGCCGCCAGTCGGTCTTTTAAATGACCCGAATGGATTGATTCAGTGGAAGGGAGTCTACCATGTGTTTTATCAGTGGCAGCCATTTAAAACAGGTCATGGGGCAAAATTTTGGGGTCACTACACATCAACCGATCTAGTGAATTGGCAGCATGAAGAGGCTGCCCTCACGCCAAGTGATTGGTTTGATCAAAATGGCTGTTATTCTGGCAGTGCAGTCATTGACGATGGTCGTATGTACGTGATGTATACCGGAAATGTCCGTGACGAGCAAGGGAACCGTGAGACATATCAATGTTTAGCTGTGTCAGAGGATGGGGTTCATTTTGAGAAAAAAGGTGTCGTGGCGACTTTGCCAGCGGGATTCACTGCACATTTTCGTGACCCGAAGGTGTGGAAGCGGAATGGAAAGTGGTACATGGTCCTTGGAGCACAAAGTGAAGATCTCAAAGGACATCTTGTCTTATTTACATCTGATACATTAGACAATTGGACGTTTCAAGGCATTATTGCAGGCAGTGGAAAGAATGGATTAGATCATTTCGGATACATGTGGGAATGTCCAGATCTGTTTGAATTAGACGGTCAGGATATATTGATCGTGTCACCACAGGGGCTGAAGCCTGATGGATTCAAATACAACAATACACATCAATCTGGTTATTTTGTTGGTACATTGGATGATCGTACCTACCAATATACGCATGGAGCGTTTGAGGAGCTGGATCGTGGCTTTGACTTTTATGCACAGCAGACTTTCCAAGATGAATCGGGCAGACGCATTTTAATGGGATGGATGGGTGTACCAGATCAAGTGGAAGAGCATCACCCAACTGTCTCTTATCAATGGATCCATTGTTTGACGATTCCGAGAGAGCTTCGTTTAGATGATGAAGGGCGTCTTATTCAACAGCCGGTAAGTGAACTTCGATCTATGCGGACAAATGAGCAGGAGCATGTTTTTCACGTTAAACGATCTGTTCACTCCATTCCTGTTGAAGATTTGACGAGCGCAGAGGTATTCATTGATCAAATTGAAACACAAAAAGGATTTGAATGCTGTATCCGTGCTGCTGCTCGTATCATTTATGATAAAGATGAAGGCAAACTAACGTTAGAGCGAGATCGATTTGAAGATCGAACAAAGGAAGTTCGTGAAGTAGAAATTGATGAATTACAGGATTTGCATATCTTTATTGATGCATCATCGATTGAGATTTTTGTCAACGGAGGCCGGGAAGTATTTACTGCACGTTACTTTCCTTCCCCGGGAAATAAATCAATCTCCATCAGTGGTAGAAATGAAACGAAGCTTAAATTGAAGACGTGGCATTTGCAAAAAGAAGCAGGTTTTTGATCTACTAAACAAGTAGAGAAAATGTCTACGTCTGCTACGCCTTGGTTAATTCTAAAGACAAAAAGAAGCCACTGCTAGACATTGATGTTTCAAGAGAAGAATTAGAGGAAACAGGTTGTCATTACAAGAGAGTCATCAAGATGTTGGATCGAGTAGACAATAAGAAAATGTACCTGTGTGAAAAAGAGACTATTACGAATAGTCTCTTTTTTAATTTAAAAATTCACTCAAAATTAACATGTCAATTCTTTACATATTAAAATATCCTTAAAATTCTATTTATGTTTACATGATCCATATTAACTATTAATATGGTAAATGTGGACCACGCTAAAAAAGTAATTGGAGGTAGTAATATGAAAAAACATAATGTTATTGTCACATCCTTGTTGTCGGCATCTGTATTATTCACTGGATTTGGATTGGAGGGAAATGCGCAAGCGAAAGATGTATTTCCTTCTATGAACGATGAAAGCGTCAAAGAAGAAATAGAAGAAATGAAGGCAGAGGGAATGACCTCTGAACAGATTAAAGAACTTCAAGAGATGAGCAAAAAGGAATATGATTCTGTATCTACGGAAGCAAAAGCAGAAGCGATATTCGAAGAGTCGCAGAAAGATATCGAACAATATATCAAAGATGGTGTGATTGATGAGTATCTACCTAAGTACAATGAAGAAAAAGAAAAGATGGGCGTAAATGCCAAGAGCAAGAGCCTAGGAACTAAAGGCGATGTGTTGGTTAGCTATGATTTGAATTCAGGCAGTTCTGCAATTGGATTCGGACACGCTGCAATTGTTTCGAGGAAAAAAGCTAAGACTGTAGAGGCTTGGCATAAAAATTGGAGTCCCATTAAACAACATGGAGTCAGAAGATATAATAATAATTGGGGTTCTAGAAAGAAGGTTTATGGGCTATGGGTGAAGAAGTCTAATAATACCAAATATGTAAATGCGGCTAAATATGCTGAAAAGCAAGCCGATCAAAAGAAGCCATACAATTTGAACTTCTTTGACAAGAAAACTACAAAAAAATTCTATTGTTCTCAATTGGCTTGGAGAGCATGGAAGAATCAAGGACACGACATTGACAATATAAAAATTGATTCGGTTGTATCGCCAATGGAATTAGTCAACTCTAACAACACGAAGGTCTTTTATCATAAAAAGTAAGTTAATAAGCAGTCGGGGATTTCCCCGATTGCTTTGCTTGTTTAAAATTGAAGGGAGATGATTGAATGAAATACTTTAAGTTACTTTTATTATCTTGCGCCATAGTACTTGTTTGTTCAGCATGTTCAAAGAAAGAGGAGGCTGTGGGTGACTCTTCTAAGGGAGAATTGAGCCATATGAAAGATAGTAAATTTGCTATCATATATTCACAGGCAATGGACAGAGGATGCGAGATGGTCAACTACAACGATAAAGGAAAGAAATTGTCGAGTATGACAATGAAAGACTGCGTAGGATTTACTTCTTCTACTCAAAGCAATAATAATATCTACTTTTCATCTAATAGGTCTAATTACCATGTGTCTTTAAATAAGAAGACTGGCAAGGTAGAGCCTTTGAATACAAAATCACTTTCAAAATCTACAGATGACGAGGGTGCATTCTTTATTAACTACTCTAATGGGTATGTTCTACACGACATTAACGTTGGCTTTACAGAGAATGGCTTAGTAGGAGAATTGGTATACTGGAATGAAGATGACAACGATAAAAATCAAGTTGAATTAGAAGGAGAATTAACAACAGCTATATTTGAAGACAAAAAAATCTATGCCATTCTCAGTAATGATGAAAGTGTAACAATGTCTTCAATAAATCCTAAAACCCATAAAGAAAAACGAAAAAAGTTAGACGTAGACTCAGTATTCTTCCCTGACAATAATGAGTCTTTGAAGTCATTAAACAACGAAGAGTTAATACTTGCCTTAAACGATGGCGTTGACAGTAAACAGGAGTCTATGTTGGTTGTACTCGACAAAAAAACTCTCGATAAGAAAAGAGAAATAGTAATGGATAAAGGATTCACTATCTACAAGACAAACGTAGACGATGATAAAGTCACGATAGTCTCCTATGAAGGAGAAATTAAGACATTCAACAGAGACCTCAAAGAGATATCTTCTGAAAAGATTCCACTTAATTTTAAATCAGATGACGAACGTTTAGAAGAGGCTAAGATTTTAGACGACAAGATTTATGCATTGGTAAGAATGTTTGAGAGAGATAAGAATGGAGTTATTGGCAGAATTATTGAATATAATATTGAAAGCAAGGAATCTAAAGAGATATCACTAAAATCTGATAAAGATTGGGAAATGACAAGCATGGAAGTTATAAGATAGCTGTATAGGAGAGTGGAGTATATTTACTTACGTTATCTTCAACCCATGGGTCTTGTGTTATTCACATTGCCGTTGTTGTATTTAGCTTGGGGAGTTATTGGCTATTTAATTTTTAAGAAGGTTTATGTGGATCTAATGATCACATTTATCACATCAACCATTTTCATATGATTATACTTAGTCTTACAGTTGAAAGAGGATAAACTCAATCCGAACGGTCGTTCATTTTTGCAAAAAATAAATGTTGCTTGTGAAAAAATGTTCGGTTTATGGGAGACTTTTTTTCATTAAAGCACTTCATCATACTTACGCAAAAAATTGTAGAAAAACATGGCTTTCTCTACAATCTGAGCAGATCAATGATCTGCTTTTTTCTAGTGAGATCAGCCTGTATCTTAAAGCCTATATCATGTATATACAAGGTTGGCCTAAAGCGGTTTGATGACGTTTTACATATATGATAACAGGTTCAATTGTGGTATCATTTTAAAATATATACAGCTGAGGCTGACGTTTATCCAAATGCGGTAGGACAAAAAGGGGTTGTTTACTTGAATTCAAAACAGCAGCCGACGACTAGAAAACGCTTGGAGACAATGGCAGATCATGTTGAAGATAAACGTGAAGAATATAAAGAATTGCTGATTCAAGTCCAATCTATTCTCGGTGAACCTTCTCTAGAGCAGGAAGAATTAAAAGAGAAGCTGTCAGATACGTATAAACAAATGAAAGAATATGCCTTATTTGTTGAATCCATTGAAGCCTTTATTCGAAAAATGGCGAAAGAATCTGATCAGCAAAAGTAGGTAAAAAAGTATGGTGAAAGAGTGTACCTGGGTGCGGGTATGCTTTTTTTATTTAAAGATTATCTATGTCAGTTTTATTCTAAATCTTAATGTATGAAGATAAATAGAAATTTGTAGATAGAATATTTAATGTATATGAGTTATAAAAGTGCAAGAAACATTACAATGCGGAAGGATAACCATTCTTCTCAAAACAGAGAACTGATATCCATATTTTATTTAATATATGAGTAGATAGTAAAAATAATCCTAAGGTCTGTCTTAGGACTATTTTTTGAGATTCTTTTATGTATTTCTTGAACCCACTTTCAATCCAGTAAAGTGAGATCAATTATTGTATTTTGTATCTTATTGAATTGTGGAATTTATTTTTATGGCTTTAATAATAGTTTTTGATCTCCGTATATAACATCTCTTCTAGTTTTTTTTCCTCTAGTATACTAAGGACTGTTACAGCTTTTTCAGTATACTCTTCAGGTGAAGCCATGTTTAAGTTTTTTAGACATATCCCTTTACGACCATAGCAGATGGCCATCTCCCTGTATGCACCATGTCTTTTACAGAGAGGGATTGCTTCTTCTAATACAACTAATGCCGACTTGAATTTATTGTATTTTATTAAAAGAAGCGAAAAATTAACTCGAATATTAATTTCAATTTTATAAGCATCTTGAAAATTCTTATATTTATTAAGTCTTTTCAATGCATTCTTTGCTATATGTATAGCCGTTTCTATAGGAAATATAAAAAGTATAGAGTTTATCAGTCTAATATCAATCAGGTACCAATTTTCATGCTTAGAAAGACGTTCCCAAACAGTATCTACGTGATTGCGTGCTTGTTCAATACTACCCGTTTCATGGAGCACTATTAAAGCTGTACAAATACATTGAATATCACTGACCAATTGGTCCTCCGAATCTGATAGCAACCTTTCAGATTCTGTTATCAATTGTCTTAATTTGTTTGGATGATTGAAAGTCGTACGAAAAAAATCGTTAATAAACTTTTGCCTTCGAGTATATTGAAAATCGTTCATAATATAGTGAAACTCATCTAAAGAAACGTCTACTTTTTCCAGTAAAGCCATAAAAGATGACGCAAGTATGTCGATTCGATGTAGTTCAAACTTTGAATAAGCACTTTGTGATAGTAAACCACTAGAAACATAATGCTGAGTATATCCTTTGTTCTTTCTAATTGATCGCATAGTCCGTCCTATATTGTTAAGCAATTTTAATGTCCCCTTTCAGTCTTATTTGACTAAAATGTTATGAATGGTTCACACCATAATATAATAAATCCTGGAAATTGAAAAAGCGTAGAGAACCATTTATAAACAGCATTACAAATATAGAGGAGGGTTGACTAAATGATAATTTGGGCTTTAATCACTACAATAGTATCTTTTATTTTAATTTTTAATTTTTGGAATGAAGATAGAAAAACATCATATGTATTCATAATGGCGACAATTTTTCTTATTTTCCTTGACCTTGGTTTAATATTTATTTGAGTATTAAAATTGTGTTTATTTTGCGGGTTGAAATATGAATATTTGTCGTGATGATGATTTCTCGCCTAATATTAATAACTGCTTCTATAAACTTTAAAGAATACTTAGGTAATAGAGAAGTAATCGTCGATGTTGTTGTACCGAAATAAAAAATTTCTTTTGATATCAAATCAGGAGAAGTTCGACTTAAAGAGTACCAAAAATTGTCGCTTTATGTGAACTCTATGTTCCACGGAAGATATGGAAAGGTATCTTTGGAAAAGATAGTATCAAAACGAATTAAGATTGATTAAATCAAATGAATGGAACATTCGGAGTTTATAAAAATAGGAGAATCCAGGAAATATCTAAGTGGAAGAACTCTTATAATGACTTAGCGGAAGGCTTGTAATACTGATATAAGTTGAACCCCCAAAATTTACTTATTACATATAGAATGCAACAAATATAAAAAGGGAGTTCAACTGTTTATGAATTGTGCAATATTAAAGGAATGACTAGTTTACACATCAATACGCTCTGTAAGTTTTATAAATTACTTTGAAATTTATTTATACATATGGTTTATTGCGATAATTTCCCCCTTATTTGTCCAAACGATGTGCGGAATGTTTCGTTGGTCCGATGTATTCGTTTAGTTGGAAAGAGCCTTTAATGGCAGCTGTGATGAATTCTTTTGCTGCATAAATGGCTTCTTTCACGTCTGAGCCGTTGGCTAGTTCAGCTGTGACTGCGGCTGAGAATGTGCAGCCTGCGCCGTGTGTGTATTCTGTGTCGATCTTATCTGTTTCAAGGCGTTCGAAGGTTTGTCCATCATAAAGCAAGTCAATCGCTTTATCTGGGCTTAGCTTACCGCCGCCAGTGATGACCACATATTTTGCACCAAGTTCATGGATACGTTTTGCGGCTTCTTCCATTTGTTCCATCGTTTTGATCTCGCCAATGCCGCTTAATTGACCTGCTTCGAAAAGGTTAGGTGTGATAACTGTTGCCAGTGGTGTGAGCTTTTCGCGCAATGCTTCAGCATGCTCTGGATAAAGGACTTCGTTCGCACCTTTACATACCATAACAGGATCAATGACGACATTTTTCAGCTCATATGTTTTGATCGTTTCAGCTGCGAGTTCAATGACGTCAACTGTTGGCAGCATACCTGTTTTTAACGCATCTACACCGATGCCTTCCACGATCGTCGAGAGCTGCGCGCGGATTGTTGATGTATCGATTGGAAACACTTGATGATCCCAGTTGTTATGAGGATCCATTGCAACGACAACGGTTAAAGCTGTCATCCCGTAGACGTTTTTTTCTTGAAACGTTTTTAAATCTGCTTGGATACCTGCACCGCCGCTTGAATCCGAACCTGCGATGGTGAGTGCTTTATTCATAGACATAGTTGCTGAACCTCCAATGTGATGTGTAACAGTTACTGTTCTACCCCTTATTATAATCAGCTTTTCCATTTATCACAATGAAACGGCATAAAAAAGCGTTCCACTCTTCATGGAACGCCTCATTCTTTATCTTTTACAAATCACCAATTTTCCTTTTTTCAGCTCCTCTAAAAGCGTTAAGGCTAATTCTTGATCGGCGCCGGTCGACATCATTTTGGCCATCAGTTCATCATCCCTGGTGCGAATGACATTGGCGATCTGATCTAAAATCCCTTGATCGACAGCTGTCATGCTCTTTGCTTCCGTATACTCAGTAACGGTATCAGAGCGTTCGGGGTCATACGCAAAAACAAACACATCGTCCTTTGCTGACTGTATCTGTTCGATCGTCTGTTTGGCTTCTTTACTATTCTCAACTGTGAAAAATTCCATCATCATCACTCCTTTTCATCAAAAATTCCCATTTTCTCGATCAATCAAACCGTCTTTTATATCATGAGAAGAAAGCCGATTTATGTTTTAATGAAAAAGACGAATCTATTAAAGGAGTTAGGCCGATATGAAGATTTCTTTATTAATTGTGACACATAACCGGTTGAGCGCATTGTGTGAACTGCTTGAATCCATCTCGAGACAAAGCGTACAGCCTTTTGAAATTGTGGTCGTAAATGATGCAGGAGAGCGAGTGGACGTGATTCAGGAACTCTATCCAGAGCTGCCAATCCGCTTGATTCATTTAGATGAGAATGTCCAGCATGTGAACGCAAGAAATGTTGGGGTGCGGGAGCTGACAGGTGACGTCATTATGCTGAGTGATGACGATGATTATTTTACGCCTTGTCATATTGAACGTATGAGCAAGGCGCTAGAAGACGCTGATTTTGTCTTTTCGGATGCGGAAATTGTTTCGTTTGAAGAACGAGGTGCGACTCGAATTCCAGTATCAAGACGTTTGTTTGCTTATACAGCGGACATTGAGGACATGCGTGTTTTTTCTACATATGTTCCTTCTGGTAGTATGTACAAACGCCGCATACATGATGAGATCGGCTATTTTGATCCAGCGATGCATCACTACTGGGACTGGGACTTTTTCCTGCGTGTTACGCAGCATGCACGAGCCAAACGAGTGCCGACTGCCAGTGTGATCTATGCGTTCTTTGATGGTGGGGGCAATCAGTCGAGTGATCTTGGTGAAACAAGGAAGACCTACTTAGATGACCTGAGTGAAAAGCATGGGCTGGGTGATTTGCCGACAGCGAACTTTGCTGTCCTATTAGAAGAACCAGCGATGAAAAAACGAGAATCAGAGAGTGAGATTGTATGGGATGGAAAACCGATGATCTCAAGATTGGCACAGCAGACAGAAGGAGGACAACCGCAATGAAGCCATTTTTAAATGATAGCTGGTGGGCTGTGATGAAAAGTGAATTTGAACAGCCATATTATCAGGAATTACGTGAGTGGGTAAAGGAAGAATATCGTACGCAGATCGTGTTTCCAAAGCCAGATGACATTTATCGTGCCCTCCATTTGACGTCGTATGAAGATGTGAAGGTCGTGATTTTGGGACAAGACCCTTATCATGGTCCAGGACAGGCACACGGATTAAGCTTTTCTGTTCAGCCTGGTGTCAAACATCCGCCATCTTTGAGAAATATTTTTCAGGAGCTAAAGGATGACCTGGGCTGTCCGGTCCCTAACCATGGCTCGCTTGTCAGTTGGGCAGAGCAGGGTGTCTTGCTGTTAAACACCGTGCTCACTGTAAGAAAAGGAGAAGCGAACTCGCATAAAGGCAAAGGCTGGGAACGTGTGACAGACCGCGTCATCGACGTCCTGAATGACCGAGATCAGCCAGTCGTTTTTGTGCTTTGGGGCAGACATGCGCAAAATAAAAAAGAACGAATTGATCAAAGCAAGCATTACATCATTGAGTCACCTCATCCAAGTCCTTTTTCTGCAAGAAACGGCTTTTTTGGCAGCCGTCCGTTCTCAAAAGTAAACGCCTATTTAAAGCAAATGGGGATCGATGAAATCAACTGGTGTATCAAGGACATCGAATCAAAATAGGACGAGGGAAAATCCCTTCGTCCTGTTTATTTTAAAAATTTGCGGACAATGTCGAGTCCGTTTTTCGCATTTGGATATCGGAAAGAAAAATCAAAGCGATTGGTCTGGCGCAGGACACTTTTTTCATGTGTAAAGGTGAAAAAGCTTTCTTTTCCATGATATCGTCCGATACCGCTTTCACCAACGCCTCCAAATGGTAAATATGGAGTGGCGACATGCATCAGCGTATCATTGATGCAGCCTCCGCCAAATGAGAGGTTGTCTAGAATATAGGCTTCTGTTTCTTTATTGGTTGTAAATAAGTAAAGAGCGAGCGGCTTCGGTCTTGCCTGAATCATGTCAGCTGCCTCTTGAAGAGAGTCAAATGTGATGACAGGCAAAATAGGTCCGAAAATTTCCTCCTGCATCACAGGATCTTCCCATGTAATGTGATCTAGAATGGTCGGTGCGATTTTGAGCTCTTGTTCATTACGCTGTCCACCTGTCACAATCGTGCCATTTGAGAGAAATTGTGAAAGTCGATCAAAATGACGCTGGCTGACATTTTTTCCGAAATGCGGATTTGTTTCAGGCTGGTCCCCGTAAAAGTCACGGATACAGGTCGTCATTTCACGCAATAGGTTCTCTTTGATCGATTCATGAACAAGTAAATAGTCTGGTGCAATGCATGTTTGACCAGCATTCGTGAATTTACCAAAGGTGATTCGCTTCGCAGCGAGCTTGATGTCTGCATCAGGCATGACAATGCATGGACTTTTTCCGCCGAGCTCAAGTGTGACAGGTGTGAGATGCTTTGCGGCCGCTTCCATGACGACTTTGCCGACGGCTACACTTCCAGTAAAGAAAATATAATCAAAAGGCAGTTTCAGAAGCTCTGTGCTGACATCCACACCGCCTTCAACGACCGCTGCAAGATCTTCTTGAAACACGCTTTCCACAATCGTGCCAATCACGTTTGAGACGTGCGGCGTTAATTCTGACGGTTTTAAAGTAACGGCATTTCCGGCAGAAATGGCTCCAACTAATGGCGAAAGGGCCAATTGGAAAGGATAGTTCCAAGGGGCAATAATCAGAACACTTCCGTACGGTTCCTTAATGATCATACTTTTCGATCCGATATGGGTCAGAGGTGTTTTCGCGCGAGATGGTTTGGCCCATTTGTGAAGATGTTTGACGGTATGATTGATCTCTTCATATACCATGCCAATTTCTGTTGTATAGGCTTCCTGCTCGGATTTATGTAAATCATGGGCCAAGGCTTGTAATATGTCCTTTTCATGATGTTTAATGGCTTTTTTCAAATCGTTAAGAAGGCGGATTCGATCTTGAACCGCTGGTGTTTGCACGTTTTTTTGTTTGTGAATGAGTTCAGTGAGTTTGCTCATCTTTCAGTCCTTTCAAAGACGATATTGTTTCTTTTTTATTATGTGTGAATCTTGGGTAAGGGTCAAATAAGAGGATCAGAAGCACACAGCTTTGAAAAAAGGAACCCATTCGGTTTGTTCATTTGGTAAAATAATGTTGGAAAACGAATTTTTTAGATTGGAGGGTCTACCCTTGAATATTCATATATCAAGTCTGCTTCAAAAAATGGAGGAAGCCATTCAAAAAGCAAAACAAAGTGGAAATGATGAAGAGGTGAAACGTCAAGCGGCGGTCATCTCTTCACTATGTGATGTCATTCTCGACACATCATCACAGGTGCAAATGCCGCAGTCTTCGGTCATTTCACCACCTCCATCTATACAGACACCATCTGCACCGGCTGTGTCTACGGATCAAGCCATGCTAGAGAAATTGATGGGCACTAGCGGTGCAAAGAAATTTCAGCATAAAGAAGAGGGTCAACAAGAGAAAGATGGCAACGGTGACTCTATTTTTGATTTTTAATGGTCTTGTCACGACAAAGGGAAGGTGATCGGGTTGAAACTATTTTTGGGCGCCATTCAGTGGATGGCATTTTTTATCGCAGCTTCTATTGCTGTGCCGATTGCGATTGCACAAGCATTTGAATTAAATCAAGTGCAGTCGGCGGAACTGATTAAGAGTACATTCTTTTCACTTGGACTTGTGGCGATGGTGCAGTGTTTATGCGGTCATATGTTGCCAATCAATGAAAGTCCAGCAGGGCTGTGGTGGGGGGTATATACCCTTTATGCAGGCATGACAGGGACGATTTTTGCCACATATCCTGAAACCTTGCAAGCATTACAAGGGGCGTTAATTTTTAGTGCTGCGTTCTTTTTTATTTTTAGTCTCTTTAAAATCATTAATTGGCTTGCGTCTTTATTTACGCCGGTTGTCACAGGTATTTATTTGCTGCTACTTGTTGTGCAGTTAAGTCAGCCAATCATGAAAGGGCTAATGGGGATCGGCTATCGGGGAAATCAGGTAGATGGGCTTGTCTTTTGTCTATCGATCTTGATTATTGTCATCACCTTCATGATCAGCCGCTCAAAATGGCATTATTTAAGACAGTTTTCTGTGTTATTCGCACTTGCAGGCGGCTGGCTGTTATTTGCTTTACTCGGACTAGCGAAGCCAGTTCGCATTCCTGAGCAGATCATTGAGTTTCCAAAACTGTTTCCGTTTGGCATGCCGGTCTTTGACAGTGGACTGCTTGTCACGTCCTTTTTTATTACGATCTTACTCATTGTGAATATGCTGGCAAGTATTCGAATTGTGGAAAGTTCCGTGAAGGCATTTGGTGAACTGCGTGAGCGGAAACGAGCCAGACCGGCTGGTTTTGTCGCCGCATTTGGTCATTTGCTAAGCGGACTGATTGGTGCGATTGCGCCTGTCCCTATTTCAGGGGCAGCGGGTTTTATACAAACAACCAAAATTCCATCGAGAAAGCCATTTTTTATTGGCAGTCTGCTCATTGTCCTCATTAGTTTATTTCCATTATTGATGAGCTTTTTCTCTGCATTGCCTTCTCCTGTGGGGCTGGCTGTGAACTTTGTGGTGTTCTCTTCTATGATTGGGATTGCTATGTCTGAATTCGATCAGTATGAAAAAGAAGACATCCCGCGCATTCGATTTGTGCTTGGCATCGCTGTTTTAGCGGGTGTGGGCGCAATGTTTGTGCCGCAGGGGGCATTGAAAGGCATGCATCCTGTGCTGATTTCTTTATTGAGCAATGGTCTTGTGCTTGGCACACTGATTGCGATTGTGGTCGATCAAGTGCTACTGCGAAAGAAGAAGAAATCCGACAATCTCGTGTCAGCATCATAGGAAAGTTGAATGTTGGATAAGACCCACGCTATGATAAACATAATTGATGAGATAAGGAGAATGACGAATGAAACTATTTTTCATATTAGGTGCCATTAACGCCATGCTTGCGGTTGGTCTTGGAGCCTTCGGTGCACATGGATTGGAAGGGAAAATTCCTGAAAAGTATATTGAGATATGGAATAAAGGGGTTCAATATCAGATGTTCCATGCCATTGGCCTATTTATTGTCGCCTTTCTGGCAGATAAACTGTCAGGTGTTTCCCTAGTGCCGACTGCTGGCTGGGTGATGCTGGCAGGCATTCTTTTCTTCTCAGGAAGCCTTTATGTGCTTGCCTTGACTCAGGTGAAGATTCTAGGTGCCATTACACCAATTGGCGGAGTGGCATTTATCGCTTCTTGGATCATGCTAGTGATTGCAGCAGCAAAAAATTTATAAGATAAAAAACCGATGCTCTCATAGGGGCATCGGTTTTTTTCTTAACTCCAATAAGGAGAATAGTTCGGAGGTGCTTGATAATAAGGTACATAGTGGGAAGGGGGGACAGGGTGCGTTTGTGTCTCTTCCTCCCGGTGGCAGAAAGGTCCGATAAACACACCAGGTTTCACAGGCTGCGTCGCCTGCTTCCACTGCGTTTCGTTCATGCAATAAGTATGTGCCATGATGTGAGAAGGCGTGAGGGTTAGAAGGTCTGAACCTAAGATGACTTCTGGCGTCGATGCGTTAAAAATGGCTAACAAATGGGTTTTGTCCTGCAAGGCGACTTCGTAATGCCACCAGCCTTGTGGCACATTGGCTACCTGCCCAGGGGTAATGGTGTAGGTGGACAGCTTTTTTGTAAAAGGGTTCAACATGGATACAGCAGCAGAGCCGGCGATACAATAAACAAGCTCGGCAGCATTTTGATGATAATGAGGCTCTACTACTTTGCTTTTACTCAAATATATATCCAGCAGAGATACTTGATCGAGCGAATTTAATTGTTTTTTTCCTAAAACATTAATCAGGTTGTGTTGGTCATATTTCACAAGGGGGCTTTGGTTCAGGTCAAATGAATATTTGACATTCGGCGATGTATAATCCAGCTCAACAGTCATTGATGTCACCTCTAGGCGTTTAATAAAAACTACTAGGCATCTTATGAGCCTTCCCCCGAAGGTGTGTCAAAAACCTAGACAAAAGAAAAAAGCAAGGGCGTCTGCACCTTGCTGCTGATAGGACCTTGAGGTTATCTCGGAGAATACGTAGACATCGAGTATGGATAGTCATATTGAATTTCCCCATCAAACGTAATGTAATCAAGGTAGATTGTTAACAATAAGTATCGTGTCCCAGTTTTGTTATCACTAATGATAATGTGATCACGTCCTGCGGCCTCAATGACCCCTCTAAAAATCTTAGAGTTCCATTCTTTACTTGCCTCAAACGTCATATAGATCGTGGCTACTTTGCCGCGGTTTAATCGTAAAATATTTTCAATATAGGACTGCTCAAGCGGCAGCTGACCGGTGACGTTCTGCTGATAAATCGGTCCAGAAGGAATTTGATAGGGCTGCCCGCCACTTTGCCCACCTTGGCCTCCTTGTGAAGTACCAGTAGACGGCATTGGCGAATACCCCTGCTGCATTTGACCTTGCATTTGACCCTGCGTTTGGGGAGGGACTGAATAACCCATCTGCTGCGCAGGATACGGATTTGCTCCATATTGTTGCTGGCGAAAATCTTGACCTTCGAAACCCGAACCTTGCCCAAATTGATTTTTCAATTTCATAACGTTCCTCCTCTTTCCTCATGGTGTTCTAAACAGAAGGCAGAAAAGCGCCTGTTGTTTCCATAGCATTCTTTTTCTCTTTCACACTATGAGACAGGAAGAGAGAATATGTACATTGAACGAAAAAAAGGAACTGCTTTGTGCAGTTCCTCAGCGTGTAGACAAACCCTCGCATTCGGTGTCAGTCCTGCGCTTCGGTGCTCACGAATGTCAAATTCGCTCCGCGCCGATGCTCGTCCTTCCTAGACTGCAAAGGTTTTCTATCACGCTGAAAAGAAGACAAAGGGCTAAAATAAAGTTCATTTTAGCCCTTTGTCAACAATCTGAGGAACTGCTTTGTGCAGTTCCTCAGTATTCATACAAACCCCATATTCGTACTGCCTAGACTGCAAAGGTTTCCAACAACCTAAGGAATGCCTGTTTACATCAACCAATTCATAGCCCGCTGGACGTCATAGAGAAGGGTCATGATGAGAAAAAATAAGGCGATCGGTGTGATGGCAATGATAAAGGCCTGCCATATTCTCAGCTTCATCACAGCGACAAGGCCTAAAACAGCCATCCCAAATATCCATGTCTTGGTATACGCATCAACCAGTGGTAAAACACTGAGATAATACCATACTTCATAGTGCTGGTCTAAATAGGGTGAGATTTTCACAAATGTATACGGACCAAGCAACCCCACAGTAAAAATCCAAGTAAGAGCAAATAAGGTGGAAGGAAAAATGACCGTCAGTGTGCAAGCTTTGAGCACATCTCGATACGGCGCTTTACTGCCAAAAAACAGTCGCCCTAACCACTGTAAAATGAATGAACCGAAAAATAGAAGGAAATTGCCTACTAAAATACCAAAACCTGCTCCGTGTAACAGAATAAAAGGATATGGAATATGATTGCCCATATACTCACTAAAATACCCTTCGTACATCCAGCTAGTACCAGCGATACTTGCAAGGAGTATCATCAGCCACATGGGAATAGAGGTATGTTCATATGAGCGAATAATCGTTTTTGTCGCGACAAAAATTTTAAAGAATCGAAAAAAACCTTTTGCTTCCTCTTCTTGGGAGAGATCACTCTTCATATACTCCAATGTTCTTTACTCCTTTAATACACATAAATGATTACTTATATTACCAAAATTTTTACGTTTTTCAAAGATAGATCATGAAAAAAATCCAATTTTATAAAAAATAGGTCACTCTACAGTCTCTTTAAGAGGAGACACATATGATAACCATAGTTTAAAAGAGACCGAGGTGAAAACATTGACGAAAGTAACGGTCATTATGACGAGCTACAACAAAGCGGCCTACGTTGGCAGATCAATTGAAGCGGTGCTGCAGCAGACCTTGTCAGACTTTGAACTTTTTATCATGGATGATGGATCAAACGAACAAACCCTTGCTGCTATTGAGCCTTTCCGTAAAGATCCACGCATCCATTTTATCCAAAGCGGGGTGAAAACGCTGGAGGAAAGAACGGCGAAAACACGCTATGCCGTCCTCATTAATCAAGCATTAGAACAGGCA
Organism: Bacillus sp. FSL R5-0397; assembly: GCF_038593395.1. NCBI lineage: Bacteria > Bacillati > Bacillota > Bacilli > Caryophanales > Bacillaceae > Bacillus > Bacillus sp. FSL R5-0397. The sequence continues at coordinate 3,388,258 of NZ_CP151992.1, read as the reverse complement.
AAGGGCGAGTATATTTCCTATGCCACAGATGACAATGTCTATGCACCAGACCGTTTAGAGAAGCTCACGAATTATTTAGATGCTCGTCCGAATGAACATATTGTCTATTCTAGTTCAAAAGTTATCTATTTAAATAGCGAAAAAGAGCCAGTAAAGGAAACGATTCGACCTGCGCAAACGGTGCAGTGGAATGCACCTTGTGCTATTGATCACTGTTCAGTTGTACATCGTGCATCCATTTTAACAAAGATTCGAGCTGAGTTTGGATCCTACTGGGACGAGAGTCCGCATTTTTATCGAATAGGGGATGCGCGGTTCTTTTTTAGATTAAATCACTTTTATCCGTTCTACCCTTTTGATGAGGTATTGGATACAAACTACATCACAGAACAGTCTATTCATTATCAGTTGGCAGAAGATGAGAAAAGCGATTTTATTCAAGCACTTCCTCCGCAGTCTACCTGCAGGGAGCTCCGTCATATATTAAAACAAAGACATGGGAGGTGACCTTAAGTGTCGCATTATATTCATCATTATTGGCAGGTGTACTTTGAGTATGTGAATCTGATGAAAGACTTAACCTATCGCCACATCCCCCTTGGATTAATCAGTAATTTTTATCAATACATCAGCCCTGAAGTGAGGGAACGTATGGAAGATGAGGCGTTTGGTGAAGAGCTGACAACGACTTGTCCAAAGCCGCAAGACATTCAGCCCTTTTTTGATCAGCATAAACAGCAGATCAAGCATATCCCTTATCGTCCGAGTCATGGAAAGGTGCTGCTTCACTTTGAACACCTGCGTTTTACTGAACAAAATTACATGCGGTTCCATCCGAACCAAACAGTGGTGCTCGCACGCTGGAAGAAGGCTGATTATTTCGGATTACCGGTGATCAGCAAGCCGGAATTAGCCGGAGAGGTTAATAAAGAAGCCCATGTTGAATATATTGAAAAAGCAAATGCTCTATTGAAACCTTACGCCCAGCATCCTGTTTTTGGCAATGTCTTTTTTAGAGAAAAGCTTCGGAAGGACCTTGTGCAATTTATTGATGTGATTGACCAAATAGAAACGCTATTTGAGATGCAGCCGATCACAGCTGTCGTAGTTGGTACGACGGAGGATGCATATAGCCGTGTGCTCGCCTTGCAAACCGTGAAGCGCCATCTCACAAGTATTTGTCTTCAGCACGGTGCGCTCATGGGAGATGAAGCCTTTTTGCCGATTTTCACCACCTGTCACGGAGTGTTTGGAAAATATGAAAAGGACTGGTATGTAGACAAAGGCTGTCAGCCTGAGCAGGTGGAGATCACAGGTCACCCGAGATTTGATTTGGTGCAGGAGCGAACACCGCTTCAACAGGAAATGGTCTTTCGTAAATTGAACTTCAATCCTGCCAAAAAGACTGTGCTCGTGGCGACACAGCCGTTTTCAGAAGCCTTTTACGGTGATGTTCTTAAAACGATTGCAAAACGGAAAGATATTCAGCTGATTATGAAGCCGCATCCGTGGGAAATCGCTCGAAATCGATTAAATGACTACACTGCGATTGAACGTGCGGGGAACCATGTGAGATTAATTAAAAAAGAGATCGACTTGTATGACCTCCTGCCGTATATGGATATGGTCATAACGCTCACATCAACAGTTGGTCTGGAAGCAATGCTCTTTAAAAAGAGTGTACTGATTGGAAAAATGACAGAAGGCAGATACCCTTATTACGAGTCGCTTGGCAGCTGCCACATGGAAAACCCTATTGAGCTGGCCGAGAAAGCGATCCGTATTTTATCGGATGAACAAGAAATGAAGCTGGCGAAACAGCAAGGAGCTCGTTTCATTCAAGAACATTATCCGCATGCACAATCGACCGATGTTCTGCTTTCTCTGCTCAAAACAAAAACAGGCGTGGATTTTCAGAGATGAAGATAGGGGTGTGCAAGCGATATGGGACAAAAGAGAGCACAATTTCTTCCTTATGCACTGCCTTTTATTGAACAGGAAGAAATTGATGAAGTCATTGGAACTTTAAAGTCCGGCTGGTTGTCCACCGGACCAAAAGTTAGACAGTTTGAAGAAGAGTTTAGGCAGCTGACTGGAGCGAAGCACGCAATAGCAGTCAATTCATGTACAGCTGCTCTATTTTTAGCGTTAAAGGCGAGAGGCATTGGAGCTGGTGATGAGGTCATCACAACGCCTCTGACGTTCTGCGCAACAGCCAATACGATCATCCATACGGGGGCAGCCCCTATTTTCGTGGATATTGATCCGGCGACACTCAATCTAGATGCGAAAAAATTAGAAGCGGCCATTACACCACATACGAAAGCGGTTGTCCCTGTACATTTTGCTGGTCAATCGTGTGATATGGACCAAATTTTAGCGATTGCCAAAAAATATGATTTGTTCGTGTTGGAGGATGCCGCTCATGCCCTCTATACGACCTATCATGATCAACCGATTGGATCAATTGGTGATGCGACCGCTTTTAGCTTCTATGCAACGAAAAACATAGCGACTGGTGAAGGCGGCATGCTGACGACAAATGATGATGCACTTGCGGCTAGAATCAGAAGGCTGGCGCTTCACGGGATGAGCAAGGGAGCGTGGAATCGTTATGGAGAAAAGGGAACATGGTATTACGAGGTCGAGGAACCGGGCTATAAAATGAACATGTTTGACGTGCAAGCATCGTTAGGGCTCGTTCAGCTAAGCCGGTTGAAGGAGATGCAGACACGCAGAGAACAGATTGCGAAGATATACAATCAGGCATTTCAACATGAAGCTGGTCTCATCTTGCCGCCTGTACATGATGAGGGAAGACATGCGTGGCATTTATATGTGCTGCAAGTTGATCCAAAAGAAGCAATGATCACACGCGATGACATGATTGATCAGCTGCAAAAGGAATATAAAATCGGCACGAGTGTTCATTTTATTCCCGTTCACTTGCATCCATATTATCAAGAGACCTATAACCATTCACCAGAGGATTTCCCTGAGGCACTCACTTATTACAAACGAACGCTTTCGCTCCCGCTTTATCCAAGTATGACAGATGAAGATGTGCAGGATGTCATCACCGCAGTCGTGTCAATTTTAAAAGACAAGAAGGCCTCTTCATGAAAGTCGTTCATGCAATAGACGATCAGGTGCTGGCAGCTTGGCTGAAAACATATGGTCATGAAGCAGGACGCATGACAGGATTCAAGCAGTTTGCTCTTGTCAGCGGCGCTAAGCTCAAAGCAGTGCTGTTATACGAATGGTCCAAATGGGAGAGCGGCATTTTTGACAAGCATATTTTTCATGTGAAGTTTGTGGAAGCTGAATCAGCGCTGCTCTTTAAAGAATTGATGGAGAGATTCATCAATTGGATGAGAACAGAAAAATGTGATTTTTTCTTTTTACGTCTTGAGGCGGCTGATCTTGAAAAAAACCGCATTGTTCAAAAACTATCCCATGTGTATTATGTCGGTGGTCTCACTAGGCTTGAGGCACCGCCTGCCCTGATGGAGATGCCATCATCAGATCAAGATGTGGTGATGGGTGTGCCAGATGAAAAGGATTACGATGAGGCGGTCTTACTAGGTAATCAGGCTTTTGTGAAAAGCCGTTATGCCCTTGATCCATATTTAGACCAGCGTGTTGTTCAGCATTTTTATCAGGAGTGGATGAGAAACAACCTATTCGGACGCGCAGATATCAACCTCGTTGCCAAGGTAAATGATGAAGTGGTTGGCTTGATTCAAGGTATGACAAAGGGGCATGAGATGGGGCTTGAGCTTTTTGCGATTAGACCGGATGTTCAAGGAAAAGGGATCGGAAAAAAGCTGTTTATTGAGATGATGAAAGTGTCTCATCACAGGGGGCATCACTTCATTTCTGCGGGGACACAGCTTCATAATACGACAGCCATCCAGCTGTACGAAAAGATGGGGTTTAGAACAACAAATGCCTTTTTGTATTACCATGTGTGGCCAAAAAAAGGAGAGAGGTAAGATGGCGCATTTCTATATCGGAGATCGCAAAGTGGGAGATGATGCGCCTGTCTTTATCATTGCAGAGGCAGGCATTAACCATGATGGAAAGCTGGATCAGGCACTTGCTTTAATTGATGTGGCAAAAGAAGCAGGGGCTGATGCGGTGAAGTTTCAAATGTTTCAAGCGGATCGGATGTATCAAAAGGAACCGGGGTTATACGAAACGGCCAAAGGAGAAGAAGTGTCTATTTTTTCTTTAGTGGAACAAATGGAGCTTCCGCCAGAATGGCTGCCTGTCTTATTGAGACGTTGTAAGGAAAAAGGACTGATGTTTTTAAGCACCGTGTGTGATGAAGAATCGGCTGATTTATTGAATCAAACGAATCCGCCTGCTTTTAAACTGGCATCCTATGAAATCAACCATTTGCCTCTTTTGCGTCATACGGCTTCTTTTCACAAGCCGATCATTTTTTCAACAGCTGGGGCCACCATTGCAGATGTTCATGAAGCATACGAAACGATTACGAGCCAGCAAAATAAGCAAGTCGCCATCATGCATTGTGTGGCAAAGTATCCAGCACCTAGAGCATATACGAACCTGCGGGTAATTCAAACCTTAAGGTCCGCTTTCCCTGAAGCAGTCATTGGCTTTTCAGATCATAGTGAACACCCGACGGAAGCGCCAGTAGCCGCTGTGAAGCTCGGGGCAGCAATGATTGAAAAACATTTTACAATAGATAAAACATTACCCGGAGCGGATCATTCATTTGCTCTTAATCCTGAAGAATTAAAGGAAATGGTTCAGCACATTCGAGCAGCAGAAAAGCAGCGGAATCAAGCGGAAATAGACGTTGATTCATTACCAGAGGAGCTTCTTGGCAGTTCTTATAAAACGACAACAGCCATTGAAGGGCAGATTCGAGAATTTGCGTATCGAGGAATTTTTACGACCAAAGGCATTGCAAAGGGAGAGACCCTCACGTCAGAAAATGTAGCTGTGCTGCGCCCTGGACAAAAAAATCAGGGGTTGCATCCGCGATATATGCCGATTTTACTTGGCACAAAGGCTGTGAGAGACATCCCAGCCCATACAGGTGTTTCGTGGAAAGACGTACTCATGCAGGAGTCTCGAGATGATGCATGATGTGCTTTTTGTCATTCAGGCTAGGATGGGATCAACAAGACTGCCCAAAAAAGTGATGAAACCGATCGGCGGAATGGCGCTGATTGATTTGATTGTGGAGCGGGTGAAGCAATCAGATGATTACCATCACAAAATGCAAAACCTTATGATTGCCACAACGGTCGAGCCAGAGGATGACTATTTGGCTCAATACTGTATGTCAAAGGGTTATAAGGTGTTTCGAGGCAGTGAGGCAGATGTGCTTGAGCGGTTTGCGCAGATTGTTCGCCAATTTGAACCTAAAACCGTTGTACGTTTAACGGGAGACAATCCATTTATAGATCCTTCGCTTTTGTCGAAAATGCTTGAAAAACATAGACAGGAAAAGGCTGATTACACATATACGAACGGAACACCACTCGGTATTTCCGGGGAAATGATTGAGGCATCTATTTTATGTGAAATCGACAAATTCCCCCTCACTTATTCAGAACGTGAGCATGTCACGCTGTATATCAGAAAGCATCCCGAGCAATTTCACCTTCAATTATTCACACCGCCCAAAGAACTTGCATATCCTGCTTATCGATTCACGATTGATACAGAAGAAGATTATGTGTTTGCTACCTGTTTATTAGAGAAAGCTGGTGGTTCTATTGCTGTGCCGACAGCTGAGCTCATTTCCATCTGTGAACAACATCCAGACATTGTTCGTTTGAATCAATCTGTGAGACAGAAGGATGCTGAATGAACAAAAAAATCATGATTGTTGTTTATGGGGGTTTTTTAAGAGGAATGGGTCATGTCGCCAGAATGAAACGTTTGGCAAAAGAACTGCTTCAGGAAGGGAACGACTTATATTTCTATACAAATGATCAGATTTGTGTAGAAATGCTTTCGCACCCAGAGTGGCACGTTCAGAGGGTGCATGAGTCGAATGCGCTTCTACAAATCCAACAAGACATCAAAAAGCTAAAGCCTGACCTTTTAGTCATAGATGTCCTTGATTGTGATCTTCAGTTTCTTCAAACGATCAAAGATTCCTGCGATAGTGCGAGGCTGGTCTTATTTGAGGAAAAAAGAGAGGAAGCCTGTCAGCTTGCAGACACGGTCATAAACGGCATTTATGGCGGTCTGGACGGGAAGCACGAGCAGGTTAATGGCACGGCTTATTATCATGGAACGCCCTATTTATTGTTAGATCACGAGATTAATCGATTCAAAGACACATATGAGGTTCGGAAAGAATGTAAAAAGGTGGTCATCAGCCTTGGCGGAAGTGATCCGTGCGGCCTGTTATCAAAGGCTGTATCGGCGCTTCTTCAAACAAATCACCTAGACATTTTAGCGGTCGCAGGAAAAGCCTCTCACATCAAAGAGCAAGTAGAGGCGGAACATATCCAATTCATTCAACATACAGATCAACTACCGGTTCTTTTATCAGAAGCTGATGTGGCTATCGTAGCAGGCGGTATGACGTTATATGAGGTAATTTGTATCGGGGTGCCCAGCATTGTCCTATCGCAAGTAGACCACCAAGCAGTGACAGCGAGCATGTTTGCGCAAAAGGGCGCTTGTTTTCACCTTGGATTAGGAGACCTTGTGGAAGAAAAAGACCTGTTGCAAGCTGTTCAAAAACTGTCTGACAGCTATTTTCTCCGCAGAAGCATTCATCTTAATGGACGTTCACTCATTGATGGAAAAGGAATCGAACGAGTGAAAAACATTCTTATACACCTCATGAATTCACACCAAAAAGAACATAAGGATGTGTAGATGTGAAGGGAGTTATTTTAGCAGGAGGAAAAGGATCACGGCTGGCACCATTAACGAAGATTTTCAACAAACACTTGCTGCCGGTTGGTCCATACCCGATGATTTATTGGTCATTATTCAAACTGAAAGAAGCAGGAATTGTAGATGTGATGCTGATTTCACAGGAAGAACAAATTCCGTTGTTTCAAAAGTTACTGGAAGATGATCGTGAACTTGGGATGAACATTGTGTATCAAGTACAGCCAGAAGCGTCTGGTATTTCCGATGGTTTATCCTATGCAAAGCCCTTTGCTCAAGGGGAAAAATTTGTGCTGATGCTTGGTGATAATGTATTTGAAGATTCATTACGCCCTTTTGTCGACGCCTTTAGGCAACAAGAAAGCGGAGCCAAGGTTTTATTGAAAGAGGTGGCAGATCCAAAACGGTTTGGCATTGCAGAAATTGATCCTGCTCATCACCGAATTTTATCAATAGAAGAAAAGCCAGAGCACCCGAGGTCATCTTACTGCGTCACGGGCATCTATTTTTATGATCAAGACGTCTTTCAATATATCGAGGAAATCTCGCCGTCAGATCGAGGTGAACTAGAGATTACTGATGTGAATAATCTCTACATCTCAAATAGCCAGCTGACCTATGATATGTTAAAAGGGTGGTGGATTGATGCAGGAACACATGAATCTCTCCACGAAGCATCTACAAAAATGTTTGAAACGATGAAGGAAAAAGAGGGATACGAATGACGAAGTCTTATTTAATTACAGGTGGAGCAGGGTTTATTGGACTGAATTTTGTGAAGCTGCTGCTTCAAGAGTCCGATGTCCGGCTTACCGTATTTGATAAATTAACATATGCCAGTCATCCAGAGGAAATGGAATATCTATCAAAGCTGCCTCATTTCCGTTTTGTCCAAGGAGATATCACGCTGCAAGACGAACTGGATCAAGTATTTGATGAAGCCTATGATGCCATCATTCATTTCGCAGCAGAATCACATGTCGATCGCAGTATTGAGTCAGCAGAACCCTTTATTCAAACAAATGTCCTTGGTACCTATCGTATGCTTGAAGCTGTCTTAAAGGGAAAGGCGAAAAAACTTATTCATATTTCGACAGATGAAATATATGGAGATTTGGAGCCGGATGATCCTGCTTTCACAGAACAAACACCACTCTCACCGAATAATCCTTATTCAGCAAGCAAGGCAAGTTCAGACCTGCTTGTGAAATCCTATATCCACACCCACCAACTACCCGCCATGATCACAAGATGCAGCAACAACTACGGACCTTATCAGCATGAAGAAAAATTAATCCCAACCATTATTAGAAAAGCGGTCAATGGTGAAAAGATTCCGATTTACGGAGACGGCCAGCAGATCCGCGATTGGCTGTATGTAGAGGATCATGCGAGAGCCGTAAAGCAAGTAGTAGAAAACGGAACAGCCGGTCAGGTGTACAATATTGGCGGCGGCAACGAGAAAACAAATCTTGATTTAACCAAAACCATTCTCACACATCTAGGCATCTCTCATGACCAAATCGCGTTTATTCAAGACCGGAAAGGGCATGACAGGCGGTATGCCATTGATGCCAGTAAGCTAAAAGAAGAGCTTGGCTGGGTGCAGGCAACTTCATTCGAAAAAGGTATCGAAAAAACGATCGATTGGTATCGTGCCAAATATGATCAAAGTGAAGAAGGGTGACCGATGAAAGTTTTAATCACCGGTGCAGGCGGCCAATTAGGGAAAGAATTGACGAAACAGCTGAAAGAAAAAGACATCACAGTCATTGCTTTAACAAGGAGTATGCTGAATATCACAGATCAACAGGCAGTCAGACATGCAATGAGACATTTCTGTCCGGATATTGTTGTCAGTGCGGCTGCTTATACGTCTGTGGATCAATGCGAAACAGAAACGGAAAAAGCCTATCTTGTGAATGGGATTGGCGCCTACTATACAGCGCTTGAGGCTAAGAACGTAGGGGCTGATGTATTACATGTCAGCACAGATTATGTGTTTGATGGGCAAGCGGATACCCCTTACCAAGTTGATGCACAAGCAGATCCGCAAACCATTTATGGAAAGAGTAAAAAACTTGGAGAAGAATTGATTCATCTTGTGTCAGATGAAGTGAAGATCATTCGGACATCGTGGCTTTATGGACATGAGGGACATAACTTTGTGAATACCATTCTTCGGCTGGCTGAAACGAAGGATCATTTGCGCATCGTCAATGATCAGTTAGGGTCTCCTACTTATACAAAGGATGCCGCAGCAGCTTTGATTCACTTGTTTGACCAGAAAGCAGGTATTTATCATGTCAGTAACCGAGCAAGCTGTTCATGGTTTGACTTTGCGGCAGAAATTGTGGCAGCAAGCGGTCTGTCTACGACAATTGAGCCCATTTCCACTGAAGAGTACGGTTTCCAAACACCTCGGCCCGCCTACTCTGTTTTAGACCTGCAAGCGATTGAAGCGACAGGCTGGAAGCCAAGACATTGGAAGGATGCACTTCACGAATACTTGCAGAAAGAAGGGAGATTCGAGCAGCATGATTGATGGTGTTCAAACGAAAAAACTCATGAAACATTGTGATGATCGCGGCTTTTTCGCAGAGCTTATTCGAGATGACGAACCGATGCTGAAGCGATTTGGTCAGGCATCATGGTCGAAAAGCTTTCCGGGCGTGATCAAAGCCTTTCATTATCATGAAAAACAAGACGATGTTTGGTTTTTCCCAGCAGGTCATGCACAGGTCGTTTTATACGATTTGAGAGAAGATTCCCCGACAAAGGGTCAAACCGATGTGTATTATATGGGAGAAGATAATCCGATGCTGCTCCTCATCCCAAAGGGAGTTGCCCATGGCTACCGCGTATTAGGGGAGACGCCGCTGCAGATTGTGTATTTTACAACAGAATCGTACGACCCAAAAAATCCAGATGAGAAGAGAATTGCGTGGAATGATGAGGGAATCGGATTTAATTGGGAAACGACATTTAAATAGAGAAGAGAGGCCTTTCGCAGGAGAAAGGTCTTTTTTTGTTGAAATACATTCTGTATGTGTCATTTTATGTATATTGATGAAAAGGGATGTGGATGAGTTTGTCTAAAAGAATTGCATTTGTCACAGGGGCAAGTACAGGCATTGGAAAGGCAATCGCAATAAAACTTGCCGCCCAGAGCGATATGAAGGTGATCATCAACTCTAGAAATATGGCCTCACTTGAACAGACGAAACAGCACATTCAAGATATGATAGAAACAAAGGAACCGCTGTCTCTATTCTGTGGAGATATGTCGGTTGAAGCGGTGAGGTCGGAAGCCTTTGAAGAAATAGAAAAGGAGTTTGGCAGACTCGATGTGCTGATCAATAACATTCCAGGAGGAAAACCAGATACATTTGATTCATGTGAACCTGACCAGATGCTGGCTGCTTTCTCCCAAAAAGCCATCGCCTACGTAGATACAATGAAGCGTGCAGTAGCATTGATGAAAAGACATAAATATGGACGGATCATTCAAATTGTCGGGAACCTGTGGAAGGAACCTGGTGAACAAATGTTTACGAATAGTATGATGAATGCAGCGATTATTAATGCCAGTAAAAATGCAGCCACACAGCTTGCGTCGTCTAGTATTACGGTGAATTGTTTAAATCCTGGTTTTATTGCAACCGATCGGTATGAACAATTTATCGGCAATATGATGACGAAGCAGGGAGTGTCACGAGAGCAGGCTGTACAAGCTGTCGCATCAGGTATCCCAATGCAAAGAGTAGGCTCAGCGAGTGAGATGGCGTCATTGGCAGCTTTTATGGCATCAGAGGAAGCTTCTTATATCACAGGCCAACAAATCTCCGTAGACGGTGGAACGATGAAAAGTATATAAACTGAAAAAAACCCGCTATAGGCGGGTTTTTTGATGAAATCGAATGGGGAGGATGGACAGACGGTCGATAAAGAGAGCAAGCTCTTCAATCGGGGCAACCATTGAAATGCGTACATGACGGCTCCCATTGGCTCCAAATACTCCTCCAGGCGTGACGACAACATCGGCATGTTCGAGTAAATAGTCAGCAAAGGCATGAGAATGTTCAAAGTCATCAGGAATCGGAGCCCATAAATAAAAGGCGCCGGGTGGACGTTTGATTGTCCAGCCAAGCTTTCTCGCCGCTTGCCGGATGAAGAAATTGATTCGTTCAAGGTATACTGCCCTTAATGATTGAATATGACGGTCATCACTTTGCAAGGCAGCAGTCGCTGCATGTTGAAATCCGCCATACATACTGACAAACACGTGGTCTTGGAAGGTGTTGATGGCTTGGATGATCTCCTCATTTCCAACAGCAAAGGCGACTCTCCATCCTGCCATATTAAAAGTCTTTGATAGAGAATATAATTCGACGCCTACACTTTTCCCGAGAGGAGTATTCATGAAGCTCACGGGTGTTTGTTCATAATGAAACGAACCATAGGCGAAATCATGAATAACATACAGCTCGTGAGCGGCCGCAAAGGTAGCAGCCTCTTCAAAGAATGCCTCATTTGCGACAGCACCCGTGGGGTTATTCGGGTAATTCAAGAACAGTACTTTTGCTTTTTTGACTACATCACGATCAATTGAGGAGAGATCTGGTAAATAGCCATTTTTCTCTTCAAGTTTGATACTGTATGGCTGGGCGTCCGCCATCAAAATGCCTGAATGATATTCAGGGTATCCTGGATCGGGAACGAGTGCGATATCTCCTGGATCAAGCAGACACTGACTCATGACATACAGTCCCGTTTTTCCGCCAGTGAAAAGAGCAATTTCCTTCTGCGGATCAATCTCAGCACCGAATTCCGATCTATAAAAATCTGCAATGGCTTGTTTGAAAAAGTCAAAGCCTCTAAAAGGGGCATATTGTTGAAATGGCAAAACACCTGCTGACTCCTGTAGGGCACTCACGATATGGGCAGGAGTTGGTAGATCAGGGTTTCCCTGACCTAGATTCATGATGTTTGCTCCGTTTTTTGTCTTTTGAGCAATTTTGTCAAAGACGGTGCCGAATTTCTGTTCAGGCAGCCGTTCAATCATTTTAGATGCTAACATTTTCACCACAGCAGCCTCTCTTTCTATCCCTTCACTAATTCATCCATTAACTGAATCGTTGCCTGTTTCTGAATGTTGCGGATGGACGCCGCAACGTCTTGTGAGGATGATCCTTTTAATTCAAGAGATACGATTCCATTAAAAGCTTCAAATAAAGCAAGATCCACCATAGTCCCTTTGGCAGGGAATGATTGACTGACAATCGCAGTATCTCCAACGAATGCCTCCTCTGGAATAGACACATGATCAATGGTGATATGTGTGGCTTCAGGTGGGATATGCCCACTCTCTTTAAAATGCTGGGGGTACAGGTGGCAGTCCGCTACATAAAATGTATGTCCAGAAAGCAGCTGTTTTGGCAGTACAGCCTTTTTACCATCAACTAATACATCAATCAATAGCTTGGCCATATCGACGCCAAAGACTTTTTTAATATTCGGGATCATATTCCAGCCAGCGAATCGAGCCGCTGATTCGATCAATCCAGTTTCTCGATTTTTCATGAGTTTGATTTCTGTATGGGTTGCACAATGTTCAAGACCTAGTCCTTCATTTGCCTTTCTTGCTGCTTCAATGATGATTTGCTTTGCTTCATTGTCTAAGATCGTCGGAGTGATATGAGCCGTTTCTGTAAAGCCGATTTGAGGGGTTTTATCATGTATGACAAAAGGGAGATATTCGCCCTCTACGACCAGCCCTTCTACACTGACATAATCAGCATATCCTTCATCTTCATACCAATCTTCGTAAGCACCCTCTAAATACGTTTCAGCGACAAACGGTGCTTCATACGTGACAGCGTCTGGGACTGGTATGGTTTCCAAATACGATTGTACTTGTAAAAACAGATCATCACTTCCAGCCTTGTCATGAAACAAGGTGACGCCAATAGAACTGGCTAAATATGTAGGCTTTAAAATGAGCGGTGTTCCGATAGACTCAATGGCTTTTTGGAAATCAGATAAAGTCGTGACAGGCTGAGTTTTCACCGCTTTGACGCCAGAGGCGTTGAATGCAGCCCTCATTTGGCTTTTATCACGCGCCATTTCGGCTGCCTTGACACCGGCACCTCGCAGCCCAAGACGTTCAGCGGCCTTTGCCATCGGTGCAATGAATAATTCATTATTGGTCGTGATTGCATCTGCTTTGAAAAAGGAAGCCACTCGAATGAAGTCTTCCACAACTTCTTCTTCTGATTTTGGATAATCATCATGTGCCCAGTAAATAGAATCAGGGTGTTCAAAAGAAGGGTGTGTATCAAAATAATCACGGTCTTTGATGACCGCAATGGAGTATTTTTCGATTAGCTCGGCATGTCCCTTTGTAATTGCAAAGGGTCTCGGGATATAAGAAACGATATGATACGATGCCGCCACGCTTTCATAAAACATATGGGGCGGGCACCCACCTAGATCAGCAATGACAAGTACAGTTTTTTTACTCAATGAAAGCACTCCTTTTTATCTAGCGGTGTAACCTCCGTCTGCTGTGACGACACTTCCAGTCATATAGCTGGATAGATCAGAGGCGAGAAAGAGCATCACGCCAGCAATTTCTTCAGGTTTTCCAAGCCGCAGCATAGGGTTCACCTTTGCCTTTTCCTTTTTGACGATCTCGAGACTTTCTGTGTGGTTGTCTAAAAAGGACTTCTCGTTTAATGGTGTATCAATGATGCCAGGGGCAATACAATTCACCCTGATTTGATGAGCGGCATAGTCAATGGCCATTGATTTGGTGAGCTGAATGACACCGCCTTTTGTTGCATTGTATGCCGGAATGTCAGGCCAGCCCACAAGACCTCCGACAGATCCGGTATTGATAATACTTCCACTCTTCTTTTCAAGCATATGCGGCAAAGTATGCTTACTCATGAGAAAGACGCCGGTCAGGTTGACCTGAAGAATACGATGCCAATCCTCCAGTGCCATCTCATGAATAGGTGAGACAATTTCGATGCCTGCATTGTTAATGAGGACATCAATGGCACCGAATCGGCTCAGCACGCTCTGAACGGTTTGGTGACAGTCAGACTCCTTCGTAATATCTGTTTTAAAAAATGAAAGGTGCTCATGCGGCAATGATTCAATTAGTTGGTTGCCGCTGCTTTCATTGATGTCAGCGACAGCTACTTTTGCTCCATGCTCGAGGAAGAGCTTGACAGCAGCAAGCCCAATCCCCGACGCACCCCCTGTAATGAGGACAACTTTTCCATCCAGCTTCATTTCTTCACCTTAGATGCCTTTGGTTTTAAGCGATTATAGCGAGGAGGGAAGAAGAGATTAATAGACTTTGATGCTTCTGGCTTTGGGTTGATGGCCCCATGATCTTCCCGTGGATCACAGAAATAGGTGGTGCCAAATTCCATCTTTTCTGTAAAGCCTTCGATTGTCATATCATACCCTCCACTGATGCAAATGCCGATTTGTTCATTTCTATGTTTATGAAAAGGCATTTCTCCACCGTTTCCAGGGATATTGGCAATCATCAGCTCCATCCAATCCTCCACAAAAAAAGTCACTTCCATGCCAGGGAGTAAATCCCGTGTTTTGAAAATGTCTAAGAAATAAGTGGGGGGAGCTGTATATTCTTCGTCATCCTTTAATCTCTTAATATCAATGGCGATCACTTCTTCATCTGTCAGATTTGAAGCGCCGTGAGGGACAAACGGTGGTGCGATATAGGCTGATTCTAATGGGGTGAGCAGTTGAGTCGATTGGCCGACAGTCATTTGAAGCTCGCCCTTTAACACAATACCGATTTGTGCTTCGGGATGTTCGTGAGGTTCAATAATCGTGCGGGGAGGGACGTATGAAATTAACACTTCCGTACCGCCTCTTACAGTGGAATATTGGATAACGCCATTATCCCATTCTAATTTTTTCGCTTGAGGAAAATACCGTTCTTGCGTCTTTTGTTCAGTTTGCATCTTATATCTCTCCTTTTCCGAATATGGACCAGCTCATGGGTATACTTTTAAACGTTCGAATGAAGATGAGGCCATATGTGGCTCTTGCCACCTCATTCGTTAAAGCAAAATCAAATTCGCCGTCTCTTACTTTCTGCGCGGCAGTACTTGTAGAATTAACAAGTTCAAATTCAGCATTTTGGTGAATGAAATATTGAATTAAATTGACAGGTGCAGGATGTGAGACAATTTTTAAATGGTGGAGCATTTGTTCATTGAATGGGAAATCAGGTCTGACAGCCAAACCATACATGGGCGTGTCACATCTGAAAATTTGTAAAAGCTGTAGATCTGGTCTCATGTAGAAGTGTTTGATGCCTTCATATGCGTGTGGGACGAGAGTAAATTGAAGTGGTTGAGAGAGAGTATGTTCAATGCAAGTTTCGAATGTGTCATAAAGGGATAGTTTCGTATGAGTACCGAGTGTAGTGGTGGATTGAGAGATGAAATGTTTTGCTGCGTATTCACTGCTTGTCCCCTTAGGGCCTAGAGTGTTGACTGTAAACATCTTAGGTGAAGGGCTTGGCTCTTCTTTGAAATGAAACACATCATCATTCTTTAGAATCATGTTTACCATCCAATCTTTTTCAAAATTTTACTAGATTATAAAATTTAAAATTGGTAATTGTCAACAAATTTCATAAAAAATGTAATATATGATGATATCAAAAATTGATCTAAAAAACTGCACATATCGAGATGTGCAGTGAAATGTGCTTACGTTTCAAGTGTAGTTGGCTGTTTTTTCTGTAAGGTGCGTTCTCGTTTATAGCTGACGAAGCTGATGATAAAACCAACAAGTGTGATCAATGCACAGACAAGACCTACCGTATGATATCCGAAATGGACATAAACGGGTCCCATCAGTGCGGAACCGAGCATAACAGCAAAGTTGGAGGCCAGGCTGTAAAAAGCCATCACTTTCCCGCGATGGGTTTGAGAGCAGTCGCTTAGAACGGTGCTTAGAAGCGTGACAGATAAGCTTTGCATAGCACCCCAAATAAATAGGGCGAAAATCAGCAACATCCACGAGAATGGCGCATAAGGAAGCAAGGCTAGAACAAGCGCAATTCCACCCAGCACGAGGACAAGGGAACGGGTTTTACCGAACCAGTCTGCTAATTTTCCAGTAAACATACTCATAGAAAAGCCGACGCCATAAGCCATAATAAGAAGTCCAGCTGTTGATTGTCCGCCATCAAACAGACTTTGCAAATAAGCACCTAAAAACGAGTACATGCCGTAAAATCCAAGCATATTGCAAAACGTCACAGTCAAATAGGCAGGCACACGATCAATTTTCAAAGCTCCCCATAAAGAGCCTGTTTTCTCTCTAGCTTGAGGTGCCTTCGGATCAGCTGCTCTGACTTGTTTTCTTGATTCAAGGATGACGAGCAGCAGGACAATGAGACTCATCATAGCGAAGATCCAAAACGTCCAGCGCCAGTTTAAACTCTGGCCGATAAAGGCGCCAATGGGCACACCAAGGACAAGAGAAAGAGACCAGCTCGAAACAATAAGTCCCATCACTTTGCCGCGATATTCGTATGGAACCCGGTCGCCCACAAGAGCATAGGCTGTTGGCACAAATACACCAGTTGCCAGCCCAGAAATAGCACGACCTGCAAAAAACACGGCCAAATTTGGGGCAGCAGCACACATCACTGTTCCAATCAAAAAGAAAGACAGCCCAATCATCAAACACAGCTCTCTTGAATATCGGTCCCCTAAAGGAACGAGCAGCGGAGCTCCAACCAACACAGCTAACCCATAAATGCTGATGGAAAGAGCGAGAACATCAAGAGAGTGCTGAAAGGAGTTTGATAAATCAGGCAGCAGTGGTGAAATCACCAGTTCCTCCGATCCCGCCGCAAAAACGCCAAGTGTGAGTGCAATGGCAAGTGTGATGGGAAATGTTTTAGAAGCCTGGCTGTCTAAAGATTCTTTCATCAAGTGATCCCTCCATACTTGCTTTTTCATTCAATTCCGTTAAAATAAATTCTACCATTATTTAGTTTTATTTTACATTTCGTATCATAAGTATCATCATAAAATACTTTTCAAATGGAACGATTTTGGGATAGGAGCGTAACGAATGAAAATCACCGATGTGGATGTGCATATTTTAAACGAATTGAGAGAAGATGCCCGCTTATCAATGAGGGAATTGTCCAAACGAGTGAATTTATCAGCACCTGCGGTAGCAGAAAGAGTACGAAAACTAGAGGATGCAGGGATTATCGAAGGGTATTCTGTTCAAGTCAATTATAAAAAGCTCGGTCTGATGATAGACTGTTTACTGGAAGTCACCGTATTAAATGGGGAGTATCAGCGTTTTGTGACATTTATGAACCAGCATCCACGTGCGTTCTTTGCTTATCGGGTGGCAGGGCAGTCCTGTTTTTTCATTAAGCTGTCTGTTTCTTCTCTTGAAGAAATTGAAGCGTTTATTCAAGATGTGTCTGGCTTTACAAAAACGGTCTCCCATATTGTCTTGTCAGAGCACTCTTTTTCTCACCCCATTCAGGAACGTGTGAAACAAATAGAAGAGCCAGAAATGACCGTGGTGAAATAGAAAAAGGACCTGCCCTCAGGTCCTTTTGATTCGTTTATCTGACTGATAGCTCATGATCGTAATGATCAATCCAATGAATGTTACACCTGCCGCAAAGAGCGGGACAAGCTGTAAATGTGTGATTTCGATAGCAAGACCGCCAAGCGCTGCACCGCCGGCATTTCCAATATTAAAGGCAGAATGACTGAGCGTTGATGCGAGTGTCGGGGCTTCATGTGCCATGTTCATCGTGCGGTATTGCAAGGTAGGAACGAGAATAAATGAAATAATTCCCCAAACAAAAATCGTCAGCACGGCAGGCACTTTAAAGGCAGATGTATATGTGAATAACAACAGGACAACCATCAGCAAGATCAATGTGACGATAATACTCGGCATCAGCTTCCAGTCCGCAAGTTTTCCACCGACTAAATTCCCAATGGTGACCCCAAGCCCAAAGAGGACAAGAATGAGGGTGACCCCGTTTTCCTGAAAGCCAGTCACTTGCAGCAGGATCGGGCTGATATACGTAAAGGCGGTAAACACACCCGCAAAACCGAATATCGTCATCGCAAAGGAGACGAGAACCTGCGGCTTTTTCAACACCGATATTTCATTTCGAATATCTAATACTTCTTCTTTCGATTGATTGGGTACTAAACTGATAATACCGATTAAGGAAATGAGACCAATGACGGCAATGACGAGAAATGACATGCGCCAGCCGAATTGATTTCCGATAAAGGTGCCAAATGGCACACCCAGTACATTGGCTACTGTCAGTCCTGTAAACATGAAGCTGATCGCACTTGCGCTTCGCTCCTTAGGAACAAGCCGTGCAGCCATAATGGCGCCGACACCAAAGAAGGTACCATGAGCAAATGACGTTAAAATACGTGCAGCCATCAAGAGACCATAAGAAGACGATACAGCTGCGACAGCATTTCCTGCTACGAAAAGAATCATTAATAGAATGAGGAGACGTTTTCTCGACATTTTTCCAGTTGATAACGTTAAAATAGGGCCGCCAACTGCGACACCGAGTGCATATCCGGTAATCAGCTGACCTGAAGCCGAAATAGATACATGAAGATCATTTGCGACATTTGGCAAAAGTCCCATGATCACAAATTCAGTCATGCCAATCGAAAACGCACCGAGCGTTAACGCAAAAATAGCGATGGGGAAGTTTTTCATGATGAGATCACCTTTCTAAACAAATACATAAAAAGGCTCCGGAGAGATCCGAAGCCTTAAGAGTTTATCATACATGGAAATAAGACGCTAGCTGCTCGTTTGCTAATCGGTTTCCAACAAAGAAGGAACCAAATTCGCCGTAACGTGCACTCACTTCATCAAATCGCATTTCGTAAACCAATTTTTTAAATTGAAGCACATCATCAGAGAAAAGAGTGACGCCCCACTCATAATCATCAAAGCCAACAGAACCTGTAATGATCTGTTTTACTTTCCCAGCATAGCTTCTGCCAATTAAACCATGGCTTCTCATAAGGGATTTACGTTCATCCATTGAAAGCATGTACCAGTTGTCATTGCCAGAACGTCTTTTATCCATTGGATAGAAACAGACATATTGAGAAGAAGGAAGCTCTGGATAGAGGCGCGCACGTACATGCGGGTTCTCGTAAGGGTCTCCGCCATCTCCGCCTCCTGCTAAGTAGTTGCTGAGTTCAACAACTGACACGTAAGAATAAGCTGGAATCGTAAACTCTGCTAGTCGTGTCTTGTTAAATTCAAGTTCAATTTCACCCAGCTCTTCCATGGTCGGACGTAAAATCATGAGCATAATATCTGCTTTTTGGCCGACAATACTATAGATTGCTTGGCTTCCAGCCTGATTGTGCTCGGCTGTTTTCCATTTTTCTAATAGACCTGTGAACTCATGAATGATGGCTTGACGCTCATCGCTTGTCAGCAGCTTCCAAGCTGTCCAGTCGATCGTTCTAAAATCATGCAGTGCATACCAGCCATCTAGTGTTTGAGCTGCTTCATTTGTTGTATGTTGTTCGCTCATTTCTTTCACTCCTATTTACAGTTTTCCATCTGTTCCAACTATAACATAGTTTGTCCAAATGAAGATGTGATCAAAACTTGAACGACGAAAACGCTTTTCTAGAAATTGATTTAATTAGTTTGAAAAATAAGAATTTAAATTGTAAGCGCTATAATGTAAGTTGGTAGTTTGAATTTATGTAGAAGAAGAGTATGCTTAAAAGAGAACGCTTTTTTTGTAAAATCAAGGAGGGTATTGAAGTGGCAGATATTTTTTCAACAGTTCAGGAAAAGGTTGCAGGTAAAGGAGTTAAGATCGTTTTTCCTGAGGGAATGGACGAACGCATTCTAACAGCCGTTCAAAAACTAGCAGATGGCAAAGTATTGCAGCCAATTGTTGTAGGTAAGAAGGAAGAAGTAGAAGCAAAAGCAAAAGAATTAGGTCTTACACTTGATGGTGTTGACGTGTATGATCCTCATACATATGAAGGTTTTGAAGATCTTGTACAAGCTTTCGTCGAAAGACGTAAAGGCAAAGCGACAGAAGAGCAAGCGAGAAAAGCATTACTGGATGAAAACTACTTCGGTACAATGCTTGTGTATAAAGGTCTTGCAGACGGCCTTGTAAGCGGAGCAGCACACTCAACTGCTGACACAGTGCGCCCAGCACTTCAAATCATTAAAACAAAAGAAGGCGTAAAGAAAACTTCTGGCGTCTTCATTATGGCTCGCGGCGAAGAGCAATATGTGTTTGCTGATTGTGCGATCAACATTGCACCAGACAGCCAAGATCTTGCTGAAATTGCGATCGAAAGTGCAAACACAGCAAAAATGTTTGACATCGAACCACGTGTAGCAATGCTTAGCTTCTCTACAAAAGGTTCAGCAAAATCAGACGAAACAGACAAAGTATCTGAAGCGGTTCGCATTGCAAAAGAAAAAGCACCTGAGCTTGTTCTTGATGGAGAGTTCCAATTCGATGCAGCTTTCGTTCCTTCAGTGGCAGCGAAAAAAGCACCAGATTCCGTCATCAAAGGCGATGCTAGCGTATTTGTTTTCCCTAGCCTTGAAGCTGGAAACATTGGCTACAAAATTGCCCAGCGCTTAGGTAACTTTGAAGCTGTAGGTCCAATCCTACAAGGTCTAAATCAGCCAGTAAACGATCTTTCAAGAGGCTGTAATGCCGAAGACGTTTACAATCTTGCGCTTATCACAGCAGCTCAAGCACTATAAAATAGCATCTCGACTAGAGCAGTCAGTACGATAGATTCGTGCTGGCTGTTTTTTTATTTTGTCCAAATGTGTACAATAAAGAGTGAAGAGAAAACACGAATCGTAGATAAAGCCGATAGGATAGGCAGGTGCTATAATGGAGGATTTAATATATAAACTTCAGCATAAGGTCGCATTTTTAACCGATGCGCAGAGGAGAATTGCAGATTATATCGTACAAAATCCAATGGAAGTCGCTTTTTTAACTGTCGATAAATTGGCGTCAAAAGTCGGGACGAGTACAGCAACGATCATGCGATTCTCTGCTGCTGTGGGGTATTCCGGTTTTTCTGAGTTCCAAAAAGAGCTTCAATCAGCTATGAAGCATAAAGCCGACCCTCAAACGAGACTTGAAGCGAATCTCAAGCATTCAAATAAGAATAAGCTCTTGCATGACCATGTAGAACTTCAATTTCAAAATATCCAGTACGCACTAGACAATATCACGGAAGAAACCTTTCAGCAGATTGTTGGGAAAATAGCCAGCGCACGCCACGTTTTGTGTACAAGTGTTCGAAGTGGAAGACCTGTTGGCGAATACATGTCGTTAGGAATCAATCGGCTATTGGGGAATTGCCAGTATATTGATGCAGATCAAAGTGACTGGGTGGATGATTTGGTTCATTTCAACTCGGGTGATTTCATTATAGCTGTCAGCTATCCGCGCTATGCAAAGCGTATGAAAGATTTGATGGAAGCAGCGAAGTCTTATGGGGTGGAAGTCCTTTTAATTACAGACAGTTACAGCTCTCCATTAACCAAATATGCACAATATGTATTACCATGTTCCTCAGCAAGTGTAGGCTCTCATAACTCTGTCGTATCTGCTATCTTTATCGTCGATTACATTTTAAGTGCCTTAGCGATGAATGATCCTGAAAGAACAAAACCACGTTTAGATCAAATCAATCATATGTTAACGAAAATGAGTTACCACACAACACATTAGTCGTGTGGAACTCATTTTTTATTTTTGAAAGCGCTTTACTAAATAAAAATGAGGTGGTATGATCATATCACAAAAGTAATAAATATTACTTTAATAAAAATAAGTGTAATGAATATAACTCAAAGGGGATGATGGAAACAATGAGTACTGTTCATTTCGTGTCGAAGGATCTTATCGCTAGGGCAAAAAAGCTTAACTCGACCTTGCTGTCAGACGTAATGGGGTGCACTGGCGCGATGGATCATCAAATCAAACCAGTTGCGAAAGGCATGAATGTAGTCGGCCCAGCTTTTACTGTTAGCTTACGGCCAGGGGATAATTTATTTCTTCATCAAGCGATCTACTCTGCTAAAGAAGGAGATGTACTGATTGTTGACGGGAAAGACCATAAGGGTCATGCCTATTTAGGGGAATTGATGGCACATTCAGCAAAGGCTGTAGGAATAGAAGGAATCGTGATTGACGGGCTCGTTCGCGACAAACTCGCTTTAGAGGAGCTGGCTTTGCCAATCTACAGTAAGGGATTTATGCCAAACGGACCTTATAAAGATGGTCCTGGGGAATTGAATCAAACCATCTCGTGCGGCGGTGTTAAAGTAGCCCCAGGTGATTTAGTCATTGCTGACGATGATGGAGTCGTCATCGTTCCAAAGGAAAAGGCGGAACACCTGCTGACGCTAGCGGAAGAGAAACAAACGTATGAACATCAGAGACTAAAAACGATTCAACAGTATGTGGACGAAGGAAAGCAAGACATCAGTCTCTTAGCACCGGCATGGCTGGAAGGCAGAATGAAAAAATTTCAGGAATAGGGGAATCGGTGATGAAAATAGGCTTTATCGGATATGGTGAAGCGGCATATGAGCTGTCAACGGGATTGAAAACAGAAGGATTAAATCAATTTTATGCGTATGATGTCCTATTACAAAATGAGAAATTAGCTGGCTCGTTGAAAGAAAAAGCATCGCAAACAGGCGTTCAATTAACGAGCAGTATTAGCGAACTCATTGAGAAATCTGATCTTGTGATTGCAGCTGTACCAGCGAATAAAACCTTAGAAGTGGCACAATCTGTATCGGGAAGTTTGAAAAAGAATCAATTATATGTAGATGTATCGGCATCAACACCAGACATCAAAAAACAAGTAGCAAACGAAATTGAAAAGAAAGAAGCGCTATTTGTAGATGCCGCCATGCTAGGGTCTCTTCCAGTCAACAAACACAAGGTTCCGATCACGGCAAGCGGCAGTGGAATTGACCAATTCATGAAAGTCATGAATGCTTATGGCATGAATATCACAAAAATTAGTGACCAGCCAGGAGATGCTTCGGCACTAAAGCTAATCAGAAGCATTTATATGAAGGGGATTGTCGGTCTCTTGATTGAATTTTTGGAAATTTCCAAAAAATATAATGTGGAACATCAAGTGATTTCTTCACTAAGCGATACAATCGATAGCAAAAGTTTTGAAGAGACCATGAATCGTCTTGTGACAGGGAGTGCATTGCATGCAAAAAGACGGGCAGTAGAGCTTCTTGGCTCTATTGAAATGCTAGATGAAGCAGAGATTGATGCCAGTATGTCTCGGGCAGCACAAAAGAAGCTTGAGAAATTAGCAGACTTTCACTTTGCTGAACGATTTGACGGGGTAAAACCTGCTAGCTGGGAAGAAGTCATTGACGTGATGCAGCAAGGGGAATGATTTGTAAGCGTTTTATTTAATGAAGGGGAGGCGAAGAAACGATATGGGTTTTATTGCGTTGATTGTATTCATAGCTGTCATCATTATATGGAATGTCGTCGTGAAGCGGAATATGGGAGAAGCCATGCTATTAGGCTTTATTGCAACCACATTATTTGGCGGATTGGATGCGTTTAGACTTTTCTGGGATGGTTTAATATTTGCATCCACATATGAGGTGCTTTATGCAGCTGTCGCATTTGTATTCATGGCCTATTTAATCGAAAAGTTGGAATTAATTCATGCACTCTTACGAATCCTAAATTCGGTTGTAGGCAAACTTCCTGGTGGAGCGGCTTATATGAGTACGTTAGGTTCAGCAGTGTTAGGCGCTCTTTCAGGTTCAAATTCTGCAAACACAGCTGCGACTGGCTCTATCACGGCCTCTTGGATGATTAAATCCGGGTGGAGCCGGACCCATACGGCCACGATTCTAGCAGGGAATGGCGGACTTGGAGCGGCACTGCCTCCGAACTCTTCCATGTTTATCATGCTTGGGTTTGCACCAGTTGCCGCCCTTGTATCTGAGGGAGATTTATATATTGCCCTTCTAATAGGAGGACTGTATCAAGTCGTATACCGATTTATTTTGGTGTATCTTCTGGTGAAAAAGAATAAAATCCAGGCCATGCCGCCAGATGATATTCTTCCTTTCTGGGAAGCTGTGAAACAAGGGTGGAAGTCGATCTTTATTTTTTTCGGTGCCTTGATTCCTATCATTGTCACGATTGGTCCTCTGGCAAACTATTTAAAAAGTAATCCAAACATCGGACCAGAGGCAATGGATCAAATATCTTTAATTACATGGATTCCGATTCTCATGATGCTGATTAGTTTAACAATTGGAAGAAGCAAGGCGTCTGCTTTAGATTGGTCTCAATTTTTCAAATCAGCCATTCCTAAATTCACAACGATTGGCGCCTTGATGCTGTTTGCAGTGGCTGCTAGTCAAGTGCTTGCTGAATTAGGACTCGCAGAAGATTTGACGCAAATCACATCAGTACTTGCCATTCCGAAATGGCTCATGGTGCTCATTGTGGGTGTTCTTGTCACACTGGTGGCAGGCCCTCTATCTTCAACAGCGACATTAACAGCGGTTGGGCTTGTCTCATTTTCAGCTTTAATCTCAGTTGGAGTGGACCCAGTTGTGGCTGTAGTTGCCATTCTTGCTTTTTCATCAACTGAAGGCGCTTCCCCGCCTGCATCAGGGTCCATATTTATCGCTTCTGGTCTAGCAGGGGCCAGACCAGAAAAAACCTTTATCCCACTGATCCTCTATTATATGCTTCCGATCGTTGGCATTGGCTGGCTCATTGGAATGGAGATACTTCCCGTATAGAAAGGAGAAACAGATGAGAGTATTGATGGAATTCTTATTTAAAGTGCTGCTTGTCCTATTCCTAACGTCAGGAACGTTGTTGGTATTCGGTCAAATACTAGGAATTCTCTTGCAAAAGGGAGATATGATCATTGCTAGTACGAACCTATTTAAAAACCCAACACTGGTGTTAAGTGCCTTTTTTAGCCTTGTCGGGTTTTCACTCCATTATATCCCTGAGAAGAAAGACGCTGCATGTAACGATCATGACTCAGCATCAGTCACTGAAACTTTAAAATAAGCATCAAAAGCTGGATCCTATCGAAGGATTCAGCTTTTTTATGTGAATTAGGTATAAAAACCCAATACATACGATTCATTTTTTATTGAATTCGTTTTCAATCATATGCCTCTTGTGCTAGTAAATGGTAACATAACGGAGGACTATTTGAGGAATAGAGGTGTTTGACGATGTCTGGAGCTATCATCGGTTATACAACAGCCTTGTATTCGTTAAAGGCAGACATATCCATAAAAAAAGAACAAATCATAGAACTGAACATGTGTCGAAAAGAAATCAAAGAAGCAAAGTCTGCTCTGGCAGATGCTAACAAGAAAATGACTCATCCAGATCTGACATCACATACATGGTTTGGCCATCTCGCAGATACGTTTGATGACATTCGAGACGAGATGGCATCCGCCAGTCAAGAGATAAAAAGTGTACAGCTAACCAATCTATTGAATCGAATTGATGAGAAAATCAGCGACTTAAAATCAGAGATCCATTCATTAGAACATGAAATTCATTCGGTTGAAAGAAAAATAGAGAAAGAAAAGCAAAAACAACTGGAAGAAAAAAGAGGGTAGTCACATGAGCAGAGAAATTAAAATAGATGCCAGTCAGGTCAAACGAGTATTACAGCATGCAAAACAATCAGGCGCTCAAATGAATGCAACACTTCCAACAACCATCAAAGGAAGAAATCAGCTCCTGACGGCAGACACATTAGAAAAAATCAATCAGCAGCTGAACGAATTAAGTACATCCTATATAGACATTCTTCAGAAACAACTTGTACAAACAGAACAAGCGGTGAACACCATGATCGAAACGGACAAGGCGCTTGCTTCCAGCAGTAAAAGAAAATAAAGGAGAACGCAATGAAAACCCTTGATGCTTTTGCGCTAATAAACGGAATTGACCAAACGCTGAATACATTAAAGCAGCAATCACAACAGATTAGCTCCATAGAAAAACAAATCCAACAGATCATCTCACTTGATGGCGCACTAAAGGGAGAGGCGGGACAAGCCATCCGCTCCTTTTATACAGAATGCCATATTCCCTTCCTGCAATTTTTTCAGGTTGTCATTGAGGAATACAGCTCTGCGCTCAAACAAACAAAGCAGGCACTTCATACCCTTGAATCAAATCAGCAAGGCTTTATATCACAAGCATTTATTGAACACGAACTTGATTCAGGTTTAAAAAAAGCGGAGCGAGCGATTTCTGACATCGTTTCAGATGTGAGCCAGGCGATCGGCAGGGTCAGTCATATCGTTCACTTGCCTCATGTAGACGAGTCTGCTTTTCAACAGAGCTATCAAAAAGCGTGGCTTGAGGCATCCAGAACCATTGGACTGCTCCATGCCTTTGACAGAGAACAAACAAGTGCTATGAACGAAACAACAAGTGCATTGCAAACAATGAAGCAATACATCAATACTTTAAGCACCATGTTCACTGGTCCAAAAATCGACATCACGAGCTATCAAAAGGGATCTATTTTCAAAAATGGAAAAGAAGAAAAAATAAGCAGCACGATCAGCGGATTGAATGACAAAATAGACAACACGAAAGAAAACCCGATGATGATCATGCTGAAGAAGCTGAGAGAGAAACAACAGGCGAATGTGGAGACGGTTGTTCGGGACGAATCTCATAAAAACATTAATCAACAAGTCACAGCAAACGATCCATCACTTACGACATTGCAAAGGGAAGCTGTGAACGGGAAAAACAAGATTCATAGAGACATCAGGGTCATAAATGGTAAACTATACAACGTCAAAGGCATTAAAAAATTAAAAGAATTCGATATAGCAGATGAAGTCGTCACCGACTCATCCGATATTGATTTTATTGGCGGCCGATACACCGTTTACGCCAATAAACAAATCATCCGAACGTATATCGCAAACGGTGAAGTTAGAATAGAAGAAGTAGACAAAATCCCAGAAAGCCGGAGCCGAGGCAATGCGAAACGCATATTAGACGGTGAAGTTGTCTCAACAACCGAAAACATCATCCTAGAATACAGCGGAATCTATGACGGTTATCGAGCCGTCACCGGCAAAGACCCAGAAACCAGCAAAAATATTAGTAGCACAGAACAAGCTCTGTCCGCAGCTTCTATTATCCCAATCGCGAAAATAGTGAAGGTAGGGAAATATGTTTTTAAGATAGATCAAGGGAAGAGTGCGGTAAAGAGGATTACTACTAGTACAGGGAGTAAGATAGATTCTGATACAATAAAAAAATATGTTAGAGATATAGAAGGACGAACAGGAAGAGAGTTACCTAAAAACCAAATAGATAATTTGAAAGCAGCATTAAGAAATAAAGAGTATAGCAAAATGTCACCTATAGAAACGGCTAAGCATCGGGCGAAATTTGATAGTGTGAAAAATAAAGTAATCAAAGAGTGGGAAAGAAATACTGGACAAAAGTGGCCAGTGTATAATGAGAATATTATTTCAGAGAAAACTGGTAAAGTAATTAGAAAAAAAGGAGATAAGTATGATGCTCACCATATAATTGAAAATACTTTTGGAGGAGAGCATGAGTGGTGGAATATGCATCCTGCAAAATTTCCAAATGAGCATCAAGCAGGTATACATGGAGCAGGTTCACCCGCAAATACATTATTTAAAGGAGTTAAAAAATAATGGGATATGAAATTATTAAGAAAAACGAAGAAAATAGTTTTTTTTTAGTAACTGAAAAAGAAATCTTAGATGTTGAAAAGGAACTTGATTTAAAGTTTCCTAAGGAGTTAATTCGTTTTTATATAGAGGTAGGTTACGGTTTTATTAATGGGTCTGAGTTTAACACTAATCGCATCATGGACCCTTATTCTGTAAGAGACTTTCGATTAAGGGCTAATGATTTTGAGTTTTATCCTGACATTGAAATCTATGATGAATTTGAGAATAACAAATTAATCTTTTTTGAAGCAAATGAGACAGCATTAATGTCAATTGAATTGAATGAAAAGGATAAAAGCGCAATATATTATTATGATATAAAAATCGCAAATTCTTTGGAAGAATTTTTAACCAAAATACAAGAAGATGATAAATATTATCTAGATTTACTAGCAGACTAATAAAAGCCTTTCAAAAGTTACTTTGCATTGATTAACTAATAGATGAGAATTGCAAAAGTCGAAATTCATAATTTTGAATATAAGTAGTATGGGTTGAGTGACCTGTTAAGTAAAATTTAAAGATAAATCAAAAGTTTATAAACATAGCACTCATCGAGGAGGATTCACATGATCGATGTAACCCAAATTCCAGGTTTAATCATCAACAAACCAGAAACTGATATAAACATCAAAGAGGTAGAATCCCAGCTAAACATGGTGCTGCCCCATGCTTATAAGACCTTGCTAAAACAGACAAATGGATGTTCCGTCGGAGGCGATGTTCTACTATACGGAACTGAGGACATAGTGGAACGCAATAAAACATGGGAAGTCCATCATTATGCCAGCGGCTATGTAGCCATTGGTGACGATGGCGGTGGGCGAGTACTTCTCATGCGGCAGGCAGAAGAGGAGAAAAAAGTGTGGATTGTCGATGCTGGTGTGATGGACCCTCAGCATGCGGAATTAGTGGCTGAAGACTTGTTAAGCTGGGTAAGTCACGGCTGTTTCATAGAAGTTTAGTCTATTAAGGAGATGATCGATTTGCCGTGGAACACATTGATCGCTGCGGGCCTCGTGGTTGGGGTTCCTGTCGTTTTGATTGCAGCTGTTTATTTCATCTCGAAAAGGAAGAACAAGAAAACCAAAGCATCCAGTTGAAAAGCTCTGTGACGTTCCTTGTCATAGAGCTTTTTTCTCTCTCATTCTCCCTCCATGTTATAATAAACACAGTTTATGAACGAGAGGATATGCAGGACATGAAAAATGAACCTATTGAGTTATTGACACAGCCGACATGGCGAATCATAGATCAATCGAGCCTTGGTCTTTATGTGGACCCGAAGCAATCTTTTGCGATGGATGATACGCTTTGTGCGTCGGTCGGGAAAGGACTCTCACCAGCGACAGCGCGTTCTTGGGTGCACCACAATACGATCGTTCTTGGGATTCAGGATACAAGACTTCCATTTCTCCAAGAGGGTGTAAAGCTTCTTGAGGAAGAGGGATATCGCGTCATTGTGCGGAATTCAGGTGGTCTTGCTGTTGTGCTGGATGAAGGCGTACTAAATGTGTCTTTAATCTTTGCGGAACAAAAGAAGGGCATTGATATTGACCGAGGATATGATGCGATGGTGGAATTGATCCGCCGGATGCTGTCGATGTATGAGGTGGACATTGAAGCCTATGAAATTGTCGGCTCTTACTGTCCAGGTAGCTACGATTTGAGCATCAATGGAAAGAAATTTGCCGGCATTTCTCAGCGTAGATTACGCGGAGGGGTCGCTGTGCAAATCTATTTGTGTGCAGATGGAAGCGGTCGGGAACGTGCTGATTTGATTCGCCGTTTTTATGAGGCGGCCTTAAAGGATAGAAGGCATGAGGTGAAAGCGGTATTCCCTGATATACAGCCTGATACGATGGCATCCCTATCAGAATTAACTGGAGAACCCATTGATTGTGCGCTTCTCATGCGTCTTTTACTAGAAGAACTTCAAAAGCTGAGCGAGCAACTGACTGCTTCAGGGTTGACCACCGAGGAACAACTGGAGTTTGAGAAGAACATGACACGGATGATTGAGCGGAATGAGAAAGTGTTCTCGTAAACATATCGTCCCATCTTAAAAATAGGGGTGATGTAATGGAAACGAAACTTCTGAAAGCTATTGAACTTCGAGAAAGTGGACAACTTCAAGAATCCAATGACATGCTCATCCGTCTTGTAGAAGAGTATCCAGATCATGCCTCCATTCACTATCAATGTGCTTGGAGTTATGATGTGTTAGGGGAGGAAAAACAAGCTGTCTTTTTTTATGAGAGGGCACTTGAACTAGGTTTGTCTTCAGAAGAAAGAGAAGATGCTTTCTTAGGATTAGGAAGTACATACAGAACCTTAGGGGAATATGAAAAGTCAAAACAAATATTCCTCCATGCGATGGAAGCTTATCCGCATAATAAAGCCATTCAAACGTTTTATGCCATGACTTTGTATAATTTAAATGAACATAGCAAAGCCATGGAAATATTACTGAACTGTTTAACTGAAACGACAAACGATCCTGCTATTTTGAGTTATCGAAAGGCCATTGATTTTTATTCAAATCAGTTAGATCGATTGTGGAAATGATTTATATAGAAATGGAGGGGCAATGTAATGGAAGAATCCCCTCCTTTGTTGTGACATTTTATATGTGATAGTTCTTTATGACATAAGAAAGAAGGAAAATGTATTGTCATTCATCACCACGTATTACCCGCTGTTTATGCTTTGTATTTTGTCTCTGTTTGATATATCGTATCCAGCCAATGACTTCTACTGTGAAAAAAATCATCATTGTGCTATGTGTGTTAACAAATGCTGCCTATATTTGCTGGCGTCTCTTCTTTACATTGCCGCATGAAGGTACTTTTAATATTGTCATGGGCATTTTGCTTGTTGTCTGTGAATGCATTG
Organism: Bacillus sp. FSL R5-0397; assembly: GCF_038593395.1. Taxonomy (NCBI): domain Bacteria; kingdom Bacillati; phylum Bacillota; class Bacilli; order Caryophanales; family Bacillaceae; genus Bacillus; species Bacillus sp. FSL R5-0397. The sequence goes on along the minus strand of NZ_CP151992.1, from coordinate 3,357,586 downwards.
GGTTTATCCAGTTGCTTGTGTTTTATACACTTGTTTGGAAGCCTTCAAATCGGAAACAAGTCATGATCAGTGATCTTGAAAGGCTGCCAACAGTTGATATTTTCATAGCTACATATAATGAACCAATTGAGGTGCTGAAACGCACTGTTGCAGGTTGTTTGAATCTCTCTTATCCGAAGGAAAGCGTTCAAATTTATTTATGTGATGATGGCAATAGGGAAGCAGTAGAGCAGCTTGCTTCTGAGTTTGGTGTTCATTATCTGACAAGAACAGATAACAGATTTGCTAAGGCAGCTAATTTAAATCATGCGATGTCTCAAACGGATGGAGAGCTGATTCTGACACTTGATGCAGATATGGTCCCTCTTCCTTCCTTTTTAGAAAAAACAGTGCCCTATTTTCATGATGGAGCAACTGCGTTTGTTCAAGTTCCACAGGCGTTTTATAACGAAGATCCTTTCCAATATAATATGTTCTCGAAAGATCGAATTCCAAATGAGCAGGACTTTTTCATGCAAACTCTCCAAGCTGGTAAGGATCGGTTTAATGCCGTCATGTATGTTGGGAGTAATACGGTATTTAGAAGAACGGCATTAGATGAAATTGGCGGATTTGCTACTGGAGTGATTACAGAAGACATGGCAACAGGAATGCTTCTCCAAGGGAAATTCAAATCTGTGTCTGTCGGAGAAGTATTAGCCGTCGGTCTGGCACCTGAAAGCTGGCTTGATCTGTTAAAGCAAAGAGATCGCTGGTCGAGAGGGAACATTCAGTGTGCCCGTAAGTTTAATCCTTTGAAGGTGCGCGGCTTAACGCTTATGCAGCGTGTTCTTTATTTAGATGGCATTGTATATTGGTTTAACGGTTTGTTTAAAATGATTTATATTCTCACACCGATTTTGTTTTTATTGTTTGGTATTCAAAGTTTCTGGGCAGATTTCCAGTCCGTTTTCATGTTTTGGCTGCCGGCATTCTTTAGTTCCTATTTAGCATTTAAACTTGTGTCGAATCAAAAGAGAAGCATGTTCTGGAGTCACATTTATGAAAGCTCTATGGCGTTCCACCTAGCTGGTGTGGCACTCAGTGAACTGTTCCTGAAGAAACGGGTTGAATTTCTGGTGACACCGAAGGGAATTCAAACGGACAAAAGACATTTTCATTTGAAAACGATGATTCCCCATCTGATCTTCTTGCTGCTCTCATTGCTTGCCCTTGTGAAAATAGGTTACGATGTGAAGGCAAATGGGACGATGAACGCTGATCTCATGTTGATTAATATTTTTTGGGTGCTTTATAACGGTGCAGGTTTATTCATGGCACTGCTTGTGGCGTTTGATCGACCGCGTTATCGGAAATCAGAACGATTTGTCATTGAAAAAGAGGGGCATCTTCGTTCTGATCATCAAGATCAGTCGATTGCTTGTTTTCTACTAGATATGAGTGATTCAGGTGCGCGTCTATCCATTCCATTGGACCAAGCGTCTTCTCTATATCAAGGACAAACGCAATTATTTTTTTCAGAGAATGAAAGTGTGGCGTGTGATGTGGTTTGGAGCTATCCAGAGGGAGACAAGCTGATGATTGGTGTTGCTTTTACTGACACACAAAAATCAGAGTATTTATCACTGATCCGTTTCTTATTCACACGAGAGCATGTAGCGGTGACGGATCGTGAGAAAAAATCTCATGCTGTTCGGACGTTTCTCCGCTTTTTAAGAGAAACGGAGAAGGTACCAAAGGCTCTGCGTCGCAAATGGATGAGAAGGCCATTGCAAGGTGTGACAGGCACGATCGCCTATGAGGACCGACTAGAAGAGAAGGTGCCGGTGATCATACATGATATCAGTTTATCTGGGTGCAAAATTGAGTTTGAAGATTCAATTGAATTAAATGGGAAAGTGCTGATTACCATTGACACAGAGTCTCTAACGGATCAGCCGGCGATTGCAGTTTGGACATCACAAAAACGCAGACGTACAATGGCCGGACTCAAATTTGTTCAGCCTGAAATCAAGCAGATAGAAGAAAGAGAGGGAGTGGTTTCTTGAAATCTAAAAATGGCGGTTACCTCTATTTACTATGGCTTCCTGTCATCATAGGAGCCGGCTACGGCATTTCGCTTTTCGTGCCGTTTCTTCAGCCTGTACTGACGCTTGGTATCGCAGGGCTTTATATTTTTATGTTTGGTGATTTTCAGGTGAGGCAAGTCAGGTACATTTTTATGTTCGTCTTCTTGATCAATGTCCTTTTTAGCGTGATGCTATTTTTGGATATTTAAAAAAGTGCTTCCCGCAGGTGGGGAGCACTTTTTGGTTATTCAGCCATTTTTTCAAGGTTGCCGTTACGATCCATTTTAAAGGTTGGTGCGGCACTGTCGTCCTCTTCAAACAAAACTAGTTTTCTTGCACGGTTCATGATTTTGACGAGTGTTTCATAATCTTCTTGAATCGTGAGCTGATCCTTTTCAAGCTTTTTCACTTCAGCTTCTAGCTGCGACACTTTATGTGAAAGTTCATTGTTTTCTTGTTTTAACCGGCTGTTTTCCATGCGTAAGGCAGAAGATTGCTGTCCATCGCCTTCATAGCGGCGTAAGAAATCAATGATATCTTCAATGGTTAGCTCTTGGCGCTGCCCAAATGGATTGGTTTCTGGCTTTTTCTCTGTCACTTGAGAAGCCTGTGACAATAAATGTGATAAACTAGCTAACTCTTCATTGTAGCTTTGATCCACAAACTGAAGCTGTTCGGCTGTTTCGGCTGCAGGTGCAAACGTTTCTTCTTGCGCAGGTTCCAGTTCTTGAGAGAACTCTTCCTGTGTGATCGTTTCTTCAACTTGCGGCTGATAGAGCAAACGTTTTTTCGCAGGCTGCCCATTGCCGAGTGCACGCATGCGTTGTTTACGCTGTTTTTTGGCAAGTGCCAATGCTTTTTCATATTGATGCCTCACGACAGCATTCCATCTAAATCCGCATGCCGCTGAGGTACGGTTTAGCTTGTCTCCCACTTCTTCAAATGCGTTCAGCTGTGTACTGCCCTCTCTGACGTGACGTAAGACGGTTTCTGCCAGAAGGAGATCATTTTCCTCTGACCAAGCATCTTGTCTTTGTTTTGACATGTGTTTAAACCCCCATAAGATTTGATGGTATTAGATTAGCCAAGTTGAAGAAGGTTTATACAAGTTTGCTAAAAGGATAGTGGAAAATACTAGCTTTTATGTGAATACGTCTCTGTGCTGACAATGCATCTTGCAACTCCAGTCGCTTCGATGTACAATGTTGGGTGGTATATTATTCACTCTTAGTTGTCCAACTGTTTCATATAGAATGAAGTTTCATCATTGAAAGGAAGCGTAAGAACATGGCTAATGAGTTTCGCGTATGTGACGATTGTGATGCGACGAACCTAAAAACGTTATTGCCTCGACTTAAATCGGTTGACCCTGATGCAAAAATTGAGATTGGCTGTCAATCGTATTGCGGTCCAGGACGAAAAAAGGCTTTTGCGTTTGTGAACAATCGCCCATTATCCGCACCAACAGAAGATGAGTTACTCGAAAAGGTTCAAAAAAAAGTCAAATAAATGTCACTGAATGTGTTCAGTCGACCTAAAAAGAGGTCCGTCCCTGTCAGGTCGGGCTTTTTACGTCCGTTCAATCTATGAGAACACATTCGCCAGCAAATTCAAGGATGTTTTCGGGAAAAGTTACCCGATATAATAGAAACACGTCTTAAAAAAAGAGGGACGAAACGATGGCGTATCCAAAAGGGAAATTATCCGAAGAAAAGGTATTTAAAGATCCTGTGCACCGCTATGTTCACGTACGGGATGCATTGATATGGGATTTAATCGGAACGAGAGAGTTCCAGCGCCTTAGACGAATTAAACAGCTAGGCACCACTTATTTAACGTTTCATGGGGCAGAACACAGCCGATTTAATCATTCACTCGGTGTATACGAGATTGTCAGACGAATTGTGGATGATGTGTTTAAAGGAAGACCCGAATGGGATGAAGGGGAGCGTGAGCTTGTACTGAGTGCCGCCCTGCTTCATGACCTTGGACATGGTCCGTTTTCTCATTCCTTTGAAAAGGTCTTTCATTTAGATCATGAATCGTTTACAAGAGATATCATTTTAGGGCAGACGGAAGTAAATGAAGTGCTGCGCCGGGTTAGTGACGATTTTCCAAAGCATGTAGCAGAAGTCATTGCCAAAACGTATCAAAACAAACAGGTGGTCAGTTTGATTTCAAGTCAAATTGATGCCGACCGAATGGATTACTTGCAGCGTGATGCTTACTATACAGGCGTCAGCTATGGTCACTTTGATATGGAACGTATTTTACGCGTGATGCGTCCAAGAGAAGATCAGATTGTGATGAAACAGAGCGGGATGCATGCCGTAGAGGATTATATTATGAGCCGCTATCAAATGTACTGGCAAGTCTATTTCCATCCAGTGACACGCAGTGCGGAAGTCATTTTAACAAAAATTCTCCATCGTGCAAAAGAGCTGCATGAAACGGGATATATTTTCACACATGCCCCTGTGCATTTTTATTCGATTTTTGAAGGAAATGTCACCACAGAGGACTATATTAAGCTGGATGAATCCATTGTCTTATTTTATTTTCAGGCGTGGGAAGATGAAGAAGATCACGTGCTGGCTGATTTGTGCCGCCGTTTTATGAACCGCCGTTTATTCCAATATACAGAGTTTAATCCAAATGAAGAAATGACGAAATATTTCAAGCTGACGGCTTTGTTCAAAGAAGCAGGAATTGATCCTGACTATTATTTAGTGGTCGACTCTTCCTCTGATTTGCCTTATGACTTCTATAGACCGGGCGAAGAAGAAGAACGGCTGCCGATCCATCTCTTGACGCAAAGTGGTCATATTAAAGAACTGTCGAGACAGTCAGATATTGTTGACGCCATTTCCGGTAAACGAAGAACCGATCATAAACTTTATTTCCCGATGGACTTAATTGTAGATATGTCGGAAAAAGCTGAAGAAAAGAAGGCGATCATGAAGCTGCTTGGATTGGGATAAGGAAGTACTGAAAAAGGAGATGTCGGGAATTTGTTGAAAGAGCATGCAAAGTTGATGAAGGTGTTCTCTGAATCTGGGGAAATCGTTGGACGGAAGAAGCTGCAAAAAATGATTTACATAGCAAAAAAGCTAGATTTGCCTTTTTACGAGAAATACGATTTTCATTTTTATGGCCCTTATTCAGAGGAGTTGACGCTCAGAATTGAAGAGCTGTGTAACCTTGGATTCTTGGACGAAATGAAGGAAAAAAAGGGCGGATACTTTCAATATCGCTATTCGCTGACGGACAATGGGAAAGAGTTTCTCGATCAGTGTGAAGTGGACATGCCTGACCTCAAAGTGCTGACGCAGCAGATGAATGAGCAATCGTCTCGTTTTCTAGAGCTTGTCTCAACGATTTTATACTTTGACGATCTGCCAAAAGATGAGGTAAAGGAAAAGGTCTTCACCATTAAAAGCAAGCAGCGCTATACGGACGAAGAATTTGAGGCAGCCCTTGCGTATATTGATCAGTTGAAGGAATTGAACTAACGATAAGAACCAGTATGTAATAGCCAATGGCTAGAACAGACTGGTTTTTATTTTGCACGCATATAGAAACAGAAACAAGTCGACCTCATGGATCGACTTGTTTTTTAGGAATGATGATAAGAAAATCTCGCTAAAAATTGTTTTGTCCGTTCTTCCTTCGTCTGTTCAAAGACTTCTACTGGGGTGCCTGATTCAACAATGACCCCATCCTCCATGAAAATCACCCTGTCGGCAATATCATAGGCAAAGCTCATCTCGTGGGTGACGATGATCATGGTGACCCCGGTTTGTGCCACTTGTTTAATGACGTCAAGTGTTTCACCTACAAGCTCGGGATCTAAAGCGGAGGTCGGCTCATCAAACAAAATGACTTCCGGATTCAATGCAAGTGCTCTTGCAATGCCTACTCGCTGCTGCTGTCCGCCAGATAATTGATGCGGATAGGCATCTTTTTTCTCTAGTAACCCTACTTTTTTGAGCAATTGGAGGGCTGTGTCATAGGCATGGTCTTTCGGTTGTTTACGGGCAATGACTAAGCCTTCCATGACATTCTCAAGTGCTGTCTTATGAATAAACAGGTCGTATTGCTGAAAGACCATGGCTGTTTTTCGGCGAATTGCTAGAATGTCTTTCGGTTTTGCTTGATTGAATGTGACAGTGGTGTGATCAATGCTGATCTCGCCTTGATCCGCACGCTCAAGAAAATTTAAGCATCTGAGAAATGTTGATTTCCCAGAGCCGCTCGGACCTAAAATGACAACGACTTCGCCTTTTTCTACCGTTAAATCAATTCCCTTTAGAATCTGGTTTTGACCGAATGCTTTATGCACTTGTTTGATGTGAATCATGCCAATCGCCTCCTTTTGTTTTTGTGTCCATATTTCTCATATCCGGCTGTAATGGCTTCAATAGAGGCACACAGCGCCCAGTAAATAAGGGCAACAGCAATGTAGGCTTCAAGATAACGATAGTTCACATTGGCTTTGATTAAAGCGCCGTTTAAAATATCGACCACAGATACCATAGAGACGAGAGAAGAGGCTTTGATTAAACTGATGAGCATGTTGTTCAGTAAAGGAAGAGAGATGGGAAAGACTTGTGGAATGATCACTCTTCGCAACACCTGTCTGCCTGTGAAACCAACGGATAGAGCGGCATCAAATTGGCCCTTTGGGATGGACGCAAGAGAGCTTCGAAATATCTCTGATAACCCGCTGACGGCATATAAAGAAAGGGCGAAAATGGCAATCCATCGTCTATCTAAATCGCTAAAACGGATGGGCAGCGAAAGAGATGCAGCCAATTGATCGAGCGAATCGGAAAAAATAAGATAAGATACGAGCAAGATTAATACAACAGGAATGGCTTTAAAAATCGCCACAAACCATTTGAACAATGGAGACAATATAGGCACTTGATAAAAACGAATAAGGGCAATGCCAAAGCCAAAGATGGAGCCGAATAATAGCGGGAGAAAACCTAATAGCAGCGTCGTTGGCAAATAATGAAGTGCGGCTAGAAAGGCCTGAAACATAAAAGCAACGTCAAAATCCACTCAGATCGCTCCTTTCTTATGATGTAGTAAAGTCTCCGCCCAATATTTTTTTAGACAATTCAGCGAGCTTGCCGTTATCGATCAGTTTTTGCAGGGCTTGATCAATGTCTTTTTGAAGTTTTGTATTGTTTTTTTGATATAGATAATACGTTTTAGATACGTTTACAGGCTTTCCGGATGTCACAAGATTGGCATTGAACTGTTTGTTTAGCTTATTGACGTCATACTTTGTGAGTAAGGCAGCATCGACCGTGCCATTCTGCAGGTTTTTGACTAAAATTTCGTTCCCGCCATCCCCGTAGACAATGTCAATTTTCCGATCATGCTTTGCGTTATATTGCTCTAGAAGATAAGCGAAATTACTTCCTGTAGAGGTGTGCACTTTGTGTCCAGCTAAATCGTCCAGGCTTTGAAAGTCATGACCGGATGCTTTATTCACCACAACATAGCTTGTATAATCTGTGTAGCCAACTTTTCCAAATAGATATTTCTTCTGACGCTCGTCATTGATTTCATATTGGTGGGCAGCGAGATCAACTTTACCTGCATCTAAAGCAGGCAGAATATTTTTAAACTCAAAGGATTCATATTTAAACTTATATTGTGGAAGCAGCTGATCCACTTCATCTAATACAGCCTTCTCGTAGCCTGTTAATTTGCCGTTTTCATCTAAGTAAACGAAGGGCTGATAGGCGTTCCCTGTCCCAATGACGATTTCTTTTGCATCTGGGTCATTATTGTTTGCTTCTGCTTTGACTTCATCCGATTGCTCATTATTTCCGCAGGCGGCAAGGAGCAATGAACCAAGTAGAAGCAGACCGATGATGTAATTATTACTGAATATTCTATTATTTTTCATGTAAATTCCTCCCCAGTTTATTTTGCACGTTTTTCTACAGTGAAGGCCGCTTCGGCTCTTTTTAAGGGAAGCAATGCCGTCTGTCGCTGTTTTTTTGTTTTCGGTGTATTGATCCGTTTTTCCAATAGGTCAAATGATTTTTCTAACACCATACTTAAAATGATAAATATAACGGCAGCAATAAAGTATCCTTCTAATACGCGATAGTATAAAGCCCCTAATGTTTGAACCTTTCCGATCATGTCCATCACACCTAATGTAAAGGCGAGGGAGGTATTTTGTAATAAGTTGACAATGGCCACGCCGATATTAGGAAGGGCGATTCTCCCTGCTTGAGGAATAAGCGTTCTTCTATAAATCTGCCATTTCGTCAGTCCAATCGAGGCGGCCGCTTCATATTGAGATGCTGGGACACTCGATAGGGCAGATCGGAATATTTCTGAAAAATACCCAGCTGTATTGAGTCCATATGTAATATACAGAAAGATCAATTTGTTCCACATGGAGATATCAAGCCCAATTGTTGCAAGCACACCAGGCAGGCCATAAAACACAATAAACATTTGCACAAGGATAGGTGTTCCACGAATAAATGAGACATAAATTGCACTGAGCTGATGCAGGATGGGAATACGCTCAATTCGGAAATAAGCAAGAATGAATCCAAGAAAACTGCCAATCAAAGTGGCAAATAAAACGATCAGTAAGGTTGTTGGAAGGGCTGACAATACTTTAGGGAAGAGTGTGACGACATACTCCCATTTGAAAAACTCCCCCATGTTGAATCACCTCCTATGTTGAAGTCGTTTGGACTTTTTCTTCTGAGGGCGGTGCGCCTAATATGGCGGCATCAAACCGTTCAGGGATGAGGACTTTATACATTAATACACCTAAGTCGCCATTATCGGCTTCACGTTCAATATATGCTGTATAGCCTTTTCGTTCGTACATCTCTAGAAGCCAGGGGTGCTTTCGGCCAGAAGTGCCCAGTGTGTATGCTGGTGCTTTAAATGTCTGCCGGAGCAAGGTGTTTTCTACATAATCGAGCAGCTTATTTCCGATCCCTTGACCGGCTAAATCAGGAGCTGTGGCAAACCACCAAACAAATGGATAGCCTGAGACCGGTTGAGTACTCTCCCACGGAAAACGTATGGTGATGGTTGATATGAGCCGCCCGTCTCGTTCTAACACAACAGCAACGGATTGTTTGATGTTTTCTGTGACCATTTCAAGTGTGGCGTTCGTGGATGGCCAATCAATGCCCATTTCTCCAAGCGGTTTAAATGCACTGGACAGCAATTCTAGAAAAGCCGGTGCATCTTCTTCGGTAGCGATGCGAAAAATATCTCGACTCATGACAAACCTCCAATCAAAAGGGTAGTGTGTAATGTCAGCTCAACGCTTTTCGTAAAGTATCGATATCTGGATTCAGCAATGCTTGATACACGTGGGGATCACGGCTGATTTCTACTACTGGCACATAACGGACGCCGTACTTTTCTTCTAAAATATTTCTGTAATGATCATGCTCTGTTACATCAATGGTTGAATAAGTAATGTGCTGTTCGTTGAAATAGGACTGAATGTCCTGACAATAGCTGCATCCATTTTTGCTCCATAAAATGATTTTTTGTTTATTTGACATTAGACGCTCACCTCTTGGTTTATTTGGTTTTTGGCTGTTAGTTCATGATCAAATGCTTCTTTTAATAATGTGATAGACGCTATTCTTGCCTCAATGTCTACAATCGGAGATAGCACAATGAACTCGTTGATATCATATGTCTCGGCTAGTTCAGTCAGCCGGCGATGAACGGTTTCTTTTGTGCCAGCGGTATAACCGGTTTTTTGAACGTGAATGTTGTAGTGTTCTTTTTTTGTTCCTTTCACCAGCTTTTCTGCATCTTCTAGTGACGTCACATTAAGCTTTCTTCCATCGGAAAAGGAGACCTTTACTGTTTCCTTTTGCTTGATGTACGAGAGGGCTTGTTTGTGGTCTTCCGCTACAGATACGGTGATGGCGAGAAGAAATTGCTGGTGCGTGTTCTGTGTCTTGAATTTTTGAAAAGTCTCTCTTGCTTCTTTTAATAATGCGTCATCCCCGTTAATAAAATAGGCAAACACAAAGGATATCCCAAGTTTTGCTGCAAATTCCGCGCTCTCAATACTGCCGCCTAGAAGGAACATGTCGGGTGATACGCTAGGAATTGGCTGAGCATTTAATTCATTTGCTTGTTCAGTTAGATACGTTTTGAGATCCACTAATTTTTGAGAAAAGTCTTTCCGTGACGCTTGATAATCTTCCTGAAGCGCTTGTGTTGAGAGGTTCAACCCTCCCGGTGCTTTCCCAACGCCTAAATCGACTCTGCCAGGCGCTAGAGATGCCAGTACATGAAATGTTTCAGCCACCTTAAACGGGCTGTAATGCTGAAGCATGACACCTCCAGACCCAATTCGCAAATGGTTCGTTTTTGCTAAAAGATAACCAGCGAGGGCTTCAGGGGATGAACCTGCCACTTGAGAATTATTGTGATGTTCAGACACCCAAAACCTGTGATAACCAAGCTGATCTGCTGCTTCAGCCAATCTGACAGTATGCTGAATACCCGTCTCTGCTTTCTCGTTTTCACTGACGAGGCTTTGATCAAGAATACTAAGGGTGAGCGACATTGGCTGTTCCTCCTATTAGACTTTGATATTGAGATAGTGCGAGGTTTAATCTGTCTGTGGCATCTGGATCAAGCACATAGCTATTTGAATCCTGCTTTATGACCTGTTGATCCACAACATACACGCCAGATTGAACGACGGTTGCACCGAGTTGATGAATGATCGGTTTAAGTGCATATTCAATGACGAGCAAATGCCCGTATGTTCCTCCTAAAACACAAGGAAGGACGGGTTTATCTTGTAATGCTTTCTGGGGAAGTAGATCTAAAAAAGTTTTTAAAATACCGGAAAAAGACGCTTTGTAGACAGGTGTTAACACAATGACACCGTCGCTCTCATTCACAAGCTCAATGGCTTTCACAATGTCCTCGTTTGAAAAATCTGCTCCTATTAAGGCGCCGCTAGGAAGCTGGTGGACTTGAATGACATGAACATCAACCCCATGTAACGCCAAACGATGATGGATATGCTGCAGGACACCGGTTAACCGAGATTGGACAGAATGCCCGCCTGCTATAATCGTTACTTTTGCCAATTCGTCTCCTCCATTTCTGATAATTCCTTCTAAACAACTTGGAATAGTTGATAATATAAATTATAATAAGGCAAACCAATAGAAAAGTATAATTAGTAATCATAAATACACGATTCAGATATTTAAAATACAGGGAGAAGAGGGGTTTTCATGGAGATTCGAGCGATACGCACCTTTGCCACGATCGTGAAATACGGAAATTTTTTAAAAGCAGCAGAAGCGCTGAATTATTCTCAGCCAACCATCACTTTGCACATCAAACATTTAGAAGAGGAAATTGGAGAGAAGCTTCTAGAAAGAGGGAAGACCTTAAAGTTAACAGCATCAGGACAGCTTTTTTATGAAAGAGCCAATTCTTTACTCAATGAATATGAGAAATTGACGAAAACACTCCAAGATTTAGAAGTGGGCATTGCGGGGTTCATTCGCATCGGTGTTTCTGAGCCCACTGCCAGCTTAGAATTTCCTGCCCTTATTGCAGAATTCAAGGAAAGGTTTCCGAATGTAGAATTTTCTGTGCAAGTAGCGGATGCGAATACGTTGAGTTCCTTACTTTCGCATGATGAGATTGATTTTGCGATTTGCGGAGCACCAGAAGCTTCGATGGAGAATAGCTATAAGCCTCTTTTTCAAGATGATATCGTGCTGCTCGTCCCGTCTTCCCATCGATTAGCGGAAAAAGGGGTAGTGGAGGTGACCGATTTAAAGGATGAGACCATTTTATTCACGCCACACAATTGCCCCATCCGTATTCAAATTGAACAACAAATTGTTGATGTCATTGGGACCAATTACAATAAATTAGAGATTACGAGCAGCATGTCCCATAAACATTATGTTCAGGCTGGATTAGGTGTCTCTCTTTTTACACGAACTGCTCATTCCTTTACCCTTCCAGGCACCAAGGTATTAGAAATAAAGGGCATTCATGTTTCCCCGCCAGTTGGTCTATTGAGGAAAACAAATGATTCGCCAGGAAGAGCCGTACTTCAATTCATTGATCTCATCGAAAATCGATTGCATCAACCAACATGAAAAGAGGGGTAGCCTTTGAGCTAACCCCTCTTTTCATGTTTATTTCACTGTTTGTTTGAGAAACTGATTCTTCTTGATAGGCAGACCCAAATTTTCACGAAGGGTATGAGCTGGATAATTCGGGTCGTAATATCCTCTTTCTACTAATATCGGGATGACATGCTCCGTCCATTCAGATAAACCGCTTGCTAAAATAGGCGCGCCAAAAATAAATCCATCTGCGGCATCTTCTTCGATCCATTGGATCAGCTGGTCTGCCACTTGTTCATAAGTACCGAAAAAAGCACTTTTGGGAGTGGTTACTCGTAGAGCGACTTCTCTTAAGGTCAAGCTTTGTTCTTTCGCCATTTTTTTAATCGATTCAGTTGTGGATTGAAAGCTGTTTGAACCGGCATCACCGATATCAGGAAATGGCTCATCAAGTGGAAATTGACTGAAGTCCAAGTGATCAAAGAACCTGCCCAGGTAGTGAAGGGCTTCTTCAATAGAGACCAGATGTTGAATGGCTTCATATTTTTCTTCTGCTTCTTCGACTGTTCGCCCTGTAATCGGGTGGATACCGGGGAAAATTTTGATGTCAGATGGATTTCTGCCCAGCGCTGCGGCTCTATTTTTCACGTCGCGGTAATATGCTTTCGCTTTCTCAAGTGAGTCTGCATTCGTAAATACTGCGTCCGCTTCTTTTGCGGCTAGATCCTTTCCTGCCTCTGACGCACCTGCCTGGAAAATCACCGGTTGCCCTTGTTCAGATCGTTCGATATTCAAAGGACCTTTGACAGAAAAGTGTTTGCCATGATGGTTTAATGTGTGCAGTTTATCCCGATCGAAGAAAACCCCTGTTGATCGATCCCTTAAAAAAGCATCTTCTTCCCATGAGCTCCAAAGGCCGTTCACTACTTTTAGGTATTCTTCTGCAATTTCATACCGAAGTGAATGGCTAGGATGCGGACGAATGATGTGGTTTTCAGCAGAGCCTTCAAGTGGAGAAGTCACAACATTCCATCCGGCCCGCCCCTTACTTAATTTATCTAGGGATGCAAATTGCCGGGCAATGGTAAAGGGCTCACTGTAGGAAGTGGATACAGTGCCCACAAGTCCAATCTTTTTGGTGACCGCAGCAAGAGCGGATAAGATGGTTAATGGTTCAAATCGGTTCAAGAAATGAGGAATTGAATGTTCATGAATATATAAGCCATCTGCGACAAAGACAAAACGGAAACCCGCTGCTTCTGCCTTTTTTGTCATTGCTTGATAATAATCAATGTTCACACTTGCATCTGCTGGAACGGATTCATCCTTCCATGCATTCATATGACCTCCTGGACCATGTAACATCAATCCAAATTGTATGTGCTTTTTTTCAGACATGTGGATCGTCCCTTCTGTTTTGAAATAGCATTGTTTTTATGTTCTTCATCATAAGGGAGAATCGCAAAGAAGTATAATTCGTATCAGTAAAGTCTGAATTTATCTTTTCTAATATCAATTTTTGCTTCTTTATATGGTGTGGCTAGGTCTATAACAGCACTTTAGAAAAAGATGGATGTTTACTAAGCGAATGTCCCGGATCAAAAGTTCTGCTTTTTGATAAAATGTGTGTCAAAATATCCGAAAAATTAGTGAAAATGACATGTTTCGACTTTCTTCCTGTATATCCAATTCCCTGTTTTTGACTGAATAGAAGGAAAATGGTGAATTTTCAGTGAATATATAACCTTGTGAAAAACAAAGGAGGGATAGGAATGAAAAAGCGTTCAGTCTTTTTGTCATTTTTATTGGTAGGTAGTTTGTTACCGGGGGTAAGTTCAGCTTCTGCACCAGTTGCAAGTGCAGGTCATGGGCATGATCATGGTCATGCGCCGTTTGAAACACATATTAGTGAAGGGTTGCCAAAGGCAAACGATTTTAAAGATTTGACGAAGGCACCTCCTATTGAAAGAGATGTGACAACAAAGATTTTAGATGAGTCTGGTAAACAGGTAGGGTCTAGAACCTTTAAAGCAAATACAGGAGATTCGATTTCAACAAAAGCTAGTACAGGCAGTCAGAAAGTGACCGTCTATGCAGTAGCTGATGCGCAGTATCGTGCGAAATATAGTGATTGGCAGACGCGCATTGTCAGCATCATTGAGCAAGCGGATGTGACATTTAACCGTGATCATGATGTGGACTTTGTCGTACAAGCCGTAGGGTCTTGGACGTCTTCAGGATCAAACGCATCACAAATTCTTTCCAACCTTCAGCGCAGCTTTGATGGCAGAGGATACGATTTTGTCACAGGATTTACAGCAAATCCAAACTTTGATGCTGGCGGAATCGCTTATGTATACAATAGTGCACCGAGCGGAAGTGCATTCAGTGTCAACCTTGATCAAGGAACAGCGAATACAGCAAAAGCGGCTACACATGAATACGGCCATAACTTTGGTTTGCCGCATGACCCTCAAGGCAGCGGAATTGTCTGCTTAATGAATTATGATTATTCTTACACTGTCGATTTCTTCGATGCGGCTCATAAAAATCAAGTGAACCGTAATAAAGCTTGGTACAGATAAGGTAAGAGACAAAAGGACAAACACCGAAAAAGTGTTTGTCCTTTTTATATGCTTACAGGTCGCTCAGTCGCTTTCCTGCTACAGCATAATGTTCTTTTTTCATCTCTTCAATAATGACAGAGACTTTCTCTGCACCTGCGCCTGTTGTTTCAACAACGGCATCTGTGACTTTCTCCACAAGAGCTCTTTTCTGCTCATCTGTTCTTCCTTCAAGCATTTGAACGGTGATAATCGGCATGATGGCAACCTCCTTTTTCCTGTAGTGCTACGCTTCCCTTTAGTTTAAGGGACTTCTTATAGTATACTGAATGAAGTAAATCATTGTATAGAAAGAAAGAGGGATTCATGCCTTTGGACCAATTTCTTGTTTACCCATTAGAACTGATTCCATATGTCGCCATTACGCTTGTTGTGGCTTTTACGATGCACGAGCTGGCGCATGCATATGTTGCGTATCGTTTTGGAGATCCGACAGCTAAAAATCAAGGCAGACTGACGCTCAATCCATTGAAGCACCTTGATATTTTCGGGACGATCTTGATCTTTGTGGCTGGGTTTGGCTGGGCGAGGCCTGTACCTGTGAATCGGTACCATTTCAAAAACCCACGTCTCGCAGGGATATGTGTGTCGATCGCAGGACCTTTAAGCAATTTGGTTTTGGCATTTTTGGGCTTTTGTGTGTATGCGCTTCTTCAGAAATTTGGCGGGGAGTCGCTCATGCGCTTTGAGCCGGGGGTCGATTATTTCTTCCAAATCTTTATTAACTTGAACGTGATTTTGTTCCTATTTAACTTATTACCGATTCCGCCACTGGACGGATATCGTATTATTGAGGATGTTGTCAGTCCCGGCATCCGTGCAAAGATGACGCAATTTGAACAGTATGGGATCATCATTTTCCTCATCTTCGTCATCACACCGCTAGGTCAGTTTGTTTTTGTTCCATTGATCGGAATGCGGGATCAAATCATATACTGGTTTAATCTTATTTTGAAGCCGCTGCTTTAGGAGGTCTAATGAATGGAAGGTAAAAAGAAGAAACCAATTGGTTTTAATATCATTAAAAAAACAGATGCAACGGATGGGCATGGAGGCTTTGGTGCAGGTGCCCTCAGCCTTGATAATATCTCGCCGGTGATCATTGATGTGGAGGAAAAGGAAGCCGTCATTGATATTGGTGCGATGCATGCAAGAAGTGCCGTCGAAAAAGGAATTAAATTTTTAAAAACCAAAGAAGAGGTACCTAACGGAAAACCGTATTGGCTCGTATGGGTGACGATTGACCGAAGAGAAGAGGGGCCATATTATGCAGGAGTCACAGCTTGTGAAATGACAGTTGACCGCTCGATCCGCAGAGGATATAAGTCACTTCCTGAGCATGTGAATTTAATGGATAAATCCATGAAGCGTAAAATCGTTGTCAGTCATATGGATGATGGTTCGAAAAAGGTGCTCGCTGATTTCTTGAAGAGTCACAATGAAGCGTTATGGGAAGCATCCACAGATGAATTAAAAGAAGGATTGGCTGTTCCTGAGTAATTGTGAAATTTTTGTGAAGAATGATGAATGGATACCAATTCCAAGCGTTTTTTCAGTAAACTGGTGTTAAAGCTAGGACATGGAGAATCCCGAGATGCAGATCTCGGGGTTTTTCATGTCCATTTTTAACGTTTCAGCCACTTTTCCCACCATTTCTTAGGCTGTTGATCTTGAGCTTTGTCTTGATCAGAAGCTTTGTTCTCGGCACCATAGCAGACACCGGTCGGCTCCGTTCCTTCTATAAAATAGGTAAATACCTTTGATTCGCATCCTGGGCCTGCGAGATCACCGGTTTTTGGATTGATATATACGCCTTTTACACCGTCTGGCGGCATGAAGGAGGAGGCTGGCTGGTTTGAGAGGGCTGATTCCATAAAGGAAGCCCATATCTTTTTCGCATAGGCGGTTTCTTTGACCGAGTCAATGGTGCGTCCTTTATCGTAGCCGGTCCACACACCTGTGACGAGCTGGGGAGAGAAGCCGATCATCCAGCTGTCAGCACCTGTCGTCCCCGATTTCCCTCCATACGTTCTGGTAAGATCTTTTGAAATGGTACGACCTGTGACACTTGTATAGCCATTTAATTGATGATTGAACATCCCTGACATCATGTCAGTGGTGACAAATGCTGCTTTTTCATCTAGTACTTGCTCTCGTTTTTGTTTCTCCTCAAAGAGCACGTTGCCCTTTGCGTCCGTTACTTTCGTAATAAAGGTTGGCTTGACGCGTTTTCCTCCATTGACCAGCATCGCGTAAGCATTGGTCATTTCGATTGGTTTGACAGGTGAAGTACCTAGCGCAAGTGAAGGCACTTGATCTAGTTTTTCGTGAATCCCGAACGTTTTACCTGCACGTACAAGCTGTTCCATTCCTAAAAATAGATGGGTTTTGACCGCATAAATGTTATCAGATAGAGCCAAAGCCTGAAGCATCGTAATGCTGTCATTGGCATAATAGCCGTGATAGTTGCTTGGTGAATAAGCGGCGCCGCTTCCTTGATCATCCAGTTCAAAAACAGTTTCTTCACTGCGCATCACGGTTGCTGGTGTAAACCCATTTTGTAAGGCCATGTAATAGAGAAGCGGTTTCATTGTTGAACCGGGCTGTCTTTTCGCTTGTGTGACACGATTGAATGGGCTTTTCTCGTAATCTCTCCCGCCTATGAGGGCAAGCACATGACCTGTCTGGGGATGAATGGCGGTAAAGCCAATTTGGATACCTGATTCAGAATCCATGATGTTGGTTAAAGTCTTTTCAGCGATTTTTTGTAATTCAGGTTGTAATGTCGTTTCGATATGAAGACCATACGTTTCAATTTGTTCCTCGGTTAAGCCCAGTGTTTGTTTCAGTTCGCGAATCACATCATCATAAAAATACGGGGCCTGCTTTGCTTGCAGCTGCTTTTGTTTGAGCGGGCGATAGGACAGCTTTTCCTTGCTGGCATCAGCAGCCGCTTTTTTCGTAATCATGCCATCCTCTTGCATTTGCCTCAGAATCATATTCTTTCTTGCGCTGGCTTTCTCCTCATTCACATAAGGGGAGTAGAGAGAAGGACCCTTTGGAATACCGGCAAGCAAGGCAGACTCAGCTAAAGTTAAGTTCTTCGCTTTTTTCCCAAAGTAAAGGCGGGATGCCGCTTCCACACCGTATGCGCCGTGGCCATAATAAATGGTGTTCAAGTATCCTTCCAATATCTCATCTTTTGTATAGTTTTGTTCTAAGCGGATGGTGTAAAAGGCTTCATTCCACTTCCGCTTCCATGTTTTATCATGATCTAAATATAAATTTCGTGCGTATTGCTGGGTGATCGTGCTGGCGCCTTGTACTTTTGCCATTGCACGAATATCTGCCACCGCAGCACCTGCCATTCGTTTCACATCAAAGCCGTGATGCTGATAAAAGGTTTTATCCTCAATCGCGACCACTGCTTGCTGTATATGAGGGGACATGTCCTTTAACGGAACCCAGTATCTCTTTTCTCCAAAGCTCGATTCGCCAAGTTTAGACCCATCGGCTGCATAAATGGTCGTGGATTGGGGAACTTGAACAGAGGGAGCGCCTTGCCACTTAGCTAGTAAAAGAATCGTCAAAAAGACTGTGCCAGCAAATAGAAAAGCGAGCAAGCCGATAAAAAAACAGGCCCGAATCGTTTTCACGGTCATGCGGATTTTTTTATTACTCATGATTGTGTCCATGCAAAGCCCCCAATTTTGACGGTTTTTTATCAGTATGGGACAAAGAAAACCGTTTTAAACAGGCGACTGCAAGGGTGTGCTTTAAAAATGAAGTTATCTCATGCGGTTCTTTACAATTTGATATGAATCCACTATACTTTTTTCTTGGACAATCGATATAGTCATAGCCGATAAAAGGCGCTAACAATAGATGTTTGTTTATTATTGGATGAGAGGAAGATGAACGATGAGCGAACTTTGGTATACAGAGAAGCAAACGAAGAATTTTGGCATTACATTGAAGGTGAACAAAACCCTTCACACAGAACAAACAGATTTTCAGCATTTAGAAATGGTGGAAACAGAAGAGTTTGGTAATATGCTGTTTTTAGACGGTATGGTGATGACATCAGAGAAAGATGAGTTTGTATACCACGAAATGGTGGCACATGTTCCTCTTTTCACTCATCCAAACCCGGAAAATGTTCTTGTCGTAGGCGGAGGAGACGGTGGTGTCATTCGTGAAATCCTGAAGCATCCAAGTGTGAAAAAAGCGACACTTGTTGATATTGATGGCAAGGTCATTGAATACTCGAAAAAGTTCCTTCCTTCAATTGCTGGGAAACTAGACGATCCTCGTGTAGAGGTGAAAGTCGGAGACGGCTTTATGCACATTGCGGAAGCCGAAAACGAATATGACGTGATCATGGTTGACTCAACTGAGCCAGTTGGACCAGCTGTAAACCTGTTCTCTAAAGGTTTCTATGCAGGAATCTCAAAAGCACTCAAAGAAGACGGTATTTTCGTTGCACAAACGGACAACCCTTGGTTCACACCTGAGTTAATTACAAACGTACAGCGTGATGTAAAAGAAATTTTCCCGATTACCAAGTTATATACAGCGAATATCCCAACATATCCAAGCGGTCTTTGGACATTTACTATCGGTTCTAAGAAGTATGATCCACTTGCTGTAGAAGACAGCCGCTTCTTTGATATCGATACGAAATATTACACAAAAGAATTGCACAAAGCGGCATTCGTTCTGCCGAAATTTGTGAGCGACTTAATCAAATAAATCAAGCGAAGTGGAAATGCGCAAATGACCGTTTGCGCATTTTTTGAAGCGTAAAAGGAGGAATCTTGTATGAGATTCGACGAGGCTTACTCAGGAAAAGTGTTTATTGGAAGTCATCCGACATGGGAAGATGCGAAAGTCATTTTATACGGGATGCCGATGGATTGGACCGTCAGTTACCGTCCAGGTTCTCGTTTTGGCCCGAACCGTATTCGTGAAGTATCCATTGGATTAGAGGAATACAGTCCTTATTTAGATCGTGAACTGCACGAGGTGCCATTCTTTGATGCTGGCGACATCCCGCTTCCATTTGGCAATGCACAGAAAAGCTTAGATTTAATTGAAGAGTATGTCGATAGCATTTTAGAAAAAGGGAAGTTTCCGTTAGGAATGGGCGGCGAGCATCTTGTGTCTTGGCCGGTTTTCCGTGCGATGTATAAGAAATACCCTGATTTGGCAATCATCCATATGGACGCACATACCGATCTTCGTGAGGAATATGAGGGTGAGCCGCTTTCACATTCGACACCGATTCGTAAAGTTGCAGGACTTATTGGACCTGAAAATGTATACTCTTTCGGCATCCGTTCAGGGATGAAAGAAGAATTTGAATGGGCAAAAGAAGCAGGCATGCACATTTCTAAATTTGAAGTGCTCGAGCCATTGAAGCAAGTATTGCCAAAGATGAAAGGCCGTCCAGTTTATGTGACAATTGACATCGATGTACTCGACCCAGCTCATGCACCTGGTACAGGAACGGTAGATGCTGGTGGTATTACGTCGAAAGAACTGCTGGCATCTATTCATGCCATTGCTGGTTCTGATGTGCATGTCGTCGGTGCAGACCTTGTAGAGGTAGCGCCTGTATATGATCATTCCGATCAAACGGCGAATACAGCAAGCAAACTTTTACGTGAAATGCTGCTTGGTTTTGTGAAATAACATTGATAGAGGAGCTTGTCATCTCATATGGACAAGCTCTTTTTTTACATTGGTGACATGATAAAGGAGGCAGGTCGTGTTTTGTTCTGTATTGATGGTATTACTCGCTTTATGTGTGTTAGCGGCAGGCTTTCTTACGCTGAAAAGAGAGCTTGCAGCGAGTCCGCCCACGTTCACCTCGAAAAAAGAGACAAAGGATGAGATGGTTCATCTGTTTCAGGATCGAGGCTTTTTCTATCTTACTGGCATAGCGCTGTTGATGCAGTTTGTTTATAAGCAAGGGCATCTTCTCCCATTTGATTTCTTTCAGGCATTTTTGGCAAGTTCAGGCATCCAAGCACTGTTTTATCTCATCAATCGAAAAAGCGCAGGGCTCAAGACTGGACTCGTGATAGGGGTGAGCTTCATTTTTCTTTTATTCTAAAGAGACATGTGAAGATCAAAAATGGGGTTTCATCCACACGAAGATGAGAAATGATGGGATGATAGGCAATCGGGATTATGGTATACTATTTTAGTTAAACGGGTCTTAGCAAAGGAAGTGCAAAATGACACAAAACCAAATTTCAATTCATGTAAAGTCAGTGATGAAACCAGAGACGGAACCGGCTGAAACGATCGAATTCCGAACAACTGGAACGTATCAAGAGAAGAATGACAAAACGTATCTCACTTACCATGAAGAACATGAAATGGGTCAAGTAAAAACTGTTGTCAAAATAAGTGAAAAAGAAATTTTTGTCATGAGATCAGGTGCGATTCAAATGAAGCAGCGCTTTCTCACTGGAGAAACGACCGTGACACATTACACGATGCCATTTGGCACACTTCAACTCGATGTGCACACACATGGTATTGATCTTGATGTAGACAATGGGCTTCTACACATTACGTACGATATGCTGACAGGTGAAGATCAAAAGCATTTACATACATTATCGATTTCATATAAGGAGGATTTACGTTCATGAATATCGCAGAACAGGTCAAAGATGCGTTAAAAGAAGAAATCATTGCGGCAGTCGTCAAAGCAGGACTTGCTGATGAAAGCCAGGTGCCGGATGTTCTTTTGGAAGTGCCAAAAGACAAAACTCACGGTGATTATTCCACCAATATGGCGATGCAGCTTGCCCGCATTGCGAAAAAAGCACCTCGTCAAATCGCCGAGGACATTGTGAATGCATTTGACAAAGGCAAAGCGTCAATTGAAAAACTGGACATCGCAGGTCCAGGATTCATCAACTTTTATATGAACAATCAATATTTAACAAAGCTTATTCCAGCTGTTCTTGAGGCAAAAGAGGCTTATGGCGAAACGAATACAGGCGGCGGTCAAAAAGTTCAGGTTGAGTTCGTATCGGCAAACCCAACAGGGGATCTACACCTTGGACATGCCCGCGGCGCAGCTGTAGGAGATTCTCTTTGCAACATCCTTGATAAAGCAGGCTTCGACGTGAGTCGTGAATACTATATCAACGATGCAGGCAATCAGATCAATAACCTTGCTCTATCTGTAGAAGTACGCTACTTTGAGGCGCTCGGTCTTGAAAAAGAAATGCCAGAGGACGGTTACCGAGGAGAAGACATCAAAGGCATCGGGCAGAAACTTGCGGATGAATTTGGTGACCGTTTCGTGCATGAATCAGAAGAAGAGCGTATGAAATTCTTCCGTGAGTACGGTTTAAAATATGAACTAGAAAAACTACGTGTCGACCTAGAGAATTTCCGTGTCCCATTTGATGTGTGGTATTCTGAAACGTCTTTATATGAAAACGGAAAAATCGAACCAGCGCTAGAAACACTTCGCGCTAAAGGCTATGTCTTTGAAGAAGACGGCGCAACATGGTTACGTTCAACTGATTTTGGTGATGACAAGGACCGTGTCCTGATTAAAAAAGATGGCAGCTTTACGTACTTGCTTCCAGATATCGCATATCACAAGGACAAATTGGATAGAGGTTTTGACCAGCTCATCAACATTTGGGGAGCGGATCATCACGGCTACATTCCTCGAATGAAAGCGGCAATCCAAGCACTCGGATATCCAGCGGACAAACTGGAAGTCGAAATCATTCAGCTCGTTCACCTTTACAAAAACGGTGAAAAGATGAAGATGAGTAAACGTACAGGTAAAGCCGTCACAATGCGTGACTTGATTGAAGAAGTAGGCTTAGACGCTACTCGTTATTTCTTTGCGATGAGAAGTGCGGCGACACATATGGACTTTGACCTAGACTTAGCGATTTCTACGTCTAACGAAAACCCTGTGTACTATGCACAATATGCACATGCGAGAATTTGCAGCATGCTCCGTCAAGGGGAAGAAAAAGGCTACGAGCCAAACCTTGAAAAAGCAGATTTCTCTCACATTCAGTCCGATAAAGAATACGATCTTCTGAAAATCATCGGTAGCTTCCCAGAGGTTGTAGCTGAAGCAGCAGAAAAACGTATTCCGCACCGCGTCACAAACTATATCTATGATCTAGCATCAGCCCTTCACAGCTTCTACAATGCCGAAAAGGTCATTGATGTTGAAAATGAAACAAAAACAACAGCACGTCTATCGCTCATGAAAGCAACACAAATCACGCTTGCGAATGCATTAAAACTCATTGGCGTATCTGCACCGGAAAAAATGTAATGCAAAAAGCCCCGCTCTATTTTATGAGCGGGGCTTCTTTATATAAAAAACCCGCTATTCTCGAGAGATAGCGGGTTTTGAAAAATTAACCAAGCGTATTAATGATGTTAGAAATAGAATCAAATAATTGGCTAAGTACATCAGAGAACATAGAGCATATCCTCCTTTCAGAAAGCATGTAGTATGTGCGTGTCATAGGAATTACCCAAGTGTGTTAATAATGTTAGAAATAGAATCAAATAATTGGCTAAGTACATCAGAAAACATAGTTTGTATCCTCCCTTCGGCAAGCATGTAGTATGTGTGCGTTAATGGAATTATCCAAGTGTATTAATAATGTTAGAGATAGAATCGAATAATTGGCTAAGTACATCAGAAAACATAGTTTGTATCCTCCCTTCGGCAAGCATGTAGTATGTGTGCGTTAATGGGATTATCCAAGTGTATTAATAATGTTAGAGATAGAATCGAATAATTGGCTAAGTACATCAGAGAACATGTTTTTGCCTCCTCTCTTTTCTTTTTACATCTACTTAACGAAGGGGATGAAGGGTTGGATCACTTTTTCTAAAAAAATTTTAAAAAGAAATAAAGGCATAGAAAAAGCACCCCCATATGTTGGTGCTTTTTAGGTTTTATTTATGCATGAACACGCCATTGTATTTGTCCGCCGTCGCAGGAGAGCTCGGCACTCCCGCCAATCGGCAAGGTGAAGACCGGCTGTGTATGTCCGATATCGACATCGTAAATCACTGGAATGTGTTGAAGCATTGGGTGCTTATCTAGAATGAACCTCAAATGTTCCTCTGTCATCTTGGATTTCTTTTGAAAACGTCCGATGATTAACCCTTTAATGGATTCGGCATGCTGCAAGAGCGAGGCAAGGTCTCTGGCGAACATTTCAGGAAAGACCAAGTCATCATCTTCTACAAATAAGATGGCATCCTTGATGCGAGGCATAAAGGGTGTCCCTTGCAGTAAGTTCAGTGTACAAAGATTTCCGCCATACAAGGTGCCTTCAGCTGTTCCTTCCTGATAAATCCCCCATGTTGTCGGATGAAACTGCCTATTTGCTTGATCAAGATACCACGCATCATCACTCCACTTTGTAGAAGGGGTGACATCAAATGGCTCGCTGCTCATCACGCACGCTTGAAACATGGCTGTCTGTTCCTCTTGTCCTTGTTCCATTTGGAAACTGGAGAAATGTGGACCTGAGTACGTCACCATGTCACATTTGGCGGTAATGGCGTTTGCAAGTGCGGTAATATCACTGTAGCCGCAAAGAACTTTTGGGTGCTGACGAATCAAATCATAATCTATATAAGGCAAAAGCTCATTGCAGTTAAAGCCGCCGATTGCTGTCAAAATGCCGTCGACTTCATCATTTGAGAATGCCTCATGTAGATCAGATAAACGGTGTTCAATAGAAGAAGAGGAATGCAGATCACATTCAAACACGTGTTGTCCAAAAGAAACAGTGAACCCTAATGCCTCTAAACGTTTTTTCGCCTGAGCTATTCCTTCTTCTGATAAAATGCTGGCACTTCGGCTTGGAGCAATTACCCGAATGTGGCTTCCCTTTTTTAAAGCAGATGGTGTACGCATAAGTCATTCGTCCTTTCCTTCACATATTTTCCATTATATCGGATCAAAACGCTCCAGTCTGTAAAAGCTAAAAGAAAGCAGCAAACCGTGCGTTTCAGACGAGCTGTGCAAAGGGTATGGAAAAGAAAAAGACAGAATGAGGGCGGAGAATGTGAAAAAGAGGAGACTGGAATTTCTATTTTTATATTTCATGATATTTGGGGCATATGTGGTGTTTTGGTGGCCAGTGCCGGCGTGGGGTTTTCAGCTTTACGCAGCTAGTTACATCGCCATCATTTTATTTAGTATTATTTCGCTCATGCTAGAGAACCGGACATCACAGCACACGCTGTTATGGATGTATGTACTGATCTTTTTCCCGATCATCGGCTATATGTTTTATTTGTTCTCGGGGCAGCTTTATGTCAAAGGACATTTGTTTAAATCAAAGAGAATGTATAACCGAGAAAAATTACGCAGAATATCAGAGCTTGAGAGTAAGCCGGATGAGACGCGTTTAACCGATAATCAGCGTGCTTTTTTTCATTACACAGAAAAAGCGACAGGGATGCATGTAAATACAAATAGTGATATGGAGATTTTAAAGAATGGAGAGGAAACCTTTCCTCGTATTTTTGAAGAATTAAAAAAGGCAAAAACGTTCATCCATATAGAATATTACATGTTCAAATCTGATTTCCTCGGTCACCGGATGATGGAGATCCTGATTGAAAAAGTGAAAGAAGGAGTAGAGGTTCGATTCATCTATGATGCGGCTGGCAGCATTCGCTTCTCACGAAAAGATATTAAACGATTGAAGCAGGCGGGGATAAAGGTCGCTCCTTTTCTGCCATTAAAATACGGATTCTTTAATCAAAAATTCAATTTCCGAAATCACCGAAAAATCGTGATTATTGATGGAGAAACAGGATTTGTTGGCGGGCTCAATGTCGGGAAGGAATATGTAGGACGCGATGAAAACATCGGCTTTTGGCGTGATACGCATACGATGTTAAAGGGTGAAGCCGTTCAGACACTTCACTCCATATTTATGCTGGACTGGGAGTATGTATCAGATGAAGTGTTAATTGATGATCCGAAGTATCACACCCCGCATCCTGTGACAGGAGAAGATGTCATTCAGGTCGTGCCGACTGGACCTGATATGAAGGAAAGTATGAGTGATTTATATGACGCACTCATTTCGAATGCACAGCAATTTGTCTGGATTGCGACGCCTTATTTTGTCCCAAATGAATCCATTCGCACAGCGTTAAAAATTGCGGCGACAAGAGGGGTGGATGTGCGTGTGATGGTGCCTGAGATTAATGATGGATTTCTCACGCAATACGCCACACGATCTTATTTTTCTGAGCTTTTGAAAGAGGGCATCAAGGTGTATCACTATCAAAAAGGGTTCATGCATCAAAAGGTCATGATTGCAGATGGAGAACTTGCCTCTGTCGGAACGGCCAATGTTGATATGAGAAGCTTCCAACTCAATTTTGAGGTCAATGTCTTTACAGCGGCAAAGAAACCGATCGAGCAATTGATGGCTCATTATGAGGAAGATATGAAAGAATGTGAGCAAATGGGGCCAGTTCATTTTTATAAAAGGGGCTTAAAGGAACGTTTAAAGGAATCGTTTGCGCGATTGTTTTCAGGTGTATTGTGAGGGTTTCCAGGGAAAGAAATCATTTCCTGATCTAGTATTTCGATAATGATTCCTCTATAATTGAAAATGATTATCAATTATAGAGGAAGTGAGGTTCTTTTACATATGCTAAAACGCTTTTTTGCCTATTACAGGCCCTATCGCGGTCTGTTCTTTTTAGATTTCTTTTGTGCTGTGGCCGTCGGACTCATGGAACTAGGTTTCCCGCTCATCGTGAACTACTTCATTGATACATTATTACCAACAGGGAACTGGACGGTCATTGCCTGGACCGCACTTGCGCTGTTTGTCATTTACGCACTCAGCTCAGTGATGCAATTTATTGTGTCGTACTGGGGGCACATGCTTGGCATCAATATTGAAACAGATATGAGGAAGAAGCTGTTTGATCATTTTCAGCGTCTGTCCTTCAAATTTTTCGATAACAACAAAACAGGCAAACTCATGTCACGGATGACAAATGACCTTATGTACATTGGAGAGGTGGCGCATCATGGACCGGAAGATTTGTTTATTGCGATTATGACCATTCTTGGCGCCTTTGCCGTCATGCTCATGATTAACTGGCAGCTTGCCATTTTAACCTTCTTGATTATGCCAGTCATCATCTGGTTAGCCCTTCATTTTAATAAAAAAATGACGCAGGCGATTACACAACTCAACAATGACATTGGAGATTTTCATGCAAGGGTTGAAAACAATATTGGCGGTATTCGTCTTGTTCAAGCCTTTGCAAACGAACATTTCGAGAAAAAGCGCTTTGCTGAAAATAACAACCGCTTTCGAAAAGCGAAACTTCTTTCCTATAAAATTATGTCGGTTAACGGATCAATCAGCTATATTCTCACAAGGCTTGTGACGCTGTTTGTCCTTCTGGCAGGTACATGGTTTGTTCTTCAAGGTCAATTAACGGCAGGCGGATTTATCGCCTTTGTCTTGATCACAAATGTGTTATTCAGACCCATTGATAAGATCAACACGGTGATTGAAATGTATCCAAAAGGCATTGCCGGTTTTAAAAGCTATGTCGATTTGCTTGAAACAGAGCCAGATGTGAAGGATACAGAAGGAGCACGTGATATTTACGGCTTGAAAGGTGAAATTGAGTATCGAAACGTGACATTTGGCTACGATGAGCATAGTCATGTATTGAAGGATATCAACTTAAAGATCAAACAAGGGGAAACTGTTGCGTTTGTCGGGCCATCAGGAGCGGGGAAATCGACCATTTGCAGTCTGCTGCCTCGTTTTTATGATGTGGACGAAGGAGACATCACCATTGATGGTGTGAGCACAAAATCGATGACTTTGTCCTCTTTAAGACAGCAGATTGGCATTGTGCAGCAGGATGTCTTTTTATTCTCAGGCACCATTCGTGAGAATATTGCGTACGGCAACCTAGAAGCGAGTGATGCAGACATTTGGGAGGCGGTGCGACGTGCCCATTTAGAGGAGCTCGTTCAGCGTTTCCCAGAAGGGTTGAATACGGTCATTGGTGAACGCGGCGTTAAGCTATCCGGCGGTCAAAAGCAACGCCTGTCAATTGCACGGATGTTTTTGAAAAACCCGTCTATTCTTATTTTGGATGAAGCGACGTCAGCACTTGATACAGAAACAGAAAAAGCGATCCAAGACGCACTAAGCGAACTGGCAGTCGGCCGGACGACACTCGTCATTGCTCACCGCCTTGCGACAATTAAACATGCAGACCGAATTATCGTCGTGACAGAGGAAGGCATTGAAGAACAAGGCCGCCATCAAGACTTAATCCAAATGGGCGGCGTCTATAGTAGACTGCATGAAGCGCAGTTTGGTCATTGACGAGAAGTGATTGAATGAGTCCAGTTATTAAGCTGGGCTCTTTTTCGTATTGAGATATTTGCGACGCTGGTCATCAGTTTTACTGTCATCATATTTGGCCTGTTTAAGCTGTTAAATTGAAGTGTACTTTATTTTTAAATCGAGGCCCTTTTGAAAAAGGGCTTTTTTTGCTAGGATAGTAAAAACTCGTGTAGGAAGGATCTGATGGAATGAAGGGGCTTCGGCATTTACAGAAGGGCGATAAAATAGGTATTTATTCTCCCTCAAGTCCGGCATCTGCCACCTCGCCTCTTAGGTATGAGCGGGCGAAGGAATGGCTTGAACAAAAAGGATTCATTGTAGTACCAGGATCATTAACAGGGAAAGAGGATCACTATCGTTCGGGAACGATTCAAGAACGAGCAGCTGAGTTGAATGAGCTGATGGCGAGAGAAGATTTGTCCTGTATCATGTCGATGATTGGGGGGACGAACTCGAATAGTTTGCTGCCTTATCTTGATTTTGAGCTGCTGAAGAAGCATCCGAAAATCATGATTGGTTATTCAGATGCGACGGCGATTCTTTTAGCGGCTTATGAAAAAACGGGTCTGCCTGTTTTTTACGGGCCTGCACTTGTGCCGTCTTTTGGAGAGTTTGAACCATTTGTTAATCATACATATCAATCTTTCGAGGACATTCTCATTCATCCGCAGCCCATCCCATATCAGGTGAAAAAGCCGCCCTTCTGGACGGACGAACGGATCAACTGGGAAGAGAAAATACGAGAAAAAGAAAAACGTCCAAACGATTGGATGTGCGTCATTGAAGGGCAGGCAGAAGGCAGACTGATCGGCGGGAACCTAAATGCCATGTATGGCATATGGGGAAGTGAATTCATGCCTCAAATCCAAAAAGGCGATATCCTTCTCATTGAAGATTGTATGAAAACCGCCTCCACCGTCGAAAAGAACTTCTCTCTGTTAAAGATAAATGGTGTGTTTGAACGGGTATCTGGTATCCTCTTAGGGAAACATGAGCTGTTTGATGATGAAGGAACGGGCAAAAGGCCGCACGATCTTTTACTTGAAGTACTGGGAGATACAAAGAGGCCGCTCATCGCGGAATTTGACAGTGCCCATACGCATCCGATGCTCACGATGCCAATCGGTACACAAGTAAAAATGAATGCAACGTCACGCGAGGTTTGGCTGACAGAAGCATGGATATAAGAAAAAGAGCAGCCCTAAGACTGCCCCAGCGTGTAGACAAACCCTCGCATTCGGTGTCAGTCCTGCGTGCCGGTGCTCACGAATGTGACATTCGCTCCGCGCCGGTACTCGTCCTTCCTAGACTGCAAAGGTTTTCAACTACGCTGAAAAGAAGACAAAGGGATAAAATAAGGTTCATTTTATCCCTTTGTCAGCCTAAGGCTGCCTTTCTTTATGAAGCATTCTCTTTTTCAAATGGTTGAAGAAGGTCTTGTGCCTCTTTTCCTTCTACCACGATTAAATAGTCTGATTCTAAATGAGTAAGCCTAAAGGTTTCTAGCTCTACGATGTTCTTAATGTTGCACATTGTTTTTTTAGAATATACATATAAACGATGCTGAGCGTGCTGACACTTTTCGTATAGAGAAATAAGCTTATGTAAATTCAATGCTTTCGCAGCAATTCGGATTGAATAGATTTGTGACATCTTCATATCCTCCTGTTAAATACTTTCTCACAATAGCTTTGTTACCCCCGTTGTGATAGAGGTAAACCTTTCTCTACGATTTCCACTCAATGGTGCCTCCGCCCGTCCGCCGATTGCCTCTGATCGCTGACAGTTCTTCAACAAGGCGGAGCAAGGCCTGATCCTTTTTCTTTGCCTCAATCATAAAATCCACATCACGACCATACGACTTTAAAGCTTGAAAAAGTGGCAATACAAAGGACATCTCCACTCCATCCGCATGGCTTCGTATCGCCTTTTCTGATTTTGGTGAGGATAAGTGGATTTTAGGCGGTATGCCAGTGTTTGCCCACGTGTCAAACACTCTTGGCAGAATGTCATCAATTGCCGCACCATCATCTTTGTTTGCAATGTGATGGTGGTAATCAAATACAAACGGGATGACATGCTTTTCACAAACATCAAGCGTTTCTAATGACGTATAGGTTTTGTCATCATTTTCAAGCGTCATTCTCGCCTTGATATGTGCAGGAAGCTGCTTTATATTTTCATCAAAACGCTGTAAAGCAGATGCCTTGTCGCCATATGCACCTCCGACATGAATGTTCATATAGCCTTCCTTTTCAAGCTTCATGGCCTCAAGCATTTCATAATGATAGGTCATATCAATGACGGCGTTTTCTGTAATGGATGGCTTTGGACTTGTGAACAAAGTAAATTGATTGGGGTGAAAGCTCACTCGTAATCCGTGCCGCTTTACGAGTTGACCAATCTCTAGAAATTCTTTGCGAAAGGGTGTCACAAAGTCCCACCGCACCTCAGGATGGGTGGCGAGCGGGACAATCGAACTTGAAAAACGGTAAAGCGGAATATCATGGGCAATCGCAAAATAAAGCGTTCTTAATGTATTGACGAGGTTGGCTTTCGTCGTTCGCAATAGAGCCTCTGTCCTCACTTCCTTTGAGAGCTTACTGTATCTTGCAAAGGTCAGCGACTTGGCAGGTGAAGCTTCCCATAAAGTGACGGCGTTGGATACATAACCAAATCGATAACGCATAGGTCAACTCCTTTATAAAAAATACGAGAACAGGGCGCCTATCCACTCAATTGGTCGCGTGAGAAGTGGGCGTTGTTTGTATTTTTCTTCAGTCATCAGTTCTGACACTTCCATGTGTTCACGAATCTTTTCCTCTACATGTGCGGTGAAGGCGGGATCATCAATGGCCACATCCACTTCTTCGTTGAAAAACAAACTTCGTTTATCAAAGTTCGCTGTACTGATCATACAACGGCTATGATCGATGAGAATGGCTTTCGCATGATAAAACCCTTTATAAAAACGATACACAAGACATCCAGCAGCAATCAGATCTTTCAAATAATGAAATCCAGCTTCTTTCACAAGCGGGTGATCTGCCTTCATTGGGATGATGATGTCGACAGTCACGCCTCGCTTCCGTGCGTCAAGAAGGGCGCTTAGAAGAGGAGCTGATGGAATAAAATAGGGCGTGCAGATGGTGATTTGCTTTTTCGCCTGTTGAATATCGTGAAGAAATAAGGCTTCTAAAGAAAAACCTGCCGTCGCACGTGTAGTGCACTGTAATGTTCCCGGTTCCAGTGTAGGAAAAACCTCGTATTGCAGCTGGTGAATACCAGATGACCGGTACAAATCATTCAGAAACACATGCTGGAGGTCTGCGACAACCTGTCCTGTCATGCGCAGGTGATAGTCTTTCCAAATGCCAAACCTGCCGTTTTTCCCTACATATTCATCGCCGATATTAAACCCGCCAATGTAGCCGATCTTCCCATCGATCACCGTGATCTTCCGGTGATTTCTCATGTTCAAGCGATAAATGAAAAAAGGAAAACGTGGTTTGTTTAAAAAGTAAAATTGAATATCGCTTTTCTCGAGCATCTGAATGGATGTTTGATCAAATGGATAGGAGCCTAACCGATCAGTAAGCAAAAAAACCGAAACACCTTGCTCTGCTTTCGCTTTAAGTGCTTGCAGAATCCTTTGCCCAATCTTGTCGTTCTTTACAATAAAGAACATCATATGAATAGAAGAAGAGGCTTGCTGTATATCCGTAAGCAGCTGATCAAACAGTGGTTCGCCATCATGATAAAAAACTGCATCGCCGCTTGTTTGGTCAAAAGACCGTTCAAAAGCATGGGTAGAAAAATATTTTCTCCCTATATAAAGATCTAGCCTGACGAGTAGAACAATGACGAAGACGACGAGTAGAATGATCCATGCGATCATGAAGGTTCCTCCTTTTTTACATATGACGATAGTGTACCCAAATGGGCAAAAAATATTGACTGAATACTCATTCATTATTTATGATAGAGGTACAACATGGAAACGGAACAAAGTGGGTCTTGGGGAATGAAAGGGGGAGCAAGATGAATAGCCTTTTAATTGTTAACTTGATTGCATTTGCGGCAGTGACCGCTTACGCTGTGTATTTGTTTATTTATCTCATTCGAACACGAGCCGCGTATATTCGTCTTGGCAAAAAAGAAGAATTTCAGAAAGACATGAAAAAACGCTTAGAACGTGTTTGGGTGAATGTATTTGGGCAAAAGAAACTGCTGAAGGACAAGAAGAGCGGCATCATTCATGTGCTGTTTTTCTATGGATTTATTTTAGTGCAGTTCGGAGCCCTTGATTTTATTATGAAGGGACTTGTTCCAGACAGCGGGCTACCATTAGGTCCGCTTTACGGTGTCTTTACGTTCTTCCAAGAGGTAGTCACACTTCTCATTTTAGTGGCGGTGGTTTGGGCATTCCATAGAAGATATGTCGAGAAGTTAGTCCGTTTAAAAAGGGGCTTTAAGTCAGGGCTTGTCCTTTTGTTTATTGGCGGATTGATGCTGACCGTATTACTGGGAAACGGAATGAACATCATTTGGCATGGGCACTCACTATCAGCAACTGAGCCAATTGCTTCCGGCATTGCTTTCTTGCTGGGCTGGCTGTCACCACTTGCGGCAACAATTGTGTTCTATGTCGCATGGTGGGTGCATCTTCTTATTTTACTGACGTTCTTAGTGTACGTCCCGCAGTCTAAGCACGCCCATCTCATCGCTGGCCCGGTCAACGTATTTGTCAGCAGATTGGACCCGCCAGGCAAACTGCAAAAAATTGATTTTGAAGATGAGACACAAGAAACGTTCGGCGTTGGGAAAATTGAAGATTTTCGTCAATCTCAGCTGATTGATCTTTACGCTTGTGTGGAATGTGGGCGCTGTACGAATATGTGTCCGGCGACAGGGACGGGGAAAATGCTGTCTCCAATGGATTTGATTTTACGATTAAGAGATCATTTAACAAATAAAGGGGCTGCCATTACTTCAAAGACACCGTGGGTTCCGCAGCTTGCTTTCAAACAGACGACAGGAAATCAACTGGCATTACAGGCAAGGGGAGCTGGAGCGGAAGAATCTGCGGCGAGCGCAATGTATCATCCTTCTCTTATTGGTGAGGTCATTACAGAAGAAGAAATCTGGGCATGCACGACCTGCCGAAACTGTGAAGATCAGTGTCCTGTCATGAACGAACACGTCGACAAAATCATTGATATGCGCAGATACTTAGTGCTGACAGAAGGAAAAATGGATGCAGATGCACAGCGTGCGATGACAAGCATCGAGCGCCAAGGGAACCCATGGGGATTGAATCGAAAAGAAAGAGAAAACTGGCGTGATCTAAGAGAAGATGTGCACGTACCGACAGTGAAAGAACTGAAAAAAGCAGATCAGACCTTCGACTATTTATTCTGGGTTGGATCGATGGGTGCATATGACAATAGAAGCCAAAAGATTGCTCTTGCCTTTGCAAAACTGCTCAATGAAGCAGGGGTTTCTTTTGCCATCCTAGGCAATAAAGAGAAAAACTCAGGTGATACACCGAGAAGACTTGGGAATGAATTTTTGTTCCAAGAGCTTGCTGCAAAAAACATCGAAGAATTTCAAAAAAATGACGTAACCAAAATCGTCACGATCGATCCGCATGCTTACAATTTATTTAAAAATGAATACCCAGACTTTGGACTTGAGGCAGAGGTGTATCATCATACAGAATTGCTGGCAGAGCTAGTAAAAGAGGGGAAATTAACGCCTATTCATGAAGTGAACGAAGTCATTACTTTCCACGATTCTTGCTACCTAGGCAGATATAACGAGGTCTATGATCCGCCAAGAGATATTTTAAAAGCCATTCCTGGTGTGACACTGAAAGAAATGGAACGGAATCGTGAATCGGGGATGTGCTGTGGTGCCGGCGGTGGCTTAATGTGGATGGAAGAAGAGACAGGTACTCGAATTAACACAGCGAGGACGGAGCAGGCCTTACAGGTACAGCCGTCCATCATCAGCTCAGGGTGCCCATATTGTTTAACCATGCTTGGGGATGGGACGAAAGCGAAGGAAGTAGAAGAGCAGGTCGGCACATTTGATGTCGCAGAACTTCTTGAAAAATCAGTGTTTGGCGAAACGAGAACGCAGGCTTCATAAAGGTGTCAGGCCGATGGATCGACTGTTAATCGGCCAGTGGACACCGATATTTTATGAACTGTCTAGCATTTATGTAAGCGGTAACAAATAGGAGGGGAAAGAAATGAGCACGACGGTCATTGTATCTGGGGCGAGAACACCATTTGGAAAACTAGGTGGAGCTTTAAGTCGTTTGACTGCTGCAGAATTAGGCGGGATGACGATAAAAGCTGCGCTGGAAAGAGCCTCAAATGTTCATGAAGTGGATGAAGTCATCATGGGCAGTGTCCTTCAAGGAGGACAAGGTCAAATTCCTTCAAGACAGGCAGCTAGACATGCAGATCTCCCTTGGTCGGTTCCGACGCAAACCATCAACAAAGTCTGTGCTTCAGGAATGCGCAGTGTCACGACAGCCGATCAAATCATTCGAGCGGGAGATGCCAATGTGATCGTGGCAGGCGGCATGGAATCCATGTCTCATGCTCCTTATCTTCTGAAAAAAGCACGATGGGGTTACAAAATGGGAGATGGTGCTGTACAAGATGCCATGATTTTAGATGGATTAACCTGTTCGTTTACAGGTGTTCATATGGGTGAGTATGGAAGCATGGCGGCGAAAGAGCTTGGCATTACACGAGAAGAACAAGACCTTTGGGCGTTAAGAAGTCATGAACGAGCCATTGAGGCGCAAAAAAATGGCTTTTTTAAAAATGAGATCATCCCCGTTACCGTCAAGAATAAAAAAGGAGATCAGCTGATTTCAGAAGATGAAGCCCCGCGGCGTGATACGTCATATGAACGTTTGTCAAAACTGATGCCCGTTTTCGATCAGGCAGGTACGATCACCGCTGGCAATGCACCTGGTGTCAATGATGGTGCAAGTGCGCTTCTATTAATGAAAGACACATATGCCATGCAGCAAGGTGAAAAACCTCTGGCAGTTGTGCTTGGGCATGCGCAAGTAGCAGTAGAGGCAAAGGATTTTCCGAAAACACCAGCTTATGCCATCGAAAAAGTGTTAAAGAAAACAGGGAAGCGAGTAGAGGATATTGATTTGTTTGAAATCAATGAGGCTTTTTCAGCGGTTGCATTGGCATGCGAAAAAATTCTTGGACTGGATCGGCGGAAAATGAATGTGAACGGAGGGGCAGTCGCGATTGGTCACCCGATTGGAGCAAGCGGAACACGTATTATATTGACCTTGATCCATGCACTCAGACAAAGAGGCGGCGGGATCGGCATTGCGGCGATTTGCAGCGGCGGGGGTCAAGGTGATGCGATCATGATCAAGGTGGATTAAAAGGGAGGCGTTCATTGTCATGAGTATAGAAGAAACCATCATGGTCGTTGGGGCTGGTCAAATGGGCTCGGGTATTGCCCAAGTATTTGCACAGTCAGGTTATACTGTCCTGCTCCATGATACGGAAGAGGAGCAGATTCATCGAGCCATTTCCTCTATGACCAAACAACTGACGAAACGAGCAGAAAAAGGAAAGCTGGCACATCAGGCAGTCCGTGATATTACACAGCGACTGGCTGTTTCAACAGATTTAAAGGATGTACAGCAGACGCATTTAGTGATTGAAGCCGCATCTGAACAAATGAAGATCAAAAAACAAATCTTTGAAACCCTCGATCAATTTGCACCTGATGACACGATATTGGCGACAAATACGTCTTCCTTGTCGATCACAGAATTAGCAGCCGTGACGAAGCGGCCTGAGAAAGTGATCGGCATGCATTTTATGAATCCAGTTCCCGTGATGAAACTTGTGGAAGTAATCCGTGCGCTACAAACGGATGATGCCACGTACCAATTTGTTTTTGACACCGCGAAGACATTAGACAAAACGCCAATTGAAG
Source organism: Bacillus sp. FSL R5-0397 (assembly GCF_038593395.1). Taxonomy (NCBI): domain Bacteria; kingdom Bacillati; phylum Bacillota; class Bacilli; order Caryophanales; family Bacillaceae; genus Bacillus; species Bacillus sp. FSL R5-0397. Next base: position 3,321,323 of record NZ_CP151992.1, on the reverse strand, counting down.
TGGAAGACTTCCCTGGGTTTGTGTCAAACCGTATTTTGATGCCAATGATCAATGAAGCCATTTACACCCTTTATGAAGGCGTGGCAGATGTAGAAAGTATTGACGGCATCATGACGCTTGGAATGAACCATCCAATGGGCCCGCTTCGTCTCGCCGACCTCATCGGGCTCGATACTTGTTTATTTATTATGAATACCCTTCACGAGGGTCTTGGAGATAGCAAATATCGACCTTGTCCTCTTTTGAAAAAATACGTGAACGCAGGCTGGCTGGGCAAAAAGACAAAGAGAGGTTTTTACACTTACCACGACCACTCATAGGGGGAGTCAAGATGGATGTGTTGCTGACAGAAAAACAACGTCTTTGGAGAAAACGAGTAGCAGAATTTGCACGCCAGCATGTATTCCCTGAAATAGAAGCGATGGAACAGGGCGTGTTCCCGAAAACGCTTTTAGCTGAAATGGGTCGGCAAGGCTTTTTAGGCATTCCGATCCCAGATAAGTATCATGGATTAGGGGCAGATTTCACAACCTATATCATGGCGATTCATGAATTTTCCAAAGTAAGTGCAACCATCGGTGTCATTGTATCCGTTCATACATCCGTTGTGACGATGCCGATTTTGGCGTTTGGAACGACTGAACAAAAAGAATCCTACGTTCCCAAGCTTGCGTCCGGGCAGAAGCTGGGCGCCTTTTGTCTAACTGAACCGAAGGCAGGATCAGATGCCTCTAGTATTCAGTTGAAAGCAGAGCGGGCAGACGATCACTATGTGTTAAATGGAACGAAAATTTTTATCACAAGCGGCGGTGAAGCGGAAGTCTATCTTGTATTTGCCGTGACGGACCCTGCTTCTGCTAAGAAAAATATATCAGCGTTCATTGTGGAGAAGGGGACACCAGGATTTACGATCGGAAAAGATGAGAAGAAAATGGGCCTGCATGGATCAAAAACAGTCACACTTCATTTTGACGGTGTTCGAATTCCAAAAAAACAGCTGCTCGGCGCAGAAGGAGAAGGCTTTCGGATTGCCATGTCTAGCTTAAATGCGGGGAGAATTGGCATTGCGGCTCAAAGCCTTGGTATTGCAGAAGCCGCATTAGCTGAGGCGGTCACGTATTTAAAGCAGCATCCAGCTGGCCTTGAAACGACCATTCGGTTGGGCGATCTGGGCACCGAGCTGGAAGCGGCAAAACTTCTTGTCTATCAAGCGGCTTCTTATAAAGAGGCCAATCGCCCTGTCACGAAGGAAGCGTCGATGGCGAAGTTATTTGCATCTAAAACAGCGGTTGATATTAGTACTGAAGTCATCCATTTGCTTGGTCTAGCCGGTTACACGAAGCAATACCGAGCAGAGCGGTACTTTCGTGATGCGAAAATTTGTGAGATTTATGAAGGAACAAGTGAAATACAAAGGCTGGTTATTTGTAAACAGCTAATATGAAGTGAGGTGGCTCATGATGCAGTTCCAATTAAGTGACGAACACGAAATGATACAAAAAATGGTGAGAGACTTTGCGAAAAATGAAGTGGAGCCAACAGCAGCAGAGCGAGATGAAACAGAATCGTATGATCCCGCTATTTTTCGTCAAATGGCGGAGCTTGGTTTAACGGGAATCCCTTGGCCAGAAGAAAATGGGGGGATTGGTAGTGATTATTTGGCCTATGTCATAGCGGTTGAAGAGCTCTCACGAGTGTGCGCCTCAACAGGCGTCACCCTATCTGCTCACACATCACTCGCCTCATGGCCAATCTATACATTCGGAACTGATGAGCAAAAGGAGACGTATTTAAAGCCGCTTGCAGAAGGACAGAAGATCGGCGCATACGCACTGACCGAGAGCGGCTCGGGCTCAGATGCCGGCGGAATGAAAACAACAGCAGTAAAAGCAGGGAATGAATACGTCTTGAACGGGGCAAAGATCTTTATTACCAATGGAGGCATTGCGGATTATTATATTGTGTTTGCTGTTACTGACCGGGATGCTTCATCGCGCAATACAACCGCTTTTATTGTAGAAAAAGAGACGCAAGGCTTCTCAATCGGCAAAAAAGAAAGCAAACTGGGCATCCGCTCATCGCCAACGACAGAAATCATCTTTGAAGACTGTCGTATACCCGAAAGGAACCGGCTTGGTCAAGAAGGCGAAGGTTTTAAGATAGCGATGATGACACTTGACGGCGGCAGAAACGGTATTGCCGCACAAGCTGTTGGCATTGCTCAAGGTGCTCTGGATGCAGCAGTCAATTACGCAAAGGAGCGCAAACAATTTGGTAAACCAATCATTCAGCAGCAAGGCATTGCATTTAAGTTAGCGGATATGGCAACGGCAATTGAGGCCTCAAGACTGCTCACCTATCAGGCAGCATGGCTTGAAACGAAAGGGCTTCCGTATGGGAAAGAATCAGCTATGTCCAAGCTCTTTGCCGGTGATACAGCCATGAAGGTGACGACAGAAGCCGTACAAATCTTCGGCGGATACGGCTATACAAAGGATTACCCAGTTGAACGATACATGCGTGATGCGAAAATCACTCAAATCTATGAAGGTACACAAGAAATCCAGCGGCTGGTCATCTCACGGAAACTGCTAGATATGTAGAAACCAAGTAAAGACCACCTGATATGAGGTGGTCTGTTTTTGTATCAAATGTGAAATCTCTCCAATATGATCTCATATCACCTGATCACTATGGTAAAATTGGGAAAAGAACCAAAATGGAGGTTATCATGATGAACACAACATTTATTGGCATTTTAGGAATCGTCACGATGATCATATGGATTATGGTCTCCACAGAGCTTTCAAAGTCTCCAAAAAGGAAGGAAGAAAAAGAAAACAGCCGCAGAAAACTCATTGTACTCGTGTCTGCGGGCACTTTATTCACCGTACCTTTGGTTTTTTCACTCATTCAGAATATCCAGCTGTAACATATCCATTCGACTAAACCGCTGCTGTCTGTTTTAATTTCACCCATTTGAAAAAAACAAAACGGACAAGCGGTCCCATAATCAACATTTGCAAAGGGAACGCCAACATGACATTATGACCGAAAATCGTTAAGTAATCAGATAGAATCGATTGTGTTTGAAATCCTGTGCTGATGCTTTGAACGACATATCCGCATAAAGACATGAGACACACCATCCCAAACACGATAAAGATAGAAAGAGTGAGAATAAAATAGATTTTCTTGCCTTTTGGGGCAAAACGGTTGGCTGCTTTTTTTGCTGAAGGCCCAACAATACACATCTCAATCAACAACGTGATAGCAAAACCGATCACATAGGTGAGTACACCTTCTAACCATGTCATATGTCCAAGCCGTCCATTTAGAAATAGGTTATAAAAGAACATCACTGAAAACATACAAAAACACATCAAGACACCAAATTGTATATCTTCTTTTTTTGTCATTGGCAATTCGATCAACCTCTCAAAATTAGTCTATTTATTATAGATTTCTGTTTCAATTCGTCGTAAGTGAACATTTTGTGAAGGAATAATTCCCCTTTTTTAAGAAGAGTAAATGACTTTGTATTCATCAAAAGAGAAGACAAAAAAGCATGCAAAACGTGTGCTTCACACATGAATTGTGCCAATTCGGCACAAATGATTGACCGCTAGAGGCTCCTCTTGTGAAAAAATCAAAAATTAACATCAATAAAGGTGGCATAAACTCCCCTAATTTGTTTATAATGAGAGGTATGGTTTGTCGTAAGAATAAGGTATAAATACTTATTATTTCACTGATAAATGGATACATACATGTAATAGAAAGGGAGTGTCTGACCTTGAGTTTGAAAGAATACTCACAGGAACAGCTCAAACAAATGTCTTTAGTTGAACTTGCTTATGAAATTTTCAGAGACAGCAAAACGCCGATTACGTTTTCCGAGTTAATAGATGAAATGGTCCGTTTGCAAGGGATACAAAAATCTGATCTTGATGATCGACTTGCTCAATTTTATACAGACTTAAATATAGATGGCCGCTTTATTTCGTTAGGTGATCAGAGATGGGGACTTCGCAGCTGGTATCCAGTTGATCAAATCGAAGAAGAAGTTCAGCCAGCTGTGAAAACAAAAGCGAAAAAGAAAAAAACAAAAGCTGCTGTCGTTGAAGAAGACTTCGATGATATTGAAGAGGAAGAAGAAATCGACGAGCTTGAAGAAGATCTTGATCTTGTTGAAGACGACGAGGACCTTGACCTAGACGATGAAGAAATCGATGAAGAGATAGAAGAGTTCGACGAAGATGATGATGAAGATGATGACGGCTTAACGGAAATTGATGAAGACGATTTAGACGATGATGAGGAAGACAAATAACCCTCACAAACCGGTCCTGAAAACAGGACAAAACCGTCTTGACTTTCCAGAGCGAACTATGTAGTATGTATTTTGGGCTCTCTAAAAAAGAGTACGTAAAGATACGTTCATTTACGCTCCCTTTCATTTATTTGAAAGGGAGCTTTCTTATTTTTCAAGAGATTTAGGGATACACTCTAAAAGGATGAAGCTGTGCATGTCTAGTCATGCAAGGGTAAAAAAGAGAGGAGCATACGAAATGACAAAGTATATTTTTGTAACAGGAGGAGTTGTTTCCTCACTTGGAAAAGGGATCACGGCTGCATCGTTAGGCCGCCTTCTGAAAAATAGAGGGATGGATGTCACCATTCAAAAGTTTGATCCATATATCAACGTAGACCCAGGGACAATGAGTCCATACCAGCACGGTGAGGTATTTGTCACAGACGACGGTGCTGAAACAGATCTTGACTTAGGTCACTACGAGCGCTTCATTGATATTAACTTGAATAAATACAGCAACGTCACAACCGGTAAAATCTATTCTACAGTCCTGAAAAAAGAGCGCCGCGGCGACTATTTAGGTGGAACCGTACAGGTCATTCCCCATATTACAAATGAAATCAAAGACCGTGTGTACCGTGCAGGGAAAGAAACGGGTGCAGATGTGGTCATTACAGAAATCGGTGGAACAGTTGGAGATATTGAATCCCTTCCATTCCTAGAAGCGATTCGTCAAATGAAGAGTGACATCGGCCGTGAAAACGTGATGTACATTCATTGTACCCTTGTTCCTTACATCCGTGCTGCAGGCGAACTGAAAACAAAACCAACACAGCATAGTGTAAAAGAACTTCGTAGTCTAGGTATTCAGCCAAACGTCATTGTGGTCAGAACTGAAATGCCATTGGCACAAGACATGAAGGACAAAATTGCGCTATTCTGTGATATTGATACGAAAGCAGTCATCGAATGTCAGGATGCGGATACCCTTTATTCGATTCCGCTTGATTTACAAAAACAAGGATTAGACAAGCTTGTATGTGAGCACATGAAGCTTGACTGTCAAGATGCGGACATGACGGAGTGGACGGCGCTTGTTGATAAAGTGCAAAACCTTTCAAAACAAGTCACAATTGGTCTTGTAGGGAAATATGTTGAGCTGCAAGATGCATACATTTCTGTCGTTGAATCACTTCGTCATGCGGGCTATGCATTTGATGCGGATGTTCAAATCAAATGGATCAACGCAGAAGAAGTCACATCAGAAAATATGGCTGATTTCGCTCAAGATGTAGACGGCATTATTGTTCCTGGAGGCTTCGGAGACCGCGGAGTAGAAGGGAAAATCATTGCAACACAATATGCGCGCGAAAACAAAGTGCCATTCTTCGGAATTTGTTTAGGTATGCAAGTCGCATCTATCGAATATGCGAGAAACGTACTAGGTTTAGAGGGAGCACATTCCGCTGAAATTGATCCAGAAACAGCATTCCCAATCATCGACCTTCTTCCAGAACAGAAGGATGTTGATGACTTAGGTGGAACACTTCGTCTCGGCCTATACCCTTGTAAACTAAACGAAGACTCAAAAGCATTTGCTGCATACAATGACGAAGTCGTGTACGAACGCCACCGTCATCGCTATGAGTTTAATAACGAATTCAGACAGCAAATGGAAGCAGCAGGTTTTGTCTTCTCTGGTACAAGCCCAGACGGACGCCTTGTTGAAATCATTGAACTGAAGGATCACCCATGGTTCCTTGCTTCTCAGTTCCACCCAGAATTCATTTCAAGACCGACAAGACCACAGCCGTTATTTAGAGATTTCGTTGGTGCTTCACTACAGGCATCTGAATCAAAATAAAACAAAAAACTGCCGAGAATATCATCTTCTCGGCAGTTTTTTTATTCATATTCCTCAACGATTTCTTTCACAGTAAACGATAGAGCATGGTAGACATATAAGCAGGTCATCAATGCAGGATAGCCGAACCTTGTTCCATCTTCAGCAGGCACAAGTGGTTTTTTGAGCTGAAAATCAATGTGGACATCACAATGCTCTTCAATGAATGATGTCTCCTTTTGTGCAGGACCGACCCCAACAATAGGTGTACCTTGTTCGTGAAGCTCTTTGACAAGGGATTGAATCTCTTGATCTTCTGGATCTGAATAAAATAAAAGCACCCTGTCACTTGGATGAAGTAAGCTGCGCTCCTTTTGATCCAGCGGCAGAACCTTCGCACCCGGAAACGGCTCCTTGCTCTCAGATGCCTCTAAGGCTACAGCCGCCAGTTCATTCTTGCCATGAAAATACACGGCATGTCCACTGACAACGGCCTGAGCAAGAAGGCGTGCACCGTCTTCGATCGCTTCGGCCTGCTTATCTCCAATACGTGAAAAAATACCTGATAATTGGGTAGTGAAAATTTTTAACAAGACTCATTTCCTCCTTCTGTCAGATCATTTTATAATAGAATATAAAGAGAATATTAGGAAAAATGCTCAGAAAATGTCGTAAAGTAAACTATTATAATTAAAGGAAATGTGAAAATCAAACAGAATTATTTAACAACAGCTCTTTTTATGGCGAAAAATGAAAGCAATGGGGTGTAACAGATGAATGAGAAAATTTTAATTGTCGATGATCAGTACGGTATTAGAATATTGCTGAATGAAGTGTTTCATAAAGAAGGCTATCAAACCTTTCAAGCCGCTAATGGACTACAGGCATTAGATATTGTGAAAAACCATAGACCAAATCTCGTCCTGCTTGATATGAAGATTCCCGGAATGGATGGCATTGAGATTTTAAAACGCATGAAATTAATTGATGAAGACATCCGCGTGATCATTATGACAGCTTATGGCGAACTAGATATGATTCAAGAGTCTAAAGAGCTCGGTGCATTAACGCATTTTGCTAAACCATTTGATATTGATGAAATCCGTGATGCAGTCAAAGAATACTTGCCGCTCGAAACAAATGGCTAGATGGAAATGATTGAATCAAGTCATTCTGTTGCCGATTTGTCGAATAATTGGTATTCTAGATAAGAAGAAGAAAGCGATCTGACTTTGAAAGTTTACATATGGCGAGAAATTCTGGTCATGCTAGGGTGGAGAGCTTTTTTTAGTAAGCAAATTAGCTACATAGGGAGGATTTTTCATCATGCCTTTAGTTTCAATGACAGAAATGTTGAAAGACGCAAAGGAAAAAGGTTACGCTGTTGGACAGTTTAACTTAAATAACTTAGAATTCACGCAAGCGATTTTACAAGCTGCTGAAGAAGAGAAATCTCCAGTTATCTTAGGAGTATCTGAAGGAGCAGGACGCTACATGGGCGGCTTTAAAACAGTTGTCGCAATGGTAAAAGCGTTAATCGAAGAATATAATGTAACAGTTCCTGTTGCGATTCATTTAGATCACGGTTCAAGCTTTGAATCTTGTGCAAAAGCCATTCATGCAGGATTTACTTCTGTGATGATTGATGCTTCTCACCATCCATTTGATGAGAACGTAGCGACAACTGCAAAAGTAGTTGAGCTTGCACATTTCCACGGTGTATCTGTAGAAGCTGAGCTTGGAACTGTTGGTGGACAAGAAGACGACGTCATCGCTGAGGGCGTTATTTATGCTGATCCAAAAGAGTGCCAAGAGCTTGTAGAACGTACTGGTATTGACTGCCTTGCGCCTGCACTAGGTTCAGTTCATGGTCCATACAAAGGTGAACCAAACCTTGGTTTCGCTGAAATGGAAGAAATCGGTAAAACAACTGGACTTCCACTTGTTCTTCACGGCGGAACAGGTATCCCAACTGCTGACATCAAGCGTGCGATTTCACTTGGTACAGCAAAAATCAATGTAAACACTGAAAACCAAATTGCTTCTGCGAAAGCAGTTCGCGAAACACTTGCTGCAAAAACAGAAGAGTATGATCCACGTAAATATCTTGGACCAGCTCGTGACGCAATTAAAGCGACTGTTATCGGCAAAATGCGTGAATTTGGTTCTTCTAACCAAGCATAATTTGATGAGAACCGAAAGCCGCCTGAGTCACAGGCGGTTTTCTCCATATCTTGAGAAAGCGCAATCAAATTTACATTTCAGACAATTTATTGATAGGAGAGTGGCACAGTTATGTTATTTTTCGTAGACACAGCGAATATCGCAGACATCAAAGAGGCACACGAGCTTGGCATTTTAGCAGGCGTGACAACAAACCCTAGTTTAGTAGCGAAAGAAAAGGACGTATCGTTCCACGATCGCCTTCGTGAAATCACTGACGTGGTATCAGGTTCAGTTAGTGCGGAAGTCATTTCCCTCAAAGCAGAAGAAATGATCGAAGAAGGAAAAGAGCTTGCTGCTATTGCACCAAATATTACAGTGAAAATCCCAATGACAACAGACGGTCTTAAAGCGGTCAAAGCGTTAACAGACCTTGGGATTAAAACAAACGTCACGTTGATTTTTAGTGCAAACCAGGCACTTCTTGCAGCTAGAGCTGGTGCGACGTATGTCTCTCCATTCCTCGGCCGCTTAGATGACATTGGCCAAAATGGTCTTGATCTCATTAGTGAAGTGAAAACCATTTTTGATGTTCATGGATTAGATACACAAATCATTGCTGCATCCATTCGTCACCCGCAGCATGTGACAGAAGCTGCGCTTAGAGGTGCTCATATCGGCACAATGCCGCTGAAAGTCATCAAGCAGCTGACAAAACACCCATTAACGGATGCAGGCATTGAGCAATTTTTAGCAGACTGGAATAAATAAGTGATTGTGGCAGACGGATACGCATCCGTTTGCCGCAGTTTTCCTTAAATACGCTAAGAAATGTTTTGTGCAAAGAAGAGAACATCACAGCCTCGCAAAGCTTCGATTATTTTTCTTCCGACAAATTTCGTTTAACCTGTATTCTTTCTCTTGATATTGGCTAAATTTTGGACAAGACCTTTTAAAGCGCGACATCCACAAACAGTATAACTCCAACAGTGATCTTCTTTAAGAAGGGAGACAAATATGGAAAAGTTAAACATTGCCGGCGGTGACCCCTTGCGCGGGACCGTACATATTAGTGGTGCGAAAAATAGTGCTGTGGCACTGATTCCTGCCACGATTCTCGCTGATTCTCCAGTAACCATTGAAGGCCTTCCGCATATTTCAGATATTGACACATTACGAGATCTGTTAGAAGAGATTGGCGGAAAGGTCACGTTTGAAAAAGGTGAGATGGTTGTCAATCCTGCCTCCATGATCAGTATGCCGCTTCCTAATGGGAAAGTGAAGAAACTACGGGCATCCTATTATTTAATGGGTGCTATGCTCGGTAGATTCAAGCAGGCTGTCATTGGATTGCCAGGGGGATGTCACTTAGGACCTAGACCGATCGATCAGCATATCAAAGGCTTTGAAGCACTTGGAGCCGAGGTGACAAACGAACAGGGTGCGATTTATTTGCGCGCTGAAAAATTAGTCGGAGCCCGTATTTATCTTGATGTTGTCAGTGTAGGTGCGACCATCAACATCATGCTGGCAGCCGTGCTGGCTGAAGGGAAAACAGTGATTGAAAATGCCGCAAAAGAACCCGAAATTATTGATGTAGCGACACTGCTTGCAAGCATGGGAGCTAAAATCAAAGGTGCGGGGACGGATGTGATTCGGATCGAAGGTGTGGAATCTCTTCATGGTTGCAGGCATTCCATCATCCCTGACCGCATAGAAGCAGGTACATTTTTAATTGCAGGTGCAGCGATGGGGGATGAAGTTGTGCTTGATAATGTGATCCCAACTCATTTAGAATCAATTACGGCGAAACTTAGAGAGATGGGATTCACAATTGAAACAAGCAACGATCAAATGCTGATCGTTGGCAGAAATGAAGGACTCAAGCCTGTCGATATCAAAACCCTTGTGTATCCGGGCTTTCCGACCGATCTTCAACAGCCGATGACGGCTTTGTTAACAAAGGCGAAAGGCACGAGTGTCGTGACAGATACCATTTACTCTGCCCGCTTTAAACACATTGACGAATTGCGTCGAATGGGTGCTAACATGAAGGTGGAAGGAAGATCTGCTATTATTACAGGTCAAACGCAGCTTCAAGGTGCAAAGGTCAAAGCAAGTGATCTGCGAGCAGGTGCTTGTCTCGTTGTTGCAGGGTTAATGGCAGACGGTGTGACTGAAATCACAGGGCTTGAACATATAGACAGAGGATATAGTATGCTTGAGGAGAAGCTTGAAGGCTTGGGTGCAACCATCTGGCGTGAAAAGCTGAATGACCAAGAAATAGAAGAACTTCAAAATTCATAAGGCTTTGACTGTGAGAGGAGATTTGGACAAAAATGGAAAGAAGTTTATCGATGGAACTAGTACGGGTGACAGAAGCAGCTGCATTAAAATCTGCTCGTTGGATGGGTAGAGGTTTAAAAGACGAAGCGGATGATGCTGCAACAAGTGCCATGCGTGATGTATTTGATACGATTCCGATGAAGGGAACTGTGGTCATCGGCGAGGGAGAAATGGACGAAGCGCCAATGCTTTATATTGGGGAAAAGCTTGGAAACGGATATGGACCTCGCGTGGATGTCGCTGTTGATCCATTGGAAGGAACAAATATTGTGGCAAGCGGCGGCTGGAATGCTTTAGCTGTTATCGCTGTTGCAGATCATGGCAATTTGCTGAATGCACCTGATATGTACATGGATAAGATCGCAGTAGGTCCAGAAGCGGTAGGCTGCATCGACATTGAAGCGCCTGTCATTGACAATCTTCGTGCTGTTGCAAAAGCGAAAAACAAAGATATTGAAGATGTTGTTGCGACAATTTTAAACAGAGAGCGACATGGAAAGATCATTGCTGAGCTGAGAGAAGCTGGAGCAAGAATCAAGCTGATCGATGATGGTGACGTTGCAGGAGCCATTAATACAGCATTTGATCACACAGGTGTTGATATTCTATTTGGTTCAGGTGGAGCGCCTGAAGGTGTCCTTTCTGCTGTTGCGTTAAAAGCACTTGGTGGAGAAATCCACGGTAAGCTTCTTCCACAAAGTGAAGAAGAGCTGAGACGCTGTGAGAAAATGGGACTGGATGTTGGAAAAGTCCTCAGAATGGAAGACCTCGTGAAAGGCGATGACGCCATTTTTGCAGCGACAGGTGTAACTGATGGCGAGTTATTAAAAGGTGTTCAATTTAAAGGCTCTGTTGGAACAACACATAGTGTTGTCATGCGTGCGAAATCAGGTACTGTTCGATTCGTCGATGGCAGACACAGTTTAAAGAAAAAACCGAATCTTGTCATTCGTCCGTAATCTGAAAGCGGGTATTCTTTACCCGCTTTTCATATAGGTGTCAAATATATATCATTTTCTTTTTAAAGTTGAATATTCCCTGCAAATGAGGTAAAACTAAAGAGTGCTGCGAAATTTTCTGCGAATTTACTTCTTTTAAGCTTCAACAAGTTTAAATACTGCCGCATCATGACGATATACTCATTATCCTTCTCTATGTTGACAAAGCTCAATTTCACATTGTTCCTATCTTTACGATAAAACGAGTGGGAGCGTTACCATGAGAGCGAGGTCATTCCAACAAAAACGGAATTAAAAGCTAATCAAATACAATGGTCATGCATTTGTAATGAAATACATTGACTAGAAAAGTGTGGTGTCCATATTGAAAGATGTTTCGATTTCATCTTTGGAAAATATGAAATTAAAAGAGCTGTATGAGTTAGCAAAAAAGTACAAAATCTCTTATTACAGCAAACTAACAAAAAAAGAATTAATTTTTGCCATCTTAAAGGCGAATGCTGAGCAAGAGGATCTCTTATTTATGGAAGGGGTTCTAGAAATTATTCAGTCAGAGGGATTTGGTTTCTTAAGACCAATTAACTACTCCCCAAGTTCTGAAGACATTTATATTTCAGCTTCACAAATCAGACGCTTTGATTTAAGAAATGGTGATAAGGTGTCTGGAAAGGTACGACCTCCAAAAGAGAATGAACGCTACTATGGCCTCCTTCATGTCGAAGCGGTAAATGGGGACGACCCAGAATCAGCTAAGGAACGTGTTCACTTTCCTGCACTCACGCCGCTATTCCCTGATCGTCAAATGATTCTTGAAACACAGCCTAATCACCTGTCTACTAGAATTATGGATATGATGGCGCCAGTTGGGTTTGGGCAACGTGGTTTAATTGTTGCACCGCCTAAGGCTGGGAAAACCATTTTGCTCAAAGAAATTGCCAACAGCATCTCTGAAAATCATCCAGAGGCAGAACTGATTGTTCTTCTTATTGACGAACGTCCAGAGGAAGTAACAGATATCGAACGTTCTGTTGCAGGGGATGTTGTTAGTTCAACCTTTGACGAAGTACCGGAAAACCACATTAAAGTAGCAGAGCTTGTATTAGAGCGTGCGATGCGTCTAGTTGAACATAAAAAAGATGTCATCATCTTAATGGACAGCATCACAAGGCTTGCTCGTGCATACAACCTTGTCATCCCGCCAAGCGGCCGAACGCTTTCCGGCGGTATTGATCCAGCGGCTTTCCACCGTCCAAAACGCTTCTTTGGTGCTGCGCGTAACATCGAAGAAGGTGGGAGCTTGACCATTTTAGCTACTGCACTTGTTGATACGGGATCACGTATGGATGATGTGATTTATGAAGAGTTTAAAGGAACAGGAAACATGGAGCTCCATTTAGATCGTTCTCTTGCAGAAAGAAGAATTTTCCCAGCCATCGACATTCGTCGTTCCGGTACAAGAAAAGAAGAACTGCTTGTGCCTAAAGAACATCTTGATCGTCTATGGGCGATGAGAAAATCAATGTCAGATACACCTGATTTCGCTGAGAAATTCATGCGCAAAATGAGAAAAACAAAGACAAACCAAGAATTTTTCGATATTTTAACGCAAGAGTGGAAACAAGCAAATATGTCTGCATCAAGAAGATAGCTTCCTGAAAAAATACATTTGCAATCATAGACTCACACTGTTATAATTTTATCATGTGCGTTTCAGAATTTATTCTGAGATATTAACTCTGTTTCCGAATTGGATTCAGGGCGGAAGGAGATGACAGTAGATGAAAACAGGAATTCATCCTAACTACAAAAAAGCTACAGTCAAATGCGCTTGTGGAAATGAGTTTGAAACTGGATCAGTAAAAGAAGAGGTACGCATCGAGATTTGCTCTGAGTGCCATCCTTTCTATACAGGCCGTCAAAAATTCGCTTCTGCTGATGGACGTGTTGACCGCTTTAACAAAAAATACGGTCTTAAGTAATAATAGATACAATAAACAGGCAGGAATCCGTTCTTGCCTGTTTTTTTACGTGGATTGATGGAACTTTAAAACGGGGGAGAAGACCTTATGTATGTGATGAAACAAAGCGGTTGGCTTGAAGTCATCTGCGGAAGTATGTTTTCTGGAAAGTCGGAAGAATTGATTCGGAGAGCCAAAAGAGCCACCTTTGCCAAACAAGAAGTAAAAATATTCAAACCAGCGATTGATAACCGGTATAGCACAAGCTCAGTTGTGTCACATAACGGTTCATCCGTCGATGGGATTGCAGTAACCTCACCAAAAGACATAATAACGCACATATCAGAACGAACCGATGTCATTGGCATTGATGAGGTGCAATTTTTTGATGAGACAATCATTGATATTGTCACTCAGTTGGCTGATAAAGGCTACCGAGTCATTGTTGCAGGCCTTGATCAAGACTTCAGAGGAGAGCCATTTGGTGTTGTTCCGCATTTAATGGCATGTGCAGAGCTTGTAACAAAACTTCAAGCAGTTTGTTCGGTATGCGGCTCCCCAGCGAGTAGAACACAACGCTTGATCGACGGTAAACCCGCATCCTATGATGATCCCATTATTTTAGTAGGTGCGCAGGAATCATACGAAGCACGATGCAGACATCACCATGAAGTACCAAAACTAGATGTTGGTACAACACTTGACAATTAAAAAAATAGCAAATGCCGCTGTGTTTCGTTTTTCGAGTTTTTGGCTGAACACCCATCATTTGTACTTAAATAAATTAAATAACGCTACGAAAAAATTATCTAATTTTCAACGCTTGCGTTTTGGTATAAGCAGGCATAAAATGACTAACTGTAGTGTAAAGCATTTAAACGAAAAGTTCGATTTCTTGTCATAATTTTTTTGATTAAGGATTTTTCTCCTTGATCGTTCTTTGTATTAATAGTTCACTTTATTTATATTTTAGAAAGAGGGTAGTTTTTGATGAACAACGTGAAGAAAACAAAAGAAGGGTACCTCGAAACCACTTTGACAGGTAAAGATGTATTATCGATTCCAACGTTGAACAAAGGCGTTGCTTTCTCTGAAGAAGAAAGACAAGAGCTTGGACTAGAAGGATTACTTCCTCCAACTGTTCTGACTTTAGAACAGCAAGCAGAGAGAGCATACAAGCAATTTCTAGCTCAGCCAGATCGTCTTCGTCAAAACGTATACTTAAGTGATTTGCAAAACCGTAACGAAGTATTATTCTATAAGCTTCTAACGGACAAGCTTCGTGAAATGCTTCCTGTTGTTTACACACCAACTGTTGGTGAAGCGATTCAAGAATACAGCCATGAATACAGAAGACCTCATGGTGTCTACCTTTCAATCGACAACATTGACGGTATTGAGAAAGCATTTGAAAACTTACATGCAACAGCAGGCGACATCGACCTCATCGTAGCAACTGACTCTGAGAGTATTCTTGGAATTGGTGACTGGGGTGTTGGTGGTATCAACATCGCAATTGGTAAATTAGCTGTTTACACGGCTGCAGCTGGGATTGATCCAAGCCGCGTGATTCCAGTTGTATTAGATGTTGGAACTAACAATGAAAAACTATTAAATGATCCATTGTACATCGGGAACCACCACAAACGTGTACAAGGTGAAAAATACGAAGAGTTCATTGATGCGTATGTCAAAGCAGCACTTAAATTCTTCCCGAAAGCATTGCTTCACTGGGAAGACCTTGGAAATAAAAATGCGCGTAACATCATGAAAAAGTACAACGACAACATCTTAACATTTAATGATGATATCCAAGGTACTGGTGCCATTACTTTAGCGGGTGTTCTTGCAGCTGTCAAGAAAACTGGTACTCAATTGAAAGATCACCGTGTGATGATTTTCGGAGCTGGATCAGCTGGAATCGGAATCGCCGATCAAATGCGTGACACAATGGTTCTTGAAGGTCTAAGTGAAGAAGAAGCAAACAATGCATTCTGGACGTTAGACTACAGAGGATTGCTAACAGATCAGTTTGAAGATGAAGTGCTTGATTTCCAAAAACCATACCTTCGTTCTTCTGATGAAGTAGAAGGCTGGGCTCGTGATGAAAAAGGACAAATCTCATTTGCTGAAGCTGTTCGCAAGGTGAAGCCAACCATTCTTATTGGTACATCAGGTCAAGGCGGCGCATTCACTGAAGAAATTATTAAAGAAATCGCAGCTCACACAGAGCGTCCAGTGATCATGCCGATGTCTAACCCAACACCACTTGCTGAAGCAGTACCGGAAGATCTATTCAAATGGACAGACGGTCGTGCGCTTGTTGCAACTGGAAGCCCATTCGAAAATGTCGAGTATAACGGAATTGAACATGAAATCGGACAATCAAACAATGCGTTCGTTTTCCCTGGACTTGGTCTTGGTTCAATCGTAACGGAATCAAAAATTATCACAAAAGGCATGTTCGTTGCTTCTGCAAATGCGATCGCTGAAATGGTTGATCATGAAAAACCAGGAGCTGGACTGCTTCCAAGCATTGATAAATTGCAAGAAGTATCAATCAAGGTAGCTGTTGAAGTAGCAAAAGCAGCAATTGAAGATGGTGTCGCAAGAAGAACACCTGACAACATCGAACAAGCTGTGAAAGATGCTATGTGGATTCCTGAATATAAAAAAATTGTAAGAGCATAATAAAATGTGTAACGCGGCATTGTTTCGGGTAATGTAAGCAATGCCGCTATAAAATAAGAAACATGTAAAGGATTCAAGGAGGAATAGTAAGATGGACTTTTTAAATATTTTGATCCTCCTAGCACCGATTTTTTTCGTTATCGCGCTGGGTTGGTTCGCAGGGAACTTCGGCAGCTATGACGCTAAATCTGCAAAAGGTGTAAGTACACTTGTTACAAAGTATGCTTTGCCAGCGCACTTTATCGCCAGCATTCTGTCAACACCAAAAGATAAATTCTATAGTCAAATTCCATTTTTCGTTGCATTGATTCTCGGAATCGTAGGCTTTTATATCATTATCCTTTTAGTTACGAAATTTGCTTTTAAATATGATTTAACAGATTCATCTGTTTTCTCATTAAACTCAGCACAACCGACCTTTGCATTTATGGGGATTCCGGTCTTGGGCAGTTTATTTGGGGCTCAAGAAGTTGCAATTCCGATTGCTATTACCGGAATAGTTGTAAATGCATTGCTTGATCCAATTGCTATTATTGTGTCAACTGTCGGTGAAAAAACAAAAGGAAAAGCCAAAGACGGCGAAAGTTTCCTAAAAATGACGACGAAAGCGATTTTGCACGGTTTATCTGAGCCGCTTGCGCTTGCACCGTTAGCAAGTATCATTCTTGTTCTTTTAGGATTTAAACTTCCTGAAATCGGACATGAAATGCTAGAGGAAATTGGAAGTGTGACATCAGGGGTTGCGCTCTTTGCAGTCGGTGTCACAGTCGGTATCCGCAAAATTAAACTGAGCTTACCAGCTTTCAGTATCGCATTGCTCAAAGTAGCTGTACAACCGTTACTTATGTATTTTATCGCCATTCTTATGGGACTTTCGGCTGATGAAATTACAAAAGCTGTATTGCTTGTTGCCTTCCCAGGTTCAGCTGTTGCGGCTATGATCGCCACTCGATTTGAGAAACAGGAAGCAGAAACAGCATCCGCATTTGTGATCAGTGCGATCATGTCACTCATTACACTACCGATCATTATTGCACTTACCGTATAATATAGTAGAAAGGCTGCCTTATAGGCAGCCTTTCTTAGCGAAATGAATGAAACAGAGGGAAGAGCACACGCTTTTTTTTCATTTCGGGGTGTGCCTTTTCCTTTTCTTCTTCTTTTAATGGTTTTGGTTTTGTCAATGCGGCTGTGAGGCGTTCTAATTTTGCAGTTAATTCTTCAATTTCTCTTCTGTGCTGGAGGAGCTGGTAGGAAACGCCTTCATCTGCTTTCTTAGCGAGTTTCCGTTCTAATTCTTGGAAACGGGCTTCAATATGACTGACATGTGATTGCTCTTGAAGGAGCTGTTTCACTTGTTCTTCTAAGGCTTCTATCCGTTTTGATGAGTCAGAAGTTTCTACAGCAGGTGATAATTGCTGGGCGGTTTCTTCATGGATCGGCAGTCTAATGTCATGGAGAATCACACCTTCGTTCATTTGGTGTTGGACCTCTTTGAGCAGCTGGACAATGTCATCATGAAATTCGTAATGTCCAAGTTCATTCCGGGCGACAGGGATGTTGAGCTGTTTGACCCAGCGCTGAATGGTTTTTGAAGATACACCAATTTCCTTTGCAACCTCATTTGTATTCAAACCAAATGCCCTCCCTTTTTTCAATTACAAGTACCATTCTCTTTCGTGAGCATCCGTTCCTTCACGTTAGACAAAACAAGTAACCAATCGCCAAAGATCGTGTTTTCTAGTGAAAAATTGCAGAAAATCAATTGTTTTGGAAATTTTTTTGACTGTCATACCCCGCTATACTATAATTAGACTGTTACGCACAAAACAGAGGTGAAGACCATGTTAGACCGTTTAAAATCAATTGAAGAACGCTATGAAAAGCTAAATGAATATTTAAGTGACCCTGAAGTGGTGAACGACCCTAAGAAGCTTCGTGAATATTCGAAGGAACAATCTGATATTCAAGAAACTGTTGAGGTATATAGACAATATCGTGCGGCATATGATCAGCTAAGTGATGCGAAAGCCATGCTGGAAGATAAGCTCGATGCCGATATGCGCGACATGGTCAAAGAAGAAATTTCAGAGCTCACAGAGGAAACAGAACGTTTAGAAGACGAGCTGAAAATCTTGCTCATCCCGAAAGATCCGAATGACGATAAAAACGTTATTGTGGAGGTTCGTGGTGCAGCGGGCGGAGAAGAGGCTGCGCTGTTTGCAGGAAACCTGTACCGTATGTACAGCCGTTATGCTGAAATGCAAGGCTGGAAAACGGAAGTCATGGAAGCGAGTGTCACTGGAACTGGCGGTTATAAGGAGATCATCTTTATGATTAGCGGTAAAGGTGCATATTCTAAACTAAAGTTTGAAAACGGTGCACACCGCGTGCAGCGTGTTCCTGAAACTGAGTCAGGCGGCCGTATTCATACATCAACAGCGACAGTTGCTGTATTACCAGAAGCTGAGGAAGTTGAAATTGATATCCACGAAAAAGATATTCGTGTGGATACATTCGCATCAAGCGGACCAGGGGGACAAAGTGTTAATACCACAATGTCTGCTGTTCGTTTGACTCACCTTCCAACAGGTGTAGTGGTTTCCTGTCAGGATGAGAAATCACAAATCAAAAACAAAGAAAAAGCGATGAAAGTTTTGCGTGCGAGAATTTATGATAAATTCCAGCGTGAAGCACAAGCTGAATATGATCAAACCCGTAAATCTGCTGTTGGAACAGGGGATCGTTCAGAGCGTATCCGTACGTACAATTTCCCGCAAAACCGCGTGACGGACCACCGTATCGGATTGACGATTCAAAAGCTTGATCAAATTTTAGAAGGAAAACTTGACGAGGTCATTGATGCATTAATTATGGAAGACCAAGCAAGAAAACTTCAAAATGCAAAATAAAGAGCGAACGATCTTTGAAGCCCTTAAATGGGCTTCTTCTTTGTTAACGGAAGCGGGCAGAGACCAAAACGCAGCAGAGTTAATGTTGATGCATGTGCTTGGATGGAGCAGAAGTGAACTTCTTGCCCGTTTTCATGATCCACTGCCAGAGGAGCAAGATTCACAATTCAGCGAGTTCGTCGCACAGCACAAGCGTGGAGTGCCTGTGCAGCATTTAACGGGTGTTGAATTTTTTTATGGGCGTCCTTTTGAGGTAAACAAACACGTTCTGATTCCTCGTCCTGAAACGGAGGAAGTGGTGCTGGCGGCATTGAATATGATGAATCGTGTTTTTCCTCATGATCAGCCGCTCAAAGCTGTTGATGTAGGAACAGGTAGCGGTGCAATTGCGATTACGTTAGCTCTTGAAAAAGAATCTCTCACTGTGACAGCGACGGATATTTCACATGAAGCACTTGAAGTAGCAAAGCGAAATCAAGAAGCGCTTGGTGCAGACGTTCATTTTGTCCAAGGGGATTTACTTGAACCGATTATGGCTCAAGGCATCAAAGTTGATGTGTTTATTTCCAATCCGCCTTATATTGCGGCAGAAGAAATGGATGGTTTATCAGAGGTTGTCACAAAGCATGAACCTGTCAATGCGCTGACAGATGGGCGTGATGGCCTGTGGTTTTATGAGCGTATCGCCTGTGATCTCCACAAAGTACTTCATCAGCAAGCAGTGGTTGTCTTTGAAATAGGACATACACAAGCACAAGATGTAAAAGCGCTTCTTTTGCAGGCGTTCCCTTCAGCTGATGTTCATATCATCAAGGACATCAATGGAAAGGATCGAGCGGTTTGCGCACACATTCAAAACGGAAGTCCGGCTGAATAAAGTCGGACTATTTTATTATGTAAAGATGAAACTTATGGTAAAAGGGAAACGTATATATAGAAGAATGAACATTCTGATCATGATTTTTTACATAAATTTGTTTTGAAGGAGCGAATGGTGTGAACAGAAGGTATGCGATGGTGTTGGTCATCGTCAGTGTACTATTGATTGTGAGTGCTTGTGGTAAACCGAGCTTTAAAAAAGAAGCAGCAGCATTTGGGGAAAACTATAAAAAAGCACAATACACAGTGAATCGGACGGATGACCTATCTGACATGAAGGAGAAGTTGAAGGATTATTTAACCGAGCATGAATATCAAGAATATACACAAGACAGCATGTTTCCAAGTGTATTAGAAGCAGCAAAAGATCAAGATTGTCAAATTAAACTGAAAAAAATTACGTTTACACCTTCAGATGAAAGCGATGACAGGATTGAATTTGACTATGAAATGATCATTCAATTTATTGACCATAAAGGAAAGGTCAAAAAGGAAATTGAGAAAAAAGGTGCAATGACAGTTATCAAAACAGATTCGGGATTAAAAATCAGCCGAGATTGGGATGGAAGACTGTACCCTTCCGATTACCAATCCTCACTAAAAAGCCGTTCATAAGTTGTTGAATGGCTTTTTTGCATGCAGAAAAAACATTGATTCGCTCACCTCATGTAGTTGTTTTTTACTCATAATCTATTAAAAAAATCATTTTTGCTGTTTACGAGATGCGTTTCCTGGACACAATGTTTGTAGCGAAGAGAAAAAGTGGGGGGAACACATTATGTTCAAAAGTAAAATGATGATTTGTCTTTATATGTTTCTATTATTATGTGGTGCTTTTGCAAACCTTGGAAAAGAGGAGACGGCTGCTGCTTCTGCTAATCAGCCTGTTGTGATTCCAGATGAAGCCATTCGTTTACGCATTTTAGCCAACAGTGACCAGTCGGCAGATCAAGATGTGAAACGAAGTATTCGAGATGAGGTCAATGCCAATATAACGGAGTGGGTGAAAGACCTCACATCCATTGAAGAAGCTAGACGTGTGATTCGTTCAAAGCTTCCAGACATCAATCGTATTGCCAAAGCAAAATTAAAGGAACAACACATTGATCAATCCGTATCGGTCAGCTTTCAAAAAGCCTCATTTCCAACAAAGCTATATGGCAACTTTGTTTATCCTGCTGGGAAATATGAAGCCATTTTGATTACGTTAGGGGAAGGAGACGGAGCCAATTGGTGGTGTGTGTTATTCCCACCGCTCTGCTTTATCGATTTTTCAAACGGAGAAGCGATCGCCTCACCAGAAGGAGATGATAAAGAGCAGGTAGCCGCAGAGCCATCAAATGAATCTGTCAATGAAGTGGTAAAAGAAGAAGAGACGGGTGAAGTGAAATTCTTTCTGTTCGAATGGGTCTCTAGTCTTTTCTCTTAAAAAAGGTCTAAATCTGTTTTTGCCTCATAGAGTTGAAGTAAGAGAACAAAAAGAGGTGAAAGCATGTATTATCAATTAAGAATAGCGACAGAAGAAGATGCCCCGGCCATTAATGCTTTTCTTGAAAAAGGCCAAGCAAAAGGCGGGGTGACGATTGCAGAGCGTACGTCATTTGTGGTCATGGAAGATGCAGACGGTGAGCTTGCAGGCTGTTTAGGTCTTGAACGACTAAATGAACAAGAAGGATTGCTAAGATCACTTGTGATATCAGATAAACTTGGTCAGGGGCATATCGTTTCTCTGTTCCAAAGTGTTCAAACGCTAGGGGGAAAGCAAGGTGTGGACACCTTTTATGTTGTAGCCAATCACTCCTCTTCGCATGATTTTTTAGCGCTGATGGGCTTTACGCCTATAGAGGAAATCCCAGAAAGTGTGTGGGTATCTGAGCATGCAAAAGAGTCGTTGGGAAAAGAGCAGGCGGTTGTGCTGCAAAAAACAGCGAGTTAATCACATAACACCGGACTTATTCACATACTTATCCACTGTAAAACAAGCGTTATCCACAAATTGTGGACAACGCTTGTTTTATTTAGCATCATCTTTTATACTTTCAAAAGGATAATTGAGATATATCAACAGTTTTATCTTTTTTAAAAGGAGTTTGTATGATGTTAAATACAAAAAGGTGGTCTGTGGATTTAAAAAAGGATTTATCCACATACTATCCACAAATTGAACAAGCAGCTCTGTTGTTGCGGCAGAATGAAGTGGTCGCTTTTCCGACAGAAACGGTTTATGGACTAGGGGCAAATGCAAAAGAGACAGAGGCTGTGAAGAAAATTTATGAAGCGAAAGGACGCCCAAGTGATAATCCGTTGATTGTTCACATTGCGGATGTTCAACAGCTTCATGAATTTGCGCAAATAGAAAATGAAAAAGTAACAGCGCTGATGGATGCCTTTTGGCCAGGCGCTCTCACCATTGTTCTACCTTGTAAGCCGGGCACATTATCAAAGCAGGTGACGGCAGGTTTAACAACAGTAGGCGTAAGAATGCCTGATCATCCTGTTGCGCTTGAACTCATCCGAGCAGCTGGTTTGCCAATTGCCGCGCCTAGTGCCAACCGTTCGGGAAAACCGTCGCCGACACTTGCGGATCATGTCGCGAGTGATCTTGATGGGAAAATTGCTGGCATTGTCGATGGTGGTTCAACAGGTATTGGCGTGGAGTCAACGGTTGTATCCTGTATAGACGAGATTCCAGTGATCTTAAGGCCGGGGGGTATTACAAAAGAAGCGTTAGAAGAGGTCGTAGGAACGGTCAACATGGATCCAGGGCTGACGAAAAAGGATGAGGCGCCAGTATCGCCGGGAATGAAATACACACATTATGCACCTGAAGCACAAATGTATATATTTCATGGAAGTGATGAAGACATGCAGCTGCACATTCAGAAGTACCGAGCTGAAGGGTTAAAAGTAGGTGTGCTGACAACAGAAGAAAAGAAGGAATGGTTTGCGGCAGATGTTATCTTTAGCTGTGGATGGAGAGAAAAGCCTGAAACGGTTGCGGCAAACTTATATCGTGTGCTGAGACAATTTGATGAAACGGATGTAGACTTGATCATTTCAGAAGCCTTCTCAGAGCAGGGAGTTGGTTCTGCGATCATGAACCGTCTGCAAAAAGCGGCAGGAGGGCGCACTCTCTCTTCATTCAAATAGTTCTAACCTCTCTTGGACAAACATAGGTTAAAGGAGAATGCGTGTCCAAGGGGGATTTACATGAATGAACTAGCTGGCGAATTGCTGACACTCAGTATCATGGCTTTTGCACTTGGAATGGATGCCTTTTCGGTTGGACTCGGCATGGGGATGATTCAGCTGAGATTCCGCCAGATCCTTTATATTGGACTTGTCATTGGGATATTTCATATGTTTATGCCTCTTTTTGGCATGCTAACAGGTCAGCTTTTATCTGGCTGGCTTGGGCTCCTAGCAACCTATATAGGCGGGGCGCTGCTTTTGGTGCTGGGTCTGCAAATGATCATCGCTTCTATCCGAAAAGAAGATAAGCCATTTATCGCACCTGTTGGGGCCGGTCTCGTTCTTTTTGCAACAAGTGTGAGTTTAGATAGTTTTTCCGTTGGCTTAAGCTTGGGGATTTACGGTTCTCGGGTGTTGATGACCATTTTATTGTTTGGCTTTTTTAGTATGATGCTCACATGGCTTGGGTTATTACTCGGTAAACAGGTGCGGTCATGGGTAGGTTCATACAGCGGGGCGCTTGGCGGATTGATTTTACTAGCCTTTGGAATCAAATTATTATTTCCGCTCTAGCCAGTCTCCTTACATAACATGTAGAATGAAATGCTATATAATAGAAGAAAAGGAGGTCGAAAGATGAATATCTTATTTGTTTGTACGGGAAATACTTGCAGAAGTCCGATGGCTCAAGCCCTTTTTTCCTCCATTGCAGATGAAAAAGGCTTACAGGTCACTGTAAAATCAGCGGGCATCTTCGCCTCTGATGCAGGGAAGGCTTCTCCTCAAGCAGTCGAAGCATTATTTGAGAAAAGCATTCCACTGAATCACTCATCGTCTAAACTAACAGAAGAACTTCTTCATGAAGCAGATTATGTCTTCACCATGACCATTCAGCATAAGCAGTTGATTGTGGAGCAATATGCTCATGTGAAAGACAAGGTCTTCACTCTAAAAGAATTTGCGACAGGATCAGAAGGTGACGTGTCGGATCCATTTGGAGGGAGTCTCTCCATTTATCAGGAGACACGAGATGAACTAGAAACGCTATTGTATCAACTTGCTAAAAAGCTTAAACAGGATCACAAATCCTCATAAATGGACAACCTGTAAAACCGTTGCGTAAACGGTTTTTCTGCTTTTGTTTGCAAATGACTAGGCAGAGGTTAAAATATAACTGTAAATAAAGAATGAATGTAAGACATGACAGATTAACTCACCCTTAGGAGGAATTGCCCGATGAAAGTAGCCATTGCATCCGATCACGGCGGAACGAATATTCGTGAAGAAATCAAACAACTAATGGATGAATTAAAGATTGAATACATTGATATGGGTTGTGAATGTGGATCAGGTTCTGTAGACTACCCTGACTATGCTTTTCCTGTAGCCAATATGGTGGCAAACGGGGAAGTCGATCGAGGCATTTTGATTTGCGGGACAGGTATCGGTATGAGCATTTCAGCAAACAAAGTGAAAGGCATCCGCTGTGCACTGGCGCATGATACATTCAGTGCAAAGGCGACGAGAGAACATAACGATACAAATGTTCTTGCGATGGGAGAACGAGTCATTGGACCAGGATTGGCAAGAGAGATTGCTCACATTTGGCTGACAACAGATTTTACTGCAGGACGTCATGCTGTGCGGATTGGTAAAATCGCTGATTACGAAGAAAAGCACCTGTAAGGAGCGCTTAACATGAACATTGGTCAAGATTGGCTTGAAATGTTAAAAGAGTTTCATCAAACAGTTGAACTGCGAGCCGGCCACATTTTAGTGATTGGCTGCAGTACATCAGAAGTGGCTGGCGAGCACATTGGGACAGCGGGAAGTGAGCAAATTGCTGAAGCTATTTATCAAGAGCTCGATCAACTGAGACGCGAGACAGGAATTGAATTGGCCTTCCAATGCTGCGAGCATTTGAATCGTGCCCTCGTTGTGGAAGAAGAGGTGGCGTACCGGCTTAACTTAGAAATTGTAGCGGCAGTACCTGTCCGTAAGGCGGGTGGTTCTATGGCGGCGCATGCGTATCAGCAAATGGAACACCCTGTGCTGGTTGAATCCATTTCAGCGCATGCAGGGATTGATATCGGTGATACATTAATCGGCATGCACTTAAAGCGGGTAGCCGTACCGGTCCGTCTCAGTCGTCATCAATTAGGACAAGCACATGTGACGTTTGCAAAAACTCGTCCAAAGCTGATTGGCGGAGAACGAGCCGTTTATACAAGATCATAGTTCGGATATATTTCTAATATAATGTTGAATGATGAAGACGCTCCACCCCTTGAATATTCGGGTTTTCATAAAAAAGAAGTCGATTTTCCAAAAAAAACTTTTACATTTTACTCAAAAACCGTGTACAATGAGATGGTGAAAACATCGAATGGAAATAGATTGGAGAGGATTTCGCTGATGAAACATTTACCTGAGCAAGACGCACAAGTATTCAAAGCAATTCAACTAGAGCGGAAACGCCAGCAGGACAAAATCGAATTAATTGCATCAGAAAACTTCGTAAGCGAAGCAGTCATGGAAGCACAGGGCTCTGTCTTAACAAACAAATATGCAGAAGGTTACCCTGGTAAACGCTACTATGGCGGCTGTGAACATGTAGACGTTGTAGAAGATATCGCACGTGACCGCGCAAAAGAAATTTTTGGCGCTGAGTATGTGAACGTACAGCCTCACTCAGGAGCTCAAGCGAATATGGCCGTATACTTTACAATCCTTGAGCATGGCGATACAGTGCTAGGCATGAACTTATCACATGGCGGGCATTTAACACATGGAAGCCCTGTAAACTTTAGCGGCGTACAGTACAACTTTGTAGAATACGGTGTAGATAAAGAAACACAACATATCGACTACCAAGATGTACTTGAAAAAGCACGTGAGCATAAGCCGAAACTAATCGTAGCGGGGGCAAGTGCTTACCCACGTCAAATTGATTTCAAAAAGTTCCGTGAAATTGCCGATGAAGTCGGTGCTTACTTTATGGTGGACATGGCTCACATCGCGGGTCTTGTTGCAGCAGGTCTTCATCCAAATCCAGTTCCTTACGCTGATTTTGTGACAACGACAACTCACAAAACATTGCGCGGACCTCGCGGCGGAATGATTCTATGCCGTGAAGAGTTTGGTAAAAAGATCGACAAATCGATCTTCCCTGGTATTCAAGGTGGACCACTCATGCATGTGATCTCTGCAAAAGCTGTTTCTTTCGGTGAAGTATTGAACGGAGATTTCAAAACATATGCACAAAACGTGATTGATAACGCAAAACAACTAGCTGAAACACTTTTATCTGAGGATATTCAGCTTGTATCTGGTGGAACAGATAACCATCTTGTTCTCATCGACTTGCGCTCTCTTGGCATTACAGGAAAAATTGCAGAAAACGTTCTTGATGAAATTGGTATCACGGTGAACAAAAATGCAATTCCATATGATCCAGAGAAACCATTTGTTACAAGTGGTGTACGTGTAGGTACAGCAGCAGTGACAAGCCGTGGCTTCGATCAAGAAGCGATGAAAGAAGTCGGTTCCATTATTGCGCTTGCTCTGAAACATCATGAAGATGAAGCGAAATTAGAAGAGGCGAAAAAGCGTGTATCTGATCTGACAGCTCGTTTCCCTCTATATCAAGAATTAGATTATTAAGATGCAGACCCATTTGCCTATTTTTGGCATGTGGGTTTTTTTTGTAGGATTTGCGAATCATATTGAAAGATGATGTCTTTTTATGTAGAATTGTAGGAAGTGTGCAAAGTTCACCGGAAGATGACAGAAAAGGAGTTGTAGCAAGCAATGGCAAAGGTTTATGTATTTGATCACCCGCTTATTCAGCACAAACTTACATATATTCGTGACGTTCATACAGGAACAAAAGAATTTAGAGAGCTAGTGGATGAAGTCGCAACATTAATGGCATTTGAAATCACAAGAGACTTACCGCTTGAAGAGGTAGATGTAGAAACACCTGTACAAGTCGCTAAATCAAACGTGATCTCAGGTAAAAAACTCGGAGTTGTGCCGATTTTAAGAGCAGGTCTTGGAATGGTAGACGGGATTTTGAAACTCATTCCAGCTGCCAAAGTGGGACATGTCGGTTTATACCGTGATCCGAAGACATTAAAGCCTGTTGAATATTATGTGAAGCTTCCATCTGATGTGGAAGAGCGTGAATTTATCGTAGTAGACCCAATGCTTGCAACCGGCGGATCAGCTGTAGAAGCATTAAACAGCTTGAAAAAACGCGGTGCGAAAAACATCCGCTTCATGTGTCTGATTGCTGCGCCAGAAGGTGTAGAAGAAATGCAAAAACATCATCCAGATGTTGATATCTACATTGCGGCATTAGATGAGAAGTTAAACGAAAAAGGTTACATCATCCCAGGTCTTGGTGATGCTGGTGACCGTATGTATGGAACAAAATAAGAATGATTCATGAAAAGCCCACATGCAAACGTGCATGTGGGCTTTTTTGAAAAATATGACAAACGGTTGATATCGTTCTTAGAAAAATCAATGTATACTGAACATTAGCAGTTTTTTTGCATGAATGTCACAACTCTCCTAAAGTTTGATGAAATTGTGAACATTTTGTGTGCTCTCTCATTATAGAAAAGTTTTTTAACTTTCAACGGATTGACACATCATAGACGCTATTGTATGCTAAACGAGGGTATTATGGTAAGGTTTTCATAGCCTATAGCACTCTACTAATCCTCATTGTGAACCCTTTAATAATCAGGGTTTGTATCAGCGAATGAAGCAGAATCCCATAGATCTAAAGATTTCAAGTCTGATTGCACAATTAGACCGATGGGTGATTGATTTTTTTCAAATAGGACGGCTTATCATAAGCGTCTTCTACGCAGTTTTCATCACCATTTATCACCTTTTTTACAATATTTTTCATCGGGAGTCAGATGAATGAACGATCCAAACGTCATTTTCCGCAGACAGAGTAAATATATGTTCTATTTATTGGCAATTTTTGTGTTTGGCTATGCCATGCCTGGTTTTAAACCACTGTTTCTTGGTTTCATTATCGGCACAATTTTTGCTTTCTTTAATTTATTCCTGCTTATTCGGAGAATGCATGCTTTTGATCGAGCAGTTAAAAAAGGAAAATCTATTCGTTCAATGGGAAGTACAGCCAGGTGGGCCAACGCAATTCTCGCAGTAGCGATTGCTTGGCGTTACCCTAACGAAGTTCATCTGGCAGGTGTTGTTATAGGATTAATGACAATATATCCTGTCATTATGATAGATTCCTTCATTCAACTTAAACGTTCTACTATGGAAGAGAGGTGAATACTCTTTGGGTCACAGTTCAAAAACTACAGAATTTTTAGGGTTAACGTTCAACTTATCCAATGTTCTCATGATTACGATTGCTAGTATCATCGTTCTTCTCATAGCGGTGCTGACTACTCGTGTTCTGGCTATTCGTCCGACAAAGGCGCAGAACTTCATGGAATGGATTGTTGATTTTGTTCGAAATATCATAGGTAGTTCGATGGACATGAAAACAGGAGCCCCATTTCTAGCGCTTGGCGTTACATTACTCATGTACATATTTGTTTCAAACATGCTTGGACTGCCATTCTCGATTACGGTCGATCACAACTTATGGTGGAAATCACCAACTGCTGATCCTGCAATCACAATGACACTAGCGGTTATGGTCATGGGATTGACACACTACTATGGTGTTAAAGCAAAAGGAGTCAAGGAATATACAAAAGACTACTTTAGACCAATCCCACTTTTAGTACCGCTGAAAATTATTGAAGAATTTGCAAACACATTAACACTTGGTTTGCGTCTTTATGGAAATATTTTCGCTGGAGAGATTCTTCTTGGTTTACTTGCAGGACTTGCGACTAATTTCTATTCGCAAAACCTTGCATTAGGTATCATTGGTACATTAGGTGCCATCGTGCCGATGATTGTATGGCAGGCATTCAGTTTGTTTGTCGGAACCATCCAGGCATTTATCTTCACCATGCTGACAATGGTGTATATCTCCCATAAAGTCAGCGACGAACACTAAAAAATTGAGAGTCCAAAAAGGACGTTATTTTAAAGGAGGAGCTTTTTAATGAATTTAATAGCAGCAGCAATTGCAATCGGTTTAGGAGCACTAGGAGCAGGTATTGGTAACGGTCTAATCGTATCTAAAACAGTTGAAGGAATCGCTCGTCAGCCAGAAGCTGGTAGAGAACTAAGAACTCTTATGTTCATCGGGGTAGCTTTAGTTGAGGCACTTCCAATTATCGCTGTCGTTATCGCATTCTTGGCATTCTTTGGTTAATATGTGAGAAGCGTTCTAATATGAATTTTAATGGCGAAGATCAGATTAGTTCGAAACTTCGCCATTCCTTTATGTTTTGTTTCTTAACATATTATTTAAAGAAGGGAGTTGCCGTACTAAATGTCTCAGTTACCAGTAGTTTTAGGAGCAGGTCTAAACACCGGAGATATCATATTCCAGCTGATCGCTATGCTCATCCTGCTTGCACTTTTAAAGAAATTTGCGCTTAAGCCTTTATTAGGGATTATGAAACAGCGTGAAGATTATATAGGAAATGAAATTTCAAGTGCTGAAGAAAAGCACGTTCAAGCTGAAAAGCTTCTTGAAGAACAACGTGTCTTATTGAAAGAAGCACGCGAAGAATCACATACACTCATCGAAAATGCGAAAAAGATTGGTGAGAAACAAAAAGAAGACATCATTCAAGCAGCGCGTCAAGAATCAGAGCGCTTGAAAGAGTCTGCTAGAACTGAAATCGTGAAAGAAAAAGAACAAGCTGTGGCTGCACTGCGCGAGCAAGTTGCATCACTTTCTGTATTAATTGCTTCTAAAGTGATTGAAAAAGAACTTGATGAGCAAGCACAAGAGAAATTGATCCAAGAGTATCTTAAAGAGGCAGGCGAAAGCCGATGAGCGTGACTATTGTCTCTAAGCGTTACGCTTCTGCTCTTTTTGACATCGTTCTTGCTTCTTCGGCAGTAGACGAAACTGAAAAAGAGCTGAATGAGATCAAAAAAGTTCTCAAGGCTGACCAAGAATTAAATGACTTTCTTGTTCATCCGAAGATTACGGCAGACAAAAAGAAACATCTGATTGCAGAAGCTTTCAAAGGTGTTTCGACATATGTTTTGCACACAATGTATTTACTGATTGACCGTGGACGCACGAATATTTTTCCTGAAATGGCGTCTGAGTTTGTGAAACTTGCAAACCGTACGAAACAAATAGACGATGCGATCGTGTATTCAGTGAAACCGCTCAGCGGAGCTGAAATTCAATCTTTATCTGAAGTATTTGCCAAAAAAGCCGGAGTCACATCACTGCGTGTAGAAAACGTGATTGACAAGGATCTAATAGGCGGAGTGAAAATCCGTATCGGAAACCGCATTTATGACGGCAGTGTCAGCGGAAAGCTTTCCCGCATTGAACGTCAGCTTGCAGGCGAAAATCGTTAGAAGGGGTGAAACCTTAGTGAGTATCAAAGCTGAAGAGATTAGCGCGCTGATAAAGCAGCAAATCCAAAACTATCAATCTGAAATTGAAGTAAAAGATGTCGGTACAGTCATTCAAGTAGGGGACGGTATCGCGCGTGTACATGGCCTTGACAACATTATGGCAGGAGAGCTTGTTGAGTTCTCTAACGGTGTAATGGGTATGGCTCAAAACCTTGAGGAGTCTAACGTAGGTATCGTAATCTTAGGACCTTACAAAGATATCCGTGAAGGTGACGACGTAAAACGTACAGGTCGTATCATGGAGGTTCCAGTAGGAGAAGAGTTAATCGGACGTATTGTGAACCCACTTGGTCAGCCTGTTGATGGACTAGGTCCAATTTTAACAAGCAAAACACGTCCAATCGAAAGTGAAGCACCAGGCGTTATGGATCGTAAATCGGTACATGAGCCGCTTCAAACGGGAATTAAAGCAATTGATGCCTTGATTCCAATCGGACGCGGACAGCGTGAATTGATCATTGGGGACCGTCAAACAGGTAAAACATCTGTTGCAATCGATACGATCCTGAATCAAAAAGATCAAGACATGATCTGTATCTATGTAGCGATCGGACAAAAAGAATCAACTGTTCGTGGTGTTGTTGAAACACTTCGTAAGCATGGTGCGCTTGACTACACAATCGTTGTCACAGCTTCTGCATCACAGCCAGCTCCACTTCTTTACCTTGCTCCTTATGCAGGTGTAACGATGGGTGAGGAATTCATGTATAACGGCAAGCATGTGCTTGTTGTGTATGATGACCTTTCTAAACAAGCGGCAGCTTACCGTGAGCTTTCATTATTGCTTCGTCGTCCTCCAGGCCGTGAAGCATTCCCTGGTGATGTTTTCTACCTTCACTCTCGTTTATTAGAGCGTGCAGCGAAGCTAAGTGATGAAAAGGGTGGCGGTTCTATCACAGCATTGCCTTTCGTAGAAACGCAAGCTGGTGATATCTCTGCATATATCCCAACAAACGTTATCTCAATCACAGATGGACAGATCTTCTTACAATCTGATCTCTTCTTCTCAGGCGTACGTCCAGCGGTAAACGCAGGATTGTCTGTATCTCGTGTAGGTGGTTCTGCACAAATCAAAGCGATGAAAAAGGTAGCAGGTACACTTCGTCTGGATCTTGCTTCTTATCGTGAGCTTGAAGCATTCGCTCAGTTTGGATCTGATCTAGACCAAGCGACTCAAGCTAAATTAAACCGTGGTGCTAGAACAGTTGAAGTCTTAAAACAAGACTTGAACAAGCCGCTGAAAGTTGAAAAACAAGTAGCGATTCTTTATGCACTGACAAGAGGATACTTAGATGATGTAGCGATTGCTGATGTCAAACGCTTTGAAGCTGAGTTATTCATGTACATTGAAGAAAACCATAAAGACTTGTTTGACACAATCTCTCAAACAGGAAACATGCCTGCTGATGAAGAGTGGAAAGCAGCGATCGAAGGCTTTAAACGTACGTTTGCACCAAGCAACTAATTAGTAATCTTTCCGAGAGAAAAAGATTCTCTTTTTCTCTCTTTTCACGTAAATGAACACGGATTCCTGAAAAAAGGTGGTGAAATCTTTGGCCTCATTACGCGATATTAAGTCAAGGATCACGTCAACAAAAAAATCGAGTCAGATCACAAAAGCGATGCAAATGGTATCAGCTGCGAAACTGAATCGTGCTGAAAATAATGCGAAGTCCTTTGTTCCTTACATGGAGAAAATCCAAGAAGTCGTTGCGGCAATCGCAACTGGAACAAGTGCTAAGCACCCAATGCTTCTTTCAAGACCTGTTAAGAAAACAGGGTATCTCGTCATTACATCTGATCGAGGACTTGCAGGACCTTTTAACAGCTCGATTTTACGTGCCGCTTACCAAGCCATTCAATCTCGACATCAATCTGCTGATGAATATGCGGTGATTGTGATTGGTAAAATCGGACGCGACTTCTTCAAAAAGCGTGGTATTCCAGTTATTTCTGAAGTCACAGGGCTTGGAGACGAAGTAGCGTTTGCTGATATTAAAGAATTAGCAAGCAGTACAGTGCAAATGTTCTCTGATGAAGCGTTTGATGAGCTTTACATGTTCTATAACCATTTCGTCAGTGCCATTTCACAAGAAGTAACAGAGAAAAAATTATTGCCGCTAACGGACCTTTCGGCCGCAGCAACACCAAATAAACGTTCCGCATCTTATGAGTTTGAGCCTTCTGAAGAAGAAATTCTTGAAGTTCTCCTTCCTCAATATGCAGAGAGTTTGATTTTCGGTGCGCTTCTTGACAGCAAAGCAAGTGAACATGCTGCAAGGATGACAGCAATGAAGAGTGCAACAGACAACGCAAAAGAATTGATCGACAGCCTGACACTCTCTTACAACCGTGCTCGTCAAGCAGCGATTACACAAGAGATTACAGAAATTGTCGGCGGAGCAGCTGCCTTAGAATAGAAATAATTGTCAGGAGGGAATGCAATGAAAACAGGACGCATCAGTCAGATCATGGGACCAGTCGTAGACGTTCGTTTTGAAGACGGTCACTTGCCTGAGATTTATAATGCGATCAAAGTTTCGCATAAAGCGGAAAGCGAAAGTGAAGTTGATATCGACTTAACTTTAGAAGTAGCACTACATTTAGGTGATGATACAGTGAGAACCATCGCAATGGCATCAACAGACGGTGTGAAGCGCGGTATGGAAGCTGTAGACCTTGGAAAACCAATTTCAGTACCAGTTGGTAACGTAACACTTGGACGTGTATTCAACGTACTGGGAGATAACATTGACTTAGATGAGCCACTTGGTGTGGAAGCGCAAAGAGACCCAATCCACAGACAAGCGCCTTCTTTTGATCAACTTTCTACAGAAGTTGAAATTCTTGAAACAGGTATCAAAGTTGTTGACCTTCTTGCTCCTTACATCAAAGGTGGAAAGATCGGTCTATTCGGTGGAGCCGGTGTTGGTAAAACCGTTCTGATTCAAGAATTGATCAACAACATCGCACAAGAACACGGCGGTATTTCTGTATTCGCTGGTGTTGGAGAGCGTACACGTGAAGGAAATGACCTTTACTACGAAATGAAAGATTCTGGCGTTATCGAAAAAACAGCGATGGTCTTCGGCCAAATGAACGAGCCACCAGGTGCACGTATGCGTGTAGCTCTAACTGGTTTGACAATGGCAGAGCATTTCCGTGATGAACAAGGTCAAGACGTATTGTTCTTCATCGATAACATCTATCGTTTTACACAAGCAGGTTCTGAAGTATCAGCCCTTCTTGGACGTATGCCTTCAGCGGTAGGTTATCAGCCAACTCTTGCAACAGAAATGGGTCAGCTTCAAGAGCGTATCACGTCTACAAACGTAGGATCGGTTACATCGATTCAAGCGATCTATGTACCTGCGGATGACTATACAGATCCGGCTCCAGCTACAACGTTCGCTCACCTTGATGCAACGACAAACCTTGAGCGTAAGTTGACAGAGATGGGGATTTACCCAGCGGTAGATCCACTTGCTTCAACATCTCGTGCCCTTGCACCTGAGATTGTTGGCGAAGAGCATTATGCGATCGCGCGTGAAGTTCAGCAAACATTGCAGCGTTATAAAGAATTGCAAGATATCATTGCCATTTTAGGTATGGATGAATTATCTGAGGACGATAAGCTTGTGGTTCACAGAGCACGTCGTGTTCAATTCTTCCTATCTCAAAACTTCCACGTAGCAGAACAGTTCACTGGCCAAAAAGGTTCTTATGTGCCATTGCAAGAAACTGTTAAAGGCTTCAAGGAAATCTTATCTGGTAAATACGATCACCTTCCAGAAGATGCATTCCGCTTAGTCGGCCGCATTGAAGAAGTGGTTGAAAAAGCCAAAGAGATGGGTGTAGAGGCCTAATCTGGTCCTTAGGAGGGTAAAAGCATGAAGACCGTTCAAGTCAATATCGTTACTCCCGACGGCCCAGTGTATGAAGCGGATGTGGAAATGGTCAGTGTAAGAGCAGAAAGCGGTGAGCTTGGGATTTTAGCTGGCCACGTTCCAATGGTTGCTCCGCTAAAAATCGGTGCAGTTCGCTTAAAACATAGTGGATCAACTGAATTGGTTGCAGTAAGCGGTGGATTTGTTGAAGTTCGCCCCGAAAAAGTAACCATTCTTGCTCAGGCTGCTGAAACATCAGACAAAGTTGATGTCGATCGTGCAAAATCAGCGAAACAGCGTGCTGAAGAGCATTTGAACCACCCGAATGAAAGTGATGTACGCAGGGCGGAACTCGCATTAAAACGGGCATTAAACCGTTTAAATGTAGCAGGGAAATAAAACAGAAAATCCTTCTTATCACAGTGATAAGAAGGATTTTTTTTAGGATGACATGAGAGATTGATACATCGACACATAAGGATGAGATGCTTGCTTTTCTAGATATAACTGCTCGCAAAATTGCGTACTGCAATGCCATGTTTTATTATTTCTGCGTAAGCCAAGCGTATATTGGTGCGAAGAGTCCATATAAGGCCGCACGACCCAGTCAGCATCTGAATGATGACGGATGACAACTTCTCCTAAATACACACTCATCATCGCTTCTAATGCATCTATTGGCATTTTCCACTCAGCAAAAAGCTGCTGACGGAAGGCATCGAAGTATAATGACTCTAACTGATAAAGGCTTTCCTCTGAGTAATCCAAAGAAATGTTATGAAAATGACACAATTGTGCTAATTCTTCTAGCTGTGTCTGTCTATAATCAAAGTAGAAAGCAATGGCTTCCCATTCATGTTCAAATGAGGGAACCAGTTCTCCGTACAAATCAACAAAGTCAGGAAAAGAATCTTTCAAATATGATCAGCTCCTTCCACCGCAGTATATCATCTCCTTCGCATCAGAATAAGAGGGGATTCACTCTAAATGTAGCTCTTTTTTCCAAATGATTCATCTTTCCGATTTTGGAGGATATAATGAAAGGGAGTTTTCCTTTACAGAAATCAATAAAAGGAGGATTCAAGTGTATGGAAGACGTAGGACAACAAGCAATTGTTAGTATTGTGATCCACCTATTTTTTATTGCCATTACGTGGTGGGCATTGCTTGCGGTGAATATCGATCCACTGATTAAAAAAGGAAAAATTATTCAAGCTAGATTGCTCATGATGCTGATCACGATTGCTATTGCATCGGCAGTCAGCAATTTCTTCCTTGATTATTTAAATTTCTCCAGACAAATCCCTTATATGTTTTAACATAAAAGGTTTGGTCACTGCCTTCTGCGGGAACGTAAAAAGAAGTGTCAAAAATATGGCCTTTGATGACTTTTCCACGTATGCATTGATCTCCTTGCGGCAACACTTGTAGCAAGGGGGAATGACAAGTGAGAAAGTATTTAAAAGGTTGGCCATTATTTGCATTTATTCTTTTTTTTGTTCTGATGATTCAAGGTGTTCGGGCGGAAGAAACATCCACGCTCGCCCAAATAGCAGAAGGTATGAAAAACCAGCAAATCGAAGTAAGTGGATGGACGCTTCATGCCAAAACAAATATAGACATTTCATCCGAACAATTTTCAAAAAAAGTGAAACGTTTGAAAGACGAACTACGACAGTATGAGTGGACCGAAAAAAAAGAGAAACATGTCACCAAAGTCACAGGAATTTACAAAGATGAAAAAAATGATACATTATCGAAAATTTTACTCGTGAAGACCGACACAAAATCAAACCAAAAGTCGTATTTATTATATGAGCAAAAAGGTGCTCGCCCACTGAATACCTGGGAGCATACATATGATCAGTTCGTACGTCATGCAAAAAGCATATTACAAGAAAAATTTGTGATTTTTACTTGTCTCGATGGTCATGTAAATGGTATGATGGATGTTGTTTTGCAAAAAAAAGCTGAAATGATAGCAAATGAATTTCAAGCAAAACCTGTTGAGTATCTCGTTGAGTCTAATTTTGTGTCGCTTTCCGCTTACACAGAGAAGTGGGAACAGTTCATTATGACTTCAAATGATAAAATGAATGTTCAAATTGCCATCAGAAGTTCGGAAATGAAC
Organism: Bacillus sp. FSL R5-0397; assembly: GCF_038593395.1. NCBI lineage: Bacteria > Bacillati > Bacillota > Bacilli > Caryophanales > Bacillaceae > Bacillus > Bacillus sp. FSL R5-0397. Next base: position 3,284,487 of record NZ_CP151992.1, on the reverse strand, counting down.
GAAAATCATACGATTACGGTTGGCACACCAATCGTAACGACTGAATATTAATATAGAGAATTTGGGACGCGGAGGGGAAGACCTTGGAAAAAATCATCGTCCGCGGCGGTCAAAAGTTAAACGGCACAGTTAAAGTAGAAGGCGCAAAAAATGCCGTTTTACCAGTTATCGCTGCATCTTTGTTAGCAAGTACAGAAAAAAGCGTAATTTGTGATGTACCTACGCTCTCCGATGTATATACAATCAATGAAGTGTTACGTCATTTAGGAGCAGAAGTACATTTTGAAAATAACGAAGTATCAGTAGATGCATCTCATGCACTAGAAACTGAGGCTCCGTTTGAGTACGTCCGTAAAATGAGAGCATCTGTGCTCGTCATGGGACCACTTTTAGCTAGAACAGGTCATGCAAGAGTTGCATTACCTGGTGGTTGTGCGATTGGTTCAAGACCAATTGATCAGCATTTAAAAGGCTTTGAAGCAATGGGAGCTAAAATTCAAGTAGGTAATGGTTTCATCGAGGCTGAAGTAAATGGCCGTTTAAAAGGTGCAAAAATCTATTTGGATTTCCCAAGTGTAGGGGCAACTGAAAACATCATCATGGCAGCAGCATTGGCTGAAGGAACGACGATTTTAGAAAACGTAGCAAAAGAACCTGAAATTGTTGATTTGGCAAACTACATCAATGCCATGGGCGGTAAGGTTCGCGGTGCTGGAACTGGTACAATCAAAATCGAAGGTGTAGAAACACTTCACGGTGCAAAACACAACATCATCCCTGACCGAATTGAAGCTGGTACATTTATGGTGGCAGCAGCCATTACTGAAGGAAATGTTCTTGTAAAAGGCGCTGTGCCTGAGCACATGACTTCACTTGTGGCGAAAATGGAAGAAATGGGTATTCAGATCATTGAAGAAGAAGAAGGTTTAAGAGTCATTGGACCATCTGAGCTCAAGCCAATCGATCTAAAAACAATGCCGCATCCTGGTTTCCCAACGGATATGCAATCTCAGATGATGGCGCTATTGCTTCGTGCAAACGGAACAAGCATGATCACAGAAACTGTGTTTGAAAATCGTTTTATGCATGCTGAAGAATTCCGCCGCATGAATGGCGATATTAAAATTGAGGGTCGCTCTGTGATAATCAATGGACCTGTTCAACTTCAAGGTGCTGAAGTGGCAGCGACTGATTTAAGAGCAGGAGCAGCACTTGTACTTGCTGGATTAGTGGCAGAAGGTCATACACGTGTCACTGAATTGAAGCATATTGACCGTGGATATGTGAACTTCCACCAAAAACTAGCAGCAATCGGTGCAGACATTGAAAGAGTAAATGATGAATCAGCAGATGTGACACAAGAACAAGTTGTATCAGATCTAAACGCATAATCATAAAAGAAATCAGTGTGTCCATTTGGGCATGCTGATTTTTTTTTAGAATCATAGACTGGTTGCATTTTCAAAAGCTTATCATTAGTGTATCCAATCGTTTTAAATTTTATTCATAAAGACGAACAGTAAATCAAATGATGAAGAGCACAAACATATCAGCAAAAGACTTGTCCAATGAATGAAAGAAGCTGTCATATTAGCTTGTCCTTGCCCATAGGATAAAAGAGATTCAATGACAAATGGGGGCAGCCAATATGAAACCAATGATATGGACAATCGCAGGAATTTGCATCATCATTTTAATGATTCCAACCTTACTCGTGTTGCCGACGTTCCAAGGAAAACCAGCAGCCAGCCAACACGTAGCAGCAGAACCATCAGTTAAAAAAGAAGTGAAAGGTTCAGTCAAATTGAAACAATCACCCGTCTCCATTCCCGTCTACCGTTCAGCGCATCAGCAGGTAGAAAACATCCCCTTAGAAGAGTATGTGATCGGTGTCGTCGCTTCTGAAATGCCAGCCGATTTTGAAATAGAGGCGCTCAAGGCACAGGCACTCGCCGCTAGAACGTATATCGTCAGACAAATGATCATTGATAAAACCGTCAAATCTCCACAGGGTTCTCTTGTAGATGACACCCAAATGTTCCAAGTGTACAAAAATAAACAGGAACTGAAGAAAATTTGGGGAAAAGCGTACAATTGGAAATTAAAAAAGGTCACAGAAGCGGTTGCCAGTACACAAGGGAAAGTACTGACGTATGACGAAAAACCAATTGATGCTTCCTTCTTTTCAACAAGTAATGGGAAAACCGAAAATGCAGAAGCTTATTGGAAAAATGAAATCCCTTATTTGAAAAGCGTCTCAAGCAAATGGGACGAAAAATCACCCAAATTCCAAAACAAGAAAACCATCACAGTGAGCGAATTTCAGCAAAAACTGGGTGTGACCCTTGGCCAGCAGCAGGTGGGAGAAATTGTAGAACGAACACCAGGCAATCAAGTAGCCAAAGCCGTCATTAACGGAAAAACATTGTCGGGCAGAGACATTCGCGAATCACTAGGATTGCACTCGGCAGACTTTACATGGGAACGAAAGGGTCAGCAAATCGTGATTACGACAAAAGGGTATGGCCATGGTGTGGGCATGAGTCAGTATGGTGCACATTATATGGCACAGTCAGGCAAAAAAGTAGAGGCGATCGTGAAACATTATTATCAAGGGATAAAAATTGAATCAGCTGATCGCTTTCTGAACACATATATGGCTAAGAAATAAAAGCAAAGGTGCCTCAAAATGGGGGCATCTTTTTTTTATGTGTAAAGAGGTTTGAACAGAATGTGACAAATTGCGACTTAAGACGCACCTCAGGAAATCTTAAACATTTACATCCCGACAAGAACCGATGGCCGATACAAAGCCCCTCGAAAGAATGAGAAAACGTGGGTGACAAAAGAGTCGTTAGGTGAATATATCTAGACATCTGACAGAATTTTAGTGATTTTGATGAAAGAGAAAAAGGGATCGAGTCCTATACCATTCCAAGACAGAATATTTTACGATTAAGATGTTTCAATCAAATACATAAGGAGGAAGGAAAAGCATGTTGAAAAAAGTATTTACACTCGTAACCTTAGCTGTATTGACATTATCAATGTCAATCTCTTCACCAGTATTTGCAGAAGCAGCATCAGCCAAAAAACATAAGAAAGATGTAAGAGTGACGATCTTACTTGATGCAAGTGGAAGTATGGCAAGAAAAGTGGATGGAGAGCGCAAATTCGATTTAGCAAAACAAGAGGTATTTAAATTTGCTCAGTCTCTTCCGAAAGATGCTAAAATCCGTATGAGCTTGTTTGGGTCTGAAGGAAACAACAAAAACTCAGGTAAAGCCCAATCATGTGAAGTCATTAGAGGCGTTTATGGCGTTCAGCCTTATGAAAAGGATAGTTTCGAAAACTCTCTAAACGGTCTTGGACCAAATGGCTGGACACCGATTGCACGTGCTCTTGAAAGTGCAAAGCAAGCGGATAAGCAGCTTCATAAGGGAACAAAACACATTGTGTACTTAATTACTGATGGTGAAGAAACTTGTGGTGGAGATCCAGTGAAAGTAGCGAAAGAGCTTCATAACTCAAAGGGATCTACTGTAGTCAATGTGATTGGATTAGACTTTAACGATGGCTATGAAGGTCAATTGAAGCAAGTAGCTAAAGCTGGTAAAGGTCATTACTACCAAGCAAGCACTGGGAAAGAAATGGGTTCTATCCTTACAGCAGAATCATTAAAACTACACGAATAACTTGCTGAAGAAAAGGGAAACGATTGATTGATGCTTTCGTTTCTCTTTTTCTGTACAAATGAAAAAAAGGGAGATTTTTTAATGAAAAGAAATATTATATTAACCATTTTAGCGAGTCTTGTTCTGCTTCTTTCTTCACCAGCTCATGCTGTAACGAAAAAGGAGCCTGCTCATGTGGTGATTTTACTTGATTTAAGCGGAAGCATGGCACAATCGGTTGAAGGCGAAAAGAAAATCGATATCGCAAAACGCTCGATCCAAAGTTTCGCAAGTATTTTATCAGAAGATACACAAGTCTTGCTTCGTGTTTTTGGTCATGAAGGAACGAATAAAAATGCAGGAAAAGCCGTTTCTTGTGCAAGTTCCGAAGCAGTTTATGGATTTGGAACATATGAGCAAGCAACCTTTCAACAAGCGCTAAATGTGTATGGTCCAACAGGCTGGACACCACTTGCCAAAGCATTAACTGATACGAAACGAGATTTTGAAGATCACCAAGCTAAAGGGAAAAATATTGTCTATGTTGTCAGCGATGGTGAGGAAACATGTGGCGGAAGCCCATCACAAGCAGCGAAGCAATTACATGAAGAAGGTATTGACACAATCGTCAATATCATTGGCTTCGATGTAAATGAAAAAGAAGCAAAAAGTCTAAAATCTGTTGCCAAAGCTGGTGGTGGACAATATCAACCAGCAGCAAATGCAGAAGAATTGAATCATATTCTTCAAAAAGAAGCGAACTCTTTTGGTCAATAGGATGTGATTAGACAGCTGGGGAGAAACCCCCAGCTGTTTTTTCATAAAGGATCAATTTAAAGTCGTTTCCAATTCATCAATCCGTTTCTCCACGTAGTGCTGATCTTTTCTTGCATGAAAGGTTTCGGCTTTTTCTAATATCGCGGTGGTATTGTATTCTGGAATCTGGGAATAGCTTTCGTAAACTCCTTTTGGTATTAACACGTTTCCTTCAGGCCAATAAACTGCGATATTTCCACGTTTCAGCTCTCCGAATTGAGCAACTCCTTGGTAGGATCCATATTGATTAAAAAGGACAACGGGATCGCCTTCTTGGACGTAAAGCTCTTTCGCATCTTCTTCATTCATCAAGATAGAATGCCGCTTTCCACCATTAAAGGCATCCTTTTCACTGTAAATCATAGAGTTGAATTGCTTGCCTCGTCTTGTCGTGATATTGAAATGCCCCTCAGTTTTTCGGTATTGAGGCAGCTGTGCTGGGAGCAGGTGTCCTTTTCCATCCGGTGTTGGACACACCCCATCTTCGCAAAGCCATGCGCCACCCCATTGAAAGACATCCCCTTTATGACGCAAATGCTGGATCCCATCATAGTTTCGATTTGCGATGGCAATCTCACGGCGAATGTCTTCAGCATGGTCAAAATGAATCAGCTTCGCGTCTTCTGGGCGAACCCTTTTTGCTAGGTCAATATAAATGTCCCATTCAGCTCTAGCTTCTTCAATGCGAGGTCCTTCAATTTCCGGACTGAAATACACCATGCGTTCCGTACTGGTTGATGTACCGCCGCCTGGCTGTTCATATCTTGTCATTGCAGGCAGAACAATCACAGTCTCTTCTGCTTCTACCAGTGTAGAGGTGTTCAAAATAATATCTTGATGGACACGGAGTTCAAGTTCGGATAGTGCTTTTTCAATCGCTTCTGGATTTGGCATCGTTTCTAAAAAGTTTCCACCGCTAGTAAACAGCATCTTCAGCTTTTGCGGGTGTTCTTTTGGAAGAGCCATTTTTTCAAATGATTGCCCAATCGTGTCACCATGCCATTTTGGAATATCAAATCCCCATATCTTCTCGATTCTTTTAATATTCTCTTCATCAAAATCACTGCCGGGCAATACGAATGGATCGGCACCCATTTCGCCTGAACCTTGGACACCGCTATGGCCACGAATAGGCATAACGCCACAATGTTTTCTGCCAATAAATCCGCGTAACATGGCAAGGTTTGCGACTTGTGATATATTATCAGTGGCAAAGCGATGCTGAGTGAGACCCATACTCCAAATAAACACCCCTGAATTGGCATTGGCAAGCAGTACAGCGAATTCCTTCATTCTTTCTTTAGATAAGCCTGACGATGCTTCGAGATCCGACCATTTTAACTGATTGACATGCTGCTTTACATCTTTTATGCCGGTTGTATGCGCTTGGATAAATTCATGGTCAAGAGCGGAATGGGGCGCTTGCTCCTCCATATCAAACCAATGTTTGATGACACCATTCATAAACGCAATATCGCCGCCTATATTGACTTGATAAAAATCATCCGCTATTTTTGTGCCGAATAAAGCACTTTCTGGGATAGAAGGGACCCAATATTTTTCCATTGCAGGCTCTTTATATGGATTGATGACAATGATTTTGGTTCCTTTCTTTTTAGCGGCGTACATATATTTAGTCGAAACCGGCTGGTTGTTTGCTGCAACAGAGCCCCAAAATATCAATACATCTGTTCCAATCCAATCACTGTAATTACAGCTGGATGCACCTATACCAAGGGAGCGTTTAAGAGCGGTTTTGCTTGGTGAATGGCAAATACGAGAAGCATTATCGATATGATTTGTTCCAATAAATCGCGCAGCTTTCGCCGCAGTATAGTACACTTCATTTGTAATCCCTCTAGCCGTTAAATAGAAAGCAAGCTGACGTTTATCAATCGATTTGATTTTAGCGGCGATTTGATCTAATGCACTATCCCAAGAAATGCGTGTAAAAGCATTCTCACCTTTTTTTCGAATCAGGGGATAAGGAATACGCCCAAGTTTTCGAAGAGACGTGCTATCCATTTGTTTGAGCCGCTCAATATCTTCGAACCATTTTGGATCAATAGCTGGCATTGTGTTAAGCCGTAGCACATTCAGTCTTGTAGTGCATATATGGGGTCCTGCTAGTGTTTGATCGTATAAACCTGATACACCAAGAGCACAGCCGTCACAAACGCCCTGAGTCAATATACGGTACGCATAAGGGAGATTATCTTTGTTCTCCCATGCCACTTTCATCGTGTCTCGAATGTGTTTCGGTTTTACTTTTCCGAGCCCCATAGGAGCAAAAGAGGCCCATAGCTTTGGTGAGGGTTTTTTGTTGAGTTTAATAGGCCCCTTGTGTTTTGTTTTTCCCATGATATCGTCACCCTCCTATCATTTTGTAAAGCGTTTTCATATCTAAAAATTACCTGTAGATTGTCATTCTGTCAAATTCATCTTAAGAGCGGACCGTGACAGAAGAAGGAGCAGTAAGATTTGATTCACGAAGTTGTTTAATATCCTTCCGAATGAGAAGAGATATGATAAACGCAATGAAAAATAGGCCAGAGAAGACCATGAGACTTTGTGTGTAATTGCCTGTAATGTCACGAATAAAGGAGGAAAATAAAGGTCCTGCTAAACCAGCAGCGGCCCAAGCGGTGAGAATATAACCGTGTATGGCACCTAGCTGCTTGGTACCAAATAAATCTCCGATATAGGCTGGAATTGAAGCAAACCCTCCTCCGTAGCACGTATAAATGATCGCCATCACGATTGAAAAGATGAGCGGTTCTTTTAAGTAGGGAAGTAAGGGAAAAGCAATGAGCTGTATAGTAAAGAAAATCGTATACGTATTTGGCCTTCCGATATAATCAGAGAAGGATGCCCATCCGATCCGTCCTAGCCCATTAAAAGCACCTAAAATTCCAACAAGAGTAGCTGCTGCACCCGCCGTGAAACCAACACTTTCTTGAGCAAGCGGTGATGCTACAGAAATAATAGCAATTCCGCATGTGATATTAATAAAGAGCATGACCCACAAATAATAAAAACGCCGTGTTTTAATGGCTTCATTTGCGGTGAGCTGTGATAAATCTTGAGGAATTTTCCTTTGGCTTGTTTTTAGCACGTTAAATTGTTTGACATCATCAGGTGTTGGTGGTGATAAATAAAGAGATGAAACGACCATGATAATAAAATAAGAGATTCCGAGAATATAGAAGGTATTTGCAATATCAACTTTTTCAATGAGTAATTGAATAATGGGACTGCAAATCAGAGAAGCAAATCCAAAACCCATAATGGCTAAACCCGTTGCGAGTCCTCTTCGATCTGGAAACCATTTGACTAATGTTGATACTGGAGCAATATAGCCTACACCTAATCCGATTCCAGCGAGTACACCATAAAATAAATAGAGGAGAGGTAATGAAGACATGTGGACAGCAAACCCTGATCCAGTCATCCCAATGCCGAAGAAAATAGCTGAGAAGAGCCCTGATGCCCTCGGCCCATACTTTTCAACGAAATGCCCCATAAAGGCAGCTGATAAACCTAAAAATAAAATAGCGATGCTAAATGTCAGGCTTATTTCTGTTAATGACCATTGAAAGGTTTGATGTAAAGGATTCGTAAAAACACTCCATGCATAAACAGATCCGATAGATAAATGAATCCCCACAGCACTTGTAGCGATCAGCCAACGATTTTTTGTTTTATTCATTGTGTTCCCTCCATATAAAGCAAACAAAAAGTTTGATAAGATAGAAATATGTTACATTTTTATGACTTTTTAAAATAATATCACAATTCGTCTGGTTCATATAACTAAATTTGTGTTGAAAGGAAGATCAGATCATGAATCCTTCTGTTAAAACGAAACGGCGCATACACCAATATCGCAAAGGTCAAATGACATGTAAAACAGATGAAGTTGTAGAAGAATTCCCTTTAACCGTGCTGGTGAATGGTGAAGAGTTTGTCACACTCGTTTGTTCACCGGATCATTTGAAAGAATTGGTGATCGGTTTTTTAGCTTCAGAAGGAGTCATTCGATTTGAAAAAGAGATTAAAAGGTTTACAATAGATGAAAGTATGGGTTTTGCATATGTTGACTTACATCACACAACTCAGTTCCAATCCTCAGATTTTACAAAACGAGTGATCGGATCTTGCTGTGGGAAAGGAAGACATTTTTATTTTCTCCAAGATGTGAAGACGGCAAAAACAGCCATTGACCGAATCAGTATTTCTGCTGAAACTTGTATTCATTTAATGAAATGTTTACAGGAGGAAAGTCAGTTATTTCAACATACTGGTGGTGTCCATAATGCTGGACTGTGTGATACAGAAAAGCTATTCATCACTAGGACGGATATAGGACGGCATAATGCGTTGGATAAAATCTATGGATATTGTTTACTTCATAAAATCCCACTGAGAGATAAAATCCTTGTATTTAGCGGCCGGATATCATCTGAAGTTCTGTTGAAGGCAGCAAAATTAGGAGTATCAATCGTCATATCAAAATCAGCTCCTACTGAGTTAGCACTTAAAATGGCAGAAGAATTAAATATAACAACAGTTGGATTCGTAAGAGGAGAATCTTTTAATATCTATACTCATCATCAGCGTATTACAGAATAGGAGGCTAAGTATGGTCAGTATTTTGGATAAAAGACATCGACCATTGCGCGATTTAAGAATATCCGTAACAGATCGCTGTAATTTTAGATGTACGTACTGTATGCCTGCTGAAATCTTTGGACCAGATTATCCTTTTTTAGATAAAGAAGAGCTGCTTAGCTTCGAGGAAATTGAACGACTTGCTGCGCTTTTTGCAAAGGAATTAGGTGTGGTGAAATTACGTATTACAGGCGGTGAACCTTTAATGCGTAAAGATTTGCCCGTTTTGATAGAAAAACTCGCAAAAATTCCAGGTATTGAAGACATCGCGATGACAACCAATGGAACGCTGTTACCTTTGTACGCAGATAAGCTAAAGAAAGCAGGTCTGAATAGAGTCACCATTAGTTTAGATTCTTTAAATCCAGATCGTTTTAAGCAGATGAATGGAAGACACATTTCCATCCAAAAAGTATTTGATGGGATAGAGGCTGCAAAAAAAGCTGGACTTGCTATTAAGATCAATATGGTTGTCCAAAAAGGTGTGAATGATCAAGATATCTTACCAATGGCAGCCTATTTTAAAAAAGAAGGACACATTCTACGATTTATTGAATTCATGGATGTTGGCAATACGAACAAATGGAATCTCAAACATGTATTGACGAAAAAAGAGATTATGGAGCTAATTCATTCAAAATACCCTATCAAACCAGAACCCCCTCGATATCAAGGGGAAGTAGCCAATCGTTATTTTTATGAGGATGGGTCAGGAGAGATTGGCATTATTTCTTCCGTTTCAGATGCTTTTTGTGGATCGTGTAATAGAGCTAGACTATCTGCACGTGGCGAATTATTCACCTGTCTTTTTGCATCATCGGGCTTTGATCTGAGACAATTCATCCGTAATTCAGAAAATGATGAATATCTAGTGAACATATTGAAGGAACTTTGGTCAAACAGACAGGATCAATATTCAGCTGAGAGAGAGCAAAAGAAAGATCAGAAAAAAGTTGAGATGTCCTACATCGGCGGGTAATGACAACAAAGTATCATGATCATCGATTTTTGAAAAGAAGAGAAAATGCTATAATCACTGTTGAAAATCTTCTTTTAACATCAGGATAATATTTCCTATAAGGCTCGGCCCCATAAAAAAACAGCAGAGATTCTGCTGTTTTTTAAAATGTTATTTTGTACCTCAAAATTGACAGAGTAAGGATGAAAAAGAGATTTTTATTCATTTTGTCCTGCTTTACATTGACAGGAACTATGCTAAGATCAAATCAATCTTTACCAACTCGATTTTTTTACTCCTGGAATCTGTCCTTTATAGGCAAGCTCACGAAAAGCAATTCGAGACATTTTAAATTTTCTCAAGTAACCTCTAGGACGGCCAGTTAATTCACAGCGGTTTTTTAAGCGAGTGGGTGAAAAGTCTCTAGGTAGTTTCTGCAAAGCTTCATAGTCACCTTTTTCTTTTAGCTCTTTCCTTAATTGTGCATATTTCAAAACGAGCTGCTGCCGCTTTTTTTCTTTTGCTATTTTTGATTTCTTTGCCATTTAAAACCCTCCTGGTTTAAGTGTGTATGTTCCATTGAAAGGGGTCTTCAAACGTTGTCCAATCTTGATCAAATTCTTCAGGTGTAAGTAAGCATTGATCTAGTGTACGAATAATATCTGCTTTAGGTAAATCTACACCGATAAAGACAAGTTTTGTATGTCGATCACCAAACTCTGCATCCCACTCATCTAGAATGTCTGGTTCCTGATTTAAGATCCGTGATCGTTCTTGCTCAGGCAAGGCAGCAATCCAGTATGCGATTGGTTCAATTGCCACAGATTTTCCAGCTTGTGAAATTAAAATGGTTAAATCATGATGTGTCGCTAGCCATGTAAATCCTTTCGCTCGAACGATTTGCTCTGGCATTTGATCTAACCATGCATTCAGTCTGCCAGTATGAAAAGGGAGCCTTCTTTCATAAACAAAAGATGAGATTTGGTATTCTTCTGTTTCAGGCGTATGCTGAGAGTGTCCAGCATTAATTTCTTTGATCCAGCCCGCAGAAGCACTAGATTTTTCAAAATCGAATAAACCAGTATTCAAAATATCACTAGGTTGTACGTTACCTTTAGAGGTTCTAATAATGGCTGCTTCTGGTTGAAGTTTGGTTAACACGTGCTCAAGCCGATCTAGTTCTGATGCTGATACAAGATCACATTTGTTGATAATGAGCACATCACAAAATTCAATTTGATCAATAAGTAAATCGGAAATCTCTCGTTCATCATCATCTGAAACTGCTTCTTTACGATCCAATAAACTTTCTCCTGACTGGAAATCTGTCCAGAAACGGTTTGCATCTACCACCGTTACCATCGTGTCTAATCTGCAAAAACGTGTCAAGTCTATGCCCATTTCTTCATCAATGTAAGAGAAAGTTTGAGCGACAGGAATTGGTTCACTAATACCTGTAGATTCAATGACAATATAATCGATATTCCCAGCCTTACAAAGGCGTTCTACTTCAATTAATAAATCTTCTCTCAATGTGCAACAAATACAACCATTAGATAGTTCAACCAGTTTCTCATCTGATCGAGAGAGTTCGCCGCCTTGCTTAACTAATTCCGCATCAATGTTTATTTCACTCATGTCATTGACAATAACAGCTACTTTTAGGCCTTTACGATTTTGAAGAACATGATTTAATATCGTGGTTTTTCCAGCTCCTAAAAAGCCGCTTAGAACTGTGACAGGTATTCTTTTATCCATTTGATTTAGTCCTTTTGAACATGCTCATTTTGTATGCCGCCTCACTTATATAGTAATGATTACGATTTAAATCTTAAAAATTATTTTGTTTCCCGATGAAGGGTGTATTTCTTTAATCGTGGAGAATATTTTTTTAACTCCAATCGGTCTGGGTTCGTTCGTTTATTTTTTGTAGTGATATAGTTTCTGTCACCTGTTTCAGTACAGGCTAAGGTGATTTTCACGCGCATAATTGATATAATCCTCCTTTATTTCGTAATGATTACGATTTGTATTTTAAAATGATAAAGGCTGATTGTCAAGTTTAGTATCAAGTCTATGCCAACTCAAATAAAAAAGGGGTATCGTATTTCATTGATACCCCTTTTCATTAATAAAAGTCACCAAGTTCTTCTTCGTAATAATCTTCGTACTGTTGGACATCAGTAGGGAGTTCTTGGAGAAAGGCTAGCCCGCCTAGTATAAACATCAAAACGATAGCGATGAATGAGAGAATAACGGCGGCAATACTTGAAATCGCAAACAGTGTTTGCATTTTCATCATCTTAGCATATTGTTCCAATAATTCTTCGTAAGAAGTATCAGGCGCTTGAATCAATTGTTCAGCTGCTTTCACGGATTTTTGGACATGTATTCCCATCATAATCAGAAAAACGCCAATGGCAGCAGGAAGAACAAGCCAAAACCCACTGAGGATGGATAGACCACCTGAAATATAGAGAAAGATGCTCCCAACCTTTCCCCACTTTGTTATTGAATGAAGAGATTGAATGATTTTCTCAGTTTGTTGCAATTGTGTTCACTCCTTTATGTATTCACTCTATATCATACTTGAGCAAGTAGTACTTTAGGAAGAGTGAATTGACCTTTTTTCTATCTTTTATTTACTTTTTATGGATAAATAAATTATTTTTGAATAAGAAAAAAGTAACAATTACTATGATTTAAACATGCAAATTTTGTAATAAATAAGAAAAATAGTTTAAAATAATTAGAAAAATTATCAAAATATGTTGTTAGTTGTCTATCAATTGGTTATTATTGTATTGTATTACCATAAAAATTGGAAGGTGGAATTCATATGTTAGATCGAATTTTAAACAAAATGACCAATGTTCAACCTGCAGCTGCTAGATGTATTTTGCAAAGATTGGTCACTTCTTGCCAATCAGCACCAACTTGTTTCCTTCAAGGCGTTGGAACTTTCCGTTACTATGTGGATCGTGACACAGGTGAGATTTGTACTAGCCAAGAACGCGTTAAATGTGGCTGCTAAATCTAAGTATCTTATTTATTAGGGTGTGAACGCATGAGCATAACTCCAATTTCATTAGTAACAAATGCTATGCAGACGTCAAATAAGCGTCAAGCAGGCCATACATCAAATTCTTTTTTGACTCAAGCAGCGCAAATTGTTCAAGGCGACCATTCTCCAGAAGAGAGAAAGGCGTTATTTCAACAACTGACTTTAGTTCAGCAAGGAAAAGATTTAGAGCTTCATGTTTCTAAATTAAAGGAACTAGAGAAAGAGGTTCAAAAAGAGGGGTCTTCTTCTGTTACTGTGAATCAGCACGGTGATCAAGTTGACATTTCAAATGAAGCTCGCAGTGAGTTTGAACAAGCTGAGGAACAAACATCCGCTTCAAGCGAAGCTAATGATATCGCTGCAGAGGAAAAAGGGAAGGATGTTCAGCCAAATTCACAATAATAAAAAATGAGGCATGTGTTTGATGCTCTTCACATGCCTCATTTATCTTTAGTTTGCAGCTAGTCTTGAATAAAGACCGTCTGGAAAAGGTGCTGCATATGAGATGGTATCATTGTCTTCTACCATGATGTAGAACGGAAACTCCTGAATTTGGAATGCGTTTATCAATTGTTCATTTACCGGAATAATTCGCAAGTTTGTTTCGTTATCACGATATAATTCTTGGTCTTTTTTTTGCCCGTTTTTCAACAAAATACTCAATGAAACGTTTAGTTTACGCTGCTTTTTTGTTTCTAGGAATTGTTCGAGTGATGGAATGCAGTGCGGACATGCTGAGTCAGTGAAGATCAGTAATTGTTGTGTACGATTTGTTTGCAGCAGATCATTCATGTGAATGGGTGATGGCTGATCGAGAAGTGGATGCGCAAGTTTCTGCCCCACGTGTTCTATAGGTAAGATGATAAGCTGCATCTGTTGTTTTAAATAGATGATAATTCCAGCCGTTAATAGAAGACTGCAAATCATAAGAGCGAGCTGTATAAGAAAAATTGAATTCATCGTATATCGTCCTCTCAAAGTGAAGTTACGCAAAGCTATCATATTACAAATATCAAAAATATGTCAATTATACTAAATGGTGTAAGGTGGAGCATCTCATGAGTACAGTGAACCATTGTTTATATGCAATCTCCTATACTTGGAAAAAAAGTCGTTCTTATCTTCTTTTAACTTTGTTCATTCAAGTGATCGTTGGTTTTATGCCTTTGGCTAGTGTCTGGATTATTCAAACTTTGATTAATGAAATTATTTTATTTATGACGTCTTCAGGTGACATCCAAAAGGTTTTGTGGTTATTTGGACTGCAAATGGTCATTGTGATTTTAGGATATGGGCTTCAATTCATTCTTCAGCTTAGTCAACAGAAAGCAACAAATCTGATTGGTCTGCATTTGAAAGGTGAATTGCTTCAAAAAGCGATAAGACTGCCGTTTATTACGTTTGAGCACCCGTCCTTTTACAATGAAAGTCAACGTGTGATGAACAGTCATCAGCATGTTCTCAGTATGGTGAGAAGTATTTTTACAATGATGAGCGCGTTGATTACTGTTGTATCACTTCTTATTTATATGATCGGTATTCATTGGGGCTTAGCGGTCATATTGTTCTTGTTTACCTTGCCTGTATTATGGATTGAACTTTTCTTTGGAGGCGCACGTTATCGATTAAATCGTTTGTTAACGGCTAATGATCGAAGAGAAATGTATGTATCTGATCTCGTCGCGCAGCGAGATTCTCTAAAGGAAGTTCGTTTATATGGAATAGGGAATTATCTTCTTCAAAAGTGGAGAGGTCACTACATTAAAAGTGCAGATGAAAAATATAATTTGCTGAAACGCCAAGTGCGCTGGGAGATGGCAGGCGGGTTGCTTATGACATTGGCCTATGTGTGCTGTGGTTTATTGATTGTCTTTCTTATTTTTCAAAAAAAATTAGCAGCGGGTACGTTTGTTGCAGTGCTGCAAGCTGTACAAAACATTCAAAGTGGGTTTCAAGATTTAACGAGGGAATGTTCTAGTTTATATGAAACAAGCCTATATATTGATGAAATGAGAGCTTTTCAAAAGAGAGAAGAGGAAATGCATGAACAGACGGAAAAGGCAGCGTCGCTTCAGGGAATTGAGCATATCCAGTCCATTACATTAGACAATCTCTCTTTTACTTATCCGAATATGAAAAAACCAGCGATTGAGCATATTCATTTTCATATGAATAAAGGTGAACGAATTGCATTAGTAGGAGATAATGGGTCCGGTAAAACCACTTTAATCAAATGTTTAACCGGCTTATATGATCCAGATCAACAGAATATGCACAAAGTCAATGGAGAGGATATTTCCACCATCCATAAAAAGACCTATCATGCGAGAATGGCTGTTCTTTTTCAAGATTTTATGAAGTACGAATTCACTGTGAGAGAAAACATAGGGTTTGGCCGTATTGATGATATAGAAGAGGAAGAGCGGTTGATTTCAGCCGCCCGCCAAGCAGGTATAGAGAAAAGAATTAATCAAATGGAAGACACATATGATGCGCAGCTAGGGCGCTTTTTTGAAGAGGGACATGAATTGTCTGGCGGACAATGGCAAAAGCTTGCGATGGCGAGAACCTTCTTTAGAGAAAGTGATTTTATTATTTTAGATGAACCGACCTCTGCTCTCGATCCGCTGTCGGAGATCTCGCTCATTCGAAAGTTATTCGATCATACGCAGGATCAAGGGGTTTTGTTTATTACACATCGTATGGGAGCGGCCCGCTTAGCAGACCGTATCATCGTCATGAAAGATGGTGCTTTTATTGAAGAGGGCAACCATGATGAACTGATGGCGTTGCACGGAGAGTACAGAAGGCTTTACGAGGCACAATCTCAACTATTTCAACAAAAGGAGATGGTGTAAGGTGAGTGTCTTTTATTTCATAGGCGTCTATTTACTAGGAATCATTTTTGCAGGTGCATGGCTGGATAAAGCAAGGAAACAGAAGGCACATGTTCAGCAGATCAATGCTTATCGGCTGCTGCCGCCTTCTTTCGCGGCACCCATGTTTTATGTGTTTTTGTCGATTGAGTTGGTTTGTACGATTCATTTGTTTATATGGAACATGTCTATCCTGCCTGCAATTGGCCTTACAGCCCTGTTATGTATTTATACTGGAGCGGTTACGTTCAATTTAATTAGGGGGCATCGTGATATTTCGTGCGGTTGTGGAGGATTACTGGAAAACGATCGCCTGCATTGGGGGATTGTGATTCGCAATCTGCTGATGCTTACTCTTGTGGCTGGGTTATTTTATGTACATCCTGGTGTTGAAATGATTTCATTGCGGTTGAAAATGATTTGTTTTCTCATTGCAGCGGCTGTCTGTTTGATCATAGCGGTCAGCCAAGAAATTGTGCTATTGAAGCGAAAGTGGATCGACTCATTCCAGATTGCAGATGGATCAATTATAGAAGGAGATAAAATGAAATGACAGATATTTTATTAATCATTGTGTTATTAATTGTCATTGCCCAGCTGGCTGTCGTGTTTTTGCTTGCCCGTTTTATCGGGAGATTTATGAATAAAATAAAGTCCCTTGATGGAATTGAATTGAAGGAAGCGGATATTGGTGACCCGGCTCCGTTATTTCGCAGTTATTCACATGTAGGTGAAAAGGTGATCTTGAAGGAGTATTTGCAAAATGGGCGAGCTGTGATGCTGTTATTTGTGAATTCTACTTGCATGACTTGTAAAAGTATTTTGTCTGATGTACAGCCTCAAACTTCACATGATGATGCTCATGTGATTGTTATTAATGGAGATGAACAAGCCGAGGATGCCTCGCTTCTTCAATTGCTGCCGGAGCAAGCTGTTTATATGCGCTCATCACAAATTATGGAGTTGTATGGAGTAACAGTTGTTCCGCAAGCGCTTCTGATTGATGAACATGGTATCATTCTGAAAAGAAAATCGCTTCAAAATGCGAAACAATTTGAGCAGTTGGTGCATGCTTCATAAAAAAGCGTCTCTTTCTTCAAGAGACGCTCCAGCGTGTAGACAAACCCTCGCATTCTTTGTCAGTCCTGCGTGCTGATGCTCACGAATGTGAAATTCGCTCCGCGCCAGTACTCGTCCTTCCTAGACTGCAAAGGTTTTCTATCACGCTGAAAAGAAGACAAAGGGCTAAAATCAAGTTCATTTTAGCCCTTTGTCAACAATCTAAAGCGTCTCTTTCTTCAAGAGACGCTCAGTTTATAATTCTTTTCCTAAAATATCTAAGTCGTACCGATTTCCGTCCATTTCTGCGATGCGTGGCAAATGTCCCCAAGTCTCAAAGCCGTGCTTCTTAAATAATTTGATGCTGGCTTCGTTGTGGCCGAAAATAAAGGCAAGTAACGTTCGGATGCCTAATGAGGGTGCCAATTCAAGCGCCTCTTGTAAGAACAATGACCCTAAACCTTTTCCTCGATAGTTTTGGTTCAAATAAATACTCATTTCAACAGTACCGTTGTATGCAGGTCTGCCGTAAAACGTTTCAAAACTGAGCCAGCCGTAGATATTTCCTTCCTCATCTGTTTTCACATAGAGAGGACGTTTCTCTGAATGATTCAAAAACCACTGACGGCGGTCTTCTACTGTAACAGGTTCTGTATCGGCCGTTACTTCTCTTGAAGCAATCGTAGAATTGTAGATATCGACGATCTCTTTGAGGTCATCTTCTGTTGCCATGCGGTTGAAAGTTTTCACCATATGTACCCCCATCTTTTTTCATTCATCATACATATTATTGATGCGATTGCGCAAAATAAAAAGAAAAATGATTTCGTGTGTATATATTTTTTGAAAAGTGTTCAGAATGTTGCTGAGGTGATGAAAAATGAGAGAGGAAGAAAAGAAACGTACTTCCAAAATCACAAAAGTTCAGCAATTTTTCCGTAAGCGCTGGGTATTCCCTGCTATTTACTTGGTCAGCGCAGCGGTCGTGTTAACAGCCGTTCTTTGGTATCAAGCTGTATCGAAAGATGTGAAAGACCAACTATCTGATGGAAATCAAACAGGACAAGAACAACGTGATGATGCCGTTGAAGTTGGAAAGCCAATTGAAAATGTCGCTATGCCGGTCCAGAATTCTGAGAATGTTTCTGTCGTGAAAAAGTTCTATGAAGCAGATGCTGATCAAAAAGAAAAAGAAGCAGCACTTGTAAACTATAATAACACCTATACCTTAAGCAAAGGTATTGATCTTGCAGATAAAGATGGCAAAGTGTTTGATGTCACAGCTGCTCTTAGTGGAACAGTCGTTCAGGCGAAAAAAGATCCAGTTCTCGGTCACGTTGTTGAAATTGAACATGAAGATGGATTGTCTACTGTGTATCAATCGTTGTCTCAAGTGAGTGTAAAAGAAGGCGATGAAGTAAAGCAGAATGATGTCATCGGTGCTTCTGGTAAGAATCTATATGGTGCTGAAAGCGGCAACCATGTTCACTTTGAAATTCGTATGGAAGGTTTAGCGCTTAATCCACTTAGCTTCATTGATAAGCCTGTTTCTTCCATTGAAAAAGCAGCGCAAGAAGTGACGGAAGAAGCAAAAGAACCTGCTCAGCCAAAGGTTGATGAAAAAATGAAGGAACCTGCTGCTGACGATAAGGCAAAAGAGCCGGCTGAAGAAAAATCTGAAGATAAGTCTGATGAGAAGGGGAAATCCTCTGATCAAGAAAAGTCTTCTGATTCCTCTAAAAACCGCAGTCAGTCAGAAGAAACAAAACAATCTTAATGTCATGTCAGATCCTCTGTGTAGATAAATGCACAGAGGTTTTTTTCTGTTTTTAAAAAAAACCTCCGCCATATGGCGGAGGGATGCTATAAGGCGGCAGGTCCTTCTTCACCTGTCCGAATGTTGATTGTATTTTCTATCTCATATATAAAAATCTTCCCATCCCCTGGTTCTCCTGTACGAAGTACCTTTTGAGCCGTTTCCACGACCTGTTCAACAGGTACTTTGCTTAAGACGATTTCAATCTTTAAACGTTCGTACACATTGCTTTCCTTTTTGACGCCACGGTATAGTTCCGTATGTCCCTTTTGTAGTCCGCAGCCGTGCACATTGGAAAAGGTAATCGAGGTGACACCAATCTTTCCAAGCTCCACCTTTAATGTTTCAAAATTAGCTGGACGTGTGACAATCTCCACTTTATACATTTTGCTCATAGAGACACCCCTTTTTCTTTAATCTTGATATGCTTTTTCGCCGTGCATCGTTAAATCAAGACCGACTGATTCTTCTTCTTCAGTTGCGCGAATCTTGAAGAAGATGTTGACGACTTTGATGATCACGTATGTGACAACTGCAACAAAGACGTATGTGGCCACGATGGCGACAACTTGTTTCCAAAGTAAGCTTGGATCGCCGTAAAATAAGCCGTTGGCTCCGCCATCATTGACAGATGTAGTGGCGAAAAGGCCTGTAGCAATGCCTCCCCACGTACCGCCGATTCCGTGCAGACCGAATGCATCCAGTGCATCATCATAGCCGAACTTGGCTTTAAGTGAATAGACGCCCCAGAAACAAACGATTCCGCCGATGATTCCGATGATAATCGAAGCAAATGGTGTGACAAAACCTGCGGCAGGTGTAATCGCTACTAGGCCTGCAATGGCTCCAGAGATTGCACCTAGCATCGTTGGTTTTTTGTTGATCATCCATTCGACTAACAGCCAGCCGATGATTCCTGCAGCAGCTGCTGTATTGGTGTTAATGAAGGCATACATGGCGACACTGTCTAATGTGAGGGCACTTCCTACGTTAAACCCAAACCAGCCAAACCAAATCACAGCTCCGCCAAGAAGTGTGTAGATCAAGTTATGCGGAGAAGAACTTGCCGCTTCTTTTCGCTTCCCGAGAACAATGGCTACGACTAGACCAGCCACACCGGATGATATGTGGACGACGTTTCCACCGGCGAAGTCAAGTGCACCCATTTCGCCAATCCAGCCGCCACCCCATACCCAGTGTGCGACTGGAGCGTATACAAATGTGACCCAAAGGAGTGTAAACACGACCACCGCTGAGTAACGAATACGTTCAGCGAAGGCACCAGAGATAATGGCTGTTGTGAGGACAGCAAAGGTCATTTGGAACATCATGAACAATGAATGTGGAATCGTATCACTATATGAACCAGGTTCAAAGCCAACGCCTTTTAGTCCAACCCAGTCAAAGCCTCCGATCCATGCATTGCCTGGCGCAAAGGCCAGTGAATAGCCAAATACGATCCAGACGATAGAGACAATGGCTAGTGAGGTTAAGCTGTGCATCGTCGTACTTAACACGTTTTTACTTCTCACAAGTCCTCCGTAGAATAAGGCTAAACCCGGTGTCATTAACCACACGAGTAGTGTGCAGAAGAACATAAATACTGTATCACCCATTTGCATGCTGCATTCCCCCGAATCATTCAGAATTAATAGATTTCTTAATTCTTCATTATAGAGAGAAAAGTCATATATAACATATTCATGTAAGTTTATCTAACATGGTTTTTTGGTCATTATCAATATAAATGGATGAAAAGTTCGTAAAAAATGAGAATAAACGTGTATGAACGACGAAAAATAAAGGACGTTTGACCTATAAAATCGAACTGAGAAACAATTTGGTTCGCTCCTCTTGAGGGGAATCAAATAATTCTGATGGGGTACCTTGTTCGACAATTCGTCCTTCATGCATATAAACAACTCGGTCAGCTACTTCTTTTGCAAAGCCCATTTCATGAGTGACGATGACCATTGTCATGCCTTCTTTGGCAAGACTTTTCATGGTTTGCAGCACTTCGCCTACAAGCTCTGGGTCCAGCGCAGAAGTGGGCTCGTCAAATAACATGACATCGGGCTTCATGGCGAGAGCTCGTGCGATGGCAACGCGCTGTTTTTGACCTCCTGATAGCTTTGAAGGGTACACTTTTGCTTTATCCGCTAGTCCGACTTTCTCTAATAAGACATTGGCTTCAGTTATCGCTTGTGCTTTCTTTGTTTTTTTCACCATAACCGGTGCTTCGATGATGTTTTCAAGCACGGTTTTGTGCGGGAAGAGATTAAAATGCTGAAACACCATGCCTATTTTCTGCCTCATTTCGTTTAATTGATCTCGTTTTGGATGAACGGGACTGCCATCAATGATGATCTGACCGTCATTTTTTATTTCTAAAAAATTCATACAACGGAGCAAGGTGCTTTTCCCAGAGCCGCTTGCACCAATTAAGACGACGACATCATTTTCATATACAGTGAGGTCGATATCTTTTAAGACATGCAGCTCTCCAAAGTGTTTATTCAGTTTTTCAACACGAATGATCTCTTTTGATTCTGTCATGCTTCTCCTCCTAATGATCACTGACTGATAGTTTCTTCTCAACGGTTTGCACAGCGAATGTTAACAGCAGGACAAGAACTAAGTAATAGACAGCCACGACAAGTAAGTACGTCATGTTGTCAAAACTGTTGGAGCCTTGAGTGGTGGCTATGTTAAAGAGTTCATTGACGCTGATGAAGGCGGCAAGTGAAGAGTCTTTTAAGCCGATAATAAACTGATTGCCGAGAGGGGGGAGGGCGCGCCGCATCGCTTGCGGGAGAATGATACGTCTCATGGTTAGAAATCGCCCCATGCCAAGAGAACGTCCTGCTTCTTTTTGACCTTGATCGATTGATTGAATCGCCCCTCTGAATATTTCTGCTATATAGGCACCGTTATGGAAGGCAAGCGCAATAGAGGCTGCCCAAAAGTCGGGTATATTTAATTCTGTAAGCCCAAAATACAGGATGAAAATCTGCACAATGAGTGGTGTCCCGCGTACAAGGAAGATATAGGCATTTGCGATATAACCGAAAACGGCCACGCGGGATATTTTTAGTAAGGCAAAGAAAAGCCCGATGAACATGCCGATGAAAATACTGATGACAGTGAGTTGTAAGGTGAGCAGCATTCCTTCTAAGAAAACCCCTCTAGAATCAATCAGCGTTTGAAAAAAATGTGAAAAGGTAGGCAAAACAATCATCTCCATTTGAAGAAAGTGCGCCTAGAGAAAGGCGCACAATCGTGGTTTGTTTGACGGTAATATCTTCGTCAAAATACTTTTCGCTAATTTGTCTTAATGTTCCGTCTTTTTTGAGTGCATCAATCGCATCGTTGATTTCTTTTATGAGCTCTTTATTGTCTTTAGAGACAGCAATTGCTTGCTCACTTTGCCCGAGTCTTTCTTGTGCTTCAATTTTTAGTTTTTTCTTCATGGCTTCTGCCCCTGTGGCAAAATCAGTGACGACCGCATCGTGTTTGCCATTGGCTAGTGCTTCTAAAGCGACAACATCACTGTCGTAATATTTCGGTTCCTGACCGCTATGTTCTTTGGCAATATCCGCATAAGACGAACCTTTAGAGACAGCGATTTCTTTGTTTTTTAAGTCATCTGCACTGTGAATGTCTGCGCCGGGTCTTGTGAAGATTTGCGGACCGGAGTAGTAATACGGTTGAGAAAAAAGGACGTGTTTTTTTCGTTCCTCGTTGATGGTATGACTTGCAACGGCCGCATCAAATTTACCTGCTTTGACGCCTTCGACGATGCCTGCGAATTTATATTTTTTCTGTACAGGCTCTAGGCCCATCTTGTCACTAATCGCATTGCCGACATCAATATCAAAGCCGGACATCTGGTTTCCATCCATGTAACTGAATGGGTGGAATTCACCTGATGCTGCAAAAATAAATTTCCCATCCTCCAAAATCGGCGACCCTTTCGCTGTAGAATTACGTTTATCTCCGTTCCCATTTGTTTCATTTGAACCACACGAAGACAGAAGTAATACTGCAACCGAGAAAAGGGCTGGGACCCAAAACCGTCTTTTTTTAATAATAAGCTTCTCCTCCTTTTCAGCCGTTCTCCGTATAAGGAGAAAGTAGGCTTTTCAATATGTGTAGCATCTTACCATTTGTTCCTCATATTCTCAATTTTATATGCGATTTTCCAACACTTGCCCTTTTTAAAATGTATGTCTTGCTTTTCGGAGAGAGAACTTGAATTGATCAGGGTAAAAAAGGGAAATGAATCTCATAATAACGAGGAGATAGACAAAGAACGTGTATGTCAAAAGAAGGGGGCGGGTGTATGATCAAATGGAAAAACAACCGAAAAGTCTTTTTAACGGCGATTGCTTTTGGAACGATGTTAAATCCATTGAATTCCTCAATGATTTCTTTAGCCTTGCATCAAATTCAGCATGAGTTCGGTTTGTCGTTTACGACGGTATCTTGGCTCATTTCAACGTTTTATTTGGCCAGCGCGGTCACGCAGCCGGTGAGTGGACGAATTGGAGATCATGTGATGAGCCGGAGAACCTTATTTTTATTTGGACTAGTTCTAGTGGCAGTCTCAGCCATTTGTGCGCCGTTTGCCCCGACTTTTGCGGTGCTGATTGTGATCCGGCTTCTACAGGCGATTGGAAGCAGTGCGATCTATCCTTCAGGTGTTGGACTGATTCGGGATCATGTGAAGGAACGACAAGCTTCTGCTTTAGCGGTATTGTCCATCTTTGCTTCAGCGATGACAGCACTCGGGCCGACACTTGGCGGGTTTTTGATGACGATCGGCAGCTGGCCGGCGATCTTTTTAGTGAATCTGCCATTCATATTGATCAGTTTTTTTCTAGGCCTTTCCTTGTTTCCTAAGGAGAAGAAGAAAAAATTGCGTATCGGAGACACTGTCCGAAAGCTTGATTTGCCAGGGATGTTTCTATTTACAGTTTGTATTGTCCTTTTGCTTTCTTTTTTATTATCACTATCTGATGGTATTCAGTATGTACAGGGCATTCTCTGTCTTGTGAGTGCGGGTGCTTTTATATGGTGGGAATATCAGGTGGATGAGCCATTTATCCAAATTCGGATGTTCAGGCAGGAGAAACGGCTTTCGCTTGTGTATGTGCAATTTATCATTTTGAATATTTTCTTCTATTGTCTCTTTTTTGGCTTGCCAAGTTATTTTCAGGATGAATTGGGCTGGCGTGTGGAGATGACAGGTCTCTTTATGCTTTGCATGTCTGGCGTGAGCATAATGGTATCGCCGCTGACTGGCAAGTGGGTAGATCGCGGCGATGAACGGCATCCTGTTTTGGCAAGTGCTGTGCTGATGCTGGCCGGTGCTTCCGCAATGACTTTCTTTTTTATACCTGCGCCATTCTGGGGGAAAGGACTGGTTCTTGCTTTGCTTGGACTCAGTTACGGGATTGGAAATGTTGCGCTTCAAGCTGCGATGTTAAAAGCGAGCCCTCAACAAATGATTGGCACGACCTCTGGGCTTTTTCAAACATGCAGGTACCTTGGTTCCATTCTATCATCTGCCGTGCTTGGCATGCTGTTTGGTGAGGAAATTGCAGGTTCTCATTTTGAACAATTAGGCTGGACATTGATCATGATTTCTCTTGTCGGCATTAGCGTCAGCCTTTATTTTTCGAGTATGGTCAGAGGAAAACAAACAATGAAAAAAGCGGCTGGGATAAAGTAGAAGAGAGGTCTTCCATACTTTATCGCAAGCCGCTTAAGAGTTGGACAGGTCTGTTCCTTGGTCCTTTTGCTTCCTTCTGAAAATTTTGCCCACAATGTTCTCGTAAAATGTCACGATACGGTCAATTGGAGAGTCAAAGAACTTCCATAATTTATTCATGATAAAGACAACCACAATCGATACGATCAAGCTGCCTAATACATCAAATGGATAATGATGACCGACCCAGATGCGGGAGAACCCTGTCAGTAATCCAAAAACAAGCAAAATATTGCCGAGTTTTTTATTACGGGATCGAATGGCTAGTGAAAGAGCCAGTGCACCTGTTGTGTGGTCACTTGGGAAGGAAGCGTCTGCTGAGTGCGGGATGAGTGTGTCGACTTTGTGCGCCACAAACGGCCGCTCTTCATAATAAAACAGCGTAATGGCAAAATTGACGATGAGTGCCACGATGCCTGTTACACCAGAAAAGAAGACATGCTTCTTAAATTTGTGATTACCTAAAAACCAGCAAATCAATAAGACGAGGGCATATACGAGAATGGCCTTTTTCGTAATGAAAATCATGGCCTGATCTAAAAACTCAGAATGATGAGCCATCCCGTGTATGACTTTAAACAATTCGTAATTCAAAACATCACCTATACTTTCGCTTAACGCCAACTATTTTTCAAAAGACCTATCTGTTCATTTGAAATATCCTATATTTTAGCATGTTTTCAGTGAAGTTTAAAACAGTATCCTATTCTGATAGGGAAACCTTTTGTGCTTTTGCTTCTTGCGGTTTTCGTTCGCTCCAATAAAAAACGCCCATGCTAAGTAACACGACAACGCCAGCAATGAGATATACATTTGAAAAATCTGTGAAGCTGACAAGCAGTCCGAAGACAAATGATCCAGCGGCAATCCCCGTATCATATAGGGTAAAGAAAGTTGCTGTGGCGTAGCCTGTACGGTGTGCTGGTGAGTGCTGTATCGCAAGTGTTTGTAAACATGGCACCAAAGAGCCGTAGCCAAGACCGATGACAGCGCCGGATAAAAGAAGCATGGTGGCTGTTTGTGTAGCGGTCAGCATCCATAAACCAATCGCAAAGAGAGCAATCGATGGATAGATCACAATATGAGGCCCGACTCGGTCAAACAGTCTGCCTGTAAATGGACGTGATCCAAGCATTGCAGCTGCAAAAACAATGAAGAAATAACTGCTTGCACCCATCAGGTGAAGTGAATTGGCATACACTGAAATAAATGAAATGATCGGCGAGTAACAGAAGGAGATGATGATTCCAACTGCTGCCGTTTTTAAAGCACCTTTTTCAAACAGATGAGAAAAAGTGAATCGAAAGATGACACTTCCGCCGTTTTCAGGCTCTGGCTGTCTAATCAGCATCGTGAAAGCTGCACCGATAGAGACGATGATCGAAAAGAGAAGAAATAAAGAATGGAATCCTACTTTTCCGACTTGATTCAGTGCGATAAACGGACCGATAACCACAGCGAGGTTCATTGACATGACAAAGTATCCAAGACCCTCTCCTCGTTTATGTTTCGGAATCATATCAGCTGCAATGGCACTTGCTACGGTTGTCAAAATGCTGAAGAAGATTCCTTGCACGAAACGCAGCATGAGAAGTGTTTGGAATTGATCAATTGGAATGTATAAATAAGTGAGCAGGGCAAAAGCTGTTGAAGAAAAAATCGCCATGCGTTTCTTGCCGAATTTCTCAATAATGGCCCCTGAAAATGGTCTTGTCACAATTGCTGATAATAAGAAGACCGTCACAAGGAGGCCACCCTGTGATTCTGTTCCATTTAATTCATCCATTGTGTAAATGGGGAGTAGTGTCAAAAGGGCATAAAAAGAGGTGAATGTAAATAAATTCACCAGGACAATCATGATAAAGTCTTTTGTCCAAATGCGTTCGTTCATGGTGTAAGTCACTTCCTATTCAGTTGATAATTTGTGTAAAAGTGTATGGAGGAGTTGTTTTTCTTCGTAGGTAAAATTTGAAAGACATTCTTCTTCAAATTGTTCCATCGTCTGTTTGATTTTTTGAAACTTTGCTTTTGCATCGTCTGTCATGACGATGAGATTCTCACGTTTGTCTTTTCCTTGGACTCGTTTCACCCAGCCGTTTGCTTCTAGACGCGTCACGGTTCTTGTAATCGTCGGTGCTTCGACGTTCAAATAGGTCCAAATGTCTTTTTGCGTTTTAGGACCGAATGTATCCAAACAAAAAAGTACAGTCCACTGGGACATGTACAAGTCATAAGCAGCAAGCGCTTCGTTCGCTTTTTTAGACAGCAGCCGCGCGCTTTGATGTATTTGATGTAAACACTCTCTGTTTAACGTATCCATAGGCTCACCTTTATTCATTATTTATCTAGGTAAATAAAATCACCTTTCCTATTTTACGTGTTACACCGATGCTTGTAAAGTGAAAATTTTCGCCACTCGAAATGATTTTTTGTTTTGTCTTTTCTGATAAATCCCTTGTCCCATCTTCATTTTTAGCATATTCCCTATGCAATGCTAATACACTGTTACAAACCTGACAAAGAGAGTGTTTGAGGTGAGGGATCGTGTTTGGCATTTACTACCTAATGGATGAGAAATTAAGACGAACAAGCGCCGCTGAAAATGGATAATATTGATACGGATCTCATTTCACACTTCTCACATCCATTTTAGGGAGGTCGAGTGGTGTGCACGATTACATCAAAGAGCGAACAATCAAGATAGGAAAGTATATCGTGGAGACAAAGAAAACCGTTCGTGTAATTGCGAAAGAATTTGGAGTCTCTAAAAGTACTGTACACAAGGATCTAACAGAAAGACTGCCAGAAATTAATCCAGATCTGGCTAACGAAGTGAAGGAGATACTGGATTATCATAAATCAATCCGCCACCTGCGAGGGGGAGAAGCCACAAAGTTAAAGTATAAAAAAGAAGAAATTTTAGAAGGTGAGCCTGTAAAACAGTAAGCTTTAGTTCTTTGTTCATAAACATGATATATATATCTTCCTCTTATCGGTAGTTTCTAACCACAAATTTTGTAAAGACTTTTGTAAAGAAATATCTTTTTTTCTGCAAATTATGATAGAATATATAATTAGGGCAGAATGTGGTATTTGCTATGGAAACAGATTTTCAAGGAGGATATATATAGATGTTTGCTAGGGATATTGGAATTGATCTTGGTACTGCAAATGTACTGATTCATGTCAAAGGAAAAGGAATTGTGTTAAATGAACCATCTGTTGTCGCTCTTGATAAAAACAGCGGGAAAGTATTAGCTGTTGGAGAAGAAGCGAGACGTATGGTTGGACGTACGCCTGGGAATATTGTTGCGATTCGTCCATTAAAAGATGGCGTAATTGCTGATTTTGAAGTAACTGAAGCGATGCTCAAGCATTTTATTAACTCATTAAATGTGAAAGGGCTATTCTCTAAGCCGCGTATGCTCATCTGCTGCCCAACAAACATTACATCTGTTGAGCAGAAGGCGATCAAAGAAGCTGCTGAAAAAAGCGGCGGGAAGCATGTATTTCTTGAAGAAGAGCCAAAAGTAGCAGCTATTGGTGCTGGTATGGATATTTTTCAGCCAAGTGGAAACATGGTCGTAGATATTGGAGGCGGAACGACAGATATCGCTGTCATCTCAATGGGTGACATTGTAACCGCCTCTTCTATTAAAATGGCTGGAGACAAATTTGACTTGGAAATTCTAAACTACATTAAAAAAGAGTACAAGCTGTTGATCGGTGAGCGAACTGCAGAGGACATTAAGATCCAAGTTGCAACGGTATTCCCAGACGCACGTCACGAAGAGATATCGATTCGTGGACGAGACATGGTGACAGGATTACCAAGAACGATTACCGTCACAAGCAAAGAAGTAGAAGAAGCATTACGTGAATCTGTATCTGCCATTGTTCAGGCTGCGAAACAAGTTCTCGAAAGAACACCACCTGAATTATCAGCTGATATCATTGACCGCGGCGTCATCATTACTGGTGGCGGAGCGCTTCTAAACGGGCTTGATCAATTGCTTGCAGAAGAGCTGAAAGTACCAGTTTTCGTTGCAGAAAATCCAATGGATTGTGTAGCAGTTGGTACTGGCGTGATGCTTGATAATATGGACAAGCTGCCAAAGCGTAAACTCAGCTAATGATTTCCCTCATTCTTTTTAGAAAGAATGGGGGATTTTTATTAAAGAAGCCTGCCAATATGCCGATATATTTCATAGAAGATTGTGTACTGATGATTTTAGGTCATGTGAAAGAATTTGAATGAGGTGAGCACGTGTTAAAAGGACTATACACCGCAACATCTGCCATGATCGCTCAAGAGCGGCGGACAGAAATGCTTTCAAATAATATCGCAAATGCGAATACTCCAGGCTATAAAGCAGATGAAGGGGCCATGCGCGCATTTCCAGAAATGCTGCTAAGCCGAATGGAATCAGGACGTTTCCAAACATCTTCAGGCAAAGGCTTTAGTATCCCTCAGCAAACGGCGATTGGCGGAATTAATACGGGAACATACATGCAGGAATTGATTCCTCAATTTACACAAGGAACATTAAAAACAACGGATCAAACAACGGATATCGCATTAGTAGAAAATAATGTACCCATCAACCCGGAGACAAATCAAAAGTCAGCGCTTTTTTATGCTGTGAATACACCAGAAGGCGTTCGTTATACGAAAAGCAGTTCCATTACATTGAATGATCAAAATCAGTTGACGATCAATGGACGTGCCCTTCTTTCCGTGACGGGTCAGCCGATTACCGTTCAAAGTGAGAATTTCAAAGTGAACGCAGATGGAACCGTGAGTGAAAACGGACAAAATCTTGGACAAATTGATGTACGTGTTGCAATGGATACAAGAAACCTTGCGCGTGAAGGAAATGATTTATACCGTACAGCTGATAATCAGCCTCTTCCAAGTGCGGTCAATAATGGTCAAATGTCCTATACATTAAGCCAAGGTGTATCAGAGCTGTCGAACGTTGATGTGACGAAATCATATACAGAAATGACAACAGCCTACCGCGCATTTGAAACAAACCAAAAAGTGGTTCAGGCATATGATAAAAGTTTAGAAAAAGCAGTAAACGAAATCGGAAGAGTGTATTAATGAAGAAATGAAGAGAGAGGAGGATTCTCATGCTTAGAACGATGATCAATGCAGCTGTGTCAATGAACGAGGTGCAAAAGCAGCTTGATATCATTAGTAATAACATTGCAAACAGTGAAACAACAGGGTATCGCGCGAAAAATACCCGTTTTTCAGAGCTGGTCAGACAACAGTTTAATCAGGTAGATGAAAAAAATGAGCAGGTGGCAAACAGTCGTCTGACACCTGCTGGTTTAAGGCTTGGAACTGGAACGATGGTCAATGCATCCATTAACTCATTGCAAGGGTCTATTAAAGAAACAGGCCGTGACCTTGATGTTGCATTTGGTGCGCCATCTCAGTATTTGCAGGTCAATGCTGGCGGTAACATCCGGTATACAAGAGATGGCTCTCTTTATTTACAGCCAGGAAATAATCGGAATCAAGTCCAGCTGGTGACAAGCGAAGGCCATCCGATTCTTGACGAAAACGGGAATGAGATTGTCTTAAATGCAAATTTCCGTGATATTTCTATCGATAAAAATGGCCGGCTTACAGCTATCTCTCGAGGCAATCAACCGAATCAGCAGGTGAACCTTGGGGTTGTTCAAGTGAATAATTCTTCAGCACTCATCTCTGAAGGAGAAAATTTGTTCTCAGTCGACGGCAACTATCAAGGCGCTTTAACGGCACTGAATGGCGCAAACCGTCAGGCCATTCAACTTCAGCAAGGTGCACTTGAAACGTCGAATGTAGACATGTCTAAAGAATTAACAGACCTCATGACAACACAGCGTTCGTATCAGATGAACTCAAGAACCATTACGATGGGCGATCAAATGCTAGGACTCATTAATACCATTCGATAATGAGCAGGCGGATGTCAGCCTCTCATGATAAAAAAGGCGGCTCGCTCAAAGTCGCCCTTTTTTTTATAAAAATCTGAGACATCTGCAAGCAGATCTTCAAGATCAATCCAGGCTTCTTTTCGTTCAAGACATGTGACGAGTGTAGCAATCTGTTCATCTGCCTTGGGCGTTTGGCTGTAGAGAAGGAATAAAATTTGGAACTTGATTCTTAATAGATCAAATTGGGCATCAACGGCTTCTTTTAGCCCTTTTTGAATATACTTCATTCCTTCATCAGTTAAATTCTCTTTAAAGCAGGAACGCACAGTTTCATAGAGACACGATACATAGGAGTGGGCAGATTTCCGGTATGCTGGGAGCCGAAGCGCTTTTTTAAAGTATTCTAGTGCTTCCTTATGACGATTCTGTCTCGACTTGATAAAACCAGCGTCATAATACACGATACCAAGCAGTTCTTGGTCATCAATCATTTTCACGTATTCGATAATTTCAATCAAAATAGCTTCTGCTTCTTCATATTTTTTTTGATCACTAAAGTTAAGTGCGAGCACAATTTTGCACCGATAAATGCTGTGGATATCCCCGTGCTTTGCAAAGATATCCATGGCTTTTTCAACATGTCGAATGGATAACAGTGAATAGCGGTTGTTATAATAAACACCACTTGTACGGAAATGAAACTCCGCTTCCTCTAGCTCATCGTCTAGCAGGGGCAGTTTTTCTTCTGCTTTTTCAAGATAATGAATGGCATCGTTTTGATCGCTCTTTAAAGATTCGTATAAACCGAGAAAAAAGTAAAAATAATATTGCAGTTGATCATTCATTTGATCTTTGTGGAGCATGAGTTCATGCTTCAGTTTTTCTAAGTCTTCTGTTTGGTTCATCCAGAGCTGGTGCCGAAAAAGCATAAGCTGATAATGTAAATGAAGCTCCTGTTTCTTTGACAATCTACGTTTATATTTGGTTAAGGACGTTTTGATCTCTTCAGCCTTCGAAAAATGTCGATGTTTTAGCATTGTATACCACGAATGGAGAAGTTTTTTAATGGATTTATCGCTTATAAAATTCATTTTTACCCTCTTATTCAATCAATGATGTAATATATATTACCATATTTGTGAAAAAACGATGAGTGTAGAGTGGATTATATTTCATCACAATAGGTAATGATAGATTCTATTTTTTACCATAAATGTTGGCTGAACATTGAAAAATGACTGCATTCATAATATACTTCAATAGGAATCAAATGAAGATTAGCGATATAGAAAAGAAGGAGAGATCAAGACATGCTTGATGCTCAGCAAATTCAAGACATTATTCCACACCGTTATCCATTTTTATTGGTTGACCGTATTTTAGAAGTTGATGGTGAGAAAAGAGCGGTTGGAATCAAAAATGTCACAGTAAATGAAGAATTTTTTAATGGCCATTTCCCAGGATACCCCGTCATGCCGGGTGTGCTTATTGTAGAAGCGCTTGCTCAAGTTTTTGGGGTTATCATGTTAGGTAAAGAAGAGAACAAAGGGAAAATTGGTTTGTTTGCAGGGATTGACAGCTGCCGATTCAAAAGACAGGTCAAGCCAGGCGATCAGCTACGTTTAGAGGTTGAAATCACACGTCTTCGTGGTCCAGTTGCCAAAGGAAAAGCAGTTGCAACAGTAGATGGCGAAGTGGCATGTGAAGCAGAACTGACATTTTCTATCGGTCCGAAAGTATCGTAATGTGTCTGACGGTTCATCTTGTATGAACCGTTTTTTATATGGAAACATTCAGCCAGAGCGGATGAGGACTTGCTTTTTTGACAAAAAAACGTCATATTAGACAAAAAAAGATGAAGGTGATAAAGAATGCTGAAAGAATTTAGAGAGTTTGCCGTCAAGGGGAATGTGATTGACCTTGCTGTCGGTGTCATCATCGGGGGAGCATTTGGCAAAATTGTCACTTCTCTTGTGAATGATTTAATTATGCCGCTTGTTGGTATTATTGTTGGGGGGCATGATTTTAGTGGATTGTCTATTAAAATCGGTTCTGCTCAAATTTTGTATGGAAGTTTCATTCAAACAGTGGTCGACTTCTTGATTATCTCCTTTTCCATTTTTATCTTTATTCGTTATTTAAATAAATTAAAACGGAAAAAGGTAGAGGAAGAGGAAGTGGTTGAAACGCCAGATCAAACGGAAGTGTTGTTAACCGAAATTAGAGATTTATTGAAAAATCAAAGCCAATCGAAAGATGTGCAATAGAAAAAGAGCGGCTCATCCCGCTCTTTTTTATGTGTTCTGTTTAAAAGCATCCAGCAGTTTTTCTCCTGATAGCCCCTCTTTGACGAGGTCTTTTAATACTTCTTCGGTTTCAGTTCTGTAACGATTTGTGATCATTTTACCGTCGAGTAATACAGATATGTTTTCTTCTAAGGCAACGATGTTTTTGACTTGGACCGATAGATGAACAGGGCGGTTGTTTTCTTTTGTAATCGTCACGAGAATCTTTACTTCTGTATGCTGCTGGAAGAGCACCTCAAACACTTGTCTATGCTTCTTTGGAATCAGTGCCTCGATCATCCAGTGATTTTCGCCATCTTCTTTATTAATGATTAAGCCGTCACGAAGGGGAATGCTGGACATTTTATCTTGCTTTGGATCAAGTTCGATTTTTAAATCAATCAGCCTAAAGGTTTTCATATTTATCACCTCACAAGCGTTCATTATTCGTAAGTATCATTATAGCATACAACATCTGTATAAATGAAACCGCTGCCTACTCAGAACTAGCTGCATATAAGTGAAAGGAGATGTTTTATGGAGTCCTATCAACTTCGAAACATACATATTGGTGAGGAAAAGGAAAGCAATGTGAGGGTCTATACATGGGGAGACATTCTCTCATTTTGTGACGTGTATATGGAAGAAGGGGAGTCCCTCACTTTTCAATATGTGACAGACGATCAAATGGACTGTTTCGAATTTCAATTGTCAATTCATGATGGAAGGCTTTGTTTTTATTGGTTTGCGTGGGACGGGTCTGACTATATTCACATGCCTTCTAGTAATTGGATTCATTCAGATGTTTTTTATCAATTTATGAAAAATAAGTATTTCGTCAAACAAAATAAGATGATGTTTTATACGCAAGCGGTAAAAAGTAAAAATGATTGAGGAAATAAAGAATTTGAAGAACGATTTTGTCATTTTCGTTTTTTGTCTCTTGTGCTATTCCTCAGTAGACTAGGGTTAGCTAAAAGGAAAGGAGGCAAAAGGCAAAGGTCTAGCATCTCGTGGCCCCCCTCTAGCTATAGCTGATAGACTTTGTCTTGTACACATATTCACTGCGTAATAGTAGAACCAAGGTTTCTTTGTATCAGTCATGTGTCCCCTGTGAATCCCCTTATGCGTATCCGGTCATGTAGCGTGACCGGGTACTCTTATATTCATTGATAAGCCGATCATCCCTTGCAAATAGTGGATACTCATTTCATAATGATGATGGATTTGATAAACGGAAGGTCAACTGAAAATGAAGGCAAAAAAGGAGAGACCGATGACAAACATTCAATTAATCGCAACGGATTTAGACGGAACTTTATTGAACAGTGAGCACAAAGTGAGTCAGGAAAACGAGCAGGCGTTAAAGGAAGCAGCAGCGAGCGGGATTGAGGTTGTCGTTTCAACAGGAAGAGCGTATTTTGATGTGAAATCTATTTTTGATCAGCTTGGGATGAATACGTGGGTCATCAGTGCAAATGGAGCTGTGATTCATGATCCAGAAGGTCAGGTATATCATTCGGCTGTTCTAGAAGAAGAAAAAGCAAAACACATCTTATCATGGCTAGAGGAGCGTGATTATTATTATGAAGTGTTTACGAATGAAGCCATTTACACACCAAACCGCGGCAGAGAGCTTCTGGCGATAGAAATGGACCGCTTAAAGAGTGCAAATCCAGAAACGGATCAGCGTGTTCTTGAGCAAGCGGCTGAAGTTCAATACAGCCAGTCAGGTTTTGCTTATATTGATACATATCAAGAATTGTTTCGTGAGGATCAGAAGCTTTCATTTTATAACATCTTAGGTTTCTCATTTTTTCAAGACAGATTGAAAGCCGGATGGGATGCGTTTGGACATGATTCTGAATTAACATTGGTTAGTTCGGCTGATCATAACTTTGAAATTGGTGCAAAGGAAGCGTCGAAAGGGCAGGCGTTAACCAGGCTGGCAGAAAAGCTCGGTATTCCATTAAGCCAAACAGCGGCTGTAGGAGACAGTTTAAATGATGAATCGATGATTCGGGCAGCTGGGGTTGGAATTGCAATGGGGAATGCGAGAAAGGATATAAAAGAATTAGCTGATCACGTCACGTTAACAAATGATGAACATGGTGTGGCACATATGATTCAACATCTTTTGAAATAATTGAATCGTATGTATTTGTATAAATGACATAGGATGAAGCGCATTCTACAAAAGAGGAATTCAGAACTACTTCTATTTACACCTGCTATGGAACATCATATAATTTAATTATGAATATAACCCGCTTGTAAGGAAGTTAAGGAGAGTAAACGAATGGCGCTGGAATCTTATAAGTCCGACAATCTGCATTTAATCAAGGAAGCCTTAGACTATACTCAGGTTGGCCTGACGGTGACGGACCCGTCTTTACCTGATAATCCTTTAATATATGTGAACAAGGGCTTTTTAGATATGACAGGCTATCAAGAAACCGAAGTATTAGGAAAGAACTGTCGTTTCCTTCAAGGAGATGAAACTGAACAGATTGCTCTCAAACAAATTAGGGCAGCCATTGAAAACAAAGAGGCTGTCACTGTACAGTTGAAAAACTATAAAAAATCCGGACAAATGTTTTGGAACGAATTAAGTGTGGCGCCTCTATGGATTGATGAAAATGAAGGGAAACGCCTTTATTTCGTTGGTCTGCAAAAAGATGTTACGAAAGAGAAGGAACAGCAAGAGCTTCTTGAGCAATCCATTGATGAAGTATTGAATATTTCTGTCCCGATTGTTCCGGTGAAGGATGGTATTTCTGTACTGCCGATCATTGGTACGTTAACAGCGCCAAGATTTGATAAAATCATCTCAACGGTCTCCACTTATATCTCTCAATCCAAAGACGATTACTTCATTGTGGATCTGTCTGGTTTATTAGAGGTGGATTCATTTGTGGCGGATGCGATCTTTAAGCTGAACGATTTGATTTTAATGACTGGCACAGAACTGATCGTGACAGGTATTAAACCAAATCTTGCGATGAAAATGGGAGAAATGAGAGAGGACTTCCGTGAGTTGAATACGTATATGAATGTGAAATCTGCATTGAAAAAGCTGCAAATTTAAGCATTCCTTTATATGAGATTAAAAAAAGAGGACTTTTCATCAAGTTTGAGAAAAGTCCTCTTTTTGCTGTCATTACGATGATTGAGCGGCTGCACTTAACGTGAATAAATCTTCTAGTTCATTCGTTGACAGCTCTGTAATCCAGCTTTCACTTTGGATAATTTGATCATTTAACGTTTGTTTTGTTTCGAGCATTTGATCAATTTTTTCCTCTATCGTGCCGGTTGTGATCATCTTATGGACGTGAACAAACCGCTTTTGCCCGATGCGGTAAGCACGGTCTGTTGCTTGGTTTTCTACAGCAGGATTCCACCATCTATCGTAGTGAATGACATGATTGGCGGCGGTTAAGTTTAGTCCGGTTCCTCCTGCTTTTAAAGAAAGAATTAAGATGTTGAACTCTTTTTTCTGGAAACGTTCCACCATTTTGTCCCGATCATGTTTTGATAAGCTCCCATTTAAAAATTGAACTGGTTCTCCAAACATCTTTTCGGCGAGCTGTTTGATCATGTTGCCCATTTCAATATACTGCGTAAAAATGAGACAGCTTTCTCCTTGTTCGTGTATGGCTTTTAACAGCTCTGCTAATTTATCCATTTTTAATGAACGCTTCAACAATTTCACATCTGTTCCGCTCTCTTTTAAATAAAGAGCAGGGTGATCGCAAATTTGTTTGAGTCTGCCAAGCATACTTAAAATGATGGCTTTCCGCTGCATCCCTGTTAATGAGGCCATATGTTCAAATGTATCTTTGACCAGCTGTTCATATAAAGATGCCTGCTCTGCAGATAGCGGGATGAATTCTTTTTCTTCTAGTTTCTCTGGCAGATTGAGTGCGACTTCTTCATCTTGTTTTGTTCGTCTTAATAAGAATGGCTTGATCAGCTGCTGCAGCTGTTGGATTCTTTTTTCTTCACGGTCTTTTTCAATCGGAAGGACGAACTTTTTATGAAAACTGGTCAGGCTGCCGAGATATCCTTTGTTCACGAAGTCGAAAATAGACCAAAGCTCTGTCAAGCGGTTCTCCATCGGTGTCCCGCTGAGGGCAATGTGATGTTGTCCTTTTAATTGCCTAATGGCTCTCGATTGTTTCGTATGGGCATTTTTAATGTTCTGGGCTTCGTCTAAGCAAATGGTATTCCATTTGGCTGCTGTTAATTCATCACGGTCAGAATGTGAGAGACCATACGAAGTGAGGACGATATCTGTTGATTCGTACGCTTTTGTAAAGTTCTCACCTTGTGGACGTGACGGTCCATAATGCAGAGCGACATTCAAATGTGGTGCGAATGTTTCAAGCTCTCTTTGCCAGTTCCCTAATACGGAAGTCGGTGCAATGATGAGAGATGGAGCGGCGTCTTGTTGATGCTCCTTCAAATAGGTGAAATAAGCGATCATTTGAATCGTTTTTCCAAGCCCCATATCATCTGCTAAACAAGCCCCGAATCCATGAGACCTTAAGAACAGAAGCCAGTTGACACCGTGCTGCTGATACGGGCGCAGTGTGCCCTTAAAGGACTCACTCATCTCATAGGATGGCAGCTCTTGTGTATCATTTAACTGATGAACAAGTCCTCGTAGTTGAGACGAAAGTTCAAATTGAATATGGGCAAAGGCCGAACTGTCTAGCAGCTCAGGAATCGACTCAGAGGAGGCCTCTTGGTCTGCGAGTTCACGTGATAAAATATCCGACATATGAAGTCCTTCGTTCTCAGCGCGCTCCATCCATTTCTTCATTTGCTGGATAAAGGTCGGGTCGATTTTAATCCATTGTCCACGAATGTTGACAAGACGACGTTTACTTTGAACAAGCTCGTTGAACTCATCTTCTGTCAGCTCAATACCGTTTGTGGCAAAGCGCCAATTAAAGTCCATAAGGGCATCCATTCCAACGTGCGATTCGCCTCGTGGTGTGGAGGAAATCCGTGCTTTTAGCATCATGGTGCTTTCTTTGACGATCTGCCACCATGATGGGAGCAGGATCTCAATCCCCATGTTCACAAGTGTTTCACTCGCTTCAGATAGGAAGAGCCACGCTTCTTCTTCTGACATGAGGGTGGTACCAGATGTAAATAAGAGCCAAGGGACAATCTGACCGAACCGCTCCAGCTCTCTGGTGATTTTTTCTTGAAACGGACGCCATGATTTTTTTAAAGAACGGATGCCTTCAAAGAAATGCAGATCACTGTTTTTCTTATCACGCAAAAACAATTCAATTTTCCAATCATCCCCGTCGAAATCAGGCTCATTTAAACGCAAGCCGACAGTGAAAGGCGTCTCATCATCGATCCAGCCGATCGTTTCCAAGAAATCCTGTTCATCTAAAAAATGTCCCTGGAAGGAGGAAAGAGCAGGCGATTGAGCAGTCATTCGGTTCCATTTGTGCTGCAAGGCATCATCATATTGAATGTAATCCTGTACGGCAAAGGAGAACCAATCAGCTGTGTAGCCATCTAACAGGCCTTCTTTGTCTTTAAAGCGAAGCATGCCTTTTGTCCATGCCTCGAAATCTGGGACAAAATCTTCATCCTCGATGAATTCGTAAATGGTTGAGGCTGTTTTCATAAGCGGCTCTGTTTCATCCGTTAACGTCACATGGCTGAAAGTATTGAATGAATTTTTCCCTAGCAATTCAACGGTCATCCAAGGACTTAACAGGAAGGCAGGTGTGCCAATAAAGCTCACATCTTCTAAGAATGTTCCGTAAAAAGATGATTCGTGCCATTGGAAAAGCTGCCTCTTCATTTCATTTAGCGGTACAGGCTGTCCGTCCTCTGCTTGCGCTGAAATGGTGAAAGAGAAATCTTCGGTTTGTTCTGCATGAATGACAATTTGTTTATGGCGTGTCATCAATTAATTTTCCTTTCTTCATTTCCTCTTGGAACGCACGCAGCCGTTTTGTTGAATCTTGCAGCTGCTGTACATATCTTTCCCACACCGCGTTTTTTTTCGTTTTATGATAAAGCGTACGCAGTTTTTTGAGCATTTTCACAGATTCCCGGTAAGCACTTCGATTCTTTTGATCGAGAAGCAGTGAGATTTCCCGGTGGTATGATGGAATGAGTGCTTCAGGCTCTTCCTTTGCAATCTGTTTGATCAGTTCTTTCTCCAATTCACTGATGGAGAAACCAACGAGGCTGTGTATTTCAATCCATTCTGCATAGCGTTCTTGTGCATATAAGAGCTGACTATATTCAGTAAATGCATAAGGCATACAGATTTGGAGATAGCGTTCATACAAGAAATGATCTTTCGTCTGTTTAAAGTACGCGTCTAAATAAAAGAAGAAATCGCTGACGGCTCCACGCAGTTCTCTATAAGATAGGTCAAGCTGGCAATATTCTTCTAATACATATGTGATCTCTTGATACCAAAGTTTGAGACGCTTCCAGTCCTTGCGATTTGTGAGATCCTTTAGCCAATTGAGCACGTTCGGCAGCATATTTGCATTGAGCAATTTTAATTGCTGGAAGAGTCTTTCGTCTTCTTTTAGCAAATAATCCATATGCATCAGCCCAATGGTGCGCTCAACCGTTTGCTCCTGCTGTTGGGCGCTCTTGAGTAATTCTGTTTCTTTTTTGACCCATTTCCCTCTATTTAATATAGTTCCCCACATTTCCATAAAGACCGCAACTCGTTCATGTTGGAAAGGTCCGCTGATTTGAAGAAGTGTCCGAACGGCAGTTGGTGTGTTTTCAAGAAACGGATCGAGGGAAAAGGAAAGGGCGTATGTCCTCAAATGATCCACTGAATCAAAAATGGTGTTCATGAGCTGTTCTACATATGGATTCATCGAATAAAAGTCTTTTTCGGCATCAAGACGGCCGAGATCGATTAGCTCATGGAGCCTTAACCACACATCGATGGACGTATGAATCGCATACAAACTCTTGAATTCAGGTGAAGTGGGCGCGTGTTTTTTTAGGATCGATAAATAGCCGTAATACAAATGCTGTGGCGTTTGCTGGTGCTTCGGTGTCCGTTTCAGCCAGAGGTGAAATTCCTCCTGGAAAAAATTCAGCCAGCTCTGAAGTGATTGTTCATCTGGGCGCTTCACTTGGAAGTGCTGACGAATGAGTTCTTTGCTGCGCTGTAATTCATCCTTCTCTGACCAATTTTCTGTAAAGCCGGTCACACTCTCTACTTGAGCGTATAGCGAAAAGAAGACAGCGAGGATGTGTTTACATAGTCCATCAGCTGGACATGAGCAGCTGCTTCTCACTGGAAACAGCACATGAAGGTGGACTCTTGCTGCCACGACATCATGTACATAAGCTGACCATTCGGTATCAGACTCTTGCTTGAGCCGATATACGCTGTCCTGTCTATAAGTAATCAATGCTTTTTTGATGAGTTGCTTGTTTTCATCTGTTGCAGGAAGAAGTTCTTTGATCTGTTCGGCTGTTTGTTTGATTTCTTCTTCGTTGATGTTGTGCTGAAGCATTTGATCCGCTCCTAACCAAGTAAAAGATTCCAATTCTTTTATTATAGCTCAATGGTGATTTATAAAAAAGTTTTTCATGAAAATGGTCATAAATTTCAAAAGCTGTCGAATGATGTAATAGAGTATTGCATAAACCAACCATACAGCATATAATAATGAAATTAGTGGAATCGAAAGGATACAGACATGGATAATAAGGGTTTAAATCAAGAAGAGTTTTTAAAGATTTTGATGTACGCTCATGATATTGGTGAAAATTCCAATGATGTCACAACAAAAGAAATGCTTGAAAATCTGATTGCTCATATTCGAAATGGCCTTGTTTCATAAAAGTAGCCCCCTGCTCTCTCAGCAGGGGGTTTTTGTATGCTTTTATGAATGGAACGAAAATTCCCGGCATACGATGACATTACAAGCATAAGGAGTATGGGGAGCTGATGTGTCATGAAGATTGCGATTGCAGGCTGTGGGTATGTAGGGCTTGTCACAGGGGTGTGTTTAGCAGAAGCGGGACATGATGTGACATGTATGGATATTGACCGGCGGAAGGTCATGCAGCTGAAGCAAGGGAATCCTCCGATGTACGAGCCGGGATTAAAAGAACTGCTCAAACGGAATATGGAGCAAGGACGCATTCGTTTTCATATTAATGGAGCGTCAGCCTATTCGCAGGCTGACGTGTTAATGATTGCTGTCGGTACCCCGCAGCAGGCAGACGGTCAAGCTGATTTGCAGTATGTCTTTCAAGCGGCAAAGGAGATGGGCTTACAAGCAAAGCCAGGCGCAGTGCTTGTCGTGAAAAGTACAGTGCCTGTCGGAACGGGCGATCAAATTGATCATTTGATTCATCACGTGTTAGGTCGTAAGGAGCCATTATCTATCGCATCGAATCCAGAATTTTTACGAGAAGGGTCTGCCATCTCAGATACGCTGCGGGCGGATCGGCTGGTGATTGGAGCCGAAACAAAGAACGGATTAGATCAGCTAGAGTCTATGTATGCGGATTTCCACATTCCATTCGTGAGAACAGATCGGAAAAGCGCAGAGATGATCAAATACGCATCAAATGCATTTCTTGCCACAAAAATCAGCTTCATGAATGAAATTGCTTCGATTTGTGGAAAAACGGGAGCTGATGTTGAGAGAGTTGCAGAGGGGATGGGACTCGATCAGCGGATTGGTGCTTCGTTTCTTAGGGCAGGCATTGGTTACGGAGGTTCCTGTTTTCCGAAGGATACAAATGCCCTTGTCCAAATTGCAGGGCATGTGTCCCATGATTTTGAGC
This sequence comes from Bacillus sp. FSL R5-0397, assembly GCF_038593395.1. Classification (NCBI taxonomy): domain Bacteria; kingdom Bacillati; phylum Bacillota; class Bacilli; order Caryophanales; family Bacillaceae; genus Bacillus; species Bacillus sp. FSL R5-0397. Next base: position 3,242,744 of record NZ_CP151992.1, on the reverse strand, counting down.
TATTGAAGGCTGTCATCAAAGTCAACAATGAGCAGCGAGCAAGTTTTATTCGAAGTGTGAAGGAACGGATGGGAGAAAACTTGGAAGGGAAGAGAATGGCTCTTCTTGGCCTTTCCTTTAAGCCGAATACAGATGATATGAGAGAGGCGCCGTCAATCCCGATCGCTCATCAGCTCCATCAATTAGGAGCGGAGATTGTAGCCTATGATCCTGCTGCCGCTCGCAATGCAGCTCAAGAACTGCCTGATCAAGTCCTTTTTGCTCAAACGATTGAAGAGGCGATCAAGGATGCTGATGCGGTCTGTATATTAACTGAGTGGGCGGATATTCAGTCCTTTCCACTTTCAGCTTATAAAGATTTCATGAGGCAGCCGATCATCTTTGATGGCCGGAATTGTCATACGCTTGAAGCGGCAGAAGTAGCTGGTGTCGAGTATCATTCTATTGGGCGCAGGCCTGTCTCTCCTATTTATATGTAATGAGAAAAACCGATAACTTCATGTGTTATCGGTTTTTGCGTTAATGCGGAAGAATGAATCCGCCATATAAAAATGCAGCCACAATCAGAAAGGCAGGGTGCAATTTGAATTTGGTCATAAAGAAAAATGAAATGGCGGCAATGGCAAGTGATTGTGTCCAGCCAATGGCTTTCGCGGCATCTCCGCCAATTTCCCATGTTAATAAAAGCATCATCATCGCAATGACAGGCTGCACAGATAGGGTCATGCCTTTGACGACAGAAGATTGGCGAAAACGGTCAATGAGTTTTAGCAGTAAGATCAATCCGATCGCAGACGGCAGGACCGTCGCAAGCAGTGCAATGATAAAGCCTGGCCATCCCATGACATCATAGCCTACATAAGCCGCAATTTTCGTAGCGATTGGGCCTGGAAGTGCGTTGGCTAATGCGAGCATATTGGAGAACCCTTCGTTCGTCATCCAATGAAAATGATTGACGATTTCTTCATAATTGAGCGGAATGGAGGCAGGTCCTCCGCCATACCCTAACAGATTGGATAAGAAGAATGCCCAGAATAAAAAGAGAATCAGCATCACGAAGACACTCCTTTCTCTTTATTTGTTCGAGTCCAGCGATCTTTCAGTTTGAAATGAAAGGCACCATAACATAAAAAGATGATGACAATGATTCCTGGATGAATCGAGAGTACTTGAAGACCGACAAATGCCAAAAGGAATAGGACGATTCCGAAGATCATGCCGAAGCCCTTCAACGCTTTTTGTCCAAATTCATATGCCATCATTCCTAACAGAACGGCAATTACTGGTGTCACAGCACCGATCATATTTTGAATGATGACTGAAGAGCTTAAGACGCTGACAAGTGTAACAAGTGCCACCATAGCGAGACATGTCGGTAAAATATGTGCAGCTGTTGCAACAATGGCGCCAGATACACCTTTTAATCGATAGCCGAGGTATGCCGACATTTTCGTAGCAATCGGTCCTGGCAATGCGTTGGCGATGGCGAGTGTTTCTCCAAATTCGTCATCATTGATCCATTTGTATTTGACGACCGCTTCATGGCGAATGAGCGGGATCACAGAAGGTCCTCCGCCAAATCCCAGAATACCGGTTCGCACCATGGCGATCATGAGTTCAAGATATGATTGCAAGTGGTTCAACTCCTATCTACAATTTCATGCCCATTCGGCTTTTGTATCGTTTAATGAGCATTTGACAGTCAACACTGACGACGCCTTCAAGCGGGTACAGCTTCTTTGTCAGGAACGTCTCCATTTCCTGTTCATTTTGAAAAATGCCATGCATATGCAGCTTGCTTGGTCCTGTCATATGATAAAGGCTTGTGACGGCTGTTTCCTGCTCAAGCTGAAGGGCGACTGTTTCTAAACATTTCGGCTCAACCTCTACGTTAAAAAAGACAGAGACATGAATGCCGATCTTTGCTGGATTAATGACAGCGGTGAATCGTTCAATGACACCTGCTTCAATGAGCTGTTGAATACGGGCTTGTACAGCAACACGGGAAAGGCCGACTTGTTTCCCTAAATCTGTATAGGACATACGCCCGTCCTCGTGTAATAAGGAAAGAATTTGTTTATCTCTTTCATCTAATGTTAAGTTTGGAATGCGATATTCATGTGCCATCGTATAACCACCTTTCTTCTGTTGATATTCTATCATATTTTATTACGAATAGAATGTTTGATTTTTAATTGAGTAACGAAATGAAATAATAAAAGAAAATAACATATCTTTTTGCATAAAAAAACACCCCGACATCACCGGGGTGTTTTCATTTTATTTTTCTGGGCTGCTTTCCGCACTAGCAATTTGCTGTGCAAGGTCAGCACGATCAATGTCTGCTTGGAAGAACTCCTGCGTATTTGGAAGGTGTAAATTCATGTGACGTTTTTGGGAAATTCGGATGGTCACTTGATCCACAGTGTAATCAAATACATGCCCGCCTACGCTTCGATCATCATCAATAAAGTGGAGATGATATCCACTTACCGCAATGCCATGTGCGTACTGTGGTGTACGGAAGCCTGCAATCGTTCCGCGAATATTTTCAAAATCGAAAATAGGCTGTGACTTGACTGCTTCCACCATCGGAACGTAAGGTTTTTCCTGTTTTTCAACCGTACGGGTTTGAACCTTTTTGAATGACCCATCGATGCGGATCGCATAAAAGACATTCTTGCTCGGTAAGATTCGGTCGATTTCTTCCTCTAGCTCTTTGGACGTCATCGGTGCATCAATTCGATGAACGATGTCCGTTTCAAAAAATGCTAGAGAGCAGAATGGTGAATAATCTTGATCGGTTACTGGTGTGGCTGTTCCATCAGAGCGCAGTCGATAAAAAGCGCCATCAAAGCCGATTAGTTCCCCATCTAATTGATTGAATGTGCCAATGCCAAAATCACCATGCTCGGGAATATGTGATAGGGAGAAATCTCCATCGTATACGGCTTCCAGCAAGGAGGTCATGGTTGATACTTGATAGACCTCTTGCTTTTTGTCCTGCGGTATTGTGTTATTTTGTTGATTCATTGGGTGCATCATACCCATATCCGCTCACTCCTTTAACGTAATGTATCGAAGTCTTATCTGACGTTCGTTGTGTGTTTTTCACGAAAGACTTCTGGCCATTTTTGACTGGCGAGGTCTGGGTTGTCTTGATAGTCTATCGGAATATCAATAATAACGGGTCCTTCTATGTTTATACCCTTTTGAAGGACAGTTGAAAGCTCTTCAGGTGAGTTGACACGTAATCCAGTTGCTCCAAAGCTTTCTGCATATTTCACTAAGTCGATCTGACCGAACTCAACACAAGACGTACGGTCATACTTCATTTCCTGCTGGAATGCCACCATATCGTATGTGCTGTCGTTCCAAACGAGATGAACGAGATTTGTTTTCATACGCACGGCTGTTTCTAATTCCATGGCGGAGAAGAGAAAACCACCATCACCTGAGACTGAAATGATCTTTTCATCTGGATTCAATATGGAGGCTGCAATCGCCCATGGTAATGCCACACCAAGTGTTTGCATTCCGTTACTCACTAGGAACGTGTTCGGTTCATAAACACGGAAGTGGCGAGACATCCAAATGGCGTGCGATCCGATATCACATGTCACTTTCATGTCATCTGGGATGATACGTCTCAACGTATGAATGACATCCAGCGGGTGTGATAAATGACTTTCTCTTTCTGGTGTTTTTTCGATATCACTTAACAGCTCTTGTAATTCTGTGACGAGATCTACGTTCTTTTTGCATAATGAAAGTGGAACGCTGTCGTGGGCTAGATGTTGCACCGTTTCAGATATATTGCCCACAAGCTCAAGCGTCGGTTCATAGAAATGGTCAATATCTGCCTGCATGTCATCCACATGGATGATTTGACGCTGCTGCGGTTTCAAATTCCAATGCTTCGGATCGTATTCGATTGGATCAAAGCCAATAGTTAAAATCACATCCGCTTTCTCAATGAGAAGGTCGCCTGGCTGATTACGGAATAAACCGATTCTGCCCACATATTGAGGCTCAAGCTCTCTTGAGAGAACACCTGCTCCTTGGTACGTTTCGACAAATGGGATACCAAGTGTTTTTAATAATGTTCTTGTCGCATTTGCCGCAGCTGGACGGCTAGCTTTCATTCCCACAATTGCAACAGGTAAGTGCGCATTTTGAATTTTGGCGATGGCCGAACTGATGAGAGCATCCGGTGCAGGACCTAGTTCTGGAGAAGGGTGAGCAGACACTGGTGTTTGTGTGGTGTGTTCGGTCACGACATCTTGTGGAAAGCTGATAAATGCTGCCCCAGCTTGACCTCTTTGTGCCGCGCGAAAAGCATTTGTTAATGCTTCTGGTATATTGTTTACGTCTTGTACTTCAACGCTATATTTTGTCACTGGTTTGAATAATGCCGCATTGTCGAGTGATTGATGTGTTCGTTTGAGCCGATCCGCACGGATGACGTTTCCAGCGATTGCAACAACAGGGTCACCTTCTGTATTGGCTGTTAATAGACCTGTCGCTAAATTGGATGCGCCAGGACCTGATGTAACGAGACAAACGCCTGGTTTGCCAGTTAAACGACCGACAGCTGCTGCCATGAATGCCGCATTTTGTTCGTGTCTGCATAGCACAAGCTCTGGACCTCTGTCTTTTAATACATCAAATACTGCATCAATTTTTGCACCTGGAATCGCAAAAACATGGGTCACACCTTGGGCAATGAGCGTATCGACAATCAACTCTGCTCCTCGTTTTGTTAGGGGTTGTGTTTGAGAATTCATTTACCCCGCACTCCTTTCGGCAAGTAAAATTTTTTATGAAAATATATTTTCATGATATGATTTACTATACATTTCACAAAATAAATTTTCCAATATATGTTTAACGTAGTTTTAATATGTTTCACGAATAAGTGTTTGAGGAGTGAAAGGATGGAACTGAGACATTTGCAGTATTTTGTCACAGTCGCGGAGGAGCTGCATTTCGGCAGAGCGGCCGCACGATTGAACATGACACAGCCTCCACTTAGTCAGCAAATTAAGCAGTTTGAGGAAGAATTGGGATTTCCTTTGTTTCACCGGTCTAAACGGGTGGTGGAGTTAACAGCTGCTGGAAAGGTTTTTTTACATGAGGTCCGGGGGGTGCTGCATCAGCTTGATAAAGCCGTTGATCATGCTCGGCATACGGCAAGAGGGGAGCTTGGGAAGATTATCATCGGTTTCGTTGGTACAGCGACATATGATATTCTGCCGCCAGTTGTCCGTGAATTCAGAGAGCGGTACCCTTCTGTCAGTATTGAGCTGCAACAGCTCTCTGTCCCGCAGCAGCTTGAGGCGCTTTTGAATGGTGAGATTGATATTGGTTTTTTGCATCCTACATCACCGCAAGAAGAATTGGTCAGTCGTTTAATGAAGCAAAGTGAATGTATTTTTGCGATTCCGAAAAACCATCCGCTGGCGGAAAAAGAAGCGGTCACGATTGAAGATATTCGTGATGAGCCGATTATTTCTTTATCAAAGGAATCATGGCCGTCCCTTTATCAGCATTTTGTCCTACTTTGTGAAAAGTACGGATTTTCACCCAATATCGTGCAGGAAGCAGCAGAATATCAAATGGTCATTGGGCTTGTCACAGCGGGAATCGGAATTGCTATCATTCCAACATCGGCCCGGCGTTTATTTAATTTAGATGTGGTGTATCGGTCAATTGAAGGTGAGCAGCTACTCGCGGAATGGACCATTTCTTATAGACGAGAAAATCATAATCCGGCATTGTTTCATCTTGTCCATCATATTCTCCATCGCACTGAGCCGGAATAAGGGAAGAGAGAACGGGGTATGGTATGATGTCGTTACATACAAGAGGAGGCATGTCTGAAGTGATTACATTACAAATGGATCAGTTGTCACGAAAAGAAGCATATAAAGTATTATCTGGTTCCGTCGTTCCAAGACCCATTGCATTTATTACAAGCCTTTCTAAAGAAGATGTCGTCAATGCTGCACCATTTAGTTTCTTTAATGTCATCAGCGGCCATCCTCCGCTGATCGCTGTTTCTATTGGACGTCGTCAAGGAGAGATGAAAGATACAGCAAAACATATCATCGACAGGGAAGAATTTGTTGTCCATGTGAGTGATGAAGCGATGATTGAAGATATTAATGAAACAGCTGCTACTTTGCCAGAGGAAGAGAGTGAGCTGACTCGTACCGGTCTTCATCAAGTGAAGAGCAGCGTGGTGTCAGTGCCAGGAATCAAGGAAGCACGCATTCGCTTTGAATGTCAGCTGGAAAAACATCTGACCTTTCAAAATGATGAAGGGGAGATCACAGTCGATCATATCATTGGCCGGGTGGTGTGTGCGCATTTAGATGAATCCGTCTATGATGCGGAAAAAGGATATATTTTTACGAATGAATTAAAGCCAGTTGCACGTTTAGCGGGGAATGATTATGCCCATTTAGGCACGCCATTTGTACTGAAGAGGCCGGAATAACATCTAAAACCCCCGAGGCTATCGGTGGTCCAGCGTGTAGACAAACCCTCGCATTCTTTGTCAGTCCTGCGCTTCGGTGCTCACGAATATCAATTCGCTCTGCTCCGGTGCTCGTCCTTCCTAGACTGCAAAGGTTTTCTATCACGCTGAAAAGAAGACAAAGGGCTAAAATAAAGTTCATTTCAGCCTTTGTCTACAATCTAAAACCCCCGAGGCTATCGGGGGTTTAGTGTTTATTTCTTTTGTTCTAGTTTCAATGGAGCGGCGATATTTTTCTCTACCTTTTTCCCTTTTAATACATCGTCAGCAGCGCCGACTGCCAGTTGACCGATCAGCTCTGGCTGCTGCGCGACTGTTGCAGATAGTTTTCCTGCTTTGATCGAGTTGAGTGCATCTTCATTACCGTCGAAACCGACGACAAGAATGTCTTTTCCAGAGCTTTGGATGGCCTCTAGTGCGCCAAGCGCCATTTCATCATTGTGGGCAAAAACGGCTTTGATGTCTGGGTTTCCTTGAAGAAGGTTTTCCATCACGTTGAGCCCTTTTGTCCGGTCGAAGTCAGCGGCTTGTTTTGCTGTGACATCTAACTTTTTGTCTGCGATTTGATGGAAACCTTTTCCTCGTTCACGTGTCGCAGAAGCACCTGGTACACCTTCCAGTTCAGCCACTTTTGCTCCTTTACCGACTTTGTCGATAATAAAGTTAGCTGCCATTTCGCCGCCTTTGATGTTATCAGAAGCAACAAGCGCTTCAACCTTTCCGCTTTCTGCCGAGCGGTCTAATGTGATGACCGGTATGTCTGAAGCATTTGCAGATTCGACAGCCGTTGATATAGCTGAGGAATCGGCTGGGTTAATGAGTAATGCATCGACCCCTTGTTGAATTAAATCTTCTACATCACTCGTTTGTTTGGCTGAATCATTTTGTGCATCGGCAATGACAACTTCAATGCCAAGCTTTTTCGCTTCTTTTGTCACGCCGTTTTTAAGAGAAACGAAGAATGGGTTATTTAAAGTCGAGATCGACAGTCCGATTTTTATGTCTTTTTTCTTGCCATCCTTTGTTGATTTGGCCCACTCTGGCGGTTCAAGCGAGCAGGCAGAAAGCATGAATAATGAGAGAGTCACGATCAGGATTACATATTTTTTCATAGCAGCTGCCTCCTTAAGCAGATTTCTTTCTGTCGAGTAGGACTGCAATTAAGATGACAATCCCTTTCACAACAGACTGATAGAATGATGAAACACCAAGTAAGTTCATACCATTGTTCAAGACCCCGATAATGAGTACCCCGATGAGTGTGCCGACAATTCGCCCTCTTCCGCCGGATAGGCTTGTCCCGCCAAGTACAACGGCAGCAATTGCATCAAGTTCATACGACGTACCAGCTGTTGGCTGGGCTGAGTTGAGACGAGATGTTAAGATCGCACCTGCTAAAGCAGACATAAAGCCGGCTAATGAGTAAATCATGATTTTGACGCGTGGTACTTTAATACCTGAGATGAGGGCTGCTTTTTCATTTCCGCCAATGGCATACGTTCTTCTGCCAAAAGGTGTTTTATGAAGCAAGACCCAAAGAACGATAAAGGTGAGAAGCATGGTGATCGCTGGAACAGGAATGCCTAAGAAATATCCACGGCCAAATAGCTGAAATGCATAGTTAGAGCCAAGCCCTGTAATTGGGTTTCCGTCTGTATAAACAAGCGTCAATCCTCTGAAAATCGTCATCGTCGCAAGTGTTGCGATAAAAGGAGCCATTTTTCCTTTTGTGATTAAAAGACCGTTGATCATTCCAAGGATGGCACCGATGATACATCCAACAATGATGGCAAGAATCGGGTCCAAACCAGATACAATAAAGCCGGCAGTCAGAGCACTAGACAGCGCTAGAATGGCACCGACAGACAAATCAATTCCTCCGGTTAAAATAACAAACGTCATGCCAAAGGCAATGAGGGCGTTAATGGAGATTTGTCTGAGTAAGTTTAAAATGTTTAATGGTTCTAAAAAGGCCGGATTTAAAATAGAAACAATGGCAACAAGGATGATGAGTCCTAAGAATGGCCCAAGCTTTTGCATGATGTTGTCAAATCGTCCATTTGAAGTAAGTGGTTTCATGTTACTTCCCTCCTGTAGCTAGTGTCATAATTCGTTCTTGTGTAGCTTCTGTTTTACTTAATTCGCCGCTGATGGTTCCTTCATGGATGACAAGCACTCGATCGCTCATCCCAAGAACTTCTGGGAGCTCAGAGGAGACCATCAAAATCGCAACGCCTCGATCCGTCAGCTCGTTCATGAGCTGATAAATTTCTCGTTTCGCCCCGACGTCGACACCTCTTGTCGGTTCATCTAAAATCAGCACCTTCGGCTGAATGCCGATCCATTTGGCGATGACGACCTTTTGCTGATTTCCACCGGACAGGCTGCGTGCAGAAATTTCAGATGAAGCGGTTTTGATCGTGAGTCGTTTGATAAGCAGGTCAACAAAGTCCTGCTCGTTTTTCTTATCGATCAGCCCCTTTGGAGAGAAGCTGTCTAAGTTAGGCAAGCCGATGTTTTCCCGGATGGATGCATCAAGCATCAGTCCTTCATCTTTACGATCCTCCGTGATAAAACCGATGCCAAGTTTGACTGCATCACTTGGTTTTTTAATGACAGCTTTTTTCCCATGAACCCAAATTTCCCCTTGATCCAGGGGATCGAGTCCAAAGAGCGACCGCATCATTTCCGTCCGGCCAGCACCCATTAAGCCTGCAACACCGACAATTTCTCCAGCTTTGACGGAAAAACTGACATCTTGAAAGCGGCCTTTCCTCGTTGCTTGCTTCACTTCTAGGACGATATCACCAGTAGAAGGTGTGCGTTCAGGGTAACGATCGGTTAATTCGCGGCCGACCATTTTTTTGACGACTTCATGGAAATTCGTGTCCGGTATCGCTTTCGTATCGACCGTTTTTCCGTCACGCATGATCGTAATCCGGTCACAAATGGCGAAGATTTCTTCCATACGGTGAGAAATGTAAACGATGGAAACGCCTTCTTTTTTGAGTGATTCAATGACCTGAAATAGCTTTTCAATCTCACGATCTGTGAGAGCAGCTGTTGGTTCATCCATAATGATGACCTTTGCATCGGTCATTAACGCTTTCGCAATCTCAATCATCTGCTTTTGTCCGACAGAACAGCTTCCTGCCTCTTGATCGAGCGATAGGTTGACAGACAATCGGTCGAGCTGCGCTTGGGCGAGGGTTTTCATTTTCTTGGTGTCTAGGAGACCAAGTGTTGTATAGATTTCTTTCCCGATAAATAAATTCTCGAGTACCGTCATATCAGGCCATATATTCAGCTCCTGATGAATGAAGGCAATCCCGTTCTGCTCGGCTTCTTTCGGATTTTTGAAAGCGGTTTCTTTTCCGTCGATTTGAATCGTTCCTTGATCCAGGGAATAGAGTCCAGTCAGCAGATTCATTAACGTTGATTTTCCTGCCCCGTTTTCACCCATTAGTGCATGGACTTCACCTGTGACGAGGTCAAAGGAGACCCCGGCGAGAACGGTGTTTTTTCCAAAGGCCTTATGGATGTTATGCATTTCAATGTTCATAAGTGGCTCCTCCTTTTAAAAGATGACACCGGCATGAAGAATGCAGTTTGCGTATGGGGTGGCTTCACCCGTTCGAATCACTGCTTTTGCCTGCTTGGTCATGTCTTTAAATGTCTCGTGATCGACTTCATCTAACGGATGTGAGAACGCTTTCTTTAGAAATAAATGATCTCTCTCATTGGCTTCTTTGATTTCACTGGCGATCGTGATGTGTTCAACGGCCATTTCCTCAAGAAGAAGGGAAGTAACCTCCTGAAAGGATGGTGTGCCGATGGATAATGCAAGGTCGATTTTGACCGGGCCTTCTGGAATGGGCAGGCCGCAGTCTGCAATGACAATCGTATCTGTATGACCAAGGTCAGCAAGCACCTTGGCGATATGACTATTTAAAATACCATTTTTCTTCATTTCTTATTCTCCAATTCTTCTCTTGCTGGCATGCCGCCTTGGGCACCAAATTTTGTGACTGAGATAGATGCGGCTAAGTTGGCAAAGGCAAGTGCGTCGTATAGGGACTTTCCTTCTGTTAGTGCTACAGCCAGAGCGCCGTTAAAGGTATCGCCAGCCCCTGTAGTGTCGACAGCTTTCACAGGATAGCCCGGTACCAACACTTCTTTTGATCCATCAAAGTAACGAACCCCATTTTTTCCTTCTGTAATGAGTAATTTGTTTGGATATTGGCGCAAAGCTTCTGCTATGGTGAGTCCATCAAACATAAGAGCTGCTTCGTGTTCGTTTGGCGTGATATAGGCAGCTTGATCTAATATTTGCTGAGAGACTTTGCGAGCTGGTGCGGGATTTAAGATGACTGGAATCCCTTTTTCGCTGCAAATGGCGCAGACGGCTTCGACTGTTTCTTCAGGAATTTCCTGCTGAATGAGGACGATTCCGATATTTTCAATAGAAGAAAGAGCACCTTTTACATAATGAGGTGTTACCTCATTGTTTGCTCCTTTGACGACAACAATGCTGTTATCCCCTTCAGCTAAAATGATATGAGCTGTTCCGCTTTCCATTTCGGTAACCGGTTTCATATAGGTGGTGCGAACACCTTGTGCTTGCAAATTGCTCATAATGTCCTGACCATACGCGTCATCACCAACTCGGCCGATCATATATACATCTGCACCGAGCCTTGCGCTTGCTACTGCTTGATTGGCTCCTTTTCCCCCAGGAACCGTTTTAAATGATTCGCCTAGGACGGTTTCTCCTGCATTGGGACGCTTATTCGATGTGACAACTAGATCCATGGAACAACTTCCTACGACAACTATTTGACTCATTGTGAATCCACCTTTCTTGTGGTCTCTCGTTCAATAAAAGAGACGGGCATTTGAATAACTGCTTGATCTATTGGCTGTTTTTGAATGGCTTTAATGATCAGCTTTGCGGCTTCTTTCCCCATATCATAGGCAGGCTGCCGGATCGTTGATAAAGAAGGGAAGAGCAGTTCGCTTTGCGGAATATCATCAAATCCAATGATTTGGACGTCTTCTGGAATGGCTTTTCCAATACGAAGCGCTTCGTGTACGACGGCTGCTGCGACGATGTCATTGCTGGCAATGATGCCATCTGTTTCAGGGTACAGCTTGAAAAGAGCCTTGGCGCTTTTTCGGGCTTCCTGAAAAGAAAAAGAAGCGTTAGACATCACATGAAAGTTAGCACCTTCTTCAGTCAGAACATCAAGTGCGCCTTTGAATCTTTGCCGCGCCGTTTGAAGATGAGCGGGCCCTTTTAGCAATGTGATCTGCTGACTGCCGCGTTTGATTAATTCCATTGCAGCCATTTTCCCACCTGCCGTAGCATCTGCAAACACAGAAGGTGCATTTGGAACGGTACGATCTAAGAAGACAACAGGCAGTTCATCATCATTGTACAAATCCGATTCAGGTTCGTTTGTGACAGCGATGACACCGACCACCTGGTTTTGCTTAAAGGTTTGTAAATAGGCCATTTCCTTCTCCCGATCTTCATCACTGTTTCCGAATAATAAGCGAAAACCGTGTGCATGAATCTCATCCTCAACGCCTCTAGCCAGCTGAGGGAAGAAGGGGTTTGTGATATCAGGTAAGATGAGACCAACTAATCTAGATTCTCTTTTAAAAAGGGATCGTGCCACTTCATTGGGGAAGTAGTTTAGCTCCTGCATCGCTTGTGTCACACGGGTTTTCGTATCAATATGGACGTATCCAGTATCATTGAGCACGCGTGAAACAGTTGCAACAGACACTTTAGCAGCTTTTGCAACATCTTTAATTGTAGCCAATGGAGTGCCTCCCTTCTTTGATATGTAACCGTTTACACAGATAGATTATCATGAAAGCATTGAAAAAACAATCTTAAAAAAATAAAAAAAGAAAAGAAAGAGGACGTCTTCCTTTTCTTAACTAATAATGCCCGTTTGGGTAATGTTCACTTTGATTTTTGGGATGATCTTCACTTTTGGATAATCGGTGACCCAATTCATTTTCATATACTCATCATAATGTCTGACTCTGTATTTTCTGCCGAGGCTTAGCACATCGGAATTCGCATCTTGCAGGGCAGCCACAACTTTTTCTGCTTCTTTTGTCAAGATGGTTGAAAGTCTTTTGTTAAGCATTTCAATTTTTTTGTCTGTATCTAGATTATCTTTTGGGTACTCAAGGACAGAGGTTGCGAATTCATATTTGAGTGAGTATGTTAAGTTTCGATGATCAGGATTTAGAATCTCGATGTCTCTCTTAACATCAGTGACTTGAATCGTAATGTAATTGTTTTCTTTTGACTTCATGTCGCTTCGCACTTTTTTTGTGAAGTTGGCATACTTGCCCATTTTTCCGTCCATGACGGTGAGTAAGATCGCATCTTGACCGTACAACTCGCCTTTCTTCTTCTCATTATCAAATAGAGCAACCCCTTTTACACTGATTAATTTCTTCGATTGATCAAAATGGATTAAGGGCAATGTGAAGTCCTCTCCAGTTTGGAGCATTTTAGATCGAATACTTTGAATGTTTTTAGGTGCTACTTGGGATGAGCGTGATGCGGTTGTGATCAAGTTATTTAAATAGTCACTCACAATGAGCTTTTCCTTCAGCAGCGAGTTAATCACTTCTTCACAGGTCCCTCCTTGAACAACGGCGAGATTTGCGAGGAGGGGGCTTTTCGGATCACGATAAAACATATCTAAGTAGGGCAGAAGACGATTTTGGGCAAATTCATCACCGATCAGCATCACCCGCATTTTCGACATGTCTATTTTTTGATCCACAATCCGGCTGAAGTTGGTTCTTGCTTTCCTTAAAGTAGGTGCTTCCGTTGTGAGAAGAGTGGTTAAAAAGCTGCCTGTATTTCCTTGCTCCATACTTTGAGACTGCTGCACCTTTCGATAAGTAATCGAGTACTTGGCATTGTCATCCTCTCCTTGATCAACAGCGGAGGTTAACACAAGAGAGATGTTCTTTAATAAATTTTGATCCCAGCAGCCAGGCATGAATATGAGAGAAACACACATGAGCAACGTCAGTATGTACTTATGACGCATGTGATTTCACCTTCCCTTTGCGATGTTTGATAAAGATGATAATGGCCATAAAGATAGGGAGTGTGTAAATAAATGAATATTGAGCGATGGTGGTAAAATCATTAAAACGCTGAATTCTAAAATTATCGGTTGCAAGGTAACAGCTAGCCGCATAAATCAAAATGGCAAAATAAAAGACGTATTTTTTGTGGTCTTTTTTCTTGAGAATACTTGCTACGCCATTTGCACAGAAGTAGAGATAGTTACTGAGTGTGGCTAAAATGACAAATACCCAGAAACTAAGAAAAATTAAATCTGTCCGCTCAATCACACCGAACGAAATGGTTTTTAACAGATAAAGAACAGGATTTGGAATGATATTGAGCTCAATCGGGCTGAAGAACATAAAACAAATCACTGTGATAAATAGGTAGTAAAGTGTCGTGCATATATTGGCAATGGTCATGACCTTGTATCGCGCTTTAATGGTGCCTTTCATCAGTGGAGAGATGATCAGAATCATCTCAAATCCATTCATAGATAGTACAACATCCTTCAATCCGAGTGAAACTTGAGAAATGTCCACTTGAAAAAAAGGCATGAGATAGTCGATATTGGTTCCTTTTAATGAATAGAGCATTAAGAGAGACAGCATAAGCAAAAAGGGCGTTAGAATGAAGTTAAACCTGACGATGGCTGTAATCTGCTCCTTTGCAATGTAAATGATGGAGATCATCAGTAATAGATTTATGACCCAATTTGGTGTGAGTGGGAGCACCCAAATGCCAAGAATTCTCGTGAAAATAGATAGAACGACAATACAGACTGAGGCGAAATAAACTGTATAAAGAGCTACTAAGATTCGCCCAAACCATTTTCCAAAAACCTGAATTAATGCTTCGAAAAATGATGTCTCAGGATATTTGTGAATGATATATATAAAAATGGTATTGATGATTTGGATAAAAAAACAGGCCAAAATGATAGCCATCCATCCATCATGCCCCATATCTTTCATAAGCAAATGAGGCAGAGCTAAAATACCGACACCAATTTGAGATTGAATGATAAAAAAGACAGCTTGAGATGGAGATATTTTATTTTTCATCTTGATTTTTCCATCCTCTCAAATTTTCAATTTGCTCTTTCTTTTTTGGATTTAAGTAAACAGGGCGCTTTTTATACATCCACATCGGTAACCGAATCACAGTGTCTTTTAAGTCCTGCCAGTTAAATGGAGCTACTGGAGATAAATACGGGACACCTAGTGATTCAAGGCGGCATAAATTCATCAGGGCGATCGACAGGCCGAATGAAATGCCAATAAACCCAAACATCGATGCCATGAACATGAGCGGAAAACGCAGCATCCTGATGGTAGACGTCATTTCAAACGAAGGAAGAACAAAGGAAGCAACAGCGGTCACGGCGACCACAACGATAAGAACATTGGAAATGAGCCCAGCTTTTACTACCGCATCTCCAATGACCAAACCGCCTACGATCCCAATGGTCTGTCCAATTGGTTTTGGCAGACGCACCCCAGCTTCGCGTATGAGCTCAATTGTAATCTCCATCAGCATAGCTTCTATTAAAGGCGGAAAAGGAATGCCGATAATGGAATTTTTCATCGTAATCGCTAATTCATCCGGGACTACCTCATAATGAAAGCCGATGACTGCAATATAAAAAGAAGGTAAAATCACAGCGATGATACAGGCAATATAACGAAGAATACGAATAAACGTAGCTGGAATCCAGCGACTATTGTAGTCATCTGGTGATTGAAAGAAGCTAAAGAATGTAATAGGCAGAATGATAGCCATTGGACTGCCATCCATCAGTACAACAATTCTCCCCTCAAGAATGGCGGATCTCACTTTGTCAGGTCGTTCTGTATCAATGAGCTGCGGGAAGATGGAATATGAATCATCCTCAATCGCCTCTACAATAGAACCGGGGCTAAGCAGCGTGTCTACTTTAATAGAAGAAATTCGTTTGTTAACCTCATCTATCTTTTCTTGATTGGCAATATCAGAAATATAAACCGTCGCAACCTTTGTTTCAGATTTTGTACCGACCTTATGATACTGGATTGCAAGTTTTCGATCATTTAAGTGTGAACGCAGCAAATATAAATTGGTATCTAAACTCTCAACAAACCCATCATGTGCGCCTGCAATAATACTTTCAGAAGAAGGTTCAGAAATGGAACGCAGCGGCGGCTGTCCAACGGCAAATATTTTGATCTGTGAGGATTTTTCATCAAGGAAAGCAATGCTTCCTGCAATAATGCTGTCGACAATCAGCGTCAAGTCTCCTGTTTCGAGTGTACTAAGTGATTTTGTATAATTCTGCTCTCCAGGAGGACCGAGCAAGTTGCCGATAATGAAGTCGTTTAATTTGCTTTCTTCAACTCTTGTTTTAATATAAAACAGCACTGATTTCGTTTCATTCACCATTAATTCCCGGTATTCAAAATCAGCGCTTTGCTGAAATGCTTTTTTCAGAATCCGAATCTTTTCCTCAAAACCGCCTGACAAAAAGTGTAAGCGTGTTTGCTCATTCGTGTTTGGCATCTTTAGCCTCCTCTCACAGATTTTTTAACCATAGTGTAAGCCGAGAAGATGATTTTATGCGTCATCTTTGGGGAAAGCATGACACGCACCGACAACTTTCAACTAAAATCACATTAAAAATGTTAAGAAATGATGAATCTTGATAAAAAGAAATGAATAATGTTTCATTGTTTAGGTCATAAGGAGTGAATATCGTAAAAAGAGGCTATAACAAAATGATTAATCTTTGACATCTTATCCCAATTTTTTGTGACCTGAAAATAAGCAGATGACTTGATTTTTTGAGAGGTGACCTTTGTCATAGGTCAACACATAGCGTTCTGACCAATGAGGATGACTTTCTAACCTGTTCATTTAAAAATATAAAATATTCTAAAACACGCACTATTCATTTAAAGCGCTGATATGACTGATTTCGTAGAGATGAGAGGGCTTTAAAACATTGATTCAAAATACATCTTAATAATTGTCGAAAAATTTAGGGAGAAAAGGACAAAAGATTTTTCACTGTTTGATGGTAACGCTTTCTCTTGTTTGAAGCAGAAATTCAGTCGTCATTTTGTCCGTCTTTTGGCCTTTTCATTTGAGCGTGAGATAGGCAAATACGCCTTCTGATTAGAGGAATTTGGCATACGAGGAAGTGAAAGATTATGTTACATAATACCGATTGTGATTTTATGCTGAACCTATATACTGTTGATTGAATTTACATATCACACTCATAAAAAAAGGAGATGTAGATAAGCGATGTGGTTAATCGTTATAGCCTGTGTCATCATGTTAGGGATTGGCTTTATTGAAAAGAAGCGTCATCAGAAAAATATCGATGCCCTGCCGGTACGCGTCAATATTAATGGTATACGCGGAAAGTCTACCGTTACAAGATTGACAACCGGTATCTTAATGGAGGCAGGTTATAAAACTGTCGGCAAAACAACAGGAACGGATGCAAGAATGATTTATTGGGATACGCCAGAAGAAAAACCGATTAAAAGGAAACCGCAAGGACCAAATATCGGAGAGCAGAAAGAAGTTATGAGAGAAACCGTTGAAAGAGGAGCAAATGCCATCGTCAGTGAATGTATGGCGGTGAATCCAGATTACCAAATTATCTTTCAGGAAGAGCTGCTTCAAGCGAATATTGGCGTGATCGTAAACGTTCTTGAAGATCATATGGATGTGATGGGGCCAACTCTTGATGAAATAGCTGAAGCCTTTACAGCGACAATTCCTTACAATGGGCACTTGGTTATTACGGATAGTGAATATACAGATTTCTTTAAAGAGATTGCGAAAAAACGCAATACTGAAGTGATTGTTGCAGATAATTCCAAGATTACCGATGAGTATTTACGGAAATTCGAGTACATGGTGTTCCCGGATAATGCTTCACTTGCACTTGGTGTCGCACAAGCATTGGGAATTGATGAAGATACGGCATTCAGAGGCATGTTAAATGCGCCGCCTGATCCAGGAGCGATGAGAATTCTTCCATTAATGGACGCAAAAACACCTGGACATTTTGTAAATGGATTTGCGGCTAATGACGCAGCATCTACATTGAACATTTGGAAGCGTGTGAAGGAAATTGGGTATCCAACAGATGAACCGATTATTATCATGAACTGTCGTGCGGATCGCGTAGATAGAACGATCCAGTTTGCGGAGGATGTACTTCCTTATATTGAAGCAAGTGATCTTGTCTTAATTGGTGAAACGACAGATCCAATTGTGAAGGCATTTGAGGATGGAAAAATTCCGGCTGACCACTTACACAACCTTGAATATCAATCTACAGAACAAATTATGAACATGCTTGAGAAAAAGCTTCATAATCGAGTGGTTTATGGAGTCGGCAATATTCACGGCGCCGCTGAACCTTTAATCGAAAAAATTCAAGAATACAAAATTAAGCAGCTTGTCAGCTAGGAGGAAATATAGAAAATGTTCGGATCAGATCTTTATATCTCGTTAATTTTAGGTGTTCTACTCAGTTTAATCTTTGCAGAAAAAACAGGAATCGTACCAGCTGGGTTGGTTGTTCCAGGTTATCTGGCGCTCGTCTTTAACCAGCCAGTCTTCATTTTAGTTGTTTTATCTGTCAGCTTGCTGACATATGTGATCGTTCGTTTTGGTCTATCGAAATTTATGATTTTGTACGGACGCAGAAAGTTTGCGGCGATGCTGATTACAGGAATTGCCCTAAAGCTCATATTTGATTTCTTCTATCCAGTGGTTCCGTTTGAAATAGCAGAATTCCGCGGAATCGGAATCATCGTGCCTGGATTGATTGCGAATACGATTCAAAAGCAAGGTCTTACGATTACCCTTGGAAGCACATTACTTCTAAGTGGTGCAACATTTGCCATCATGTATGTTTACTATCTATTTTAAGATAAGGTGTGTCCAATGATGAATAAAAAATTGAGCTTTCAGGAAAAGCTGCTGAAAATCACAAAGAACCAAAAGAAAAAGACGAATAAACACGTACTGATTGCTTTACCGATTGTCATTGCTTGTACATTTCTATTTACATTTATCGGGAAAGCACAAGTACCAACTGTAGAAAAGAATCCAGAAAACATCCTGACCGCTTCGTTTGTCGGAGATATTATGTTTGGAAGAAATGTAGAGAAAGTCACAGACCGCTATGGAAAGCAGCACCTGTTCCGCTATGCGAAGCCGTATTTTGATGTATCAGATTATGTAACTGGGAATTTTGAGCATCCAGTGGCTTCAGATAAGGAACAGGCAGCACAAAAGAATATTCATTTGAAAACAGATGAAGATTCTGTACAAGCGTTAAAGGATTTGAATTTCTCTGTACTAAACTTTGCGAATAACCATGCAGCAGACTACGGTGAAAAAGGCTTAAATAACACGATTGATGCCTTTGAAAAAGCTGACATGGATTATACAGGGGCAGGGCGCAACGTCAAAGATGCGAAGCAGAACATTTCATACAAAGAAGTGAATGGCGTTAAAATCGCTACCCTTGGTTTTACAGATGTATATGGAAAAGATTTTAAAGCAACAAATCGCAAGGCAGGTATTCTGCCAGCTGATCCATCTATCTTTATTCCGATGATTTCACAAGCTGCTGAAAAGGCAGATATCGTTGTTGTTCATGCGCACTGGGGACAGGAATATAACAATGAAGTAAACGACAGACAAAGAGAGCTGGCAAGAGCGATGTCAAAGGCTGGTGCTGATATCATTATCGGTGCACACCCGCACGTTCTTGAGCCGATGGAAGTCTATAACGGAACAGCGATTTTCTATAGCTTGGGGAACTTTATTTTTGACCAAGGCTGGTCAAGAACACGTGATTCTGCCATTGTTCAGTATCATCTGAATGAAGATGGAAAAGCGACATTTGAAGTGGTTCCAATGTACATCAAAGAAGCGACACCTGCTCCAGTCAAAGCAGGATCTCTTGAATCAAAATCGATTATCCGTATGCTGACAAATGGCACGAATGCGGATTGGAAAGAAAAAGACGGACATATTTTCTTTGAAGTCGATCATTCTGATAAAGTTCAAACATTAAAAGAAAACGAGGGGAAGGATAAAAAATGAAATTCCTTAAAGCAAGCTGGCCGTTTGTTGCGTTAATTTTAGTCTTTGTCTTTATGTCTGCTTTTAAATTTAGTGACAGCCTCACAGATCATGAGAAACAAAAGATCTCGGTTGAAATGCAGAAAATTGAACAGCAAAAGCAGTCAAAAGCGGAAGCGAGTAAATAAAGAAATGATGATGAAAAGAGCACGCGAGGCGTGCTCTTTTTTGACGGAAAAAGGTGTAAAATGAAAGGGGTCATGTCGAAACTATAAAAGAAAGGAGGAAGAGAGGATGAAATGGAAAGGAATACTGCTTGGAGGATGTGCCATTGTAGGACTCATGTTTATGTCTCAAACAGAGGTGTCTGCTCAAACAACAACTCCTTTAAAACAAGCGGAAACGCTGATAGGTACGCCTTATCATAAAGGAGGAATCGATCCGAAAACGGGCTTTGATGCGTCTGGCTTTATACAATATGTATACAAAACAACAGGTGCATTTGATTTGCCGCGAAAGGTGATCGATCAATACCAAATCGGTGAAAACGTATCATGGGGAAAAGCGAAGCCCGGAGACCTTGTCTATTTTCGCAGTCTTGAAGAAACAAAAGACATCCCGACACATGTTGCTTTGTACGCTGGAAATGATCAAGTGATCCACATCACACTCAGTCAAGGGGTGGTGAAAACAGATGTCAGCAAAAGTAAATATTGGACCGATCGGTTCTATGCGGTCAAACGGCTGCCTGTCTCCCAAGAGATGTCGGATGATCAACTGGTGAAAGATGCGATGAAATATTTAGGAATCCCTTATGTATTCGGGGCATCAGATCCAAAAGTAGGATTCGATTGTTCAGGTTTTTTACAATATTTGTTTGAAAAATCACTTGGGATTTATTTACCAAGAAGTGCTGAGCAGCAATGGATGGTTGGAGAGAAAGTAGCACGAGACGATATTCGGCCTGGAGACTTTGTTTTTTTTAGCAACACGTATAAAAAAGGAATTTCACATGTAGGAATGTACATCGGAGGAGACCGCTTTATTCATGCGAGCCGTTCGGAAAGTGTGACGATTTCTTATTTGTCTGAATCGTATTGGCGTGAGAAATGGACAGGTGCGAAACGATTAACTGAGTTGAAACTAGCGAAAGAAGACCCAGTCGTATCAAAAGCCGCTACGTATATTGGAGAAGTACCTTATGTAAAAGGTGGTGCGAGCCCAAAGCAAGGCTTTGATACAGCAGGATTCACGCAGTATATCTATCAAGAAGTGCTTGGAATTGAGATGCCTCGCTATGCGCCGGGACAAGTTAAAGCAGGCACACCTGTGAAACGATCGGAACTAAAGCCAGGAGATCTTGTCTTTTTTAAAGGGACTTCGTTGATGCCAGCCATTTATGCTGGTTCCAATCAAGTCATTCATGTGACGGTTTCAAATGGCGTTGTCATTACCAATATGAAAACAAGTACGTATTGGAAGGATAAATATGAGACGGCCGTTAGAATCAAAAAATAAAGAAAAAGCCCGATCAATGCTCGGATCGGACTTCTTGACTTCTCACTAGGCGCTGATCAGACAAGCGTCTTTTTTTCTTGAAATTGATTCTGCAAAAGCAGATCAATAAAATAGGCGACGCCATCTTCATGATTGCCTTTTGTGATATAGGTGCTTTTTTCTTTAATGACATCCACCGCATTCCCCATCGCTATCCTGTGTCCTGCTTCATCGAACATGGATAGATCATTGGGGCTATCACCGATCGCATAAATATCGGATGAGTCTACGCCATAATGGGCTGCAAGTTTTTTGAGGGCATGTCCTTTACCTGACTCTTTTGGCAGTACCTCAATGATATGTTCTCCAGATGAGGTCAAGGAGAGCTCAGGCATCTTAGAAAGAAGATCTCGTGCTTCTTGCAGCTTATTCATATCAAAGGAGAAGCATAGTAATTTATAAGTTGGTTCATTCGACTCGAAAATTTGACGGATGTCATCGACAGGTTTGATGCCAAACTGTTTAAATTGAGTCATCGCCCCTTCCCATAAATCAGCTACATCCTCATGAGGATTGGCGCTTTTGATCATATCAAATTCAGCTTTGAGCTTTTCTTTTCCATCAAATGGGGAAAGGAGGGCATCGTCTGTATAGACCTCGAAATAAATGTTCCGTTCCACTAATTCCTTTGCAGCACGTCTTCCAGCTTCTTGATCAAGGGTGATTCTGCTGAAGAGCTTGTACCCTTCTGTATGGACAGTTCCTCCATTTGCCGCAATAATGGGAATGTCTAAATCCCCAAGAAGCTCTTTTACATCAAAAGTCGCGCGCCCTGTACAAATGGTCACAATATATCCAGCTTCCTTCGCACGAATCAATGCTTGCCGGTTTTGAGCGGATATTTCACTTTTCGTATTTAAGAGTGTACCGTCTAAATCAATCGCAATCATTTTTTTCATTGCTGTTATATCCTCCTTCATTCATGCAATAGCCTCTTCAAAGTATGTACGATTTCCTTCATTCTCATGAAAGAGTCGGATCGTGGATTCCTCTCTTTAAGGCTAAACAAAAATGGTCAATTGATCAAGGATATAAGAAAAAGCGCCCAAAAGGACGCTTTTAGCGTGTAGACAAACCCTCGCATTCTTTGTCAGTCCTGCGCTCCGGAGCTCACGAATGTCAAATTCGCTCTGCTCCGGTGCTCGTCTTTCCTAGACTGCAAAGGTTTTCTATCACGCTTAAAAGAAGAAAAAGGGCAAACACCTTTTTCAACACATAAAAAGCGCCCAAAAGGACGCTTTCTGTTTTTATGATAATTCAAGCTGTTTCTTCAATTCCGTTTTGACTTCGTTCAGTTGGTTTTGATCCAATTGGTAATAATAAACGCCATTAGGCTGGTAATCAGATCCTTTTAGTTGAATCGTATCAACAGATTTCAATGAAGTGAGTAGTGGGAAAAGACCGACTAGTTCTTTCATTGATAGGTTAGTTGAGACGTTATCACCTAGAGTATCTATGATATTGTCATAAGACGGAATAGACGTTACTGATTTTGATTTATCGAAAATGGCTTTTAAAACTTCCATTTGACGCTGTCCGCGCATGAGATCACTGTCTGCTTTTCTTGTTCTCACATAAGCGAGAGCTTGATTACCATCTAGTGTGTGAGTACCCGTTTGCAGCTGAACTTTGCCCTTTGTATCTTTAAGAATCTGTTTCACAACATATTCATCTTTAATGTTAACGGAAACACCATTCAATTCGTTCACAATTTCCTTAAATGCTTTGAAATTACTTTCAATCACAAAGTCGACAGGGATATCTAGTAAATTCTCAACTGTACTCACCGTGAGGTCTGCATCACCAAATGCGTGTGCATGTGTGATTTTGTCATAACCATGACCTGGAATATTAACATATGAGTCCCTTGGAATACTTAATAATTTCACGGTTTTATTCGTACGATTTACTGTCGCTAATACCATTGCATCGCTTCGTGCTTGTTTGACGGTTTCGCCTGGTCTGCTGTCAATGCCAAGCAGCAAGACAGAAAAGCTGTCTTTCCCAGGATCAAATGCTTCAATCCGTTTGACAGATTGTGCACCGCGGTCTAGAGAGACTTGTGCTTTTTTCGCAGCCGATGTCACTTTATAGTAGGCATAGCCGGTGACAGAAGCGGTTGTCAGTAAAAGAATACCAAAAATAAAAAGAGTGACTTTCACCCATGGTTTTAAACGCTTTTTGCCTTTGCGTTTACTTCTTGTTTGATCCATATATTTAAACCCTCGCTATGATTTTATAGTAAAGATGTCCTTCTTCCTGCTTACAAACTAAAACAAATATACCTTAAAACGGGATATAGTGCGACATTTTTTTCACTAACGCTTAATTGACGTTTCCTTATCTAAAAAAGTTTCAATGATACGCAAATGAAATATATTTGTCATAAAACATCGAAATGTTTGAAATGACAGGAAGTGAGGAAAATGATTTTTCATAGAGAAACATCTAGTCATTACATAGATAAAAGAGGGGTTATGATCATGAAAAATCGGAATGGGTGGCTTTATTTCTTCGGCGCACTTGGCGGCGCCTTATATGGTTACGATACAGGTGTCATTTCTGGCGCTATCTTATTTATGAAAGAGGATTTAGGTTTAAATGCATTTACAGAGGGACTTGTGGTCAGCTCGATTTTAATTGGGGCGATGCTCGGGTCTTCTCTTTCTGGAAAACTGACAGATCAATTCGGACGGAAAAAAGCGATAATCGCCGCAGCCATTTTATTTATTATCGGCGGATTTGGAACAGCCCTTGCACCGAATACGGAGGTCATGGTCTTATTCCGAATCGTGCTAGGACTTGCTGTCGGATGCTCGACGACGATTGTTCCATTATATTTATCTGAACTTGCGCCAAAGGATTCAAGAGGGGCACTTTCCTCATTAAACCAACTCATGATCACATTTGGTATTCTTCTTGCCTATATTGTGAACTACGTTTTAGCAGATGCAGAGGCATGGCGTCTGATGCTTGGAATTGCCGTTGTTCCTTCTGCTCTCTTGTTATGTGGTATTTTGTTTATGCCAGAAAGTCCTCGCTGGCTGTTTGTCCAAGGACAGGCGGACCGGGCGAAAGAAATATTGTCAAAACTTAGACAAAATAAGCAGGAAGTTGAAGACGAAATTGCGGATATTCAAAAAGCAGAAAGTGAAGAAAAAGGCGGTCTTAAGGAATTACTCGAACCATGGGTGCGCCCCGCTTTAATTGCTGGTGTCGGTTTAGCCTTTTTACAGCAGTTTATTGGGACAAATACAATCATTTATTATGCACCAAAAACATTCACAAGTGTCGGCTTTGGCGATTCAGCAGCCATTTTAGGAACTGTAGGAATTGGTGCAGTCAATGTTGTCATGACGTTTGTTGCGATTAAAATCATTGATCGTGTCGGGCGGAAAGCGTTACTCCTATTTGGAAATGTAGGGATGGTTCTTAGTTTGATTGTTCTAGCAGTGGTCAATCGTTTTTTCGAGGGATCAACAGCTGCAGGGTGGACAACGATTATATGTTTAGGACTTTTCATCGTCATTTTTGCTGTCAGCTGGGGCCCGGTCGTATGGGTGATGCTGCCGGAGCTGTTCCCGGTACATGTCCGGGGAATTGGTACGGGGGTATCGACCTTCCTACTGCATACAGGGAATTTGATCATCTCGCTCACATTCCCAACCTTGTTAAGTGCAATTGGCATCAGTAACCTTTTCCTTATTTATGCAGCCATTGGCATAGGTGCCTTCTTATTTGTGAAATATTTAGTCACAGAAACGAAAGGGAAAAGTCTTGAAGAGATTGAAGAAGATTTAAAAAAGAGAAACCGTGCCGTCGTGAATGACGAAGGGGAAACGGTATGAAAAAAAGACCAGCTGCATGAGGCAGCTGGTCTCAGCGTGTAGACAAACCCTCGCATTCGCCCGCAGTCCTGCGTGCTGGTGCTCACGAATGTCAAATTCGCTCCGCGCCAGTACTCGTCCTTCCTAGGGCTGCAAAGGTTTTCTATCACGCTGAAAAGAAGACAAAGGGCTAAAATCAAGTTCATTTTAGCCCTTTGTTAAACAAACGTTTAATCAAGAAAGGACAATCACTCATCTTCTGAACGTGCTGCCTATGACATACATATGGAACAGGCGGGCGAAAGGTGGAAATGAGATGAAAGGAAAAACGAGCATTGTGATGCTGACGTACAATGAATTGCACCTAACGAAAAAATGTATCGACAGTATCAAGAAGCATACTCGGCGTGATGAATATGAACTCATTATCGTGGATAATGCTTCATCAGACGGAACAAAGGAATATGTGAGACAACTGGAAGATGTCGTGTTGATTGACAACGAGAAGAATCAAGGCTTTGCCAAGGGCTGTAACCAAGGGGCGAAAAAAGCAACAGGAGATAGTCTTCTTTTTTTAAATAACGACACGATTGTGACCGAAAACTGGCTTTTGCCTTTAAGAGAAGCCCTTTTTGCATCAGATCGTATTGGCATGGTAGGCCCTGTCTCCAATTATGTGAGTGGTCCTCAGCTCGTTCAGCCATCTTACACAGATGTGAAGGAGCTTCCTGCCTTTGCGAAGGCATATACGGCTTCGAGAAAAGGTCAAAGAACATATGTGCATAGACTTGTTGGTTTTTGTCTGCTGGTCAAAAGAGAGCTGATCGAGGATGTAGGGTTATTTGATGAGCGATTTGTATATGGATCATTTGAGGATGATGACCTTTGTCTGCGTTCGTTGCTGAAGGGATACCAGCTGCAAATCGTCCATGATTCTTTTGTGCATCATCACGGTCATGCTACCTTCAATGCCAATGAAGAAACGAACATCTCTACATTGTTTGCGGAGAACAGGCTTCGTTTTTTAGATAAATGGGGCATTGATTTAAATCTGATAACGCCCCATCCATATTTTGCAACACTGCTCCCTGAGGATGCCGGATGTGTGCTGGATGTTGGCTGTGGTGCTGGGGCGACAGGACTTGAACTGATCAACCGGCAGTCCGTTGACATGTACGGAGTAGAGGCGGATGCATTAAAAGCAGAGATGGCAAAGGCGTATTACAAAGAAGTGATTGAGACAAAAGCGGAGGCGTATCCTTGGTCAGAGAAAGAAGCTTTTTTTGATGCTGTGATCTTTTCTGATGTGTTAGAGCATGTGTCAGACCCATGGCAGTTGATAGCTCATGCGCATGCGTCTTTAAAACCAAGTGGCGTGATCATTTGCTGCTTACCTAATATGATGCATGCGGAAGTACTGCTGCCTTTAATGGCAGGTGATTTTACGTATCAAGATGTGGGGATTTTAGATCGAACACATATGAGATTTTTCACACCAAACACAATGCGGGCGCTCTTTCCAGACCATTTATTTCATCGCGTGATTGAACAGCCAATCAATGTGCCAATTGATCAAAACGTTCAATTGTTTTTTGACGAAGTGGCGAGAGTAGGAGAGTCACTTGGATTTCAAACAAAAGCATTATCTGATCAAGTGACGCTCTATCAGCTTTTGATCGTTGCACGTAAAAAAGGCGGTTCCCCCTCCGGGTAATCCGCCTCAGCGTGTAGGCAAACCCTCGCATTCTTTGTCAGTCCTGCGCGCCGGTGCTCGCGAATCCTTCATTCGCTCCGCTCCGGTACTCGTCCTTCCTAGACTGCAAAGGTTTTCTATCACGCTGAAAAGAAGACAAAGGGCTAAAACAAAGTTCATTTTAGCCCTTTGTCAACCATCTAAGGCGGATGACCGCCTTTTGTGCTACCATTTAAAGCTTTTCGTTGCGCCTTCTGCACCAAAGTTCAAAATGCTCACTTTGACGTCATATGCAATGTCTACTTCTTGAAATAGTGTATCCCATTCATTGCGGTGCTGATCCCAAAAGTCTGGATACTTGATGCGCACCTGCCGATTTAAAAGGATCGGGTCAACGCCAACTTCTTTTTGCATGTGGTGGACAGCTTTTTGAATGCGCTCTTTGATTTTGCGTTCAAAAATGCGCTCAAATCGTTTGATGTATTGCTCATCGTATGAGTTTTCAGGGGGATATTGATCTTCTGATAGTTTCCCGTTTGTTTGTACACTAATGTTAAAGGAAATCTTTCCGTTCTTCAGATAGGGTTCAATCTTGGATTTTGCTTTCTTGATTTCATACGTAATCGGAAAGCCTTTGTAGGTGGCGGGTACGACTCCGCCTGAGATGCGATTCATGACCCAGTTTAAAGATTGGACATCTTTTGCTGGAATGAACCCTATCAGCTTTCGTGTTTTTCCATGGATAATGCCTGCACCATCATAGGTGAGTTCTCCGTTTACGACATCCACACTTTGGACAAGAAAGCTTGTACCCATCTGAAAGTAATCCGACGCTCGGCCAATACGTGTTGGCAGTAAAATCTTTCCGTTAAAGCTCCGGTTTTTTGATGTTTCAAAAATATGCTCGACTGGCACCTTTTGTTGTGATTTTAATTTTTGATTGATGATTTTTGATGCCTCATGGCGTGACACTAAGAGGTAGCTGCTTCTTCGAACCTCATCATCTCGTATAAAGTGGTTGAGTGTTCCTTGAATATCATGATGCTCGGCTTGGTTTTTGCCAAACAAAAAGATTTTGAGGTGATCACTGTAAATCGGCGGGTCCTTCAAAGCGACATTGCTGACTGCTTCCAGTACATTTTTCCCCTTTGAGACGACATTCACATAGCCAGGGGAATCTGCTTCTTGTGTACCGCCCATTTTAGGGACAAGGTTTTGATAGGTGAGTTTGACTCCGTTATCATCTTCCTCGTCAATGCCAACACCGCGCACAAACGATAATTTCTCAATATCCTTTAAGTCCCAGCAGCCTGTCGATAAAAGCAAAAGACAGCAAGACAGAAAGGTGAGCCATAAACGCCGTCCTTTCATGCAGATCGACCTCCCCATTTTTTACGTATCATGAGCAGAACAGCTGTTAAAAAAGGAATCGCTAACACAGCGAATAATGCATAGCCGAGTAAAGTCGAGTAGTAAAAGACTTCATTGATATTTCTCGGAAAAAGAGAGAGAGCTGAGGTCAGCAAAAACAGCAACCATAGCAGTCTCGTTAAATTGGTTGTCTTAAAAACCGTTTGACAGCCTTTAATAGCAAATTGGAAAAAGCCAAGCATACAAATAAACTGCTGGCACGTCCAGATCGTCAGTAAGAAAATATCAAAGCGTTCAATGAAGACCCCTTCTAGTTCTAGCGCTTGAATGAGTGAGACAGTGGGCCAGGTGAGTGATTTCGTTTCTCCAACCGTCATGGAACCAATCACAATAAAGAGCGTGAGGGAGTAAATAAGTGTGGTGATCCCTACACCGATCGCTGCGGCCCATTTCGCTTTTGACCATTTGTCTTTATAGATAAGCGGTACGACAAACAAAATGACTTCAAAGCCTGTAAATTGAATAAATGTTTGAGAGAACAAATTACTAAAATCTTTAAACCCGTGCGCCATCACTGGGCGTAGGTAATCAAAATCAAATATTTTCAAACTAAACAGCATGAGCCCAATGTAAATGATCATGGTCATCGGATAAATATATGTCACCATTTTCACTACCGGAAAAATTCCGCTTTTTAAATGATAGGTGGCCACAAGTAAAAAAATCATCACAATCACCGTCATAGGGGTCGATTGCAGCAGGAAAAACTGAACCACTTCCCCCAGTACACGCGCCTCAAAGCCCACAATGGCTAGTAAATAACCGATCAGCATTAGGTTAAAGATCGTGCCAAAGAATGCACCGGCTCCTTTTGTATTCGATTCAAAAATGGTATCCGGTGCATTCTTCTCCGCAATCCAACCTAGCAAAAAAGCAACGAAAGCAAAGATGACTCCCTGTATTAATACAATGATCCAGCCATCAGGGAATCCTGAATTGGCAGAACTGCGAGGAATGGTTAAAATTCCAGCGCCTATCATTGTAGAACTGCACAGAATGGTGACTTGTAACAATGATAGCTTCTCAGCTCTGTACATCGTTTACTCTCCTTGTCTTTTGAGATTTTTTGTCTTGGCTGTTTTCGGTCTCGATTTAAATAGCCCTATTGGTAAACGAACGTACGTATCTTTTAAATCTGAAAACGGTGAAGACAAAACAGGTGTGAAATAGTCAAAACCAAAGGTCTTTAGCTGCATCAAGTGACAAAGTACAAATAAATAACACATGATGAGGCCGTATAATCCAAACATGGCTGAACTGAAGATGGCCATAAACCGCAGAATGCGTAAGGGGAAGCTGAAATCATATGATGGAGCAGTGAAATCGGCTAGTGCCGTCAGAGACACAATAATGACCATTAAGGCACTGACGATATTGGCTTGGACAGCCGCCTGTCCAATAATGACGCCGCCAATCAGTCCAATCGTCTGCCCGATCGCCCTAGGAAGACGAAGTCCAGCTTCCCGCAGCAGTTCAATCGTAAACGACATCAAAATGGCTTCCACTACAGGAGGAAAGGGCACATTTTGCCGGCTGCCTGCGATGGTAAGTGCCATTCGTGTTGGTAATAAACCAGGATGATAGGAAACAAGGGCGATATAGAGTCCTGGTAAAAAGATCGTCAAAAGCACGGCAATATAACGGAGCAAACGCAAAAGAGTCGCACTTGTCCATCTTTGATAATAATCCTCCGGTGATTGCATCAAGGCAGTGAGAGTCATCGGCATAATGAGGGCAAACGGCGTCCCATCGAGCAAAATAGACACCTTTCCTTCTAACACAGAGGCAATCACCCGATCAGGACGTTCTGTATTTTGAATCTGCGGGAAAATAGAGATATGACTGTCTTCAATCAGCTGTTCTATGTAGCCGCTCTCAGGAATATCATCCATTTTGATTTGCTTCATACGAGAGAAGACATCATCTACTAGTTTGGGGTCTGCGATATCACGAACATACACAAGAGCAGCAGATTTCTTGTTGCGAGTTCCTATGTTTACCTTTTGAATGACAAGGTTCGGATCGTTTGCTCTTTCACGAAGCAATGCCGTGTTTTTTTCAAGATTTTCAATAAATCCAATCCTTGGTCCTCTAACAAGGACTTCTGATTGCGGCTCCTCTACTTCTCTAAATTGAAAAAGATTCGTATGGAGCGCAAGCGCTTGAGTGGCCCTATCCACAAATAAAATAGCCCTGCCGCTGTATAACTGCTCGATGGCAAGGTTCATATCTTCCAGCACATCATTTTGAATACCAAAGAACGTTTTAGAAAGGAGAGAAAGTGTGGTGTGGTCGACCTCAGTGATGGTCAGTTCCTTTTGCATAGGTGAAATAATTTGTTTGGAAAGCATCTCAAATTCTGTGAGTCCTTCAACGTACACGAGACATGCAGAGACAGCGGAAGGACCAAATGAAAAAGAGTGGAACACGATATCATCACTTTTGCCGGCAAAGCTTTTGACACGCTGAATGACGGACTCTATATCTTGTTCAATACGACTTTTCATAATACCTCACCCTCATGTCTTTTTTTATAGAGTGACTCGGAAGGAGAAGAATTATGCAAATAGAAAAAAGAGAATCCCCTAAAATAGGAATTCTCTTCACATGTTTATCTCGCCAGCCAGCCGCCATCTACGGCTAAAATATGACCGTTCATATAATCAGAGGCAGGGGAGCTGAGAAAGACGGCGGCACCTGCTAGATCTTCAGGCCGTCCCCAGCGTCCAGCGGGGATTCGTTTCAGAATCTCTTCATTCCGGTTCGCATCGTCACGAATGGCTTGCGTGTTATTGGTTGCAATATAACCAGGCGCGATCGCATTGACCTGAATATGCTGACTTGCCCATTCATTTGCAAAAGCTTTCGTCAAACCTGCGACAGCATGCTTACTTGCTGTATAAGCGGGAACAAAGACACCGCCTTGAAATGATAGAAGGGAAGCGATATTGACGATTTTCCCTTGCCCTTTATTCAGCATCTGCTGTCCGACCTTTTGCGTGAGGAAAAAGAGACTGTTGATATTCACATCCATCACAGTATGCCAGTTTTCCTCTGAATATTGAGCGGCCTCTTCTCTTTTAATGGTCCCAGCATTATTGATCAAAATATCAATTGAATGCTGCTTTAAAAGGGCATCAACATCCCGCTTTGCGGACTTAGGATCTGAAAAGTCTACTTGAATCGCATGAAATGATCTGCCGGTCTGTTCGACAAGTTCTTTTGTTTCATCAAGCGGCGTATGGTGGTAGGTGCCGATGATATCTGCACCTGAACGGGCAAGCGCTACGGCAATACCTTGCCCAATACCAGTTCCAGGACCTGTGACAAGAGCTGTTTTGCCTTCGAGGGAAAAGAGGGACGCTACATATGATGTCGTCGTCATTTCATTACCTCAGCTGGTCCATCGGGACAAAGTCCATATCTTTAAACGTATAGTTTTCTCCCGCCATTGCCCAAATAAATGAATAATTTGCGGTACCTGAGCCTGAATGAATGGACCAGGCAGGTGAGATGACGGCTTCTTCATTTGCTACAACGAGATGTCTCGTTTCAGATGGCTCCCCCATAAAATGAAAGACACGTGCGTCTTCCTCTATATCAAGATATAAGTACACTTCCATCCGCCGGTCATGTATATGAGCAGGCATCGTGTTCCATGTGTTATTGGTTTCAAGCTGAGTGATGCCCATCATAAGCTGGCAGCTTTGGATGCCGTCTGCATGAATGACCTGATACAGATTCCGTACGTTTGAGGCGGATGCTTCCCCTAAATGATTCGGTGTTAATTCAGCAATCGCAGCCTTTTGTGTCGGATACGCTCTATGAGCTGTGGCTGACACAAGATAAAATTTGGCCTGCTCACCTGATGAACTAGCAAACTGTACATGTTCGTGTCCAAGTCCAATATATAAGAAATCTTTATGCTCCAGCACAAATGACTCACCATCGACTGTAACCGTACCTTGGCCGCCGACATTCACAATGCCAATTTCCCGTCTTTCAAGGAAATATTCTGTACGTAAAAAGTCGCCGGCATCTAGCTTGATCGGTTCTGATGTCGGCATAACACCGCCAATCACCACACGGTCCTCATGCGAATAATATAGCTTCAATTCACCACTGACAAAGAGTGTCGGAATATGAAAATGACGACGAAGTTCCTCTGTTGTAAAACGCTTGACCTGCTCAGGATGTACAGCATAACGATTTTCCATTTGAGATAAGCCTCCCTTTCCATCTGAAACATATGATTGTTTTATTTGGTATCGGTTTCAAGGAAAATTCTAGAGGAAAAAGAGAGCGGCGTCAACCGTTAATTTGAAATCGCTTTCTTTAATTATATAAAAGCTTTTTTTCTTCATGTTCATGAAAAAAATCTTCTGATACAGTTCAACTTGTGGTATGCTTTTTTTAAGTTTATTTGAAATCGGTTTCGAAACAAATGAGAAGATCGATCTTGGGAGTTTTTTGTATGAAAGAGAAAAAGCAAACGAAAGTCACCATTAACGAAGTTGCAGCATATGCAGGTGTCTCAAAATCAACGGTATCCAGATACATCAATGGCAGAACAAATGAAATTTCTCCTGAAAAGGTAAAAAAGATTAAAAAAGCCATTGAGGAGCTCCATTACCGTCCGAGTCAGCTTGCCCAAGGATTGAAAGTAAGAAAGAGCAAGGTCATTGGTTTTATTGTGGCTGATATTACGAATCCTTTCTCTGTTGCGACACTTCGTGGTGTGGAAGAGATTTGTGATGAATATGGATACAGCATTATGGTGTGCAACACAGATAATCGTCCAGAAAAAGAACGAGAAATGCTTCTGAAGCTGAATGCGCATTATATTGAAGGGCTGATCATTAATACGACCGGTCAAAACAATGACATTTTGCAAGACTTTAAGCAAAACGGTGTACCGATTGTTCTTGTTGACCGTAAGTTACCTGAACTCAAGGTCGATACCGTCACAACGAATAACCGTGACATCACGGCTCGTCTACTTCACCAAATGTATGAAAAAGGCTACGAACATATCGCTTTCTTTACTGAGCCGGTCGATGGGATTAGTCCACGTGAAGAACGAAAAGAAGCCTATGAACAGACGGCCATGAGTCAACATAAGACACCTATGATTGCAGAAATCAATTTGAAGCAAAAGGAACAAATGCGAGATGAGATTTGTCGTTTTTTACAATCAAACCATCAGAAAAAAGCGATTTTAGCAGGCAATGGATTACTCATGCTGAAGCTCATCAGTGAACTCGTCGATCTTGGGGTGAAGATTCCTGAGGAGATAGGCATTGCCGGATTTGATGATACAGAATGGTATAAGCTGATCGGGCCAGGCATCACTACGGTGGCGCAGCCATCTCATGAGATGGGGAAAGCGGCGATGCAAAAAATCAAGACGCGTCTTGAAGGGGATAAGAGTGCACCCCAGACCATTCAACTTGATGGAGAAATCATTGTGAGAAAATCTTTATAAACGTCAGGCAGAGAAGAGTATACATACGTGCATGCTCTCTCTTTTTCAACTGTTTTAAAACCGGTACCAAGAAAGGGGAGAAATCAGTGAAAGCATTGGATGTGATCACATTTGGGGAATCAATGGCGATGTTTTATGCAAAAGAAATTGGCGAGCTTCACCAAGTGCATACGTTTCAAAAAGCACTTGCTGGTGCAGAGAGTAATGTTGCGGTCGGCTTGGCAAGATTAGGCTTTAGCGTAGGCTGGATGAGCAAGGTCGGGGCAGACTCACTTGGTACATTTATTTTAGAAGAGCTTCAAAAAGAAGGGGTCGATACGAAGGCAGTACTCCGTTCAAATGATGGGGCCAAAACAGGGATATTGCTTAAATCGAAAGTCATCGATGGAGACCCTGATGTGACGTACTACCGAAAAGGCTCTGCTGCGAGCACATTGAACGCAAGCGATTTCCCGTCCACTTATTTTCATCAGGCAGGACATCTTCATATGACCGGAATCCCGCCTGCTGTGTCTAGTGAAATGAGAGCGTTTTCTTTTCATGCCCTTAAAGAAATGAAAGAAGCAGGAAAAACCATTTCTTTTGACCCGAACCTTAGACTTCAATTATGGGAAGAGGAAGAAGACATGATTCATACGGTAAACCAGATGGCTGCTCAAGTAGATTGGTTTTTCCCAGGGCTTGCAGAAGGTCAAAGACTCACAGGATGTCATGAGCCGGAAGCGATTGCGGATATTTATTTACAAAAAGGTGTCAAGCTTGTGGTCATTAAACTGGGAGCGGAAGGAGCCTATTTCAAAAGTGCATCCGGCCAAGGTGTAGTGGATGGTTTCCATGTGTCTCATGTCGTGGATACAGTCGGAGCTGGTGATGGATTTGCAGTGGGAGTGATGAGCGGTCTGCTGGACGGATTATCATATGAAAAATCGGTTGCAAGAGGCAATGCCATTGGAGCACTTGCAGTCATGTCCCCAGGAGATCACGAGGGCCTGCCGACTCGGAAAGAGCTTCAGGCATTTATAAAAGAATCCAAACGATATCAAAGGCGACACGATATGAAGGGAGATGAGAGGTATGGGAAGGTCAGCAAGTATGAGCGTTAAAGAGAAGCTCGCAGCTTGTAAACTCATTGCGGTGGTCAGAGCAGGTAGTGAAGCAGACGGGATAGAGATGATTGGTCGTTTAAAGAAAAAAGGGGTGCGGGCCATCGAAGTGACATATACCACGCCCAATGCAGAGCGAATCATTGCATCTTACCAGCATGACGACGACTTGATTGTCGGAGCCGGAACGATTACAACACTTGAGCAGGCACAATCAGCCATTGAAGCCGGCTCTCAATTTATCGTCAGCCCTGGATACCTTCCTGTCATCGGAGAGCACCTATCTTTTCACGATACACTCTACGTGCCAGGTGTTTTGACCCCGAGTGAAATTATGCAGGCAAAAGCAAATGGATACAGCGTGTTAAAGCTTTTTCCGAGCGGCTCCTTCGGTTTGTCCTATATGAAAAATTTGCAAGGTCCGTTTCCAGAGATTGAGTTCATCCCAACAGGAGGCATTCATCCAGTCGATGTGCCAAAGTGGCTTGAAGCAGGAGCCGTGGCAGTAGGTGTCGGCAGCCAGCTTGAAAGCAGTACAGCAGAAGAATTACAGGCTGTACTTTCTTCCACCATCATGTAGTTCACATAAACAACCGGCTGATGACTGCCGGTTGTTTGTTCGTTTATCTAACATAAAAGATGGGAAGGCGCTTCTTTTCACGTAAAATGATCATAAAGGAGAGGTCGATATGTACATTCAAGAAGATGAACTAAAAGATGGTCAAATTGAACAATTGATTAAAGCTCATTTAGAAGAGATGAAAACACATTCACCGCCAGAAAGCATTCATGCCCTTCCGTTAGACGATCTGAAAAAACATGATGTCACAGTATGGAGTGCAAGGGATGGAGAGGTGCTTCTTGGCTGCGGAGCCATCAAGGAGCTATCAAGTGAACATGGTGAACTCAAATCGATGAGGACGGCAGCAGCCCATATGCGAAAAGGCGTGGCGAAGTATCTGTTGACCCACCTTCTCCAAGAGGCGAAGCGGCGGGGGTATAAAAGAGTGAGCCTTGAAACAGGTGCGATTGCTTTCTTTGAACCGGCAAGAAAATTATATGAAAGCTTTGGATTTCAATATTGTCCGCCTTTTGGTTCATACCAAGAAGATCCGAACAGTTTATTTATGACAAAGGAATTATAGAGGTCGAGAGAGTATGCTTTTATAAGCAGCTCTTTTTTTATGCGGAAACAATGGAAGGAGGAGAATGTGAATGAAATGGTCGAAGTTGTTCGGAGTGGGCACATTTCTCACATTTTGTGTCGTATCTGTTCTTTTTTTATCTATATTAGGTCAAGATTTAGTTAAAATTGAAAGCGCTTCCGATGAGGCGGTATCAACTTATCAATATCACTTTGTTCTTGTACCAGAGGAACTTGATAATGAATATTGGCAATTGGTGCAAAAGGGAGCTGCTGATGCGGCGGAAGTTCATCGGGTGTATCTTGAATACCTAGGTCCAAAGCAGGCTGATTTGGATGATCACCTGAAAACCATTGATATGGCGATTGCTGGTCATGTGGATGGCATTATGACGCAAGGGCTCGATGCAAAGAGATACAAACCGCTCTTTCAAAAAGCAAGAGAGAAAGGTATAGATGTCGTCACAGTCGATACCGATGCAGAGGGGAGCAAGCGTCAAGTGTATGTCGGAACAGATAACTATTATTCTGGCTTTATCGCCGGACAGGCACTCATCGCCGATACAAAAGGCGAACAGTATGTGGGCATTGTGACGGGACGGCTTGATGCGATTCACCAGAAGCTTCGCGTGAAGGGGTTTCGAGATGCCGTCTCTGGTGAGAAACGCATTCATATTGCTGGAATAGAAGAGTCGGCGATTACGAAATCAGGTGCTTCCGGTGCTGCGTATAAATTGTTAAATGATCATACGCAGCTCACCGCATTTTATGGAACAAGCGCATTAGACGGTGTCGGCATTATTCAAGCAACAGAGCAATATCATTCATCTAAAGATGTTTATGTGCTCGCATTTGATACTCTGCCTGATACGATTCAAGCGCTGGATGATGGGAAAATTGATGCAGTGGTTGTACAGCACCCTTATGAAATGGGCTATCAAGCGGTTGAATCTCTTGTTCGTTTGCAGCAAGGGGATAAACAAGAACCGCTTCAGTACACAGGGACGAGTGTGATTCGGCGAGGAGACCTGCCCCTTCATCAAACGGAAAGACCACAGGGGGTTCAGCCATGAGAAAAATACGAAGTAAATTATTATTGGCATTTTTAATTCTTGTGCTCCTTGGTAATGTGGCCGCTTTTTTTGTGTATTGGAGCAGTTCAAAAATCACATCAGAATATAGCAAGAGCTTTCGTTCCTTTCTCCTGCTGAATGATATTTCGACAGAAGCAAAAACGATGTATGAAAAGGTCAACGCCTTTGCCATCGAAAAGGATCAGGCGTTTGCCAAGGGGTATGCTGAATCAAAACAGAAAATGACATCATATGATCAAACATTACTCAAAGATGCAGGGCTTCATGCCGCCATCCCCTCCATTGAAAAATATCGATATATGATGCGGACGCTCATAAACGAAAGTGATGCGACAATGAATCATGTCAAAGAAGGGAAAATCAAAGAATATGCTGCAAGTGTGAAAGAAGTAAGAACCGTGTCCTCTTATATCCAAGAGCAGACAATGACTCTTTTGGATGATGAATTATCTGAGTATCAAGTACTCTACCAATCCCTTCAAAAAAGACATCAAACGTATGCGCTTTTTACTCTATGTCTGTTTACATTATCGATAGGCATCGCTTTATGGATGGCCTATATCATTGCGGGTGGAATTTCAAGACCGATCGTTCATCTGTCTCGAAGTGCCAAAGAAGTATCAGAAGGAAATTTTGACGGTCCGAATTTGCATGTGTCATCAAAGGACGAAATCTCTGTGTTAAATCATGCCTTTGAGCGAATGCGGCGAGAGATGAAGGTCATGATTGAAGAGATGAAACAAAAGGCCGCTTTAGATCAGAAAATTAAAGACATGAAGCTGAAAACACTACAAAACCAAATGAATCCACATTTTTTATTTAATACATTAAACATCGTTTCACGTATGGCGTACTTAGAATCAGCTGATGCGACATCGAGATTGATACAATCCGTTTCTACGCTGATGCGGTATTCGCTATCTCCTCTCAGCGCATCTGTTACGTTAGAACAAGAAGTGAAAGTGGTAAAAGAATATTTTCATATACAAGAAACAAGATTTTCCGATCGTATTACATGCAAAACGACCATAGATGAGTCGTGTCTATCTGTTCACATTCCGAGCCTTACATTGCAGCCGCTTGTCGAAAATGCCTTTATTCATGGGGTAGAACCAAAAGAGGAGGGGGGGCTTGTAGAGCTCTCTATTGATCGAGATGATGGCTTTGTCATGATTCGGATTCGGGATAATGGACTTGGCATCAGTGATCAAGAGAAAAAGAGATTGCTATCGCAAGAGGAAGAAGATCATCCAGACACACGTAGTAAAGGTCACTCGACAGGAATTGGTCTTCGAAATGTGATGTCGAGGCTGCGTTTGTTTTACGGAGTGCAGGATGCCCTTCAAATTGATTCAAAGCCAAACGAAGGGACCACCATTCAATTGACAATACCAATCAAGGAGGAACGAGCATGCTGAACGTGCTGATTGTGGATGATGAAAAAATTGAACGAATGGCGATGCGTAAGTTCATGACCGAATGGCTGCCAGACTGTCATATTGCAGGGGAAGCTGCGAATGGAAAAAAGGCGGTGGAATTGGCGCGGTCTAAGTCAATTGACCTTGTGCTCATGGATATTCAGATGCCAGGCATGGATGGACTCACAGCGATCAAACAGATCAAGGCAAGCTGTCTTCATACTAAATTTATTATGCTGACAGCCTACGATACGTTTGATTATGCCAAGCAAGCCATGCAGGAAGGGGTCAAACAATACCTTGTCAAACCAGCTGATAAAGACGAAACCATTACAGCGATTCGTTCTGTTGCGGCAGAAATTCAGCAGGAGGTCTCCCTGCGGCAGGCGGAGAAAGTCAATCAGCAGTCAAAATGGCTGGAAGCTCATGTGTTGAACGGTCAATCTTATTCCTCCACAGCGTTTGAGCGGCTGTTTCAGGATTTTCAAGCAGGTCTAGTGATCGCTGTTCAGCGGACAGGCGGGGATCAACTCCTGAATCATTTGCAGGAGTCTGCTCTTTTTCAAACAGTGCCTATCAAAGTGAGCGGTGAGCTGTTTACATGCTTGATTTACAGCCATCAATCACCTGGTCATCTAAAGGCGAATGTACTGCAAGCCATTCGCGCTACCATGACAAGCGAGCAGCATTCTCCTGTCATTGTTGGCATGGGTCATCCTGTCTCAAATCCACTTCAACTTCAGAAAAGTGCGGCAGAAGCGAAGCTTTCCTATTATCAGCGAAAAAAAGATGACGGTGCGGTTCGTTATGGCTTTTACTATACAGATAGACAATCTTACGTATTGATCAACTTGCCTGAGCTTGCCGATGACATGATGCTGGCACTAGAAGAAGGGAGAAGAGATGATGCTCTTGCTTACTATGATGCCTTCCAATTAGAAGGGGCAACCATTTCTCATGTGAAAGAGCTGCTCATTTTACTCAAATCACGACTTCGTGCAGATGTGCCGATTCTAGCTATCACCACAGAAACAGAATGCCGCCAATGCTGTGAACATTTATTTGATCTGTATGAAGCAAGAACCCAGACGGTGAATGATATAGAACGGGCGAAACGATACATTCAAACACATTTTTGCGAACATATCACGCTGGAGCAAACGGCCGCCTATGTTGATTTAAGCCCGACGTATTTCACCAAACGCTTTAAGGATGAGACAGGTCTGACGTTTAAAGAATATGTGACGACCTGTAGGATGGATAAAATGAAGAAGCTACTGAAAGAGAGTTCGCTTAGTTTAAAAGAAATCACCTATCAAGCAGGATATACTGATCCGAATTACGTCAGTCGTGTGTTTAAAAAAATGGTTGGCTGTTCACCGAAGGAATATCGAAAACAGGTCGTAAAAAAATGAAGAATTTCATAAAAAAGTGAAGAAGTTTGCCTGAAAAAAGGCAAGGATCTGCCAGTATACTTATTTTGATAACGCTTACAAAATAGGGATGGGGGATCCATGATGAAGTTTAAATTAGGCTTTACTTTATTGGCACTCTGTATGCTGGTCGTCTCTGCTTGCAGTTCATCGACGAACTCAGATGCAAAAAAAGAGGGCGGAGCGGAGAAACTAGAAATTTTCTCTTGGTGGACTGGTGCAGGTGAGGAAGACGGACTGAAGGCACTCATTCAATTGTTTGAAGAGAAAAATAAAGACATTCCCATTGAAAATGCAGCTGTCGCTGGTGGCGCTGGTACGAATGCAAAGGCTGTTCTAACAAGCCGGATGCAAGGAGATGATCCGCCAGCTACTTTCCAAGTACACGGGGGAGCAGAGCTGAATGAGAGCTGGGTAGCCGCAGGTAAAATGGAGCCGCTGGATGACCTTTATGAGAAAGAAGGCTGGAAGGATAAATTTCCAGAATCACTGATTGACCTTGTGAGTAAAGACGGGAAAATCTATTCCGTTCCAGTAAATATTCATAGAGGTAATGTGCTTTGGTATA
The DNA here is from genome assembly GCF_038593395.1 of Bacillus sp. FSL R5-0397. Classification (NCBI taxonomy): domain Bacteria; kingdom Bacillati; phylum Bacillota; class Bacilli; order Caryophanales; family Bacillaceae; genus Bacillus; species Bacillus sp. FSL R5-0397. The sequence goes on along the minus strand of NZ_CP151992.1, from coordinate 3,202,246 downwards.
ACAAAAAAGTATTTGAAGATCAGGGCTTAGAACCGCCAACGACGTTTGATGAATTTTTCAAAACAGCCGATGCCTTAAAGAAAAAAGGGATTACTCCACTTGCGCTTGGGGATAAAGAACCTTGGGCGGCGACTCATTTGTTTGAGAGCGTTCTTCTAGGTGTACTAGGTGCAGATGACTATCAAAAACTTTGGGCGGGCGACTTAAAAATGGATGATGCAAAAGTGAAGGAAGCGGCAGACATCTTTGGACGTATGCTCGAATACGTCAACGACGATCATAGCTCGCGTAACTGGCAGGATGCCTCACAGCTCGTGGCAAAAGGGGAAGCTGCAATGAATGTCATGGGCGATTGGGCAAAAGGATACTTTGTAAATGATCTAGATTTGAAGGTGAATAAAGACTTTGGATACGTGGCTACTCCTGGTACGGAGGGCAGCTTTATGGTCATCACGGATACATTCGGACTGCCAAAGGGTGTCAAACAGCCAGAAAACGTGAAAAAATTCTTATCTGTCTTAGGATCTGTGGAAGGACAGGATGCGTTTAATCCGTTGAAAGGGTCAATACCGGCACGTGTGGATGCAGACGTATCAAAATATGATGAATACGGAAAATCGGCAATGAAGGCGTTTAAAGAGTCAAAGCTGGCACCGTCTCTTGCGCATGGCTCAGCTGCTGAAGAAGGTTTTGTCACGAAGGCGAACCAAGCCGTCAATATTTTCGTGACACAAAAAGACAGCAGTCAGTTCGTTTCTTCTTTAAAAGATTCAATGAAATAAAGATGAAAGAGGCGGCCGTTAGGCACCGCCTCTTTTTTAAAAAAGGAGTGTAGCTTCATGCGCATGGACACATCGCCGATCACAAAAACACCAGCAGCAAAAGTGAAACGTGTTCGGAAAAAATGGAATGGAGACCAGCTGCTTGCCCTGCTATTTTTAGCACCGTCAGCTGTTTTATTATTCATTTTTGTTTACGGCTTTATTGGGTGGACAGGATATGTTTCATTATCGAACTGGACCTCGCTTGTTCCTGATTTTTCTTTCGCAGGTATGAAAAATTATGTCATGCTGTTTCAAGATTTTCGCTTTCAGTCAGATCTTCGAAACACGGTCTTTTTTACTTTATTCTTTATTGGAGCAGTCATTGCTTCTGGGCTTGTACTGGCCATTTTACTAGACCAGAAGATCAAGGGAGAATCACTTTTTCGGAATATCTTTTTCTTTCCGATGGCCCTTTCCTTTGTTGTCACAGGTGTTGTGTGGCAATGGATCCTAAATCCATCTACTGGGGTGAATCTGTTTTTAAAAACACTCGGCATCCAGCCCAAGTGGTACACGGATACGAACATTTTAGCTGGATTTGTCTGGGGAAAAATTGAGTTTGGTGTACCGGCAGCAATGATTGCAGTTGTCATCGCTGCTGTGTGGCAGATGACAGGGTTCTCACTTGCGATGTATTTGGCTGGTCTTAGAGGCATTCCAGAGGAAGTGAGAGAGGCTGCTAGAATGGATGGCGCAACCGAGTGGCAAATCTACTGGAAAATCATTTTTCCGCTGTTAAAACCAATCACAGCAAGCGTCGTCATTATCATGGCACATATTTCTTTAAAGATCTTCGATTTGATTTACTCGATGACAGGACCAGGTGCAAACTTTGTCACCGATGTGCCAGGTGTTTATATGTTTGAAATGACCTTTAGAGGAAACCATTATGCAGGTGGTGCCGCCATTGCGATCGTCATGTTGATTTCTGTTGCGGTCTTTATCGTGCCGTATCTCCTGTCTAGCCGGAAGGGGGCTTCATCATGATCGCAAGAGGGTTTGTCCGTCCAGTTCTTTATGCTTTATTAATACTGTGCAGTTTGTTTTTTCTCATGCCTGTTTATGTCATGCTCGTCACAAGCTTAAAGCCATTAGGTGAAGTTACCCTTGAGCGAATGTGGGCGCTTCCATCTACACTTGATTTCTCAAGCTACAAAATCGCTTTTGAAAAGTTATCACCCAATTTAATGAATTCTCTTTATCTAGTCATTCCTGCTACCTTATTGTCAGCTGTATTAGGTGCGATGAATGGCTATGTGCTGTCTAAATGGCGCTTTAAAGGATCAGAAGTGGTGTTTACCTTCATGTTGTTCGGTATGTTTATTCCATACCAAAGTATCCTCATTCCACTTATTCAATTTTTACGTGAAATCGGCTTGTATAACTCCATTCCGGGACTTGTGCTTGTCCATGTCGTATATGGCCTGCCAATCACAACACTCATGTTCCGCAATTTTTATGTGAGCATTCCTGATGAAATGATTGAATCAGCGAAGATGGATGGAGCTGGGTTTATCGGGATCTTCAGACATATGATTCTGCCGCTTTCCATCACAGGGTTTGTCGTGGTTGCCATTTGGCAGTTCACAAATGTGTGGAATGAGTTTCTATTTGCGGTTACTATGACCACGGCAGAGAATCAGCCGGTCATGGTTGCACTGCAAAATTTATCAGGCAGTCAAATTGTGCAATGGAATGTTCAAATGGCAGGTGCCATCTTGGCTGCGCTGCCGACACTTTTTGTCTATATTCTACTCGGAAAATACTTTGTGAAAGGGCTTCTTGCAGGCTCTGTCAAAGGGTGAATTGATTTTCTTGTTATCGTTTTCATTCAGTGTACTGAAAGGATTGACTTCTCTTTAGATAGCGTCATAATAAAAGTTGAGACTTGCTAGTTTTCATCATGCTAGGCAAGGATTATCAAAGGGTAGCAAAGGGAGGAGTCATCCTGAATGAAGCAGTCACCAATTTTTTTACTGCCTGAATTGAAGGAGAGAATATGGGGAGGTACAGCCTTAAGGGATCAATTTGGCTATGATATTCCTTCTGATCAAACGGGAGAATGCTGGGCAATTTCTGCTCATCCAAACGGACCAAGTGTCGTGCAAGACGGTCCATATAAAGGGAAAACGCTGATCGAACTATGGAACAATCACAGAGAATTGTTTGGGGGAATAGAAGGCGATCGCTTCCCGCTCTTAACCAAAATTTTAGATGCAAACCAAGACTTATCCGTTCAAGTTCATCCAGATGATGATTATGCGGAAAGACATGAAAATGGCGAGCTTGGGAAAACAGAGTGCTGGTATATCATTGACTGCAAAGAAGGCGCAGAAATGATCTATGGTCATAATGCAAGGACGAGAACTGAGCTTGTGACCATGATGAACAGCGGAGATTGGGAAGGCCTTTTGCGGCGAGTGAAAATTAAGCCGGGCGATTTTTATTATGTGCCAAGCGGTACCATTCATGCGCTATGTGAAGGCACACTGGTTCTTGAAACGCAGCAAAGTTCAGATACGACCTATCGGGTGTATGATTATGAACGAAAAGACCAAAATGGCCATGAACGTGAACTTCACTTCACGCAGGCCATTGATGTTACCACGGTTCCTCATGTAGACGGTTATGCAGATGAATCAGTAGAAACTCGTCCAGGGGTGACCATTAGAACATTTGTAGAAGCAGAATATTTTTCTGTGTATAAATGGGAAATTGATCAAAAAGTAGAGCTATCGCAAGATTATCCGTTTTTGCTGTGCAGCGTTATTAATGGGGAAGGGTCCTTAGAGCATAATGGACATACATATCCGCTGCCAAAAGGAGCCCATTTTATCCTGCCGGCTGAAACAGGGAACTTCACCATTGAAGGATCTTGTGAACTGATTGTGTCACATATATAAAGATAAAGAGGACTTCGAGGGAGTCCTCTCAGCGTGTAGACAAACCCTCGCATTCGGTGTCAGTCCTGCGTGCCGGTGCTCACGAATGTCAAATTCGCTCCGCGCCAGTACTCGTCCTTCCTAGGGCTGCAAAGGTTTTCTATCACGCTGAAAAGAAGACAAAGGGGTAAAATAAAGTTCATTTTACCCCTTTGTCAATTCTGAGAGGACTTCGGGAGTCCTCTATTTTTCTATTGCATAAAGGACTTGAAAGAGACTTATTTTTGTCGATAAAGAGATTAGTAGACTATTATGCAAAGTTAAGAGAGGGACAGGGACCGTGAAAAAAACCATCAAGATTATGTTACTCGCAGCTGCCTTTGGTATGACATTACACACGGGCAAAGAAGTGCAAGCAGCCTCCTATGTCGATCAATCCATTTATACGATTAACACCTCAAAAGTATTTACAACAGAAGCAGAAGTGAAAAAAGCGGTTGACACGTTGAAAAAGGATAAGAAGTGGACAGCCACTTATCAAACCTCAGGAAATACATCGACTTATCAACTGACTGCCTCAGGATATGACTCACAAGCAGCAGCGAGTGCAAGTGCCGCTGCATTAAAAAAAGAGTTAGGCATGAGCGGTACGGTGTCTCCAGTAGGTGACCGCCTTCCTTTACAGAAAATCGTATCTGATCCAATCAACGATGAAAGTCAGGCGAAAAAACTGACGCTCGAGCTGACGAAAACATCAGGACTCAATAGCACGTATGAAGCTATCAATCAAAGCAGACCATTATATCAGGTCATATCAGGAGTCATTGATTCTGAAACGAAAGTCAAAAATATTCAAACCGAACTACAAAAACAGGCCGGAGTCACTAGTACATATCAAACCGAAAACAAAGCTGGCACCGTGTATCAGCTGATCTCAGGCAATATTGTCGGACAGAGTAAGGCAAATACCATCCTGCAAGGTTTTCAAAAGGAATCTGGTTTAAAAGCAGTACTCCAAACGGTAGCAGCAGGCAAACCGTATTACATCGTCACATCTGCTGCACAAACGAATCAGTCTAAAGCGCAAACCCTTCTGACCCAGCTGCAAAAAGAAGCGAAAATCAGCGGAAAGATTCAGAAGGCTGGAGCTGTTAAAAATGTATATAGCATGGAATCAGGCTATTTCAAAGACAATAAGCAAGCAGCCTCAGCGGCGGCTCAGATCAAAAAACAAGCTGGTGTGTCAGGGACTGTGCAGCGAGTAGGAAAAACGAAAAATTATATCGTAAAGCTTAATCAATTAAATGACACAACTTACGCAAAAACAGTTGCCTTTTTCAAGAAAAAGAAATGGCGCTATACGTCTAAAAAGATCTCCTCTACACAGCCATATCAAGTAGTGACTGGGAATCTTTTGGGCGATGATCAAGCGAAAAAAGCAACGGCATTTTTCCAAAAGAAAAAAGTATCCGCCACAACGAAAAAAACAGGCAAAGCGTCTGACAGCACGTATCGACTTGTTGTGAATCAAGCAACAGATCAAACAAAAGTAAATAAAGGTGCTGCATACTTAAAAGCACAAAAGGTGACAAGCAACATCACAACAGGCAAGGGACAAGCCGTCAGTAAAGCATACAGCCTAATGACAGCTCCTGTATATGATCAAAGCAAAGTGAAGCAGGCACAAGAGATCATGAAAAAAAATGGAGTTGCCAGCAGTACAAAAACATTAACAGAAGCTGTTAAGCAATACCGTATTACGACAGAGGCAACTGTGAATCAGACAAAGCTGAATCAAGCCTTAAGTTATTTAACCAAACAAAAAATGAAAGCAGCCGCTCAAAAAACGGGAGCAACTGATTATGGTCAATATCAGATCAAAACAGGGGTCATTTCGACTGCTGCCTTAAGAGACCAAGGCATGACATTCTTCAAAAAACGAAATGAACCAGCTGCTTATACAACAACGACAAAACCGGCATATAAAATCAACATCACACAGCAGTTTACAGGGTTACCAAATGCGAATGCGGCTATTGCTTTTGTGAAAAGCCAATACGGCTGGACAGCCACTGCGACAAAAATCAAAAATGGTCCAATGGTGATGCAGACGAATTATAACCTCACAGTCAATGAGATGGTAAACAAACAAATGAAGGTGTCGCCGCAGACAGATGGTGCAGCCTACGTCTATGCGACATATGTAGACCCAGCGACGTCTACAGTGAATACAGACGGGCTAAATGTACGTTCTACACCTGATTCAAGTTCGGCTAGCAACATCGTCGCACAGCTGAACAAAGGGACAAAAGTGAAGCAGCTTGGAAAAGAAGGCAACTGGATCAAGATCAGCCTCGGCTGGAGAAATGCGAGTTCAGCAGAAGTATTAAAATATGTAGACCCAGCGAATATCGCGGAGGGCACTCAATCTTATTTTCAATTTCTCAAACTCTCTGAAGCTGCAAATCTCAATCCGACTGAAGTGAATACGAAGATTTTAGCAGGGAAAGGCATTCTTGCCGGAAAAGGACAAGCCTTTATCACAGCAGCGAAAACGTATCATATTAACGAAATCTATCTCATTTCACATGCATTGCTTGAAACAGGCAACGGCAGTTCCATTTTAGCGAACGGTACGAAGTTTAATGATAGAATCGTGTACAACATGTATGGCATTGGTGCATATGACAGTAACCCGAATTACCTCGGTGCAAAGTATGCGTATGAACAGCAATGGTTCACGCCTGAGGCAGCCATTATTGGCGGGGCAAAATTCATTGGCAACAGCTACATCAATAATGCCACATACAAACAAGATACCATTTACAAAATGCGCTGGTCTGCGACAGCCACTCACCAATATGCAACAGATATTGGCTGGGCTTCTAAACAGGTCACTCGTATGTATAGTTTGTATAACTTACTTGATAACTATACGCTGTATTATGATATCCCCGTGTATAACAAATAAAAAAAACGTCCGTGCTTCTTAATGAGAAGCCGGACGTTTTTTGTGTAAGAGCTGATGTTCAATAAAGGAAAGAAGCTGCTGACTTGATTTCCCTTTTGAATATTGATTCCATTCCTCAGCAAAGGTTTTCAATAAGTCTTGATTGGCTGATTCGTTTAGCTGCTTAAGCTCCGTTAAGAGCATATCTTGAGTGACGCAAGCCTTTCCTGGAATGATGTCTTCATAACGTTCGACTAAGCCGCGTTTTGTGCGATAAGTCTCTAGATCGTAAGTGAAGAACAAAACAGGCTTTTGGAGCAGCGCATATTCAAACACAATGGACGAATAATCTGTAATCAGGACATCGCATACAGAGAGCAATGGAAAGAGCGGCTGATCGGACACATCAAAGATCCACTCACCATCTGTTTCTGCTTTGGCTAAATGTTTCACCGCAGGATGAAGCTTGACGAGCAGAATATAGTCGCCATTCAGCTCACTCTGCAATTGTTCTTTAGAAAAAGGTAAGACAAGACCGTCCATTGCAAAGTCCCGGTAGGTCGGCGCATACAGCAGCACTTTTTTGCCTTTTGGAAAAATATCCGTCTGAAAGGAAATAGGGCGCTCATCATAGTACGCATCTGTGAAGGGGACACCTGTTGGCAAAAAACGATCGTCGTTGACGCCAAATGAAGTTTTGAAAATCTCGCGCATGTGATCTGAGCCAGTAACGATATAATCGAAAGACGCATAGACCCGCTTGAAACGCTGCAGATCACGAGAACTACGGTGATGATTTGAAGCATCTTCAAGACCGAACTTTTTCAAAGCACCATTGGCGTGCCACACTTGAATACAAGAGGTAGAAGGTCTATTTCTTAGCACACTTGTCATCAGAAAATAATTATCTGTGACGACGACTTTGCTTTTTAGCATCGTATAGATACATTGAATGAGATGGATGGGATTTTTTTCATGAAAATAGCGAAATGACACATGAGGCACGTCCTTTTCTATCACGGAAGCATGCTTCGTATAGAGGACAGTGAGCTTCATTGTCATATTCGCCCGTTTTTGATAAGTATCGATGAGAGCAGCTGCATTCTCTTGGAATGAAACAAGCAGCGTCACCTGATTGTCACGAGGTTTCACGCCGCTCATGAGCCATCCAGCAAAAGAAACAAAGGCTGCATAGCATGAGATGATCATTGAGCGTATATTCATCATGTATCAGTCTCTCACAGCTGCTTCGTCTGATCTTTTACTTGCTCAGGATAGTAGCGCTTTTTCCCTTTGTTTTCTTTTAATACGGCAAAAGCGTACTTTGGGATATTCAGCATTCGTTTCCATCTCCACGGATTGACAATGAGTCTGTACAGCCATTCCGTATTTGTTTTAATCATCCAGCGTGGTGCACGCTTCACCGTTCCGCTAAATACATCAAAGCTTCCGCCTAAACCGATGCAAACAGCTTGCGGGAACAAATGACGGTATTCATAAATAAAGTTCTCTTGGTTTGGATAACCTAAAGCAACAAACACCATATCTGCTTTTGAACGAGCAATTTGTTTTGCCACAAACCGTTTATCCGCTTGATAACCATCACAGCTGCCTGCAATCACCACATTCGGATATTCCGTATCAATTCGCTGTTTGACAGCCTCAAGCACTTCTTTTTTCGCACCATATAAAAAAATACTTTTAGATTGCTTGTTTGCGAGATCGAGCATAGACATGAACACATCAAAACCTGCAATTCTTGATTTCAATGGACTTTGCGTCATGCGTGACATCAACACAACGCCTACACCATCCGGCAGTACATAATCCGCGGAAGAAACCACTTGATGATATGCATCATCCTTCATGACAGCATAGCCGATCTCTGGGTTCACTGTCGCAATCATGGCGCCTCTTCTCTGGGAAATATGATGCTGGTTGATATAGCTAATAAATTCATCTAAGTCACCATTTACATAAGAAAGGTTAGAGACCACTTCTGTTTGCATTGTTCAGACCTCCTTTTTCATTTTGTTATCTATGAAACGTTCATTGTAAATTCATTCTTCGCCTACTCATCATTTTATCACAGTTGCTCCATGAAATATTAACAATAACTTTACAATCCTTTAAATTTCGTGACATTTTAATAACTTCATATGGAAGGTGCTTCATAAAACATTGATTTTTCGGACTTTCCGTTCCGTGCCCATTAAATTGGAAATAGTTTGTCTTTACATCTGCTTAACGTTTGTTAGGCGCTGTGATATAATGAGGTTCCGAAGAGCGAAAAACACGATCGAAGATAATAGGATTACGGATAAACATTACTGCTTGAAGCAGTCGAATAAGGAATGAAGAAAGGAGTTTATGTTTGCAATGAAGAAAGTTATTACTTACGGTACATTTGATTTATTACACTGGGGGCACATTAAGTTGCTAGAGCGTGCAAAGCAGCTTGGAGATTACTTAGTGGTTGCCATCTCGACAGATGAATTTAATTTACAAAAATCCAAAAAGGCTTATCACAGCTACGAGCATCGAAAGCTGATTTTAGAAACCATTCGTTATGTAGACGAAGTCATTCCAGAAAACAGCTGGGATCAAAAAGTCCGCGATGTACAAGAGCATGACATTGATGTCTTTGTCATGGGAGATGACTGGGAAGGTAAATTCGATTTCTTGAAAGAGCATTGCGAAGTCGTTTACTTGAAGAGAACAGAAGGTATCTCGACAACTCAAATTAAAGAAGAAATTGCGGGACTTTAATAGATCGAAAAAAAGTACTTCTTATCTTTTGGTGAGAAGTGCTTTTTCATGTAAAATACAATGAGCAAGTTATCATGATTTTTAAGGAGAGCTTCCTTTGTTTCAAAATTGGATGAAGAAAAAAGTTGAAGATATATTGGATCAACCTGAACAAAATGAAACGATGACTTTAGTTGAAATTCCTGACATGGACTACTACTTTATTGTAGGTGACGTACCAAATGAGGAAGACGGCTTAACGAAGTCTTTAAAAGCAAGAATAGAGCCATTGGCTGAGAAACATAAACGTACTGCGATGTTAACTTTGAATTTCGATGTAAATGTGAAGGAACGTATTCGCCGCTTGGAGGAGACCTTTCATCCTCAAATTGACATCCTGAATGTATTTGAACATTATATTCTGCCAGAGAGCGGAAGTAAAAGGTATTATTCGGAGTTTATTGCGGGTGAAGTCCCTCAATCCATCAATGAAGCAGTTATTCCGGCAGATACATCGGCCATTCAGGTGACGAGATATGAACTGCCTTCTTCCCCAATCTGTATGATTGATCAATATAATGAAGAGCAGCAATTAGTGAAGAGAGAAGAATACAATTGGCAGGGAGCTTTACGCAGAGTTCAAAGCTTTGTTCCTCATACAGGTGCTCTCTATTTAGAAGAATTGATCAAGGACGATGGCAGCATTTTTATGGAGATCACCTATGCTGGTGATGCAAAAAAGAATCCAGTCCGCCACATTAATTGGTATAAAAAAACAGGAATTCAAACATTTACAAAGAAGACGGATATAAAACAACAATGGCTATCCAGCATTCAATTACAAAATGACCGGTTGAAACTGATGGTCACAGAGGACCGGGACCAGGACCGCCACTTGTTTAAAATAGATCAACCGGAATCAACTTATTATGCTGCTTTTGTGCATGAAGCCCATTATGAGGAAAATCCGCACCATATCTATTCTCAATATGGAGAATTATTTAAACAAATAAGAAAACAGCAAGTGGATGCCGTCTTCTTTGGCGATACTAAGCATAAAGAAGATGTTGAGAAGGTTTTAGGAGAACAAACTTATTTCTACCATGTGCCTTCTGATGAAATGTCAGCTTGGAAAACAGTACTTCATCAGATGCTGGAAAACCGTATACGTAAAGATGAGCTGAGAAAGGTCGTGGATCGCACGAAATGGGTGCTGCATGGTCTTAGCTCTGAACACCATGTTCTTCATCTTCAGCTTAAGATGACAGACGAAATGAGCCAAGCGGATCATGTGGAAATTGATTTTGCAGGATATGATCGAGTGAATGGAGCTGAAATCATTTCTCAAACAATTGATGAGAATGATCAAGTCAGTTTCCCAATTGGTCATTTTCAAACAAAGAAAAACATCGAAACAAACCAAACAAAATTTGTGGATTTTTACATCCGCTTTAAAACAGAAGAACTTCAAGAAGTTTTGCAACGTCTAGAAGTAGAGGGAGAGCTCCTTACCAATAAACCATCTTCAATTGATGGTTGGTCGTATCAAACGAAACAGGGGAACTATTCTTGGAAAGTAAAATAATGATACAAATAACGGTAAGATTTTTGAACAGAGGAGATTAACGATTAATGATTGAAGAGGGAATCCATAAGAAGAGTGTCGTTGAAGGTTTAAAAAATCATCATGAAAAATTGGAAATGCTCGTTCGCATCTACGATGACATGCCATTAGCAGATAGAGAGTTTTATCTGTTTATGAGGGAAAGGGTCTCAAAACAAGAACTATTCCTCCCGCTTGTTCATCAAGAAGAGAATCTATTCAAATTGGTACTGAGTGAAGCATCGCTTCCGCTTGCGTTAGAGCAAGGCCAGACATACAACTTATATGTCACGGACTATGTGAGCGCAAACAAAGAAGAGGACGAAGACGAGCTTGAAGACTCAGCTTATGATTCTGATTCGGAAGAAGAGGATGAAGACGCAAAAGAAGCGGATACCAGCGCAACTTTCGAAATAGAAGAAAAAACACCATATTACAAACGTCGTTTGAAAATGGAAATTGAAACGCCAGAACTGACATTTTTAGAAAATAAAGAAGCGCTGTTGTATGTTATTCCATATCGTACAGACAAAGGCAATGCTTCATTGAAAATCAAACGGGAGCTCAAAGTTGTGAAATTCCATCACATCGAGCTCAACAAAGAATGCACGCTATCCTTATCTGGGTATGCAGGCGTTCTAAGTGCAGAGCATCCTTATCAGATCAAAGAAGTAAAGCTTCTATTGAAGAAAAATGGTGAGGAACCAGTTGAGCATCGTTTTCCTGTCAAGATGACACATAAAAAAGATGAAGTCATTCAATATCGTGACGACCATAAAACACCACAACTGTATCAATTTTCAGCAGAAGTTCCTTTAGAGGAGTTAACTTATTCCTTAAACAAACGGTTTGTCTATCGCTTCTATTTTGAGTTTATTTGCGATGTTAACGGAGTGGAAGAAACGTTAACAACAACTTCTTTAGTGCTTGGAGATCGTTCAAACAAACTCAAGGGACTTGTTCAAATTCATAAAAGAAACGATGTACCGATTCGATATGAAGTGTACAGAAAGAAAAAAAGACAAACTTTAGGCATCCGAATTAATGATTACACCATGAAGACACGTGCTAAGTACTACGTAAAAAGCAAGTGGAAGAAATTCAAGAAGCAAGTGGGTAAGATTAAAAAAGTTCGCAATCGCCTTGTGACAAGTACTTTCCAAACGACCTTTACACTGGCGAGTAAACTGTCTGTCAAAAAGAAAACCGTTATTTTTGAGAGCTTTAATGGGAAACAATTCAGCTGTAACCCGCGTGCTATTTATGAATATATGAAAGAAAATCACCCTGAATATACGCTGATCTGGAGTGTTAAAAAAGGGCATGAAGCACCATTTAAAGAAAAGGGCATCTACTATATCAATCGTCTGTCATTGAAATGGATTTTTGCAATGGCAAGAGCCGAGTATTGGGTCGTAAACAGCCGTTTGCCACTATGGATTCCAAAGCCAGAACACACCACATACTTACAAACATGGCATGGCACGCCGTTAAAACGACTGGCAATGGACATGGACGAAGTGCATATGCCTGGAACAAACACGAAGAAGTACAAAAGGAATTTCACGAAAGAAGCATCGAATTGGGATTATCTGATTTCTCCTAATGCATACTCGACCGAAATCTTTACCCGTGCGTTCCAATTCCAAAAGACCATGATTGAGTCAGGATATCCGAGAAATGATTTCCTTCACAATCAAAACAATGAAGAAACAATGAGAGCGCTCAAACAAAAAATGAACCTGCCGCTTGATAAAAAATTGATTTTATATGCACCGACATGGAGAGACGATCAATTTTATAAAAAAGGGCAGTACAAATTTGATTTAGACCTTGATCTGCATGAGCTACGAGCATCAATCGGAGAAGAATATATCATCATCCTTCGTATGCACTATTTAGTAGCGGAAAACTTTGATCTCGGACCATATGAAGGCTTTGCCTATGACTTCTCTCATTACGAAGACATTCGAGACCTTTATATGATTTCTGACCTACTCATTACAGATTACTCTTCCGTGTTCTTTGATTATGCAAACCTTAAACGTCCGATGCTGTTCTATGTACCAGACATCGAAACATATCGTGACAAACTGAGAGGCTTCTATTTTGACTTTGAACAAGAAGCACCAGGACCACTTGTAAAAGAAACATCACGCGTGATTGAATGGGTAAGAGAAACAGAACAGCCGACATTTACATTACCACATTCATTTACGCCGTTTTATGAAAAATTCTGCTACCTAGAGGCCGGAGAGTCATCGAAGCGTGTGGTGGAAGTAGTGTTTTCTGAAAAATAGTAAAAAAGTACCGTTCCACTCATGTAGAACGGTACTTTTTTGGTTTTTTTATTCCATTGTACACATATTTAAAAGTAATGGTAAAAATAAAAAAACATAGAAATTTAACAGTAAACATGCTAAATTTAGATAAGATTATCCGGTATTGTAAATATGCTGAAAATAATATAGAGGTGCTTCAATGTACAAACTTTATCATAATTTTATAGAAATTCTAAATTTAGATGAACATAAGCTAGTAATATATATTGACGAAATAGAGAAGTTGTCCACTTTTGAATTTAAAGAGTTAAATGTAAACGATTCAAAGTGGATTTGTAAAATTGATGTAAAGGATCAAATGATTTTTGAATCCACAATAGATCATTCTAATGAAATGATTTATCTCTATGCTAAGGATCAAAATTTGTATATTTTGAAAGAAAGCTCTGACATGATTCAGCCAAAACAAATACATTCAATTGAAATTAACAATCAATTTGAAAAAATCTATGTTAAACAATTAGGATTAGACCGCTATGGCTTGTACAGTGGCGAAAAGGAACTGTTGTTATTCTCAGGGCTGCTAAATGTAGATGAGATCAATCAAAATTACAAAATGGATTTAGCCATTGAGGGAGAAGAAAAAAGATTTGTGGACATCTCCTTTATCATATATGGTCTTTTCCACTTTGTCATTACGTACGATTGTCAAAATAAAGAACTAAATGTTAGAAAAATCTTGTTTGATGTGATGCAGGAACATAAAGAAATTGAAGTGACTGTAAATAACCGTAATCAAATCAAAATCCTAAATAAGGTTACTGAGCAAAAGAAAATCGTCAACTTTAGACTCGTTCCTACATATCAGCCGCTTAAGATTTTCGGTAAAGATACATTAGAGCAATTCAAAGAAGATAACATTCTTAATATTCTAGTGATAAATAAACAAAGATATTACATATATGTAAGAACAAATGGTGTTTATTTAGTAAGAGGAAATCCATATCTTGTCACAAAACACACTTCTAGATTGCGTATTTTTAGTTTGTTTAATAGCTTCTATGTTTATGGAAGATTGACTCATTACGCATATAATTCAGACCAGAAGTATGAATATCTTTACATTAGAAACTCTGAGCACCAATTGGCGAAATTTACAAGACCATTTAGAAAGATCAAGTTTCTGAAAAGATATGGCTTCTTTAAAATTTCGTTAAATGATCTTGATTTAGATAGCAGAATCCACAATAACTTGTTCGTAGGAAATGATCACCGGATTATCCATAGTTTAAGATTGAAAAAAAGAGATAAAAAGGTTAAGACATATATCACGAAAAAGAATGGGGACAAGCTACAAGTACTAAGAACAAATCTTTTTGGAAATGTCACGTCAACTATTATTCCTTATTCTGAGGAATATTCTTTATTTAGTAAGGTCAAAATAAAAGTAGCAAGCATTTTATCATCGTTTTATAAAGACAAAAAATATGGTGTCAATTTGTTTTTTGAGAAAAAGAGTGACAAAGCAGATGAATCAGCTATTAGGGTTTATGACTATGTTCAAGAGAATTGTCAAACAGACTCAAAGAATTACTTTATTCTCAATAAGAAATCCAGTGCCTATCCAGCATTGAAAGCGAAATATGGAAAAGGAATCATTCCGAAATATAGTCTGAGACACTATTTAAGTATTTTTAATGCCAGCTATTTTATTTCAAGTGAGCTATCTAACCATGTTCTGAATGATAGACTATATATTGATCATCTTAGAGAGAGAATCATGAGTGTTCCGCTCGTATTTTTACAGCATGGCATTATGTTTGCTAAGCCAGTTGATAATCCAATGGCTTTTGGATTCCATAAAGACAAGAACCAATACAATATTTATAAATCAGTCATCAGCTCTGAATTAGAAGCAGGTGAATTTTATAAAATGAACTATGACCGTGATGATTTAATTTTGACTGGGCTCGCGACCTTTGACCATGCAAAGTTAGTAGAGGGTGCAGATAAAATTGCCTTCATGCCAACTTACCGATATTGGGAAGAGGGGCTTATTTATACGAATAGAATTGAGGAAACCTCTTATTATAGAGTTCTAATTAAAATCATCAAAAGCTTTGAAGAAGCAGGCTTGCTTGATCGTCTTTTAATTGTACCGCATAATAAATTTTCACAATATGTGTATCAGAATTTACCGCAGTATAAACATATTATTTCTGATAACCCTTCAGAAGCGCTAAAAGTGTCGAAAGTATTTATTACAGATTATTCTTCTGCTATATATGATGCGCAATATAGAGGAGCCTACCCGATCTTTTATTGGGAAGAGAAAGATTACTTAATTAGACAGTACAAGGCCATTCCGCCTGTGAACGAAGAGAATGCACCAGGTCCAATTGCATATAACACTCAAGACCTGATTCGTATTGTCAAACATGCAATCGATCATCAGTATGTGGTAGAAGATGAGTATAAAGAAAAATATTTGAAGATCAATAGCTTTAACGATAATCAAAATACAAAAAGAATTACTGATTTCTTAAAAGAGCATCAAATCATCTAACATCTGAGGGGCCCCTGAATCTACGATCGCAAGGATTCAGGGGGATTTTTAGTTTCTAGAATAAATGATACGACTTTTGTTATAAGATGAAATGTGAATCGTTATCTGTTACAATTATGAGCGGTGCTTTTTAAAAAAGTGATCCCAAAAACTTATATCTAAGGAAGATTAGAATGAACGCAATGTTGACGATACTGAAGGAGCAAATCAGCTCATTTTCGCTGATTATGCGACTTGCTGTTTATGAAACAAAATCAAAATATCAGATGAATTATTTAGGTGTTTTATGGCAGTTTTTAAATCCATTGATTCAAATGCTGGCTTACTGGTTTGTTTTTGGTTTAGGCATTCGTGGAGGACAGCCGATTGTCATTGGAGGCATGGAGGTTCCATTTATCATCTGGATGCTTGCTGGATTAATACCTTGGTTCTTCATTAGTCCGACGATCCTTGATGGATCAAACAGTGTGTTTAAACGCATTAATATGGTATCAAAAATGAATTTTCCGATTAGTGCGCTGCCGTCTGTGGTCATCATGTCCAACTTGTTCAGCTATTTTGTCATGATGGGTGTCTATCTGATTGTGCTTATTTCTTATGGCATATATCCTGACGCGCATTGGCTACAATATATTTACTATCTTATATGTATGATCGCGTTTATGTTTTCGTTTAGTTTATTTAATTCAACAATTAGTGTACTCGTAAGGGACTATCAATTTCTTTTACAATCAGTGACACGTTTACTTTTCTTTTTGCTGCCGATTTTTTGGAATATCTCAGAGAAGCTCACTGGAGACAAAGCATGGATAGGAGATATTTTAAGATTAAATCCTCTTTTCTACATTATTGATGGTTTCAGAAATAGCTTGTTAAAGGGAGAATGGTTCTTCCATGATGTGAAATATACGCTTTATTTCTGGCTGATTACGCTTCTTTTTTTAACAGTCGGTTCATTGCTTCATATGAAATTTAGGGATAAATTTGTCGATTTTCTTTAAAAAGTAAGGAGATTATACGATGAAACTAAAGGTTTCGTTTCGAAACGTATCCAAGCAATACGTCTTATATAAAAAGCAGTCTGACAAGATCAAAGGGCTGTTTTTTCCTAATAAAAATGAAAAAGGTTTCTTTGCCGTTCGTGATGTGTCGTTTGATGTCTATGAAGGAGAGACGATTGGTTTTGTAGGGATCAACGGTTCTGGGAAATCCACGATGTCGAACCTTCTAGCGAAAATCATTCCACCGACAAGCGGTGAGATTGATATGGACGGCCAGCCATCGTTAATTGCCATTGCGGCAGGGCTGAACAATCAGTTAAGTGGTAAAGACAACATTCGTTTAAAATGCTTAATGATGGGTCTGACAAATAAGGAAATTGATGATCTTTATGAAAAAATCGTAGATTTTGCGGATATTGGAGACTTTATTGATCAGCCTGTAAAGAGCTATTCAAGCGGAATGAAATCTCGTCTTGGCTTTGCCATATCAGCACATATTGATCCAGATATCCTCATTATTGATGAGGCACTGTCTGTAGGAGACCAAACCTTCTATCAAAAATGTGTGGATCGGATCACCGAATTCAAAGAACAAGGAAAGACGATCTTTTTTGTCAGTCACTCCATTAGTCAAATCCAAAAAATCTGTGATCGTGTTGCTTGGATGCATTATGGTGAACTTCGTATGTTTGATGATACGAAAAAGGTTGTGAAAGAGTATAAGGAGTTTGTTGATTGGTTTAACAAGCTTTCCAAGAAAGAAAAAAAGGAATACCAATTGAAGCACAAAGAAGGTCGAAAAGGCGTACAAAAGACAGAGAAGGTGTCTCGTTATCATGAGAACGAGAAACGACGTTCATTTTTTGGACCGGCATTTCAAGTGACCATGATAGCTGTTTTAACCATCTTACTTGCCCTTTCTATGTTTTCGGATCGTCCGCTGCGTACACTGGCAACATTTGGTGCAATTCCTTCAGGTAAAACAGAGGCGCCCCAGTCAACGAACCATGAGACGAAAGGTGCCCCTAATGATATGAAAAAGATTGATCAACAGGGCATAGTTAAGGCAGATCCAATGACGGTTTATACAGACAGAGCCATGAAAAAAAAGGCAGACGTCACATTATCGTTTGGACAAGAAGTAAAGGCTGTGGCTAAAAATAAACAAGCCGTTCAAATCAA
The DNA here is from genome assembly GCF_038593395.1 of Bacillus sp. FSL R5-0397. Classification (NCBI taxonomy): domain Bacteria; kingdom Bacillati; phylum Bacillota; class Bacilli; order Caryophanales; family Bacillaceae; genus Bacillus; species Bacillus sp. FSL R5-0397. The sequence goes on along the minus strand of NZ_CP151992.1, from coordinate 3,184,208 downwards.
AACAGCATCAGAGACGTATTATGTGAAACCTGATGCGCTACAAAGCGCAGATGAATTAAAGCCGTTATCCATCGGACCAGCACAGTTCAATTCCTACGTATCACCCGCATCTGCGGGTTCGTATGAGTACTTACTTTCTTTCCTTGGAAAAGAAGAGTCTGTGCTGAAGCAAAGAATGCAAACACTCAGCTCGGTCAAAAGTGAGCAAGGCGATACCATTGAGCGCCTGACCACTGAGAAGACCGATTATGTGATTCAAAATGGTCAGGCGAATACGATGGTGTTCCGCGAGATCATGCCTATCTCTCCTGCAACACTTGGACTGACAGAACAGAATGTCTGGATGAATGAGAAACAAACGAAATTCGCAGTAAAAGGCGAAAATCATCTATTTGTTATCGATAATGAACAGCATACGTTGACCATTTCAGAGAGTAAATAAAAAGAAAAGCTGCCGATATGGCAGCTTTTTTAATTCACTTCTTCTTTTTCAAGAAGTTGTTTCATAAATGGTATGAGTTTTTTCTTTAGCTCTTCATCTTGAAGGGCAAACTCTAGCGTTGTTTCAATGAAACCTTGCTTCTCTCCGACATCATATCGTTTTCCTTCAAAATCATAGGCAAATACACGCTGGATGTCATTGAGCTTTTGGATGGCATCTGTCAGCTGAATTTCTCCACCTGCACCAATTTCTTGTTGATCAAGGTACATAAAGATCTCTGGCGTGAAAATGTAGCGCCCTAAAATGGCTAAATTGGATGGTGCGGTTCCTTGCGGCGGCTTTTCAACAAAGTTTTTCACTTGGTAGCGGCGCCCTTCTTGGGTAAGAGGATCAATGATCCCGTAGCGATGCGTATCACTGTCTGCGACTTGCTGAACGCCGATCACGGACGAAAGGGTTTTTTCATATTCATCCATTAGCTGGCGAAGTCCAGGTGTTTCGGCTTGGACAATATCATCACCTAATAAAACAGCAAAGGGTTCATCACCGATAAAGTTGCGTGCGCACCAAACGGCATGTCCGAGTCCTTTAGGTTCCTTTTGGCGGATGTAATGAATATCAGCAATATTAGAGGATTTTCTCACTTTTTCTAAAAGTTCACTTTTTCCTTTTTCTTCAAGGTTACGCTCCAGCTCTGGCGCAAAATCAAAATGATCCTCAATGGCTCTTTTCCCTTTTCCAGTGACAATAATAATGTCTTCAATTCCTGACTCAACAGCTTCTTCAATAATATATTGAATGGTTGGTTTATCAACGATTGGTAGCATTTCTTTAGGCATAGCCTTTGTGGCAGGGAGGAAACGTGTCCCAAGACCTGCAGCTGGTATAATGGCTTTACGTACTTTTTTCAATGAACTTTGCACCTTCCTTACATAGATAACCGATTTAATAATCAATGTTAGTTCTTGGTCGTCTTTATAAAGTGTAACTTACAAATCATAGGAAAGACAAATGATTTCACTAAAAATGAATTTTAGATAGTTTACATTTTATATGTTAAATGTAAAGGAGGGTGAATGATAACGTTAATTCAATGTAAATTTCTTTTTTATATCATTAAATTTATCCTCCAAATTGTGTATAATTGAAAGTATTATACTAGGAAAGAGGCATAGACCAGTGAAAAAACTAAATGTAATGACTATTTTCGGTACTAGACCTGAAGCAATCAAAATGGCTCCACTTGTCCTTGAACTTAATAAACATCCACAAATAAATTCAATTGTCACTGTAACAGCTCAGCATAGAGAAATGCTAGATCAAGTTCTTGAGGCATTTTCTATTACGCCAGACCATGATCTAAACATCATGAAGCAGCGCCAAACATTATCTGAAATTACATCAAATGCATTGTTGAAACTAGATCAATTATTCCAAGAAGAAAAACCTGATATTGTGCTTGTTCATGGCGACACAACGACAACCTTTGCAGGAAGTTTGGCTGCGTTCTATCACCAAATTTCTGTCGGCCACGTCGAAGCTGGCTTAAGAACTCACAATAAATACTCACCGTTCCCTGAGGAATTGAACCGCCAAATGACAGGCACTATTGCTGACATTCATTTTGCCCCTACGGCTGAGGCGAAGCAGAATCTTTTAGTAGAAAATAAAAAAGAAGAGACCATCTGTGTGACAGGGAATACGGCCATTGACGCCCTGCAAACAACAGTCACAGAACACTATCAACATCCAATTCTAGAGAAGATCGGTTCAGATAAAATGATCTTATTAACGGCTCATCGCAGAGAAAATCTCGGTCAGCCGATGAAGAACATGTTTAGAGCGATTCGCCGTGTTGTCGAAGAATTTGAAGATGTTCAAGTCGTATACCCTGTCCATCTAAATCCTGCTGTTCGTGATGCGGCTCAGACAGAATTCAGTGATCTTGATCGTGTGCACTTAATTGAGCCGCTTGAAGTAGTTGATTTCCATAACTTCGCTGCTGCGTCGCACTTTATTTTAACGGATTCAGGCGGTGTGCAAGAGGAAGCTCCCTCTTTAGGAAAGCCAGTATTAGTGCTGCGTGATACAACAGAACGTCCTGAAGGCGTGAAAGCTGGTACGCTTAAGCTTGCAGGAACCGATGAGGAAACCATTTATCAGATGGCAAAAGAGCTGTTAGAAGACCAGCAAGAGTACGATAACATGTCGAAGGCTTCTAACCCTTATGGTGATGGACAAGCGTCGAAACGAATTGTCCAAGAACTCCTTCATCGTTTTGCTTTAAGTGATGAAAAACCAGCCCCATTTCAATCATAAAAAAAGAAGACTACAGGAATGTAGTCTTCTTTTTTACTGCTCCAAACTATCCTTCAATTCCTTCTTCACTTTCGCTAAACTGCTGTCATCAAGCTGATAGTAATAAATATTATTGATTCGTGCGCCTGTACCTTTCAGCTCGTGCTGTTTCACATTTTGTCTTGCATCACGATAATCATTCATCATCGTCCACATGTCGTCAAAGGACATATTCGTTTTCATGTTATTTTCAACGACTTTAAACATATCACCGAATTTCGTAATAGATGAAATGTTAGCCCCTTTTGCAATGATGCCTTCAATGACTTGTCGCTGTCTTTGCTGACGGCCGAAGTCACCTTTAGGATCTTGCTTTCTCATTCTTGTATAGGCCAGGGCTTGATCACCGTTCAGGTTAATTTCTCCTGTACCAAATGAATGGCCATCATAGCTGAAAGCAAACGTACTGTTCACCGTAATGCCGCCAAGTGTATCCACAATGTCTTTAAAACTTTCCATATTGACTTTTACAAAGTAATCCACAGGTACATCAAGCAGTTCCTCTACTGTATCTGCCGCCATTTGTGTACCGCCGAAAGCGTAGGAGTGGTTGATTTTATCCATTGTGCCTTTTCCGACAATTTTTGTATACGTATCACGGGGGATACTCACCATCTCAGTTGTTTTCGTTTTCGGATTCACAGTCATGTATATTAATGTATCTGCACGGCCTCGGTCATTCTTTCTTTCATCGACACCCATGACTAAAATGGAGATCGGGTCTTTTTTACTTAAATCGACATCTTTGTCACGCTTATCTGACTTCTTTAAGTTCTCTTGAATGCCTGCGACAGTTGATGCGGCTGTATTCCAAAGATGATACGCGTATCCGCCAGTGGCTAATACGAATAAGCCAATAATCGATAAAACAATCCAAAGAACCTTCTTTTTCTTTCTTTTTCTCTCAGCTCTCATAATGTCCCTCACCTTTTCTATCATTCTTCCATGATTATAGGTTTACGAATCTTGATAAACAAGTTATTTTTTTACTCTGAACCTAGATATAGACGTTGTAACAAAAAAAAGGTTTCAAAAAACCTTAAATTTACCTTAAAATATTAAGTTATAAGACGATACAAAGACATGAGGTGAAAAAAATGAAGAAAATCGTCGTTTTACCGTTCTTAATACTACTACTAGGTATCGTGCTCACAGCATGTGGAACGGCTGAGCAATCCTCAGGAGAAAACAAGACAAGCAGTTCAACTCCTCAGGTGCTAGAAGAAAAAGCTGAATTTATTGGAATGGCTGATGCACATACAGTCGAAGTAAAAAAAGTGAATACGACCTTAAGCTATGAATTTACGGATAATTTTAAAGATGTATTAAATGAATTTAAACCAGGTGACAAAGTAGAAATCTCTTACTTTATCAATGACAATGGTCAAAAAGAAATACAGAAGATTGAAAAACAGAAGTAAAAAAAGATGGGCGGGATGAACAAAATTGAAGAAAACAGGCATTACATTTATCGTTCTCATGACAATGACACTACTAATTGCACCTTTTCAGTCTGCCATGGCCAGCTCGACAATTTCAGTGAAATTGTCTAATTATATCGGAAACAAAACAAGCATGGATATTTCAACAACTGGGGAATACAAGCTGTCAGGATCCAATGTTGCTGTGACGAAAAGATATGACGGCAAAAATCGTTACGAAGTAGCCAATAGTATCGCTTCTGCAGGCTGGAAAAATCCTTCAACTGTTGTGATTGTGAGCCGAGATGCATTTGATCATGCCATTTCTGTATCGCCGTTAGCATACAAATTAGGCGCACCAATTTTGTACACGAACATTGAAAAGCTAACGAAGACAACCGAAAATCAGTTAAAAAAAATGAATCCTGATAACATCTTAATTGTCGGGAATACAAAAAGTATTTCAACAGCTGCTGAGAAATCAATCAAAAAGTATGGAAAAGTGAGACGCATTAGTGGGAAAGACAAATTTGAAATTTCCCAAAAAATCGCCAAAGAGATGGGTAATTATAAGCAAGCAATTGTTGTCGGCGGGAACTCATTCATGAATGGGATTGCAATTGCATCCTATGCATCGAGAAAAGGATACCCAATCCTATTAACAAAAAAAGATTCCATTCCGTCATATAAAATGCCAAGTAAAGTCATTATCATCGGCAGTACAAAAAGTACGGGACAAAAAGTAGAAAATCAAATCAAGAAAACCTCACAGGTGACACGAATCAGCGGTGCCAATCGCTACGAATTATCTGTGAATATCATTAAAAAATTAAACATTAATGCAGATAAAGTGTACTTGGCAAAAGCCTCTAGCTATATTTATGCAATGCCTTTGTCGCAATTGGCTGCAAAATCTAACAGTACCGTTGTGTATGTGAAGCCGGATTCTGTCACAGCGTCATTAAAAGCATTGCTGAAAGAAAAAGGTACATATGCTTACCATCTTGCTGGTAGCACAAGTGCGATTACAGATAGCTTAAAAAATTCTTTAGCCAAACAAGTCTATCTGAAAAAAAATCAAAACTACCAATTGAATATTTCTAACGGAAAAATTTCATTGAAAGGCATTAAGACGTATAACACATTAAGAGTTGTTCCTGAGAAATATTCAACCAAAAATGTCCTTCAAATCGCAGGGAAGCCATACTTAGGTAACGTCAACTTTGCCATTGAATCAGGATATATCAGGCCGACTAATGAAAATATTCCATTTGAAGACTATCTAAAAGGTGTTGTGCCAAACGAAATGCCTGCAAGCTGGCATGTTGAGGCATTAAAAGCACAAGCGGTTGCCGCTAGAACGTATTCAGTGAAAAGTATTGGAAAAGTCGTACCTGATACAACAGCCTTCCAAGTATATGGAGGATATAACTGGTACACAAATTCAACAAAAGCTGTTGATGCCACAAAAGGCAAGGTTCTAAAATACAACAACCAACTTATTTCAGCCACCTATTATTCTAGTAATGGCGGATACACTGAGGCGAGTGAAGAAGTATGGGGGAATGCACTGCCATACTTAGTCGCCAAGCAGGACACAAAAGATCCTGTCAATGTGTGGACACTGAAGTTGTCTAAAAAGCAATTAGGCACTACGTTGACTGCTAGTAAAGCAGCTTCTGAGTGGTCTAAGGCAAAAGAAGCCAATGCTGCCGACCTTGCTGGTCTAAAATCATGGCTGTTGAAAAATAAAGAAACAGCTGCATCTGACATGAGAATTGCATCTATTTCAAGCCTGACATTCTCAGGAAAAACAAAAGGTCAGCGTGCGAAGACCGTTTCAATCAAGCTGAATTACCATCTGAAAAACAAAACAGGTACGTATACAGTGAACAAAAGTACAACGGCAAGTATGAAAATGACAGAGTTTAGAACAGTCATGGGCGCAACAAAGGTGAAAAGTACGTTTGCGTCAGTAAAGAATAATACAAATGATTTCACGATTTCAGGAAAAGGCTATGGTCACGGTATTGGTATGAGTCAATACGGCGCCAAAGCTAGAGCTGAATCTGGAAACTCGTATTCTTCCATACTTTCGTTCTACTATCCAGGTACAAAACTAACAAACTATTAAGAATAAAAGGAGGACTTAGAAGATGCGCTCAATGATCAAAACAGCCATCCTCAGCCTCATCGCCATTTTCGTTATTGTTCCAACAGCTTCAGCAGATAACTCGGTCTCCCGAATTGATGGTGGGAGCCGGTATGCTGTAGCAGCAAACGTAGCGAAAAAAGGATGGGGAACAGCAAGTACAGTTGTTTTAGTGGGGAAAACTGCATATGCAGATGCAACAGCAGGAATTCCACTGGCACATCAAAAAAATGGACCAGTTCTTTACACAAATAGTACAAGCCTTTCTGGAGATACAAAAAAAGCCTTAACGGCTTTAAAAACGAAGACAGTTATTGTTTTAGGCAGCACATCAAGTGTGTCAAACAACGTGGTCAATCAAGTAAAGAAAATGGGCATCTCTACACAACGTATTTCAGGAAAAAACCGATATGAGCTATCGGCAAATATCGCGAAAAAAATGAAAACGCCAGCTGGCGTCGTTGTGGTTGAAGGGTCATTCTATGCACATGGAATTGCCATTGCACCTGTAGCGGCACAAAAAGGGTTCCCAATTCTATATACAGATAAAAAGGGCCTTCGTTCTGAAATCGCTTCTGTTGCAAAAGCAAGCAATGTGAAACAAACCATTGTCGTAGGCGGAGAGAATTACGTCACAAAAGCAGCTTATAATCAATTAAAATCTCCAACGCGAATCAAAGGCTCTACTCGTTATGACGTGGCTGCGAATATTGTGAAAAAATACAATATGAGCACAAATAATACCTATGTAGGAAGAGGGTTTGGCTATGCCACTTCATCTTCTGCGGCAGGAATTGCAGCAAAGCAAAACAAAGCATTGCTCCTAACGAATGAAAAGACGCTGCCAAAGGTAACAAGAGCGACGATTAGCAGCAAAAAAATCACCAAATTTACCGTCGTTGGTAGTACAAATACAGTGACACCAACTGTTGTGAATCAATTGAAAAACCCTGTCGTTGGCAAAAAAGTATTCATTGACCCAGGTCATGGCGCTCATGATTCAGGAGCGGTAGGCTACGGATTATATGAGAAGAACTTAAACTTAGATGTAGCCAAACGTCTAAATACAAAGTTAAACAACGCAGGTGCACTTGTGACGATGTCAAGAACATCAGACACATTCGACAGTCTTCAAACACGGGTGAGCAAAGGTGCGTCAGCAAATGCAGATATCTTCATCAGTGTCCATGCGAACTCAAATGATAACAGCAGTGCAAATGGAACTGAAACGTATTATGACAAAACATATGCAGCAACAAACAGCTTGAAGCTCGCGCAAAATATTCAGCCTAAAATGGTCAGTGCATTAGGCACAAGAGACCGTGGCGTGAAGACAGCTGCCTTCTACGTCATTAAATATTCTAAGATGCCAAGTGTTCTCTTAGAAACTGGTTTTGTTTCCAGTCCAGTTGATTCAAATATTTTGAAATCCGCTACTTATAAAGATCGATTGGCGTCAGGTATTTCAAGCGGTGTTTCAGGCTATTTTAGATAAGAAAACATACAGATGAGGGGTGCCGAAGATACACCTCTTAGGCTGCTCGAGAAACGACTCTCGGCAGCCTTTTTTCAAAAGTACATGAAGTGTTTCCTGGGTTCCATGATGAAGGGTTCAAAACCAAGGAGGTTGACTTCATGCGTTCTTATATCAAATGTTTTGTTTTAATTGTGGTTTCACTATGTTTATATGCACCATCAGCATTTGCGCAGCACAATGTATCGAAGATTGAGGGAAGTAATCGATATGAGGTGGCAGTTAACGCTGCAAAACGAGGCTGGTCGACAGCACCTACAGTTGTTTTAGTAGGCGGTGAAGCTTATGCTGATGCGCTAAGTGCTGTGCCGTATGCCTTTCAGCAAGGAGCCCCAGTGCTGTTAACGAATACTAGCAGTCTTTCTGGTGCAACTAAATCAGGTCTTCAGCAGTTGAGAACGAAGCGTGTCATCATTCTTGGCGGAACCGCAAGCATTTCTCAAAAAGTCGTAGCGCAGCTAAAAGCAATGAATCTATCCGTATCGCGAATACAAGGAAAGAATCGATATGAATTGGCGGCAAACGTTGCTAAGCAAATGAAGAGTGTTGATACAGCTGTGATTGTGAATGGTTCTGCTTATGCAGATGCTGTGGCGATTGCTCCATATGCTGCAAAACAGGGCTTTCCTATTTTATTAACCGATGCAAAAGGGCTGCGGCAGGAAACAGCCAATCTATTAAAAAGCAAAGCGGTGAAACGGACGATTGTGATTGGCGGGGAAACAAGTGTCAATCAAGCGGCCTATCAAAAGCTGCCATCACCCGTGAGAATCAGCGGAGCCAATCGGTATGAAGTGGCAGCCCGAATTGCGAAAACATACCCGATGAAGACAACCCAAACGTATATGAGTAACGGCTATGCATATGCCGATGCGGCAGCTGCGGCAAGTACGGCAGCCAAGCAAGGGCAAACCCTTCTTCTTACAGACGCTCAATCAGTGCCAGATGCGATTCGTCGTGTCATTGGGACTAAAAAGATTTCAACATTTACAGTGGTGGGCGGAACATCAACCATACGAACCAGTGTGATCACACAGCTGAAAAATCATGTGTTAGGTGAAACCATCTTTATTGATCCAGGTCATGGTGCACAGGATGCTGGAGCGGTAGGAAATGGGCTTTTTGAAAAAAATGTTAATCTGGATGTCGCGTTAAAACTGCAAGCAAGGCTCAAACAAGCGGGTGCGCTGACGGTCATGTCTAGAACATCTGATACATTTGATTCCTTGCAAACACGTGTAAGCAAAGGATCACAGGCTGGTGCGGATGTGTTCATCAGCATCCATGCCAATGCAAATGATAATAGCGGTGCAAATGGAACAGAAACGTATTATGATGCGACGTATGCTTCGGCCAATAGTTTAAAGCTGGCACAAAAGGTACAGCCCCAGATGGTGAAAGCCCTTGGCACAAGAGATCGCGGTGTGAAGACTGCAGGATTCTACGTGATCAAGTATTCAAAAATGCCCAGCATCTTGCTTGAAACGGGGTTCGTAACCAGTCCGATTGATGCCAGTATATTAAAATCAACGACTGCCAAGGAGCGGCTGGCTTCAGGAATCGCAGCAGGTGTATCTCAATATTTTGAATAAAATAGATCGGATGAATGATATGTCAAGTTAAAAATACATTTCATTTCAGGTTATTTTTGTTATAATCGAAACATAGAGGGTGGATTTTTCACGTATTTACCTTCCAATGACAGCAAATCGACAAATCATGAAGAGGTGACGATCTTGAAAAAATTAATCACAATGCCGTTTTTAGTCTTACTTCTAGGAGTAATGCTCACAGCATGCGGCACATCAAATCAGTCTAACGATAACAATACGGATAACAGCAAAAAAGAAACAACTGAAGCAGCAGATCAAAAGAAAGAAAATGCAACAGATGAAAAGACGGAAGACAAGTCCGCAAGTGAAAAAGCAGATGATGAAAGCAAAGAAACAGCTGCTCAAACAGAAGACCAAGCAGGTCAATCTGATGAAGATGCAAAAGAAAGCTCAAGTAAGGAAATCACAAAAGAAGAAACGACAAACGATCAGTCAAAAGCTGAATCTAAAACAAAAAAAGAATCTACAACGAAGAAAAATGAAGTCACCAAAGAAGGCACATATGTCGGTTTGGCTGATGGACATACAATTGCTGTCAACATTGATGGAAAAGAAGTAGCCATTCAATTCGGAAATACATTTTCTAAACAAGTGAACAGCCTAAAAGAAGAGTCAAAAGTGAAAGTAACTTATACAAAAGATGCAAATGGAACGCTTAGACTGAAGACGATCGAATCCGTAAAGGCAAAATAAAAAAAAGACACGTAGACCCGCAGAAATGCGGGTCTTTTTTACGTTTAAAAGGGCATAACTTGATATAAGGGCACATTCTTAACACACTTTTACAAGACTTAACAGCCCATTTACATTTGCTTAATGTTGCTCTGCTAAACTGACTTTCATAGAACATCTCTTTACACAACAACTACTTTGAATGGTGAGGTGCAGGTCAGTGAGCGCAGAGAAAGCGATGAACCTTTACAGAGAATATGAAGTGAGACGAAACCACTCTTTTGCTTTAACAGAACATATGGTTCGATATTTATTTGCAAAACGTTTCATAGATGTCGTGTTCTCGTTCATCGGATTGATGTTGAGTACGCCAATCATTTTACTGTTTGCCCTTTTAATTAAGCTAGAAACACCAGGGCCAGCCTTTTATATGCAGGAAAGGGTCGGAAAAGACGGTGTCTACTTTAAATTATGGAAGCTCAGATCGATGAGAACCAACGCAGAAAGCGGAGGAGCGAAATGGGCGCAAAAAAATGACCCTCGTATCACCAAAGTGGGGGCATTCATCAGAAAAACAAGAATTGATGAACTGCCGCAATTTATCAACGTGTTAAAAGGAGAAATGAGTATTGTAGGTCCACGTCCTGAAAGACCAATGTTTACTGCCGAATTTAATCGGACGATTCCAGGCTTTACAAAAAGACTGACAGTGAAGCCGGGGCTGACAGGTCTTGCTCAAGTAAATGGGGGATATGAAATGAGTCCAAGTGAAAAATTATCACACGACTTACAGTATATTCAAAACTTGACATTTTCTCTCGACACGAAGATTATGGTAAAAACGTTAAAAGTCATCGTGACTGGTGACGGAGCCAGATAAGTAAAGTAGGGAAGAGAAATGGCAAGTATGAAAAATCGCCTGCTGGGCGGAGCAAAATGGACAAGCTTGTCCGCATTGATCATTACCATCATCCAAATTGCACAGTTCGCCTTTTTAGGAAACGTAATGTCACTGAAAGAATTTGGACTCGTTGGCATGATCACAACGGTCACAATATTTACACAGATTTTACTTGATCTAGGCATCGGTGCTGCGATCATTCAAAAGGAACAAACGACGGAACGTCAATTATCTACATTATATTGGATCAACTTGCTGACGGGAATTCTCTTGTTTTGTGTATTGATCCTCGCAAGTCCCTTGATTGCCGCCTTTTATGCCAGACCTGAGCTGGAAGGCTTGCTCAAGTTATTATCAATCATGTTTCTCATTGCACCAATTGGTCAGCAATATCAATATATGATGCAGAAAGATTTAGCCTTTAAAACCTTAAGTACGATTGAAACGATAGCGACGATCATTTCGCTGATTGTTCTACTTATTCTAGCCTTTTTTATCAATCCAATTGTGGCCTATGTGATCTCTCAAGTGCTGCTTCAATCAGGAAAAGGTCTCATGTATGCAGCGGCTTATTGGAAGAAGTGGCGCCCAGCACCCGTTTTCGCATTAGGGGAAGTGAAAGAGTTTTTCTCCTTCGGGGCTTTCCAGCTTGCGTCAAGACTCGTCAATCGGGCAGGCTCAAACATCGACATGATTTTAATAGGACGGTTTCTTGGAGCAGAGGCATTAGGGATTTACAGCCTGGCTTATCAAATCGTCACAATCCCGGTGCTGAAAATTAACCCGATTGTGACGAGAGTGGCTTTCCCAGTTTTCGCAAAAAGTCAGCGTGATCACTCTAGGCTGCGTGAGGGCTTCCTCAGCATGACGAATATGCTTGCACTCATTAGTTTTCCACTACTCATTGGTCTTGCTGCCGTATCAGATAGCTTTATAGAAGTGGTGTTTGGAGAGAAATGGCTAGTGGCGGTCCCGGTTTTGAATATTTTGTGCATTGTCGGTCTACTCCGTGTGCTGATGAATCCAAATGGTTCCATCCTTCTTGCAAAAGGGAGAACTGACTTAGCATTTTATTGGGATACAGGCATGCTCATCGTATATGGATGCGCCTTATATGCAGGAGTCCATACTGGCAGTCTATTGACTGTAGCTTGGGTCTACTCAGGGGTCAGTCTGCTGAATTTCATTGTCGGCAGGTGGCTGATGGCTTATGTCATTCAGCTAGATATGAAGGTATATGTAAAATCTCTCGTAAAGCCTGCTGTCATGACGTTGTTAATGGCCGCCTGCGCAGTGACTATTCATCAAGGGATGAAGCTGACATCAGCGGATATACTGCTTCAATTACTACTGACGATTGGTTTAAGTGCGGTTTTATATAGCTTGCTACTTGTCAAAATGTATCCGCAAATGGCAGGAAAATTATGGAGAAGAGGTCGTTCGTCATGAAGGTGCTATGGCTGACAAGTGTATATCCTAGTGAAAAACATCCAAGTGAAGGCGTCTTCCATGAAACGCAAGTGCAGGAGCTGGTCAAACAGGGCGTAGAAGTGAGCGTGATTTGTCCTACTCCTGTCAATCCGCCCATCTTACGGATGCTTAAAGCTTCCTATCGTCAGAGAAAAGATCTTCCCCAGCAGGAAGTGAGGTGCGGCGTGCCGGTTTACAGACCGCCCTATACAGCGCTGCCTGGACAGCTAAAATGGGCTCAGCCGAGTAAACGAATCGCAGCTTCTGTCCTGCGCACAATGGAGCGTTATGAACTGTCACCGGATTTCATCCATGCGCACTTTGCCATGCCGTCTGGCGGCGCAGCAGCTATGATCAAAAAGGAAGCAAACATCCCTTATCTTCTGACCTTACACGGCAGTGATGTGAACGTCTATCCAACCTATAGTCAAGGGGCGCTTGCCGCCTTTAAAGCAGCAGTAAAACAGGCGTCTGCTGTTCTCACAGTGAGTGAAGAGCTGGCAAAGAAAACACATGACATGACAGAGGTGGATGCACAATGCCTCCCGCTTGGAATTCCGCTCAAGTCATTTTCTAGAACACTGGGGGATCAAACAGCCATCAGAAAGCAGATTGGTTTACCGCTTCACGACAAGCTCGTCGTTTATGTCGGCCGTTTAGTCAAAGAGAAAGGTTTGCTTGAATTAGCGGAAGCTGTCAGCGGGATGGAGGGTGTAAAAGTCGTCTTTGTCGGAAAAGGCCCCCTCGCAAAGGAGCTGACCGAACGGGCGGGAGAATCCATTATACTCCCGGGGCAGGTGCCGAATGAACAAGTCAAACATTATTTAATGGCAGCTGACCTGTTTGCCCTTCCTTCCTACAGTGAAGGAATGCCGACTGTCGTTCTTGAGGCGCTCGCTTTAAAAATGCCTGTCATCGCAACACGGGTTGGTGGTCTCCCATCACTATTTTCTACCTATCAACATCTGCTCATTGAACCGCGTTCAACGAGTCAGCTAAAAGAAGCGATTCACGCTTATCTTTATGAAAACAGATGGAACGAGCAAGTGAAGACCGATCTTCACCACATCGTCCATACAGATTATTCATCATCACATAATGCTTCGCTCCTGATTCAGCAATATGAGAAGGTGCTGAATCAATCAACATCCACTGTTTAAACAGGATGAAATGTGCAAAGACTGATAGATAAACAGTTTGGAACGACCAATATGCTTTTACTGAGAGGATGAAACATGTTGAAGAAAATTGCTGTGATTGGAACAGGATATGTCGGGTTAGTATCGGGTACTTGTTTTGCTGATATCGGAAATCGCGTCATTTGTTGTGACATCGACGAATCAAAAATCAACAGCTTAAAAAGCGGTCTCGTTCCAATTTATGAACCGGGCTTAAAGGAATTGATTGAGAAGAATACAGAAGAAGGAAGATTGTGTTTTACAACCAATATTCCCGCTGCAATTCGAGAATCAGAGATTATTTATATTGCTGTAGGAACACCAATGACACCTCAGGGGGAAGCGGATTTAACATTCGTGAAAGCTGTGGCTCAAACGGTTGGGGAACACCTGAATGGCTACAAAATCATCGTGAATAAGAGCACAGTGCCAGTTGGAACAGGACGTCTTGTTCAAGCCATTGTTCAAAAGGCTTCACGCAGTAAATATCCATTTGACGTCGTCTCCAACCCAGAGTTTCTGCGGGAAGGTTCAGCTATTCAAGATACGATGAATATGGAGAGAGCGGTCATTGGCTCTACAAGCTCACATGCATCCACGATCATTAAAAAATTGCATGATCCGTTTCAAACAGAAGTGGTTGAGACCAATCTAGAAAGTGCAGAAATGATTAAGTATGCGGCAAATGCCATGCTCGCCACAAAAATCTCATTCATCAATGACATTGCGAACATTTGCGAGAGAGTTGGTGCTGATGTGGAAAAAGTCAGCGAAGGCGTTGGGTTAGACAGTCGGATCGGGCATAAATTTTTAAAAGCAGGCATTGGATTTGGTGGTTCTTGTTTCCCAAAAGATACGATGGCTCTTCTCAAAATTGCCGAAACAGCTGGCTACCGGTTCAAGCTGATCGAATCTGTCATTGAAACTAACAACCACCAAAGAGCCCATCTTGTCAGCAAACTGATGAGTGTGTTCGGTGATATTAAAGGAAAAACGATTTCCGTTTTAGGGCTCGCATTTAAACCAAATACAAACGATATGCGTTCAGCGCCAGCACTAGATATTATCCCAATGCTGAGAGAGCTCGGAGCTTTTGTCAAAGCCTATGATCCAATTGCTTATGTAGAAGCAGAAAGAGAGCTTGGCCCGCAGGCGGTCTTCAGCAATGATCTCTATGAAACAGTGAAAGATACAGATGCTTGTCTCATCTTAACGGAATGGGATGACGTACAGAAGATGGATAAGGATCAGATCAAGCAGCTGCTTCGTTCTCCCATTTTAATTGATGGAAGGAATTTGTTTGATCCAGCAGAAATGAAAGAGAGAGGATTTATTTACCAGTCCATCGGCCGCCCAGGCGTATGGGAAACAGAATTGGTATCGAAGGCACAATAATAGGGGGAACTTGGATGAAGAAAGTATTGGTAACTGGGGGAAGTGGATTTATAGGATCTCATACAGTAGAGGCTTTATTAGAGAAAGGTTATGAGCCCATCGTTCTTGATAACTTTTCAACTGGATCGAAGGAAAATATCGCTCATCTTTCCGTACAATGCATTGAAGCAGATGTCACAAAATCAGAAACGGTCGATTTGATCAAACACATTGCACCAGATTATATCATTCATCTTGCAGCGCAAGTGAGTGTAGCCGTTTCGGTTCAACATTTCGTCTACGACGAAGAGGTCAATATTAAAGGTTCGCTGCATGTGATCAAAGCAGCGGCTGAAGCCGGGGTGGAGAAAGTGGTGTTTGCCTCATCGGCAGCAGTCTATGGAGACCCAGTCTATCTGCCGGTCGACACAGCTCATCCACTGCAGCCTGGTTCACCTTATGGCTTGTCGAAACTGACAGTTGAACGATACTTACAGATGGCAAAATCACTCTATGATGTGGACTATTGTATTATGCGGTACAGCAATGTATATGGTCCGCGCCAAGACGCACTTGGTGAAGGCGGTGTTGTCTCAATTTTTTCTGATAAGTTTGCAAAGCACGAGGCACCTTTCATCTTCGGGAACGGAGAACAAACAAGAGATTTCATCTATGTAGGCGATCTAGCCGCAGCGAATGTTGCAGCTTTAACAGCTCAATCAAACGTTTGTTTAAATATCTCAAGTGGTCATTCCATCACGGTGAATGAGCTGTTTCAAACGATGAAGCGAGTCACGAGATCAGATCTTGAACCGATTTATAAGCCTCAGCGTGCAGGAGATATTGTGCATAGTACATTGGAAAATGAGGAAACGAAACAAGTCTTAGCATGGGAGCCTGTTGTGACTTTACAAGAAGGTTTGGCTCGTACCATTTCCTTCTATGAACAGGAAGTAAAGGCTTAATCCCTCAAATCGGATGGGTTGCTTAGGAGGAACATGGGTATGAGTGTGAAACAAACAGCATGGCAAATCATAATCGGATGTATTTTATTAGCAGCAGGTATTTGGCTTGTACAAATGGCATCCACGCAGCCTATCGGGTTAAAGAAGATGGTAGTCATTCCGGTTTTGATTGTGGTGCTCATAGCGGCTGCTATATGTATGAAGCTCTACATGAATGGTGAGCACATATTCATGTCAGCCATTTACCTTTTGATTGCATTAACATTTCTCAATAACGCTTTTTTCTCTATCAGTGCCGGATTCTTTAGTCTCTTTCTCTACCGCGTCATGCTCTTGGTTGTCTTTGCTTTATTCATATGGCGGATGAGGGGCAAAGGAACGTACATATCTCAGTGGCAGCAAATTCGCGTTAAAGGCATTCTTGGTTTTTTCGCTGCATGGTTTCTTTACGGACTCATCTCACTGCTTTGGGCTCATTCGGTCACAGATGGCCTGAAATATATGTCTCTTCTTGCGATGGGAATGGGTTTTGTCTTTCTTGTGGTCATGTACATTCAGCGAATGGATCAGATCGTAACTTTTTATAGTATTTGGCTAGTCATGACCGTATTTGTGATGGGAATCGGGTTCTATAATCACTTGACCTTGAACCATTTACCGAATACCTCATTGTATCTTGGACCAGCATACAAACAGCACTATCCTACAGCTGTCTTCTTTAACCAAAATGATTTTGCGACTTTTTTATCTATTAGCTTTTTCTTATATGTGGCGTGCATGCGCCAAATGAAAAATGGTTATATCAAAGCGTTCGGATTACTAGGAGCCATCTTAGCGCTGTATCTCATTTTGTTAACAGAATCGCGCGCCAGCTTGCTTGGCATATTAGCCGGAGCGGCAATCTATGTAGGGCTGTTGATGCCTCGCTTTTTAAAAAAGTGGTCCATCATGGCAGCAGGCGGGCTTGTTATCATCTGTATCGCCATTTTTTCAGCCAAAATCTATTCTGTCTTTTATGACTTGTTTCTCGCTTCTCAGGTCGCTCATTCTTTTAGCGAACCACTTCCGTCCAACATTGCCCGGGCAAATTTAATCAAAAACGCTTGGTATTTCTTTACGAATTCATACGGTTTCGGAGTCGGAGCGGGCAATGTGTCTTATTACTTAGCTCACTTTTCTATCTTTGATACAGATCAGGTCGTGGAAGTTCACAATTGGCTGCTAGAGGTGATGACGAATTTTGGGTTTGCCGTCATGCTAGGTTATATCTCAGTGTATGCCTATCTCATGTTCTCACTGTACAAACAATACCAATTGGCTGACACGAGATTAGCCAAGATGATCATTGAAGGTCTATTTGCTGCCATGCTGAGCTTTCTCGTCTCAAGTATCAGTCCGAGTTCGGTCTCGAATTTATATTTCCACTGGGTGTTTCTAGGTCTAGTGATCGCAGCGGTCAATATCATGAAAAATAAACAGCGCTTCAAGCCGTGGGCAAACGTGTGATGCTGAGTTTGTATGGCTACACTAGTGAAAAATTAAATACGTCAATGTTGGGAGAATGAGCATGTCTGGTTTTATGTTAAGAATAGGGAAGCGAATGAAAAAATATATCGTCTGGCTTGTGCTGCTGCCTGTTGTATTGGCTGCTTTTGGTTTCTTTTTTGCCAAGGGGACAGTAGAACAGTCTAGTTACACAGCTGCTGTGACCTTGACGCTTGGGAAATATGACGACGGTGTGTATAACAATATGGCAGAAGTGACATCTCTATTAAAAAGTGATGCATTTCTGAATCAAGCACTCCGTGATGTAAATGAAGAAGAAAGGCAGGATGTGAAAAATCGTTTGATTCTCACTAACCAGTCCGATACACTATTGCAGTTGTCGTTTACAGATGCTGATCAAGCTCGAGCTTTGGCGGTAGTGAAACAAGTGTCAGATACATTTTTAAAGCAGGACAAAGCCTTATTTACGAAAAGACAGCAAGTCATTGAAAGGAGACTATCCGCTCTTGAAGATGAATCTGTCAGCAATGACTCCAAGGTCGATAAAGAACGATTTTTATATGAATTGGAATCGACAAAGCTCGGGATGAAGCAGGCAAAGATTGTCGATCCTGCCCAAGTGCTTGATGAAGCAGGCAAAGGCATGTCAGCGAAAAAACGAGCACTGCTTGGACTTGTCATTGGCCTTAGCATCTCGCTTATGTTTGTGGTGTTACCTGAAGTGTTCAAAGAATCTTAATGATGAACTGGAGATGAGTCTTAGGTGAACAATCAACCGTTAGTATCAATTATTACACCGGCGTATAATGCGGAACGTTATTTAACGGATACAGTTCATTCCGTCCTTGCCCAAACCTATTCCAACTGGGAGCTGATCATTGCAGATGATTGCTCAACAGATGGCACAAGGAAGCTGTTAGGGGAATTAAGTCAGACGGACGACAGAATCAACGTCATTTATTTAGAGGAAAACGGGGGAGCTGCTATTGCTAGAAACACAGCCATCAAACAGGCGAAAGGCCGCTTTATCGCTTTTTTAGATAGTGATGATATGTGGAAACAGACAAAGCTCGAAAAGCAGGTCAAGTTTATGTTAGAAAATGATCATGCCTTTACTTTCACGGCATATGACATCATTTCAGAAAATGGAGAGCCGTTACAAAAAACCGTCACAGCGCCGGCTCAGTTGAACTACAATGAAGCTTTAAAAAATACGATTATCGGCTGTTTGACGGTGATGCTCGATCTTCAACAAGTAGGACACGTGGAAATGCCAAACATTCGAACAAGGCAGGACTTAGCCACATGGCTCTCTATTTTAAAAAAAGGATTTACTGCCTATGGAATGAGTGAGCCGCTCAGTGAATATCGCATCGTGGGAAACTCGATTTCTAGTAACAAGTGGAAAGCAGCAAAAAAAACATGGTTTGTCTACAGAGAAATTGAGCAGCTTCATTTTGTGAAAGCATCTTGGTGTTTTATGCACTATGCCACAAATGCTGTCAAAAAGCGCTTATAAACAGAAGGGAAAAAAGGTGATGAAGGTGAAAGCAGAGTCGATCATACATGTGATTGTCGCAACGGGAGAATGGGGACACGATGGCCTAAGGTACAGACGGCATCGACTGGCGGAATTTCTTGCATCTGATCCAGAAACGAAAGAGGTCATCTGGGTATGCCCATCTGCCACTCGTCATTCAGCTCCCTTTCAGCCTATAACGGATCGAATGAAGCAAATGACCATTCCTGATGTGCTCAAGAGCAAGTTTTTTCGCTTTGGCCGTTATCAAGATATGTTTTATTTTCATAAATTATCTCCTCTTCTTGAGCATTTGCGTCAAGAAGAAAAGCAGGGCATAGCCGTCTGTTTATGGTATACGTTTCCGGGATTTCCGCTCTTATCTTCTTTATTTGAATGGAAACATATTGTGTATGATTGCAGTGACCTGTGGGGAGAGCCTATCAGTGGAAAAAACAACATTCTCTCTTATATGAGACAGCGAGTCATTGTAAAAGCAGAAAACCGCATTATTAAATATGCACACAGCATTACATGCTCTTCACAATACTTACATGATCAAATCAAAAAAAGGCTCATGGGTGAACCGAAAGATGTCTTTACAGTGGAAAATGGCGTCGAGTATGATGTGTTTGCAAAAAGCAACCTCCCTAGCAGGGAAGACGTGCTAGAGGGAAGAGAGGGAACGGTTCTTGGCTTTATAGGTGGGATCAAGCCGAAGCTCGATTTTGACATGATCGCTCAAGCTGCTCGCATGCAGCCAGATTGGACATTTTTATTTGTCGGTCCGGATGGAACGAATGGAGATCCATCTTTTCAGCATGCACTCAAACTGCCCAATGTCCTATGGACTGGAGCAGTCGCACCAGAAGAAGTGCCTGCTTATATGAAATTAATTGATGTAGGGATGATGCCATACAAACAGTCTCCTTACAATCAAGCGGTTTTTCCGCTCAAGCTGTATGAATTTTTAGCTGCCGGAATCCCTGTTGTTGGTTTAAATCTTCCATCAACGGAAAGGCTAAAAGAGAATGATGTGTATGAATATGTAGAGGGCGAAGATCCAGCTCTCTTCGTAGAAGCCTGCCAGAAAGTGATCAGTAAAAAAGATGACATGACATGCAGACATCTAAGACAAAGCCGGGCAAAGAAAAAAGATTGGCACGCACTGTTCACAAACATGGTGGAATTAACGAATATTAAAGAAAACGCATAATTCATTCAGGATTGTGCGTTTTTATTTGTTTCTTCTTCTTAGGGGGAGCTTGTGATCATCCTATATTCAATTGTATAATGGAAAGAGCGGCCAATATACAAAATACAGATTTCAATTTAGAAGGAGACTGACCTATGGATTACGAACGCGCCTTATTAGCGTTTTTTGTCTCTCTGGCTACAGTTTTAATTGTGACACCAATCGTCAAAAAGTTTGCAATTAAGATTGGTGCAGTGGACCAGCCGAATAAACGAAAAGTTCATGATAGAGTAATGCCTCGAATGGGCGGTTTGGCGATTTTTATTGGGGTAGCGGCTGGAGCACTAGCAGGCGGGCTGTTTCTACATAATAAAATTACAGCTATATCAGTTGGCGCTGTACTCATCGTCATTTTAGGTATATTTGATGATAAATATAATTTAAGTGCAAAATTTAAATTTCTTGTGCAAGTTCTCGTTGCTTGCTTAATCGTGAGCACGGGCTTAAAAATGGACTTTTTCTCTGTTCCTTTCTTAACAGATCGACTGGAGTTAGGATGGATGGCGTATCCCCTGACTGTACTATGGATTGTTGGGATTACAAATGCGATCAATTTAATTGACGGATTAGATGGACTGGCTGCCGGAATTTCGGTTATCGGTTTAACCACGATTGCCGTCATGGCATTTTCTGCGGACAAGATCCTGATTCTTTCGTTATCTCTTGTCGTCATTGGCAGTACCATCGGTTTTCTTTTTTATAACTTCCATCCAGCAAAAATATTTATGGGTGATACAGGTTCGTTATTTTTAGGCTATATGATCTCGGTCCTGTCACTTTTAGGATTGTACAAAAGTGTTACTTTGTTTAGTGTTGTTGTCCCTGTAATTATTTTAGGTGTGCCTATTTTTGATACGACCTTTGCGATCATAAGACGAATATTGAATAAACAGCCTATCTCAGCACCTGACAAATCACACATCCATCATCGACTGATGGCCTTTGGCTTATCACATCGAATGGCAGTGATTGTGATTTACATGATTGGTTTAGTCTTCAGCTTAAGTGCGATTTTGCTGACAAGTGCCACCATTTGGCTGTCATTGATCATCATCTTTTTACTGGTCATGTTTATGCAAGTTATCGCTGAAGTCACTGGTTTGGTGAACGAAGAGTTTAAACCATTTACGAAATTCTACAAACGTATGGTCAAAAGACAATAAAAAAACAGCCCGCTTCCAAGGAACGGGCTGTTTTCCTATTATTGTCCTGATGTGCTGGTCGAAGGGGCCTGTGTATTGGCTGACCCTGTTGTACCAGAAGATGAATCGGTTTGTGTATTTGTTTCAGTTGAGGACGATGACTCAGCAGGAAGCTTTAAATGTGTCCTTAACTCATTTTGCACCTCAGCCAAGTTGGTTTGATCTGGCTCAAAGAAGTATGTTCGATTTGGTCCTAAATAAAGGTCTGATCCTTTAATAGATAGTGTTTCAGTATCGTCTCCTTTAAAACCACTGTAAATTTGCTGTAGAGCAAGTCCTTCTGTGATGCGGAAGTTGGTTGTTATATGATCACTTACTTCTTTTGCGATATTATCCACGTTTGCAATGTTATGAGGTTTCGCCATTTGATCAATCATGGCACGTAAGATTTGTTTCTGACGATCGTTACGCCCGAAATCACCACGTGGATCTTGTTTTCTCATTCGCGCATAAGCAAGTGCCTCTTCACCGTTTAAATGCATATTTCCTTTTTTAAAGTAAATCTTTTTCGACTTTTTGACGTCACTTTTTTCATTGAAGTCAAATGGAACGTCAATATCGATTCC
The DNA here is from genome assembly GCF_038593395.1 of Bacillus sp. FSL R5-0397. Lineage (NCBI taxonomy): Bacteria > Bacillati > Bacillota > Bacilli > Caryophanales > Bacillaceae > Bacillus > Bacillus sp. FSL R5-0397. The sequence goes on along the minus strand of NZ_CP151992.1, from coordinate 3,162,080 downwards.
CCCAACTTCATCAATGACATCCTTAAAACCGTCAAAGTCTACTGTTGCATATTTGTCAATTGGGATATGCAAGAATTGTTCGACAGTTTCAATCGTTTCGTCTTTACCGCCTTTAGCAAATGCCGCATTGATCTTTACTTTATTTCCCGTTGTGTCACTAGCAAGCTGTACTCGTGTGTCACGGGGGATACTGACCATTTTCATCGTTTTATCCTGAGGATTAATCGTTGCGACGATGAGTGAATCTGAACGGCCGTGATCACCATTTGTGGCGTAATCCTCTATACCAACAAATAGGACAGAGAAAGGTTTTTTCTTTATATCAATGACAGCATCACGGAGTTTCGATTTCTCCCCACGCTCTAATTCATCATAAGTTTTGTCAGCAGCCTGGAGTGTATTCACAATCTTATAAACTGCAAATCCGCCCATGCAGATGAAGAGAAGCAAAAATAAGACCAGAATCCGTTTGAAAATCTTTTTCTTCTTACTCTTTTTCTTTCGTACACGCACTTTTACTCGTTGTGCCATTCATCTGTCTCCTTTATCGGACCAACGTCCTTTTCTAAATAAATCAATTCGCCTTCTTTAGTAACACTCTTTCCATTAGTTAACTCAGTCATCCATTCAATGAACTGCTCTGTTTGTGTTTCTTCTACATACGTTTCAAAAATCACATCTTCTGCATAATGGATGTCTTTTAGCTGAAAAGATGAGGCTCTAAGCTCATTCTCTACCTTTCCAAACCATGTATAATCTATTGTTGTGTGCATCGTACGCATTAAACAGCGTTCTACCATACCAACATGATTGATTGCTTCAGACACAGATTTTCCGTACGCGCGAATTAATCCACCGGCACCTAGCTTAATACCGCCGAAATAACGAGTGACGACAACAACTGTATCTTTCAGCTTGCGTTTTTTTAGCACTTCAAGCATGGGTACCCCTGCTGTACCGCTTGGTTCACCATCATCATTTGCTTTTTGAATCAGATCATGTTCACCGATCAAATAGGCGGAACAATTATGAGTGGCGTTCCAATGCTGTTTTTTTATGGATTGTATAAAGGCTTGTGCTTCTTCTTCTGAGACAGCACGTTGTATATGACAAATAAAACGTGATTTTTCAATGACGATCTCATGCTCGCCACGGCTTTTTACTGTGAGATAGCGGTTCAGCAAAAGACATACCCTCCTGACAAGCAAATTGTAAGGCTAGAGAAAATTTGCATTGGTTTTAGAATTTTACAGCGTATTTTGTTATGATGATAGGAGCGGAAAAAGGGTCGTCATAAAAATTTCATGATTTATACGCATTCTTTCATTATAATTCGACATAAAATGCAGATCAATGACATTTATAATAAAAAAAGATGACATCACTGTTACGGGAGGGAAAAGCCATGACAACACCTAAAATGGATCCGAAGTTATTGGATTCAATCATCATGAAAATGCTAAGTACAGTTGATGGCAGTAAGGACGAAGTATTTAGAATCGGCGAACAGTCCCGTCAACAATATGAAAGCCTAGTAGAAGAGCTCAAGCAAATTAAACAGCAAGTCAACGAAGTAATTGATTTTGGGGATAAACTAGAAGTACATACGAGACATGCTAGAAATCGATTATCTGAGGTCAGCAGAAACTTCAACAAATTCAGCGAAGAAGAAATACGAGAAGCCTATGAAAAAGCACATAACCTGCAAGTAGAATTGACCATGATCCAGCAGCGCGAAAAACAGCTGAGGGAAAGAAGAGATGATCTGGAAAGACGATTGTTAAGCTTACAAGATGTCATTGAACGTTCAGAAACGCTTGTGAGCCAGATCACGGTCGTCCTCAACTACTTGAACCAAGATTTACGTCAGGTCGGTGTTTTACTTGAAGATGCTCAGGCAAAACAAGATTTTGGACTAAGAATTATTGAAGCCCAGGAAGAAGAGCGCAAAAGGGTATCACGAGAAATCCATGATGGACCTGCTCAGATGCTGGCAAACGTGATGATGCGTTCAGAACTAATTGAACGGATTTTTAGAGACCGTGGAACAGAAGAAGGTTTTAAAGAAATTAGAAGTCTAAGACAGAATGTGCGAAATGCACTGTACGAAGTGAGAAGAATCATTTATGATTTAAGACCGATGGCTTTAGATGATTTGGGTCTCATTCCGACACTGCGAAAATACTTAAACACAATTGAAGAATATGATGGAAAAACCAAAATTACGTTCCAGTGCATAGGTGATACAGAAAGCGAAAGAATTGCTTCTCAATTTGAAGTGGCACTATTTAGACTAGCTCAAGAAGCTGTCACAAATTCTTTAAAGCATTCTGAAGCTGAAGAAATCTCTGTGAAGGTTGAAGTGACGAAAGACTTTGTCACCTTAATTATCAAAGACGATGGAAAAGGCTTTGATATGAAGGATGTTAAAACAAATAAAAACAAATCCTTTGGGTTACTTGGTATGAAAGAGCGCGTAGACTTACTAGAAGGTAAAATGACCATAGACTCAAAAATAGGTCTAGGGACATTCATCATGATTAGAGTACCGTTAACATTACAAAATAAAATTGTAAAATAGAGACAAAAGACATATTGACCATAAAGTTCAGGTGTAGAACAATAAACATGGGGAGGCGTAGCTTGTGACTAAAGTAAATATTGTAATTATCGATGACCACCAATTATTCCGTGAAGGTGTCAAACGGATTTTAGATTTTGAACCTACTTTTGAAGTAGTTGCAGAAGGAGACGACGGTGACGAAGCTGCACGTATCGTAGAACACTATCATCCGGATGTTGTCATTATGGACATTAATATGCCGAATGTAAATGGTGTGGAGGCTACAAAACAGCTAGTAGAGCTTTATCCCGAATCAAAAGTCATTATCCTATCTATTCATGACGATGAAAACTATGTGACACATGCATTAAAAACAGGAGCAAGAGGCTACTTGTTAAAAGAAATGGATGCAGATACCCTCATTGAAGCAGTAAAAGTAGTAGCTGACGGAGGCTCTTATTTACATCCGAAAGTCACTCATAACTTAGTAAATGAATTCCGACGCTTAGCAACAAGCGGCGTTTCAGCACATCCACAGCACGAGGTATATCCTGAAATTCGCAGACCACTTCATATCTTAACAAGACGTGAATGTGAAGTTCTTCAAATGTTAGCTGACGGAAAGAGCAACAGAGGTATTGGTGAGTCGCTCTTTATAAGTGAGAAAACAGTCAAAAACCACGTGAGTAACATTTTGCAAAAAATGAATGTAAATGACCGTACTCAAGCTGTTGTTGTAGCAATTAAAAACGGTTGGGTAGAAATGAGATAATGTTCCGGACAAGTACTCCTTTTTCGCCTGTTTTTAGTTCTCTCACATTCAAGTTAGAGAGCAATGATAGGCAGGTAAGGAGTCTTTTTCGGATATAGCGGGCTTGCCTATTGATTAGGCAAGCTTTTTTGATTAGTATTATAAATCTAGTGAAAAACAATGATCATTCTTTTTTAAAAAGCAACTTAACGGATAAGGAAGGTATTTAAGAATGAAAATAGCCGTTGTAACAGACAGTACTGCTTATATACCACAAGAACTACGTGATAAACATCATATTCATATGATCCCTCTGAATGTCATCTTTGGTACTGAATCATACCGTGAAGAAGTAGAAATGGATTGGAAGACATATTATGAAGAAGTCAAGAAACATAAAGATCTTCCAACAACCTCTCAGCCTGCTTTCGGTGAACTTATAGAATTATATGAAAAACTTAGTGAAACATATGATGCTGTGATTAGTATACATCTGTCAAGCGGAATTAGTGGAACATACAATAGTGCGGCCTCAGCGAATGAACTAGTTGACGGAATCGACATTTATCCGTTTGATACAGAGACTAGCTGTATGGCACAAGGTTTTTATGTGTTAGAAGCTGCTGAAAAAATCCAAGGTGGTGCTTCTCCAGAAGAAGTGATTTCCCATCTCAATTATCTGAAAGAAAATCAAAGAGCTTATTTTATGGTAGATGATTTAACTCATTTACAACGTGGCGGCAGATTAAATGGTGCTCAGGCTTTTATTGGAAGCCTCTTAAAGGTAAAGCCTATCTTGCATTTTGACAACAAGCTAATTGTCCCTTTTGAGAAGATTCGTACACGCAAAAAAGCCATTTCACGTATTTTTGAATTATTTGATGAAGATGCATCACGTGGTGTTCCAATGAGAGCAACTCTGATACATGGTAATAGAGAAGAAGAAGCAGATGAATTAATTGCGCACTTATTAGAAAAGTATCCTCATGTTGAATTTTATAAAAGCTACTTTGGTGCCGTGATTGGCACTCATCTAGGCGAAGGCTCTTTAGCACTTGGCTGGATTATCAGGTAGATATCAAAATCCCCTTTTCTCATGGAAAAGGGGATTTGTTTTTCTATTTTTACAATTAGACGAAAGGCCTTCTCTTTGTACATAATGGGTCAACATGAATGGAAAGGTAGTGCGTGAAATTGAATCTGGAAAAAGAAATGGAACTCAGTCACAAGCTACAATCAAGGCACCTTCTTCCTGTTGAATGTCAGTGTATACAGTCCGAATTGGAGTGGCTGGAGAATCAAGGATTCATCCATAGAACACCTGCTGTCGATAGGGGGGCGAGTGGTTTGACCTGCTGCCGGTGCGGTGTATCAAACAAGCGCTACTTTGCCCTCTCTCCGTGTGAAACATGTAAAAAAGACTGTGTATACTGTAGATCCTGCATCATGCTTGGAAAAGTAAGTGAATGTGGCTTTCTCTATGAATGGACGGGTCCACAAAAGAAAGAAACAAGACAAGTTGAATTAACATGGCAGGGAGAGCTTTCTAAAGGGCAAAAGAGAGCGTCCGATAGGCTAGTAGAAGCAATCCAAAACAAATTTGATCTGCTCGTTTGGGCTGTTTGTGGTGCGGGGAAAACGGAGGTGCTTTTTCATGGAATAAAATATGCGCTAAATAACGGAATGAGTGTTTGTATTGCGACGCCTAGAACCGATGTTGTACTTGAGCTTGAACCTCGAATGAGAAAGGCATTTCAAGGACTGAATATAGCTGCACTTTATGGCGGGAGTTCTCAAAGATTTCAAATGGCACCGCTTATGATCGCTACAACCCATCAACTAATGAGATATAAAAACGCCTTTGATGTCCTCATTGTAGACGAAGTCGATGCATTTCCTTATTCAATGGATGAACGGCTTCAGTTTGCTGTTTTAAAATCAATGAAAAAAACAGGAGTTAGAATTTACTTAAGTGCCACACCATCTAAAAAAATGCAAAAGGATGTTGCTCGTAGACAATTAGAAGCGATCAAAATTCCTTTGCGCTTCCACCAAAAACCGTTGCCTGTCCCAACATTTCAATGGGTTGGAGATTGGAAAAAGAAATTAAAAAGAAATCGGCTTCCAGCATCTACAATGAACTGGCTGCATGAACATATCACAAAGAAAAAAAGAGTGTTACTCTTTGTTCCTTCTATTTCTACTATGAAGAAGGTAACTCATATTCTTCAAGGTCAAGATGTAAATGTACAGGGTGTTTCTGCGGATGATCAAGAAAGGAAGCAAAAAGTCCAGCATTTCAGAGATCATAGATACGATGTATTGGTTACAACAACTATTCTAGAAAGAGGCGTTACGATTCAAGATGTTCAAGTGGGCGTATTAGGTGCGGAATCTCCTATTTTTACAGAAAGTGCACTTGTCCAAATTTCTGGTAGAGCAGGGAGACATCCAGATTTTTTTAACGGAGACGTGTACTTTTTTCATTTTGGTTTAACGAGAAGTATGAAACAAGCAAAGAAACATATCGTAAAAATGAATAATACAGCTGAAAAAGAGTTTTCTGAAAAATAGTGTGGGTTCAACTAAATCATGGTACATTATATTCACAAAACACAAATGGCAGGAGAGACAAAATATGCTACTCAACGCAAAAGAAATACTACTTAAAGAAATTCTCTATCAATATCTCAACCAATTAAACATGATTTGTCATTGTGAAAAATGTATAGAAGATGTATTAGCCATTTCTCTAAATCAAGTGAAACCGCAATATATAACAGATATCGATAAAATATCCTACAGTAAATCCGAGATGGTGGATAAACAGAAAAATACGGCGATGCTCGTCATTCTGACAGAAGCTGCTTCAACGGTCACTACATATCCAAGGTGCGAAAATCATTTGCCGTTGAACAAAGAAAAGCGTTGATTTGTCCAATTTGTGAGAGCTATTTTGTGGCTGCTTTTACATGGAAATCATTCCTGCTATTAAATGAAGATCGTTTATGTGTAGCATGTAAGAACCACCTGATGAAGATTCAAGGTCCTACTTGTCCCAAATGCGGAAGAGCGCAATCAAATGATCAATTGTGTCAGGATTGTTCAAGGTGGAATAAACGACGGGATTTTGCTGAAATTCTTGTAATGAATCGGTCTGTTTATGCTTACAACGACTTTATGAAAGATATTCTAGCTCGATTTAAATTTCGAGGTGATACGGCTTTAGCTGATCTATTTAAAAAAGATGTACAGTCAGCGTTTAAACGTTCTTTTTCAATCAAAGAACCGGTGCTTGTCCCAATTCCTTTGAGTAAAGAGAGATTAAAGGAAAGAGGATTCAATCAGTCAATGATGCTTGCTTCCATGATTGGCGGACCTATATTGGAACCACTTATAAAAGTACATCAAAGTAAGCAGTCTAAGAAAAGAAAAAATGAACGTTTACATCAACAGAATTTGTTCCAATTAAGGCAGTCAAACCCGATCGTTCTAAAGGATGTCATATTAATCGATGATATTTATACAACTGGGGCGACAGTCTATCATGCAGCAAAAATTTTAAAAGACGCAGGCGCCAAAAGTGTTTCCTCTTTTACGTTGATTCGTAGTTAAAAATCATGACAATCAACCGATATTAAGAAAAGAAAATAACGTAAGGGGTTTTGGTTATGAATCAATTGGCAAACTGTCCACAATGTAATCAGTTATTTTTAAAAACCACCATCCAAACGGTTTGTAACAAATGCTTTGAAGAAGAAGAACGTTCTTTTGATATCGTTTATAAATTCTTGCGTAAGCAAAGTAATAGACAATCAACCATTGCTGAAATAGTAGACGCAACAGAAGTTGATGAAGAATTAATCCTGAAATTTATCCGTTTAAAAAGACTTCAAATTAGTCAATTCCCGAATATCAATTATCCTTGTGAAAGATGCGGCCAACCGATCAGAAAAAACAAGCTGTGTAGCCATTGTGAAAAGGATATAAAGACGCAAATCAGCCAAATGGACCAAGAAGAAGAGCGTAAAAGGGAGATTGAATCTAGGAAAAAAGACACCTATTATGCCATTAATCCTAAAAACGACTGATTCCCTAAACTAAGTTGCAGTTTGGTCGATAAAATGGATAGAATCAAGACAGACTGTAACGGAAAGCGAGAGGAATCCCGTGAAAATTAATCGATATGGAACACAACCAGTAAATCCTTACAAGAAAACATATGAGAAACAAACGTTGCAATCGAATCAAGCAAAATCAACTGACAAAGTCGAAATTTCTAAAAAGGCAATCGAAATGCAAAAGGTGCCGAATATCATGAAAGAACGTCAAGATAAAATAGACCAAATTAAAAAAAGCATTGAAGCCGGAACATATCAAGTAGATACAAAAGGCATTGCAGATAAAATGTTGAATTTTTATAAACAACAATAACAAAAGGGAGTAGCGTGAATGTCAGTAAAAATAATGATTGAAGAACTGCACCGTCTCTACGGATTACATGAACAGCTTCTAAAGCTGTCTAAGAATAAAACAGAAATGCTGAAAAATAATGAGATCGATGCTCTTTCAGAGGTTCTGAACCTTGAGCAAAAATATATTCAGGCCATTTCACAATTAGAAGAAAAGCGGATTGAAGCAGCAGTTCAATTTTTACAAAGTGATCAATCGCCGACAATCACCGCATGCATCGAAAAAGCTACAGGAACGGATCAAGAACAGCTTATTTCGTTATATGAGAAGCTGAATGACATCATGGTGGAACTGAAAGATGTAAACGAACTGAACAAACAGCTTATTCAGCAGTCACTTCAATTTATTTCACTGACATTCGATCTTGTGAATCCTAACAAAGAAAATATGAATTACGGACAAAATGGTCTTGAGAGTTCAAAGCCTAAACAGCATAGGGCTTTGTTTGATTCAAAGGCGTAAACAAGGAGGATATCTATGGGTTCTACATTCATGGGACTAGAAACGGCAAAAAGAGGAATCACAGCCCAGCGTGCAGGGCTTTATGTCACATCAAACAACGTATCCAATGCAAATACTGATGGCTACTCAAGACAGAGAGTTACCTTTAAAGCAGAGAATCCTTACCCAGTGATTTCTGTTTATGATGGCAAGACATACGGCCAAATGGGGACAGGTGTCCAAGTTGGAACTGTTGAAAGAATTCGAGACAGCTTTTTAGATCTTCAGTATAGAGATCATAACAATAACTTGTCTTATTATGCGACGAAGTCTGATGCTCTTTCACAAATGGAAGGAGTGATGAATGATTTGACAGATGAAGGCTTGAATAGAGCCTTTGATAATCTCTGGAAATCATTACAAGTCTTATCGGAATCGAAAAATGCTGATACTGCTTCAGCCCGTACAGTTGTTAAGACAAGTGCTCAAGCTTTAGTAGATCAATTCCGCCTGCTAAATTCTTCTTTAACAACGATACAAAAGAATTTAAAAACTGAACTCGATTCAACGGCAAAAAATGTGAACACCCTATTAACTCAAATTGATGAAGTGAATAAACAGATTGCAACAGTTGAGCCAAATGGTTATCTTCCCAATGATCTTTATGATACGCGAGACGCTCTTATAGATCAGCTTTCCTCACTTGTTGATATTAAAGTGAGCTACAACCCTTCTGGAGGAAATGCTCTGGAAATTGCTGAAGGAACCGTTAACATCGATATTATCGGTGCAAATGGACAATCTGCTGGAACAATTTTAAATGGCATTACCAATGAAAAATCTGAATTGCAACTTTCCTATGATAATACGACGGGACTTGTTAACTCACTCCAATTTGGAACGACAACCATCGCAGCTGATCAATTACAAGTGAATGGTAAAGTAAAAGCACTTGTTGAGGCGTATGGCTACATGTCTAATGGAGATGAAAAAGGCATGTACCCGGATATGCTTGCTGAGCTGGATGAAGTAGCAAAAGTATTTATGGATGCTTTTAACGACGTCCATAAGCAAGGATACACGTTAAATGGCACAAGTGGACAAGACTTTTTCGATATTGAGAATAACAATGATTTGAATAAAGGCTTGGCAGCCCGTATCAAAGTGAGTGACGTGATTTTAGCATCGACAGATAACATTGCTGCATCTCTTAATCAAACGCAAGGTGATGGTTCGAATGCTACGAAATTAGCTAATATTCAAAACTTAAAGCTACCAATCGGCGGAAATACCACAACAATTCAGGATTACTATCAGAATGTCATTGCCGAAATGGGGATACAAGCTAAAAAGAACATGACCCTTGAAAGCAGTTCAGCAGCTCTTGTGAATTCAGCCAATGAACGCAGGATGTCAACTAGTGCTGTATCTATAGATGAAGAAATGACGAACATGATTCAATTTCAGCATGCGTATAATGCAGCAGCAAGAATTATGACGATGCAAGACGAAGTATTAGATAAAATAATAAACGGCATGGGAGTCGTAGGAAGGTAGGGTAACTGATGCGAGTCACGCAAAGTATGATTTCTCAAAATTCACTTCGAAATATTAGTAAAAGTTATGAAAAACTCTCTAAAATTAATGAGCAGGCACAGTCTGGAAAACGTTTCACAAAAACGTCTGATGATCCTGTTGCAGCAGTGAAAAGTCTTCAGTATAGTACAGCCATGTTTCGAAATGAGCAATACCAAACTAATTTAAATGAGGCACGAAACTGGATTGATACATCTGAAACAAGTGTCACTGAAATAATTGATATCATGTCAAATATACGTGATAAAGTACTTGATGCGGCCAATGGAACAAAACAGCCAGAAGATTTAGCTGCTATCGGAGTGGAAATTGGTCAGATGAAGAATCAAATCATTGATGCAATGAACACGCAGATGTTAGGTAAGTTTGTTTTTAATGGGACGAATACAAACGTTAAACCAGTTGTAGAGAATGCAGATGGTACGTTTACATTTAACTTTGAAAACTATACAGATGCAAACGTGGTTCAGTCGAACATTTCTGATGGAATCACATTAAATGTGAATTCAAATCCTCTTTCAGCTTTTGGTGGACAATCTGCCAGTGGTCAAAATGTCATTGAAATGCTGACTGATTTAGAAAACTCATTAAAAAATGGAACGTTTACAAATTCAGATGATGCATTAGGAAATATCGATCAGTTTAAAGAAGTGATGAGTGCTGAGCGTTCAGATCTTGGGGCTAGATCCAATCGTATCGACTTAGTCGGGAGCCGTTTGACTTCGCAATTTGAAGTGCTGAAAAAGGCTAAATCAGATGCCGAAGATGTAGAAAGTGAAAAAGCCATTCTTGATCTTCTTCAACAAGAGACTGTGAATAGAGCTGCTTTAGCGACGACAGCTAAAGTGATTCAGCCATCCCTTGTCGATTTCTTAAGATAAGAAAAAGCATCCGTTGGGTGCTTTTTTGCATCATGGAGGTGAACCTATGCAAATCCCTAGATTGTTAATGGAGCAAACTTATGCAAAGCTGCAAATGTCGACAACCCCTTCCAAGCAAGAAGTAGAGCAGCCAAGAGCGGATCTTGACATTCAGCAGCCAAGAGCTGTCATGAATATCACAAGGACACCGTCGAAATTAACCATAGATCAAACCGAGGCATTTGCCGATATGGATATTAAGTCGATTTTTAGACGTTCAGAGGAATGGGCGGCTGAGGGGAAACGTGCGATTGGAGAAGGAATGGGGCGTAGAGCGGAAGAAGGAAGTGAACTCATCAAGATCGAGAATGGCGGGAATGCGATTGCTGAGTTTGCGAAAATCAACGGCAGTCCTCCAGCAAAACAATTCAACATCGGTGTGATTCCTTCATTTTTTAGTGTGAAAATTCACTATCAGCCATCTGAACTTAAAATTGATGTGGAGCCGCAAAAAGCTATTATAGAGGCAACACCTCATAAACCAATTGTTAACTACCAGCCAGGTAAAGTTCATATTGATATGTTACAATACCCAGAATTAAAAATAGAAGTTGACGAAACAGGTCAAAATGGTGATAAGGTATAGTTAAGAAAAATGAAAAAGGTCGTGAATTATGATCATTCAAACAAAATACCATGGCGAAGTGACGATTAAAGAGGAGCAAATCATTCACTTCTCTAATGGGATACCAGGATTTCTGGATCAAAAACAATTTGTCATTTTACCTTTATCAGAAGAATCCCCATTTTTAGTTCTTCAATCTTTGAAAAATGCAGAACTAGGCTTTATTGTCAGCAGCCCATTTTTGTTCTTCAATCAATATGAATTTGACTTAGAAGAATCGGTTGTAGACATTCTTGGGGTAGAAGATGCCAATGATGTGGAAGTCATGGTTATTTTAACAATGGGATCTTCTATTGAAAAAACGACAGCCAATTTAAGAGCGCCTATTATTGTGAATCGGAAAAACATGAAAGCCAAGCAGGTCATTTTGCATGATTCAGCCTATCATACAAAACATTTGTTAGAGGTGGCTTCCTCATGTTAGTTCTATCTCGTAAATTAAATCAATCGATTCAAATAGGCGACGATATTGAAGTTAAAATTATTGCGATTGAAGGCGACCAAGTAAAAGTCGGAATTGAGGCTCCTAAGCATATTGATATTCACAGGAAGGAAGTATACCTGTCTATTCAAGAAGAAAACAGCCGTGCTGCTAGCTTGTCCTTTGATCTACTTTCTCAATTATCCTCACAAAAAAAGTGAGGATTTTTTTATCCAATTCGTCTTTAAACCTCCGTGTACAATCATTTCTATGTAGGGGTATGACACCATCTATATGAAACTTTAACAAATCGGTTCATCTATATTTAATTTAAAAATTCAAAGCCGATATAAAAGGTAGATTAAAGCACAGGAGCTGAATAACTATGTCTGTTGGTAAGTTAACTTCGCTAGAGCCACTGATTGATGCATTTCAAACCCGTGTTACGAATCATCAAAATGACAATGCAAACACTGATTTACAAGCAAATGGAAAAGTCGTTTCAAAAGAAGAAATTGAGAAAACGCTTCAAGGAGCAAATAAGCTGATTGAACCTACTCAATTTCATCTTCAATTTGAATTACATGAAAAACTCAATGAATATTATGTCAAAGTCGTAGATAACCAAACCGAAGAAGTCATTAGAGAGATTCCTTCCAAAGAATGGCTTGATTTCTATGCGGCAATGACAGAGATTGTCGGTTTATTTGTCGATAAAAGAATGTAATTGAAGGGAGAACATAAACAATGGTTAATCGAATTACTGGATTTTCAAATGTATTTGATATTGATGAAATCGTCTCAAAGCTAATGAAAACTGAGCAAGCACCGCTTGATAAAATGACACGCCAGAAACAAACACTTGAATGGCAAAGAGACAGCTATCGCGAGGTCAATTCAAAGGTCAAAGAATTAGATGATTTGATCAATAGTTTAAATTTAACGCGTCCAACTACATATGGCGCAAAAAAGGTCACAAGCTCCGATGAATCTGCTGTCACAGCAACTGGATCAACAAATGCTACCTCTGGCTCGATTAATGTGACCCAACTAGCGACAGCTTCCGTATTCAAATCTTCTGGTCCATCTGGATTTACTGCTGCAAACGGTACGTTCACATTTGAGGTGACGACACCAGATTCTACGACACCCAAAACAGTGACCATTAATACGACTGATAAAGATACCCTTGATTCAATCGTGTCAAAATTGAACAACGCTCAACTAGGTGTCACGGCTTATAAAGGCCAAATCTTTGATGGGACCAACTACGTGGATACAATCGCTCTGACTTCCCGTACGACTGGAGAAGGTGTCAGTATTAAGGCAGCGGATGGTAATTCTGCTTCATTTTTAACGCAATTAGGATTCCAAGTGGATGGAGATAATAAATTAGTTGCGACTACTCAAGGGCAGAAAGCGCAATACGAAATTAATGGTCTCAAAATGGAAAATAACAATAATACCTTCACGCAGGCTGGTATCACATATGAACTTAAAGGAACAACAGATAAGCCTGTCAGTTTGAACGTTTCAACAGATGTCGATGCCATCTTTGATAAAATCAAACAATTCGTTGATAAATACAATGAACTTGTTGAAGAGATCAATGGTAAAGTCAACGAAAAAAGAAATAGAGACTATTATCCATTAACAGCAGAAGAGAAAAAAGCCATGTCTGACAAAGAAGTCGAGCTATGGGAAACGACTGCGAAGTCAGGCTTGCTGAGAAGTGATTCAATTTTACGATCTGGTGCATCTAAAATAAGAAGTGATTTTTATGTTGATATTACGACAAGTGATGGGAATAAAATTCACATGACACAAATCGGAATTGCCACTTCAGATAAATATAAAGATGGCGGAAAGCTTGTCATTGATGAACCGAAACTAAGAAAAGCCATTCAAGAAGACCCACAGAAGATTAGTCAAATATTTATGTCAGGTTCGCTAAATGTAGATTCAAAAGATAAAGATAAAGCGCAGCAGCAATATAAAGAACAAGGAATTATTCATCGTATCAAAAATTCCTTATCAGCCTTTTCAAAGAGCATTCAAACAAAGGCTGGTAGCACAACGATGGCATCAAAGGAATACGGACTTGGTAAGGACCTTGATTCTTTGACTCAACGAATGAGCACATTCCAAGATCGTTTAAAAATGGTGGAAGCTCGTTACTACAAAAAGTTTAACGCCATGGATAGTGCGATTCAAAAGCTAAACAACCAATCTGGCTATCTTTCTCAACTGCTTGGACAATAATTGGAGGTTTATAACATATGGCAATTCAGAACCCTTATGCCGCCTATCAGAAAAATTCTATTGAGACCGCAACACCGGCCGAGTTAACGCTTATGCTTTATGAAGGATGCTTAAAGTTTATTAGACTAGCAAAGCATGGCATTCAAAAAGAAGATGCTGAAATGAGAAACTTGAACCTGAAAAAGGCTCAAAACATCATCCAAGAATTAAATGTCACCTTAAATCGTACGTATGATGTATCAAAGAGCATGGCAAGTATGTATGACTACATCTATCGAAGACTGATTGAAGCCAATCTGCAAAATGACGAAGAGATCCTGAATGAAGTAGAGCAATATGTGACTGATTTCCGAGATGCTTGGAAGGAAGTCATTCAAACCGATCGAAAAGGGCGTCACCACTCTATTGGAGGATCTCTATGAGTATTGTGGACCAACTGCACGACCAAACGTTAAAAATGGCAGCGGAAATAGAGGCCAACCCGCAAAGTGAGACACTCGTTGAAGACTTTGATGCTTTTTTAGTTGAGAGAGACGAACTAATGAGAGACATTCAACATGAGCTTTCCGTTCAAGAAAAAGAGAAAATCAAAGAAATCATTCAAACAGATCAACTGATGGCCAAGCAATTAACGGAGATTCAAAATGGGATCAAGGCAGATATTCAAGCCATTCAACGTAAGAAAACAAAACAGCTGAATTATCAAAATCCGTATCAGCCCATGACAAGTGATGGCGTATACTACGATAAACGGAAATAAATAGGTGAGACCTATGGCGTATCGTTCAGATGACTATATTTTATTAACCACATATTATGACCTTCTATATACGATAGAAGAGAGTCTAAAATATTTAGATGAAATTGAGAAGGATTTCGCTAAAACAGAAGGGGATCGGATCTTTAATGATCTGATCCATGCCTTCTTTCATTTAGAGACAACACACCCGCTTCTGCTTTCAATTATTGAAAATGAGCACTTTGCCAAGACGATTCGATCGTTTGACCAAATTTTTTTAAGTTTCGATATACTAGCTTTCTATACATTCCCTTCAAATCACTTCCAGTCATTCCTTACATCATATTTTATACCTGAATATAGAAAGTGGATGGATGAAATACATGCCTGTATGAGGCCGTATGTCATTCATTAATTTTTGTTCAATTCAGACCATTCGGAGGAATTTATGAGACTAAAAAATCAATTTTTATTTGGGCTTATTGTCATATGTGTATTATTTGTCAGTATTTTGGGGTTTTCTAGTTTTATTTATTACAAAACAGATCAATCGTATAAAGCACTTCTCACCAAAGAAGTAAAGCTGTACCAGACCTCGCTGGAATTAGAGGCACTGCTACAAAAGCAAGAAGCACAAATTAAAACGTATGTGGTTGTTCAAGATGCTGAAAATTTACAGAAGATTGAGCAAACATATGAAGAAATCAATAAGAAAACAGCTGAAGCATCAAAAATGAGCACTGTTAAACAAGCAAAAAATCTGTTAGATCAAATTTCTGAAAAAAATTATCTTTACTACACCTCAACAAATCGATTATTTAATTCATTGAATATGCAAAATCAAAAAGAATTCAACACCCGCCTCAGTCAAGAATTACAACCTATCGAACAAGAAATACATACCTTTACAAAAGAATTTGCTCAAACACAATTGAAACAGCGGGATCAAAAAATCAGTCAGCTCAATGAAGAAAGTAACCAATTATTGCTGACGCTTATTCTCGTTAGCGCAGCGATTATAGTCGGCTTTTTAGTCATTGGCACAAGGTTTGTTCATCGTATGACAAAACCGATTGTCTCTGTCACACATGCAGCAAGAAGAATGGCAGATGGTGACCTCACACTTGAAGAGATTGAAGTAACCTCTAAAAATGAAATTGGCCAGCTCGGTACGGCTTTTAACCAAATGACAGCTCATTTGCGTCAGCTCATCTTACAGGTGCAAAACGGGTCAAGGCAATTAGCTGATTCTGCTGCTCAATTTGAAGAAACCATCAGTCAAACCATTTCGGCTAGTGAACAGACGTCTAGCTCGATTGAACAGGTCAGCGAAGCTTCACGTGAACAATCGGATGCAGTAGGAAAAGTAGCTTCGGCGATTCAAGAAGTCTCGACTGGTATGCATAATGCCGCTGAACATACGTCTGATGTTTCGGGTCACTCAATTTCAGTGACTGAAAAGGCTGAAGAGGGCGCATCCCTCATTCAACAATTTGTGAAACAAATGAGTTCTATTAAGGAATCTGTGAATGAACATCATTCTACAATGGCCAATGTACAAGTACAGTTTACCGGCATTCAAGACCTGCTGGGGAATATTCATGCCATTGCAGATCAGACAAATTTACTTGCTTTAAACGCAGCCATTGAAGCAGCAAGGGCTGGGGAACATGGACGAGGTTTTGCTGTTGTTGCAGATGAAGTCAGAAAGCTGGCGGAAGAATCAAGTCAGCTGACTGATCAAATTAGTCATCTACTCGCCAACGTGAACAAAGATACTGAAAGATCGTCTCAGTCTATGACGAAAGTGGAACGAGATGTAGCAGAAGGTGTGAAAGTATCGCAATTGTCTGAACAGAGCTTTCAAGAAATTCTGGAATCCATCCGTGATATCTCGATGAAAGCAGAGGAGCTTTCTGCCACGACAGAGCAAATCTCAGCTAGTACAGAAGAAATATCTCAAACAATTGGTGTGATAGAAGAAGGAGCCAAGCGAAATTCTGAGGAGACAGAGTACATGTCGGCGGCTGTTGAAGAATCACTAGCGGCGAATGAGGAAATGAAAGCAGCTGCGGAAGATTTAAAATCTTTGTCTCAATCACTGAAAACATCTATTTCATCTTTCAAGATTTAACAGTGCGATGGTCTTTTTCAAGATTCAAGCGAATATATATTCATCACCTATCAAGTAAAAGCTGAAGCACCGCAGGATTCGACAAATTTCAATAAAAATTCACATTTTTTTTACGTTTGAGCAGGAGAAAAGGAGGGAAAGGTAGAAATAAGTTTACATATCCTTAATTTTAAAGGAGGCGTTCTTTACATGAATTACAATGTCCGAGGAGAAAACATCGAAGTAACACCTGCACTAAGAGATCATGTCGAGAAAAAAATTGGAAAGCTGGAGCGTTATTTTGAGTCAGATGTTGATGCTTCAGTCAACGTGAACTTGAAATTTTACAACGATCAAGAATCTAAAGTTGAGGTTACCATTCCAATGACTGATCTAGCACTTCGAGCAGAGGTGCATAATGAGGATATGTACAATGCAGTAGACCTAGCAACCAGTAAATTAGAACGTCAAATTAGAAAACATAAAACGAAAGTGAACCGTAAATTCCGTGAGCAAGGTGCGAAAAAGCATTTATTTGCTGGAGGAAACGGTGCGTCCGAAGTAGCAGTTCAAGATGACGAAGAGATTGATGAAACAGAAATCGTCAGACAAAAACGCTTCAATTTAAAACCAATGGATAGCGAAGAGGCCATTCTCCAAATGAACATGTTAGGTCACAGTTTCTTTGTCTTCACAAATGCTGAGACAAATTTGACCAATGTGGTATACCGCCGAAATGACGGTAAATATGGACTCATTGAGCCGAACGCTTAATCATTCGTTCCTTTTGATCCGAAAATGACCTAAAAAAAGTAAACCCGCTCCCTTCATTAGGGGCGGGTTTTTTGTGCTAAATCATTGCAAATTCTTTGGAAATCAAGGAAGGTATGGTATGATAAATGCAGGTAAATATGGACCTGTCAAACTTTTGGACATGCCGAAAAATTGCATGAAATAGAGGAGCGTTATTATATGCTTGGAATCTTAAACAAAGTGTTTGATCCTACGAAACGTACGATCAGCCGATATGAAAAAAAGGCAAATGAAATCGAAGCTCTCGCTCAAGATTTTGAGAAATTATCTGACGAGGCTTTACGAAATAAAACGATCGAATTTAAAGAAAAACTTGAAAAAGGACAATCTGTAGACGACCTTTTGGTTGAAGCATTTGCAACGGTTCGTGAGGCTTCCCGCCGCGTGACAGGAATGTTCCCATTTAAGGTGCAGCTCATGGGGGGGATTGCCCTACATGAAGGGAATATCTCTGAGATGAAAACAGGTGAAGGTAAAACGTTGACATCAACGATGCCTGTTTATTTGAATGCTCTTTCTGGAAAAGGCGTCCACATTGTAACAGTCAACGAATATTTGGCAAGCCGTGATGCAGAGGAAATGGGCAAGATTTTTGAATTTCTTGGATTAACGGTTGGCTTGAACTTAAACAGTTTAGACAAAGATGAAAAAAGAGAAGCGTACGCTGCTGATATCACGTATTCAACAAACAATGAGCTTGGCTTTGATTATTTACGAGATAACATGGTGCTGTATAAAGAGCAAATGGTTCAAAGACCACTTCATTATGCCGTCATCGATGAAGTTGACTCCATCTTAATTGATGAAGCGAGAACACCTCTTATTATTTCTGGACAAGCTGCAAAATCGACGAAACTTTACGTACAAGCAAATGCCTTTGTTCGTACGTTAAAAATAGAAGACGATTTCACTTATGATATTAAAACAAAAAGTGTACAGCTGACTGAAAGCGGAATGACGAAGGCGGAAAAAGCATTTGGCATCGAGAACTTGTTTGATGTCAAACATGTTGCTCTTAACCACCATATCGCGCAGGCTCTTAAGGCGCATGTTGCGATGCAAAAAGACGTTGATTATGTTGTGGAAGATGGTCAAGTCGTCATCGTTGACTCCTTCACAGGACGTTTAATGAAAGGACGCCGCTATAGTGAAGGTCTGCACCAAGCCATTGAAGCAAAAGAAGGTCTTGAAGTGCAGAATGAAAGCATGACACTTGCAACCATTACGTTCCAGAACTATTTCCGTATGTATGAAAAGCTATCTGGTATGACAGGTACAGCGAAAACGGAAGAAGAGGAATTCCGTAACATTTACAATATGCAAGTTGTCACAATCCCAACCAATAAACCGGTTGTGCGTGATGACAGACCTGATTTAATTTACCGTACAATGGATGGCAAATTTAAAGCAGTAGCTGAAGACGTCGCACAGCGTTATATGACAGGACAGCCGGTCCTTGTCGGAACTGTTGCGGTTGAGACATCTGAATTGATTTCAAAACTGCTTAAAAATAAAGGCATCCCTCATCAAGTGTTAAACGCGAAAAACCATGAGCGTGAAGCACAAATTATTGAGGAAGCTGGACAAAAAGGTGCCGTCACAATTGCGACAAACATGGCGGGACGTGGAACAGACATCAAGCTTGGCGAAGGTGTGAAAGAACTAGGCGGTCTTGCTGTTATTGGGACAGAGCGTCATGAATCACGCCGTATCGATAACCAGCTCCGTGGTCGTTCTGGTCGTCAAGGAGACCCAGGGATTACTCAATTCTATCTCTCAATGGAAGATGAATTGATGCGCCGATTTGGCGCAGAGCGGACAATGGCGATGCTTGATCGCTTCGGTATGGATGACTCTACTCCAATTCAAAGTAAAATGGTCTCAAAAGCTGTTGAATCTTCTCAAAAACGTGTTGAGGGGAATAACTTTGATTCCCGTAAGCAGCTTCTGCAATATGATGATGTTCTTCGTCAACAGCGTGAAGTTATTTACAAACAGCGTTTTGAAGTCATCGATTCTGATAACTTGAAATCGATTGTGATCAATATGATTCAATCGTCTATTGAGCGGGCTGTTGGATCTTACACGCCGAAAGAAGAACTTCCAGAAGAATGGAAACTGGATGGTCTTGTTGAATTAATCAACACGAACTATTTAGATGAAGGTGCCATTTCGGTCAAAGATATCTTCGGTAAAGAAGCAGATGAGATCACCGAATTCATCATGGAGCGGATTAAAGAGAAATATGATGCAAAAGAAGAGACATTTGGCGATGAACAAATGCGTGAATTTGAAAAAGTCATCGTTCTTCGTGCAGTAGATTCTAAGTGGATGGATCATATCGATGCAATGGATCAGCTGCGTCAAGGAATCCATTTACGTGCATATGCACAAACCAATCCGCTTCGTGAGTATCAAATGGAAGGTTTTGCGATGTTTGAGCATATGGTCGCTTCAATTGAAGATGACGTCGCTAAATATGTGCTAAAATCAGAAATCCAAAACAACCTAGAACGTGAAGAAGTCGTTCAAGGACAAACAACTGCTCATCAACCTCAAGAAGGCGATGAGGAGAAAACAGTGAAGAAAAAGCCGGTGCGTAAAGTGGTGGATATCGGAAGAAACTCACCGTGTCACTGCGGAAGCGGCAAGAAATATAAAAATTGTCATGGGAAGACAGAATAAGTAATGGAAAGAGGTGAAAACCTCTTTCTATTCATGTCAGCCCCCATACATCTATGAGGTGAAGGATATGGAATTAGTAGAAATTAGACAAGAGCTTGAAAATATGGCTAGCAGGCTAGCTGATTTTAGGGGGTCTCTTTGACCTAGAAACAAAAGAAGTCAAAATCGCAGAGCTTGAAGCGACGATGTCAGAGGCTGATTTTTGGAACGATCAGCAAAAGGCTCAAGGGGTAATCAATGAAGCCAATGCACTAAAGGATTCTGTGAACTCCTATCATGAACTCAGTGAATCGCATGAAGAACTACAAATGACACATGACTTATTAAAGGAAGATTATGACGAGGAGCTTCATGCAGAGCTTGAAAAAGAGCTGAAGAACTTAACGAAGCAGTTTAATGAATTTGAGCTACAGCTTCTTTTAAGCGAACCTTATGATAAAAACAATGCCATTCTTGAGCTTCACCCAGGTGCAGGTGGTACTGAATCACAGGACTGGGGTTCTATGCTACTCAGAATGTACACTCGCTGGGCAGAGCGCAGAGGCTTTAAGGTCGAAACACTTGATTACCTTCCTGGTGATGAAGCGGGAATTAAGTCTGTGACATTACTGATTAAAGGACATAACGCTTACGGTTACTTAAAAGCAGAAAAAGGTGTCCATCGTTTAGTCCGTATTTCTCCATTTGATTCATCTGGCCGTAGACACACCTCTTTCGTTTCCTGTGATGTCATGCCAGAATTTAATGAAGAAATTGATATCGATATTCGTACAGAGGATATTAAGGTGGATACGTATCGTGCAAGTGGTGCAGGGGGTCAGCACGTCAATACGACGGACTCTGCGGTTCGTATCACACACATCCCAACAAATGTCGTCGTGACGTGCCAAACGGAAAGATCCCAAATCAAAAACAGAGAACGTGCAATGAAAATGCTGAAATCTAAGCTTTATCAAAAACGGATCGAAGAACAGCAGGCGGAATTGGATGAAATCAGAGGAGAACAGAAAGAAATTGGCTGGGGAAGCCAAATTCGCTCATATGTTTTCCACCCATATTCTCTTGTGAAAGACCATCGTACCAACACGGAGATGGGAAATGTTCAAGCGGTGATGGATGGAGATTTAGATTCCTTTATCGATGCGTATTTACGTTCAAAATTATCATAAAAACTCGGCTTCTTGCCGGGTTTTTTTTATTGTGAGAAAATATAATGAATATAAAGGAATACATATGCCATACTGACTCTATATCCTTTGTATGATGAAATTAGCAATTAAAGGGGGAAATAATTTGGGATTAAAACCATTACAAGAGACGTGGGATTTAGATGCCTTTTTTAAAGGAGGCAGTTCTTCACCAGAATTTAAGACATACCTGCAAAACATTCAGCAGCTATTAGATGAGTTACGACAAAAGGTAGATGCCTTTTCAAAAGAAGATACACAAATTGAAAAAAAGTTAACAGCTGTCCTTGAAACGTATGAAATCACATATAAAAAACTAGCGCAAGCAGGTTCATTTGTATCCTGTCTACAATCTCAAAATACAAAGGATATGAAGGCGGGCAGTCTCCGAGGGTCTATTGCCAAGCTGGAAGCTGAATTAGGAACCATTCTAGCAGGGTTTGATCAATCACTTGCTGAGATTCCTACTAGCCAGTGGGAAGAATTAATGGATTCAGCCGCTTTTTCAGATGTTCGTTACATATTAAATGAACGAAGAGAACATGTGAAAGATCAGCTGCCTGTTGAACAGGAAACACTCATTCAAAAACTAGCAGTAGATGGGTATCATGCGTGGGATGAACTTTATTCTAGCTTGGTGAACAAAATTACCATTCCATTTGAGCAAAATGGTGAAACACAAATGATCTCTGTAGGCCAAGCAGAAAATGCGATGGATGATTCAGATCGTGAAGTAAGAAAAGCCGTGTATCATAATTTAGAACATGCATGGACACAGGATGAACATTTGTTTGCAAGCACACTCAATCATCTCGCTGGTTTTCGTCTACAAGTATATGAAGCAAGAGGATGGGATCATATATTAAAAGAGCCCCTTGATATTTGCCGGATGAAACAAGAGACGCTCGATACAATGTGGTCTGTCATTGATGAACATAAACAGCCATTCATTGATTATTTACAACGTAAAGCTGACATGCTTGGGGTTGATAAACTAAGCTGGTTTGATGTGGGAGCGCCTATTGGAAGTGAGACAAAAACCTATTCTTATCAAGACGCAGCCGCTTTTATTATCAAGCATTTCGCAGGGTTTGGAAAAGAGCTTGCTGCTTTTACTGAAAAAGCTTTTAATGAACGCTGGGTAGAAGCTGAGAATCGCCCAAACAAACGAGTGGGCGGTTTCTGTACGAATTTCCCTGATAGCGGAGAATCACGTATTTTTATGACTTTCTCAGGGACTCCATCCAATGTAGCGACACTAGCACATGAGCTTGGTCATTCGTTCCATCAGGAAGTCATGCAGGATGTTCGGATGTTAAATCGTAAATATGCGATGAATGTAGCTGAAACTGCGTCGACATTCGCAGAAATGATTGTGGCAGATGCTTCATTAAAAGAGGCGGCCAATGAAGAAGAGCGTCTCAGTTTGCTAGAGGATAAGCTGCAGCGCAGTGTGGCATTCTTTATGAATATTCAATCACGCTTCTTATTTGAACAACGTTTTTATGAAGAGCGCAAACAAGGAGAAGTGCCAGCTGACCGCTTGAATGAGTTGATGGTAGAAGCACAGAAGGAAGCCTTTGGTGACTCTTTAGATGAATACCATCCGCATTTCTGGGCGTCTAAACTGCATTTCCATATTACAGGGGTCCCGTTTTATAACTTCCCTTACACCTTCGGGTACATGTTCTCGCTAGGTATTTACGCGAAAGCATTGCAAGCCGGGGCATCATTTGAAGAGAAATATATTGCGCTATTAAAAGATACAGCGTCAATGACTGTAGAAGATTTGGCATATAAGCACCTAGGTGTCGACCTGACTCAAAAAGCATTTTGGGAAGAGGCCATTTCACTGGCTGTGGCAGATGCTGAAGAGTTTTTAGAAGCGACGAAGGCATAAAAAATGAAAAGCTCCCATTACGGGAGCTTTTTTGCTGGTTTTAACCATTCCAGCATCGTCTGAACGATGTCTTTTTGTTGCGTGAGGACTGGAATATCTGCAGGCTGATCCCCTTTTTGTTTGCCATACATGCCAAATTGAGCATGATTACCGCCTTTTATCTCATGGTACACCGTTTGAGAAGGTAGCTGTTTTTTCGATTTTTTGATTTTTTCTTGTGTCGCCAGCCCATCTTTTTCGCCTGAAATAGATAATACTTGCAAGGAAGCCTGTTTCAAATCATCTGATGCAGGATAGGAGGCAAGGAAAAAGAGGCCGTCCAGCTTGCTTTGATTTTTCTCTGCATACATAGCGGCAGCTGTCCCGCCTAGCGAATGTCCGCCAATGTACCAATGCTTGATGGCTGGATGACTTTTGAGGATATCCTCTGCCTTCTTCGTATTAAAAATCGCGAAGGAAAATGGCATGTCTGGGATAAAGACCGAATAGCCTTTCTTCATCAGCGCATTCCCTAGATAGGCATAAGCAAGAGGTTCAACTTTTGCCCCAGGATATAGAATGATGCCAGTATCGCTTTTTGATGCTTCAAATGAATATACCCCATTTTTATGATCGACCTGCTCAATCTTCATCTGCTTTTTTAACGCTTCCGATGGTCCATATGTAAAGCGGCTCCATGTATAGAAAGCACCAAAAGCTAAGATGATGAGTGCAAGTAATGTAATACCGGTGACCTTCAGTATTTTCTTCATCGTATGTCCCTTCTTTCTCATGTACATATTAAATATACCATCATTTACTCTTCTGCCAAACGGCAAGTACGCTGATCCGGCTGTGTGATAAAGTATTAATCCATTAGCACTGCATTTGGCTGTTATTTACAATCTGAATGAGAGGGCTTAAAATAGGTGTGCATTCAGAAGTAACGGAGGAAGAAAGACATGAAGCAGGAACATTCTCAACTTTGGATTGAAGTGAAAAATTATGTACTCATTTTAATAGGATCAGCCATCGTGGCGGTTGGCTTTAATACGTTATTATTACCAAATCAGATTGCTGCTGGCGGTGTGAGCGGAATCAGTACCATTATGCAGTCATTCGGTTTTGAAGCTGCATATGTACAATGGGGTCTCAATATTCCGCTCTTTATCGCAGGCTTTTATTTATTAGGTGGAACATTTGGGGTAAAAACGCTCGTTGGTTCTGTCTTTTTACCTTTAATGGTGTTCTTAACAAGACACATTGCTCCTGTCACCCATGAAGCACTGCTCGCCGCAATATTTGGCGGTGTAGTGATTGGGATCGGGATTGGGCTCGTTTTCCTCGGCAATGGTTCAACGGGAGGAACGGCACTTGCGGCCAAAATCATCAATAAATATACAGGGCTGACGTTAGGTACTTGTTTAGCGATGATGGACGGTTTGATTGTTTTGGCGGCCATGACTGTTTTTGGGATTGAAGAAGGACTGTACGCTGTGATCGGAGTGTTCATTTCTAGTAAGACGATTGATGTGGTTCAGGCTGGCTTTAGTCACTCGAAGATGGCCATGATTATTACGGACCATGAGGATGAGGTCAGACAGGCGGTGTTTGATCAAATTGATCGTGGTGTAACGAAGATTTCAGCAGTAGGTGGGTACACCGACCATGACCGGCCTATTTTAATGTGTGTGGTAGGGCAGTCACAATTCACAAAGTTGAAACAAGTGGTAAAAGCGATCGATGCATCAGCGTTTGTCATCGTCATGGATGCAAAAGAGGTGCTTGGTGAGGGTTTTAAAAGGGCGTAAACAAGGATATAATAACGTTGACCAAATGATTGTAAGGGAGGGAAATACATGAAAAAGAGCGGATTAACGCTTCTTTTTGTCGCTATGCTTTTTGTACTTGCGGCCTGTGGAGGAAATTCAAGCAGCAGTGACAAAGAAGGCAGTAAAAGTGCTTCAAATGTGAGCAGTGGTGAAGAGATTTATCAGCAAAACTGTATTGGCTGTCATGGAAAAGACTTATCTGGCGGAGGCGGCCCAAGCCTGAAAGAAGTCGGGAAGAAATATAATGAAAGCCAAATTGCAGATATTGCCCAGAACGGTAAAGGATCTATGCCAAGCGGAATGGTAGATGAAAAACAAGCAAAAGAAGTCGCCAAATGGCTTGCAGAGAAAAAATAAAACCTTTGTCTAATCGACAAGGTTTTTTTATTTTCTATTTGTAGAAAAAGACTTTTGGATAGTATGAAAACGTATTATATTAAATTTTATTTAAAAAATAAGGGTAAAAAGACACGTTTTTCGGTTTTGATTGCTCTATTTACCTTTTATTTATAAGTTTTGAAATATAAATGTAATACCATTGCGTCGATTCATGACGTATAATTGGAGTTGTTGAAATTTAGACGATTCAATTTTTTCATCTTTTTGGATGAAAAGGACATAAATTGCTTGTGCGTATCGAAGGGTATGTGCGTGACCATACATAACGTTTTTTGACGAGAAGTGTCAGAACATCATGATAAGCTGTTTGACAGCGAATAAGAAAAGATTAGGTGATTACATGATTGAAATGAAGGAAGTCTATAAGATCTATCCTAATGGTGTAAAGGCGATCAATGGAATCAATGTCTCTATCCATCCAGGAGAGTTTGTGTATGTTGTTGGTCCCAGTGGTGCTGGTAAATCCACGTTCATTAAAATGATGTATCGTGAAGAGAAGCCAACAAAAGGGAAAATCTTAATTAATAACAAAGATTTAGGCTCGATGAAGGAAAAAGAAATTCCTTATGTGAGAAGAGAAATTGGCGTAGTATTCCAAGATTTCAAACTGCTTCCAAGTCTCACGGTCTTTGAGAACGTGGCATTTGCTCTTGAAGTCATTGGTGAACAGCCAAGTATTATTAAGAAAAAAGTGCTTGAGGTACTTGATTTGGTGCAATTAAAGCACAAAGCTCGTCAATTTCCAGATCAGCTTTCCGGCGGTGAACAGCAGCGTGTATCGATCGCTCGTTCGATCGTCAATCATCCTGAGGTTGTCATTGCAGACGAACCGACAGGAAACCTTGATCCAGATACTTCATGGGAAATCATGAAGACACTCGAAGAGATTAATAACCGCGGAACAACAGTCGTCATGGCGACACACAACAAAGAGATTGTAAACAGCATGAAGAAACGCGTCATCGCAATCGAAGATGGAATGATTGTGCGTGACGAAGCAAGAGGGGAGTACGGAATTTATGATTAAAACTCTCTCGCGGCATTTACGTGAGAGCTTCCGTTCACTTGGAAGAAACACGTGGATGACATTTGCATCAATTAGTGCGGTCACTGTCACTTTGATTTTAGTTGGGGTTTTTCTTGTCATTATGCTCAACTTGAATAACATGGCATCGAACGCTGAGAAAGAAGTAGAAGTAAAAGTTCTCATCGATTTAACTGCGAATCAAAAGCAGCAGGATGAATTAAAAGCAGAAATTGAGAAGATTCCTGAAATCAGTGATGTGAAATACTCATCCAAGGATGATGAACTAAAAGCACTCATTAAAAGCTTTGGTGAAAATGGACAATCTATGGGACTGGTTGATCAAGAAAACCCATTAAATGATGCGTTTATTGTGAAAACAACAGATCCTCACGATACACCAAAAGTAGCGAAGAAATTAGAAAACCTAAAAGGGACGTATAAAGTCACTTATGGAAAAGAAGAGGTCAGCCGACTCTTTAATGTTGTCGGAGTGGCGCGTAATGTCGGCATCGCACTTATTATTGGGCTTTTATTTACAGCGATGTTCTTGATTTCCAATACGATCAAAATTACGATTTTTGCTAGACGTAAAGAAATTGAGATTATGAAACTAGTAGGTGCAACGAACTGGTTTATCCGCTGGCCGTTCTTCATCGAAGGATTACTACTTGGTGTATTTGGCTCGATTATACCAATCGCTGTATTGCTTGGCACATATCATTATGCTGTCGGCTGGGTGGCGCCAAGGGTACAAGGTTCATTTATTTCAATGCTTCCATACAATCCGTTTGTCTATCAAGTATCACTGATCCTTCTATTGATCGGTGCCATTATCGGTGTGTGGGGAAGTTTAACGTCCATCCGTAAATTCTTGAAAGTATAAATCTATTTATATTGATGGCAGCACTCGAAGATTCTATAGAAGGTGTGACCGGTTGATCCAATTCATCCGGTCGACTCTTCATGCAGGCAGTTGTCATGGGAGGGGAATATCGTTTTGAAAAGAAAGCTGATAATGGCTGGAATGGCAGCGTTTATTGGAACAACGTGGCTATACATTCCAGGGAACGAAAATCGTGCATTCGCATACGAAGACCTAGATCAAAAACGTCAACAAATTGAAGAGAAAACATCGAAGACTGAATCAACCTTGAAGAAAAAGAAATCAGAACTGGCAAAGCTTGAAAAGAAAGAATCAAAGCTAAAGCAAGAAATTGAAAAAATTGACCAAAAAGTAAGTGCCGCAACTGAAAAAGTCGCAGAAAAAGAAAAAGAGGTCAAACAGACGAAACAAGAGATCAAAAAACTAAAAAAAGAAATTGAAGTCATCAACGAGCGAATTGAAAAGAGAAAAGCGATTTTCAAAGATCGAATTCGTTCTATGCAAAAAAGTGGCGGTACAATCAACTATTTAGATGTGCTGCTAGGTGCTCGTAGCTTTAGTGATTTTGTCAGTCGTGTGGGAGCTGTTACAACCATCGTCGAAGCAGATAAAGACATGATTACAGAACACGAAAATGATTTGGAGCTAGTAGAGCAAAAAGAAGCAGAGCTAAATAAACAGCTAAGTGGACTTGAAACATCTTTGAAAGAGCTTGAAACGTTGAAAAAGGACCTATCTAAACAGCAAAAAGAAAAAGGAAAAGTCCTTGGTCATGTAACGGAAGAAAAAGAACATGCACATGATGAACTAGGAAAGCTTGAAAATGAACAAGAAATTTTAGCGAATCAAAAAGCGGCGGTAAAGTCTGAAGAGGCACGTCGTCAAAAAGAAGAAGCGAAGAAAGCAGAACAAGCAGCTGCTGAGAAAAGTGCACCTGCACCAAGTGGAGGATCTGATCAAGTGTCAGATACACCAGCAAGTAGCTCAGGTTTCATTAAACCAGCTGCAGGCCGTTTCTCATCAGGCTTTGGCGGACGTTCTGGCGGACAGCATTACGGATTAGATATCGCTGCAAAAGGCACTGTATCTGTCGTTGCAGCCGCATCTGGAACAGTCACGAACTCAAGCTACTCGTCGAGTTATGGGAACGTGGTGTTCATTACACATAACATCAATGGCCAAACGTATCAAACGGTATACGCTCATCTTTCAACAAGAAGTGTGTCAACAGGTCAAAGAGTCGAGCAAGGTCAATTCCTTGGATATATGGGCAACACAGGTCAGTCTTATGGCCAGCATCTTCATTTTGAAATTCATAAAGGATTATGGAATGGCGCGAAATCAAATGCAGTCAATCCAGCGCAATATATCCGCTGACAAAAAGCCGATAACAGCATGTTATCGGCTTTTTTCAAGTAGATGAAGTTAAAATAACAGCAGTAATCCGGCAATAATAGGTGTTAAAAGCACAGCGGATTTTAAGAGAGGTTTCGGCGCAAGGCGTGTAAATTTTGCCCCAATAAAAGCTCCTAATACGGTACCGATTAAGATCTGAACGAGCAGGATAAAGTCAACATAGCCTTCTGAAATATAACCAATTCCACCGCCAATAGAGATTGGAATAATCACTAGCATCGTTGTGCCAACAGCTTGTCTAATAGACAGCTTCAGCAAAATCAAAAGCCCCACTTGAATAAATGGTGCTGATCCGATACCGAACATCCCTGAAAGCATCCCTGATACAAGGCCTAATATAATGCCCCTGATCAGCAATTGGCGTGAAGAAAGCGGCTGCTGCTCAGCATCTTCTTTTAGGACAAACAATTTGATCATCATAAAAACAGCAGATAAAAAGAGCATACCAGCTGTTAAATAGTGCAGGCTATCCTCTGGAATAAAAGGAGCCACTTTTGCTCCGGCAAATGAAGCAATACAAGCTAGTGCACCGACAATCAAACCTGATTTGAGCTGGATATTTCCTTCCCGGTAGTGGCTGTATGCACCAGATAAAGTCGTAAATGCCATAGCAGCTAAAGATGTCCCAAGTGCAGTATGGATTGGTACATCAAAGATTAACGTCAGCAATGCGATGACAAAACCAGCCCCGCCAGCTCCTACAAACCCTAGTAAAATTCCTAATAAAAGCATCGTCAATATAATATACATAGCGAAGACTCCTTCTCGATCGTAACAAAATAAAAATTACACCTATTGAAATGATTAGTCAAGCCTCCTTAGGAGAATGTCTTTACATGAAATCCCTTCTTCTGGCATATAATAACTCAGGTCATCAGGAAGAGTTGAAGAAGGAGGCCAAATATGAAAAAACAAATCGCATCCATCATGGCAAGTGTCATTCTCATCATCAGTGCAGGGGTTATGACGCATAAAGAGGCGACTCAAGCGGAGTCACCGAAAGCGGCTGCAGTGGCTGGACAAGCTCAATCAAGTGATCGAGCGAAGGAAAACGGAATGGAGAAAATTGAGAAAGCCTATGACCTCATTTCGAATGAATATGTAGAGGAAGTGGATCGTCAAAAGCTGCTTGAAGGTGCCATACAAGGAATGCTTTCAACCTTAAATGATCCGTATTCAGTATACATGGACAAGCAAACCGCAAAGCAATTTTCGGATTCACTTGATTCCTCATTTGAAGGAATTGGGGCAGAAGTTGGAATGGATGAAGGAAAGATTATCATTGTCTCTGCCTTTAAAAAATCCCCTGCGGCAAAGGCGGGTCTGAAACCGAAAGATGAAATCATCAGCATTGACGGTGAGTCGATGAAAGAAAAAAGCCTAAACGATGCTGTACTGAAAATAAGAGGAAAAAAAGGAACGTCTGTCGCCTTGAAAATCAGACGAAATGGAATTGAAAAAGAGCTAACATTCCATATCAAACGAGAAGAAATCCCGCTTGAAACCGTAACGGCTTCAATGAAAGAGGTCAATGGTCATAAAACAGGCTATATTGCGATCTCTAGCTTCTCTGAAGATACGGCGAAGGATTTCACGGCAAGCTTGAATAAGCTCGAGAAAAAGGGCATGGAAGGCCTTGTGCTGGACGTGAGAGGAAATCCTGGCGGCTATCTACAAAGTGTGGAAGACATTTTGAAACATTTTATCACAAAGGATCAGCCATATATTCAAATTGCAGAACGGAATGGCGATCGAAAACGATATTTTTCAAAACGAAAAGAACAAAAACCATACCCGGTTAATGTCTTAATTGATAAAGGAAGTGCATCCGCTTCTGAAATTCTGGCTGGTGCCATGAAAGAAGCAGGGAAGTATGAAGTGGTAGGTGACGTTTCCTTTGGTAAAGGGACTGTGCAGCAGGCGGTACCAATGGGAGATGGAAGTAACATTAAATTAACGCTGTATAAGTGGCTGACACCGAAAGGGAATTGGATTCACAAAAAAGGCGTTGTGCCGACCATTGCGATTCATCAACCAGATTACTTCACCGTTGGCCCGCTCCAGCTGAAAGAACCGCTTCAGCTTGATATGAACAACGAAGAAGTCAGACAAGCACAGACATTGTTAAAAGGGTTATCATTTGACCCTGGCAGAGTAGATGGATATTTTGACGAAGAAACGAAAAAGGCTGTACTCGCATTTCAAAGCACATACAATCTCGAAAAATCAGGTGTGATTGATTTAAAGACAGCGAAAATGATGAACAAGATGGTAGATGAAGTGAAATCTTATGAAAAGAATGATCTTCAGCTACAAACTGCACTAAAAGCACTATATCTCAAAAAATAAAGAGGCGAATAAATGCCTCTTTTTTTTGGTTCATAAGTGTTACGAACATGTAATAATTTATTCTTAAAAATATATTATATCGAGAAATATATTCATTTATTTTACAAAAAACATAACATTCCTTCGAATTTACCCGATAACATATTTATATAAGAGACTTTCTGTTGATTTAAACATGTCATGAAAATGAAACTTTTGAAAGTTGTATGTTACATAAATAATTCTTACAATAAAAAGTAGCACTCATTTTAAATATTTTATTTTTTGCGGATATTCAGCTTAAGCATTGAGCTGTACCGAGGTTTGCGCTTTTCTTAAAAGAACTAGTAAATGGGGGTACACAATTGAAAAGGGCAAGTATTGTGAGAGAGAAAAAATATTACGAGTTGGTAGAGGAGCTTAAGAGTCGTACGAAAGATGTGACGTTTTCGGCTACAAAGGCATTAAGTCTACTCATGCTGTTAAGCAGGTACTTGGTCAATTACACAACGGTAGAATCAGTCGACGAGATCGATGAAGACTGTGCTGAGATATACTTCAATTATTTAATGGATAATCATAAGAGACTTGGTATAAACTTAACCGACATCAAGAGGTCCATGCAGCTTCTCGGCGGCATACTAGATGTAGATGTAAATCACTATTTAAAAGATTTTTCACTGTCGAATGTCACACTTTGGATGAATCAGGAGAAATAAACCTGATGTCAAGCATCGATTTATTTGATAGAATAAGAGAAAATGCTTGACTTGGGCGGTGAACGATAATGAGCTCGGAGTGGATGGGAGCCGGATTAAAAGCGGTCGGTCTGTTTTTAATCCATCCTCTTTTTTATTTTATGATATTAATCAGCCTATTATATGGCTACATCCGCGTAAAGCGGGAGAGAAAAGCGTTTCAAACAAGAATAGAAGATGTTTACGATGAACTGAAATTTACATATTCAAAGGGATGGGTTCCAGGAATTTGTCTATCGATCATATCTGTAGGCTTAGGGATTTCACTTCCGCCTGGATTCATCGTGCTGATTGCAGCGATGACCATCGTTTTCTCTTTATTCTTTAAGGCGAGTGCGCTTTCGTCTGCATACACACTCGGTTTCAGTTTTATTGCGGCATTTGGACTGATGTCTGTTCAAGTGAGCCATTCTTGGCTGCCGCAGCTTTCAATGATGAATGCATCAGCCGTTGTGATCCTGTTAGGGCTACTGTTAATGACCGAAGGCATCTTAGCCTATCGAACGGCGCATTTACGTACATCGCCTGCAATGGTGATGAGTGCGAGAGGACTTTTGATCGGCCAGCAGCGAGCAAACCGTCTGTGGCTTTTACCACTTGTTTTGCTGATGCCGGCAGGTGAATGGACTTCTTCTCTGCCATGGTGGCCTGTGCTTCAAGTGCACGATCAAAGCTTTTCATTTATTGTGATCCCGTACATCATCGGCTTTGGCCAGCGTATTCAAGGATCGCTGCCAATTGTGAGTATTCAAATTACGTCACGCCGAATAATAATGCTCGGTCTAGTTGTTGCTGCAGTAGGTGCGGCAAGTATTTGGTTTGAGCCGATTGCGTGGGGAGCTGTTGTTCTAGCGATTGCAGGAAGAGCCTTTTTATCATGGAAGCAGAGGGCGAATGACAACGCTGCACCATTCTTTTTCTCTAAGCGGAATCAAGGGCTTATGGTGCTTGGTATCATTCCGAATACCCCTGCGGCTGATTTAAAGCTTGAGATCGGAGAAATTATTACAAAGGTCAATGGAATCGAGATCAAAACCGTTTCAGAATTTTATGAAGCACTACAAACCAATCGTGCTCTGACAAAGCTTGAGATCATTGGTCTCAATGGTCAGACAAGGTTTGAGAAACGCGCCTCTTACGAAGGGGAGCATCACCAGCTTGGTATCCTGTTTGTGAAGGACGATCCTCAGCAAGAGCCAACGGCGATTTCATCTTAAAAAAGCTGCTAGAGATGGCAGCTTTTTTCTTTTGGGCGCGTTTCTCTTCCATAGGATTCGCCCCATTCACGCATGGCAAAGATAATGGGCTTTAACGTATTTCCAAGAGAAGTCAGTGAATACTCGACACGAGGAGGAACTTCCTCATAGACTTCACGGTGAACAATCCCGTCTTGTTCAAGTTCTCGTAATTGCAACGTCAGGACACGCTGCGAAATTCTTGGCAGAAGCCGGCGTATTTCGTTGTAACGCTTTGGACCGCAAGTCAAATGATAAAGGATGACGCCTTTCCATTTCCCTCCGATGACATTTGTAGTGATAGACACGGGACAGCCATGATTCACAATACTGACTGGATTGGATGGTGCACTCATCTCAACATTCCTTTCTTAAACGAAAATGGTCATAAACGAACATGTTTGTACCTAACGAACAAAAATGTGCGTACTTGAATCAATGGAAGCTTTTCTTTTACCATAGAGATAGACATCACACATTCGGGTTGTTTGTTTTCCTATCATAACAATTTCTATTAGGGAATGGAAAGAAATTGGATTGTGGGAACACACCTGTTCATTAGAAAGGATGAATAATATGCGAGACAAAGAGCTATTAAAAAAAGAAATCATTGAGGCGTATGAATTCCGTCATGCGACAAAAGAGTTTGACCCAGCGAAAAAGATTCCAGAGGATGATTTTGCATTTATTTTAGAAACAGGAAGACTTTCTCCAAGCTCTGTAGGGTTTGAGCCTTGGAAGTTCCTCGTTATTCAAAATGAAGCATTCAGAGAAAAATTAAAAGAGTATACATGGGGGGCGCAAAAGCAGCTTCCAACTGCCAGCCATTTTGTGATCATCTTGGCAAGAACAGATGCCCGCTATGATTCAGCATATGCAGAATACATCAACAAGCAAATCAAAGGAATGACAGACGAAACGTTTGAAATGGTCAAGGGGCGCTACAGAGAATTCCAAGAGAACGATCTTCATCTACTAGAAAATGACCGTACATTATTTGATTGGGCTTCAAAACAAACGTATATTGCCTTAGGTAACATGATGACAGCTGCGGCACAGATCGGCATTGATTCATGCCCAGTTGAAGGATTTAGCTACGATCACATCCATCGTATCTTAGAAGAAGAAGGGTTACTGGTGGATGGTCAATACGACATCTCTGTCATGGCAGCCTTCGGTTATCGTGTCACTGAGCCAAAACGCGGCAAAACACGTCGCCCGATGGATGAAGTAGCTGTTTGGATTCGTTAATCGCTGTTTGTCTGAAAAAGGCTGTTGACAATTGCGTGGTTAGTCAGTATATTTAAAAAATAAAATCTTTGACGAATATACAAATTTGACTATAAACGCTTTGACTTGAGAATAGTAAATGAACATCCGTTTTTTAAGAGAGCTGC
The DNA here is from genome assembly GCF_038593395.1 of Bacillus sp. FSL R5-0397. Taxonomy (NCBI): domain Bacteria; kingdom Bacillati; phylum Bacillota; class Bacilli; order Caryophanales; family Bacillaceae; genus Bacillus; species Bacillus sp. FSL R5-0397. Next base: position 3,127,337 of record NZ_CP151992.1, on the reverse strand, counting down.
GGGTCGGTGCAACGCAGTAAAACGAATCATTGAACTCGCTCAAAGAGCGGTAAGACTGAATGAATAGTAAGTCTTTACGTGTGACCTCCGTTATCGGGTTTTAAGTTGGATTCAGCCATGGCTGAATCAATAAGAGTGGTAACGCGGTTGCAAGGTCAGTCGTCTCTTCCAGGAGATGGCTGGCCTTTTTATATGCTTTTATCTCATATTTGTCTGAAGATTCAAATTTAAAGGAGCTATAGAAAATGGAAAAGGAACATGTGCAGTTAAAACGAACAATGACATCAAGGCATATTATGATGCTTGCGCTTGGCGGTGCCATCGGTGCTGGTCTGTTTAAAGGAAGCAGTTCTGCCATTGATATTGCGGGTCCTGCTGTCATTTTGGCATACATGATTGGTGGTCTTATTTTATTATTTATTATGCAAGGACTTGCCGAAATGACCGTTGCACGACCTGGAGCAAGAACATTCCGTGACTTGATTGAACCTGTGTTAGGAAAGTATCCGGCCTATTTCTTAGACTGGATCTATTGGAAGATGTGGGTGCTGAACATTGCAGCAGAAGCGATTGTGTCGGCCATCTTTATTCAGTACTGGTTCCCACAAGTGCCAATCTGGATGCTTGTGTTAATCATTTCACTTGTAGTCACAATCATTAATGTTTGCTCAGTCAAAATGTTTGCTGAGACAGAGTATTGGTTAGCTTCTATTAAAATTGCTGTCATCATCTTATTTATTATCATTGGATTTACCATGCTATTTGTCTCATTCGGACAGCATGCAGCACCTGGATTGTCTAATTTAACGGATCACGGTGGATTTTTCCCAAATGGTACTGGCGGATTAATTGCAGCAATGCTGGTTGTCGTGTATTCATATGGTGGGACGGAGATGATTGGGGTCACTTTAGCAGAAACAAAAAACCCTGAAAAAGTCATCCCAAAGGCCATTCAAAGTACGTTTGTACGCATCATCGGTTTTTATGTACTACCGTTCTTTATCATTGTCAGCTTAATCCCTTGGAATCAAGTCAACAATGAGCAAGTAAGTCCATTTGTGACAGTGTTTGCAACAATCGGAGTACCGTATGCTAGTGACATCATGAATGGTATTATCTTACTAGCGATTTTGTCTTCTATGAACTCTGGCTTGTATGCTTCATCACGGGTGCTTTATACACAGGCAATGGATGGCCGTGTATGGAAAGGATTCTCCAAGCTGTCAAAACAGCAGGTGCCTGTTCGAGCCATCCTTGTATGTACATCTACCTTGTATGCAGCTGTATTGATTTCTCTTTTTGTAGGAAGTCAAACGTTTAATTACTTAATGGGCTCTTTAAGTTACACAGTTCTATTCATCTGGTTTATCATTGCCGTCGGTCATTTGAAATCTCGAAGCGTCGCACAGCCAGGCGGATATCGCGTGAAGCTGTATCCTTTCACAACGTGGTTTTCAGTTATTGCGATCATGGCCATTTTTGTCGGCGTTGTATTCAATACACCAATTGTTCAAACGCTGGTCACCATGGGCATTTATTTAATCATTACACTATCTTTCTTTATTAACAGAAAACGGTTTGAAACAGCCGTCTAATTTATTAAAAAGCGTGCAGGACCTTCTGAAGGGTCTCGCACGCTTTTTTTAATGCTGTTTATATTGCTTGAAGTGGACAGGGGATTGAACGGGATGTGGCTTTGCCTGAAGGCCATAGCTATCCCTGACGATATAAAGCGGCCGGTCCTTGGCTTCATCGTAGATTCGGCCGATATACTCCCCAATCATGCCTAACATAAAGAGGATGATCCCACTAAAGAATAGCTGAATGACAATTAATGAACTCCAGCCGGTGATGGTGCTGTTTGTAAAAAGCTTTAAATATAAAACTAGAAACATCGAAATGAAGCCAATAGCTGAAAGGGCAATACCTGCCACGCTGGCTAGCTTTAAAGGTTTGTAAGAAAAAGATGTGATCCCATCCATCGAGAGCTTGAGCATCTTTTTGAGAGGGTACTTTGTTTCTCCTGCCAACCGCTCATCCCGAACATATTCTACCGCAATCTGTTTGAAGCCAACCCAGCTCACTAATCCGCGGACAAATGGGTTTTTCTCGCGTATTTTTTTCATTTCATGACACACTTTACGATCCATCAATCTAAAGTCGCCGGTGTCAATAGGAATATCTACTTCGGTGATTTGACGTAGCACTCGGTAGAAAAGGGAAGCCGTGTACTTTTTGAAAGCTGTTTCGCCTTTTCGTTGCGTGCGGACCGCGTATACGACCTCATAGCCTTCCTTCCATTTTTCAATCATGTCTAAAATCAATTCAGGTGGATCTTGTAAATCCGCATCAATCACTACGACAGCTTCTCCCTTTGCATAATCCATTCCCGCTGTAATGGCAATTTGATGCCCAAAGTTACGAGAAAAATCAATAAGTCTCACATGCGGATCGGTCTGGCAGTACCCTTTAATCAGTTCAGCTGTTCGATCCATACTGCCGTCATTGACGAAGAGAAGCTCATATGCTTCTCCCGTCGAATCCATGACGGTCTTGAGGCGCTGATACGATTCATGGATCACAAGTTCTTCATTATACACTGGGACTACAACAGAGTATTGTATGTTCTTTTCCATCAGTCATCGTTCCTCCCTTTTAATAGATGAATTAATCAACGAATAGTTCATAAAGAGTACCGCTCTCCATTCCGCCCATTCGTCCATTTGACTGATCATTTTGTTTTGATTGTTGGCTGTCTGTTTGCTGATTCGTTTTGGATGTAGAGCTGTTCTGCCATTTAGAAGCAGATACTTCTTTGCCATTTTTTTGAATCCAAGTGAGAATGTCAGAGCTGCCGCCTCTCATACCAGAAATATAGAAGTATTTGATTTTACCGTCTTTAACGAGCTGTTTGAATTCATTAAGCGTGAGAATGTTATCAGATCCACTAAATCCACCTAATGCCATAACAGCTTTTCCTGTTTTAATAATGTAAGGCGAAGCAGTGGTTGCATCTGTTGTCCCGAATAGGAATTCTTCTCCCGTATTGTTTTTCTCAAGATAGCTGATCAGCTTTTCATTGACTTGTGAACTCATGCTGCCACTTGAAGTTGCAAGCTGAGGACCAGCCTCTGGCAGCATACTGTTTCCTCCGTAAAGAAGAGGTGTGCTTGCCCAGTATAGGGGTGCGATCAGCATCCCAAGGATGGCAATGAGAGACATGAATTGTTTTAGTTTTTCTTTTCCTTTTATCAAAAGTAGAGAAAGGATCGTTCCAATACCAATGATACCGACTGCAATGCTTAATCCAAGACCGATTGTGCTTGTAAATGTGGATAGGATAAAGATTTCAAATGCGGTTGTGACGAATATCGCAATTGGCAGTAGCCATTTTTTAAAGCCAGTTCCCGTTTGAAACAATTGAGTCATAGACACCCATCCGGCTCCTGCTAATACAGCAATTGGCGGTGCCAGCATGATTAAATAATAGTGATGGAAAAATCCTGCTACACTGAAAAATGCAGCAACAGGTATAAGCCAAGCTAACCAAAATAGTGTTTCTTTTTGTTTTGTATTGAGACGTCTTCTTTCAAAGGCTGTCGAGAAGAAGAGACCAATCGCACCAAAGAGCGCAAATGGAAGCAGCCAGCTGATTTGATCGGACAGTTCAGATTGGAACAGACGTAATGGCCCTTTTGTTCCTGTTCCAAACATGCCAGAACCACTTCCCATTTTTCCGCCCCCACCATTTGGCGGTCCATCACCATTACCGCCTGAAGGCATATCAGGTGGTGTTGTGCCGTTTGCACTGCTTGGTGGTCCTTGCATTGAGGGCTGTTCCTGACTGGATGATTGGTTTGAACTGTCTGAGTTGTTTTGAGTTCCATTTGATGGCGGCTGAGGCATGGTGGATGAATTATTGTCATTTTGCTGATCGCCCTGCTGTGAAGGTGGCTGTCCCTCACCCTGATTTGTGCCGCCTCCTCCGCCAGACTGTTGACCAGTCAACCGCTGCAGACCATTGTAACCAAAGGCTAATTCTAGTGCTGAGTTCGATTGACTTGATCCCATATAAGGACGATTGTCTTTGGAAGTGAGATCAACCGCTATAGACCATGAAGCAGATACACCTAAAAGAACAATCATTGAAATCATCAGCGATAACAACTTTTTCTTCCATGTCGTTCGATAGGCAATGATGTAAAACAGGACGAGAGCCGGTACAATCATATACGCTTGTAGCATTTTTGTATTAAAGCCGACACCGATCATTGCAAAAGAAGCAATCGCCCAAAGCACTTTCTGCTGTTTCACAGCCTTGAACATCATGGCTGTTGCGAGTAAAAGAATAAAGACGAGTAAGCTGTCAATGTTATTTGTACGAGATACAGCAACTGCGATTGGTGTACACGCCATAATAAGCGCTGACAGTCTTGCAGCAGCCTGGCCAAATGTAGGTTTGACTAGGCGGTAGATTAAATAAACAGATCCAATGCCAGCTAAAGCTTGGGGTAAGATCACACTCCAGCCATGCAGGCCGAAAATTTTGGCACTGATCGTTTGCAGCCAGAAGGCGAGCGGTGGTTTATCAACCGTGACATAACCTGAGGGATCGAACGAAGCAAAGAAGAAATTATGCCAGCTTTGCATCATACTTGTGACCGCCGCTGTATAATAAGCGTTCACCGTATCGTCGTTCCAAATGTTATAAATGTTTAAAATGGCAGATAAAATCAATATGAAAAATAAATAAAGATCAAATTTCTGAAAGCGTCTAATCAAAAGCTTGTCACTCCTTTTTCTTAACTTGAAAAAAGTGTAACAAGCAAATATGAATAAACTGTTAATAAAAAAAGGCCAATTCTTTATTTTTCTGTTGAATAAAAACAGCTCTAGAAAAGAGCTGTTTTGTTTAAGATGTCATCTTATTTTATGAGGAGACAGGCGGAGTTTCAGTGGTCTCTGCACTTGGTAATTGTATAATAGCGGTCGTACCTAGGCCTTGTTCAGATTGAAGAACGAACGTGCCACGATGTTTTTTTATAATTTGATAAACAATGGCTAGTCCAAGACCAGAGCCGCCATCTTTTCTTGTGCGGGCTTTATTCACTCGATAAAAACGCTCAGAAACATGAGGGAGATCTCCTTTTGGAATTCCGCTGCCTTCATCTGTAATTCTCAATTCAGCAGTTTGTTGGTGAACGAATAATTCAATCGAAATCGATTTTCCTGAAGGCGTGTAATGGATGGCATTGTCCAATAAATTACGAACGACTTGCTCAAGTCGATCGCTATCACCATAAATAATACAATCCTCTTCGAGTTCGCGGTTGAACGAGATTCTCTTTTGACTAGCAATGAATGTCATTTGATCAAGAACATCATGAATAAGCTGCGCAAAGACGATCGGCTCCATCGTTAGTGGGTAAGATTCCCCCTCTAACTGTGCGAGATCAAGAAGGTCATGTACGAGCCGGCTTAATCGTGTGGATTCGTCTTGAATAATCTGCATGCCTTTCTTTTGATCAATAATGCCTTCTTCAATTCCTTCAGCATAGCCTTTCATATAACTTAAAGGCGTTCTCAGTTCGTGGGAGACATTGGCAAGGAACTCTCTGCGATGCTGTTCAACTTTTTCTAAGGTAGAGGACAGTTTATTAAAGGAACGGCTCAGCTGATTTAACTCATCCCCTTTTTTGGTCACAGCCATGCGTTTTGAAAAATCACCAGATTCCATTTCCATTGCAATTTCTTTCATTTGATTGATCGTCCTTACGACTTTATTAGAACTTTTATATCCAATAAAGAAAATCAAAAGCAGGATAATTAAAATAGAGATGCCAAGCGTTAATCGAATTTGAACAAACGGTTCATACACATCAGATAAAGGCATAGAGAGGAAAATGGTTCCTGATAAATCATTTTTGTTTGAGAACACAGGGATGGCAATCCCGAGAATATCTTGATGAAACTGGGGGTGTTCTCTAATTAACACAACTGTTTTCCCCTGAAGAAGCTTTTGGCGTTCTTTAAACGTAATGAGGTTATCGTTTGTATTCGTATCAAAAGGAATACCGCTTGAAAGCTCCATAGGATCATCAGTAAAAATAACACTTGCCTGACTTGAGTCATTTGCCCACTTCATTCTGTCAGTAAAATATGTGTCTTTCCCGTGTTTGTGATAGATTTCTGCCAGCTTCTTTCCTTGTAAACTTAAAGAGTCAATCTGTTTATCTATATATAAGTGCTGGTATAAGTAATAAGTCAGGGCAAGAGCTGAGGCAGCAACGATGCCTATAACGGAAAGGATTAAGAAAAGCACTTTCCTTTTAATAGATAATGGCTTCATTTGTCCTCCTCAAACTTATAGCCGACACCCCAAACGGTCTTAATATACCGTTCCGCTTCCTTTAATTTCAGTCTTAGTGTTTTAATATGTGTATCGACTGTTCTTAAAGAGCCACTAGGTGAGTGTGATTCCCACAATTTTTGATAGAGCTGTTCACGGGAAAAGACTTGGCCTTGATTGAGCAGAAGAAACATAAGTAAATCAAATTCTCTTCTTGTTAAATTGATGGGCTCTTGCTTGAGATAGACTTGTCTGCCATCTTGGTCGATCTCCAAGTCACCAATCATGATTCGACTGCGCTTTAAAGAAAGACCTCTAATTCGTCTTAATGTCGTTTCAATTCTAGCTGCAAGCTCACGTAGACTAAAAGGCTTCATGATGTAGTCGTCTGCTCCAATTTCCAGCCCCTTAATGCGATCCTCTTCATAACTTCTAGCTGTTAAAAATAAAATGGGGATTTGAGAGGTTTGCCTGATGCGCTGGCAGACTTCGAATCCATCCATATCTGGCATCATAATATCCAATACAACAAGGTCAATGGCCTCTTTTTCAAGCTGATGTAAGGCGCCCGTGCCATTATTTGCAGTTATCACGTGAAAGCCTTGTCTTTGCAAAAAGGATTCGATTAACTCAAGCATATCTAATTCATCATCTACTATTAAAATATTCATCTGTTCTTTCATTTCTTTTCCTCCAACATGATAGCATAAGGTCCTGCTGGGATGTTCAGTCGGTTCTTCAACATAAATGTATGTTTGTCGATGACGGATACTGAATTGTCATCTAAGTTACTGACATATATAGATGAGGAAGCAGCAGTGATATAATTCGGATTTTGACCGGTCTCAACAGAGGAAAGTAGTTTGTTTTTCTCGGTATTTACTTTATATAGTGTATGGTCTCCATGACATAATACATATAAAGTAGAAGAGTTTTTTTCTGAAAAAAATGCGACTGGCATAACACCTAGTTTGATTTCTCGCTGTTTCTTACCTGTTTTAGGGTCGTAAGCAAAAATGCTCTTATTTAATGTGCCCGGTTTACCGTGTCCTCCAACCCAAATGGAATGCCCATCGAAATGAATGCCAGATGGCCGTTCTAGAACGGAAATCGTTCGTATCTTTTTTTTCTTTTCAATATCAATGACTGAAACAGAATGACTTTTTGCATTTAAAACAAACAACTTTCCAGAAGAAGACAACGCCATAGAAGAGGGTAATGTCCCGGTCTTCACAGTTGCTTTTATTTTCTTGTGCACTGTATCGATAAAATAAACGACATTTTTCTCTGAATCGGTCACAAGTAAAGTGTTGGTATCTGCATCATACGCAAGTGAAGTCAGACCTTTATTCACATCCATATAGTCCGCTGCTGTTCCTTTTTTTAAATTGATTTCTATAAGAGATTGTCCTTCCTTACTTGATGCAATGATCACGTCTTTGTTGATGTGAACAAGATCAGTGAGAGGATGTTTTAAATCAACGGAAGAGACAATTTTATTTTTTTGTAAATCAACGATTGAAAAGGAGGCTTTTTTTAGTTGAGAAATGACAGCAATTGATTGAGAGCTGCCAGGGGGCGTAAATTGCTGGTCTTTTCCGCAGCCTGCTAGGAAAAATAGTAGAGCTGACAAGCATATTAAAAAATATTTCACTCGTTTCATCCTTCTGCTCCTTTTGTGCTCTATTTTCAAAAAGCATAACACAAAAATTGTGAAAAAAAATCGAAGTTATGAATGCTGGAAGAAATGAAAAGAAGTTTTTAGGTGGGGAAGTAGAGGTAAATGAAAGCTGAAATTTCTTTTTCGTTTATTCATATGACATTTTTTCATGAGTAAAAGATCATTTTCACAGTTTGATCATTGTATCCATAATCGGTTACAGTAACAAATAATCATAGCTCCCCCGCCCTAAATAGAGCGAAGGGAGTCATTAAGCAGAGTGTTCAGATGAATGAGAAGTGGGTTTCGTTTTTAGACGATGAGAGAGGAGGAAACCAAGAATACCTGCGCCCATTAATATGATAAATAAAGATTGAAAACCACTTAATATACCAATTAAAGTAGATGAAATGATACTTCCGAAATATCTAAAGGTGGAAAAAATCCCAGATGCAGAGCCGGATAAACTCTGATCAACAGATGTTAAAGAAGCCATCTGCATGCTAGTCATGCCAATACCTGATGAGATCCCCCCAGCGACTAATGTGATGATAAGGAGTGGTAAATTTGGGTAGCTGCTTAGTGTGATCAGCATAACACCTGATAAAGTAAGACAGAGAAATGAAAATCGAATCATTTTTTTGGCACCTTTTATTGGATGGAGCTTTGCCCCGAGTAATCCACTAATAGACATACAGAGTGAAAAGATCGAAAGGAAAATCCCGCTTTGTGTATGAGAAAGCGCGAGTTTTTGCTCCATAAACAGCGGCATAATGAGAAGAATCGCGTACATCACAAAATTACTAAGCATGATAGAAAGGTTAGCGTTCGTAAAGGTACTGTTTTTAAATAATGTCAAATCAATGATGGGATTTGTAAATTTCCGTACGTGTTTGAAAAATAAAGGAATGGAAATGACCGCTAGAACGCCATAGATCATGTATTCGTTTAATAATTGGCTTTTAGTAAACAAAATGAGTGTGGCGATCCCGATTGTTAAGTATAACGAACCGATGATATCTACATTGGCTTGTAAACGCGTATGTTTCATCTTCGGAATCATAAAAACGCCTGTCACAAGTGTGAGAATCAAAAATGGTATATTCACTAGGAAAATGGAATGCCAGTCAAAGCTCTGAATGAGAATAGAGCCGATAAAAGGTCCGAGTGCGGCACCAATTCCCGCTCCAAAACCGAAAAAACCCATAGTTTTAGAAAGCTTTTCATGTGATACTGTTGCTCGAATTAAAGCAATGCTGTTCGGTGTTAATATAGCTCCGCCTGCCGCTTGAATTGATCGGAAGCTAATAAGAAAAGCAAGATTAGGTGCGAAAGCACATCCAATGGAGCCAATCAAAAAGAGTATCACACCAGCTAAATACATGCTACGGTGGCCGTATATATCTCCCAGCTTACCCGCAATAGGTTGAGTGACTGCCATGACAATTAGATAAATCGTGACCACCCAAGTAATGTTTGATATGGATTGATCGTAATAAGTTGATATGGATGATAGAGCGACTGCGATCATGGTTGAATTGACTGGAACTAAAATAGCTCCAAGCAGCAAAGAATAAATGATCAAGTTCTCTTTTTTAAGATTCAATGTGTTTACCACCTTTGTAAAAAAGAAGAATTTCACCCAATTAAGTGGGGGAAATTCCTCTCATGAAAATGTGTGTGCATGTCTCAATAAAGTCTTCTTTTTGTGTTAAAACAAGCTGAATGTCTTGCTCTAGCTGTTGAATGAAAAAGCCAAAATACGTGCTAATAAATATATCTGCATAGATGTCTTCTTTTCCTTCTAATACACGATGCTGAGCACTCATTTTTTTGAAATAATGAATCAGCATATCTCTCAATTCTTGAGGATAAATTTTTTCATGGTCTGTTAAATCTTTAAACATAGCGGGTTCTCTCATGCTGATATAGATAAATTCTTTTTTTGAAGTCAAATCTTCAAGGAAATAGCTACCGAGAAATTTTAAATCGGTGTATAAATCGTCTTTAAATTCAGCTTCAAGGGTTTTGGTCGGTGTTGATTTCATTTTCATAATGGCAGCAATCACGCCGCGTTTGTTTTTAAAGTTACGAAAAATTGTCGCTTCACTTACATTCGCTTTTGTCGCAATTTCTTTTGTCGTTGTTTTTTGATAGCCCTTTTCAGACAATAATTCCATTGTTGCGCGAATGATCCGCTGATTTGTTGATTTTAACAAGCATACTCACCTCAGGTTATGAATGTGTTTGCAACAAAGTAAGTATACCGATAAAATCTGTGACCGCCAATATGATCCAAACAGTGACGACTATGCCCGTGAATGCTGATTTAATAACTGGATACGCCCATTGGCTCCATCTACTGTCACGAGGTCACCAGATTTTAGTTTTTCAGTTGCGATCCGTGTACCTAAGACAGCAGGTATCATATATTCTCTAGCGATAATAGCGGAATGGGACAAAATGCCGCCAGAATCGGTGATGACTGCTTTTGCGTCTCTAAATAAGCTGGTCCATAAAGGTGTCGTTGTTTTACAAACTAAAATGTCATCTTTTTCAAATTGTGAAAATTCATCAGCAGATGTAATGACTCTGACTCTTCCGGAAGTAATGCCGCTAGATGCACCAATTCCATAGATTGCATCGTCTGTGTTGTTTTCATTTTCCCTTAGCGAACCAAGCATTCTTTCTACTTGCTGCAATTCAGCTTCAGAAGGCGTTCCTGTATAAGCTGGTGGTTGGATGGATTCATTTTCCTTCATTTCAATTTTTCTTTGCTGAATGATCGAATCGTATGTGGTCGAAGTTGTGAGCGCATTGAGTACTTCATCATCGTAAAGATACCAAAGGTCTTCTTGATGAGGGATCGCTCCTTTTTGAACAAGAAGTTCACCAATTTTTAAGAGATAGAGTCTCGCTTTTGCATCTAACATGGCATCAATGTAAAAGTGATGATCATCTCGAATATTGGCTGCATGGAGTGCAAAATGATAAAGTTCCTCAAATTTTGTTTTAAACGCTTCATCTGTCACTTGACTGATAAACTGTTCATACGTTTCTTGCCTTTTGATCACGGCTTGTGCAAATTCTTCATCAAAATCAGATTGGTGCCGAATGTTGTTTCTAATGATGTCCAAGACAAATTCAGGATTTTCCACCCATGTTTCCTCTGTGAAATCATGGCTTTTAACAGACCGCCAACCATAGACTTGGAGAAAAGCTTCTACGTCGGAAATGAAGTTTTTTCCTTTATCTGTGTGATTGAGGGCAAATAATAGTTCAGCATTCGTTGAATGATCTTTAAATGCCTGAAGAAGCTCGGAATCTTGAAGAACGTCTTTTGCCAAGTGAGATAGCTTTTGATCTGTTTCAAGAGACTTGTTCATCACACCTATCATCATTTCATGCAGCAGAACGACTTGTGTTTGATCCCCAGTATATGTGACAAGCATGTCTTCAATGATCGCTGATAGAATGACTTGAGGTATGACAATATCAAAATGGTCGTCATACGCTCTTAGATAAATCTCCTTTAATTCTTGAAAGCCATTAATGGCTTCCTCAATTGTTAGCGGTTGAGTGATTTGCTGATCAAGTTTTTCGTATAATGGGAACAAGTTTTGCTTTAAAATGCGATACATTCTTTCGCTTAAACGAGGAAACATTTCGAATAGGCTCTCGTCAAAAACTGGTTCCTCTGACGCTTCTGGCATAGACGGTGAAGAATACAAATGACCTCTATAAAGCTTGATATCTTTAATATTAAGGTCTGGTACTTGATACTTCTCTCCGTTTTTCTTCATCCCGTTTTTTAAAGCAGGTATGATCAAACTTGAAAAAAGAGGACTTGTGGGTCCAGGCATATGATCGTCCATTGAGATCCAGAAGTCTTGCAGCTCTTCAGGTTTCATTTGAAAGGCTGCACCTGAGGAGCCATTTGCTGTATTGGAAAAAGAAGCAGTAATCGGTCTTGCTTGAAGTAAATAAAAAGTACCATCTGACATGCCGAATTCGATATCTACTCCATGTCCATAAAGTTCTTCTACTTGTTTTGTCATTTTCGTGATTTGGATCAATTGATCATCTTGAAGACAAAATTGGCCAGCCATCTCCTCACCTACGGGTTGTTCAATGACGCCCTCTTGACAGGGGACAATTTGGACTTCTTTTGTTCCTAGTGATTTTTCAATAGAGTACGTTTCTTTGTTTACAATAAATGTATCTGGCGTCACAAGGCCGGAGACGATGGCTTCTCCTAGTCCATAGCTTGCAGTCATCATGACTTCGTTTGTTTTTCCTGATACAGGATTCTCACTAAAGATGACACCAGAGATGTCAGAATGGATCAATCCTTGTACAACAACAGCCATGAGCGGCATCTCTTCCTCGTTCTCAATCATTTCTTCCTTATATTCTGTGACTCTTGCTGCGAAGTAAGACGACCAACATTCTTTGACGGCTTGCAAGAATTCTTCATTTGTTTTGATATTTAAATAGGTCTCGTATTGACCTGCAAAGGAGGCGCCTTCAAGATCTTCCGAAACAGAAGAGGATCGCACTGCAACGGACGGATATGTTTTCAACAATGATTGAAAGGATGAAAGTAATTCTGTCTCCATTTGTGAAGGAAACGAAGCTTCTGTGATTTTTCGGGCAAGATTTTGATCAGTTGGATGGAAATTGTGATATGAAAGAAAGCTTGCAAAGCTGTTCGTTTTAATAATAAATCCATCTGGAACTGGCAGTCCGTGATTGTTTAATTTAATTAAATTCACGCCTTTTGCCCCTGCGAGTGATGCGGATTCTTCAGCCGCATGAAATAATACTGAATACATGGGAATGCCCCCTTATCCAAATAGCCAATGGTTTCATTTGTCTCTTTTTGTTTTTTAAAATGATAGTGCGCACTATCATTTTCATCATAGAATTTATTGGATGTAACTGTCAAAGACGTAAAGACCTATCTTTAGAAAGGGGACGTTTTCACTAATTTTCCTCCTCATCTATATCAAAAGTCTTCAACCGAGAAGAAAAAAGCTGAAATTGAAAACTGTGAATTGTTCATTATGCCAATCTTTACTATAATCAAGGGAGTAGACCATGTAGAGGGAGGGTTTTTGTGATTACAAAAGCCATATTTGCACTTGTTTTTCCTTTCTTGCTCGTTATTTTATTTTCAAAGGTTACTTATAATCATTACGTTGGCATTGCATTAACAGCAGCGCTTTTATTTGCTTCGTATATGAAAGGCTATACAGAAACCTACTTTATCGTAGGATTAGATATTATTTCTTTAGTGGCCGGGGCATTGTTTATGGCCAAGAAAGAAGTCGAAAAAAGAGAGAAGGCTGAAAAACATCATTGATGTGATCCCTCTTGATGAAAAGAAAATGTTTTTGATTGCAGGAGCTGTGCTTACGATTCTAGTGAGTGCAGCTTTCTTTTTTGTGGTTTTTCTGCTGATCGAATATCTCGCTCCAAAATGTTCCATACTGAAAGGAAGGTTTCTTTAGAGGGTTATGAGCCACGGCAGAGAGGGTATGGTTGTATTGGAAATAAAAATCAAGTCAGACACGAACTTTAGTTCGTATTTTTGTGTTCTTTTATGATAATATATTCATTAGATAGATTTCGTAACGAAACGGAGGCTTTGATGTGAGTGACCGCTTTGAATTAGTTTCTAACTATCAGCCCCAAGGAGATCAGCCAAAAGCCATTGAAAAGCTTGTGGAGGGCATCCATCAGGGGAAACAGCATCAAACGCTGTTAGGTGCTACAGGTACGGGAAAGACCTTTACTGTATCCAACCTGATCAAAGAAGTGAACAAACCAACACTTGTCATTGCGCATAACAAGACACTTGCTGGACAATTATACAGCGAGTTTAAGGAATTCTTTCCAAATAATGCTGTTGAATATTTTGTGAGTTATTATGATTATTACCAGCCTGAGGCGTATGTGCCTCAAACTGATACATTTATTGAAAAGGATGCCAGCATTAATGATGAGATCGATAAGCTAAGGCACTCCGCCACATCCTCATTATTTGAGCGGAGAGATGTCATCATCATTGCCAGTGTGTCCTGTATTTATGGCTTAGGTTCTCCTGAAGAATACAGAGAGCTTGTGCTGTCTTTACGAACTGAAATGGAAATTGAACGCAATCAGCTGCTGCGTAAGCTTGTGGATATTCAGTATTCTCGTAATGATATAGATTTTCAGCGCGGAACCTTCAGAGTTCGAGGAGACGTCGTTGAAATTTTTCCTGCTTCACGAGATGAGCATTGTATCAGAGTGGAGTTTTTCGGTGATGAAATTGAACGTATTCGTGAAGTAGATGCTCTCACTGGAGAAATTCTCGGTGATCGTGACCACGTTGCTATTTTCCCAGCATCTCACTTCGTCACAAGAGAAGAAAAGATGGAAAAAGCGATCATTAATATTGAAAAAGAGCTTGAGGAACAGTTGGAAAAGCTTCGTGAAAACGGAAAACTGCTTGAAGCACAGCGTCTTGAGCAGCGGACAAGGTATGACCTTGAGATGATGAGAGAGATGGGCTTTTGTTCAGGGATTGAGAACTACTCAAGACATCTCACCTTACGTCCGCCTGGTTCAACACCTTATACATTGCTTGATTATTTTCCGGATGATTTTATGATTGTTGTCGATGAGTCACACGTGACCATCCCGCAAATTCGCGCCATGTACAATGGGGACCAGGCAAGAAAACAAGTGCTTGTTGATCACGGGTTCCGTCTGCCGTCAGCACTTGATAATAGACCACTCACATTTGATGAGTTTGAAAAGCACATTAACCATATTGTGCATGTATCCGCAACACCTGGCCCATACGAGCTTGAGAAAACGCCAGAGGTTGTGGAACAAATTATTCGTCCAACCGGTTTGCTTGATCCAATCATTGAAGTCCGTCCGATTGAAGGACAAATCGATGACTTAATTGGGGAAATTCATGCAAGGGTTGAAAAAAATGAGCGTGTACTTGTGACGACTTTAACGAAGAAAATGTCTGAGGATCTGACAGATTATCTGAAAGAAATCGGAATCAAGGTCAATTATCTGCACTCAGAAATTAAGACACTAGAGCGGATTGAGATTATTCGTGATTTACGTCTCGGAAAATATGATGTGCTTGTAGGGATCAACCTTCTTCGAGAAGGTTTGGATATTCCAGAGGTGTCGCTTGTGGCGATTTTAGATGCGGATAAAGAAGGCTTTTTACGTTCAGAAAGATCCCTCATCCAGACGATTGGCCGTGCTGCAAGAAATGCAGAAGGCCGGGTTATTATGTATGCAGACAATATGACGAAATCAATGGACATTGCCATACAAGAAACAAAGCGGAGACGTGAGCAGCAAGAAGCGTATAATGAGAAATTTGGTATCACTCCGCAAACGATCCATAAGAAGATTCGAGATGTGATCAAGGCAACAAAAGTACATGAGGATTCAGAAGAATACGAAACAAAAGCAGCACCAAAGTTGTCAAAAATGAGCAAAAAAGAACGAGAAAAAGTGATCGAAAACATCGAGATGGAAATGAAAGATGCAGCAAAAGCGCTTGATTTTGAAAAAGCAGCAGAATTAAGAGATCTATTGCTAGAGCTAAAAGCGGAAGGATGAATGCCAGATGGCTATGGAACGAATAGAGGTGAAAGGGGCAAGAGCCCACAACCTTAAAAATATTGATGTCAATATCCCGCGCGATCAGCTAGTGGTCATTACGGGTTTATCTGGTTCGGGAAAATCGTCGCTTGCCTTCGATACCATTTATGCAGAAGGTCAGCGCAGGTATGTTGAATCACTGTCAGCCTATGCACGTCAATTTCTCGGTCAAATGGACAAACCAGATGTAGATGCGATTGAAGGGCTTTCTCCAGCGATTAGTATTGACCAGAAAACGACAAGCAGGAACCCTCGATCAACCGTTGGGACTGTTACAGAAATTTATGATTACTTGCGTCTATTATATGCTCGAGTCGGAAAACCGATTTGTCCTATTCATGGGATCGAAATCACATCACAGACGATTGAGCAAATGACAGACCGTATTTTAGAGTATCCAGAACGAACGAAACTGCAAGTGCTTGCTCCGATCGTATCTGGACGTAAGGGAACACACGTGAAAATACTTGATCAAATTCGGAAGCAGGGCTACGTTCGAGTCAGAGTTGATGGCGAGATGGAAGACCTGTCAGAAGAGATTGAGCTTGAAAAGAATAAAAAGCATTCCATTGAAGTGGTGATTGATCGAATTGTCGTGAAAGAAGGTGTGGCTGCACGGTTGTCTGATTCTCTTGAAACGGCACTTCGACTTGGTGAAGGTCGTGTGATGATTGATGTGATTGGACAAGAGGAGCTGTTATTTAGTGAGCATCATGCTTGTCCGCACTGCGGATTCTCTATTGGGGAACTTGAGCCGAGAATGTTCTCGTTTAATAGCCCTTTCGGTGCCTGCTCAAGCTGTGATGGGCTTGGTTCTAAACTAGAAGTAGATCCAGAGCTTGTGATTCCGAATAAGGATTTGACTTTACGTCAGCATGCCATTGCCCCATGGGAGCCTCAAAGCTCACAATATTACCCGCAGCTTCTTGAGGCGGTATGTACACACTATGGAATTGACATGGATATTCCAGTAAAAGATATTCCGGCGCATTTATTTGATAAAATTTTATATGGCAGCGGCTCTGAGCTGATTTATTTTAAATATGAAAATGATTTTGGCCAGGTCCGTGAAAATGAAATCGAGTTTGAAGGTGTGCTTCGTAACATTGAACGGCGCTACAAGGAAACGAGCTCCGATTATATCCGGGAGCAAATGGAAAAATATATGGCCAATCAGCCATGTCCGACCTGTAAAGGATATCGCCTGAAAAAAGAAACACTTGCGGTTCTCATCAATGGCAAACATATCGGAGAAATGACCGATTTGTCTGTATCTGATGCCCTTGATTTCTATGAGAAAATTGAGTTATCTGAGAAAGATTTGCAGATTGCCCAGCTCATTTTACGTGAAATCAAAGAGCGCTTATCCTTCTTAAATAATGTCGGATTAGATTATTTGACATTAAGCCGGTCTGCTGGCACATTATCAGGCGGGGAGGCGCAGCGGATTCGTTTGGCGACACAAATTGGATCAAGACTGACAGGCGTTCTTTATATTTTAGATGAACCATCGATTGGTCTGCATCAACGGGATAATGACCGATTGATTGGAACATTGAAAAACATGCGCGATATCGGAAACACACTGATTGTCGTAGAACATGATGAAGATACGATGCTTGCCGCTGATTATCTCATTGATATTGGACCAGGTGCAGGGGTTCATGGAGGAGAAGTGATTTCAGCTGGAACACCAGAAGAAGTCATGAAAGACCCAAAATCGTTGACTGGACAATATTTATCTGGTGAGAAATTCATCCCGCTTCCGATTGAGAGACGAAAGCCTGACGGCCGATTCATTGAAATTAAAGGGGCAAAAGAAAACAACCTTAAAAACGTGAATGCGAAGTTTCCTTTAGGTGTCTTTACCGCTGTGACGGGTGTGTCAGGATCAGGGAAAAGTACACTTGTGAATGAAATTTTATTGAAATCCCTTGCCCAAAAACTGCACAGAGCAAAAGCGAAGCCAGGACAGCACAAAGAAATCAAAGGAATGGATCACTTAGACAAAGTCATTGATATTGATCAATCTCCAATTGGACGTACACCAAGATCCAATCCTGCTACGTATACAGGTGTATTTGATGACGTGCGGGATGTGTTTGCGCAAACCAATGAAGCGAAGGTACGAGGCTATAAAAAAGGGCGATTCAGCTTTAACGTGAAAGGTGGACGCTGCGAAGCATGTCGTGGAGATGGCATTATTAAAATTGAAATGCACTTTTTACCTGATGTATATGTGCCTTGTGAAGTGTGTCACGGGAAACGTTATAACCGCGAGACGTTAGAGGTCACGTATAAAGGGAAAAATATTTCCGATGTGCTTGAAATGACGGTAGAGGACGCACTTCAATTTTTCGAGAATATCCCGAAAATTAAGCGGAAGCTGCAAACGATCTTTGATGTTGGATTAGGATACATTACACTTGGGCAGCCTGCCACGACATTGTCTGGTGGAGAGGCGCAGCGTGTGAAATTGGCATCTGAGCTTCACCGCCGTTCAAACGGAAGATCCTTGTATATTTTAGACGAACCGACAACCGGTCTTCATGTGGATGATATTGCTAGGTTGTTAAAAGTGCTCCAGCGCTTGGTCGAAAACGGGGATACGGTATTGGTCATTGAGCACAACCTTGATATTATTAAGGCAGCCGATTACCTTGTTGATCTAGGACCAGAAGGCGGTGCTGGTGGAGGAACGATTATTGCTTCAGGAACACCTGAACACATTGCTAAAGAAGAAGCTTCTTACACCGGTCGATACTTAAAACCGATTTTAGAGCGTGATCGTGAGCGAATGAAACAGTTAGTCAAAGAAACAGAAAGTGTGACATCCTCATAAAGAAAAACCCCTCCGAAAGAGGGGTTTCAGCGTGTAGACAAACCCTCGCATTCTTTGTCAGTCCTGCGTGCCGGTGCTCACGAATGTCAAATTCGCTCCGCGCCAGTACTCGTCCTTCCTAGACTGCAAAGGTTTTCTATCACGCTGAAAAGAAGACAAAGGGCTAAAATCAAGTTCATTTTAGCCCTTTGTCAACAATTTGAAACCCCTCCGAAAGAGGGGTTTTCCTTTTATTGCACATCTTCCTTTGGCATTAAGTTACTGAGGTGCGTTAAATCCTTTAAAATATGAGTGCTGCTACTATCGAGCAGTACTTTTAAATAACGGATATCACCATACTTCGGATGAGACGGATGAATGGCCTCTAGCTCCTTGATCATATCGCTGTTCATGCTTTTCTGTTTCTGTATAAGGTCTAAAAGCGTTTGTGCCGTGTGGTTAGCATTATGATGATCTGTCAAAATAATTACCCCCTATAATGATAATCACCATCTTTTCAACATATTTTAAAGGGTAATCCATGAAGAATCTACACTTAGGTGCAAAAAGAAATAATTTGTGTCTAAGGTCATATGTAAATCGAATGAGTTTGAAACTTTTTATACGCCATAAACGTATGAGTTAGAAAGGAATTTTCATCATGAAGGAGCGAATATATATGAACAGAGATCAGTCGATCATTGCATCTATTTGTTATTTTAGTGTATTTTTCATGCCGTTTATTGTACCGATCGTGGCATATTTTGTAGTGGATCAAAAGGAAACGAAACGGCATTCGCTACGTGCATTGTGGTCACATGTTTTGCCAGTCGCAGCGTGCGTGCTGTTGGTTTTTGGAGCTATCCCCTTTTTATTGACGACACAGGCAAGCGACTCACTCATCCCAGTGTTCACCGTACTTATCTTGTCCTTTTTAGTCGCCATTGGCTTTTTGATCTCTGTCATTTGGAATATCATTCAAGGTATTAAAGTGCTTCAATCCATCAAATCGTAGGAGGGCTTTGTATGAATGAAAAAGAACGCATTTTAAAATTAGTAGAAGACGGGACATTATCTGCAAAAGAAGCGATTACGCTGCTTGAAAAACTAGAAGAAAATCAGTCCATTTCACTAGAAAAATCAACGGCTGATCATACTTTTCATGAAGAAAAAGCTGGCACAGAGAATAAAGGAACTGGTACTGAAAACCTCGGTGCAAAGCTGTTTGGATGGTTAGATTCGGCGGTGAAAAAGGTCAAAGATGTAGATCTTGATTTGAACTTTGGACAGTCCGTCGACGTTGAACACATTTTTCAATTCAAAGACGCGGCACTGTCCCATTTAGATATTCAATTGGCAAACGGCAGTCTCAATTTGATGCCTTGGGATGATGGGGATGTTCGGGCAGAGTGTCATGCAAAAATTTACCGTGCAGAGGATGGAGAGCAGGCAAGACAGCAATTTCTTCAACATCTGGATTGCGGGCTTGAAGGGGACAAATTTTTTATCCGAACTGAAAAGAAGACCATGAAGGTCAATGTCACCCTGTATGTACCACGTATCCAATACGATAAAATCAAAGTCAAACTGTTTAATGGACCGATTCGCGGGGAAAAGCTAAAGACAAAAGAACTGGCTGCAAAAACAACAAATGGCGTCGTCTCTTTTGCCTCTTTACAAGCAGAAAAGGTCGGAATTGAAACAGCAAATGGACAAATCAAACTGGCTGATCACGAGTGTGGTATGATTGAAGTAGAAACCATTAATGGGCTCATTGACCTGCGCGGGAAAAGTGAATCAATTGATGCACAGAGCTTCAATGGGAACATTGCTGTTCAGCTGTCAGATGAGAAATGCCGTTCGATCTATGCAAAAACGACAACAGGCAGTGTGGACGTTCAGATTCCGCGTGCTTGTGCAGTGACTGCAGAGCTGAAAAGCAATCTCGGATCGATCTCTCATGAGCTGCTTGATGCAAATATGATTAAAGAGAAAAATGAAACGCTGCAAAAAGAGAAAATGATCAAAGCCAATCAACAGGCGGAGCACAATATATCCATTTTTGCAGAAACAAAAACAGGCTCAATCCAAGTAAAGCACCAATCAGACAAGGAGTGATTCTACATGAAGAAGCTTTATCGTTCAGCGACAGATAAAAAAATAGCGGGAGTTGTCGGTGGACTTGCTGAATACTTAAGTGTCGATGCATCCCTGCTTCGTATTTTAACGGTGATCATCGGATTTATGACAGCATTTATGCCGATCTTCTTGATCTACTTCATCTGGTATTTTGTTGTTCCGGAAGAAGGCACTAACTAAATGCTTAGATGGATCGTTAGTATTTTCGTCAATGCATTACTTTTAATCGTCATTGCTGGATATTTTGATTCAGGCATTCTGCCAGGCCTTGGTAGTGTGTATATTGAAGGCTTTGGCGCAGCGATTGTAGCAAGTATTATTTTGTCCTTGCTCAATATTTTAGTGAAGCCGTTTTTGATCATTTTAACGCTGCCAGTGACAGTACTTTCACTAGGATTGTTCCTCTTTGTCATTAATGCCATCACACTGATGATGACCTCAAGCTTTATGGGAGATAGTTTTAACATTGATGGGTTTGGAACGGCCATTTGGATGGCTGTCATTTTATCCATTTTCCATCTGCTCATACAGAAAGGAATCGTGGAACCGTTAGCGAAAAAAAGCTAACGGTTTTTTTGTGTGAATTTATATCGTTTCCCCGTTCCATCTGTCATAAAAACCGTCTTCAGGAGACACAATATCCGAAGGGAGGCGGTGCACGATGGTGAATGTGAGCAGACAAATCATTCTTTTCCTTTTTTTGAGCATTCTTTTTTGTTTCAGTCAGCCTGCTTCAGCAGGATCTTTGACACAAACACAAGTGAACATACGAAATAAGCCCTTTTCACCTTTTATCTTTGATCAATTTCAAGTAGATGTCCGTCCGGTTCAAGGAAAAAAACGTGATCTTCAATTTAGGGCATCTATTAGTCAGTCAGAGCAAATTTTGTCTGCAAACTTGTACTATAAACAGAGTGATGAGCTAGGATATCGATTGATCCCAATGGAACGATTGCCGGGGATGAAACCAGAATTCACAGCGAAAATCCCGACAGATCAATTGTGGAATCCAACAGTTCATTACTATACAGAATTCCTGACGCAGAAGTCTGTCATCAAAACAACCGAACAAGCAGTTCACTTAAACGGATTTGAAGAGGATCTCTCACAAATTCCTGAGCTATTGATGACAGAAATCGTCGTGAATTCAAAAAACCGCAAAGGCAAGGATGCTTTTGAATTCATCGAGGTGTATAACACAACTCATGCACCCATTTCACTTCGACATTACCAGCTTCGCTATCGCAATCCATCACAAGGCGTGGAGATGGATGATATATATTCATTTCACACAAGTACTATCACCATTTCTCCTGGAAAGCCGTACGTATTTTGGCTTAGAAAAAAAGGGCAGGAGCATTTAACGGTAGCGGACTTTAATGCGATGTACAAAAGCCATTTAAAAGAGGGCGAGCAACTATCGGTCATTGAGAGTAAAGGATTGTCCAATTCTAAATCCCGCCTTGTTTCTATCACAACAAATATAGGAGAAGAGGTATCGTCGGCATCCTATCGTTTAAAGCCTTCATTGTTTAGCGAGCACAGATCGTTACTGTTCAAGTATCCAATGGATGGTACGACACAAATGAAGCTGATCTCGAAAGTGGAGGAAGAGCCAACACCCGGAAAAGTGTTAAAAGCACAAATTCCAACTGAAAAAAAAGAAATATCACAAGATGTTCATAAACCTGTGATCGAAGATATGACAGACAATCAACCGATAAAACCAACTGAAGGCATTGAAATGAGAGCAGATGTGCAGGATGATCAGTCCGTCAAAACAGTCAAATTGCGATATCGAACCAATCGTCATGAAGATTTTAAAGAGGTGCTGCTTCAAAAGGATCATAATGATCGGCTGTTTCACTATATTATTTATTCACCTGAGCTCATCGGTAAAGATCGATTGGAATATCAGATTGAAGCGTCTGACGGCGAAAATCAAGCAATGACAATGAAAAAAACAATTGATGTGGAACAAGTAAGCAAAGCTCACGGCCTTCGATTGAATGTAGAAGAAGGAGATACGGTTTCTGGCGTATTTCACTTAAAAGCAACAGCAGATCAGAAAAAAAGCATAAAATTAATGATAGATGGAAAACCGATTCGACAAGTATTCCCTGCACTTGAAGCAGATCCATATCTTGCATTTGATGTCAAAGGGACAAATTTATATTTTAAGAATGGTGTGTCTATAGGTAAGCACTTACTTTCCATTTTTGATGATTCGACAAAAGTGTATCGCACCTATACGATACCAATACCAGAAAAACACTTAGAAAAGGCAGGTCCACAAACGATATCATTTCATGCTGGGACGAAGTCATCGCCGTTTGACCGATTTCCTGGAGAAAATCACGATGATTTTGAATTGAAAAATGTCCAGATGATTTTATCGAATGGAACTCAAATTCTGCCTCTAAATGCGAGCCAGCATGAGGAATGGAAAATGGGCGACGGTGGCAGCGCTAAGAAGGTAAGAGCATTTCAGTTTCAAATCCCGAAGCAGGCATATGCTTCAAGCTATATTCAGTGGGATACAAGAAGGCTGAAAGAAGGAGTACATGTTGTTCAGGCTAAAACCGCAGACGAATCTCAATCTGTACGTGTGAAAGTCGATAACACGGGTCCGAAAATCAAGAGTAATATACAGGCAAATGACCAATATAAAGGCGTCTTTACGTTAAAGGCAAAGGTGACGGATCGTTGGAGTGACATAGCGGAGATGAAGGCGTTTTTAGATGGAAAACCGATCTCTTTGCCTTATCAAACGTCCTCTAGCGAATTAGAACCTGGAGAACACACATTGAAGATAAAAGCAAAAGATGCCGCTGGAAACAAATCAACTTTGAAAAAGGTTTTTAAGACGGTACATGAACACCCTGAAACGCCAGAGAGAGTGTCAGATAGGACAAAAAAGGAATCATCTAAGCAAACAGTGCTAACCAATGATCCTACTAATGATCAGTTAGATTACTCCTTTTACCGTGCCTATCAATATACATCGCTGCATCCGTCCATGAAGATTTTCAAATATGCAGCGGAAACAGAGCCGCCAAAACATTTAAATGAAACAGGGGAAATGATTTTTTCTAATCGAGAAAGAAATCGCATTGCATTTGCTGATGGTAAATCAGTGGAAACGAAAGATCTACAGCATTTTCCTTATCATCGCTTTCAAATCAAGGTTCATCACGATGTACGTGAAAAGGATGTTGTCGAGGCTGTATGGAAAGGAAGCTCATTATCAGGGAGAAAGGTAACGATGTACGCTTGGAATCATCAGCAAGAAAAGTGGGATAAAATCACTCATCACTTTGCCAAGGATGAAAAGGAATTTTACCTGAAAGGGCTGCTGTCAGTCAGACAGTATATGAAAAATCAAACGTTTGATTTGCTTGTACAAGATGAGATCAGTCAGACGTTAAAGCCTTATAAGATGGTGTGGATGTCTGATACTCAATATTATGCCAGAAGTTATCCTCATATCTTCAAAAAAATGGTCGAGTGGATCAGAGATCAAAGGGACCCATTGAATATTCAATATGTGTTCCATACAGGTGATATTGTGGATGATTCAAAGGATAAGCAATGGAATCGTGCCGATACATTTATGCGTGTGTTAGATCAGCATCAGATTCCTTACGGTGTATTAGCTGGTAATCATGATGTCAGACACAAAGACGGCCATTATAGGGAATATGGGAGATACTTTGGAGCGAAACGCTTTGAAGACAAGCCATATTACGGTGAATCCTATCAAAACAATCGAGGTCATTATGATCTTATCTCTGCTGGTGGCAATGATTATATGATGGTGTATATGGGCTGGGGGATCAAGCAAAATGAGATTGACTGGTTAAATCGAGTCATTTCTGAACATCCAGATCGCATTGTCATTTTAAATTTCCATGAGTATTTGTTAGTGAGCGGCAATCGAAGCCCAATTGGAGATTTGATCTTCCATCAAGTGGTAAAGCGTCACCCGAATATTGTCGCAGTATTTAGTGGCCACTACCACGGAGCCAGTCGAAAAGTAGATGAGATTGACGATGATCATGATGGAAAAGTGGACAGAAAAGTATATCAAATCCTTGCAGATTACCAGTCAGGTCCTGAAGGCGGTCAAGGTTTTATGCGGCTGATCACTGCGGATCAAGAAAAAAATAAGCTTCATTTCACCACATACTCACCTTACTTGAATCAAGAACATTTTTATGATCCAAAAACGTATGGAGATCAAGATGAATTTTCAATTGATGTCGATTTAACACCAAAAATGAAATCCGTTAAAACCAATTATTTTGAATTGAATGTCTACACAAACGTTCTTCTTGGAGAAGTCAAAGGTGTGAAAAGTGGTAAAAAAGCAACCTTTGAATGGAAAGGGTTAAAGCCAAATCAAGAATATTATTGGTACACTGTCGCAAAAGACCGTTTCGAAGGGAAAGCGATTTCGCCTATATGGAAAATCCATACAAAAAATGATGATCAATCAACATTTCTTAGGAAATAAAAAACTGTGCTTTCAGGAGCACAGTTTTATCTTTCCATTGTGTGAGTGAGCTTGTATCGATCCCCTCTATAAACGGACATGACATACTCGAATGGAAGGTCATTTTGAAAATAAGTTGTTCTTGCAATGGAGAGAACAGGGTCCCCTAATGAAATAGACAGCACGTTAGCTTCTTCCTTTGAAGCAACATTGGCTTCAAGCTCCTGCTTGGCATGGGCAATGGTTAGACCTGTGTTCGCTTCTATATATTCATATAAAGATCCAGTTAAATGGTCCTTTGTGAGCTCGCCAGCAAATTTTTCAGGAATATAACTCGTTTCAATAGCCATTGGTTCATCGTTTGCAAGGCGGATTCGTTTTAATTCATAGACATCTTCACTGTTCGACAGCTGTAATGATTGCAGCAAGTGCTCTGGGCATGCGACTTTTTTGAAATCAATCAACTGACTTGAAGCTTTGAGCCCACGTTGACGCATATCTTCTGTAAAGCTTGTTAAGCCTTGAAGCGGTTGTTCAAATTTCTTTCGGCTAACAAATGTTCCTTTTCCTTTTTGCCGGTATAAATATCCTTCGTTCACAAGGTTCGATAAGGCTTGTCTGACAGTCATTCGGCTAATACCAAAGCGTTCGGCATATTCTCTTTCAGAAGGAATGAGTGTATCAGGTGCTAACGTTCCATCCTCAATCTGCTTTTTCAAGTTCTCCATAATCTGATGGTACATGGGGATAGGTGACTGCTTATCAATAAACATGTGAAAATCCTCTCGTGTTTAGCGTAGTGAACCAGCTTCTCGATCAATAAAAATCGTCACATCTTCATGAAGTTTCAGAGCAGATGCAGGGAAGTCTGGGTGAATCTCTGTTCGTTCTAAATATTGTATCACGTTCGCTTTTGATTTTCCTGATGCGAGAAGGAGAATTTTTTTACTTGAAAGAATGCTTGCAATTCCCATTGTAATGGCATGTGTAGGTACCTCATCTATAGAAGAAAAGTACCTTGCATTGGCTTGGCGAGTGTGTTCATCTAATTGGACGACATGCGTCTTTGAGTCAAAGGGAGTACCAGGTTCATTAAACCCGATATGTCCATTTTGTCCGATACCAAGTAGCTGAAGATCAATACCCCCTAAATCTTCAATGAGCTGATCATACCTTAAGCACTCTTCCTCCAAGTGAGAAGCAGCACCATTGGGGAGGAAATATTGATCTGATGGGAGATCAATATGGTCGAATAAATGACGCTTCATGTAAGTCATATAACTATTTTCATGATTTGGATCAATTCCCACGTACTCATCCAGATTCACTGTTCTTGCTTGTTTGAAAGATAATTGTTCTGTTTGATGCAACTGAATTAACTCTTTATAAGTCTCAATTGGTGTACCGCCAGTTGCCAGACCGAGAACCGCATCTGTTTTTGATTTAATGGTACGTGCAATGAAAGCAGCTGCTGCTTTTCCTAATTGATCTTTATCTGCAAATTCGATGATGTTCATCAGTGTGTGGCCTCCTTTTTTTCATAAACGATTTGTCCATGGCAGATCGTCATCATGAGTTCGCCAGATTCATCCCAAATGACCAAGTCTGCTAGTTTTCCAACTTCGATCGAACCGAGCTGATGATCGATCCCGAGCTGAGTGGCTGCATTTGTTGAGGTCATTTGAGCAATTTCTGTCCATCCACATTGTGTGATCTGTCTCATACGTTTGACCCCATCTTTCATTTGTAAAATCGATCCTGCAAGTGTTCCATCTGCCAGCAATGCTTTTTCACCGCTGACTGTCACAGTCTGTCCGCCAAATTCGTAGGTTCCCTCTCCAAGTCCTTTTGCACGCATTGAGTCTGTAATCATGATCAAACGTTCACTACCCTTTGCCAAATACGCAAGCTTTACGGAAAGAGGATGTGAATGAATGCCATCTGTAATCAGCTCAGTTAAAAGCTTTTCGTTTGTAAGCGCAGCCCCTGCAACATTTGGCTCACGATGCTGAAATGAACTCATCGCATTATAAAGATGCGTGACATGACGCGCACCGTGCTTTGCTGCTAGTTCAATCATGTCATGAGGGGCATTTGTATGTCCAATAGAAGGAATGATATTTTTTTCTTTTAGCAGGGAAAGAAATGCAAAATCAGTATCTTCCTCAGGAGCAAAAGTGACAATTCGAATCAGCTGATCTGATGCACTCAGCCATTTCTCAAAAAGAGGAAGGTTAGCCTGTGTAATCCATTGAGCAGGCTGCGCTCCAGCTTTATCTTTAGAAATAAAAGGACCTTCTAGATGAATGCCTAAACATTGTGCCTGACTTCCAGCCTGCTTTTTATTATAGGGTCTCCACTGTGCGACATTTTTAAGTGCTTGCTCAATCTCTTGATGATTTTGTGTAATGGTTGTTGCTAAAAAGCTTGTCGTTCCTTCTGCGGGTAAGTGATCAGCAAGTGTATTCATGGCTTCTGGTGTCGCATCCATCATATCTGCACCATATCCCCCATGGATGTGAATATCAATCATTCCGGGGAGTAAATAAAAGTTTTCCCGGGAAATATATACTTTTTCATAATTTCCTGTCGGCGGTGATGTTGAAATATAGTCGATCTTGCCATTGCGTAAACCGACAAAACCGTTTTCAATGATTTCTGTCTTTGTCACAATATGAATATTGGAGAGCAATAAAGAACTGCTCATGATTGTGCCCCCTTATTCTCGTCGTTAGATTCAGTTTACCTTTTTTAAGTATAGTTGTCTATACCAGTAAATGTGATGAAACAGGATCAGGATAAAATACTATTTTGGGTTCATCATTGAAAGTGATAAAATAGAGCTGTATTTCTGAAACGCCTGTGATAAAAGGAGGAAGAAGCGTGCCGAAAGTTCGTACGAAGGACATAATGGAACAATTTCATCTTGAACTGGTAAGTGGGGAAGAAGGGATTAATCGTCCCATTACAATCAGTGATCTTTCCAGACCAGGTATTGAAATGGCTGGATATTTTACATATTACCCAAAAGAAAGAGTTCAACTTTTAGGGAAGACAGAGCTTTCTTTTTTTGAACAGCTCCCAGAACGCGAACGAAAGCAGAGAATGATGTCTCTTTGTACAGATATTACCCCTGCCATCATTTTGTCACGAGATCGTGAAGTCCCAAAAGAATTGATCGAAGCATCAAACGAAAATGGAGTGCCGGTTTTACGCTCAAGCTTAAAAACGACAAGACTTTCGAGTCGATTAACGAACTTCTTAGAAAGCAAGCTTGCACCAACGACTGCGATTCATGGCGTACTCGTAGATGTATATGGTGTAGGTGTGCTGTTAATTGGAAAAAGTGGCGTAGGTAAAAGTGAAACGGCTTTAGAATTAGTGAAGAGAGGACACAGGCTGGTTGCAGACGATTGCGTGGAAATTAGGCAAGAGGATCAGGATACGTTAGTTGGAAGCGCACCAGAGCTGATTGAGCACCTTCTAGAAATCCGTGGATTAGGCATTATTAATGTGATGACCTTATTTGGAGCGGGCGCTGTCAGAAGCTATAAGAGAATTACGATTGTTATGAACCTTGAGCTTTGGGAACAAGGCAAACAGTATGACCGTTTAGGACTTGAGGAAGAAAAAATGCGGATCATCGATACAGATGTACCAAAACTGACCATCCCTGTACGTCCGGGACGAAATTTAGCGGTCATCATCGAGGTAGCTGCAATGAACTTCAGATTGAAACGAATGGGACATAATGCAGCGGAACAATTTACAAGTAAACTTGCCGATGTCATTGAAGACAATGGCCAGGATGAATAGGAGCTGTCTATATGAATGAAGCAATTCAACCAATTGATCCGATTGCTTTTCAGCTCGGACCTCTTTCGGTTCATTGGTATGGTGTGATTATTGGGGTCGGAGCCCTGCTTGGACTCTGGCTCGCATTAAGGGAGTGTGAAAAAAGAGGCATCAATAAAGATATGTTTATTGATCTCATCTTATTTGCCATTCCTATCGCCATTATTTGTGCACGAATTTATTATGTATCCTTTGAATGGGATTATTATCAGCAGCACCCAAATGAAATCATCAAGATTTGGAATGGTGGAATTGCCATACATGGCGGACTGATAGGGGCGGTGCTGACAGCGATTGTCTTTACTAAAGTGAGAAAGGTGTCCTTTTGGAAAATCGCCGATGTCGCAGCGCCTAGTATTTTACTAGGGCAAGCCATCGGGCGCTGGGGGAACTTTATTAATCAGGAAGCGCATGGTGAGGCTGTTTCAAGAGCCTTTTTAGAAAATTTGCACCTGCCTGAGTTTATTATTAATCAGATGTACATTGACGGGACTTACTATCACCCTACGTTCTTATATGAATCATTATGGAATATCGCAGGCGTTTTGATATTAATCTTATTACGTAGAACATCATTGCGTCGAGGCGAAATGTTCTTGTCTTATTTAATCTGGTATTCAATCGGTCGTTTCTTCATTGAAGGAATGAGAACAGACAGCTTAATGCTGACCGAGCATCTTCGAATTGCACAGATGATTTCAATTGCTATATTTGCAGTGGCTGTTTTGCTCATTGTGTTTAGAAGAATCAAGGGATATGCATCTATACCGTATAAAGAGAACAACTCATCAAATTAAGCAAGGGGGATAAGAGATGAGGGAGACATGGAAAAACGGCTTGAAAGCAGGGTTATCGACAACTTGGACACTTGGAAAAGTCATTTTTCCGGTTACCATTCTCGTTAGTATCTTGCAGCATACACCTGTAATGGATTGGATTATACAATTCATCCGTCCATTTATGGGCCTGTTTGGTCTTTCAGGGGAAGCGGCCATTCCGCTTGTTTTAGGAAATATGCTGAACTTGTATGCGGGTATTGCAGCCATCTTGACATTAGAGCTGCCTGTGAAGGAAGTGTTCATTTTAGCGGTCATGCTCTCCTTTTGTCACAACTTGATCATCGAATCAACAGTGGCGGCGAAGGTTGGGCTACGGGTGTCTGTCATTTTGCTGGTGAGAATCAGTCTTGCCGTCGTGTCAGCAATTGTCATTCACCTCGTTTGGCAGGGAGGCGAGGAGCCGGCGCAATATGGTTTGCTGACAGCTGCTCAGTCGGCTGATGTGCCTTCTAGCTGGTATATGATCGTACTTCTTGCTTTACAGAAAGCTGTTCTTGGTGTGCTGCAGCTGGCTTGTATTGTCATTCCTCTCATGATCATCATTCAATTCATGAGAGACTTAGGGTGGCTCCATACGCTGTCTAAGTGGCTGTCTCCTTTTACGAGAATGCTTGGAATGAAAGAAAATACGTCTATGACGATGGTGGCTGGTTTGACCATTGGTCTTGCCTACGGGGCAGGCGTCATGATGAAGGCAGTGGAAGAGGACGGTGTCAGCAAAAAGGATTTAACGCTTGCTTTCATTTTCCTTGTGGCGTGTCATGCGGTGGTCGAAGATACACTCATTTTCATTCCTTTAGGTATTCCAGTCTGGCCGCTTCTTCTTATTCGCCTTATTTCTGCTATTTTATTGACAGCTGCCATCAGCTATATTTGGCGGAGGCGGGAACATGCAGCTGTTAGAAAGGAAGCTATATGAACCAATCAACTATTAACACAGTGCTATTTGATTTAGATGGCACATTAATCAATACAAATGAATTAATTATTGCTTCATTTCAGCATACGCTTGATCATTATTACCCTGGTCAATACAGCCGTGAGGATATCCTTCATTTCATTGGTCCATCATTATTTGATACATTCTCTGCAATGGATCCGAATCTGACAGATGACATGATCCAGATGTATCGAACGTTTAATCATGAACAGCATGACCTGCTTGTGACGGAGTATGAGACGGTGTTAGACACGTTGAAAATTCTTCAGGATCAGGGATTTAAGCTCGGAATTGTGACAACAAAAATCCGTGATACGGTCTTAATGGGATTAAAGCTGACTGGATTGGAGCCATTTTTTGAGGTCATTGTCACACTTGATGATGTACAAAATGAAAAGCCGCATCCAGAACCAGTCCAGCTGGCATTATCCAAACTCGGCAGTGATCCGCATGAGGCGATCATGGTTGGCGATAACTATCACGACATTTTATCTGGTCAAGCGGCAGGGACGAAAACAGCAGGTGTTGCTTGGTCTATTAAGGGAGAAGAAGCCCTGTTAAAGCATCGCCCAGATTATATGCTGCAGAAAATGAGTGATCTCTTGGCGATTGTTGGAGCTGATTAAGTTGAGAAAAACAGATCGTTATCCTGTCAAAGGGGTCAATTCGCTTAGACAAGTCTATCGGACGGTCCCCTTTCTCAAGGTTGTGAAAAACTTTATCTTTATTCAACTGGCGCGTTATACGCCTTTTATGGGAATGAAAAATTGGATTTATCGCACCTTCCTTCGGATGAAAGTCGGGGAGGATACGGCGTTTGCTTTAATGGTGATGGTCGATCTCATGTTTCCTGAGAAAATCACTGTCGGCCGAAATAGTGTGATTGGTTATAACACAACCATTCTGTCCCATGAGTATTTGATTAAAGAGTATAGGCTTGGGGAAGTCTATATTGGTGATGAAGTGTTAATTGGGGCAAATTCAACGATTCTACCTGGAGTGACAATTGGTGATGGTGCGATTGTATCGGCAGGAACTCTTGTGAACAAAGATGTTCCGGCAGGCTCCTTTGTTGGAGGAAATCCAATGCGGATGATTTATACGAAAGAGGAAATGGAAGCACGTCAATCTTCGTCTGCTGAGTAGCTCGGCAGACTTTTTTGTTGACATTCTAACTTGGTGTAACTATAATGATTACAACAGAGGTGAGAAAACATGAAAATCAGCAGCAGATTTACTGTCGCTGTCCATATTCTGGCCTTGCTATCACTTGAAAAAGGTTCTTTACAGACATCGGAGGATATCGCAGGAAGTGTCAATACAAATCCAGTGGTGATTCGCCGTATCATGAGTAAGCTCAAAAAAGCAGGCCTAATCTCAACGAGTCTTGGCAAAGGCGGTTCTCAATTGAATCGCAGTGAAGATGACATGACACTGCTAGATGTGTATAAAGCGGTTGAAGTTGTGGATGAGGGAGAGTTGTTTCAAATTCATGAAAGCCCAAACCCTGACTGTCCGATCGGTGCAAATATTCAAGCTGTACTAGAATTAATTTTGTGCCGTGCTCAAAGTGCGATGGAGCAAGTGCTTGCTGAGATCAAATTAAGTGAACTAACGCAGGTTTTAATCAAAAAAATTGGATGATCTATTCAATTTTTTTTACCTCTGTTGTAACTATCGTGGTTACATCTTAAGTGATCAAAATAACAATATATTGTAGGAGGAATTTACATGAACATTGGAATCATTGGCGCAACAGGTAAAGCAGGACAACACATTTTAAAAGAAGCTCAATCGAGAGGGCACGAAGTAACGGCAATCGTTCGAGATGCACAAAAAGTGACCAATTCATCAGCAGCTGTTTTAGAAAAGGATGTTTTTCACTTAGAGGCAGGAGACGTCAAAGGTTTTGATGTGATCGTAAACGCATTTGGTGCGCCAGCAGGACAAGAGCACCTTCATGTAGAAGCAGGGAAAAAACTCATTCATCTCTTGAAAGAGACACCAGAAACGCGTTTAATCGTTGTGGGAGGTGCTGGAAGTTTATTTGTAGATGAGGCCAAAACAACTAGACTGATGGACACACCGGAGTTTCCAAAGGAATACCTTGCTACTGCTTCACACCAAGGAGAAAATTTAATAGATCTTCAAAAGACCGAAGGATTAAAATGGACATTTTTAAGTCCAGCTGCATTCTTTGATCCAGCAGGCAAACGGACAGGTGCTTATGTGAAAGGCAAAGACCATCTTATCGTCAATTCAAAGGGTGACAGCTATGTGAGTTATGCTGACTACGCCGTTGCACTTGTCGATGAGATAGAACAAGCTGCTCATGTTGGAGAACGTTTTACTGTGGTTTCTGAAGCAGAATAAGTAGAATAACATGCGTTTCATTGTCGCTAAAAAACGATGAGTGAGGAGTCTGTCTTATGAATGATCAAGAAAAATCTTTCATCTATGTATGGGATGCGTATTGTGGCTGGTGTTATGGATTTTCCAACAGCATCCGTACTTTACACGAAAATCACCCTGAGATACCACTGACACTTGTATCGGGCGGTTTATTTGTAGGAGAGCGTCGTCTACCGATAAAGAATTATCCACACATTTCAGAAGCAAATGAGCGTATCAGTCAGCTGACAGGTGTCGAATTTGGAGACCGTTACGAAGAGTTGCTAGAAAACGGAACATTCATTTTAGACTCTGAAGCTGCTGCAATTGGATTTTCTGCATTAAGATCCATCGCACCAGAGCGTGCATTGTACTTGGCTTCATCTATGCAAAAGGCCTTTTATCAAGACGGAAAAAGCCTAAGTGATGAAGAAACTTATAGAGATATCGCTATGAAACACCAACTTGACCCTGATGTATTAGTTGAACGAATGAAGGAGACAGAAACGATCAATGATGCGTATGCCGATTTTGCAAAGGTTCAGCAATTGAACGTGAATGGCTATCCTACACTTTTACTAAAAAAAGGGGATGAATACATCAGCCTTGGTGGGGGTGCGATGACGGCTGAAAAGCTTGAAGACCGTCTGAAGGAAATACTAAAAAAATAAATCATTCAAAAACATCCTCCATTCGTATGGAGGATGTTTTTGATGCATGTGTAAATTCTCTCAATGGGAGAAGTGGTTTATGCTTTAATGATAATCGCCTGGCTGCCCATCTGTTTCCAAGAATCCTCAAACTGTTCACGATCGACTTTTTGATTCTTCTCTCCGTATGGGTTATTTAAGTAGACATGATCTTTGTCATAGCCTGTGATGACGACGCTGTGCATATTAAAGCTGATATCTATTTTCCCATTTGGTGTATTCCATGTTTCAATGTTATCTGTTTTGGCAAAGGTCGAAGTGGTAATGACCCAGACAGGATAACCTTTTTCAAGTGATTGATAGATAGCCTTTTTGACTGGCTTGCCGGTTAAGTCAACGGCTTGATTACCTACATATTTTTTCGCAAGCTGATAAATGGGTTCGTGGTACACACCAAGACCTGGCCCATTCTCCATATCGCCTACAAACCCGTCATGAGGGTCTCCTTTTAAGCCATTCTCATAATTGAGCGGGACACGCTTAATCTCGTTTGCCAATGCGTTTTTCGTTATATGCTCATAGCCGCTGTAATGAAGAAGCATGGCTAAGCTCGTGACTTCGCATCCGTTATAAAGCTTTGGTGCATCCATTTGATTAAAGAGGATGACGTCCATGGCTTTTTTATTTCCTTTTAAACTAGAGTGTGTCGTTTCTGTTTTTTTCGTAGAACGTGTTTCTTCTGCTGCTAGTGCGGTATCATTTTCTTTTTCTTTGGCTTCTTGCGGTGACGTTGTTTTCTTGACTTGGTCGAATTGTGAAATGTAAATAAAGCCGAAATAAACAAGACATGCGCACAACAAAGTTAAGATTAATGTCTGGATGAATTTCACTGTAATCTCCTGTGTTATTCAATATTTTTAAGTATTATAGCATGTTCCTAAAGCAAAGAGATCAAAAAGGATTAGGTGTCATTTGAATGTAATATATGAACAAATGATTAAGGAAAAAAAGGGGAAAATAAAAATGATTGATTTAATCACTTTATTTTGTTAGCATATTATCATATTAGCGAACTAAAGGATTCGGAATTTTTTGTTTTAATGTGTTGGAGGTGCGGAACATGTTCATGTTTGAAAAACCATATGGTATGCGAGATTCATTACCAGGATTGTATGAGACGAAGAAAAGAGTTAGGCATTCTTTAACAGAGGTCATGAATGGTTGGGGTTATCGTTTAATGGAAACGCCAACGCTTGAATTTTACGATACAGTCGGTGTTCAATCGGCGATTACAGATACGCAGCTGTTTAAGCTTCTTGATCAAAATGGTCAAACCCTTGTGCTTAGACCTGATATGACGGGACCAATTGCGAGAGTGGCGGCTTCAAAGCTTCACGAACAGGCGTATCCGCTTCGAGTCGGTTATGCAGCAAACGTGTTTCGGGCACAGGAAAGAGAAGGCGGAAGACCTTCTGAATTTGAGCAGGTTGGTATTGAATTGATCGGTGATGGTTCGATTAGTGCAGATGCTGAAGTCATAGCGCTTGTCGTGTTTGCATTAAAAAATGCTGGACTTCAATCCTTCAAAATTGCGATCGGGCATGTGGCTTTGGCTGAGACCTTGTTTTTAGATGTACTAGGGAATACAGAGCGGGCGAACGTATTGCGCCGATTTTTATATGAAAAGAATTATGTGGGATACAGGCAGCATGTTAAACAATTGCCGCTCTCATCCATCGATAAAACAAGGCTGCTCCAGCTTTTAGAGCTGCGCGGCGGTCAAGAAGTGACCCAGCAGGCTGAAGAAATTGTGGTGTCACAAGAGGGCAAAGAAGTGCTTGCGGAGTTAAAGGCGCTGTGGGAGACACTTGAAGATTACGGCTGTACAGAATATATCCGTTTGGATTTAAGCATGGTCAGTCATATGAGCTACTATACGGGGATTTTGTTTGAAGTATTTGCAGATCATGTTGGGTCTGTGATCGGAAGTGGAGGAAGGTATGATCAATTGCTTGCTCACTTTGATGCACCCGCACCCGCTACAGGCTTTGGACTTCGATTAGACCGTCTTCTTGAGGCGCTCGACGCAAAAGAAATAAATGAGCCCCAAGAGGCTGTGATTTTTAGTAAAGAACAGCGGCTTGAAGCATTTGATTTTGCAGAAAAAGAGCGGACAAAGGGCAAAAGGATTGTTCTCCAAGACTTAGCAGGTATTGAAAATATCGATGCCATGACCAAGGCATTTGAGCAAGTGACTTATTTTATCGGCGCTAGAAAGGAAGAGCAAAATGGGTAAAGTGTTGACAATGGCAATGCCAAAGGGGCGGATATTTGAAGAAGCAGCAGGGCTATTAAGACAGGCTGGATATCAGCTGCCGGAGGAATTCGAAGATTCAAGAAAATTAATCATTGATGTACCGGAAGAAAGTCTCCGCTTTATTTTAGCGAAGCCAATGGATGTGACGACATATGTAGAGCACGGTGTAGCAGATGTGGGCATTGCAGGGAAAGACGTCATGCTTGAAGAAGCAAGGGATGTGTACGAAGTGCTCGATTTAAACATTAGCAAATGTCATTTAGCTGTAGCGGGCTTGCCGGGAGCCAGCTGGGGCGGTGTCGCGCCGCGTGTGGCCACAAAGTACCCAAATGTCGCTTCTTCTTATTTTAGAGAACAAGGTGAGCAGGTGGAGATCATTAAGCTAAATGGTTCCATTGAATTAGCACCGCTCATCGGACTTGCCGATCGAATTGTTGACATTGTCTCCACCGGTCAAACACTTAAGGAAAATGGGCTTGTCGAAACGGAACATATTTGTGACATTACGTCACGTTTTATTGTCAATCCTGTGAGTTATCGAATGAAGGATGCGGTAATCGATGAAATGGCGCAGCGTCTGGCAAGAATCATCGAAGGAGAAGGGGAGGAAACATCATGAACATCACCTACATACAAGAAGGTGAGACAGACACTCTCTCACTCAAGCGTTCTCTAGATACAGGAACGGAAGAGCAGCGATTGGCTGTTCAGCGAATAATCGAAGAAGTGAGAAAAAATGGTGACGAAGCCGTACGGTCTTTCACGAAGCAATTTGACGGTGTCTCTATTGAACAGCCACTTGTGACGGAGGATGAAAAGACAAAAGCCTACGAACGTTTGGACCCGGAGATGATCCAAATCATCCAAACGGCGATCCGGAATATTCGAACATACCACGAGCGTCAGCTAACCTCCTCTTGGTTTTATCACCAAAAGGACGGCTCAATGCTAGGTCAGAAGGTAACGCCGCTCGATGCGGTCGGTGTATATGTCCCAGGCGGAACAGCCGCCTATCCATCATCTGTTTTAATGAATGTGATCCCGGCACTTGTTGCCGGCGTTGAGCGAATTGTCCTTGTGACACCGCCAGGAAAAGACGGTCGTCTGTCTGACGCTGTACTAGTAGCAGCGAAGGAGCTGGGCATTTCAGAAATGTACAAAATGGGTGGTGCTCAGGCGATAGCTGCTCTTGCATATGGAACGGACAGTATCCAGCCTGTTGATAAAATCACCGGTCCAGGAAACATTTATGTAGCACTTGCCAAACGGGAAGTATTTGGTCAAGTAGACATTGATATGATTGCTGGCCCAAGTGAAATTGCTGTCTTAGCAGATGAAACGGCAACCGCACATGAGGTGGCAGCGGATTTGCTTTCACAGGCAGAGCATGATGCATTGGCATCTAGTATTTTGGTGACAACATCTAAAGGATTGGCTGAAGCAGTGCAAGCA
Organism: Bacillus sp. FSL R5-0397; assembly: GCF_038593395.1. Classification (NCBI taxonomy): domain Bacteria; kingdom Bacillati; phylum Bacillota; class Bacilli; order Caryophanales; family Bacillaceae; genus Bacillus; species Bacillus sp. FSL R5-0397. Next base: position 3,089,746 of record NZ_CP151992.1, on the reverse strand, counting down.
GAGGTGCAAGCGCAGCTGGACACTTTGCCAAGAAAATCAATCGCAGCACAATCTATTCAAGACCATGGCCATATTTACGTGACAGAATCCTTGGATCGTGCAGTTGATATCGTGAACCAGTTAGCCCCAGAGCATTTAGAAGTGCTGACGGCGTATCCAGAATCACTACTTGGTCAAATCAAGCATGCTGGAGCAATTTTCTTAGGGCGTTACAGCCCAGAGCCGGTAGGGGATTACTTCGCAGGACCGAACCATGTGCTGCCAACAAACGGGACAGCAAGATTCTCCAGTCCGCTTGGCGTCACGGATTTCCAAAAGAAAACGAGCATCATTTCATATAGCAAAGAAGCCTTTGAAACACATAGGGAAAGCATTGCGGCTTTTGCAAGATTAGAAGGGCTTGAAGCACATGCAAGATCGATTGAAGCGAGAAAGCGGGAGGAATCAGAATGAGACAGGCGGAAACAGCGAGACAGACAAATGAAACGAACATTTCGTTAGCGCTAGAGATTGATGGTGAAGGAAAAGCAGATATTCAAACAGATGTCCCTTTTATGACGCATATGCTCGACTTATTCACAAAGCATGGGCACTTTAACTTATCTGTAGATGCAAAAGGAGATACAGATGTCGATGATCACCACACAACAGAAGATATTGGCATCGTGCTTGGACAGATGTTTAAAGAAGCGCTCGGTGATAAAAAAGGAATTAAGCGCTACGGCTCTAGTTTTGTTCCAATGGATGAAACACTTGCCCAAGTCGTCGTTGATTTAAGCAATCGTCCTCATTTGGAAATGAGAGCCGATTTCCCTAGTCAGAAGGTCGGCACCTTTGATACGGAGCTGGTTCATGAGTTTCTTTGGAAATTTGCCCTTGAAGCACGAATCAATCTTCATGTGATCGTTCACTATGGAACCAATACCCACCATATGATTGAAGCCATTTTTAAAGCGATGGCACGCGCCTTAGATGAAGCAACAACCATTGATCCGCGTGTGAAAGGGATTCCGTCGACAAAGGGGATGCTCTAATGATTGGCGTCATTGACTATGGAATGGGAAATTTGTTTAGCGTATCAAAAGCACTGGAACGAGCAGGAGCGTCTTATATCGTGTCTTCTGAAGTAGAGGAGCTGAAAAAGGCAGATGCGTACATTTTGCCAGGCGTCGGTTCGTTTCGTGATGCGATGCAGCTGTTAAGACAGACAGGACTTGAGGCGTTTATCCACCAAGTCGTGCAGGAAGGAAAGCTGTTATTTGGCATTTGCCTTGGCATGCAGTTGTTGTTTGAAGAAAGTGAAGAAGCAGGAAAAACAAAAGGGTTAGGCCTTTTAAAAGGACGTGTCGTTCTTTTGAAGGATCGTGATCAGGATGGACAAAGGCTGAAGGTGCCTCATATGGGCTGGAATGAACTCACATTTCATCAGCCGTCACCATTATTTGACGGTGTGCCGGAAGGATTTGCATACTTTGTTCACTCTTATTATGTGAGCGGCATGAATCCAGAAGATCTATTGGCAAGTGCGCCCTATGGCGTTCAAGTACCTGCCGTTGTTGGGAAGGGGAATGTGTTTGGCACGCAGTTTCACCCTGAAAAAAGCAGTACAACAGGAATGGCACTGCTGAAACAGTTTATTCAATTAGCAAACGAACAGAGGGTGAGCAAATGAGTGATTTTACATTATATCCAGCAATTGATATGAGAAATGGCAAATGTGTACGACTTGTGCAAGGAGACTATGACCAAGAAACCATTTATGGAGATTCACCGTTAGACATGGCGAGACGGTTTGCAAATGAAGGAGCGAAATGGATACATCTCGTTGATTTAGATGGCGCAAAAGCAGGAAAACGCGTGAATCACGAGCATGTGCTGGCGATTGCTTCCTCATTAGATGTGAATGTCCAAATTGGCGGCGGCATTCGGACAGAAGAAGATGTTGCATTTTATTTAAACAATGGCGTATCGAGAGTCATTCTTGGCAGTTCAGCGGTGTCAAACCCGATTTTTGTGAAAAAAATGCTGGCGCAATATGGAGAGAAAATTGCCATTGGCATTGATGCACGAAACGGTTTTGTATCGACTGAAGGCTGGCTTGAAACGTCGGAAGTGAAGGCGGAGGAACTCGGTAAGGAACTGGCAAAGGAAGGCGCAGAGGTCTTCATTTTCACGGATATTCAAATGGATGGCATGCTGTCTGGTCCAAATGTGGAAAGTACGGTTCGATTAGCAGAAGCAACTGGCAAACAAGTCATTGCCTCAGGTGGTGTCAGTGCAGTAGGTGATCTGCAAAAGCTATCAGCACAAAAGCAGACAGGTGTGTCTGGTGCAATCATTGGCAAGGCGCTGTACACAAAGCAATTTACTTTAGCAGAAGCGTTTGAAGGGCTTGACAGCATATGATGACAAAACGAATCATTCCATGTCTTGATGTAAAGGAAGGGCGTGTGGTCAAAGGGATCCAATTTCTAGGGTTGAAGGATGCTGGTGATCCGGTCGAATTAGCGCAGATCTATGACGAGGAAGGTGCGGATGAACTCGTCTTTCTTGATATATCTGCCTCTCATGAAGGCCGAAAAACAATGGTGGATGTGGTCAAACAAGTGGCATCCACTCTCGCTATCCCGTTCACGGTGGGCGGCGGGATTAACCATCTTGATGATATGAAGCGTATATTAAGAGCGGGGGCAGACAAGGTGTCTGTGAACACAGCGGCTGTTTTAAGACCGGAGCTAATAACAGAAGGAGCCGACTTTTTTGGTTCACAGTGCATAGTTGTTGCGATTGACGCGAAATACGATGAAGAGAAACAAGCATACATGGTCTATACGCACGGAGGACGCCGTCAAACGGATATAGAAGTGAGTGACTGGGCGAAAGAAGCCGTGCGAAGAGGAGCAGGCGAGATCTTGCTGACTAGCATGGATGCCGATGGTGAGAAAACGGGCTTTGAGCATCGTTTGACGAGGCTTGTATCAGAAGCAGTCACAGTGCCAGTTATTGCTTCAGGAGGTGCTGGCAATGCGCAGCATATGCTGGAGGCTTTTACAAAAGGTGAAGCTGATGCCGCACTCGCAGCCTCTATTTTCCATTATAAAGAAACCTCTATTCAAGAGGTGAAGACATATTTGAGAGAACACGGGGTGAAGGTAAGATGAAACAGGCAAACGAATTAATCTTTAATGATGCAGGTCTCATTCCTGCCATTGTACAGGATGCTCAAAGCAAGGAAGTTCTTACTTTGGCGTATATGAATCAAGAATCCTATGAAAAAACATTAGAGACAGGGGAAACATGGTTTTTTAGCAGATCGAGAAATGAGCTTTGGCACAAAGGAGCTACATCTGGACACACCCAGCGTGTTACATCTATTCGCTATGACTGTGATCAAGATGCCCTGCTTGTTCTAGTGACACCAAGCGGCCCAGCCTGCCATACAGGCAGCTATAGCTGTTTTTCAGAAGATGGCGTGAAACAGCAAAGGGGAGAACAAGACCGCTTTGCCATTTTAAATGAACTGGAACAGGTCATTGCGAAACGGCAGATGGAAATGCCAGAAGGAGCTTATACGACCTATCTTTTTGAAAAAGGAGTCGACAAAATCCTGAAAAAGGTAGGGGAAGAAGCTTCTGAAGTTATCATTGCGGCGAAGAACCGTGATCAAGAAGAATTGAAATGGGAAACAGCAGATCTCCTGTATCACCTTCTTGTGTTATTACGTGAACAGCAGCTGCCTCTTGATGATGTATTAAAGGTATTGAAAAAGCGCCATCAAGGGGAATGAAAAGCTGGGGGTACCCCCGGCTTTTTGCTTTTAAATGAAAAACAAATCCTTCCTTTCCTTTTGTTCTATGTGACGACTCATGAAGTATGTTATACTACACACGGTACACTGTTCGAAATGGAGGGTATCGGTGAGTAAATACACTTCTCAAAATAATCACACACAAGTCGTCCAGCTATTCCAAGATGGGCATTACTTTTTTCATAAAGGTCTAAAAGCATATAGAGAAAGAAATCTGTCTAGGGCAAGTAAGCTGATACAGCGGGCCATCGTACTTGAGCCTGAAAATGTAGAAATGCTGTCGCAGCTTGCCATTATTTATACTGAAATGGGTCATTACCAACAATCAAATGAACTGCTTGATTTTATCCTTGAACACTTGGATGAGAATATGTCAGAGTGTCACTACTTTAAAGCCAATAATTATGCGAATCTTGGACTGTTTCAAGAAGCATATAAGTCCGCTACTGCTTATGCTGCGCTGGAAGAAGACGGGGAATTTGCAGATGAAAATGACGATCTCCTCGATCTGCTTGATATGAGTGACGATGTTGATGAAGATTTTCCTTATGATCAGGATGATCTGATTGTAAAGCAGGATCAAGCCAACCATTTGCTAGAAAGCGGCAGGCTGGATGAAGCAATCGAGATGCTGGAACAGATGATTGTTGAGTATCCAGAGTTTTGGTCAGCGTATAATAATCTCGCTTTGGCCTATTTTTATTCTGGCCAAATCGATCAGGCAAAAGAAATGTTGAACCGGGTCCTTCATGAAAATCCCGGTAATCTGCATGCCCTTTGTAATCAGCTTGTTTTCTATCATTATGAAAAAGAAGAAGAAAAGGTCAATCTGTTAGCGAAGCAATTAACGCACGTGTATCCAATATTAAGTGAACAGCGTTATAAGCTTGGCGCAACATTTGCCCTTGTTGGAGAATTTGAATGGGCATTTAAATGGCTTTATTCTTTGTATAAAACAGGTTTCCAAGGTGATAGTACGTTTTTATACTGGCTGGCAAGTGCAGCCTATTATACGGGGCACAAAACGCTGGCGCAAACCGTCTGGGATAAGATGGTGGAAGAAGATATTGATGCAGATGAAATCAAGCCGTGGCAAGATAAACCAGAGGAGTCTGAGCCAATGGTTTCAATTGAGGAACGACTCACTGCCTACTATGTTAGCAAACAAAAAGGTGAACGTGACGTCTTGCAATCTGTTCTTGATTCCCGCGCTGCGAAAACGGCCTTTGAACAGCAGTTTATTGAGTTACTTTTATTTGAAGATCAAATGGAAGAACGATCGTTTTCAGAAGATGCGGTCTTCGCAAAACAGGCGGCATCTGCTTTGGAAGAAGCGTTGCAGCCTGATAGCCACATGCCATATTTTTGGTTATTCCATATTATTCAGCAAGCACGCGCTTCAGGCGTAGAGAAGAAAAATGCCATTGCATGGGCAGCAGCTTCTTATTATCTATGGATGAATGAACAAGAAGAATCAGCTGTCAGCAAAAAAGAGATCGCAGCTTCTTTTCAGATCAGCGTTCAAACGCTGTCAAAATATGAGAATATTATTTGTGCGTTCATGGTTTGAATAGGTAAATAGATTCAGATAACAGCAGCATGGCCGAAAAGGTCATGCTTTTTTCTTGGATAAAAAGGTGGGATTTGCTAGGATTTGGCGAAGTATGACAATCTCGACATCTATTTGAAACATAAATGTAATAAAAATATTAGCTCATTTTGTCGATGTGTCATGTATAATGAAACTCGTGGATTAAAACAAAGACATATATTTAAATATTTTACTATACATAATGCAACACCTAGTGATAGAAACAATCTGGTCAACATCTGACTGAATCATCAGGAAGAAAGACACAGGAAGCACAGATTGGTCGCAGAGAATTTGCTGCTTTCTCATGTCGCTTGGGAAATTGTCAAAGGAGGAACTATACGTGAAAAAGTTTATTACTTTCGGTTTAGCTTCGGTGATTGGAGCGAGCGGTTTATTTATTCCATTTACTCATGAAGCAAATGCACAGAACTTTGAACAAAAGAAACAAGAACTAGACAGCAAGCAGTCAGAGGTAAACAAGAATCTTCAAAAGAAAAAAGAAGAGCTATCAAAGCTTGAGGCAAAACAAGAGGCACTTGCGCTAAAGCTAAAAGAAATTGACGAAAAAGCTTTAAAAACAAGTGATCAAATCGAAGAAAAACAAAAAGAAAACGAAAAAACAAAAAAAGAAATCAAAGCACTGAAAAAAGAAATTGCTGATACAGAAAAACGTATCGAAGAAAGAAACGAATTCTTGAAAAAGCGTGTACGTGCGCTTCAAGAAAGCGGTGGTTCTACGAAATACATAGATGTATTACTAGGAGCAAAAAGCTTTAGCGATTTCATCAGCCGTGCAGGTGCTGTATCTACATTAATCAACGCAGACAGCGAAATCATTAAAGAACAAGAAAGAGACAAAGCGGAATTACAAAAGTCTGAAAACGAATTAAACACAAAGCTTGAAGATGTTCAAAAAACGCTTGCAAAGCTTGAAACACTTCAAACAGACTTAAATAAACAGCTTGATGAGAAAGACAAGCTATTCAAGCAAGTGAAAAAGCAAAAAGGAAGTGCCTCTTCTCAAATCAGCGAGTTAAACACTGAGGCAAACAGCATTGCATCTGAAAAAGACGCAACAATCGCTGCTCAAAAACAAGCTGAAAAAGAAGCAAGAGAAGCTGCTCAAAAAGCAAAAGAAGAAAAAGCACAAAGACAACAGCAGCGTCAAGCTAGTGTTCAAGCTGAAGACAACAGCTCTAATAACGACAGCGGTTCTTCTTCAAATAACAGTGGATCTTCAAATAACAATAGCAGCAGTTCACCAAGCAAAAAGCCATCTTCTGGCGGTGGATCACCTGTCAGCAATAACGTAGGCGGAATCGAAGGTGCAATCAGCACAGGTTCTACGATTGTAGGACAATCTCCATATAAATGGGGCGGCGGCAGATCACAAGCCGATATTGACGCACGTCGTTTTGACTGTTCTTCATTCGTTCGCTGGGCATTTGCATCAGCAGGCATCAACCTTGGACCAGTTGGCGGTACAACAACAGATACGCTTGTAGGTAAAGGAAGAGCTGTAAGTGCATCTGACATGAAACGCGGAGACCTTGTGTTCTTTGATACGTATAAAGTAAATGGACACGTTGGTATTTACTTAGGAAACGGTACATTCTTGAACGATAATAGCTCTCGCGGTGTTTCAGTTGACTCTATGAGCAACGTTTACTGGAAAAAAGCATTCAATGGCGTTGTAAGAAGAGTCGTTGAATAAATCATTACTTACTATATAACCGTAAACAGGCTTCCTTAAACAGCAGTTTAAGGAAGCTTTTTCTTTTTTTGAAGATATGAGCAAATGATTCGCTTATTACCCGCAGATTTAATAGGATATGGGTAAGGAATAAAAGCTAAGAGTGGAAATGATGCTCTCTGTCATGAATGGAAGCATCACCCAAGGGCATTCTAATAAGAAATGCTAGCAGCAATTGAAGAGGGAGTGACAGTTGTGTCAGAAGAAAAAATCTACGATACGATCATCATTGGAGCGGGTCCTGCCGGAATGACAGCCGCTGTTTATACATCACGGGGAAATCTTTCAACACTGATGATTGAAAGAGGAATTCCAGGCGGCCAAATGGCGAATACGGAAGATGTCGAGAACTATCCGGGCTTTGAAAGCATCTTAGGACCGGAACTTTCAAATAAAATGTTTGAGCATGCAAAGAAATTCGGTGCCGAATATGCGTATGGCGATATTAAAGAAATTGTAGATGGTGAAGAGTACAAAATCGTCAAAGCTGGTTCAAAAGAATACAAAGGACGCTCTGTCATTATTGCGGCAGGTGCTGAATACAAAAAAATCGGTGCACCAGGCGAAAAAGAACTTGGCGGCCGCGGCGTATCATACTGCGCGGTATGTGATGGAGCCTTCTTTAAAAACAAAGAGCTTGTCGTGATTGGCGGAGGAGACTCAGCAGTAGAAGAGGGTGTTTACCTCACTCGCTTTGCATCTAAAGTCACTATTGTCCATAGACGCGACAAACTACGTGCCCAAAGCATCTTACAAGCACGTGCATTTGATAATGAAAAAATCGACTTTATGTGGAACAAAACCGTTAAAGAAATCAATGAAGAAAACGGGAAAGTCGGCAGTGTGACATTAATTGATACCGTGACAGGTGAGGAAGAAGACTTCAAAACAGATGGCGTCTTTATCTACATCGGTATGCTGCCGCTGTCTAAACCATTTGAAAATCTAGGGATTACAAATGCAGAGGGCTACATTGAGACGAACGAAAGAATGGAAACAAAAGTTGAAGGAATCTTCGCAGCTGGTGACATTCGTGAGAAAACACTTCGTCAAATCGTCACAGCAACAGGTGATGGAAGTATTGCAGCACAGAGTGCACAGCATTATGTAGAAGAGCTTGCTGAAAAGCTAAAAGCAATGAAATAAACAGCTGTCGTAAATCCTTAATATTGCGTCACGGGCTTTTAACTGGAATGTAACACGGGTGAAACAATTATCCGTTATGATAAAACTAGTAATTGACCCCCTTTTATAAGGAATACATGTTTGGCACGGATGTGAATCCGTGTCCTTTTTTTTTGCTTAAAATCAGAAATTCACGAGATGTTCACAAATGACGCATGGAGAACCGTTAGATGTTGTAAAATAAAGAATAGATAAAGTGCCCGTCACCATATTCATACGAAAACCTGTCTGTTTTCAGTGAAGAACGGGCATGTTCATTGTGGGAGTCATGATGAACCTGTATAATAAGAAAAAGACATAAAAGAGTAGGTGACAGCTGATGCAACGAGTAACCAATTGTGTGCTGCATCACGAAGATCAAGTTCTCTTGCTGCAAAAGCCAAGACGAGGCTGGTGGGTAGCACCTGGCGGCAAAATGGAGAGCGGAGAATCGGTCAAGGATTCAGTCGTTCGAGAATTTAGAGAAGAAACAGGCATTTATATTTTAAATCCGCAGCTAAAAGGCGTGTTTACCTTTATCATAAAAGAAGGCGATCAAATCGTTCAAGAGTGGATGATGTTCACCTTTATGGCAGATTCCTTTACAGGAAAAAACGTATCAGAGTCGGAGGAAGGCATTTTAAAATGGCATGATGTAAAAGATGTGCCTAGCTTGCCGATGGCTCCAGGAGATTCCCATATTCTTGACTTCATGTTGAAAGGGAAAGGACTACTCCACGGCACTTTTACGTATACACCAGATTTTGAGCTGATTGCTTATCGATTAGATCCTCAAGGAGACTAATAAATAAACCGTTTTCATAAAGAAGGAGAGGGAACAGGCATGAATACGCACAAACAAGATGATATTCAGCTTGTGATTATTACAGGAATGTCAGGTGCGGGGAAAACCGTTGCCATCCAAAGCTTTGAAGACTTAGGTTACTTTTGTGTGGATAACTTACCGCCATCACTTTTACCGAAGTTTCTAGAGCTCATGAAGGAATCCAATTCAAAGATGAGCAAGGTGGCCCTTGTGATGGATTTGCGCGGACGCGAATTCTTTGATAGCTTAATTGCTGCCTTAGATGAGATGAGTGATATCGGCTGGATCACACCAAGGATTCTATTTTTAGATGCAAACGATAAGGTGCTTGTCTCAAGATATAAAGAAACGAGACGTTCTCATCCCCTTGCGACAACAGGTTTGCCGCTCGAAGGAATTGAGATGGAACGCGATCTGTTAGAAGAGTTAAAAGGCCGGGCTCAAATGATTTTTGATACATCGGATTTAAAACCGAAACAGCTTCGAGAAAAAATTGTTGCACACTTTGCCACGAGCCAAGGGCAGGTGTTTACAGTGAATGTGATGTCCTTCGGTTTTAAATACGGTCTGCCGATTGATGCTGATCTTGTATTTGATGTGAGATTTCTGCCGAATCCTTACTATATTGAGAGCATGCGTCCACAGACTGGAAACGATGAAGAAGTACGCTCCTATGTCATGAAGTGGAGTGAAACGCAAAAGTTCACAGAGAAATTAATTGACCTTCTCAGCTTTATGCTACCGTCCTATAAACGAGAAGGAAAAAGCCAACTTGTTATTGCCATTGGCTGTACAGGCGGACAGCATCGATCAGTGACGCTAGCGAACTACTTATCGGAGTATTTTAAAAATGACTACTATACACATGTCACTCACCGGGACATTGAAAAGAGAAGCAGAAAATAGATGACGACACTACCAAAGGTTGTCATTCTTGGCGGAGGCACTGGCTTATCTGTTTTACTTAGAGGATTAAAGACAAAGCCAGTGGACATTACCGCCATTGTGACGGTAGCTGATGATGGAGGCAGCTCAGGCAGACTGCGACATGATTTGAATATTCCGCCTCCAGGCGATATTCGAAATGTACTTGCGGCACTCTCTGATGTCGAACCGCTTGTAGAAGATTTATTTCAGCACCGTTTTAATAAAGGGAATGACTTAACAGGCCACTCTCTCGGCAACCTCATTCTTGCGGCTATGACGAATATAACCGGTGATTTTTTTCATGCCGTCACAGAAATGAGCAAGGTCTTAAATGTGAGAGGAAAAGTATTGCCAGCAGCGAATTCAAGTGTTGTTCTTCATGCGGAATTAGAAAACGGGCAAGTGGTAACGGGAGAATCAAAAATCCCAACCTATGGTGAGCGAATTAAACGAGTGTTCCTCACACCCGATACGATTGAGCCGCTCCCAGAATCGATTCAAGTCATTCGTGAAGCCGACTTGATCGTCCTTGGACCTGGCAGCTTGTATACCAGTATTTTGCCCAATCTGCTTGTACCGCATATTGGCGAAGAAGTGATTCGTTCTAAGGCGAAAAAAGTCTATATTTGCAATGTCATGACACAGCCGGGGGAAACGCTTTCCTACAGTGCAGCTGATCATGTGCAGGCACTAAACGATCATATGGACCGACCATTTATCGATACGATATTTGTGAACAATAAAGAAATTCCAGAAGAAATCAAAGCAAAATATGCAGAAGAACAGGCGCAGCCTGTACAATTCGACACAGATGTACTCAAAGCCATGGGACTAGAAGTCATCCCTGGGGAAATCATTACATATGACCAGCATGTGATTCGTCATGATACGCTGAAAGTAGCCGCGCTGCTTGTCGATCTGCTGCATCAGAAAAAATAGGAATGGGGGTGGCAAGGATGTCATTTGCATCCGAAACAAAAAAAGAGCTGACTAATCTGGAAGTGAAGGACTGCTGCACAAAAGCAGAGCTTTCTGCCCTCATCCGTATGAACGGTTCATTATCTTTTTCTAATCGAAAATTGATTTTAGATATACAGACAGAGAACGCAGCCATTGCAAGACGTATTTATACCCTTTTGAAAAAGAAATACGATGTGACTGTCGAGCTGCTCGTTCGTAAAAAAATGAGATTAAAAAAGAATAATGTGTATATTGTCAGACTGGTAGAACGAGCGAAAACCATTTTAGAGGACCTAAAGATATTAGGTGAACAATTTGTATTTGAACGCAACATTTCAGAAGAACTTGTGAAGAAAAGATGCTGCAAGCGTTCCTATATGAGAGGTGCTTTTTTAGCAGGAGGTTCTGTGAATAATCCAGAAACCTCTTCGTATCACCTTGAGATTTTTTCACTATACAAAGAACATAATGATGCCCTTTGTGAGCTCATGAATCAATTCCATCTTAACAGTAAAACACTTGAACGCAAAAAAGGCTTTATCACATACATGAAGGAAGCGGAGAAAATTACGGAATTCTTAAGTGTTGTGGGTGCTCATAACTCATTGCTTCGTTTTGAAGATGTGCGCATCGTCCGAGATATGAGGAATTCAGTGAACCGGCTCGTCAATTGTGAAACAGCAAACTTGAATAAAACGATCGGTGCCTCACTGCGCCAGGTTGAAAATATTCAATTCATTGACGAAAAGATTGGACTAGACGCCCTGCCAGATAAGCTGCGTGAAATTGCGCAACTGCGTATTGACTACCAAGAAGTCACATTAAAGGAACTTGGCGAAATGGTGGAAAGCGGCAAGATCAGCAAATCAGGCATTAATCACCGTTTAAGAAAGCTAGATCAAATTGCAGAACAATTAAGAAACGGACAAGCTGTTACACTCAAATAGGGAAATAAAAAAGGGAGGCAGATCATATGGTGGAAAAAACGGTCACAATTCAGCTGAAAACGGGTTTGCAGGCACGTCCGGCTGCTTTGTTCGTTCAAGAAGCCAATCGTTTTGGTGCTGATATTTTTCTAGAGAAAGATGGGAAAAAGGTCAATGCGAAGAGTATTATGGGACTGATGAGTCTTGCGATCAGCTCTGGGGTCACCGTCAAACTAATAGCTGATGGAGCAGATGAACAAGAAGCCATCGATGCGTTAACGGATTTTATCAATCAAGAAAACTGAGTCTCTTTCAAGGGCTCAGTTTTTTTAGGAGGGAAAGTTGTGATTCAATCAGCTTTTTTACAGAAAATTGGATACGAAGCCGCGTCCATTACGTTTGATCAATTACCGGATTTACTAAGGAAGATGGCTTATACCTTTCCTTTTGAAAATAGATCTGTGGTGGGTAAACACGCCTATGCTTTGGATCAAGAAGGTTTGAAGCATCATCTTCTGGAAGGCAGCAGAGGTGGGCTTTGCTATGACCTCAATCCGCTCTTATATTATGTCTTAAAAGAGGCAGGTCTCGCCGTAAAGCTCGTTCAAGGGACCGTATATAACAAAGAAGCAGAGAAGTGGGCACTGGATGGGACGCATGTAGCCATCGTCCTTCAACATCACCATGAGCGCTACCTCATTGATGCAGGATTTGGTGTGAATTTACCCCTTAAGCCCGTCCCTTTTACAGGTGAATGGGTGGAAGCACCGTCCCTTCGTTTTCGCGTGAACGCAGAGGAAACAGAAAAAGGAACCCATCTACTCCAATTGGATAGGGGAGCAGGTGCTGAAACAGGTTATGCTTTCACATTAAAAGAAGTCGGTGAAGATACACTTGTGCAATTGCGGCATGAGATTTATGAAAATGAAGCCTCTCCTTTTAACAAAAGGCTGCTTGCATCCAAACTGACACCAACAGGTCGTGTGATCGTGACAGAGGATCATGTCACGATACATGAACAGGAAGAAGTATCGAAGAAACCACTCTCACAACCGTTTGAAGAGTACGTACAAAAACTGCTTCCGTAAACAGTATGAAAAAAGACAGCCCTTTTGACTTAGGGCTGTCTTTTTACAATGATTAACGAATCCGCGTAAATGTCGCATAGTGATCGGTTGTTTTATAAATGAGCCAGTCACTTGAGTATACTAGGCGGTCAGCATTACGGAAACCGGAGACGTAGTTGATGTCGGCTTCACGCCATGTACGGCCACTAGCGGATGGAAGGCGTCCCTCCCGATTAGAGAATACGTCTCCACCGATGCTTTTGCCCGGCGCGACTTCAGCTAAATTTCCTTTTGATGCCACCCATCCGAGGGCGCTCGCTTGTGATTTGGTGATGTAATTATCAGGTAGTCGTTTATTGCGGATTAAGTAATCTGCTACACCATCAAAGGTATTAATGACGGCAAGGGTACGAAGGTCTGGTGCAAGCTGTACGGAAGCAGTCTCATTTGTGGCTGTTGGTGTAAGTGGTGTTTCTGCATGGACTTGCTGCGGGATAAATCCAGAAAACAGAATGGCAGCAATCAGAGCGAACAGAGTAAAAATCGAACTTATTTTTTTCATCTTGATCCTCCTCAAAAGGAAATGGGATGCCGTCCTCTTGATGCTTGTCTACCTCATATTATAGCACCGGCATATGAAGAGAATGTAAAGAATCAGGAGATTGGAAAAAATGAGGCTTTTTGACCTACTGTCTCTAGATGACGTAAACAAAAAGACGCAGTTCCCTGCGCCTTTTTTCAATTAAGATGAGGCAAGCTCCTTCACAATATCAACAGGGGCTTTGCCATCAATTCCATGAAGTACATTATGAATGGCTCGTTTCAGCATAAGATCTCTTGTCGTTTCAGTAGCGGAACCGATATGCGGGGCAAGCGTGACATTGTCCATCTCTTTGAAAGGATGATCTTCCTGAAGCGGTTCTTGCTCATACACATCCAGACCAGCTCCTTTAATCCACCCTTCCTGCAGTGCTTGAATGAGGCTTTTCTCATCGACGGTTTTTCCTCGGGAGATGTTCACGAATAAAGCTGTCGGCTTCATTAATTTCAATTCCCGCTCTCCTATCATATGGTACGTCTCATCCGTCAGTGGTGTGATTAACACAATGATATCAGCTTGCTTCAGCAAGTCATCCAGTGCACAATATACAGCGCCATATGCTGATTCGGCTTTCTCATTCCGGCTCCGGTTGTGATAGAGGACGTTCATATCAAAACCATGAGCGGCTCGTTTGGCTACTTGCTCACCGATTCGTCCCATTCCAATGATCCCAAGCGTTTGATGATGGACGTCAATGCCGAATATATCTTCCTCTTGAACAAATTTTGTCCATTTTCCCTCGCGGATAAAACGATCAAGCTCGGCAATTCTCCTTGCAGAAGAGAGAATGAGCGAAAAGGCAAGATCAGCAACGGTATGATCGAGTGTATAAGGCGTGTGCGTACCAATCACGCCTCTTTGTCTCATGGCTTCTAGATCAAAATTGTCATAACCGACTGAATTATTGCTCACCACCTTGAGTTGGGGTGCATGATCTAATAAATCTTGATCAATTTTCGTACCAGATGTTAAAAGGCCATCAGCCTTCTGCAGCTTCTCAAATAACAGATCTCTTGGGATCGGATCCTTTGACTGCCATACCTCATATGTACAATGTTCTTTTAACATGTCTTCAAAAGCGGCAGGTAAGGGTTTGGCGACAAAAATATGTGGTTTCATCATCAACTCGCTCCTTTCACATGGTCATCTTTCTCTTTTTATTATAAAGCAACCATTTTGGCAGTACACGTTTGAATATGAGCTGCTCAATATTTAATATACTGAAATAACGGAAAAGGAGAGATTTTTATAGTGAAAGAGTAAATGCTGATGTCTTTTTATGATGTAGAAAAACGAGTGATTAGTAGATGAGTCATAGAAAAATGTTAGATGTTTCGAGAGATAATCTGACAAACTGGAAAATAGATCGAGACTTTTTGATAGAAAATTTATTATATTTGCAGTGTATTAAACGGGATGGTCATTTTCTACTAAACCATTTCATCGTCTTTTGGTGAAATGAAAGCCATCGTTTGTAAGCAAAAGCCGCCTCTCCCCTGTGCTGAAGCGGAACAAAGAGCAAAATAGAGAAAATGATTACATATTCTCTCATCGTTTTCTCATTTTTTTCTTTTTTTTCTATCATTTTTCTTCTCTATGCTTGAGAACACACAAGGGAAAAGGAGGCCAGGTAAGGCGTTACAATCACTTAAAAAAGATAGGAGATGACAGGATGGGATCAACATTAGAACAGATTCTTCAGCACAATGAAGACTTTGTGAAAGAGAGACAGTATGAGCCTTTCAAGACGGGAAAATTTCCTGAGAAGAAATTGGTTATATTAACTTGTATGGACACACGCCTGTTGGAATTATTACCCCAATCCATGGGGCTTCGTAACGGTGATGCGAAGATCATTAAAAATGCAGGAGCCATCGTCACACATCCATTTGGCAGTGTCATGCGGAGTATTTTACTAGCCATTTATGAGCTGAAAGCAGAGGAAGTATGCATTGTCGGACATCATGAATGCGGAATGGCAGGCCTTGCGGCAGACCCTTTACTTGAAAAGGCAAAAGCAAGGGGAATTGAGGAAAAGTGTTTGAGCATTGTGAAAAGCGCAGGTGTCGATTTAAAGGGCTGGCTGACAGGCTTTGATTCAGTGGAAGAGAGCGTATCTCAAAGTGTGAAATTAGTTAAAGAGCACCCGCTCATGCCAAGTGATGTAGCTGTTCATGGACTAGTGATTCATCCGGCAACAGGAAAGCTGGATGTCGTTATAAAAGATAAACAGATCGACCCGCAATATACCTAAATCATCTACACATACTTGAAGGAGGCCAACACATACCATGCGTTTTTATGGAAGATTTGAAGGTTATGATTCATCAAAATTTAGACGCGATTTAATCGCTGGGCTTGTCGTGGGCGTTGTGGCAATTCCTTTAGGCATGGCTTTTGCCATTGCATCTGGTGTCGGACCAGAATACGGATTATACACAGTCATCGTTGCCGGCATTTTGATTTCATTGTTTGGTGGTTCAAAGTATCAGATCGGCGGACCGACCGGGGCATTTGTTCCAATTTTATTCGGGATCGTCAGCCAGTACGGTATCGAAAACTTACTGATTGCTGGTTTTATGGCAGGCTGCATGCTTGTATTATTCGGAATATTCAAACTAGGAAAGCTCATGAAATTTATTCCTCGTCCGGTTATCATCGGCTTTACTGCTGGCATTGCTGTCATTATTTTTTCAGGACAGATTGCCAACTTCCTCGGATTAAAGGGTGTTGAAAAGCATGAAAGCTTTTTCCTCAATATGAGAGAAATCGTGGTCCATCTCGGTACCGCAAACAGTCTCGCCATTCTCACAGCGATTGTTGGGCTCATCGTGATTTTGGCGGCACAAAAATACATTCCCAAAATACCTGGTGCTCTATTAGGTCTACTCGTTTCAACATTTATAGCTGTTCTCTTTTTTCAAGGACAAGTTGAAACCATCGGCTCTGCATATGGCGAAATCCCTCGTCAGCTGCCAACTTTCGCTTTCCCTGAATTAACGATTGAAAAAATAATTTATCTGCTGCCGCCGGCTATTGTCATTGCGCTTTTGGGCGGCGTGGAGTCCATCTTGTCAGCTATGGTTGCTGATAATATGAAAGGCTCAAAGCATGACAGCAATAAAGAACTCGTCGGGCAAGGAATTGCCAATATGGCGGCACCGCTTTTCGGAGGGATTCCAGCGACTGGAGCGATTGCTCGTACGGCAACAAACATTAAAAATGGCGGAGCAAGCCCCATTTCAGGAGTCGTGCATGGTGTCGTCGTCTTGCTCATCTTAATGTTATTTGCACCATATGCATCGATGATTCCGCTTGCTGCCATGGCACCGATTTTGATGTTTGTGGCGTGGAATATGAGTGAGAAAAAAGAGTTTATCAATATTGTCAAAGTCAAAAATGCGGATTCCCTTGTGCTCGTCGTGACCTTCCTGCTGACGGTCATCGGTGATTTGATTATTGGCGTGACTGCAGGTCTCATTTTAGCGTTTATCGCCTTTATCAAAAAAATGAGCCAGACAACAAATATCCACACAAATGTCGCTGTTCCTCAAATCGAAACGGCGGCTGCCTTAGAAAGGGAGACCGATCAGAAAGGGATTAGTATGTATTCGATTGAAGGGCCACTCTTTTTCGGTACAACCGATTCATTGGAAAATTCGATTTTGGATCATGTTCAGACAAAGCCGAAAACACTCATTTTGCTTATGAACAAAGTGAATTATATGGACACCTCAGCAGAAGCGGTTCTGATGAACATTTCCAATCGATTAAAGCATCACAATGGAAAATTGATGATTGTAGGGCTTCAATCACAGCCAAAAGAGCTTTTGCATCGTACCGGTCTTTTCCATCACATTGGAAAGCAGCATTTCTTTGAACGAACGGATGATATTTCACCACAGCAGCTATAAAAGGCTAAAAAAAGCACGTGACATGTCGGTCACGTGCTTTTTACCTGCTCTTTTTCACTAGAAAACCGTTGTGTAAGTTTCTGTTGATGGGAAGAGAAGACCTCTTCTACTGTTACATCATAGAGATCAGCTAGAACTAGTAGATTTCCTAAGACATCCCCCATTTCTTCAATAAGGTCCTTTCTTAACGCGGCGACCTCCTGTGTTTTCTCATCAGGTCGATCGCGTCCAATTTCGACCGCCCTGACTGCACGAGCGAGTTCTCCTGTTTCTTCCATCAGGAAACCTAACCTGATAAACGGCCCGTATTCTGTCCAATTTCTCATTTTGTAGAAATCTTTGATCCATTTTTCCATTTCAGTTGTTTGCATTCTCTTTATACAGCTCCTTATATGGTGTTCACCTTCTGATTTTACACTATATATAGATGGAGCGGCTGTTTCTTTACAATGAATTATAGTAGAATGAGTGGGTGAAGAAATCATAGAGAGAGATGGAGCTGTTTTGATGAAAACGATTTGTGTGTTTGCTGGTTCGAATCCAGGTGTGAATGACATCTACAAACAAAAAGCTGTCGAGCTAGGGGCTTATATGGCAGAGCAAGGAATCCGTCTTGTATACGGTGGCTCACGAATTGGCTTAATGGGCGCTATAGCGGATGAGGTATTAAAAAACGGCGGGCAAGTGATCGGAGTCATGCCAAAAGGGCTTTTTAGAGGAGAGGTTGTGCATCAAGAGCTCACTGAACTCATTGAAGTCAAAGGAATGCATGAACGAAAAGCGAAAATGAGCGAGCTGGCCGATGGGTTTATTGCCATGCCAGGTGGTTTTGGTACATATGAAGAATTATTTGAGGTGCTATGCTGGGCGCAAATTGGCATCCATCAAAAGCCAATCGGATTGTATCAAGTGAATCAGTATTTCAAACCGCTCCTCGACATGGTGACGTTCAGTGTACAGGAAGGTTTTTCGAATGAATCACACCTTCAATTGCTGCATGCCTCTGGAGAACCGGAAGAATTGATTTCACAGATGGCTTCCTATCAAACACCGTCTCTTCAGCAGAAATGGACGGAGCTGTCTTAAAACAGATGCATAACAAAAAACCGCCTGTTCAAAGAGCAGACGGTTTGTTTTGTGATTATTTTTGTTCTTCTGAATTACGGGTCAAGACTTTGTCAATGAGTCCGTATTGAAGTGCTTCTTCCGCTGTTTTGAAGTTGTCACGATCTGTATCGCGCTCAATGACTTCAATTGGCTGACCAGTACGTTCAGCAAGTACTTGGTTCAGTTTATCGCGTAAAGAAAGGATTCGTTTTGCCGCAATTTCAATTTCTGTTGCTTGACCTTGCGCACCACCTAGTGGTTGGTGAATCATCACTTCACTATTTGGAAGGGCATAACGCTTACCTTTTTCACCAGCAGCAAGCAGGAACGCACCCATAGATGCAGCCATACCAATACAAATAGTTGATACCTTTGGTTTAATAAATTGCATCGTATCGTAAATGGCCATACCAGCTGTGATCGAACCGCCAGGGCTGTTAATGTAGATAGAAATATCTTTTTCTGGATCCTCGGCTTCTAAGAAGAGAAGCTGTGATACGATGGAGTTGGCAACATTGTCATCGATCGCAGAACCAAGCATGATAATACGGTCTTTTAAAAGACGAGAATAAATGTCGTAAGCTCTTTCCCCACGATTTGTTTGCTCAATGACTGTAGGTATTAAATTCATAATGTTCCTCCTTCACCTTTTAGGTAAGTATGTAATTCAATGATACATTTTTGGTCAATAAAGGTCAAACAAAATGCTGACCTAAAATCAAATACCCCTATCCATTTTCCCCAAAACTCTTCCACTTCAAACCATCATATGAGTATATGTATGGGAATGAAGAAAATGCATCGACAGGGATAGCGATTAATCATTGCTTTCTTGCAGCATTTCCCTTATAATTTGATATGCTGACGTTCAAAAAACATATCGTGCGCTCGTAGCTCAGTTGGATAGAGCGGTGGTTTCCGGTACCACGTCTGCCGGGGGTTCGAATCCCTCCGAGCGCGTCTTGAGTATCCGATGGATTATTTATGAAAGAACTTGAAAACCCTTTGAAATAAAGGGTTTTTTTGTTTTTTTATGAGTGGTATTGTGTGAGTAAATTGAGAGGAACTTCACTATTTATTAGCGAGTTCATTTTGTATCGAAAAACACAGATTAATATTGTTAAAAAGACAAATTTTCTTGATGATAGGCAATCAAGTAAACTTAATCTATTATTGGAGTATAAAGTCAGTTCATCAATATTCTAAAAGCTTGTTCAACGAAAAGGGCAGAATTCATTCATAAGGAGGCACTAATGAATTGTGAAAGTGTTTTACATCAAATTGAAGTAGCTGTTAAAACTTTGATAAAAATAGTAAGTCAATTAGAAGAAGCTGATTTACGAAAAAGACCAACACCTCATAAGCAGTCTATCGGAGAGTTGTTGGAACACATTGCGATCATTTGTGAAGCTGACTGGCGTATTTCTAATGAGGCGACCCAAGAAGAGATGGAAATATTTTATGCTAATGTATCATATAAAACTATAAAATCGATAGAAAATGGTTTAATGACTAATTTCCATTCATTAAAAAATAATTATATGAAATTATCGGACACAGAACTACTGTCTCGTACCACTTCCTATTGGGGTGTGACATATACAAGGTATGAATGGTTGTTAGAGATTTTAGCACATGTTTATCATCATAGGGGGCAAGTACACGCTATGCTTGTTCACTGTTACAATCAAGACCCCAAAATTTTAATGTTTGAATGATGTTTTTCGACTAAAGGGTGTTTTGCTTTCATAATATCCTGTAATAACATCTATCGTGTCGGGGTTTTATAGATTCTCAGCGTGTGCATTCAACCTAGTTCACAATTGAAAAAGGTTTCTCGAACCCTCTCCATCAGAAGAGGGTTTTTTGTATGTGGCGTTCACTGCTAAAACTTTACATCTAAACCACACTGCTTATGTTATAATTAATAATCATTCTCAATTAAAGGTGGTTTTCGTAAGTGAAAAAAATGATTTGCCTTATGAGTCTGCTGGCAGTATTGTTGGTGGCTTGCGGGCAGAAAGACAATAAAGAACAAGAATCAAATACTCGTACATATACAACTGAAACGGGTGAAAAGATCACCATCCCTGACAAGCCGAAACGAATTGTTGTGTTAACAGCACAGCTTGGAAATTTTAAAAAGTTAGGTGTGACACCTGTTGGCATGACAGATGTTTATCCTAAATCATCCTTTTTAGATGAAACAGGTGTGAAGAGGGTGCCGATAGAAAATGTGGAGGCAATCGCCAAACTGAAGCCTGATCTCATCATTGCGTATTCACAAAATGATCAAGTTGAGAAATATAAAAAGATCGCAAAAACAATTACTTTCACAACAAGTGAACATAGCTTTAAAGAGATGCATATTGAAATCGGAAAGATTCTTGGAAAAGAATCGTTAGCCAAAAAACAAATACAAGAAATGGACGAGCAGCTGAAAAAAGACGGCAAAGAGGTCAAAGCAAAAATTGGTGAAGACAAGACGTTCTCTATCATGGATGTGCAGCCTAAGCAAGTGTATTTATTTGGTACAGACTTTGGCCGCGGTGGGGAGGTCATCTATCAAGGGTATGGATTTAGCCTGCCTGAAAAAGCGGAGAAAGCTCTTCCGAAAGAAGGGTATCTCGGTATTTCATTAGAAGAGATGAATGAGTATACAGGTGACTATTTACTTGTACCAACAAAGGATGGAAAAGCACCGAATCCTGATATCACAGGCAGCGGTGTATGGAAGAAAAATAAAGCAGTAAAACAAGGACATGTTCTAACCTATTCAATCAATGAATTTATCTATGCTGATCCAATCTCAATTGAAAAACAGTCTGCTGCGTTTAAAAAAATGCTGCTCAAAAATTAATAGAAAAAAGACAAAGCACTTAAAAAGGAGGCTTTGTCTTTTTTTCTGCTATCCTCTTAAAATACTAGCCATAAGACTCATTTCTGCCCTTTTCAGGCGTATTTGTTGAGCCTGATCACTGTATAAGATTAACATGGAAGGGAATTGACAATAAGGAGATGATTCTTGTGGCGAAGGTTTTAATGATTACGTTCCCAGCTGAAGGACATGTGAACCCAATGTTAGGGATGATTAGAGCATTTGTTGATCGAGGTGATGAAGTGCATGTGGTCACAACTGAACATTATCAAAAACGGATCAAACGCTTAGGCGCTCACATACATATACATCCAGATTATATTCGGACATTAAGTGTGGAGGAAGACGATTTGGAGTCCATGCAGCCATTTTTTCATGCCATGCTACAAACGTCATTAGACATTTTAGAAGTGGTGGAAACTCTTTCTCAACAGCATTCATTTGATTTGGTCTATTTTGATATGTTTGGAGCAGGTGAGCTTGTGCGGGATTACTTACAGATTCCAGGCATCGGTTCGAATCCTTCTTTTGTGCTGCAGGAGGCGCATTTTGATACACCTCTATACAGAAAAGATGAGAAGGCGGCTCATCTGTTAGAAGAAATACATGAACGTTTTGGCGTTCAGCCAAAGCATTTGATGCAATTCATGAAAAACCGCGGAGAACTGAATATGGTGTATACAAGTGAATATTTTCAGCCGTCTGTTGATGCATTGGATGATTCGTTTGTTTTCATTGGACCGAGTTTTCTAAAACGTGCTGACCAACACGATTTTCCATTAGAAGCGCTTGAGCGGGAGAAGGTCGTCTTTATTTCAATGGGAACGGTTCTTGGAGATACTGAAGCATTCTTTAATATGTGTATTGATGCCTTTGCCGACTTTGATGGAAAAGTGATTCTCGCAACTGGTGAAAAAATCGACATGTCTCTCCTAAAAGAAGCGCCATCTCATTTTCTGATCGAGCCTTATGTGCCGCAGCTTGAAGTCCTTGAACTGACAGATGTGTTTGTGACTCACGGCGGGATGAACAGTGTCAATGAAGGTATTCATTATCATGTTCCAATGGTCGTCATCCCGGTTGACAAAGATCAGCCGATGGTGGCAAAAAGACTGACGGATCTCTCTGCTGCTCGTGCACTCGATAAAGACCAGCTGACAGCAAGGCAGTTGAGAGATACTGTAGAGAGTGTACTCGGAAGTGACACATACCGTGCTGGGATTGAAAAGATTGAAGAAAGTTTCCAAACAGCAGGTGGAACAGAAAAAGCATTACGTGTCATTGATCAGTTTATGCAAGCGAAACAGACTCAATCATGAGTCTGTTTTTTCTGTGAAAAAGACATTGTATTTCCCAGATCTGTATGCTAATATTCAATTCGTAATCATTTCGATTGATAATCGTAATGATTACGATAAAATGAATTGTTTGGGGGAAGTACATATGAATGATCAACCAGTTTACATAAAGAAAAAGGATGAGAAAAAGCAGTCCTTTGTGACATATACCTTGATGTTGTTTTCAGTCATGGCTTGCTTTCTATTGGCATCATGTTCTGAAAATAAGACCTCTTCCAGTTTAAGTGGAAGAGAAGATGATGAACTGGTGTATGCAAGTACAAAAGATATAAGAGACATTAATCCCCATCTATATGGCGGGGAGATGGCCGCTCAAAATATGGTGTTTGAATCGCTTGTTGTGAATACGGAAAAAGGCATTCAACCAGCCCTGGCCCAAAGCTGGGATATTTCTAAAGATGGAAAAACCTATACATTTCATCTTCGAGAAAACGTGACTTTTTCAGATGGTGAGCCATTTAATGCGAAGGCTGTCAAAATGAATATGGATGCAGTTGTCAAAAATCTTGAAAAAAATGCTTGGCTTAATCTCGTGTCAGAAATTAAATCCACAAAGGCTGTAGATGAACATACTTTTGTTCTCACATTGAAGGAGCCCTATTATCCAACATTAGAAGAACTTGGTTTAACACGTCCATTCCGTTTTATTTCTCCCAAAAGCTTTATTGATGGCACCACATCAAAAGGCGTCAAAGGTTATGCAGGTACAGGTCCTTATGTGTTAAAGGAACATAAGAAAAATCAATATGCCATTTTTGAAGTGAATAATCATTATTGGGGAAAGAAACCAAAGATTTCAACGGTGAAATGGAAGGTCATGCCGGATCATCAAACCATTTTACTCGCTCTTCAAAAAGGGGAGGTTGATCTCTTATTTGGAGCAGATGGTGACATGATTGATGGAGATTCATTTCAGGCTTTAAAAGAAGCTGGTCAATATGGTGTGACTGTGAGTCCTCCTGTTGGTTCAAGATCTATTGTAATCAACTCCAATCAACCAATAACACAAGATCCAAAAGTAAGAGAAGCATTTCAATATGCCATTCAAAAAGAGATGATTACAGAAGGGATTTTAAATGGAACTGAACAGGTGGCACATACACTGCTTGCTCCGTCTGTCCCTTACGCGGACATTCCGCTTAAACAGAAAACCTATCAAAAAAAGAAAGCAGAGGCATTATTAGATGAGGCAGGCTGGAAGTTAAAAGAAGACGGCTATCGCTATCAAAAAGACAAGCCGCTTAGCGTGACCATTTATTACAATTCGGATAATGCAGGTGAAAGAACGATTAGTGAATCGATACAACAGGATTTCAAGCAGGTTGGAATCAAGCTGGATATTAGAGGTGAAGAAAAACAGGCATTTTTAGATCGTCAAAAAACAGGAAAGTTTGATCTTATGTACTCTCTATCGTGGGGACTTCCTTATGACCCTCAAACATACGTCTCTTCATTCCGTGTTGCATCCCATGCTGATTACCAAGCTCAATTAGGATTGAAAAAGAAAAAGTGGCTGGATGAGACCATTACGAAAGTATTGGTGGAGCCGGATGAGCAAAAACGAAAACAAATGTACCAAGATATTTTGACTTATATTCATGATGAAAATGTCTATATTCCTATCTCGTATTCTGTGACAAAGGCTGTTTATAATAAGCGCCTCAAAGGTGTAGGTTTTCATGTATCTCAGTATGAAATTCCTTTTGACCGAATGTATTTTTCGTCATAACCGGAGGCGGAGACATGACACGCTATATCATAAAAAGATTATTGTTTCTTTTACCACTCATTGTATTCATTACCTTCTTTGCGTTTGTGCTGCTTGCGATGCGTTCAAGTGATCCAGCTGAGGTCGCTTTACGTGTGAACCAAGTAACCCCAACTGAAGAAATGGTTGAATCCATGCGTCAAGAGCTAGGCTTAGATCAACCATTTTTCTTACGATATGCCACATGGCTTAAAGATGGATTAACAGGTGATTTTGGCAGCAGCTATGTCACGCGGGAGCCAGTTCTTGATCTGATCTTGGAGGCACTTCCTGCGACTTTACAGCTTGCAGGGATGTCCCTTTTGTTTATTATTGTGCTGAGTTTGTTGTTCGGAATGGTGTGTGCATATGCGGCACATACATGGTTGGATCGAATCGTGAGAGCATTTGTGTTTATTGCAGCTTCCATGCCTAGTTTTTGGTTGGGCATTTTGTTTATCTGGCTTTTTTCAGTCAAATTTAACTGGGTCAACACGAGTGGAATGGAAGGATTTAAATCGATTCTTTTGCCAGCGATGACTTTATCACTTGGCTACTTATCGACCTATGTGAGACTCATTCGAAATCAAATTCTAAAGTTTCAGCACGAGCCCTTTGTTTTTTATGCAAGAGCTCGTGGTTTAAAGGAACGAACCATTCAATTGAAGGTGATGAGACATGCCCTTCAACTAGCGGTAACAGCACTCGGTATGTCAATACCAAAGCTCATTGCAGGAACCGTCATTATTGAAAATCTCTTTGCTTGGCCAGGGGTTGGCCGTTTGTGTGTAACAGCTATTTTTCACGCCGATTTCCCTATTATTCAAGCCTATTTGTTTGTGATGGGATGCCTGTTCGTTGTGTGCAACCTCGTTGCTGATGTCATACAAATGATCATGAACCCGCAGTTAAGAAAGGAGGTCTAAAAAATTTGATCGTATGGAATCAATTAAGAAAAGATCGAATGGCTATTCTGTCTATCTGGCTTTTGGTACTTGTCACATTAGCTGGGCTGTTTGCACCGTTTCTAGCGCCGCATGACCCAACTGACACGAACATTCTTCAAAAATATGCTGGTGTGAGTCTAACATATCCCCTTGGAACCGATCAGCTGGGGAGATGCGTATTGTCGCGGCTCTTATATGGTATTCGGACAACGATGCTTGCTGCCGTGCTGACAATGTGTATCACGATGCTCATTGGCACGATACTTGGACTCATGGCTGGCTTTTTTAGAGGGAAAGTTGATGGAGCTCTAATGAGAATATGTGATGTCATGCTGTCATTTCCAGCAGAGGTGATGATTTTGGCCGTTGTGGGCATTATGGGACCTGGGCTTTTCAATATTATTTTAGCCAATGTCCTTGCAAAATGGGCTTGGTATACAAGGATGATTCGTTCGTCAGTCCTGCAATATACGAATGAACCATCTGTTCAGTTTGTGAAAGTATCTGGGGGTTCACCTTTTTATATCCTTCGAAAACATCTATTTCCTCGCATCTCAGGAGAGATAGCTGTCTTTGCTACACTTGACGCAGGCTGGGTTATTTTAAATATTTCTGCTTTGTCTTTTCTTGGATTAGGTGTGAGTGCACCTACACCGGAATGGGGCATGATGCTCAACGAGGCGAAGAATGTCATGGTGACGCACCCGGTTCATATGCTTCCGCCTGGACTTGCGATCTTATTTGTGGTCATGGCACTGAATTTTTTGGGAGACAGTCTTCAGCAGGTCATGAACCCTGCCATGCATCTTAGCAACAAAAAAAGGGGGAGACGGTTTGCCTTTCATCGAGATAAAAAACCTGTCCGTACATGATCCGATTCA
Source organism: Bacillus sp. FSL R5-0397 (assembly GCF_038593395.1). Lineage (NCBI taxonomy): Bacteria > Bacillati > Bacillota > Bacilli > Caryophanales > Bacillaceae > Bacillus > Bacillus sp. FSL R5-0397. Next base: position 3,063,288 of record NZ_CP151992.1, on the reverse strand, counting down.
ACAAAAGGATTTGGCGGCAAATATCACGTTTGCATTACATAGACAACGTTGTTTAGGCGTTATTGGAGAAAGTGGAAGCGGAAAATCAACCGTGGCAAAAGCATTAATTGGCCTCATCCCTCCTTCGCTAGAGATGATTGGGACCATTTTGTTTGACGGTGAAAAATTGACAAGTCAGGCTGCACAGCGTTGGAGAGGAAAGCGAATTGGCTTCATTTCACAAGATGTCATGAATGCGTTCAATCCAATTGAAACAATTGGTCATCAAATACTTGAAACATTCCAGCGGCATTTGGGCTTACGTGGCAAAGAAGGAACAGCACATGCGATCACTGGGCTAGAACGTGTCCATTTAAACAATCCGCATATGTTAATGAAAAAATATCCTCATGAGCTGTCGGGAGGGATGCTTCAACGTGTCATGATTGCCATTACGATCATGCTTTCTCCTGACGTGATCATTGCCGATGAGCCTACAGCATCATTAGATGCATATAACCGGCGTGAAGTCATCACGCAATTACAGACGCTGAAAGAAGAAACAGGAGCTGCCTTGATCATCATTTCGCATGATTTAGGTGTCGTTCAGGCAATCGCTGATGAAATGTTGGTGATGCACCAAGGGAAGCTGCTTGAGCATCGTCATGCAAAAGAGATATTCACATCACCTGAGCATCCTCAAACGAGGCATTTACTAGAAACGAGGCTTCGGTTATCGGCCCCCCTTGAAGCACTCAGGCAGCAGAAGAGAGTGAGGGCATTCCCATGCTGATCACAGCAAATCAACTACTTAAACATGGAGAAGATAAAGGGCGCTTTTTTCATAAAGAGGAATCCATAGCACGCATAGCTCAGGTTTCATTTCAGATTGGAGAGGGTGAATGTGTCGGGTTAGTCGGTGAGAGCGGCAGTGGTAAAAGTACAATAGTACGTACGCTGCTTGGTTTAGAAACATTAGACGGCGGAGAGATAAAGATAGATGGATGGCCAGCTCATACATGGCGTAAGATGAACCGGGGGAAAATGAGTGTTGTTTTTCAGGATTATCTATCTTCTGTCCATCCTTCCTTTACAGTGAAAGAGATCATAGCAGAACCCATGCAAATAATAAAGCGAAACATGGATGTGAACCAAAAAGTGTTGTCCCTGCTTGAACAAGTAAGACTTCCATCGTCTTTGCTAAATCAATATGCTCACCAACTAAGCGGCGGTCAGCTCCAGCGTGTATGCATAGCAAGAGCCATATCGACGAATCCAGCCATTCTCATCTTAGATGAAGTCCTTAGCTCACTTGACGTTTCTGTCCAAGTTCAAATATTGGAGCTTCTTGAAACATTAAAGCAAGAGTTAGATATGACCATTCTTATGATTACCCATGATCTAGAGGCAGCCGTTTTTTTATGTGATCGACTTCTATTTTTACATGAGGGAAGACTTGTGGAAGAATGTAAAAGTGACCAGCTGTTAGAATCGACTCATCCATTTACGCTCAAGCTAATAGATTCACTCATGCCTTTTCAGCTTGACAAAAAATAACCAATCTTTTATCGTATACGTAATAAACGACGGAAGGGTGACCCAATGCAATGAAGTACTAATCCTATGACCTGTAAGCAAAATGAAAGAACGAAGGCAGTGAGCAAACGATATGTGTTGCTATGTTTGCTGCGTTTTCATTTTTTAGCTTCGGAATAGGATGGTACAGCTTGGGAATCAAAGATTGAAGTGATGGATACGGGGGATATGTGTGCTCATTTGATGAACCGCATGTCATTCTGTATCGATACGCTTATTTTTGTACACCATTTTGCCTCCTATTCTGAGAATGGGAGGCTTTTTCATGTCTCCTGATACGAAAGGAGAGGGTTGGATGTTACTGAGAGCCCACCAATTAAAAGTATTTCGAAAGGATCGTTTGTTATTTGATATAGAGGAGCTTGCCATTCATCAAGGGGACCGAATCGGCCTTGTAGGGACAAATGGCAGTGGGAAAACGACATTGCTCCATGTACTAGCGGGGAGGGAAAAACCAGACAGCGGCACATTTGCACATACTACAACTTGTACGCTGCTTCCTCAACTAAAGACAGGAGATGGCAGACAAAGTGGTGGAGAGATGACACAAGCTTATATTGAAAGAGCTTTAAGCCGGCCTTCTGCCCTTTTATTAGCCGATGAACCCACGACTCATTTAGATACGGAGCATATTGAGTGGCTAGAAGAAAAGCTTCGTCATCATCAAGGTGCTCTGATTGTCGTCTCGCATGACCGTGCTTTTTTAGATGCGTTATGTACAGACATTTGGGAATTGAAAGATGGGAAGCTCAAACTATACAAAGGCAACTACAGCGATTTTGCCCGGCAAAAAGAACTCGAACATCGCCAGCACGTGGAGGCGTACGAGGTGTATACCCAAAAGAAAAAACAGTTAGAACATGCACTGCAAAAGAAAATGAAAAAAGCCGACAAAGCGACAAAGCCATCTCCAAAGCTGAAATCCTCGGGGCCTAAAATTGCAAAGCCTTATTATGCAAACAAGCAAAAAAAGCTTCAAAAAACAGCCAAATCTATTGAAACAAGAATGGAGAAATTAGAAAAGGTGGAGAAGGTAAAGGAAGTCCAGCCTCTTCAAATGACGCAGCACACCATGAAGGAAGTGGCAAGCCGCTCCATTTTTCGTGTCGAACATGTAGATGGCATGGCAGGAGATAAAGTCCTTTGGAAAAAGGCGAATGTTGAAGTGAGAGGCGGAGACAAAGTCGCGATCATTGGGAAGAATGGGAGCGGTAAAACGACATTTCTTCGAATGCTTGTAAACGGACATCCCGGGATTTTTCGTTCAGAAGCCGTGAAGATTGGTTATTTCAGCCAAGATCTTTCAGGACTGAATCTAGATGAATCGATCTTACAAAATGAACTGGAACAGGCGATTCAAGATGAGACGATCGTTCGCACCGTTTTAGCGAGACTTGGGTTTCGGGGAGACGATGTGTATAAGCTGACGAACGTATTAAGCGGCGGGGAACGGGTGAAGACGATGCTTGCAAAGTTGCTCGTCAGTGATGCCAATGTTCTGATGCTTGATGAACCGACGAACTTTTTAGACCTTGCGGCAGTAGAAGCGCTTGAAGGACTTTTAAAAGATTACCCGGGCACAGTTGTGTTTGTCTCCCACGACAGGAGGCTCATCGAGCAGGTGGCTACTCGTATTCTTCATGTGCACGAGGGTACCATTGAACGCTTTGATGGCACCTATGAAGAATATAAACAAAAGGAAGAAAAGCCAGCTGCTACAAAGAAAGAAGAAGAGCTCCTGCTGATTGATATGCAGCTGTCTGAAGTGCTCAGTCGTTTAAGCATCGAGCCTTCTCGTGAGCTTGAAGAGACGTTTCAAGCATTGTTAAAAAGAAAGAAGTTGTTAGAGTCATAAAAAAAAGCCCCTGTGTTTACTGCACAGGGGTCTGTTCGTTTCGTTCTTTTTTCAATTGTTCAAGTTCGCTGACTGTGACAAGCTGGTAGCCTTGTTTGGTGAGTTCATGTATGATCTTCACTGCTGCTCGAGCAGAGCTGTCATAAATATCGTGCATGAGTACGGTTTTGCCATCTGCTGCATGTGAGAGAACATGGTTTGTGATCTGCTGGCTGTTACGAATTTTCCAGTCCTCAGGATCGACATCCCACAATGAAACGTTCATGCCCACCGCTTGATTGATGTCGGGATTTGTTCCTCCATATGGCGGTCTAAAGTGCGTAGGAGTATAACCGCTGGCCTTTTCAATCAGCTTCTGCGTGTCTTTTACTTGTTTGACCGCTTCTTTTAGAGGGAGTCTCGTTAATAAAGGATGGTTATATGAATGGTTTCCGATCTCATTTCCGCTCTTTAAAATGTCGGCAAGCATTCCAGGATAATACTGAACCCTGCTTCCTAATACAAAAAAGGTGGCGTGTCCTTTATTTTCCTTCAGCGCTGCTAAAATGGTTGACGTTGTGGCTGGGTTTGGACCATCATCAAATGTGAGTGCGATGGCTTTTTTATTCGGATCAAGCTTTGGCTTTTGCGGCAGCTTGACGGCTTTTCTTTTTGGATTCGGTTCTTTGATTTCATTCTGATTTTTGGTCTTATTCATATATTCCGGCTTCAAGATATCTTTTAGCAACGTCTTTTTGATCGCCAGCGTTTGCGGACCTAAGTCCTTTGCGGCTACTTGAGAAGCTGGGAAATAGAACTCTATATATTTCTCTTTTAAGGCGAATTGACTGAAGTTTTGATCAGTAGGGGCTGTTCCTTTTTGAAGGAGTGATAGATCCTTAGACAAGGTTTTATCTTTTTTAAGCTCCGTGTATGTAATATAGGATAATTTTTTCAAATAGTCCTTTTTTGGTTGAAATAAATCTTTTGTGTCAAGAAAGTCTTTTTTCTGAAAATCGAAATTGATTGTGACGTGATGAGTGGTCCCATTTTGCTGACCTGTATACGTGTAGGTCGTAAAATAAATGGCCGCAGATTGTTTTGCATAGTGCACCATGTCATAGTCAATATTCAGTTCAAACCGTTTGTTTTCATCAATGTCCTTTGCTTCACTAAATGTCTTTTTGAAATGCTCTAATGCTGAATTCGCATAGCTTTGAATCTTGTCATCTAGCTTTTTTTGATGAAAAAGTGGATAGTTCACCGCATATCTCATAAACTTCCCGTCATTTACAAGAGTGACAATTTCAACATTTTTATAATTCGTATCCTGCTTCACATTTTTCTTCTCTGTACCGCTTGCTTGCTGATTTTGAAAGAATGCAACTGCTCCAATGACGATGGCAAGCGCAAATAGGATGATACTCCATTTTCCCTTTACTGACACAACTTTCAATTCTCCTCTCATGACGGGTCATTCTTTATTCCTTTGACATCTGTTTGTAATATTTTTATAACATTTGACTTACTTTTGTAATTTTAGGGGATTTTCATGCGGAATGTCAACTATTTTCCTATTAAAATACTGTAAAAATTGATAGGTTTTTCAGAACGAGAAAAAGCAGAAGGAAAGAATTCTCTTATTTGCCGTCTACACATACCTTCAATAATTAAAAAAATGAGCCGTACATTGATTTTTCAGAGGCTGACAGCTATAATTTTGATGATTATGATTCTCATTTTCAAACTGACTTTTAATGAAGAAAAGGATGACACCGATTTTGCCGGATAAGCGAACATCTCAACAAAAACGATCATCACCTATTTTGTTCTTTTTATTGTTTTTTCTCGCTGTCATTGGTTTATTGGCGGCTATGTTTTTGGCTGTTTCCTACGGTGCAAAGTCATTGTCTTTGCAAACGGTCTGGACAGCTGTGTTTGACTATCAGTCTCATGTGACAGAGCAGCAGATCATTCATGAATTAAGGCTTCCTCGTGTGCTAGGAGCGGCGCTTGTTGGAGCGGCGTTTGCTGTGGCAGGTGCGCTGATGCAAGGCATTACAAGAAATCCGCTGGCAGATGCGGGGATATTAGGCATTAACGGCGGTGCGATGTTTGTAGTCGCTCTCTGTTTTGCTTTTTTTCCAGGAATGCCTTATTCGGCATTGATGTTATTTTCTTTTTTTGGTGCCGTTCTCAGTACACTGCTGATCTTTGCCATTGGGGCGGCTGGCGGCGTGCTGACCCCACTTCGGCTCACTGTAGCTGGAGCTGTTGTTGCCGCATTGCTGCATGCGCTAAGCTCGGGTATCGCCATTTACTTTGATCTCAGTCAGGATCTGGCTTTTTGGTATGCAGGGGGTGTGGCAGGTGTCAAATGGCCGCAGCTGATGATCCTTGCTCCAGTCATTCTCATTGTCATCGTTTGGGCGATGTTATTAGGACGATCCCTCTCGTTATTATCACTTGGTGAAGATGTAGCTGCGAATTTAGGGGTGAAAACCCGGCAAGTGCGAATACTAGGTATGGCAGCTGCGGTTCTGCTGGCAGGCGTTTCTGTATCGGCGGTTGGGTCTATTGGGTTTGTCGGGCTTGTCATTCCGCATATTGCACGAAAGCTGGTTGGGGTCAATTATCGTTTCGTCATTCCGATGTCAGCGATTTTAGGCGCAATGCTTCTCGTCTTCGCTGATCTTGCCAGCCGGACAGTAAATCCGCCAAGAGAGCTTGCCATTGGCGTCATGGTGGCACTTGTTGGTGTTCCTTTCTTCTTATATATTGCCAGAAAAGAAGGGAGGAACCTGTCATGAAAGAGAAACGGCGTGCTCTTGTCGTGACAGCCGTTTTGCTTTGTCTGAGTGCAGCTGTCGTGCTGTATAGTTTAAATACCGGCACGCTGAAACTCAGTCCTCTCGTTGTCGTCAAAACGTTATTTGGCTTTGGAGATTTCCAAAGTGAGACGGTGCTGTTTGATTATCGTCTGCCTCGAATCGTCGTGACGATACTAGCTGGAATAGGTCTAGGTATTGCAGGTGGCATTTTGCAGAGTTTATCCCGCAATCCACTGGCTGACCCTGGGATTATTGGTCTGAATGCAGGAGCCGCATTCGGCTTAATCATCTTTGTGACGTATTTTCACGTACTAGAAGGAAATCCATCTTTACTCATTCCGCTCTTTACGTTTGGTGGAGGTCTGCTTGCGGCGGCAGTCATCGTTCTTCTTGCGTACGACAGGCATGAAGGGCTTGTGCCTATCCGGCTGATCCTTGTTGGAATTGCCGTAGCTGCGGGGTTTAGTGCATTGACGTTATATTTGTCATTGAAACTGGATGAAGATACATACACCTTCGCTTCAAGGTGGCTTGTGGGAAATGTATGGGGAAGAGACTGGATTCATGTGCTTGCGCTCCTACCTTGGATCGTATGTCTTGTCCCGCTTACGCTCATGCAGTCCAGCACACTCAATGCGTTAACATTAGGTGATGCCGTCGCCTCAAGTGTCGGAGTACGTGTAGAGCGCAAACGACTTTTTCTTCTCACCTTAGCTGTTGGTCTAGCGAGTGCAAGTGTATCGATGACAGGCGGAATTGGTTTTATTGGCCTTGTTGCACCTCATTTGGCAAGGCGTCTTGTCGGCTCACTGCACCAATATTTTTTACCAGTGAGCGCTTTGCTTGGATTGTTGATTTTGGTCAGTGCTGATACACTCGGACGTTCCATATTTGCCCCAAATGCCATCCCAGCGGGTGTGGTTGTGGCTTTTATCGGAGCACCTTATTTTCTCTATTTACTAACAAAAACAAAATAAGAAAGAGGAACTCATCATGAAAAAAGTACTTGTGTTTGGTTTAACGCTCTGTTTCTTGATTCTGGCCGCTTGTGGTCAACAGGAAACAAAGAAGACAACAAATCAAGATGAAAACGGAACACCTAAGATTGCGTCCTTGTCGATTCATTTAACAAATGACTTATTAGCACTCGGGATAAAACCTGCTGGCTCTGTTGTAGGGGGAGACTTAAAAGATTTCCTTCCACATGCGAAAAAGCAGCTTAGCCAAACGAAAAAGCTGGGCATCGCAGCAGATCCTGATATGGAGTCATTGCTTGCTTTAAAACCAGATGTCATTTACGTCGATGAAGAACTGGCTGGACAAGACTTATCAAAATACAAGAAAATCGCCAAAACCGAAGTGTTTAATTTAAATGATGGCACATGGCGTGATCATTTGAAAAAAATCGGCAAGCTCGTCAATAAAGAAAAAGAAGCCGATCAATATATTAAGGACTACAATCAAGAAGCTAAAGAAGTCAAATCACTCATCCAGAAAAAGATTGGAAATGGAAAAGTGATGGCGATTCGTGTAACAGCAAAAGAGCTTCGAGTATTTAGTATGAAACGTCCGATGGGTCCAATTTTATACGATGATTTAGGACTGACACCTGTAGATGGTGTGAAAAAACTGGACAGCAAACGTCCATTTGAAGTCATTTCTCAAGAAGTGCTTCCTGACTTTGATGCAGATGCTATTTTTGTCGTCGTGAACCGTGATGATAAGGCGCAACAGGCATTCAAACAGTTAGAACAGACGCCAATTTGGAAAGGCCTAAAAGCCGTGAAGAAAAACCAAGTGTATCCGATTGCCGATCAGCCATGGTTAGATTATTCAGCTCTAGGCAACAAAATGGCAATGGATGAAGCAAAAAAGATGTTCTCTAAATAAACAGCACATAAATCAAGGCATCATTCCGCATCTAGGAATGATGTCTCTTTTTTTGATTCGTTCTTCTATTCATTCGCTTTTTGCATACATATGAGAGGGAACGAGCAGTATCGCCCGTATGAAAGGATAAGGGGAGGGGTTACAGTTGAAGGTTCAAAAAATTAGTGCAGGCACTATTGCGAGGCTTGTGCTGCTTTTATTGGCACTTGTGAACAGCGCTCTCACTGCTGCAGGAAAAAGCCCAATTCCAATTGATGAAGAAGGTGTGCAGCAATTCATTACGTTAGCCTTTCTTGGCATCACATCACTATGGGCCTATTGGAAGAACAATGATATTACGAAAAAAGCTCGAACCAAAAAAGAAGAATAGCAGAAAACAGAGCCTTTTCATGCAAAAAGGCTCTCAGATGTAGACAAACCCTCGCATTCGGTGTCAGTCCTGCGCGCTGGTGCTCGCCCTTCCTAGACTGCAAAGGTTTTCTATCACGCTGAAAAGAAGACAAAGGGCTAAAATAAGTTCATTTTAGCCCTTTGTCCATAAACTGAAAAGAGCCTTTTCATATAAAAAGGCTCTATTTCATCGAAGCGACAAGCGCCTCTCCCCGCAAATTGGTTTGATCTCAGTGGCTTACGCCCGGTGTTCTCCCATATTGGTAAGAAACGCTTTCACTTCCTCGATGGTTAAGCCAATGGCCTTTGCTTCACTCATGAGACGCTTCCATTCTGACATATTTGAGTCGGTCAGCTTTCTATGATGGACATGTAACGTCTTTCCTTCCTGCTCCTTTCTGTAGGTTTGGAGCAGCTGATACAGTTCTTCTTTAGGCATGCCGGATTGGACGGCATGAACGATATGATCCCGCCACTCTTGTTCACCGCCCTCAGCGTAATGAAACATCATCGTTTCTGCATCAAACAGCTCTTGTAAATCAATGTCTAGTGATGAGGATACCTTTTTTAAAAACTGGACAGATGGATTACGATGGACACCACGCTCAATTTTACTCAAATACGATTTAGAGACATGGGCATCTTCAGCCAGCTGCTGGATTGAGTATCCTTTCCTCTTTCGGTAAATGCGTATCACCTTTCCTATCATTCGATATATGATCTCCCTTCTCCCCGGCGAATCGTTCTGCGACCTTTTCGTTCATTATAAGAAATAAATTGTTCTTTATAAAATTCAAAAACGTAAGAAACAGGAAGTAAACAAAAGAAAACGAACGATTTCGTTCTTTAAAAAGAACTATAAGACCTATTATGACATTTTTCTTTGCGGGTATTATCTTTTATAATCCAATCATTAACAAAAAGAAACCATATATAACCTTTTTATGATGAAATCGGGAGGTATCTATGAATGAGAATATAGGTTTTAAGCAGCTGTTTTCTGTCATAAAAGAGAAAATGGCCCTTCTGATCCTGATTGTCCTGATCGTAACGGGCATTTCAGCCTACTATCAGTTCTATGTCTCGACTCCTGTATATCAGGCAACCACTCAAATTCTTGTTCATAAACGAAGCAGTGATGCACAAACGAATTTAAACGATATTCAGATGAACCTTCAATATACACGTACCTTTCAAGTCCTATTAAAAAGTCCAATCGTTATTGAAAAAGTAAAAGAAACACTCAATCTTACAGAATCGGCGGAAGGATTAAAACACAAAATTGCCACAAGTACAGAAAATGAGTCAGAGGTCATAAATATTTCTGTACAAGACGAGGACCGCGCGAAGGCAGTAGCCATTGCGAATACAGCCACAGAGGTGCTGCAAGAAGAAATCAAAAAAACCATGAATATGGATCGCATTAATGTTTTGTCTGAAGCCAAGCTGTCCAACACGATACTGATGAACTCACGTAAATTCGTTCACATCGTTCTGGCACTAGGCGCCTCTGTATTAGGGGGAATGACACTCATTTTCTTAATGAATTTACTCGATGATACGGTGAAACGAACACATCAAATAAGAGAAGAGATCGGATTGCCATCGCTCGGCAGTGTCTATCAGATGCAGGCAGACAGGAGGGCAAAAAAAGACAAGCAGTCCGTCATAACGGGAGGACAGAACATTGATTTTTAAGAGGAAAAAACGAGAAAAAAGAGATTTATCCTGTATTTCTGTATTAAATCCTCACTCTGTCATTGCGGAACAATTCCGAACGATCCGAACGAACATCGAATTCACGTCGATTCAAACGAGGTTGAAGTCGATATTGGTCACATCCTCCTTGCCGAAGGAAGGAAAATCATTTACGGCTGCAAACTTGGCAGCTGTTTTTGCACAGCAGAAAAAACGGGTCTTGCTCATGGATGCTGATTTACGTAAACCAGCCATTCATGAATATTTTGATCTGAGTCCGCACACCGGATTGACCAATGTGCTATTAAATAATTGCAGTTTGGAAGAAGCCATTTTGCCTACACCGATTGAGCATTTAGAGCTGCTTCCGAGTGGGACCATTCCGCCAAATCCCGCTGAACTGCTTTCCTCCTCTGTGATGAAGCAGCTATTTTACGAGATTGAGCAGCAGTATGACATGGTGATTGTTGATTCCACACCGCTTCTACCTGTAGCCGATGCCAAAATATTAGCAAACCGGACGGATGGAAGCATTCTTGTGGTTTTAAGCGGTAAAACGAAGATTGCCGCTGTGAAGAAATCAAAAGAAGTATTAGAGGGTACGACAGGGAAACTGCTTGGGGCGATGCTAAATGGCAAGAAAGTGAAAAAGGGAAGGCACTATATGTATTAAAGAGATTGATAGGTGATGTCTCCTAATCTTTAACAACGGAGGCACTCGATCCTGCTGTGGGCATGACATATGCCTTAGATGCTCGTCATCGGTAGTGGGATGTGAGGACGGGTTTGATGCCCATTTTACGTAAGAATAGTGATGTTTTAAAAAGGGGGAGGAGCGTTGACTTACGCCCAAAGATTATCAATCATCGTGGCACTAGATTCATATCTCATTTTAGTTGCCGTCTTTTTTGGCTTTCAATTTGTCCAAGAGGCAGCGTTAACCGTATATACATTTGAAATGCTCGTCATTTCTTCGCTCAGTCTACTGATCGGGCACCATTTGTTTTCGTATATTTTTCACGTGTACAAGCAAGTATGGGCTTATACAGGGGTTAGAGAGCTATTTTCTTTAATGAAGACTTTTGCGTGTTCATTTTTATTTTCTATGACGATGCTGTACATTTTTGTGCAGACATGGCCATTTCGCTTTTTATTTATTGTCTGGCTTTTCCATGTGTTATTCATCGGTGCATCACGAATGGCATCCAGGCTGTTTCATGATGGTGCCAAGCGGTTTCAAGTTGAAAAGGAGCGGGCACTAATCATTGGCGCTGGATCAGCCGGGACCATTATCGTTCGTCAGCTTCAGCAGTCGAGTGATGTACATATTGAGCCGGTCGCTTTCATTGATGATGACAAAACAAAGCATAAGCTTGAAATTATGGGGCTGCCTGTTCTTGGGGGAAAAGAACATATTCAAACGGCTGTTGCGATGATGGATATTCAAAAAATCATTATCGCTATTCCATCCAAAAGCAGTCACACATTAAAAGGACTGTATAAGGAATGTGTAGCGACTGGAATCAAAACACAGATTATGCCGGAAATGGAACAGATTTTAAAAGGAACCCATGCGCTGAATCAATTGCGGGATGTACAGCCAGAGGATTTGCTTGGAAGAGAGCCGATTCAATTAGATACAAGCCGTCTATCCGTTCACCTAAAAGGAAAAACGATTATGGTGACAGGAGCTGGCGGGTCTATCGGGTCAGAAATCTGTCGTCAAATTTGTGTATTTTCCCCTCGGGCGATTGTGCTTGTGGGACATGGAGAATTTAGCATTCATTCTATTTTACTAGAGCTGAAAGAATTGTATGGAGACAGCATTAGCCTATATCCACAAATTGCGGATATTCAAGATAAACAAAAAATGAGTGAAATCGTTGGTCATTTTCAGCCGGATATGATTTATCATGCCGCTGCGCATAAACATGTCCCGCTCATGGAAATCAGCCCGAAAGAAGCGGTGAAAAACAATATTATCGGGACAAAAAATGTGGCAGAAGCTGCACATGAGCACGGAGTTGAAACATTTGTCCTCATCTCATCTGACAAAGCGGTCAACCCTGCCAATGTGATGGGAGCGACAAAGCGGTTTGCTGAAATGGTGATTATGCAAATGGGGGCAAGCAGTGAAACGAAATTTGTCGCCGTCCGGTTTGGGAATGTACTCGGAAGCAGGGGGAGCGTCATTCCGATCTTTAAAAAACAAATTGAAAAAGGCGGGCCAGTGACTGTCACGCACCCAGCCATGACAAGATATTTTATGACGATACCAGAAGCATCAAGGCTTGTTATTCAAGCTGGTGCACTAGCAGAAGGAAGACAGATTTTTGTTTTAGATATGGGGGAGCCAGTCAAAATTGTCGACCTCGCAGAAAACCTCATTCACCTCTCAGGCTACACCACAGACCAGATTCCAATCACATTTACGGGGATTCGTCCCGGAGAGAAAATGTACGAGGAGTTACTCAACCAGCATGAAAAAGCACAGGAGCAAATTTTCCCGAAAATCCATATCGGCCATGCCTTGGATGGAGATCCGTATGTGCTGAACCGCTTTATTCACGAATTTAATATGATGAGTGACGATCAATTAAGACAGGCCTTGTTTGCCGCCATTGAGTCGCATGATGTATTGCCTGAACCGATGCAACGAGAGGAGGAGCCACTTGCTAATGAAGAAAAAAGTCTTGTTTTGCGCAACGGTTGATTATCATTTTAAGGCATTCCATCTCCCGTATTTCAGATGGTTTCAGGAACAAGGATGGGAAGTGCATACAGCGGCAAATGGCCAGCTGGAGCTGCCGTATGTAGATCAAGCGCATTCCATTCCGATTCAGCGTTCCCCTTTTCATTTGCACAACCGACTTGCTTATGTGGAGCTGAAAAAGCTGTTAGAAAAAGAGCATTATCAGTTCATCCATTGTCACACACCGATGGGGAGTGTCATTGGCAGGCTAGCGGCCAAAGGGACGCGCAAAAAAGGGACGAAAGTTCTTTACACAGCGCATGGGTTTCACTTTTGGAAGGGGGCACCGCTTCAAAATTGGCTGCTTTATTATCCAGTTGAGAGATGGCTCGTTCAATATACGGATGCACTCATCACCATTAATGGAGAAGACTATGAAAGAGCCGATCGTCTGTCAAAAGAGAAGGCGGCTGTGCATTATGTTCCCGGTATGGGTGTCGATATGAAGCGATTTGCACCAGTTGATGACAAAGAAAAAGACCGCCTTCGTAAAGCATATGGTTTTACCACGCAAGATTTTATCGTGCTGTGTGCTGGTGAATTAAATGACAATAAAAATCAAGGAATGCTCATCAAAGCTTGCGCGCAGGTGTATCGGAATATACCACATGTGAAAATTGTATTTGCTGGAGAAGGGACAAGTCGGTCGTCCTATGAAAAGCTGGTCTGTCAGCTGAATCTTGAGGAACATGTACAGTTTGCGGGATTTTGCAAACACATCGAAGATTGGATGCATATGAGCGATGTATGTGTATCAACCAGCTTGAGAGAAGGACTTGGGATGAATCTTCTTGAAGCGATGTCTGCTGAAAAGCCGGTGATTGCAACAGAAAATAGAGGGCATTGTGAGCTCGTCAAACATGGAGTGAACGGCTTTTTAGTCAAACCGCATGATGTGAATGGTTTAGCCGTTTATTTACAACAGCTCTACCATAAAAAGGACCAGCTTCACCTAATGGGGAAAGCGGGACGTTCTATGGCTCACGCATTTGCACAGGAGCAGACGGTAAGTGCAATGGAGGAAATTTACACAACGTATATGGACCAAAAAGAGAAGGTGATGTGAGCATGCGTCAGCCGAAAGTATCGATTATCATGGGTGTTTACAATTGCCAAGAGACAGTAGAAGAAAGCATTGAATCGATTCTCCGTCAAACCTATGAAAACTGGGAGCTCATCATATGTGATGATGCATCAACAGATGGCACCTATGAAAAAGTGCTGAACTATACCATGCGTGATCCCGATAGAATTCGCCTCATTCAAAACGAACACAATCAAAGACTTGCCGCCAGTTTAAATCGTTGTCTCACTGAAGCGAATGGAGAACTGATTGCAAGACAGGATGGCGACGATATATCAGTGTCTACACGATTAGAAAAACAGGTTCATTTCCTTGAAGCACATCCAGAATATGATGTGGTTGGTACGGCGATGACGGTGTTTGATGAGTCAGGGGCGAAGGGCGTTCGAGCCCTTGTCTCAGAGCCTGATCGAAGGGTGCTAGCAAGAGGAACGCCTTTTTGTCATGGGACGATTATGATGAGAGCGTCTGCCTACAAGGCTTTAAATGGCTATCGTTCTGTAAAAACAACTAGACGGATGGAAGATATCGATCTTTGGATTCGTTTTTTTGCTGCGGGGAGAAAAGGCTTTAATTTGCAAGAGCCCTTATACCTTGTAAGGGAGGATGAAGCGGCCTTTCAGCGCCGGAAATTCCGATATTCAATGGACAATGCCTGGCTTGTGTTACAAGCATGCAAGCAATTAAAATTGTCGCCATTTGATTATCTTTTTGCGCTTAAGCCGGTCATCCGTGCCTGTATGTCACCAAAGATCATGAGGTTTTATCATCAGCGGAAACTTGGAGGATCTATGGTGAAAAGGAGGACGATTCGGGATGAGTGAGCCAAAGCGTGTACTTCATGTTGTGGGCGGAATGAACAGAGGCGGAGCAGAAACGATGATCATGAATATCTATCGTGCAATCGACCGGAATGTTCTTCAATTTGATTTCATTACCCACCGGGAGGATGTCTGTGATTACGATGAGGAAATTCGTCAGCTTGGCGGGCGGATTTTTTATGTCCCGAGTATTGGAGCGTCCTCTCCATGGACGTTTGTCAAAACGTTGACGAAGACGATCAAGCAAACGGGACCTTATCAGGCGGTGCATGCACATACAGATTTTCAAACGGGCTTTTCTGCCCTTGCTGCGAAACTGGCAGGTGTGAAGATACGCATTTGCCATTCACATAATACGGCTTGGAAACAGTCTCCTAGCCGGGTTGATCATTTGATGCTCAAAGGATTCCGTCAATTGATCTTTGCCTTTTCTACGCAGCTCGTTGCATGCGGTGAAGATGCCGGTGCCTTTTTATTTGGACAAAAAAGAATGTACGATGGACGAGTGGACATTTTGCCAAATGGGATTGATTTGGACCTTTTTTTTCAGTTGGAGCCAGAAGCGAAGGTGAAGATGAAAAAAGACCTCCATCTTCACGAGAGAAAACTGATCATTGGACATATTGGCCGATTTCATGAGCAGAAAAACCATGTTTTTTTCATCGAATTAGCGCAGACACTGAAAAAACAAGGGGTCTCCTTTCAGCTAGTTCTCATAGGAGATGGGCCGCTCCGGCCGGTGGTTGAATCGTATGCAGTGAAAGCAGGATTAATGGAAGACATTGTGTTTACGGGCGTTGTCTCAGAGGTTCCGCAGTATATGAAAGCATTTGATGTGTTTGTGATGCCGTCTTTGTTTGAAGGTCTTCCTCTCGTATTAGTGGAAGCGCAGGCATCTGGACTCCCATGTGTGATTTCAGATCATATCACAAAGGAAGTCGATTTAGGTTGTGGGCTTGTGAAACGGAAATCCTTGCAAGATTCAGCACATGAGTGGATGAAAGCCATACTAGAAGCCTACCATGCAGACCCTCCTCTTCAGGAGACGATTATTTCTCAGCTTGGCCTTAGAGGATTTGATGTGAAACAGAACATCACCCGTGTGATGAATGTGTATGGATTGTAAGGAAGGATTGGCAGATGGCGGTTTATTTGGTGAACATGATCATGGTCTATTTATGGTCGAGCTTTGCTGCATTTTATGGCAGACCTGATGATACCATACAAAGCGGCTGGCGGCCGAACAAGCTTCTGGTGTTTTTTCCATTTTTATTTCTTTGTATTGTGGCGGGCATACGCTACAAAGTAGGAACTGATTTTGTAACCTATGGACAAATGTATGAGTTCTCCGTCAACTATGACAAGCCTTGGCATATTTTCGGATTCGGTGTAGACAAGGCCGCCACTGATCCGGGCTTTACATTGATCTTATGGATGCTCAATCAACTGTCACATGAGCCGCAAATCATGTATATCACAGTTGGGATCATCACCTATTTTTTTATTATCAAAACACTTGTGCGATATGGACGGCCATTTGAGCTTAGTATGCTGCTATTTCTCGGCACATTTCATTATTACGCTTCGTTTAATGGCATGCGGCAGTATATGGTGGCAGCGATTCTTTTTTATGCCATCCAGTTTGTCATCAAAGGTCAGTGGAAATGGTATTTTCCGCTCGTGCTTGTATGCGCGCTATTTCATTCCTCGGCACTCATTATGATTCCAGTCTATTTCATCGTCAGAACAAAGGCATGGTCTTGGATGATGCTTGTGTTATGCATGATTTTTCTAGGTTTAACCGCTCTGTATGACCGCTTTGTCTCCGTGTTTGTGGTGATGCTGCAAGGGAGTTCTTATGGTCATTACGAGGAGTGGCTGACAACGAATACGAATGGAATGAATGTGACGAAAATTGGTGTCTTGATTTTACCGTTATTGCTTGCGTTCTTTTGTCGAAAACGACTTCGTGAGCTGACGCCAGAGAGTGATTATATTGTGAATTTTTGCTTGCTTGGATTTTTGTTTGGCATCCTTGCAACGAAGGATGTCATTTATGCAAGATTTCATATTTACTTTGGTCTGTATCAGCTCATTTTACTACCTTATTTCACACGGATTTTTGACCAGCGAACCAATTTCTTTATGTATATCGGAATTGCGGTTTGCTATATTTTGTACAGCATCATGCTGATGCCGTTTGATTCTTCTGTTTTACCGTACCGAACGATTTTTACAAAGTAGATTTGAAGAAAGGTGGGGCTTGCTGTCATGCCAGCTATCAGTCTATTGGTCGCAGTCTATAACACTAGTCAATATGTGGAGCAGTGTCTTCAATCGATTGCAGACCAAAGCTTTTCAGATATAGAGGTCATCCTCATTAACGATGGATCTACCGATCACAGTGGAGACATCCTTGAAGCGTTTGCTGCGCGTGATGAGCGATTTCGGGTGATTCACCAAACCAATCAAGGGCTGGGAGCGGTGAGGAACAGGGGCATAGAAGAAGCAACAGGAACGTATCTTGCCTTTGTTGATTCAGACGATGTTCTCGCTCCTCAATACTGTGAGGCTTTATATCAAAAAGCCGAAAACACCGGTGCTGATCTTGTTGTCAGTGAATATTGGATTCAGTTTGAACAGTCAAAACGGATCATACCGACGACGCTGTTAGCTCAACAGGAAGCCGATAAGACAAGTTTAATAGAATCGTTATTACATGGTGAGATCACGGGATTCTCATGGAATAAGCTCTATCGGCGGGCGTTTATCGAAAAGCATCATATCCGTTTTCCGTTGAGAGGTGAGCTTGAGAATATTGAAGATCAATATGTCACGCTGCGCTGTTTTTCTTTATCACGTGTCATTGCCTTTGTTCATGAGCCGCTTTATTATTACCGGGTTCATTTGTCATCCATTGTCCAGCGATATCAAAAGCAGTATTTTCAGCATGGACTGGCGTTTTATGACGCGCAGCGTTTGTTTTTAAAAGAGCATGATGAGCTGACACCATATGAGAAGGCTTTTTATTTTTTTATCGTGAATCATACGCTGCATTGTATGCTCAATGAATGGAAGAGCCAAAATTCCCTTTCCTTTCAAAAAAAGCTTGGTCATATGCGTGAAATGGTGACACATGAAGCTTTTCAGAAGGCTGTGAAACAAGTTGAACCATCGAAGCTGACTGTGCGAAAGCGAATGATCTTATTCCTTGCTAGGATGCAGTGGGTGTATCCGCTCTCTGCCGCAGCATCAAGCTATCAAAAATGGATTGAATATCAAACGAGAAAATCGGGGTGATGAGTGTGACATTGCAGCAATTAAAAGCACATGCCGCAGAGTGGCTGCTCTTAAAGGTCAAGTATCCACTTCAATATAGGTTGAGCCGCCAAAGATTTCCAGAGCTGCGTCATCAGAAGAAAATCATTCTCACGCTGCTGCCGGCACATGACAACTTAGGTGATCACGCGATTGCCTATGCCAGCTGCTGTTTTCTACAAAAGCACTTTCCAGACTATCAAATCATAGAAGTAGACATGCAGGAGATGTATCGTCTAGCACGTCCGCTGAAGCACGCACGGCACCCAGAGGACATTGTCTGTATTATCGGCGGGGGCAACATGGGCGATTTATATCGATATGAAGAATGGACAAGACAATTTATCATGAACGCCTTTAAGTCTTATCCCGTCATTCAGCTGCCCGCTACTGCTCATTTTACAGAAACAAAGAGAGGGAAAAGAGAAGAACGCCGCGCTATTCAAGCATATCAGCAACACCCGAGGCTTCTCTTGATGGCAAGAGATCAAACCACCTATCAATGGATGAAGAAGCATTTTCCTAATAAAGAGGTGTGGAAACAGCCTGATATGGTCCTGACATTAGACGAAACATCAAAGAGTCAAACCCGTAAAGGAGTGCTGTTTTGTCTGCGTGAGGATAAGGAGGCGTATCTCACGAAAGAGAAACGAGAACAACTGCAGGAGCATATCAAAGAAACGTATGATCAAGTTGGTTTTATCACAACGACCATTGGTAAGCGAGTGAATCGAACGACTCGTTTAGAGGAATTATCCACGCTATGGACGCAGTTGAGACAGGCACAAGTCGTCGTGACGGATCGACTGCATGGCATGATCTTTTGTGCGATCACACATACACCGTGTGTTGTTATCAGGTCGTTTGATCATAAAGTCATGGAAGGATATGAATGGGTAGCGCACTTGCCGTTTATGACCCTTTTGAAGGAACCAACGGAGGAAGCGGTGAAAAAGGCCATTCATCAGCATATGAAAACAAGCAGACAAAAGGGAGAGGAAGTTGGATGAAGGCCCTTAAACACTGCGTGAAATCACCATGAACCGTGCGTTTCTTTACAATGTCAGTGCAAATGTGATGACGTTTTTCTTGATGATGCTGATGTCTGTTTGTTTAACGCCTTACATTGTTCATACACTTGGAGTGGAAGCGTTTGGTCTGATTCATCTGACGCAAAATATGATCAATTATTTATCGGTCATTACGGCTTCATTAAGTGCTGTGGTGGTGCGTTTTTTTTCTGTTGCGGCTCATAAAGGAGAGATGGAACAAGCGCAGCGCTATCTCGCTTCCTATTTTGTCAGTTCTCTTTTTTTATCCATCTGTCTTTTTTTACTTTGTCTATTCATGTCTCAGCAGCTGGTTGACTGGCTCCATGTGCCTGCTCATCTTGCAAAAGATACACAGATCGCCTTTGTGTTAGGGGGTCTTTTATTTATGCTCAATTTCGTCATGTCTGGTATTGGGGCGGCACCGTTTTATGCGAACAAATTATATGTATCGAGTGTTGGACAGGCCATTCAGATGTTTGGCAGGGCACTTGTGATTGTGCTGTTATTTACCGTGACGACACCAGCCATTTGGCATATTCCGCTTGCAGCCGTTATGGGGAGTTTCGCCGCTTTGGGAATGGGTCTCTATTATTTTAAGAAACTCATTCCTTGGTTTTCGTTTAAGTGGCGGTACGTTTCTTTATCTTCAAGTCTCACGCTGGTTCGATCAGGGGTGTGGCATTCATTTGAGCAAATGGGCATTTTGTTGTTTTTACAAATCGATTTATTGATGACCAACTTACTGATTGGGGCAGAAGCGACTGGACAGTATGCCGCCATTTTACAATTTCCATTATTATTGCGCACCCTTGCAGGGACACTTGCGGTTGTGTTTGCGCCAACGATCACAAAATTATATTCAAATCAAGACGAGCAGGGGCTCATTCAATACGCCACCAATGCCATGAAATGGAGTGGTTTATTTGTGGCATTCCCCGCGGCTCTGTTAGGAGGTCTTGCCGGTCCGCTCATGCTGTTATGGCTTGGACCAGCCTTTGAGGAGCTAAAATGGCTGCTGATGATTCATGCGGCTTATTTGTGTTTCACGTTGATGTTTTTACCGCTGACCTATGTACCGACTGCCTTTAACCGATTTAAAGTGCCGGCGGTTGTGACACTCATATTAGGCGGTTCCAATGTCCTGTTAGCCTATGGACTGACTCACCTACTTCAGCTTGGGTTATATGGCATTGCATCAGCAGGGGCCGTTGTTTTATTGATGAAAAATATCGTCTTTCTCCCATTGTATACAGCCAAGATCACGAAACAGAAAAGTACCATCTTTTACAAACATACAGTCGTTCCGTTGTTTGGGGCTCTATTTATATGGGGGATCTGTGCCGGTATTCAGGCTGTGTATGATGTGACGAGATGGTGGGAGCTATTTTGTATTGGCGGAATATGTTTCGTTCTCTACTTAGGCTATTTGTATCAATTTGCAGGAACAAAACAAGAGCGGATACAGCTCATGCGTAAGGTGAAACAAGCTGCTATTGAACGATCTGTCTCTCGCTAGTGTGGAAAGGAGAAGCAATGATGAAAAGAATAATAGATGTGGTCGTGGCTTTGACCCTGCTCATCGCAGGCAGCCCCCTTTTCCTTCTCATCTATGGACTCATTCGGTGGAAAATCGGAGCGCCTGTGGTGTTTCGACAAGAACGGCCTGGTTTGTACGGACAGCCGTTTATGCTTTATAAATTTCGGACGATGACCGAGGAACGCGATGAACATGGCGTACTGCTTCCAGACCATCTTCGATTAACAAAAACCGGCGCCTTTATTCGTAAGCTCAGTCTTGATGAATTGCCGCAGCTTGTCAATGTACTCAAAGGGGAAATCAGTCTCGTTGGACCAAGACCGCTTTTAATGGAGTATTTACAAATGTACACAGAGGAGCAAGCGAAGCGTCATCTTGTGAAGCCTGGTATCACTGGATGGGCCCAGGTGAATGGGAGGAATACTCTCTCTTGGGAGGAGAAATTCACCTATGACCTCTGGTATGTAGAGCACCAATCGTTTTGGCTCGATATGAAAATCTTATGGATGACCTTGCTGAAAGTCATCAAAACAGAAGGGGTGCAGCAGCCAAATCATGCAACAGCTGAAAAATTCAAAGGAACCGATACGTAAAGAGCAGCCCATTGGCTTAATAGGGGCTGGCGGACACAGCAAGGTCATTCAGGAGTTGATTTTTTTGCATCCTGATTACTCATTGTGCGCTGTATTAGACGATCGATTTGAGGAGGCTGACACTCAAACCGGTACTCTTTATGGTCCAATTTCTATGAGTCAAAAGGTAAGAGAGGAAAAACCTGATATGCAATGGCTGATTGCCATTGGGCAAAACGAAATCAGACAGAGGATCAAAGAACGTCTCGCATTTGAAGAGAGGGCATTTGCCACACTGATTCATCCAGAGGCAGTTGTGAGCTCGTCAACGAAGATTGGCCGAGGAACGGTTGTGATGGCAAGGGCTGTTGTGCAAGCAGATGCAGTGATTGGTGAGCATGCCATTATCAACACCGGTTCTATCGTGGAGCATGACTGCTTTCTCGAATCCTTTACGCACCTATCCCCGGGAGCCGTGCTCACCGGCTGTGTCTCTGTGCGAGAGGGTGCTCATATTGGAGCTGGGGCTGCTGTCATACCTGGCAGAACCATTGGAAGCTGGGCAGTGATCGGCGCAGGAGCGGCAGTGACCCGAGATATACATGATCAGAAAGTCGCCGTAGGCGTTCCTGCAATTGAGATCAAAGATCGAAGAGAAGGTGGGAAATCATGAGAGACAGGAAACGAATCTACTTATCTCCTCCTCATATGAGTGGAAAAGAACAGATGAAAATAGAGGAGGCATTTAAGAGCAATTGGATTGCACCATTAGGACCGCTTGTAAATGAATTTGAGCAAGTGGTCGCGGATTATGCAGGCGTGAAGAGTGGAGCGGCATTGTCTTCAGGTACAGCAGCCATTCACCTTGCCTTAAAACTCATTGGCGTTCAAAAGGGAGATATGGTCTTTTGTTCCACTCTCACATTTGTTGCCAGTGCAAATCCTATTTTATATGAACAAGCGACGCCTGTTTTTATTGATTCAGAAAAAGAGACATGGAATATGTGTCCGCTGGCGTTAGAGAAAGCCTTCGCTGAAACAAAACGACTTGGGAAAAGACCCCGTGCGGTTATTGTCGTTCATTTATACGGACAAAGTGCGAAAATGGATGAAATCATAGCGGTGTGTGAGGCATATGATGTGCCAATCATTGAAGATGCGGCTGAATCGTTAGGCAGTATATATAAAGGAAGAAAAAGCGGTTCAATGGGCAAGTTCGGTGTGTACTCTTTTAACGGAAATAAAATCATTACAACATCAGGAGGCGGAATGCTTGTCAGTGATGATGAAGCAGCCATCGACCGCTGCCGATTTCTCGCGTCACAGGCAAGAGAACATGCCCTACACTATGAACATCAAGAGGAGGGATATAACTATCGGATGAGCAACCTACTCGCAGGTGTAGGAATTGCACAAATGGAAGTGTTAGAGGAGCGTGTTCAGCAAAAACGCCGCATTTTCGAGCGTTATCAAGATGCTTTAGCCGATATTGAGGGCCTTCAATTTATGCCAGAATATCAAGAAACCACATCAAACCGCTGGCTGACCACATTCACCATTGATCATCATGTACAGATGTCTCCAGTAGAGATGATAGATGCTTTAGAACAAAAGCAGATCGAAGCAAGGCGTGTATGGAAGCCACTGCATCAGCAACCGCTCTTTCATGGTTGTCCTTTTTATACAACAGCCGATGAAGTCCCTGCATCTGAGTTGTTATTTGAGACAGGTCTTTGCCTGCCATCTGGTACAAGCATGACAGACGCAGAACAGGAGCTTGTCATTGATACACTGTACAACGCCCTGCAAAAGAAAGCATTACCCTCCTCATAGGCTGCTCGTTCATCAGCAGCCTGCCTCTCTTTTTAACAAATCCCTTAATTTGTGGAATAATAAGGAATGTATATTGTCATTTCGTATCAAATATGATATTGACAACAGAGTCCTTCCTCCTTAAAATGAAAATGATTATCAGCATCAATTAGGGGGAGCAACTTATGTTTATTTGGAATAAATTTCTGAAAATTAAAATAAATACAATATTACCTATCCTACTGATCTTCTTACTAGTAGGCTGTTCTCAAGCAAATAATGGAGCAGGTGGAGACAAGGATCATCCCGATATGATCACCATGGCATGGCCAAGAGATATTGGCGAAATGAATCCGCACATATACAATCCATCACAATTGTTTGCCCAATCCATGATTTACGAACCATTGGTGAGCTATCAAAAAAATGGAAAGCTTAAACCTGAATTAGCAAAATCATGGGATGTTTCCAAGGATGGCAAGGTGTATACGTTCCATCTTAGAGACAATGTCACGTTCTCAGATGGATCTAAATTTAATGCGAACATTGTGAAAAAGAATTTTGATGCGATTTTAAAAAACAAAGAAGTACATAGCTGGTTAGGTGTCATAAAGAAAATCAAAAAGACAGAAGCAGTGGACAAGCAAACGTTTAAACTCACATTAACTGAGCCTTATTATCCAACTGTTCAAGAGTTAGCTGTTGTGCGCCCTGTTCGTTTCCTAGGCGAAGCAGGTTTTCCGAAAAACGGAGATACATCAAAAGGAATCGAAAAACCAGTGGGGACAGGTCCTTGGATATTAAAGACGTACAAAAAAGATGATTATGCGATTTTTCAACGAAATGACCACTACTGGGGAGAGAAACCAAAGGTCAAAGAAATCAAAGTGAAGGTCATTCCAGATGCCGAAACAAGAGTGATGGCATTTGAAAAAGGCGATGTAGATTTACTTTATGGAGAAGGAACGATTAGCCTTGATGCTTTTAAACAACTAGAGGCGAGCGGCAAGTATGAAACGAAGATGTCAGAGCCCATAGCCACTAGACAGCTTGTCATGAACACAAAAGTCGATCAGCTGTCAGATGAGAAAGTGCGTCACGCCCTTCAGTATGCGATCAATAAAACATCATTGGTGGAAGGTGTAACCTCTGGCTTAGAGGATGTAGCAGATCACATCTTGCCGACAAACATGCCATATACGTCAGGCATCCGGGTGAAATCTTTCCAATATGATGTGGACAAAGCGAAGGCTTTACTGGATGAAGCGGGCTGGACGCTTCCAAAAGGAAAAACCATACGGGAAAAAGACGGAAAAACGCTTGAGTTTAGTATGATGTATGACTCAGCAGAATCGATTCAAAAAACAATGGCTGAAACACTGCAGGCAGAATGGGCAGCCATTGGGGTCGGCGTCAAACTTGAAGGTGTCGAGCTGGCGACGCAGGTTCAGCGGTTTAAAGCGAACAAATTTGATATGAACTTCTTTAGCAATTACGGAGCGCCGTATGATCCGCATACATTTATGAACGTTGTCTCATCAGATGGTTTTGGATTCAAAGAGGCGATCTCAGCGTATCCGAATAAAGATAAGCTGATCAAAGAAATGACAGAGATTCCATCAACAACTAATGAAAACAAACGCAAAGCACTTTATTCGTCCGTCTTATCTTCCTTGCAAGATCAAGGGGCGATTGTGCCAATCTCTTATTTTAAAAAGACGGCTGTTTATCAAAAAGATGTGAAGGACTTTGATTTCCCTGCGAATCGAGATGAACATCCTTTCACAGGCATCAAGCTGAAGTAACAGAAGGAAGGTAAGCAAATGAGCCGCTATATCATCAAACGAATGTTATCCATCATTCCTGTATTTCTACTAGCCACACTGTTCACAACTGGCATGATTCATCTGTCACCAGTTGATCCAGCGGAGGCATATTTAGCAGCGGCTCATATTCAGCCTACTGATGAGGTATTAGCTCAAAAACGAAGTGAATTTGGTTTAGATGAACCTTTTTACATGCAGTACCTTCATACGATTGAAAAAGTCGTCCGTCTTGATTTTGGGCGGTCGTATATGACCAATCAGCCTGTGCTTGATGAGGTGATCTATCGAATACCTGCGACGATTCAATTGGCGTTCACTAGTCTGCTGATCGCAATTTGTGTCAGTATTCCACTGGGCTTTTTCAGCGGGTTGAGAAAAAATGGCGTTGTAGATCATGTGAGCCGGATGATTTCCTTCCTAGGAGCATCTATCCCGACCTTTGTTTTGGGGTATTTGCTCATCTTCTTTTTTTCAGTGAAACTCGATCTTTTACCTGTTGAAGGTGTTGGTACATGGGAACATCTTGTACTGCCATCCATTACACTGGCTGTGCCGTTAATTGCGATGTATACGAGATTATTGCGAGCGAGTGTGAGTGAGACGCTTCACGAGCCTTTTGTTCAATATGCGAGAATGAGAGGGTTAAAGGAACAATCGATTATGTTCAAACATGTCTTCAGAATGGCGATATCACCGATGCTGACAGGACTTGGCGTGAATCTTGGCAAGCTGCTCACAGGGACTATTATTGTAGAGGCTGTTTTTTCATGGCCTGGATTTGGACGATTTTTTATAGAGGCGATCTTTAACCGTGATCTGCCGGTCATTCAATTTTATGTGTTGATGGCGGCGTGTATCTTTATCTTAAGTAGCTTGATGGTTGATCTCCTTCAGCTGCTCATTGACCCCCGTATTTCTAGAAAGGAAGGCCGCCAGCCATGATGACAAAAGTAAAACACCTCTTCTATCATCAAAAGATGATCTCGATCTGTGTGGTGCTGCTCGGTCTCCTGCTCATTGTGACGGTATGTGCACCATGGATCGCTCCGCATGACCCGGCGACTGTTAATCTTGCAATGAAACTAAAGGGATCTTCATGGGAGTATCCTCTAGGCACCGACCAATTGGGAAGATGCAATTTATCTCGTATTCTATATGGTGCTCGTATTTCACTAGGCTGTGCGTTGTTAATCTTTGTTTCCTCTCTATCTATCGGTTTAATCGTAGGGCTGATATCTGGATATAAAGGCGGCTGGATCGATCACGTCTTGATGAGATTGTGCGACGGGGTCATGGCATTTCCGAATTTGGTACTGATCCTTGGATTAGTCGGTATTTTTGGACCGGGGCTTTCTCAAGTGGTGCTGGCTTTGATGCTTGTGCAGTGGGTGTATTATGCTCGCGTCTTTCGAGGGATGGTGCTTAGTTTAAAAGAACAAAACTTTATTGCAGCTGCGAAGATTAGCGGTACTTCTCATTGGAATATCATGAGAAAGCATATGATTCCGAATGTACTGCCGCCACTCGCAGTTGTGGGCACACTTGAAATGGGCTGGGCGATTATGGACATTTCCGCCATGTCTTTTCTAGGCTTAGGGGTTCAGCCACCTACGCCTGAATGGGGAGCGATGATCCATGAAGGAAAATCTTATATTCAAACAAATCCTCAGCTGATGCTTTATCCGGGCCTTGTGATTATGGCTGTGGTCATTCTATTCAACTTACTGGGAGAAGCTCTTTCAGAGAAATATGGCATCAAACGTCGTGTGTAAAGGAATGAGTCAGTTGGAAGAGTCTATTTTAAACATAGAGAACCTGCATGTGCATACGAAAACACCGCAAGGAACCATTTCTCTCGTTCAGGAAGTAGCATTTGAGGTAAAGCGCGGTCAAATTGTTGGATTAATTGGTGAGAGCGGATGCGGAAAAACGGTGACAAGTATGTCGATCTTAAACATGCTTGATCGAAAAACAACGGAAGTGACTGGCAGTATCACTCTACAAGGTCGAGAATTGATCGGTTTGAGTGAACAGCATATGCGGTCTATTCGTGGCAAAGATCTCTCATATATTATGCAAAATCCAATGAATAGCTTTACGCCTGTATGGACGATTGGACATCAATTGATTGAAACAATCCGCCGGCATACAGCTGTCAGTAAAAGGCAGGCACGGGTCCAGGCAATAAAAGCCTTAGAGAAAATGAATCTGCCGCATCCAGATCAATTACTGAGTAAGTACCCTTTTGAATTAAGCGGGGGGATGCTCCAGCGTGTCATGATTGCGATGGCTGCCTGTATGCATCCGTCTCTGATCATCGCAGATGAACCGACAACCGCATTAGATGTACACAATCAAAAGCTGGTGCTTGAGCACTTGAATCAAATTCGTCATGAATACGGAACGGCGATTTTGCTCATTACCCACGATCTTAGTGTGATTGCAGAAATGGCAGACGAGGTCGTGGTGATGAAACAAGGAAAAATCGTTGAAAAGGCTGAAGTTCTTGAGCTTTTTGAACACCCGAAGCATGATTATACAAAGAAACTTTTAGCAGCTCGTCCATCCATGCCAGCTGTTTGCACGATTTGAGGTGAGAAGACCGTTGCATTTAATAGAAGTGAAAGCAGTTAGTCATTCATATGGCAACCGATCGTTTCTGATGAGGACAAAAGGGAGAGCCCCTGTCCTGAAAAACGTTCATTTGACCATTGAAGAAGGCACTTGTCTAGGGTTATTAGGTCAAAGTGGTGCAGGGAAAAGTACACTCGGCCGCATCATCCTTGGACTAGAGCAGCCGAGGGCCGGACAAGTTCTGTTTGAAGGTCAGGATATCATTCGTGCAGATCAGCGGACACATCAGCATTTCCGCCGACATGTACAAGCGGTATTTCAAGATTCATATTCAGCGGTGAATCCAAGGTGGACAGTGGAACAAATTCTATCTGAGCCGCTTGAAAACTATGAACCAATGACCCGTAAAAAACGTCAGCATATACTCATTCACTGGTTAGAAAGAGTAGGGCTCAGTGAGCAGGATTTGTCCAAGTACCCATACCAATTTAGCGGCGGCCAGCTACAGCGGATCAACATCGCCAGAGCACTGGTGCTTCAGCCAAAGCTCATTGTGCTGGATGAATCAGTCAGTAGCTTAGATATGGTTACGCAGGCAGTCATTTTAGATTTGTTAGTCGAATTAAAGAAAGAGCTGAAGCTTGCATACTTATTTATCACACATGATTTGACAGCGGCCTATCATTTAAGTGATCAATTAGCGATTCTTGATCAGGGTGAACTTGTGGCTCAGTTTCAATCGAAGGATGATTTCTTTCTATCAGAGCACGAAGCTGTGCTGAAAATGAAGGAGGCAACGCTCGCCAGCCACCCTTTGTCTCGAACGATTGGCAGGCCGGTTCGTTAACTTTTTCATTCCCTCAATGCCTCTTTTAAGAGAGGCTATTTTTCATGAAAGGCAGGTGGCATCGTGAACCATCGAGCATATTTAGCTTTGGCGATCCCTTTAACCATTTCAACGATGACCACGCCATTACTTGGAGCTGTCGATACAGCAGTTGTTGGTCAGCTTGCCAACCCCGCTTATATAGGGGGCGTCGCAGTCGGCAGTCTCATTTTTAGTACATTGTACTGGCTGTTTGGCTTTTTACGGGTAAGTACATCTGCTTTTGCCGCCCAAGCAAACGGAGCGCAGAACGAGGAGCAGGGTGTTCTTGCTTTTCTAAGGCCTTTTTTGCTAGCTACTATCGTCGGGCTTTGTTTTATTGCTCTTCAATGGCCCATTATTCAATCCGCATTATGGATCATCTCTCCTGCTGCTGATGTGCGCGAATATGCAGCGGACTATTTTCATATTCGGATCTGGGGAGCGCCATTTACCTTGATGAATTACGTCATACTCGGCTGGCTGATGGGGATGGCAAAAATGAAAGAAGCCCTTTCTTTACAAATTTTGATCAATGTCATGAATATGATCTTGGCATTGATCTTAGTTCATGCGTTTTCTTTTGCCGTCAAAGGTGTGGCAGCGGCGACTTTGATCTCTGAACTCACTGCTTTTGTGTTAGGGGCCTGGATCATCTTGAAGCATACGTCAAACGGTTTTCGGATGCCGTCTATCCAGCAGGTGATGGACACACGTGCAGTAAAGAAAATGTTTCATGTGAATAAAGACTTATTTATCCGAACGATCTGTCTGCTTGTTGTGATCAACATGTTTACAGCAAAGGGAGCTTCTTTCGGAACAGAGCAATTGGCGGCGAATGCCATTTTATTTCAAATTCACTACATCATGGCCTATTTGTTCGATGGATTTGCCAATGCGTCCAGCATCCTTGTCGGTAGATCAGTAGGTGCGAACGACCGAGCGCTTTATGATAAAACATTAACCCTTTCGAGACAATGGGCAGTTGTGATGGCATGTGTCATTGCGGCAGGTTACTTTTTCTTTAAAGTACCGATTTTGAGCCTGTTTACAAATTTGCCTCAGCTTCTTGATGTGACACTGCAATATGCCGATTGGCTCGTTCTTTATCCGTTTGCTGCTTGCTTTGGCTTGGTGATTTACGGTGTATTCACAGGTGCGACAGAAATTGCTCCTGTTAGGAATTCAATGCTGTTTGCGATGATTTTGTTTGTGGCTGTTCAGGCGGCAGTCATTCCGATATGGCACAATCACGGACTATGGTTTGCCTTTATCATTTATACTGTAGGGCGGTCCGGCTTTTTGATGATGTACAAATCGAAGCTGGATCAAAAGCTTTTCCTGCATGAAAAACACCCTTTGCAATCATGAGAAAGGGTGTTGTTTTTCGTCCATTTATTCGCTTTCTTTTTTCACCTTTTGGTACGCTTCATCGAGATGCTGAATTCGCTTCAAGACAACAGCATTTTTCGTCAATTGGTCCTGCACAAGTGTAGAAACCACCGACCGATAATAAGCGTTCATGGCATGAATCTTGTCTTCATGTTGATTCATGGCAATGTGCTGTTTTAAGTTATCAATAAAGTATGGAACGGAAAAAAGTTCAGACATGGAAATCACTCCTATTTCGTATATACGGTCCGTCAATCTTCATGTAAAATGATGAGAGGGAGGGGAGACAATGAGCCTTAAACTGCAACAAGAACTAGTATTAAAGCAGGTACTCACGCAAGAACTCAGGCAGGCGATTACGCTGCTGCAATTGAATTGTGCAGAGCTGGGTGAGTATCTTGATCAGTTAGCGCTTGAGAACCCTCTGATTGAGCGGAAAGACACGGACAGCTATCAACCAGTTTATCATAAAAGAACGCAAGATCGAATGACAGAGCCGTATCGTACGCATCAAAAAGAAAGCCTGCAAATGTATTTAAAGAGACAGGCCATTGATTTGAATTTAAGTGAAAAGAATCAAAGGATTTTTCAATTCATGATTGAGTCCATTGATTCCAATGGCTATTTAAATGAATCGGTTGACCAAATGGCCGCTGTTTTAAAGGCTTCGGCAGAAGAAGTAGAGGCCGTTCTTCATCAGCTTCAATCATTAGAGCCTGCCGGTATTGGCGCTAGATCATTGCAAGAATGCATCCTGCTCCAGCTTAGACGAAAAAAGGATCGCTGGTATGAAGCAGAGCTGATCATCGAAGGGCATTTCTTTCTTTTCGCAAGGAAGGCTTGGAAGGAAATCGCAGCTAAAACAGGTATGCCGTTGAAAACCCTGCAAGCCATACAAGATGAGGTGTCGCTTCTCGAACCAAGACCAGGCCTTCATTTCTCTTATGAAGATCAGGATGTGTATATAGAACCAGATGTGTTGATTACAGCTGCGGGAGGTCACATCACATTCGAGCTGAACCAGCGTGCTTTTCCGGACATTGAAATGAATGAAGGGTATTTCGCCATGATTCAAGATCAAAAGCGGCATGAAGCATATGCATATTTAAAGGAAAAGCATCAGCAGTACAATTGGCTTGTTCAAGCGCTGAAGCAGAGAAAACAAACGATGACAAATGTCGTTCGTGAGATTATCTTACAACAGACTGATTTTTTCCTGACCGGGAAGCATAAAATGAAACCGCTTACGATGAAGCGGGTTGCAGATATATTACAAGTGCATGAGTCGACAGTGAGTCGAACAGTCAAAGGGAAAATGGTGCAGACCCCTTATGGGTTAATGGAAATGAAACAGTTTTTCCAAGCGAAACTAGAAGGGCATTCGCTCGAAGAAGCATCCAGCTACACAGTGAAGACCCACATTGCAGAGCTGATTCAATCAGAGAATAAGAAAAAACCGTATTCGGATCAGCAAATCATGACGCAGCTTCAGCAAACCTTTGGTATCCGCGTCTCTCGCAGAACCATTGCCAAATATCGTGAACAAATGAACCTTCCGTCTTCCACGCTGCGGAAGCGATATGATTAAAAAGAAGCACATGCCAGAAACAATGGCACGTGCTTCTTTTTTGATGAGTGGAAGAGTGATAGAAGATTTCTTGAGAATTGAAAAAAGGGAAGACGTGTGATCTGAATTTTGGGGTAAAGTATAAGATAGGGCATGAGCCGATAGGGTAGACAACAGTGATGAGGTGAGACCAATTGAAATATAAACAAATCAAAACGAAAAAAATATATGAAGAAATTGCGGACGCATTAGTCGAATCCATTCGAACGGGGGAGCTTCTTCCGGGCGAAAAATTAGACTCGGTTCAAGCACTTTCTGAAAACTTTCAAGTCAGCCGTTCCGCTGTGAGAGAGGCGCTGTCCGCTTTGAAAGCGATCGGATTAATAGAGATGAAGCAAGGAGAAGGCACATATGTGAAGCAGTTCGATCCTGAGCAGCTCACATTTTGTTTATCTCCTGCTTTTTTGATGAAGCAGCAGGATATCGTGCAGCTTCTTGAAGTGAGATCAATCATTGAATCAGGTGCTGTCAAAAAGGCAGCATTGCTGCGGACAGACGAGGACCTCCATCGACTGCATGAGGCACTAGAACAAATGAAGCGTGCAGAAGCGCATAAAGAAATTGGTGAAGAGGCAGACCTTACATTTCATCTTGCCATCGCTAAAGCCTCAAAGAATCATTTACTGGCGGCGTTAATGAATCAGGTCTCATCCTTATTAATTGAAACGATGCGGGAAACGAGAAAAATCGTGTTATTTTCAAGAAAAGCGTCCATACGTCAGCTTTACAAAGACCATGAACGTATTTATCAAGCTGTCATGGACAAGCAGCCAGAAGAAGCGGAGAGGGCGATGCTTACACATTTGGAAACAGTAGAACAACTTCTTGGTGATGTGCTGCAAGAACAGGAAGGAAAGCCAGATATTCAATAAGCTGTGCCACATAAGGGCACAGCTCTATTATTGAAGAGAAATATGCAGCTTTTTCATTCGATATTGCAGACTTTGCCTGCTCATGCCCAATATCTTTGCAGTCTGTGAAATATTGTCGTCCATTTTATTTAAGTAATGGACGATGTATTGTTTTTCAAATCGTTCCATTTGGGTTTGGAAATCAGTTGTATGATCTGAGCTCGTGTAGACAAACGTATCAGCTGCAGCTGCTAGATTAAGCGGACTCTTCTGCATGTGTTCACTAGGACGTCCTTCTCCTTGCTTGAAACGGAAATGGTAAGGAAGGTGATGCATGCTTAAGTATGTTTCGTCCATCATCATATTCATTCCAGCCTCAATCACATGCTCCAGTTCTCTTACATTGCCCGGCCAATGATACGCTTGGAACAGGGAAAGTACCTCTTCATCAGCCGCCTTCACATTCATTTGAAACAGTTCATTATATTTTTGAATAAAATGCATGACAAATGTGGGTATGTCTTCTTTTCGCTCAGAGAGTGGCGGGATAAACAAGGTGACAATGCCAAGCCGGTAAAATAAATCCTTTCGCATCCGTCCACCTGCGATCGCATCCACAGGGTCCTCATTCATATTAGCAATCACTCTCACATCAATGGCGATTTCCTTTGTACTGCCTAACCTTCTTACACGTTTCTCTTGCAAGACGCGCAATAGTTTTGCTTGAAGAGCTGGGTGTAATGAGTTGATCTCATCTAAAAGCACTGTACCTCCTTGTGCTTGTTCGAATAGACCGGGCTGATCTGTTGCCCCTGTAAAAGCCCCTTTTTGTGTTCCAAAAAGCAGACTTTCAATGAGGTTATCAGGCAGTGCTGCGCAATTCTGCGTAATAAATGGTCCAGATGAACGGCTGCTGCCATTATGAATGCTTTGTGCAAATAGCTCTTTCCCCGTCCCTGTCTCACCAACAATCAGCACATAAGAAGAGGTACGTGTGGCTCGTTTCGCATGTTCAATCACTTCTAAAAAGGCAGGACTCTCCCCAATGATTGAATCAAATGTAAAGCGTGTGTTTCCTTTTTTCTTCATATTGTGATGAATGAGCCGTTCCAGTTTCGTGACATCATTCGAAATTTCAACCGCTCCTTGAATCAAACCGTCTCGAACGAGCGGGTATGTATGGTTAATCGTTGTGATTTCTTTTCCATTGTAGTTGTGATACGTCTGCTTTGCATGAACCGTCTGTTTTCCGGTTCGCAGCGCTTGGACAAGTGTACTGTGCATCTCATCCTGAAACACAAAGAGGTCTAAGACATTTTTATAAAGGACATCAGAACGTTTTAAAGATTCGATCTCCATCATTTTTTTGTTATAAACAATGGTATTACCATTTTCATCAATGGCGTGAACCCCAACATCAATTAAATCGAGCATTTGTTTATATAGATCAATCTCATTTTCGAACTTTGCGGTATGCTGATCTTTTTTCACTTGCGCCACCTCCAGACATTACCTCTATTTTACATGAAAAATTTTGCGGTTTCCTCTAAAAAAATTTGCATATGCAAAATTATTTTGCGTTAAAGATGAGGACAATCCTAGGCACAGAGCGATCACTAAGTTGGCATGATCCTTGCATAATATAAGAGTGAAGATGAACCCAATCAAAAGAGGCAAGCTTATAGAAGGAGGAATACACGATGACACAGACAAAAACATTGATTCATCAAACAGAACAATACGGTGCGGCGAATTATCATCCGTTGCCAATTGTGATTTCAGAGGCTGAGGGAGTGTGGGTGACTGATCCTGAGGGCAACCGCTACATGGATATGCTCAGTGCATATTCTGCAGTGAACCAAGGACATCGCCATCCCCGCATTATTGAAGCGCTTAAAACACAAGCTGACCGCGTGACACTTACATCAAGGGCCTTCCATAATGATCAGCTTGGCCCATGGTATGAGAAGATTTGCAAATTAACGAATAAAGAGATGGCATTGCCGATGAATACGGGTGCTGAGGCTGTGGAAACGGCGATAAAGGCAGCGAGACGATGGGGCTATGATGTCAAGGGGATCGAAGAGAATCGCGCAGAAATCATTGCATGTACCGGGAATTTTCATGGTCGCACAATGACGGCTGTGTCACTGTCTTCGGAAGCAGAATATCAAAGAGGTTTCGGTCCGATGCTTCCAGGCATAAAGCTCATCCCTTATGGAGATATTGAGGCGTTACGCGAAGCGATCACTCCGCAAACAGCGGCTTTTCTCTTTGAACCGATTCAAGGAGAAGCGGGCATTGTCATGCCGCCTGAGGGCTTTATAAAAGAGGCAAAAGCGATCTGTGAGAAAGAACATGTGTTATTGATCGCAGATGAAATTCAAGTGGGATTAGCGCGGACCGGCAAGATGTTTGCATGCGACTGGGAAGACATTGAGCCGGATATGCTGATTCTTGGTAAAGCACTTGGCGGTGGGGTATTCCCGATCTCATGTGTTGTCGCAAACCGTGATATTTTAGGTGTATTTAATCCAGGGTCTCACGGGTCTACCTTCGGCGGGAATCCTCTTGCGTGCGCAGTATCACTTGCTGCACTAGATGTTTTAATCGACGAGAAGCTTGCCGAGCGCTCACTGGAGCTTGGGCAATATTTCAAAGACAAACTATCACGCATTCAAAGTCCTGTGATTAAGGAAGTACGCGGGCGTGGACTATTTATTGGGATGGAACTGACTGAGGCAGCTAGACCTTATTGTGAGAAGCTCAAGCAAGCAGGGCTGTTATGCAAAGAAACCCATGAGACAGTGATTCGATTTGCACCGCCGCTTACCATTTCAAAAGAAGACTTGGATTGGGCAATTGCTCATATCCAAGCGTTATTTCAAGCATAAATGATCAAGGGAGAAGCCTTCAAATTCTCCCTTTCTCTTTCAATGAACGGCGAATTTTGTCAAAGGTTGATGAATAGAAGAGTGAAAGTGGGGAAGCGGATTTGAAGCCAGAACAGCATAATGAACTAGAGCGTTCCATGAAAAGCAGACATCTTTTTATGATTGCCTTAGGCGGGGTTATCGGAACAGGCCTTTTCCTTGGGTCAGGACTCATTATTCATCAAGCAGGCCCAGGGGGAGCCATTCTTTCGTTTATCATTGGCGGGTTGCTCATGTATTTGGTGATGCTCTGTCTTGGTGAATTAGCAGTGGCGATGCCGACAGCTGGTTCCTTTCAGGAGTATGCAACCAAATATATTGGTCCGTCCACAGGCTTTATGATCGGCTGGCTTTATTGGTTTAGCTGGGCATGTACAATTGGACTGGAGTTTACGTCAGCAGGCATTTTGCTCCAAAGGTGGTTTCCTGATATCCCAGTTTGGCTTTGGTGTCTTGCCTTTAGCGTCATCTTATTTGCCATCAATGCCATCTCAGCTCGCAGCTTTGCTGAAACAGAGTTTTGGTTTTCAGCCATCAAGGTTGCTGCGATCTTATTGTTTATTATCATTGGAATTGGCGCAATTTTCGGAATGATTCATTTGAAAGGTGGGGAACCTGCCCCCCTATTTCGCCATTTGACGGATCATGGCGGACTTTTTCCTAATGGTGTTTTTGCGATTTTATTAACCATGGTCACAGTCAATTTCTCCTTTCAAGGAACAGAGCTTGTAGGGATTGCAGCAGGGGAGAGTGAAAATCCAGAAAAAACACTCCCACGCTCTATTCGGAATATTATTTGGCGGACGATGGTCTTTTTTGTTTTATCGATTGCGGTTCTTGCAGCGCTTCTGCCATGGCAGACCGCCGGCGCAGTGGATAGTCCGTTTGTTGTGGTGTTGGACAAGGTTGGCATACCATACGCTGCAGATATCATGAATTTTATTATCATTACAGCCGTGTTATCTGTAGCGAACTCTGGATTATATGCATCATCACGTATGCTTTGGGCGCTTTCAAAAGACGGGAAAGGACCTGTTTTCACGAAAAAATTATCCAAACGTAAAATCCCGATCAATGCCTTATTGGTGACAATGGGTGTATCCGCTCTATCACTGCTCACGAGTGTTGTAGCACCAAAAACGGTATATGTCTGGCTCATATCCATTTCGGGTATGGTGCTTGTCGTGGTTTGGATGTCGATTTGTTTATCCCAATACTTCTTTAGGAGACAATTCATAAAAGAGGGCGGAGATGTAAAGGATCTTGTCTTCCGAACGCCTTTTTATCCATTTGTGCCATTAGCAGGCTTTATCGCATTTGGCATTGTTCTTATCAGTTTATTCTTTATTGAGGATCAGCGGATTGGTCTTTATTGCGGAGTTCCATTTATGGCCGCCTGTTATATCATTTATTACCTCAAGATTAAACCGAAGGAAGATGCGAAACGATTTAATGAAGAGAAAGAAACGATACCGAAAACATAAGCAGGCGGCTTTTGACCGCCTGCACCTTTTCAAAGACAAATGCATTCAATATAGAAGAAAATAAATAGTTTGAAAAAAATAAAATAGCGGAAAGCTAGATGACAAGCAGGTTATCGGTCAAAATGTGTCTATTTTTTGTCTAAATGTGTTTGTAAGAGTTGAAAATGCAAGATTATCCTGTTAAAATAATTAAAGAAAGCAGGGATTGATTTTTTTTGGCTGTGGCGGGACGTTTTTTGTCACAGTGGGACGTTTTTAGTCCAACGTGAAAAGAAAGGGTCGTTAGCCATGAATCGTTTATTGGAAGCTCAAAAAAAATTATTACCAGATCTTCTCACAGTTATGCAAAAGCGCTACGACATTTTGCAGTACATCAGATTAGCTGAACCAATTGGTCGCAGAAGTCTTGCGACAAGTCTTGGTCTGAGTGAACGTATCTTAAGAGCTGAAGTTCAGTTCTTAAAGGAACAAAATCTGCTGGATGTCAAAACGAGCGGTATGATGCTGACGACTGAAGGTCATGCTTTGCTTGAAATGCTTGAAGGAATGATGAAGGACGTTTTAGGTTTAACCTTTTTGGAAAATACATTAAAGAGGAAATTAGGCCTGGAAGAAGTCATCATTGTTTCTGGTAACAGCGATGAATCCCCGTGGGTGAAGCAAGAAATGGGAAGAGCTGCTGTCCAATGTATGAAAAAAAGGTTTACTGGAAATAATATCGTCGCCGTCACTGGCGGAACGACGATGGAAGCTGTTGCCGAAATGATGACCCCTGATGCCAAAAACAGAGACATGATGTTTGTCCCTGCGAGAGGCGGTCTTGGGGAGAATGTAAAAAATCAGGCAAACACCATTTGTGCCCACATGGCTGAAAAAGCTTCCGGTACTTACAAACTGCTGTTTGTTCCAGGACAGCTGTCAGAAGGTGCTTACTCTTCCATTATTGAAGAGCCGTCCGTCAAAGAAGTGCTTCAAACAATTAAATCATCCACGATGCTCATTCATGGAATCGGTGAAGCAAAAACAATGGCGATGAGACGAAACACACCCGCTGAAGATTTAAAAAAGATTGATGAGCATGACGCAGTGACAGAGGCCTTTGGCTATTACTTTAATCGTGATGGCGAGGTCGTCCACAAAGTGCACTCCGTCGGCATGCAGCTAGATGATTTAGAAAGCATTCCACACATCATTGCTGTTGCAGGTGGATCATCAAAGGCAGGGGCTATTGAAGCCTATTTCAAAAAACCCCGCCGAACGGTTCTCGTCACAGACGAAGGAGCCGCAAAAGAGTTATTAAGGGAGTCAATAGATCCCTCAATATAAAACATTGTGACCTATAAAAGGAGGAAACATCATGGCAGTAAAAGTCGGTATTAACGGATTTGGACGTATTGGACGTAACGTATTTCGTGCAGCATTAAACAATCCTGAAGTTGAGGTAGTAGCGGTTAACGATCTAACAGACGCTAACATGCTTGCACACCTTTTACAATATGACTCTGTTCACGGAAAACTAGATGC
Source organism: Bacillus sp. FSL R5-0397 (assembly GCF_038593395.1). Lineage (NCBI taxonomy): Bacteria > Bacillati > Bacillota > Bacilli > Caryophanales > Bacillaceae > Bacillus > Bacillus sp. FSL R5-0397. The sequence continues at coordinate 3,025,046 of NZ_CP151992.1, read as the reverse complement.
AGAGGTTTCTGTAGACGGTACGAACTTAGTAGTGAACGGTAAAACAATCGAAGTATCAGCTGAGCGTGACCCTGCGAAATTAAGCTGGGGTAAACAAGGCGTAGAAATCGTTGTTGAATCTACTGGATTCTTCACAAAACGTGCAGACGCTGCTAAACACTTAGAAGCTGGCGCTAAAAAAGTCATCATCTCTGCTCCTGCTAACGAAGAAGATATCACAATCGTTATGGGTGTAAACGAAGACAAATACGATGCAGCTAGCCACGATGTCATCTCTAATGCATCTTGTACAACAAACTGCTTAGCTCCATTTGCAAAAGTACTTAACGATAAATTTGGTATCAAACGCGGTATGATGACAACTGTTCACTCATACACAAATGACCAACAAATTCTTGATCTTCCGCACAAAGACTACCGTCGTGCTCGTGCAGCTGCGGAAAACATCATTCCAACTTCTACAGGTGCTGCGAAAGCTGTTTCACTTGTATTGCCTGAACTTAAAGGTAAATTAAACGGTGGCGCTATGCGTGTTCCAACACCTAACGTTTCTTTAGTTGATCTTGTTGCTGAATTAAATCAAGATGTGACAGCTGAAGACGTAAATGCAGCACTTAAAGAAGCGGCTGAAGGAGAACTTAAAGGAATCCTTGGCTACAGCGAAGAGCCATTAGTATCTGGTGACTACAATGGTAATGCAAACTCTTCAACAATCGATGCTCTTTCTACAATGGTAATGGAAGGCAGCATGGTGAAAGTCATTTCTTGGTACGATAACGAGAGTGGATATTCTCACCGCGTTGTTGACCTTGCAGCTTACATTGCAAAACAAGGTCTTTAATTTCTCACACTGAAGGAACTCACTTGGTTCTTTCCTAGAGACACGATATAATGAAGACGGACAAGGGAAGGGGAAGCATCCCTTTCCCTTTTTCTCTGTATTTATCCGTTCTGCACGATTTCTCGTTTTGATGAGGGCAAAATGGGAAAAGGATAAAGAGAGACTTGTCCAATGCGTAAGGAAACCAGAATAAAGGAGGATCTCCTGACGAGCATGAATAAGAAATCAGTAAAAGACATTGACGTAAAAGGTAAAGTTGTGTTCTGCCGCGTAGATTTTAACGTTCCAATGAAGGACGGAAAAGTGACGGATGATACTCGTATTCGCGCAGCATTACCAACGATTGAGTATTTAACAGGACAAGGCGCAAAGGTACTACTAGCTAGTCATTTGGGTCGTCCGAAAGGTCAAGTTACTGAAGAACTGCGTCTGACACCTGTAGCAAAACGTCTGCAAGAGCTTCTTGGACAAGAAGTGAAAAAAGCAGATGAAGCTTACGGCGACAACGTGAAAAAGCAAATCTCTGACTTAAAAGAAGGAGATGTGCTAGTGCTTGAAAACGTTCGTTTCTATCCTGGTGAAGAAAAGAACGATCCTGAATTATCAAAAGCGTTTGCTGATTTAGCCGATGTGTATGTCAATGATGCGTTCGGTGCTGCACACCGTGCACATGCATCCACAGCTGGTATTGCAGCGTATCTTCCGGCTGTTTCAGGCTTCCTCATGCAAAAAGAGCTTGAGGTTCTAGGAAAAGCCATTTCAAACCCTGATCGCCCATTTACAGCGATTATCGGTGGCGCAAAAGTAAAGGATAAAATCGGTGTGATTGAAAGTCTTCTTGATAAAGTGGACAACCTGATCATCGGCGGCGGGCTTGCTTATACATTTGTCAAAGCACTTGGCCACGAAGTAGGGAAATCTCTATTAGAAGAAGACAAAGTAGATTTAGCGAAATCCTTTATGGACCGTGCAAAAGAAAAAGGCGTGAACTTCCTGATTCCAACAGATGTTCTGGTAGCCGACGACTTTTCAAATGATGCGAATACAAGCATTGTGCCAATCTCTGAAATTCCAAGTGATCTAGAAGCACTTGATATTGGAATAGAGACAAGAGAGAAGTATGCTGATGTTATTAAAAACAGCAAACTTGTTGTCTGGAACGGACCAATGGGTGTATTTGAAATCGATGCATTCGCTAAAGGAACAAAAGCAATCGCAGAAGCACTGGCAGAAGCAAAAGATACATATTCTGTCATTGGTGGTGGAGATTCAGCAGCTGCTGTTGAGAAATTTGGTCTTGCCGATCAGATGAGCCATATTTCTACAGGCGGCGGCGCCTCACTTGAATTTATGGAAGGCAAAGAACTTCCAGGTGTGACTGCATTAAACGATAAATAAGACCAAAACTGCTATAAGGAAGTGTCAATCATGAGAAAACCAATTATAGCTGGGAACTGGAAGATGAACAAAACTCTTGGTGAAGCTGTAAGCTTCGTTGAAGAAGTCAAGTCATCTATTCCATCTCCTGACAAAGTGGAATCTATTGTCTGTGCACCAGCCCTTTTCCTTGAAAAGCTGAACAGCCTTTCTAACGGAACAGACCTTAAAATTGGTGCGCAAAACATGCACTTTGAAGAAAATGGTGCATTCACTGGTGAAATCAGCCCTGCTGCGCTTAAAGATCTTGGCATCGGCTACTCAGTGATCGGTCATTCAGAGCGCCGCGAATTCTTCGCTGAAACAGATGAAACAGTGAACAAAAAAGCACATGCTGCATTCAAGCATGGCATCGTTCCAATCATCTGTGTAGGTGAAACGCTTGAAGAGCGTGAAGCAGGCAAAACAAACGAACTTGTCGCTGATCAAGTGAAGAAAGCACTAGCTGGTTTAACGAAGCAGCAAGTCGCTGAATCTGTGATTGCTTATGAGCCAATCTGGGCGATCGGTACAGGTAAATCTTCTACAGCAAAAGATGCAAACGATGTTTGTGCGCACATTCGCCAAACTGTTGCAAGCGAATTTGGTCAAGAAGCGGCAGACAGCCTTCGCATTCAATATGGCGGAAGCGTGAAACCTGCGAATATTAAAGAATATATGGCAGAATCCGATATTGACGGTGCTTTGGTAGGCGGCGCAAGCTTAGAACCTCAGTCTTTCGTTCAATTATTGGAGGAAGGTCAATATGAGTAAGAAACCAGCTGCATTAATCATCTTAGATGGATTCGGTTTAAGAGGCGAAACAGTCGGTAACGCTGTTGCCCAAGCAAAGAAACCGAACTTCGACCGCTACTGGAACGAATTCCCGCATCAAACCTTAACGGCTTCAGGTGAGGCAGTGGGTCTCCCAGAAGGTCAAATGGGGAACTCTGAAGTTGGGCATTTGAACATCGGTGCAGGACGCATCGTGTACCAAAGCTTAACAAGAGTGAATGTGGCCATTCGTGATGGGGAATTTGAGAAAAACGAAACGTTCCTAGATGCAATGACTTATGCAAAAGAAAATGACAAGGCCCTTCATCTATTCGGTCTCTTGTCAGACGGCGGTGTGCATAGCCACATCCAGCATCTTTTTGCCTTGCTGAAACTAGCGAAAAAAGAAGGCTTAACAAAAGTATACATTCACGGCTTCTTAGACGGACGTGATGTTGGTCAGAAGACAGCGAAAGTGTACTTAAAACAGCTTGAAGAACAAATCAAAGAAATTGGTGTCGGAGAAGTCGCAACACTTTCTGGACGCTATTACTCAATGGACCGTGACAAGCGCTGGGATCGTGTGGAGAAAGCATATCGCGCGATGGCGTATGGTGAAGGCCCAAGTTATCAAAACATCTATGATGTCGTTGATGACTCCTATGAAAATGGAATCTACGATGAGTTCGTTATTCCATCTGTCATTACGAGAGAAAATGGTGAGCCGGTTGCAAAAGTAAATGACGGCGACTCTGTGATTTTCTATAACTTCCGTCCAGACCGTGCGATTCAAATTTCAAACACATTCACAAATGAAGATTTCCGCTCGTTTGACCGCGGGGAAGCACATCCGAAGGATTTACACTTCGTCTGCTTCACACACTTCAGTGAAACGGTAGATGGCTATGTGGCTTTCAAACCAGTGAATTTGGATAACACAGTAGGAGAAGTACTTTCTCAAAATGGATTGAAGCAGCTGCGGATTGCTGAAACAGAGAAATATCCTCACGTGACGTTCTTTATGAGCGGTGGGCGTGAAGAAGAATTTCCTGGAGAAGACCGTATCTTAATCAATTCACCAGATGTCGCAACCTATGACCTCAAGCCAGAAATGAGCGCTTATGAGGTAAAGGATGCACTTGTTGCAGACATCAATGCGGACAAGCATGACGCGATCATTCTGAACTTTGCTAACCCAGATATGGTGGGTCATTCAGGTATGCTTGAGCCAACAATCAAAGCCATTGAAGCAGTAGATGAGTGCTTAGGAGCTGTAGTCGACGCAATCCTAGCAAAAGGCGGACATGCCATCATCACGGCAGACCACGGTAACGCAGACGTGCTCATTACCGAAGAAGGAAAGCCGCATACTGCACATACGACAAACCCTGTTCCAGTCATCGTAACGAAAAAAGGGGCGACGCTTAGAGAAGGCGGCATTTTAGCCGATCTATCTCCAACGCTTTTAGACTTACTTGGTCTTGAAAAACCAAAAGAGATGACAGGAACATCATTGATTCAAAAATAACAAATTGATTCAAAAGGAGAGAAATAACGATGCCATACATTGTTGACGTATATGCACGCGAAGTATTAGACTCTCGCGGTAACCCAACAGTTGAAGTAGAAGTTTACACAGAATCTGGCGGCTTTGGCCGTGCACTAGTACCAAGTGGTGCGTCTACTGGTGAATATGAAGCAGTAGAACTACGTGACGGAGACAAAGACCGTTACCTTGGAAAAGGTGTTCTGACAGCTGTAAACAACGTAAACGAAATCATTGCACCAGAGCTTTTAGGCTTTGATGTCACTGAACAAGTAGCAATTGACAAAATGTTAATCGAGCTTGACGGAACTGAAAACAAAGGGAAATTAGGCGCAAACGCAATCCTTGGTGTATCTATCGCTGTAGCACGTGCGGCTGCTGATTTCTTACAAATTCCACTTTACCAATACCTTGGTGGATTCAACTCCAAAACGCTTCCAGTACCGATGATGAACATCGTCAACGGCGGAGAGCATGCGGATAACAACGTAGACATTCAAGAATTCATGATTATGCCTGTAGGTGCACCGAACTTCCGTGAAGCACTTCGCATGGGCGCTCAAATCTTCCATAGCCTGAAATCTGTATTAAGCGCAAAAGGCTTAAACACAGCTGTAGGTGACGAAGGTGGATTCGCTCCAAACCTTGGTTCTAACGAAGAAGCACTTCAAACAATCGTAGAAGCGATTGAAAAAGCTGGTTTCAAACCAGGTGAAGAAGTCAAACTTGCGATGGATGCTGCATCTTCTGAGTTCTATAACAAAGAAGACGGTAAATATCATTTATCAGGCGAAGGTGTTGTGAAAACATCTGCTGAAATGGTTGACTGGTATGAAGATATGGTATCGAAATACCCAATCATCTCGATCGAAGACGGCCTTGATGAAAACGACTGGGAAGGTCACAAACTATTAACTGAGCGTCTTGGCAGCAAGGTTCAGCTAGTAGGAGACGACTTGTTCGTAACAAATACGAAGAAGCTTTCTGAAGGAATCAAAAACGGCGTTGGTAACTCAATCCTCATCAAAGTAAACCAAATCGGTACATTAACTGAAACATTTGATGCAATCGAAATGGCGAAACGTGCAGGCTATACAGCTGTTATCTCTCACCGTTCTGGTGAAACAGAAGACAGCACAATTGCAGACATTGCAGTTGCAACAAACGCTGGACAAATCAAAACAGGTGCTCCGTCTCGTACGGACCGTGTGGCGAAATACAACCAATTACTTCGCATCGAAGATCAATTGGCTGAAACAGCTCAATACCACGGCATTGCTACATTCTACAACTTGAATAAGTAATGTAAAGCAACGCGCTGCGTGCGCTCTTTTGAAAAGAGCGTATCGCAGCGCTTTTTTTATGTTGAAATAAAGACGCAAAGCTAGCTCAAGAGAATTAGCTCTGCTTCCTTTGTCATATCCTATTTTTGTAAAAAATCATCCTTCAGTCAGAGGAGAAACGATGAGCTTGACGATTTATAAGCAATAAATCATGAAAACTCTACTAAAAATATGATCTGAATTGAACTTATGCTATTTGCATGGGGGTGGTATCATTTTACATATATTAGGGGGTGATGAGATGCTGAATCCTTTTAGCCTTCGTTTTCCAGTAGGCGTGTACATGTATGTCCTTCACCTACTGGCGGCATATGATGAAAGGAAGCAACGAATTCTAACTTCTAAGAACGTACAGAAAAATGCATTTTGGATTTATGTCCTTGCCGCTATCTTAGGCATTGTGACAGTTGCCGCTTTGATTTGGGCATGCAAAACATTTGGAAAAGGCTCGAAATTTTTAGGAGAGTTCAAGTTTTTAGGCCTGTATATTAAAATCAAATGCGGCTTCTAACAAATGGTGAGAACAGATGCGGGGTCATCTGTTCTATCTGAAATAAATGGAGGGTCATGATGCTGACATTACACTTAACAGAAAAAACGTATAGCCGCACCTTTTCTCTCCGCGATATTCAGTTAAATGTGGAGAAAGGACGTATGCTTCTGCTTTTGGGGCATAATGGTGCAGGAAAGACCACGATGATTCAGTCTATGTTTGGCCTGACACCATTTACGGGTTTTGTCTCTTTGCATGGTAAACAGCTGAATTTTCAATCCTCAGCACATATCTCCTTTTTGAAAGAACATGTTTCCTATATTCCTGATGATCATGCTTTGTTTGATTATTTAACGCCGAGAGAATATTTTCATTTACTCCAGCTTCCAGACAAACGAAATGGACCTCGAGAAGAGGCTTTCGTCGATCTTTTTGAGCTGAAACCTTATATGGATCAGCCAATTGCCCAGTTGTCTCATGGCAATCAAAAGAAAACCCAAATCATTTCACAGCTCCTTAGGCCTTGTGATTATTATGTATTCGACGAGCCTACAAATGGACTTGATCCAGATATGATGATCATCTTAAAAAAGGTGCTCATGAAGCTGAGAGATCAAGGCGCAGGCATTCTCATTTCTACCCATCATTTGGGCTTTGGTGAGACATTGTATGATCACCTCATGATCTTAAGAAACGGTGATATCAAGCTGGATATGTCACGTCAAGAAACAAACAAGACATTCCCTCATCAAGCACTTGAGGATATTTATAAAGAAGTGAATCAAGATTACTATATGCAGGTGGAGAGGTTGCTCAATGACTTGGACACGACACGTTCTTCATAAAATAGAATGGGGCATGCTCACAACGAAAATCAAGCAGCTCGGCAAAAAATATCCTTTGCAGCTTCTCGCCGCAGCCGTTTTTATGTTGCTGATTTACTCCATATACGTTGTCATGAGCCTGCGTTTTTTTATGCAAGTAGGGGAGAGCCAACCAGTTGCTTTATACCTTCAATTTGTAAAAATGACCCTGCTGCTTTTGGGAGCAGGTATTGTCTTTTCCCGTCATAAAATGAAGCGTCAAGAGTATCAGTTCTTCTTTTTGAATAGTGCGATGCAAAGTGTCTCATTTGTCCTTTGTGTGTATTTCTTTCCGGTGCTGTTTTGTTTCATCATGCTTGGTCTGCTTTTTTTACCCATCCTATTAGGACTGATCATTAGCGGCGTTACACTATCTTTGTATTGGATCATTGTGGTAGGGATCACTTGCTGTGGATTGGCGCTCTACACGCTTGCTTCTTGGATGCTGATACGCATTGGTGTGAGCCATTTTATATCAAAAACAAAAGAGCATTTACTGCTGCAAACGCTCGGATTTGTGACGCTTGGTGCTTTCGTGTTTCTCCTTTTTCAAAAAGCGGTTGAGATGATTCACGTATGGCCGTCTATCTATCTTGTATTTATGATGATCTTTCTATGTGCAGGGTGGTTTTGGCTGAAGGGCTTGGCGGCTTGTTATGTCAATCGGATGTTTTTGCAGCTAAAGGTAGAGGTGAAGTCGTTTTCTTACCAAAAAATCAGATCGGATTCTTCATTTTTCACACATCTGCGGCAGGAGCTTGTTTATTTTAGCCGATCAGCTGTGTTTAAAGAACAAGGTATTTTGTTCCTGTTTCTTGTCTGTTTCACGATAGGTCTCCCATTGATCTTTACTCCGGCAGAGACTGGCTGGCTGTTTGCTTTTATTGTGCAGTTTGCCTTAAAGGAGATCCTTATTATGCTTCCTCTGATGATTGGCAGGGAATATCATCTCCATCAGCGAGCCATTTTTATGTTAAATACATCAAAGGGTGCCTATTTATTATCAAGAATTTTATTTTATTACACAATGAATGTATTGATTTATTTTGTCTATATCGGGCTTGCTTATTTCATGATAGAAGTCGAAAGTGAAGGGCACGGTTTGGCGAGTTTGTCCATTTTATTGATCACTGTCATGGCGGCATGTGTCGGGTTTGTCGTGAAGATTAGTGAATTTAATAAACTGTTTGTGATCGTGATGATGATTGCTGTGTTCAGTATGTTGGATATGCTTTTAGTCCAGTGGCTTTCAGCAAATATCCAGCTGCTCTCAACTGCCTATATGGCTTGTTCAGCCGCATTCTTCATTTTCATATATGCTGCCATGCTAAAGAGGCCGATTGTGCGATGATGACGCTTTTATTTTGCTTAATAGCAGTTGTGCTCATTCATGAACTCGGTCATATCCTGATGGTGATGGTGTGCAACAAAATTGAAAAAAAACCCATTTTTGATTATGTGGTGATGATCGATTGGAAGCACGTGTCGATTGTCCATGAGAAATTTTCACGGCCGGGTTTTAATGTGATGGTGGCACTTGCAGGTCCTGTGTTTCCAGTGATCTGCTCGGGTGTGCTTTTCTTCATGTGGGGGCGTCCATTGACGCATCCATTGCTGCTTTTTTCTTTATTAAATACAGTGATGCTGCATCCAGCTTGCCCAGACGGGAAAAATATCATCACCAGTTTAAAAGAGATGAAAGGAGAGAACTAAATGGTTAAAGTATTTCATTCGTTTTCTAGCGGCTTAACGCTTGCGATGCTTTATGTGTTTGCTGTGTTTATGACGCCAGTATTTTTAATGCTGCTAGAGGTTCATCATGTTGAATCAAGTCCAACTCTATTTGGTATGCCATTTTATATCATGAAAATTGAACAGTATCAATTCAGCTCAGAGGCAACGCTCTTTGGGTGCGTGGTCTGTTTTTTAGCGGGTGCCGCTCTCTACTTCTTGATTCAATATGTGATTCATGCAGTGAAAAAGAGCAGAACATAAAAAAAGCAGGCTGAATGAAGTCAGTCTGCTTGAAGAACGAGTGACAACCGCACCATATCCATACACTGAATACCGTTCTCATAAATCGGTTCATCATAGTGCTTCAGAAAGAAATCGTGATCGATATACGCCATACGAAAACCGCATTTTTGATAAAGGGCGAGCTGCTGAATACTAGAGTTGCCTGTGCCAATTTCAATTGTATGAAAGCCAGCTGCCTTGGCTTCTGAAATAGCATGGCGGATCAGCTGTTTCCCAATTCCTCTACCTTGCCATGACTCCTTCACGGCAACATTCATGATTTCCACTGTCTGCTGAGACAGAGGCGTCAGAACATACACACCAATCATGTCCTGTTTATGAAAAGCAACATAACAAGAACCAGATTGTACATAGGCAAGGACTTTTTCAGTTGAAGGGTCAGCTAATAGTAAAAGATCCATAGGAACAGATTGATCATGAGACAATGGCCGAATCTGTATCAAATCATTTCATCCTCTCTATTCTTTGATATACCCTTGTTTAACACCCCAATCATATTGATCCTGCACCCATTGAGAAGGAGGATGATGGGTGACATTTGGGTCTTTTTTGACAGTTGCTTTCCTAGTCGTTTGTGCTGCCTGCTTATTCGCTTGAGCCGTTGCTTTCGCTGCTGCCAGTTCTTTTTGAAGCTGGTCTATTTTCAATTCAAGCGCTTTACGTTGTTTGATTTCTTTTTGATGCGCCTTCTTTTCTTTCTTCAGCTTGTTTGTGACGGTGGACAATTCCTTTTTTTGACCATCCATTTCATCTTTCATATCCGTTCCTTCTGACTTTAATTGTGTCAGCTGCTCATGATTCTTTCTCATTTCTTGCTGGTGTTTATTCTCTGCTGCGGTGAGCGACTGCTGCTGCCACACAATCCAGCCAGTTGCACCTAGGATGATCACAGACAAGACAATGATCGTGATGTTTTTTTTCATGTTCTATTCCCCTTTCATTAAACCTCTATTATCATCGGTTAAAACAAACCAGGTTTTAACAGAACAAGGGAATATTCGCATCAGATTAGCAGACACTATGAAAAAAGGAGGGTGTCTGTTGATTTCCTTTATGATTCATGTCATTGTGTCACTATTTGCTGTATCAAACCCCATTGGAAACGTGCCTCTTTTCATCACTTTAACAGAAGGCTACTCAGAAAAAGAACGATCCCAGACGGCCAAAAAAGCGATTGTTGTGTCTTTTATGATTTTGATTGCCTTTCTTTTGGCAGGCAGGCTCATTTTCAAATTGTTTGGCATTGATATCCATGCACTCCGTATCGCCGGAGGTATTTTTATTTTTGGTATCGCTTACAATTTGCTGAATGCAAAAGAGTCACATGTTCAAAACCCTCATTCGGATGAAAAGGCAGAGAGCAAAGAGAAGGCTGATGTTTCGGTGACCCCACTCGCCATTCCGATCATTGCCGGACCTGGTACAATTGCGACCGTCATGAGCTTAACCCCAGGAAGCCACCAAGTAACGCTTCATCTGCTTGCGATTCTTATTGGCATTGTGGTCGTACTTGCCATGACCTATTATGCATTTCATTATTCGAGTTTCATTATGCGAAAAATGGGGAAAACAGAGATGAATGTCGTGACACGATTAATGGGATTGATTTTAGCTGTTGTGGCAGTAGAGATGATTGGCGCAGGGATCAAAGGGATGTTCCCAATGCTGATGTCATAAGTGTATATAAAAAAGCTGTTTTTTTCTACAAAATTGTAAAATAAAACAGCTTTTTTAAGGTTTTGGCACATGTTGAAATACTTCTTCACTTTCAAAGAACTCAATTAAACGGCTAATCCAGTCATAATAATCGAGACTTTCCTTGATTTCTGAAAGAAGAAGATTGATTTTATCTACTGTTTCTTCTGGCAGGTCATCTTGTTCAAGCAGCTCCAGCAATTCCTTGCATGTCTTCTTATGTGCCTTGCGATTTTTGCTGACAACACGTGACCAATTGGCTGCAAACAGTGAAATAAAGGTTTGATATTGATCTTGCTCAACGTCATATAAATCTTTGCGTATTCCTTTTTCATAAACCTTTTCAGCAATATTCAAATCAAGCATTTCTCGAACGACTTGACTCATTCTTGTTTTGCTCATGCCGGTCGCCTCTGAGAGCTCACCGAGCGTCATTGGTTTACGGTTCATATGAATGATACCAAGCACTCTACCCACTGTGGCAGAAAGACCAAAGGCATTCATGTTCTCGGCAGCTTTTTCAATATAATGATCCTGTGCTTTTTGAATGGCGCCTAACGCTTGCTTGTCCATTCCCCGCTTCACCCCTTCACGACTGACAATTTGTAACACAATATATCATATACCTGTTTGTTGATGAAAACAATAAATATTGAGTATTTGCTCGTAAGTTGGAGGAAAAAGGAGGGATCGGTACATATCAGGCCGTTAACTGAAAATTTTAAATAAATCTTATGCAATACAAACACATTGTAAACTTTTTATTTTATAAAGTTTGCACTATAATAAATAAGGTGTAAATTTTCTGAAAATATATATCCGACTAATTGGAGGTGTCTCATTTGCTGAAACTAGAGAATGTATCTAAGACGTATAAAGGCGGAAAAAAAGCTGTCAAAAATATTGATTTAGAAATAGCAAAAGGAGAATTTATTTGTTTTATTGGACCGAGTGGCTGTGGTAAAACGACAACCATGAAGATGATTAACCGACTGATTGAACCTTCCTCAGGAAACATATTCATCGAGGGAGAAAACATTATGAAAAAAGATCCAGTCCAATTAAGAAGAGAAATTGGTTATGTGATTCAGCAAATTGGACTTTTCCCTCATATGACCATCGCACAAAACATTTCCCTTGTGCCGAAGCTGCTGAAGTGGCCGGAAGAAAAACGAAAAGAACGAGCGCGTGAATTGCTCAAACTCGTCGACATGGGGCCGGAATACTTAGAGCGTTACCCTCATGAACTCAGTGGAGGACAGCAGCAGCGTATCGGCGTTCTTCGCGCACTCGCAGCAGAACCCCCTTTAATCCTGATGGATGAACCATTTGGAGCACTTGACCCAATTACAAGAGATTCATTGCAGGAAGAATTTAAGAAACTGCAAAAAACGTTAAATAAAACAATCGTTTTCGTCACACATGACATGGATGAAGCGATTAAACTTGCAGACCGCATTGTCATTTTAAAAGATGGAGAGATTGTCCAAGTGGGCACGCCAGATGATATTTTACGTAACCCTGTGAACGAATTCGTAGAAGAATTCATCGGGAAAGAACGTCTACTTCAGTCAAACCCGAATATGGAACGTGTGGAACAAATGATGAACACGTCCCCAGTCACAATTACCGTCGAAAAAACATTGACAGATGCCATCTTTATTATGAGAGAAAAGCGGGTTGATTCCCTGCTTGTCGTTGATGAAAATCATGTGCTGAAAGGCTATATCGACATTGAAACCATCGATGCAAACCGCAGAAAAGCAGCCTTCGTTGGTGATATTTTAAATACAGAATTTTATACAGTACAAGAAGGTGCACTTCTTAGAGATACTGTCCGAAAGATCTTAATACGCGGCATTAAATATGTACCGGTTGTCGACGCAACAGGGCACTTAAAAGGCATCGTCACACGTGCAAGTCTTGTAGATGTCGTATATGACTCTATTTGGGGAGAAGATACCCCGGAGGCTGTCACTGAAATGAACTAAGGGAGGTGTACACATGGATCAAATCATCGATTTTCTTGAGAAAAATGGTGGGGAACTCCTCACAAAAATGTGGGAGCATTTATACATTTCTTTAATTGCCGTTGTGTTAGGCATTATCGTGGCCGTTCCTTTAGGCGTCATTCTTACACGAATGAAAAGAGGCGCCGGTTTTGTCATCGGCATCGTGAATATCTTTCAAACACTCCCTAGTTTAGCGATTCTTGCATTTTTTATTCCTATTTTGGGAGTTGGAAAAATACCTGCGATCGTTGCGCTATTTTTCTATTCCGTTTTGCCTATTTTAAGAAATACGTATGCCGGTGTTCAAGGTGTGAACAAAAACTTGCTTGAATCTGGAAAAGGAATTGGCATGACGACATGGGAACAAATTCGTCTTGTTGAACTGCCGCTTGCTGTTCCGGTCATTATGGCAGGTGTCAGAACCTCAACGATTTATTTAATTGGGTGGACAACACTTGCTGCTTTTATCGGTGGAGGCGGTCTTGGTGACTACATTTTAATTGGGCTTCAGCTTTACCAGCCGGAATACATTATTGCGGGTGCAATCCCTGTCACTATTTTAGCGGTCATCATTGACCTTACATTGATGAAGCTTGAGAAAAAAGTAACACCAGAAGGCTTAAAAGGATTGAAGGAAGTTTCATAAGGAGTTGGCTCATGTGAAGAATCGAAAAACAAAATGGATCAGTGCACTGCTTGCCGGATGCTTGCTATTCATAAGTGGCTGTTCACTTCCTGGACTAGCCGGCTCTTCAGGGAGCACGCTGCGAATCGGTGCACAAAACTTTACAGAATCAGAAATTATGGCCTATATGGTGGGAGACATCATTGAGCATTACACAGATAAAAAGACAACCATTGTGAAGAATTTAGGCTCAAATACGGTGCAGCAAAAAGCAATGGAAAACGGTGATGTCGACATTTCAGCAACACGATATACAGGCACGGATTTAACAAGTACGCTAGGAATGGATGCAGAAAAAGATCCAAAGCGTGCAATGGAAATCGTCCAGAAAGAATTCAAAAAACGCTATGATTACAAATGGTTTGATTCCTATGGGTTTGATAATACGTATGCCTTTGCTGTGACGCAGAAGATGGCGAAGGAAAACAACCTAGAAACAGTCTCTGATTTAAAAACGAATGCCAAAAATTATCGCTTCGGTGTGGATAATATTTGGCTGAAAAAGAAAGGTGACGGTTACGAAGGGTTTGTGAAAACATACGGAATTGAATTTGGAAGCACTTTTCCGATGCAGATCGGTCTAGTCTATGACGCATTGAAAAATGAAAAAATGGATATTGTGCTTGCCTATTCAACAGATGGCCGGATCAAAGCGTATAATCTCAAAATCTTAAAAGATGATAAACGATTCTTCCCACCATACGATGCATCACCAGTTGTCCCTGAGAAAGTATTAAAAGAAAATCCAGGACTGGACAAGGTGATCAACAGGTTGATTGGAAAAATCGATACCGAACAAATGCAAGAGCTCAATTATCAAGTCGATGGAGAACTAAAAGAACCAGCGACTGTTGCGAGAGATTTTCTAAAGAAACACAATTACTTTGAGTAAGATTGGGAGGTGTCAGAGCTGATGGACACACTGCAGCAATTATGGGCGTATTATCAACAGAACGGTTCATATGTGTTAGAAGAATTTTACCGGCATTTCCTCATGTCAGCGTATGGGGTATTGTTTGCGGCAATTGTCGGAATACCAGTCGGCATCTTTGTGGCGCATTACCGCAAACTGAGCAATTGGGTGTTCGCGATAACCAATGTCATTCAAACCATTCCAGCGTTAGCGATGCTTTCTGTGCTGATGCTTGTATTAGGACTTGGTGCAAATACAGTCATCTTATCACTCTTTTTATATTCGCTTCTGCCGATTATCCGTAACACATACACAGGTATTGTCAGCATTGAGCATGCCTATTTAGAATCGGGGAAAGCGATGGGAATGACGAAATGGCAAGTGCTGAGAATGGTTGAATTACCGCTTGCTTTATCTGTCATTATGGCTGGTTTAAGAACCGCACTTGTGATCGCAATCGGTATTACAGCGATTGGGACATTTGTTGGTGCTGGAGGACTTGGTGATATTATCATCAGAGGATCAAACGCGACAAACGGAACAGCCATTATTTTAGCAGGTGCTATTCCAACTGCGCTCATGGCCATTATTGCCGACCTTGTCATGGGCTGGCTTGAACGCTATTTAAGCCCAACCAACAAGAAAAAAGAAAGCAAGGCATTAGCTGAAAAAAACATGACGTCCGCATAAATGCTTGAAAAGACAAAACCTCCTCTACATCTGTAGGGGAGGTTTTTTTATCATGATTAGGCGGCTCACATCAGGAGATATTTATGATTCAAGTGTGATCCATTCAGAGGACCACTTCGCAATTTCCTCAAAAACGGGTGCAAGTGAGCGCCCCATATCAGTTAATGAATACTCAATACGCACGGGTGTTTCAGCAAAAACCTCCCGTTTTACAATGCCTGCTGCTTCCAGCTCTTTTAATCTCTCAGATAAAACCCTTCCGCTTAAATTGGTCAGAGCTGCTTCGATTTCACTAAAGCGCTGCGAACCTGAGAGAAGCTGAAAAACAATCAGTGCCACCCAGCGTTTACTTAATAACTCAACTGCTTTTTCAAACCGTGGGCACATATCAGATTGATTCATCTTTCTTCACTCCAATCTGAACCCATTATACCGTAATTCTGTCAAAAATCGGCGCAAAAAGCTTGTCAATGATCAAAACATTTTACGATGACGAACGGCTGTTTAGTAGAAATAACAAATAGCGGTTTAAATCCTCTATTTCATGTTTAGAAAGGGTGGACCATATGTCCCCATTAAATATTTCAAGATCATCAAGTTCATAGTGCTCTGCTGCTTCTTTTATTTGGGTAAAAGCCGTTTCTTCTTCCTTTATGACATAGGCAGAAGAAGCTTCTTCAATATATCCTGCAGCCTGCATCATGTCCTCATAAGGTACTTTTAATGCACCTGCTAGTTTTTTAATTGTAGGAGGTTTCGGAATGCCACGTTTCCCGTTTTCAATCCGAGAAATACCAGCAGCGCTGACCTCTGAATACATCGCTAATTGGTTCACCGATAGTTTCCTTTTCTCACGTAATGCTCTTAAATATGCACCGAAGTTCATCAACTCAAAACCTCACATGGTTAAAGATTAGTTATCTCTAGTGTACTCGATTTGTTGACTATTGGCAATAAGTGTACCATGAAAATATTGACATTAGTTAATGGTGGATGTATCTTATGTTTATGCCCCGCTATTTGTTCGCCTTTTTTTGGTTAATGAGTGTGAGAAAGTATTGATTCAGCTGGCTGATGTCTTGTGCGGTGAGTGTTTCCCATTGGTCTCCATCGAAAATAGGGAGATGTTCTACATCCTTTTGAAGCGCCGTTTGATAGATTTTTAATATGGATTCATATTTCGGTTTCATTTCATGCACTTTTTCCTGTTCAATATAACCGGCAAGCAGCATTAAATCCTCATAAGGCACCTTCAAAGCGCGTGCTAATTTTTTTATGGTTAAAGGCTTTGGCACACCACGCTTTCCATTCTCAATCCGAGAAATACCGGCAGCGCTTACGCCTGAATACATGGCGAGTTGATTGACAGACATCTTTCTATTCTCTCTTAAAATGCGTAATTGTTCACCAAAGTGATTCATGTCATCGAACCTCACATTTCAGTATATGACTTATTTTAGTATGATCATTGACCAAAGGAAATAGAAAGGGCGTAAAAGTGTTGACATAAGTTAATGAATCCAGGAGATGTGAGAGTCCTACATGTTGTACATATTGATCCTATAGGAGGTTGTAATGATGGTCGAAAAGATTCAGATCAGGCGGGCTTTTGTGATGCAGTATATGATCGAAAACGATATGTCTTTAAATCAGCTCGCAGATGAAATTGGCATCTCTCCTGCCACACTCAGCAGGGTATTGAATGGTCACCGGAAGCCAGGACAGCTTGTCATTGGCAAAATGATTCATTACTTTGATAAAAAATTTGAAGATTTATTTTACTATGAAGATGTTGACAAAAGTCAATAAATGAAATCATTGTATGATCATTAAGGAGGCGGCTTCATTGAAAAGAACTGGAATGGTAAGACACATCGATTCGCTTGGCAGAATTGTTCTGCCTTCAGAAATGCGAAAGGTACTCAATATAAAAGAAGAGCAGCTGTTAGAAATTTTCATCGAAGATCAAACCATTATGCTGAAAAAATATGATGCAGATAAGAGCTGCTTATTAACTGGCCAAATAACGAAATACAACAAAAGCTATGGAAATGGTAACGTCGTGCTGAGTCCTGAAGGAGCTGAACGGTTGTTAGTAGAATTAAAACAGCTCTTAAAAGAAGAAGCAACTCGCTAAAAACGCTTTTTAACCTCAAAAATTGCATATAAAAATGCTGCATACAATCCATTGGAGCGAAATTGAATCAAAATGACAAATAAAGTCGACAATATATAGGAAATCTTTATTTTGATGTTTCGTGACATGCACCTTGTTTTCATGTAAAATAAAGTTATGTGTACCAGTTTGTCTGGAGGTGTTTTCATGCACGCATTTGTTATCACATTACTCGTAATTGTCAGTATCGCACTTATCATCGTTGTATTATTACAATCAAGTAAAAGTGCAGGACTGTCAGGCGCTATTTCAGGTGGAGCCGAGCAGCTTTTCGGTAAGCAAAAAGCGAGAGGTCTTGACTTGATTCTTCACCGATTAACTGTCATTTTGTCAGTGCTTTTCTTCATCTTAACACTTGCATTGGCATATTTAGGCGTGTAGGCGCGAGTAACAGAAGGTCTGATCTTTTTTCAGACCTTTTTTTATTATCAGCACTCTTTTGTGTTTGTTTCATACATACAAGTGGAAAATATAAACCATATCAGAAGGAAAGGAAGTCACATCATGAAAGTTGTTACACCAAAACCATTTACGTTTAAAGGTGGAGAAAAGGCGGTGCTTCTTCTTCACGGTTTTACTGGGAATACAGCCGATGTTCGTATGCTTGGACGCTATTTAAATGAAAGAGGCTATACATGCCATGCACCTCAATACAAAGGACACGGTGTACCTCCAGAGGAGCTTGTTCATACAGGTCCTACAGATTGGTGGAAAGATGTAGAAGAAGGCTATCAATTTTTAAAAGACGAAGGTTATGAGGAAATTGCAGTCTGCGGACTATCCCTCGGAGGAGTTTTTTCATTGAAATTAGGTTACACTGTACCTGTAAAGGGAATTGTACCTATGTGTGCACCTATGTACATAAAAAGTGAAGAAGTCATGTACCAGGGTGTACTAGATTATGCCCGTAACTATAAAAAATTCGAGGGTAAGTCAGAGGATCAAATTGAGCAAGAGATGGAAGAGTTCAAGAAAACACCAATGGGTACACTCAAGGCTCTTCAAGAACTCATTGCAGATGTCAGAAACAATGTTGACATGATTTATTCACCTACTTTTGTTGTTCAGGCACGTCATGATCATATGATTAATACAGACAGTGCAAACATTATTTATAACGAAGTAGAGACTGATGAAAAACATTTAAAGTGGTATGAAGAATCGGGCCATGTTATCACGCTTGATAAAGAGCGGGAGAAGGTTCATCAGGATGTATATGCATTCTTAGAATCACTCGATTGGTCGATTTAAATATATAGGGGGTTAGAGTGTGCAAAAAGAAGAATTTATGGATGAATTACTTGCGTTTATGCAAGAAGAGGCGTACAAACCATTAACGGTACAGGAATTAGAAGTCATGATGGAAATTACCAATCCAGATGATTATAAAGAGCTCGTCAAAGCACTTGTGATATTAGAGGATCAGGGACTGATCGTCCGTACCCGCAGCGACCGCTATGGTGTACCGGAAAAAATGAACTTGGTCAAAGGGAAGCTGTCTGCGCATGCAAAAGGATTTGCATTTGTGACACCAGAAGAGTTTGGACAGGATGATATTTTCATTCCGCCAAATGAGCTAGGCACAGCAATGAATGGCGACACCGTCATGGTTCGTGTCAGCCACAAATCAAATGGCACCAAAAAAGAAGGAACGGTCATCCGTATTCTGGAACGTAATACTCAGACGGTTGTCGGTACCTATACAGAAACGAAAAGCTTTGGTTTTGTCATTCCTGATGATAAAAAAATCACAAACGATATCTTCATTCCGAAATCCGCTAAAAACGGAGCGGTTGAAGGTCATAAAGTCGTTGTCACGCTGACAAGCTATCCAGAAGGAAGAATGAGCGCAGAGGGTGAAGTGACGGAAATTCTCGGTCACAAAAATGACCCTGGCATCGATATTTTATCGATTATTCATAAACACGGTCTACCAGGTGAGTTTCCGGAAGAAGCGCTCCAGCAGGCAGTAGACACACCTGAAACGATTGATGAAAAAGACTTAGAAGGCAGACGTGATCTGCGCAATGAAACGATCGTGACGATTGACGGTGCAGATGCAAAGGACTTAGATGATGCCGTAACCGTGCAAAAGCTCGATGATGGCAAATATAAGCTCGGCGTGCACATTGCAGACGTTTCTCATTATGTTACAGAGAATTCGCCGATTGATCAGGAAGCCTATGAGCGCGGAACGAGTGTGTATCTTGTCGACCGCGTTATTCCAATGATTCCTCATCGCTTGTCAAATGGCATTTGCTCATTGAATCCGAAGGTTGATCGTCTCACACTCTCTTGTGAAATGATCATTGATCGAAGTGGGAAAGTCGTCAAACACGAAATTTTCCAAAGTGTGATCAAAACGACGGAAAGAATGACCTATTCCGATGTGAATAAGATTTTAGTTGACCAAGATGAAGAGCTTTTAGACAAATACGAGCCGTTAGTGCCAATGTTCCAAGAGATGGAGAAGCTTGCAGAAATTCTGCGTGACAAGCGAATGGAGCGCGGAGCAGTAGACTTTGACTTCAAGGAAGCAAAAGTACTTGTAGATGATGAAGGCGCAGCAAAAGACGTTGTCGTTCGCGAGCGTTCCGTCGCCGAGAAATTAATTGAAGAATTCATGCTTGTGGCAAACGAAACAGTTGCCGAGCATTTCCACTGGATGAATGTTCCGTTCATTTACCGAATTCACGAAGAACCAAATCCTGAGAAGCTTCAGCGCTTTTTAGAGTTCGTGACGACGTTTGGTTACATTGTGAAAGGGACGTCAACGAATATTCACCCGCGTGCTCTTCAAAGTGTACTTGATGCCGTCCGTGATCAGCCGGAAGAAGTCGTGATTCAAACTGTGATGCTTCGCTCAATGAAACAGGCGAAGTATGATCCAGAAAGCATTGGCCATTTTGGATTATCAACGGAATTCTATACACACTTCACATCACCGATCCGCCGTTACCCGGATTTAATCGTGCATAGGCTGATCAGAACCTATTTAATAGAGAAAAAGACAGACGAAGCGACCCTTGAAAAATGGGGTCAATTGCTGCCAGAAATCGCTGATCATGCATCTACAATGGAGCGCCGCTCTGTTGATGCTGAGCGCGAAACAGATGACCTGAAAAAGGCAGAGTATATGCTTGATAAAATCGGTGAAGAGTTTGATGGTATGATTAGTTCCGTCACGAATTTCGGACTATTCGTTGAACTGCCGAATACGATAGAAGGTCTTGTCCATGTGAGCTACATGACAGACGATTACTATCGTTTTGATGAACAGCACTTTGCCATGATCGGTGAACGTACAGGGAATGTCTACCGTATCGGTGACGAAATCACTGTCAAAGTGGTGAGTGTGAATAAAGATGAGCATTCCATTGATTTTGAAATCGTCGGGATGAAAGGCACTCGCCGTAAATCACCAAAAGACTTCAAGTTCAAAAAACGGACAGATCCACCAGCCAAAAAAGGACGCGGAGGTCAAAAGGCCTCTGGGGAAAAAGGCAAAGAGGATAAAGGCGGCGACTGGTTTACAGGTCGTAAAAAGAAGAAAAAGAAAAAACGCGTTTTTGATAACGCACCGAAACAAAAGCGCAAAAAGAAAAAGTAACGTGACAAAAAGCAAATAGGGCATCACGCTCTATTTGCTTTTTGACCACGTGGCAGCAGCATTGTCGAAAGCTGGATTGTTTGATAAAATAATCCGTACGATTTGGACCGTGTCTGTGTCAAAAGGAGGGTGTACGCCAATGCCAAAGGGAGAGGGAAAGGTTGTTTCCCAAAACAAAAAAGCCAATCATGATTATTTTATAGAAGAAACATACGAAGCCGGCCTTGTATTACAAGGAACTGAAATCAAATCCATTCGAGCAGGGAAAGTGAATTTAAAAGATTCCTTTGCCAAAATCGAACGAGGAGAAGTGTTTCTTCACAATATGCACGTGAGCCCATACGAGCAGGGGAACCGTTATAACCATGATCCGCTCAGAACGAGAAAGCTGCTGCTCCACCGCAAACAAATCAGTAAATTGATTGGTGCGACAAAGGAAGAAGGCTACTCACTTGTTCCCATTAAACTCTATTTGAAAAATGGCTTTGCCAAAGTGCTCATTGGAGTCGGTAAAGGGAAGAAGAAATACGATAAACGTGAAGATCTGAAGAAAAAAGATGCGAAACGTGAAATCGAGCGTGCTTTCCGTGACCGGCAAAAGCAATTCTAGACGCATGCAGATGGCTTGCTGAGAGCGGAAGCATTATGCTACAATATGTTATGCAGTAAACAATCATCGTCGTTTTTTACAGAAACCACCAGTTGTTTCGAGCGATGAGATTGTTATAATAGTCATATACGGAAGCAGTTAAGCTAAAGAACGTTTCCATCCCGTATATCCCTTTTACAAGGGGACGTTACGGATTCGACAGGGATGGTTCGAGCTTAGGCTGCGAGCCGAGAGGCGATCTCGTTAACACGCACCTAAATGTAACTGGCAAAACTAAAAGTTTTAACCAAAACTTAGCACTAGCTGCCTAATAAGCGCAGCGAGCTCTTCCTGACATCGCCTATGTGTCTGTGAGGAGCCCAATGAAGTAGGCTACGCTTACGTTTTCGTCTGAGGACGTAAGAAGAGATCCATCAGACTAGCTCTCCAAGCGCCCGTCAGCAGGCATGAGGATGAGTGAACACGTAAATATGTTGACTACGCTCGTAGACGCTTAAGTAATCGATGTCTCTGGACGTGGGTTCGACTCCCACCGTCTCCATCAAAACTTTTAGAATGCAGTCGTATCAAGGGTTTTAAAAGCTCTTGGTGCGGGTCTGGTATCATGAAAATCTAATTACTCAAAAAAAAAAGACGCTATGAATAGCGTCTTTTTTTATGTTTTTATTTAATAATAGTTGTTTGTTTAAAAAACATAGGATATCTTCCAATATAGTATTTTTATGTTATAAAAATTGAATTAATTTCTAAACAAACATCTTCATTTAGCCGATGATGAAATGTAGGGATATTTAACCATTACTATATTCTTACGAAAATTTATTTAATTAAATGAAGAAGATAGAACAAATTGTTCAATGTAAAAGCAGAAAATTGCGAACAAACTCGGTATTTGGAAAAATCTCAACAAAAATGTTGAAAGTAAACTAGGAGGATAAGTACTTATGAAATCAGGAAATAAAAAATCGATATTGGCAGTAATTATGATGTCAGTCATGCTTTTAGCATTTGGTGCAGCATGCGGTGACACAAAAGCCTCAGAAAAAGAATACGCTGATTGGTACGAATCAAATCGAAGCGATCTTGAAGATGCTATGCTTACATACGCAAAGCGTATGATGGAGGCTGACCCTACCGACGACCAATGGGCTAAAAACGTTAAAAAATCACTAGATGTTCTGCAAAAAGTTGTCGATGACGTAAAAGCGAAAAAGAACGCACCTGCTGCTTACAAAAAAGCACATGAGCATTTGGTCAAAGCAAGCGAAGGGTATCAATACTTAATTGATGAAACACCTAAAACGATTAAGACAATCGATGAAAATACGGTAGATGGACTCAATGTGATTGAGCACAGACTTGATAAAGCCCTTGAAGAAACGAAGAAAGCAGACGACGAAGTTGAAAAAGTAGCAAGCGATTCAAAAAACGATAAGAAATGAGGAAACAGACCTTGAAAACAAACAAAAAGTCGATCATTGCAACAATCCTTTTAGTATTCGTATTAGCGCTAACAGCAGCGTGTGGTAAAACAGAAACAACATCAGAATTAAGTCGTAAAGAAGCGAATGCTGCGTCAAAACCAAAAGAAACAAAAGCCGAGCAAGAAGCCTATGTTGATTGGTATGACGCACATATGGATGCCCTTGAAGATGAAATCATCGTTTATGAAGACCTTTTAAGAAATTCCGTGGCGGGGGATAAAGTATGGATGTCAAAAGTTGATAAATCTATTGCAAGAGCGCAAAAAATAATCAATAAAGCACAGAAAAAAGAAGCCGTTCCAGCAACATTTAAGACGGCTCATAAGCACACACTCCGTGCCGGAAAGGAATATCAATTCATTGTTGATAATACAGATGAAATGCTGTCTGAATATGATCCCGAACTCAAACTCATGCAAGAGGTAGTGAACACGATTGATGAAGTACATGCTGAAATTGAAAATGCAGACAACGAAGTCGATCGTCTTGTAGATGAAAAACAACTAAAACAATAAAAATGAGTTGCTAGCATGAATGCAATCAACCCAATAGCTATTGATGCAGAACACAGCGGTTATGCTGCTGTGTTTTTTTATAGTTTTTTAGTGAAGATACCTTTAATCTAGAATCTATTGAGAAAGCGCTGTAAATCGATTTGTCCTAATAGATGAAACTTATGAAAACGATTAGACATTGATATTTCTCCTATCACAATATGCTTCTCCAAGTGAAGCATAAAAAATAGTGAAAAGGATAAGGCCTCATGAACAGAAAACATTCGAAACTTTCCAAAAAACCGCCAACCAAATCAAAATCACATCTTCCCATTTGAGACGTCCTCATATATAGTAAGATTAGACTAGTTCTAAATAACTGAAATTGGGGCGTTTACATGGATTCGATTGTTTTACATTTTATTGTGATCATGAGTGTTTCTGGCATTCTGTCCGTAATATTATCAATCATTGCTCATGCAAATCGCCATCGGTATATTGGCTGTCAATTGTTTATGTATATGTCTGGAGCAACTGCGATTTATATTTTTGGACATACATTTGAATTATTGGCGCGCACCCCTCAAGAAATTACATTCTGGGTTAGTTTTCAATACATAGGTCTTCCGTTTATTGCACCGTTCAGCCTGATGATTGTGCTGCAGTTTACTGGTTTCCATCAATATGTAACAAAGCGCCGCGTGCTTCTCTTCTTGTTGATTCCAATTTTAACCACCATTCTGGTGTTCACCAACTCTTTTCATTCACTCTTTTACCGAAGCATCACGATGAATACAGTAGACGGGTTTTTATTAGCTGATTTTACCATTGGTTATTGGTATATCATTCATGGGGTCTATACATTTGGCTGTTCCATGCTCGCTATTTTTATGCTGCTTTGGTTTTTACGTGTGAAGAAAGAATATTTGAAACAGGTTCTGATCTTGCTCGTTGGAATATTATTGCCGATCACGACCTCTTTTATCTATTTATTAGGTGTCACGCCTTTTCACATTGACCCAGTACCAGTGGTGATGTTTTTAACCAACGCACTCTACTTATGGGCGATTATGTCTTTTCATCTCTTTAAGCTCTCTCCCATTGCGATGGAGCGTGTGTTTGAACATATGTCAGAAGGTGTTCTTCTATTGGATCGATACCGAACACTGATTGATTATAACCCTGCGGCTGCATTGATCATTCCTGTGCTCGCTAAAAAGGGAATCGGCTATAAAATCGATGATATATTCTCAGGGATCATCAAAGAGCCAGCGTTTATACAGTGGCTGCGTTCTCCGCAGGATCATTCACAGTATGATTTAATGTGGGAAAAAGAGCAGCCCTTCTATTATCATCTCACTGCTTCTTCTCTTTTTAATAGAAGAGGCGAAGTCGAGGGCAGGCAAATTGTGATCAGCGATGTTACGGAGCAGCGACTATTGCAGGAAGAGCTGGAGCGCCGAGCATATATTGATGGTTTGACGAATATCTTCAATCGGTCTTCCTTTATTGAACGAACGCAGATGTTATTGGAAGAGGATGCGCAGGATACTGCGATATTGCTATTTGATATTGATTTCTTTAAACAAATCAATGATACGCATGGACATCATATTGGAGACGAGGCGTTGCGTCATGTTGTGTCCATTTGTCAGCAGCATTTGAAGATGGATGATTTATTTGGCCGATATGGTGGAGAAGAGTTCGCCATTTGTCTACCACATCATTCATTTGAAGAGGCATGTCATATTGCGGAACAGATGAGACATTCATTTGAAGTGAGTTTCTTTCAGACAGATGAGAAAAAAGTAAGAGTGACAGCAAGCTTTGGCGTCGCCCATACAGCGAATGATCCCTCTATATTAGAAACGCTTCTATTTGAGGCAGATCAAGCCTTGTATATGTCAAAACGCCAAGGACGTAATCGGATTTATGCATCAACTGGTTCGGACTATATGCTATACCAAAAGCAGGATCTTCCGCCTGCTTCTCATTGACTGTTGTCCTTCATTTAGATATGATAAACATAACATTTGAACGGTTTCCTAAAGGGGAGTAGCTTTTACGGTTTGGTCGTCATTACAGAAACATCCGTTGTTTCTCGGCCATTCCGGCATGAACATGTTAGCCAGACCTTTGCCTATCACACATGAGGCAAAGGTCTGGCTTTTTTTAAGATCTTTTTGCATCTGTGTGGTTGGGAGCTGGACAAATGAGGGGTTTCAACATACAGATGAAAGGATGATGGATCTTGAAACAATATGTGATGGCGTTTCTATTTACCGGTACGTTTTTGTTAAGTGGATGTTCAGGACTGTTAGACCAAGTGAACGATACAACGACATATGTCACAGAGGCAAATGAGTATGTGACGGATATTCAGCAATTCACAGAGGATTTTCCACAGCTTGCGGAAGAAGCTGTACAAGATGCTGCCAAAAGAGCAGATTTGACGCAGCAACTGGAATCATTGAAAGCAGACATTCAAGAATTTAATGAACTCACAGCCCCATCAATAGCAGAAGACCTGCATGCACAAATCATAGAGAAAAATAAAGTGCTGTCAGAGGAGATTCAAACCTATTTACAGCAATTGAAAATGGACAACTTCGATGCTGTAGCTATTTTAGAGGATCAGCAAGGCCTCATGAAGCAGCTTCAGCAATCGGTCAGCCTTTTTCAAGATATTGAACAACTAACAAACTAGGATAAGCAAACGGTGATCACAGCATATCTTTGCCTTTTCAGGTGAAGATATGCTTTAATTGAATGTAACACAAGTATGATAGAAAAAAGGTGATCAGATGACAGAACATGAAGAAAGACATATCGCTTCGCCTAGAGCTGAGAAGGAAAAAGAGCAATTAATCAATCGCTTAAAACGAGTGGAAGGTCAAGTGCGAGGGATTCAGCAAATGATTGAAAACGATCGTTACTGCATAGATGTCGTGAATCAAATTTCTGCTGTCAATGCAGCTTTAAAAAAAGTGAGTCTTCAATTAATGGAAAAGCATACACATCACTGCGTAGCGGATGCCATTAAGAGCGGTAATGGGGATGAAGCCATTGAGGAGTTAATGAATGTCTTCACGAAGCTGACAAAATCGTAGCAAAAAGCGGATCATTTATGTTTACAATGATACCCTACTAGGGTATAGTAAAATTAGAAAATGATTGATGGAGGCGATGAGAAGTGGAACAAGCAACACTACAAGTGCAAGGCATGTCTTGCGGACATTGTGTGAAAGCAGTCGAAGGAAATGTAGGAGAATTAGCAGGTGTTGAATCTGTGAAAGTCCATTTAGATAAGGGTCAGGTGGAGGTTTCCTTTCACCAAGATCAAATCACGTTACACCAGATCTCTGATGTCATTGAAGAACAGGGATATGATGTCGTATAAAATGAGCATACGTGCTGCATAAGACAGCACGTATTTTTTTAAAAATAACAATACCCCCATGGAGTATGTGGAGAGGTGAGATAAATGAAAAAAGAAATTGATTTTCAAATGACGGGAATGACTTGCGCCGCCTGTGCAGGCCGCATTGAAAAGGGCTTGAACAGGTTGGAAGGTGTGGACGACGCCAGTGTGAATTTTGCGCTTGAAACATCCCACATTGTGTATGAAACAGAACAACTCACAGCAGAGGATCTAAAACAAAAAATTCAATCTCTTGGCTATGATGTGGTGATGGAGCAAGCCGAATTTGATATAGAGGGAATGACATGTGCGGCTTGTGCAAACCGAATTGAGAAAAAAGTCAACCGGATGGATGGTATTGATCAAGGATCAGTGAACTTTGCGCTTGAGTCACTTCAGGTGACATATCATCCAGGGAAAATATCTCCAAGTGACATAAAAGAGGCTGTGAAATCCATTGGGTATTCATTAATTGAACCAGTCGAAGAGCATGCAGAGGAAGGGAAAAAAGACCATCGCCAAGTAGCGATTGAGAAACAAACGGCACGCTTTTTGTTCTCGATGATTTTGTCATTGCCTCTTCTTTGGGCAATGGTTAGTCATTTTTCTTTCACATCGTTTATTTGGCTGCCAGAAGCGTTTATGAATCCATGGGTTCAGCTCGCATTAGCAGCGCCCGTCCAGTTCATTGTCGGCTGGCCTTTTTATGTAGGTGCTTATAAAGCGTTGAAAAATAAAAGTGCCAATATGGATGTCCTTGTGGCACTAGGGACATCGGCTGCTTTTTTCTATAGTTTATATGAAAGTATTCAGTCAGCGGTTCAAGGCACACATGAAGCGGCCCTCTATTATGAAACGAGTGCTGTGCTGATTACGTTGATTGTGCTCGGAAAGTTAATGGAAGCAAGAGCGAAAGGGAGATCATCAGAAGCGATTCAAAAACTGATGGGCTTACAAGCGAAAGAAGCTGTGATAGAGCGAGATGGGAAAGAAATGACCGTTCCTATTTCTGAAGTGAAAGTGAATGATCTTGTGTTCGTCAAGCCAGGTGAAAAAGTCCCGGTAGACGGAGAAATCATCGAAGGAACAACAGCGATCGACGAATCGATGATTACAGGAGAAAGTCTGCCGGTTGATAAAACCACAGGAGATACAGTCATCGGGGCAACCATCAATAAAAATGGATTTGTGAAAGTGAAAGCAACAAAAGTAGGAAAAGAAACGGCTCTTTCACAAATTATTCGAGTCGTCGAACAAGCGCAAGGCTCAAAAGCACCAATTCAAAGAATGGCAGATCAAATTTCAGGGATATTTGTCCCCATTGTTGTAGGATTGGCTGTGCTCACTTTTCTGATTTGGTATATCTTTGTTGATCCAGGAAATGTGACATCTGCACTTGAAACCTTTATAGCGGTCATCGTCATCGCATGTCCTTGTGCTCTTGGCCTTGCTACACCGACCTCTATTATGGCAGGCAGCGGCCGGGCAGCTGAATCAGGGATTCTGTTTAAAGGCGGAGAGCATTTAGAGATAACGCAATCACTAGATACAGTAGTGCTAGATAAAACAGGGACTGTGACAAAAGGGGAGCCGAGTCTTACAGATGTGATTGCGTCTGCCAATTGGACAGAAGATACGCTGCTTCAGTTAGCAGGATCGGCAGAACAGCAGTCAGAGCATCCACTTGCCAGAGCAATCACAGAAGGCATGAAGAACCGGGGTCTCCAAGCGGTCGAGGTAGAAGCCTTTCAAGCAGATCCTGGTCATGGAATTGAAGCAAGAGCTGCAGGACATGAGCTTTTGATTGGCACACGGAAACTCCTAAAGAAACATCATATCAGCTGCGAAGCACTAGAAGCAGTTGTGACTGAGCTTGAAGAACAAGGAAAAACGGCGATGCTCATCGCCATTGACGGCGAGCCAGCAGGTATTGTCGCCGTTGCTGATACAATCAAATCGTCTTCTTCTCAAGCGGTCGCTCGTCTCAAAGAGCAAGGGATTCACGTCGTGATGATGACAGGAGATAACAAACGCACAGCAGAAGCGATTGCGAGTGAGGCAGGCATAGATCATGTCATCGCTGAAGTTCTTCCAGAGGAAAAAGCGGCTCATATTGTAGCGCTTCAGAAACAAGGAAAAAAAGTGGCGATGGTTGGAGACGGCATCAATGATGCCCCTGCCCTTGCAACAGCAAATATCGGGATGGCTGTCGGAACAGGTACAGATGTTGCCATGGAAGCGGCAGATATTACGCTCATGACTGGAGATCTCCATGCCATTGCAGATGCACTTGAATTTAGCAGAAAAACGATGAGAAACATTAAACAGAATCTATTTTGGGCACTTGCTTACAATTGTATTGGCATACCAGTCGCCGCATTTGGGTTCCTGGCACCATGGCTTGCAGGAGCGGCAATGGCCTTTAGTTCTGTATCGGTTGTGCTGAACGCACTAAGATTACAGCGATTGAAACCTGTCAGAGAGGGTGTGGCAAAATGAAGCTGAATGTCAAATGGGTGTGGACGTTGAGTGCTGTGATTTATGTAGCCTTTGTACTGATAGGCTATGCGATTTATGTCGAACTTTCTCCTCTTCAAGAGCCGCCAGCTGATCATATGCAACATGAGACTTCATCAGAAGCGAAGTCCTCGCATTCGGTGTCAGTCCTGCACTTTGGTGCTCGCCCTTTCTAGACTTCAATGGATTTCTATCACAAAGAGCTAACATAAAGTTCATTTTAGCTCTTCTCAACAACCTGAGACTTCGCCAAAAGCGAAGTCTTTTTTTAACAATTTTGTGGAAAAACCCACCTTTTAAAAGATTTTTCATAAAAAATTCACTTCTTTTTGTTCCTTTTTGTCGTTTTTTGTAGGTTCATCGTTAAGATGCGATTAGGCTACAAAGAAAGCGTTATCAAAAAAAGGGGGTCCACGTATGAAAAAGTTAGGGTTAGCTTCTCAAATACTCATCGCACTTGTTTTGGGTGTTGTCGTAGGAGCACTATTTTATCAAAATGAAACCGTTATTAATGTGTTAACGCCGATTGGCGATATATTCATCCACTTAATTAAAATGATCGTTCTTCCAATTGTTATTGCTGCATTGATTGTAGCCGTTGCAGGTGTAGGCGATATGAAAACCATCGGAAGACTCGGTGGGAAAACGATTCTTTACTTCGAAATTGTGACAACGATTGCATTAGCAGTTGGACTGCTTGCAGCAAACGTTTTCCATCCTGGTACAGGAATTGATATGAGTAACATGGAGAAAGGCGATATCTCTAAATATGAAGAGACATCTAAGTCTTCTGCCGAAAAAGCTAGTTTCTCTGAAACGATTGTGCATCTTGTGCCAACAAACGTGTTCCAATCCATTGCAGAAGGTGATCTATTACCAACAATCTTCTTTACAGTGTTATTCGGATTAGGAATTGCAGCAGTTGGAGACAAAGGAAAACCAGTGTTAGGATTTTTTGAGGGCATCCTCGAAGCGATGTTCTGGGTGACCAATAAAGTGATGAAGTTTGCACCATTTGGTGTATTCGCGCTCATCAGTGTGACGGTGATCAAATTCGGGGTCGGAGCGCTTCTCCCGCTAGGTAAACTGGTACTTGTCGTTTACGGCACAATGGCATTCTTCGTTATTGTCGTACTTGGCATTATCGCAAAATTAGCTGGAACAAGCGTCTTTACACTATTTAGAGTGTTAAAAGAAGAAATCATTCTTGCATTCTCAACAGCAAGTTCAGAAGCTGTATTGCCTAGATTAATGGACAAAATGGAGAAGTTCGGATGCCCGAAAGCGATCACGTCGTTCGTTATCCCAACAGGCTATACCTTTAACTTAGATGGAAGTGCCATCTATCAATCCATTGCCGCCATATTTGTTGCACAAATGTACGGCATGCCTCTTTCCATCTATGAGCAAATTACGTTACTATTAATCTTAATGCTCACATCAAAAGGAATGGCTGGTGTACCAGGTGCATCGATCGTTGTTGTCATCACAACACTTGGAGCAATGGGACTTCCACTTGAAGGACTTGCCTTCATCGTTGGGATCGACCGTATCCTTGACATGGTTCGTACAACTGTTAACGTATTTGGTAACTCACTTGCAGCCATTGTCATGTCTAAGTGGGAAAAAGTGTTTGATCAAGAGAAATCGAAGAAGTATATTGAGGAATTAAAACAACAAACAAAAGCAGCGTAAAAGGAGATCTTTTCAAATGACGAAGCTACAGGACAAGCAAGTTCGTATCGAACGAGACTTTCTAGGTGAAAAGGAAGTAGACACTCAAGCGTATTATGGAATTCAAACATTACGTGCAGTAGAGAACTTTCCAATTACTGGCTACCATGTTCATGAGGAACTCATCAAAGCATTAGGGATTGTCAAAAAGGCAGCCGCACTTGCAAATATGGATACAAAGCGACTATATGCTGGTCTTGGAGAAAAAATTGTTCAAGCCGCAGATGAGGTTATTGAAGGAAAATGGAACAATCAATTTATTGTCGATCCAATTCAAGGCGGGGCTGGCACTTCAATGAACATGAATGCCAATGAAGTCATTGCAAACAGAGCGCTTGAACTACTAGGAAAGGAAAAAGGCGCTTATACTGAGCTAAGTCCAAACACGCATGTGAACATGTCGCAGTCAACAAACGACGTTTTCCCAACAGCGATTCATATTTCAACATTGAATATGATTGAAAAACTACTTTATACGATGGAAAACATGCATCAAGTCATGACAGAAAAAGCGCAAGAATTCGATCATGTCATCAAAATGGGACGTACGCATCTTCAGGACGCTGTTCCAATCAGACTTGGTCAAGAGTTTAGTGCATATGCAAAGGTTCTTGCTCGTGATATTAAACGAATCAAGCAGTCTAGACAGCATTTATATGAAGTCAATATGGGCGCAACAGCAGTTGGAACAGGACTGAATGCTGATCCTAAATATATTCGCCAGGTAGTTGGTTATCTAGCTGACATTAGCGGATTGCCGTTAGTTGGAGCAGAAGATTTGGTCGATGCTACGCAAAATACAGATGCTTATACAGAAGTATCAGCTGCACTGAAAGTATGTATGATGAATATGTCCAAAATGGCAAACGATATTCGTTTGATGGCTTCAGGTCCTAGAGCAGGCTTTGGTGAGCTGCACTTGCCGCCGAGACAGCCAGGTTCATCTATCATGCCAGGGAAAGTCAACCCAGTGATGCCTGAGGTCATGAACCAAGTGGCATTCCAAGTCATTGGAAATGACCACACGATCTGCCTTGCATCAGAGGCTGGTCAGCTTGAACTGAACGTCATGGAGCCAGTTTTAATATTCAACTTACTACAGTCTCTCAGCATGATGAAAAATGTATTTGAATCCTTTGTCGATAACTGCTTGCGTGACCTAAAAGCAGATGAATCTAGATTAAAAGAATATGTAGAAAAGAGTGCTGGTGTCATGACGGCGGTCAATCCGCATATTGGTTATGAAGCTGCTGCACGAATTGCGAGAGAAGCGATTCTTACAGGCGTATCTGTACGTGAGCTTTGTCTGCAAAATGATGTGTTATCAGAGGAAGAGCTTGATGTCATCTTAAATCCTTTTGAAATGACGAAACCAGGTATTGCTGGTGCATCACTTTTAGAAAAGGATCGTTTAGAAGATTAAGCGGCATCATGAGAAGCGCACACCGACAAATGTCCGGTGTGCGTTTTTTCATGGACTGTTTGTTTTTCTGAAGCTCACATAGTATACTATCGTCAATTATTAGGGATGTGACTGCGTTTGAATCTACTGAAAAAATGGTTGAATACAGAGCCTTATTTAATTATCATGCTCATTGTTTTGACTCCGATTGGTGGAGAGCTGAAATTTTATCCATTTGAGGATAGCTTTCGGGTGAGCTTTGGAACCGTTGTCTTTTTCTTTATCCTGCTTCAAATGAAAAAATTCCCGGCATGGGCAAGCGGCATCATTGCGGGGGGATCAGTGTTTGCATTCCGGGTGCTTCTTGATACTGCTGTGTCAGGCCACTTAGCGCTGGAAGAGGCCGTTTCTTTAAGATTTCCTTCCCTGCTGTATTACGTCGTCTATGGTACGCTTTTTTATGTATTACAGGTCAGACGTTTCCGTGATAAGCCTTGGCTCATTGGGGCAACAGGGATCATCATGGAACTATGTGCAAGTGTAGTCGAAATGATTGCACTCAGGGGAGCCATTGATGAAATTTTAACAGTGAGAACGCTGTTTCAACTATTTGTATTGGCGATTTTCAGAAGCTTTTTCGTATTGGCTTGTTATACGATGATTCGATTATACGAAGAACAGGCGAGAGAGCGCCAAATGAAGAAGGAAAAGGAACACCTGTTGATGCTACTGTCGAATCTTTATACGGAATCTACATATTTTTATAAAACCCTTGCACATGCTGAGCACATTACAGCTACTTCATATCAATTGTATCAATCTCTGCATCATGCAAAGGATACGGAATCATTAGATTTGAAAAAACTCGGAAAAACAGCCCTACAAATTGCAGGTGAGGTACACGAAATCAAAAAGGATAATCAGCGGATTTTTTCTGCCTTATCAAAACTGATTCATGAGGAAAACTTCCAGGAGTATGCAAGTCCTGCTCATATCGCTGGACTTGTGATTCGTATCCATGAAAATTACGCGGAATCTCTTAAAAAACACATCGTTTTTCATTATGATGAAGATGGGCAGCATCCCGCTTATCACGTGTATACCATTCTATCTTTATTAAATAACATTGTATCCAATGCCGTTGAAGCCATTCCGGTGAATGGAGAGGTATCACTATCCATTTCACGGAAAGAGAATGATGTGATTTTTCAAATCAGTGACAACGGGCCAGGCATTAAAGAGCGTAACCATCATGTGATCTTTAAACCGGGCTTCACTTTAAAATACGACCAAGCCGGGAACCCATCAAGCGGCATCGGTCTTTCCTATGTGAAAGACACAGCCGAGAAGCTTGGCGGAAGTGTTGAAATGAAGAGTATCCCAAATCAACAAACGATGTTCACTTTAACGATACCAATTGATCAAGTCAGCAGAAAAGAGGGGAATGGGAGATGAGATTTTTTATTGTTGATGATGATGAAGCTGTTCGTTCTTCACTGGCACAGCTCATTGAAGATGAAGAGCTTGGCATTGTGGCAGGGGAAGCAGAGGATGGTGCTGAAGTAACAGCGAGCTACTTAAATGATTTGCATATTGATATCTTGTGTATTGATCTTCTGATGCCGGAAAGGGACGGTCTTGAGACGATTCGAGCGATCAAAGATGAATTTCATGGGAAATATTTAATGCTGTCACAGGTAGAAACAAAGGAACTCATCGGCCAGGCATATACACTCGGTGTCGAGTATTATGTGACAAAGCCGATCAATCGAGTAGAGGTCTTAAGTGTGCTCCATCTCATGATTGAGCGGCTGCATTTAGAGCACTCGATTGAAAATATTCAGCATTCGCTCAAATCGGTCATGCAGTTCCAGCAGCGCGGACAGACAAAAACAAAGCAACGCGGGAAAAGTCTTGCAGAGGCAGGTCAGTTTTTGCTTGCGGAGCTTGGGATTGTCGGTGAAAAGGGGTCTAAGGATTTACTAGATATGATTCTTTTCACAGATCAGTATTTAGCGTTACATGCCGATCAGCACGACTCTTTTCCTTCATTAAAAGTGATTTTTACTGGCATCACAGAGGATAAATTAAACGAACCTTTTACATCAGCAGACATCGCAAGAGAAGCAAAAGCAGCGGAACAGCGGGTAAGACGTGCGATCAACCAATCATTGAAACACATCGCCTCGCTCGGGTTAACCGATTTTTCACACCCAACCTTTGAAAACTATGCATCAAAATTTTTCGATTTTACCATTGTGCGTAAGAAAATGAGTGAACTCACAAAAGAGACAACTGGAAGAGAAGAGCACACACGTATCAATGTGAAGAAATTTGTACAGGTGCTTTATTACGAGGCAAAACGAATTTTTATGGAAGATTAAAAAGACATGCTCTCTATAAGGAGGGCATGTCTTTTTTTGTGATGGATTGAAGATGCTTCTGCAGCACGGAGCGCATAAGCTGAGGCGGTAAACGATGGGGCTGTACGATTCCATTCAATGCAAGCCCATTGATGACCGCATAAAGCCGCTCAGTTTCTAATAAAAGATCGATATGATCTAGCAGTAGCTCATCCTCTTTCAATTTCATTATGCAAAATTGAACGGTTTGAAAAAGCTCGTCATACATCTTTGCATTGAGCGGCTGTAAATCTGGTTCAGTCAGTGCTTTGACTGTAAAAGCCTGCCACACCTCCATTTCAAATATTCGTTCTTCGTCTAGTGGAAGAACCTGCTCCAATAAAGTGAATACATTTTCCTCTGTTGAACCGTTTAATGGAAGCTTAGCAATTCGCTCCTTCACTCTTTCCTGAATTAAATTCATGGAGAATAGAAATAATTCTTGCTGTGTGGAAAAATAATGACGCATAGAGCCGGCTGAAATGCCAGCTTCTACGGCTATTTTTCGTACAGAAGCGCTTTCCAATCCCTCTTGTTTAATCACTCTCATAGCAGCTTGAGCGACCTTTTGTTTTTGTTTATGGTGATCGACGATTTTTGGCATACCTTGATTTTAGCACAGCTATTGTTTTTTTAACACAGTTGTGTTATTTTTTATTTAATACAATCGTGTTAAAAAGGATGTGGGGGAAATTGGTCGGTTTATTGATTGTGGCATGTGAAATTGGTTTTTGGCTGTTTATTCTTATGGGCTTAACACTGCGTTATGTGTTTAAACAGAAAAAATGGGGTGCTTTCTTTCTTGTCTGTACGCCGGTTTTAGATCTCATCCTTCTTGCGGCTACTTATATAGATTTAAAGCATGGGGCTGTGGCGAGCGTCATTCACGGGCTTGCGGCTGTTTATATTGGTGTGAGTCTGGCCTTTGGACATCAAATGGTGAAATGGGCGGATGCTAAGTTTGCTTATCGTTTTGCAGGAGGCCCTAAGCCAAAGGGGAAACCAAAGTACGGGAAGGAGCGGTCTTTGTATGAAATGGTGGGCTGGACGCGTCATTTCATCTCTTATGTCATCGGAGCGGGGCTATTATATGGATTGACCTATCTCATCCAAGCACCAGAACGAACGGAATCTCTGATGCAGCTTGTCAGTGTGTGGGGGATGGTCTTAACCATTGATTTCATCATTAGTATCAGCTACGTCATTTGGCCGAAAAAACACCCGGAAAATATAGCAGGATGACAAAAAAGACAGGCGGATTTACTCCACCTGTCTTTTCTTATGATGACAGTCCTTTATAAATGGTGTCAATATTCCATTTCATCATCTTATAGTAGCTGTCCCCATCTTCACCTTCTTTGCCAATAGAATCCGTAAATACTTTCCCCTTAATCGGAACTCCGGTTTCCTCAGATAGGCTTTCAAGGCTGCGCTTATCTACACTTGTTTCAAGAAAAAGGGCAGGAACTTGATGGTCTTTGACAAAATGAATGATGCGCTTCATTTGTCCAGGTGTTCCTTCACTTTCTGTGTTGATCTCCCAAATGTAGCCGGCTTTCAGTCCATACGCATCCGCAAAATATTTGAATGCCCCTTCGCTTGTGACAAGGAGTTTTTTGTCTTTTGGGAGTTGATCAAACTTGTCTTTTGCTTCATCGTGAAGCGTTTGAAGCTTTTTGATATAGGTTTCAGCATTTTTCTCGTAATCCTCTTTATGCTCAGGATCTGCTTGAATGAGCGCATCTCTGGCATTTTGCGCATAAAGAATCCCATTCTCGACATTCAGCCATGCGTGTGGGTCCTGCTGGCTTTCAAGCCCTTTTGAAGACAAATGCTTCACTTTGACGCCTTTACTCAGCTCGGCTACAGGTGCATCATCCCCGTCCTTGCCGCTCGATTCAAGCAGTTTTTGAAACCAGCCATTCCCTGTTTCAAGGTTCAAGCCATTAGATAGAACAAGGTCTGCATCCGTCGTATACTGAACATCCTTTGGCAGTGGGTCAAATTCATGTGGGTCTGTACCAATGGGAACAATGCTGTGAATAGAGACATGCTGTCCTCCTACTTCCTTCACAATGTCATAAAGAATGGAGTAGGTCGTGACAACTTTTAATTTACCGTCATCTTTTCCGGAACTTTTTTGCTGAGTAGAACAGCCTGCGATGACCAAAAGGGCAATACATACTGCGGTCAAACGGATTGCTAATACCTTCTTCATATATGTCCTCCTTTTACATAGACGCTTCCTTTTTTAACTGTGTTCGTTTTCGCTTCGATTTTAAGGATCTCCACAATATCCCTTGTTTCGGTGAAAAGATAAAGGCACTGCCGAATAATATGGTCGCGACCAGCACAATGGAAGCACCAGACGACAAGTTATACGTAAAGCTGAGCCCAAGTCCTACGACGGCTGAAACTGCTCCAAAAAAAGCAGATAAATAAATCATGATCCATAGCCGGTCTGTCAATAAATAAGCGGTGGCAGCTGGTGTAATAAGCATTGCAACAACAAGAATAATACCTACAGTTTGCAGGGATGCCACGGTCACTAAGGTCAATAAGGTCATGAGGAAATAATGGATCATGCGATTCGGTAAACCGTAAACGGAAGAAATCACTGGATCAAATGAACTAATGAGCAGTTCTTTGTAGAAAACAATGACAGCCAGCAAAATGAAAATGCCGATGCCAAGCGTGATCCACATATCAGATGAACGAACGGCTAGTACGTTTCCAAACAAGATATGATATAAATCGCTGGAACTTTTTAAAAATGTAATCAAAATGATCCCAATGGAAAAAAAAGCAGTGAATACGATCCCGATGGCAGAATCATTTTTAATACGGCTGTTTTGACTGACATATCCGATGCCGATGGCTGTCAGTACACCAGTTAGAACCGCACCAAAGAAAAAGTTAATGCCGAGCATATAAGAGATGGCGACACCTGGAAGTACAGCGTGTGAAATCGCATCTCCCATCAAAGCCATTCCCCGTAATATGATAAAGCAGCCAATGACGCCGCAGATGATCCCTACCATAACGGATGTAAATAACGCTTTTTGTAAAAACGCATATTCAAAAAGTCCGGTTAAGAATTCCATTACGCGTCTCCTCCTGCTGATTTTAAAAATGGCAGCTGTGTTTCATATGCTTGGAGCATGACCTCAGGACGAAGAATATCATGGACAGGCCCTGCTTTGACCAGCTTCTTATTTAGAAGAACGAGATGGCTGAAGTAATCGTCGGCTTTACTTAAGTCATGGTGGACGACCAGAATGGTTTTTCCTTCATCTCGTAATTCCTTCAAAATGCGGATCATTGTTTCTTCACTTGCCATATCAATTCCGACAAATGGTTCATCTAAACAAAAGAGCTGTGCGTTTTGAGCGAGTGCTCGCGCAAGGAAGACACGCTGCTGCTGACCGCCGGATAATTCCCCAATCTGTCTTTTGGCAAAGTCCTGCATCCCGACCTTTTCTAAGCAATGGTACGCATAGGCACGGTCTTCTTTTTTCGGTCGTTTGATTAGTCCGAGCTTTGGGTATGTGCCAAGCAGTACGGTATCCAGTACATGGATAGGAAACGTCCAGTCTAGATCATTTCTTTGCGGTACATAGGCGATCTGTTTTCTCACTTGTTTAAAGGGTTGTTCAAAAAAACGAATGTCGCCTTGATCCTTTTCAATTAAATCCAAACATGCTTTCAATAAAGTAGATTTACCAGCACCATTTGGACCAATGATTCCAGTCATCGTTCCTTCCTGTATGGAAAGAGAGACGTTTTCTAGTGCATCCTGTCCGTGGTATGAGACATACAGGCGGTCGATTGTTAAAGCATATGACATCTCTTGCGGCCCCTTTCGATCATCAATTGCGTTTCCTAAAAATATATGCATACATTTAATAATTTTGACTAAAGGATGAAATGATTCTCTGACGCTAATTTGTTTCCTTAAGGAAACTTTTATCTTATTCTAATCGTATGTCCTTCTTTTGTAAAGAGAAATGCTGAATATTCCCATCAAGCGATCGTTTTTATGTTATGCAACGAAGAGGGGACATGAGCATGGATTATTGAAAATTCACGTGACATCCTTGAATACGAAAAATCTCAAACATTTGCTTATAAATGATTGACAGTTTGTAAGAACTCCTCATATAATAAGGGTAATTCAATATATGAATATGTGCTCATATATAATATCTACAGCAGCTGATAGGTTTGATTGAATCAGGGAAGGCTACTTATATAGAAAAAGGTGAGAACATGAAAAAGATGAAGGATGAATACGTATTAAGCGGTCTCGATTGTGGAAACTGTGCACGTAAAATTGAAACAGGTGTCAGCAAACTCGAAGGGGTTGAAGCCTGCTCAATTAATTTTGCGACGGGTACATTAACTGTGACACATGCTGATGCACAAGAAACGATGTCAAAGCGTATTGAAAAAACCGTTCAGTCCATTGAACCTCATGTGAGTGTATCACCAAAAGAAGAAGGACATCACCACGATCACGATCATGGAACAAAGAATTTAAAAACGATTGTACTGAAATTAATTGGTGGTGCAGTCATTGGAACAGCGGCTTATTTTATACCTGACAATGGCTTACTGAAGTTCATCATGTTTTTCGCCGCGTATTTACTAGTTGGCGGAGATGTTGTCTTGAAAGCACTGAAAAATATTGTGCGCGGTCAAGTATTTGATGAGAACTTCTTAATGACCATAGCTACAGTTGGTGCTTTTGTGATTCAGCAGTATCCTGAGGCACTGGCAGTCATGCTGTTTTACCAAATTGGAGAACTGTTCCAAGGGGCAGCTGTGAATCGCTCTAGAAAATCAATTAGCGAATTAATGAATATCCGTCCAGAATACGCAAACCTCAAAGTGGGGCAACAAACAAAAAAGGTAAAGCCGGAAGAAGTCAAAGCTGGTGACCGTATTGTCGTCAAACCAGGTGAAAAAATTCCTTTAGATGGACGCGTGATAGACGGTTATTCTCTTGTGGATACCTCTGCACTAACTGGGGAGTCTGTTCCAAGAGATGTGGAAGCAGGAAAAGATGTGCTTGCTGGATTTGTGAACCAAAACGGCATTCTTGAAATTGAAGTGCAAAAAGAGCTCAGTGAGTCAGCGGTTACGAAGATTTTGGATTTAGTCGAAAATGCAAGCAGCCGTAAAGCGCAGACAGAAAACTTTATCACAAAGTTCGCTAAATATTATACACCTGCTGTGGTCGTGCTAGCTTTATTGCTTGCCTTTGTACCACCGCTTCTCATCCCATCAGCTCAATTGTCTGATTGGGTGTACCGGGCACTTGTCTTTCTTGTCATTTCGTGTCCATGTGCACTCGTTGTATCCATTCCATTAGGTTTCTTTGGCGGAATTGGTGCCGCATCAAAACGAGGTATTTTAGTGAAAGGCAGTAATTACTTAGAAGCCTTAAACTCTGTCCGCTATGCGGTGTTTGATAAAACAGGTACTTTGACAAAAGGGAACTTTACAGTCACTCATATCGAAGCAGCGAATGAGAAATGGTCAGAAGAGGAATTGCTTTCTTTTGCAGCGCTGGCAGAAGCGCATTCTTCGCATCCGATTGCAGAATCGATTAAGGCGGCTTACGGAGCGTCTCTTGATGAGAGCCAGATCGAATCTTACGAGGATATTGCCGGTCATGGGATCAAAGCGACAATTCGCGGAGCTCATGTATTGGCAGGTAATCATCGCCTTATGGAACGAGAGGGCATTGCTTTTGAAAAAGAAAAACGAAGCGGAACGGTTGTGTATTTAGCAATAGACGGTGAGTTTGCGGGATCGATCTTGATTGCAGATGAAGTAAAAGACGATGCAGTTGAAGCGATATTTTCTCTAAAAGCTGCGGGCATTCAAACCGTGATGCTTACAGGGGATGCTTCGCAAGTAGGAAATGCAGTCGCACAGCAGATCGGCATTGACGAAGTTCACACTGAATTATTGCCACAGGATAAAGTCGCCAAAATCGAAGACATGTATGAGAAAAAAGCATCTCAAGACAAATTATTGTTTGTTGGTGATGGCATAAACGATACGCCGGTTTTGGCAAGAGCGGATATAGGTATTGCCATGGGTGGACTTGGTTCAGATGCAGCAGTTGAAGCGGCTGATATTGTGATTATGACAGATCAGCCATCGAAGGTAGCGGAAGCTATTGCTGTCGCTAAAAGAACGAGAGCCATCGTATGGCAGAATATTGCGTTTGCTCTTGGGGTGAAAGCCGTCTTTCTCATACTTGGTGCATTCGGTATTGCAACGATGTGGGAAGCCGTCTTCTCGGATGTTGGTGTCACTGTACTGGCTGTTTTAAATGCGATGAGGGTCATGAAATAAAATTGTAAGGAAAAATTCATGAATAGCGTCTTTCATAATAGACCCCCTCTTGTTAAAATAGAAGAAGTTGGATAATGGCATTTTCCTGAGCTGTTATCCTTTTTCTTTGTGAAGGAATGAATGAAAAAGATAAGGTAGGTGCTTTTGTGAGTAAAAAAAATAATCAATCTTTATCCATCAAGTTTGCAGTTATATTAACCATCATTGCAGCTCTTCTCATCGGTATTTTCGTTGTGATCGGTAACAACAACAGCCAAGAAGCACAAACAGTCGACAGTAAGCCGTCTATTAAAGGACAGCCTGTCATGGGAGATCAAAAGGCAAAAGTGCAAGTTGTCGAGTTTGGGGATTACAAATGTCCATCATGTAAATCATTTGAGACAGACATTTTCCCAAAATTGAAAGCAGACTACATAGATAATGGCGATGTATCCTTCTCATTTATTAACTTACCACTGCCTGTTCATGGGGACGGTGCGGTATTAGCAGCACTGGCTTCTGAAGAAGTGTGGAAAGAAGATCCGAAAAACTTCTGGGCATTTCATGAAGCGGTCTACAACGCACAACCAGATAGTGAAGCAGAATGGGTAACGCCAGCAAAGCTCACCGAATTGGCGAAGAAGACAACGAAAATTGATACGGACAAGCTGAAAGATAACCTATCAAAGAAAACATATCAGCCACAGCTGAACACAGATGATCAGCTGGTGAATCAATACAAAGTAAATGCAACACCAACTATTTTCATTAACAATAAACAAGTCCAAAACTTTTATGACTATGATGAAATCAAAGAATTAATTGATCAAGAGCTGAAAGGGAAAAAATCATGAAAAATAAACTGATTTACTTATACAGCGCTTGGATCGTCTCAATTGTGGCGACGATGAGCAGCCTGTATTTAAGCGAAGTAAAGAAGTTTATTCCATGTGATATGTGCTGGTTTCAGCGCATTTTCATGTATCCGCTTGTGCTTTTACTTGGAATTGCTACATTCCGTGGCGATGTCAAAGTGAAGTACTACGTTCTCCCTTTGGCCGGGATTGGTGCTTGCTTTTCCATCTATCATTATATGGAACAAAAGATTCCAGGCTTTGCATCGATTCGTCCTTGTCTAAGCGGTATTCCTTGTTCCGTTGATTATCTGAACTGGTTTGGTTTTATCACCATTCCACTCTTAGCTCTCATTGCATTTATTCTGATCATCATTAGTATGCTGCTTTTAAATGCAAAAGAAGATTGAGGAGATAGCCTGCTTAAAAGCAGGCTATCAGCGTGTAGACAAACCCTCGCATTCGGTGTCATTCCTGTGCGCTGGTGCTCACGAATGTCAAATTCGCTCCGCTCCAGTGCTCGTCTTTCCTAGACTGCAAAGGTTTTCTATCACGCTGAAAGTAGACAAAGGGCTAAAATCAAGATCATTTTATCCCTTTGTCAACAATCTGAGCCTGCTTAAAAGCAGGCTATTTTTTATTTTTGCAAAAAGATAAAATTTAAAGAAAATTTGTATTGCTTTTCATTTGTGTCAGATATACATTAAGGGGAGAGTGTTAGATGATCAGACAATGGTAAGGAGATAAGCGGAAAATGGCATGGGAAGTGTTAAGTATTATTGGCATTGTGGCATTCGCCATTAGTGGTGCGATTGTCGCAATGGAAGAAGAGTACGATATTCTTGGTGTGTACATTTTAGGGATTGTCACAGCATTTGGCGGTGGAGCGATTCGGAATCTATTAATTGGTCTTCCGGTGTCTGCTTTATGGTCACAGGGCAAAATGTTTACCATTGCCCTTGTATCCATTACGATCGTGTTTCTATTTCCAAAGCTTTTGCTCAAGCACTGGAGCACATGGGGGAATTTCTCGGATGCGATCGGTTTAGCAGCGTTTGCGATTCAAGGTGCATTATTTGCTGTACAAAGAGAGCTCCCGCTCAGTGCGGTCA
Organism: Bacillus sp. FSL R5-0397; assembly: GCF_038593395.1. Classification (NCBI taxonomy): domain Bacteria; kingdom Bacillati; phylum Bacillota; class Bacilli; order Caryophanales; family Bacillaceae; genus Bacillus; species Bacillus sp. FSL R5-0397. The sequence goes on along the minus strand of NZ_CP151992.1, from coordinate 2,981,574 downwards.
TTGTGGCAGCCATTTTGACTGGAAGTGGCGGCGGCATTGTGCGTGATTTATTAGCAGGACGAAAGCCACTTGTGCTAAAAGCAGAGATTTACGCAGTATGGGCAGCCCTTGGCGGTTTACTTGTCGGACTCGGCTTAGCGCAAGGAGAGCTTGCTTTATATCTGCTGTTTGTCATCCTCGTCATATGCAGGGTTTGTTCCTACTTATTCAAATGGCGGCTTCCCGCTAGGTCTTATTTTTTAAATAAAGGGTAAAGAAAAGGGCGATGTCGCTCTTTTTTTTTATGTGTTATTCGAGCTTGATGTCAGCAGGTCAAGCTGTTTTCGTGTAAAATAAAAGTAGGTTCTTTATTCATCATTGGAACAATACATGAGATGAAAATGTTGTCATTTGACTGAATATGTAGATTCAGTCTTTTTTTGCCTAGATGGATTGTTATGTGTTGGTTTCGCTTTTTGCGGGATACTAAAGAAACGCTCATGACCGAACGGATGGATCAGAAAGAAATGAACACATCTTTGCATGTAAGCAAAACATGACGGAAAAAATGAAATGGGAGGGACATGTACTAGTGGAGATTTTTTTGGCAGTGCTCGTACTACTAGCACTCATTGCATCATCTAATATTATCAATCGTTTTCTGCCCTTTATTCCAGTTCCATTAATCCAAGTGGGTTTAGGGATATTGGTCGCAGCTTTTCCTTCAGGTTTACATATTTCTTTAAATCCTGAGCTATTCTTCGTTTTATTCATTGCACCGCTGTTATTTAATGATGGGAAGCGTACCCCAAGGGACGAGCTGTGGAAATTAAGAGCACCCATTCTTCTATTAGCTTTAGGGCTCGTATTTGCGACGGTCATTGTCGCAGGATATACCATCCATTGGATGATTCCAAGCATACCACTTCCAGCTGCATTTGCGCTTGCAGCGATTTTATCACCGACAGATGTAGTGGCTGTAAGTGCCCTTTCCAGCCGTGTGAATATGCCGAAGGGGATCATGAGACTGCTGGAAGGCGAAGGGCTGATGAACGATGCGTCAGGACTTGTTGCTTTTAAATTTGCTATTGCAGCAACGGTTACAGGGGCATTTTCCATTGCAGAGGCATCCTTTAGCTTTGTTCTGATTGCTGCTGGCGGATTATTGACCGGATTTATTCTGTCGTTTTTTATCATTCGTTTCCGCTATTTTCTCCGCCGTTTAGGCATGGACGATGTCACAATGCACATCATCCTGCAAATCCTCACGCCGTTTGTGATTTATTTAGCAGCGGAAGAAATTGGCGTATCGGGCATTTTAGCCGTTGTTGCCGGTGGTGTGACACATGCCATCGAGCAAGACCGAATGGAAGCGAATTTAGCAAAACTGCAAATTGCTTCTTCAAACACGTGGAATATTATTTTATTTATTTTAAATGGCCTTGTTTTCGTTTTACTTGGATTACAAATTCCTGATGTATCGACCGTCATTTTCCAAGATGAAGCCTTTAATAATATGCAAGTCATCAGTTACATTTTAATCATTACATTCTGTCTAATGATTCTCAGATTCCTATGGGTATGGCTGTTCTGGGCAGGGAACTGGAGTGTATCGAAAAAGAAGAACACGAAAAAACCGAAGCTGCGTGCTTCCATGCTGATGACATTCTCTGGTGTTCGTGGTGCTGTTACATTAGCGGGTGCTTTCTCCATCCCGTTTACGCTTGCAGACGGCTCACCATTCCCTGAGCGTCATTTAATTATTTTCCTCGCAGCAGGCGTCATTTTATGTACACTCATTTTAGCGAGTGTGCTACTGCCTATTTTATCGGAGAAAAAAGATAAGCAAGTGGATGTGGACTTAGATACAAAGATTCAGCACGCAAAACGGAAGCTGCTGAGAAGTGCCATTAAAACGTTAAAAGAAGGAATGAATGAGGACAATCGAGAAGTCTCCCTTGCACTCATCAATGATTTCCGAATGAAGCTACGAAATATTCAGCGGGAACCGTACCAGTTTGGTATGAGAAAACAAGAGAGAAAAATCAGACTGCATGGTATTAAAGCAGAACAGATGAAACTTCAGCAGTTGATTGAGGAAGAGAAAATCGACAAAGAAGAAGCATATGAGCTGCAAGAGAGATTTCATGAGCTGGAAATGCTCTATTCCAACTCTTTTAAAATTCGTTTCTCAAAAGTGAAGTTTCTGCGCTTACTACAATGGCTTCAATTGTGGCGCCCGCATCAGCGTATTTCGAGCGGCATATTAGAAAACGAGGAATCGTATAAACAAATCCGCAAGAAAACGGCTGAAGCTGCGGTGGATTCTATTAAGCACCATATGACCGAAGACAATCAACAAACGTGTCATCAAGTCATTGGGTTTTACAATCAAGTGATTTTCCGCTGTGAACATGGTCCTTCTTTCTTCCAGCAAAAGGATCGTACGTTTGACCGGAAGAAGAAAGAGCTTAACTTCCAAGCCGTACAGACGATTCGTAATGAAATCCAAACTTTATATGAAAATGGCGAAATCAATCGTGATATTGCCCATCATTTAAGGGAATATATCAATGACATGGAAGCAGTCTTACTGACCAATACATGATGTTGTCATCTTCTCCCCTTTGTTTTATGATGAAAAAAAGAGACGAGCAGGGGGAGAGGCAGGATGACATATTACGGAGCGATTGAAGCTGGGGGGACAAAGTTCTGCTGTGCCATTGGCAATGAGCATGGGGATATCATAGAGGAATTAACCATTCCAACAGAGCACCCGGAAAAAACCATCCAATCACTTATTCCATTTTTTCAGCAACATGAAATTGCAGCATTAGGGGTCGGTTCCTTTGGACCGATTTGTGTCCAGAAAGACGATCCTTCTTACGGTTACATCATGAATACGCCGAAAGTTGAATGGAAGCATTATCCGTTGATACCTGAGCTGGAGAAACAATTAGACGTACCGGTGTCCTTTACGACAGATGTCAATGCCGCAGCATTAGGTGAACTGACAAAAGGGGCCGCCAAAGGGCTAAGCAGCTGTCTGTATATCACGGTCGGTACGGGGATTGGTGCCGGGGCTGTTGTGAAAAATGAGCTTCTCCACGGTCACTCACATCCAGAAATGGGACACATCCTGGTCAGGCAGCATGAATCAGATCAGTTTGCAGGTGTCTGCCCGGCGCATGGTACTTGCTTAGAAGGACTGGCGGCAGGACCAGCTATTGAGGCAAGGTGGGGAAAGCCAGCTAAAGAGCTTACCGAAGAAGAAGAAGTTTGGTCTCTTGAAGCAGATTATTTAGCACAGGCATTAATGCAATACACGCTGATATTAAGCCCAGAACGCATCATCATGGGTGGAGGCGTCATGAAGCAAAAACAGCTATTTCCGCTCATTCGAGAGAAGCTGGCTGCGTATGTCAATGATTATGTCGACATGCCGCCGCTTGATACATACATTGTCTCTCCTGGACTTGAGGACAAGGCAGGTATGACAGGTGCTTTGCTGCTAGCGATTGAAGCGAAGAGAAACGCCTGATAATAGAGTTTTCAAACGCAACATGAGATAATGAAAAAGATGGAATCTATGAAAAGGTGGTTGTTAACATGGTCAAAAGCTTGAATGATACCGTAACACTAAATAACGGAGTAGAAATGCCATGGTTTGGTTTAGGTGTATTCAAAGTGGAGGACGGCAACCAAGTGGTTGATGCCGTAAAAGCAGCCATACGAAACGGTTATCGCAGCATTGATACGGCTGCCGTTTATAAAAACGAGACAGGCGTAGGGAAAGCCATTAAAGAATCTGGCGTGAAAAGAGAAGAATTGTTCATTACGTCAAAAGTATGGAACACAGATCAAGGATATGACAAAGCACTCGCTGCATGCGACGCGAGCTTAAACCGGCTCGGTCTTGATTACTTAGACCTCTATTTGATTCATTGGCCTGGACCAAATGCAGATACATTTAAAGAGACATGGCGTGCGCTTGAGAAGCTTTATAAAGATGGAAAAGTAAGAGCGATTGGTGTCAGCAACTTCTACGTGCAGCATTTAGAAGAGCTGTTAAAAGATGCGGAGGTTGTTCCAGCGGTGAACCAAGTGGAGTTTCATCCAAAACTGACACTTGTAGAATTACGACAATATGCGAAAGAAAAAGGCATTCAAATTGAAGCATGGTCTCCGCTGATGCAAGGAAAGCTTTTGGATCATGACGTATTAAAGGAAATTGCAGCACAATACAACAAATCTGTGGCTCAAGTGATCTTGCGTTGGGATCTGCAAAGCGGCGTTGTCACCATTCCAAAATCAATCAATGAAGATCGCATTAAACAAAATGCCGACATTTTTGACTTCGAGCTTTCACAAGAAGACATGGAAAAAATCAATGCACTTAATAATAACGAACGTGTCGGGTCTAATCCAGAAACGATGACGGTTGGGTTTGAATAAATAAAATTATTCCCTCAGCGTGTAGACAAACCCTCGCATTCTTTGTCAGTCCTGCGTGCAGGTGCTCACAAATGTCACACCAGTACAGCAAAGGTTTTCTATCACGCTGAAAAGAAGACAAAGGGCTAAAATCAAGTTCATTTTAGCCCTTTGTCAACAATCTGAATCCCTTTCTCTTTTTGAGAAGGGGATTTTTTAATTCCTGCTTCGGCGAACAGCCAACAGCATGAGGAAAGACAGGATCACAATACAAATGGTCCAAGCCCACGCAAGTTCCATTCGTCCAGAATCAATCGCCACATAGATGGCTGTTGGGAGGGTTTGCGTTTTCCCAGGAATGTTGCCAGCGAACATTAAAGTCGCTCCAAATTCTCCTAACGCCCTTGCAAAACTTAGAACCGCACCAGAGAGAAGAGATGGCAGTGCGAGTGGGACGGTAATATAGGCAAAGACCTGGAAAGAACGCGCACCATCAACTTTTGCAGCACCTTCAATGTCTGAATCAATCGTAGAAAAACCAGCTTTCGCTGATTGATACATGAGCGGGAATGCGACAACTGTCGATGCAATGACCGCTGCCCAATAAGTGAAGATGACAGGCTGATGGAAGATCCATTCAATCGCTTGTCCAATCACGCTGTTCTTCCCGAACGCAACGAGCAGCAGAAATCCTACGACCGTTGGCGGAAGGACAAGCGGCATCATGAGGAGCGTTTCCACGATCATTTTCCCTTTGAAAGATGTACGCGCCATCCAAAAACCAATGGACGTTCCTAAAACGACAGCCAATAATCCGCTGAAAGCAGCCACTTGTACGGACAGCCAGATAGGTGAAAGAAAATCTTCGGTCAGCATCGGCATTATTTCACTTGAAAGCCGTACTTTTTAAAAATCGCTGCGGCTGGATCTGATTGGAGATATTGAAAAAATGCTTTCGCCTCTTTCATGTCATCGGTCTGTTTTACAATGCCAACAGGATAAATGATGGGGGAATGCATGTCTTGATTTGCCTCATCTACTATCTTTACTTTGCGAGAAACGAGCGCGTCCGTCTTATACACGACACCAGCTTCCACATTCCCTGTTTCGACATAGTTTAATACTTGACGAACATCCTTGCCATAGACAGCGTTCTGTTTTACTTGGTCCCATATATTCAGTTTTGTGAAAATCTCTTTTGCATATGTACCAGCAGGAACAGATTCAGGTGTGCCAAGCGCTATCTTTCCTTTTATGTGATCAACATCGCGAAAGGTTTTGATAGAAGAGGAACCTTCTTTTGGCACGATGAGGACAAGCTCATTTTGTATGACATCCTTTGTATGATCCTGATCAATGTCGCCAGATTGAACAAGGTCATCAAAAGGCTCTTCAGCTGCTGAGAAGAAGAGATCCGCTTTTGCTCCTTGAGCGATTTGCTGTTTCAATGCGCCGGATGATCCGAAATTATTCGTGAGTGTCACGTTTGGATGATCATCTTCATAGGCAGATTCAATCTCTTTCAAAGCATCCTGCAGGCTTGCCGCCGCTGAAAACACAAGTTCTGTTTTTTTGCTTTGATCTGATGACGTCGACTCCGTTTGACACCCAGTCAGGAGCAAACAGATGGTGACGTAGGTTAAGAATAAATATTTCATGATCACACCTCTTTATCATTCAACATCATGTGTATCCTTTATTATAATCAAACTTATTTGACCATTCATAGCCTTTCAGGAAAAGAGAAAAGAAAAAGCCGCCAGAGGGCAGCTTTTAATGCTGATAAAAACGTAGTAAGTTCCCGTTGATCACTTTATCTGATAGAGACAGCTCTTTATTGGCTTTTTCTATATAAGGCTGGCATACTTCATCTTCTTCAACAGGTTGTTTTGTTTTTTGATCATAGCACGTGTTCTTTGTATAAAGATAATCATCCGTAATAAAGTTTCCATTTCTCAGCACAGCGAACGGTGTCCGTTCATTGGAGAAAAGATCATTCCCAAATTGAATAGAATCTTTTGATTCAATGCCGAGTAAATGAAGAAGTGTCGGTTTGACATCCATTTGACCGGCTGTTTCAGAAATGGTTTGAGGGGCCTCGTCTGTCACCCCAGGAATGTAAATCAAAAAAGGGACCCGCTGCAGTTTAACCGCATCAAACGGTGTGATTTCATCCTGCTTCAGCAGCTCTGCCATTGCCTCATGATGTGCTTCTGAAATGCCATAGTGGTCTCCCATCAGGACAAACATTGTATTTTCATATAGTCCTTCTTCTTTCATTCGTTCAAAGAACCTTTTGATGGCTTCATCTTGATAGCGGACGGTGGTCACATAGCGGTTTAAAATGGTGCTAGTCGAATCGTATTCATCAATGAACTGATCCTTTGGATCAATTTCAAATGGGAAGTGATTGGTTAAGGTAATAAACGTGCTGTAATAAGGCGTCTTCAGCTTTTTTAAATAATCGATAGATTGGTCAAAAAAGTCGATATCCTTTAAGCCCCAGCCAGTCGAATTCTGTTCATTGACATCAAATGAATCGACATCATAAAAGCGGTCAATCCCAAGAGATTCATACATCACATCACGATTCCAGAACGTTTTATTATTCGCATGAAATTGGACGGATTGATAATTCTCTTTTTTCAATTGCTTGTACAGTGTGTCATATTCGTTGTCACTCGCTGTGAAAAAGACAGCGCCACTGCTAGATGGATAGAGGGAGTTTGCGACGATAAACTCTGAGTCCGACGTTTTGCCTTGCTCTGTCTGCTGATAAAATTCATCAAAATAGAAGCTTTTTTTGGCAAGTTCATTTAAAAATGGTGTGATGTATTGTCCATTCACCTTTTGATTCATGACAAATTGCTGCGTTGATTCAAGTGAAATGAACACGACATTTTTGCCTTTAGCAAGTCCAAAGTAGTCTTCATTCGGTGCACTGTAATCAGCTTTTGTGTAGTTTGCCACTGTTGAAAGTGTATCTTCGTCAGCAAAGGCTTTTTGTCCAATTCGTGCTGTTTGAGCGGCACCGTCATACAAATGGAATTGAAACAGCCCAAGGTTTCGTACAATGACTTCTCGATCATATGAGCTTGTCAAAAATCGAGGGTGGTCCATCAAAGCTGAGCTGACATGGAACAATAGCAAGCTGCAGCAAACCACATAGTATGTTTTGATCGTCTTAAAAGACGCTTTTGGTGATAGCGGTTTCCGTTTTAAGAGCCATGCCAGCACCACAAAATCAATCAGCATGAGTATAAATAGCGGATGAAACAATTCAGTCATACTGCTGCCCATATCTCCCATGTTCTTTGCTTGAAATAAGACAGGAATGGTAATGAAATCAATATAAAAACCGTAAAAGATCGTATTCGATATCAAAATGGCTGTCAAAATAAAATTTGTGGTCAATAAAAAGACCTTTTGTTTCGTTTCATTTAAGAAAAGAGCAATCCCAAACAAAGGGAGCAAAAAGCTAAGTGGATTGATCAAAAGCAGCCATTCGTGAAACAGATTGGCCGTTCGTATATGAAATCCGAATTGATAAATGATGTATGTTTTCATCCACATAAAGAGGATGGAGTACACTAAAAACCAGTGATTTTTGAAAAACGCTTTCATTTATGTAACTCCTCACCATTCTGTATTCAGCTGCAAGGCAAAAACACTTATCTTAAAACTACTAAAAAAATGAGGAATGATCAATTCATATCCTGCTTTTTTGCAAAACTCTTTTTTCTTTTTCTAAAACGGCAATGGGATGGATATTCCGCAAATGACAGCCATGTAATAGCAGGTGACAATGGTCAGAGCAGCTAGTACGACTTGTTCTCCTGTGCTGCCTGTTTTGACATAAAAGGGGAGACGTACTTTCATGGATGCAGGGAACAAAAATTTAATACCGTTCACTGTGCCTGCATCAAGGATGAGGTGGCTTGCCATCCCAACTAGTAACCCGGTACTGAGGCTGTCATTTGGAATGTATGTTGTCGCAATAAAATAAATGATCAGCAGAAATAATAAACTATGTGTAAAGGTGCGGTGACCGAACACACTACTGATCAGTGTGGAAAGGAGCGGGAATTTCCTGCCGATTTTGCTTTTCGTATGACATAGATCTGGGATGAGGGCACCTACTGATCCAGCAGCAGCCATCGTCACTGGTTCGAATCCGTAATAATAGGCGACGGCTGTGGAGGCGGCAATTCCGCCCATAATATGTGTTTTTCCTGTCATGATGCGTACTCCTGTTCTGTTTTTTGTTCAAGTACTCACTATATCAAGGGTGAATCCATTCAGCAAGGCTTATTTCTAAAGAAAATGGGATAAAATAGTTGGCTGTTTGGAAAAACATTCTATAATAAGAAGGAAGTCATGTTGACACTAACGATAAGGATGCGATTCGGATGAGTAATGCAGACATTTTAAAAGAAATTGTTCTTGTACATTATGAAGTCAGCCGTAAATTAAACCGCAAGTTACTTGAGTTAGAAAAAGACATCACGCCTCCACAGATATATGCTCTTTCTATATTGATACAAGGAAAAGTATCACATGCTGAAGAGCTCAAACAAAGACTCTCTCTCAACCCAGGTGCCGCTTCCATTGCCCTCAATAAATTATGTGAGCAAGGCTACATTCAGAGAGAACGGGACAAGGACGATCATTCCCTTGTCCGGCTAGAAGCCACGGAAAAAGGGCTGGCTATTTACGAAAAGCATACACGTCTTTTTGGAAAGGTGATTCAGCATATGATGTCAGACTTCACAGAGGAAGACTTAAAGACCTTTCTAACGTATTTGCAAAAAATGAGACAGACCTTTCACGATGAATGAACTGCTCCTCTTTGTATAATGCTGAGCGCTGTAGCACAAATTAAACAGGCAAAGGCATTTTATGAAAAGGGGGGAAATAGCGATGTCATTTTTCCAAAAGGATAAAAAGGCGAAAAGCGAGAAAGACCATCAGCAGGTTGATCAGCTGTTAGAAGAAGCAAGTAAAGAACTAGCAGGCGATCCGCTTCAGGAAGCTGTCCAAAAGAAGAAAAACAACCATCAATAAGCTGACAAAAAGGCGGAGAATCATTTCTCTGCCTTTTTTCTATGTTTTTCCCTTTGACAGATATGAGAATGTTTGATAACCTTCGTGTAGTAAAAATGAATAGAAATCCTCACGCTATGTCTCAGTGAGGTAGAGGTTGCGCGGATGATGAGTCACTCATGGGAGAGATGGAATCGTTGATCATGAGAAAAAAGGCATCAGCGCCGAAGTGTAGAGAGAGCTCCAACTTTCTTTATGCTGGGTCTGCATTGAACAAATGCAGGACTGCCACGTCTTTGAAGCGTGGAGGGCTATCCGGAGATCAAGGTGTATGTTTTGAAAAGCATGGACTTTTGTTCAGGCTTTTTTTTATGTTCTGATTGCCTAAGAAAAGGGTATGCTGGTAAGAAAGTGACCCAACATGAACATAAAGAATGCAAGTCATTGCTTCACAAATATATCAATGAAGATACTGCCGGGTCTGGTCCAAAGTGAATATAACGGAGGTACGAAAATGGAACAGACAAAAAAATGGGGTTTTTGGTTATTGACGGCTTTTGTCGTCGGAAATATGGTAGGTTCAGGCATCTTTATGCTGCCTAGTACACTTGCCCAGCATGCAAGTCCTTTAGGTGTGACGATGGCATGGCTTGTCACAGGTGGCGGCGTACTGATGATTGCCTTTGTGTTTGGACATTTGTCCATTCATAAACCGCAGCTGACAGCTGGACCACAAAGCTATGCAAGAGCGCTTTTTAAAGATCCGAAAAAAGGAAAAGCAGCCGGTTTTACAATGGTTTGGGGATATTGGGTGGCAAGCTGGATTAGTAATGTCGCCATTATTACAAGCCTAGCTGGTTATTTAACAACCTTTTTCCCAATTTTAACCGTGAAAACGGAGATCTTTACTTTTGGAAAAGAAGCGATCACACTTGGTCAGCTCACAACGTTTATCGTATGTACAATCCTTCTATGGGGGACTCATACGATTTTAATTACAAGCTTAAGCGCAGCAAGTAAGCTGAACTTTATTACGACCTTTTCAAAGGTGCTTGGATTCGTCCTTTTTATTGTCGCAGGCTTATTTGCATTCCAAACCGCATTATTTGAACATTATTACTTCCCTGTTGAAGCAGCAAGTGGTGAAGGAGTGCTCGGACTTGGAGGCCAAATTCATCATGCGGCCATTTCCACACTATGGGCATTTATCGGCATCGAATCTGCTGTCATTTTATCAGGAAGAGCTTCCTCGCAGCGTGATGTCAAACGTGCGACGATTACAGGACTTTTAATTGCACTGTCTATTTATATGATTATTACCTTGATAACAATGGGCGTTCTGCCGCATGATCAATTGCAAGGTTCTGATAAACCATTCGTAGACGTGCTTCAGCTCATTATCGGACCGGCTGGCGGCATTGTCATGGCACTTCTTGCGATCATTTGTTTATTTGGTTCGATGCTTGGCTGGATTTTGCTTGGTTCTGAAGTCCCTTATCAAGCAGCAAAAGCTGGCGATTTCCCAGCAGTGTTTGCAAAAACAAACAAAAAAGGCAGTCCTGTTTTTGCTTTGACTGTCACAAATATCATGTCACAGCTGTTTATTTTCTCAGTCATGTCACGTACGATTAATGAAGCCTTTACTTTCTTAACAACATCAGCGACACTTGCGTATCTCATTCCGTATATCGTGTCGTCGATCTACAGCTTTAAGGTCATCATGCAAGGTGACACATATGAACTCCAAAAAGGAAACCGGACAAGAGACGGGATCATTGCGCTTGTGGCCATGGGGTATTCCGCTTGGGTCATTATTTCAGGCACAGCTGATTTAAAAACATTTGGTCTTGGTATTGGATTGTTCTTAGTTGGCATTTTACTCTACCCATTCATGTCCAAAAAATTTGCCAAAGGTACAGTTTAAAAAATACGTTTCTCCAGCATTGGAGAAACGTATTTTTTTATGAGGCAGATGTTAATCGATCCACAATAAATTCGAGCTGACCTTCTAGTGACACAGGGTCATTAAAGAAGTAACCGACTGTATCTGTTTCAAATACACGTTTGTTTTGGACAGCAGGAAGTGATGCCCAGATGCTGCTTTTATACACTTGATCGCCATTACTTTTTGAACCGCTCCATGGGCTTGTGAAAATATAATCACCTGCAAATTCTGGAAGCTTTTCAAGAGAAATGTTTGCATAACCGACACCACTGTCGATGGCTTCTTTTTGGACGGCCTTCGGAGCTTTTAATTTCAGCTCGTCATAAATGATTTCACCACCGCGTGCAAAAGTGTTACCGAAAATGTAAATGCCCTTATCGAATGGTGATACGATCGAAACGGTTTTGTTTCCTACAGCTTTTGTTACTTTTGGTTTCACTTCAGCAATTTTGGCATCCCATTTTGTGATCCAATCCGTTGCTTTTTTTGATGTGCCTGTCATTTTACCGAATTCTTTTAGCTGGTCTTTAAACGAATATTGATTGTATTGAATGGCAACTGTAGGTGCAATTTTTTTGTATTGATCAAATTTCTCATCTTCTCCCCAAGCAATGATCATATCCGGCTTCAAAGAGGCTACTTTCTCAACAGAGGGAGATTTTCCAATATTTTTCACTCCATCTGTTTTTCCTTTATAGAAAGGGTTTTTAAAGATGGGCGCAGTGGCAGCAATGGGGGTTTTGCCGAGTGTGACGAGATCTCCGTAATAGCTTTCCGCCAGAAGCACAATACGTTTTGGGTTTTGAGGCAGTTTCACTTCACCCTTTACATCTTGATAGGTGATCGTGTCATTTTTTTTGGCTCCCGATTCTTTATTGGAAGTGCTGCCGCAAGCAGCAGTAAAAATCATAAGGGTCATGAAGGAAATCAAAAGAAGTCCAGTTCGTTTTTTCACTAAAGTTCGCTCCTATTCAATTGTTTATGATAATGATTCTCATTCGCGATTATATCTTAACATGATAGAAGAAAAAATGCATCGGCTATTTTATGACCAAAATGAAAATGGTGAAATTCTCCCGGTTTTTTGATGAAAATAAAGAAATTTATTAGAACAAGGATTTCAAAACGTGAAGAAAGTGATATACTAGACTCCGAGATTGATAATCATTATCACTAATAACGAATAGATATGAACGGAAAGGAAGAGACTGGTTTTGGGCTCACAATCGAATAAACAGCTGTCAGCTAAAGATGATGCGATAGATATTGTGACAAAGCCTTTTGGTACAGCAGCTGTTGTCATCATAGGAATCATTGCTTTAGCATTTGGTCTTTTTTTATCAGTATCGCTAGGAGCGGCAAACATTCATTTACACACGGTATGGGAAGCCGTCTTTCATTTTGACTCACAACAAACCTCACATCAAATCATTAGGGAACTAAGGCTGCCGCGTACAGTTGGTGCCGCACTTGTCGGTGCCTTTTTAGCAGTATCGGGTGCCATCATGCAAGGCATGACAAGAAATGCGCTTGCGTCTCCTGAAATCATGGGTGTGACAAATGGCTCTGCATTTGCGATTGCCATTGCGTTTGCTTTTTTCCCAGGCCAATCTTCTTTTACATTAATTCTTTGGTCATTTTTGGGGGCAGCACTTGGCGCCTCTATTGTATTTGGGGTTGGAACCCTTTCAAAAGGGGGACTTACTCCTGTGAAGCTCGCATTAGCCGGTACGGCTGTTGGCGCACTTTTAAGCTCAATTTCCTCAGCGATTGCCATTCGATTTGACGTCGCGCAAGATATGAGTTTTTGGTACGCAGGCGGTGTGGCTGGTGTGAATTGGAGCAATATTAAGATCATCATTCCAGTTGCGGCTGTAGGACTGATCATCGCAATGATTCTTGCCCGCTCCATCACGGTTTTAAGCTTAGGTGATGAATTAGCAAAAGGGCTTGGACAATATACACGAACAGTCAAGGTACTTGGCATATTGGTCGTGATCCTTTTAACAGGTGCAGCCGTGTCAGTTGCAGGTTCTATTGGCTTTATCGGGCTTGTGATTCCTCATGTTACGCGTTTCTTGGTCGGCGTTGACTATCGCTGGATTATCCCTTGCTCAGCTATTTTAGGGGCTATTTTGCTCATTTATGCAGACATTGCGGCAAGGCTTGTCAATGCGCCGTTTGAAACGCCAGTGGGTGCCATTACAGCCATTATAGGCGTTCCTTTCTTCTTATATTTAGCGAGACGTGAAAGGAGCGGAATTTAAATGGAAATGGTGCAGCAGGCAAAGAAAAAGAAATACAAACGAACGATGGTCATGATCTTTTTAGCGATCGTGGCTGTGTTCCTAATAAGTTTAAATACCGGAGAGATAAGGATTTCTCCGATGGATACATTCAAAACATTTTTTGGACTCGGAAGTGAAATGGATGAGCTTGTATTATTCGAGTTCAGACTTCCGAGGATGGTCATCGCTTTACTTGTTGGCGCTTCTATCGCTGTATCAGGAGCCATTTGGCAAGGTGTTTCTCAAAATGGTTTAGCTGATCCCGGCATTCTAGGTGTAAATGCGGGTGCAGGTTTTGCGGTGGTTTTGTTTATCTTTGCCTTTCAGGGTTCGATGTCGAACTTAGGTGATTTTTCAATATTTGTACTGCCGCTTTTCGCTTTCGTAGGTGCCGCCTTTGCTGCATTCCTCATTTATGTGCTAGCGTGGAAAAAGGGCATTACGCCTGTTCGATTGATTTTAACTGGTATTGGGATCAATGCTGCATTTTCGGCAGCGATTGTGGTTATTCAATTAAAGATGAGCCCAAATGATTTTAACCAAGCCATTGTGTGGCTGTCAGGAAGTATTTGGGGCTCAAGTTGGACATATGTCTTATCAGTCGTGCCGTGGATGCTGATTTTTCTTGTATTAGCGATGGTGAGGGCACGCTACTTAAATATCATGAATTTGGGTGATCAGATATCTTATGGCTTAGGGATTTCAGTTCATAAAGAAAGAAGTTTTCTCATGCTGATTGCAGTTGCATTAGCCGGTGCGAGTGTCGCTGTTGCAGGGAGTATATCGTTCCTAGGGTTAGCGGCACCACACCTCGCAAGAAAGCTAGTTGGACCGAAACATCAAGGAATGATACCGGCGTCCGCTATGATTGGTGCACTGCTGTTATTACTTGCAGATACACTTGGGCGTGTCATACTTGCTCCATCAGAGGTGCCCGTTGGACTTGTCGTTTCTGCCTTAGGCGCACCTTACTTCATTTACTTATTGATGAAAACGAACTAATGAGGAAGGAGAGTACAACAGATGAAATCACTTGAAACAGAAAAGCTTTGTATTGGCTATCATGACCGTTTGATTGTAGACGATTTAAATATCAGCATCCCAAAAGGCAAGGTGACGACATTAATTGGGCCGAATGGGTGCGGGAAGTCAACGATTTTAAAAACAATGTCTCGTATTATGAAATCCCATCAAGGTGCTGTTTATTTAAATGGCCAGGCTATCCATCAAACACCAACAAAAGAAATTTCAAAACAAATGGCCATCTTACCGCAGACGCCTGAAGCACCAAGTGGTCTGACAGTTTATGAGCTTGTGTCATACGGACGTTTCCCACATCAAAATGGATTTGGCCGTTTATCAAATGAGGACAAACGAATCATCAGATGGGCACTTGAGGAGACGGGAATGATTGCATTTCATGACCGGCCAATTGAAGCACTCTCCGGTGGACAGCGTCAGCGGGTATGGATTGCGATGGCACTCGCTCAGGAAACAGAGCTGCTTTTATTAGACGAACCAACGACGTATTTAGATCTTGCTCATCAGCTGGAGATCCTTCAGCTATTAGAACGCTTAAACAGAGAGCAGGGCAGAACGGTGCTGATGGTGATTCATGACCTGAATCATGCTGCACGCTTTTCACATTACATGATTGCCCTCAATCAAGGGAAAGTCATTAAAGATGGTACGCCTCATGAGGTCATGACAAAAGAGGTGCTCAGTCAGGTGTTCCACATCGATGCAGAAATTGTTCTTGATCCGAGAACGAATAAGCCGATCTGTTTAACATATGACTTAATGAATCATGAAAGAAAGCTTGAAGCTGTGAACGGATAATAGATGGACAAAAAACTCGGTATGTATGACCGGGTTTTTTTGCATTTTTTGATATTACCTTGTTATGCCATTTTCTCCAGTTGATCTTTTTTCGCTTTTATGCAGAAAAGAGGTACTTTTTTACTTTGGACAATGGTAATATACGGTTAGAGATCATAGCTAGAAAGGAAAGAGATGCGTGGAAACAGCAAAAATATTGATTGCAGATGACGAAGAAGCAATTGTAAAAATGGTTGAACGCGTATTAAAAAAAGAAGGGTTTCAACATATTTATAAAGCCTATCATGCAGATGAAGCATTAGATATTGTCAAAAACGAGGACATCCACCTCTTACTTCTAGATGTGATGATGCCCGGTAAGTCAGGCTTTGATGTTCTGCCTGAAATCAGGAAAATGACGAAGGCACCGATTTTCTATTTAACAGCAAGAACGTCTGATGTTGACAAATTGACTGGATTTGCACAAGGTGCAGACGATTACATCACAAAGCCATTTAATCCGTTAGAGCTAGTAGCTAGAATTAAGGCGCACTTAAACCGAACTTATATCTCCTTACAGGAGGAGCAGGAAGAAGCGCACAGTCAATATGAATATGCTCATTTCTCGTACCATCCTCATGCAGCCGAGTTAAAAGTAAGGGGAAAGGTGACGGCTTGCTCAGCTCAGCTTTTGTCCTTGCTGAAGTATTTTTGTGACCATCCGAATGTGGTACTTTCAAAAGATCAAATCTATGAGAAAGTATGGGGTGTTCCGTCATATGGTGACAACAACACCGTCATGGTTCATATCCGAAAGCTGAGAGAAAAGATAGAGTTAGATCCAAGTCAGCCTGAATATATTGTGACGATCCGTGGTATGGGCTATAAGTTCATTCCGCAACCTGTGAAGGTTCTTCAATAGTTTATGAATTTACGAACAAAACTTTTCTTTCACTTTGTCGGACAAATGTTTATTGTCATCGTCATTCTAACGATCGGGCAAACATTCTCTGAAAATCTTTATTTTCAAAAGCGCTATGAGAATATGACTGAAACTGGTTTAACGAAGGCAGATGGAGATACACTCATGAGCTGGCTTTATTTTAACGAGGATGGAAAAATGGAAGCCGATGATCAGCTCAAACAAGCAGTGGAAAAACGTGATGGCTGGCTGCAAGTGATTGATTCCAAAAAACGCAATGTCTATAGCTATCAACTCCCTAAAAACATTCCAACATTCTATCAAAAGGATGAAATGATCAAGATCTTTGAAAAAAGACAATTTAAAGATTACAAGATGTACTTCTGGCCAATTGAGATTGATCAAGAAAGCTTTATCGTCTTATATGGATTTAAAACGAACAGCACAAAGGTAGCCAATTATCTCAAGCAGCATGAAAAAAACCTGGCTGCATTGTCTCAATATTCAGTTGAAACAAAAGAATTTTTGAAAAGAATGAATGGATCGGTGCATCTGTTTAATGAAGAAGGAAAATACTTAAAAGGTATCCGAGCCAAAAATAATTTGAAAAATAACGTAACGGATGTTGAACTGCTCAAGTATCAATCAAAGCCTTGGGAGTTTAGAAGTGACTTGTCTTATATCAGAGTGAATAAAGATCTGTATATGATTGTTTCGGTGCCAAACAAAGTATACAGCCCAGACGAGCTTTATGATAAAGAGACAGAGGCTTTAAACCAATATACAACGCTCTTGATTGCAGGTCTTGCGCTCACGATTATTATCGTTATGACATTATGGTACTCGTATCGCTATGGGCTACCGATCTATCACATTATCCGCTGGCTGATTTTCTTATCAAGAAATAAATTGCAAGAGCCAACAAATAGAAAAGGTATTCCAGTAAGTAAAAATAAAAAGGGCCGTATTAAGCGAGAGTATCGGCTGTTTGAGGATATCCTTAAAACAATGGATCAGCTCACCAATACGTTAAAAGAGAATGAAGCAAACCGAAGAAAAATTCAAACCACAAGGGAAGAATGGATCGCAGGGCTGTCTCATGATCTAAAAACGCCTCTTAGCACGATTTACGGTTATGGATTAATGCTAGAATCAGATCAATACCAATGGTCCAAGGAAGAAGTCATGGAAATGGGACAAGTCATTCGTGAGAAATCAGAATACATGTCGACCTTGATTGAGGATTTAAACCTCACGTATCGATTGAAAAATGGTGCATTGCCTATTAATCGAAAACCTGTTGAGCTTGGTGAATTTTTAGCCTCCATTATGGACGAGTTTTCAAGAAGCACGCTTTCTGAAGATTATATGTCATCCTTTGAAGATCAAACAGAGGGTGTCATGTTTGAGATCGATAAAGCCTGGTTTAGACGAGTCATTGAGAACCTGCTGGCGAACGCAGTGAAGCATAACCAGAAAGGCACTCTTATTCAAGCTGTTCTATCTGAAACAAATGATGAAGTTCGGATCGAAATGAAAGATAACGGACGCGGAATGGCGCAAGAAACGGTGGATCATTTATTTAATCGTTACTATAGAGGGACAAATACGAATGATCCAACAAATGGAACAGGATTAGGATTGGCGATTGCAAAAGAGCTTGTCTTGCTACACGATGGCGATATTCAAGTAGAAAGTGAATTAGGTCAAGGAACAACTATTGCGATTATCCTAAAGAAAACACCATCTGTAAAATAGCCAAAAAACGATTTTCTTTTCTAAAGGAGATCGTTTTTTCTTGTTTTAGGATTGAAATCGATTTTGTAAACGATTACAATAAAATTGTTAACGTGAACAAATTGATTTTCATCATTATAAGAAATGGGGGAGTTTGATGAAAGCCTTTTTAGATGAGCAGTTTTTATTAAACAGTCAAACGGCGGAAAAGCTATACCATGAGTTTGCAAAGAACCTTCCGATTATTGATTACCATTGTCATTTAAGTCCAAAAGAAATCTATGAAAATAAAACGTTCCAAAATATAACCGAAGCATGGCTTTACGGAGATCATTACAAATGGCGTGCCATGAGAGCAAATGGGATACCTGAAACACATATCACAGGAGATGCCTCAGATTATGAGAAATTTTTAGCATGGGCGAAAACCGTTCCGATGACGATTGGAAATCCTCTCTATCACTGGACCCACCTAGAGCTAAGACGGTATTTTGATGTCGAAGAACTTTTGAATGAAGAAAGCGCAGACATCATCTGGAAAAAAGTAAATAAAAAGTTGCAAGGAGACGGATTTGGTGCGAGAGATTTCATTGTGAAATCAAATGTTGAAACGGTTGTGACGACAGACGATCCGGTAGATTCGTTGATTTATCACCAACAACTGCGGGAAGAAGGCTTTTCTGTGCAAGTACTGCCAGGGTTTCGGCCAGATAAGGCATTAGATATCACAAATGACTTGTTTATCGAGTATGTTCAGCAGCTGGCGGAGGTTTCATCTATCCAGATCGAATCCTATCAAGACTTCATAAAAGCACTTCATATGCGAATCGATTTCTTTCATGAACAGGGCTGTTTGATTTCAGATCATGCCATCAATGAAATGACGTACGAAGACACGACGGAAGAAGAAGCTACGATCATTTTTCATAAAAGAATGTCTGGACATCCATTGACGGAAAAGGAGAAGGTTCAATTTAAAACGCACACATTCATTGAACTAGGTCAGGCATATGCTCAGCGGGGATGGGCGATGCAGCTTCATATCAATGCGCTCAGAAACAACAACTCGAAAATGTTTAAGCGACTTGGACCAGATACCGGATATGATGCAATGAATGATGAAGACATTGCAAAACCTCTTTGCCGCGTATTAGATCGGTTAGAACAAGCACATGCATTACCAAAAACCATCCTCTATTCCTTGAATCCAAGGGACAATGTGGTGATTTCAACGATAGCTGGAAGTTTTCAAGATGGAAAGACCCCTGGGAAAATGCAGCATGGAACAGCTTGGTGGTTTAATGATACAAAGCAGGGAATGACAGAGCAGATGATGGCACTTTCCAGTATCGGACTGATCAGCCGATTTATAGGGATGCTGACAGATTCACGAAGCTTCCTGTCTTACACAAGACATGAATATTTCCGTAGACTGTTATGTGACATCATTGGAGATTGGGTGGAAAAAGGTGAAGCGCCTAATGATCTCAATTTGCTAGGGGGAATGGTAAAAGGAATCAGCTATGAAAATGCAAAGCAGTATTTTCAATTTGAACGGGCAAATGAACTTCCGCATAAAAGCAAGATGATATGAACAAAAAGCAAGAATATGAAAGCGTTTTTATGATAAGATGATAAAAAATCATAAAAGGCGGAATAGCATGACAGTCACAATCAAAGATATAGCAAAATTGGCAAACGTTTCTCATACCACAGTATCAAGGGCTTTGAATAATAGTCCTTTTATTAAAGAGAAAACAAAACAAAACATCTTGTCGATTGCAAAACAGCTGAATTACTCACCGAATGTCCATGCCAGAGGCCTTGTCTCGCAAAAATCATATACAATTGGTCTGTTTTTTACGAGTTTAACAGAAGGCACATCCTCAAGTTTCTTTGTTGATGCATTAAAAGGCGTCAACAGTGTGATAACAGAAAACTATCATTTGGTTGTAAGAGGAATTGACGATTTTCACGATTACACAACCATTCATAAACAGCGGTATGATGGTATTTTGCTCATGAGCCAAAGCGAGCATGATGAAGCGTTTATCCATCATGTGAAAAAGCAGGGCATTCCCATTATTGTACTGAATCGCCGTGTAGAAAGTAATCAAGTGATGAATATATTAGCGGATGATGGTGAAGGGGCATACCAAGCTGCACACTATTTCATTCAGCAGGGGCATAAACAAATTGCCATTATTGAAGGGAAAGAAGGGTTTAAATCCACACAGGAAAGAAAAGCTGGTTTTTTGCAAGCACTCATTGACCATCATGTACCCATGAAGAAGGAATACATGATCATAGGCGACTATCATATGAAGAGCGGCTATGAATCAATGGAAGCCTTACTCACTCTTGATGATCCGCCAACTGCCCTTTTTTGCTCAAACGATGACATGGCGATTGGTGCGATGAATGCATTGTTTGCAAAAGGTAAAAGGTGTCCTGATGATCTCTCTATTATCGGTTTTGATGATATTTCATTTTCATCTTATACAACGCCTGCCCTCACAACAGTCAAAAAGCCAATTGAAAAAATGTGTGCGCTTGGAGCAGAAGCCATCCTTTCAGTCATCAACGGTGAAAAGCAAGAAGACGATCATCTGGAAAAAGTGTATGTCCACACAGAGCTGATGATTAGAGATTCAGTAAAAAAGGTGCAGTAATCAGCATCTTTTAAATAAAAATGTTCACGTGTGCAAAAAATGCGGGGAGGAAAAGCGTTTGAGACGATTATCCAAAGATGTGTACCCAGTGGCTGAATATCCTGAAACCATTCTACAAATTGGCGAAGGGAACTTTATGCGGGGATTTATGAATTGGCAGATTCAGAAGCTAAATGACTGTACAGATTTTAAAGGAAGAGCAGTGGTTGTTCCTCCTCGAAAAGGATCAGTGACCGCTCTAAATGAACAAGATGGTTTGTACACTTTATGTATTCAAGGATTTCATGACCAAAAAGAAATGAACGAACGGATCGTCATTCAATCCATCAGCAGGGGAATCAGCACATATACAGATTATGAAGCCTTTTTACATGTAGCGGAAAGTCCTGATGTGCGCTTTGTCTTTTCTAATACAACAGAGGCAGGACTTGTGTTAAGAAAAGAGGACCGATTAGAAGATCGGCCGCAAGTAAGTTTTCCAGGAAAGCTGACAGCCTTCTTGTATCACCGCTTCAAAGCTTTTTCTGGGGATGAGAAAAAGGGCTTGATCATTTTACCTTGTGAATTGATTGAACAAAACGGTGATCGATTAAGAGAATATGTGATCACAATGGCAGCTGAGTGGAATCTTCCGCCTGATTTTGTGGCTTGGGTCAAGGAAGCCAACACGTTCTGTAATACGTTAGTTGATCGGATTGTCCCAGGCTTTTCTCAGAAAGCAGCGGAGACTGTTCAAAAAGAAGAGGGGTATATCGATGAATTGCTTGTCACGGCAGAATATTACCACCTGTTTGTCATTGAAGCACCTCCGTTTGTTCAAAAAGAGCTTCCTTTTCAAGATGCAGGGTTAAACGTACTTTTTGTGGAAGATATCGCTCCTTATCGAATGAGCAAGGTTCGCATTTTAAACGGTGCACATACAGCGATGGTGCCGATTGCATATTCGTGTGGCTTGGACACTGTCAAAAAAGCGGTGGATGATGAGCATGTTGGTGTGTTCATTCGCCGCATGCTTGAGGAGGAGGTGCTGCCAAGTTTGCCACTTCCTGAAGAAGAGCTGCTTCTTTATACACAATCCGTTTGGGATCGATTCTGCAACCCTTTTGTCAAACATCAATTACTCGATATAGCCTTAAATGGTGTATCTAAATTTCGGGCGCGTATTCTCCCGTCTCTTCTAGATTATATAGAGCTAAAAAAACAGCTGCCTACGAAGCTTATGTTCTCACTGAGCAGTTTGATTTATTTTTATCAAGTCCATGCAGATCAAATAAAGGATGATGAGTCTGTGATGACATTCATGAAGGGAGCATGGGAGGAAGTGGACCATTCCTATGAATTAATGGTCGATCAACTTCTTTCAAACGAAGTTTTATGGGGGATGGATTTGACGAGGATCGCAGGGCTGAAGGATGAAGTAGCCGAGCAGCTCACCTGCATACATGAAAATGGCATGAGAGCTGCTGTTCACCAAATACTTCAATATGAAAGTCAGGGGGAGAAGGCATGAGAGACTTTGTTGTGATTCATCCTTCAGATAATGTTGGCATCGCTTTAAAAGTGCTTGAGCAAG
This sequence comes from Bacillus sp. FSL R5-0397, assembly GCF_038593395.1. NCBI lineage: Bacteria > Bacillati > Bacillota > Bacilli > Caryophanales > Bacillaceae > Bacillus > Bacillus sp. FSL R5-0397. The sequence goes on along the minus strand of NZ_CP151992.1, from coordinate 2,959,163 downwards.
GCGAAGAGCTTCAGCACCAAGGTCATACAATCATTTTAAAAGAAACCGTTGCTAAAGGTCATAAATTTGCATTGGCTGAGATCAAAGAAAAAGAGAATATCATCAAATATGGCTACCCCATTGGTCATGCATCCACTGCGATTTCGACTGGAGAATGGGTGCATACGCACAATATCAAAACGAATCTATCAGGTAAGCTCGATTACGAATACCGCCCTTCTTTAACAGAAAACCCCTATGAAAAAACGAATCTGACATTCAAAGGGTATAAAAGAAAAAATGGCGCAAGTGGTATACGAAATGAGCTTTGGATTGTCCCAACAGTTGGGTGTGTCAATGGCATTGCCGATCAAATCATTCAAATATTTACCGCTGAAATGGGGGGAAGCATCCATCCTTTTGAAACGGCGTTAGTATTAAAACACAATTATGGATGCTCACAACTTGGGGATGATCATGAAAACACAAAAACAATACTTCAAAATGCCGTAAAACACCCAAATGCTGGAGGGGTTCTCGTTCTAGGGCTTGGCTGTGAAAACAATGATATTGAGGATTTTAAAGCTACATTAGGGGAGTATGACCAGACGAGGGTGAAATTTTTAAGAAGCCAAGAAGTAGGGGATGAGATTGAGACGGGTGTCGCTTTGCTCAAGGAAATTTATGACGCAGCGAAAGAAGATCAGCGTGAAGACATTCCGTTATCTGAGCTGAAAATTGGCTTGAAATGCGGAGGATCAGATGGGTTTTCAGGCATTACCGCAAATCCACTTTTAGGTAGACTGTCCGATTTCATTGTGGCTCAAGGAGGGACCACCGTCTTAACAGAAGTGCCGGAAATGTTCGGGGCTGAAGAGATCTTAATGGAGAGAGCGGAATCAAAAGCGACATTCGACAATATTGTGCAGATGATCAATGATTTTAAACAATACTTTATGGATCATCGACAGCCAGTATATGAAAATCCTTCCCCGGGAAATAAAGCAGGAGGAATTTCGACATTAGAAGATAAATCTCTCGGTTGCACACAAAAAGCGGGTACTTCCGTTATAAAGGATGTTTTAACATACGGGGAGCTGCTAAAACGAAAAGGATTGAATTTATTAAGTGCGCCCGGGAATGATTTGGTTGCTTCATCTGCTCTCGCAGCGTCTGGCTGTCAGCTCGTCCTCTTTACAACAGGCAGAGGCACACCGTTTGGCACATTTGTTCCAACGATGAAGGTATCGACCAATACCGCTTTATATGAAACAAAAAAACATTGGATCGACTTTAATGCGGGGGAATTGCTTGAAGATGTACCAGAAGATGTGGTGCTAGAGAAATTCATTGCCACGGTGATTGATGTGGCGAGTGGAAAGCTGTTAAATCATGAAAAAAACAATTTTAGAGAGCTGGCCATTTTTAAAACAGGTGTGACACTTTAAGACGTCTGGGGGATAAGGAAATGTCTAAAAAACGGAATTTGATGTATGTGACAGCAGGAACAGTACTAACAGGAATTGGACTCGCACGTTTAGCAAAGCAAGGGAAAAAAGACAAAGAAACAAATGGCATAGATCAGGTGTTAAAGCAGATAAAAGCGCCAAAGTTCCCAGATCGTGAATTCAATGTCATTCATTATGGTGCAGATAACAAAGGGATAGAGCTTTCGACAAATGCTATTCAGTCTGCCATCGATGATGCACATCGTTTGAAAGGAGGGCGTGTGCTAATTCCTGAAGGGACATTTTTGACAGGCGCTCTAGAATTGAAAAGCAATGTAGAGCTTCATCTTCATGAAAACGCCTATGTGAGCTTCAGCCAAGATACACGTGATTATCTCCCGCTTGTTCTAACAAGATATGAAGGAATTGAGCTTTATAATTATTCACCACTTATTTATGCCCATCATGCAGAAAACATCGCGATTACAGGAGCAGGCACGCTGGACGGGAGAGGGGATGAACACCACTGGTGGCCTTGGAAGTATGGAACAAATGGTCAACCCTCTCAAGATCGGGATCGTCAGCTTCTTTTTGAAATGGCTGAAAAAAGAATACCAGTGGAAGAAAGGGTGTTTGGCGAAGGACATTATTTAAGATCAAGCTTTATCCAGCCATACAATTGCCAAAACATTCTCATTGAAGGAGTAACAGTAAAGGATTCACCGATGTGGCAAGTCCATCCGGTGTTAAGTGAAAACGTTATCGTCCGTGGGGTGAATATCATCGGTCATGGCCCAAATACAGATGGTGTGAATCCAGAGTCGTGCCGACATGTGCTCATTGAAGATTGTTATTTTGATAATGGCGATGATTGTATTGCCATTAAATCGGGCAGAAATGAGGACGGCCGGAGAATCGGTGTTCCATCTGAAAACATCGTCATTCGTAGAAATACGATGCGTGATGGTCATGGCGGAGTAACGATCGGGAGTGAAATCTCTGGAGGCGTCAAGTATGTATATGCAGAGGATAATGTCATGGACAGTCCGAACCTCGACAGGGCATTGCGCATTAAGACCAACTCTGTCAGGGGCGGTACCATTGAACACATCTATTTTAAAAACAATCTAGTGAAAAGCTTAAAGCATGAGGTGGTCTGTATCGACATGATGTATGAGGAAGGGGATGCCGGTCCGCATAGGCCTGTAGTCCGTCATATTGAAGTAGAAGGGTTAAAAAGCAGCGGAGGGCGATATGGCGTGAAGATCGCCGCATACTCACATTCCCCGGTCACACACTTTAAAATGAAAGACTGTGTCATTGACGATGTCACGTACCCTCTTTCATTGGAACATGCAGTATCTCCTTCATTTCAGAAAGTTGTCATTAATGGTGAACATATCAACCAATAGCGGAAGTGAAAACAGCCAGGTCAAAGGCTGTTTTTCTTTTATAAGGACAGACAAGACGTATTCGGAATCACATATACAACCTATCTGCACTGTAGTATAATATTCCCGAAATTAGAAAAGAATTGACGAAAGAGATGACGTCAAGCAGTACATAAAGCAGGGGGTTTATTGATGAAGAAGTTAACTGGTATTTGGCTATCATTGTTACTTGTGATCGGTGTTTTAGCAGGGTGTGCAGGTGCGGAAACGGACCAAAAAACAAACAGTTCAAAGCCTAAAGAGACAGAGGCTGCGGCATTTCCTGTATCCATCAAAGATGCAGCTGGTAAAACCGTTGAAATCAAAGAACAGCCTAAACGAATTGTTTCGTTAATTCCAAGTAATACAGAGGTTGCCTATGCCCTTGGCCTTGGAAATAAAATCGTTGGTAGATCAGACTTTGACAACTATCCAAAGGAAGTAGAAAAGGTGGAGAAGATTGGCGGTCTTGATTTCAATGTAGAGAAGGTTATTTCCTTAAAGCCTGATCTTGTCTTAGCACATGCATCACAAATGAGTTCAAAAGACGGCTTTAAACAGCTTGAAGATGCAGGTATTCAAGTGCTGACTGTTAATGATGCAGCTTCCTTCAAAGATGTGTATAAGTCTATTAATATGATTGGTGAAGCAGCTGGCGTAAAAGAGGCATCAACGAAGCTTGTAGATGAGATGAAATCAAAACTGAATGACATCAAAAAACAAGCAGAATCCATCTCCAAAGACAAACAAAAAACAGTTTTTGTCGAAGTATCAGGTGCGCCTGAAATTTATACAACAGGTAAACAAACGTTTATGGACGAAATGTTGTCTGTCATTCATGCAAAAAATGCTGCTGGCGACCAAACAGGCTGGGTGCAAATGACGGAAGAATCAATTATTAAACGAAATCCTGATGCCATCGTTACGATTGATGGCGCAAGTTTAGCTGATCTGAAAAAAAGAGACGGCTGGAAGGCGATCAAAGCAGTCAAAGAAAAACAAGTCTTTCAATTGAATACGGATCTGGCATCACGACCGGGACCGCGATTGGTTGAAGGAGTGGAGGCTCTTGCGAAAAGCATCTATCCTGACACGTTCAAATAAAATCATCATCGCATACACAGCAAGTGCTTTACTTCTTGTCGTGAGCATTGGAATGGGAATCTCATTTGGCAGTTTAGGGATTCCCATTCCTTCTATACTTCGGATCTTTGTTCATGAAGTATTTGGAATTCAGGCCGGAACCATTGATACAATTGACCGCAATATTATGATGAATATCCGGCTGCCGAGAGTGATATTAGCGGCGTTAGTCGGAGCAGCTCTGGCGTTATCTGGTGCAGCCTTTCAAGGTTTATTAAAAAATCCTCTCGCTGACCCTTATACACTTGGGGTATCTCAAGGGGCATCTGTGGGGGCTGTAGCCACATTGTTTTTCAGTTTGCAGTTTCCTTTGCTTGGCAGTTTTACACTGCCTTTTTTGAGTATGACAACAGCGCTTGTCACACTATGTCTCGTCCTCTTTTTTGCCCGTATGGTTCACCGAGGAATGAGCATTTCTTCTTTAATTTTGACGGGGGTCATCTTTAGCTCTTTTTTAGGAGCCCTCATTTCATTAATGATTGCGTTAACAGGTGATGATTTAAAAGAGATTATTCATTGGCTTCTAGGCAGTGTGTCTATGAGAGGCTGGCGATATATTGCTCTTTTCCTTCCTTTTTTCCTCATTGGTACATTTGCACTGATCTTGATAGGAAGAGATTTAAATGTGATGACATATGGCGAAGAAAAGGCAAAACTGTTAGGGGTGCATGTGAAACGGAGCAAATATGTGGTGCTGCTTGCTGGTTCGATTCTGACTGGAAGTGCGGTGGCTGTGTCAGGAACGATCGGATTTGTAGGACTGGTGATTCCACATTTTATCCGTCTTTTATCCATTACGGATCATCGTCATTTGCTGCCTTTGTCGATGCTGAATGGTGCTTCCTTTCTCGTTTTAGCAGATGTGCTCTCCCGTACGATCATTGAACCGACTGAATTGCCTATTGGCATCATTACGGCGTTAATTGGTGCTCCTGTCTTTGGTATCATCCTCATCCGCAGATATAGAGGAGGGACGCATCTATGATTCAAGTGAAGGAAGTTAGAGGAGGATATGGTGAAAAAGAGGTCATTCATGGCGTGAGTTTTGAAGTGGAGCGAGGGGAATTCCTCGGCATCCTTGGTCCGAATGGGAGCGGTAAGACGACGCTACTTAAAATGATCGCAGGTATTTTAGCACCTGAGAGCGGCCAAGTAACACTAAGTGGCCATCCAGTTCAATCCTACCGGCCAAAGGCACTTGCGCAAAAATTGGCGGTTCTTCCCCAGAAGACCGATCAAGCCTTTTCATTTACAGTGGAAGAAACGGTCCAGTTTGGGCGTTATCCTTATCAGAAAGGGTGGCTACAATCTGTTACGAAAGAAGATATCGAGATTGTCGGCAAGGTGATGGACCAAACAGATATTGCTCAATTTAAGGATCAATCCATCCATGAGTTAAGCGGTGGAGAACAGCAGCGGGTTTACTTAGCTCAAGCGCTGGCTCAGTGCCCTGACTATTTATTGCTGGATGAACCAACCAGTTTTCTTGATTTAGCTTATCAAAAAGAGTTACTCGATTTGATTAAACAAGAGACGGTTTCCTCTAACTTAACGGTGATCGGTGTGTTTCATGATGTGAACATTGCCAGTTTGTATTGTGACCGTCTGCTTTTGCTGAATGAAGGAAAGTTGGACATGCTGGGAGAACCGCATCATGTGTTGACCACCGAACGGGTGAACCGGGTGTATGAAACAGATGTAACACCTCTCCAACATCCACTGCGGGCAAACCCTCAGCTGGTAATTGAACCTGCGTCCATCTCTAAACATTCAAGGCTGAACTTAGCGGATGGGTGGAAAACATATGGCGCAAACGGAATGACATTTTCTACTCATCAGCCATTGCGCATCCTTTCATCACATGAGAAAAGCGGGGGTTTCTTTTGGACACGGTCCCTTGGAACGGGAACTGAAGCACTCCATGACATGCTGGATGATGAGGAAGGGAATTTATTTCTTGGTCAATCTGATGGGCCAAAGCAATACGCCGCTGAAGATGATGATGAAGATGTCCTTCTTTATGGGATGCATCAAGAAGGAGAGCTGTCCGTTTGGCTTGTGCTGAAAGGAACGATATCAGATGGTGCGTCTGTCCAGCTAATGGGCGAGCTGATGCACTTCATTAAACAAGAGACAAGTGTCCAGGTACATCATCTTTGTATCGCTGCTGCCAATGCAGAAGAAAAGGAGCATACTGCTCATTTACATGAAAGAGTCAGACAGAAAGTGAAGCATCTTCTTCATACGTTAAATGCAATGAAAAAGTGAACCGGTTGGTTCACTTTTTTTGTTGAAAACATCAACATCTACTTATGTCATCCACTGAATATTTGAAAAAAACGAAAAATATGTTGCTAAATAAATCATATTGCTTTTATAATAAGAATCATGAAAGCGTTTTAATAATTAGTTGTTTAAAAATGCAACAATCGGAAGGGGAGGATCATTTGAACATTCAGGGAATCATTCCAGCCATTTTGACACCGCTTACAGAAGAAGAGCATTTTCATCCAGAAGTGACAAAGCAACTCATTGATCATTTAATCGACTCAGGTGTGCACGGAATCTTTGCTTTAGGGACAAACGGCGAATTTCATTTGTTTTCAGAGGAAGAAAAGCTTCAAATTGCTGAAACTGTTGTAAAGGCTGCGGGCGGCAGGGTGCCTGTATACATGGGAGCAGGTGAGAATAGCACTGATGCAACCATTAAGCTGTCAAACAAGTTCGCAGAATTAGGCGTAGATGTCTTGTCGGTTATCACCCCTTATTTTGTTGCGCCATCACAAGAGGAGCTGTATGAGCATTTTCGTCATATTTCAGAAAATGTGACCATCCCCATCTTACTTTATAACATTCCATCAAGAACAGGTGTGTCACTTGCGCCAGAGACGGTTGCAAGGCTCAGCGTCCTACCGAATGTGTTAGGTATTAAAGACAGTAGTGGAGATATTGCCAATATCAAAGCGTATCTCGATGTCACAAAGGATGAAGAGTTTGTCGTGCTTGCAGGAACGGATTCCCTCATTTTAGAGACATTGAAGTTAGGCGGAACAGGTGCAGTGGCGGCAACGGCAAATGTGCTTCCCAAAACCGTCGTTGGCATTTATGAATCGTTTCAGCAAGGAAATCTTGACCAAAGTGAGCAATGTCAGCAGCAGCTCCAGCCGTTAAGAGCGACATTCACATTAGGAACGTTACCAGCACCTTTGAAAAAAGCAGCTGAACTTTCAGGGATTCCTGTAGGTCCGCCAAAAAGCCCGGTCAAAGCATTATCCGGCGAGGCTTTAGAAGCTGTGATGAACATGATGGAGAATTATCGGATACAAGCAAAAGCAGCAAAGGAGTCGTGAAGAGATGACAATATCACATTATCACTTTCAAACGGCATCACACATTGTTTCTGGCGCCCACTCTCTAGAGCTCCTTGGGGAGAAACTAGAGCTATTAGGACTTAGTAAGTTGAGATCGATTTTTATTTTAACGCAGCCATCCATCGTGTCTCTTGGTTACGCAGATCAAATCAAAACAGAACTTGCGAAAAAAGGGATTGCGAGTGAGATCAGCACAGAGATTAAGCCTGAACCAACGGAAGAAAATATCGAGGACGTATTCCAGACATTTTTAAAAGGGGAGCATGAAGCCATTACTGGGATTGGTGGCGGGAGTGTGCTGGATGCGGCCAAAATATTAGCTGTTCTAAAGACGAATGATCAGCCAATTTCTGATCTCGTTGGCACGAACCTTGTTAAAAAAAGAGGAGTTCCAACGATTCTCATTCCAACAACCTCAGGTACGGGATCAGAAGTGACACCAAACGCGATTGTTACCTTTCCGGAAAAAGAATTAAAAATTGGCATGGTCAGCCCATACCTTTTGCCTGATCTTGTGATCTTAGATCCCGCACTGACACTCAAATTGCCAAAAGCCATTACCGCAGCTACAGGGATGGATGCGTTTACGCATGCGCTTGAATCGTATATTTCAAATAAAGCCAATCCATTTAGTGATATGTTTGCACTCGAATCGATGAGGCTCATTTCAGGAAGTATTCAGGAGGCCTATCATCACGGGGATAACATGACAGCAAGGGAGGATATGCTGGTTGGTGCCATGTATGGCGGGATGGCGCTCACAAGTGCCGGAACCGCTGCTGTTCATGCAATGGCTTATCCGTTAGGGGGGAAATACAAGATTTCACACGGTGTCGCTAATTCCATGCTGCTTCCTCATGTTACGGCGTTTAATGCAGACCATATCAAAGATCGTCTTGAAGATATTGCTAGAGTGATAGGGATCGAAGAGAAAGGATCAAAGCATACGCTTGCAGAGCAAGTGATTCGTCAAATTGAAGAGTGGACAGCGGATTTACACATTCCTCAACAACTCAAAGCCTTCGGTGTGTCAAAAGAAGATGTGCCGGCACTTGCTGAAGCTGCTTCAGAGGTGAAGAGATTAATGGATAACAACCCGAAGCCGATGTCTGTCTCTGATATTGAACAGGTCTACATGAAACTGCTCCACGTTTAACACTTCATACGTCACTGGGATGGGACATGAGAAGTTGCTTCATACGGCTTGCACACAAAGGGGGATTTTAAGTGAATGTCTTAAGCAGTTCTGTCATCACATTTATTTTAATCGTCATTATTCTCTATATTCTGTTTACGACCTGGCTGACGATGCGTTTCCGTAGTAAGTCTAACTCAGAATTTAACAATGCCGCTAAGTCACTTCCAGCTATTGTGGTCGGTATTTTGTTAATGAGTGAATTCATTGGGACGAAGTCAACTGTCGGAACAGCTGAATCTGCTTTTACACACGGGCTTTCCGCTTCATGGTCTGTTATCACAGTTGCTATTGCCTTTTTTATTTTTTCCTTTTTCTTAGTGGGAAAGTTTTATCGAACAGGACAATACACGATTTCAGGTATTATTGATCAAAAATTTGGAAAATCAACAAAGCTTGTTGTCTCTGTCATTATGATTGCAGCCCTGCTCTTAGTGAATCTAGGAAACTATTTAAGTGGTTCAGCTGCCATTGCATCCATTCTTGGCCTTCCTTTAATGACCTGTGCCATCATCACGGCGGTTGTGAGTACATTTTATTTTACTTTCGGAGGAATGAAGGGGGTTGCATGGGTCACGATCCTTCATTCAATTGTGAAGTATGCGGGGATTTTAATTACACTAGGGGTAGCCCTTTATTTAACAAAAGGCTTTGAGCCAATGAAACAAACATTACCCGACCATTTCTTTACATGGGATGGGACCATCGGTTGGGGAACGATTGGAGCTTGGTTTATAGGAAACATGGGGGCCATTTTTGCGACGCAGTTTATCATTCAAGCGATCACCTCGTCGAAAAGTGAGCGAGAAGCGAAAAAATCGACCCTGTATGCAGCACTCCTTTGTTTGCCGCTTGCCATTGCGATCGGGATCATCGGTGTCGCAGCCCGTTATTTGTATCCAGACATTGACCCTATTTATGCTTTCCCTGTCTTTTTACAGCATATGAATCCGATTTTGAGCGCTATTGTGGCAACATCGCTTGTCGCATCCATTTTTGTTGGTGTCTCGACGGTTGCACTTGCTACAACCACGTTGATTATTGATGACTTTTATGTACCGAAAAAGAAACCATCACCAGAGCAGCGTATGAAGGTGACTCGGTATGTAGCTGTCATGGTTGGGATTGTGCCGCTTGTGGGGGTCGCACTTGCACCAGAGTTGCTGTCACTTTCCTTTTTTACACGAGCACTTCGAACATCGATTGCAGTTGTAGCAGCAATGGGCTTTTACTTGCCATACTTTAATTCAAATAGAGGAGCAACCATTGGTCTTGCCGCTTCAGGCATCGCCACGACGGTGTGGTATTTACTCGATAATCCATTTGGAATCGATAATATGTATGTGGCCATTATCATTCCTTTCCTAGTTCTGGTGATGGATCGATGGATCAGCCCGCCAGCTAAAAAGGATCAATCACTGAAAGGAGAATTATGATGACAAATGAAGACATCATGATCAAAGTAGATGGAAAATTGCGACAAAATGAACAAGACGCAGCAAGAAAAGAAGCCTTTCTACCAACAGATTGCGTGCAAAACCATGCGGCTAATCTCATCGAGCTGGATAATGGAGATTTGCTGTGTGTATGGTTTGGCGGTACGCAAGAAGGAATTCCTGATATCTCTATCTATATGTCAAGGCTCAAGCAAGGAAGTAATCAATGGACGAAGGCTGTGAAGCTGTCTGATGATTCTACACGATCTGAACAAAATCCAGTTCTTTTTCAAGAGAAAGATGGCAGGCTGTGGCTGCTTTATACAGCACAACTTTCTGGCAATCAAGATACAGCTCTTGTGAGATATCGTTTATCGGAGGATAGAGGAGAGACTTGGGGAGAGATTGGTACTTTATTTGATCAGCCGGGGACGTTTATACGACAGCCTATTGTTGTATTGGATAATGATGATTGGCTCCTTCCGGTGTTCTATTGTAAAACGATTCCTGGCGTAAAATGGACAGGAAACCGTGATGTCAGTGCTGTGAAGATTTCCTCAGATCAAGGGAAGACCTGGGAAGAGGTCACTGTGCCAAACAGTACTGGCTGTGTTCATATGAATATCGGAAAATGTGCGGATGGTTCCCTGCTTGCCCTCTTTAGAAGCCGGTTTGCTGATTCGATTTATATGAGCCGTTCAGTAGATCATGGACGGACATGGTCTGAGCCAAGAGCAACAGAGCTGCCAAACAATAACTCATCCATTCAATTTACGGTGCTCCATAATGGTCATCTTGCCCTCGTTTATAACCATATCAATGCGGATGATCAAACAGAAAGAAGAGCGTCCTTGTATGATGAGATTGAGGATGAAGGCGATACACGAACGGCTGTTGATACAGAGGCGCGTCCAGCCTTTTGGGGAACACCGCGTGCGCCAATGACACTTGCCATCTCGACGGATGATGGTGCGACATGGCCCGTCAGACGTAACCTTGAAATTGGCGATGGATATGCCATGACAAACAACTCAAAGGACAAATTGAATCGAGAGTATTCCTATCCATCCATCACAGAAGGAAAAGATGGTAGTCTGCACATTGCGTTTACTTTTTACCGGCAGGCCATCAAGTATGTGTGTGTGAAAGAAGAATGGACTCATCACACGTCTTAACCGCAAGGGATCAGTGTTTCCGTGAATTGTAACCCTCATTTTCTTCATTTATAATTGATGTTTGGAGGGTTGTCTCAATTTGCTAACATTTGGACTCCCTCAACGCATGTCTCACGATGAAGAGAAAAAAAATGGGGGGTCCTTTTCATGAATATAAAAGTATTAGGTATTGCGCCGTATAAAGGATTAGGCGATGTATTAATCGACCTTGCCAAAGACGAAAAAAGCATCACATTCCAGCTTGAAGTCGGAGATCTTAGGTCTGGTGTTGCACTGGCAGAACAGGCCGAGGCTCAAGGAATGGATATTATTATGAGCCGCGGGGGGACAGCTGCGCTTATTCAAAAACACGTCAACATTCCAGTGGTGGATATCCCTGTGTCAGGCTACGACTTGCTTCGTGCCCTCACGCTGATTAAAGATTACCAAGGGAAAAAAGCAGTTGTTGGATTTGAAAATATTACACAAGGTGTACGCACCATCGGAGAGTTATACGGGATCAAAATTGATATTTATACGATACAGCAAGAGGAAGAAGTGTGGGATCTTTTACAGCAGTTACAGGAACAAGGGACACAGGTTGTGCTGGGGGATGTGATTACAGATAAAGCGGCCAAGGAGTTGGGGATGCAAAGCATGCTCATTACCTCAGGACGTGAATCTGTCAAAGAAGCGTTTCATCAAGCAAAACAAATGTACCGTTTATATAAAGAGGCGACAGCTGAGCAGCGCCTCTTTCGTGAAATGATTGATCAGGAGTCAAAAGGGATGCTGATCATTGATCAGCACAATCAGCTTTATTTTATCAATCAACAAATGAAAGAATGGACAGAAAAAGGGTTATTTGCACCGTTTACGTCTCATGTTGATGTGATGGCTTGGTGCCCGGCGCTTGAACCAGCAGTAAAAGCGGTTCGAGAAGGAAAACAAAATGGATATTCTCAAATCTCCTTTCAGCAGCAAGTGTGGCATGTCAAAGGAAGCTTATTATCTAAAGGTGAGCTGCTTTTGACGATTGAGAAGCCTTCTGCTGTGATTAATAGGGAGGGGCAGCGTATATGGACGCTGGCTGCACCTGTTCATTCAGCACATCCATTTGCTCTTTTTACTGAGCAGAGTTCAAATATGAAAGATGTGATTAAAAGGGCAAAGGCGTTCAGCCAAACAGATCGATCGATTTGTCTCTATGGTGAACAAGGAACTGGTAAATCAAGCCTTGCTTTTGCTATTCACCAAATGAGCGAGAGGAAAAATGAGAGCTTTATGACGGTGCATTGCAGCCGTTTGACTGAATTAGATGATGTAAACATAATTCCGGTGCATCAAAAAGGGACGATCTTTCTGAAGGATATTGATCGTGTCCCAATGGCTATGCAGTCCATCATGGCCGAGCAGCTTATTCATCATCAGCAGAACATTCGCTGGATGGCTGCATCTACAGTTGATTTGTTCAAATTGATGCAATCTGGGGCGTTTCATGAAGACCTATATACGTGTTTGCAGGAGCTCGTCATTCATGTCCCGCCGTTATCTGAACGGGCAGAAGATATTGAGGATATGAGCCGGTTATTTATAGCTGAATTAAATTCTCTTTATGGGACGCAGGTTGTTGGGCTGTCAGCAGAAGTGATTGCCGCCTTTCAAAACGAGCGATTTAGAGAAAATGTCCGGCAGTTCAAGCGGATTATGGAAGAACTGGTGCTGACAACAAAAAGTGGATATATCACGTTGAGTAAAGCAAAGCCGGCAATTGAGCAACTTGCTTCTGAGAATGAAGAAAAACAGCTGTCCAGCTATTTACATGGCACGCTTGACGAGATTGAAAGACGAATCATTCGGACGGTGCTGGAAGAAGAAAATATGAATCAATCAAAAGCAGCAAAGCGGCTAAATATTAACCGCACGACGCTGTGGAGAAAGCTAAAGGAATAATATGCAATGAGACCGAGGTGTCTAAATGACAAACGATCTATTAAAAAAAGGAGCGAACTTAGAGCAAAAGGTGATCATTGTGGCTGATGATTTAACAGGCGCAAGTGATACAGGTGTTCAATTTGTGAAGGCCGGTTTAAAAGCCTCTGTGCTGTTCCAGCCGTCACTTGAGGATATGAGCCGGTACAAGGAGGAAGATGTACTGATTGTCGATACAGACTCACGAAGTATGTCTTCTGAAAGAGCGTATAATGAGGTCAGTCAAGTGATTCAGCCGTTTCTACAAGGGGATTCGCACCTTTTCTTTAAAAAAATAGATTCAACGTTAAGAGGAAATATAGGAGTAGAGCTTCAGGCACTAATGGATCTTGGCCGGTTTGATGCGGCAGTCATTGCCCCCGCTTACCCCGATGCGAATAGATCTACGGCCTATGGGATTCATTATGTGGAGGGTGTGCCTGTTCATCTATCAGAAGCAGCGAAGGACCCAAAAACGCCTGTCCTGACATCCAGTATTTCAGACTTAATTGACGAGCAGACAAACATCAAGCCAAAACATCTTTCGCAGCAAGCGGTCTATTCAGAGCTAAACGAAACGAGTCATGACATTTCATCTTTATTAAAACATGGTCATCAATGGTTTGTGTGTGATGCAGAAACGAACAATGATTTAACACAGATCGTTGATTTGTTTATGAAGATCAATCAAAGAGTGCTTTGGGTCGGGTCAGCCGGACTCGCTGGCGCATTATCATCCTATGTCGCGAAACACTGCAATCTTTCTCATGCAAAAAAGCATGAATCTGTTCTCATCGTTTCAGGAAGTGCTTCTCAAAAAACAAATGAGCAGTTTGCTTTTTTAAGAGAAAAACACGATTGTCTCGAGGTGAAAGTGAACCCGTTGAATGTATTAAACGGCCGTGAAGCATGGGAAAGGAAATCAGTCATGGATCAGCTGCTCATGCGTCAGGATGAAGATATTCTCCTTTATACAGACGCAAGGCCAGAAATGGTTGAACAGATGTTGGCATACGGTGAAGCGAATGGCATGACAAGACAAGAAGTAGGAAGTACCTTATCTGTCTGTCTTGGTAAGATCACAAAAGACATTGTTGAATTAACAGGGATGAAACGCCTTTTTTTAACTGGTGGAGATACGGCGCGTGCGATATGCCATGAGCTTGGAGCAGGCGGGATTCAGCTGTTGAAAGAAATTGAACCCGGCATCCCGCTTGGGCGGCTCGTTGATACGAGTGTATATGCGGTCACAAAAGCAGGGGCATATGGTCAAAAAGATTCTGTGCTCCATGCGGTTGAAGTGTTGAAAAACATAGAGGGGGTAGACGAATGGCAAAACCAATCATTGCTGTAACGATGGGAGATGCTTCTGGGGTTGGTCCTGAAATTATTTTAAAAGCCTTCCAGCAAAGTCGTTTACATGAAGAAGCCGTTCTATTTGTCATTGGAGACACCCATATATTAAATAGGGCGAAAGATTTTGTGAATACAGATGTGGAGATTGTCAGTATTAAAGAACCAGAGGAAGCGGAACAAGTAAAATCTGGTGCCGTTCCTTGTCTTGATCTTCATCTATTAACAAGCGATATTCCAGTAGGAGAGATTTCAAAAGAAGCAGGGAATGCCGCTTTTCGATATCTTGAAAAAGCCATTACACTTGCGAATGACCGTAGAATTGACGGCATTTGTACAGCGCCGTTAAACAAGGAAGCACTTCATAAGGCTGGTCATATGTATCCAGGGCATACAGAAATTTTAGCTGACCTGACAGGTACGGACGATTATGCCATGATGCTGGCAGCTCCTAATTTAAAAGTGGTGCATGTGACGACACATATCGGATTAATGGATGCCATCTTAAAAATCAATCCTGAGCGTGTATACACAACGATTAAACTGGCTCATGATACCCTCGTTCGATCTGGTATCCCTGCACCTAGAATTGCTGTGTGCGGGATTAATCCGCATGCCGGGGAGAATGGTCTGTTTGGAAATGGAGAAGAAGAGGAGAAGATCATTCCAGCGGTAGAACGAGCGCAGGATGAAGGGGTTCAAGTATTTGGCCCGCTACCAGCTGATACACTGTTCTTTAGGGCGACAAGAGGCGACTTTGATATCGTTGTGGCGATGTATCATGATCAAGGGCATGGACCAATCAAGGTGCTTGGCTTAGAATCAGGCGTGAACATTACAGTTGGATTGCCTATAATCCGTACAAGTGTCGATCATGGGACGGCATTTGATATTGCAGGAACAGGAAAGGCTGATTCTGCGAGTATGGAAGAAGCCATTCGGCAGGCAATCATGCTTTCTGGTACGAGAGAGAACCGATAGTAAAAGAGAAAGAGCCTTCAAATGGAGGCTCTCAGCGTGTAGACAAACCCTCGCATTCGGTGTCAGTCCTGCGCTTCGGTGCTCACGAATGTCAAATTCGCTCCGCGCCGATGCTCGTCCTTCCTAGACTGCAAAGGTTTTCTATCACGCTGAAAAGAAGACAAAGGGTTAAAATAAAGTTCATTTTAACCCTTTGTCAACAATCTGAGAGCCTTCCAATGGGGCTCTTTCTTTAGTTCATATACGTTCCGCCATTCATATTGATGGTTTCCCCTGTGATGAAATCTGACTGATCAGAGGCTAAAAAGGTAACGGCGTTTGCGACTTGCTGCGGTGTTCCAATTGTTTTCAGAGGAATTCTTTCTAAAACAGATCTACGGTATTCATCACTCCACTGTTTGCTCATGTCTGTCTCAATTGGCCCAGGACAGACAGCATTTACATGAATGTGATGTGCTGCTAATTCTTTGGCAAGATGCATCGTTAAGTAATTGATACCTGCCTTTGAAACGCCGTAAGCGGGTGATGCATTGTGATGAGGGGTTTTGCCAGTAGTTGAACTCATGTTGACAATCTTCCCGCCTTGCTGTTTGATCATGTCAGGAATGACTGCTTGACACATGAGAAACGTACCCGTCAAATTAATATCAATTAGTCTTTTCCATTCATCAACAGATGTATCGACTGTTGATTTCCGCAAATTGATCCCAGCATTGTTGACCAATATATCAATCTGTCCGAAATGGTTTTTTGCCTTCTCAACGAGGGAGGCAGCTGTCGCTGGTAAACTAGCATCACCAGCGACAGAAACAGCGCGTGTCTCTTCTTTATTCAGAGAGGAGCAAACGTCTTGCAATAGCACTTCATTCGTTCCGTTCAGCACCACTTTAGCTCCTTCAGAGACAAATGCCTCCGCAATGGCGCGGCCAATCCCTCTGCTTGCACCTGTAATGATTGCTACTTTGTTTTGTAAAATCATCTATCATCCCACCCATCTGTCATAATTAAAAAGCGCTTTCATTTATTATAAAATGTGATGTTTCATCATTCAACATATAAAGTGGAAATGAAGAGGTTTTGAATAAAAGTGTTTCATAATAAAACAAATACATCTTTTCCACTTCAGGGTATACTAAAAGGAACAAGCAATGGATAAGGGGGAACCTCAATGAAACTTTATACAAAAACAGGAGATCAAGGTCAAACAGGCTTGATTGGCGGGCGGGCTGATAAAGATGACGCAAGGGTAGAAGCGTACGGTACATTAGATGAGGCGAATAGTTTGATTGGACTAGCCCATGCAAACTTAAGGCAGCATGGCGAATTGTTTCAAGATATTCTATCTGAGCTGATGGTCATTCAGCATGAACTGTTTGACTGCGGCGGTGATTTAGCAGCGGTGAAACCACCGAAAGAAGGCAAGTTAAAAGAAGATTCTGTCACAGTCCTTGAAGAGCGAATGGACGTGTATGTAGAAGAAGCCGCACCGCTGACTAAATTTATTTTACCTGGCGGCCAGGAAGGTGCTGCCCTCTTACATGTAGCGCGAACAGTCGTCAGGAGAGCCGAGCGGCATATTGTGACACTCGCAAAGCAGGAGGAAATTCCAGCAGTTACGCTCACATATGTGAACCGTCTATCCGACTATTTATTTGCTGCCGCCCGTATTGTGAATCATCGGCTTGGTGAAGCGGATGTTGAATATGAACGAAGTGCAGATGTGTTTCGTTCTAAATGAGGAAAAGCACTCTTCTAGTCGAAGAGGGTTTACCTACACGCTGAAAAGAAGACGAAGGCTAAAATCAAGTTCATTTTAGCCCTTTGTCAATAATCTGAGCACTCTTCTAGTCGAAGAGTGCTTTTTCTATGGATTCAACCGTTCAGTCTGAGCCATGTTACGACTCTGGTCGCAATCAAAGATCAATCTACGACACGTTTTGTCGGCTTCCTTTTTTGACTATAGTTAAAGCAAGGAGCAAGAAAGGAGGCATGAAGATGAAAATCACAAGTAAAACCATCATCGGTTCAATCCTGATGTTTATCGGTTTATCCATCTTCTTTGGTGGTTCATTGGGCGGGCTGATCCCGACTTTGATTGGGGCGTGGCTCATTTATGTAGGTGTCAAAAAATATGATAAAGGCAGTAAAACAACAGGGGTCATACTCTCTATTATCGGTGTATTGCTCGTCGCACAGTCGCTGCCATTTTTACTCGGAATCGCATTTGCTGGAGTACTTCTCTACTTTGGCTGGAAGATGATCAATGGTGAATCTGCAAAGGAATCATCCGGCAGAACAACATATATGGAGCCAAACACGGCACCGAACATGGAAGAAACTATGCACACGTCATTTGATCAAGAATGGGAAGACTTTTTAAAGAAAAAATAAAGGGAGGAATATGAAATGGTATTAAGAAGAGTACGTGATATGTTTGTTGCAACAGTCAATGAAGGCTTAGATAAATTGGAGAATCCGCGTGTCATGCTGAATCAATATGTTCGTGATATGGAGGACGATATTGCCAAAGCAAAGCATGCGATCATTAAACAGCAAACCATTCAGCAAGGTTTCTTGAGAAAAGCAGAAGAAACAGAAGAATTTGCTGATAAGCGAAAGAAACAGGCGGAGCTGGCGTTTCATGCAGGAGAAGAAGAACTTGCACGGAAAGCACTGACTGAAATGAAGTATTTTGAAGAAAAGCACAACGAATATCAAGAAGCCTATCAGCAATCTGTTAAACAGCTGAAAGAGCTGAAAGAACAGTTGCAGCATCTAGAAACAAAGCTGCGTGATGTTAAAGACAAGAAGCAAGCGCTGATTGCAAGAGCCAATGCCGCACAGGCAAAGCAGCATATGAATGAATCTATGAATAAGGTTGATAGTGAAAGTGCTTATAAAGAATTTCTACGCATGGAGAACCGTATAGAGGAAATGGAGACAAAAGCGGGCAGTTATGCACAATTTGGCGATCAGGGTGCATATGCTCATCTTGATTACGCTGATGAGGTTGAAAAGGAATGGCAAAAGCTTAAGCGATCAAAGCAGCTTGAGAAACAGCCGGCAAACTAATGGAAATGTGTCAAAACGGAAGAAAAACAGGATTTTTCTTCCGTTATTTGATTTCTTTCTGTTTCGCTTTTCCTTATAATAAAAAGGTCAAAGGATAAAGGGATGATATAAATGAAACGGTTCATTGGTCTAATTTGTATACTTGTTGGTGTTTTTTTGATGATTGGGATGCTTTTCAAAAATGGAGATCTCTTTCATTTGAGCTTTTCTCGTGATAAAGCGGTCACAACAGCTTCAGCGAAAAAGGATGAGGTTGAACAATTAGATATCTCTCTTTCTGGATTTCGCATCAAGGTGAAGCCGGAAGATCGTTCGGATATTTCTGTGATGGTTGTGAATGGAAAAGGGAAAATGTATGCGGAACAAACAGGCGGAACATTCAAAGTCCGTGCTGAAAATAAAGGATTTTTGTTTTTCTCTGCATTTGAAAAAGGAGAACTCTTAGTCAAAATTCCAACAGATTATCATAAAGATGTGAAAATAACAGGTGGAATCGGCGTGAGCGGAGTAAATGGCGAAGGAAAGCTGTCTCTTCAAGATGTGACGCTCAAATCAACGAGCGGAAACCTCACAGCTGAGAACTTCTCAGCAAATCGTGTGGAAATCAAAGCGACTTCTGGCAGACTTTCAGTGTCTCATATTGATGCGAAGGAAAGTGATATTGGTGCCACTTCTGGTCGTGCTGATATTCAAGATGTAAAAGGAAAGCTGCAATTAGGCATGACAAGCGGCAGGCTGACAGCAAGCTTTGATACAATTGATTCACCAGTCGACTTTCACATGACATCAGGCAGTGCGAAATTTAACTTGCCAGATGAGGGAGATTTCAAAGTCCAAGTGAAAAAAACGAGTGGACGTATTGATCATTCGTATGATTTTGACCAAGCGGACAGTGAAGGCCGAGGTTTTACAGGCACGCATGGGAAAGGGACACACTTAGTCGATATTGAGATGACAAGCGGAAGCTTAAAATTGCGGTAAACAAACGTAAAAAGGAAGGAGGCGAGTCAACTGCGTTTTTCTAGAAATCAAATTTTAGGCATCATTGTGGTGATTTTCGGTATAAATCTTTTTCTCAAAATTATTGGGATTGGGGCAGACTTATTTTGGCCAGTGTTTTTTGCTCTAGCTGGTTATTGGCTGCACTCTCGATCTAAACGTTGGCTCGGTTCGGTTTCCTATATTTTTGCAGGCTTTCTCTTCTTGAAGTTTCTACTAAATATCACGTTTAGTTTGACTGGGTATTTATTTGCTGCCTTTTTGATCTATGCGGGCTATCGTTTATTGAAAAACAAACCTGTTTTTGATGTCGATAAAAAGGAATCATCAGACGATGGGAAGCCTTCACTGAAAGTCAATCTTGAAAAAGAGGGCGATCAGAAGAAAACAAAAAGCCAGACAAAGCCGCGCAAAGAACATGATTTCTTCATCGGTGAAGTCAGGCTGATGAAAAAACCATTTCAATTAAGCGATTTGACCATTTCAGGTTTTATTGGCGATGTCAAAATCGACTTATCAAAGGCGATTATTGCTGAGGAAGAGAGCACGATTGTCATTAGTGGGCTCATCGGAGATGTCGATATTTATGTACCTCAGGATATTGAAGTATGTGTGAGTGCTTCGGCTGCAATTGGTGATATGAAAATCATTGATGAAAAAAGAAGCGGGTTCGGCAGTAAAGTGTATGTCATGACAAATGATTATGATGAGAGCAAGCGAAAAGTGAAAATCTCCATTTCTCTCCTGATTGGGGATGTGGATGTGAGGTACTTATGAGGAAACTGCATTTAGGCATCCAGTGGCAATCTGTTCGTCTTGCAGTCGGTATCTCGCTTGGTGTTGTCATCATGACGACACTCCCGATGTTTTTTTATTACCAGCTTGATCCTATGATTTTGCTGTCTACGCGGTGGTTCGGCATCCCGTTTTTTTGTATTTTACTCATTATTAGTCTCGCCATTGGTGTATCAGCGGGGCATGTGTTTGGCTATCAGCATAAGAAGCGGCTGGATCAGCTTGTAGAGTCGATTTTGAAGTTTGAAAATGGGAATTTTGCCTATAGACTGCCTTCTCTAGGTGATGATGAAATTGGTTTGGCGGCAGATCAATTAAATGAAATGGCGAAACGAGTGGAAGGGCAAGTAGCCTCCTTACAAAAGCTTTCAAATGAGCGAGCTGAATGGCAGGTTCAAATGAAAAAATCGGTTGTCTCAGAAGAGCGTCAGCGTCTAGCGCGTGAGCTGCATGATGCAGTCAGCCAGCAGCTATTCGCCATTTCGATGATGACGTCTGCGATTCTTGAGGGGATGAAGGAAAAGGATGAAAAGATTTTAAAGCAAATGCGTCTTGTGGAACGAATGGCTGGCGATGCACAAAATGAGATGCGTGCACTCCTTCTGCATTTAAGACCGATCACCCTTGAAGGAAAAGACTTGAAAAAAGGCTTGATTGAGCTACTCAATGAATTTCAGGCAAAGCAGCCAATTGATATTGATTGGGAAATAGAAGATGATGCTCCGCTGTCTAAAGGGGTGGAGGACCATCTGTTCCGAATTGTGCAAGAAGCCCTTTCCAATGTGTTTAGGCATGCAAAGGCGACAAAGGTGACAGTACGTCTGCTTATTCGGAACCGTCAAGTTCAGTTGAAAATTATCGACAACGGGATTGGTTTTCAAACAGATCATGTGAAGACTGCTTCCTACGGACTTGAATCGATACGAGAAAGAACAAGTGAAGTAGGCGGTGTCGCAGAGATTATGTCATTTGAGGGAAAAGGCACACAAATTGATGTGAAGGTTCCCATTTTTGATGAAGGAAAAGGAGAGAACGTTCGATGATTCGAGTGCTTTTAATTGACGATCACGAAATGGTGAGAATGGGTCTTGCTGCTTTTTTAGAGGCACAGGCGGATATTGAAGTCATCGGTGAAGCGTCAGATGGACAAAAAGGTGTAGAACTAGCGGTTGAATTAAAGCCAGACGTGATTTTAATGGACCTTGTTATGGAAGGCATGGATGGCATCGAAGCAACGAAAAGAATTTGTCAAGAAATAGAGGATGCTCGGATTATTGTACTGACGAGCTTTATTGATGATGATAAAGTGTATCCAGTTATTGAGGCTGGTGCATTAAGCTATCTTTTAAAAACATCGAAAGCAGGAGAAATTGCTGATGCCATCAGATCTGCGAGTATCGGCGAACCAAGACTTGAATCAAAAGTAGCTGGAAAGGTTATGAACAAACTCCGCCATTCATCAAATGGGTCCATTCTGCACGATTCGTTAACCGCAAGAGAAATGGAAATATTAAAGCTGATTGCCGATGGAAAATCGAATAAGGTCATTGCTGAGGAATTGTTTATTACCATCAAAACAGTCAAGACGCATATTACCAACATTCTTTCCAAGCTTGATGTAGAAGACCGCACACAAGCAGCCGTGTATGCACATCGCCATAAGCTGATTCAATAAAAAAACAGCTTTCAAATGAAAGCTGCTGGAACATGCGCAAAATTAGTCCTTCTGTCCTGTGATTGGACGTTCGGATAGTTGATGGAGCTCAGGAACTGGAAAAGCCTCCTGCTCCTCGGCCGATTTGTCTTCTAGGGTTTTCTTCATCTCGGAAAGCAGTTTGACGCTTTCCTTTGCCACTGCCGCTTTTTTCTCTTGCAAATCAATGATCTGTGAAAGTCCAACAAATAAACCGCCTCCAATCAGAAGGAGCGCAGGGGTTTGTCCATAATAAATCACGATCAAAAATGTGCTTGAAAAGCTGTCGGCTTCAATGAAGAAATCTTCTTTTGATTGCATGAATACCACGACTAACAGAAGTATTCCTAGAATCAAAAATAGAATGCCGGCCGAAAGTAAAGCTCGTTTCATGATTGACACCCTTTTTTTCTTACCATTTTAACATACTCTATAAGGATTGTGTTGCGCCCTTAGTCCCGAAGTCACGGATTTTCACATTTGCCTTGTAACGAATATCCGATTCACTGAAAATGTCATCCCAATGTTTTGCTTCTTTTCGGAATTCCTTCGGATAGGCAATACTCGCTTTTTGATAAAATCCACAAATATCTGCTTTGATCTCATGCTGTAATTCCCCGATAAAATCATTCACATTTTCCTTCAGTCGACGTGCCACAACTTTCTCAATTTCTTGGAGGTATTTTTCATTAAATGCGTTTTCTCGTTCATTCCAATCCTCAGACAATCTTCCATCGAGTTCAACTGACACATCAAATTCATATTTGCCACTGGCTGTTTTATGGGTGTCGATGTTGTGTTTGATTTTAAAGATCTCAAAAGAATAAATGCTATGTTCATATTGGAATTCAATCACTCCGCCTTTAGCGTCTCCAGTCAGCAGGTTGTAGGACTGCACCGCTAAAGGAGAGATGTTGGTGAGAAATCGTTTGTTCTGAATAATCGAGGCACCATCCAGCATTAATTTTCCCTGACTGACACTGACTTTAGGAATGGCAAAAGATACGTTGTTTTGCATGGCAGAAGAAATATCTCCTAAGGAAACGGGCTTGAACATACGAATGGTCGTTTTTGTATTCGAAGAAATATCGTATAAGGTAGAAGAGGCAGGCTGCCCGTCGTCATTGATTTTCAGCATATCCCCAGGCTTCTCAGAAGTCATAAAAACAAGGCTTCCTCTTCGTGTTTCATTGTCCCGAATGAATTGATTGATGACCAAATCGAAATTATTTTCATTGATAAGGTCTTGAGAAAACAAATAAACCCTCAGCTGCTGAGCAAAAATGCGGTGTGTTTTTAGGGCCGTCGTACGAAAAATTTGATGTATAGAATCACCGCTTGTTTCAATAATCTTCGTCGGATCTTTCACGCTCGATTCTTGCTCAATTTTTTGAGGAACGAGCACCTGCATAGACAGCTTCAATTTATGTCCGCCATCTCCTTTATCTACAGCAAATCCAATTGCCATGTTGAGCTCCTCAATATTGGTACTATCCCAGCATCCGCATAATAGAATCAGCGTGAAGAGCGCAAGAGCTGCTTTCTTTTTCATGCTGTTTTCCGCCTCCTTTTGAAAAACACGATGATAAATAAGAGAAACGGGAGTATACCAAATAGGAGAAAAAACAAGTTGTTTACGTAGGTTAAATAATCTCGGACTGTATCCACATCTTTTGGGAAAAGTGCGGCAAAGAAGATCACAATGCCCATCAAGGCAAGTGCGATTTTCTTAGGGACTTTAGTCAATTTGATGACCCCTATCGTAGCAAAAAAGGTATATCCTACAAAGCTCGTATAAAGCTGGACAAGCCACACGATCAGCAAAAAGGATTCAATCCGTTCAATAAAAATGCCCTGAATATCAAATGATTGAAATAATGCAATGGTCGGCCAAGTCAGAGTCGCCGTTTCTTTCACTGTAAGCGCACCAACCACAAGAATATAGGTGGAAATATAGATGATCGCAGGAATCAAAAAGCCAATGGTGCCATACGCAAAGGTGTGTTTTTGCGTCTTCATATAGGCAGGCATAAAGAGCATCATTTCAATGCCGACAAACGAAATGGCCGAAGCATTAAAGGAATTGAAGACAGGGGAGAAGCCCTCTCCTAAAACTGGACGGAGGTTATCGAGCTTAAACTCTTGTACACTAAGTCCGTAGGCTACAAATAAGATGATGAGTGTGACAATCAGAAAAAAAGGGCACAGCCGGGCAAAATCACCAATCCCCCCAATCACAAGGTAAAAACCAACCAAAATAAAGCTGATCATCGTCACGGCTACAGGTGTGTTTTGAAGTAGAAAGAATTTCACCATCTCAGACATGGCTCGCACTTCATAGCTGGCAACGCCGAGAAAGTAAATAATAATCAACAGGTTGGCAAGTGAGCCAATCCATTTCCCAAGTCCTTCTTTTGTATAGTCATAGTAGGAAGAAAAGGAGACCTTTTTCATCATGAGCACATTGACAAAAATGAACACAATGTATATCACACTCATGAGTAAGAGTGCAATCCAGCCGTCAGGTGTAGGCGCAGCTTGAGCCATTGATCTTGGCAGAATCATCATACTTGCGCCTAGCGTGGTATTGGCGATAATGGCACTTGCCTGATAGCTTGTGATCGACTCTTTATGATTGACCATGTCGTTCCCCTTTCTTTTGATTTTTCAAAGGCAATCTGATGATGGAATTGTCCTCATTTTTATAACTGAACACAAAATCTGGTGAAAAATATGGGGTGCCAAAGCTTTTTTGTCTTGTCAAATGAGTGAGTAAGACGAGCATAAACAGGACAAGTCCATATAAACCGAATGTAGCTGCAGTAAACATGGACACAAAGCGAAGGACACGAAATGACATCCCCATCCCATATTGAGGAAAGGTAAAGGATGCAAGTGCAATGACGCTGACAATAATGACCATAATGGAGCTGACAATATGTGCTTGTACGGCTGCCTGTCCAATGACAACTCCGCCCACAAGTCCGATTGTTTGTCCAAGTGGATTAGGCAGCCTTAACCCAGCCTCTCGCAGCAGCTCAATGGTCATTTCCATGATGAGTGCTTCCACAATAGGAGGAAATGGGACATTCTCTCGTGTGCTTGAGATGGAAATAGCTAAAGTTGTGGGCAAAAGACCTTGATGGAAGGACACAAGGGCAATATAAATGGCTGATAAAAACAATGTGAGAAAGATGGACGTAAAACGTAGCAAACGAATAAGAGAAGCGGCGATCCATCTTTCATAATAATCATCAGGTGACTGCATAATCGTCGCGAGGGAAGCAGGCACAATTAAGATAAAAGGCGAATGATCGACAAAGATGGCGACGCGCCCATTGTTTAAAGCAGATGCGACTTTATCAGGCCGTTCTGTGTTTTGAATTTGCGGAAAAGGAGAATACACATTGTCTTCAATGAGCTCCTCAAGAACGCCTGAGTCTTGAATATCATCAATGGTGACTTGTTTGAGACGCTTTTTTACCTCTTTTAAAACAGAGGGCTCAACGATCCCGTCAATGTACATGATCGATACTTGGGTGTATTTCTTTTCGCCGATCTTCATGTCTACTGTTTTGAGATCAGGGTTTTTCAAACGCTGTCTGACGAGAGCTAAGTTCGTGTTGATATCTTCAATGAAGCCAATTTTTGGCCCCCTTGCGACGGTTTCAGACGTAGCATCTCCTAAACTGCGTTTCTTCGTTCCGTGCGTTTCTAAAATATAAGCGTGCTGAAATCCATTAATCAGTACGACACAATGTCCTTGAAAAATAGCATCTACTAGTTCTTCAGAGGTTTTTACCGTACGGGTAGTCATCATCGATAAATTGGATTCTAGCTTCTCTTTTGTTAGAGAGGCATGATCTTGCAATAGCAGCTTTAAGAAGGTTTGAATCTGCATCGCTTCGTTCATTTCTTTAATGTATAAATAGTAGACAACCTGTCCATGAGGCAATGTTTTTTTCTCATGGATCAAATCATCCATGTCCTTTAACTGAGGGAGAATGACAGAGAGATTATCGTATAAGTGCTCTTTCAATGGAGTTTGATTCAAATGGATCACCCACCTCAATTTCTTTTTCTTAGCATTACCTGCTTGAAAAAACAATATTCTGTGTTACATTATTTTGTGGTATATGAAAGAATCACGGTGTTGGAGGAAAGAAGATGGCGCAAATTCGTTTAGCAGGAACAAAAGAGGAGATCGACCTTATTCTACAGTCGTTTGACAAGCATTATGAGGTGACTTATACGTCAAAAGATTACGGAAAAACAAATCCAAAATACAAATATTCCAAAGATGTTCGTGTTTATATTGAACTAAAATTAAAATAAAGATAAAATTTTAATTGAAAACGCTTAAAGGATTTTCGTTTTTTGTATAGAATAGAGTTGAGTGATGAAGCTATGGAGGGATACATAATGACAGAATTTAGAATCGAAAAAGATACAATGGGCGAAATCAAGGTGCCACAGGACAAGTTCTGGGGTGCACAAACACAACGAAGCAAAGAAAATTTCAAAATCGGTTCTGAGAAAATGCCAAAGGAAGTTGTGAATGCGTTTGCAATTTTGAAACGTAGCACAGCGATTGCGAACGAACGTCTAGGCAACTTAGAAAGTGAAAAAGCAGAAGCGATTGCTGCTGTATGTGATGACATTATCAGTGGAAAATATGACGAGCATTTCCCGCTTGTTGTATGGCAAACAGGAAGTGGAACACAAAGTAACATGAACATGAACGAAGTCGTTGCAAATAGAGCAACTGCTTACTTGAAAGATAAAAATAGTGAATTCAGCATTCACCCGAATGACGATGTCAACCGCAGCCAAAGCTCAAATGATACATTCCCAACGGCTATGCACGTGGCAGCTGTTTTAGCTGTGTACAAAAAGCTATTGCCTGCGATTGACCAGTTAAGAGCGACGCTTGATGAGAAAGCAAAAGCATACCAAGAGATCGTGAAAATTGGCCGTACGCATTTGCAAGATGCAACACCTCTTACAGTGGGCCAAGAGATTAGCGGCTGGGTGTACATGCTTGATCGTTCAAAAGAAATGATTTTAGAATCTACTGAAAAAATGAGAGAACTTGCCATTGGCGGAACAGCTGTTGGTACGGGAATTAACGCACATCCTGAGTTTGGTAAATACGTGGCAGAAGAAATCAGCCAGTTAACTGGTCAAACGTTCAATTCTTCACCAAACAAATTCCATGCGCTGACAAGCCATGATGAAATCACATATGCACACGGTGCGCTTAAAGCACTTGCAGCTGACTTAATGAAAATTGCCAATGATGTGAGATGGCTTGCAAGTGGTCCTCGCTGCGGAATTGGTGAATTGATCATTCCTGAAAATGAGCCAGGCAGCTCCATTATGCCAGGAAAGGTCAACCCAACTCAAAGTGAAGCTTTAACAATGATTGCCGCACAAATCATGGGGAATGATGCAACAATCGGTTTTGCCGCAAGCCAAGGAAACTTCGAGCTGAACGTATTTAAGCCGGTCATCATCTATAACTTCCTGCAGTCAGTTGAATTGCTTGCTGACGGTATGAACTCATTCCATGACAAGTGTGCCGTTGGAATTGAACCAAACCTAGAAACGATCGAGAAAAACCTAAACAATTCATTGATGCTTGTGACGGCACTCAACCCGCACATCGGATATGAAAATGCAGCAAAAATTGCGAAGCTTGCGCACAAAGAAGGATTAACACTAAAAGAAGCTGCCCTTCAATTAGAACTATTAACAGAAGAGCAGTTTGAAGAGTTTGTGAAACCAGAAGAAATGGTGACACCGAAAGCAAAATAAGACACCAGAGGCCTCTGTGCCTCTGGTTTTTTAATGGAAACTCCCTGAAATCACAGAAAAGAAGTTTGATTGTTTGTCACAATCATAAACCCAGGGCAACCAAGCCCTGGGTTTTATAAATGATCTTCTTTTAGAATGCGTAATAAGGAGCCTGAGACCGGCTGAAGTGGTGTGTATAATTTCAATTGGTAAAGCATGCCTTTGACGATGACTTGTCTTGGTTTTTGTTTGTTTAACTCGTTTTCTAAAATGCCAAGCGCTTCAAATAAATCTGGCTCGTCTTTCACTTCATAATGTGCTTCTGCCAGCTCTCTTAATTCTTTTAATAGAGATTCTGTGAGCGGGTCAAATGATCGTTCATAAATCGGGCCGAACCAGTCGCTTGCTTGGTCCACAGAAATGAGCGGATGGTCATTTCGCTTCATCATACCGCCCATTAGATCATCGATACGGTGAATCATTGTTGCGGCAAGCTCCTCTGCTTCGAGCTGAAAATCATATAAAATGGCAAGCTCAAAGTAAACGTGACTCATGCCCTCAATCGTTAAACATAGATCAGCCATATAAGGAATGGCTGCATCTCCATACACTTGCTTAATGTTATCAATGTGCAACTGAATCGTCGCAAGTCGAATTTGCTTTGCGAGCTGCTGCGTTTCTTCGTTCAATGGGAGCGCCCTGTCGCTTAGCTGCATTTTAATAAAATCTTTTTGCTGTAAAATATTATCGTAATAGACAGTGAGCTGTTTCCGGTAGGCCTCTTTTGGTGTGCCGCCCTCTGTTTGAACCTCGTGAATCCGGGTAAATACCTTATCGTAATAGTAATGCAAGATCGAAATAAGCAGTGCTTCTTTCGATTTGAAATAAAGGTAAAACGCACCCTTTGACATGTGGCATTCATCTGCAATTTCCTGAACAGACGTTGTATTATAGCCTTTGCTGGCAAATAACTTCATACCAGCCTCAATAATCATTTTTTCTTTCTTTTTCAATATGAATGTCATCCTTTCTTACCGAGAGACAAATGTCTTAGGAAACGTGCGCAAAGAGATGTGACTTATCGGTCATAAACGACAAAACTTTTCAAAAATTAATCAGATTGTAACTTGTTTTTTACAGTGTAATTCTTTATATTATAAAGTAAGGTGACCAACCGGTCAAAAAATGTGAAAGGATGATATTCCATGAGAGAAATTGATGATATGATTAGACGCTTGAAAACAAAAGGAATTCAAGTAGAAAAAGTCAAAATGCCGAAAGAGACAACCATTGAAAAGAAATGGATGTATCAAGCTGGCAAGAAAATCAAAGCCACATACCGTGATTTCAATGGGTATTCATTCATCTAAAAAAGACTGCGGTGTAAAACCTACAGCCTCTTCTTTGGAACAGTGATCGTATAGCGTACACCTAGTTCATCATTTTCAATTGATATGGACGCTTGATGCATTGAAAGAATTCGTTTGACAATGCTTAATCCAATGCCGAATTCGCCCTTTTTTCCCTTACTAAAAGGTTCGTATAGGCTGGATAGCATGTGTTCTTCAATTGGAGGGCCATCATTACGAATGATGATGCGAATTTGATCCTCTTCCTGCTTCATATGAATATCAATTTTATTTTTTGCGTAGCGAAGTTGATTTTCTAATACATTTTCAAATAATTTGCTCCATTGTTCTGGATCGCCTTCAAGTGCAGCCTCATCATCTAAGTCCACGTTCCACTGCAATTCATTTTTCGACCAGCGTAAACGGTCAACCACTTCCAGCATTGTATTACTCACAAGGAAGGGAGAATGCGCCGGATGTTGTTTTGATAAATAATCAAGCTTTGTTAAATACAGCAAATCTTTGATTTTCTTCTCAAGCTTTTCCGCTTCGCCTTCAATCACTTCCACCGTTTGTTCAAGATCTCCTTTAGGGAAAATTCCATCTTTAATAGACTGCGTATAACCGCGGATGACCATCACAGGTGTTTTTAAGTCGTGTGATATATTTTGCAAAAGCGTTCGTTCTGTTTCATCCTTTTGAATGAGCTTTTGTCTCATTTCTTCAATCGTATGCCCCAGTTTGCCAATTTCATCTTGCCGATCAACAATCACAGGATCGTCCCAGTCTTCTTGTGCAATGCGCTTGACGTGCTTTTCAAACGCGACGATTGGACGTGATAAGTAGCGGGCGAGCCAAATCGATGGAATCCAGCTTAGTAAAATAACCGTTCCTAAGATGAAAATCAGCTGTTTAAACAGTGTAAAGGACAAGTCATCTCGATAAGAATCGGGTGCATATGACAAGAGAATATATTGTGTATTGCCTGTTGAGACTTTTTTGATCACAAAAAAGATATGCTGGCCATTCACTTCTTCAGAATAGCGTTTTGTTGCGCTTTTTTGTTTTTTAACAAAGGACTGCACTTTTTCAATAAAGGCATGCGGGAAAAACTGAGCCATTTGATTTAATTCATCTGACGGAATCAGAATGTGCTGAACCGAGCGGTTTTCTGGTGTCGACTTTGGTGAGCCGTCTCGATTCAGAGGGTATTCTGTTAACACTTGCTGCTCGTTTTCGATGTTTTTATAAATTTCATTCGTAAAGAAGCTGCGTAATGTATTTGAAAATAAAATGATCAGGACAATCGAGATGGTGAGTAAAATGCCAGAGATGACAACCCAAATTTGAAAAGCGAGTGGTTTGTTCTTCATCCTTTTAGCATCCTATAGCCAAATCCATAAATGGTCTCGACTTTTAAGTCAGGCATTTTTTTGCGCAGCCGTCTGACAAGATCATCGACCACACGATCTGTCCCGAAGTAATCGTGCCCCCAGATCTTGACGAGGATATCTTCCCGGGAAAAGGCATGTCCTTGATGATGGGTAAATAAGAGCAGCAAATCAAATTCCTTAGACGTTAAGTTAATCAGCTGATCTCCTTCATACACCTCTCTTACGTCCTCATGAATGATATAGGAAGAAACGGGTGTGACGCTTTGCTGCGGTGTGTCACTGTTTTTATATACAAGCTCCAGCAGCTTTTGCACGCGGATGATCAGCTCGCGCGGAAGAAAGGGTTTCGCAATATAATCACTGCTCCCGAGTTCTAAGCCAAGCACACGATCAATATCTGCATCACGTGCCGAAATAAAAATGACCGGTACGTCAGGCGAGGCTGCTTTGATTTCTTTAATGAGTGTGTAGCCGTCTGTATCAGGCAGCATAATATCTAAAATCCATAGATGCGGGGGCTTGTTCATTGCTTCGCGTGCCGCTTCTCCGGTTAAAAAAGAGGACACATTCCAATTTTCACTCTCTAAATATTTGGTTAACAGTTCATTTAAATTCTGCTCATCTTCAACTAAATAAATGGTGTACGACAAAGTCTTCCACATCCTCTCAACGTCATTATAACGGGATACAAAGGCGGCATGTCAACAATCACACGCTTTTTTCACAATTTCACATATTCTTCTCATCATTATCCCATAATGTTTGTTTATGATAAGCTCAAGGGAAAAAAGGGCATAGACAAAAGGCTAATGAATAGGTGCTTTTCACCAATGTGCACACCTTGCTTTTTTTCTATGAATAAGTATTATATAATTTGACATATTGTCATAAAGAATTTTTCAATGATATTGCCATTAAGAGGACATGAGTCCTGTCTAGACATATGAATGAAGCATTTCATGAAAATGATGCAAAGGAGTGCAAGCGATGGATTTCCGAAGAGAAGATGAAGAGAAAAAGATGAATGATCAAGAACACACACATCAAGAGAATGAGAAACAAATAGAAGAACCAGAAAAAGAGAAAGAACTCGTTTTTCACCATCATGAAAACGAAGCATCTGCCTCTCAGGAGAGGGTGACAAACGAATCTCCTCAAGTGATTGATGACCGTTCGTCTAAAAAGGAGAAAAAACGGAAGGCTGCATGGCTGAGTCCTATTCTTGGAGGGATTATTGGAGGCGGTCTTGTGCTTGGCATTACACCGATTTTACCGCAGTCACAAGATACAGCGGCAAACACTCAAACCCAAACAGCATCAAGCGAACCGACTTCATCTGAAAATTTCTCAACAAAACAAATCACCAATGCGACGAATGTTGCTGATATGGTAGAAGATTTAGAGCCGACGATTGTAGGGGTTTCAAACTATCAATCTACACAAAACTCGTTCGGTCTTAGCGGTGATTCAACTGAAGCAGAAGCTGGAACGGGTTCTGGTGTCATCTTCAAAAAAGATGGCAAAAAAGCATACATTATCACAAATAACCATGTAGTCGAGGGTGCCAATAAATTAAAGGTCACACTATACGATGGAAAAACAAAAGATGCGAAGCTTGTCGGCAGTGACGTAATGACAGATTTAGCTGTCGTGGAAATAAATGCTGACGGCATTGATAAAGTTGCAAGCTTTGGAGATTCTTCTAAGCTTCGGGCTGGAGACAAAGTCATCGCAATCGGGAACCCGCTCGGTGCGCAGTTCTCTGGTACAGTAACAGAAGGGATTATTAGTGGTCTCGATCGTACCGTTGAAGCCAATACATCATCTGGAACTGTTGAGATGAATGTGCTTCAAACAGATGCAGCCATTAACCCTGGAAACAGTGGCGGTCCGCTGATCAATACAGACGGTCAAGTCATCGGCATCAACAGTTTGAAAATTAGCGAAAGCGGAGTAGAATCACTCGGATTTGCGATCCCAAGTAATGATGTAAAACCGATCGTAGATCAGCTGTTGAAAAATGGAAAAGTCGAACGTCCTTACCTTGGCGTACAAATGATTGACCTTGAGCAAGTGCCTGAAACGTATCAGGAAAATACACTTGGCCTATTTGATAAACAAATCGGTAAAGGCATTTATGTAAAAGATGTTTCAAAAGGATCTCCTGCACAAAAAGCAGGCTTGAAGTCTGGAGATGTCATCATCAAGTTCAAAGGAAAAGATGTAGCGAACAGCTCACAGCTGAAAGAAATCCTTTATAAAGAAACAAAAATTGGCGATAAAACGACAATGACTGTCATTCGTGATGGAAAGAACAAAAATCTTGATATTACCCTTGGGCAGTCTGATAACGAATAAAAGAAAACAGGTGGATAATCGATCCACCTGTTAGATTGTTGACAAAGGGCTAAAATGAACTTGATTTTAGCCCTTTGTCTTCTTTTTTTCAGCGTGATAGAAAGCCTTTGCAGTCTAGGAAGGACGAGTACTGACGCGGAGCGAATTTGACATTCGTGAGCACCAGCGCGCAGGACTGACAACGAATGCGAGGGTTTGTCTACACGCTGACAGGTGGATAATCGATCCACCTGTTTTTTTGTGCCTATTTTTTTGAGGATAGTGTCCGTAAAATAATGTTTTCCCATACATTCCAAGGCAGGAGCTGCTTTGCTATGAATGAAAGCCGAACACCTTTCCCGACAAGATACCTTAGCTTCTTTAGCCGCTTCTTCTCTGCAAGCGAAACCACAAGCTCTGCAACTTCGCCGGGATCTCCATAGTTGTTTTTTTGCGCCTCTATATAGGACATCATGTTTTGATAAATAGCTGTGTATTTAGAACCTGCTGCGGGTGGTGTCATTTGCTCATTCATGGAGGTGTTCCAAATGTTCGTTTGGAAAGAACCCGGCTCAATCAAAGCGGCTTGAATGCCAAACGCAGCCAGCTCAATTCGCAAACTCTCTGTATAGCCCTCTAGCGCAAACTTTGACGATACATATGGAGAGAGTGCGGGCATTCCCATGAGTCCGCTGATACTGCTCATATTCAATATTTTTGCACCGCTCGTCATCAACGGAAGGACTGCTTGTGTCATTTCCATCACACCAAAGACATTCACTTCAAATTGCTCTCGGTACTGATCAACAGGCACCTCTTCAGCAAAACCAGCATAGGCCGTTCCCGCATTGTTCACAAGCAGGTGAATGGGAGCATAGGCATTAAGCCTTTTCTGAAATGCTTGAATGGACTGTGTATCTGTCACATCTAATGCTTCAATATGTATCGATTCGGATAAAGTGGCGTTCTTTACTTCTTCGGCAAGCTTTTTCGCATTGGTCTCCTGTCTTACGCCAGCAATCACAGTGTACCCTTGCTGAGCAAGACGCAGTGTGATGAGCTTTCCAAAACCGCTGTTGGCACCAGTCACAATGGCTGTTTTATTCATCATCCGGTTCTCCTTTTTGTTTTAATCTACCATAGTCTGCTGTTTTATTGAATAACGAAAAGGGGCTTGGAGAAGAATAAAAAACGATGCTATGAAATAGGAGGAAACACATGATGTGCTGGAAGAAGGCGGGACTGCTAGGAGTGCTGTTCTTTATGCTGTCTGGCTGTCGTTCAATCGAACCAATACAACATCCACATGAAGCAGAAGCTGAAAGTCTGTCAGCTGTTCAAATGAAGGAACTGCCATTTCAGCATTTGCAATTGCACGTACAATATGGACAAAAAAGCGAATTATATGAAGCTACCTATCGTCAAGCTGGTGGAAGAGAAGAAGCACTAATTCGAGATCATATGAATGGTGTCCGCTATGAAGGGGAAGAAGCTTTACGTGAAATGAAGATGAAGCTCAATGATATGTCGATTCCTAGTGCAAAGCTGAATGAAACATATGTCAATGAATTATTATCTGCTTTTAATTTAGATGATGATTATCAGCAGATACGAGTCGATATCAAGCTCGAAGATGGGACAAAACGTGCATTCGAAAAGAAAAAGTAAACGAGACTTTCTCATTTTTTAATTGAAAATGATTTTCAAGATCACTTAAATCTGATACACTAAATTGAGATAAGTGATCTTTGACGTCTACATAGACGATATTCAATATAAAAAATTTGGATGAGAAAAGGAGCGTTTGAGCGGAATGAGTGCCATTTCTACTGAAGGTTTAAGCTTAGGCTACGGAGAAACAATGATCATAGACGAACTAAATGTGTCAATCCCTAAGGGTGAAATCACAGTATTTATTGGCAGCAATGGATGCGGTAAATCCACGCTACTTCGCTCTTTGGCCCGTCTCATGAAGCCAATGGGTGGTTCTGTCCTGCTTGAAGGTCATTCCATTGCCAAATTACCAACAAAGGAAGTGGCGAAACAGCTCGCCATTCTTCCGCAAGGGCCAGAAGCGCCAGAAGGATTAACGGTACATCAACTCGTCAAGCAAGGGCGATATCCTTATCAAAATTGGCTGAAGCAATGGTCAAAGCAAGATGAAGAAGCGGTAAATCGTGCACTGAAGTCAACGAAGATGGAAGACCTTGCTGATCGAACGGTTGATTCATTATCAGGTGGACAAAGGCAGCGTGCATGGATTGCGATGACATTGGCACAGGAGACGGATATTATTCTATTAGATGAGCCAACAACGTATTTAGACATGACGCACCAAATTGAAATCCTGGATCTTCTTTTTGATTTAAATGAAAAAGAGCAGCGCACGATTGTCATGGTTCTGCATGACCTCAATCTCGCTTGCAGATATGCTCATCACCTTGTGGCCATTAAAGACAAGTCAATTTATGCAGAAGGAAGACCGGAAACTGTCATTAACTGTGATCTTGTGAAAAATGTCTTTGATATGAACTGCCAAGTAACAACAGATCCTTTATTCGGAACACCGTTATGTATTCCGCACGGCAGAGGACGCTGTATTGTCCAACAGGCACAAGCTGAGACATTTCTTGCTGCAAGATAATCGTATGTGAAAAGCCTGACATCTGTTACACGCAGAGTCAGGCTTTTTTCTGAAAAAAGGAGCGGAATACAAATGGGAAATGAATTAGATGAAAAGCTCGAAGGCCTGCTTGATAAATATACAGAGCTGCTGCTTGGTGAAACGAATGAGGAACTGAAAAGAGATGTCTCGCAGTGGATCATCTATTCTCATATTGCCAAAAGCATGCCGCCTTTAGCCAAGCATTTTAATGACACGTATCCAGAGGCAAAAGAAGACATCAAAGAAACGATTCAGCGGATCAAGCAATTAAATGAAGCTCATCGTGCCAATAAAGACCGTTAAAAAACTGCCAGTACGAGCTGGCAGTTTTTCTTTATGATCCGTACGGTGATTGATCTGTCAGTGTTTGCTGGAACTTCTGATGTGCCTGCTGGAGCTTTTGCTGGTCAGCGGCTTCGACAGAGTACCAACCATATTTGAACATGACATCATATAAATGTCTTTGCGTTTTTTGTGTTTCTAGCGCAATTCGCTGAATATCTTGGTAAAGAGATTCATGGCTGAATTCATTGAGCGCTGTGTTATATCCGCTTGTCATATATTTTTCAGTCGACAAAAGGTCTGTGACAAAGTCGCGATCGTTCATGTTTGTCGTTGTTGGAACCGGCGTTTGTGGATTCCCGATTTTTTGTTGGTTTTGCTGTTCCATGTCTGTTACCTCCTATTGCATAAAGCCAGAAGACTGGCCTTGCCCTGAGCTGCCTAAATGTTGAAGTATTTGTGTGTAATGCTGATGGTGCATTTGACCCACTTGATTGAGTTCTTGTTTCAATGTTTGATCCTGACAATGCTCGGCCATAAAGTGGGCTTTTTTCATCGCGATCAAATTCCAGTTCAGCATATCCTCTAGGTACAAGGAATCCTTTACTGAAATTACCTGTGGGGGCATATTCATTTGCTGGTTGTTCAAGATGTGTTCCTCCTTACGATTTCTTTTTATATTGCTGATTTTGACTGGTCTTTTTACCGCCTAGGTCTGCTTCTTGTGATGGACCTGCGTTTCCTTTCACACTGGCAGCACTTACGCCTGCTTTTGATGGATTCTTTTGCAAACGAGACATGTGGACATCACCTCCATTCTTACAATTCCCCCTCGTCTTTAATTCATACGCTGTAAAGAAAGACGCATGAGAATGTGTAAATTTTTGAAATCTGCTATTGAACTGTTTCGGAAAATCTTTTAAGATAAAGAAAGAGGCATTGCTTTTTTTTGGACAAAAAATGAATGACTGTTCATTCAAAATGTTTAGGGGGATATTTATGGGCAAACATATTCGCAAGGCGGCTGTCATTGGTTCAGGTGTCATGGGCTCAGGCATTGCTGCACATCTAGCCAATATCGGGATACCAGTAACATTGCTAGATATTGTGCCACATGAACTGACAAAGGAAGAAACGGCAAAAAAGCTAACGCTTGATCACCCTAGTGTTCGGAATAGATTAAGCCAAGACGCAATGAAAAAATTGTTAAAGCAAAAGCCAGCACCTCTTACTTCAGCCAAAAACCTATCATACATCACACCTGGAAATCTCACAGATCACCTTTCCTTATTACACGATGCTGACTGGATCATTGAAGTCGTCACTGAAAAGCTCAGCATTAAACAACACGTATTCTCTCTCATCGACGAACACCGCAAAGAAGGCAGCATCGTATCCAGCAATACATCCGGTATTTCTGTTGAAAAAATGGCAGAAGGCCGATCAGCTGATTTTAAACGCCACTTTTTAGGCACTCACTTTTTTAACCCAGCTCGTTATTTAAAGCTGTTAGAAGTAATTCCTATTCAAGAAACAGATCCAGAAGTACTCTCATATATGAAAACATTTGGTGAAGATGTACTTGGCAAGGGTGTGGTCGAAGCAAAAGATACACCGAACTTTATTGCCAACCGAATTGGCACTTATGGGCTTCTTGTCACAGTGCGTGAAATGCTTGAGAACAAATATACGATCGGAGAGGTCGATTCTGTCACAGGTCCACTCATTGGCAGACCGAAAAGTGCGACCTTCCGCACACTTGATGTGGTGGGACTCGACACATTTTCTCATGTAGCCCGCAATGTGTATGAACAGGTAGAAGGAAAGGAAAAAGATATTTTTCAGCTGCCTGAGTTTATGGAAAGAATGCTCGAAAAAGGGTGGATCGGCAGCAAAGCAGGGCAAGGATTTTATCAAAAAAACGGAAAGACCATTTTAGAGCTTGATCCTGTCACACTCACATACGGAGAACGGACAAAGCTGAAGGATCCGGGCATTGACATTGCCAAGCAGCAAAAGGGGACAAAAGCGAAATTGAAAGCGCTTATTTATCAAGATGGCCGTGCTGGGCAATTGCTTTGGAATATGACCGCACCTGTTCTTCTTTATTCAGCTCATCTAAAAGGCGACATTGCGGATGATATTCAGTCCATCGATAACGCCATGAAATGGGGATTTGGCTGGCAGCATGGCCCGTTCGAGCTGTGGGATGCGATTGGCGTGAAAAAAGCCGTCAGTCGAATGGAAGCGGAAGGGCACAGCATCCCGTCGTGGGTGCAAGATATGCTTTCAGAAGGACATGACACATTCTATCAAGAAAATGCCGAAGGAGACCGTGCATTTTATCAGAATGGTGCTTATGAACAGGAAAAGGGAAACGACAAGAATATTTCGTTAGCTAGATTGAAAAAGAAACACGATGTCATTTTTAAAAATACAGGTGCAAGCTTGATCGATATCGGGGATGATGTTGTCTTGCTTGAATTTCATTCGAAAAGTAATGCCATTGGGCTTGATGTCATTGATATGATCAATCGTGCTGTAGATGAAACGGAAAAGAATTATAAAGGGCTGGTCATCGGTAACCAAGGAAAGAACTTCTGTGTTGGTGCGAATCTCGCCTTAATTTTAATGGAAGCACAGGACGACAACTTCTTTGAAATTGATTTTGTCATTCGCAGGTTCCAGCAGGCGATGATGAAGGTGAAGTATAGTGACCGTCCAGTTGTGGCTGCACCATTTGGTATGACACTTGGCGGAGGGACGGAGCTTTGTCTACCAGCAGCCGCTATCCAAGCGTCCAGTGAAACGTATATGGGGCTTGTCGAAGCGGGGGTCGGGCTCATACCGGGCGGAGGCGGAAACAAGGAACTCTATATTCGCCATCTGCAAGGAGCGGAAAAGCCATCAGCAACTGCGATCCAAGATGCTACGCTACAAACCTTTGAAGCCATTGCGATGGCAAAGGTATCTACATCAGCAGAGGAAGCGCGTGATATGAAGATGCTCCGAGTGAATGACCGGATCAGCATGAATGGTGATCATTTAATCCATGATGCGAAACAACTCGTTCTTTCTCTTGATGAAGCGGGTTATCGTGCACCTCTGAAGCGAAAGGTGCCCGTGATGGGGGAAACAGGCTACGCAGCAATGGTGCTGGCTGCTGAAAACATGAGATTGTCTGGATACATTTCAGACCATGACATGACCATTGCGAAAAAACTAGCGCATGTCATTTCTGGCGGCAAATTGCCATTTGGTACAGAGGTGGATGAACAATACTTATTAGAGCTTGAAAGAGAAGCCTTTTTAAGTCTTGTAGGGGAAGTCAAATCTCAGGCACGCATGCAGCACATGCTCGTTAAAGGAAAACCTTTACGTAACTAGGGGGGAGTCAAAATGAGAGAAGCAGTGATTGTAGCTGGCGCAAGAACACCAGTAGGGAAAGCCAAAAAGGGATCATTAAAACATGTCAGACCTGATGATATGGGCGCATTGTGTGTAAAAGAAACGCTAAAGCGTGCCGGTGATTATGATGGAACAATCGATGATTTAATCATCGGATGTGCGACACCAGAAGCAGAGCAAGGACTAAATGTGGCCCGGAATATTGGGGCATTAGCAGGTTTGCCATATACAGTACCTGCTATCACCATTAACCGCTATTGCTCTTCTGGTCTGCAGTCAATTGCTTATGCAGGTGAACGAATTATGCTTGGGCAGGCAGAAACCATTTTGGCCGGAGGCGTCGAATCGATGTCGCAAGTCCCAATGATGGGTCACTCCATTCGTCCAAACGCTCTTTTGGCAGAGCAAGCGCCTGAATACTATATGAGCATGGGCCACACAGCGGAGCAAGTGGCGCAAAAGTATCAGGTCACAAGGCAAGATCAAGATGCTTTTGCGGTGAGGAGCCATCAAAAGGCAGCAAAGGCACTTCAAGAAGGGAAATTTTCAGATGAAATTGTTCCCGTTGATGTGACAGAAAGACGGGTAGGAGAGCAGAATCAACTAGAAGAACGCCAATTTACGTTCTCACAAGATGAAGGTGTCAGAGCGGGCACAACAGAGGAGGTTCTCTCAACGTTACGACCTGCCTTCTCAACAAAAGGCACAGTGACTGCAGGAAACTCTTCGCAGACGAGTGATGGAGCGGCATGTGTCATGATGATGGATCGCGAAAAAGCATCTTCTCTTTCTCTTCAGCCGCTCGCCAAGTTCAGAGCGTTTGCTGTTGGTGGTGTACCACCTGAAGTCATGGGAATTGGGCCGGTTGAAGCCATTCCGCGTGCGCTGAAAATCGCTGGTCTAGAGCTGAAGGACATCGGGCTGTTTGAATTAAATGAAGCATTTGCTTCTCAGGCGATTCAAGTCATTCGTCATTTAGGGATCGATGAAGAGAAGGTAAATGTCAACGGCGGCGCCATTGCATTAGGACATCCGCTAGGCTGTACAGGAACGAAACTCACGCTGTCCCTCATTCATGAAATGAAACGGCGAAATGAACAATTTGGTATTGTGACGATGTGTATCGGCGGGGGCATGGGAGCAGCAGGCATTTTTGAATTGATCTAAAGGGGGAAAACAGGATGAAAGCAATGGAAGAAGTAAAAAAGGGTGGCAGTTTCTTAATTGATGAGACGAATTATGAGCATATCTTTACACCAGAGGATTTCTCTGATGAACATCAAATGATCGGGAAAACAACAGAAGATTACATTTTACAAGATGTCGTTCCGCACATCGATCAAATTGAAAATCATGAATTCGAGCATTCTGTTCGTCTCTTGAAAAAGGCTGGAGAGCTTGGCCTGCTTGGTGCTGATGTTCCTGAGGAATTTGGCGGGCTTGGGCTAGATAAAATCAGCTCAGCCATTATTACTGAAAAATTTGCAAGAGCAGGCAGCTTCTCTCTTTCTTACGGCGCCCATGTCGGGATCGGTTCTTTGCCGATCGTGCTGTTCGGCAATCAAGCGCAAAAGGAAAAGTACCTGCCAGGACTCGCCTCTGGAGAAACAATTGCGGCCTATGCCCTAACAGAGCCAGGGTCAGGTTCTGATGCGCTAGGTGCGAAAACAACGGCAGTCCTGAATGAAGCTGGAACACATTATGTCCTCAATGGGGAAAAACAATGGATCACAAACTCCGCATTTGCCGATGTGTTTGTCGTGTATGCGAAGATTGATGGTGAACACTTCTCTGCTTTCATCGTAGAAAAGGATTTTCCTGGAGTCAAAACAGGACCTGAAGAGAAAAAGATGGGCATTAAAGGGTCCTCGACGAGAACGTTAATCCTTGAAGATGCCGAAGTGCCAAAGGAGAATTTGCTTGGTGAAGCAGGCAGAGGTCATGTCATTGCCTTTAACATTTTGAACATTGGACGCTATAAGCTGGCTGTAGGGACAATCGGAGCATCAAAACGAGTCATTCAATTATCGGCAGAGTATGCCAATCAGCGCAAGCAGTTTAAAACACCAATTTCTCAATTTAGCTTAATTGGCGAAAAAGCAGCCAACATGTCGGCAAAGCTTTATGCCATGGAAAGTGCTGTATACCGCACAGTCGGGTTATTTGAACAAAGAATGGGTCTGTTAAGTGACGAGGAGCAAAAGGATGGGAAACAAATTGCGCAATCCATTGCAGAATATGCGATTGAATGCTCTCTTTGTAAAGTGCTTGGCTCTGAAACGCTCGATTATATTGTGGATGAAGGTGTGCAGATTCACGGCGGATATGGTTTCATGCAAGAATACGAAGTCGAAAGAGCCTATCGCGACTCACGAATTAACCGTATTTTTGAAGGAACGAACGAAATTAACCGATTGCTTGTGCCAGGCACCTTCTTGAAGAAAGCGATGAAAGGAGAGCTTCCGCTTCTTCAAAAAGCGCAAACCCTACAGGAAGAGCTGATGATGATGATGCCGGAAGAGCCGGGTGATCAGCCGCTTGATCAAGAGAAATACTTACTTGCCCATGCGAAAAAGATCGCCTTGATGGTATCTGGAATGGCGGCGATGAAATATGGGAAAGCATTAGACAAAGAGCAAGAAATCCTTGTGAATATAGCAGATATCGTCAATGAACTCTTTGCTGCTGAGTCGGCGGTCTTGCGTACGGAAAAAGCAATCGCAGCATCAGGCACAGAAAAAAATGCACAAAAGCTTGCGTATACACAAATTTTCACGCAGGAAGCCTTTTTAAAAATTGAAGCTCATGCGAAAGAATCATTGATTGCCATGGAAGAAGGAGATTCACTCCGTATGAGTCTGTCAGCCCTTCGCAAGCTGACAAGATTCACGCCAATGAATGTCATTGCGAAAAAGCGTGAGGTGGCGAAACGAATCTTTGAAGCAGAGAAATATATCGTATAAGACGGCTGAAAAGGTGCGGATATCATGCCGCACCTTTTTGTAAGCATACATTTAGGTTTTTCATATGTTTTGTGATAAAATGTTGTCACTATTTGCAGGAGGTGAAAATGGTGGCTTTAGATTTTTACGAATACCCATCTTGCGGTACATGCCGAAAAGCAAAGAAATGGCTGGAAGAACACAATAAAGACATCAACAGCATACATATCGTCGAAGAGACGCCTGATAAAGAAACATTAAAAGCCCTTTACGAAAAAAGCGGTTTAGAGCTGAAGAAATTTTTTAATACGAGCGGTCAGAAATACAGAGAGCTGCAGCTGAAAGATAAACTTCCTGCAATGTCAGAGGACGAGCAGCTTGAATTACTAGCGTCTAACGGAATGCTGATCAAGCGTCCAATTACAACAGACGGCAAACGAGTGACAGTTGGATTTAATGAAGATACATTTAAAAGCGTCTGGAAATGATGTAACTTTCATTCAGATTGTGGTATCTTCAATATAGATTGTAAGAAAAGACTGGAGGGGTATGAAATGAGCACACCAAAAGATTTACGTTATTCAGAAGAACACGAATGGGTCAAAGTAGAAGGAGATAAGGTGCGTATCGGTATTACGCATTTTGCTCAATCTGAGCTAGGCGATATCGTGTTCGTTGAGCTTCCTGAAGTAGGAGACAAAATTACAGCGGACGAGCCTTTCGGAAGTGTAGAATCAGTCAAAACAGTTTCTGAACTATACGCACCGATTAACGGCACAATCGTTGAAGTAAACGATGAACTTGATGACAGCCCAGAGTTCGTCAACGACTCTCCATACGAAAAAGCTTGGATGATCGTAGTAGAGCCAGCGGATGCATCTGAAATCGAGAACCTAATGACAGCTGAGCAATATGAAGAAATGACAAAAGAAGACTAATTCATGTGAAATTGGACACTCTACCTATATGGGGGGTGTCCAATTTGTCTTTTCAAAAAGAACAGGTGGATATAACAGAGCATGTCACTGGACGATTCAAAGAGAGTGGCATGGTGCTTTACCATCAAAACGAAGAGATTGGCACGATGATTAGTGAAAATCAATATGAATTAAAATCAGGTTATTCCTATGATCAAAACCGTTTTTATCGTCTGTCAGATACATTGACCCATGGGACTGAAAAATATGTAGACTGTGACGATGAAAATGGCTGGTGCTGATCACAGATAAGGCTGCAGTAAGTGCTGCAGTCTTTTTGTTGATCAATTGCCCAATCTTTACAACCTGAATGAAAGATTGTAATCTAAGGAAGAAGTGAATCAACGTCAAAAGGGCCGGGTGATCGTGATGAATGTCGAGATAGAAAAGGTCATCATTGTAGAAGGTAAATCAGATAAACAGAAGCTAAAAGAAGTCATAAGTGAACCTGTTACCATCATTTGCACCAATGGCACGATCAGTACATCGAAGCTGGATCAGCTTGTGGACGATTTATTCGGGAAAGACGTTTACATATTAGCAGACAGTGACGATGCTGGCGACAAACTGCGGAAGCAATTTCGAAAAGAATTCCCTGAAGCACTGCATCTTTTTGTCGACAGAACGTACCGCGAAGTGGCCGCTTCACCGTCAGCCCATATTGCATCTATTCTATTAGCTGCAAACATTGATGTTCATTCGAAATATTTATAAGGGTGACGTATATGAAAGAGATTGAAGAGCATGAATTCAAGGAGATAGAGGACGATTTATTTCTTTTGTACTTATATACACCATTTTGCGGAACATGCCAGCTGGCAAAGAAGATGCTGGCAGTGGTTGATGCCATGCAGCCGGAAGTTCCTTTTTATGAGAATAACTTAAATTACTCGCCAAGTTTTGCGAAAGCATTTGAGATCGAAAGTGTCCCTTGCTTTCTCCTGTTTAAAAAGGGTGAAATCGTGCAAAAAGGCTATGCCTTTCACTCCGTTCCATATCTTCACGAAATGATTGAAACCGCTAAATAAAGCGGTTTTTTGTCATATTTCAAGCAATTCATTTGAAAATTTGTCGAGCTATTTATAAAGGACAAGCCGATGTTTGTAGAGAAATGTTATGTATAACCAAATGACAGGGAGGTTATACATGTGGAAAATGTGAAAGCCCATGGAAGTGCAGGGCAGCGATTATTGTTAAAGCCGTTGCTCTCATCATCATCCTTGAAGATTACATTTGAGGCGGAAACGGACTCTTGTACATTGATTGTGGATGAACGTGGTGAAGTGAAGAAACTACCTGCAATTGAGTTATCGGATCTCATCTTTTATGGTGAGCGAAAAGAGATTTTGCAATTATTAGATGGAGACATGTCCTTACAGCAGCTGATCAGCAGAGGACAAGTGAAAGTGAAAGGCTCATTTCGAGCACTTCTTCGACTAGAAGCAGTACTTTGGCTGACGAACGGTTTTTTTCGAAAAATGATAACGTAGTCGTTTACTTGGAAATTAGCGATTTACAGCGTTGACATATCTCAGATAGCATGATATTCTACGTTAGTAAAAACATGAACATCACATAAAACAACATATTTTCTCTTATTAAGAGAGGTGGAGGGACGTGCCCTATGAAACCCGGCAACCGTCAGCATAGCTGAAATTGGTGCCAATTCACTCAAAGCCGCAATGCTTTGAAAGATGAGAGAAAGGCGTATTTGATATAAAAGGCCTTTCTGCTTGCGTTGCAGTTAGGTCTTTTTTACTGACCTTACGTCAGGCTAGCGTCATAACAGT
This sequence comes from Bacillus sp. FSL R5-0397, assembly GCF_038593395.1. Taxonomy (NCBI): domain Bacteria; kingdom Bacillati; phylum Bacillota; class Bacilli; order Caryophanales; family Bacillaceae; genus Bacillus; species Bacillus sp. FSL R5-0397. Next base: position 2,914,203 of record NZ_CP151992.1, on the reverse strand, counting down.
CGGAAGAATAATTGAACGTATGTGATGGCAACCTATAGATTCAGCAAGAAAGCAGGTGAACAGACTGTGATCCATTTACAGAATGTATCAAAAACGTATCATTCAAAAAGCGGAAATGTTGATGCCGTAAAAGACGTCAACTTGGATATCGATAAAGGTGAAATATTCGGAATTATCGGGTATAGCGGCGCAGGGAAAAGCTCCCTGATTCGCCTATTAAACGGTCTGGAGCTGCCAACAGAAGGAATCGTTGAAGTGGCAGGCAACCGAATCAATGAAGTATCGAATGCGAAACTTCGGAAAGCAAGACAAGAAATCAGCATGATTTTCCAGCACTTTAACTTGCTCTGGTCAAGAACAGTGAGACAAAATATTATGTTCCCGCTCGAGATCGCAGGTGTACCAACATCAAAACGGAGAGCTCGTGCAAACGAACTGATTAAATTGGTCGGTTTAGAAGGAAAAGAAAATGCATATCCTTCTCAGCTCAGCGGCGGGCAAAAGCAGCGTGTAGGGATTGCGAGAGCATTAGCGAATGACCCAAAAGTTCTGCTATGTGACGAAGCGACATCTGCTCTTGATCCACAAACAACAGATTCCATCCTTGAGCTTTTAGCCGATATTAATAAACGACTAGGACTCACCATTGTATTGATCACACATGAAATGCATGTCATTCGCAAAATTTGTCACCGTGTGGCGGTGATGGAGAATGGCCGTATTGTCGAAGAAGGCGAAGTATTACGTGTCTTCAGACAGCCGAAAGAAGAAATGACGAAACGATTCGTGAAACAGCTTGCTGAACCAGAAGAAGCAAAAGAAACGATCGAGCACGTCCTAGAGAGAGTAAAAGAAGGTCAGGTCGTCCGGTTGTCCTTTATCGGAGATTCTGCCGAACAGCCGCTGATCACGGAAATCATTCGATCCTTCAAGGTCGATGTGAACATCCTGCAAGGAAAGATTTCTCAAACGCAGGAAGGCGCGTTTGGAACACTCTTTATCCATATAAATGGAGACGAGAACGAAGTTGAAAAAGCCATCGCCTATATCCAAAGCAAACAGGTTGAAATCGAGGTGATGACACATGTTTGAGAAATGGTTTCCGAACGTTGATCTAGAGGTTATTTGGAACGCGACGGGTGAAACGGTCTATATGACACTCATTGCATTAGCGTTTGCTTTTGCTATCGGCATCATTCTTGGGCTGTTGCTCTTTTTGACAAGTAGAGGCGGTTTGTGGGAAAACAAACCAATTAATGCTGTCATCGGCGCAGTCGTCAACATTTTCAGATCGATTCCCTTTATCATATTAATCATTCTATTATTAGGATTTACTAAACTAATTATGGGCACGATATTAGGCCCAAATGCAGCATTACCAGCCCTTGTCATTGGCTCAGCTCCTTTCTACGCACGTCTTGTTGAAATTGCACTGCGTGAAGTAGACAAAGGAGTCATTGAAGCAGCACGATCTATGGGAGCGAAAACGTCAACAATCATTTTCAAAGTATTGCTGCCAGAATCATTGCCAGCCCTTATTTCAGGTATTACCGTAACAGCGATTGCTCTGATTGGCTCTACTGCGATTGCAGGAGCAATTGGAGCAGGCGGACTTGGTGACCTTGCTTATGTGGAAGGATACCAATCTGGTAATACAGATGTCACACTTGTAGCCACTGTGTTTATTCTGATCATCGTCTTTATCATTCAAATAATCGGTGATTTGATTACAAATAAAATTGATAAACGTTAAGGGAGGAATTATTCATGAAGAAATTGATTTTAAGTGCACTATTTCTAGCATTTGCAGGCATTTTAGCTGCGTGCGGTTCATCAAATAACGCAAGCGATAACAAAACCATCACGGTTGCCGCTTCAAAAACACCACATGCCGAGATTCTTGAAGAAGCAAAACCACTTCTAAAAGAAAAAGGCTACGATCTAAAAGTGAAAGTACTGAGCGATTATAAAATGTACAACAAAGCATTAGCTGAAAAAGAAGTGGATGCGAACTTTTTCCAACATATCCCTTACTTAAACGAAGAAAATAAATCAAACAAAGATTACAACTTAGTGAGTGCTGGTGCCGTTCACCTTGAGCCTTTCGGTATCTACTCTAAGAAATACAAATCAGTAAAAGATATTCCAAACGGCGGCACGATCATCATGACAAACAACGTAGCTGAGCAAGGACGTATGCTTGCCCTATTACAAAATGCTGGTGTGATCAAGCTTGATCCAAAAGTAGATACAATCAACGCAACAGTCAAAAACATCAAAGAAAACCCGAAGAACCTAAAATTCAAAAAAATCGCTCCTGAACTAACAGCGAAAGCTTATGAAAACAGTGAAGGCGATGCAGTATTTATCAACGTTAACTATGCCATCCAAAATAAATTGAATCCGAAAAAAGATTCAATCGAACTTGAGCAAACGAAAAACAACCCGTATGCAAACATCGTCGCTGTTCGCAAAGGTGACGAAAAATCAGAGAAGATCAAGGTATTAATGGAAGTTCTTCACTCTGATAAAATCAAAGAATTCATCGACAAAAAGTATGATGGTGCAGTATTGCCTGTATCTGAATAACAACTTGTAAACCTCGCTTTCATCAAAGCGAGGTTTCAACGTGTAGACAAACCCTCGCATTCGTTGTCAGGTCTGCGCTCCGGTGCTCACGAATGTCAAATTCGCTCTGCTCCGGTACTCGCCCTTCCTAGACTGCAAAGGTTTTCTATCACGCTGAAAAAAGAAGTCAAAGGGCTAAAATAAAGATCATTTTAGCCCTTTGTCAATCATCTGCAACCTCGCTTTCATGAAAGCGAGGTTTTTTTGTGTATTTTTTCAAATCTCGCTCATAATAAAAACGAACAAATGACCTGAAGGGATGGAATGAAGATGAATGAACAACATATGAGCGGATCGATGCAGCAATCACTGACGGATTATAAAACGGCAATGGGTGAATTTCAGAAGAAAATGCCGGTGTTTGGCAAGAAATTCAATGAATTTACGGAGCAGTGCTTTCAGAGCGATTCATTAACACAAAAAGAAAAACAAATGATTGCCCTCGGCATCAGCATTCATGCACAGGATGAATATTGCATGATCTATCATACAAAGGGAGCACTCGATCAAGGCGCAACAGAAGAGAATTTGCTGGAGGTCGTCAGTGTGGCGACAGCGTTTGGCGGCGGTGCTGCGCTAAGTCAAGGCATCACAGTTGTTCAGCAATGTATCGATGAATTTGGAGGACAGACGCATTAAGGGAAGGATAAGATGGTATTTATCCATCTCAGGGAGTTGAGTCGTTCTCAGCCGGTTGTGTGAGAAAATATGCCAGCATAGCGCGCTATATCCCTTTTGAGTGAAGCAGCGTGCCTTTGATACAATGAAGCTACACTCAAAGAAGGGATTGGTTTATTATTTGTTCGGACCATAGTACACTGGGATTGGATTATACCGCCGAGATGGAAAAGGCCATGCATAAAGCTCATGGCATGAGCTATGCAGAGTACGAAAGAGACCATGACTTAAGGATGAAAGTGGAATATAAACGAGAGCAGTCCTATCGAGATGAGAAAAGGCAGCTCGCAAAAATGAATATACAAGGCTATTAAATAGCTAAGGGACGGGGAGAATAGTTTCCCGTCCTTTCTTTATGAAAACTGTCTTTTCGACATAAATCCTTTTATCTACCTGTATTTTTTGTTAGAATTTTGAGAGCATCCTCTCACGCTTGTCGTGAATGTGTTGTATTCACTTTTAATTTGTTATAAAATTAGAATGAGAATAAATTGAGAATAATGATTATTTTGGAGGTATCGATATATGACTGCTTCGACATTAACAATTAAGGACTTGCACGTTGAGATTGAAGGGAAAGAAATCTTAAAAGGTGTAAACCTAGAAATAAAAGGTGGAGAATTCCACGCAGTAATGGGACCAAACGGAACAGGTAAATCTACTTTATCTGCTGCTATCATGGGCCACCCTAAGTATGAAGTGACAAAAGGCAGCATCTTGCTTGATGGCGAAGATGTTCTTGAAATGGAAGTAGATGAGCGCGCTCAAGCGGGTCTTTTCCTTGCAATGCAATATCCATCTGAAATTAGTGGTGTGACAAATGCAGACTTCCTTCGTTCGGCTATTAACGCACGCAGAGAAGAAGGCGATGAAATCTCTCTCATGAAATTCATCCGCAAAATGGACGAAAACATGGAATTCCTTGAAATGGACCCAGATATGGCACAGCGCTACCTAAACGAAGGTTTCTCAGGCGGGGAGAAAAAACGCAACGAAATTCTTCAATTAATGATGATTGAACCAAAAATCGCCATTCTTGACGAAATCGATTCTGGTCTTGATATCGATGCGCTGAAAGTTGTTTCTAAAGGAATTAATAAAATGCGCGGCGAAAGCTTCGGCTGCTTAATGATCACTCACTATCAGCGTTTATTGAACTACATCACACCAGATCACGTTCATGTCATGATGCAAGGACGTATTGTGAAATCTGGCGGACCAGAACTCGCGCAGCGTCTAGAAGCAGAAGGTTATGACTGGATTAAAAAAGAGTTAGGAATTGAAGACGAAACTGTTGGTCAAGAAGCGTAAGCGTTAGGAGGATTATTGATGACATTAGAAACGAAATTATCAGTAGATCAAGATTATGTCAAAAGCTTCTCCGAGAAGCATCAGGAACCGGCATGGATGAGTTCCCTTCGCTTACAGGCTCTTGAAAAAGCAGAAGACCTTCCAATGCCAAAGCCTGACAAAACGAATATTTCTAAATGGAATTTAACCAATTTCAAACAGCATACAGTCGAAAGTGCGCCATTTGGATCTTTAGAAGAGCTTCCTGAAGAAGTGAAGTCTCTTATTGATTTAGAGGACACGGATAAGACAGTCTATATACAGCGTGATCAAACGCCAGCATACTTGTCTCTTTCTACGGAAGCAAAAGACAAAGGCGTGATCTTCACTGATATCCATACAGCGATTCGCGAACATGGAGACCTAGTGAAGAAATATTTCATGACAGATGCAGTGAAAGTGGATGAGCACAAATTAACAGCTCTACATGCTGCTTTAGTGAATGGCGGAGCTTTCCTCTATGTACCGAAAAACGTAGAGCTTGAAGCACCCATTCAAGCCGTTTATCTTCATGAAAATGACAAAACAACGTTGTTCAACCATGTCATCGTTGTAGCAGACGATCATAGTGCTGTGACATATGTCGAAAACTACATCAGTACGGCAACACCAGAAGAAGCGATCTTCAATATCGTGTCTGAAGTCTTCACGGGTGCAAATGCCCGCGTCACTTACGGTGCAGTGGATAACCTTGCAGAAGGTGTGACAGTCTATGTGAATAGACGTGGTATGGCAAATGGTCGTGACAGTAAAATCGAATGGGCACTTGGCCTGATGAATGATGGAGATGTCGTGTCTGAAAACATCACGAAGCTTATGGGCGACGGTACATTCGGTGATACAAAATCAGTTGTTGTTGGCCGCGGGAATCAAACGGAAAACTTCACAACAAGCATCATCCACTTCGGTAAAAACTCTGAAGGGTATATCTTGAAGCATGGTGTCATGAAGGATCAAGCATCTTCTATCTTTAACGGGATTGGTAAAATCGAGCATGGCGCAACGAAGTCAAATGCAGAGCAAGAATCTCGTGTTCTCATGCTGAGTGAGAAAGCACGCGGTGACGCTAACCCAATTCTTTTAATCGATGAAGATGATGTAACAGCAGGGCACGCTGCTTCTGTTGGGCGTGTTGATCCAATTCAACTCTATTACCTCATGAGCCGTGGGATTTCCAAAGAAGATGCAGAAAGACTTGTCATTTATGGCTTCTTAAATCCAGTCGTCAAAGAACTGCCGATTGAAGGAGTTAAAAAGCAGCTCGTTTCTGTGATTGAAAGGAAAGTAAAATAATGAATATCAAAGACGTTCGTGAGCAGTTTCCAATCCTTCATCAGCAAGTGAACGGACATGATTTGGTGTATTTGGACAGTGCAGCGACATCTCAAAAACCACGAGTTGTCATTGAAGCAATGAATGAGTATTACCGGTCTTACAACTCGAACGTCCACCGGGGTGTTCATACCCTTGGCACAAGAGCAACGGACGCATACGAGGGTGCAAGAGAGAAAGTTCGAGCATTCATTGGCGCTTCTTCTGTCCAGGAGATTATTTTTACTAGAGGTACAACAACAGCACTGAACACAGTGGCAATCAGCTATGCTAGAGCAAACCTTAAAGAAGGCGATGAGATCGTCATTACGCATATGGAACATCATGCGAATATCATCCCTTGGCAGCAGGCAGCAAAAGCAACTGGCGCCACATTGAAATATATTCCGTTACAGGAAGACGGCACGCTGTCGCTTGAAGATGTGAAGCAAACCATCACACATCAAACGAAAATCGTTGCTGTCACACATGTTTCAAACGTATTAGGAACCATCAACCCAATTAAAGACATCGCAAAGATTGCTCACGATCACGGTGCAATTATCGTCGTCGATGGTGCCCAGAGCACCCCTCACATGCAAATTGATGTTCAGGACTTGGATTGCGACTTTTTCGCCTTCTCTGGGCATAAAATGTGTGGACCGACTGGCATTGGTGTTCTTTACGGGAAGAAGGACCTTTTGAATAATATGGAGCCTGCTGAGTTTGGCGGTGAAATGATCGACTTTGTGGATCTATATGATTCTACATGGAAAGAGCTGCCGTGGAAATTTGAAGCGGGAACACCGATTATTGCAGGAGCAATTGGGCTCGGAAAAGCGATTGATTTCTTAAATGACATCGGAATGGAGGAAGTCAGCCGTTACGAGCATCAGCTTGCGACTTATGCACTTGAGCGCTTTAAGGAGCTTGAAGGTGCCACGGTTTACGGACCGCAGCACCGAGCTGGACTTGTGACGTTTAACTTGGACGACGTCCATCCTCATGATGCCTCAACTGTTCTAGATACGGAAGGTGTCGCCATTCGTGCTGGACATCACTGTGCACAGCCGCTCATGAAATGGCTTGGTGTATCAGCGACTGCAAGAGCAAGCTTCTATCTGTACAATACAGAAGAGGAGATTGACGAGCTCATGGCAGCGCTCCGTAAGACAAAGGAGTATTTTACGAATGTCTTTTAATGTAAACTTAGACACACTGTACAGACAAGTGATTATGGATCATTATAAAAATCCGAGAAACAAAGGTGTGTTAAACGACAGCATTGTCGTCGATATGAACAACCCTACGTGTGGTGACCGCATTCGTCTCACGATGAAAATCGAAGACGAAAAGGTCATGGATGCGAAATTTGAAGGAGAAGGATGCTCGATTTCGATGGCATCTGCCTCTATGATGACGCAGGCGATTAAAGGGAAAGATATTGAAACAGCTTTGAAAATGTCTCAGATTTTCTCCGATATGATGCTAGGAAAAGAATACGACGATTCCATTGATCTTGGTGACATTGAGGCGCTGCAGGGAGTCGCAAAATTCCCAGCGCGCATCAAATGTGCAACATTATCCTGGAAGGCGCTTGAAAAAGGCGCATCTGCCGAAGATAACGGCAAATCATAAGATTGGAGTGAAAATGGATGGCTAAAAAAATGCCAGATGTTGGTGAATATAAATACGGCTTTTCTGATAAAGACGTTTCCATTTTCCGTTCAGAGCGCGGACTGACAAAAGAGATCGTTGAAGAAATTTCTCGTATGAAAGAAGAGCCTCAGTGGATGCTCGACTTCCGTTTGAAATCTCTTGAGCACTTTTACAACATGCCGATGCCACAATGGGGCGGAGATTTAAATGCATTAAACTTTGATGAAATTACGTACTACGTAAAACCATCAGAACGCTCTGAGCGTTCTTGGGATGAAGTACCAGAAGAAATCAAACAAACCTTTGATAAGCTTGGAATCCCTGAAGCAGAGCAAAAGTACTTAGCAGGTGTATCTGCTCAGTATGAATCTGAAGTTGTGTATCACAACATGAAGCAAGATCTTGAAGATCTAGGCATTGTGTTTAAAGATACAGACAGTGCATTAAAAGAGAACGAAGACATCTTCCGTGAGCACTGGGCAAAAGTCATTCCTCCGACTGACAACAAATTTGCTGCGCTTAACTCGGCTGTATGGTCTGGTGGTTCATTCATCTACGTACCAAAAGGCGTAAAAGTAGATACACCACTTCAAGCATACTTCCGAATCAACTCTGAGAACATGGGTCAGTTCGAACGTACACTGATCATCGTTGATGAAGGCGCACATGTGCATTACGTAGAAGGTTGTACAGCTCCAGTTTACACAACAAACTCACTTCATAGTGCGGTTGTTGAAATCATCGTGAAAAAAGGCGGCTACTGCCGTTATACGACGATTCAAAACTGGGCAAACAACGTCTTCAACCTTGTGACAAAACGTACAGTATGTGAAGAGAATGCAACAATGGAATGGATTGATGGAAACATCGGTTCTAAGCTGACAATGAAATACCCAGCGGTTATCCTAAAAGGTGAAGGCGCTCGTGGTATGACATTAAGTATTGCCCTAGCAGGTAAAGGTCAGCACCAAGATGCAGGTGCAAAAATGATTCACCTTGCACCAAACACATCTTCAACGATCGTATCGAAATCGATTTCCAAACAAGGCGGTAAAGTCACATACCGTGGAATCGTACACTTCGGACGCAAAGCAGAGGGGGCACGCTCAAACATCGAGTGTGATACACTCATCATGGATAACAAATCAACATCTGATACGATCCCTTACAATGAAATCTTAAACGACAACATTTCATTAGAGCACGAAGCGAAGGTATCAAAAGTATCAGAAGAACAGCTATTCTACTTGATGAGCCGCGGAATTTCTGAAGAAGAAGCAACAGAAATGATCGTCATGGGCTTCATCGAACCATTCACAAAAGAACTACCAATGGAATACGCCGTTGAAATGAACCGTTTGATTAAGTTTGAGATGGAAGGTTCTATTGGTTAATACAGAGGATTGAAAATGATTGATATAAGAGGTCGATGAAGCGTGCTGAATTTGTGCCCATCAAGATGACCTTTTAGTGTAGGAGACGAACTTTTTAAGTTCGTCTTTTTCTATTTCATTGGTTACATCTAAGTTGACTAAAAAATGTAAAAATCTTTATTGAATGATACTGGATTAAGATTTCTCTTTTCACTAAGAAGGTTAAAGGTAGACAAAAGTGGAAAGATCCTACATCTGGTTGGTCCATTTCAAGAGATTTTGGGAAAGGGAATTCTCATGGAGGAAGTTACTACAAATTAATGAATAAATCCGGAGAGCGTATAGCTACACTAAATAAAAGTGGTCGAGTATTAATAAAATAAGAATTGTACATAAAAGAATGAATGGAGAATGAGATATGGTTCACCTAGATTATTTACAAAGTGAATTCAATATTGATTTAATTAATGATTCCTTTAACGAGTTACCTCTAAGCCTTCATATTCAACTCGAAAAAGACATGTATCAGTTTAATGATCAAGGCCATTTAAATCCTCAATATTTTAATAAGGTTTATAATGTTGCAATAAGTATATTTGATGAACTTTTTGGGGAGAACGATTTATTGTTCGTCGTCACAATTGTTCGAAGCGAGCATTCATTACAGAGGCCGATAGGAGTATATAGTAAATATTCAAAAAAAATTAATAAATATAGACTCAATGTAAAAAATTCTAAAGATGAGAATGGAAAAGTCATTCAGTATTCTTTAGAAACAAAAAAACAGCATATAGAGTACAAGAAAATAATCAAGGCTATATGTAATCAAGATTTTAAAAGTATGGCTCCGAGGTTCAATGACAAATATTGTAGTTATCCTGAAATATTCTTTATAAATAAAGATTTTATTTATCATATTTATGATGACAGAGGGGCATTTTTATTATTTAAGGATGAGAGAAAGTATGAAAAATTTAAAACAAAGTATAGTACTTTAATGGTAGGAGAAGATTATAATTAAAAGAAACTCTCTTATTATTAGTTTCCTCTCACTATTAATAATTCATCTTGTTAGATATTTTGCTGACGAAAACAACTCTTATGATAGCTTACGTCTTTCGAAATTTAATGTTTAATTTTCGGAGGCTCATAGATAGTCTCTTAATTTAGGGAAGTGATTAATGATATGATAAGTGTTCTTGAAACATTTATGGATGAACCTTGGTGGATAATCAATGAAAGTATGTCGGAGTTTTTAAATGATGAATTAAAGAAAGAAGTTCATCCACATCACATTCTCTACGGAAAAAAGGCTATCGCAGTTGCGAAAAGGGAAGATACCGATGATGTCGTTTATTGGATAAGTGAACTAAAAAAATTCGCATTGGTTCATCTAACGTATTCCGTAGAAAACTCAAACCCATATCCAAAAACACAGTTGCTTACAATAGTTGAATTGGAGGAACATTGTAAAAATGTATCCGAGTTTTACTAAATATGTGCTGATTCAAAAGTAGAGGGAACCTTGACAATAAAGGTTCCCTCTTAATTTCATTCATTACCAACACTAAAGTTTAACAGAGCCATTATTTAAATAAACCACATCATGATTATCATTAAAGCCATGGAATGGGATATAGGGTTTGTTTCCTCATTTGCGTTTGACTGTATCGAGAAAACTTTTTCATCAAACTCTTTTCTAAATGATCATAAATACTTGCAACATATAATTTAGTACTGTATAGTTCTAATCATGACAAAGGCAAAATTAATGAATCAAAAACGTGTACTTGAAGTAGCTGCAACATTATTTTTGGAAAAAGGGTTTGCTTATACAAGTATGGATGAATTGGTACGTGTAAGCAAAGTATCAAAGTCTAATGTGTATTATCACTTTTCTAATAAGGAGGAATTATTAGAAGGGGTCGTTGATTATTGGATTGATATGTATCAATCTGCAATGGATGACGTACTGTCTCAGACCCAATTTTCAGTTGAAGATCGTATTCAACTGTTTTTAAAGAAATTATCACAAGGCGTTCAGTCGAGAGAGTATAAGGGTGGCTGTCCATTTATTACTCTTTATATTCAAAGTCCTGCAAAGGCCACACAAATAAAAGAAAAAATAGGTCTTTTTTTTACAGGATTACAAAAGAAAGTTTCTCTATTACTGAAACAAGGTGTAGAGAACGGGGAATTCAGAGATTCGATACAGATTGATGAGGTGGCATCACTTTTTATGACAAATCTTGAAGGAGCGTTATTTATTTCAGAAACATTGAAAGATGCCACTGTCATCACAAAAACAGCAGATCATTTATTTAACTTGCTTCGATAAAGAAGCATTTTTTTTACATCAAATTAGTACTGATTAGTACTAAAAAGGAGATTTCACATGAAAACAGTATTTTTAACGGGTGGAACGGGCTTTATTGGGAAGCAATTAGTCGAGGAATTAGCGAAAGAGGATGTGAACATTCTTCTTTTAGTAAGGTCAAAAAGTAAAGCAACACGCATTTTTCAAGAAAGAGGTATTTTAAAAGAGTCAGTGATGCACTTTGTTGAAGGTGATTTGACGAAAATAGATTTAGGTCTAAGTCCTGAAGATAAAGAGAGGGTATTGAAGACGGATGTGATCATTCACGCAGGAGGCCCGATGGATATTCAAGCAACCAGTAAAGAGGCAGCTTCTGTCTTTTTGAATGGCGCCAAACACATTAGTGATTTAGCTAAAAGTATTCATCAATCGAAGGGTTTGCAACAATTTATTCATGTTGTCGGTTATATGAGTCCCTTTGATGATCAAAATAGCAAGATTGCCATCGACGTGTTTGAAGAAGGAAACGATTACTTGAAAATAAAAAATCCTTATGAGAGAACAAAGTTTTTAGCAGATCTTTATATTCGTCAACAGGCATCTTCAGTAGGTTATCCTCTTTCTGTCATTAATCCGCCAACTGTCGTTGGTAGTAGTCAAACAGGGAGTACAGAGCAAATTGCAGGATTGGGTTTGCTTGTAAAGAGTATGCGAAGAGGGCTCATGCCGGTGATTCCTGGAGGTAAGGACTATCGGTTACCACTTATTTCAAACGATGAGTTTGCGAAGTTTATTGTACAGGTTTTCAAGTTGGAGCAGCCGGCTATTCAAACATATACACTTGTTGAAGACAAAGAGCACGATCAGAACGTTGCTGGACTATTAAGTATTATGTCAGAAAGTATGAATATGAAGGCCCCTAGCATCTCTGTCCCAATGCCACTGATGAAAGCTATCATGAAGAGTGGTGTCAGTAAACTCACAAACATTCCTTCTGACGGATTGAATTTTATGACAAAACGAACGTTTTCAAATGCTTCAGTGAAAAAAATAATGGGAGAAGATTGGTATAAGAAGACGAGTGTCATGACATTTTTCCCTGCTGTAGTAGCTGATCTAGATTATCGAATGATGGCTCAAAATGGTGAGCACCAACATTTATTTAAACGAACATTATGCGATAATAACACCCTTTACCAATTACAAGGAGAAGGGAAGCCGTTTATTTTATTACATGGTTTATTGAGTGATGGAGAAGATTTATTTCCTTTAGCACAGGAGCTTCATGAGAAAACAGGTCAACCTGTATGGATCTTGGACCTTCCTGGTTTGGGGCGTTCTCCATTTAAACGAGAGAAACATCTTCTAGATATCTATTTAAATGTAGTGAAAAAAGTAATAGAGAAAGCGACGAATGGTGCACATCTAATCGGTCATTCATTCGGTGCGTATATTCTTCTAGAAGCTTTGGCACAAAAGTACATAGATAAGAAGTATTCCATCACTTTACTTCAGCCGCCTGTTGCTAAACAAAAGGCAAAAACACTACATGTTCCTCAATTTCTGAACAAATGGACATTAAGATTGGCAACGACTCATTTGATAGAGCGTTATGTATTAAGAAATGGTTTGTTTGAAAGCACGGAGAGCATCCCTAAACATTATATTGAAAAAATCAGAAACAGCTTTACTTCTCCTAGAATTTTAAATACGACGGTTCAGCTTAACCATTTATTACTGAAAACCGATCGAGGTGACTTTAAAGAAGTCACAAAGGATCATCTTCACATGATTTGGGGGGAGTATGACAGAGGCTATTCTGCGCCATCGCATCTTGGGAAGGTTGATTTTGTTCCGTATGGCCACCATTTCCCTCTTAGCCATCCGAGTGAAACGGCAGTATTAGTCATCAATAATATTTGTACTAGCAGATAGGAGTCACCCCAAAACGAAAAAATGAGAATGATGACAAGTGAGCAAAATTTTTCGTTCTGGGTCTTGAAAATATAGAGGTTAACGAGGTGCATAAAACGCATCTAAGGTTTTCGTCATATCATCAGATGCAGATTGTAAGATAGTTTTTTGATCTAAAATCGCTGTTCCTTGTGCCCGGACAATATGAAATTGATGAAAACCCATCAAGTTTTGGAATATTTCCTTTAGATAATAATATGAAAATTCCAGTGGTGTGTACCGATCGTTATTTGTGAAAATTGAGCCACTTGCTTGAAGCAAAAGTACACGATAATCGTCAGTCATCAGACCAACTGAACCATTTTCTGTATATTTGAACGTTTCTCTAGCAATGAAGATATTATCTATATAATCTTTCATACGTGATGTCACATTGAAATTATGAACAGGTGATACAATCACGATTCGATGGTGTGCTTTGAATTGAGCCAATAAAGCAGCAGAAGAAGCGGAAATTTTTTCCTCCTCAGCTGTTAATGATTGTTCAGATGCTTGCTTTTCCCAAATACCTAGTAGCTGTTCTTTTTCGATACGAGGAATTTCAGTTCCATATAAATGTAAAATTGTTGGCTCCTCATGAGGGAATCTTTTTTTAAAGTGTTCTAAAAATAGTGTTTGCAGTTTGTTTGAATAACTTTCTCGATGAGTGAAATCTGGGTGCGCGTTAATGATTAGTGTTTGCATATACATGCTCCTTTTCTTTTGATAAACTGAGTATAAAATATAAAGGTGACAAAACATGTCACCTTTTTCAGAAGGAAAATCAAATGAAAAAATCAGAACGCTTAAACCAAGAGCTTATTTTTTTAAGTGATAAATATTCATTTCAATTAAAAGATTTAGAAACTGAATTTGGCATTTCTAAACGTACGGCTTTAAGAGATATGGAAGAGCTAGAGTCCATGGGCTTAGCTTTTTATGTTGAAAATGGCAGACATGGAGGATATCGGCTCGTGAATCAATCCCCATTGGTTCCGATCTATTTTCGAATAGATGAAGTTCAAGCCATTTTTTTCGCTCTTAAAGCCTTAGATCTGTTGTCAGCAACACCGTTTAAAAAGTCTTACTCACAGATTCGCCAAAAACTGTTTGCTACAATGTCTGATGAGAGAAAACAGCGGATCACGGAGATTTTGGATGTGATTCATTACTATCATGTTGCGCCAGTAAGTGAACAAAATCATTTGGATTTGATATTGCAGGCAATGATGGAAGATCAAAACGTGAAGATGACATACACTCAATATGAACATAAAAGGATCAGGCTACAATTTCTTGAGTTGTTTTATCGAAATGGGATTTGGTTTACCGAAGCATATGATGTTCAGAATAAAAAGTGGGGCATCTACAGATGTGATTGTATGACGGACATGATGATCGAAGAAGAAACGAAAGACACTTTTACGAAGGAAGAATTAAAAGCACTGCAGCTCGAGTACGAAAAAACTTATCATGATATCTCTTTTAAATGTCGATTAACGGAACAAGGGAAAGAGAAGTTTTTGAAGAATCATTATCCGAATATGAGATTGGAGACCATTGATGATACGCCTTATATATTGGGTGGGTACAACCAAGAAGAATTATCGTATATGACTCACTATTTGATCTCATTTGGGAAACATGTGAAAATTGAATACCCCGATGAATTAAAAGAGAGTTATTTGACTCAATTGCAAGAAATGATGGATCAATATATAAAATGAACGGATTGTATCTGAATCACAAAAACTCAACACATGAAAAAAGGCGAACTGTCGTAATTCGCCTTTTTTCTATTACTTCTACTTCGCCGCCTGAAATGTATTTGTTTTCGATTGGTCATTGACCTTTCCATACGTCAGCTGACGCCAGATAAATTCCATCGGTCCAGACTTAAATCGCTTTAACCATAATGTACTGAAAAGGACAAGGAAGGCATACACGCCAATTGCCATGAAGAACGTGCCAGCCGGTGAAAGATGATCGGCAAGTCCAGCTCCGTACTTGAGAAATAGCATTGTTCCAATAATGGAGTGAAGCAAATAACAGGTCAGGGACATTCGGCCGACTTTGGTGAACACCATTAAAGCACCTCGCAGCTGAGGAATGTGCAGAAACAGCATCGCAAGTGAACTCATATAAAACATACTGCCAGTCAATCCCCCATTTTGCTCAAGTGCAGAGACAATGTTCATCCATGGCGTATGTTCAAAAGGGGTGACCGCTGTCATAATCGTACTGGCTAGTGTGATAAGAAAAGCAATTGTACAAATCATCCAAATACGATTCCAAATCGCTTTTTTCGTCTCCATGTTTTTGAAAAACGACATTTTCACAAAATACACACCAAGTAAAAACATGAAGAACATGGAATAGACGGTGGAAAATGAGCTCGAAGCCATCGTGAACATATCCGTCCACCGGTCACCTATCGATGCTAAATAAGTCAGACTGTTGTGACTGGTCAATTCAAAATCGGCAAAATCCGGCTTGCCTGATGATCCTGTACTGATGGTATTGAGCAGCATGGTGAAAAGAGGCGTGAGCAATTGAATCACAAAGAGTGTGATGAGCCAGTACTGGATGGTTTTGGCTGTGCGTTTGTAAAAGAAAAGCAGTAAAAAGCCCGCGACAGCATAATAGGTTAAAATATCTCCAATCCATACAAACGTGACATGCAGAAGACCGATCCCTAAGAGAATGGTTAATCTGCGAGCAAACAACTTGTTCGGGCTGTCCACCTTTTGAGCGGCTCGATCCATAAATATCATAAAACCAACCCCGAATAGAAAAGAAAATAACGTAATGAATTTCCCCGAGGCAAACCAATTCACAATGTGGTGAAAACCATCATTAGACTCCATCTCAAATCCCTTGACCGAATCCACAATCAAAAAATAGTTGACCAAAATAATCCCCATTAAGGCGAATCCTCGTACGATGTCCAAGAAATGCACCCGTTCTTTGAGACTCATTGGTTGTCCGTGTTCTACCTTGTTTACATTCATATCTATGCTCCTTTTCGTGTATTGGATCTAAAGATAAATCCTTCAATGAATCAATATACAGGTCAATTCTTAATCATTTATGAAGATCCAATTTTTTGAAAATAAA
Organism: Bacillus sp. FSL R5-0397; assembly: GCF_038593395.1. Classification (NCBI taxonomy): domain Bacteria; kingdom Bacillati; phylum Bacillota; class Bacilli; order Caryophanales; family Bacillaceae; genus Bacillus; species Bacillus sp. FSL R5-0397. Next base: position 2,897,817 of record NZ_CP151992.1, on the reverse strand, counting down.
TGTGACAACTTGATGGCAATTGATCATATTCATAAACACTTAAGATTTATGGTGTATCTTTTCACATAGCTAGATGATATATAGTAATAACATATAAGAATGAACATCATGAAGGATGAGGTGATTGAGACATGACCCATCGAATATTAGTTGTAGAGGATGATCAGGATATCGGTGATCTTTTGCAGGAATCTCTGACACGTGCAGGGTATGAGGTGCTGAGAGCCATGAATGGCAAGCAGGCATTGTATGTTGTAGATGATTCGCTTGATTTGGTGATTTTGGATGTTATGATGCCAGGTATCTCTGGGATCGAAACGTGCCAGCAAATAAGAGCCACCTCAAATGTGCCAATTTTATTTTTGACCGCCAGATCTAGTACATGGGATAAAACCGAAGGATTACTCGCTGGCGGAGATGATTATATGACAAAACCTTTTTCAGAAGAGGAGCTTCACGCTAGGGTCATGGCGCAATTGCGCAGATATACCATCTATCAGGAAAAAAAGGAACAGGAAGAAACCTATTTAGTTGGCGGTAGCCTGAAGGTGAGTGAGGAATTTAATGAAGTGTGGAAAAATGGGCAGCAAATCAAGTTATCTGATTTAGAATATCGGATATTAAAACTGCTCATGAACAAACGAAACAAAATATTTTCTGCTCAAAATATTTATGAAAGCGTGTGGGGCCAGCCTTATTTTTATTGTTCAAACAATACGGTTATGGTGCATATCCGAAAGCTGCGTGCGAAAATTGAAGATGACCCGGCTCGTCCCGTGTATATCAAAACAGAATGGGGGAGAGGATACCGGTTTGGCACATCGTAAATATACGCTGACCAAAAAGCTGTCACTGCTCATTTTGGTCGCTGCTATCGTAAGTGGTGTTGTCTTTTTGACACTGCAAAAGATCACCGATCACCTGATTGAAGGATATTTAAGTTCGGATGAGTATGATCAGGCAGAGTCAGCCAGATACATTCAAACATTCAGCCGCTACGTTTCAGAACATGAGCTGACTTCAACGGATCGAAAAGCATTCGGTGAGTGGGTGAAAAAAGAAGATTATATTAATCTCACTGTTTACAAGGATGAAGTGCTTCAATATGACTCGATTTACTCTGCCGCTGACGAATCGGCCTATGGGAGAGAAAAGGTGACCGACTACGCAAAGCGTCATTCTTACCCGGTTCAATTTAGCGACGGAGAAGGTAGGGTTATGGTAGACGGGTTTTACTCCTCTCGATATCACGATCTCGCCTTTACACTAGAACTGCTTGGTGCAACACTCATTTTTCTCCTGATTGTGCTTGTTGGCATTCGCCGAAGCCTACGTTACTTGCAAACGATCCGTGAAGAGATTCATATTCTTGAAGGTGGTGAGCTCGATTATGAGATGACAGTGAAGGGGCATGATGAGTTGGCCATGATTGCAAAGAGCATTGAGGATTTAAGAACAGCCTTTTTGGACAAGCTTCAGGCCATTGATGATCTGCAGGAAGAGAGCCGCAGTTTAGTGACCGAAATGTCGCATGATATGAGGACCCCGCTGACATCACTCATCATGAATCTGGAATTTGCGAAAAAAGAGGAGGCTCTAGCGGATACCCGCAAGGAGCAATATATAACGAGTGCGTATGGAAAAGCCCTGCAATTAAAGAATCTGTCTGACAATCTATTTGCCTATTTCCTGCTAGATAAAGAGCACGAGTCAGAGCTTGAAACCGTTGCAGTGAAAGAAGTGATTTATGATCTTCTATCAGATCAGGTCGCCCTGCTGCATCAGGAGAATTTCACGGTCCATATTGTAGGCGAAATGCCGGATAGCTATATGAACGTAAACGTCGAGGAACTTGGCAGAGTGTTTGATAATGTGATGTCAAATTTACGTAAATACGCAGATCCTGAAAAGGACATTCAGATCACTTTTTTATCCGACCTAGATGTCTTTGAAATCCATGTGAGCAATGCGATAAAAAAGACAGACATCATACCGGAAAGCAATGGACTCGGAGAACGAAGCATCAAGCGGATGATGTCCCGAATGCATGGACAGTTTGAAAGTGGAGAAAAGAACGATACCTACTACATCGTGCTGCGATTTTGGAATACCAAAATGTAGAGAGCAAAAACAACATCATGGAATGGGGAAACAATCTGATGAAACGATTCAACAATTTCCAAAAGGTACCTGATCTTCTGCAAGCCCTTCTGAATATCTGCCTGTTCTTTCTAGCGATTGCGCTAAGCGTACTCTTAATTAGTGAAACATGGTACATCGTACAATTCGTCTATAAAACATTGTTTAACAAAGGAGAAAGCTATTATGGAATGCTTGGCGAGCTGCTGATCTTCTTTATGTATTTTGAGTTTATTGCCTTAATTATTAAATACTTTAAATCCAATTTTCATTTTCCGCTGCGCTATTTTATTTATATTGGCATCACAGCTGTCATCCGTTTGATTATCATTGATCATGAACAGGCCGTATCGACATTCTGGTGGGCACTGGCCATTCTTGCGATGACATGTGCACTCTTTATCGCGAGCAAAAGAGATACTGCTCAGGAGCATGAGGAAGTGAAGTGAGGAAGAAGAAGGACGAGTGGTCAACACCCGTCTTTTTTGTGTTTAAATGAACAGTTTTTGAATATGTGTTGATTAATGAACAATGATTGAAAGATTGACAATTGATGATGATGGATCTAGAAAATATAATGTAAATAGACAGGTGTTCATAAATGAATAGATGTATAGAAAAAGTATTCTGTCCAAAGCAGTTAACGGATTCACAAGTTCTTATGTTATGCTTTAGAAAAAGAGAAACCATTCTTTTCCTAGACATTGATTGTCATCATTCTATCTATAGGGGTCGATCGTATGCGAAGTATTCAAAGTTTGTTTGTTGAATGGTTACTTGTACTTACAAAGAAGAAACTGAATGTTGAGGGGTATTTAGAGGAACGAAGAATGGCGAATCAATTACCTTATGTGCTGCCTGAGAAGTTGAAAAAGAAATATCACATCACCAAAAGCAGCACGTTTTCAGTCGATACGTACATGTTGAAATCAGATGTGCAGCCAGATGATCATCAGGTGCTATTTTTACATGGAGGAGGCTATATTGAGCAGCCGCTCGTATGGCATTGGCGTTTCTTGGATCGATTGACGAAGCAATTAAATAGTACGGTGTATGTGCCAGTTTATCCAAAAGCACCGAATCATCAATATATGGATGCAATCGAGAGTGTTCTCCCAGTTTACCAAGCTCTTTTAGAAAAAGGAACACCAGAAAAAATCGTCATCATGGGTGATTCTGCTGGCGGCGGTTTATCGCTCGCCTTTGCTCAATACTTGGCAAAAAAAGGTCTTCCGCAGCCTGGAAACTTGATTCTATTATCACCATGGCTTGATGTGACATTAAGTAATCCTGATATCGCTAAAATGGTTCCAAAAGAGCCAATGCTCAACCTAGATTTACTAATCGAATCGGGCAAAGCCTATGCAGGTGATACAGATGAAACACATCATTTGATCAGTCCAATCTATGGAGAAATCAAATCGTTAGGACGAATTTCTGTTTTTATTGGCACTCATGAATTCTTTCTCCCAGATGCCCGGAAATTCAAAGAGATGGCAGACAAGCAGGGTGTTCCCATCAACTATATCGAATACCCAAAAATGAATCACGTCTTTCCTGTCTTCCCTATTCCCGAAGCGAACCAAGCGTTAAAACAAATTGTCGCCATTATTGAGAGTAAGACGTTCCCTTTGAGGGATATGACAAAATAGGATGCGAACATGAGGATGGCCAGCAATGCTCTAGCCATTCTCGTGTCTAATTGGAGGATCAAAAGTTAATTATGAACGAAACAGAACCGTTCTCATTTACAAGTATGCAGGAAGTAGCTCCTGTAGCTATTCCAGAAAGACAGTTCATTCAATCACATGACGGCATACGTCTTGCTTATTATCCGTTTTTATCAGAAACAAACACGCAGACCAATGTGATCATCATTCATGGTGGAGGCGCTCACAGCTTGGCTGGTTATGAGCATATCGCCTATACATTGCAACATGATTTTCACGTGAATGTGTTTTTGCTGGATTTGAGAGGCCACGGATATTCTGAAGGAAAGAAGGGGGATACACCCAAAGTCACTGACGTGTGGCAAGATATTTCGCAAGTTGTGGATGTCATCAAACAGCAGCACGAAGGAGCACTTTATCTTTGTGGTCATTCCTCTGGAGCTGGATTGCTGCTTCAATATCTATCTTGGGATGAAAAAAGAAAAGTAGACGGTTACTTTTTTATTGCTCCTGAATTTGGCTACAAATCTGACACAGCAAAGTCTAATCAAGTCCCTTTTGCCACAGTTCAAGTTTGGAAATTCGTGCTATCTGCGATGACAAAAGGAAGGCTGATGGGGCATTCAGAAGCTGTACGATTTCGCTACCCAGCATGGGTGATTGCACAAGATCCACTTCTTTTAACAGGCATTACCATCAATATGTCTCTTGCCTTAACGCCATCTGCACCTCAAAAACAATTTGCAAGGCTGGACCAGCCTTATGGCATGTTTGTTGGAAGCGAGGATGAGTTATACGACGTAGACAAATTTCATCCATATCTGGCGCTTCCAAATCAGCAGGTGAAAAATCAATCTGTTTACCAAGTGATAGAAAACCATACTCATTTGTCCATTTTACTAGAATCAGGAAAAAAGATTGGGCGTACCATCCAAATGTGGAAAAGTTCCAATTAACCTGAACAACTAGTCAACACTCTACCTTTTTCTTAAAAATTTACATTGACACCATCCTTTTCTATGATAAAATCATAGTGTGATAATGAGAATCGTTATCAAACGATATGACTACATATAGAATGGATAGGTGAGGTACATGTTCAAAAAATCTTTTTGGTCGCTACTAGTTGTGCTCTCCATCGTATTACTTGCGGCTTGTGGCAGTAATAGCAGCGAAGGCAAGTCAGATAGTAATGAGAAAACAAGAACCGTTGAAAGCGCTATCGGTTCAACTGAAATTAAAGGATCGCCTAAACGTGTGGTGACGTTGTATCAAGGAGCAACTGATGCAGCCGTCGCTATGGGCATTAAACCAGTGGGTGTTGTAGAATCTTGGCTTGAAGCACCTACGTATAAATATTTAAGAGATGATTTAAAGGGTGTCAAAATTGTTGGGCAGGAAACACAACCAAACTTAGAAGAAATTGAAAAGCTGAAGCCAGATTTGATCATTGCATCAAAAATCCGTCACGAGCAAATTTTTGATCAGCTGAAAGAAATCGCTCCAACTGTTGCAACAGAAACAGTGTTCACTTTTAAAGACACAGTGAATTTAATGGGTGAAGCGTTAAACAAGCAAGACAAATCAAAAGAATTGCTGACGAAGTGGGATGACCGTGTCGCTGACTTCAAAGAAAAAGCAAAGAATGACATTAAAAACTGGCCAATGAGTGTGTCTGTGGTGAACTTCCGTGCAGATCATGCAAGAATCTATCAAACTGGGTTTGCAGGTTCAATTTTAACAGAGCTAGGCTTTGAAGGTCCTAAAAATGTCAAAGATAAAAAGCAAGATATCATTACACTTACAGACAAAGAGAGCATTCCACAAATGGATGCAGATGTGATCTATTACTTCATGGATGATCAGGATAAAGCAGTTGAAAAAGCATATAAAGAGTGGACAAGTCATCCTTTATGGAAGCAGCTTGACGCAGTGAAAGCGAAACAAGTGCATAAAGTCGATGAAATCACTTGGAACATGGCTGGCGGTATCACCGCTGCAAACATGATGCTTGATGATATTTATGATCGTCTAGGGCTTGATAAATAAGTGTAGCAGAGGAGAAAATGTGAAAAACCATTTTCTCCTTTTTCCATAACAGATTGAAAGCGGGAATCAGATGAGAAGTTTATTAAAAAAGGATTCGAGCAAGGCACTGCTATTTGCTGGATTCATCGTATTGATGTTGGTCTTTTTTATGCTCAGTATTTCTCTTGGGCAAACCTCAATTTCCCTCAAAGCCACCATCCATGCGTTTCTTCAGTTTGATGAGTCAGATCCAAACAGTGTGATTGTCATGACATCCAGATTATCAAGAGCTTTAATTGCGACGGTTGTTGGATCAAGTCTAGCGATTTCAGGTGCACTCATGCAGGCATTGACGAGAAATCCGCTGGCTGCACCAGATCTTTTAGGTATTAATGCAGGTGGACTCTTTTTTATTGTGATTTCGATTGTTTTCTTTTCTACCGAGTCGTTAACAGGTTATATGTGGACGGCCTTTTTAGGCGCTGCCATTGCAGGTATGCTCGTCTTTCTTCTAGGCTCCATTGGAAGAGACGGACTGACACCGGTCAAAATTGTACTCGCAGGTGCTGCGATATCTGCTCTGTTTGCGTCCTTTACTCAAGGACTTTTAATCGTGAATGAACAGTCCATTCAAAGCATCCTGTTCTGGATGGCTGGTTCAGTGTCAGGAAGAAGTATAGATATGCTGCTGCCTGTGCTGCCTTATATTCTTGGGGCGACTGTGGTGGCGCTGCTTCTTGGCCGCTCGATCAATGTCCTTTTATCGGGTGATGATATTGCGAAAGGGCTTGGCCAGCGTACGTTGCTTTTGAAGATGACGATGGGGGTACTTGTCGTCTTTTTAGCAGGAGGTTCCGTCGCTGTCGCAGGATCCATTGGATTTGTTGGTTTTCTTGTGCCGCATATTGTGAAAAAGCTTGTTGGACCTGACCACCGCTGGGTACTGCCGTATTGTGCCGTTGTAGGGGCGTCGCTTTTACTTGTCGCAGATCTTGCCGCTCGTTTTCTGATCATGCCGCAGGAAGTACCGATTGGTGTCATGACGGCAATTGCAGGAGCGCCTCTATTTGTTTATCTCGTGCGCAAGGGGTTGAAGACAGGTGGCTAAAACATATACAGTGCGTTCAAAGGGCGGGCGCATTTCATTTCAATTTTCAAAGCGGACGTTTTTGATTTTACTATTATTGACAGGCGTTGCCTTTGGTTTATTTATTCTGAGCCTTTGTATGGGCAGCCGCTTTATTCCGCCTACTGATGTGCTGCTGCATATCTTCGGACAAGGCGAGGGAAATACGTTTGTATTAAATACGTTGAGGATTCCAAGGACCCTGCTTGCGGTTTTAGTGGGAGCGGCACTTGCGGTATCGGGGCTTATTTTACAAGGTCTCATTCGAAATCCGCTTGCATCGCCTGACATCATAGGAATTACGAGCGGTGCGTCGTTTGGCGCCATTATGTTCATCGTCTTTTGGATGGGCACTGTGCCTATTGCTTATCAGTCGTTGTGGGCCATTGCAGGCGCTTTTGCGGTATCATGCCTCATTTATTTGCTTTCATGGAAAAAAGGCGTCAAGCCGATCACGCTCGTCTTGATGGGGATTGGGATTTCCGCCATTATGAAGGCGTGTGTGACGTTTACTCTTGTGCTCAGCGATACGATGACCACGACCAAGTCATACATCTGGCTGACGGGCAGTTTATATGGTTCTACAATGAAGGACGTCATCGCAATGCTTCCTTGGGTATTGATTATTTTACCGATTGTCATGGTGCTGGCAAGAACGATGAATGTGAAGGAGCTTGGAGATGATCTTGCAACAGGTCTCGGGGTCAAGGTTCAGGCGAAGCGGTTATTCTTTCTACTGATGAGTGTGACATTAGCCGGTATTGCCGTTGCATTCGCAGGTGGTATTGAATTTGTCGGACTGATGGCGCCACATGTGGCAAGGATGATCATCGGTCGTTCCTTTATTGCGCTTGTTCCAGCATCTGCGCTTGTTGGAAGTATTCTCGTGATGCTGGCAGACTTAGTTGCGAGAACGGCTTTTCTCCCGTTAGATGTCCCGGCAGGTGTTTTTACGGCGGCAATTGGTGCACCGTTCTTTATTTATTTGTTATATCAACAGCGAAATCGTTAAACGAAAGATGGGGGTTTTGATATGAAGCCAGAGTGGGTTGAGAGAGAATTACTTGATTTCGGGGTACACATCACAAATGGACCAATGACATCTGATCGCACACTGGCTGCGCTTTTTTCAGAAGCATCTATCAGACGTTTATTAGAAGCTGAAAAGGAAGCGATGCATGCACCGAATATAGCAGTGGCGGCGTCCATGTTTTCAAAACGCTATGCCTATTTAGCTGTTAGTTCTACTTTGTACTTGATGACGATGTATGATGCTGTCTACCGGTTTTCACCAGAGGCGTGTGTCTTTAGAGAAGATCGTAAAATTGAGCTAGATGAAACGCTCTGTTCATTTGTTCAGTTAGAAGGAGATCGTCATGAGTGGAGAGAGCAGGTCGTCCGCATGCTATTTACGCAGTGTGTCACACCTCTTTTAGATGTATTGAAACGTACTTCAAGACTTCCGTATTCGATTTTATGGGAAAATGTAGCGGTACGTATCAATTCTCTTTACCGTAGCATGATGCGAGAAACGGAAGAGCCTAAAATGAAAGAGCGCGTACGGGAGGATTATTTGTTTCTGAAGAAGGCGTCGGGTGATCTTTTCGGAGTGAATCAAAATCCTTTTCAGCACAGCTTAAATTTAGATGAAAGTTTGCTAGACACATCAAATCGAAAGACTTGCTGTATGTATTATAAGCTTGAGAAAAAATCAGAGAGCCTTGATTATTGTCTCGTCTGTCCGCTTGAAAAAAAGAAAGGCACTGCTTGTTCATAGCAGTGCCTCTCTTTTTTATTCCCAAATATCGCTTACCCATTCAGGGTGATCAATAAAAGGATTGCGATTGTGCTGGTACGTTTGATAGATGATTTCGTTACGATTCCGTTCGATTTGATCGACTGGATCTTGCTTGTGCCATTTCAATAGGACAGACATTTTGCCGTGAAGAGGGGCGCTTCCATTATTCACTTTGTTGTTCAATTCTAAATCTGGGAAACGGTCATCGCCTTCATATCGGACGGCCATATAAAAGAGCATTCTTGCTACATCTCCTTTCACCCGGCTATGAGGTTCAAATGAGTCGCTGTCGTAGAAGTTGCCCGGCGCTCCCTTGTATTCATTTCCGCCTATATCAAAATCTAAATTTCCTCGTGTGCTATTCGTTTGTACGTCTGTTGCCCGAAGGTGATGGAGATCTGTACCAGGTCCCTGGCTCGTCCCAAAATTGCCGTGAGATTTAGCCCACACATGCTCCCGGTTCCACTGTCCCACGTTTCCTCCATTTGCTTGCTTTGACCTGGAGATACCGCTATAGAGCAAGAGCACATTGCTTGGATTTTTTGGATCTTCATCCGTTTTCTTTAATGCATCCCAAACCTGGCTGTAGGATAGCTGCGTATGATCATCAATAATATCGTGTAATGCTTTCTTAAGAGCAGGCCCAGATTTGCCAGCAGCAGATTGGTAATAGGAATCAATTTGACTTGAAGCGGTTGTTTTCGCATGTTGAGCAGATGTTTCGGTTTGTAGCTGTAACGGGGAAAAGGTGATGGTTTGACTCGGTTCATTCAGTGTAAAGCCTTGAGCATTTGCAGCGGGAGGCAGCGGAGCGGCAAATGTACCGAAAATCATGATTCCGGCGGCCACAGTTCCAAATAAAGATCTTTTCATTCTATTTCCTCCTTCATAGGGAATGTATACTCTTTAGTTCTATCATATTGCCATAAAGAAATAAATGGATTTATCGTAAATTTTATGTAACCAATTCGTAAGAAAAGAGATTGCTATTTTATCAGCATTGCTGTATAAGTTGGCATATAAGGATGGACACAGCAAGGGAGAGGATGGATAACGTGAAAGAACTACACACACCTACTAGAACCATTATGACACCAGGACCTGTCGAAGTAGATCCGAGAGTCCTTCGGGTGATGAGTACACCAATTCTTGGTCAATTTGATCCTGCATTTACAGAGATCATGAATGAAACGATGACCTTATTACGATCACTTTTTCAAACAGAAAATGAATGGGCTTATCCAATTGATGGGACGTCCCGCTCAGGGCTTGAAGCTGTGCTTGCCAGTGTGATCGAGCCCGGAGATGTGATGCTTGTTCCGGTCTTTGGACGCTTCGGTCATTTGCTGATCGAAATTGGACAGCGCTATGGTGCTGAGGTACATACAATGGAATGTGAATGGGGAACGGTTTTTAAGCAAGACGACATCATCGCAGAGATGCATCAAGTCAAGCCGAAAATTGTTGCGATGGTTCATGGTGAAACATCTACCGGAAGATTACAGCCGCTTGAGAAAATTGGTGAAGCATGCCGAGCGCTTGATGCGCTTTTTATTGTAGACGCTGTGGCGACAATTGGTGGTGTCGAGGTCAAGGTAGACGAATGGAAAATCGATGCGGCAATTGGGGGCTCGCAGAAATGCTTGTCTGTTCCATCAGGGATGTCACCGATCACATATAATGAACGAGTGGCAGACGTCGTACAATCGAGAAAGAAAGTAGAAAAAGGGATCGCAACACAGGACGAACTGCAAAAACAGATAGACATTTCTCCAATCAAAAGCAATTACTTTGATCTAAGCCAGCTGCAAGATTATTGGAGCCCGAGGCGGTTAAATCATCATACAGAAGCGACAACGATGCTTTATGCACTGAGAGAAGGGGTTCGACTTGTGCTAGAGGAAGGTCTGGAGGAACGTTTTCAGCGCCACTTGTTTCATGAAAAGGCTTTAATGGCAGGACTTGAAGCGATGGGGCTTGAATTATTTGGTGATCCAGACTGCAAAATGCCGGTCGTGACGTGTATCGTCATTCCAAGTGATATCGACGGAGAAGCGGTCCGGGCTGATCTTCTTCATCATTTTGGAATTGAAATTGCGAGTTCATTTGGGCCTCTTGCAGGACGGATATGGAGAATTGGCTCAATGGGCTATAGCTGCCGAAAGGAAAATATTCTATTTGTTTTAGCAGGCCTTGAAGCCATCTTGATGAAGTACGGAGCAGCTATCAATTGTGGCGCTGGGTTACAGGCGGCTCTTTCCATCTATGAACAAGCTGAATAAAAAAGGGATTCTCAAAATACTCGCCACCAGCGGGTATTTTTTATTTGGGAAAAAACGCTGTTTTTTGAAAAACTAGACTTATAGAGAACGATATCGCTATACTGAAGAAGTTCTTATCATTTTTGTCATCATTTTCATTTATTTTGAAGAAAGAGGTTTTAATATGAAAAAAATGGGCAGATTGTACATTTTGATGCTCAATATTTTTATTGCCATGCTTGGATTTGGTCTGATCGTTCCTGTCATGCCAAGTTATATTGAAGCCTTTGGCGCAACTGGGAAAACACTTGGTTTCCTCGTTGCTGCAACTGGCCTCACACAATTTGCTTTATCACCCGTCGCTGGAGCGCTGACTGATCGATTTGGACGCAGAAAATTGATTATTGCCGGGATTGCTGGCTTTACGATTGCCCAGTTTATTTTTGCATTTGCGGATCAGCTTTGGATGCTGTTTGTGTCTCGGTTTTTTGGTGGTGCTGCCGGAGCTTTACTCATGCCCGCCATGTTTGCATACATCGCTGATATCACAAGTGAGAAGGATCGAGGGAAAGGAATGGGGCTATTTAGTGCAGCAATGACGTTAGGCTTTGTCATTGGACCAGGCGTAGGCGGCTATTTGGTTGAGTTTGGGATTGCTTTTCCTTTCCTCATCGCTGGTTCCTTTGCAGCCCTGTCAACGCTGTTGTCTTTCTTGTTCTTACCTGAAACTTTAACAAAGGAAAAGCAGGAAGAAGCACGATTGAATAAAGAGCTTCATTTCAATCCTTTTACGCAGATGATTCAGGCTTTAAAAACACCATACGGTTTTTTGTTTATCTTGGCCTTTGTTTTGAATTTCGGAATCATTCATTTTGAATCGATCTTTGGCTTATATGTGGACCAAAAACATGGCTTTACACCGAAGGATATTGCATTTGTCATTACGGTAGCTGGACTTGCGGGTGTCATCGTTCAAGGTGCTTTAGTAAATACCTTTGTGAAACGATTTGGCGAAATGCGTGTCGTCCGTTATGCCCTTTTAGCTGCGGCGTTTATGCTGATCGCCTGCCGCTTTGCTCCTTCCTTTTGGCTAATTTTTACGGGCTCCATTTTATTTTTATCGGCCACCTCGTTTGTTCGTCCAGCTCTCAATACATTACTATCTAAAATGGCAGGGAATCAGCAGGGGGTAGCAGGCGGTCTCAATACCTCCTTTATGAGCCTTGCGAATATTGTCGGGCCAAGTCTTGCGGGTATTTTATTTGATGTGAATATTGAGCTGCCATTTATGTTTGGAACGCTGGTGCTTTGTATGAGTTTCATTGCTTCTATTTTATGGGCGAAAAAAGCGCAGCAACATTCCCATGCCGTATCGTAAAGGCAGCATAGAAAAAACCGATCAGCACAAATGGATCGGTTTTTTTCGTCATCGCTCATACTTCACGACTGGTGATTTTTCTTTATGCAACGCATGAATCAATGCATCGTCTACATGCAAATGCTCCTTCACTAATTGAGGAGGGGTTAAGGCCATCCATTGGTTCAATGAAATATCAGCAAATCGATCGCTTTTAAACATTTCTAGAAACCAAAGGCTCGTTTGCCCAATATTTTGTATGTAATGCCCCATCCCGAAAGGAACATAACCAACATCACCTGCTCTGTAATTAAAGGTGCGAGCTGTCCCGCCTGCTCCAAAAACCGTCATTTTGGCTGTACCGGTTAAATAGTATTGCCACTCATCATTATTCGGGTGCCAGTGCATTTCTCTCATCCCGCCAGGTTTTACCTCCACAAGTGCAGCAGCAATGGTTTTAGATACTGGAAAATTGCGTGAGTCGACGATTCGCACGGTTCCACCAGAGGTCACGATTGGTTTTTGACGAAGGAGCTGGTGGGTAAATGGCGGTTTGATGCCGCCGTATGGATCAGAGACTGTTTGGCTTTCAATGGATGCCGGTGAAGAGCCTTGAAACATATAGCGCTGTTTATGTGGAATGCGGTCAAACAGCTTGATTGGCACGCCGAAATTAGCAGAAAGAATGTCTTTTGGTGTATGAGCAAACCAGTCTGTGATGGTGAACGTATCAAATTCAGAAAAAGCACCATCATCAAACACAAGGAGAAACTCACAGCCATCCTCAAGACCTTGAATGGAGTGCGGAATACCGGGCGGGAAATACCACAAGTCTCCTTCTTCTACATCAGCGATCATATTCCGTCCTTCTGCATCTACAGATGTGATCCGGGCTTTGCCTAAAATCATATATGCCCATTCCGCCTGCTTATGCCAATGAAGCTCACGAACACCTCCGCGCGTAAGGTGCATGTTCACACCAGCAATCGTTGTTGAAACAGGCAGCTCTCGCTCGGTAATTTCCCTCGACCAGCCGCCATGATTCAAGTGCATATGTGTATCAGAATATGAAAATTTTAAATTAGGAATCGTCCCTGCATCCGTTTTAGGGGGAACGAACATATCTGGGTTTTCCATATCGCGCAGAACGTCTCGCGGGCCTAAATCGGTTGCGCCGGCCCCATCGTCTCGAATCGGTTGCGGGATGTGACGAATCTCCTCATCCATTTGACACCACTCCTTGTCATTCACATTTCTCCTCCAAAATATATGAGGCGTAAGAAAAAAAGATTCAATTGGAATCGGATGAAAGGTGCTTTTGAATCCGCAAAGCTAATCGCAAGCGCAATGTTGCATCAGGATCTTTTAGGCTGATCTGGAGCAGTTCTTCACATTTCTCCAGTCGATATATCACGGTGTTGCGATGAACAGATAAACGTTTGGCTGTTTCTGAAATATGGCAATGTGTTTCGACATAAACAGATAAGGTGTGGAGAAGGTTCAGATCGACTTGTGATTCTTCATATAAAGGGTGTAGGTACCGCTCATAGAATGTTGTTAAATCTTTTGATGGGATGAGCTTCAGTAAATCTGACACATCTTTTGCTTGATAGAACTGAATATATTCAGCTCGTAATGAGAGCTGGCCTGATTGCAGAGCATGGGCAGCTTCACTGAATCCTTTTGGCAGATCGGTGATGAGATAACCGCTTAAGCTTACACCAAAGGAAATGGTGGCATTCACATGCTGTTTAATAAGGATCTGCATTTGTTTTAAAAAAGAGCAGATCGATTTGTTCATTGCCTGCCAGCCGCCAGTCTCTTCTATAAGGAAGATGCCGATATCTCCTTTGACAAAAAGAAAGGCGGGAAATGGACAGTGCGAAAGGGTGCTTTCAAGTAAAGCAAACACATCATCTACAAGGGTTTGCTGCTTAAGGAAACAAGTGAAATGACTGTTCTGATCAAGCTGACAGACGATACATAAATAGGGAATCGTTGTGTTTAATCCAAACATGCGTGCTAGGCGGGTGACATCTTGCTCTGAGGAAATCGTGCCCTCCATCCATTTGCGAAACCATTCATTTTTGCCTCGCTCTGTCGATTGCTTGATGGCATGTTGTTTGATGCGTGAAATGGACATGGCATGTACAGCTTGTTCAATTATCAAATGCAGCCCCATGTCGTCTTGAGGATGAATGAAGGCGGGAACGACTAAATAATCATAAGCTTGTTCGTTTATATAGATAGGGAAAACAGAAACGCTTTCTTTTGAATGAACCATAGAAAAATAATGCTGCTGCGTACTGTGAAACAAGCGGAGCATTTGTATCCAATCTGGATTTGTCATACCTTGGGGTGAGGTGAAAAGAATACGTCCATACTGATTGATCAAATAGACAGGCTGATGAATTCTTTGGGCCACTTTTTGCAATGCTTCAACATGATGATCGACAATGTTCATATCCACTCATTCTCCTTTTTTTAGAGCTGAAGCCTTTGGTGAAGATGAATAAAAAAATGGACAATCGCTGTCAAAGTCTCTGATATCAATTTTATGTTATCAGCTCCATTCAATTTAGATAGAAAGTTGTGATGTAATATCACAAAAAAGATGGCAGGGCAAAATCACGTCACATCAGTCATCTTCATTCAGAAAAATGGGTAAATATGATATGTTGTAGACAGAAGAATTTCTTTCAGAAAGATGGGTATCCCAAGAAACAAAGACTTTCAATGGGAAAATCCGTTTAGACAAGCAAGTGGCAAGAGGTGAGATAGATGATTTATATCGGATTAACTGGCTGGGGAGATCATGACAGTCTGTACCCGCCGAGAATCGGCAGCTCTCAAAAGCTGTTTCACTACGCATCAACGTTTCCCATTGTGGAACTGGATGCAAGCTTTTATGCTGTTCAGCCTGAGCGGAACCATGAAAAATGGATAAAAGATACGCCAGACGCCTTTCAATTTGTTGTGAAAGCATATCAAGGAATGACCGGGCATCAAAGAGGCGAGATCCCGTTTGCTTCAAAGGAAGAAATGTTTGACGCCTTTATTCTTTCACTGACTCCTCTCATTCGAGCAGGGAAACTGGCGATGGTTCTGTTTCAATTTCCACCATGGTTTGATTGCAAAAAGGAGCACGTCCACTATTTAAGATGGTGTAAGGAGAAGATGGGGGACATTCCTTGTGCACTCGAATTCCGAAACCGAACTTGGTTTTCAGACGAGTTTTATGAACAAACCTTATCCTTTATGGAGAAAGAAGGGTGGATTCATTCCATCTGTGATGAACCGCAAGTCGGAGAAGGGTCTATACCGCCAGTCATAAAAGCCACACACCGTGACAAAACATTGGTCCGTTTCCACGGAAGAAATAAACAAGGCTGGCTTCACCCGGCAGATCATGAGAACTGGCGTGAAGTTCGTTACTTATATTTATATAATGAAGCTGAACTAAAGGAATGGAAAAAGAACCTCGACATCCTGCATCAACAATCGAAAGATGTATATGTCGTATTTAATAATAACTCAGGCGGAGATGCGGCAGCGAATGGCCAGCAAATGATTGATTTGCTGGATTTGACGTATTCAAGCTTATCCCCGAAGCAGTTAGATTTATTTAGTTAAACGAGAGCTGTGGCTTTCAATTTGAACGAGACGGTTCAGTGACAACTTGAGGGAGAGATCAACATGCTGCAGAAGCTATGGTTATATCATACAAACGACTTGCACAGCCACTTTGAAAACTGGCCAAAAATCGCAGCTTATATTGAAGAAAAGCGTCAAGTTCACGATCAGATGCTCTTATTTGATATTGGCGATCATATGGATCGAGTAAACCTTGTATCAGAAGCGGATTATGGAAAAGTGAATGTCAAACTTCTCAATCAGCTTGGCTATGATGGAGTCACAATTGGTAATAATGAAGGCATTACGTTGCCTCATGAGCAGCTCGACCAATTGTACAAAGACGCGCAATTCCCGGTGATTTTATCTAATTTATTTGAAAAAGGCAAAAGACCATCGTGGGCAAAGCCTTATGAAGTGATCACGTTGAAAAATGGACTGAAGATCGCCGTCTTAGGGGTGACCATTGCGTATACACCTGTCTATGAAAAGCTGGGCTGGGACATTACAGACCCATTTGAGAGCATACGGGAGATGCTACAAGAAGTGAAAGGACAAGCCGATGTCATTGTTCTTCTTTCCCATCTGGGCATCATCCATGATCGAGAGGTAGCCCATGACTTCCCGGAAATCGACATCATCTTAGGCTCACATACGCATCATCTTTTAGAACAGGGCGAGATGGATAATGGCGTTCTTCTTGCATGTGCTGAAAAGTATGGGCATTATATTGGCTGTGTCGAGCTGACCATTGACACAGCGAGTAGCGAGCTCATCGAGAAAAAAGCGACGGTGCAATCAGTGGACCAGCTGATCAGTGAATCCGATGAAGCGATCACGACTTTACAGAAAGCAGAAAGACGAGCGAAGTCACTCATGCAGGAAAAAGTGACATCCATTAAATCAAAGCTCGAAACAAAGTGGTTTGATGACTCTCAGCTTCCGCAACTTTTAACAGATGCCATTAAAGAATGGTGCGAGGCAGATATCGGCATGATGAATGCTGGGATGGTGCTTGATTCATTAGAGGCTGGCATCGTCACAAGAGAAGACATTCACCGGATATGCCCGCATCCCATTAATCCAATTCGGGTGAAGCTTACTGGGAAGCAATTGATCGAAACAGTGTCTCGTGGCTGTGAAGAAAAAATGGAACAGCTACGCATCAAAGGCTTTGGATTTAGAGGCGAACTGATGGGGAAAATGCTATACAGCGGTTTGACTTATTCATTAGAAGAGGGCGAAGCCAAACGAGTAAAAGAGGTCTATGTAAACGATCAACTCGTCAAAGAAGATGATTCCTATACGGTTGGCACAGTGGATATGTATACACTTGGCTCTCTTTTTCCCCATATACGTGACCATGAACACATTGAATATTTCATGCCGGAATTTTTACGTGATGTCCTGAGCTGGCGATTGAAGGACGCAAAGTGAAATCCGCTCCAGCCTAACAACACTTGCCCTCCCTTCACATAGATTGTGTTGAAGGGAGTGAAGGGATATGGTGAATTTAACACCTATTACAATTGATGGCCATTCCTTTACAGCCGTCACCGTCAAACTGCCAAAGACCAATTTCATGGCAGTGACAAATGAGCATGGTTATATTATGTGCGGTGCACTTGATGTCGGGCTCCTAAATGAAAAGCTTGCAGATAGAGGAATCATCGCAGGAAGAGCAGTCGGTGTAAGAACCATCGAGCAATTGCTGGATGCACCTTTAGAATCTGTGACATATGCCGCTGAGTCGCTCGGCATTCATGCTGGCACAATTGGAAGAGATGCATTATTAAAAATGGTGAAATAAAATGAACAGATGATTCCTATCCCCCCGCCTGTCTGCATACACTTGTAATGGAGAAGGGGGGATTTTTTATTGAGATTGAACCGCCGTTATCGCCCCTATAAAAAGGGCCCTCTGCCATTTCGTTATGTCATGCTGCTTGCCATATTATTTTTTGTGCTCTCAACTGTCATTAGCCTATTCTTCATCAATCGTTCCATTAAACCAACGTTGATTCACATTGCTGAACTAGAAACAGAACGAATCGCCAATCATCTCATCCAATATTCTGTTCAGGATTTTGCAGATGATCAGGAGAATATGAAGGATATGGTTGTGATGAATACAAGTGAGAACGGAAAAGTGACAACTATCGACTTCAATGCGCAAGCAACATCGAAAGCAATGGCTGACCTGTCACGTCACCTTCAAAAAAATCTAGAGGACATTGAAAAGGGGAATTTTCAAAAAGAGGCAAAAGAAGCATTAAAGGATCAAACAGATGGACATGACGGCATTATATATAACATTCCGCTTGGGCAAGCGTCCGGAAATGCACTTATCGCCAACCTAGGACCAAAAGTGCCTGTACGATTCAGTGTCATTGGTGACCCGCATACGGACGTTGAAAAAAACATTAAGCCTTATGGCATCAACAATGCCTTGATTGATATTAGTGTACTCATTGAGGTGAAGGTGAGAGTCATCATCCCATTCGCCTCAGAAACCATCGTCGTCAAAAACTCCGTGCCTGTCTCCATTCAAGCCGTTCAAGGAGATGTCCCAGATTATTATAATGGCAGCGGAACAAATTCAGGCGCTCCATCGATTGTTCTGCCAGAAAAAAAGGAGAAGAAAGAATAACAGCCCAATGGACGGATTGGGCTGTTTTTTCATACACTGTGATTGCATATAGTGTTTTTGTGATGAACGTTTTGTTGTTACGAAACAGACAGTCTTGTCCTTGCATCATTTTCATCGGTGATATAGGTCACGTCTTCAAATCCACATTCAACTGCATTCTTGTATAGCCATTCGAGTGTTCCCTTATTTTTGCAATAGATCGTGACATAGGAGCAATCGGCCACTAAAAGAACAAGCTCGCATTGGCTTTCAATAAGTTCTTCATAGGTCTTAATATGAGACAATGTCCCTTTTGGATATGCTTGTAAATCGGCGAAAATCATATAATACGTCTTGTTTTCAATGAGGTGTTTGAGTTCTATACCGTCCATTTCTGTTTTACCTTCAGGAAAAAGTTCTTCATCTTTTTGGCCATCAACTAGTATATTCGAGTCTTCGGTATCGATTCGCCAGCTGAATTTGGTGATGTCGATCGGTTTTAGCACTTCTCCAAGGAAGACTCCGTATTCATTTGGAATGGTAAAAGTCATTCCTCTTTTCAAAAAACAACCTCCTAACTCTTTGTGAAGTAATCTTTCATTGGCTGTGATGCTTAGACTTTTTTTTATGTGATCTGTTCATCTTATCCTAATTAACCACTTGATTCCATACGGATCACGTGCCATGATAAATGTTCATTGTTTTCCTTTTCTGAATAGTGTAGCTATCCTGAAGGCTGTTTTTCACGATCGTCTGTTATGAAGGTGAGAGGAGGATTTGATTGATATGAAGAAAATTCATGTAAGCGGGTTTTGTTTTTTAGTATTTGCCATTGTATTTAGTGCTAAGTATATGTCAGCATCGATATTATTAGCTGGGAGTGACAGTTTGAGTGTCGACTTATTTAGAGGGATGTTTGACATGATTCCACTCGAAGTAACAGTTGTGTATCTCCTTTTTTTCATCATGGGTATTCTTTTTTTAGTTTTAGGATTGAAAGAAAAGCATAAGCAGTAACAGTAGACAAGTGATGACCGGGGAAATGTTGATACATATCAAAAGGAGAAGCAAGCGGTATCGCTAAACTTCTCCTTTTATTTATCGACGTTTCCGCTCGGCTCTTTCCCATGCCCTTAAATGAGGGTAAGGATCAAACGACCATTCAGTTCGTCCATTGTCTTTATACATGCCATAATGAAGGTGTGGCGGGAATTTTCCTGCTGTGCCAGGTGGACCGTAACCGGAGCTTCCGACTGATCCGATGACTTGACCAGGTTCTACAATCTGCCCAGCTTTGAGTCCTTTTGCAAAGCCATTTAAGTGGGCAAAATAATGATAATGATTATGAATATCTCGAATGCCGATCCGCCAGCCGCCAAAGCGGTTCCAGCCTTTCATTTCAATTACGCCGTACGATGTCGCACGAACAGGAAGACCGTAATGAGCAAAAAGATCAGTGCCCTCATGAATTCTTCTGCCTCCAAAGCCTCTCGCATCACCCCATGTACTCCTGTAGCTGTAGTCAGCGCCAACCGGAAGAGGAAATGCATGCTTTCCGAGGTCAAGATGGCCGTAATGCTTATAGAGCTTCATAAAAGATGAAATGATTCCAACGGTTTGATCACGTCCGTAATAATCCCACAGCGCGATTTTTAATTGATCGATGCTGCTGCCGTAATGGAGCAAGTATTGAGCAAACGTGAACAGGACATCTTCATCGTTATCGATTTCCGCTTTTCCATCCCCATTGCCATCAAGTCCAATACCGTCGAACACTTTAATGCTTAATGGAGAGGTATCCTGCTTATTGGGATTTTCTGGTCCCATCCACATTTCCCGGGGAATGTAGATACCAATCACACCTGTTTGTTTTGGTAAATCTCTTCTGCTTTTGCGTATATTGTGTTCATACTGATCAACCGCAGCAAGTACATACCACGGGACCTGTGTGGTGATGGCGATCTTTTCATACAGTGCCATTCGCTGTTTTAATTCATCGGGCTGTTTGTTTGCCCCTTGTGCATGGACTGATGCGGGAATCATTGAAAGAGCGATGATGATCGCTAAAACCACTTTCACAAACGTCCATCTCCTTTCTTCGAACATCTCTTCTACCGTTTAGTGTGGTTTGATCACGGTATTTCATAAGAAGAAAATGTTAGTAATTTTCTTCTGTTATTTTAGGAGTCTTTTGGGTATTTTTGCAGCTCATTCCCTTGTTGTTCAATCTGTACTATGTTAAAGTGTCTAAAGAAAAGGCCTTAGGCCGAAGATTCATTTTTTTGCGGCAACAGCTGCATCCATCGTATATAGCAGGAAGATGATTGTATATGCACCTTTAACGAATTCATATGGAGATGATGGAATTGGCAAAGAAGGAAGAGCACGTAAGAAAACCGGACTGGCTTAAAATTAAGCTGAATACGAATGAAAACTATACCGGTTTGAAAAAAATGATGCGGGAAAACAACCTGCATACCGTTTGTGAGGAAGCGAAATGTCCGAATATTCACGAATGCTGGGCAGTGAGAAGAACTGCTACATTTATGATCCTCGGATCTGTTTGTACGCGCGCATGCCGTTTCTGTGCGGTGAAAACCGGACTTCCTACTGAGTTAGACTTGCAAGAGCCAGAACGCGTGGCAGATTCAGTGGCTTTGATGAATTTAAAGCATGCTGTTATAACAGCGGTTGCAAGGGATGACCAAAAAGATGGCGGAGCAGGCGTATTTGCTGAAACTGTTCGTGCCATTAGAAGAAAAAGTCCATTCACAACAATTGAAGTTCTCCCTTCAGACATGGGTGGCAATTATGATAATTTGAAAACGTTAATGGATACACGCCCTGATATTTTAAATCACAATATTGAAACAGTACGCAGGTTAACACCAAGAGTTCGTGCACGGGCTACATACGATCGTTCATTGGAATTCTTGCGTCGTGCAAAAGAAATGCAGCCTGACATTCCAACGAAATCAAGCATTATGATTGGACTCGGTGAAACGAAGGAAGAAATCATCGAAGTTATGGATGATCTTCTTGCCAATAACGTTGACATCATGGCAATTGGTCAGTATTTACAACCTTCGAAAAAGCATTTGAAAGTGCAAAAATACTACCATCCAGATGAGTTTGCAGAGCTGAAGGAAATTGCCATGTCAAAAGGCTTTAGCCACTGTGAAGCTGGACCGCTTGTCCGTTCTTCTTATCATGCAGACGAACAAGTAAACGAAGCGTCTAAGAAGCGTCAGGCGCAAGCATAACAAAGAAAACGCCAGAGCTCTCTGGCGTTTTTTCTCGTATTAATTTTGGCCGTAAGGTGCGTTTCGTCTCATGGTCCGATCGGAATTCGTCATGCCATTGGCATCTTCTTTCGTTGAAATATCTCCGCCTTGAGGAGAGTATTTCATTTGTTGAATCGTTTTCGTTAAAATTTGATCAAAATCACGTGAATTGGTTTGAAGACGTGAAAAATTGGCAATGGATTGAAAGTGCTCTGGGTTATCAGAGACGTACACATGATAATAACGAGGGAGAACAGAAACCGCTGTTTTTTTCACTTGATCGGCTGATTCATCTCGGTTTTTGTTGCCTGTTCGATACACAATGAGGGCATCCTCGTCTGTGACAAGTGTTGCTGCATCCTTTATATTTGGCAGCTGAATGGCTAAACTTGTAATCACGTGGGCAAGATGCTCACGATTTAAAGCAGGGGTTCTTTCCTTCTGATCGGTTACTTGCTGGCGCTGATAACGAACATAGCCTGCTCGATTCGTATCTGCTTCTGGCATGTTGGAATTATTTCCTTCATGACGATCAGACAGGCGGATTGTCTTGCTGGAAGAATCTTCATCCACTTGCCGGTTCATGCCTGATTGAAAGCCGCACCCGCCTAAAAGCATGCATAGGAGAATAGTGGCTGTCAGTTGTTTCATCATAAATGTGACCTCCTTTTTTCTTTAGCTTCGGCTAAATCGGAAAAAACATGCTTTAGCAATTGATGGAGTTGTTCCAATGAATTATCATTAAAGGTGGATCGTTTAAAAAGAGGTGAGAAGATGATCGTCATTCAGAATGCTACCTTTGATCTTGTCAGAGAAATCAAAGACGGCTTTGATGAGGAAGCGTTTAAAGCAAGGTACTCAGATATTTTAAATAAGTATGATTATATTGTGGGGGATTGGGGCTATAACCAGCTTAGGCTGAAGGGGTTCTTTGATGACCAAAACCAAAAGGCCACATTCGATACAAAAATCAGTACACTCGATGAATACATTTATGAATACTGTAATTTTGGCTGTGCCTATTTTGTCTTAAAGCGGATTAGAAAATAACGCAAAGGGGAGCGTCATGATGTATTTCGTAGACAGAAAGAAGATTGAAGAGACATTACGTTTTTTTGAGGAGCAATATGATTTGATGCGCAGTCATCAAACATGGTCAAGCCCTTTAGAAAAAAAAGCGCTGGAACGAATTGTTCATTTGCTCGTCGAATGTATTCTTGATACAGGAAATGATATGATTGACGGCTTTATCATGCGGGACCCAGGAAGCTATGACGACATCATGGATATTCTTGTGGACGAAAAGGTTGTACCAACAGAAGAAGGCACTCACCTGAAAAAACTGGTCTCGTGCCGTAAAACACTTGTTCAGCAATACCAAGAAGTGGTTCATCACGATTTGTTGCAGGTCATCAGTGAGGTAGAACAGGCGCTGCAAGTCTTCCCGAATCGAATTCGCACTTACTTGGAGCAGGAGCTTGGACCAGTATCAGCGTTTAAATAAACCATTGGAGTTGTATGCAGCATGAAATACAAAGGCTATTTAATTGATTTAGACGGGACGATGTATAAAGGAACAGAAAAGATTGAAGAGGCGGGGCAATTTGTTCACAAGTTAAATGAGTTGAACATCCCTTATTTGTTTGTCACGAATAACTCTTCACGCACGCCGAAGCAAGTAGCAGAGAAACTGGTTTCATTCGATATTCCAGCAACGGAAGAACAAGTCTTTACAACAAGTATGGCGACGGCGAACTATATCGCAGAACAAAAGAAAGATGCCTCGGTGTATGTGATCGGAGAAGAAGGCATTCAGCAGGCCATCGAAGAAAAAGGCTTGTCGTTTGGTCAAGAAGACGCTGATTTCGTTGTCGTTGGAATAGACCGCAGTATTACATATGAAAAACTAGCGGTAGGAGCCATTGCGATCCGTCAAGGTGCACAATTTGTTTCAACAAATGGAGATATTGCCATTCCGACAGAAAGAGGGCTGTTACCTGGAAATGGATCGTTAACATCTGTGCTGACGGTTACGACAACAGTGCAGCCAACATTTATCGGGAAGCCAGAGTCTATCATTATGGAACAGGCCATGCGGGTGCTCGGGACAGATGTGTCAGAGACGCTCATGGTGGGCGATAACTATGATACCGATATTATGGCAGGGATGAATGCAGGGATGGATACACTGCTTGTCCATACAGGCGTCACGACAAAAGAGCTGCTTCAGAAATATGACAAACAGCCAACCTATGTCATTGATTCATTATCTGAGTGGATTGAACGATTATCTTAATGAAAAGAGGACAAGCGTCAGACGCACGTCCTCTTTTGTGTTTTATTCTGCATTTCTCGCACTATGTGCCAGTCTACTTGATGCTGCCGCAGCAATAGCACCGACAATGTCATCTAAAAAGGTGTGGCATTCGCCTGAGGATTTATCGTTGAGTTTCCCAAGAATCCCTGGTTTTTCTTTATCGATATATCCGTAATTCGTAAAGCCGATGGAGCCATAAATATTAACGATGGCAAAGGATAAAATTTCATCCACACCATATAGACTTTCATCTGTTTCAAGAATGGATTGCAGCGGTTCTGTCAGCTTTTTTTGCTCAGCGAGAACATCTAGTTCAACGCCTGTTAAGATGGCATTTTGGACTTCACGTTTTGCGATGACACGTTCCACATTGTGGATGCACTCTGTCATGTCTAAGCCAGGATGATATTTTTCCTGTAAAAAGAAGACAAGGTCTGCTATATCTTGAATGGTTACGCCTCGTTCTTGTAAACGGCGTCTTGCTGTTTTTTCTACTTCGTTCATCTCATGATGATGCGGCATGTTCCTCACCCAATCCTCGTAATTTGTCCACAACGTGTGAAAAAGCTTCGGATAGTAAATAGTATTCATAAATCCCTCAACCTGCGACTACGATATGATAAGAGACTGATTTTATGAACGCAGGTGAAATCATGAAAGAAACCATTTATCACACATTTGGTATTGATGTGCGTCAATTTATGCCATATGGCAGTTATCAGAGCTTTCAAACGGCGAAAGCTCTCTTCATCATTGTTCCCGTGTCTCATTTGCGAGAAGAAGAACTCACAGAGCTTTATCATATCAGTCAGTATTTACTGAATGACGGTGACCCATACGTTGCCGTGTTTGAATTAACAAACGAAGAGAAACCGACTTTTACCCATGGAAAAGAACTGTACGCTCTATTGAAGGCAGCACCGCGGGTTACAAGCCGCTCATTTCAGCACGCATCAGAGCTGGCGGCCTTTCATGTCAGGGGAAGAGGGTTTCCTTATGAGGTGTCTGAAACAAAACGTGTCGGAGCTTGGAAGGAATTATGGGCAAAACGGTTAGACCAGCTTGAAGGATTTTGGATGCAGCAAATGCATCAAAAACCACTTGAACGATTTGAAAAGAAATTTATTGAATCCTTTCCGTATTATCTCGGATTAACGGAAAATGCCATTCAATATTTAGTGGATACAGAGCTTGATGATGAACCAAAAGAATGTGATTCAGGTACTGTTTGTCATCAGCGCTTTTCGCGGATGACCTGGCCACATGAGCAGCCGCTTCGTTTACCTGTTGACTGGGTATTTGACCATCCAACAAGAGATATCGCAGAATATTTAAGAGAAACCTTTGTCCAGCATAAGGAGGATTTAATTGAAGAGGGATTTTCCTTTTTGCAGCAATATGAGCAGGTTACGCCTCTTTCATCATTTTCAAAGCGACTGCTGTACAGCCGTCTTCTGTTTCCGCTTCATTATTTTGAAATTGTCGAAGGTTATTATATGTCAGGAGAAAATGAAAAATCTTATTATGAAGAACGATTAGATTACGTTTTAAATGATGCGAACCGCTACGAATATTTTCTCAAGGTGTTTCAAGAATTGAGTGCCATGCGCAGCGGTGGGCATCTCATTCCTCCTGTTGGATGGATTCATCAATCCGCTGATTTGAAGTTTCAGTGAACAGACGAAACGTCTCTTTTCTCTTGAGGCGTTTTTCGTTATGCTTAAAGAAATCAACCAAAGGAGTGTTCTTCTTGACGAAACCTTATGTTTATATCACAAGAAAGCTTGATGAAACAACACTTACACCATTAAAAGAAGTCGCTCATATTGATATGTGGACGAGCGAGGATGAGCCGTGTCCAAGAGAAGAGTTAGAAAAACAAGCGGCTCAAGCAGATGGGCTGCTCACGATGCTGTCAGATCAAGTAGATGAGGCACTTTTATCAAATGCTCCAAATCTAAAAGTGGTCGCGAATCTCGCGGTCGGCTATGACAATATTGATCTAAAGGCAGCTAAAAAGCACGGGATCACGGTATGTCATACACCGGACGTCTTAACAGAATCGACGGCTGATTTAGCCTTTGCGCTTTTGATGGCGTCAGCAAGACGAATTGTCGAAGCGAGTGATTGGATTAAGGATGGGAACTGGACAGGCTGGGGGCCGCTTCTTCTAGCTGGTGCTGATGTTCATCATAAAACGTTAGGGATTGTCGGAATGGGCAGTATTGGAACCGCACTGGCCAAGCGGGCAAAAGGTTTTGATATGAATGTTCTTTATCATAATCGTTCAAGAAAGCCAGAAGCAGAAGCGCAACTAGGTGTGACCTATACCGCATTTGATGAGCTGCTTACGCAGTCTGATTTCATCGTTTGTTTGACGCCTTTAACGCCTGAAACGAAAGAAATGTTTAATAAGAAAGCATTTGAGCAGATGAAGAACACGGCTTACTTCATCAACGTTTCCAGAGGGCAGACGGTAGATGAAGATGCTTTATATGATGCTGTCACGACAGGAAAAATTGCAGGAGCAGGTCTGGATGTATTTAGCAAGGAGCCAGTCAGCCCAGATCACCCGTTAACGACATTACCAAATGTGACAGTGCTTCCTCATATCGGAAGTGCAAGTGTTGAAACGAGAAAAAACATGATGCATTTATGTGCTGAAAATATTGCGCTTGTCCTGCAAGATCAGCAAGCCAAAACGCCAGTTCAGGCGTAATCTCAAGCTTCCCGGCTTCGGGAGCTTTTCTCACAAAAATATTTTGAAAATATAGAATCTTGATATAAATAGCTGTTAAGCGGTTTCATTCTCATATTCTCTTATTTTATTACCTTGTCAAAATGAGGATACCCCTTTATAATGTGTGTACATTGAATGTCTGTGTTAGGTTAACAAATGTCTTTTTAGAGAGGACATTTGCGGAGAAAGGTGGAATTTCAGGTGAAGGCAATTCGAGTTGGACTACTAGGATTAGGAACAGTGGGGAGCGGTGTCGTTAAGATTATTCAAGATCATCAGGATAAATTAATGCACCAGATCGGCTGTCCGGTATTAATACAAAAAGTGCTTGTGAGCAATCCCGATAAAAAAAGAGATGTGGATGTGGCAAGAGAGGTCTTCACAACTGAAGTATACGATGTGATTCGAGATCCAGAGATCGACGTCATTATTGAAGTGATGGGCGGCATTGAAGAGACAAAACAATATTTAATAGATGCACTAAATGAGAAGAAGCATGTCATTACAGCCAATAAGGATTTAATGGCGCTATACGGCACAGAGCTTTTACATGTAGCAAAAGAAAACGGCTGTGACCTTTACTATGAAGCGAGTGTCGCAGGTGGGATTCCGATTTTGCGTACACTAGAGGAAGGTTTAGCCTCTGACCGCATCACAAAAATGATGGGAATCGTGAACGGGACAACGAACTTTATTTTAACAAAAATGAATGTCGATAAAAGTGCGTATGAAGATGTATTAAAAGAAGCACAGGATCTTGGCTTTGCAGAAGCAGATCCGACGGCGGACGTAGAAGGGCTAGATGCGGCAAGAAAGATGGCCATCCTGGCAAGACTCGGCTTTTCCATGAATGTAGACTTAGAGGATGTGAAAGTGAAAGGCATCTCTGACATCTCGGACGAGGACATTAATTTCAGTAAACGTTTTGGCTATACAATGAAGCTGATTGGAATTGCCCAAAGAGACGGAGAGAAAGTGGAGGTCAGCGTACAGCCAACTTTACTTCCTGATCATCACCCGTTATCTTCCGTCAACAATGAATTTAATGCTGTCTATGTTTACGGAAGTGCTGTCGGAGAAACGATGTTTTACGGGCCTGGAGCAGGCAGCCTGCCAACGGCAACAGCTGTTGTCTCAGATTTAGTCGCTGTTATGAAAAACATGCGTCTTGGTGTGAATGGCAGTGGATTTATTGCACCGCAATTTGAGAAGAAAATCAAATCATCATCCGAAGTATTTGCTCAGCAATTTTTAAGAATACATGTGAGAGATCAAGTCGGAGCTTTCTCCCGCATTACATCGATTTTTTCTGAAAGAGGCATCAGCTTTGAAAAGATCCTTCAGCTTCCTGTCAAAGGGCATGATGAGCTTGCTGAAATTGTGATTATTACACATCAAACATCAGAAGAAGATTTCTCAAATATCCTGCAAACATTAAACGATCTCGACGTGGTGGTTCAAGTGAAGAGCACGTACCGAGTAGAAGGGAACGGTTTAAGCTGATGAAGTGGAATGGACTCATTGAAGAATTTCAAGAATTCTTACCAGTAAACGAACACACACCTAAACTAACATTAAATGAAGGAAACACACCGCTGATTCATCTCGCAAAGCTATCTGAAAAGCTTGGGATTGAACTTCATGTGAAAACAGAAGGCGTCAACCCTACAGGTTCTTTTAAGGATCGCGGGATGGTCATGGCCGTCGCAAAGGCAAAAGAAGAAGGCAATGATACGATCATGTGTGCATCGACAGGGAATACGTCTGCGGCAGCAGCAGCTTATGCGGCGCGCGCTGATATGAAATGTATTGTCATCATTCCAGATGGAAAAATCGCCTTCGGTAAGCTGGCGCAGGCTGTCATGTACGGAGCAGAGATTATTGCCATTGACGGCAACTTTGATGATGCGCTGAAAATTGTCCGCAGCATCTGTGAAAAAGCTCCGATTGCACTTGTTAACTCCGTCAATCCATACCGAATTGAAGGACAAAAAACAGCGGCATTTGAAATCTGTGAGCAGCTAGGCTCCGCACCGGACGTACTGGCGATTCCTGTTGGAAATGCGGGGAATATTACAGCGTACTGGAAAGGCTTCAAAGAATATCATGAGAAAAAAGGCACGGGACTGCCAGTCATGCGTGGTTTTGAAGCAGAAGGAGCTGCAGCCATCGTTAGAAATGAAGTCATTGAGCAGCCAGAAACAGTCGCAACAGCCATTCGCATCGGAAACCCTGCAAGCTGGAAGCAAGCTGTAGCAGCGGCAGATGAATCAAACGGGAAAATTGATGAAGTGACAGATGAAGAAATTCTTCTTGCCTATCAATTGATCGCACGTGAAGAAGGTGTGTTTGCAGAGCCAGGCTCTTGTGCATCAATTGCAGGTGTACTCAAACAAGTGAAATCTGGAGAAATTAAGCCAGGCAGTAAAGTCGTCGCTGTACTAACAGGAAACGGATTAAAAGATCCGAATACGGCGATTGATATTTCACATATCAAACCGGTCACACTGGATGCAGATGAAGATCAAATTCTGGAACATTTAGAAAAGGCCGCACGCGTATGAGTAACGCCTCCATGCTTTTTTCAATCACAGTACCGGGAAGCACTGCCAACTTAGGACCAGGCTTTGACTCAGTCGGAATGGCGCTCAGCCGCTATTTAAAGCTATCGGTCTATGACCATGATAGCTGGCTGTTTGAAGCAGAAACAGATGTCGTGTCTGGTATTCCATCAGGCACCGATAACCTGATCTATCAAACAGCTAAAAAGGTCGCAGATGACTTTGGAAAAACACTCCCGCCTGTTCATGTCAAAGTGTGGAGTGATATTCCATTAGCAAGGGGGCTGGGCAGCAGCGCTGCTGCTATTGTCGCCGCTATTGAGCTCGCCAATCAGTTGCTTGAATTAAAGATGACCGATGATCAGAAGCTCTTTTTTGCAAGTGAGGTAGAAGGTCATCCAGATAATGCGGGTGCCTCTTTATTCGGTGGTTTACTCATCGGTCTTCATGAAGAAGACAAGACACATGCCGTTAAATTGCAGCATGTGGATGTAGATGTCGTCGTCGTGATTCCTTTTTATGAAGTGCTCACAAAGGATGCCCGTGATGTCCTGCCAGAGGATTTTTCCTATAAACAGGCAGTGAGTGCGAGTGCAGTGAGTAACGTCCTTGTCGCCGCCTTAATGACGCAGAACTGGCCGCTTGTAGGGGAAATGATGAATAAAGATTTATTTCATCAGCCATACCGCACGATGCTTGTCCCAGAGCTGTCCAAGGTAGAGCACGTTGCTTCATTAAAAGGCGCGTATGGAACGGCATTAAGCGGTGCTGGGCCGACTATTTTGACCTTAGTGGAAAAAGGGAAGGGAGAAGCGCTGAAAAAGCAGCTTGCCCAAAATTTCCCGCATTGTGAAGTGGATGTACTGACGGTGCCGGTAGAAGGTGTCGTCGTCGAGCATCATTCTGTGAATCAAATGAAGAACGTGCTGTGAAGACGCACGTTCTTTTTTTATCCTTGTTTTTCATAACAAAAGCAGGGATTATTATTTAGAGAAGCGAACTATTTTTGATACATAAAAGGAGGAGATCAATTGATGAAGAAATTGATAGCAGCAGAGGATTTAACACAAATCGTGTCTGTTTCTCATCCAGTTTATTCACCAGATGGAAAAAAGGCTGTTTTTACAAAAGTATCGGTGAATGAAAAAAAGGATGATTACAATATTCATTTATGGGTTCGAGATGAAGAGACAGGGGAGCTGTCTCAATGGACATTTGATGATGGAAAGCATCATCAACCAGCATGGTCAAAAGACGGAAAGCAGCTTGCGTTTATTTTGCAGAAGCCAAAGGAAGTCCCTCAGCTCGCACTCATTCAGAGCGATGGCGGCGGAATTCGTACCTTAACGAATATTCCTTACGGCGTCTCTCAACCTGTATTTTCACCGGATGGAGCGTTCATTTATGCAGCGGTCTCATTAAAACAAGAAGAATCTGTTCATGATGAAAAAAAAGAAGAGCGTGATGACTTTGCTCCGGCCGTATATGATGATTTGACTTATAAAGCAGATGGCAGAGGCTTTTTAGACGGGCGTCTGACGCAAATTGTAAAAATCGATGTCCGTTCCGGCGAGGTAGAGATGCTTACGAGTGAGCCGCATCATCATGTGAATCATGTCATCTCTCCTTGCGGGAAGTGGCTTGCGTATATTCAGTCAAATCCTCAGACGTTTTACATAAGTGATATCTGTCTCCTTTCCTTAGAGGACGGTACATCCAAGAAAATCACCCAATCAACAGGCGCTTACACGACTGTATCATTTTCTCCAAATGGAGAAAGCCTTTTGTACATTGGACACGAACGTGAATTTGAAAATGCGACCTTCCTGTCATTGTGGCTGCATGACCTGAAGGAGAAAAAGACCGTTCAATTGTCAGAAATGCTCGATATGTATGTAGGAAACTGTATGGCAGGGGATAGTGCTATGGGTGAGGCCAATCAGCTTCCACAATGGACAAAGGATAGTCAGGGGTTTTATGCGCTTGTTTCTGATCAAGGGAGTACCGGAATTTATTATTTCTCTATTGAAGGCTTAGCCTATCCCGTTCGTTTAGAGGCAGAACATGTGACGAATTTCAGTCTTCATCCAGACGAATCAAAAATGCTGATCAGCCGTCTTTCACCTGTCTCGCCTAGTGAGCTGTATGAGCTGACTTTAGGGGAATCCTCGCTCAAGCAAATCACGTTTGAGCATGATGACTTTCTAAAGGAACATGTCATATCCGAACCTGAACCAATTTCTTTCCAGTCAAAAGAAGGAGACGTTGTACATGGCTGGTTGATGAAGCCTGCTCAGATGGAAGAGGGGAAGACATATCCACTAATCTTAGAAATTCATGGCGGGCCGCATGCGATGTACGGTCATACGTATTTTCATGAATTTCAAATGCTCGCCGCTGAAGGGTATGCGATTGTGTACATCAATCCTCATGGCAGTCATGGGTACGGACAGATGTTTACGGACCGTGTAAGAGGCAGCTATGGTGACGTTGATTATGAGGATGTCATGCTGGCTGTTGATCATGTGCTCGAAGCTTATGACTTCCTTGATGAAACAAGGCTTGGCGTAACAGGCGGCAGCTATGGCGGTTTTATGACCAACTGGATTGTCGGACAGACAGACCGTTTCCGTGCAGCTGTTACACAGCGTTCCATTTCGAACTGGATTAGCTTTTATGGCATCAGTGATATCGGTTATTTCTTTACAAAATGGCAGATTGATGGGGATATTTATGACTCTGTTGATAAGCTATGGGATCGTTCGCCGCTAAAGTATGTAAAACAGGTGAAGACACCGCTTCTCATCCTGCACAGTGATGAAGACTACCGCTGTCCAGTCGATCAAGGAGAACAGCTTTTTGTGGCATTAAAGGAGCTTGGAAAAGACACGAGATTAGTCAAATTCCCGAAGGCTTCTCATGATTTATCGAGAAGCGGCCACCCTGGGCAGCGTATTCAAAGACTGACCTTTATTCAAGAATGGTTTAGAGAGAAGTTATCCTAATTAAAAAACGACCCAGTAAGGGTCGTTTTCATGTCATATATGAATTAGAAAACCTGTTCAACTTCTACAACGCCAGGTACTTCTTCTAATAATGCGCGCTCAATACCGGCTTTCAATGTAATGGTTGAACTTGGGCAGCTGCCGCATGCACCAAGAAGGCGTAATTTCACAATGCCATCTTCAATGTCTACAAGCTCACAGTCTCCACCATCACGTAATAGAAATGGACGAAGTTTGTCCAGTACTTCCTGTACTTGGTCTTTCATTTCGACTTCAGTCATTAGATATAATCGCTCCTTTCACAACATATCACCATTATATTCATCTGGACGATAAAAATCTATTGATTGGTTTCAAAGTTTCCTTCTCATTATAGCACAATCTCATCTTGAAACAAAAAGTGATTTTGACTTTTTTCATACAGAAAATTCAGCTAAAATAAAGAAAGAATGGGGGGCTTGTCAAATGAACAAAACCGTTGACCTTTATGTATATGGAAGAGATGTCCTGTGCGCTAGTTGCGTGAATCTGCCTTCTTCAAAAGATACATTTGAGTGGCTAGATGCAGCATTAAAACGAAAATATCCAAATCAGCCGTTTCGCATCACATATATCGATATTGAGCACCCGCCTGAAAACGAACGCCAAAAAGAATTATCTGAACGAATTCTTGATGATGAATTCTTTTATCCGCTTGTCCTTGTTGAGGATCAAATTGTAGGAGAGGGCAATCCGAAATTAAAAGATATTTATCAAGAAATGGAGAAATACGGGTACGAAGAGAGCAGTGAATGAGCTGTTCTTTTTTTAGAAAAATAAATCGAACAAACGTTCCTTTTCAGGTTGATTTAGAACGTTTGTTCGTATATAATGAGATGAAAGGAGCGTGAGCATCATGAATTATTTACTAAAACAATCTCTTCATCAACAAATACCGATTGATATGATTTATATGAAGAAAAATGGAGAGTGCTCGAAACGAAAAATCATTGTACATCGTCAAACTGAACAGTTCATACAAGCGTATTGTTTATCGAAGAAGACGATCAGAACGTTTCGTAAAGACTGCATCCTTGCGCTTGCTCCTATCAAAGTGAACCATCCATCGGCACATGCCGTTTCATAATAAAAGCTCCTTCATTAGAAGGAGCTTTGAGAAAAAATTCACATCATTTTATCCATTGTGATGCTTGTACATCCAAAGAAGTCCAGATTTTAAGAGTCTTGGAACACGACCAACAAGCGGGCGATCCGCTACTAAGCCAAAGCCGGCTTTTTTCCCTAAAGAGCCGAGTACGCCTTTTAACTTAAACTGCGGGTAAGTCTCAGGAAGCGGCTCGTTCTTCCAGCGTTTCTGTAGAGATTGCACAATTTGCTCTGCCTGTGCCTCGGCAAGCTGTGCACTTGGTGCGTGCGGCAAGCTTGCGCAGTCACCTACGACATAGACATGCTCATCTCCAGGGAGATTGTGATGAGGAGTTAAGACGACACGGCCTTGGGCGTCTTTTTCAACATCCATATCTCGCACGACTTTACTTGGCTGAATTCCTGCTGTCCACACGATGACATCTGCTTCAATGGCATCGTCATGGTTGTACACAACTCCTTCTTCAACCTTCGTAATATTGGCGCAATTAATGATCTTTACATCATTTTCTTCAAACCATTTTTGTACATATAAACTTAATCTTTTTGGGAAACTGGAAAGAATCAGTTCTCCGCGGTCAAAAAGAATGATGTTTAAATCAGAACGGCTTTCACGCAGTTCACTGGCCAGCTCTACCCCGCTAAGTCCAGCACCGACGATACCAACCGTTGCACCTGCACTCAAATTGTTTAATTTGTTATACGTATGTCTTGACTGATCAATGGTTTGAATGCTGTATGTATGTTCTTTCGCACCAGGGACATTGTGATACTTGTCCTCACAGCCGAGTCCGATTACCGTATCATCATATGGAATCGGTTCACGGTCGCTAAATAAGATCTGTTTGTTTTCAATATCAATTTTTTCTACTTCCCCGTATTGAATATCCAGCTTTGGATGCTCTGGAAAAGATACTCGAATGTGATGATCAGAGATCGTTCCAGCAGCAAGTGCATAATATTCTGTTTTTAAACAGTGGTAAGGATTTCGATCAATTAATGTGATAGTAACATCATCAGGTAATTGATTTGGCAATAAGCGGTGGAGAACCCGCATATTCCCGTAACCTCCGCCGATCAAGACTAAATTTTTCATGACGATTCTCCTTTTCCCCCTAGACATTGAAAAACACTTATACTAAAAAACTTTAAGTTAAAATACCAAATAAAATTATATCGAATTTACTGTGAAACCACAATAATTGTTTCAAAATAACCTACATATTCATTACTTAGTCCTAAATAGTAAAACATTTTAC
Organism: Bacillus sp. FSL R5-0397; assembly: GCF_038593395.1. NCBI lineage: Bacteria > Bacillati > Bacillota > Bacilli > Caryophanales > Bacillaceae > Bacillus > Bacillus sp. FSL R5-0397. The sequence goes on along the minus strand of NZ_CP151992.1, from coordinate 2,862,864 downwards.
GGGGAATAGGCGTAACGATTTATTGAAGCTCATGTTTTGACTAATAGAAGGAATTTCGGTAGGATAGTAAGGCAAATGTGAGGTGAAGCACAGTGTTTCCACTGATCGAATTTTGTGTAAGTAATCTTGCACAAGGGTCTCAAGAAGCAAAAGAGAAACTTGAAAAAGACCCAAACTTAGATGTAATGGAATACGGTTGTTTAAGCTACTGCGGCAAATGTATGGACTCCCCATTTGCCCTTGTGAATGGAGAATTTGTTTCTGGAGAAAATGCAGAGCAGCTAGTCGAGCGTATTTATGCTTTTATAGAGGAAAACGACATGTTTTAAATGCACCACATGGGTCATGAGGTGCATTTTTTTCATATATTCAGTTTCCGTTTTTTAGGGGAAAATGTAGAAAGCGCATCCAATATGTTATGCTAATAAAATATCATCAAAATGAAGCATCACACGAGAGAAAAAGAGACATATGCATAATAAAAGCCCTTTGCCATGGCAGCAAAGAGCTTCTATGTATGAAAAACGGGGGATGATAAGATTGTCTCCTGAATCGACTCCTTTTATACTATAAAGAAACAACATTTTTGGAGGACGCTCATGACATCATTTCAATTCACGAAAATGCACGGACTAGGAAATAATTATATATACGTCAATCAGATGAAGGAACAGCTTCCAGAAGAGCAGCTGTCAGAGATAGCGATCCGCGTTTCTTCTGTTTATACAGGTATCGGTTCAGACGGAATGATCCTCATTTGCCCATCAGATGTTGCGCCTGTGAAGATGCGCATTTTCAACAATGATGGATCAGAGGGGAAAAACTGCGGTAACGGTCTGCGTTGCGTTGCAAAATATGTGTATGAGCATCAAATCGTAACAGACACAACGTTTAAGATTGAGACATTGTCAGGACTCGTTGAGGCGACCGTTCATGTGCAGGATGGTCACGTTCAGTTAGTGACAGTAGATATGGGGAAACCTCGTTTTGAAAAAGAAGCGATGCCGATGCTTGGTGAACCGGCCAGTACAACGATTAATGAACCGCTTGATTTTGGCACGACGACCTTAAATGGAACAGCTGTTTCAATGGGGAATCCCCATATTGTTTTCTATTTAGAAGACATTGAACAGGCGCCCCTCGATTCGCTTGGGCCAATCATTGAAAAGCATGACATGTTTCCAGAAGGCGTCAATGTAGAATTTGTGGAACGTGTCAGTGAAACGGAACTGCATTTCCGCGTGTGGGAAAGAGGATCAGGGATTACGCAAGCGTGCGGAACAGGAGCATGTGCTGCGGCTGTATCAACGATTGTCAATGGACATGCGAAAAAAGAAACGGATATGACCGTTCATCTAGCTGGCGGAGACCTCATCATTCGCTGGAAAGACAATGACCATGTGCAGATGACAGGACCTGCTGAAACAATTTGTGACGGCACATTCTATCTCTAAACCATTTATTTGAGAAAAGGCAACATCACGTTTATAATTGAAAAGAAACATCCAGTCAAAAGGAGGGATGATCGTGAGTACACCAGTAACGATTACAGAAGCTGCTGCATTGCAGATTAAAGATATGATGAAAGAACATGAAGAAGAAAATGCGTTCCTGCGAGTGGGCGTAAAAGGCGGCGGCTGCAGCGGTCTTTCATACGGGATGGGCTTTGACCATGAAGTCTCAGAGAAAGACACGCAGTTCGAACAGCAGGGCATCAAGGTCCTTGTCGACTCCGAAAGCCTTGACATCATGAACGGCACCATCATTGATTTCAAACAATCACTAATGGGCGGCGGTTTCACGATTGACAATCCGAACGCGATTGCGTCATGCGGATGCGGTTCTTCGTTTAGAACAGCTACGAATACCGGTACGCCGGAAGAGTGTTAACAACTGATCATGGATAATAATAAGCCTCCTTGTTCGTTTGTTCTTGTAAACAACACGAATGAGGAGGCTTTTTGTTTGAAGAGGAAAGGTGACCAAAAAAGACACTCATTCCGCATCTCTTTTTATATAGCTTCTTCTATTTTCAATAGTTCTTTATCCAAGACATCCACCAACTCTTGGGTGCTAAACATATAGATCACCACTTCTTTATTGCCATCTTTCACATGGACTTCAATTTCAATTTTAATCTTTGCTGGTTTTTCATGGTACACCACTTCAAAGATGCCCATTCTTTTTGTTTCATTGTTTTTATTCATTTTTTGAACGTTGGTGAGTATCTGTTTGATTTCTTGATCACTCAAACCAGCATCTAAAATCGAAGTAGACACATGTGTTAAAAAAGGTTCTAGCTGATCAACATCCATATTCAATCCGGCAGCGAATTGAGCATAGTGTTTGTTATAGTCTTTTGCAAACACTTCAACTGAACCGCCAATTATCAGTAACAAGCTCAAACTAATCATGAAACGCTTTATCATCTTTCCACCTATCCTTTCCTTCATGACGATCTTCTACTTCCTATATCGGCTGAACCAATCAAACCTTCATTGATTCCATTCCTTCTTAAACAATTTGTAAATCGCTCAATTTTGTTACAGCTTGTCCTCACAACTGGCTATTTCCACTCGAAAAGAGTATCATGAGAACCAAACATAAACTGTCATCAGAAAAGAGGTTGCTGAGGTTTGAGTGAACAAATCAATTGCAGGAACTGTCATGAACTGATTCCGTATCGTTCAAAAACATGTCCATCTTGCGGGATAGACAAGCCGCTTCCGAAAAAGGAACGTGTGAAGGATCGGGTGATTTTGGTTGTGGCAGGAATTGTTGTGGTGTTACTTGCTGCAATGGTACTTGGAATGGCGAATGCCTATATTGGGATTTTTAAATAAACAAAAAAGGAGTTCCGCAGATGGAACTCCTTTTTTTGATCCGTTCTTATTTATTTTCAAATAAGCTTGTGGAATGAAGCGGCTGTACACGAGCTTTCGGGTCCATGTAAGCTTTGGCGTTGTTCACAGCAGTTGGTGCTTCACCAAATCCGCTTGCGATTAATTTGACTTTTCCTTCATACGTACAGATGTCTCCTGCCGCATAGAAGCCTTCGATATTGGTTTCCATTGTGGATTTGACCACGATAGAGTTCTTTTCGATTTCAAGGCCCCATTGTTTGATTGGTCCAAGGGATGAAACAAAACCGAAGTTGACGATCACGTCGTCCACATCTAGTACTTGCTTTTTATCGCCTTTGACTTCTTCAAGCACAATTTGTTCAATGCGGTCTTCCCCAATGAGCTCAGTTGGCACAAATGGTGTCAGCACATTGACTTTCGAGTTGTGCAAGTTTTCTACACTGTGCTCATGTGCACGAAATTTATCACGACGGTGAATAATCGATACTTCTTTTGCGATTGGCTCAAGCATCAGTGCCCAGTCAACCGCAGAGTCTCCACCGCCAAGAACAGCAACACGTCTGCCAGCGAATTGGTTCAAGTCATTGATGAAGTAATGCAGGTTGCTTCCTTCAAATGATTCTGCTGTATCTAGCTCAAGCTTTCTCGGTTGGAATGCACCGTTACCAGCTGTAATGATGATCGTTTTTGAATAATGAACCTCTTGATTCGTAACGAGTTTGAAGATACCGTCTGCTTGTTTTTCAACCGTTTCCACAGCTTGCTCTAAGCAAATGGTTTGATCAAATTTATCCATTTGTTCCTTTAGATTATCAATTAATTCTTGTGCGCGGATTTTTGGGAAACCAGCCACATCATAAATGTATTTTTCAGGGTAAAGAGCGGATAGTTGACCGCCGAGCTGAGGAAGGCTTTCAATGATTTTCACACTTGCCTGTCTCATGCCCCCGTAAAACGCAGTAAACAATCCGACTGGGCCGCCCCCGATAACGGTAATGTCATATACCTTAGAATCTTCTTGCATTCCTTAATCCTCCCAAATGAAAATTGTTATCACTATATCATATCATACCACATATCGTCGTTTGACTTGTTTTGAAAAACTTGTCGTTTTTTGATGCCGATGCTGTGAAAAGGGGAAAAAAGAGAGAAAGACCGTTTATCCTAAGGATTTTCAGTTTAAAGCCTTGAAAAAAGGAACAGAACTCGCTATTATTGTTAAGGGAACTAAATATTAATTTTTTATGAATTTTTGTCGGATACGGTCAAATGCTTTCGTTTTTTGTAGGTGAAAGTTCAGATTTTCACATACTTATTTTTTTGTTTAAATTTCATAAAATGCCGCAAAGCGGTTGAGAATAACGATATGTAATTCTTTATCCGTTTTACAGCAAATTTAAAAAAGGTGGATGTGATTCCAGTGAATAAACCGAAAATCGTTGTATTAGGTGCAGGTTATGGCGGATTAATGACTGTAACAAGATTAACAAAACAGCTTGGCACAAATGATGCGGACATTACTCTTGTGAACAAGCATAATTATCATTACGAAACAACATGGTTACATGAAGCGAGTGCAGGTACTCTTCATCATGACCGTTGTCGTTATCAAATCAAAGATGTGATTAACAGTTCCCGTGTCAACTTTGTACAAGCAACAGTTGAAAGCATTAATAAGGAAGAGAAGAAAGTTGTGACATCAGATGGCGAACTTTCTTATGACTACCTTGTTGTTGCGCTTGGTGCTGTTCCTGAAACATTTGGTATTGCAGGACTGAAAGAATATGCATTCTCAATCTCTAACATCAACTCTGCTCGTCAGCTTCGTGAGCACATTGAACTTCAATTTGCGACATATAATACGGAAGCTGAAAAGCGTCCAGAGCGTCTGACAATCGTTGTCGGCGGTGCAGGCTTCACAGGTATTGAGTTCCTTGGTGAGCTTGGAAACCGTGTACCTGAGCTTTGCAAAGAGTATGATATTGATCAAAAAGACGTGCGTATTATCTGTGTAGAAGCTGCACCAACAGCTCTTCCAGGATTTGATCCTGAATTGATCGACTATGCGATGAACTACCTTCAAGGTAAAGGTGTTGAGTTCAAAATCGGTACAGCGATCAAAGAATGTACGCCTGAAGGCATCATTGTTGGAAAAGACGATGATACAGAAGAAATCAAAGCAGAAACAGTTGTTTGGGCTGCTGGTGTACGTGGTAACCCAATCGTTGAAGAAGCTGGATTTGAAAACATGCGCGGCCGCGTAAAAGTGTCTCCAGATCTTCGTGTACCAGAAAATGAAGATGTATTCATCATCGGTGACTGCTCATTAATCATCAATGAAGAAATTAATCGTCCATACCCACCTACTGCACAAATTGCGATGCAGCAAGGTGAAACAGTAGCGAAAAACCTTGCAGCACTAGTAAAAGGTGGCACGCTTGAAAGCTTTAAGCCAGACATCAAAGGAACAGTTGCTTCTCTTGGTGAACACGACGCTGTAGGTGTTGCGTTTGGTAAAAAACTTCAAGGAACAAAAGCTTCTGCAATGAAAAAAATCATCGACAACCGTTCATTATTCATGGTTGGCGGACCAGGACTTGTTCTGAAAAAAGGAAAATTCAAGTTCTTCTAAACCGATATAGACAAAAACGTGTATCCTTGTGGTACACGTTTTTTAATGTTTGACGGAATATTTTCTCACTTGGTACTGGACAGAAAAATATGTTATGATGAATTATCAGAAAATTTAGATTAAGGAGTGAGCAATATGAATGCACAAACGAAAGAAAAAAAGTCAACTTGTCAGTATTGTTCAGGAAAAGGATACTTTCAGTTATTGCTCGGCGGATCAGAAACATGTGAGGAATGTAAAGGGACAGGAAAGAAGCATTAATCTTACGGCTTTTTCCATTGATTGACTTCATCTCTATTTCCAAGTTAAACTAATGATGGGATATTTGGGGGTGGAGATGAAGTGATCAGTTTACCAGTCGTTATCATTTCAGTTATTTTATTTTTCGTGTTATTCTTCGGCATTGGCTTTTTGCTGAATATGCTGCTGAGAATGTCATGGATTATGGCAATTTTATATCCAATTGTATGCCTTTTCATTATCAATAATCAAAAGATGATTGCTTATGTAAGAGAACCAGGCATTGCTTTTTCCGGGATAGGAGACCGCATCGTTTCTCTTGCTGCGGCAGATATCATTATTTTATTAAGTGGTTTAATTGGTGCCATTGCCTCAGGTTTTGTCATCAATGCTCTTCGTAAAAGAGGCTATCAAATGTTTTAACTCACTTGTCTACACGCAAGTGGGTTTTTTTGTTTCTCCTTTGCATAGTTTCCATTTTGTTTGGAAACAAATAGATGGGTAGAGGAGTGACAAATAGAAATGAAAACATGGATGAAACGATTGTTCATGACAGTTCTGTTTATGCTTGCCTTGATGACAAGCTTTACGGGCATATCTGGCGTAGAACCAAGTGATTTAGCTGCATGGGTGAAAGAGACCGATGCCGGTAAGCACGTATCTTCTTTTTTAAAGCATCCAAAAAGGCAGACGATGGCGGTGAAAAGTGACGATTTGCGTGCTGTTTCTCTCGAAGAAGCATTTAATTGGAACGATTATCCGAAGCAAAAGGTTGTCGCCACAGGTTATACAGCAGGTGTAGAATCAACAGGTAAGACGAAAGAACATCATGCATATGGCATTACATATTCAGGCGTCAAAGTAAAACGTGATTTATATTCAACCGTGGCAGCGGACCCATCTGTCTTTCCGATAGGAACTGTCCTGTTTATCCCCAATTATGGTTATGGTGTAGTCGCAGATACTGGGAAAGCGATTAAAGGTCATAAGCTTGATTTATATTATGAAACGGTTGATGATGTGTATAGAGAATGGGGTAAAAAAGTGCTGGACGTTTATGTGATTAAAAAGGGTGAAGGGACGCTGACAGAAAAAGACTTAAATCAGTTGAATGAAGCGGAATCGATGCAAGTGTTCCGGCAGCAGTTTCAAGCCAATAAAGAATAAAAAAGCTTTGGATCTCAAAAGGTCCAAAGCTTTTTCGTTTCTACATGAAGTAATAATCTAAGATGAGTGTGAGCAAAATTCCTGTTAAGCCGCCGAAGAAGACTTCAATCGGCTTATGCCCAAGAAGCTCTTTCAATTTCTTTTGCTTCTCTTTTTCTTCCGCACTTGGGAAGTTCTTTGCCTCGGCAACAAACCGGTTAAAATCTGTGACCAGTTTGTTTAGGACAGTTGCCTGTTCTCCCGCCTGTCTGCGAACACCTGTCGCATCAAACATCGTAATAATGGCAAAGATGGCGGAAATGGCAAAAATAGATGTTCCTAGCCCGTGCTCTAAAGCAACTGCTGTTGAGAGTGCTGTTACTGCTGCGGAGTGTGAACTTGGCATTCCGCCTGTGCTTGTAATGAGCGACCAATCTAGTCGTCTAGAAATGATAAATTGAATCGGTACTTTTACAAATTGTGCAAAAAAGATGGCTGCAAGGCTGGCAAGCAGCGGAAAATTCGTCAGTACGCTCATGAACAAGAAACATCCTCTCTTTAAGAAAAAATAACGTGCGAAATGATAAAGTATTTACCCTAGTAAGATAAAAAAATGATGGCAGTAAGAACTGTTGCCAAGTCCATGTTCATTATAACATTAAAGAAAGTAGATGTGGAACGAGGAGACCATGGACAGGTTGCTATTGATCGCTGCCGCTTTTTCATGATGCCCTTCCGCGTGCCAAAATATAAATGTTCTTCAAGGGAAGACAGGCTGGCAATGATCGTATCAGCACATAAATTTTGATATAATAGAAGTTCCAATGTGAAATATGGAGTTCATTGAAGGAGCGTGTGATAAATATGTTTTTCTCGACAAATGAGTTGCAACATAAAGATACACTGGCCATCGGACTTTTTCAAAAGAGCCAATTATCAGGAAAAGCAAAAGAAATGGATGAGTTACATGGAGGAAGAATCACTGAATTATTAAAAGAAGGCGATATTTCGTCCAAGCGAAATCAGCTTTCGAAATTTTTCCCATCCCCTGAAACCGGCATTAAACGCATTTATTTTGTCGGGCTTGGGAAGGAGTCAGATTACACGTTTGAAGAGGCAAAGGAAGTGTTTGCGCATTTATTTAAAAAGCTTCATCAAGATAAAAAGCAAGCAGTTTCGGTTTTGCTTGATACATTCACAGGAAAGGATCTGCCTGTTCAAGATGCAGCCCATGCCCTTTCTGAAAGCTGCCTTTTAGCTACATATGAATTACAAGATTTTAAACATAAAACGAATGAACCGGATCGCTTTATCGAATTTGTTTATGCAACGACGGATCATGATGCTGCCGAAATTCAGGCAAGTTTGAAAGTGGGCGAAGTCTACGGACAATCGGTCAATTCGGCTCGTACACTTGTGAATATGCCGCCGAACATGCTCACGTCCTCTGATCTTGCATCCTATGCGGCAGAGCTTGCTTATAAATATGAATTCGAGATTGAAATTTTAGATAAAGAACAAATGGAAGAGCTCGGAATGGGCGGTATTCTAGCCGTTAATAGAGGCTCAACAGAACCACCGAAGCTGATTGTATTGAAATATCAAGGCAAGGAAGAATGGACAGACGTCATCGGTCTTGTCGGTAAAGGCATTACGTATGATACAGGTGGGTATTCCTTAAAGCCAAGAGCAAGTATGGTAGGGATGAAAACAGATATGGGTGGCTCAGCCTCTGTTTTAGGCGCAATGGAAATCATTGGTGAACTTCGTCCAGAGCAGAATGTCATTGCAGTCATCGCCTCAACAGATAATATGGTCTCAGCAGATGCGATGAAGCCAGATGACGTCATTGTCTCACTAAGCGGCAAAACAATCGAAGTGCTTAACACGGATGCAGAAGGTCGGCTTGTTTTAGCAGATGGTGTGACCTATGCGAAGCAGCATGGAGCCTCTGTGCTTGTGGATGTTGCGACATTAACAGGCGGTGTCATTGTGGCACTTGGGAATGAGACAACAGGCGTGATGACAAATAACGATGAACTGTATGCCCAGTTTAAAGAGGCATCAGAAGAATGCGGGGAAATGATTTGGCAGCTGCCAATCACCGAAAAAGATAAAAAACGAGTAAGAAACAGCAAAATGGCTGATCTGAATAACTCACCCGGCCGTGATGGCCATGCGATCATGGCAGGTGCATTTATCGGAGAATTCGCTGAAGACACCCCTTGGGTGCACTTAGATATTGCAGGAACAGCCACGACAGAAAAGCCTTCATGCTTTGGGCCAACAGGAGCAACAGGCGTGATGGTCAGATCATTAGCAACATTTGTGGAACGATTTGAACCGAAGAAATAAAGACAGAAGCTCTGCCAATTGGCAGAGCTTTTTATGTAGGACATACGCCATTTGACGAAGTAAATTTTCTATGGTAACATACGTTGGTACTTTAATTATCTACTACATTAGTAAACTAAAGGATTTCGGAGGTTTCACCATGAATGCAGTTGTTTTAGCGGTTGTTTTAATGTTGATATTAAGCTTGCTGCGGGTCAATGTCGTGATTGCGTTGGCACTTGGCGCTTTAGCGGGCGGACTTGCAGGTGGATTAGGTCTAGGGGGAACAGTTCAAGCGTTCACTGACGGTCTTGGCGGAAATGCGACAGTGGCGATTAGTTACGCACTATTAGGTGCATTCGCAGCCGCACTGACGAAAACGGGTCTGCCTGATGCCATGGTCGAAGGAGCTGTGAAGCTTCTTGGAAAAGAAGGCGATTCAAGAAGAAAAACATTATCAAAAGTGCTCATTATTCTGGTCATTTTGATTGTATCTTGTTTTTCTCAAAACGTTGTTCCTGTTCATATTGCCTTTATTCCGGTCTTAATCCCGCCATTATTAAAGGTGTTTAACGAACTTCAAATTGACCGCAGACTGCTAGCATGTGTGATGACTTTCGGACTTACTGCACCATATATTTTACTTCCGGTCGGTTTTGGACAGATTTTTCACGGAATGCTTCGTGACAACATGAAAGATGCAGGTTTAACAGTGAATTTAGCAGACATTCCGTATGCGATGCTGATTCCTGTAGGCGGCATGGTTGTTGGCTTGATCGTTTCACTCTTTGTCTATCGTAAGCCAAAAACATATGAGAATCGTGACATTACGGATGTAGAAAAATCAGCATATACAAAAAAGAGCTTATTCTTTGCTGGACTTGCGATCCTTGTATCACTTATTGTTCAGTTATATCTCTCTCAAAGCCTTGGAGTCGAAGGGATGATCTTCGGTGCGCTTGCAGGCTTGCTTGTCTTGTTTGTAACTGGAATGATGAAACGTGATGAAGCAGATGCGCTGATTACATCTGGCATGAACATGATGGCATTTATCGGATTTGTCATGCTTGTTGCAGCTGGATTTGCCAATGTTTTAACGAAAACAGGAGATATTGAATCTCTCGTCAAGGCGTCTTCTCAATTTATCGGAAATAGCCAAAGCTTAGCGGCTATTTTAATGCTACTGGTGGGTCTGCTAGTGACAATGGGCATTGGCTCATCATTTGCAACGATTCCGATTATTACGACGATCTTTGTCCCGCTTTGTTTACACTTAGGATTCAGCCCGATGGCGACTATTGCGATTATTGGTTCAGCTGCGGCGGTAGGAGATGCAGGTTCACCTGCAAGCGACAGTACACTTGGACCAACATCTGGACTGAATATGGATGGACAGCATCACCACATTTGGGGTACATGTGTCCCAACATTCGCCTTTTATAATATCCCGCTCGTCTTGTTCGGCTGGCTTGCGGCAATCATGCTATAAATGTAAAAAGGTTCCTTACTCATAGAGTAGAGGAACCTTTTTTGATATTAGGAAGCTGTTTGTTCTTTTCGAAAGGATGTGGCTTTTGAAACTGATCGATAAATTTTAGGTGCCAGCATCGCAAGGAGGATGGTCAGCGCGTAGTCTTTTACCATAAACCACATCATGAAGAACCATGTGGTTTGATAAGAGATTGGTGCGTTCAGCCATACATTTAATGCGATGTATGTATAAGTTGTCCCGATCACATACATCACAGTCGTTCCTGCAATGGCTGCAAATAAAAAGCGGCCAAAACCAGGGTTTTGTCTTTTTTCAAGAATGAATCCGGCAAGCCATGCAGCAGGAATGTATGATAACACAAAGCCACCGCTTTTTCCTAAAATAACGCCGAGACCCGCCGAGAACTGTGCGAATACAGGTGCACCAGCGATCCCAACAAGAGCATAGACAATCATGGCCAATGCGCCAAGTCGTCTGCCCAGCAAAAGACCAGCAAGCACACAAAAAAACGGCTGCATCGTAAGTGGGATTCCACCGACCTGTAAAAATGGCACAATGGATGTGATATTGGCTCCGATAGCCATGAGCGCAGCAAACATCCCGACGAGCACAAAGTCAGCTGTTCTTGTCTTCTTTTGCATGATATTTCCCCCTGTCTTATCTGTACAAATAGATTAAGGGGAAGAGGTTCTTTTGTCAACTCATTTTTATTTTAGGTTAACAATAAAACCCGCCCCTGAAAAGGGCGGGCTAGATATTAAGCTTCGGTCATGGAAGAGGTTTCAAGGGCTTTACTAACAGGCACATAATCATAGCCGAGATCACGAGCGACAGCTTCATAGGTGATATGTCCGTTCATCACATTGACGCCTTCAGCAATCGCCTTGTTTTCTTTGATCGCTTTTGCAGCGCCTTTATTTGCAATCTGCAGTGCGTATGGGACCGTGACATTTGTTAAAGCAACTGTCGATGTTCTCGGAACCGCTCCTGGCATATTGGCAACAGCATAATGTAAAATGCCGTGCTTTTCATAAGTAGGCTGATCATGTGTTGTGATATGATCGATTGTTTCCACAATCCCGCCTTGGTCAATGGCTACATCGACAATGACAGAACCAGGCTTCATTTGTTTCACCATTTCTTCTGTGACAAGGGTTGGAGCTTTAGCACCTGGGATGAGAACTGCACAAATGAGCAGGTCTGCCTCGCTCACTGAATCTGCAATGTTAACAGGATTAGACATTAACGTTTTCATTTGATGACCAAACTGATCGTCCAGCTGACGTAATCGTTCCGCATTTACATCAATAAGGGTGACATCTGCACCAAGTCCGATCGCCATTTTCGCTGCATTTGTTCCAACGACACCGCCGCCAATAATGGTGACTTTCCCTCTCGATACTCCTGGCACGCCGGCGAGCAAAATGCCTTTTCCGCCTTTTGGCTTTTCTAAAAATTGAGCACCAATCTGAGCAGCCATTCTACCTGCTACTTCAGACATTGGCGTTAATAGAGGGAGTGATTTTCCGTCCGTTACCGTTTCATAAGCAATGGCTGTTACACCTTTTTGTTTTAATGCTTCAGCCAAGGAGGGCTCTGCTGCAAGGTGCAAGTACGTAAATAAGATCAGACCTTCTCTGAAATAAGCATATTCTTCAGGTAATGGTTCTTTTACCTTCATAATCATATCAGAAGATGCCCACACATCTTTCGCTTGATCAAGAATCTCTGCACCAACAGATACATAATCGTCATCAGTGAAACCGCTTCCAAAACCAGCGTTCGTTTCAATTGAAATCTGGTGTCCAGCTGAAAGCAATTGAGATGCTGCTCCTGGTGTTAATGCGACCCGGTTTTCATTGTTCTTAATCTCTTTCGGAATGCCGATGATCATATCAATTCCTCCTATGCTTATCTATTGATATTGTATGTCTAGTGTATCCTGAAAGTTTAGAAAATTCTTCGGTTGAATGAAAAAATTAAAAAACGCCTCTTTGTGAAATTTCACAAAGGGACGTTTTTTAGCTTCATATCAAGATAAATGGTCATTTTCTCATTCATGTTTTTTAAATCAATTTCTGCAATGTCCGTAATCCGCTTCAGTCTGTAATTCAATGTGTTGATATGAATATTTAACTGCTTTGCGGCGATATTGGCGTTGCTGTCACAATCAATAAACCGTTCAAGGGTCTCGACGAGGTTGGAATGATGCCTGAGATCGTAATCCTCAAGCTTTGATAAAGAGTAACTGGAATAAGACGATCCCTTTCGTTTTTCAGCAAGCACATCTAAGTATTGATAAATACCCAGTTCAGAAAAGCTGTTTAATTGTTCTGTTTCCACAGGAAAGCGTTCTTTTGTTTTTAAGACGGCCAGTGCTTCTTTATAGGATGGCTGAATATGAGTAATGTGATCGTAAATTCCACCAATGGCCGCTTGAACGTCATGGAGCTGATACCGATCAGACAACTGCTTTAGCATGCCGCTTGTGAATTGTTTAATATCTTGAAGCGGATGTTCTGTTTTTGGCGAGACAAGAATAATGAATTCGTTAAAATCAACAGTCGTTAACAGCACCTGCACTTGCTGCGTTGTTTCAAGCAGATAGGAGAGCTTCTTTTCCGTATCTTCTGTGAGTTCATCACGAAGGCGAAAAATAATAATGGCATACGTGTCTGGACACCTCATCCCAAGCCTCAAGAAGAGATCAAGCATCTCATCCTTTTCATGAATATGTCCTGTGAGCATCTTCCAAAATAGCTCCTGATTGCGTTCTTCTGTTTTCGTTTTTCGAATTTGTAAATTGAGTAATTTGTTTTTCACGGCATGTGCTGCCATCTTGAGAAGGTCCATTTCTTCATCTGAAAAAGGCTGCGTGGATTCAATTGCCCAGATAAAGCCGAGCACCTCTTTGTCTTTCCATATGGAAATGGCAACCCTGCTGGATAGACCGACTTCTGCAATTTGAGGTACGCGAAGCGGTTCATCTGTTTTAAGGAGTGTAGGAATGATACCGTCTTTCCAAAGCCGATTAATGACTTTTTCCGGTACACGGCGGGAGATAATGGTTGAAGTTCTGGCGGGATCAGTGAAATCATTATGTGTGCTATAGGCTAATAATCGATGATGAGTATCTTCTATAGTAATAGGGCAATTGAGCACATCACTAATTTGGTCTGCCACATCCTCTAAACGATCAAGGCTATACTTAAATGGATCTGTCTTTTTTGTCATAAAAAACCCCTGCTTTTTCGAATATTTCACGTACTTACATTATGAAGAGAATCAGGTACGTAAATCAACAAAAAAATGCCATAATCATTAAAAAAACAAAAAGCTTGAAAAATGAGCACATTGGTCATGCGTTGATCACAAAAAGAAATAGTACAATAATAATGTAGTAAAAAATCAATAGGCGGAAAGATTCATGGAAGTGCACGCCCTTTTATTAAGAATATATGACCAAAAAACTGTTAAATACTAGATAAAGAGCGAAAAAACAGTAATTCCATAGACTCATTTTGTAAAATAAAAACAGATTTGTTTGACTGTGTATCATTTCTGTTTTTATAATAATAACGTCAAAAAATAAGTGGATTAGCCCATTATATGGCGGCTATGCACGGGAGGTAATGAGGAATATGTCAGGAATTATTCGCGTAACCCCAGAAGAACTAAGAGCGACCGCTAAGCAATATGGTGTTGAAAGTCAAGAAGTGTTAAACCAAGTTGATCGTCTAAATAGAATGATCTCTGACCTAAAAGGAATGTGGGAAGGTGCTTCTAGTGAAGCATTCGCTGATCAATACGAACAGCTTAAACCTTCATTCATCAAAATGTCTGATCTATTAACAGATGTCAGCAATCAGCTTGATCAAACTGCAAATACACTTGAAAGCACTGACCAAGACATCGCTAGCCAAATCCGCGGCTAATCAAAGGGATTTCCTTTCTAAGTGTGAAAAGCAGAAAAAGCGCCGAGTCTGTCAGTTGATGCCGGCGCTCTTTCTATTTTGTGAGGTGGAAATTTGTGTATATCGATATTACCATCGACTTAAAAAACTATGATGGCAGTGTGTTTGATTTGAGACTATCAAATTATTTACATATTAAACAAGTCATCCATATCGCCTGGCAGGCAAAACAAATCTCACTACCTAAACGAGATGGCGGATGGGTGCGTGTAGTCAATAAGAAAGCTGTGTTTTCAGGCGAATATAAGCTGTCAGACTGTGGAATCACCACAGGAGACAGGCTGGAAATACTATGAAAGGACTTTTGTAAATGGCAGATAAAAAGAGTTCCTATTTAGAAGAACAATTAGAAGCAGTCATGAAAAAAGAGGAAGGCACGTACACCTTCATTTTTCAAAGAGAGACAATTAAACTCTTAGACGGTTTAGAAGCGGCACCGATTAAAGACATCAATCCTTCATTTAAAAAAGAGATCCAATTAACCGAAGGTGAGGTCATCATTTCGATTCAACCGCCTCCTGCCTATCAGGAATTTCGTTTCATCCATGCAAAGGATGAAAAAAGCAAATGGATTTTTTCATACCAGCTTGTCGATGCAGTGTGCAAACACGACGTGAAGCGGCTGCATCCTATTGTTTCTCCTGAAAACATTGTTTTTCATCAAGGCTTAGCGCCTGCATTTTTGCATTACGGGGTCAAAGAAAGCATCCCGCCATATGAAACCGACCAACATCGTCTGTTAAAAGAGGTCAAAGCCGTCATTCTTCGAGTGGTGGACCATGAATATCAGTTTCAAGAATATTTGGCTTATCATGATACGTTGAAATTATCTGAGCTGGCAAAGGAAATAAGTGATACACAGTCACTGGAAGAATTGTCTGCTTTGATTCAACAAAAAATAGAAGCCATCGAAGCAAAAGAAAAGACGCTCTTAACCATTCCAAAAAAGAAATGGAAGATCGAACGATACATTGGACTTGGTCTCCTTGTTCTTTTGATTCCTGCATTGGTGTATACCGTTTACACGTTCTTTTTCGCCATGCCGAAACAAGAAGCGTATGTGGAAGCGAACAAGTATTATCTCAACAAACAGTACAGCCAAGTGGTGGATACGCTCGAAAAATACAAAGCCGATCAAATGCCAGTCTCTCTTCAATATGAACTGGCCATTTCGTATGTGCAAACGAATCAAGGGAATCTATTGCTTGACCAGCACAAAAAAGAAATCACGGATACGTACACATTGCAGACAGACCCGCAATACTTCCTGTTCTGGATTCATATTGGACAAGGCAATAGCAAGGAAGCTCTGGATATTGCAAGGGTGCTCGGGGACGACCGATACATATTCACAGCACTCGTCGCCTACCGCAATGAAATTCAAAATGACGACAGCCTATCTGCTGAAGAAAAACAAAAACAGCTAGATCCAATCATTAAGGAAATGGCGAAGTATGAAGAAAAAGAAACAACGGAGACGAGCACCAATGACTCCTCAGATGCAAGCCAAACAGATGAAACAGCTGAACAAAAAGAGCAGTCAAAAGCCGATCAGGAGAAAAAAGAGAAAGAATCTGATGCAAAAAAGAAAACCTCTCAGACGAAAAAAGATGAGAAAAAATAATTCTTTCGATACAACTGACAGTTGGTGCTGTCCGATGAGGAGGTGGAGCGTTTGAGTCTTCTATGGGTTTTTTATGAGGAAGATTATCAAACCGTCCGTTTAGATGAGCAGTTCAACCGAGAAGCTGTGATTGGACCTGAAATAGAGCATACAGTAACGATTCCTTCCCTTTCGTTTGATGAAGGATTGATTCGTTTATCTCCAGATGAAACGAATGACGGCTTTTCTCTTTATCAGGGCGAAAAAAAGAGAGGTCACTTACTTCCACATGAACCATGTCAGGTTGGTTCACTCACACTCATGTTGATGGATTCACATCATGATCAAATCATTTATTACCTAGGAAATAGAGTCGAAGTGACTATTTCAAGTGAAGAAATAGATGAAGCGGATGTGTGGAAAGAACAAGCCTATTCAATGTTTCAAGATGCCAAATCCTTCACGTTGGAAAAAATAGAAGGCACTTGGTATGTCATTCCCCAAGATGAGACGATCTATGTGAACGGGAAACAGCTGCACGGTCCACAGCAGCTTCTTGCTGGGGATGAGCTGTTTTGGAACTTTTTGACGCTGTCATTGAAAGATGATGATTTATTGCAAGTAACAGCATTTGAACCATTTCAAACACGTTTAGAAAAAACAAGGCCGCCGAGTACCGAAACGAAACAAAAATATCCTTTATATAGACGAACACCACGTTTGATTTACGATCTGCCAGATGACCGGGTGTCTTTCAGCTTTCCTTCACAGGAGAGTGAAAATAATGGCAGAGGACTTTGGCTCGTAGTTCTTCCGCCGCTTGTCATGCTGATTGTCATGGGGATCGTGGCCCTTGTACAGCCGCGAGGCATCTTTATTGTCGTGTCAATGGCGATGTTTATTATGACGTTAATTACTTCGTCCGTTCAATATTTTAAAGAGAAATCACAGCGCAAAAGACGAGAAGAGAAGCGGCAACGCGTTTACTCTCTTTACTTAGAAAATAAGCGGAAAGAGCTGCAAGAGCTGTATGACCGTCAACAATTTATTTTAACGTATCATTATCCGTCTTTTGAACAAATGAAATATTTGACGTCAGAAATCAGCGGGCGTATTTGGGAAAAGACGCTTGTCAGTGATGATTTTTTACAGCTGCGTCTAGGGACAGGTGCAGTTCCTTCAAGTTATGAATTATCGACGAGCGGCGGCGATATGGCCAATCGTGACATCGATGACTTAATGGAACAAACCCAGCATATGCAAAACGTCTATCGCGAGGTAAAAGATGTACCGATTACGTTCGGTCTTGCGGACGGTCCAACCGGATTAATAGGAAAACCGGCAATTGTCAAAAATGAGCTTCACCAGCTTGTCGGCCAGCTTGCTTTCTCGCACAGCTATCATGATTTGAGATTTGTTTTTATCTTTAATGAACAGGAGTATGAGAACTGGGAATGGATGAAATGGCTGCCGCACTTCCAACTTCCTCATACATACGGGAAAGGGTTTATATATAACGAACAAACACGTGATCAGCTCTTGTCTTCTATTTATGAAATTTTGCGAGAGCGTGATCTGGAAGAGGAAAAAGAGAAAAAAATCTTTACGCCTCACTTTGTGTTTATCGTGACAAACCATGAACTCATTGCGGAACATGTGATTTTAGAATACCTAGAAGGCAGCCGGACGGATTTAGGCATCTCAATTATCTTTGCGGCAGAAACAAAGGAAAGCTTGGCTGAAAATATTTCAACGCTTGTTCGTTACATTAACGAAGAAGAAGGAGATATTCTCATTCAGCATAAGAAGGCCGTACGAATTCCATTTCAGCTGGATGCACATGAGCGAGCGGACAATGAGTTGTTTGCCAGAACCTTAAGAACATTAGATCATCAAGTCGGGATGACCAACTCGATTCCAGAAACGGTTTCCTTCCTTGATCTGTTTCATGCCAAACAGGTAGATGACATTGGCATTCGTGAAAAATGGCTGACATCTGAAACAGCAAAGTCATTATCTGTGCCTATCGGTTATAAAGGAAAAAACGATATTGTCGATCTGAATCTGCATGAAAAAGCACATGGCCCACATGGTCTATTAGCGGGAACAACGGGATCAGGAAAAAGTGAGTTTTTACAGACGTATATTTTATCCTTGGCTGTACACTTTCACCCGCATGAAGTGGCGTTCCTGCTCATTGATTACAAAGGAGGCGGAATGGCGCAGCCGTTCCGAAATATTCCGCACTTACTTGGTACGATCACAAACATTGAAGGCAGCAAAAACTTTAGTGAAAGAGCGCTTGCCTCTATTAAAAGTGAACTGAAGAAAAGACAGCGCTTGTTTGATCAGTATCATGTGAATCATATCAATGACTATACGAAACTCTATAAGGAGAAAAAGGCGGAACAGGCGATGCCTCATTTGTTCTTAATCTCTGATGAGTTTGCTGAATTAAAAAGTGAAGAGCCAGATTTTATTAGAGAGCTTGTCAGTGCCGCGCGGATTGGACGAAGTCTCGGTGTCCATCTCATTTTGGCGACACAAAAGCCCGGCGGGGTCATTGATGATCAAATTTGGAGTAACTCCCGCTTTAAAGTCGCATTAAAGGTACAAGATGCATCAGACAGTAAGGAAATTTTGAAAAATAGTGATGCAGCGTCGATTACCGTGACAGGTCGTGGATATTTACAAGTGGGGAACAATGAAATCTATGAATTATTCCAGTCGGCTTGGAGCGGTGCACCGTATATGGAAGATGGCTACGGATCAGAAGATGACATCGCCATTGTAACAGACACTGGACTGATCCCATTATCAGGGGTAAGTACAGAGCCGACTGTGAAAAAAGAGACAGTGACGGAAATTTCCGCTGTTGTGGATGAAATTGAACGTATGCAGCAGGAGCTTGGAATTGAAAAGCTTCCGAGTCCATGGCTTCCACCGCTTGAAGAACGGATTCCAAAAACACGTTATGCATCAAGTGAAGAGCACGTCTTCCATTTCGCTCTTGTTGATGAGCCAGATCAGCAAAGCCAGCATCCACTTTCTTATCAAATGATGGAGGATGGAAATATTGGCATCTTCGGTTCATCCGGCTACGGCAAATCACTTGCTGCAACAACACTGCTTATGAGCTTCGCAGAAAGATATTCACCTGAAGAATGGCATGCATATATTTATGACTTCGGTAACGGCACCTTGCTACCGCTTGCCAAACTTCCGCATACGGCTGATTATTTCTTAATGGATCAAATGAGAAAGATTCAAAAGTCGATGAAGCGTCTTCGTGAAGAGGTTGAATATCGCAAGCGTTTATTTAGACAGCAGGAAATGAGTCATATCAAAATGTACAATGCGCTGAATGAGAAAAAGCTTCCATTCATATTTATCGTGATTGACAACTTTGACATTGTGAAAGACGAAATGCATGAACTCGAATCTGAATTTATTCAGTTAAGCCGTGATGGACAATCGTTAGGCATTTATTTCTTAATCACAGCGACTCGTGTCAACGCAGTCCGTCAATCTCTTATGAACAACTTGAAAACAAAGATTGTCCATTACTTAATGGATCAAGGAGAGGCATACTCCATTATTGGCAGACCGAAATTCAGCTTAGAGCCGATTCCAGGACGAGTCATTATCAACAAAGAAGAGCTTTACTTTGCCCAAATGTTCCTGCCAGTTGAAGGAGAGAATGATCTCGAATTGTTTGAGCATTTAAAACAAGAGATTCAGCTTCTAGATGCTCGCTTTGAATCAGCTAAAAAACCAAAACCTGTGCCGATGCTTCCTGATAAACTGACCATTTGGGAGCTAGAGAGTCGCTTAGAAGAACAAAAACAGCCGTATGACATTCCAGTCGGACTAGATGAGGAATCTGTTGCACCTGTTTACTTTGACTTGAAGAAGAATAAACACTGCCTCATCATTGGTCAAACGCAGCGAGGGAAAACAAATGTGACCAAACTGATGCTTGATCAGCTATTAGTAGCAAAACCTGAGAAGCTGGCCGTCTTTGATTCGATTGATCGGGGGCTCTCTCATTATGCAAAAGAAGAGAACATTGATTACCTTGAAACAAAGGATGATATCACAGAATGGGCAGAGGAAATAGATCGTTTATTCAAGGTGCGTGAAGAGATGTACGTCGAAGCTGTGCGCCGGGGAGAGACTGATCAGTTGTCGTTCTCTCAAATTGTGCTTGTGATTGATGGCATTACGCGTTTTCAGCAGACAATCGACCCGCGTCATCAAGATCAATTGGCTGATTTCATGAAGTCATATGCACACTTAGGCTTCAGCCTGATCGCATCAGGAAATCATACCGAATTCAGTAAAGGCTATGATGCACTCACAAACGAAATCAAACAGGTTCGTCATGCCATGTTACTGATGAAAAAATCAGAGCAAAACATCATACCGCTTCCGTATGCAAGACAAGAACCAGAGATTCAGCCAGGATTCGGATATTTGGTTGAAAACGGGAAAGAGAAGAAAATCCAGGTTCCTTTATGTGCGGTAGAAAGGAAGAGTGTTCAATGACAGAGCAGCAAAAAAGCTCCATCAAAATCGTGTCGACCATGATACTGATTCTCGTCTTGCCGGTTCTATTTTTCCATCTCATTGGGGATGATCCGGCAAAACAGAAAAAGAATGCCACACGTAACATTGCCGTGGTCAATGAGGATATGGGGGCGAGCGAAAGTGAAAATACCGCTCGTTTCGGACAGGATGTGGTGGCGGCATTATCAGAGCGTCCAGATTACACATGGACAGTCGTCAATCGAAGTGCGGCAGAAAATGGCCTGAAAAATAGAAAGTACGATGCAGTTCTCTATATTCCATCTGACTTCTCTAAAAATGTGCTGAGCTATGATAAGGATCATCCTGAGAAGGCATCTATCCAATTCTCGATCCAAGATCAGCTGAATGCAGTGAATAAAGAAAAAGTACAAAGAGAGCTAGAAAATGCTCAAAAGAAAATGAATGAACAAATGTCGACTTTATATTGGAGTTTTGTATCACAGGAAATCGGCAATGTCAGAGAAGAGTTTGAGCATATTGTTGGCAAAGAGGTCGAATTCCAAAACACGATGTACAACTTCTATAAGCCAAATTCAAACAAACTATCTGATGCCGTCCAGCAGCAGAAGAAACAAATAGAAGAACTAAAAAATGCGATGGCCGATTCACAAAAACAGTATAAAGACGGTTTAAGTACAACAGAAGAAGCGAAAAGTCAGCTGAAGGATTTCGTAAAAGTAGTCGATCAATATCAGCAGTATCAAGACAAACAAAAGGATCTCTTGATCAAAGCGCAATCGACAAGCAAAAAACAAATCCAGCAAGGACTCAAACAGCTTGCGGAGATTCAAAACCAAAATGCCCGCAGCTTTAGCGATCAAATGGGTGGACTCAAAACCGATATCAATGGGGTCCAAAGTCAGCTTAAAACAACGGACAGCGCAATTCAATCTGTTCAAAAGGCAAGAGAAGACGCAATCCCTAAGCAATCGTCGGGATTAACGGACCTTGTGAAGGCGTCTCAAGAAGAGCTGTTGAAGAATTATGAAGGTCAATATTTAGAGGCCTATAAAAGTAAGATCATCGCCTTGCAGAATAAGCTAGAAGCAAAAAGGCAAGAGCTAATCAACGCACCCGAGCAGCCAGCTGATCCTGATGATGACGGGCAATCAGATCAAGATAATGAGAACCCAGAAGAGATTGGCATTAACTTAGATGATGAAACAAATGAACTCTCGCAAATTTCATCGGAAATGAACGATCTAGCTGATCAATTAGAAGATCAGACTGCACCTCCTACTAATGAAGATGATAAAGAGGGTGAAAACGGTCAGGATGCTGTTCAGCCAGATAACAGCGGCACGAATCAATCAAAAGATGACCTAAAAGCACTGTCTAATCGTTTAGAAGAAGTGAAAAAGAAGATTCAAGAAAAAGCGACCGCTCATAACGACCAATTGAAAGACAAAGTAAGTCAAATGAGTAAGGAGCTTGAAAGCCTCACGAAAAAAGTAGAGAAGCTTGAAAAGATGATTCTAAGGTTACAAGATCGATATAACGTCATTCCGAATGAAATCAAAAATCAGGAATCCTCTATTTTAAACAAAGTGCAAGAGCTGAAACGCGTAAACTCGCCGATTGGCAACACTTTGAATACGAAAATATTTGATCAAGAGTTTAAAACAAATTCAACAAGCACCAAAAAGTTAATGGAATACTCCAATCAACTGTCTCAGCTAGAGATGATGCTTGGGAATCTATATCAACCAACAAACAACTCATCTCTACTAGACACAAAAGGAGATGAAATCCAGTCCATCCTTTCCATCAAAAAAGAAGAAACGGAAAACTGGGATACACTCAAAAATCAGATGCTGACGTCAAATGATGATGTGTCTACCTTTATTGATGAGATGCAAAAATTCTCAGATGGCTACGCAGAATACATTTCGACTCAGCAGGCAAGTATGGAACAGGAGTTAAATGCCATTTCTGAAAGTGCGGACACAGTAGCTGAACAAATGGCTGATCAAGGAGATGCGGTGTATACGGCAGACCTTGCGGGCAGTTCGATTGTTGTGAGTGCACAGGATTCAATTGGTCAGGAAGTGCTTCGTCTTTCTGAAAATATGAGCTCGTTAACCGACCGCCAAAAAGGGGTGGCCGATTATACGAATAATATTGAAGAAAGTGTCACAACCGTTCAAGAAAAAGCAGATACGCTGAATGAAAACTGGAGCAAGAATGTCAATTCTACGAAGCTTGTTCAACAAGATTTAAAGGGTATTTTAGGCAACACTTTAGACGATCAAGGCAACAGCAACTATGTGTATAACCATTTAGCTAATCCGCTGAAAATTAGCGGCGATGTGCCAGAAGAAAAAACGCAGACTGTACCGCCAGTAGTCATTTTGGTTATTGTGATGATCAGCAGTTTGTTGATTGGCTTTTTTAGCTCGTACTATGCGTCAGCGCCAATGCTGGTCAAAGGTGCACTCTTTGGTATTTTAAATCTGCTAGTCGGGCTCATGATCAGTCTGTTTGGACTCAACATTTACAAACTAGCTGATGACCAAGCCATTCAATGGTCGATCTTTACGATTTTGCTGCTAGTGGCATGCTCTGCCTTTATTCGCACAGCTTTCCTTTTCGGTTCAATTGCCGGATGGATGGCAGCAACGGCGCTTATATTCTTCTTTGTTGCACCGTTAATTGATTTGGTCATGCCAAACTTCCATTTTACAAATCCAGTGACAGATGTGTATTTATCCATCCAATATGGAAATGGAGACAACTTCGGTATGGGCATCACAGGGCTACTGATTTTAACGATATTGTTCATGGTCATTCCACTAGTGAAGAAGCTATGGAAAGACAAAACAGAGGAACGTGATGTCACTCATGAGGCTTAATCTATTCGTCAAAGGGATGGCACTTGGTGTCATATCCCTTTTTCTCCTCAGTCCTGCTGCTTTTGCTGCTACAGGTGAAGATACGGATACGAATGTCAAGCCGAATGAATATCAAGAAAAGAACCTCAATATTAATTCGAGTATATTGAGGGATCAAACGAAATACGAACAAAGCAAAACAACATCTAAAGTCAAAACGGACATTCACTTTGCTGACCCGCCTAAGACCTCTGGTGGTCAACTTGCGCCGCAGCTTTTTAGTGATCTGAAAGACAATCCGCCTAAAACGCCAGCTCGTATGATGAAAGAGATGAATATCTCTTTCAGCGATTCGGCTGTATCAACGCCTTCTGGCGATGATCATGAAAAGCAGAGATCGGCGCTTCTACCAATCATTTTTGGCATCTTGATCGCCTTTGGCATCATTGTCATGATCATTCTGATTCCAAAGGTGAATGTGAAGACGGAAAAGAAATAGCCTGCCTTTTGAAAAGGGCAGGCTTTTCTTTATGCAGATGCAGATTGCTTGATGTGAGACCGATTCACTATTTAAAATAGTGTTATCAAGGGAGGAGATTGTCATTCGAATTTCAATCGTCACAGGCGGATCAAAAGGATTTGGTTTAGCACTTGTCAAACAGCTACTTTCACGCGGAGATAACGTGTATACTGCTGCAAGAAGTGAGTCGCCACTATCCCATCCACACCTCACGCATTCACAGGTCGATCTCACTGATGAGGAATCGGCTGCAAAGTGGCTTCAGGGCATCTTGTCCTCGCAAACTCTCGCAGACGCTGATGACGTCTTGCTTGTCAATAATGCAGGAATGGTCACTCCTATCAAACGTGCAGGGCAAGGCGGAGAAGATACGCTTCATCAGCATTATACGCTGAACCTTGTCATCCCTGTTTTGCTCAGTCATGTGTTTGTGAGGGAGACACAATCTCTTGAAGGGAAGAAAACCATCGTGCATCTTTCTTCTGGAGCAGCTAAAAATCCGTACAAAGGATGGAGTGCCTATTGCAGTTCAAAAGCAGGGCTTGATATGTTTATGAGAACTTTACATGAGGAACAGCAGGACGAAGCATATCCTGTCACCACGTTTTCCTTTTCGCCCGGTACGATTGATACGGATATGCAGGGAGAGATTCGGAAATCCTCCAAACAGGATTTTGAACAAATTGAGCGGTTTCAGCAATTACATGAAACAGGTACGCTAAAGAGTCCAGATGAAGTGGCCGGTATTTTACTCGACCTTCTGGCAGATGACCCAGCTGGCGGTTGTGTATACGATGCCCGTGAGTATGGAAAAAAGCAGTCATAACGGCTGCTTTTTTCGTATTGTACAAGCAAAGACAGCTTATCGAGCATAAGCTAATCTTGAGACTCATCGGAAATATGACAGAACATTTGAGTTTCTTTTCAGAATATGTTAGGATGCTAAAAATATAGATAAGGAGGGGTTTCCATGAGAAAGGTTACATTAATGGATGTTTACACCCATCCAGTCGCTCAAAAATATTTAAATCGTTCAGGAAAAGCCCACGCCATTGCTTGTGCTTATCACGCATTCAAACTGGCGATGCAGGCAGGGATTAACCCGGATCTTGCTGTGAAAGCAGCACTCTTGCATGACATCGGCCACTATGAATGGTATACAGCAGGCGGAGAATGGGATTACGAGACATATAGACGAAATGATATTCATGCCATTAAAGGGGCAGAGCGGGCACATAAACTGCTCATACGGCTCGGCGAGGAACCAAAAGCAGCCAAAGAGATTGCCCTTGCGATTTTGCTTCACACAGATTCATATTTGCCAGAGGGCGACCTGCATAAGGACACACTCCAGCAAATTGTGAAGAAAGCAGATGAAATGGACGAAGAGCCTGGTGGACACCATCATTACAGACAAATAGATGAATCACTTGCGCTCAAAAAAATTGCTGATTTGGATGAGAAGGTGCAGCAGGCGCTTCAGCCCATGAAACGCTCTGTTTAATATGGAATATCTCCATGAATCGTTCCGTGCTGATCCACATACAATGTGCGAATCACAGTACGGTTAAATGCCGATGTCCCTGACGCAGTGAGACCTGTATAATGAACCGTGACGGAATAAGCACCTTCTTTTTTCAATTGAACGGCTGATGAAGAGCTCGTTTTCAGTGGATGATCCTTCTCGGCATCTTTAAAATAAATGGTCTCTACAGTTTTGCTTAATCGTTTAATCAGCTTGCTCGAATGTGTCGATGCATCTCCTGATTTCGCTGCAGCGATTTTGATTTCTTCATTTAATGGTGAATCAAAGGATACAAGTAGCAAATAAGGATCCTTTTTTCCTGAATTTGATCGAATCGTCCATTTTCCTGGAACGGGTTTATTGATTTGCACATGGTGTGAATAGGCGCCTTCATATGGGAATGATGCTTCGGATGTCGTCAAATTGGTTAAGACATCGCCATTTGGCGCAACGATTTCCGGATTGGCTTCCTGTCTTTCATTTAACCACTGAATCGATAGGCCATTCGTTCCTTCCTCTACATAGAACGCTTCTGTTTTATCCTTTTCACTTTCTCCACCTTTCACATAAACGTTTGTATTTAGCTCCGAAGAGACTGGTTCTTGCTCTTGTTCGTCTTCACTTTCAGCGCTTGCGGTACTTGCACGTAGCTGTGCCTGAAATACGGGGAACATGCTTGTGCCGTTTTTGATCGAAAAGTGATCCCACTTTCCTGTTAAAATATTGTTTGCATATGCTAGCTTTGTGCTGCTGACCGTCACAGCGCCATCGTTTGCACCAAAGCTTTTTAAATACATGCCGCCTAAATAAAGCACTCCGCCAAAGGTTCCCCATTCTGAACCAGAATAGGTCACATATTTATGAGGAAACGTCTCTAGCCGGTCGGTTTCATTTCGAAAAGCTGCCATCATCCCGGTTTGCAGAGAATAGAGCGCGTCGCTCTTTTGTCCAAGGATTTGCGCAAGCCAGCTTCCGCCTTTGCTATAGGCTAAATCAGCAAGCGGCGTCCCATAATGTGGAGAGCCAAGTGTGATGACTTTCTCTACATATGGATGAGCGTTGTAATACACGAGTGCAGCCTGCGTATCCACTCCGCCTTTACTATGACCGATTATGATCAGTTTTCTGCCGAAAAATTCATAGATTTCTTTTAACTTATCTGCTAATAGTTTCCCATTCTTTTTCATGTCCTGATCTGGATATAAATCTATGAACGCGCTTTCGTATCCGTTCAGAACAGCTTGTTTTGCCATATCGTTTCGATCAGACCATGTGGAGGAAGAACTGTTTATGCCATGAACAAAAACAAGTGGGGGTTTTGACAGGTCTTTTTGTACCGGTTCTTCTCCTTTAAACCACTTCCCTGGTGTACCAGGTGCATCTCCAATTGTGCCTGCGTGCGCATAACTTGCAGAGGATAGTAAGAGCATGACAGCAACGATACAGATTAATTTTTTCAAGATCATTCACCTCTTCAAATAATTTAAGATGTTGGCAGCACCAATCTATTATACTTCTAAAAATTGTAAAAAAATATGAAATGTAAAAATACGGTAATAATGTTGTAGGTTTGCTGAGTGACACTCACATGGGTCATTGCATACGCTGTGGGTAAATACACAAGTAAAGGGGCAGGTAGCATGGCACAACAAGGAAGTCCACAGCTTGTTTCATTAGTTGATCCATATGTTTATCAAACATTGCAGAAAGTAGTCGGTATGAGATTAATTGTTCAAACAGTGAAAGATACAGTACGTGGAAAGTTGAAGGAAGTGATGCCGGATCATATTGTGATTGAGGCGGGGGCAAAATCAGTGTTTTATGTGCGGATCCAGCAAATCGTGTCGGTGATGCCTGATCACAGTGAAAGAGTGTAACAAGCAGACGCACAGGTGTCTGCTTTTTTCAATGCTTACAGAATGTATATCTGGAAAAAGTGCATGATATACCAATTGTTCTTTTTTTTTCAAAAAATATGGTTCTAAAACAAGAAGCAGTTGACAGAAGGTGGGTTGAATAGTAGTTTTTTAATAAGGTCAATACGTAACAGGAGGAGCATCTTTGTTAAAATCTAAAGTTCATTTTTGGACATTCCAAATATTACTGGTTTTACTGATTGTGTACGTATCAACAAAAGTTTCGTTTTTATTTCAGCCGATCATTTTATTTGCTTCAACGTTGTTTGTTCCTATTTTACTGGCAGGTATTCTCTTTTTCATCTTTAATCCGATTGTTCGATTTTTGTCGAAGAAGATACCTAGGACGCTCGCCATTCTGATTATTTATCTTCTATTCATCGGGCTTATCACGTTTGTTGTCAATGCTGCTGGACCTGTCATTGTCACGCAGGTGGGTGGACTTGTCAAAAGCTTCCCGGGGTATGTCACGGACATGCAGAAATTTATCAACGATTTCTCGCATTCTAAAACATTTACGTGGATGATGAACCAAGATTATGTGTCTGTTTCAAAGTTTGAACAGTCGATCGTTTCGACATTAAAAGATTTACCGGAAAATATTGCTTCAAGTATGTCGGCGGTGTTTGGCGTGATTGCGAATATTGCCCTCGCTGTCATTACCGTTCCATTCATTTTATTTTACATGCTAAAAGACGGGCATAAGTTTCCGGACAAGCTCGTTCAATTTTTGCCAATGCCTTACCGTAAGGAAGGATTGAAGATTTTTAAAGAATTAAACGATACGCTTGCTGCTTACATACAAGGGCAAATCGTTGTTTGTTTATTTGTCGGAGTTGCTTGTTTTATCGGATACTTATTAATTGGTGTGAAATATGCGCTCATTCTCGGCATCATTATTGCGGTGACAAACGTCATTCCATATCTTGGGCCATATCTTGGTGCGGCACCAGCTGTGCTCATTGCTTTTCTTGATTCGCCTGGAAAAGCGGTTGTGACTGTTATTGTCATTCTTGTTGTTCAGCAGATCGATGGAAACGTCATTTCTCCATTGATCATTGGAAAACGTCTCAACACACATCCGTTAACAATTATCTTGCTATTAATTGGGGCAGGAAGTTTTGGCGGAATCCTGGGCATGATTTTTGCCGTCCCTGTCTATGCGCTGCTGAAAGCCATCACACTCAATATTGTCAGATTGGTTCAGCTACGTCAGCGCTCTCGAAAAGAACAGCATTTAAACGTTTAGGGCAGATGCACAACTTTTCCCTTTTTGCATAACATAACTCACATAAGCGAATAGGGAGGAGAAGGAAGATGCCTGCGATTGTTGGACCCATTCATATTGAGTCTTTAGGCGGAAACGGCTCGGCTACTTTTGGTGACGTTCTCGCCATTGCCCCTTTGGCTGTAGATCACTCGACCGGTGGAGCGGGAGCTTTTAATTCAGGTGATTATATGTCCCTGACAAGCGATCCGAATGCCACCATGCTTTGGGACTTTACACTGTTTGGCCAGCCTCAATCATTTAATGCATAAAAGACAGCTGATCATAGGACATATCAGCTGTCTTTTTTATGTTGGATAGACACGTATTGTTCCGCTAGGCATATGATGAGGGTAGTAAAGGTGGTGGAAAGATGCCAGCAATTGTTGGACCCATTCATATTGACCGTGTCATAGGAAACGGTTCTGCACATTTCGGTGATGTGTTTGCCATTTCGCCAAAAAGTGTGGATCATTCCGCTGGTGGTTCAGGCACCTATAATGCAGGAGATTTTGTTCAATTCTTCAACAATCCGAACGTCACATTTGTTTGGGATTCAAACCTGATCAGCCAGCAAAAGAGCTTTAACGCATAGCCAGCTTTGAAAGGGTCTCCTTTTCAGAAGCTGTCTTTTTTTATGGTACAATGGATAGAAGAAGGAAGAAGAAAAAGGGGGGTAAAACACATCAAATGAAAATAAGAAAAGCGCATCTGACAAGCGGGCAACCAACAACCTACAATGTATATTTACATGAAAATAAAAAAGAATATAAAACGCTTGTCGCTGTACCTGATATGGAATGGAGTATTTCTATCGCGTATGAAGACGAAAAAACGCAGCTTGAGCAAGCACTAGAACAATCTTTAAACAAAAGAGTAGAAATAGACGAAGCCCGTGAACTTGCACAAAAAATTGTGCACTGGGTCACAGAAATGTAAATTCAGAAACCAGGAGTGAACACAGCAATGAAAGAAGAATCCGTAGACTTTTATTTGCAGCAAGGGATATTTGGACATGCTGAAACAAAACCCGATGAACGAAGAATGTATCTCGGCTCATTAAGAGAACGTGCTCTTCTCGCTCTGACAAAAGTGCAAGTATCGAGACATAAATCGTATCAAGAGGTAGAGCAAGTATTGAAGGCAAACCGAGAGGCCACTGTTCTTTTAAATGGTGAATTGTCATATGCTTCTTATTCTCCATATGTCAAAATGGCAAATGCCGCTGGTTGTTCTTTTAAAGTGGTCAACCATCACGAGTCACATTCACCTTTTGGGCTTGTGATAGAGGTGCCGCATGCGATCAATCAAGAGCATATCTATATAGAAGATGAGCTTTTTCAAAAAGCTTTTTCTCGTGAATCTGTTGAATAGGTTTCCCTAGTGAAATGAATAAGCTATAATGATTCAAAAGAGCATATGGGAGAGATGCGGATGGGCAAAGCATTGATTTGTATTGATTATACAGTTGATTTTGTTGCAGACGATGGAAAACTGACGTGCGGAAAGCCTGGACAGGCGATTGAGTCGAAGATCACAGAGATCACTTCTTCATTTATTGATGAAGGACACTTTGTTGTTTTTGCCGTCGATCATCATGAAGAGCAAGATCCATATCATCCAGAGACAAAGTTATTTCCGCCCCATAATATTCGCGGGACAGAAGGAATTGAACTTTACGGAAAACTAAGTTCACTATTTCACACGTCAACACATTTAAATCATGTCTATTATATGGAAAAAACAAGATACTCTGCTTTTGCAGGCACTCAATTAGAAATGAAACTGCGCGAGCGTGGCATCACTGAACTTCACCTAGCCGGAGTGTGTACCGATATTTGTGTACTTCATACAGCTGTTGATGCGTACAATAAAGGCTTTGAACTTGTGATTCATGCGAATGCCGTAGCGAGTTTTAATGAAGCGGGGCACGAGTGGGCACTTTCTCACTTTGAGCATACGCTTGGTGCGAAAGTGGTTAAGTAAGGGAAGGAGAATGGAAGTTGGAGCATCGGTTTATTGACGACAGTTTATCACTACATACAGATCTTTATCAAATTAACATGGCAGAAACGTATTGGAGAGACGGCATCCATGAGAAGAAGGCAGTCTTTGAACTCTTCTTTAGAAAGCTTCCATTTGACAACGGCTTCGCTGTATTTGCTGGTTTAGAGAAAGCGATTGAATATTTATCGGACTTCTCCTTCACCGAGAGCGACCTTGCATATTTAAAAGATGAACTCGGTTATAAAAGCGATTTCATTGAATACTTAAGCGGATTGTCTTTTACAGGGACACTTCATTCAATGCGAGAAGGAGAAATTGTCTTTGCGAATGAACCTATTATGCGCATCGAGGCAACACTTGTTGAAGCGCAGCTAATTGAAACGGCACTGCTCAACATCGTGAACTTCCAGACGCTAATTGCAACAAAGGCGGCTCGTATTAAAGGAATCATTGAAGATGAGACAGCATTAGAATTCGGAACAAGACGTGCGCATGAAATGGATGCAGCCATGTGGGGAGCAAGAGCAGCACTGATCGGCGGATTTCAGGCAACAAGTAATGTCCGTGCAGGGAAACGCTTCAATATTCCCGTATCAGGCACACATGCCCATGCCCTTGTACAAGCATATCGTGACGAATATACTGCATTTAGAAAATATGCCGAAACACATACAGACTGTGTCTTTTTAGTGGATACATATGATACGGTCAGATCAGGCATTCCAAATGCGATTAAGGTAGCGAAAGAATTCGGTGATAAAATCAACTTTATTGGGGTCAGACTTGATAGCGGAGACCTTGCCTACTTGTCTAAAAAGGCGAGAACGATGCTGGATGAAGCTGGATTCCATGACGCCAAAGTCATTGCATCAAGCGATCTTGATGAACACACCATTATGAACTTAAAAGCACAAGGTGCAAAAATTGATGTATGGGGTGTTGGAACGAAACTGATTACCGCATTCGATCAGCCAGCTCTTGGTGCTGTATATAAGCTTGTATCGATTGAAGAAAACGGTCAGATGAATGACACGATCAAAATTTCTTCTAACCCAGAGAAAGTGACAACACCAGGCCGTAAACGAGTGTATCGCATTATCAATCAATTGAATCATCACTCTGAGGGAGACTACATTGCCCTTGAAGAAGAAGATGTTCAAAGTGAAGATAAGCTGAAAATGTTCCATCCAGTTCATACATTTATCAGCAAATTTGTGACAAATTTTGTGGCAAAGGACCTTCATGTCCCAATTTTTGAACAAGGGAAGCTGGTGTATGATAATCCAGATATCCAAACGATTCAAGCATATGTGCAGGACAGTCTCGGACTCTTCTGGGAGGAATACAAACGAATCAGCAAACCAGAAGAATACCCAGTCGATTTGAGTCAAAAATGCTGGGATAATAAGATGCAGTTTATCCATGATGTGAAAAATAAAATCAAAAAAGAGCTTTATGAAAGCTGATTACCCCGGGAAAGGAGATCATCAAGCCAGATGGTCTCTTTTTTTTCATGTTGGACGATTCAAAATGAACCTTATGGGCAATCATTTGGTATACTGAAAGCACATCTTGTTTGTCATTGCATAAAGGAGGAATGGAGCAGTTGAGGGTGTTTGTTGCAAGGCAGCCTATTTTTAACAGAAAAGAACAAGTCGTATCATACGAGCTGCTTTATAGAGATAGTGAAACCAATACATATAGCGCTGAAGATGGTGATCAAGCGACAACGGACCTCATTATCAATAGTTTTTTAAACATTGGCATCGAAACACTGACAGAAGGAAAACGATGCTACATCAATTTCACCGAAAGCTTGCTTTCGTCTGATCTGCTCACTTATTTTGATCCACATCAGCTTGTGATCGAAATATTAGAAAATGTACCGATTACCCCGGCACTTATTATGAGATGTAAGCAATTAAAAAAGTGGGGATACACGATTGCGCTCGATGATTTCTTTCTGAGCGGAACACATTTTCATGACAAGTTACTCGATGAACTCCTCTATTGCATTGATATTTTAAAAATTGATTTTCTGAAAACAACATGTGAAGAACGAAGAGACATTTTACATACATATAAAAAGTATCGACTTCGATTCCTTGCTGAAAAGGTAGAAACGCGAAAAGAATATGAAGAAGCGTTAGAAGCTGGCTTCCATTTGTTTCAAGGATATTTCTTTAGTGAGCCGCACGTCATTTCGGGACGAGCCTTATCGACTAGCTTCCACGCATACCATCAGCTATTGAATGAGCTGAGCAAGGAGCAGCCGAATATTCAGACCGTGACGCACTTTATAGAAAGTGATCTTTCCCTTTCATATCAATTATTAAAAATGCTGAATTCTGGCGGCATGAGACGTCTTTATCAAATCAAGAGCATTCGTCAGGCGATTATCCTGCTTGGGTTTAATGAAATACGGCGATGGATCTTTATCCTTTCATTTAAAGAACTGAATGTCCAAGCCAACTCAAGCCAAAAGGAAATCATCAAAATGTCGTTCATTCGTGCCAAAACGTGTGAACTCATTGCTAGTCGGACTGAACGAGAGCATCCCGCTTCTTATATGCTAACAGGTATGTTTTCACTCATTGATACGCTTGTCAGGGCGGACATTACTGAACTTGTGAAAGAACTGCCTCTTTCGGATGAAGTAGGTGAGGCACTGCTTGGCTATGAAAATGACTATTTCCTTGTGTTAGACGTTGCCAAACGTATTGAACGAAATGAATGGGATGATGAAATGTTAGGTGGAAGTCTCCCTAAGCAGGAAGCCTACGGCTGTTATATAGAAGCCATTGAATGGTGTCATAAAATGTTTGAATCTTAAGAAAAGCCGCTCACACTAGAGCGGCTTCTTTCTTTGTTATCCCCACTGTAAAAGTAGAAAAAGCCTGCTGGAAGAGAGGGATAAGTAGATACGGATGCCTTCTGGACTAAAGCGGATATCGATATTGCTTTTCACCCCAATCTGCTTCAGCATTCGAATCACACTTGCGGTGTCAGCACGTTCAGCAGCTTCCATGATTCGCTGTCCAAACGAAAGCGAACCGGAAATCTGCTGTGTAATGAGGGATGCATCAGCCACGAGACGGGTTGATTCCTTTGCAGCCTTTTGAAACGCATGAGCATCTACTGGAGGAAAAGTCATGGGTGTTCGCGGGTATGCGTTCCCTATTGCGGGAACCTGCAAAGGCGGATAAGGAACATAGTAAAACACATGGTCACCTCTTCTCTCATTGAAGTGAATTTGGACGGATATCTGTTCTAAATGTATGAAGAAAATCCGAATAAAGAATCAAAATGATCTTTCTACCTTTGCATATTCATCATAAAAATAGGTACTTTTGCGGTCAATTTCGGTGAATGTCGCCAAAAAATTGCGGTGTCTACAGTAGAGCCTGTCGTCTGACCTATAACATGAAAAACCGAGGAAACAGAGGGGATCGTACGTTCTGTATCATGAGAATTGTGACGAATGATGCCTGTTCATGTCGCAAAAATGACGTATTTCCTTTGAAATTGAGATAAAAGTATCATTTGAAAAGTCTGAAAATGATGAAAAAAGACCTATTGAATTTTGCGGTATCACGCACACATTTTGTGCATACTTTTCGGTGAAAAAATACTCAATAGCATTTACACTGTTAGTAACAGATCAAATACTTATGACCCAATCAACATACACAAATACATTGATCTTCCAAAAAAGGAGAGTGGAATCGATGGAAAAGTATGAAATCGAAGAACTTAAACAACTATTATGGAAACTTGAAAACGAAATTAGAGAAACAACGGCTTCTCTTCATAACATTAACAAAAGCATTGATCAATACGACAAATATGAATATGTGAAAATTTCTTAAAGACTTGATAACCATCAAGTCTTTTTTTTATCCAAATACATACAAAAAAAGGATATATTATTATATAATTGTTAAATAGTGATGTCAGTGGACATTTGCTTATTTCTTTTTAGTAAAATAAGAGGCGAGAGGGTGAGGATCAAGATCGAGTATGCTAAACTATCTAGAGAATACAAAAATCAAGCAGAAAATGTCTGATTTTATTCAACATGCAGTCAGGCAAAATGATTTACAAAAGCTGCTTCTCGAATTTACAGATATAAAGAATGAATTTCCTTTTGGGCAATTGGCTTACCAACATTATGAGGCATTTGGCGGACAAGACAAGCAAGCGATTACAAAACTGGCAGCAGGGATTGAACTTCTCATCTTATCTGCCGATATATTAGATGATATTGAAGATCAGGATAATGATTCGTATCCTTGGATGAAATGTCAGAGCGGAATTGCGATTAATGCGGCGAATGTTCTCTTTGCATTGAGTTTTGATGTGTTTTCAAAGCTTGATCATGGAGCGAAGCTTTTAAACAATGTATATTCTTATTCCATTCAGTCAATGCAAGGGCAGCATATAGATATGACACTGGAGCCAGAGAATGAGCAGGATTGTTTAAATATCATGAAGTTAAAAGCAGGGTCACTGTTTGTATTACCTTGTGTGTTAGGTGTTGTTTTGGCAACAGGTTCTTTTGAAAAGAAGGTAGAAGAATATGCTTATTACCTAGGAATGGCGGAACAGCTTGAAAATGACTATCTAGGTCTTTTTAATAAAGATAATATTGACTTTAAAAGAATGCAAACATTACCGCTAGTTTACTTGAAAAATGAGTTTAATCCATCTAGTTCAGACTTGCTCAGTTATTTTCAATCAAAGGATAAGAGTGCCGGCTCTGAAGAATTAAAGGATAAATTAAAAAAATCTGGTGCTCAACAATATGTATTTATTATGAGAAACCTTCTCAGAAATAAGTTTAAAGAAGCATTCAAGAAACTACATTTAGAGGCTTCAAAAAAGAAAAAACTGATACTTTTTTTAAATGGAGATGGAGAAGATGAAAATTCAGGAATTGGTTAGTTATTTAGTGGAGAATCCTTCAACATTAAATCAAATCGCTAATGGGAACGCATCATTGCTTCACGTTGATCAAGAAACTGCAAGTATTATTGTTGACGGATTCCAGAAAGAAGACGTTATTAAAGCAATCATATGGGCAACTGCTTGAGTAGATAAATATTATGAGAAAGTTTTACTCTAAGTTAACAGTTATATTAGTTATCCTTAGCTTCATCTATGTGATTTACATCTCTTATATCAACGTATTTAATATTTTTGTTGGAGCAGCTGTTAAGGAAAATAGTCACGGTCAACTTGAGGTAGTGGATGTCGATAATTTTACAGATAGCTATCTAGCTGGAGTTAGGAAAGGCGATATCATACTTGAAGTGAATGGGAATAACAAACCAGTTGAAGAAGTTAAAAGAGGTTTTTTAGCTAATGTTAAAAGTTTAGTCGTTGATAGACATGGTGATAAAATTGATTTAGAGAATGTAAGGTTATTGAGTCAAGCGAATCTGTTTATTTATCTAATACCAGTCATTCTTTATTCCATCTGTCTATTTTGTATATTTATGATTTTAAAAATGAATAAAGCAAACCAAAAAGAGTCAGCTTATATTTTAGCTTTATTTCTTTTGGCGGTGTCTATAGGTTATGTAAGTTCTGGTGGTTCTGGAAAAGGAGAGGCTATCAGTCGTATTCTTGTAATCGTTACAATGAATATTGTACCTCCACTATATATGCACTTTATGTATCAATATTTAAAAGAATTAGGAACAGAGATTATTCGTCGTCGAGTTCTTTTTTATTTGTATCTAGTTCCAGTTACTAACGTTTTATTAGTTTTATTCTATAAAAATAAAGCAGGACCAGTAGATCTATTAGCATATGTCAATTTACTTTCATTTTTTGTTCTGGCTTTCCTTTCGATTATTATCACTATAAGGGCTGCTAAAAAATTGAAAGACAATGAAGTCAGCAATGTACTTCGAGCATTTGCACTCATTTTAATCTCAGCATTCAGTCCATTCATGCTATTTTTTATCATTCCTTATTTTTTTGGTATATATTTTATTTCACCTTATGTTGTTGCATCGTTTGTTCTTTTAATTCCTTTTTTCTTAGTATACCAATTTATGTCAAATAAACTGTATAATGTTGATTTCTTTATGGGGAGGATTAAATACTACGGTTTTTTAGCGATTACACCAACAATACTAGTGGTTGTTATTTTTGATTTTATTCAAAAGCCAAATGCAAATTTCTATACAGTGAAATTTACGATTATCACGTACATTCTTATGCTCACCGTCTTCTACTTCAAAGAAATCATCGATTTCCGTTTTCGCCTGAAGCGTTTTTCGGAAAAGCATAATTATCAGGACAGCGTTTTTAAATTTACACAGCTTATTCGTGAGGCGTCATCACTTCATCAAGTATTGTATCATTTAAAATACACCATCTTAGAAGTACTTGTTGTGAACAAAGCCTTTGTGCTTGAAGTGAAGGCAGATGGACAAATTGTTGAAATTGATGAATCAATAGAAGAAAGCCAGCTATGGAAAGAGTATGTAGATCAATTTCAAGATATTTTAGGTGAAGTTGGTAAAATCATCGGGTTGGATAAAGGATTCATGATGAAAATTGGTGAGCGGGGCGGTCACTCGTTTGTGATTTGCTGTTTATCTAATTTACGGACACCTAAGCTAACCCGCGATGAAATTTCATGGCTGAAAACATTGGCATTTTACACAAGTGTCAGTTTAGAAAATGTCGTCAAGATCGAAGAACTGATGGAGCATCTTGAGGATTTGAAACAGCGGGAAGCCAATCCCGCCTGGCTGAAGAAAGTCATGTTCGCCATGGAAGAGAAGCAGCGCTCAGATTTAGCAAGGGATCTTCATGATTCTGTGCTACAGGATTTGATTTCACTGAAGAGACAGTCCGAGATGTTCTTAACCAATTTCCAAAACAACCAATGCCCAACATCTATTGAAAATTCATTGATCTCATGGAATGAACAAATGTCTAAGGTGATTCAAACTACGAGAGAAACATGTCATGAACTTCGGCCGCAGCTCCTCTATGATTTGGGGTTAGTGAAGGCAATTTCGAAGCTGACTTCGCAAATTCAAGAGAAAGCGCCATTTCATATTAGGCTGAATACAACCCGCTTTGATAAAGAATTGGACATTGATATTGACTCACAGCTGAATATTTACCGGATAGTGCAGGAGCTGCTATCCAATGCGTTGAAGCATTCTAAGGCCAGCCAAGTCTTAGTGATGCTCATTTGTATTAAAGATCAAGTTGTTCTCCATTATGAGGACGATGGAGTCGGATTTGATGCAAGCCAGCTTGATCAGCACACGATGAGCATGGGTCTTTCTGGCATAAGGGAACGAGTCAAAGCTCTAAATGGAAAGCTTCAAATTCACACAGCACCTGAAAAAGGGCTCAAGGTGAAAATTGAAATGGAATTGTAACGATTTCTTAAGGAATAAGACTTGGCATCTGCCAAGTCTTTTATATAAAATGGAAGTGAGTGATTTAAAGGGAGGAAGACATGAAGAAGATATTGGTCATTGATGATCATCCGGCTGTCATGGAAGGGACAAAAAGCATATTAGAATCAGATCAGCAGCTATCAGTCGATTGTTTAAGTCCTGATGCAGAAGGCGCCTTTTTAAAGACGCATGACTTTTCCATCTATGATGTGATCTTGATGGATTTAAATCTCGGGGATATCAATGGAATGGACATTGCCAAACAAATTCTAGAAACGAATCAACAAGTGAAAATTATCATTTATACAGGATATGAAGTAGATGATTATTTCGAAGAGGCCATTCGAGCTGGATTGCATGGTGCAATAAGTAAAACAGAGACAAAAGACAAAATCATTGAATACATACACCGCACATTGCAAGGAGAAGTTGTCATTCAGCTATCCTATTTAAAGAAATTAATTTCACAGCAGCAAGAGAAGCCAGAACAGGCGCAGCAGACGGATCATGAGCTGCTAACAGAGCGTGAATGTTTAATCTTAAGAGAAGTGGAAAAAGGGTACACAAACCAAGAGATCGCCGATGTGCTTCATTTGAGCAAACGCTCGATTGAATACAGTTTGACCTCCATCTTTAATAAGCTGAATGTTGGATCTCGAACAGAAGCGGTGTTAATTGCAAAATCGGAAAGTGTGCTGTAAACGTGTGAAGGGAGAGGGCCTTGATGGATGTGAGTGGTTCAAATACACTGCTTGAGGCACTGGGGATTGAGATTGTGGAATGCAATACGTCACGATGCGTGGCGACAATGCCAGTCGATCACCGAACAAAACAGCCATTTGGATTACTGCACGGAGGAGCATCAGCTGCTCTAGCAGAAACAGTGGCAAGCATGGGTGCCGCTGCTCATTTGGATTTAACGAAGCAGGTTTGTTCAGGTATTGAAATCAATGCCAATCATTTAAAATCTGTACGTGATGGAGTGGTGACAGCTACAGCTGTTCCTGTACATGTTGGACGGCGTACAATGGTATTCCAAATCGATATAAAAGATGATCGAGACCGTCATATCTGTACGTCAAGATGTACACTCGCTGTCATTGATCGCATATAAAAAAGCTCCCGGTGCAGCGGAAGCTTTTTTTAATACCCTTTTATGAACATGCAGGTAAAGTGAATAGGACCTGAATATCAGGTTCTTCATTTATAAATAAGAGTCTTCTTTTCGTTTAATGACGAAGTTACGGAAACCGCCATAATCATCTTGGACACTTCGTTTGTCCATTTTCACACCAGTGTTATAAGCGGCTCTTCCGATCAAATGAGCGCCGACTGGTGCGGTCAGAAAGATAAAGACAATCCCAAGCAGGATTTTCGCAGAGATGATCCCTGCAAGAAACCATTCATGAAAGAATACACCAACTAAAATGAGAACAACACCAAGTGTCGATGCTTTTGATGCAGCATGCATACGTGTGTAAACATCCGGCAGGCGAAGGACACCAATGGCTGAAATCAAACAGAGGATGGCGCCAAGCAGAATAAAGAAAATCACGATCGCTTTAGCGATGACGATCATTTTCAATCACTTCCCCTTTCTCAAGGAATTTGGAAAAAGCGACAGTGCCGATAAAGGCAAGAATACCGAGCAGTAAAATAATTTCAAAGAACGTAGTGGTTTTCAGTAAGATAGACACGATGGCTGTCATCCCAATTAAATTGATTCCTATCGCATCAAGCGCACTAACGCGATCAGGGATAGAAGGTCCTTTGATGACCCGTATGACAAAAAGCAAAGTAGACAGCGCAAGAATTCCAAGTGACATTTGCAAGATCAGTTCCATTACTTACCGCTCACCTCCTGAATCGCTTTTTCAAATGATACCCGAATATCGTGGATGGCTTTTTCAGCATCTTCAATATCCATCGCATGAATATATAAAATCGAACGATCATCCGAAATATCGATGACCAGTGTACCAGGTGTTAATGTAATCATATTGGCCAGTATGGTGATTTCCCAATCTGTTTTTAAATCTGTACGAAAGGCGAAAATACCAGGCTTGATTTTCAGCTTTGGAGATAACACCGTCTTGAGTACACTCAAATTGGCAAGAAGCAGCTCTCTGATAAAAATGATGACGAGCTTGAAAATCGCATAAAGGGCATAACCGTAAAAACGTTGCGGGAAGAATCGCCGTAGCATAAAAATGGCGATCATCCCTAGTGCAAAGCCTGATACAAAGTCTGCAGCTCTGTATGTATCATTCATAAACATCCATGTAAAGGCGAGGAGAGCGTTTAATAATATTTGAAAGGCCATGTTCATCTACTCCTTCAGCACAGCTTGAATATATTTTTCTGGTGTTGAAAGCATTTCCGCAGCTTGATTGATATAAGGTGCAATGAATTCTGTGCCTAATCCAATCGCAAGCGATAAGATAACAAGCAGTACCCCAGGATACACCATTCCTCTAATGGATGGCTTTCTTCTTCGCATATCCTGATCCTCTCCCCAAAACGCGAGCATGAAAATCCTCATAACAGAATAAAGGACAAGAAGACTGGACAGTAAAACAAGGATAGAGAACGTCATGTACCCAGCAGAAAACCCACCTTCAACAATTTTCAGCTTGCCAACAAATCCACTTAGCGGAGGAATACCCGCAAGTGATAAAGCCGATATGAAGAACATCCAGCCGAGTAGAGGCTGGGATTGAATCAACCCACCCATTTTTTTCAGATGATTGGTTCCAGCATACACAAACAGTGCCCCTGCGAGCATAAATAGAGCTCCTTTGATCACCATATCGTGAATGAGGTAATAAATGGCGCCTTGAAGTGATGCCGGTGTATTGGCCGCAATCCCAAACAAAATGACACCAACAGCTGTGACAATGTTATAAATCACAATTTTTTGCACATCAGAATAGGCGATAGAGCCAATGACACCGAATATAACCGTTAGAGCGGCTAGCCAAGCCATAAGTGTATGTGTAAAACCTGTATCATGTATAAAGATGAGCGTAAAGACCCTGGCAATCGCATATAGCCCGACCTTTGTCAGCAGTGCGCCAAACAAAGCTGAAATCGCTGCCGGCGGTGCATGATAAGACCCTGGCAACCAGAAATAAAGCGGGAAGACCCCAGCTTTTAAGCCAAATACAATCAGGAACAGAATGGCAATCACGGTGATTAACCCTGTTTGCCCAGATTCAGCTATTTTCACACTTAAATCAGCCATGTTCAGTGTGCCTGTGACTGCATATAAACACGCTACGCCAACAATAAATAATGCCGATGAGATAATATTAAACACAATGTATTTCAGTGATTCACGAAGCTGAGGCTTTGAACCACCCAGAACAATGAGCATATAAGACGCCATCAGCAACAATTCAAAGAAGACAAACAGGTTGAAAATATCTCCCGTTAAAAAGGCACCACTGACGCCAGCTAACAAGAATTGGACACCAGAATAATAGAACAGCCGCTCTCTTTCTTTCCCAATCGTTTGAAAGGAAAAAAGAACTGTGACAAGTCCAACAATGGAAGCGGTCAGCACAAGAAGTGCAGCAAACTGATCGGCCACAAGGGCAATGCCAAACGGTGCTTTCCAGCCACCCAAATAAAGGGTTTGTATGCCGTTTGTGAAAATCGTTTGGACCAAATAGACATTACAGATAATGGCTAAAAGAGATGCAAATACACTAAAGCCTCTCGACAGCATGGTGTTTTTATTCATAAAAATCAATAATGTAGCAGCTAGTAATGGTATTAATATAGGCAGGATCACGAGATTATTCATGCTGATCATTTCCTCTCATTTGATCCATGTCATCTGTTCTCAGCTCTTGGAAGGCACGGAAGGCCATCACGAGCAAAAAGGATGTTACACCAAAAGCAATGACAATAGCTGTTAAAATTAATGCTTGTGGCAATGGATCTACATAGGATGTGAGCCCCTCTTTCAAAATAGGAGGTGCTCCCTTTTTTAAGCCGCCCATTGTTAATAGAAGCAAATGGACGCCGTGACTTAAAACGGCAGTACCGACGATGACCCGCAGAAGGCTTTTTGAAAGCATTAAATAGGTCGCTGCCATAAAAATGATTCCGACGATAATAGACATTAGAAATTCCATTATTCCTTCTCTCCAATCGTTTGAATAATGGTCATGGTGACACCAACAACAACTAAATACACACCGATATCAAACAGGACCGCTGTCGCCAGTTCTGTTTTCCCTAGAAACGGCAGTTGGAAATAATCAAATGCATGGGATAGGAAAGGTGCTCCGAACAGAAAAGATCCCATGCCTGTTAGGATGGCAACGAGCAAACCGACACCAGCCACATAAATAAAGTCAAATGGTAAAATGCGTCTGACTGTTTTAAGGTCATAGGCTAAAAGCAGAAGGACGACAGCACCAGCACTCATCAAACCGCCAATGAATCCTCCGCCAGGATTGTTATGTCCTGCAAGAAATAGGTGAAGTGAGAAAAGCAAGATGATGAATGCTGTAATTTTAGTAGTGACTTGTAAGAGCATATCATTCGTATCAATCTTTCTCATCGCCGTACGCCTCTCTTCCGTTTTCCTTGTGCTTTTACCTTCAATAATCCATAAATACCGAGTGCCGCAATGGCCAGCACTGTAATCTCAAAGAGTGTATCAAAGCCCCTGAAATCGACAAGAATGACATTGACAATATTGTCTCCGCCAGCCAGTTTGTAGCTGTTTTCAATGAAGTACGTTGAAATCG
This sequence comes from Bacillus sp. FSL R5-0397, assembly GCF_038593395.1. NCBI lineage: Bacteria > Bacillati > Bacillota > Bacilli > Caryophanales > Bacillaceae > Bacillus > Bacillus sp. FSL R5-0397. The sequence continues at coordinate 2,819,727 of NZ_CP151992.1, read as the reverse complement.
TGTCAAGAGACTGCTGGCTTGTTGAAGCAAAAGCAAGACAGGTGACAACAACTCCAACACCTAATGAGATCATCAAATTTGTTAATTTAAATCTTCGTGTTTTTTGCTTCAGACTCAGCTTTGGCAAATGATAGAAGCAAAGTAAAAACAGCGCGACAGAAATGGTTTCAATAATGAGCTGTGTCAGCGCAAGGTCAGGTGCTCTGAAAATCACGAAGAATAGTGACAGCGTGTAGCCCATAACACCTAGCGCAATAATAGCTGTTAAGCGTGAACGAGCAAATACAGTCGTGACTGTCGCTGCGACCATCACAAGTGAAAGGATGGCTTCGTACGTGCCGATTGATGCAGCGTGCTCAGTTTGAAATGAGAAGGCTTGCTTGTAGAACATCACGCTGCCCAGCACGATAATCATAAAACCAAATACATAGACAAGATAGTCACGAAGGAATCCTGTCATATAGCTGTTTGTTAGGCGGTATGACCCTTTTTCTACACCTATAAGTGAACGATCATACAAAGCGTTAAATGACCATTTTTCTTTAAATATGTTGTACATTGGGCGCCATTTTGACAGCGTTAAATAGCCAATGGTACCGAGCGCAACTACACCAATTGTCATGTAAAGCTCTGGCTGGAATCCATGCCACGCTTCAATTTTTACGGCAAAGCGGCTTCCTGTTTGAATGGCTTCTGGAATGATCGCTTGAATGGCAGGTTCAATGACAGAATAGGCAAGAATATTAGGGAAAAAGAAAAACGTGACCACAAGTGCAGCTAAAATAATTGGCGGGATCAGCATACCAATCGGTGCTTCATGCGGTTTTTTCTCCAATTGATCGACATTCAGACGGCCTCTAAATGTTTTGAAGACGATCATCATACTGTAGATGAACGTAAACACACTAGCGAGCCAAGCGATAGCAGGGAAGACAGCCCCCCATGTTGAAACATCCGTAAAGCTGATGTCAGAAATCCGAATCATACTTGTGAAAAATAGCTCTTTACTTAAAAATCCATTAAAAGGCGGGAGTCCAGCCATCGAGAATGTACCAATTAACGTAATTGTAAAGGTAATTGGCATGATGGTCATTAATCCACCTAATTTGCGAATATCACGTGTACCTGTTTCGTGATCGATAATCCCTGCTGCCATAAAGAGACTTCCTTTAAAAGTCGCGTGGTTAATGAGATGAAAAATAGCAGCAAGAACGGCTGCGCCAAAAAAGGCAGGGTTGTTTTCATGAATGGCAGCTGCGCCTACTCCTAGCATGAGCATAATCATACCGAGTTGACTCACTGTCGAGAAGGCCAGAATGGCTTTCAAATCATTTTGCCGAACGGCGTGGAAAGATCCCCAGAATAGTGTGATAAGTCCGACAATCGAAATGGTCCAAAACCACACCTCTGATATAGCAAAAATCGGACTAAAGCGGGCAACCAGATAAATACCGGCTTTGACCATAGTAGCAGAATGCAGATAACTGCTTACAGGGGTTGGTGCTTCCATAGCATCAGGCAGCCAAATATAAAATGGGAACTGCGCTGATTTCGTGAAGGCCCCTAGTAAAATGAGAACCATCGCAGGGATGAAATAAGGTGATGCCATAATGAGCTGAAGCTGATTGACTGCTTCGCGAATACTGAATGAATCAGTGATCAGGTAAATGAGGATGAAGCCGCCAAGCATAGCTAATCCGCCAAACACAGTAATAAGCAGTGATTTGGTTGCTCCGTAACGAGAACGCTCACGCTTATACCAATACCCAATTAAGAGGAAGGAAGAGATACTTGTTAGCTCCCAGAACAAATAAAGTACGACCATGTTATCAGAGAGGACAACACCGAGCATAGCGGTCATAAACATTAATAAATACGTATAGAAAGAGCCAAGCTGTTCTTTTTCCTTTGATAAGTAGAAAATACTGTACAGTACCACAAGTGCACCAATACCTGTGATGAGTAAAGCAAATAACAGGCTGAGACCATCTACATATACAGTGAAATTCATCCCTAGAGAGGGAATCCATTCAGCTTGTGAGAACAACGTTCGTCCATTCGAGGTGATCTGGAGCAATTGGATGAAATAGGTAAATAAAAGAATAGGCAAGATGAGAACAAACCATCCTGTATGTATACGCCTTACGTATTTAAAGAGAAAAGGGACGACAAAGGCAAGTAAAAAAGGTGATAGGATGGCGAAGTGAATAAGCTGCAAGAAAATGAACCTCCTTTGATCAATATAAATTCACGTTCTAAAGAACTGGTAATTAAAATTATAGCGTAAATACAGACATAGTGCATTGGTTTGAACTGATTTACGACAAATTGAATTTATTTTGAGTTCTTTTGACCACAAAAAATATTTTATCAAAAATGAAACTCGTTGTATATTGTTTTGTATTTCGTACATGCTTTTCTTAAAGGAGCTGATCAAATGAAACGAAAGATCGCCATCAGCTTAAGCATATTCTGCACGATTTTAGGAGGAGCATTCTTGATTGAACGAAATGATCAAAAAAGGTGGCAGGCCGGGAGTGAATGGCCGCTATTTTCTGAACAACTCCTCCATATGACCTATCCGCAGGCGAAACAGTATCCTTTTCAGCCTCGGGAGTATATACGAATTGTATTAGCTGATGAATGAGGATGTATGGGAGAAAAGAAATATAAAAAAAGCATGTCCCTTACGAAAAGGACATGCTCAGCGTGTAGACAAACCCTCGCATTCTTTGTCAGTCCTGCGCTCCGGTGCTCACGAATGTCAGATTCGCTCTGCTCCGGTGCTCGTTCTTCCTAGACTGCAAAGGTTTTCTATCACGCTGAAAAGAAGACAAAGGGCTAAAATAAAGTACATTTTAGCCCTTTGTCAATTATCTGAGCATGTCCCTTATGAAAAGGACATGCTTTTTGTTTCTTTTTTAAGTAAACATTCTAAGTAAGATTGTTGCGCAAATAACGGTTGCTGCTCCGCCAAGACGTGTAGAGACTTGAGCGAAAGGCATAAGGCCCATTCTTCCAGAAGCTGAAAGAATCGCAACATCACCAGTACCGCCTAATCCACTGTGACAGCCAGTCACAATGGCAGATTCAACTGGATACATGTTCATGAATTTACCAACAAAGTAACCAGAACCAACCATGCCTAGAACAACAGCAATACATACACATACGAAAGGAATCGAAATGACAGTAGCCACATCATCAAGTGGAATGTATAGAATTCCTAAACCAACCATTAGAGGCCATGTAAAGCTTTTCGATACAAACTTGTAGAACTGCTGTGAGCCGTTTTGCAAATGCTGAGGCATCACGTTTAAGTATTTGATTAATGCAGCAAGAACAATCATTAAGATTGGACCTGGAATATGAACAAAACTTTCTAATAAGCCGCCAAAGATAAAGGTTGTACAAGCAACAAGTACACCTGCACCCATTAAGCTGAAGTCAACTTTAGTATCCATGTCAGGCTGTTCAAAGATTTCATTTGCTTCTTTTGATTTAACAAGTCGTCCATTCCCGTTTAGTTCAGGACGTTTTTCACCAAGCTTTTTCATTGCGCCAGCACAAATGATGGCAATGACGTTCCCAATGACAGCAGCCGGAATCAATTGAGAAATTAATGACTCTGCTGATACACCAAGAATTTGTGAATAAGCAATTGATAATGGCAATATCCCTTCACCGACACCACCGGCAATAATCGGTACAATGATAAAGAAGAACGAATGATGCGGTGTGTAACCAACTAGAAGACCCACTAGAATTCCAGCAGCTACAGCTGTAATTGTACCTGCAACAAGAGGAACAAACATACGAATAAGGCCTTGTACTAAAACAGTTCGTTGCATCCCAAGAATACTACCTACTACAAGAGCAGATATATAGAAGTATAGGAAGTTCGACGTTTTCATCAGAGACGTAACCGCTTCCAACGAGTTTGGATTCAGAACATGAAAAAAGACCAGGAACGATGGTACGAATAAAGAAAGAATCGCCGGTCCACCAATATCTTTTAAGATTGGAATACGTTGTCCTACATCTCCTAGGAAAATCCCCAAAATCATAATAACAGCGAAACCACCAAGCATATTTGCTGGAATTTTATTAAAATAAGCGGCAGTTAAAATAATCGCTGCAAGTACTATATACACAGGTAGATCAATAACACCAATTTTCCAAGAAAGAATTTTTCGGAAAACGCTTTTATTATTGTCAGAATCGTTTGTAATCGATTTCAATTGTTGTGTATTAGCCACATAAACACCCCCAAATGCTATTTGTCTCAATTGTAGAAGATTCTGTGACACTCATCTATTTATTAAACTAAATTAAGTGTAATAAAAGTAAAATAAACGGGGGTTTTGTCGTTTTTATCATACAAAAATCCCCTGAAGATAGTTTGTCCTTCAGGGGATTGATCATACATGGTATTTATTTATCGTTTTCCTTTTAAATAAGGGGTACCAAGTGCTTTTGGTGCGTCTGCTCGTCCAATGAAGCCAGTAAGAGCTAGGATCGTCAGCACATATGGTGCAATGAGCATGTACACGTTCGGGATATCTTGAAACAGCGGAAGCAGAGAGCCAATGATGCTTAAGCTTTGTGCAAATCCAAAGAATAAAGCAGCGCCCATAGCGCCAAATGGGTGCCATTTCCCGAAAACAAGGGCGGCTAGTGCAATGAAGCCTTGTCCTGTAATGGTGGCGTGTGAGAAGTCAAGAGCGATGGTCGATGCATACACAGCACCGCCAAGACCGCCAAATAGACCACTAATGAAGACGCCGATATAGCGCATCCGGTATACCTTGATTCCCATTGTATCAGCTGCCATTGGATGCTCTCCGACTGCACGAAGTCGTAAGCCAAACGGCATTTTAAATAAAACAAACCAAGCGACAACCGCAAGAACTAATGCGAGAATGGACGTATAATACACATCTTTAAAGAAAATATCACCAATGATTGGAATGTCACTTAAAAGGGGAATATCTCCTTTATAGAAAGGTTCTGTAATTTTATCCGTTTGTGCTTTTCCATAAATCAGTTTGACAACAAACAGCGTAGCACCAAGGGCAAGCATGTTAATCGCAACACCACTGACCGTTTGATCTGCTCTGAACGTAATAGTGGCAACAGCGTGAATGAGTGAGAACACGCCGCCAATGGCCATACCAACAAGAAGACCGAGCCACGGGGTCAAGGCACCAAACGTATCAGCAAACATTAAGTTAAAGATAATACTAGAAAATGCTCCGACGACCATCAAACCTTCAAGACCAATATTGACGACACCTGATCTTTCTGAAAAGACGCCTCCAAGAGCGGTTAAAATAAGTGGTGCAGCATATACAAGTGTAGCCGGGACGATGATTTCAAGAATTTGCAGAAATCCCACTTATTTTCCCCCCTTTTTCTTCAATTGTTGAATAACAAGACGGATGATATAGCTTGAGGCAACGAAAAGAATAATGATCGCAATCACAATATCAACGACCTCAGTCGGTACGCCAGATTCAAGCGGCATGTTTAAAGCACCGACTTTCAATCCACCAAGCAATAATGCCGCTAAGACGACACCAATAGCTGTATTTCCGCCTAATAAGGCAACAGCGATTCCATCAAAACCAACGCCAGTGAATGATCCTTTAATCGAAGCATATTCAAATGTTCCGAGTCCTTCCATCGCACCTGCAAGACCTGCAAAGGCACCAGAAATGAGCATCGCATAAATGATGTTGCGTCGAACGTTCATTCCAGCATAATGAGAGGCCTGCTGGTTCATCCCAACTGCGCGTAATTCAAACCCTTTAGAGGTTTTCTGGATAATAACCCACATGACAACAGCCGCAATAATGGCAACAAAAATCCCATTATGCATTCTTGAGAAATCAGTGATCTGCTCAAAAAAACCAGATCGAAGGGAAGCTGTTGCATCAATTTTTTCTGTTTTATCTTTATTGTTTGTTAAGACATTTGAAATCAAATAATTTGTGACATGAAGGGCAATGTAGTTCATCATGATGGTGACAATGACTTCATGTACGTAAAAACGAGCTTTTAAAAATCCGGGAATAAAGCCCCATAATGCACCAGCAACTGCTGCTGTGATCAGTGCAAGAGGCAGATGAATATACATAGGTGCATGGACAGTTGTGCCGATCCATACAGCAGCTACCCAGCCAATCAGCATTTGACCTTCTACCCCGATATTAAAGAGGCCTGTCCGAAATGCAAAGGCAACAGCAAGTCCTGATAAAATATAAGGCGTGACTTGTCGGATGGTTTCTCCCATATAATAGGTTTCACCGAAGACGCCATTCCAAAGGGCGCTATAACCTTCGATGACACTATAACCGCTTGCCAGCATAATGATGGCCCCAACGAAAAGACCAAGTACAATGGCTATAAGCGGAATCAGCAGATTTGTTAAGCGATTAGACATTTGCTTCTTTCCCCACTTCCTGTTGCGTACTTCCAGCCATTAACAGACCAAGTTCTTGCTCTGTTGTTTCTTTTGGATCAACAATGGCAATAATGCTGCCTTCGAAAATAACAGCAATCTTATCACTGACATTGATAATTTCATCAAGCTCAAAGGAGATGAGCAGAACAGCTTTGCCTGAATCCCTTTGTTCAATCAGACGTTTATGAACAAACTCAATGGCTCCGACATCAAGTCCACGTGTCGGCTGTGCGGCAATTAATAAATCAGGATTTCGGTCCACTTCACGGCCAATAATGGCTTTTTGCTGGTTACCGCCTGAGAGCGCACGTGCTTCTGTATATTCACTAGGCGTCCGTACGTCGTATTCAGCAATGATTTGTTTTGCTTTTTGATAAATATTTTTCATATTCATCAAGCCAAACTTCGAATATGGACGCTGATAATACGTTTGTAAGGAAATATTTTCTCCAATTGAAAAATCAAGGACAAGTCCGTGCTTATGACGGTCTTGAGGAATGTGTCCGATACCAGATTCTGTGACCTTACGAGGCGGGAGATTTTGAATGGCTTTCCCGTTTAGCATGATCGTGCCAGATTCGGATTTTTTCAGACCTGTAATGGCTTCAATTAATTCAGATTGACCATTTCCATCTACACCCGCAATTCCGACAATCTCACCAGCTTTCACTGATAAATTGAGTTGTTTCACAGCTTCAATTCCTCGCGCATCTTTGACAGTGAGATCTTGAATTTGCAAGACTTCTTCAGCAGGGGAGGCTGCTTTTTTGTCTGTTTTAAATGAGACTTCGCGGCCGACCATTAAGCTGGCAAGCTCGTCTTTGTTTGTGTGTTCCACATCAAGTGTACGAATACCTTGCCCTTTTCGGATAATGGTCACGCGATGACAGGCATCCATAATTTCTTTTAGCTTGTGGGTAATTAAAATAATGGATTTGCCTTCATTGATTAAGTTTTTCATAATTTGTATGAGTTCTTTTATTTCTTGAGGTGTTAAGACGGCTGTTGGTTCGTCGAAGATCAAGATGTCAGCGCCGCGGTATAGTGTTTTTAAGATTTCTGCTCGCTGCTGCATACCGACTGAGATGTCAGATACTTTAGCGGCAGGGTCTATTTTCAGTCCATAACGGTCAGAAAGTTCCTGCACTTGCTGAATGGCTTGTTCTTTGTCAATCTTTCCAAATTTCTTTGGCTCTTTTCCTAAAATGATGTTTTCAGCCACAGTAAATGTATCAACTAGCATAAAATGCTGATGGACCATTCCAATGCCTAAATCACTTGCATCATTTGGACTTGAGATTGTAACCGGTTTTCCGTGTACCTTGATTTCACCTTTTTCAGGCTGATACAGTCCGAAAAGCACGTTCATAAGCGTTGATTTTCCAGCGCCGTTTTCACCAAGCAGCGCATGAATTTCGCCCTTTTTTAGCTGTAGCGTAATGTTATCATTTGCTACAATGCCAGGGAATTCTTTGCGTATATTCAACATTTCAATGACATAATCCACAGGTTTAACCGCTCCTTTTTTAGGGTGCTGATGAAGATAAAAACTAGCAAAAGAAAAGCTGCAAAACAAGGCTGCAGCTTTTCTTTTACCACCTTTTACGAATAAAGAGGAGGTAAAGGAGAGGCAAGGGGATAAGACGCGCTTATCCCGATGCACAAATTAAGCTTTAAAATCTTTTAGTTCATCACGTGTTGCAGGGATTTTCACTTCACCCTTGATGATTTTTTGTTTCCATTCTTCGACTTTCTTCAATACATCTTTATCAAGATTCTCTTGAGATGGAGAGATGTCAACGCCGCCTTCTTTCAGACCGTACGTGATGACTTCGCCACCAGGGAATTTACCTTCTTTTGCTTTTGTTGTTAAGTCTTGTACCGCTGTGTCTACTTTCTTAATCATAGAAGTAAGAGTGACACTTTGTTTTGTTCCAGGTACTTTACCTTCGTCATACTGGTCTTTATCAACACCAATGACCCACACTTTGCGGTCAGGATCAGCTTTTTTCAGGTTTTTCGCTTCTGTGAAGACACCAGTTCCAGTTCCGCCTGCTGCGTGGTAAATGACGTCAACGCCAGATTTGTACATACTTTCAGCTGTTGCTTTACCGATGTCTGCTTTATCGAATGCACCAGCATATTTCACTTCAACTTTTGCTTTTGGATTAGCTGCTTCAACGCCTGCACGGAAACCAACTTCGAATTTTCTGATTAATTCAGAATCAACGCCGCCAACAAAACCAATTTTGTTTGATTTTGTAGAAAGAGCCGCTGCAACACCTACAAGGAATGAACCTTCATTTTCGTTAAATGTAATGCTTGCTACGTTGTCTTTTTTTACAACTGCATCAACGATGGCAAAGTGGTTTTTCTTACGTTGATCAGCAATTTCAGTAATAGAATCTTGCATTAAGAAACCAATTCCGTAAATCAAATCAAATTTCTCACGAGCAAGTGTGTTTAAGTTTGTTGTATAGTCAGCGTCTGATTTAGATTGTAAGTAATCAAAGCCGTTTTTACCTTTTGTTAAATTGTTGTCTTTCCCAAAAGCTTGTAAACCTTCCCAAGCAGATTGGTTAAACGATTTGTCATCGACACCACCGACATCAGTTACCATTGCAACAGTGAATTGATCTTTATCTTTTTTGTTTTCACCGCTGTTTGAGCCAGAGTTGCCGCATGCTCCAAGGATGGTTCCTGCTGCTACGACTAAGGACAATGCAAGTCCAATTTTGCGCTTCTTCAAAACATAACCCCCTATAAAATTTAAAAGTTTCAGAAAAGTCTCGCGAAAAAAGACCGACTCTTGCCTTCTCCTATCCTTGTGAAAAGGGTATTTTATCCTGCATTCTTTTAAAATTGATGGAAACAGGAGAGAAGATGTAAGACATCAGACTTATATCTCGTTGAACTAATCAATCATAATTTATCATTTCCCATCGAATAAATAAATAGAAATTTGTTTTATTTTTAAAAAAATGTTAAAAGGCTAAATTCGATGTCTTTTTATGTGCTGAAATATGATATAATGCCGCTTTTATGATGTGCTCTACTACAGTGGAACCACTGATATCAAGGGGTTTGTGACATCGTATGCCATAAAAAAACATCTGGCCTTTGTGAAAGGTCAGATGTGTCAAATTAAAGATATTGCTGAATCAAATTCATGTTGCTTGTATTCAGTTTATATTGGAAAACAGGGCGGCCGATTGTCCCGTATGCCATCTCCACATCAACCACTTCGATATCCTCAAGAAATTTCAAGTATTTTCTAATTGAAACTTGGGAGATTTCAGTATGATTGGCTAGGTCTTCGGTCGTGAAAGCCTGCTGACCGAATGATTGAATGCTTGTCCAGATGAGTTTGAGTGTGCTCTTCGTCAGGCCTTTTGGCAGCAGGACTTTTTCCGCCTCTGCTTTTTTATGAAAAAGCTTCGCGTCTAAATCATTTTGAGAGATGCTATTCATCGTTTGGTATAGGGCATGTTTTCTTTTATATTCTGTCAGTGCTGATTGGAAGCGTTCAAACTCAAAAGGTTTGATTAAATAGTCGACAGCTCCGTTTCGCATCGTTTGCTGTACGACATCCACTTCATTTGCAGCTGAAATGACGATGACGTCAACGGAATGATTTTTCTCACGAATTTCTGATAATAGGGCGAGCCCATTTTGTCCAGGCATATAAATATCAAGCAATACAAGGTGAATGATTTCTGATTTTAAGATGTCTAGTGCCTTCTGAAATGAGGTGGCAATCCCTTTTAATTCAAATCCTTCTATTTGGGTCAAGTAGCGTTTATTCAGCTCCCCGACCATTGGGTCATCTTCTACGATCAACACATTAATCATGTGAATCCTCCTTTTGTTTATATGGAATACGGAGACTAAAGGTCGTTCCTTCTCCTTTTTCGCTTGTGACGATCATATGTCCGTTCAGTTTTTTGATGCTTTGGTCAACAAAATAAAGGCCAAATCCTCTGTCTTCTCCTTTTGTTGAAAAGCCTTGATCAAACATAATGTCCTGTTCTTCTTTTGTCAGACCGACCCCTGTGTCTGTAATTTCAATATGAAGCTGCTCTTGGACATATCTGAATGAGATGGAGATATTTTTGTTCTCTGTATGGGAAACGGCATCGAGTGCGTTATTTAACAGATTACCGATGACCGTAATAAGGTCATGTGTGACGGCTGGGTCCTCCGAGTTTGGTACCTGTGTACTGCAATTGACTTCTAAAGATGCGCCTTGTTCTCTGATGTAGCTTTGTTTTCCTAGTAAAAACCCGGCTAAGACTGAGTTTTTCACATGGTTGATGATTTCATTTGTTTCTGTCTGCTGATAAATCGCAATATCTTTAATATAGGTGCCAAGGTCATCATAGTTCTTTAGCTGGACCAATCCTAAAATGACATGAAGCTTGTTCATAAATTCGTGTGACTGGGCACGAAGTGCATTGGCATACATCTTCACCCCGCTCAGCTGCTCAGCCAGGTGTTTGACTTCTGTTTTGTCACGGAAGGTTGCGATCGCTCCGACAATTTCCCCTTTTACCGTAATCGGCACCTCATTAAAGACCAGCTCCAGTCCGTTCATTCTGACATCACGATCAAGCAGCGGTTTCCGTGTTTCGATTACTTGCTTTAAGCCGCTTGAAGGAAGAAGGGCCTGTACATCTTGTTCTCTAGGGTCAACCATAATGCCCATATTATGAAAAAGACGTTTAGCTTCTGCATTTGCCAGCTTGATTTTACCGTGCTGATCGACGGCAAGAATGCCTTCTTTTGTTGATTCTAGCATAGCGCTTCGTTCTTTTAATAATGTGGCAATTTCATCTGGCTCTAGTCCAAACATAATCTTCTTTACTTTACGTGCCACAATGAGTGCACCGATAATGCCAGATAAAAGGCTTAGCGATGTGACAAAGTAGAGCGGGAGCAGGCTTTGATGAATAATTAAATCAATTTCCTTTAATGTAATACCAACTGCCACAGCCCCGAGCTGCTTGCCATCTTGGTTATAAACAGGAACAAAGGCACGCATGGACTTGCCAAGTGTTCCAGATGCGGTACTAATATGTTCTTTACCCTGTAATGCCGGTTTTTCATCACCGCCAGCAAACCGCTTCCCAATCTTTTGTGGATTCGGATGTGTTTTGCGGATACCGTTCATATCCATGACGACAACGAATTCGGTTTTGGTAATACGCTGAACACTTGTTGTATATTTTCGCAGTGCTGTATATGATTGATCTTTTTCCAATGATTTTGCTGTGATCGGAGCCTCTGCCACCATTTTGGCAGTGGAGAGGGCGATATCACGTTCCTGCTGATGAATATTTTTGGCTGTTTCTGACCAGATCGTAAAGAATGTGATACAGAGGGAGATCAGGACAACAATACAGACAAAGATCGTCAGCCGTGTTTGCAGTCTTAAAGTTTTTTTCACGAGTATACCCCTAACGCGCAATTTTTTCGTAATAGTAATACTTTAACGGGAAAATGTAAGTTTGTGAAGGAATGTACGTGCAAAATCACAAATTTGATTTAGATTCCAGTTTACTTGGAAAGCATCTTGTCAATCCGTTTTAAGTGAGCCATAATAAAAATGAGCTTATGAGAAAGGATCTATTTATGAAAAATACATATTTGACTGGATATTTTCCGCTGATTTCAATTTTGCTATTCAGCTCTGCCTTTTCTATTTTTACAGTAGGTATCACGACTGACTTCTTGACCCAAGCAGGGATTTTAAAAGGAATGCTGGAATTTTTCTCTGAACAGGGCATTCGTCTTGCTTTATTTGCCGCATTTGCACTTGTTTATTTTATGATTTTATCTGCTTTAAAACTCATTGCAGATACGGTGTTAGAGTTGGCACTGCTCTTTTTTGCAAAGGACCCTGAAGGGGAGAACTTAAAGAAAATTCGGATTGCATCGGTTGTCTATTTGTTTGCCAGCTTACTTGCATTTCTATTGACGCAGCAGCTCATTTTGCTTGTTGGGCTTTTTGTTTTAGCAAGTCTCGTCTATTTTATCTGGGTTGTGGTACGCATTTATCAATCACTTTCCATGCTGAATTTAATTGGGTTTATGATGTTTAATCTGCTGTTTTGGGCCACGTTTTTGATCGGCATTTTGTACTTATTTATTAAGCTTTATAACAGTGTGATGGCGAGTCTGCCAGCTTAATCAGACGAAAGAAAGCATCCTCCGATGATGGAGGATGCTTTTTTTATGGAAGAAACCGCTTCTGAATATCAGGTGTAGGCATCATACAGGATGTTTTTTGACCAAACCATTTGTAGCGATTCTTTGCAATGAGCTGATAAAACCAGTCACGAATTGGACGAGGGATCGCGAGGAGTAAATAGCTCCATCTGTATATCCCTTTTAAATGCCGCGCGGCTTTTAAGATGCCTGTTGACTTCATATAAAGGGTCCCATTTTCAATATAAATGAATGAATTGAACTCATCTAAAGGCAAGCCGTTTTCTTTTAAAATACGCTGCCCTGTATCTGATTGTAAAGAAGCAAACATCATCCGCTCATTCGGGTCGCGCTTGATGATAAACTGAACAGCACCACTGCACACGTTGCAGACACCGTCAAATAAAATGAAGTGAGAGGGTTGTGTTGAATGCATCGCAATCAAACCTCCTGTTTATCTAGCGTATTGCATAGTTTGTTTCCAAATACGTAAGTGCGGACTTGAACTATAAATAGATTCAACGGTTCCTCTATCTCTTCCTACCCATACACCCATTGTGTATTGATCTGTCAGGCCAACAAACCAAATGTCTTTGTAGTCATTGGATGTGCCTGTTTTTCCCCCAATGTAAGGAGAATTGAAATTCGCCTTTTTCCCTGTTCCACTTTTCACAACAGAGGCAAGCAGCTTGCGCATTGTTTCATTTGTACGCTGAGAATAGATTTGCTTCGGCGACTCTTTCCACTTGTAAAGGGTTTTGCCGTTTAAGTCTGTGACCTTTGTAATGGAGTGATTTCGCGTATAGGCACCTTGATTGCCAAACACGGTATATGCATCGGTTATTTCTAGCGGCGAGAAGCCTTTTGTAAATCCTCCAAGTGCAGAAGGGAGGCGGTAATCATCTGCGACAATATGTTCGAATGAAAACTTTTCTAAATAGCTGAAGCCTTTTTTGACACCGACTGTATCAAGCATACGAATCGCTGGTGTATTGTAAGAGTTCTTAAAGGCTGTTTCAAGTGTTACAGTTCCATACGTCTTATGATTATAGTTTTGCGGGCAGTATCCGCTACTGCAAAACTTGCCGGCACTGATTTTGCTTGATGCCGTGGCACCGGTTTGATCAATATAAGGGCCATAATCTAACAGCGGCTTAATGGCGGAACCTGGTTGTCTTTGCGCTTGATAGGCGTAGTTGAAATCAAACTTTTTATAATTCTTCCCGCCAGCAAGTGCGACGATTTGATGGGTTTGGTGGTTAATGACTGCTGAACCGCCTTCCACACCTTGATAAGGCAATTGTGCATTGAGCTGATAGACCGCTCTTTGCTGTAAGGAAGGGTCTAGTGCTGTATAAATCTTCACACCATCTTGAAGCAATGCACTAACCTTTTCTGATAATTCTTTTTGAATCGCCTTTTTTGCGCCAGTTGTTTTGGCTTTTTTCAATCGTTTTGTAAAGCCTTCCTGATCAGACACCAGATCGGTAAATTCTTCATTGGCGTATGTCACATAGTCAGGGTAAAGGTTTTTCTTTTCACTTAAGGACAAGCTGATTTTTTCTTTCACTGCTTTTTTGTATTGCTTCTTAGTAATGACACCATCTTTTTCTAAAATACCAAGCAGCCGTTCCTGGCGTTTCTTTGTATGTTTGAATTGTTTCAATGGGTCATACAGCGTAGGGTTGTTAGGAATCGCAGAAATAAATGCCATCTGTGCAAGCGTCAAAGAACTAAGCGGCTTATCAAAATAGTAATTAGCCGCAGAACCGACACCGTAAACCCCGTTACTGAAATAAATCGTATTTAAATAGCTTTCGAGAATTTCCTCTTTTGTAAATTTTCGCTCGAGCTCATAGGAATAGAGCAGTTCTGTAAACTTTCGGCTGAATGAACGTTCATGACTTAAATATAAATTACGGGATAACTGTTGTGTGATGGTGCTAGCGCCTTGGCTAATGCCATGGTTTTTCACATTTGCGGCAAGGGCACGAATCACGCCCATAAAGTCAATGCCTTTATGGTCATAAAAGTTGCGGTCCTCTGATCGGAGGAACAGCTCCTTGACGGAATCAGGAATTTTATCGTACTTCACGAAAACACGGTTCTCATCGTTTGATACGATCTCAGAGATAAGAGAACCATCTCGATCATACATATAACTGTTTTGGGAAAAGTCTACCTTTTCCAGCTTGATTTTTTGATCAAGCACTTCGTTAACAGGTTTTACACTTGCGGCTTCTTCCTTTGATAGATAAAAAGTCAGAACAAATAATGGAATGAGGGCAACAAGTAATAACCATCCAATGATTGCACGAAACATGAGGTCACTCACTTTCTTCGGATTTCTAGCCATATCGTACCATTCTTTTGCGATTACGAGAAGGTTATTTTTAGAAAAGAATAGACGTGAAGTCTAGTAAACAAGGCATTTAGACAGAAGAAAAGAGTAGCTGATGATGGATCAGACACTCCTCTCTTTTGACTTTGATTGTGAGCGGACCACCCATAAAAATAATGCCCCGAAAAGGAAAATGCCGGCGGTAACATAAAAGACAGCTGGAATTCCGTAATGACTCGCCACAATACCGCCTATGACGGGTCCGACGACATTTCCAAGAAAGCGGAAGCTGACATTGTAACCAAGCACTTCCCCTTGCATAGAGGCAGGCGCTTTGATGCGAATATAGGCCGTCGTACAAGGAATGATGCCGCCTAGTGCCATCCCGTATAAGAAACGGAAGATGACTAACATCCCGTAGGAATCTGCCATCGCTTGCGGGATGAATAAAATGGAGGAGAGGATGAGAAGGGCAAGCAGCACTTTATCGTGACCAATACGATCTCCAAGATCTCCCCATTTCCGTGTAAACAGCAAATTGCCAAGCCCGGTTGCAGAAAACGCCAGACCTGCATAAAAGGCAAGATTGACTGGGCCGTGTAAATCATGAATGTACAAGGCTAAAAGCGGCTGAATACTAAAGTTCCCGACTTGCGTAATAAATGTGAGAAGCATGGTGACGACAAGTAAAGGCTGTTTGAAAATATGGACAAGGACGTCCTTCCGTGAGTAAGAAACCCGTTTTGCTTCTTTTGAACGGATCGGCTGTTCTTTCACACCGAAGATAATGACAATCGCTGACACATATATGACAGCAGCTGTTAAGAAAAATGTATAAATGAATCCGACACTGTCTGCCATAAATCCACCCATTAATGGACCGAATAACCCTCCGGCGACATTACTCATCTGCATTGTACCAAGGGTCTTACCGGCTGTTGCCTTTTCGGTCTGTGCAGAAATCAGTGCCATCGAAGTCGAAATAAAGCCTGTCACAAGCCCCATGAAAAGCCGTAACGCAAATAGTTGATAAACGGTTTGAACAAGCCCCATTAATAAAATGCTTGTTGCAATCCCAATGCCGTTAATGAGCAAAATCTTTTTATAGCCATGCCGGTCACCAATCCGTCCCCAAATTGGAGAAATGAGAAAGGCTGTTAAAAACGTAACCCCAAAGACATAGCCGCTCCATCTTTGAACAAATTCATTCGAATAACTGCTATCAAGAGACTCTATGTAAAGTGATAAAAAAGGGACGATCATTGTAATGCTGGCAGATACAAAAAAGTTCACAAACCACATGATGTACAAGTTTTTCTTCCTGTTTGTGATAAAGACCACCTTCTTTATTTATTTCGTGTTCCTTAATAATTATAAAGGAAAATAAACGATCTTTCATCTGATGAATAGGTTGGGCATAGTGAATCTGCATTATTTTCACGAAAATGAAGTGATTTCAAAGTCCGTCTTAATATAATAGTAGCAGGATGGAAAACAGACGAGAAAGTGGGGTGAGACTGATGGAACAGAAGACGCTGCTTGTGGTCGATTTTGAATTTACGATGCCTGATGGGAAATATCATCCGCAAAATTTTTTCCCGGAAATCATTGAAGCCGGTGTCGTCAAAGCATCAAATGAAACGATCATAGACACATTCTCAAGCTATGTCAAACCGAAAAAGTTCCCGAAGCTGACAAAGCGCTGTAAATCGTTCCTTGGCATTACGCAGCAGGATGTAGAAAGCGGGATTTCTTTTGAGACGTTTATCGAGAAGCTCGTGTCACTCGATGGGGGAGAAGACTGTGAGATTATCACATGGGGAAATATGGACATGAAGGTACTGAAGCAAAACTGTATGCTCAATCATATTGGTTTTCCTTTTAAGGGGAATCAAAGGGATCTGGCTTTTGAATATAAAACCTTTTTTGGGGATAGAACACTCACAGGACTTCGGAAAGCAGCTAAGGAGTACGGCAGTGAAGGAGCTGGTAAGCATCATAAAGCACTCGATGATGCCATGACCACTTATCAGCTGTTCACCCTTTTTGAAAAAGATCGATCCTATGTGGAAAATCCGCAAACAACCAAAATTGGTGAACTCATTGACTTCTCTCACTTTTTTGATTCGGCAGATTAGCGGGCGTCTTCTGGAAAATAATCTTTTTCAAGAGAAGAGAGGCACGCTCTTGATTTTTCAGCCCACTTGGAATCATCCGCACTGAGCCCTTTTTTCAATTTGTCTACGGCGTCTTTCAGTGATACTTGATAATCAGGGATGTCGCCATCATAAGGCTTGACCATATGATGAGGGATGTTCGTCTGTTCCCTAAAGGCCAAAGCCCGTCTTTCCTGAAAAAAAGGTACGTCCGCTTCTTTTGGATGATGCAGGTCACCTTGAGTGGGGTGTGTGAAAACCGCTTTTACTTGAACGAGATAAGTAGATGGTTTAACGGCTGTCACTTCCCCAATGTAAACACCTGTTTTGTAAAAACCTTTCACGATTTGTCCAATCTGAATGTCTGTCATATGAAATTCCTCCATTTCCTTCGCATAAGAAGGTATTTCCTTTCTTTTAGCCAATATAGTGAAGTAAACGAGCAAAAGGGGGAAGAGCGGAACATGTCGTTCATCATATTCTTTCTACTGTATTTTCCTGAAGATAAAAGGGAGTATATCCCTGCGGCAATCACGACGGTGCTTTTCTTTGCTGCTGCATTTATTTGCTTTCGTCTGATCGTTCGTGCTTCTAAGAAGCAGGAGCAGATCGATGAAAAAAGGACAAAAAAAATGGATTGATCATTTTCTTCTTGTATCTTCAGGAAACTTCACGGTGACTGTTGTACCAGACTGCAATGAGCTTTTGAAACGAATGGTTCCATGATGATTTTCAATGATGGAAAATGTCACTGTCAACCCAAGCCCTGTTCCTTTATTTTTCAATGTGTAATAGGGTTCACCAAGCTTTTTCATTTGACTTTCTGACATGCCTACACCGTTATCAACGAAATAAAGGCAGATTCGATGATTTTCTTTTGAAGCAAATAGTTCGATTTTACCTTCGTGTTCGGGCGCTGCTTCGATTGCATTTTTGATTAAATTAATCATGACTTGTTTGATTTTCGTTTCATCACCTTGGATGTATAAGTCTGGTTCAATCGATTGATGAATCGTGACCGACTTAAAATTCGCATAGGATGTCATCAGCGATGCACACTCTTCAAGTAATTTAGATAAATTGAGAGACTCAATTTGATAATAATTTTGTTTCGCAATATCAAGATAGCTCGTAATAATATCCTGCGCACGGTCAAGTTCAGATAAAACGAGATTTTTATAATCTTTATTGGTTGACGGCTCTTTCGTATTGTCACTTGAAAAGAGCAGTTGGATAAATCCTCTCACCACCGTCAGTGGATTGCGGACTTCATGGGCGACACTTGCTGCAAGTTCACTCACAATCGTCAGTTTCTCTGATTGGACAAGCTGTGTTCTCATTTGCGCATTCTCTTTCACAAACTCAATGGAATAAATACTCAGCACAAGAAAGAATATGTAGTAAAGAGTTGAGAAAAATAATTCGAGCAGCTTTTGTTGCATAATGAATGCAGGGCTGTACTCAATTAAGCTGACCACAAGCAGTCCAATGTAAATAAACATCCCTTTTGATAACGCAATTAGGACTCCGTATAACAGCTTTCTCTGCTTAGAATATTGGCGCCATTTCCGGTAAAGCAGGAAAGGAATGAAAAAGTAAATCGGTACAACAATCAATCCAACCCATAAAAAAGAGCCATACATCACGAACTTTACGGTTGAACTAACTAAGATAGCAACGATTCCGGCGGTATATCCCCCGTATAAAATAGCCAGTACAAGGGGAATCGATTGAAGCCCAGTCTGCAAATCTAAAATCGAACCAACTGGATACATAATACATAGTGCTGATGAAATGGATGCAAATATGGTGATGAGCAGTTTATTCGTTTTAGGGAAATGAGCAGGGGTCCGGCTTAGCCATAGTGCATGATATAAAAAGATTGGAAATAGAATAAAAGATACATGGAGCAGAAAATCCTTGAACATTTCCATTTAAATGCTCTCCTCGTAAATAATTGTAATTCCTCTCATTATATCATTTCATGTACAAAGTAGATATGATAATAGGAGGGTTTTTTTCTTTAAAAAGAACACCCGTTAGGATGTTCTTTTGATAGAAATGGTTTTATTCGGATGATAGAGTGAATGCTTGATGAAGGCGCTTCATACCTTCTTTTACTGCTCCGGCAGGACAGCCTAGATTCATTCGAATAAAGCCGTCTCCTTCGTGCCCATATACGTTTCCGAGCTCTAGTATGACCTTGCCCTTTTTCAGCAGATTACGTTTCAATTCTGCTTGAGTGAGCTCATAATCACGAATATCCAGCCATAATAGATAAGAAGCATCTGGTTTCATATAACGCATGCTCGGCAGGTATTCATCAATATAATCCATTGCGATCTTCATATTATTTTCGAGATAAAGAACAAGTGAATCAAGCCACTCATCTCCGTGGCGATAGGCCGCCTCCATGGCAGGAATCGCAAAGGCATTCAGTTTGGACAATCCATTTCTTTGCAATTCATTGGTGAAAAGGGTTCTTTTTTCTTCATCAGAAATGATAATGGCAGATGCCTGAAGACCAGCTAAATTAAATGTTTTACTCGGTGCAATACACGTTACCGTGATGTTAGCTATCTCATCAGAAAGGCTGGCAAAAGGCACATGCGGCTGTCCGTAAAGCATCAGATCCGAATGAATTTCATCTGACACGACGGTGACACCGTACTGTACACATAGGTCTCCTACACGCTTTAATTCCTCTTTTGACCAAGCTCTCCCTGAAGGATTATGCGGATGACAAAGAAACATCAGCTTTGCTTCTGGTCTGCTTAATTTTTTCTCTAAATCATCAAAATCCATCATGTAACGGTTGTTTTCTATTTTTAAAGGATTGGTTGAGACGATACGTCCATTTCTTTCAATCATTTGATAGAAGGGCGTATACACCGGTGACTGAATGACCACTTCATCATTCGGAGCTGTAAAGGCTTGTACCGCAAAACTAAGTGCTGTCACGATACCTGGTGTGAAGGTGACGGCATCTGTTTGTATCGTCCAACCGTGTCTTCTTTTGAGCCAGTCAGCTACTGCTTGCTGTGTTTCCTGATCCTGAAATGCATAGCCGAATACACCGTGATCTAATCGTTCTTTTAAAGCATCAAGCACGACTTGGGGCGCTTTAAAATCCATATCTGCTACCCACATTGGCAGCGCATCTGTTGTCAGGAACAAAGACTCTGCTTGATCCCATTTGACTGATTTTGAACCTTTACGTATGATCTGTTCGTCGAAATTCATGAAACCCACCTCTAGCCGTTTTTCAACCACTCTTGGTTGTGCTAAAATAAACATCATAAAATTTATTATAAGCGGTGATCCCCATGAAAGATAGTCAAGCTGTAGAAGAGATGATTCAAATCATTAAGGCATGGGACCCTTTTCAGTATGGAGAGGACTTTTACGAAACGGAGCCTGCTGACGTCATCAGTGCCTTATACGACGCAGAAGACCCGTTATCTTTCGCGAAAGACATTCAAGCCATTTACCATCACTCATTTGATCAGCTTCTTCCGATGGAAAGCTGTCAGCATATCGCAAATCAGCTTTTTGTCATAAGAGAAGGTAGCTCCTGCTCGTTTTAAGACAGGCTGAAATGACCAATTTGATCAGACACAAAGACCGGATTTTCCTCAGGGATGAGGTGCCCGGTTTTTTTTAATGCGTGAAAGGTTGAATGCGGCAGATCCTTGTGCAGTCTTTCGCCAATTTGAATAGGAACGATCCGGTCTTCCTCCCCCCAAATCAGCAGGACAGGTGTCTCCATTTTCTTTAAGACATCTGACGCTAAATCGCCTTCCCTGTGCCGAATCAAACGAAAAATACCTCTGAAAATTTGGTCATCTGAAAAAGGCTTTAAATATCCGTCCACCATCTCTTGATCAATAATCGAATGATCATGCACAACAGCGGTTAAATTTTTCATAATACCTTGCTTGAACAACTTTCTTTTTAAATAGAGATAAAAATAAGGAATATATGTGCTGTAAACAAGCGACTTTTTGGACTTATTCATATACCCTGAACTGCATAAAAGAACGGCTTTTTCAAATAGGTCGGGACGCTCAGAGGCAGCATATAAAGCAATTTGTCCCCCCATGGAATGCCCCACGAGGATCGCATGCTGAATCTGCAAATAACCAGCTAGTTCAATGATGATTTTTGCCATGTTGCGATAGCTGTAAATGAACGTATTTGATTTTTCGGACTGCCCGAATGGAGGCAGATCAATCGCAATTAAATTGAAGTCTTGTTTCAGAAGCGGGATGAGCTTTCGATAGCTGAAGGTAGATGAGAAAAGGCCGTGAATCAAAATCAATGTCTTCTTACCTTCATTTGGATAGTGTTCGTAATAGATATCTAAACCGAATTTACTTTTCATATAGGATGGCTGTACAATGTCCACACTCATCAACTCCGATATTTGATACTCACTCTCTGTTAGGTGACTGTATTGTACCCTAAAAAGTGGATTTTAAGCTACGATTAGAATCTTTTCCCTGCTTAGCATAATGGGAAAAACGTGCTATAATGTTCAGAAGATTTTTTAAAACTAGCTTTTTACAATCAGAGGTGTGAAATCAATGAAACTAACCGAAAAAGAAACTGAAATATTAGAGATTTTAGATGAAAACAGCCGCGCCGATTTAAATACAATTGCAAAAATGGCAGGTGTGACATCAGAAGAAGCAGAAGCCATTATTCAAAAGCTCGAAGATCAAAAAGTCATTATTGATTATTCGACCATGATTGACTGGCGAAAAGTAGACGGACACGAAGGCGTTACAGCGATGATTGATGTGAAAGTGACCCCAAAAAGAGGCGTCGGTTTTGATGAAATTGCTGAACGCATTTACAGGTTCCAAGAAGTGGAGTCCGTGTATTTAATGTCAGGCGTGTATGATTTATCTGTTGTGATCAGAGGAAGATCCATGTCTGATATCGCCCGCTTCGTATCTGAAAAATTATCGACACTTGATTCTGTTGTTTCAACCACTACCCACTTTATTTTGAAAAGATATAAGCATGATGGGAAAGTCTTTGAAACAGGGGACGATGACAAAAGAATCGTGGTGTCTCCTTAAATGAAAAAGTCTTATTTATCTGAAACGGTACAAAGCATTCAGCCGTCAGGTATTCGGAAATTCTTTGATTTGGCAGCCACAATGGAAGGGGTTATCTCCCTCGGGGTCGGCGAACCGGATTTCGTGACAGCTTGGAATGTGAGAGAAGCCAGTATTATGTCTTTAGAGCAAGGACTGACCTCTTATACAGCAAATGCTGGGCTGCTCTCTTTGCGAAAAGAATTGAGTCATTATTTATATAAGCGGTTTCACATTGAGTACAGTCCTGAAGAAGAACTCATTATTACCGTTGGCGGAAGCCAGGCGCTTGATTTGGCCTTTCGCGCCATTTTAAACAACGGGGACGAAGTAATCATCCCAGAGCCTTGTTTCGTCGCATATGGGGCTCTGACGACACTTGCGGGCGGTGTACCGGTTTATTTAAGTACATCGGCTGAAAAAGATTTTAAAGCCGATTCTGCTGATCTTCGTACGAAGCTGACGCCGAAAACAAAAGCTATCTTGCTATGCTCTCCATCAAACCCAACAGGGTCTGTTTACTCGAAAGAAGAGCTTGAAGATATTGCTCAGTTTGCAAAGGAGCATGATCTTTTAATCATCACAGATGAGATTTATGCAGAGCTGACGTACGATGAAGCTTTTACGAGTGTGGCGGCGATTCAAGATATGAAGGAAAGAACGATTTTGATTTCAGGTTTTTCAAAAGGATTCGCTATGACGGGCTGGCGCTTAGGCTATGTGGCAGCACCGCCAGTCCTCCGTGATGCCATGCTGAAAATACATCAATATTCTATGATGTGTGCACCAGCTATGGCACAATATGCCGCAGAAGAAGCATTAAAAAATGGACTTGAAGATGTGGAGAAAATGAAGAAAAGCTACAGAAGGCGCCGTAATTTGTTTGTCGGCTCTCTCAATGAACTTGGACTCACTTGCCATCAGCCAAACGGAGCGTTTTACGCTTTCCCGTCCATTAAAAGCACAGGCATGACTTCAGAACAATTTGCTGAGGAGCTGCTGCTTAGCGAGAAAGTAGCGGTTGTCCCTGGAAATGTATTCGGTCCAAGTGGTGAAGGACATATTCGTTGTTCATATGCGTCGTCACTCGATCACTTGCAGGAATCACTTTCAAGAATCCAGCGTTTTTTACAGAATAGACAAGTGAAAGAAGAAGCACCTGCTATCTTAAAATAAAAAAAGGCATCAATCCATCTGGACTCATGCCTCTCAAATTAGGGGGGAATACTAGAAAGCATTCTTGTTTTCAGGTATTCCCCCTTTTAAACTGATCTAAACCCAATTAAAAAATATTTTGCGTAAAAGAGCGTTCTGTGATATAGTTTTTAATTGCGTATAAACGAATATTAAAACATTTATTTAGGAGTTGTTATCATGGCGACAAAGTTTGAAGTAGGCAGTGTTTACACTGGTAAAGTAACAGGATTACAAGCGTATGGTGCGTTTGTTGCATTAGATGAAGAAACTCAAGGACTTGTGCATATTTCTGAAGTAACACATGGCTTTGTAAAAGACATCAACGAGCACCTTTCAATTGGTGACGAAGTACAAGTAAAAGTTCTTTCTGTTGATGAAAATGCAGGTAAAATCAGCCTTTCTATCCGTGCGACACAAGATGCACCAGAAAGAAAAGAAAGCAAACCAAAGAAACAAAGACCACAGCAAGCGAAAGAAGAAGCTGCTGCACCACAAGGTTTCAATACACTGAAAGATAAACTTGAAGAGTGGATTGAGCAATCTAACCGTAAAGACCTTATCAAGAAATAAAAAAAGCACCGCTTCAAACGGTGCCTTAGGCTGCCTCATAGGCAGTCTTTTTTTTATGTCTTTTTCATTAGCGGACCTCTGGATTTGGCTCGTCACGGCGGACAGCTTCTTCACTAGGTTTGAACAACAGACCAAGATTGACAAGACCTGCAATTCCAACAAGACCATAAATAATACGTGATAATGCAGCACCTTGACCGCCAAAGATCGCTGCTACTAAGTCAAATTGAAAAAAGCCGATTAGTCCCCAGTTAATAGCACCGATAATCGTGAGCACGAGGGCAATACGCTGAATAGCACTCATCGTGATTCCTCCTTTCGCTACAGTATCAATACATTTATATTTTGCAGATTTTTAGCCAAACTATGCGTAAGAAAATGGATGAAAGCAAATTACTTTACTTTTGGAATGAAAGAAGCGCATAATGTAGCGCGAGGAGGAGATCACATGGATCGATTTACTTATTGGAACCCAACGAAATTAATTTTTGGAAAGGGAGAAGTATCAGCCCTTTCAGATGAACTAAAACACTACGGAAAAAACGTATTGCTTGTATATGGTGGAGGCAGCATTAAACGAAATGGCCTTTATGACCAAGTTGTCAGCATCTTAAAAGAATCAGGAGCTACAATTACTGAGCTTGCTGGTGTTGAGCCCAACCCGCGCTTAACAACGGTTAGAAAAGGGGTTGAGCTTTGCAAAGAGAACCAAATTGACTTTATATTGGCAGTCGGCGGCGGTAGTGTCATTGACGCAACAAAAGCGATCGCAGCTGGTGCGAAATACGATGGAGATGCTTGGGATATCGTCACTCGTAAGCATGTCCCAATGGAAGCCATCCCATTTGGTACAGTATTAACACTTGCCGCGACAGGTTCTGAAATGAACTCTGGCTCCGTCATCACAAACTGGGAAACAAATGAGAAATACGGATGGGGCAGTCCAGCTGTCTTCCCTAAATTCTCTATTCTTGACCCAGTCAATACATTTACTGTGCCAAAAAACCATACGATTTATGGCATGGTCGACATGATGTCTCACGTATTTGAACAATATTTCCATCACACGGAGAATACACCTTACCAAGATCGTATGTGTGAAGGACTTCTTCGTACGGTCATTGAAACAGCACCGAAGCTGATCAATGATTTGGAAAACTATGAGCTTCGTGAAACGATTTTATTCACAGGCACCATTGCACTGAATGGAATGCTTTCAATGGGCGCACGCGGAGACTGGGCATCTCACAATATTGAGCATGCGGTATCCGCGGTGTATGACATCCCTCATGCAGGCGGACTTGCGATCTTGTTCCCGAACTGGATGAAGCATGTCATTCAAGAAAACCCAGGTCGCTTCAAGCAATTAGCAGTGCGTGTATTCGATGTAGATCCTGCAGGCAAAACAGACGAAGAAGTTGGCTTAGAAGGAATCGAAAAACTTTCTGCTTTCTGGACAAGTCTAGGCGCACCAAACCGTTTAGCTGACTATGACATCAACGATGAGAAAATTGATCTGATTGCAGACCGTGCAATGGCACGTGGTGAATTTGGCCAATTTAAAAAGCTGAACAAAGAAGATGTGCTAGCTATTTTAAACGCTTCTTTATAATCGAACATGGAAAAGATAGCTGCTTTTAAGCAGTTATCTTTTTTGAGTTCTGCATGTACATATGTTACAGTAGTCTTTCATGTTTTTGGATATAAATGTTTTAAGGAGATGTAGAACAGATGGAAAACTTTATTTACTATAATCCAACGAAGTTGATGTTTGGAAAAGGACAACTAGACGGACTAAAAAGCGAACTCGCTCGTTATGGAAAGCGAGTGCTTCTTGTATATGGTGGAGGCAGTATTAAGAAAAATGGTCTTTATGATAAGGTTATCAGCGCTTTAAATGAAGCAGAGGCTGACGTATTTGAACTGTCAGGAGTTGAACCGAACCCTCGTCTCACTACAGTGCAAAAAGGGATCGACATTTGCCAAAATGAGAACATTGATTTCTTATTAGCAGTTGGTGGGGGAAGTGTCATCGACTGTACAAAAGCCATTGCAGCTGGAGCAGAATATGACGGGGATGTATGGGATATTATTTCAAAGAAAACGACCGCTCAAAAAGCACTGCCATTTGGCACAGTATTGACACTTGCAGCGACAGGCTCAGAAATGAACCCGGATTCTGTGATCACGAACTGGGAAACAAATGAAAAGTACGTGTGGGGCAGTTCAGTCACGCACCCTGCTTTTTCAATATTAGATCCTGAGCACACATATTCTGTGCCAGAGAATCAAACGGTGTATGGCATGGTTGATATGATGAGCCATGTATTTGAACAATACTTCCATAATGTCAAAAACACGCCTCTACAAGATCGGATGTGTTTTGCTGTTCTTCAAACAGTCATTGAGACAGCACCAAAGCTACTTGAAGACTTACAAAACTATGAGCACCGTGAAACCATCCTTTATGCAGGAACAATTGCTTTAAATGGCACGCTGCAAATGGGCTATTTTGGCGACTGGGCATCACATACGATTGAGCATGCAGTATCAGCAGTCTATGACATTCCGCATGCAGGTGGACTTGCGATCCTCTTCCCAAACTGGATGCGTCATACACTTGATCATAATGTCGAACGTTTTAAAAACCTCATGTTGAACATGTTTGACATTGAGACAGAAGGAAAATCGGATCGTGACATCGCATTAGAAGGAATCGACAAGCTGTCAGCCTTCTGGACAAGCCTAGGTGCACCGAGCCGTTTAGCGGATTATGATATTGGTGAAGATCAACTGGACAAAATTGCTGACATCGCAGCAAAAGAAATGGAATATGGTGGTTTTGGTAACTTTATGAAACTTGGCCGTGATGACATTTTAGCGATTTTGAAAGCTTCTCTATAATTTGGATGGCCGCTTCTCTTCATGAGGAGCGGCTTTTTGCTGCACCAATGACGATCACTTGATTTCAATAGCTAGTTCCGCTAAAGTGAAAGGGACAGAACTAACGTAATGGAGGGCTTACAAGCGATGACACATATTCAATTTGACTACTCGAAAGCGTTACCTTTCTTTCAAGAACATGAGCTTACATATTTAAAAGATTTTGTGAAGGTGGCCCATCATAATATTCATGAACAAACGGGTACTGGCAGTGATTATTTAGGCTGGGTTGACTTACCGAAGCAATATGATCGCGAAGAATTTGCCCGCATTAAAAAAAGTGCAGAAAAGATTAAATCTGATTCTGATGTATTACTCGTTGTTGGAATTGGTGGTTCTTATCTTGGTGCACGTGCGGCCATTGAGTTTTTAAACCATTCTTTCTATAATAGTTTGCCAAAAGGCAAACGCAAAACACCGCAAATCATCTTTATTGGAAACAACATCAGTTCTTCTTATTTAACAGATGTAATGGATCTGCTAGAAGATGCCGATTTCTCCATTAACGTGATTTCAAAATCTGGTACAACTACAGAGCCAGCCATTGCGTTCCGTATCTTTAAAAAGCTCCTTATCGAAAAATATGGTGCTGAAGAAGCGAAAAAACGCATCTATGCGACAACTGACAAGGCACGCGGGGCACTCAAAACATTAGCAACTGAAGAAGGCTATGAATCATTTATCATCCCTGATGACGTCGGCGGACGCTATTCCGTTTTAACAGCAGTTGGTCTATTGCCAATCGCTGTAAGCGGTGCAGACATTGATCAAATGATGGAAGGTGCTGCGAAAGCAAGTGAAGACTTCGCATCATCTGAGCTCTCAGAAAATGCGGCTTATCAATATGCGGTTGTCCGTAATGTTCTTTACAATAAAGGACGGACAATTGAAATGCTGATTAACTATGAGCCAGGCTTACAGTACTTTGCGGAGTGGTGGAAGCAGTTATTCGGCGAAAGTGAAGGGAAAGATGAAAAAGGAATCTATCCTTCATCTGCGAACTTCTCAACGGATCTTCATTCACTTGGTCAATATGTACAAGAAGGAAGAAGAGACTTGTTTGAAACCATCGTGAATGTAGACAAGCCACGACATGAACTTGTCATCGAAGCAGAAGAACAAGACCTTGATGGGTTAAACTATCTTGCAGGAAAAACGGTTGATTTCGTCAATAAAAAAGCATTTGAAGGCACAATGCTTGCTCATACGGATGGAAAAGTACCGAACCTGATTGTGACAATTCCTGAAATGGATGCTTATACATTCGGATATCTCGTGTACTTCTTTGAAAAAGCATGTGCGATGTCTGGGTATTTACTAGGCGTCAATCCATTCGACCAGCCTGGAGTAGAAGCGTATAAAGTGAACATGTTTGCTTTATTAGGAAAACCGGGCTTCGAAGAGAAAAAGGCAGAACTTGAGAGCCGTCTCAAACAATCATAAGAATAAAAGGCACATCTTTTCATAAGGTGTGCCCCAGATTGTTGACAAAGGGCTAAAATGAACTGTATTTTAGCCCTTTGTCTTCTTTTTAGCGTGATAGAAAACCTTTGAAGTCTAGGAAGGACGAGTACTGGAGCGGAGCGAATTGGACATTCGTGAGCACCAGTGCGCAGGACTGACAACGAATGCGAGGGTTTGTCTACACGCTAAGGCACATCTTTTCATAAGGTGTGCCTTTTTTTATGTTCTCATGGTGTCAGTGCAAGCCTCCCTAAGCTCTGTACATAGAATAATCAATGGAGGAGGTTGATGAAGCGATGAGAACAAATCATATTTATATCCATGACATTTCCGGGCAGGCCATCGTTAACTTTGGGAATGTTGGACAAATTTGTCCAATGAGTGCTACGAAAGAAACATCAGGAGCGGGCAGTGCGAACGAGACAAATGCATCATCCAGCCAAAGCTTATTTGATGCTGCTTTTACAAACAATGTGCAAATCACGAAAGGCAAATGTATGAATTCCTCTCTTTAACGAACCCTATACAAAAAGGAGGGTTCTGTATGATTCATGTACCATCTAGGCTGACTGGTGAAAGCTTTTCACTGTACCATTTAGAAGAAAACATGAAGCCGCTCGGATATGTCATTAATGGGAATTGGGATTATGATCATGGATATTTTGATTATAAAATTGACAACCGTGACGGCTATACCTTTCTCAGAGTTCCGTTTACAGCCGAGAAAGGACAGCTGGATCAGCCAGGCGTTGTGGTGAAAATGGGACATCCATTTCTCTTAAAGCATGTCTATCAAGATAAATTAGATGACCATGCGATGGTTGGAAATGTAGGGGCATCTTTTAACCAATTCCAAGAACCGAAAGAGAAAGACGGAGATGTGTCAAAGGCTTATGCCGAAATTGGCTTTTCACTCGTCAAAGAATTAGAAGATGTACTGCTTTAAAAGCTGATCAGCTCATCCTCTGGATGAAGCTCATATCCAAAAGGAGGATTCATCATGGGTCCTTCTTTTTTTTGTACGCCTACAATGATCACATGATGCTCTAAAAAGTGATGAAGTGCCGTTAAGAATGTCTCTCCAGCTAATGAAGCTGGTACTGGAATGATAGTGATCTGTTTATGGAGGGTCATGTTTCTTTTGATTTTTAACGCCATGAGCTGTTCTTTTAAAAGAAAATGCTCCACCATTAAATGATTCACGGCATCAGAAGTATGGATGACTTGATTGGCTCCAGCCCGCTCAGCATTTTTCACATAGCGATCGGTTAAAATTTCAATTAAACAATATAACGAAGGATTTAATCCTTTTGCCGCAAGCAAGGTTAAGACACTCTGCATATCAGCCGTCACTTCATTTTCATGCTGGTCTGCGGTAATCATCAATGTATCAGCACTCATAATATTTGCTCTGCGAAGTGTGGCATCCTCTGTACCATGGCCTTTAATAAAATGGACATTCTCTAAAAGAGGTCCTTCCTTTAAGGAATCATCAATGAGTACAATCGGCATGGCGGGATCAATGGTTTGAAACGATTGAAGCAGTTTGTTCGTTTTCTCATTCCAGCCAACGATAATGACATGTCCTTTCCCCTTAAAAGCGACCTTTCCTTCTACATAATGGTGCTGCTTACTGAACACAGCGGCAGCGAGTGTGGCAAAATAAGCCGTGACAAAGCTTGCCCCGATCAGAATCAGCGCCATACCTGCGATTTGTCCGGGCATGGTTTGCGGCACAAAATCACCATAGCCGACCGTCGCGACTGTAATGAGAGCCCACCAGATCCCATCAAAGATCGTATGATACTGCTTTGGTTCAAGTATGACGATTAATTGTCCAAAAAAGAGAAGCAAGAAACAGATGATGATCGCAATGCGAACATAAAGAGGCCATCTTAGCCAGGCAATGAAGATACGGTTTGATTTCATCGAACTCGTCCTTTCAGGGAGACTGCTAATGTCAGTATGCCCGATTAGGAAACAATTTTTCATCATCGTCATGTATTGAAACAGAACCCATATCTTAAAATAAGAGAGAAGAAGGAGGGAATGCGAATGTCGTTTGTTCAAAAGACCGTACTTCTTTTTATCGGCGCACACTTTTTATCATCTGCGGTGATTTTACTCGTGTTTGATTTAAATGCGGTGAACCATTTTATGAATGATTTCTCGTGGCTTCGTTTTTTTCAAGACCTATATGGAACGGTGACATTTTATACAGCATGCATCGGAATGTTCTTCTTTTTCATTGGTGTAGTGATTCCCCTTAAAAAGACCTAGTGCTTTTTGCTGTACACGTTACATAAAAGTCATTAAAATTGTAAATAAATATATAAAATAAAAAGGAAGCTGATGAGCATGCTGTTTTTTTATTTTTTAACATTTGCCGCATTGGGATTGTCTTTTTGGGCACAATTTAAAGTAAAGAATAATTTTGAAAAGTATTCAAAGGTTGAAGCTGCCAGTATGAAAACAGGTGCTGAAACCGCTCGATATATTTTAGATCGCAACGGGTTATACGACGTACCCGTTGAACCGGTAAGAGGAACTTTGACTGATCATTACGACCCGACGCAGCGTGTGGTTCGTTTATCTGAACCAGTGTATTATGGCCATTCCATTTCGGCCATTTCAGTCGCATCACACGAGGTTGGACATGCCTTGCAGCATCAGGAATCCTATGGTGCGCTTGTCTTGAGACATAAGATCTTCCCTGTCGTGAACTTTGCATCTGGTGTTGCCCCGCTTCTTTTCCTAGGTGGATTATTGCTCGGCAGCCTTAACTTAATCGGGCTTGGGATCGTTCTGTTCTCAGCTGCTGTGTTCTTTCAGCTAGTGACATTGCCTGTTGAGTTTAACGCAAGTTCTCGTGCAAAGAATATCATTGTTTCAGAAGGAATCATTAGAAGCAGTGAAGAAAGAGGCGTGAACAAGGTGTTAAATGCCGCAGCTCTTACGTACGTAGCAGCGGCCCTTGTCTCCCTGTTTGAATTGCTCCGTTTTGTAATGATCTTCCTAAATGGCCGTAATGATTAATTGACGCCAGAGGAGGTGAGCCCTTACCCGTGTTAGGTAAGGGTTTTTTTGTATATTTTAAACGTATTTTTAGTCCTATTACTCATTGCTGCGACAGCATTTTTTGTTGTCACTGAATTTGCGATTGTGAAAATTAGAGGCTCAAAAATCAATCAGCTGATTGAAAGCGGTGATAAGAGAGCCATTCATGTTCAGAAACTGACAACCAACCTTGATGAATATTTATCTGCCTGTCAGCTTGGCATTACCATCACGGCATTAGGCTTAGGGTGGTTAGGGGAGCCAACAGTGGAACATTTCCTGCATCCGCTTTTTGAAAAGGCAGGGCTTCATTCCGCTTTGACAGACATCATATCGTTTATCATTGCCTTTGTGATCATTACGTTTTTGCATGTTGTCGTTGGGGAACTTGCTCCCAAAACGATCGCCATTCAAAAGGCAGAAGCCGTCAGTCTTGTGACGGCAAAACCTCTTATTTTTTTCTATAAAGTCATGTACCCGTTTATTAAAGCATTAAATGGGGCTGCACGAGGCATTGTGAAATTATTTGGTTTTCATTCTGTCAAAGAACATGAAGTGGCGATCAGTGAGGAAGAATTGCGTCTCATCCTGTCTGAAAGCTACGAAAAGGGCGAGATCAACCAATCTGAATACAAATATGTCAATAAAATATTTGAATTTGATAACCGAGTGGCGAGAGAGATTATGATCCCGCGCACAGAAATCTCTGCCATTGAAATTGAACAGAGCCTGGAAGACGTGACGCATTATATGCTGAACGAAAGGTATACACGTTATCCTGTCATTAAAGAAGACAAAGATCATGTCATTGGTGTGATCAATAGCAAAGACGTATTTAAAGCAAGTTTTCTCAATCAAGAGGTGTCCATTGAAGACTTAATGCGCCCTGTCATTCGTGTCATTGAAAGTACACCGATTCAAGAACTGCTGATTTTGATGCAAAAGGAACGGATTCATATGTCGGTGCTTGTAGATGAATACGGTGGAACAGCAGGTCTCGTCACAGTTGAAGACATATTAGAAGAAATTGTGGGCGAGATTCGAGATGAATATGATCAAGATGAAACCCCGCATATTGTGAAAAAAGGTGACTTCCACTATGTCATGGATGGAAAAGCCTTGATCGATGAAGTAAATGATTTATTGGATTTAGCGATTGAAAATGATGATGTTGATACAATTGCCGGCTGGATGATGACGCATAAAATTGATTTTGACATTGGTGATATCATTGAAGCAGAAGGCTGTGAATTTAAAATTGTCGATGCAGAAGATCATCATATTCGAACCATAGAAGTAAAAAAGGTTCACTTTTCCTAAAAACCTCGGAGCTATTGACGAGGTTTTTTTGCTTGGTAAACTTTAGGTAAGAGGATTTGTTTCTGCCAACCGGCAGTGATTGATTTCACATAAAAAGGGTATGGTTTTATAGACATGATCAAAAGGAGCCAGTGAAATGAAAAAAATCAACGTACAAACAGACAAACACGCTGACATGATAGACATTACCCATGAAGTTCAGCAATATGTCCGGGAAACTGGGATTCAAAACGGAACGGTTATGGTCTATTGTCCACATACGACGGCTGGAATCACCATTAATGAAAATGCCGACCCAGACGTCAAACGTGATATGCTGCGCCGGCTTGACGAAGTCTTTCCGTGGGAACATTCAAAAGATCGTCATATGGAAGGCAATACAGCAGCGCATATGAAAGCTAGTTATATGGGAGCATCTCAGCACGTTCTTGTCCATCATGGTGATCTTGTGCTTGGAACGTGGCAGGGAATCTATTTTTGTGAGTTTGACGGACCGAGACATCGTCACTTTTATGTACAGGTGTCATCTAACGAGTAAGGGCGGGGGAGAAGATGGGAGAATTCACAGCGTTACTTCAAATTGAACATGGCATCATTCAAGCACCAATGGCAGGAGGAGCGGTGACGCCGCAGCTTGTCGCCGCTGTTTCACAATATGGGGGTCTCGGCAGCTTAGCAAGTGGTTATGTACAGCCTGAAAAGATGAGGCAGCAAATCAGACAGGTCAAACAGCTGACATCTCGTCCATTTCAAGTGAATGTGTTTGTCCCTGAACCCATTTCAGAAACGAAAACAGAAGATGTATCATTTTGGACAGATCGGCTGCCTGTCATACCAGAAGCACAGATAATCCCTAGCGAAGAAGAATTATGGAAGGACTATGAACAAAAAATCAACATTCTTCAAGAAGAAGAAGTCCCAGCTGTGTCGTTTACATTTGCCTGTCCAAACGAACAAACAATTCATCACCTGAAACAAAAGGGGATCTTTCTCATCGGAACAGCTACAACAAAAAAAGAAGCACTGCTGTTAGAAGAAAAAGGAATGGATGCCATTGTTCTGCAAGGAAGCGAAGCAGGAGGGCACCGAGGCACCTTTTTACCTTCAAAGGGAGATGCTCTGCAGGGACTTTTCTGCCTGATCAGTGATGTCAAGTCTGTCTGTCATATCCCATTGATTGCCGCTGGAGGTATCACAGACAGGACCACTATGAAAGCAGCACTAGCACTTGGAGCAGATTCGGTTCAAATAGGGACACGATTTTTAGCGAGTCAAGAAAGTGCTGCGGCAGATGTGTACAAAAAGGCGCTGTTACAGGCAGAAGGCAGTGAAACAGCGATGACACGGCTTTTCTCTGGAAAAAAAGCCAGAGGTATTGTCAATCAGTGGATGGAGGAAGAAAGACGAAATGAAGACCGGGTTCTTCCCTATCCTATACAGCACGTATGGACAACACCGATGCGAAAAGCGGCAGCTGCTGCAGGAAACCCAGAACAAATGGCTCTTTGGGCAGGTCAGGGGGTTGGCCGTATTCATTCCATTTTAACCGTTGAAGAGATCATGCATGAACTCACGCAGATATAATTTGATAATGGGTGGTGTGACAGGATGGAAATCTTAAAACATTCATATCGGAAAAAAGGACAAATTGAATTTCTATTTGATGATTTTCCGCACTCCCCTGCCGTCCTTACCCCCATTCGTCATTACTATTTCGTTCGTTATGTGAAATGGAATCAGCACGACCCTCCAGTCACAAGAAACGACCTAGAAGAAATGGAAATCCTAGCAAACGCAATGCTTGGCACGCTCCATGATTACCGCAAACGCAAGGCATACAAAGGCCCCTTGTCATAACCTATAGACAAGAGGCCTTTTTTAGCTGCCAAACATTTGCCTGAGATAAATAACATCCATCCTAGTAGTCTGCGGCAGTAAATAAGCGGACTGAACCGCCCCTGGCCGTCTTCTGGCATTTAATTTATCGATAATCTCTGCAGCTGTTAAGATCCCAAGCCCATGCCCATAATATTGATCTTCCCCTAAGTAAATCACATTTTCTCCGCGCCATTGAGACTGTTGATAGCTAAACTCTGGATTCTCGAAATATAGGCAATCCCCATAAATAAAATCATTTCCGCGCTCTGTATAAATGGACAATGTATCATAGTGCCAGTCATACAGTGTTAAACTTCTAAGTCTTCGATTGAACTTCTCGTCTCCTACCGTTTGCAAGACTCCCATATAAAACACAATGACAATCGCTGTGGCACATTCAAAGGCATATTTTGAGCCATTTTCAAAGATGTCTTTAATCCCTGTAGATGGCTCGACTTGATAGCGCAGTTCTAACGCTCCGGCCTCTGATACACGCCAATAGGCGTCATTCGCACGGGACCTTTGAAAGATAGCAAATGAGGCACCGCTCTTATTCAAATCTCTTGCCGCATTCATGATATTCGATCTTAAAGTCACTTCAAATAACAAATCAGATGCCTGCCTATAACGGAACGTATCATTTGAGGCTTGTAACTGCATCAAAATGATCCGCTTTTGTCCTTCTAGCTGAAACGATGCCAGCTGCTCATTTGTCACTGGCTGTCCTGAAAGGATAATCATATGAAAAGCGCCCCCTTTTGTATTAGCGTATGCGGGATGCTTGGGCAAGGTATCAATTTGTGGAAATAAACAAAAAGACATCCTTTTTATTTGAAAAACATGAAAATAATATGAAGCTGTCCGATATAAAACATAACGTTTAAAAGGAGGAAAAACATGAAAAGTATCATAAAATGGTTGAAAAAACCATCGATTTCTAAAAGGCTGATTATTTCATTCACACTTGTTCTCGTCTTGCCTATCATTACACTCAGTACGATTTCTTATCAGATTGCCAAAGAAGAATTAGATCATGAAATCATGTACGGAGCCAACGCAAGAGTCAATGAGCTGAATGACATGATCGAGCAAAAGCTTTTGAATAAGGAGAACGCAGTCAAACTGTTTACCGAAACATCCAGTGCTGCAGACTTTAAAAAGAAAAACCAGGACGAACTGTATGAGCATTTTGAGATATACAGTAAAATCAATGAAGACGATGTGGTTGGGTTTTATGCAGCAAGTAAAAATCGTGACTTTATTCAGTTCCCTAAAGTAGACATGCCAAAAGGCTATGATCCAACAACTCGTGATTGGTATAAAGCGGCGATGCAGGACGAAAAAGGTGAACCTGTGGTCACCAATCCATACATCTCTGCCACAACAAATGGCATGGTTGTCACAATCGCTCAGCGTCTGAAGGACGGGTCGGGAGCCATTGGGATTGATATTGATGTTCAGGATATCGTCGATAAAATGAAAGATATTAAAATTGGACGAGAAGGATATCCAATTATTGCAAATAAAAATAAACAGATTGTCGCTCATCCAGAAGAAAAATCAGGATCTGCAGTGACTGGAAATATTTCATCAATCCTTTACAGCAGCAAAGAAGGAACATCAACTTATGAGAATAAAGGAGAGCAAAAACGTCTCGTTTTTGTAACAAATGATTTAACAGGTTGGAAAATTGCTGGAACGATGTTTGTATCAGAAACAGAAGAAGCAGCACAGCCAGTTTGGAATTCTGCCATTATTCTTTTAATTTCTTCTTTTATCCTTGGCGGTATTGCGATCTTCTTTATCGTTCGCTCCATCACAATTGGACTTAGAAGGCTTGTTGATTTCTCAGAAAAGGTGAGTGAAGGGGATCTAACGGAAACCCTCGAAACCAAATCGAAGGATGAAATAGGAGACCTCACAAGAAGCTTTAGTAAGATGAGTGAATCTTTGCGTGAAGTTATCCGAGCGGTCCAGCAATCTGTCGACAATGTAGCTTCAGCTTCAGAAGAGCTGACTGCTAGTGCCAGCCAAACAAGTCAGGCGACAGAGCATATCACCATGTCGATTGAACAATTCTCAAATGGGAATGAAGCACAAAATGAGAAAGTCGAATCTAGCACGAATCAGCTTGTCGCAATGAATGAAGGATTACAAGGTATGTCACAAACTTCATCAGAAGTGACTGCTGTCTCCATTCAATCGACAGAAGCGGCTGGACAAGGCGGACGTATCGTTGAAAGCACAGCGAATCAAATGAAACATATCGATACATCTGTACAAGAAGCCGAACAAGTCATGAAAGAATTAGAATACAAATCTAAAGATATTACGAGCATTTTAAATGTCATTAATGGCATCGCAGATCAAACGAATTTACTTGCACTCAATGCAGCCATAGAAGCAGC
This sequence comes from Bacillus sp. FSL R5-0397, assembly GCF_038593395.1. NCBI lineage: Bacteria > Bacillati > Bacillota > Bacilli > Caryophanales > Bacillaceae > Bacillus > Bacillus sp. FSL R5-0397. Next base: position 2,782,615 of record NZ_CP151992.1, on the reverse strand, counting down.
AAGAGCAGGTGAATCAGGGCGCGGTTTCTCTGTCGTAGCAGAGGAAGTCAGAAAACTAGCAGTCCAATCTGCAGATTCAGCGAAAGAAATTGAAAAGCTGATCCAAGAAATTGTGTTGGAAATTTCCAAATCTCAAGAGATGTTCAAAGCTGTTAACCGAGAAGTAAATGCAGGACTTGGGATGACAGAAGAAGCAAAAGAAAGCTTCCAAAACATCTATGAGGCGGCAGAAGGTATGTCGAAAAAGCTCACTCAATTAAATGATACAGCGGTTGACCTATCAAGCGGATCAAAACTTGTGTCACAAGCCATGCAAGAGATGCGTCAAGTTTCAAGAGAAAGTGCGGCGAACATTCAAGATATTGCGGCATCTGCTGAAGAACAATTGGCATCTATGGAAGAAATTTCGTCCTCTTCTGTCACACTTGCCAATATGGCTGAGGAATTAAAAGAGCTGACAAGTCAATTTAAAATTGATTAAAAAACGATGAAAAAATATCCAGAATTGTCTGGGTATTTTTTTTATTTTTAAACGTCATTTCCAGCCCTCTAAAAATAAACCTTTCATCCGATAATAACTTTAGAGAAGTAAAGGGGGAAAGAGAAAATGGGAAAAATGATCCAATGGTTCAAAAAACCATCCATTTCTAAAAAATTAGTTATTGCCTTTTTGGTAGTCCTCATACTGCCAACCGTCGCACTCACAATCAGTGCATTTTTTACATCAAAAACAGAGTTAGACAAGCAGATTATGGGCAGTGCAATGAGTCAGGTCAATGCATTTGATACCTTAATCGATGAGAATATTGGGAACAAGGCAGAGGCTGTGACTCTGTTTACAGATGATCTCAAAGCGGCTAATCTTCAAGAAAAAAATAGAAAAGCTACCATTAAAGAATTGCAGCAATATGGAAAAATTAATGAAAAAGATGTCTCAGCCATTTATGCAGGTTCAGAAAAGGGTTTGTTCATGCAATACCCAGTTCAAAAAATGCCTGATGGCTATGACCCGCGAGAGCGTCCATGGTATCAAGAGGCCATGAGTGCTGATGGTAAACAAGTCATCACGAAGCCATATGTCGCAGCATCTACAGGTAAAATGGTCATCACCATTGCCCAAAAAACGAAAGATGGCTCAGGGGTGATTGGTCTTGATATGGAAATTGACAGCCTCATTCAAAAGCTAAAAGAAATCAAAATAGGTCAAAAAGGATATGCTTTCATCATGGAGAAGGATAAAACCGTGTTAGCAGATCCAACCCAAAAGCCAGGAAGCAAAGTCAATGAGAATTTGGCGAACATTATTTTTAAAAACAAACAAGGAAACGGCAGCTATACACTCAATGGAACAGATAAAAAGGTAGCTTATGTCACCAATGAACTAACCGGCTGGAAAATCGGCGGCACGATGCTCGTATCAGAAGTAGAGGATGCAGCTAAACCCGTTTTCAATACAGCCATTATTGTGTTCAGTGTGACACTGATCGTAGCAGGAACCCTCATCTTCTTTATTGTCCGCTCTATTTCAAGTAGATTATCCAATCTGGCCCGTTTCTCGAAAAAGGTCAGCGAAGGTGATTTACGTGATAAACTTCAGATTCAATCAGATGATGAAATAGGACAAGTTGGTAAAGGCTTTAATACGATGATTGACTCATTAAGATCCCTCATTGGTGCCGTCCAAACCTCCGTTGAAAATGTCGCTTCTTCATCAGAAGAACTGACCGCAAGCGCAGGACAAACAAGTAAAGCAACAGAGCATATTACATTAGCCATTGAACAATTCTCTACTGGTAACGAAAGCCAGAATGATAAAGTGGAATCAAGCTCAGAAGAGTTAGAAGAAATGAACAGAGGCCTTCAGCACATGAATGAATCGGCTGAATCGATTACCGCTTCATCCATCAAATCAACAGAGATTGCAGGAGAAGGCGGACAGCTAGTAGAAAAAACAGCCTCTCAAATGAACGTGATTGATCAATCAGTGAAAAAAGCAGAGAATGTCATCAGTGCGCTAGAAAGCAAATCAAAAGATATTACCCAGATTCTTGGTGTCATTAATGGCATCGCAGATCAAACGAATTTACTTGCGCTGAATGCAGCGATTGAGGCAGCAAGAGCTGGAGAATCTGGTCGAGGTTTCTCCGTTGTAGCAGAAGAAGTAAGAAAACTTGCTGTTCAATCTGCCAACTCAGCGAAAGAAATTGAAAACTTAATCAAAGAAATCGTTCAAGATATTGATGTATCACAAGAAGTATTCACAGCAGTAAATCAAGAAGTTCAATCAGGCTTAAGCTTTACTGAACAAACGAAAGTCAGCTTCCACAATATTTTCGACATGACCAAAGAAATCTCAGATCAGCTCCAAACAATGAATCGAACAGTTGTCCAGTTGTCAAAAGGATCTGCACATGTTTCTGAGGCTGTCCGTGAGATTGCAGACGTATCACGTGAAAGCTCCGCCAATATTCAAGACATTGCCGCTTCAGCTGAAGAACAGCTGGCATCAATGGAAGAGATCAGCTCATCCTCTGCCACCCTTTCTTCAATGGCAGAAGAATTACGTGATTTGATTAGCAAATTTAAAGTCGAATAAACCAAATGAAAAGAACCTCCAGCTTTTTGGGGTTCTTTTTTGAAGTGAATAAATCGAAAGAAATAGGTAAATATGCTTATTTTGGTGGTTTTTTGAACATTACACCTTGAAAAATAATCCGTATTACCTAAGAATAGAGGGGGATGATCCCAAATCATAAACCAAAAGGAGTAGAGTCATGAAAAAAATCAACTTTTTTAAGCACTTTACGATGTCAAAGAAATTAATTACTGCATTCTTAGCGATTCTCCTAGTGCCCATTCTTGTGTTGGCCGCATTTTCCTATGAAGTGGCGTCTAAGTCTCTCAATGATGAGATTATGTCTAGCGCTGCAAATGGTGTGAATCAATTAAATGAACTGATCAATAAAGATGTACAGCCTAAAATTGATATTGTTTCATATTTATCTAAATCGGTGAAAAAAAAGGAACTGGCCTCTAAAAATAAGGATTTACTTAAGGTGAAATTAGAGCAACTATCGGAAACAGACGACGATGTCGTAGAAGTATTTGTTGCAGATCAGAATGGTAAACTAACTGAATATTCCGAGATTCATAAAGGCAGTGCCAAAAGCGCAAAAAATGAACCATGGTTTCAACAATCAATAGGAGATGACAAACTCATCATTTCAGATCCTTTTACAGACAAGTCATCAGATGACCTGCTCATCACAATATCAGAACAGTTAGCAGATGGTTCTGGTGTTATCGGCATAAATGTACGATTGAACACAATTGTGAAAGACACAAACAGCATCAAAATTGGTCAAGAAGGTTATGCGTTTGTTGCTACCTCAGACAAACGTTATATTGCTCATAAAACGGAAAAGGCCGGGACGAAACTGACAGGCGATTTCATCGAAAAAATGTATAACAATAAAAAAGGCAGTTTCGAATATGAATTCAATGGACAGCCGAAGCAAATGTTTTATGACACAAATGAAGCGACAGGCTGGAAGCTCGCAGGCACCATGTATGTTAACGAAGTGAAAGAAGCCGCACAGCCAGTGCTTGACTTAACCATGATCATCCTAGCTGCTGCGATTGTCATCGGTGGAATCGCGATTTATTTTATTATTAAATCGATCCGAAAACCACTCATAGAGCTCTCTGAATCGGCTGAGAAAATCAGTCAGGGGGATCTTACCCAGCATATTGAGGTGCGCACACATGATGAAATCGGCAAACTTGCACAGAGCTTTAACGATATGTCGGCAAAGCTGAAACAAGTCATTCAAGCCGTCCAGAATTCAATTGAAAATGTTGCTGCCTCATCTGAAGAATTAACGGCTAGCGCAGGACAGACAGCCCAAGCAACTGAGCATATTACCTCATCTATTGAACAGTTCTCAAACAGCAATGAACATCAAAATGAGATGATTGAAAAAAGCTCTGTCCAGCTAAACGACATGGATCGCAGTTTATCACATATGGTCAACACGACTTCTCACATGATGGAATCATCTATCGAGTCTAGCAAAACCGCTCAGGCTGGTGGAGAGCTCGTTCAAAAAACAGCAGGTCAAATGCAAACGATTGAACAAGCAGTGAAAGAAGCAGAGCTTGTGATTGCAGGGCTAGAACAGAAATCTAAGGACATTACAAGCATTCTTGGAGTCATCAACGGCATTGCAGATCAGACGAACCTCCTCGCTTTAAATGCAGCGATAGAAGCCGCGCGTGCAGGTGAGGCAGGAAGAGGCTTCTCTGTGGTCGCAGAAGAAGTCCGCAAGCTGGCAGAGCAATCAGGCAGCTCTTCAAAAGAAATTGAAAGCCTAACGAACGAAATTGTAGATGAAATTGAAAAGTCGCAGAAGATGTTTAGACAAGTAGCAGGTGAAGTTCAATCTGGATTAAACATTACAGATGAAACGAAAGTGAGTTTTGAGAAAATCACCCATAAGACATCAGAAATGACAGAACAAATGAAACAAATGAACGGATCAGCCCAAGAACTTTCTCATGGCTCAAACGATATTTCACAAGCAGTCAATCAAATCAAAGAGCTTTCACGTGAAAGTTCCGCAGGCTTCCAAGATATTGCGGCTTCAGCAGAAGAACAGCTGGCATCAATGGAAGAGATCAGCTCATCTTCCGCCACTTTATCTCAAATGGCAGAAGAACTGAGAGAGCTCATCAAACAATTTAAAATATAAGAGTCATAGTAGAACCCCTGACGTTTTGACGTCAGGGGTTTTTCCGTTGTTTGCACATAATTTGGGTATTTTGGACTTATCTAGACTTTAATAAGTTAAAAAAGTAAAGAACCTAGTAGTACTTCCGATATATATACTATCTTACTAAAAGGAGTTTTCTTTTTTATGAATTTCATACAGTATTTCAAAAAACCATCTATATCAAAAAAGCTCGTTTTCTCTTTCTTATTTATTCTTTTATGCCCAATTATCGTATTGGCATTCTCTTCATATCATACGGCGAGCACCTCTTTAAATGATCAAATCATGCAAAGTGCAAAGGAAAATGTAGAACAGCTGGACAAAAACATTACGAAGGTTGTAAAAGTAAAAACAGACGCAGCCGATTTCTTTAGCAAATGGATTACGGAGAAAAAGCTGGGGCAAAAAGGAACGACTGATATTCAAGGACGCTTTGAGCAGTTCATGAGCATGAATGATGACACAGAAGGCATCTTTGTTGCTTCAAGTGATGGAAAAGTGTTCTCAAGATATCCTAATCAAAAAATGCCTGCTGATTATGTCGCAACTGAGCGGGATTGGTACAAAGATGGCTGGGCGAAAAACGGTGAGCTGTCTGTTTCCGCTCCATATCCAACCGCATCAACTGGTACGCTTGTTGTGACGATTTCTAAAAAACTAGAGGATGGTTCTGGTGTTATTGCCATGAACCTGGACATTGCGAATCTAGTAAAAGAGTCTAATAGTATCAATATTGGTAAAGAAGGTCATGCTTTTATCGGCAGCCCAGATCGAACATACGTGGCACATCCAACGAAAAAAGCAGGAACAAAATTAACAGGTGATTGGGTAGACAAGCTTTATACACAAGACAAAGGTTCAATGAGTTATATGTTTGAAGGAAAAGAAAAGCAAATGGAGTTCACAACAAACAAAGCGACTGGTTGGAAAATTGCCGGTACAATGTTTGTCAATGAAGTAGAAGAAGCGGCGCAGCCAGTCTTCAACATGGCGGCTATTATATTAGCTGGTGCGCTCATCATTGGCGGTATTCTCATCTTCTTTATCATCCGTTCTATTACAAAACCACTTTCCATGCTTGTCTCCTCTTCTAAGAAGATTAGCGAAGGAGATTTAACAGAAAAAATTGATGTTAAATCAAAGGATGAAATTGGTCAGCTCGGTACAAGTTTTAATGAAATGAGTGAGTCACTCAGAGACGTCATCCAAGCTGTACAGACATCTGTTGAAAACGTGGCGTCATCGTCGGAAGAATTGACGGCAAGTGCAGGTCAAACGACAAAAGCAACCGAACATATTACATCATCCATTGAAACATTCTCGAACGGAAACGAAAATCAAAGTGAAATGGTGGAACAAAGTGCAGCCCACTTGAAACAAATGAACGAAGGGCTAAATGAAGTTGCACAAACATCTGATGTCATTACAGAATCATCGGTTCAATCAAAAACAGTCGCAGAAACAGGCGGACAGCTTGTTGAACAGACAGTTGGCCAAATGAAAACGATTGATCATTCAGTGAAAGAAGCTGAAAGTGTGATCAACGGATTAGAGCATAAATCAAAAGATATCACCAACATTTTAGGTGTCATTAACGGTATAGCAGATCAAACGAATTTACTGGCTCTGAATGCAGCCATTGAAGCAGCACGTGCGGGCGAGTCAGGCAGAGGCTTCTCGGTTGTAGCAGAAGAAGTCCGTAAGCTGGCGGTTCAATCATCAGATTCTGCAAAAGAGATTGAAAAACTCGTCAAAGAAATTGTCTCTGAAATAGAAACGTCTCAAAATATGTTCAAATCTGTGAATGAAGAAGTAAAAAATGGCCTATCAATTACAGACCAAACAAAAGAAAGCTTCTCACAAATCAATCAGCAAACAGCGGAAATTGCGACAAGAATCAATGAAATGAATACGACAGTTCGTGAGCTTTCAAAAGGATCTGAGCAAATTTCTAAAGCAGTGAATGAAATTGCAGATGTATCGAGAGAGAGTTCAGCAAGTATTCAAGATATCGCGGCATCAGCAGAAGAACAGCTGGCATCAATGGAAGAGATTAGTTCTTCTTCGACGACGCTTTCCCAAATGGCGGAAGAATTGCGTGACTTAATTAAAAAATTCAAGATCAGTGAATAATGGAAAGTGGTTCTCCTCAAGGGGAACCACTTTTCTTTTTAAGAGATGATCTCGTACAATAGAGGAAATCCGAAGAAAAGGAGAGATGTTATGCGTTTATCAAATAAGAAGGTCATTGCGTTAGTCAGTGATGATTTTGAAGATTTAGAGCTATGGTATCCCGTTTTGCGATTAAGAGAAGAGGGGGCAACTGTCCATCTCGTAGGCGAAAAAGCAGATCATGAATATATCGGGAAGTACGGAGTGCCAGCTGTATCAGATGCAGACTTCTATTCCATTCAAGCAGATGATTATGATGCGGTTCTCGTTCCTGGGGGATGGGCACCGGATAAACTGCGCCGATATCCAGAAGTATTAGACATCGTTCGTACGTTTGATGCAAAGGGCAAACCGATCGGACAAATCTGTCATGCCGGATGGGTGCTCATTTCAGCTGGTATCCTGAAAGGTAAAAAAGTAACGAGTACACCTGGTATTAAAGATGATATGACGAATGCTGGAGCGGAATGGTTTGATGAAGCCGTTGTGACAGATGGTCATATTGTATCAAGCAGACGCCCGCCGGACCTTCCGCCATATGTGAAAGCATTTGCCGATGTATTAGCGGCAAACTAGATTCACACGAACAAACAAAGGGCTGTAAAACGCCCTTTGTTCATTCAATGCCTCATTACATTTGTCTGTCGGCTGGATAGATAATGCCCATTTGTCTTCTCGCCTCGTCCATGACGGACATGGTTTGAACGGATAAGGCAAATGTATTGACTGGCGACTGTCCCTTTTTTTGCTTGATGCATTGAATGAAGTGATCGATTTCATAATACATAGCAGGTTGATCATCTTTGAGAGAAATATCGGTTTGCTGTCCATTTCGATCATGGATGGTGATACGAGAAGGACGGTGAAATTGATCAATCACCATTGTGGCATCCTCCCCTTGAATTTCAGCAGATACATGAGATGTTGAGATTTTTGAATGAAAAAGCAGTGCTTGATGCCCTTCATATTGTAAAAGTAATGAACCGCTCCCATCTACTCCAGAAGAAAGTGTATAGCCTCTCGCGGTGATTTGATGTGGCAGCCCGAATAAATAAATGATGGGAAAGACAAGATACACGCCGATGTCCATTAAGGAGCCATTGGATAATTCCGGCTTAAAAGCATTTGGAATCTCACCGTTTCGGTAGGCATCGTATCTTGATGAATATTTACAGTAATGAGCGATCACTTGCCGAATGGGGCCTAGTTGATCAAGATGCTGTTTGATTTGAAGAAAATTCGGCAGAAATGTGGTCTTCATCGCTTCCATTAAGCACACCTGATATTTTTTCGCAGCAGCAATCATTTCTTCAACCTCTTTCCGGTGAGAGGCCAATGGTTTTTCACATAATACATGTTTTTGATGCGCCATCATCAGCATCGCTTGCTCTTTGTGAAGGGCGTTTGGACTTGCGATATACACAGCATCAAACGCATCACTTGCCGCCATTTGCTGTAAATTAGTAAAGACGGTATCAATGCCATACTTGTCTGCAAATGCCTGTCCTTTTTCAGCAGACCGAGAATAGACGGCCGTACATGTAAAATCCGCCACTCCTTCACCAGCCTGTAAGAATCGATCTGTAATCCAATTCGTTCCGATGACAGCAAATCGAATCATCACATTCCCTCCTTCTGCTTTTCTCTGATTATACATGCTTTGAAAGCGTTTGTATGAAAGAATCTTCTTTTTTATTGAAAAGCGGATGAAACCTTTACCTTAGCTGATGCGTCTTACATAAAGAATATAAATGTACGAAAAGTGGATAGTTTCCTCCTTCATTCGGGTAATACTTGAGAAGGAGGGAGGAGGAAACGAACATGAAGCGCATCCTACATATAGGAAGTACATACGCATTCGCGCTTTTATTTATAGCAGCCGGTGTTTTTCATGTGATAGAGCCAAGCGGCTTTGCCCGCATGATGTCTGGATGGCCATTTCCCTATGGCATCATTTATGCCACCGCATGCTTGGAATGGCTGCTGGCCGTATTACTGCTTCTTCCAAACGTAAGGATTGTGGCAGCAAAAATGATCGCTGTCTATCTGGTGCTCATTTTCCCTGCGAACCTATTTGCTGCGAGAGAAGGGATTCCATTTCCAGGGCAAGAGAGCACAGAACAAGCCTTGTTATGGATGAGATTAATCGGACAACCGGTTTTGATTGGATGGGCCCTGTCCATTGCGAAACTGGAAGAAAAGCTGAAACAATGATCACAAAATGATGATCAAGTAGTGTACAATTTACTAATAAAATAGCCCGTGTTTGGAGGAAAGATATGAATTCTATGCAAATGTGGAGCAGTCGATTTAGAAAATTTTTTCTTGATAACAAGTTTGTTCTCTTTTTACTCATCCTGCTATTAATAGGGTTGAATATCCTTGTTTTCATGAAAGCATCTTTTATTTTCACACCGCTCATTGTACTCATCAAAACCATTGCCTTACCGATTATTTTAACGGGGGTTGTGTATTATTTATTAAATCCAATTGTGAATTTATTAGAGAGATTTAAGGTCAAACGGATCTTTTCGATTTTGCTTTTATATATTGTCATTATTGGGATTATTACAGTGACCATTGTATCTATTATTCCTTTTTTACAAGCACAAACGATGAGTCTGTTTCATAATCTGCCAAAATACGTTGATACAGTAGAAGAACAGATTCGACAACTAACAGGAAGCAACTTCATTAATCAGGCGCAGAAAACGATGAATTTTAACGTCTCTGAATTGGTGAGTAAAGCGTCAAGTCAAGCAACGAAGATTTTGGAAAGTACTTTTACCGGAGTCGGCACTTTCTTAGGGGCGCTTACTGAAATTATCATCTCGATCGTGACAGTTCCGTTCATTCTGTTTTATCTATTAAAAGACGGCAAAAAACTGCCTGACTATTTCTTGAAATTTATTCCGAATAAGTTTAGAGAGCATACACATATCGTGCTTCACGAAATGAACCATCGCTTAAGCTCTTATATTCTTGGACAGATCATTGTCAGCTTCTGTATCGGTGTTCTTCTTTTAATTGGTTATCTGATTATTGGACTTGACTATGCGCTGCTTCTGGCGATTATTGCGGCATGTACAAGTGTAGTGCCTTACCTTGGGCCAACAATTGCCATTACACCAGCGATTGTGATTGCACTTGTCACATCACCTATTATGCTACTGAAACTGATCATTGTCTGGACAGTGGTTCAACTTATTGAAGGGAAATTCATTTCTCCTCAGGTCATGGGGAAAAACCTTCATATCCATCCGATCACGATTATCTTTGTTCTATTAACAGCAGGTAAATTGTTCAGCGTAGTCGGCATCATTGTCGCGATTCCGACGTATGCCGTTCTGAAAGTGATCACGACCCACCTGTTTGATTGGTTCAAAATGCGATCCAATTTGTATAAAGAAGAAAAGGTTTGATGTCATAATCTTTTTTAGAAAAAAATATAGTATCATAAAGACGAGCTTTCGAAAAAGAAAGCTTGTCTTTATGTGGACATAGATGTTTGCCTTCAAAAGATCAGAATTGAAAGGAAAGAAAATCATGAATCTATGGGATTTATTCGTGGCACTGGTTTTAGGAATTGTCGAAGGATTAACAGAGTATGCACCTGTCTCGTCTACAGGGCATATGATCATTGTTGATGATCTTTGGCTAAAATCAAAAGACATCATTACGCCAGAGGCTGCAAACACATTTAAAGTCGTGATTCAGTTAGGTTCTATTTTAGCTGTCATGATCGTGTTTAAAGATCGTATTTTGAACTTGTTAGGCTTAAAGAAAAATATCACAGAAGAACAAAAACGCAGCGGACATAAGTTGACCATTGCTCAAATTGCTGTTGGACTCGTCCCAGCCGTCATTTTAGGATTCTTATTTGAAGATTATATTGATAAATATTTGTTTGATGTGAGAACGGTCGCTGTCGGTTTGATTTTAGGGGCTGTGCTGATGCTTGTCGCTGATTGGATCAATAAACGTAAAACAGAAACAAGCTCTGTGGATAATATGACGTACAGACAAGCGCTGTATATCGGGTTATTTCAATGTTTAGCACTATGGCCAGGCTTCTCGCGTTCGGGTTCTACAATAGCAGGTGGTGTTATTCTTGGTCTGAATCACCGCGCGGCGGCTGACTTTACGTTTATTATGGCCATGCCGATTATGGCGGGAGCAAGCCTCTTAACACTTGTTAAAAATGCCGAATATTTAACAACAGACATGCTTCCATTCTTTATTGTGGGCTTTGTGAGTGCGTTTATTGTGGCTCTCTTTGTTGTTCGATTCTTCCTAAAACTGATTAATAAAATCAAACTTGTGCCTTTTGCGATCTACCGAATCATCCTAGGTCTGATTTTATTTATCCTGTTTATGTAATGATGAAAAACTACTCTTTTAAAAGAGTAGTTTCAGCGTGTAGACAAAGTCTACACGCTTTTTTGTATAATAAGGGCAATAACACATTTCTGTGGGGGATGAACATGTTATCGAAACGTGAAGAAGAAAGAAGAAATCAATTAGAAGTAGTGGCCTTAGATGAATTAGTGCCTGAAGATCATCTTGTACGGAAAATTGATCAAGCGATCGATTTTGATTTCATTTATGATCTTGTCAAAGATCATTATAGTTCTGATAACGGCAGACCAAGTGTGGATCCCGTTGTTCTTATTAAAATGGTTTTGATCCAATACCTATTTGGCATTCGCTCTATGCGTCAAACCATTAAAGAAATTGAAACTAATGTGGCTTATCGTTGGTTTATTGGATATGGATTTTCGGAGAAAATTCCGCACTTTTCTACCTTCGGTAAGAACTACGTGAGACGCTTTCATGATACAGATTTATTCGAACAAATTTTTTATCGAATCTTAAGAGAAGCGATGAAAAAAGGTCTCGTTGATCCATCTATCGCTTTCATTGACTCAACTCATGTAAAAGCGAACGCCAATAAGAAAAAACTTGAAAAGAAAATTGTTCGAGTAGAAACGAGAAGTTATCAAAATCAGCTTCATGAGGAGATCAATGTTGATCGTGAGGAACATGGAAAAAAGCCGTTACCCCTACAGAATAAAGAAGAGAAAAAAGAAATCAAGGTCAGTACAACTGACCCAGAGAGTGGCTACTATGTAAAGGATGAACGTGAAAAGTTATTTGCTTATTCATTTCATACGGCTTGTGATTCAAAAGGATTTATTTTAGGATCACTGGTCACTGGTGGAAATGTTCATGATAGTCGTATGTTAGATTCACTCGTATCAAAGGTGACAAAGAAAGTCGGAAAACCCAATGTAGTCGCAGTAGATGCTGGATATAAAACACCATATATCGCCAAGTTTTTAATGGATCAAGAGATAAGACCTGTCATGCCTTACACCCGCCCGAGAACAAAAGCTGGTTACTTGAAAAAGAATGAATACGTATATGACGCACATTTTGATTGTTACATTTGCCCAAACGGGCAAATTCTTTCTTATCGTACAACGACTAGAGAGGGATATAAGCAATATGCGTCCGATTCAGAGGTATGTAAATCCTGCTCGTTTCTAGATAACTGTACACAAAGTCAAAATCACACCAAACAGATTCACCGACATATTTGGCAGGACTACCTAGACGAAGCAGACCATCTGAGACTCACTGAAATGAATAAGAACATCTATGCAAAACGGAAAGAAACGATTGAACGCGTTTTTGCGGATGCAAAAGAAAAGCATGGAATGCGATGGACGAAACTTCGAGGATTGAAAAAAGTTTCGATGCAGGCGATGCTTACTTTTGCTGCCATGAATCTTAAGAAATTAGCAAACTGGACATGGAAAGAGCCATGTCCAGCGTAAAGCAACTGATCAATTTTATCAAAATAAGTGAAAACCCCACTTTTACTTGAAGTAAAGGTGGGGTTTGTCTACGGTCTGAAACTACTCTTTTAAAAGAGTAGTTTTTTTGTTGTTTTGCCCTTTTAAACAGTAAAAACAGCCTCTTAATTGGTAGAAAAAGAAGTTTTTTCTTAAATTAGTGTTTAAGTGACAAAGAAAAGGGTAGTACATAAACATACCAATTAAAGGAGGAGTTAGAAATAATGAGGAAAACAAGTAAATTTTTTGTTAGCTCTATGATTGCTACGTCAATGGTTGCTGTCCCTTTATCTCTTACGACTTTTGGTCAAAAGGCTGAAGCTGCTACGACAACAGGTGTCGATGGAAGTGTCTCGATTGATCCAGTAGCCATTGCCGATAAAATTGAACAAGCAGTCAAATCATCTCAAAATCGTGATGGATTTGTAAAAAATGCGGCATACAGTGCATTCTATGAAGCAGGTCAAAATTACAACGTAGTTGTTCAAAACTTAAGCCAAGATCATGACTTTAGCGGACTGAACAATGTTGTTTATTATGATAGTGTTGAATATGACGGCATTACGTTTGGTATTTGGGTATTTGAAGATGGTACGTTTGTCAACAATGGTGACGGCGGCTATATTAACTGGACTTTTGTTGGTAGCTTTGACCGAGAAGAAGGAAGCGGTACTGTCGATTTCCATAAAAGATTCTAATCTTAACGTCAAAAGTCTGCCGATCCATCGGCAGACTTTTTTAAAGCGCACATTCTTCTATTTCAAAACCTAAATCTTCAATGATGTGATGATCGGTTTGAACTTGCTGTCCTTTTGTCGTTAAATAATCGCCTACGAAAATAGAGTTCGCTGCATATAATGCGAGAGGCTGAAGCGTTCGCAAATTAAACTCTCTTCCCCCAGATACTCGAATTTCCTTAGCCGGGTTGATAAATCGCATCAGTGCCAAAACCTTCAACGCTTTGATCGGATGTGTGCGTTCTTGATGTTCAAGAGGCGTTCCTTCAATTGCGTGGAGAAAGTTGACGGGAATCGAATCCGCATCAAGGGCTCTCAGCGCAAAAGCCATTTCGACAATTTGTTGATTGGTTTCGCCCATTCCAATAATAACCCCTGAACATGGTGACATCCCTGACTGTTTGACCTTATCAATGGTCGATACGCGGTCATCATACGTATGGGTCGTTGTAATTTGAGCATGATGATCTTGATGTGTATTGAGATTATGATTATACCGATGAACACCCGCTTCCTTCAGCCGCTTCGCTTTTTCTTCATTTAATAACCCAAGGCATGCACACACCTTCAAAGGCATCGTCTCAGTAATTTCCTTTACTGCTGCGGTGACTTCATCTAATTCACGGTGCGAAGGTGCTCTCCCGCTTGCTACAATACAATAAGTCCCTGCTTTTCTTTTTAACGCCTCACGCGCACCGGCCACAATGTTTTTTTGGTCAAGCATTGTATACCTCTCAACAGGAGCTGTTGAAATCACCGATTGTGAACAATACCCGCAGTTTTCAGGACAATATCCGCTTTTGGCGTTAAAGATCATATTTAACTTCACCTTTTTTTGAAAAAAATGAAATCTCACCTGATAAGCTGCATGCATAATAGGCAGCAACTCTGCGTCGTCTGCTCCAAGAATTTTTAGACCTTCTTCCATAGTAATCGGTTCATGATTGATGGCTTTCTTCACGAGCGTTTCCCAAGACAAAGACGTTATTTTTCCCATCATAAGCCCCTCTCAATATGTAAACTTATTTTTATTAAAAGTTAACATAATAGATAGAGATTGGCAAGCACTGGTAAGCATCCTAAGTAAAAACACAGAAAGGCGATGAACATATAGTCATCGCCTTTTCATATGAAAAAAATCGCTTAACGAACAGTAATATAGTTAATAACAAGCTCACCTAGTGAATTATAGTAAGACACTGTAACAGAACCGCGTTGTACAGCACGGATCCAAGTGAAGTTTGGAGCAGTTTGGTCTAATTGAATGGCATACGTTGCGCCTGAGACAGAAATTTGACTTGCTGGAAGTGAAACAGCGATTGAAGAACCTACAGTAAGTGTGCGGTTCACCGTAATCACTTTATTCATAATAGGAGCTTTTGCTATAACTGGTTCTTTAGGCTGTGCAGCTGCATGAGCACCTTCTGTTTGGAAGAACGTAAGAGCACCTAAAGCAGCTAAAGACAATGTACAAGCTTTCATTAATTTTTTCATCGGTAACACTCCTTTTTTTGGTATATACATATATTAATAATAATAGAATTATATGTCAATCAAAATAAGTGGAAAAATGAGTATTTTTGGTGAAAATTGTCACATATTATGTAGGGGAAGACGATTTTGCCCAAAAAACACATGATTTTTTATTCATATGTCATTCTTTTTTAGGGGGAAAAAGAGACATAAAAAAAGCTGGGTATCTACCCAGCTATGTGATGCTTTATGAAAAGAGATCTTTTATTTGTCGTCTGTCTGTTTTGGCTGACGGCCTTTTTGTTTCTCTTTCTCTCTAATGTAGTTAATAAAGTCGATGGTTTGTCTTCGTGCTTCTTCAGAAAAATCGGAGGCAGCTTTAAACGCAATTTGCAAATCAGGATCATCTGTAAGATCGTCATCAGAGGCGTTTTTGTCTTTACCTGTGAGAAGATAATCTGTTGAGACCCCGTATAACTCGGCGATTTTCACAATCATTTCACCATCTGGCTTTCTCAATCCATACTCCCAGTTAGCATAGGTCGACATCGCCTTTAACCCGAGTTTTTTGGCAACGGTAGACTTACTCCATCCATGTTTCTCTCTTAATTCAGTTAGAATCTTTCCAGTCAAATTATCCATCGGAAACACCTTTTTTCATATTATGTGTAAATTTTATCATGAATTACACGGAAAAGATAAATAAATACACAAAAAGAATAAAAATATGATTGACTTACCCGTTTTGTGTATATTATCATAATGAATATAACTTACACATAATGAGTAAGAGGTGGAAACATGAAACTTGAAAATTTACGAGAAGAACGAATATTACAAGGAAAAACACAAACGTATATGGCGAAAAAACTTGGATATAAGTACACGAGTGGCTATGCAAATATAGAAATGGGCCGAACAAAGCCCAGCTTAGAAATAGCCAAGCATATTGCAGATTTGCTAAATATCGGTGTTCAAGAGCTTTTTTTTGGTCAAAAGTTACACAAAAAGAGTAATAGTCTTGAGGAAGACCGTTCTTAAAAAGGGGAGACAAACAGAATGAATATCGAACATCCGATGGTGACACAAATGAATGATTTCGGCTATCCAAAACGTTACTGGCCATATGAAATGTCCCGAAATGGTTATCGATTAGAGGACGAGGACCGTGAGAAAGGATTTGATGATGATGAGACATCAGATGACATTTGATGCCCGAAAAGAAGCACAGCATTGCCTAGTACAAGCTGGCGGCTGGATCACTTTTCATCAAAAAGAGCCTATTTTTGCTTTCCCCACGGCAGAAGAAAAACGCACATACATGACCCTCATGGCAGAAAAAGCCGTTGATGACAAGAAGAAGGAAAGGATGAATGCGACATGAATCGATTGAAGCAAATCATGACATTCCTGAAATGTTTGCTCAATGCGGGTCAAAACGAACAAGACATTCGGCAGTGGGCGAAGGATGACGGGAGATCGTAGCATGGTCCTTCATTTTATCATTGAAAAAGAACATTTATGCACAAAAGAGACATTGATAAACAGAATTCAAACAGCCGCTAAAGCGCAATGCACAAGCAAAATAAAAGGCGCATTATCACTCGACATTCGCTCATTTTACAATATGCCCATTGATCTAGCGAACAGCCAAGACACGCGTACATCTGCTGAAAAAGGCTTGATACGCCCGGTACACATCAGCATTCTTCAACCAAATTTGCAGTATATACAAGAAGCACTTCATGCCGTTACCGATGACGCCTCTTTACAGATTGTAGAATTAAGAGTTTCACAGTTTTATAGCATGCGTCCTCGAATGGAAATCATTTTAAATACGATGGGTGATGATATGAGATCCTCACCACCAAATAAGGAGACAAGCATATGAACGAGCCAAAACAACTCATGATTCAAGAAAACCAGACATTTGTCGGTGAAATGGAAAAAGGAAAGATTCAAGTCATTGTGTTAGATGGAAACGTAGGAACGGCTTATATGATGGATGTACCTGAGCATGGAAAAACGATTATTCAAACAGCAAAAGGGCATTTTGCAAGAGTCGATCATGAGATTGGTTTTAAAATCAGCTAGTCTGATGAACAAGAACAACTGAATAAGTCCAAGACGGAAAGCCTGCGGACACCGATCAAGACCCTATAGAAAGGGGCTGATTGGTGTCCGTTTTTTATTTTCTTAAAAAAGGGAGAGAGCATAGATGCAAGATTTACTGATTGAATATAAAAGAAGTTTAAAAGATGCCAGAAAACGATATGAACAATTGAAAGACAAAGAAGAGAAACAGATGTCAGATCAGGACAAACATGATCAAAAAATGATCGCCAGTATGGTCAGTGATTTAGAATACGTGGTGGAATGGCTTCAAATCGGTAGAGAGCCAGGCGCACGCAGAGGATTAGATAGACGGTCTGTGTATCAGCGCACCATTCTTGCTAATCAAGAGGTATTAGAGGCTTTATCACATGAATACACCCTCATTCAAGAGAAAGAAAGAGAGGTAAGTGAGCGGGATAAAAAGCGAATCGATGAAGCTTTGTCTGTTTTAACAGATCGAGAGAAAGACGTGTTTTTTATGCACACAACGCAGGGTCTGTCATTTAGCGAGATTGCGATCATGCTAGATGTAAAAAAAGGAACAGTCCAAAAACATATGGAAAGAGCTCGGACCAAAATGTCCAAAAAAGTACAAGAACGCCTATTCAGAGCTGCTGAATAGGCGTTTTTTCTTTCATCACATCAATCTTCAAAAGCTTGTCTTACAGTTGCCACCTATAGTTAGAAAGACCAAACGAATGTTTGCTAGCCCGGCACAAATGATTTCTCTTCAGGGAATCATTCGAACTAAAAGGAGGCGGCAGGTGAATGTAAATGAAAGATAAACGGATAGAGGCTAAGCAGGATTATATGAAAGGGATGACGTACCAGCAACTAGCCGATCATTACAACGTCTCCATCCATAGCGTTAAATCATGGAAAAGACGATACGGCTGGCAAAGACAAAAAACACCGTCAAAGCAGGCGCACTCGATCTTTCATCAATTTCTTTCAGATGAAACGATTGAAATCATGGAAAAAATGGATGGGCGCACATCTCTTGATATCATCTGGGATCAAATTCAAATTCAATACGCAGCCATTATTCGAGCGCAGCGCATCATGCATGTAGCAGATCAAGATGACATGATCAAAGAACTGAAAAAGGCGACGTACTTGCCTTCTTCATTAGAGGAAGAAACAGGCGAAGGCATTCATCCAGAGCCAGAGATCACGGCAGAGGAATTTTCGTTTCAATTTTCATGGGATCGGCATGCTACTTTTTTAAATGCCCAATCTCGTGCAATGGGAGAACTAAGACGGCTGATTAAACAGTTTGAAGAGCTCGCTCACGCAAAAGATGAACGAAGATTAAGGCTGAAGCAAATTGAGCTGACAATCGAAAAAACAAAAAAAGCAGTTCGTGAGGAAAAAGAAGAAGATCTTCATATCATGATCAAAAGAAAAGAGGACGATTCATGACGCCGTTGATTGAAAAAGAAGTCAATCCTCACTTTGAACACTTTTTGTTCGATTGGAATCAAAAGTTTCAGTTTTTAGTAGGCGGTTATGGCTCCTCCAAAAGCTATCACATTGCTTTAAAGCTGATTTTAAAACTGCTTGAGGAAAAACGAACAGCACTTGTCATTCGAGAAGTGTATGATACGCACCGGGAGTCGACCTACTCTCTTTTACAAGAAATCGTCAGCGATCTTGGCATCGATCATCTAGTAAAGTGCCGCAGTTCACCGCTTGCTCTCACTTTTCGCAATGGGAGCAGCATTTTATTTAAAGGACTGGACAAGCCTGAGAAATTGAAGTCGATCAACAACATCTCAATTATTTGGATTGAGGAGTGTTCCGAGGTTTCTTATGAAGGATTTAAAGAACTGCTTGGAAGGCTGAGACATCCGGTTTTACCTCTTTATATGATGTTATCGACGAATCCCGTTGGTCAGGATAATTGGACGTACAGACATTTCTTTCGAGATGAACAGCTGAAACGATTTGTCCTTGATGACGAAACCTTATACAAACAGCGAACCATCGTGATAAAAGATACGTACTATCACCACTCAACAGCAGAAGACAATCTATTTCTTCCTAGAAGCTATGTCAAGCAGCTGGATGAGCTGAAAGAATACGATCCAGACCTTTATCGAATTGCAAGGAAAGGATACTTCGGTATCAATGGCACAAAAGTGTTTCCGCAATTTGAGGTCAGACAGCATGCTGACGTATTAGATGCGATCGGGCAGATTGAAAGACCGCTGAAACGAGCGGGAATGGATTTTGGATTTGTCGAATCCTACAATGCGCTCATTCGGTTAGCTGTCGATCATGAAAAAAAGTACTTATATATTTATTGGGAATATTACGACCGCGGGAAAACAGATGATGAAACAGCTGTTGATTTGAAAGAATTTGTTGAATCAAAGGAACTCATTAAGGCAGACGCAGCAGAGCCTAAAACGATTCACTATTTTCGGCAGCGCGGATTTCAAATGGTCGCTGCGCATAAGTTCCAAGGGTCACGTTTGCAATATACAAAGAAAATTAAACGATTTAAGAAAATCATTTGTTCTGATGCTTGCCCTTATACCATCTATGAACTTCAATCACTAACCTATAAGGCAGATAAGAACGGCCGCTTAGAGGAAGATGAATTTCAAATCGACCCACACACATTATCCGCCATTTGGTATGCGCTAGATGATTATGAGGTGACCGATTTGAAACAGACTGCTTCAGAGCGTGTCCGTCCAAACCGGGAGAGGAGGTCCATACAATGAAACAATTAAAAGCAACGATTATGAAGGCCAACATGTCTGATCATACAAAACAAATGTATGAGGATGAATTTTCATACGAAAAAGATGACATTGTCCCGCCGCCCTACCATATCAATGAATTAAAAAGCATGGCAGAATACTCAACGATTCTTCAGCAATGTATAGATGCGTATCGAACAAACATTTTAGGCTTTGGCTTTGGGGTGGAATACGCCTTTGATTTTAATGCGGAAGATGTGAAACCAGTCAAAAAGAAGACAGCCGAGAAGGAATGGACAAGACTCGAAGAGTTTACGAAATACATGAACTATGATGAGTCTGCTGACGTGATTCTTGGTTATGTCCTAGAAGACCGGGAGAAAACAGGAAATGGCTTTTTAGAGGTGCTGCGGGATGGACAAGGAAAGCCGGCAGGAATCGAGTATTTGGATGCACTCCATATTCGCATTTGCAAGCTGAGTGAGCCAGTCGACGTCGAATTCCGCTACACAGAAAACGGCGAATTAAAGACGATGAATCGCAAGAAACGATTCCGAAAATATGTGCAGGTCATCAATGAGAAGAAAGTCTTTTTCAAGGAGTATGGTGACCCGCGCATATTAAATTATGAAACAGGCAAGTACGATGATGCTACACCAGAACCACTTCAAGCAACAGAAGTCATTCATTTTAAAATTGGCAGTGGGACGTATGGGATTCCCCGCTGGATTGGCAACATCGTCAATATGTATGGCGCACGAAAAGCAGAAGAGCTGAATTATCTTTATTTTAAGCAAGGAAGGCATGTACCTGGTGCCATCATTGTTGAAAACGGCATGCTGTCAGAGACTTCTTATCAGCAGCTACAAGATTATATGGATGATATTGAAGGGTCTGATCATGCGCATAAGTTTTTATTGCTTGAAGTAGAAGGGCTTCCGACAGAAAAAGGATTAACAGGTGAAGAAGATGTATCAAATGTCAAAGTGAACTTTAAATCCTTGGCGGAAATCCTGCAAGAAGATGCGCTCTTTTTAGAATACGATGAAAAGACGAGAAACAAAATCCGCTCCGCTTTTCGTCTGCCGCCTATTTACACAGGAGAGTCACAAGATTATAACAAGGCCACGGCAGATACTGCGCGAAAAACAACGGAGGAGCAAGTGTTTCAGCCAGAGCGGCATCTTATTACAGGGAAACTCAATACTCTTTTTCTCCCAGATTTAGATATATGGCATGTCCGCTTTCTATTAAATGGTCCTGACTTTAGAGATCCATTAGAGATAGCGAAGGTTCTGACACCATTTATTCAGGCTGGGGCAGTATCGCCAAATGATTTGCGAGATCTTGCGGGGCGTATTCTTGGTAAGACGTTAGAGGAATGGCCGGAAGAATTCTACCACCGACCTTTAGAAAGCCGCATAAAAACAGCTGATGGGCTGTCTCCATCCGAGTCAAACCAGATGGAGAAATAGAAGGACGTGAGCTTTTTTGAAAGGGGGTGAACATATGCCAAGGGAATTAAAAAACGCAAAAATTACACATGTTTCCTATGTGGACAAGGCCGCCAATCAAAAGAAATTTTTCTTGATGAAAGCAAAGAAAAAGCAGCCTGACTTTCAAAAAGAAGTCAGTGTCCTGACGAAGGCAGATGATGCGCATCGCCTCGTATATGGCGTCGTGTATGAACCGAATACACCTGATGCACATCAAGACTTTATGTCGGCCAAAGAAATTGAAAGAGCAGCACACGGTTTTATGAAAGATGCCCGTCACATTGATAAACAGCATGATTTTCAAGACGGTGTTGGCGAAGTCGTCGAATCATACATTGCCCCAGCGGATTTTGAAGTAGGCGGGGAGCTGATTCAAAAAGGATCTTGGGTACTTGTGACAAAGGCATCACAAGATATTTGGGACCAAATTCAGCAAGGCCATATTACAGGCTACTCAATGGCTGGAACAGCAGACATCATCGCAATAGAGGAACACGATCAGCTCCTATCTCAAGAAACGAACGAGAGAGGGCTTTTTTCTTTGCTGAAAAATTTCTTTTTGAAAGAGGAAGGTGCAAATATGCCACAACAATTTTGGAGCGTTTTAGATCATCTGCTGGAAACGTTGCAGTCAAGTGATGGTGATGAGTCTAGCGTAAGAGCGGCACTTGAACAATTGATTCCAATCGTGCAGGATGTGTTGAAAACAAATGATGTCCTCCAAACGATTGGTGAAAGACCAGCATCCGTTCAAAAGCAAGATGCCGGATTAACGACTGATCAAGTACGCGAACTAGAAAAAGCAAAAATGGCCATCGACAACGTTTTACAAGCGGATAAACAAGGGACAGATCAAACAGGTGAAGAAGAACCTGTGCAAAAAGTGCTGGAGCAAGTGGTTGCGCCAATTCGTCATCAGCTCTCTTCCTTAGAGAAATCAGCAGGCAGAGAAAAAGCAGCGATTCAGGAAGTGCTTCAGCAACAGCTACTGCCTATTTCAGAGCGGATACACATGCTTGAAAAAGCGCGGGGCATTTCTAAACAAACAAATCACGATACACAAAATGATATGACAAAGCCCATATGGGATGGCTTACTATAAGCCTAAATAAGGAGGAAAAAGTGTGAGAAATCAAGAGTTGATTCGCAAGGCTGAAATGACACTTGCCAGCTTAAAAACAGGCGGTCTCATGAACGCAGCCCAATCCAACACATTCATTAGAATGATGCAAAATACACCAACCGTTTTAAATGATGCACGTATCATTCCAATGGAAAGTGATTCACAAAAAATCGAAAAAATCGGCTTCGGTCAGCGCATTTTACGCCCAGCAGAAGAAGGCAAAGCGCTTGATGCAAAAGACCGTGTTGTCCCTGCGACAAGCACTGTCCAGCTCAATGCAAAAGAAGTCATTGCTGAGATCCATATGACGTACGACAGCATTGAAAACAACATTGAAAAAGACGGGATTCAGCAGACCATTATGCAAATGCTGGCGGAACGAGCGGCAGTCGATATTGAAGAACTGATCGTCAACGGTGATACAACATCACAAGATCCATTTTTAGCTCAAATGGATGGCGTACGAAAACAGGCAGTTTCTCATATTGTCGATGCGAATGGAGTGGAAATTAGCCGTCAAATGTTCAAACAAGCCTATAAAGCGATGCCGTCAAAATATTTACGTGTACCTCAGGATTTCCGTTTTTATACATCCCCAAGTTTAGAGGTCGAGTGGAAAGACCAAGTAGCAAACCGTCAGACAGGTCTCGGAGATGCGGCGATTCAAGGCGGACTTTCTTCTGCATTCGGTGTTCCGGTCAAAGGTCTTGCCAATATGCAGCCATATGATGAAGAAGGAACAGACGTATCAGATATTTTACTGACACATCCGAAAAACATTATCGTAGGGTTTTCTCGCAATATTCGTATTGAAGTAGAAAAAGATATTCGCAGCCGTAAGTTTATCATTGTTCTGACAGCGAAGCTCGACAGCAAATTTGAGGAAGAGGATGCTGTAGCCAAAGTAATGAAAGTGAAAGAGTAGGTGACAGCAGGCTATGATCATTTCTGCTGAGGAACTACAAGCCTATTCTGTATTTGATCGCGTGAAAAATCGTTCTGTAGAGCGACTAGCGGCAGATATTATTGAAGCAGAAGCAGCGGTATTTCAAATTGTCGGGCACGATTTTACACATGAAAAATATCAGCCCATTCCTGAAAAAGCAAGGATCGCCTTATTAAAAATGGCCCAGTATTTTGCCATGCTGAATGATGATGAATCCATGATAAAAGGCTTGACTTCAGAAAAAATGGGTGATTATTCATATGCAAAGGCAGCGGACAAAGTGAAAGGCAGACCTTATGTGTATGCCCTTCTTGTTGATTATATTGAACCTTCACTAACTGGCGGCAGCGCCAATTTAAAGGTGAGATCATTATGAGTTATGATTCTCTATTAACGGATCGCTGTGATCTTTTTCACTTAGAGAATGAAGAGGCAATCCGCGGCAAATTTGGTATACCAGCAGGAGATCTGCAGACGGATCTCACTTATCCTGATACACCAAGTATGAGAGATGTGGCTTGCTATGTTGTAGAAAAAAGCCAGTCACTCGTGCAAGAAGAACCGAATACAGTCATCTATCAGTCCTATCTCGTCCATTTCCCTTTAGCAAGCGACATTCGCTTGCATGACAAAATGGTGTGGAACGGCATCTCACTCAAATTGCAGCAGCCAAAAAGAGTGAAAAATCATCACATGGAAGTGATGGCCGTCAGAAAGGAAAACCTATGAAAATTGATGGACTTGACCGGCTGCTATCCCAGCTCCAACAGGCAAATAGTGGCGGCTTAACGGCGCAATATCAAGAGTGGTTACAGGTAATGGGCTTACAGTTTTTAGACATCATTCAAGATGAAATCATCAAAGAAAAGGCTGTTGATACAGGCCGCCTCCTCAATTCCTTTCAAAAAGGTGACAAGGAGAATTACTTTCTTACTTCCCGAGGCGGGCTCACGCTAGAAGTAGGGACACAGCTTGATTATGCCTCTTACGTGAATGATGGACATGCCGTTTCTTCAAATGGAGAACGAAGATGGGTGCCTGGCAGATGGGCCGGCAACCGCTTTGAATATGATCCGAATGCCAGTACTGGCATGATGCTTTCATCTCAATGGGTTGAAGGAAATGGGTACTGGGATCATGCCGTCATGCTGTATGAACAAATGTTTGAACACTCGCTGGATCGAAAGCTTCAAAGCTGGATCGATCGACATTTTGGGAGGTGATGGAATGAATCAAGAAGTCGGGGCAATCATGCATTATATATACACACGCTATCCAGTGAAAATGTATGATCGTCTTCTGCCAGAGCGTTTTCAAGTGCCATCTGTTTATGTGCCGCCAGTGACTGTCATTAGTGGTCCAGATACAGTGTCTACTTTTATGAAATCTTATTCGCTGCAAGTGAAAGTGTTTCATATGAATACAGAAAAAGCGCATGATGCGGCGGAAACAGTCGTCGATGCATTGCTTGCTGATCGTCAAATCATTCAGATGATCAGTGAAGATGGAGAGGTGCTTGATGATTATGTCCGCATAAAAAGAGTGGAAACTAGAATCATAGATCAAGGTGTAGCAGCGATTGTCCTGACGTGGGATAGCAGCTATTGGTACAACCGAGATAAACAGCCAAGCCTAGAAGATATCAATTTTTCAGATGGGGTGATCAAACGTGAGCAAGACTAAAAAAACACAGCTCGATCAAACAGCGGGCGAAGAAAAAGAATTTGGCTTTTCATTTGAAGCCTTAAAAGAGTACAGTAAGGATCTTTTTGGGGTAAAACCAGAAATCCTTGAAGGTGCTCTTTTTTATATCAAACATCAACCAATTACAAAAACAGAAGCAAAGAAGCACATCGATGCTTTTTTGTCCAAGGAGGTTTAAAGGATGAACGGAGGCACTTTTACACCAGGTACAGAGAAAAAGCGTCCTGGCATTTACTTTAATTTTAAAACAACAGCAGAGCAGCGAATTACTTTAGGCGAGCGAGGAACAGTTGCACTTCCTCTTGTCATGAGCTGGGGAGAACCAAAAACCTTTATTTCCGTTTCCGATATGGAAGACTTAAATAAAAAGGTCGGGCTCAACATTGATGATAAGTCACTTCTTCTTTTCCGTGAAGCGAAGAAAAAAGCGCAAACGGTCTTGCTTTACCGCCTAAACGAAGGAGAGCCAGCCAAAGCGGAAATCGCAGAAAACTTTGTGGTCACAGCCAATTATGGTGGTCAAAAAGGAAATGAGATTACCATTCAAGTGGCAGAAAATGTACTCGACAGCACAAAACGTGACGTTATCACCTATCTTGGAACAGATATTGTCGATAAGCAGGTGGTCACAGATGTCAAAGATCTTGTGAAAAACAAATACGTTCAATTTTCTGGTGAAGGCGAAGCGGTCATTACTGCTGGAGCGGCTTTAAGCGGCGGGAAAAACGGTGTGGCAAGTGTCGCAGATTATACAGCTTTCCTAGAAGCAGCTGAAACGGAATACTTTGATGTTATTGCACTCCCAGTCGATAATAGTGAGCAATTAAAAGCAACATTCGCGTCATTTATTGAGCGTTTACGTAATAAGCAAGGACGTAAGGTGCAAGGCGTTGTGGCTAACTATGCAGCTGATCAAGAAGGTATCATCAATGTCACAAGCGGTGTTGTTTTAGAAGACGGAACAGAACTCGCGCCTGCTCAAACAACAGCTTGGGTCGCAGGAGCAAGTGCAGGAGCGACTTTTAATCAGTCACTGACCTTTGTTGAATACGAAGGCGCAGTCGATACATTAGAGCGTCTTGATAATGATCAAGTAGAATACCGTTTATCACAAGGAGAGTTTCTTTTCACTTTCGATGCAAGAGACCGCACGGTGAGCGTTGAAAAAGATATTAACTCTTTGACAAGCTTCACGGTTGAAAAGAACCAGCAAATGGCAAAAAACAAAATCATCCGTGTGCTAGATGCAATCAACAATGATTTAACATTTGAACTGAAAAATTTGATTAAATTACGCAAAGCCAATGGCAATGACATTCCAGCATCTGATGATGGAGTGCAGCTTGTGAAAACACTGATTACACAGTATCTCACACAACTTCAAGATGGCAGCGGTATTACAGGCTTTAACTCAGAAACAGATATCGTCATTGGCCTCAATGAAGATCGTGATGGATTTATCATCGATTTAGCAGTACAGCCAGTAGACGCAGCAGAAAAATTCTATTTCAATGTGGAGGTGAAGTAAGATGGCTTTTAAAGCGCAAAATACAATCTCAGGTAAAGAAGGTCGTCTTTTCTTAGAAGGTGAGGAGCTTGCCTTTATCAAAACGTTTGAAGCAAACGTGGAGAAAAATAAATCAGAAGTGAACGTAATGGGCCGCCGAATGACTGGCCATAAAACAACTGGGGCAAACGGAACAGGAACAGCAACATTCTATAAAGTTACGTCACGTTTCGTTCAACTCATGCTCAACTATGTGAAAAAAGGGGAAGATCCTTATTTCACTCTTCAAGCGGTAATTGATGATAAATCATCAGGCCGAGGCACAGAGCGTGTGACATTATTCGATGTCAACTTTGATTCAGCTAAAATTGCTGGACTAGATGTCGATTCAGAGGCACTTGAAGAAGAAGTTCCATTTACATTTGAAGACTTTGATCTGCCTGAAAAGCTGAAGAATTCTTTCTAAGAAATGTGGAGGAAATTAGCTAATTAATTAGCTAAATAAAAACCAAATATGCTATAATGCAAATGTAATGAAAAATGAATGCATTTGTAATGCACATTGCATTCAATAACACGCAAAATTATGTTTACATGCAAAGCGATTTGCATACAATAAAAAGAAGCCAGGATGCGCTAACATCCCGGCAATGTACAATGAGGCCCTTCAAGGGGCTGGCTTATCAATTAGATAGTTTTAAGGATAGACTTTCCCTTTCACCTACCAAAGCTCAAGGGGAGTCTATTTTTTGTTTATATACGTCAACAAAGCAAGGATAAACATCCCGAATAAAAGCATTAGGGAAATCGCTTGGAACGTTGACATGAGCATCACCCCCTTCCTATCGGGGATGAGCCAGACACCCTTGAGCAAGCCGTTCAATTGTACGAGTTATATTATACATGAAAAGATTGGAAAGCACATTCAAAAAATGGATGTGCTTTTTTGTATTCAAAAAAACAAACAAAAGGGAGTTTTTAAACATGAGCGAAAAACAAACATTTGATCTTTCATTTTTTATGCCAGGACAAACAGTAGAAGCGGAAGAGGTTAAAGTGCCAATTTCTAAGCGTTTTGTTGATAAAAAAGGGAATGTCATTCCTTTTGTCTTCAAAGCGATTACCACGGAACGTATTGATGAACTGGAAAAAGAAAACACCACGTTCAAAAATGTCAAAGGAAGAGGCCGTGTGAAAGACTTAGACAGCCAGCGCTTCTACGCACGAATTGCCATTGAATCGACGATTTATCCAGATTTCCGCTCAAAGGAATTAAGAGAAGCCTACAGCACACAAGATCCAGTTGAAGTTGCAAAACGTGTTTTATCTGTCGGCGGTGAATACGCAAACTGGTTAAACAAAGCGATTGAAATCAATGGATTTGAAGACGAAATTGAAGATTTAGAAGACGCAGCAAAAAACTAATAAAAGATGGGGATAAGGAAGCGGTGTTTTTATATTACGCCATGCATGAGCTTCACTATTCTCCATCAGAACTCCTCGATTTATACGAAGCACCAAGACAATTTAAGGCATTCTTATTCGGACTCATCAGCTACAAACTCGACATGCTAGAAAAAGAAGCAAAGAAAGGAGGGAAATAAACTGGCGAAGCTCACTGCACGATTTGAATTAGAAGACAAAGTATCAAAGAAGCTGTTGCGCATTCAAAAACGATTTCAAACGTTTGAGAAGCAGCTCAAACCATTTAGAAAACCGGTGAAAATAAGCCTGGAAATGGATGAAAAGAAGCTAAGGAACCTCAATTTATCGATTAGAAGGTTATCTGTATTATCCATGAAGCTAGATCAAGGAATCTATCGTGATCTCAAATCATTAACAAACCAGCTGAACATGATACCGAAACAGATGGTCATAACCATTCAAGCAAAAGGACTAGATGTCATTAAATCCAGTATAGATCGCTTGAAACAATCACAAGCAAGTCCAATCCTGCTGACGTTCAAACTGAATGATCAGTTGTCAGGAAAAATGTCATCAATCAAAAAATCAATCCTTCAGCTCATGAACAGAACGTACTATATGAGATTAAACATGGTTGACCAAGCCACCGCTGCCATTCAACGAATCAAAAAGACACTCAAAAGCTTGACAATGGCTAAACATGAGATCAGAGTGTCTGTTCAAGACAATGCAAAGAGTAAGTTGAAAAAACGAGATCAGGCAGAGTCAGTTGTGAAAGAACAAAACATAAAAAAAGAACCTGAGGCTGTTAGTCCGTCGGTTAAAACGGATGAACCTAAACAGGGTTGGCTCCAGAGCCTTGCTAATAAAGGATTAAGTGAAATTGAAAAATATGCAGGTGATGTTGCAGACAAGGTGAAAGAAAAATTAAGTCCTAGAAAGTTTTGGGACGAAAAGGCACTTCCTTGGGTTGAAAATAAAATGGAAGAGTATAAGCAAGATGTAATCGGAAGAATAAAAGAGAAGATTAAATTTAATCCTGAAAAAAAACTAGATGAATTGGTGAAAACTGGATTAGATAGACTCTTAGGTGCAAGTGATCAATCAAGTGAAAATAACAGTACCACTCCGGCGCCAACAACAGCGCCAACAACAGCGCCAACAACGGCGCCAACAACAGCACCAACAAATGCAGCTCCCAACAATAAACCTCAGCCGCGAGGTGGTAAAGGTTTGTTTCGCAATAGTTGTTGTCCCTGTTGTGCAAGAGGTTTAAGCAGGGGAGGATCTACTAAAACCAAAAATAGAAATGGTCAATCACCAAGACAACCTAGAAATCCAAATGCCACAACAAGAACCGAAATGAATAGAAGACCTCCAAGTAAATTAGGGGATGCGTTGAAAAATATCGGTAAAGGGAGCGGCAAATTATTAAAGAAAGTACCTATTCTAGGCAGTGTACTTAGTGCAACAAATCTAATCGGTATGAAAAAAGAGAATGCTGGTGAAAAGATCGGTGCGACTGGAGGCGGCATCGCCGGAGGGATGGCAGGTGCAGCAGCAGGTGCAGCTATTGGAAGTGTAGTACCAGGAGTAGGCACAGCCATCGGCGGCCTAGTAGGCGGCATCGCTGGCAGTATGGGCGGAGAATCTATCGGTGAAACAATTGGAAAATGGTTTGATGGCGGCGGATTTGAGAAGATTGGCCAAAAAGCCATTGAAATCAAAGATCAAATTGTTGAAGTGTGGTCTACAGTCGCAGACTGGTTTATCCAAAATGTGTGGACACCATTAAGCAGCACGGTTGGCACGGTAGCAACCACGATCTGGACAAGTCTAGTCAATGCTTGGACATGGATACAAGAAACATTCAGTGCAGTAGCAGGCTGGTTTATCGAAAACGTCTGGACACCACTAAGTGGTACAGTCGTTACAGTAGCAACCACGATTTGGACAAGTCTAGTCAATGCCTGGACATGGATACAAGAAACATTCAGTGCAGTTGCGGGCTGGTTTATCGAAAACGTCTGGACACCGCTAAGCGACACAGTCGTTACAGTAGCAACCACGATCTGGACAAGTCTAGTCAATGCCTGGACGTGGATACAAGAAACATTCAGTGCAGTAGCAGGCTGGTTTATTGAGAATGTGTGGACACCGCTAAGCAGCACAGTTGTTACAGTCGCTACTGGGATTTGGACAGCATTATCAAATGCGTGGAAAACCATTCAATCAATTTTTGGAACAGTATCCTCTTGGTTTATGAACAATGTATGGAATCCGCTTGTAGAAACGGTTGGAACCATCAAAGATAGCATTGGTAAGAAGTTTGAAGAAGCGTATAAAGTGGTGACAGATATATGGAATGGATTATCCAAATGGTTTAAAGATAATATTCAGACACCGATCGTAAAAGTGGCTGGTGCCATAAGTGATGGTTTTTCTAAAGCATTTAACTGGGTTAAAAAGATTTTTGACAAAGCGGGCGATGGCATTAATTTTGTAGTAAAACATTTATTTGGAGATCCTGATAAAAAAGCCACAGGCGGCTATATCACCCAACCTACCTTATCATGGATTGGTGAAGCAGGTAACGAATTTGTCATTCCAACTCAAAATAACCGGGGACGCGGGAAGATGCTGCTTGCACAGGCTGCTTCTCATCTTGGAATGTCTGTTGTGCCAAGCAACAGCGGAGCAGCAAGTCCAGTTTCTAGCTCTTCAGCTCCAATAACGCCTAATGCTCCAGCAGCTCCAAATACTTCTGCCGGTTCGATTGGTGGAACGGTTTCAATGAATGGAAACATCCAATCTGCCAGCATAGGCGAGCAATTTAATCAAGATTTTGAACAAGGGCTGAATCAAAAGGTGGTTTCACTTGATCAATGGAAGCAAAAAAACATTCAGCAGCCATTTAATCAAATGACATCAGATTCAGGAAAGTACGGACAACAAACGGTATCGGCATTTGCTACTGGCCAGCAAATGACACCAACAGGAACTGACAGCTTTTTGCAAAGTCGTGTAAAAGCACCATACCAACAAGTGATGACAGCATCACCAACTTGGGGTTCTGGAACTGTTAGTGGCTTTGCATCAGGTCAAAATGCCACATCAATTGGCACAAACCAATACGTAGACCAACACGTCAAACAACCATTCCTGCAAGCCAAACAAGAATCACCAGGATGGGGTTCAGGAATGATCGACGCCTTCAATAGCGGCATGCGTTCAAAAGCAAGTGAAGTCACACAAGCTGCCAAAGAAATGGCGAAGAAAGTGGAACAGGCGTTTAGAGAAGAACTAGACATTCATTCTCCTTCACGTGTCATGATGAATTTAGGGAAATTCGCATCGATTGGTGTCGTCAAAGGGCTCGATTCAGTTGATGTGAAAAAGTTTGCTGAAAATCAAGCGGGTTCATTAATCGGAGCGTTCAGCGGTATGGGTGCTTCAGGTCTTAGTGTTCAGCAATGGCTCATGGCAGCTCTGATGGCGACTGGCACATCGATGAGTTGGCTTCCAGGTCTTATGACAATTGCTCAGCACGAATCAAATGGTAACCCGAAAGCCATCAACTTGTGGGATTCCAACGCCAAGAAGGGAACGCCTTCTAAAGGGTTAATGCAAACCATTGGGCCGACCTTCCATTCCAATAAAGGCAAGGGCATGAATGATATTTGGAACCCAATTCATAATGCCGTAGCAGCCATTAACTACATTAAGGGCAGATATGGAACAGTCTTCAATACACCGGGATTACGGAGTATGAGAAGAGGCGGTCCTTATAAAGGCTACGCCAATGGCGGTCTGATTACTCAGGAGCAGGTAGCTAGAGTCGGTGAAGGAAACAAACGCGAATGGATTATTCCAGAAGAAAGAGGCATTCGCGGGAGATATTTATTGACGCAGGCAGCAAAGGCACTTGGGATGCAAGTCTATGATCCATCAAATGCATCTGCTCCTTTACCAGAATCACAGATGCAGCAAGTCACCTCAGCACAGCCAGCTGGGACTGCAACAACGTCAGGCAATAAACAAATCACCATCCAGTTCAATGGTGATCAGCATTTCCATAATGGACAGGATCAGCAATCGCTTGTCGAAAAAATTAGACAAATGCTTGTAGACGAACTGGAAGTAGAGCTTCAGACAGGAACGAAAGGGGTCGTGATCGATGGGTAAATCAGTGTATCAATTGTGGATTTCCCAAGGCAAGGAGAAGTTGCGATTCCCTGTGCTTCCATCCGAACTTGAGATTACAAATAACGTACAAAATGAAACAGTGAAGGTCTCCTCCTTTGGAGAACTGACTTTTATTGATGTACCATCGGCTAAACAAGTATCATTCACCTCATTATTTCCTAAGAAATATTCGCCAATTGCTGAATATAAAAGCATTCCATCACCAGAGAATGCAATAGCGAAAATTGAACGAATGATGCGTTCAAAGAAGTCTGTGCGACTGATTGTGACAGGGACTAAAATCAACATGACGTGCAGCATTGAGAGCTTCACACACAAGGAAGGGTCTTATGACATAGGGGATCGTGAATTTACGATCGAGTTAAAGGAATATAAAACCGCATCGCCTAGGAAAATCAAACGAAAGAAAAAAGCGAAACAAACCAAAAAGAAAAGACCCTCAAAAACACCACCAAAATTGTACACTGTCAAAAAGGGAGATACTCTGTGGGCCATTTCAGGCCGTTTTTATGGCGATAGTACAAAATGGCGGCGTATTTGGAATGCCAATAAAGCAGCGATGATCAAACGAAGTAAACGGAATATTAAACAGCCGGGACATTGGATTTTTCCAGGGCAAAAATTGAAAATACCACAATAGGGGGGCTGACATTGATTGAGCTTTTTGCCATCAGAAACGGCACGATGTATGAGCTTGTCACAGAGAGTGTGACACTTCAGGGGCAAAGGTATCAGGCCCCTCGCTCTATTCAGGCGAATATTATCACAAAGCAAGGCAGTCAAACATATTACCGTGTCTCAGAAGGAGACACGGTTCTTTTTAAATGGAAAGGAAAAGAGCTGTTCAGAGGCATCGTGTTTTCTAGGACGCCTGTTGAAGGAAAGCTGACCTTTACCGCATACGATATGCTCCAATATTTAGTGAAAAACCAAGATGTATATGTTTTTTCAAATCAACGGGCAGATCAAATTTTGAGGCGGATCGGGGCAGACTTTCAAATTCCTATGACATCCATCGCAAATACAGGACATGTCATGAAGTCTCTCGTTTTTAAAAATGACACGAGTTTATATGACATCATTTTAAAAGCATTGAAAGAAACGAAACGGCAAACCGGTAGAAATTATCAAATTTATTCTGCTAAAGGCAAGATGGGGCTGAGAGCTTGGCCCGATCCAGAGGACGTGTGGGTCATTGAATCAGGCGTCAACCTCATCGGTTATCAGTACAGCACCTCCATTGAAGAGACAGCAACACGTGTGAAGATGCGCACGTCTGTAGACGAACAGGGGAAGAATAAGAAAAAAGGTAGCAAATCAGATATTGTGGTGATCGAACAGGATAAAGCGGGTCAGAGTCAGTACGGCATTTTACAGCATGTGGAGACGGTCACAGGTCAAATCAACCAGCCGCAGCTTCAAAAAAGAGCGAAAGTACGCCTAGCTGAAAAAAAAGGCGTCAAACAAGAAGTGAAAAGCATACAAGCACTAGGAATCCCTGAACTGCAAAGCGGTCTGCCAATCTATTTGAAAATCCCTGAAATCAACATCAAAAAAACCTACTGGATCGATCAAGACAAGCATGAATTCAATGGAGTGAAGCACACCATGACAATTGACGTCGTTGAGAAAAATTCCATGCCAAAGGGTGATCAAGCATGAGATTAAGTGAAGCGATTAAACGACTCGCTGTCAATGCAGTAGATGCAGCTTCTCCAATTGATCTGGTGATTGGAGAGGTCACAATGGCTTCGCCTCTTCACATCCGATTAAATGAAAATAGTAAGCTGATCATTCCAGAAGAACTGCTTATTTGGCCTAAACGCTTAAATAAGGGTGAGGATGATGAGTTGAAAAAGGGAGACAGCATTATGGTACTTGCAATGGCAGGAGGGCAGTCCTTTTACATCATCGACAAATTGTAAGGGAGGTGATGAATGTGGCACTTTCACCAGAGGAAGAAATCGAGGAAACAGAAGAAGACGAAGAGGTAGAAACCTCGACGACGTATCGCATAGATTTTGAAAATGGTAGGCTGACAAATGAAGCCATTACAGGCATTGAAGCGATCCGTCAATTTATTTATATGACATTGAGAACAGAGCGCTATGCACACCCCATTTACAGTCACGACATTGGTACTGAAATTCAGGAGCTATTGACCGATACAGAAGCAACAGATGAATACAAAGAAATGGAGATTCCAAGATTGCTAGAAGAAGCATTGGTCGTTGATGAGCGGATTGATCATATTGAAGAGATAGAGGTCACGAAGCAAAATGATGCCTTTCAAGTCAAACTAGCCATTGTCACAGATGAAGGCACATTAGAAATAGAGGAGGTGATGGAGGGAGATGTTTGAGGAGCAAACGTATGAGGCGTTGATGGAAAGAATGCTGGACAGGCTGCCAGATGACATAGATAAAAGAGAAAACAGCGTCATTTGGAATGCCTTGGCACCTGCTGCTGCTGAACTGGCTCAGTCGTATATTTGGCTTGATCAAGTATTTGAGCTTGTCTTTGCTGATACAGCACAGGGGGAATTTTTAGATCGACGAGCAGCAGAAGTGGGGATTGAACGAAAGCCAGCCACCAAAGCGGTCTGGTCCGTAACCATTCAACCAGAGAACGTAAATATTCCAGCAGGATCAAGATTCTTTATTGAAGATGTTTATTTTCAATTTTCAAAGGACGGTACACTAGAATGCGAGACAACAGGTACAGTCGGCAATGGGCAATTAACAGGTCAGCCGCTGCTATCGCTTGATACCATTCCGGGTCTAGAGTCGATGATCATGAAGGAATTGGTGATACCAGGGCAAGAGGAAGAAGATGATGCGTCATTATACGATCGGTATTTAATACGCGCAAGGCGAGAGGCTGTCAGTGCCAACAGAGCACATTACAAAAAGTGGGCCGAGGAAGTGGTTGGTGTCGGCAGAGCGAAAGTGTTCCCGCTATGGAATGGAGAGGGAACGGTCAAAATTGTCATCACAGACGGCAATCTAGATGTAGCATCTGAGCTTCTTGTCAAAAGGGTCCAGGAGTATATTGACCCTGTACCGGGAGAAGGAGAAGGGCAAGCTCCTATTGGCTCAAAAGCAACTGTGGAAAGCGCCAAGTGGCTGGATATT
This sequence comes from Bacillus sp. FSL R5-0397, assembly GCF_038593395.1. NCBI lineage: Bacteria > Bacillati > Bacillota > Bacilli > Caryophanales > Bacillaceae > Bacillus > Bacillus sp. FSL R5-0397. The sequence goes on along the minus strand of NZ_CP151992.1, from coordinate 2,747,236 downwards.
GACGTAGAAGTGTCCGTCGAACTTCAGATGGATTGGACACTTGAAGGTGCGCAAAAAGAAATAGAAGAAAAGGTCAAAGCACTGTTAAAATCAATCGCATTTGAAAAAAGTACGATTCGAATGTCCGCCTTAAATGATATTTTGTACCATTCAGAGAGTGTGTCCGATTATGCAAACGTCTTATTGAATGGGGAGTCAAAAAACTTAGTATTACAGGACATTGAGATACCACGTCTGAGGCAGGTGAAGGTTATTGAGCAAACTTGATGAAATGAAAAACTACTTGCCGCCTTATTTCACAGAGATTTATGATGTGGATCATTTACTAAAAACGGAGGCGCCAGAGTTTGAACAATTGGACGAATCCATTTTTGATGTAACGGATCAGTTCTTCCCTTTAACAGCGACGTGGGGATTGAATCGTTGGGAAAGAATGCTCAAGGTGCAGCGAGAGTCAGATGATTCGATTGAGCTGCGCAGGGCACGATTACTTAATATGATGTCGAACATTCCACCAATTACGTATCTGTCATTAGAGAAATCTGTGAATCGATTTCTTAAAAATCCGAGTGCGATCATCCGACTTACAACCAATCGTTATCATTTTGCATTGCGTGTCAACCTGGATGACCTGCAAAACACAAGATATATCGTCGAAATACTCGAAACGTTAAAGCCAGCACATTTGGCGTATACGTTCACCGCCATTCATCATACCGATGTTCATGAAACAAATGATCATCACCAGCGGCTCACACTGCGAAGCAGAGTGGGCTTTTTCGATCATATTCCAATTTTACTCAATGGTGAATTCGTATTAAATGGAACGTTCTATCTCAGCGGGATACGAGGTACTACGGAGGTCCCTGCTCGCTTTCGGCATTCATTAAAGATGAGAATGCCGCTTCAACAAGAGAAAGAGACAGCATATCGTCTGAATTATGTCATGACTGGAGCATCGCATGAAACGAAGCAAGCAGCTACACTGACTTTGCGCGCAAAGAACCAGCTTTCACATCAAACGAAAAAGAGGATGACGTTCCGCTTACCGGTACATGTTCAAAATGAACAAGGCGGCAGTTTACTGATCAAGGAGCATTACTGGATTCTCGATGGATCCGTTCCACTTGATGGATCAAAAATGCTGGCAGCAACTTCTAAAAAAATAGACCTATAAGGAGGATCACAATGGCTGATCAATTAACCGTAACCACACTATATGCACGTCAACAAATGGCAAAGGCACGAGCAGAAGGAACAAAACTCACAAAAGTCGTCAAAATGGCATTCGGAAATGGAGGAACAAAGGATGGAAAACCGATCTCTCTTGACGGAACAGAACAAGCACTCAAAAAAGAACTGATTCAAAAAAATATTGACTCGTTTACCTTCATGGAACCGGCAAAAATCCGCTACACCTGCACCATCGCTGAAGGAGAACTAGCAGGCGAAGTCATCAATGAACTAGCCCTTGTCGACGAAGCCGGCAAATTCACCGCCATCCGCACCATGACAGACAAACAAAAAGACGGCGACATCGAATTTGTTTTTGAGATTGATGATATTTATTAAGGGAGGGGAAAAGAAGTGGACATAAAATCACCTTTACCGTTTGAAACCTCTGACAAAGCCCATGCCAATTTATTTAACCGGATGGTCAACACGCTTGTGGAGAATGACAATGCGCTCAGTAAACAAATAGAAGAGATCACGAATGAAAGTTTATTCAAATTAACAGGCGATCAAGCCATTCAAGATGCATCAGTCAGCGGCGAGGAATATCCAATAGGTATTACGTTTATGGATATTGGACAAGCGAATGATACCGGTTATCCTACGAGATTTGGCTTTGTAAAAAATGAAAAATATAGTAACTTTCGATTTATCCAATATTACTATGGAACTGGAAACGAAGCAGGCAGCTATTTTGATAGTACAGGTACGTGGTGTCGTCACTGGTGGACGGGGTCTGGCTGGACTGAATGGCACAAAATCTCAGGGTTTTGTCATGCCAATATAGGTACAACTGGAAAGCAGTTATTAACCAAAGGAGAGTATCAAAAAGTCCTTTTTAATCGAAAAATTAAAGACAGTCATAACAATTTTGATATCAAAAATAATCGGTTCATCTGTCCTGAAAACGGAATGTATTCAGTGAATGCAGGTGTTTATATTGAAAGCTTTCAACGATACGCGAACTTTGAATTATCGATCTATTTGAATGGAAAAAGATATAAAAATATTGCACATCAAAGGCAAAGTCCGGTAAGCCCATCTGATACGTTGAGCTTTAGTATGGGACTTTATGGTGCTGCCAATGTACCGGCTAATAAGGGGGACTATTTAGAAATGTACCTATATGTAGGGTATGACGGAGACGTTAGTCGTTATGTATCTGATAATTCAGGTTGGTACAACTATTTCGATATTTCGGAAATAGGTGGACGAAATTTCCCAAGAGTGTAGGAGGAGTCAGATGATTTTATATGAAGCCATTAAGTATAAATACCCCGATGCAGACCCACAAAAAGATTTTGAACTAAGAAATGATGGCGACGGTTCGTATATAAATGAGTGGCATCTAGATGTGCCAAAGCCAACGGCAGAAGAATTGAAGGAATGGTGGGAGGCATCTCAAATCAATCCTCGATATCAACCACCTCTGCCGCTTGAATTTCTAGCGCAGGAAGTAGCCAAAGAAAAGCTAATGAGAAAACAGCTTGAACATCAATGTGATCTTCTAACAAACGAACTAAAGGTGCTAAAAAGTGAGATCCTTTTATATAAAGGAGATAGTGAATCATGAATTATTGGGTAACGGCATTATATTTTAAATGGGTGTCCCCGGAATTGGTCAAACAAGCAATCGAGCTAGGTGATTGTTCAATGGAAGATTTAAATAAAGGATATGAGCAAAGAATTCTTACTCTAGAGCAGCTGAAAGAAATGGAAGCAAGCATCAAAGAAAGGGAGTGAAAACTGAATGGAAGTAAAAGAACCAAAACCTTTTGAAGTAAATGATAAAGCACATGCTGATTTGTTTAATGATATGGTCAAAGTCCTTCTTGAAAATGATCATGGATTAATAGAGCAGTTCTTAAAACATACAAATGATGTGAAAGTACACGCATCTGAAATAGAAAAGAAGAAATGGAATGAATCTCAGAGCTATAAAATCACAGCGGATAATGGAAGACAGCTTATGAATGTCCCAGCTGGCGGAAGAATATTTGATGCGATAAAAGATAAAGGAACATGTACATTTTATGCAGCTGCTGGCGCAGAGGATTCTCCTACCTCATCGAATGTCTCAATCAGAGGGCTACAGACAGTAGGTCAAGAAAACATCGGCTCTGGCTTTGCTGTGGATAGTTCTGGGATTGCTTATTTCTTCTATTATCAGACCGGTCATACATCGATTACTTGGACAAAGCTGCCTACAGAAAGCGATAGAAACAGATGGGATAACGGTCAATTAGTAAAAATCACTCAAGATAATGGAAAGCCCTTTTATCATGGATTTTCTAGCGAAACAGACTACAATACCCTTACTGAGACAGGGATGTATCTCATCTATAATACAGGAGTAAACGGTCCCTCTTCTTCCTTGAGTCGAGTGTTTTTATTGGTCATGAGTTATGGCAATACATTAGTTCAGATAGCTTATGAATCTGTTTATGGGAAGAACACCTACTTTAGAGTTCTTAGACACAATGCAGAATCATGGACGCCTTGGGAGAAGCAAATTACGCTTTCAGATTTATTGGAAGGTTCTTGGGAAAGACCTAAAGAGATTAAAAGTGAATGGCAGGAATATGATCCTATTAATCTGCCGGTAAAATATCGAAAGAATCTCTTAGGGGAAGTCGAGATCGTAGGTGCGATAAAAGGTGGGATTTTAGGAAATAATCCAGTGTTTAACTTGCCTGCACCATATCGGCCGCAACAAGCGATGCATTTTATAGGAGTTGCTTCAAGTATAGGAACACCAGGAGTACCTCAATTTCATCGTACATTAATAGATAAGAATGGAAATGTATGTGTGCAGTCGTCTTCAAATAATGCCAATCCTACTGAGTTTATTACATTTGGTTTTAAGTTCAGTACAAGATAATGTAATAAAACTGAAATCTGGAAGGAGAATCAGATGGAGATAAAGACGCCTCGTACTTTCAAAACCAGTGACAAAGCCCATGCGGAACTGTTTAATGACATGGTTAAAGTAATTCTTGAAAATGATACTAGACTATTGGATCAAATCAATCAACACAAAAATGACACGACATCTCATGCATCCGAAACAGAAAAGCAGAAATGGAATCAATCCCAGCTCTATAAAATGACGAATGATAACGGGGCCCAGTTGGTTAATATCCCTGCTGGCGGGAGTATTTATAATGGAATTAAATCTTTAGGTGCCTGTTCATTTTATGCGCCAGGAGGTTCTGGAGTAGTCGATTCTCCCGCAATCGGGAATGCGGCTTTAAGAGGCTTTCAGTTAGTAGGTCAAAATAACATCGGTGTAGGAATTGCAATTGATACATCGGGCAACGCATTTTGTTTTTCCTATCATGTGAATGATGTCGGAATCAACTGGCTTCAATTACCTACTCAAAATGAAAGAAATAAATGGGATGCAGGACAATTATCTAAAATTACTGCTGATGACGGAAGGGCTTACGAAAGAATTAATGCAAATGATCCTAGTATTTTAGATAAGCTCATAAAATTACCAGGCGTCCATTCGTGGTATATCCATGAAGCACACCCTGATCTGCCAACAAGAAGTTCTATGAGAGCCTTATCTGTTTTTAGTGAAAATACCTATGGCTGGATTATAGGGGCAAATAATACAGGTGATATGTACATCAATCGATCAACGACTGATGTCACGGGCACTCAGCAAGAATGGAGCGGTTGGAAGAGGCTGAACGATCATCCATTATTAAATGCAAATGGAACTAGAATGCTGATTCCAACTGGCACAGATATACTCACCTTGCCCTCTGGTTTTTATTATGTCTCTGGAACGAATGCAGTGAATATGCCAACGACGACCGATGCCTCGTGGTTTAATGTAGATATTTTAGAAACGGGAAATAATCGCAAAACATTTCATGTGAGTCGAAGTTACGATAATAGCCATTGGTACGGAACTACTCATACAGATGGTATTTTCAGAGGCTGGAAACAGCTAATGACCAATACTGAGTTTGAAAAAGTCTCGTGGCTTAGTGTTACCTTAGACAAAAGCTCTTCTATAGGGGATAGACCAGTTGAATATGTGAAATGGGGAAATTTATTATTGCTGAGAGGCCACCTAAAAGCAAATAGAGAAGTTATTTTTGGATGGATTCCAGCTGATCGTTTACCAGATAAAGGAATAGTAGTATCAGTTCCGGTATCAGGTACAACGGGTCATAGTAAATTATATATCTATAATACAGGAGAGCTAAAACTAACTGGTTTACATGCAGTGAATAACAGTGCAGTAACTGGCTACTATTTAGACATGGTTGTTCCATTAAATTAAGGAAGTGATACAAATGATACAAGCTTATGAATACAATCAGCAAAATGAATTGATCAGACCTATCGAAGTGTTCGAAAGGGATGATGAAGGAAATTATATTATTCCAGAGCAATGCACAACAATTGCACCACCCAATAATCCTTCTTTTTATAAGGCTGCATTTGATGTGAAAAAACAACAATGGTATGAATCAGCGACCCAAGAGTATATAGATAGCTTAAAACCGGCCCCTCTCCCGCCAAGTGATATAGAACTTTTAAAGAAACAAAATGCTTTGTTATCAAAACAATTAACGCAGCTATTAGCTATGCAAAAAGTAGGTGCTTCAGAATGATGTTTCCAACTGTAGCGGATATCAAACAATTCTGGGACTGGCAGTGTTACGGCCCAGAGGACATTGCATTTTATGTAAGCATTGGCTGGATCTCGGCAGAAGACTTTCAAAATATAACTGGAGAAATATACAAAGCCTAATGGCTTTATTTTTTTGCCGGAAAGAAGGTGATTCAAATGGAAGTAGATGTCGTTCAAAACTTAATGACACAAGGCCCATTCGCCGTTCTTTTTTGCTGGATTCTGTTTTATGTTCTCAACACTACAAAAGAACGAGAAAACAAACTCAATGAGCAAATCGAGGCGCAAAATGATGTGTTAGCAAAGTTTAGTGAGAAGTATGACGTCGTGATCGACAAGCTCGATAAAATTGAACGGAATTTAAAATAGGAGGAAAACATCATGAAAACATTCGACAAAGGCACTGTGATTCGCACAGTGCTTCTTTTTATTGCGCTTATCAACCAAACGCTTGTCATGTTTGGACAAACAGTGCTGCCGATTAGCGAGGAGCAAGTGCAAACCGCAGGAGATGCACTATATGTGGCAGGTTCCACAATTTTCACAATGGTCACTGCCGTGATCGCTTGGTTTAAAAATAATTATGTGACCTATAAAGGTCAATTGCAAAAAGATGCCCTGAAACAAAGAGGGTTAACAAAATAATTTTTGAAGGAGAAACAATATGGTGAAGATCATTCAAGCACTCATCCCAAAACAAAATCGCAACAGACCAGGAAACAGGATGAAGCCGCTCTATATTACGGTGCATAATACATCGAACACTGGACGGGGGGCTGATGCGGCAAATCATGCAGCATTTGTTGCTCGGGCAAGTACCGGGGTTAGCTGGCACTACACGGTCGATGATCAGGTCATTTATCAGCATTTACCTTTAAACGAAAATGGCTGGCATGCAGGAGATGGCAGGGGAACCGGCAATATGAAATCAATTGGAATTGAAATTTGTGAAAATGCAGGCGGTGACTTTGAACAAGCCGTTAAAAACGCCCAATGGCTCATTCGAAAACTGATGGGGGATTTAGGAATTCCTTTATCAAACGTGGTGCCGCATAAGCATTGGAGCGGGAAAGAGTGTCCGCGTAAGCTGTTAAATCGTTGGGATGGCTTCAAGGCTGGTATTGCATCAGCATCAAGTCAAATGACAACAGCTAAACCGGTGAAAGAAACATCTATCAAAACCATATCAACGAGATCAACATCTAAAACCAACAAGGTCAAAAAAACATACAGTTTGCCTGCAGGTATTTTAAAAGTGACGAAGCCTCTTACAAAAGGGTCAGCAGTAAAAGCCGTACAGCAAGCCCTAGCGGCGGTTTACTACTACCCGGACAAAGGAGCGAAAAACAACGGTGTTGATGGCTATTACGGACCGAAAACAGCGGATGCGGTCAAACGGTTCCAATTGATGCATGGACTTGCTGCCGATGGCATCTATGGTCCAAAGACTAAAGCGAAGCTCGAAAAGTTATTAAAATAAAAAGGGCAGGCGGTTATGCCTGCTCATTTCCAAAAAGTTTTATATCTTTTTTACCATTACTTTCTCGCCGTTAAAGTCCAGTTCACCATTAAATTGAAATCCGAATTTTAAATATAGATTTTTAGCAGGTTTATTTTCTTCATATATACTTAAGTAAATTTTATTGCATTTATAAATTTTAGTAAGGTGTCGAATCAGGGCATCAAGCATTTTCTTACCCAAACCTCTTCCTTGAAAACGTTCATCAATAAAGAACCGATCAAGCCAAACTCTCCCATCTTCGTTTGTTTTTGAATCCCCTGGAAATAAACCATACATCGCAAAACCGATTAGATCACCTTGATAGTAAAGTGCTGCTGGTTGATAATATTCACATTTTACAGCATCTTCTAAACAAACTTTTGATGACTCGACATAAGATTTTTGTTGTCCACTTACTTTTAAATCCAATACTGCCGCACGATTATGATCAGTTACCGGCTTTATTTCTATATTCATTACATATTCCTCCAATGTTGTTGTGTTTAGTATCGACTAGCGACTCTTAAAATTTTCTTATCCAAGTACATAAATCATAAAGTATACTGTTACCATATAGTCAAGGAGGATGTTATTTTTGAATAAAGATTTAAAGAAGTATTTCACAACAGGAGAGTTTTCAAAGCTTTGCGGCATAAAAAAGCAAACTCTTTTTCATTATGATGAGATAGGCTTATTCTCACCAGAAATTAAAAGGGAAAACGGTTACAGATATTATTCATATCATCAATTTGAAATTTTTCAAGTCATTAGTCTATTCAAAGAACTTGGTGTTCCATTAAAAGAAATAAAACGATTAATAAAGCAAAGAACACCAGCAAAGATATTGGAAGTTCTTAAAGAAAAGTCTATTGATATTGAAAAGAAAATTCATAAATTTAATCAGTTGCAAAAAATTCTAAAAACTAAAATGCAATTAATTGAACAGGCACTTGAAACTGATTTTTCATCGATTTCTTTAAAATTTTTACCCGAAGAAGAATTTATGTTAAGTAGAAAAACATTAAATTTATCTGAACGAAAATACGTGGCAGCAATTTCAGAGCTCATCCATCTTGCTCAACACTATGAGCTAGATGAAGGATATCCGATAGGAGGTATCCTTTCGCAAGATCAAATTCTAGGACAAGACTTTTATAATTACAGCCATTTCTATATGAAAATAAAGGGTTATTCAGAGAAAATAAATTATTTTATACGCCCAAAAGGTATGTATGCTGTAGGTTATGAGATTGGTGGTGAAATTGAAGATGCGTACCGTAGAATAATGGAATTCGTTGAAAATAAGGGATTAAAGATCGGTAAGAATGCATATGAAGAATATATGTTAGATGAGATGACAGTAGATGGTTACGAAAATACTTATGTTAAAATTCTTCTTCAAATTGAAGAGAGATAAACAAATGCAATTCAAACTCAATACGTCAAACAGATTAATAAATAAGAATTATGCAATGTGAAGTGCATGAAAATATTAAACCCCTTTCCTTAGTGGATTGGGGCTTTTTTATTTGTCTTAAATTACATACTTTACTACTAATACACCATTTGACATTCGGTCATTTGTAACTATGGATATTACTGTATATTTTAAGTTATGCTTGATGGGATTAAAAAGGGGAGGGTTTGATTTGAATAAAAAATGGATAACAAGAGTTTCATTATCCATTGTAGCTGCGTTGGGTATCTCCTGTACGCTTGGAGAGTTTGCAGATGCAAAAGCTAATCAGCCACAATATGAACAAAAAACACCGTCTGAATCATTTACAAAAAACGATGCTGAATTATATCAAGGCGCGTTAGATCTTGGTCTAACTGACAATGACATCTTCAAAATCGACAGTCTTTTCGACAAAGAAGATAAAGCCACAGTACATAATCCTATACTTGTTGTGATCGGTATAATTACTGGGATGACCGCAATTGTGGGGAGTGGATATGCTGCCGGTCGCTATATCGCCAATCAACTTTATAAGCGCAAGCAGTTAACGAAATCAACTTACAAAAAACACAGATGGGGTTTCAGAGCTGCATTAGTACCGGTAATAGGTATTGCTGCGACATTTGGCTTTGATGACTACTATATGGATATTTAACATGTTTGAGTATATTTTGATTTTACTTATAGTTGCAACTTTGTTACTAACCGTCGTAGAGGTTTCAAAGATCAAACGAGAAAATAAAATCCTCAAAAATGAAATTGAGGATTTAAAGAAAAACATTAAAAAATGAAATTATTGGCCGCCTAGAAGGACGGCCTTTTTATTTTATTTGAGTGTTTTTAATCAAATGGCCCCAAGATGGCCCCAACTTGAAAAAAAGACGCAAAATAAAAATGTTGAAAATAAGAAAAACCCTTACAGCAGTAAGGGTTTTGTGTATGGAGCATAGCGGGATCGAACCGCTGACCTCTACGCTGCCAGCGTAGCGCTCTCCCAGCTGAGCTAATGCCCCGAAGTATTACGACATAACTTATTATAATCAATCCTCCTGTAAAATTCAAGCTGTAAAACACAAACACCCCGGCTATTTTTCTTTCTGATCAATCGGAATATAGTCAAAGATTTCTCCCGAATGAACCGAGTGGGCTAATCGTCTAAGCCAATCATAATAGGCTTTTGAGCTTTCAAGCTGTTCAATGAGCTGTTTCGCTTCCTCTCTTTCATGTTCCGCCGCCTGCTCATCACGAGCTACATCTTGAAGGCGTTCTTGCGCTTCTTCAATCGCTGCTAGATTGACCTCAACCTCTCGTTCCCATTTTTGCGGGAAGAAGTTCATGAAAAACTTAAAAAAGTCTTTCTCAGCAACAAAGCTGTGTTTTCTTCGGCCACGGTGAAAGGTCTTTTTGACAATATTCATGTCTTGGAGTTTTTTCACACCTGTACTCATACTAGGCTTACTCATTTGCAGCTCTTCACGCATTTCATCCAGCGTCATTTCCTCGTTTAAATACATCGTCCCATATAGAATACCCGCACTTCTAGTAATGCCATAGAGATCCATTGTTTCAGCGATGGAATCAATGACGAGATCTTTAGCAGCTAAAATGCGTTCCTCTGCTTGTGGCTGTTCCTGCTTTTTCATCTTGTCCCTGCTTTCTATTAAGTGAATTCAATACGTTCAAAAAAATCTTTATGGACTATATGTTAACGAAAGAATGCAAAATGTCAAAATAAAAGAAGCATATCCACCCTTTGACAGAAAAATTTGAACATGTTAAGTTAATTATGTTCAAAACGTTAAATTTTTATTTAACAAACTTACCAAAGAGAATCAGAGGAGGTTCCTTCTATGAGTCAAACACTATTTATCGATGGACAATGGGTTGGCGCTAAGAGTGGCGACACAAGAGATATCATCAATCCATTTAATCAAGAAGTGATCGCGACAGTCAGTGAAGGATCAAGAAATGACGCGCAGTTAGCCATTAAGGCAGCAAGAAAAACCTTCGATCAAGGTGATTGGGCAAACATGCCTGGACTTGAAAGAGGAAATATTGTGTTCAAAATTGCGGAATTGATTAGGCGAGACCTAGATGAATTAGCCAAATTAGAATCACTTGATACGGGCAAAACGTTAGAGGAAAGCAAAGCAGATATGGACGATATTGCGAACGTGTTCCAATATTATGCGGGGCTTGCTGATAAGGATGGCGGGGAAATCATTGCATCGCCTATTCCAAACTCAAAAAGCGAATTAGTCCGAGAACCTGTCGGTGTATGCGGTCAAATCACTCCTTGGAACTATCCATTGCTTCAAGCGAGCTGGAAAATCGCTCCTGCCCTTGCAGCTGGAAATACAATCGTACTAAAGCCAAGTGAAATTACACCATTAACCACGATCAAAGTTTTCAAACTTATGGAAGAAGCGGGTGTTCCAGCAGGCGTTGCCAACTTAGTGCTTGGACCTGGAGCAACTGTTGGAGATGAGCTGGCTGTCAATGACCAAGTCGATTTAATTTCATTCACAGGCGGTATTGAAACAGGTAAGAAAATCATGCAGGGAGCCAGCGGGAATGTGAAGAAAATCGCCCTTGAGCTCGGCGGGAAAAACCCGAATATCGTCTTTCAAGATGCTGATTTAGACGTAGCGGTTGACCAGGCAATGAATGCTGTGTTTTTCCATGCAGGGCAAGTGTGTTCAGCAGGTTCACGCTTGTTAGTGGAAGAATCCATTCACGATGAATTTTTAGAAGAACTGGTGAAGCGTACGAAAAAAATCAAGCTAGGCAACGGCTTTGATGAAGGAACCCAGAGCGGACCGCTTATCTCAGCTGAGCATCGAGAAAAAGTAGAAAAATACGTCAGCATCGGTTTAGACGAAGGCGCAACATTAGAAACAGGTGGGAAACGACCTGATGCAGAGGAGCTTCAAAAAGGATTCTTCTACTTGCCGACGATTTTCTCAGGCTGTACATCAGACATGCGAATTGTTCAGGAAGAAGTGTTTGGACCAGTCCTCACTGTCGAATCCTTCCGATCAGAGGAAGAAGTCATCGAGCTGGCAAATGACACGATTTATGGTTTAGCAGGAGCAGTTTGGTCTTCTGATATCGGCAAAGCCGAACGAGTGGCTCTTCAATTAAGATTAGGCACGGTATGGATCAACGACTTCCATCCTTATTTTGCCCAAGCACCGTGGGGCGGATATAAACAATCAGGTCTTGGACGTGAATTAGGACGTACGGGCCTTGAAGAATATACGGAACTAAAACATTTATATCGAAATACAAAACCAGAAGCGGTTCATTGGTTTAAATAAACATCACTTATCTGGAGGAGATTCTATATGACTTTAAATATGAAAATTGAAAGCATGCAAAAATTCCATACGTTTGAAATTCCGACTGTCATCAAGCACGGCATTGGTGCAGTGAAACATGTTGGGGAAGAAGTGAAAGCATACGGCGTTTCAAAGGTATTGCTTGTCACAGATCCTGGTATTTATCAAGCAGGTGTTGTAGATCCAGTGATTGCTTCATTAAAAGAAGCGCAAATCGATGTCGTTCTATTTGATAAAGTAGAGCCAAATCCGCCAGTCCGTCTAGTGAACGAAGGATCTGCTTTATATGAAAAAGAAGGCTGTAATGGATTAGTCGCAGTAGGCGGCGGCAGTTCAATGGATACAGCAAAGGCAATCGGAGTAGAGGCAACTCATGAAGGCTCAGTCCTTGATTACGAAGCGGCTGAGGGGAAAAAACCGCTTGAAAATAGAATCCCTCCGTTAACCACAATTCCGACAACGGCTGGTACAGGTTCAGAGGTCACGCAGTGGGCAGTGATCACTGACGAAGAAAGGGAATTCAAATTCAACACAGGTGGACCGCTCATTGCAGCTCACCTAACAGTGATTGATCCTGAGCTTCATGTATCTATGCCGCCGCATGTGACGGCAATGACGGGTATCGATGCGCTTGCGCACGCGATCGAATGCTATACGATGAAGTTTGCTCAGCCAATTACAGATGCGGTAGCACTCATGGCCATTGAATATGCTGCTCATTATATTCGCCGTGCCTTTGCCGATGGAGAGGATTTGGAAGCAAGATATGGCATGGCACAAGCTGCGATGCTTGCCGGACTTTCCTATGGCAGTGAATCAGCTGGCGCAGCCCATGCGATGAGCCAAACGCTTGGAGGGATTATTCCAGTCGCACATGGCCAATGTGTAGCGGCAATGATGGGACCTGTCATGGAATATAACTGGAAAGGGTACCCAGAGAAATTCGCTCGAATTGCGCAAGCATTCGGTATTGATACAAGCAGAATGACAACAGAGGAAGCTGCAAAAGCAGCAGTGAATTGGATGTATGATTTAGTGGAAGACCTAGAAGTTCCTTCATTAGAAGAACAAGGTGTACCAAAAGATATGATCGACCGTTTATCTAAAGAAGCAATGAAAGATCCGCAAACAGTTGGAAACCCAAGAGACCTGAACGAAAAAGCATACAACTGGATTTACGCTCGCTGCTTTGATTTAACACCTAAAACAGTGTAACAATGAAAAAAGGCTCCCAAAAGGGAGTCTTTTTTACATCTTATAGCTGTTCTTTAATTTCTTTAATTTGATGAATATGGCGCTTTTCATGTGCGCCGATAAAATCAAGGTATTGCTTTAATGAAAGTTCTTCAAACACAGGATGTGCAATCACGCGTTTGAAATCTTCCTCTGTAAACGTTGATAAAATTTGATTGAGCTTCTCACGTGCTGTATCGAGCTCATCCTTTAAATGTGTAGGTGTTACATGCTTGCGATCAGGCACAACGATACTAGGCGCAGTGGCTTTTTTTGAACGAACCTCTGCCATTTCCACCGGCTTTGGCTCATATTCTTTAATCGGTGCTTTTTTCCCCTCGGCAGCTAGATGTTTTGCTGCAACTAGGTCCATCTTCTTTAAATGATCTGCAACTTCTTGAATACTCCAAGTATCATCAGATAATTTTTGATTTAATTGTTCTTCGCTCAATCCTTGCAGCTCCTGCCACAATTCTTGTCTTGCTTCATGTAATAAACTCATTTCTCTCACCTCAAGATCAAATTTTATCATACTGGTACAAGACAATCATTCTTTAGCTATCCGAGAAATCCTTTAATGAATTGTGATGAAAAATGAAACCTTTACAAAAGTGGTTCGTATTACCTGTTAGAAGGAATACACTTGGATGTGAGCATAGTCTAAATGAATGAAAGGCTGCTCATTTCATAAAGAAAGGGTGAGGAAGATGGATGTGTTTGGGCTGCCTCTTCAGACGCTGTACTTATACATATTGATGGTATCAGGAATCCTGACGCTTGTTTTCGTCTTTTTTGGCGATGTATTTGATGGATTGTTTGAAGCGATTCCTGTCCCGTTCCTTCAACCAACATTGATCCTCGCATTTCTTACCTTTTTCTCGGCTGGAGGATTTATCTCTGAAAAAACAGCAATTGTAGGAAGTGGACTTGGCGCCGTATTATCTGCCATCCTCGCAGTGGTTCTCGTTACTTGTTTACATGTATTTGTCTTAGTCCCGCTTTCCTCTGCTGAAGAATCTCTTTCATATACGGAGGCCGACCTAAAAGGAAGAACTGGGGAGATCATTGTATCTGTACCAAAAGATGGGTTTGGAGAAGTGCTGTTAATTAGTAACAGCGGAAAAATCTCAAAGCCTGCCGTCAGTTTCGACGAAGAGGAGATTCCATATGGAACCCGGGTGCTGGTCGTCGAAGTGAACAAAGGCGTGTTATCTGTTATACCAAATGAAGAAATCTAGGAGGGAATGCTATGCCAGGAACAACCATATTAATTATTATTGGAATTGTGCTTGTGATTCTCATTGCACTTATTGGTGTATTTGTTTCGAAATACCGGACAGCTGGTCCAGATGAAGCATTAATCGTCACAGGAAGTTACCTCGGAAGTAAAAATGTCCACGTGGATGAAGGTGGAAACAAGATTAAGATTGTAAGAGGTGGAGGTACCTTTGTACTCCCTGTTTTTCAACAAGCAGAGCCGCTCAGCTTACTGTCTAGCAAGCTAGATGTTTCAACGCCTGAAGTCTATACTGAACAAGGTGTACCGGTCATGGCGGATGGAACGGCCATCATTAAAATTGGCGGATCAATTGAAGAAATCGCCACTGCGGCAGAGCAGTTTTTAGGGAAAACAAAAGAAGATCGTGAAAATGAAGCAAGAGAAGTACTAGAAGGACACCTTCGCTCCATTTTAGGGTCAATGACAGTTGAAGAGATTTATAAAAACAGAGAGAAATTTTCTCAAGAAGTACAGCGTGTCGCTTCTCAAGATCTAGCGAAAATGGGTCTTGTCATTGTATCGTTTACAATCAAAGATGTCCGTGATAAAAATGGCTATTTAGAATCACTAGGTAAACCTAGAATTGCTCAAGTGAAACGCGATGCAGATATTGCGACAGCAGAAGCAGATAAAGAAACACGTATCAAACGTGCAGAAGCAGATAAAGATGCGAAGAAATCTGAGCTTGAGCGTGCCACTGAAATCGCTGAAGCAGAAAAAATCAATGAGCTGAAAAGAGCAGAATTCAGACGTGAACAAGATACAGCAAAAGCAAGCGCTGACCAAGCGTACGATCTTGAAACAGCTCGTAATCGTCAGCACGTAACTGAACAAGAAATGCAAGTCAAAATCATTGAACGTCAGAAGCAAATTGAATTAGAAGAAAAAGAGATCCAGCGTCGTGAGCGTCAATACGATTCTGAAGTGAAAAAGAAAGCAGATGCGGACCGTTATGCTGTTGAGCAGTCGGCTGCGGCGGAAAAAGCGAAGCGTCTTGCAGAAGCAGATGCGAAGAAATACAGCATTGAAGCAATGGCAAAAGCAGAAGCAGAGAAAGTTCGGATTGACGGGCTTGCCAAAGCAGAAGCCGATCGTGCAAAAGGGGAAACAGAAGCAGAAGTCATTAGGTTGAAAGGACTTGCGGAAGCAGAAGCGAAAGAGAAAATTGCAGAAGCATTCGAACAGTATGGCCAAGCGGCGATTCTTGATATGATTGTGAAAATGCTACCTGAATATGCGAAACAAGTATCTGCTCCACTTTCTAACATTGATAAAATTACAGTTGTTGATACAGGTGGTAACGGGGAAGGTAGCGGCGCCAACAAAGTGACCGGCTATGCGACAAACCTTATGTCCAGTCTTCAAGAAAGTCTGAAAGCTTCCTCTGGAATTGATGTTAAAGAAATTATTGAGAATTTCTCTGGCAAAGGCAATGTGAAACAAAGCATCCAAGAACTGACGAATGAAATCAAACAGCCAAGAAAAAAAGAAATCGCTGATCGTCAAATAGAAGAATAAAAATCAAAAGACACCTTCTGATAGAGGGTGTCTATTTTACTTGGGGCATATGCCGGTGTCTTTTGATAGATGAAGAGAGATTCACAAGAATGCCTGCAGATATCATCATGAACACCAATGAAGATCCGCCGTAGCTAATAAAGGGAAGAGGAATGCCTGTAATGGGGAGAAGCCCAAAGACAGCTCCTAGATTAAAGGCTGCTTGAATCATAATTTGAAAAGTAAGCCCGATCGTTAATAGCTTTCCAAATGGATCTTGTAAACCTTGAACGATTCGAACGGCGCGATACATGATGAGTAGGTAGGCACCCATCACAAACAACAGCCCCATGATTCCCAGCTCTTCACTGATGATGGCCATAATAAAATCTGTATGGGCTTCAGGAAGAAATCCTAGTTTTTGAATACTTCCGCCTAAACCATTCCCGGTCAGTCCTCCTGAATCCATGGCGAGATAAGAATGGATCAGCTGATAACCATCTCCATCTTCATACATGAAAGGATCACGAAAAGAAGTGATCCGTTTCAAACGATAAGGAGCGGTCACAGCAAAAAAAGTGATCCCTGCCGCAGCCGTCGAACCTAGTAGAATGAGGTGGCGTGTTTTAAGTCCAACACATAATAAGACGATACCGCAGCTCAATAAAATAGAAACTGCTGTACCTAAATCTGGCTGTTTTAAAATCAATAAAAAAGCTAGACTTAAAAGAAGAAGTGGAGGCAGGACTCCTTTTTTAAAGGATGTAATGTACGCTTGTTTCCTTGCATATACATAGGCAAAATAGATGATCATCACTAATTTCACAGCCACAGACGGCTGGATGATCAGAGAGCCCAATTGAATCCATCGCTGTGAATTGTTTTTGACAACACCGATTCCAGGAAGCAGTACAAGGATAAGACATAACAATGACAGCATCACAAGCCACCGAATCCATTTACGGTAAACTTGATATGGAACCAGGGCCGCAGCGATGAAAAAGAAGAACCCAATCAAAAGCCATTGCCACTGTTTCATGAAGAAGTAGCTACCCTGTCCATATTTTATTTCGCCTAAAGGATAACTCGCACTGTACACCATTAGTAATCCAAAGAAACAAAGACAAACAATCGTCCCAGCAAGAATGTGGTCGATTTTTTTTAGGTGAGAAAGAATCAATGACATCACCTTCAATCCCAGTTACGTCCAAACATGTAGGATGAGGACCTCAAATTGACACTAAACACAAGGCCAATGGCAATCATATTGGTTAAAAGCGCACTGCCTCCATAGCTGATAAAAGGAAGGGCAAGACCAGTCACAGGCATTAGCCCTACTGTCATCCCAACGTTTTGGAAGACTTGAAAAACGATCAGCCCAACCACTCCAGCACATATATAAAGCCCATAAAGGGTATTCGCATGCATTGCCACATGAATCATTCGATAGACCATCATAAGATATAAACAGATCAATAGGGAGGCGCCGATAAAACCAAACTCCTCGCCAATGACTGCAAATATAAAATCTGTATGGGCTTCAGGGATATTTCCCCCTTGTACTTGATTTCCTTTTGTATACCCGCTTCCTGATAATTGCCCTGACCCAATGCCAAGCATTGCTTGTTTCAGTTGATACCCATATGTCGAATCAAATTCATCTGGGGAGAGCCACCCATAAATGCGATCAAGCTGATGAGGTTTAATCACTTTTGTAAAGTGCTCAAAATGTTCATTGTGCAAGTAGGTCAAAAATGCAAGAAGCGCGAGAAAAGAAGCGATTAATGCAGCGATCATCTTACTTGAAATGCCTGACACAAGCATCAGTGTAAAAGCAATAGACAAGATCACAAGTGCCGTCCCCAAATCTGGCTGAATTAAAATCAGGAAAAAAGGAACAGCGGTCCAGCATATGATGTTCATTGTAGGAATCATGCTTTCTTTAAACGAAAAGCGCTGATGTTTGTATCGATTTAAAATAGCCGCTAACAGAAGAATGACAAAAATTTTCATAAATTCTGATGGTTGCACTTTCATGGGCCCCAAGCTGATCCATCTTTGGGAGCCATTTTGATTCGTGCCAAAAAAATGAACGAGAATGATGAGGAAGAGACCACCTGCAAATAATCGAAAAGATAACCGCTCAAGCAGTTCATAATCAAAGTAAGCAACTGCCGCCATAAGGCCAAAGCCGACGATATACCAGAAAACTTGTCTTTTGACGAAATAAAACATATCTTGCGTTTCATACTGTCCCGATCCGCTATACACAGCCAGTAGGCTGATCACAAAGAAGCAAATGACAGTGAATAATAATGCGAAGTCAATGCTGTTCTGTTTTTTCATGTCTCTGTCACCTGCTATGACCTATTTGTCAGCTGGTTTAATACGACCTGCACCGCTGCAGCGTCATCAATATAGCCGATCGGAAAAATATAATCTGGTATTAAATCAACGGGCATAATGAAGTAAAGTAATGCGCCTCCCATCAACATCAATTCTCGAGAAGTCCCCCGTCCGCTCATGAACGAGCAGTACATGCTTTTCAATTGATCAAGAAATGGCCCAACACCACTTATCGTATCTATCTTTTTTTCAAACTTTGCTGAGATCGTTTCTTTTCCCTCTTCTGATTGACTATAGGTCTCATATTCATTTAACTTCTGTTTCAATTCATTCTCGCTGAACGTCCCGTCATAGACATCATGATCTTTCAGCGTTCGCTCAATCTCTTCTACGGCTTGAATGAACGTATTACCGTGAACTCTTTCGTTTTTAATTGAAAATCCAGCCGTGGCCAATAGATGATCTAAAGAAATGTGTAGAGCATCTGAAAGCCGCTGTAAATGGTTCAAAGTCGGTGTTCTTTTTCCGTTCATGATTCTAGACAGTGTGGCTTTATCAATTTCTGTTTGTGTACTGAGTTCTCTTAATGAAAGAGAACGTATTTGCAGTTGTTCTTTTAAAAACTGCCGAAGCTCAGTTGTTTTAAATTCCATCTCTTTCTTCACCCTTTTCATAAAGTTCAACTCTTCAATAGAAGAAGTCGTACCCAATATATAGGGGTGTTGACAAAATGTCAACGAATATCCATTAAGGATTGAATTTTATAAAATAGCAACTTATCATATGAAACATAGAGTAAGAAATGGCTAAAAGGGGTGTGCAGATGAAGGTTAGACATGCAGTACATAATGATATTCCTAAAATTGCCGAAATTCATGTGAAGAGCTGGCAAACGACTTATCACGGCATTATTTCACAAGAGTATTTAGATGCTTTAAATGTAGAGGAGCGGGAAGAGAGCTGGAGAAGCAGGTCGCTTGAAGGCACGTTTGTCGCAGAGGATGCTGACGGAGTATTTGGTTTTGCTTCCTTCGGAAAACAGCGTGATGAGAGATATTCAATATATGATGGTGAGCTTTATGCCATCTATTTGTTGCAGAGAAAACAGAAATCAGGAGCGGGTATGGCTTTGATTGCAAAAGGTGTGGATTATTTAATAGAGAAAGGCTATCAGAATATGCTGCTCTGGGTATTTGAGCAAAATTCAGCGAAGCAATTTTATCAAAAACTTCAACCTAGTTTTGCCGTCACCAGCCAGTTCGAGCTGGCTGGTGAGAACCATGAAGAAATAGGGTATGGATGGGAACTGTCTGTACTAAGTGCTCAGATTCAACAGATTATATCGTCAGCTTCCAGTAATAATGAGAGAAAAAAGTAAAAAGGGTGGCGAGTAAAATATAAGATATAAAAGGAGAAGCCTCTACTTTTCCTTTCACACCTGCTATTTTTAATGCCTCATAGAAACTGGCCAAAAAGTAGGCGAGACTGAGGATGTAACAGCACAGCATAATGGAGTAAGGATTCATTTTCGTACCTCCAGCATGAAATCTTCTACTATTAATAGATTCAATAGAGCAGCAAATTATGCACAAAAAATAACCCGCTGAAACAGCTGGGTTATTTTTGTCGAGGAAAAACCAAACGAGACGCACTAGGGATGAGTAAACAAAGAACAATACTACAAATGATAAATGAAGGAATCATATATGTGCTGTTATAAACTAATGAATACACCCATCCTGGTGTTCCTTTTGGTGCATAATGAGAAAAGAAAACTACACCTGAAATAAAGAACGTCAGCAGTCTGAAGAAACTGGCGACAAATACAGCTAGGATAATATAGAAGAATTGTTTCTTTCGCTTTTTATCCTGAATGGCTTTTTTAATTGATCCTGAGAATAGCCCGCTTAAACAAATCACAACAGATGCGACAAAGTAATCGAGAAACCCTTGTACAGGTGTAGCAATAATAGGATTGTTCATCAGCTGCAGTCCTGCGATTAACACACCGATAATAAATCCAGCAGACACGCCCCATCTAATGGACATGAGAATGACAGGAATCATGATCAGTGCAATTGACCCGCCGTTTGGCATTCTTAAAAAGAGACCTGATAAATAATCTAAAACAAGTGCAAGAGAAGTCATGATGGCGATCTCCATCAGTCGTACTAATTGATTTGATTGTTGCATAAAAAAATCCCCTTTTCACGAATTGTGCAAGGAGAGACCATGTCAGGATGAGTATGTGATTCATAGAAAAACATATCGGCTTGAATACAATGCATGTATGCAAGTGATTCCACATTCCTACTTCAGTATTAACTGACAGGTTCAAAGGGTCAGAACAACGAATTGTTCACTCTCAGCACGAGGCTCCCCCTGCGGTTATTAAATTTCAATCTATTATAAATATACTAAAGACCTACAGGATCAACAATAGTGAATTACGGAGTTAAGCCCTTTTTGTACGAATATATAGGAAGAGATCAGGAAAAATAAATTATTTAGGAAAAATACTTGTTTCTTCTTTTAAAAGGTGTTATATTTGTATTCGCCGCTGAAACAGCGCGGTTGAGAAATAACATTCGAGAAAAAAGTTGTTGACTTCATTTTGATAGAATGTTATATTAATAAAGTCGCTTCTGAGCGATAACGATGATGATCTTTGAAAACTAAACAAGACAAAACGTACCTGTTAATTCGAGTTTTTATAAAAAATCCTATGATATATCATAGGTAGTCAGTCAAACTGGCGAGGCAGGAAATGATCACATGCTAAGTTCGCTACATCGTGTAGCAACGCATGTGTGATATGCATCCTGCATACCTCGGAGAGTTTGATCCTGGCTCAGGACGAACGCTGGCGGCGTGCCTAATACATGCAAGTCGAGCGGACAGAAGGGAGCTTGCTCCCGGATGTTAGCGGCGGACGGGTGAGTAACACGTGGGTAACCTGCCTGTAAGACTGGGATAACTCCGGGAAACCGGAGCTAATACCGGATAGTTCCTTGAACCGCATGGTTCAAGGATGAAAGACGGTTTCGGCTGTCACTTACAGATGGACCCGCGGCGCATTAGCTAGTTGGTGAGGTAACGGCTCACCAAGGCGACGATGCGTAGCCGACCTGAGAGGGTGATCGGCCACACTGGGACTGAGACACGGCCCAGACTCCTACGGGAGGCAGCAGTAGGGAATCTTCCGCAATGGACGAAAGTCTGACGGAGCAACGCCGCGTGAGTGATGAAGGTTTTCGGATCGTAAAGCTCTGTTGTTAGGGAAGAACAAGTGCAAGAGTAACTGCTTGCACCTTGACGGTACCTAACCAGAAAGCCACGGCTAACTACGTGCCAGCAGCCGCGGTAATACGTAGGTGGCAAGCGTTGTCCGGAATTATTGGGCGTAAAGGGCTCGCAGGCGGTTTCTTAAGTCTGATGTGAAAGCCCCCGGCTCAACCGGGGAGGGTCATTGGAAACTGGGAAACTTGAGTGCAGAAGAGGAGAGTGGAATTCCACGTGTAGCGGTGAAATGCGTAGAGATGTGGAGGAACACCAGTGGCGAAGGCGACTCTCTGGTCTGTAACTGACGCTGAGGAGCGAAAGCGTGGGGAGCGAACAGGATTAGATACCCTGGTAGTCCACGCCGTAAACGATGAGTGCTAAGTGTTAGGGGGTTTCCGCCCCTTAGTGCTGCAGCTAACGCATTAAGCACTCCGCCTGGGGAGTACGGTCGCAAGACTGAAACTCAAAGGAATTGACGGGGGCCCGCACAAGCGGTGGAGCATGTGGTTTAATTCGAAGCAACGCGAAGAACCTTACCAGGTCTTGACATCCTCTGACAACCCTAGAGATAGGGCTTTCCCTTCGGGGACAGAGTGACAGGTGGTGCATGGTTGTCGTCAGCTCGTGTCGTGAGATGTTGGGTTAAGTCCCGCAACGAGCGCAACCCTTGATCTTAGTTGCCAGCATTTAGTTGGGCACTCTAAGGTGACTGCCGGTGACAAACCGGAGGAAGGTGGGGATGACGTCAAATCATCATGCCCCTTATGACCTGGGCTACACACGTGCTACAATGGACAGAACAAAGGGCTGCGAGACCGCAAGGTTTAGCCAATCCCACAAATCTGTTCTCAGTTCGGATCGCAGTCTGCAACTCGACTGCGTGAAGCTGGAATCGCTAGTAATCGCGGATCAGCATGCCGCGGTGAATACGTTCCCGGGCCTTGTACACACCGCCCGTCACACCACGAGAGTTTGCAACACCCGAAGTCGGTGAGGTAACCTTTATGGAGCCAGCCGCCGAAGGTGGGGCAGATGATTGGGGTGAAGTCGTAACAAGGTAGCCGTATCGGAAGGTGCGGCTGGATCACCTCCTTTCTAAGGATATATGGAGCAGCGTACGTTTTTCGTCTTGTTTAGTTTTGAAGGATCATTCCTTCAAACATGTCTCTAGCGAGACAGGATTGTTCTTTGAAAACTAGATAACAATAAGTAATACATTCACATTGAATGCAATGCAAAGTTCATCACACATAGTGATTCTTTCTAAAGTAAGAAATGGTTAAGTTAGAAAGGGCGCACGGTGGATGCCTTGGCACTAGGAGCCGATGAAGGACGGGACGAACACCGATATGCTTCGGGGAGCTGTAAGCAAGCTTTGATCCGGAGATTTCCGAATGGGGAAACCCACTGCTCGTAATGGAGTAGTATCCATACTTGAATACATAGAGTATGAGAAGGCATACCCGGGGAACTGAAACATCTAAGTACCCGGAGGAAGAGAAAGCAAATGCGATTCCCTGAGTAGCGGCGAGCGAAACGGGAACAGCCCAAACCAAGAGGCTTGCCTCTTGGGGTTGTAGGACACTCTATACGGAGTTACAAAGGAACGATATAAGCGAAGAGGTCTGGAAAGGCCCGCCAAAGAAGGTAACAGCCCTGTAACTGAAATGTTGTTCTCTCCAGAGTGGATCCTGAGTACGGCGGAACACGTGAAATTCCGTCGGAATCCGGGAGGACCATCTCCCAAGGCTAAATACTCCCTAGTGACCGATAGTGAACCAGTACCGTGAGGGAAAGGTGAAAAGCACCCCGGAAGGGGAGTGAAATAGATCCTGAAACCGTGTGCCTACAAGTAGTCAGAGCCCGTTAACGGGTGATGGCGTGCCTTTTGTAGAATGAACCGGCGAGTTACGATCCCGTGCAAGGTTAAGCAGAAGATGCGGAGCCGCAGCGAAAGCGAGTCTGAATAGGGCGCATGAGTACGTGGTCGTAGACCCGAAACCAGGTGATCTACCCATGTCCAGGGTGAAGTTCAGGTAACACTGAATGGAGGCCCGAACCCACGCACGTTGAAAAGTGCGGGGATGAGGTGTGGGTAGGGGTGAAATGCCAATCGAACCTGGAGATAGCTGGTTCTCTCCGAAATAGCTTTAGGGCTAGCCTCAAGGTAAGAGTCTCGGAGGTAGAGCACTGATTGGACTAGGGGCCCCTACCGGGTTACCGAATTCAGTCAAACTCCGAATGCCGATGACTTATCCTTGGGAGTCAGACTGCGAGTGATAAGATCCGTAGTCGAAAGGGAAACAGCCCAGACCGCCAGCTAAGGTCCCAAAGTATACGTTAAGTGGAAAAGGATGTGGAGTTGCTTAGACAACCAGGATGTTGGCTTAGAAGCAGCCACCATTTAAAGAGTGCGTAATAGCTCACTGGTCGAGTGACTCTGCGCCGAAAATGTACCGGGGCTAAACGTATCACCGAAGCTGCGGACTGTTCTTACGAACAGTGGTAGGAGAGCGTTCTAAGTGCAGTGAAGTCAGACCGGAAGGACTGGTGGAGCGCTTAGAAGTGAGAATGCCGGTATGAGTAGCGAAAGACGGGTGAGAATCCCGTCCACCGAATGCCTAAGGTTTCCTGAGGAAGGCTCGTCCGCTCAGGGTTAGTCGGGACCTAAGCCGAGGCCGAAAGGCGTAGGCGATGGACAACAGGTTGATATTCCTGTACCACCTCCTCACCATTTGAGCAATGGGGGGACGCAGGAGGATAGGGTAAGCGCGGTATTGGATATCCGCGTCCAAGCAGTTAGGCTGGGAAATAGGCAAATCCGTTTCCCGTGAAGGCTGAGCTGTGATGGCGAGCGAAATTTAGTAGCGAAGTTCCTGATTCCACACTGCCAAGAAAAGCCTCTAGCGAGGTGAGAGGTGCCCGTACCGCAAACCGACACAGGTAGGCGAGGAGAGAATCCTAAGGTGATCGAGAGAACTCTCGTTAAGGAACTCGGCAAAATGACCCCGTAACTTCGGGAGAAGGGGTGCTTCTTAGGGTGTTAAAGCCCCGAGAAGCCGCAGTGAATAGGCCCAGGCGACTGTTTAGCAAAAACACAGGTCTCTGCGAAGCCGTAAGGCGAAGTATAGGGGCTGACGCCTGCCCGGTGCTGGAAGGTTAAGAGGAGCGCTTAGCGTAAGCGAAGGTGCGAATTGAAGCCCCAGTAAACGGCGGCCGTAACTATAACGGTCCTAAGGTAGCGAAATTCCTTGTCGGGTAAGTTCCGACCCGCACGAAAGGCGCAACGATCTGGGCACTGTCTCAACGAGAGACTCGGTGAAATTATAGTACCTGTGAAGATGCAGGTTACCCGCGACAGGACGGAAAGACCCCGTGGAGCTTTACTGCAGCCTGATATTGAATGTTGGTACAGCTTGTACAGGATAGGTAGGAGCCTTGGAAACCGGAGCGCTAGCTTCGGTGGAGGCATCGGTGGGATACTACCCTGGCTGTATTGACCTTCTAACCCGCTGCCCTTATCGGGCAGGGAGACAGTGTCAGGTGGGCAGTTTGACTGGGGCGGTCGCCTCCTAAAATGTAACGGAGGCGCCCAAAGGTTCCCTCAGAATGGTTGGAAATCATTCGCAGAGTGTAAAGGCACAAGGGAGCTTGACTGCGAGACCTACAAGTCGAGCAGGGACGAAAGTCGGGCTTAGTGATCCGGTGGTTCCGCATGGAAGGGCCATCGCTCAACGGATAAAAGCTACCCCGGGGATAACAGGCTTATCTCCCCCAAGAGTCCACATCGACGGGGAGGTTTGGCACCTCGATGTCGGCTCATCGCATCCTGGGGCTGTAGTCGGTCCCAAGGGTTGGGCTGTTCGCCCATTAAAGCGGTACGCGAGCTGGGTTCAGAACGTCGTGAGACAGTTCGGTCCCTATCCGTCGCGGGCGCAGGAAATTTGAGAGGAGCTGTCCTTAGTACGAGAGGACCGGGATGGACGCACCGCTGGTGTACCAGTTGTTCTGCCAAGGGCATCGCTGGGTAGCTATGTGCGGACGGGATAAGTGCTGAAAGCATCTAAGCATGAAGCCCCCCTCAAGATGAGATTTCCCATTCCGCAAGGAAGTAAGATCCCTGAAAGATGATCAGGTTGATAGGTCTGAGGTGGAAGCGTGGTGACACGTGGAGCTGACAGATACTAATAGATCGAGGACTTAACCTATATTCTAATGTGAAAAATGAACATTGTTATCTAGTTTTGAGAGAACATTCTCTCCATCAGGTTTGGTGGCGATAGCGAAGAGGTCACACCCGTTCCCATACCGAACACGGAAGTTAAGCTCTTCAGCGCCGATGGTAGTTGGGGGTTTCCCCCTGTGAGAGTAGGACGCCGCCAAGCTTTTCAAAGGATCAGTTCCAGTCGGAACTGGTCTTTTTTGTGCTGTTTGAAAGAAGATCACCTTGATACATATGTGGTATAAATCAGGTTGTTTTAATTCACTATAAGCGTGGAGATGCTCTAAATCAATGTGAAAGTCTGTGAAGCATGTTCACTTTTAAGTATGGAGAAAAGTAATAGAGAGAAAGAATAGCAGGTGTATAGATGCCTGATACAAATTCATTCATTTAAATGGAGTTGTAATTGAAATCAAAACATTCATTGCGTTTAACAGTTGAAATAAAGAAATATCTATATCATTAAAGTATAAAAATTGAAAGGCTGCTGATATTTTTAAAGGATTTACTCGTTTTTAAAGAGAATATAGAGAAGAGAAATACAGCTGTTAATCGTTGAATTGAAGCCGTTTTGACTGGTAACATAAACATCATCTGTTAAAAGAAATACGTCATGAAAAATGAAATAAAATTTTTTTAATATAGCCTTTACAAATGAGTGAAACCTGTATATAATAATCTTTGTCGGATCGAGAGATTCCTACATAGTGGAGGATTAGCTCAGCTGGGAGAGCATCTGCCTTACAAGCAGAGGGTCGGCGGTTCGAGCCCGTCATCCTCCACCATATTTATTCTTACATAATGTTAGGATAGATAAAGCCGGTGTAGCTCAACTGGTAGAGCAACTGACTTGTAATCAGTAGGTTGGGGGTTCAAGTCCTCTTGCCGGCACCACTTTCATATGGTAAGATAGACAAGTCGCTTTAAAAGCGAGCCATTAGCTCAGTTGGTAGAGCATCTGACTTTTAATCAGAGGGTCGAAGGTTCGAGTCCTTCATGGCTCACCATTTTCATGCGGGTGTGGCGGAATTGGCAGACGCGCTAGACTTAGGATCTAGTGTCTTTATGACGTGGGGGTTCAAGTCCCTTCACCCGCATTGCCAAACAACATAAAGAAATCCTGTAATGCGGAAGTAGTTCAGTGGTAGAACACCACCTTGCCAAGGTGGGGGTCGCGGGTTCGAATCCCGTCTTCCGCTTATACCATCCACGCCGGGGTGGTGGAATTGGCAGACACACAGGACTTAAAATCCTGCGGTAGGTGACTACCGTGCCGGTTCAAGTCCGGCCCTCGGCATTATAAAATAAGCGCCCGTAGCTCAATTGGATAGAGCGTTTGACTACGGATCAAAAGGTTAGGGGTTCGACTCCTCTCGGGCGCGCCATTAAGATCGGGAAGTAGCTCAGCTTGGTAGAGCACTTGGTTTGGGACCAAGGGGTCGCAGGTTCGAATCCTGTCTTCCCGACCATCTTTTATGGGGCCTTAGCTCAGCTGGGAGAGCGCCTGCCTTGCACGCAGGAGGTCAGCGGTTCGATCCCGCTAGGCTCCACTTTTTAAAAGATTATTTTATATCATGGCGGTGTAGCTCAGCTGGCTAGAGCGTACGGTTCATACCCGTGAGGTCGGGGGTTCGATCCCCTCCGCCGCTATAAAGGACCTTTAGCTCAGTTGGTTAGAGCAGACGGCTCATAACCGTCCGGTCGTAGGTTCGAGTCCTACAAGGTCCACCATCTATACGGAGGAATACCCAAGTCCGGCTGAAGGGATCGGTCTTGAAAACCGACAGGGGTGTCAAAGCCCGCGGGGGTTCGAATCCCTCTTCCTCCGCCATATTTTTAAAAAATGATATCATCGCGGGGTGGAGCAGTTCGGTAGCTCGTCGGGCTCATAACCCGAAGGTCGCAGGTTCAAATCCTGCCCCCGCAACCAAATTTTTTCTCTAATGGTCCGGTAGTTCAGTTGGTTAGAATGCCTGCCTGTCACGCAGGAGGTCGCGGGTTCGAGTCCCGTCCGGACCGCCATTTTCAAATGAATACATGGCTCGGTAGCTCAGTTGGTAGAGCAACGGACTGAAAATCCGTGTGTCGGCGGTTCGATTCCGTCCCGAGCCACTTTTACAAATAAATATCAGTATGGCGGTTGTGGCGAAGTGGTTAACGCACCAGATTGTGGCTCTGGCACTCGTGGGTTCGATTCCCATCAATCGCCCCATACATATTTTTGCGGGTGTAGTTTAGTGGTAAAACCTCAGCCTTCCAAGCTGATGTCGTGGGTTCGATTCCCATCACCCGCTCCATTTGCATATCGTTCATGGGCCTGTAGCTCAGCTGGTTAGAGCGCACGCCTGATAAGCGTGAGGTCGGTGGTTCGAGTCCACTCAGGCCCACCATGACTTTCCGCAGTAGCTCAGTGGTAGAGCTATCGGCTGTTAACCGATCGGTCGTAGGTTCGAATCCTACCTGCGGAGCCAAATGGAGAAGTACTCAAGTGGCTGAAGAGGCGCCCCTGCTAAGGGTGTAGGTCGCGCAAGCGGCGCGAGGGTTCAAATCCCTCCTTCTCCGCCATTTTTCTGGCCCGTTGGTCAAGCGGTTAAGACACCGCCCTTTCACGGCGGTAACACGGGTTCGAATCCCGTACGGGTCATTTTTTAAAGAGGTCTAATAAAGACCTCTTTTTTATTTTCCCCAAAACGAAAGACCGCCATCATAGCGGTCTTTTCTTACATATTCATGGAATAGATCGTATAAGACAAGTATGTCGCAAAGAATCCCCATAAAACATAAGGAATCAATAAAATTGGGACAACTTTGCTTAGTTTACGTGAGACGATGACAAGTGCGAGTGCTGTCAGTGCTACAAGCAGGCAGTCGATCGTAGCTGCAAATAAATCTTTTTGTGTAAATTGAAAAAAGCTAAAGGCTTGATTGAATACATAATTTAAAAGAAACAGAATCCAAAATGGTAATGTGATTTTTTGAAAACCATACTTTGCATAAATGATGGCGGCAGATAACGAAATGAGGGCGAATAAGACAGCCCAGACCGCACCGATGACACCACCACTAGGTGTCCATTCAGGTTTATTTAGTGCGTCATACCATTCTCTGTCGATAGGGAACAGGAACCCTGCAATAGAAAATAATGCGTATGTAATAAAGAAGACGATAACCGCCCAAATGATACTTTTTTTAGCCATCCAGAAATCTCCTCCCAATCAATTCACTCTTCAACTTATTTCCCAATTATTACATGATATAAACATCAAGCCCCCAATATGTGGGGACTAATCATTTTTTTTAGTATAAGGTTCTTCTTCATACGGCTTCAAGTCACCAAACACTGTCATGACGCCTTCTTCATCTAATGCTTCTTCATAAGCTTCGTGTGCTTTATTTGGATAGACCTTGCTTGCTTTACCTTCAATATCAGCAGCTGCGAACCCTTCGTAGTCTTCCACATCATCTTCATCTTCTGATTGTGTATACACATCATCGTATGTCAATGGAGGAAATTCCATATCGGATGGGGTATCAGAGTTCCCATAGCGTTCTACGTCTTGGTAGGCATCTTCTCCATCATATGCAGCACTTTCTTCATTTTCAAATTGCCCTGAGGGCGGACTTAATAAGTCCTCTTCAATGGGACGGTTTTGTGAAACGGTCTGTTCTTTTGAATGCTCTGTGCATGTGACGGCGGTGGGAAGGGCTTCTAAGCGTTCTTTAGGAATAGGGGCTTTACACACTTTACACAAACCATAAGAGCCGTCTGCCATTGCTTGGAGTGCTTCATTGATATCGGACAGATGCTCATGTTCCAAACTGTTTAAGGCAATGTCTTTTCCGCGTTCGAATAGTTCTGTCCCTTGGTCGCCAGGGTGGTTATCATAGGCCGACAGTTCGCCCACTGAATCATAAGGAAATGATACTTTCTGTTCATCGTCATGGCTTTTGGCTTCAATTTCTTGTTTTTCATCGAGAAGTCGCTGCTTCAACTGATGTAATTCGTTTTTAGACAACAAAGCGATCACCCTTTCATATCAAACATATTGTTAGTATGAGCAAATTTTTATGTAAGACTTGTGCCAATTTGAAGCAATTCTTCAATAAAAAACGCCTGCGGCTGCAGGCGTTTTGTGTTATGCGAGATAATATTGTAAGATCAATGCGATCGTTAACAGGAAACCAAAAAACGTATTGGTTTGTGCTGTCGACTTCATGGCATTCATTAATTCAATTGGTTTTTCTTTTTGCTTAAATTCTTTAATGGCTGTATAAGCTTTTGGCACACTGAGTAAGACAAGAAGACTCCAAAGACCCACGATATCCATAAAGATATAAACAAAAATGAGTACATATGAGATCACAAACATGGAAAGTAGGATGTTGACTGCCGCTTTACGTCCAGCTAGGATAGCAAGTGTCTTTCGTCCATTCTCTTTATCACCGTCTAAATCACGGATATTGTTCGACAGTAAGATGGCACCAACTAAAATAGAGATAGGTAATGAAATGAGCACAGCTTTTGATGTCAATGTTCCTGTTTGGATATAGAAACTAATTAAAATGATGCCTAGTCCCATAAAAGCACCTGATACAAGTTCTCCAAATGGTGTATAAGCAATTGGTACAGGGCCACCGGTATAAAAATAGCCTGCTGCCATACAAATTAGTCCTATGAGTGCAATCCACCAGCTAGACATCATGCAAATATAGATCCCAAGTAATAAAGAAAGCGCGAATAAGGCATAAGCGAGGCCTAAAACTGTTTTTGGTTTTACACCGTTTCTCACGATCGCTCCGCCGATACCGACAGATTTCTCATTGTCCAATCCGCGGACATAATCAAAGTACTCATTAAACATGTTCGTTGCAATTTGGATAAACATCGATGCAAATAGCATAGCTAAAAATAGCCCAACATGTATTTGACCACTCGGAAGTGCTAGGACAGTTCCTAAAGTAACGGGAATAAATGCCGCTGTTAATGTATGCGGTCGTAGTAAATTCCACCAAATCCGCCAGTTCTTATCAGGCTTAATTGGTGAAAGCTGATCTGATATCGATTGATGCTGCATAAAATATACTCCTTTAAATAAAAAAATACGTACACGTCCAAATTCCAGTTTAGCAAAGTTCAAAAAGGTGTCAATATATTGATGCGATGAAACAAGAAAAAGATGTTTGCTAATCGTTCCCATCTAGAGAGAAAGCTTGATCTTCGAACAGGTCTTACCATTTTTTAAGGGATGTTCTCATTTCAATATGCGGGAGCGAAAAAATCTTGAAAGCGTGATATAATAAGGATTCGAGGTTTTAAAAGCTGTTTTCTTTACTAAGTTCATCTGTTAAGGTTTATAATAGAAAAGCAGGTCATTCGACATACTCGAATGTTCATGTATTTTTTTACATGATGGTTTTATTTTTATATGTTATTTCATGGATTTTGGAGGAATGTATCATGGTGACAACAGTGCAAAGTACTTTCCGGCAGGAAGCGCTTGCGACATTAGAAGAAGCGAATAACGTCAACCATGCTGTTTTGATAAGCTACTCCAGAAGAGTTGACGATCTGGATCCTCTTGCCTTTTTCCAAAGCGGCGAAGCGGATTTTTTAGGCGAGCGGTTTTTTTGGTCTGATCCAGAAAGCCAAATGATATTTTCTGGACTTGGCAGAGCGGCCGTGATTAAATCATCAGAGCAAGGCAAAGAACGATTCAATATCGTCCATCAAGAATGGGAGCAGCTGAAACAGCATATGTTCCATTTTCATGATGAGAAGGAGTTAAAGCAAGCGGCAGTTGGTCCGCTTTTATTTGGAGGATTTTCATTTGATCCATACGAAGAAAAGGCGCGTCACTGGGAAGCATTTGGCGAGGCTCATTTTTTTGTGCCATCGATGATGCTGACTGTTTCAAAAGAAGGCACGTTTCTAACGATCAATGAATGGAACGAGGTGGACGGGAATGTTCATCAGCTCATTCAAGAGTTAGAACAGAAAGCTTCTAATTTTGATGCATTGCCTGTCAGAAATCATGGACAAGCTGAGCTTGTTCATATGGAAGAGTTAGATGTCCAGGAATGGATGAAAGCAATCCATGAAGCGACAGAACACATTCGTGTGAACGAATATGAAAAGGTTGTTTTAGCAAGAGAAGTCTTGCTTCACTATAAAAATCAAATTGAACTCGCTCCACTATTAGCAGAATTACTAAAACATCAAACAACGAGTTATGTATTTGCTATAGAGCAGGGAAGACAAGCGTTTGTCGGGGCGACGCCTGAACGTTTAGTAAAAAAAAGCGGTGGTGAAGTGTTTTCATCGTGTTTGGCAGGTTCCATTGTACGTGGTCAAGATGAAGTAGAAGATCAGGCACTAGGTGAGGAACTGCTTTGTGATGAGAAAAATTTGATTGAACATCAAATTGTCGTGAATATGATTGAACAGGCATTTGAAGCAAACTGCCATCATGTGCATAAGCCAAATCAACCAAGTCTTTATAAAACGAAAAACATTCAGCATTTATTTACACCCATTGTGGGAGAAATTAAAAGCAGCTGTTCACTCTTTTCATTAATTGAACAGCTTCATCCAACACCAGCGCTTGGAGGATATCCTAAGGAAAAAGCGGTAGAGGTGATTCGTGAAATCGAACCGTTGAAACGCGGTTGGTATGCGGCGCCAGTGGGATGGATTGATTCTAAGGACAATGGAGAATTTGCTGTCGCCATTCGATCAGGTCTTATTGAGGAAGACCAAGTTCGTTTGTTTGCTGGATGTGGAATTGTAGAGGATTCCCTTGCAAAACAAGAGTATGAAGAAACGCAAGTGAAATTAAGACCAATGCTGTCTGCTCTTGGAGGTCGTCCTATTGAATAATCAAATCATGACAAGATATATTGGCAGATTAATGGATGAATTTGTGCAAAGTGGTGTGAATGAGGCAGTTGTTTGTCCTGGCTCCCGTTCAACACCGCTTGCGATGCTCGCTCTTGCTCATCAAGAAATCAATGTCCATGTGTTAGTGGATGAACGGTCTGCTGCTTTTTATGCACTGGGTCTTGCGAAAGCGAGCCAAACACCAGTGCTACTCATTTGTACATCAGGTACGGCAGCAGCTAACTTTTACCCAGCTGTTGTCGAGGCACATTATTCTCGGGTACCATTGATTGTTTTAACTGCTGATCGGCCGCACGAATTGAGGGAGGTTGGGGCACCTCAAGCGATTGATCAGCAATTCTTATTCGGTAAGTTTGTTAAATGGTTCACAGACTTAGCCTTGCCAGAAGAAAGCCAAACGATGCTGCGGTATGTCCAAACTACTGCTGCTAGGGCAAGTCATGTGTCTATGCAGGAGCCAAAGGGACCAGTTCAGGTGAATGTGCCGCTGAGAGAACCATTGCTACCTGACTTGTCTATTGATCCTTTTAATAGAGAAGAAGGAGTTGCGAA
The DNA here is from genome assembly GCF_038593395.1 of Bacillus sp. FSL R5-0397. Classification (NCBI taxonomy): domain Bacteria; kingdom Bacillati; phylum Bacillota; class Bacilli; order Caryophanales; family Bacillaceae; genus Bacillus; species Bacillus sp. FSL R5-0397. The sequence continues at coordinate 2,713,739 of NZ_CP151992.1, read as the reverse complement.
CAAAGTTTTAGCAGCAGGTCAAGCTCGTCCGGATGATCGGGTTATGTCAGAATTAGTGTCTATCATGAACAAAGCGGCAAAAGGAATCATTGTTGCTGGTGAACTTCACTCGCCGGAAGAGCAGGCGTCAGTGTTACGTCTTGCAAAAGCTTTGCATCTGCCTATTTTAGCTGACCCGCTTTCTCTTTTGCGAAATGGACATGAAAGTGAAGAATACATCATAGATGCATACGATTCTTTGTTAAAAGATGAGGCATTGCAGCAGCATCTCTTGCCTGAAATGGTCATTCGTTTTGGACCGATGCCTGTGTCTAAGCCATTATTTAAGTGGCTAGAAAAGCATGCGGAAGTGAAGCAGATTGTCGTCGATGCTGCGGGTGGTTATCGAGATCCTGGTTTAAGCGCATCATACATGATTGAAAGTCATGCAGCCTCTTTTGTAGAAGAAGTCTTGATGAGAGCGGAAAAGCGTCAGGATACATCTTATTTACGACGCTGGCAGAGTGTCAATTCTTCTTTTAGAATGCATGTAAATCAATACAATGATGAGGACCTGACATTTGAGGGAAATGTGTATCGTCAGCTGCAGCACCTTTTGCCAAAAGAGAGTGTGCTCTTTATCGGAAATAGTATGCCTATTCGAGATGTCGATACCTTTTTTGAAACGCAGTCAAAACCGTTTCGGATGATGGCGAATCGCGGAACAAATGGCATTGATGGTGTTGTGTCCACAGCTCTTGGAACATATGCAGCCTTGAAACAACCCATCACTTTAGTCATCGGCGATTTATCTTTTTACCATGATATGAACGGTCTTCTTGCAGCTAAGCTAATGGACATTCCGCTCACGGTTGTATTGTTAAACAATGATGGTGGAGGAATCTTTTCTTTCCTTCCGCAGGCATCCGATGAACCGTATTATGAAAAGCTCTTTGGTACGCCGACTGGGTTGAATTTTGAGTATGCATCAAAGCTATATGGGGGAACCTATTCGAAGCCAACAACGAAAGAAGAGTTAAAAGATGTGTACTTGGCGCATATCCAAGAACCAGGGCTTCATTTAATTGAGATTGAAACTGACCGGCATTCTCGCGTGGGCAAACATCGCCAAATGATGGACGAGATATTGAGGGAAGTGAAAAAAAAATGCCTTCACTCATAATACGAATGCACGATGGAGTGGCGTATGAGGTGATAGACCATAATCCATCTGCTGAAAATGCCACGTTATGTTTACATGGCTTTACAGGGAGTGCAGCTTCTTGGGCTTTTTTGAATACTTATACAGAAAAACATACGAGATTGATTCAGGTCAGCTTGCTTGGACATGGTCGCACAGACTCACCAAAGAGTATAAGAAGATATGCAATGTCCCAACAGCTGGCAGATCTTGCTGAGATTTTAGATCAATTAAAGCTTCACAAAGTGAACATTCTCGGATATTCTATGGGAGGGCGTATTGCTTTATCATTTGCCTCCCGTTATCCAGAACGTGTAAACAAACTGATTCTTGAGAGTACATCTCCAGGGCTGAACTCTTTTAAAGAGCGGATGGAGAGGCTGAATCATGATCATCAGCTAGCTCAAAAGATCAGACATGAAGGATTAGCGCAGTTTGTGGATTTTTGGGAGAACATTCCGCTGTTTGCTTCGCAGAAATCCTTGCCAGCGGACAGGCTAACGCAACTGAGAGAGGGAAGGCTAAAAGCCGATCCTAACGGGCTGGCTCGCAGCTTAGAAGGTATAGGAACCGGTTCACAGCCGTCTATGTGGCAAGCATTAAAGCAGATAAAACAGCCTGTTTTACTCATTTGCGGAACACTTGATAAAAAGTTTTGTCACATCGCCAAACGTATGCAGCAGGCGCTTGAATACAGTCAATTCACAGTAGCAGAGCATGCCGGGCATACAGTTCATGTGGAACAACCACATTTTTTTGGTAAAATAGTAAGTGAGTTTATTTTATCGCAAGATTAGAGGAGGAAATATTGATGGCTATTGAATGGCAAACTGAGCGTCAGTATGACGAAATTTTATATGAAACATATAATGGGATTGCAAAAATCACCATTAACCGTCCGCACGTACATAATGCTTTTACACCAAAGACCGTAAGTGAATTAATTGATGCATTCTCACGTGCTCGTGACAATTCAGAAGTTGGTGTCATTGTCCTTGCAGGTGCTGGAGGTAAAGCATTCTGTTCTGGTGGAGACCAAAAAGTACGCGGGCATGGCGGCTATGTAGGAGACGATCAAATTCCACGTCTAAACGTCCTAGACTTACAGCGTTTAATTCGTGTCATTCCAAAACCAGTTATTGCGATGGTTGCGGGCTATGCGATTGGCGGCGGGCATGTGCTTCATGTCGTGTGTGACCTCACGATTGCAGCAGACAATGCGATTTTTGGACAAACAGGACCAAAAGTGGGCAGCTTTGATGCTGGTTATGGATCTGGCTATCTTGCACGTATTGTGGGTCATAAGAAAGCAAGAGAGATCTGGTACTTATGTCGTCAATACAATGCACAAGAAGCGCTTGATATGGGACTTGTCAACACAGTTGTACCATTAGAGCAGCTGGAAGAAGAAACAGTGAAGTGGTGTGAGGACATGCTAGAAAAGAGCCCGACTGCTTTACGATTCTTGAAAGCTGCATTTAATGCGGACACAGATGGATTAGCTGGTATTCAGCAATTTGCAGGAGATGCGACTCTTCTTTATTACACAACAGATGAAGCAAAAGAAGGACGCGATTCCTTTAAGGAAAAACGGAAGCCAGACTTCGGTCAGTTCCCTCGTTTCCCTTGATTCAATGATATGGATGAAAACAGCTTAGTGCATCAGACTGAGCTGTTTTCTTTTATGAAAAGGAGGTGTCATGATGAAGCAACCCAATTGGCTGCTGCACCGTGCGTATTTAACGCCAGACCGGGTCGCACTCATTTATCGAGACAAAGAGTGGACATTTCGTGATTTAGCGAATGATGTAGACCAACTTGCGAATCGACTGACACGTGTCTCTTTTAAAAAAGGGGATACGGTTGCGATTTTAATGAACAACCATCCTCATATGGTCATGCTTGTTCACGCTTGTTTTTTATTAGGCTTCAAGATTGTGTTATTGAACAATAAGTTAACAAAAGCAGAGAGACGTTTTCAGCTGGAAGATGCGAAAGTCATGGCTTTATTAACAGAGCCTGCATATGCAAATGAGCATCATGGTGATTTACCTGTTTATACAATAGAGACTTTACCTGATGCAGATCATGATATGGAAAAGAAGGTCGTACATGATATTGATTTAAATGAGACGGCGACGATTATGTATACATCTGGAACGACAGGACGCCCTAAAGGGGTGGAGCAAACGTTTGGCAATCATTTTCATAGTGCTGTTTCCTCGGCATTGAATTTAGGAATCAGGGAGGACGACCGCTGGCTCATTGCCTTGCCTCTTTTTCATATAAGCGGTTTATCCGCTATATTTAAATCTGTCATATACGGTATGACTGTCGTGCTTCATCAAAAGTTTGATATCGATGAAGTCAAGAATGCTATTGAACAGCATCGAGTGACGATGTTGTCAGTTGTTCAAACCATGCTGTCCCGTTTATTAAGTGGACTTGAAGAATGTCCGTCTTCTTTGCGCTGCCTGCTGTTAGGCGGAGGCCCTGCGCCTTATGCGATGCTTCAAGAGAGTAAGGAGAAAGGATTTCCTGTGTTTCAATCGTACGGTATGACGGAGACCTGCTCGCAAATTGTGACACTTGCGCCAGAATTTAGTGTGGAAAAGCTTGGATCAGCGGGAAAACCCCTTTTTGGGTGTGAATTAAAGATTCAAGATGAGGACCGTCCGTGTCGTCCTTTTGAGCATGGTGAAATCATGGTAAAAGGTGCAAATGTCATGAAAGGCTACCTTTATCGTCAAGAGGCAACAGCTGCTGCATTTGAGCAGGGCTGGCTGAAAACGGGTGATATTGGCTATGTAGATGAGGACGGATTCTTATTTGTGCTTGATCGGCGGTCAGACTTAATTATTTCTGGCGGAGAAAATATTTATCCAGCAGAAATTGAAGCAGTTCTTTTAACACATCCAAATGTAAAGGAAGCGGGAGTGACGGGTATGTATGATAAAAAATGGGGAGAGGTACCTGCTGCCTTCCTTGTGACAGATGAGCAGATTCCGGAGAATGAGCTCTATGCTTTATGTCAGTCGCAATTAGCCAAGTATAAATGGCCCGCCGCTTTTCACTTTGTGGATGAGCTGCCAAGGAATGCGTCGAATAAATTGCAGAGGCACAGACTCAAATCAAAGGGGTTTTTAGATGATTCAAATTGAACGTGTGATCTTATATCATGTCACGATGAAACTCAAACAGCCATTTACAACGAGCCTTGGGACCATTTCAGAGCGTGAGTTTATTATTGTCGAGGTCAAAGATCAAACAGGATTAACTGGATGGGGAGAGGTATCTGCCTTCTCTTCTCCGTGGTATACAGAAGAAACCATCGAGACCTGCTATCACATGCTCAGGGCTTTTTTTATCCCGAACGTGCTGACCCGATCTTTTACACATCCTTCGGACATACCAGACAGCTTGTACCATTTTAAGGGCAATAGAATGGCCAAAGCGGGAATTGAGGCAGCTGTGTGGGATATTTATGCGAAGCGAGAAAATAAGTCCTTACGTGACGTCTTAGGCGGTACTAGAGATAGAATTCCATCTGGTGTCGTTGCGGGGTTAGGGCCAATAGATGATATGATTCAGCAAATCGAGCAATTTGTTGATCAAGGCTATCAGCGTGTGAAAGTGAAGATTAAGCCGGGACAAGATATTGGACTTCTACAAAAGATAAGGGAGTCTTTCCCTCACCTTCCGTTAATGGCGGATGCAAACTCTGCTTATGAATTAAAAGATATTAGCAAACTGAAGCAGCTCGACGATATTCGTTTATTAATGATTGAACAGCCTTTAGCCGCAGATGACATTGTCGATCATCGGCATTTGCAAAAGCATTTAAAAACACCAATCTGTTTGGATGAAAGTATTTGTTCTTTAGATGATGCGAGAAAAGCTGTAGAACTTGGAAGCTGTCAAATTATTAATGTGAAGCCTTCACGAGTTGGAGGGCTGACTGAAGCTCTTAAGATTCATGCGTTCTGCAAGGAGCAGCAGATTCCGTTATGGTGCGGTGGAATGATTGAAACAGGCATTTCTCGCGCGCAAAACGTGGCACTTGCATCACTTCCGCAATTTACGATTCCTGGGGATATTTCAGCATCGTCGAAATATTGGGAGCAGGATATCATTTTTCCTAAAATTAAAGTTGAAAATGGGTTTATTGAAGTACCGCGTTCTCCAGGTATGGGTGTAGAAGTTGATTATCAAGCGCTTCGTTCTTTCTCAGATAAAATTGATGTGTTTACAAAACATGATTTTGTGAAATGAAAACGAATGAATCGCCATTTGCACCATCAATAGAACCACTGTATAGTTGAGGAAAGTTTTTCCTTCCTGTCTGAACAAAAAGAAAGAGCGGTTATCCGCTCTTTCTTACTCTTCTACAAGCCCGCTGTCGTAAGCAAGCTGTCCAATATACTGATGCATGTCATTGGGCATGTCGGAAACATGTCCGTATTCATAATCCCAAAGATTTAAAAAGGAGTGAGCTGCTTGATAAAATGCAGCCTCGTCCGCGTCCTGAATTTCTTCAAGAAACGCTTGAGCAAGCCGATCGTTTTTCAAAGCGAAGCGCCTCCTTTAATGAGACTTAAAGGTCTTGAGGTTTAAACGTTTTACAGTCAGTTTCTTCACTTTTCTCAGCCGTATTTCCTGTATGGCTGACGACATAAATTGCATCTGCACCACAACGATTTCCAGCATTCCAGTAGGAACAGTTGTTTACTTCACAAAGGATTTTTTGACTCATACAGATGACCTCCTTTTGAGTATGTCTTTCATCTATAATGTAACCGAAGTAAGGGTCGTTCATTCATGTTAATCTTCCTGACGAATATAACGCTTATCTTTCATAAACAATTTCCAGAAGAAGTAGAACCCAGGGAATAGGATGATAAACCCTACAATATACGTAATAAATAATGCCCTAAATGTGACGGGATCTGTAAACCCAGACATGATGGTAATATCAGGATAGGCCATATAGGGCAAATGCGCATGTCCATACACATAGCTTGCTAAGAAATATTGAATTGTAATGGCGATAACCGCTAAACGTGGTCTCCCTTTCCGATGTTTAAAGCGGCTGTTTGGTAAAAATAGAGCCAAACCTGCAAGCAAAAACATGAGTAGAGAAACAAGCAGGATCGGGATGTTCTGCATCATTTTTGTGAACAGCCAATTGGCCTCACTTCTCAGTGTGAGCATGATAAAGAAAGCCATCATGAGAGAAAGTGGACCTGTAATCAGTGCTCCTCTTCTATAAATGTTATAAGCCTCATCTTCGTTTGCAACATTAGAAAAATCAGCTAAAAGCAAAGATGAGAGGAAAAGGGTACTGAAAATCGCAAAACCTACGAAAGAATAGACATTTGCGCTTGTAAAGACCAATCCTAAATCTAATGAGTAGACATTATTCTCCTGAAAAATGAATCCACCATGTGTAATGGGGAGAACCATGATGAGGATGGACGGAATAATAAAGCCGCTAATTCCTGAAATATATGTCACGGCTTTTCTATATTTTTTAGGCAGTGAATGAGAGAAGACAAGAAATCCGCTTCGCAGTGCAAGGAGCAACAAAATAATGCTGCCGGGTATTAATAGAACAGTGCCTAGCACAAATGTTGCACCTGGAAACAGGCTAAACAAGGCAACGACGATGGCCACAATGAAGACGTTTGTTACTTCCCAAGTTGGAGAAAGATACTTATTTGCGATATTTGCGGCCTTTGTCTGCTCTTTGTTCATGTAAATCATTGACCAAAATCCTGCACCGAAATCCATTGATGCCATCACTGCATAGATAAACACGAATCCCCATAAGATGGTGATTGCAATGAGTGCATCAGTTGTTACATCCATTTGCATCAAGATCGCTCCCTTTTTAAGATTCTGTTAACCGTAAGTCTTCTTCAATTGAATGTTTTCTAAAGTAGTACGTCAGTACAATCACAGTTGCGATGCCTAAAATGAGATAGACAATGGCAAAAAGGATGAAAAGTGTACCGATAGATCCTGATGATGTGACGACTTCAGAGGTTTTGAGCATTCGATAAATCACCCATGGCTGACGGCCAGTACAGGCAAAGATCCAGCCAAATTCAATCGCCAAAAGACTAAGAGGCCCGCCAAATAAATAAAGGACAAGCAGCCATTTTGGATAATGTTCGCGTTTTAAAATTTTGCGGTAAAACAGAGCTAACACAGCAAAGAAAATGAGCAATGAGCCGATAATGACCATTCCGTTAAATAATGTGTGAATAAATAAAGGCGGCCACTCGTCCCTAGGAAAATCATTTAACCCTTTAACCACAGTATCAAAGCTATTTCCTGCAAGAAAACTAAGTGCCCAAGGGATTTCGATAGCTCCTTTGATTTCTTGCGTATTGGCATCAGTAAAACCGCCAATGGCCAGAGGCGCATGTGATTGCGTTTCAAATAACCCTTCAGCACCCGCTAATTTTTCAGGCTGATATTCATATAGAAGCTGAGCTGATTCGTGACCGTTTAAGGCTGTGAGAAAAGAGAAAAGTCCGCCTACAATCAGTCCAAGAAAAAGGGCTTTTCGATGAAAGGTATAGAGCTTTTCGTTTTTTCTTGTTTTCAACATTTTAAATGCAGCGACAGAAGCAATGACAAAAGCGCCTGTTGTAAAAGCAGACAGTACTACGTGAGTAGCAGTTACAACAAAACTAGGATTGAAAAATGCCTTCCAAGGTTCGATATTCGTTATTTCTCCATTGACCATTTGAAAGCCAGCGGGTGTTCCTTCAAAAGCATGTACGTTTGTAATGAGAATCGCTGAAGCTGCTGCACCAATGACAACGAAAATAACGGTAATGATGCGCATGGCTGGTGATAGACGATCTGCTGCGTATACATAAATAGACATAAATAATGCTTCAATAAAGAAAGCATAAATTTCTATTTGAAATGGCAGTGACATGACTTTTCCGATGACCTCCATAAAACCAGGCCATAGAAGGGCAAGCTGCGTACCAGCAATGGTACCGGTTGGAATGGCAACACCTAACAGAACAGCCTGCGCTTTTGTCCATCGTTTGGCCATGATGGCATAATGCGGGTCCTTCGTTTTTTGAAAGATGAGTTCAGCTAACAAAATCATTAGCGGGATGCCTACGCCAAGCGAGGCATAAATAATATGGAAGCCCATTGTTGTGCCGAACAGACTTCTAGCTAAAACGAGATCAGTCAATTTTTTCTCCGCCTTTCTTATCGCATCTCTTTTGATGGTGTTTATTATTCTCCACCATTTTTAGATTATTCTTCCTGACTAAGAAAGCTTGTTTTTTGACAAGTTGTAAAAGAGGGAGTAGAATATAACTATAAAACGTAATCATTACGTTTTAATGATGAAGGGAGTTTTGACATTGAAAAGAGATATTCATCCAACCTCACATGAAGTTGTATTTATGGACGTAAACAGCGGTTACCGCTTCTTAAGTAGATCAACAAAGACATCACATGAGACCGTAGAGTGGGAAGATGGGAAGACTTATCCTGTCATTAAAGTAGAGACAAGCTCTGATACGCATCCATTTTATACAGGACGCCAGAAATTCGGAGAAAAAGGCGGCAGAGCGGAGCAGTTTAAGAAAAAATATCAAATGTAAACAAAGAAACACACCTGATCATGGTGTGTTTTTTTGTGCAGTAAAAAACCCCGGCTGATCGCACGGGGTTCATGAATTCATTCAACATTTAAAGCTGTTTTTAATGTGTTTAAATTTTGTTTCATTAAGCTGACATAGCTTTCGCCATTTTTAGCATCATCTTCTGTAATGGATTCTAGATTTTTCAGTGTAAGGCTTTTTGCCCCAATTTCACTGCGAATCGTATCTGATACTTTACTGCTGACGTTATTTTCAAAAATGACATACTTGATGTGATGCTTTTCTGCCTGTTGTACGATATTTTCAAGCTGTTTTTGGGAAGGCTCTTCAGAAGCAGAGAGTCCTAGTACACTGATTTGCTCAATGCCATAGCGTTTTTCCCAGTAGCCGTATGCAGCGTGAGAAACAAGAATTTCTTTATGTTCTGCTTTAGATAACGTTGTTTTGAATTCCTGATCTAACGATTGTAATTCTTTTTTTAGTGATTCATAGTTTTTTGTGTATTCGTCTTTATGATCTGGATCTAGTGAAACGAGTGTGTCTTTAATATTTTTTGCCATTTGCTGTGCATAAACAGGGTCTAGCCATGCATGGGGATCTTTATCTCCGTGGTCGTGTCCATCATGGTCATGATCTTCACCTTCATGATCGTGATCATGGTCCTCCCCTTCTTCATGAGCATGTTCTTCTTGTGTTGATAATAGCTTGATGCCTTCAGCTGCTTTCACTGTTTTCACGCCTTGGTCTTTTAACGTAGAAGCCGTTTTATCAGCAAATGCTTCAGCACCTGTTCCGCTGTAAATAAAGGCATCTCCTTCAGCCATTTCAACCATCGTTTTTGAACTTGGTTCAAAGCTGTGTGCATCTGCATTGGCAGGGTACACACTTTGAGCGTTCACGTGAGAGCCGCCAATTTTTTCAGTGAAATCTTGAATAGGGAAGATCGTCGTGTAAATGGTTAATTTCCCATCTGCTTTTCCTTTTGAAGCATTTGTCCCCGCACTGCTTGAGCAAGCGGCAAGACCGACCGCTAATAAAGCAGCTGTTAAAATAAAAAAGATTTTTTTCATCTAAGAATGTCTCCTCTCAACCTATTAGATAGAAATGATTACGATTTAATGTCCTGAGTTATTGTATCGTAATAATTACGATTTGAAAAGAGGAAAATAAAAAATTTTCATCAGAAGATGTTTCCTCTAAAAAAATAGACGTCAAAACGTGACGAAATTTAAAACATTGTGCTATATTTATTTTTAAAAAAAGAAAAAGGAATGGACAAACTTATGAAACTTTTAGACGAAATCATCGAATATAACCAACAATTTATTGAAGAGAAGCGATATGAAGAGTTTACAACAACGAAGTTTCCACAGAAAAAAGCTGTCATTCTATCATGTATGGATACAAGACTTGTTGAACTGCTTCCACGCGCCATGAACATGAAAAATGGCGATATTAAAATTGTCAAAAGTGCTGGCGCTCTTGTTTCTCACCCATTTGGAAGTATTATGCGAAGCATTTTAGTGGCTGTTTATGAATTGAATGCTGACGAGGTGTACGTCATTGGGCATCACGATTGTGGTATGAGTAAAATAGACAGCGAAACACTCTTAAATAAAGCCATTGAGCGTGGTATTCCAGAAAAACGGATTGAAGTACTGGAATACTCAGGAATCGATTTTCAACAGTGGCTCAAAAGCTTTAGCTCAGTTGAAGAAAGTGTGAAAGACAGTGTATCTGTCGTTAAAAATCATCCGCTTCTTCCATCTGATGTGCCTGTACATGGTCTTGTCATTGATCCTGGAACAGGTAAGCTTGACTTAGTTGTCAATGGTTATGAAGAAAAGTAAGTTATTTTTCCTTTTTAGGCGGGACCGGATCCATGCCTCCAGGATGCAGCGGGTGACATTTTAAAATTCGCTTAATCGTGAGCCAGCCGCCTTTTAAAGCGCCATGCGTTTTGATCGCCTCTAGCCCGTAGTTTGAGCAAGTGGGGTAAAACCTGCAGCTCGGCGGTGTTAGAGGGGAAATGCATTTTTGATAAAAGCGAATGATGCCGATAAAAATTTGTTTCATAGAGGTTCCTCCTTGTCTGTCTTTTCACAGTATAAGAAAAAAGGACAAGGAAGGGAAGTTTTATAAACTAAACTGGTCGGAACAATATGTTATAATATAGGAAATTGCAATTATAGGAGTGGTGATTAATGCCTTCAGTCGAAAGCTTTGAACTTGACCATAATGCTGTAAAAGCACCTTACGTTCGTCATTGCGGCGTTCATAAAGTGGGATCAGATGGGGAAGTGAACAAATTTGATATCCGTTTTTGTCAGCCAAACAAGCAGGCAATGAAACCTGATACGATTCATACATTAGAGCATTTACTTGCGTTTAATATTAGAACACACTCAGAGAAATACGATCATTTTGATATCATTGATATTTCTCCAATGGGCTGCCAGACTGGCTACTATTTAGTTGTCAGCGGTGCACCGACACCAAGAGAGATCGTTGAACTGCTTGATGCAACATTCAAAGATGCAGTGGAAGTAACAGAAATTCCTGCTGCAAATGAAGAGCAGTGCGGTCAAGCGAAGCTTCATGATCTTGAAGGAGCAAAACGTTTAATGCGTTTCTGGCTGTCTCAGGATCAAGAAGAGCTATTAAAAGTATTTGGATAATCAGTAAGATGATGAACCGGACATATTGAATGTCCGGTTTTTTATATGAAATGAAACGAGAGCTGTTAAAATAGGGGATATTTGTTAAAATGGACATGTCAGTAAAAAAAGGGGGATACACGAATGCGGAAAATGGTAGGAATCATTTTGATGCTCGCATTACTTAGTGCATGTGGAAACTCGGCAGCGAGCAATGACAAGGGAGAAGTGCCTGAACTATTAGAAGTCAAACTAACAGGGCCGGAGCAAGTGGAGAAAAATGAAAACGTTATCGTAAAAGCAGCTGTCACATATGGTGATACGCCTGTTGATGATGCAGATGATGTTGAATTTGAAGTGTGGAAAGATGGCGACAAGGATAACAGCAAGATGATTCAGCCAAAGAAAAAGGAGAAAGGTGTATATGAATTGCATACAGCTTTCAAACAAGATGGCCTTTATATCATACAAGTCCATGTGACAGCTAAACAGCAGCATAATATGCCGAAGACAAACATCCATGTAGGTGATGTGAAAAAAGAGAGTTCATCTACTGAAGAAGAAGATACCTCACATCATTGAAAGCGGTTTTATTTTGGGTTAGGACGTTGGTTTGGTTCAGCATCCTGTGGTGAATCGACTTTATGCTTGTAATCATAAGCCTTTGATGTCGTCCACAGTGATAAAAAGACAACGATTGAGATAATGATAAAGCTGATAATCCCAAGTAACAGCATCTAACTCCCTCCTTATTTCCATATTAACATATATTTCATGCGGTCAAAATAGAAGAAAATGATGGCAGGTTTCAGTATAATAAAAAAAGGGTAATCCCATACTAAACGCAACTACATAAGGAGGAATCAACATGTCTGAAAAATTATTAGACGTCGTCAATAAACAAGTAGCAGATTGGACTGTGCTTTACGTAAAATTACATAACTATCACTGGTATGTAAAGGGAAAAGACTTCTTTACACTCCATGAAAAATTCGAGGAACTTTATACAGAAACAGCGACATACATTGATGATTTGGCTGAGCGTATGCTTGCTTTAAATGGACAACCTGTTGCGACAATGAAAGAGTGCTTAGAAATTTCTAGCATTCAAGAAGCGGAAGGCAATGAATCAGCCGAGCAAATGGTGAAAAATCTGTATGATGATTTCTCTAATATTGCAGAAGAACTTAAGCGAGGCATGGAGCTGGCTGCAGAAGTTGGCGATGAAACAACAGGTGATATGCTGCTTGCGATTCATCAATCCATTGAAAAACACAACTGGATGCTAAAAGCATACTTAGGATAAGCGAATGTGAAAGGAATGTCGATCATCAAACAGATCGGCATTCTTTTTTTGTGGATTTGTGACAGACAGCCCATTGAATTGATGGGGCTTTCAGCCGAAGAGAAAAGGGAAGGGAGGGGAGAAGATGTCCTCAATTGCAGGAATGATGAGCCAGCAAGTGGCGAGTATTCAAAAAACACTTAATATCAGTTTATTGAATTCACAGCTTGCCACGAACACAGCCCAAGCCATGGTGATGCTCGATCAAGTGCAGCAGCAGCCTCAAGCTGTTCAGCCCAAAGATTCAGACGCTACGTTTATTGATGTCAGAGTTTAACCAAGAAAGCCGCCGTCACAGGCGGCTCTTTTTATGCGCTTCACGAATTTTTTGAACAGCTAACCATGCCTTTATTTTTTGTCGTCCAAGCTATTCATCAAATGCGGCATATACTATTGAGGTAAGAAGTTCCACTATGAAAGGATGTTGATGCCAAGTGAGCAAGGATTTAGGCATCTTTTCGTTGTTTACAGTCAGTTTGTCGGCAATGGGCTTTCTGTTTGGTGGAGCAGGATATTTACTCATGATATTAGTGACACTCATGGCTATAGAATTAATTTGTTCAAGCCTAAGAGAATCTGTGACTGGACAACTTACGATGAAGCGTTTTTTGACCAGGCTTGTTCGAAAGGTTGTGACGATCTCTTTAATATCCATGGCACATTTCTTCGATGTCATGCTGAAGACTGGGGGGACAATTAAGGATTTAGCGCTCATCTTTTATATTATTTATGAATCGTACCAGATTGTCTCAACAGCCAGAGCTCTCGGAATTCCCATTCCACAGTTGTTTATTGATGTGTTAGACATGATTAAAAATAAATTGCGCAAAAAGCCGTAATTTCTTCATATCTGGTCATACTAAAGGAAAAAGGATGAATCAGATGGCGACACACACATACTATGTATCCGTTCAAGACGGATCAATCTCACAGCACAGAGACGCGGCTGCTTGGCAATTTCAGATAGAAGCAGATGATGACCAAATCTTGCAGTTAAGAGAGTATTTTGATGAACAGTATATGACAGATTGGAAAGGTTTCTTTCGGGCGCATGTTCCATTTCTTGAATATCATTATGATAGTCCAAACGACGAAATGGACAGGAAAAGAAAAGAGATTTACTCGATGATTCATGATCTCGGTAACGAAGAGACAAAGAACTTTATTGAGACCAATGGACTGATGAATTGAAAAAGCATGTAGACAAACCCTCGCATTCTTTGTCAGGTGCTCATGAATGTCAAATTCGCTCCGCGCCAGTACTCGTTTTTCCTAGACTGCAAAGGTTTTCTATCACGCTGAAAAGAAGACAAAAGGCTAAAAGAAAGTTCATTTTAGCCTTTTGTCAACGATCTGAAAGTATGTAGAGACATTCTACATGCTTTTATTTTCGAGGCTGTAAGATACCGCCGATTAGATCACTGATTCCGCCTCTATTTTCCTGCTGTGAGTTGGTGATTTCGTGTGAGGTACTCTGACTCTGGGGTTTGTACCGGTTATCATCTATCCCGACCCGCATTCCAGATGTTCGTTCAGATGGCTGGATAATCACAATTTGGTCCTGTTCATGAAATTCAAACAAGTAGGATTCGCCTGATGTTTGTCCAATGAACGTTTTCCAGTTCACATCTAATTTGACTTTCGGTGCTTTGCCCGTCCAAGCGACAATGGCGTCAGGATCTACACGGCAAGGTGCTTTTAAAATCAGCGGGTTTCCATTTGTTTTGATGGCAACCTGCGCCCCGTGACCTTGATACGAGAGCTTTGAAGTAAACAGCCCTTTCTGTGATAAAATCCCAACGCCTACTGGTGTCACGCCATAGTGACATTCTTCAGTAAAGGCAAGTAAATCTTCACTTTCCACGCTAACATGTTGCCAAGGACCGTTCGGCTCAAGATTGATGACGGTCACATGCTCGCTAGAATCAGCCAAGTAGCAAGTGCCTTGTCCACTCACTTCCATCATCTCAAGGTTTTCACCTGTTAATTTTCTGCTAATATGATTAAATACTTGGCTGACCATATTCCCTTTATTCGTCCCAAGTAATCGTTTACGGTATTGAAATGTACCTTGATCGGCAATCATAGCGCCTTTTTTGGCAAAAAAGATCCCGTTGCCTTCTGCTTGTAAGGTCAATTCTTCGATCGTGTTGAAATGAAATCCCATTTGTGCCAGCTCCTTTTCTTTGTCAAGATGTGAATCCGTAGATGCGGCATAGGTCGTTTAAATCAAGGGTCGTACCTTGTCCGGTAGCGGTGATTTTCCATTCGTTCTCAACTCTCGTTAGTTCAGCACAAATGATGGATGTACAAAATGAATAATCCTCTGTTAACTGAAAGGTACAAATCTCCTGTTGTGTGATTTGATCTGAAAGGCGCAAGTAGGCATTGGTCACCTGTCCAAAATGATGTGCCCGCTCGTGTGCATCATGTATCGTGGCTGTTACGACGATTTTCTGAATATCGGGTGAGACTCTGCTCAGCTGCATAATAATGATCTCATTGTCCCGATGGCCTCCGCCGACCTGATGATCACCTAGATGGCGAACAGCTCCATCTAAGCTTTGCTGCTGATGATAATAGATCAGGTGTTTTGGAGACAGAAGCTTGTCCTCTTCATTTAAGAGAAACACTTGCGTATCTAAATCAATTGGCTGACCAGATAAGTCCCAGCCAAGTCCGATATGAATTTGATCTACATTTGGATTGTCTTTTGTTAAATCTAACTTTTGTCCTTTCATGAGGTGTTTCTTCACTGCCTCAAGAGAAGCGTCTTCTTTCTCATGTTGCCTCATTGGCCATGCTTTGTTATTTTCTTGTTTTGATCCATTTGTGATGCTCATGCTGGTTTCCTCCTCGTCTGTGTAGGACAAACACTTATTGATTTACGTCGTCATGGGCAAAAGGTTTCATGATTAAAATGGGATGAGGATGGAGATGATAAAAAGGTTTTAGCAAGAATACTTATTTTACATACAGACGAGATAGAAGTACTCGTTTGTTTCACTTTTCATAAAAATTCTTCAGAGAAATGTGATCTGTGGTATGATGTTTTACAAGAAGCAAGGACAGGATATGAGGGATTTCACATGCATGTATTTAAAGACTATTATCATAATACGGTCAAGCTCTCTTTTGAAGAGCAGCCTTTTTCAAGTCATCCTAAGCATGTTTGGGCTATTTGCCGCTATCAAGGAAAATGGCTACTTACAGAACATGAGGATCGAGGCTACGAGTTTCCAGGAGGGAAAGTAGAGCCAAATGAAGAAGCAGATCAAGCCGCTATACGAGAGATTCACGAAGAGACGGGTGCTGTTGTTCGTGAATTAACGTATATTGGTCAATATCAGGTGCTGGGCAGAGAGAAAGTCATTGTCAAAAATATTTATTTCGCCGATATTGAAAGGCTCGTCAAGCAGGACACGTATTTTGAAACGAAAGGACCCGTTCTTTTCGCAGACTTACCAAGATCCATCGCAAAAAATAAAAATTTCAGTTTTATTATGAAAGATGATGTGTTAAGACAAAGTCTTGCTTATTTAGAAAAGAACGGTTTGATTCGTTAAAAAAAGCGTAGGGAAATGACCCTGCGCTTTTTATTTTTGTAGAAAACGGCGTTCCAGCCATTCAACAAGCTGATACATGATGGTGGCGAAGACGGCGATAATGAAAAGACTTAAGAACACGAGTGTAAAGTTGAAGACTTGAAAGCCATAGATGATCATATAGCCGAGTCCTTTTGAGGAAACAAGGAATTCTCCCACAATGACCCCAACCCAAGAAAGACCAACATTGACCTTAATGGCAGAGATCATCGTTGGAATACTTGCTGGTAAAATGACCTCACGGAAGACCGTTCTTTTTTTCGCGCCAAAGGTTTTCATGACTTTTAAATAATTCTCATCGACTTCTTGAAAGGCTGTATAAATGACGATGGTGGTAATTATCACACTGATAATGGCACCCATCGCGACAATGCTGATCATGCCTGGTCCAAGGGCAACAATTAAAATGGGGGCGAGAGCGACTTTCGGCATCGCATTTAAAATAACCAAATAAGGATCAAGTACATTTGCAAGACGGGTGGACCACCATAAGGCGGCGGCTAATAAAATACCGCAAAAAGTACCAAGTAGAAAGCCGAGCACTGTTTCAAATAGCGTAATGCTCATATGATTAATTAATGAACCATCTGATAATTTTTGTACAAACAATTGGCAGACGGCAGATGGTGAACTGAAAATGAGCGGGTCAATCAGTCTGAAATGGCTCGCAAGCTCCCAAAGCGAAAAGAAACTGGCGAAAATGATCAACTGGTAGACTCGCGTCATGCGTTTTTCCATTCGAACTTTTTTTCGATAGGCTTCATGTAAAAGATCACTGTGTTTCAACTGTCTTCAGCTCCTTCCAAATCGTTTGAAAGAGCTCTTGGAAACTGGCTGTCTGTCTCGCTTCAAAAGGAGAGAGCGTCCTCAGATCATCGGGAACGGTAAACATTCGCTGGATAGAGCCGGGATGCTTTGAGAATAAGAAAATACGATCACTCATCGCAATGGCTTCGCCGATGTCATGCGTGACAAGAACAGCCGTTTTTTGGTAGTTTTTTAATGTGTGAAAGACGAGGTCTTCTAATGTCAGTTTCGTCTGGTAATCTAGTGCTGAAAATGGCTCATCTAGCAGAAGCAGGCCGGGATCAACTGCAAGCGTTCGGGCGAGAGCCGCACGCTGCCTCATCCCGCCTGACAGTTCCTTCGGGTATTTTTCTTCGACATCATTGAGTCCAAGCTTTGGCAGTAAGCTCAGGGCAGCTGAGGTGGCTTCATGTGAATCTTGTTTTGCAATTTTTAACCCGAGAATGACATTTTCCTTGATCGTTTTCCATGGGAACAAATAATCTTGCTGGAGCATATAACCGATTTGATGCTCCTGTTGATTCGGTTCTTTTCCTTCGATTAAAATTCGACCTTCGGAGGGTGGTGTAATGCCTGCGATGATGGAAAGCAAGGTTGTTTTCCCGCAGCCGCTAGGACCAATAAATGAGATGAATTCACCTTGAGTGATCTCCATATTGATGTGCTGTATGGCCGTTGTTTTTTCTTTTAAAGAGAAGTATGTGTGGGTCACATGGTCAATTTGAAGGAAAGACATGTGCTACCTCCTGTTCTATTTGTGATCTGTGACCTTCTTGGCAATGGATGAATCGACAAGTTGTTTGTACGGGATAAATTCCGGCAGTTCACCACTTGCCTTCATGATTTCCTGTAATTTGTTCCATTCCTCTTCATTTAGAAGGGGATCTGTTGCATAGGAGTTCTGCTGTTTGTAACGTTTGATAGCTGTTGATAAGACATCAAGGTCTGTATCAGGAAATTGAGATTGGATTGTCTTGGCAATCTCCTCTGGACTCTTTGCTTTGACCCATTTTTGCGCTTTGTAAATGGCACGAGTAAAGGCTTCAGCTGTCTCTTTGTTTTCTTCTAAGTAACTCTTCTTTGCCATAAAGGTGGTATAAGGCACCTTGCCGGAAGCCTCACCAAAGGAGGCGGTAATGTACCCTTTGCCTTCTTTTTCAATTAAGGAAGCTGTCGGTTCGAATAACTGCACAAAATCGCCAGTTCCAGAGGAAAAAGCACCTGAAATGTTGGCAAAATCAATATTTTGAATCATGCGAAGATCTTGTTTCAAATCAATGCCTTCTTTTTTCAGGACATATTCACCGACCATTTGCGGCATGCCGCCTTTCCGTTGTCCGAGAAAGTCTTTTCCTTTCAATTGATCCCAAGAAAATTGATTGATTTTTTCCCTTGAAACAAGAAATGTACCGTCTGTTTGTGTCAGCTGTGCAAAGTTCATGACAGAGTCTTTCGTGTCTTGTGCTTCCACATAAATAGAAGATTCAGATCCGGTCAGAGCGATATCAGCGCCGCCAGATAAGAGAGCTGTCATTGTTTTATCGCCGCCCCAAGTGGTTTTTAATTCAACCTCTAAGCCTTCATCTTTGAAAAATCCTTCGGATAGGGCGACATAAAGCGGTGCATAAAAGACCGAATGGGTCACCTCGGCTACTTGTACGGTCTGCTCTTGGTCTTTTTTACAGGCGACAAATGGAATAAAGAGCAGGACAACGAATATGAATGCCAGTCTGACTTTAATGGAACGATTCAAGAGTAATTCGCCTCCTTTGTTCTAGATCACTAATTAAAGTATGTCAAAAGGGATTTTTGGTGAGTGCCTAGATGAAATAAGAAGCGCATTGTTTATTTATAGAACGTGTCTTTTTTTCTATACTAGAAGCATGAATGCTTTCTTGAATTTGGCAGAAATAAAGGAGCGGTTTCGTGTATAGATTGAGTTGGGTATTTGTTGGTTGGTATGTAGTAGGTCTTATTTTAATGGTCTTTTTTGAAGTGCCGGCATGGCTTCAGTTTGCGAATGGTATCTTTCTTGTGCTTTACGCCTGCTGCGTCATTGAGATTGGCCGAAATATTTACGGGGCATGGAGCTTTGTAATCGTAAGAGCAGCCATTGTGGGTGTGTTGACGTTTACAGTTGAATGGGTGGGGATCACAACTGATTTTCCATTTGGGGCCTATGATTATTATCCGACGCTTGGCTTTCTTGTGGCGGGAGTGCCTTTGACGATCGCTTTTGCATGGGTTGGTGTGTTTTTAAATAGTCTTTTTTTATCAAGACAACAATCGAAGTGGAAACGAGCCGTCGAAACGGGTATATGGATTGTACTGCTTGATCTCATATTAGATCCGGTAGCGGCTGAACGAAAGTTTTGGGTGTGGTATGACGGCGGAGGTTTCTTTGGTATCCCTTTTGAGAATTTTGTCAGCTGGGGTATCATTGGAGCAGGACTTTCATTTCTGTTCCCGCTCGTATCAATTGATCAGCAGGCATTGCGCTGGAATGGGCGTATTTATCAGGCCATGGTGTTCTTCTTTGGTCTTTTAGCATTAAAGGGCGGGCTGGATGTCATTTTTTATTTAGCACTGATCATTGTCATCTTGTGTGAAGGAAGGGTTCGATTTGAAAGAAAGCGACAAAAACCGATCGTTTAGACGACTCTTTTATTTTTATCTTGAACGATATTTACTGAACAAACATTTTCGCTGTGTCATGATGAAAGGTACGGTTGACCCAAAGGAGAAGCATCCTGTTCTTTATCTTGCTAATCACAGTTCATGGTGGGATGGACTGATCATTTTTCTTTTAATAGAACAAATGTCTGAGCTGGATCATGCCATGATGATGGAAGAGAAGCAGTTGAAGCAATATGCTTTTTTTCAAAAACTTGGTGCATTTCCAGTTCATAAAGAGAAGCTGAAAAGTGTCAAGCAGGCATTAATGACCGCAAAGGAGAAGATGGAGGCTGGCGGGGCTGTGTGGCTCTTCCCGCAGGGGAAAATTATGCACCAAGACATAAGGCCGCTTGAACTGGAAGGCGGAGCTTCTTTTTTAGTCAGGCAATTTGAGCAGGTCGTCATCAAACGTGTGACGCTGCATTATACATTTAATCAATTTCAAAAACCGACGGTATCGGTTGAATTTGGAGAAGATGTCCTGGTAGCTGGCGGATCACTTCGGAGTAAGGAAGTAACAAGTTTACTCGGAGACCTGCTTGAAACACAGTTAAACGCACATCAAGCACAGGTTATTGCTGATCCAGATTTTTCAACAAACGAACATTTTAGGCAGGTGACAAGGACAAGCCGGTCAACTAGTGATGCGTTTGATTCCTTTAAAAAGTGGGTGAAAACATGGCGATCTTCTTAATTGTCATCAGTGTTTTGCTGCTCTGCCAATTGATGTTTACGATTTGGAATATGAAGCAATTTCCTGTACTCAAGCCGGCATCTCTTTCACCTGATGAACGCATTTCATTATCGATCCTCATTCCAGCGAGAAATGAAGAAAAACGGCTGGAAGCCTGCCTTCAGTCGATTGTTGATCAGCGTCTCCATCCGAAAGAGTTGATCGTGCTGGATGATCACTCGACAGATCAGACGAGAATGATTGCAGAGGGCTTCGCAGAGACATATCCATGGATTCGCGTTCAGTCAGGTCAAGTATTGAAGCGCGGCTGGCTTGGAAAATCATATGCTTGTTCCCAGCTTGCTGAGGCAGCATCTTCTGATTGGCTGTTATTTTTAGATGCAGATGTCCGCTTAAAACAAGGAGCTATTGAAGCGGTGTACAAGCAGTTATGCATACAAAAAACGGGCATGCTTTCAGGTTTCCCAGAGCAAAAAACGGGAACGCCTTTTGAGCATCTTGTCGTTCCTATGATGATGTTTACGATTGGCTGTCATCTGCCAGTGAAGTGGGTCAGAACATCTCAACATCCTGCTTTTGCAGCAGCACATGGCGGCTTTATTGCCATTGAAAAGAATTGTTATCACGAAATAGGTGGTCATGAAGCGATCAAGGATTCTCTTGTGGATGATATGGCTTTGGCTAAACGAGTGAAAGAGAAGGGCTTTCCGTTCACACTGGCAAGTATTCATTCTTTTGTCTACATGAGAATGTATGAGAGTGGACAGGAAGTATGGGAAGGATATCGGAAAAATTTGTTCCCGGGAGTGAATCGAAACATTGCTTTGTTAAGCAGTGTCTTTTGTTTATACTCCGTCCTTTATGTAGTTCCTGTTATTTGCTTTATGATCGCACTGATTCATTTTGATGTGGTCGATCTCTGTTTAGCCCTTCTTTGCTACGGGCTGGGTGTATCCATTAAAGCGGTCATTGATATCGAAAATGGAAGAACGTCTACGATGGCCTTTTTATTGCCTGTCAGTATCATGAGCCTGATTGCCATTGGTTTTGCTTCTATGAAAATTGGGCTGAAAAAAGAAGGCTATGAATGGAAAGGAAGAAGGTACGAATGAAAAAAGTGATCATTATTGGCGGCGGACTTGGCGGGTTATCGGCTGCGATTCGCTTACAGTCACGCGGTTTCCAGGTCACCATTTTAGAAAAAGAAGCTTCTTTAGGCGGGAAATTACAACGCCATCAAGCGTCTGGCTACTCTTTTGATTTAGGACCGAGTACCATTACAATGAAGGCGTATTTTGAGGAAGTATTTACCTCCTGTCATAGACGAATGGAGGATTATGTGACGTTTTATCCGATTTTCCCCCTTACTAAAAATGTTTTTTCAGATGGACATACGGTCGAGTTTACGCCAGATATTGAGCAAATGGAATCACAAATTGCAGTTTTTAGTCCAGAGGATGCACAGCAATACCGGGCATTTTTACAGGAATCGAAGAAGCTTTTTCAAATGGCAGAGGATCAGTTTTTAAATCGTTTATTATTGACCTGGAAGGATAAAGCGGATGTCAAGCTAATGAAAGCCCTTCTTGCTGTCAAACCTTTTACATCTGTTCAGCGCTTGCTGCGTCAATATTTTCGTCATCCTCATACATTGGCGATGTTTGGCCGGTATGCGACTTACATTGGCTCTTCTCCATACGAGGCACCTGCTATTTTTAATATGATGGCTTATTTAGAAGGAGAAAAAGGCATTTATGGTATTAAGGGCGGTACGTATCGTTTAGTTGAGGCATTTGAGACACTGGCAAAGGAATTGGGTGTCAAAATTCATCTCAATGAACCAGTCAAAAAGATTCATGTAAAGAATAAGCGAATCCAAGGAGTTGAAACAGATCAGCAGTTATATGAGGCAGATCAAGTCATTGCGGGGGCAGATGCACTGACTGTTTATCGCCAATTAATTGATGAAGAAGACCGCCCGAGCTTTGGAAATCAAAAACTGGCAAACATTGAGCCATCGTTATCAGGTTTTGTTCTTTTGTTGGGCGTCCCTAAAGTCTATGAACAACTGTCTCATCACAACGTGTTTTTTCCAGAGAATTATGAACAAGAATTCAAGGATATTTTTCAGAAAAAACAGCTTCCTCATGATCCGACGCTTTACATCTGTTATTCAGGTCATTCAGAGCCAGCTTTAAGCGGAGGGCCAGGAAGAAGTAACTTGTTTGTATTAGCCAATGCGCCATATGTGACAAAAGAGCAAAATTGGGACATGCTAAAGGAGACATATGGCCAGCATATGAAAACAAAACTAAAGGAAAAGGGCCTCTTTGATCTTGACCAGCTTGTAGAATTTGAAGCGGTACAAACCCCGCTTGATTTGCAGCAAAAAACGGGAGCGTATCATGGGGCCATTTATGGCATGTCGTCAAACTCGTTCAAGCAGGCATTTTTTCGCATCAATAATCAATCAAAGGATATTGAAGGACTTTGGTTTGTTGGGGGCACAAGTCATCCAGGCGGCGGCACTCCGATGGTGACAAAATCAGGACAGCTCGTCGCAGAGGCCATTATCAAGCATTTGACGTAACACCGAATGAAAAGGAGAGAATTCAAGTGATTGTGGAAAAGAGAAGGTTCCCGTCGCCACATCCGCATATTCACTTATATACAGTGACATATGAGGCCGATGGACTTCGGATGAAGGGGCTGCTCGCTGAACCGGCCGGAGAAGGTCTCTATGACGGTTTTTTATATTTACGGGGCGGCATTAAAAATGTGGGAATGGTTAGACCTGGCCGAATTGTGCAATTTGCTGCGCAAGGGTTTGTCGTCTTTGCGCCCTTCTACCGAGGGAATCAAGGAGGCGAAGGGAACGAGGATTTTGCCGGAGAAGACCGGAAAGATGCATTTGCTGCATTTCAGCTGTTGAAACATCATCAAAAGGTGAAGCAGGAGCGCATTCATATCTTTGGTTTTTCCCGCGGCGGAATTATGGGCATATGGACCGCTGTTGAAATGAAGCATGAGGCCGCTTCCTTTGTGACATGGGGAGGCGTAAGTGATATGAAGCTCACCTATGAAGAACGTGTGGATATGAGAAGAATGATGAAGCGTGTGATAGGAGGTCCTCCGCATAAGGTACCAGAAGCATATGAGGCTAGAACGCCTTTGAATCATGTGCACCAAATTGAAGCACCTGTCCTAATCATTCATGGGGAGCTGGATGAGAATGTATCCATTGAGCATGCCTATTTATTAGAAGATGCACTGCGTCAGCATGGCAAATCTGTGGAAACATGGTATTTTCACGGATATCATCATTATTTCCCGCCACAGCATAACCGGGAGATTGTCAGACGGCTGACGACATGGATGCACAGCCGAAAAGGCGGAAATGTGGTAAAATAAACGGTAGAAAGAAATATAGAAAGTAGGGGGATTTTCATTATGGGAATGCCTGTTGAATTTAATACAATGATTGTCACAAAAGGAAAAGAGACAAGAATTGAAGAAAATGTGTTTGAGCTCATGAAGGAAGGGTACCGCATTTATCCATTAAATATTCCGCTTGAGGTGCGTAAAACGAAAGACGGAGAAAAAACGGGAACAGCACATGTTGAAAAGCTGGAGCTCACAGACAATGTCACGAAGGTGACGTACCGTCTTGTGTCATTACATTCAACGAACTAAAAAAGCTGAGGGATCATTCCCTCAGCTTTTTCCTTTTGATTAGACGAGTGGTCCGCCTTTTGCTTCAATATCACTTGCTGCATGGCTGAATTTTTTGAAGTTCTTTTTAAATTCATTTGCAAGGAAGTTTGCTTTTTCTTTGTAAGCCTCTTGATCGTCCCATGTTTTAGCAGGCTGAAGCACTTCATCTGGCACTCCTGGAATATGAAGCGGGATGTGTAATCCGAAGATGTCGTCAGTGATCATTTCAGCGTTGTCAAGATCTCCTTCGATCGCTGCCTGCACCATTGCTCTTGTATGAGCAAGATTCATTCGTTTGCCCGTACCGTAGCCGCCGCCAGTCCAGCCTGTATTCACAAGGAATACTTTTGCGCCGTGCTCATCGATTTTTTTACCAAGCATTTCAGCATAGACATGAGCAGGAAGTGGCAAGAATGGTGAACCAAAGCAAGTAGAGAACGTTGTTTCTGGTGACGTCACGCCACGCTCAGTTCCCGCTAATTTACTTGTGTAACCGCTCAAGAAGTGGTACATGGCTTGTTCTTTCGTTAAACGGCTGATTGGAGGTAAAACGCCGAATGCATCAGCTGTTAAAAAGACGATGGCAGATGGGTGACCTGCAATACTTGGTTTCACGATGTTATCAATCATTTCGATTGGGTAAGCCGCACGTGTATTTTCAGTAAAGAATGTGTCATCATAATCTGCTTCACGTGTTTCTTCATCAAGTACTACATTTTCAAGCACTGATCCGAAGCTGATGGCTTTGTAAATTTGTGGTTCTTTTTCTTCACTTAAGTTCACACATTTTGCATAGCATCCGCCTTCAATATTGAAGACACCTGTGTTAGACCAGCCGTGCTCATCGTCTCCAATCAGCTTGCGGCTTGCACTTGCAGAAAGCGTCGTTTTTCCAGTACCTGAAAGGCCGAAAAATAAAGCAACATCGCCTTCTTGACCGACGTTAGCAGAGCAGTGCATTGATAAAATATCTTGTTCAGGAAGCAGGTAGTTCATAACAGAGAAAATGGATTTTTTCATCTCACCTGCATATTCTGTTCCACCGATCAGAATCGTCCGTTTTTCAAAAGAAACGATAATAAACGTTTCAGAGTTTGTGCCATCTGTTTCAGGATCTGCTTTAAAGTGAGGTGCAGATAAGATGGTGAAAGGTTTTTCGTTTGATGATGGTGTTGATCCATCAGGTCTGATGAATAGCTGCTTTGCAAAAAGATTGTGCCAAGCGAATTCATTTACAACTGTAATTGGCATACGGTATTTTTCGTCAGCACCGGCAAAACCATCAAAGACAAATAGTTCATCACGTTCTTTTAAGTATGACACAACCTTTGTATATAAACGATCAAATGCCTCTTTCGAGATCGGTTGATTCACTTGACCCCAATCAATTTTATGTTCAGAGTTTTCTTCTTTTACGATGAATTTATCTTTAGGCGAACGTCCAGTGTAGGCACCCGTTGTGGCGCGCACAGCACCAGTTGAAGTTAAAACGCCTTCATTACGTGCCAAAATCTTTTCAACAAGTTTCGGAACAGATAAATTTTGGTGCGTATTTTCTAATGAGAGCAATGACTGCAAATCTTCTTTTAAATCCACTGAGTTCATAAAAAAACCCTTCCTTTACCGTTGAATTTGTTTGTTTTGATTAGTATAACACATTGATAATAATAGTCTATACTATTTAAACATTTTTGTGTGTGTTTTTTCATTTCTGCTATGAAAATATGCTTTTTGGTGATGCTAATGATGAGGTGAAAAAAAGGGGAGATAATTCCTATGAACCATTGACATGACGCAAGGGTTTAAGATAAGATATCTTATTGAACGGATACTCTTATCCCGAGTTGGTGGAGGGACAGGCCCGATGAAGCCCAGCAACCGGTTTCTTATGAAAAAGGCATGAACATGCTGAGAAACCAAGGTGCTAACCTGATGCAAGGTACAAGAACACCTTGAGCGATAAGAGTGAAAGGCATGCGATCTCAGACCCTTTCCTCGCAATGAAGGAAATGGTTTTTTTATTTTTGGGATATCATATGAACAAATTGCCAATAACATCTCTAATATAAACATGTTGAAATATAAGAGGGAACGAGTTCCGTATCATATTGGAGGCCTCATCTTGGGATGATGTGGTCTTGTACAGGAGGAAATAGCCATTATGAGTCAAAATCGTCGTTTATTTACTTCAGAATCAGTGACCGAAGGACATCCAGATAAAATCTGTGATCAAATTTCAGACAGCATTTTGGATGAAATTTTAAAGAAAGATCCAAATGCACGTGTTGCCTGTGAAACTTCTGTAACAACCGGTCTCGTATTAGTAAGCGGTGAGATTACAACGTCTACTTATGTCGACATTCCAAAGACGGTGCGTGACACGATTAAGGAAATTGGCTACACACGTGCGAAATATGGTTTTGATGCGGAAACATGTGCGGTTCTTACATCAATTGATGAACAGTCTGCTGATATTGCGCAAGGTGTAGACAAAGCGCTTGAAGCACGTGAAGGAACAATGACTGAAGAAGAAATTGATGCGATCGGTGCAGGTGACCAAGGTCTGATGTTTGGTTTTGCAAACAACGAAACTGAAGAGCTTATGCCACTGCCGATTTCTCTTGCACATAAATTATCTCGCCGTTTAACAGAAGTACGCAAGAATGAAACACTTGCATACCTTCGTCCAGACGGAAAAACTCAAGTAACAGTTGAATATGATGAACAAAACAAACCAGTTCGTATTGATACGGTGGTTATTTCTACACAGCATGCACCAGAAGTGACGCTTGAACAAATTCAAAGCGACTTAAAAGAGCATGTCATCCGCCCTGTCGTTCCAAGTGAACTGATCGATGAAGAAACAAAATACTTCATCAACCCAACAGGCCGCTTTGTCATCGGTGGACCTCAAGGGGATGCTGGTTTAACTGGACGTAAAATCATCGTTGATACTTATGGCGGGTATGCTCGTCACGGTGGCGGTGCTTTCTCTGGTAAGGATGCAACGAAGGTTGACCGTTCGGCAGCATATGCGGCTCGCTATGTAGCGAAAAACATCGTAGCAGCTGGTCTTGCAGATTCATGTGAAGTGCAGCTTGCTTATGCAATTGGTGTTGCACAGCCTGTCTCCATTTCAATTGATACATTTG
The DNA here is from genome assembly GCF_038593395.1 of Bacillus sp. FSL R5-0397. Lineage (NCBI taxonomy): Bacteria > Bacillati > Bacillota > Bacilli > Caryophanales > Bacillaceae > Bacillus > Bacillus sp. FSL R5-0397. Next base: position 2,686,269 of record NZ_CP151992.1, on the reverse strand, counting down.
GAACAGGCAAAGCCTCTGAAGAGAAATTAATTGAAGTGGTACGTGCAAACTTTGATCTTCGTCCAGCTGGCATTATTAAAATGCTTGACTTACGTCGACCGATCTATAAACAAACCGCTGCATACGGTCACTTTGGCCGTCATGACTTGGATCTTCCATGGGAAAAAACGGATAAAGCCGACACGCTTCGCAAGGAAGCATTAGGAGAATAACAACATACAAAACCGCTTATTTTAAGCGGTTTTCCTTTTGATTAAAAAAAATTCTACAAAAAGCGTAAAAATGTGAAACAAAATTGGACAAAATACTGTCTAATTATAGGTCTACTTTTAAGAAATAACATAACGTGGAGGCAATAATATGTGTGGGTTTGTTGGTGTATTTAATCACCGTCCATTGTCCGAAACTACTGAGCAGGAAGAGTTAATTAAGCAAATGAATCGTCTCATCGTTCATCGAGGTCCGGATGATGAGGGGTACTTTCATGATGAGCATGTAGGATTTGGATTTAGACGTTTAAGTATTATAGATGTTGAACACGGAAAGCAGCCGCTTTCTTATGAAGATGAAAAATATTGGATTATTTTCAACGGAGAAATTTATAACTATGTGGAGCTGAAAGAAGAGCTTGTGAAAAAAGGCTATACGTTCAGCACAGATTCTGATACGGAAGTCCTTCTTGCCACATATCGCCACTATAAAGAAGAAGCGGCATCGAAGCTTCGCGGGATGTTTGCATTTTTAATTTGGGATAAAGAAGCGCAGTTATTATATGGCGCAAGAGATCCTTTCGGCATTAAACCGCTCTATTTTACACAAATGGATGACCAAGTGTACTTTGCTTCTGAACGCAAAAGCTTAATGGCTGTGAATGAGAACATTTTATTTGATGAGACTGCTTTGCAGCAGTACATGTCTTTTCAGTTCGTTCCTGAGCCAAATACACTTGATCAAAAAGTGCACAAAGTCGAGCCAGGTCATCAGTTTACACTGCGTCCAGGCCAAGACATTGCATTTAAGACTTACTGGAAAGTTCAATTCAAACCTGAACAAACACAAGAGCAGAAATTAGTAGAAGAAGTACGTGATGCTATCTATGATTCTGTAAAAGTCCACATGAGAAGTGATGTGCCTGTTGGTTCATTCCTATCAGGTGGGATCGATTCTTCTTTCATCGTGTCGGTCGCAAAGGAATTTCACCCTGAACTGAAGACATTCTCTGTTGGTTTCCAGCAGGATGGATTCAGTGAGGTAGATGTAGCAAAAGAAACAGCTGATAAGCTGGGATTGCAAAACTTTAGTGCTGTGATTTCTCCTGAGGAATATATGAATGAGCTTCCAAAGATCGTCTGGCATTTAGATGATCCTTTGGCTGATCCAGCGGCGATTCCATTGTATTTCGTGGCAAAAGAAGCGAAAAAACAAGTCACAGTTGTTCTTTCAGGTGAGGGAGCAGACGAGCTATTCGGTGGATATAATATTTACCGTGAGCCGCTGTCTCTAAAGCCTTTCGAATCTGTACCATCCATGCTGAAAAAGCTTCTTCTTCGTCTGGCTCGTTTAATGCCAGAAGGAATGAAAGGGAAAAGCTTTATCGTTCGCGGCTGTACGCCATTAGAGGAACGTTATATCGGCAATGCGAAAATCTTTGAAGAGCCAGTAAAGAAAAACCTCTTAAAGCAGTATGATCCGAACATCACGTATCGAGACGTGACGAAAACATACTTCGAGGAAAGTGCAGGCTACAGCGATATTAACAAAATGCAATATGTTGATATCCATACGTGGATGCGCGGGGATATCTTGCTGAAAGCAGATAAGATGACAATGGCGAATTCTCTTGAGCTTCGTGTTCCATTCCTTGATAAGGTCGTATTTGAAGCAGCTTCTAAAATTCCAGAAGAGTTGAAAACGAAAGACGGTACAACGAAATATTTATTGCGTAAAGCAGCAGAAGGCATTGTACCGGACCATGTGTTAAACCGTAAAAAACTAGGTTTCCCTGTGCCAATTCGTCATTGGCTGAAAAATGAGATGAACGCTTGGGCGAAAGATATCATTAAAAACAGTCAGACAGATGAATACATTAACAAGGCATATGTTCTTGATTTATTAAATGATCATTGTGCTGGAAAAGCAGATCATAGCCGTAAGATTTGGACTGTCCTGATCTTTATGATCTGGCATAGCATCTATGTAGAGCGCAGCATTGATCCAGAGCAGTTGAATCACCAGCCGAAAGAAGTTATTTTTAGCTAATGAAAAAGGTTTTCAGCTTTGTGCTGAAAACCTTTTTTGTCATGATAGAAAGTAGTGGAAAAGGGTAAAATAACAAGCGGTACACAGTTATTGCTTAATATCCTGAAAAAAACATGATAAAGTGAAGATACATGTATGATGTTAACGCGATAAAAGGGAACGATAGTATTGTCCTTTTTCTACATATTCTCTGCGGATACGATCCATGTCTTGGATATCTTCATCTGTTAACTGGCGAACGACTTTGGCTGGACGGCCAAAAGCGAGTGAACCTTTTGGGATGACTTTTCCTTGCGGGACAAGGCTACCTGCACCAATAAAGGCTCCTTCGCCAATTTCCGCACCATCGAGAATGATGGATCCCATGCCAATGAGGGCATTTTTTCGAATGATAGAGCTATGTAATGTGACTTGGTGTCCAATGGTAGCACCATCTTCAATAAGAAGTGTTTTTCCAGGACTTTGATGCAGACAGGATAAGTCTTGAATGTTGACGTTTTTTCCAATTCTCACAGGAGCTACATCGCCTCTAATGACCGTTTGGAACCAAACGCTTGAATATTCTCCAATTGTGACATCACCTGTAATGGTGGCGTTTTCTGCAACAAAGACCGATTCATGAATCTCAGGTGTAAACTGATGATATGGATAAATCACTTTTTCGACTTCCTTTCTTAATACAACATTTGTGAGGTGTTTACTTTGTGGACTTGGCATGCTGAAAGACCGGTTGGTACAATTGTCATTGTACATGGTGCTAGTGAATATCATGGCCGATATAAATGGCTGATCGAAATGTGGCGAAATGCAGGCTATCACGTCGTCATGGGTGACCTGCCTGGGCAAGGGACATCGACACGTGCGAGAGGCCACATTCGTTCTTTTCAAGAATACATTGATACAGTGGATGAATGGATTGAACATGCGAAGTCGTTCAGACTTCCGACATTTTTACTTGGACATAGTATGGGGGGACTGATTTCGATTGAATGGTTCAAGCAGTATACCCATACGAAGATTGATGGCCTTATTTTATCATCACCTTGTTTAGGTCTGCAATTTAAACCAAAGAAGCTGATGGATTTTGCGTCAAAAGGGCTAAATGTGCTGGCGCCGTCTTTTAAAGTCGAATCCGGGCTGTCGATCGAACTTGCCACACGGAATCAAGATGTGATAGAGGCAGATTCCAATGATTCGCTTTATGTGACGAAGGTGTCGGTTCGCTGGTATCGAGAACTGGTGAAAAATATCGATGCGGCGATGCAGCCTACGAATGTTTTTCGGTCGATTCCACTCCTGCTCATGCAGGCAGGCGATGACAAGATTGTAGATAAAACAAGAGTGATGAAATGGTTCAATGGCATTGAATCAACCAATAAATCATACCGTGAATGGGAAGGGCTTTATCATGAAATTTTTAATGAGCCCGAGCGAGAAGATGTGTTTAAGGCGGCAAGAGCCTTTACTGATCAATATATTTGATTGTGAGCTTAAGTTGGGGGTGGATTGATTTGTCAGTACCAGAACGTCCTTTTGCACTGATGACGAAGGTGTATAAAGATATTTTTCCGCTAGTTCATCAGGAGCTAAAAAAGTGGCGGGCTCATGCAGAAATGATTGAAAACGAAGAACTGAGAACGCAGGCACTAGCGAGCATATCCAGTAAAACCTTTCACTGTGAAGGCGGGGGAATTTTATCTCTGCTTGCGGGGGAAGCGAAGGAAACGTGTATTGAATTCATTGTGGCGTACCAAACGATTAGCGATTACTTAGATAATTTGTGTGACCGCAGTACATCACTTGATCCAAAGGATTTTCATATGCTGCATCAGGCAATGAGAGATGCACTCGATATTCATGCGGAGCTTAAGCCGTATTATCAATTCCGTGATGATCAAGAGGATCATGGGTACCTGCATGCGCTAGTCAGGACGTGCCAAGATGTGCTGTCACGTCTAGCACATTATCCGATCATTCAGCCCTATTTACATACGCTGTGTGATTATTATAGTGATTTACAAGTACATAAGCATGTGGTTCCTCATGAGCGTGAACCTCGATTAGAGTCATGGTTCCGCCAGTATGAAAAGGATTTACCGAAGATGGAGTGGTATGAGTTTTCCGCATGTGCAGGATCAACGCTGGGCATTTTCTGTCTTGTGGCTTATGCACTGCAGCCTGATTTTACAGAGAAGCAGGCGAAGCAAATTTACGAAAGCTATTTCCCTTATATTCAAGGTCTGCACATCTTACTGGACTATTTAATCGACCAAGAAGAGGACAGGCTGGAAGGCGATTTGAATTTTTGCTCGTACTACAACTCTCATCATGAGATGATGGATAGACTACAGCATTTTATTGAAAAAGCGGATGAACAGTTGAAAGGCATTCCACACGAGAATTTTCACAAACTAATCAATAGAGGGTTACTTGCGGTCTATTTGTCTGATGAAAAAGTGACAGCCCAAAAAGAGATGAACAAGCTGGCAAAGCGGTTGATCAAATCAAGCGGGAAAACATCGTTCTTTTTCTATATCAATGGCAGAGCCTATCGAACCTATCAGAAAATGCCTTGGATGAAATCTTCTTAACGTATAAAATAAGCTCATCAGCTTGTAGAAAATGTTTTTCTACAAGCTTTTTTGTTTTGAACTGTTTCGCTTTGGACCATGTACAGTTCTTTTATGATTACAATCCTCTTATTTGCTGCCGATATTATTCTTAGTGTACGAAAAATAGGAGAAAAGTATGGATATAATGAATCGAATCTACTCCTTATGACGTATATTTGTTGAAAAACTTAAAAAAGGGGAAGGTCGAATATGTCATTTTTTAAAAAGTTTGCAGCAAGTGTAGGAATCGGTGCAGCAAAAGTGGATACAATTTTGGAGAAAGATGCGTATGAACCGGGAGAAGAAGTAAAGGGAACAGTCCATGTGAAGGGCGGAAAAGTGCCTCAAGATATTCGCTATATTGATTTAAAGTTGAAAACATGGTACACCATTGTAAAAGATGATGAAGAGCAACGAAAACACACAACCATCCATTCTGTCCGAGTGACTGAATCATTCACGATTCAGCCTGCGGAAGCTCAGCAGTTTACATTCTCGTTTCACCTTCCTCTTGATACACCAATGACTGTAGGTAAAGTAGAGGTGGCTGTTGTGACAGACCTTGATATTCAAGGTGGTATTGATAAATTTGATCATGACCGCATTTTTGTAAACGCACACCCTTGGGTGAATCGTGTGCTTGAAGCTGTTGGAAACTTAGGCTTTCACCTTCATGAAGCAGACTGCGAAGAAGCACCTTATTTTAGGCGCCGCCTTCCCTTTGTTCAAGAATTTGAGTTCATACCGACTTCCGACTATTATCGTCAAATGCTTGATGAGTTAGAGGTGATTTTCTTCATTGATGAAGAGGGGCTAGATCTCATTTTTGAAGTCGACCGTAGAGCAAGGGGGCTGCGTGGCTGGCTGGAAGAAATGTATAATGACGGAGAACAGCTTGTACGTGTCCGCTTTACTCAATCAGAGCTTGCAGATGCAGAAGAGCTGGAAGTAGTGCTTGAAGAAATCATTGACCAATACGCTTATTAAATAATAAAACTCAAATCCATTAAGAGGATTTGAGTTTTTTTTCGATGGCTACCACGAAGGGCGGATCGTTTTGAATATTCATGTATTGATAAGATATCACCTGTACTTCTTCGTGATGGAGTGTTTTGCAATAATCAAGGAGGATGTCCTTCTCTTTTTTTCCTTCGGGGTGCCCGTGGTAAATCACAAGAACGATCAGACCACCAGGCTTAAGCCAATCCATGAGCTGTTTGATCGCTTCAATGGTCGTATGTGCCTGAGTCGTGACGGTTTTATCGCCTCCTGGTAAGTACCCAAGATTGAACACTGCACCAGATATATGGCCATAAGCATCCGCTGGCAGATGCTCAGCAAGTTGTTCATGTCCGTCATGGATCAGGTGAACGTTTGGATAGTGCTCACCAAGTCTTTTGCTTGTTTGCTCAATGGCTTCCTTCTGTACATCGAATGCGAAAACTTGTCCATCTCTCCCGACAAGGTCAGCTAAATAGCGTGTATCATGGCCATTTCCCATCGTTGCATCAATGACAATATCGCCTTTTTGACAAGCACGTTCTAACAGCTCTTTACTAAAAGGGAGCATCCGTTTTAAAATCATTTTGCCGCTTCTTCCAATCTGACGAAGCGTTTGCCCTGGTAGCTGTTACGTCTTTCAAGCTCAGCATTAATGGCATTAAGCACTTCCCATTTATTCACACTCCACATTGGACCTACCATTAATTCAATGGGACCATCGCCTGTAATACGATGAATAATCATTTCTGGGGGCAGGATCTCCAGCTGATCACAGACAAGCTGGACATATTCCTCTTGGCTGAGAAATTCTAGTTTGCCTTTCTCATATTGCTTTACCATCGGTGTTCCTTTTAACAGGTGAAGTAGATGAATTTTAATTCCTTGCACATCTAAATCAGCGACAGCTTTTGCTGTCTCCATCATCATATCTCGGTTTTCAAGAGGAAGACCGTTGATGATATGTGAACAGACTCGAATGCCATGTTTTCGCAGTTTTTCTACACCTTCTACGTAGCATTCATAATCATGAGCACGGTTGATGAGCATCGCTGTCCGCTCATGCACAGTTTGTAGGCCAAGTTCAACCCATAAATACGTCCGTTCGTTTAATTCAGCTAAATATTCCACCACGTCATCTGGCAGGCAATCAGGTCTTGTGGCAATCGATAAACCAACCACTCCATCCAGATTCATGACGGTTTCGTATTTTTCTTTTAAAACAGGAAGCGGCGCATGTGTGTTTGTGTAAGCTTGGAAATACGCCATGTATTTTCCGTCTTTCCATTTTGTATGCATCCGATCCTTGATTTCATTAAATTGAGTGATGAGATCATCCGCCCGGTTCCCTGCAAAATCACCAGATCCTGCTGCGCTGCAAAATGTGCAGCCTCCATGTGCGACAGTACCATCACGGTTTGGACAATCAAAGCCGCCGTCTAATGCGACTTTAAATACTTTATGACCAAAGTGCTCACGCAAATGATAATTCCATGTGTGATAACGTTTTTCGCTGTTTGAATATAAAAAAGGGTTATGCTGATCCAAGTCAGTAACCTCCTTGCATAATAATAGGCATCCTTAAAGTTTAACAAAAATCACGAAAGAGGACAATTGAATCTGTCCAACATTTTCTTTAGTGAAAAAGCTTTACGTGGGCAAAATAGGCGAGAGCAATGATGAAATGGAGGGATGGCTAGATGGCAACTAGAAAATCAATCGATGAATTTGTCCAAAAAAGCACTGAGACTCTTGAGTTTGCAAGCGAACAGTTTGATTTGAGCTCTCGCCAAGAACATTATAACGTAGAAGAATTTTCAAAAGCGCAGCTCATGCTTGAGGATGCGGTGAATGAATTAGAAAAGTTAAAAGATGTCGCCAATGATCAGCAAAGAGAACGTTTAGACAGAACGCGTGTACAAATTCAAAGTCTGCAAAACCAAATGATTTTAGGTATTTCATACGAGAACGAATGATGAACAGATCCTTCTTTTAAGGGTCTGTTTTTATTTTTTGGCTGTTTTCGCAAAGATTGTTGTTTTTGGATATATATTTGTAATAGGTTTTTGTTCTGTTAAAGTATGTTATATATAGAAATTGCAAATATCTTCAAGGGGGTAGAAGAAATGTTGGAGACTCTTCCTGATTGGTTTTGGGCATTATATTACTTGTTTTTCTTAGCAACATTAGGAACCGCAATATTCAGTGTTGTGAAAAATAAACATAGGGGATTGTCCATTCTAACCATTGTATTTACTGTTACAATTCCGATTATTAGCCTGATAAATAGCATTGGTAGAGTAGAAGGCATGAATGAATTTGAACACTTATTTAGTCAATTGCGACAGGGTGCAGTTTGGTCTATCTTTACAGTTATAGGCTATATATTTTTATTAGTATGGTGGGTGCTAATCCTGTTCAAAAGCAAGTCCAAAAACAAAGTAATAGTATCTAATTAAAACATTGTAGAGACCTCAATATTCGGGGTCTTTTATTATGCACTTTTTCAGGCAATTATGAAAGTTATGAACGTGTTGAACACCCTAAACCAGAAGCAAACCTGGCTTCCGAAAGCTTTTAAGTAGCTTCGTCATTTTATCTGGTTCGTCTGCCTATTTTTTTCTAGAGTCTCTTGACTTTTCAATTAAGTGTCTATATTGTATTAAGTGTACTACATCAACTAATACACTACAGACACTTAAACGTGAAGAAAGGTGTTTAACCATGAAAAAAGAAAAAAAACCAATCAATTTAAAGTGGATGGTGCTGGCTGTTGCGTTAGCATGTACATTTTTTTTCGTTCTCGTTTTCATTGGTTTTGAAGTTCAAAAAGATTTTATTCCAAATTCGGTCCCTTTAATGCAAGGACATGATCAAGCGATAGGACTGCAAAAGCATGAATGAGAAAAGAGGGAGCCATCATGATTCAAATAGATCCAAGAAGCGCTGCACCAATATATGAACAAATCATTGAGCAGTTAAAAATTTTGTGCTTAAAAGGCGTGATGAAACCAGGTGACAAACTGCCCTCTGTGAGAGAGCTTGCCACCATTATTATTGCGAATCCAAACACCGTCAGCAAAGCGTATAAAGAGCTTGAACGGGAAGGAATTATTGAAACATTAAGAGGCCGTGGAACGTATGTGACAGAAGGTGCACAGTTAAAGCTGAATGAAGGGAAGGTGTTAGAGATGAAGGAGCAATTAAGGCAACTCATTATTGAAGCTCATTATGCCGGTATTGATATTCATCAACTCAAAGAGTGGCTGGAGGAGATCAGCTCAAGTCTAAAAGGAGGAAAACAAGTTGATTGAGGTCAGAAATGTATCAAAGAAATTAAATGGACGCGAAGTACTCAGCAACGTTTCCTTCAAGATAGGCGAAGGAGAGATCTTTGGTCTGCTTGGCCGGAATGGCTCTGGTAAAACAACACTTCTTCGCTTGATTCAGCAAATCCTTCTTCCAGATGAAGGAGAGATTTATTTTAAAGATGTACTCGTAAAAGACCACCCGTTAGTGAAGCAAAATATTGTGTATATGCCAGTCGTAAATCCCTACTTTGACCGGTACAATTATGGACAGCTTGTGAAGCTGTTAAAACAACTGTATCCAAAGTTTGACGTGACATATGCCAATGAGCTGGTGAACCGGTATGAGATTCCGGAAAAAGTGAAATACCGTGAATTGTCGACAGGTTTAAAGAAGCAGCTATCCCTCATTTTAAGTTTTGCCATCAAACCAGCAGTCATTTTGTTAGATGAGCCGACAGACGGGATTGATGCAGTCACAAGAAATGACGTTCTTCAGCTGATGATTGACGAGGTGGCAGAACGACAAACAACGATTTTAATTACATCTCACCGTTTAGAGGATATTGAGCGTATGTGTAACCGAATCGGGTTTTTGGAAGGAAATCAGCTCACAAGTGTTATGGATTTAGACGAATTAAAGAATGACTACGTTAAAATCCAGATGGCATTTGAAGAGGATATGAACTTAAGTATTAGAAAAAAAGGCGTTGCCATTTTAGATCAAGCGGGTGTGTTCTATACAGCACTTGTACTCAAAACAGATGAAGAAGCAAAAGAGTATTTGAAATCGCTTGAACCAAAAGTGTGGCATGAACTGCCTGTAAATTTAGAAGAAGTATTCATTGCGAAGTTTGGAGGGAAACGCAGATGGTAAAGCGGCAATTGTTATATAAGGAATGGAAGCAGTCTGAGCTGACATTCATTTTAGTGATGCTTGTTGCGGTATTTGCGACGCCATTATCCTTTTTAATGGAATACTCATCCTTTCAAGATTGTTTAGAAAACCGAGAATGTCTAATGGATACAACAACATTCACTTATATTTTTAAGACGGACGCATTTCTCTCACTTTCATGGGTCATGGGAATATTTTTTGCTGTGATTCAGCTAGGATTTGAAAGAAATAAAGGGCAGATGGACTTTACCGTATCCTTGCCGTTTAGTAGAAGTTCCATCTTTCACACAAAGTTTTTCTTAGGTGCTGGAATTATTGCAAGTGTTCATGCTGTTTCATACCTTCTCATTTATTTATTAAAATTAGGTCTTGGGCCAATAGAGACACCTGGATTTAACAGTCATTATTTCTCTGCGTTGTTGTCAGCCTTGATGATCTATAGTTTGTTTTTTGCAGCAGGTGCTTTAACAGGGAGTGCTATTTCTCAAGCAATCGTTGGATTTAGTACAGCTATTTTACCTTACTTAGTGATTGGTTTACCAATCCTTCACTTAGATTTTATCTTTAAAACAAGCGGGATGTGGCTGGATAAAATCTTTAATTTTTTGATCACGCCCATTTCCCCCATTACTTATATTACAGCTAACAGTTTTTATCAGGAATATCGGCTTTGGTTCAATGGTGAAGAATACATCGTTCCAATTGTCATGATGTTGCTATTTTACCTTATTGGCTTGTTTAGCTTTATTAAACATCCAATTGAACGAAATGGCCGATTCTTCCTTTATTCAATAATGGATCGCCCAATTCAAATTATGGTGATCGTGTTTGGCGTCTTAGGGTTTGGCTGGGTTGGTTTCTCCTCAGATTCATTAATTGGATATTTTGTTGGGATGTGCATCGGTGGAGCTGTAGGCGCACTGACGAGTTATTTCTTAATCTATCGAAAAAGATAAACAGAGAGCAGGGGAGTAGAGATGATTCAAATTCAATCGTTAGATCATGTGTTTAAAATTGGGAAAAAGGGCAGGGAGAACGAGATTCCTGTGCTCAAAGACATTGACTTGTCTATTAAAAGAGGCGAAATTGCATGTATCGTCGGACGAAGCGGTTCGGGGAAATCCACTTTACTGAATTTAATATCGGGGTATATTACGCCAACAAGCGGACAAATTATGGTTGATGGCACCAATGTGACCGGCTTTAATGAGAAAGAATGGGCAGACTTTCGGTTAGATCATTTTGGCTTTATCTTTCAAAGCTTTCAATTGATCGGGAGTTTAACAACATATGAGAACGTTGAACTTCCGCTCACTTTAAAAGGTGTGAAGCCGTCTGAGCGAAAAGTGAAAGTAAAGGAAATGCTGAAACGAGTTGGACTGGAACATCACGCAGGACATTATCCTAATGAACTATCAGGTGGACAGCAGCAGCGTGTGAGTATTGCAAGAGCCTTGATCCTTAATCCGTCTATTATTTTAGCAGATGAACCAACAGGCAGTCTGGATTCAGAAACTGAAGGCGAAATTCTAGCCTTTATCCAGCAGCTCAATCGTGAAAAAGGAATTACATTTGTCATCATTACACATGACGATGAAGTCGCTTCAATCGCAGACACAACGTTCCAGCTTCATGATGGTGTATTAAAGAAAGGGGATCAGTCCATTGAAATTTAGAGATCAGGTCAAATTCATCAGAAGAAATATGAAGAAAAATAGATTGCGTGTGTTTATGACCATACTTGCAACGACAATGGCATGCTCTTTCTTAATCGTTCTAGCGTCAGTTGGTTTTGGTCTGCAAAAATCGGCTCAAGATGAAATCATGAAACAACAAATTATCACAGAAATTAAAGTGTTAGGCAAAGAAAAAGGTGACGTCAAGGTTGACGATTTAAAGAAATATGATCATGCGAAATCTGTCGTTGCAAGAACGTCAATCATTCCATCGGTTCACGTCGAGCTCGATAATCGCTCAAGTGATACGCAGGCTGTACTGACAGATATGAAAGAAGAAAAAGAGGCAGGCCTTGAACTAGACCGTGGAAAAGTCCCAACATCGGCGAATGAAATTGTAGTTGGGTATCAAATGGCAGAACAACTTTGGACGGAAAAAGAACGAAAAGACTATGAAAAAGAAATGAATCAGACATCAAATGGTGAAGATACACCGGAAGAGCCAAAAGGCTATACGAAGGAAATTTTAAACAAAGTCATTCAAATCAAGGTGCCGAAACTGAATGAAGAAAATGAAGTGGTGAAAGAAAAGACGTTCGATTTCCGTGTCGTCGGTGTATTGAAGAAACCGAATTTGGAGTGGCAGCAGGATCATAAAATTCTTATTCCGAATGCTTATCAAAAAGAATTTAGTCAAGTGCTCGATCTGTCTCCTGATGCAGGAAATGTCGAAAAAATGACGTCTGTCTATGCTGATAAGTTCGACAATGTCGGTGCGCTCACAGATAAGCTGACAGATGACGGCTATCAAGTCATCTCTGTGACGAATCAGCTTGAAGGAATGGATATGTTCTTTACAGTCTTTAAAATTGGACTCATCTTTGTTGGATGTATTGCGGTGATTATTTCGGCGATCGGCATTTTCAATACGATGACAATGGCCGTAACAGAGCGGACACAAGAGATTGGGATCATGAAAGCCATCGGTGCGAATCCTTCCATTATTAAGCGAATGTTCCTCATGGAAAGTGCTTATATTGGGGTGATTGGATCGATCATCGGGATTATCATCTCGTACATCGTTAGTTTTGCAGTGAATTTAATCATTCCAGCGATTTTGTCTTCCATGTCTGAAGGGGGATCAAGTGATCAATTCTCGATCACCTTCTCCTATATTCCGCTAAGCCTTGTGGTCACAGCAACAGTGATTAGTGCAGGAGTCGCCATTATTTCTGGACTCAATCCAGCACGTAAAGCGACAAAAACGAATGTATTAACAGCATTAAGAAGAGAAATTTAAAGAAGAACCTCCTGTACCTATATTGGGCTGACAGGAGGTTTTTTTATCGTCAAAAGATGTTTATTGCTTTGGTGCCCGGTACCCTGCACGCTCAGCTTCTTCTACGGAGCAGAACATTTTGGTCACGTTTTTTGTCCGTGAGTAGTATCTGCTGCTCGGTGTGTGATATATGCCGTTGACACTTCCTTTAATATTACAGGCGGCAGATTCTTTTTTTGTTTCTTTTTGTGACTCATGACCGCCAGTATTCGACCCATCATCTTTAGGAGCAGATCGCTGGGCCGATGACGTGGTGTCTTTGTTTACTTTCTGGTGTTCTTTTTTGAGTGTTTCGTTTGTAGAGGTGAGCTTGTCTATTTTCTCTTCAAGCTCATGGATGGTTTTTTCTTGCTGTTTGACTGTCTTCTTTTCGGAGGTGATGGTTTCTAATTTCTTGGATAGCTTTTCTTTTTCTTTGGTCACGTCTTCTAAAGAGGCCGTCAGCGTTTCTTTGTCTTCCTTTAGACGAGAAATGTCAGATGCTAATTGTTTTTGCTCTTTCAGCAGCTGTTCAGAAGATGGATCTGCTTGTGCTTTCGGAGCACCTGTGCCGGCAAACGGTAATGACATAATAGAAAAAACAAGACCAATGGTCAAAAAAGGATAGAAGAGTTTTTTTGAAAAGATTTGTTGATTTTGGTGTTTAAGTAATAAATAATTGACGGCATATCCTATGGCGAAACAAATACATAAAAGACCTATGATGAGTAACATCATCATCTGGCAGCCCCCCTATATCGCTATTTACACCTATCATACCTCATTTTTCCATTTTGGGGAGCGGTTCAATTAAAAAAACCCTGTTTAAACAGGGTTTTCAGCTAATGGCAATCCTTTGATTGCTTCTTTTACCGTTAAATAAGTGATCGTATTCTGGAAGTCTGTATCTAAGTCTTTCATTTTCATCGCAAGCTGTGGTTTGATCCCAGTGATGATGAGTTCAGTTCCAGTTAAGTTCAGCAGGTGATGCAGTTTGAAAATTCGCGCTGCAACGGAATCATCGACATCGATTAAACCAGAAAGATCGACAATTAAATAATCATCCTTTGAATCTTCTAATATACAAGTTAACTTCGCGACGATAGCATCAAAGCGTTCTTCTGATAATTTTCCGATGAGTGGAAGAGCGGAAACACCATTTTTGATTGGGACAATTGGCGTCGACAGAGAGGTGACTTCCTGTAAGGAATCTTCTAGGAGTTGTTCATATTCTTTCTGCTTTGTAATATCCTTTTGAAAGCCAATAAAAAATGTTTTGTCATCTTGTTCAATGTATAGAGGGTCTATATTGAGTTCATTCCAAAAAAAAGTACCGTCTTTTTTATAATTTTTGAGCTGTGTGGTAATAGGTGTTTTGTTTTGAATTCCGTGACGTATTAAGGCAAGTTGCTCTTGATTTGTGTCTTTTCCTTGGAGGAATCGACAATTGCGTCCAAGAATCTCATCTGGTTTATATCCAGTCATTTGTGTAAAGCCATGATTCACATAAACGATAGGGTTATCCTCTAAAGAAGGGTCTGTAATGACAACACCAATCCGCGCATGATCCAGCGCTTTTTTTATGAGTTCAAGCTGTTTTTGCAAGCCGAAGATGTTCGAGCTGACCATATTACCCTCCTTTGCTGCTGCTATCAGACATTTAAGATGGTTTTTTTAAAACCAAATGAATTCTTTTTAAACGTAACATAACATATGTTCTGTTTCAATGATTGCAATCGCTTTGTTAAATTTGTCATCATAGTTTGTCCTCCATTAGAATAGAGTAAGTAAGGAGACTTTTCATTAGAAAAAGAAGGGATCATTTGAGGATAATTCATAAAATGACAAAAATAGTTAATATGGATTAGGTAAAAATGATTCCAATGCATCAAGATTGTTTTTGGGTCATTCACATATAATGGAAGAAACAAGCTTTTTTTCTTCGTTAGAGAGAATAGACCTTTTACATGGATTATGACGGAACAGCAGAATGGCATTACAGGGGGCTGGACAGCCTGAAGTCGCTTTACTATTCTAAGGGCTTTAGGAAGGTGATGAAAATGCTGCAACAAGTCATTATTGCTTGCGCCATTGGAGGGGTCATGGGCATTCTCGGTCACGTAAAGAAAAAAGGCAGGCTAGAGAAGCCCAGAATGACAAAGAAGTTTATTTATCTAGGGTTTATTGAAGATTGGCTCGTTGGGATGATTGCTGCTACACTGCTTGTCTTATCCTCAAATCCCGAATCTAGTCTGCACTTGATCATCTTATCCATTATTTCAGGTTACGGAGGAGAAGCAGTTCTGCGAAGCTTCGATTTTGTGAGAGAAGAACGTTCACAGGATGCAGGCTCCAACCGTCATAACCGATCTCCACACGAATAATATCCTCACTTTACCCTAGTCTAGGGTACATTCCCATTGTATACAAACCTGCTTGCACTTATGATCATAATTCTATAAAATACTACTTAGATGACGGTTACGATAAGAACAGTGAAGAGGAGTAGTAGGAAAGCAGTATTTGTCTTTAGAGAATTGACGGCTGGTGAAAGTCAATCAAATCTGCTTCTGAACTCGCCTCAGAGTTGCAGTTGCGTTAAAGCTTCTGTCGCATGTCTGCGTTAAAGATATTAAGTGAGCGTATGAACAGTTCATGACGCTAACAAGGGTGGTACCGCGGGAACCAAAAAATCTCTCGTCCCTTTCCAGGGATGAGGGTTTTTTGTTGATTTTAGAAAAATCTGAATTCTTGCAGTGGTCATCTGAGCAGATAAAGCCGTACATATTAAAGGAGGTTTTCACATTGAGTTTTCAGCATCGGGAAATTGAAAAAAAGTGGCAGGATTATTGGCTGACACATAAAACATTCGCCACATCTGACTCGGAAGATAAACCAAAGTTTTATGCGCTAGATATGTTTCCTTATCCATCAGGAGCAGGGCTTCATGTAGGGCATCCTGAAGGATACACAGCAACGGATATTTTATCACGTATGAAACGTATGCAGGGATACGATGTTCTTCATCCAATGGGATGGGACGCATTTGGTCTTCCAGCGGAACAATATGCGCTGGATACAGGAAATGATCCAGCTGAATTTACAGAAGAGAACATTAATAATTTCCGCCGTCAAATTCAATCATTAGGTTTCTCGTATGATTGGGATCGAGAAATTAACACGACAGATCCGAATTATTATAAATGGACCCAGTGGATTTTCTTGAAATTGTACGAAAAAGGATTGGCGTATATTGATGAAGTACCTGTAAACTGGTGCCCAGCACTCGGTACAGTCCTTGCAAATGAAGAAGTCATTGATGGGAAAAGTGAGCGCGGAGGGCATCCTGTTGAAAGACGTCCAATGAAGCAATGGATGCTAAAAATTACAGCATATGCGGACAGGCTGTTAGAAGATTTAGAAGACATTGATTGGCCTGAAAGCATCAAAGACATGCAGCGCAACTGGATTGGACGTTCTGAAGGTGCACATGTTCACTTCGAAGTAGAAGGACATGACGAACAGTTTACGGTGTTTACAACACGTCCTGATACACTATTTGGTGCCACATATGCCGTTCTTGCACCAGAGCATGCACTAGTTGAAAAAATTACAACAGCTGCTCAAAAAGAAGCAGTTGAAGCATATATCAAAGAGATTCAATCTAAGAGTGACTTAGAGCGAACAGATCTTGCTAAAACGAAAACGGGCATTTTCACAGGTGCTTATGCCATCAATCCATTGAATGGGGAAAAGATGCCGATCTGGATTGCAGATTATGTGTTAGCCACATATGGCACTGGAGCGATTATGGCAGTTCCTGCTCATGATGAGCGTGATTATGAATTCGCCAAAACATTCGATCTTCCAATCAAAGAGGTTGTCGAAGGTGGAGACATTGACAAAGAAGCCTACACAGGTGATGGAAAGCACATCAACTCTGATTTCTTAAACGGCTTAGGGAAAGAAGAAGCAATTGAAAAAGCGATTGCATGGCTGGAAGAACATCAAAAAGGTGAAAAGAAAGTCACTTATCGTTTAAGAGACTGGCTGTTCAGCCGTCAGCGTTACTGGGGAGAGCCAATTCCAATTATTCATTGGGAGGACGGAACATCTTCAGCTGTTTCAGAGGAAGAGCTTCCACTGATTTTGCCTAAGACGACTGAGATTAAGCCAAGCGGAACAGGTGAATCACCTTTAGCGAATATTAAAGATTGGGTAGAGGTCGTCGATCCAGTGACAGGTAAAAAAGGGCGCCGTGAAACCAATACGATGCCACAATGGGCAGGTAGCTGCTGGTACTTCTTACGTTATATTGATCCACATAACACAGAAGAACTTGCATCTCCTGAAAAGCTGAAGAAATGGCTTCCGGTTGATGTGTATATTGGTGGAGCAGAACATGCTGTGCTTCATCTGCTATATGCACGATTCTGGCATAAATTCTTGTATGATATTGGTGTTGTTCCAACAAAAGAACCGTTCATGAAATTGTTCAACCAAGGAATGATTCTTGGTGAAAATAATGAAAAAATGAGTAAATCAAAAGGGAATGTTGTCAACCCAGATGATATCGTAGAATCTCATGGTGCAGATACATTAAGACTGTATGAAATGTTCATGGGACCTTTAGATGCATCGATTGCTTGGTCTGAAACAGGTCTTGATGGTGCTCGTCGTTTCCTAGATCGTGTATGGCGTCTGTTTACAAATGAAGATGGCACCATCAGTGATAAAGTGACAGAGCAATCTGGCGGCGCATTAGAGCGCAGCTACCATGAAACCGTCATGAAGGTAACGGATCATTATGAAGGCTTACGTTTCAATACTGGGATTTCACAATTAATGGTGTTCATCAACGATGCATACAAGGCTGACACACTGCCGAAAGAATATGCAGAAGGATTTGTGAAACTTCTTTCTCCGATTGCACCGCATGTAGCGGAAGAGCTTTGGAATAAACTTGGTCATGAAGGGTCTATTTCTTATGAAGCATGGCCGCAATATGATGAGTCAAAACTTGTCGATGATGAAGTGGAAATTGTCGTACAGTTAAATGGAAAAGTGAAAGCAAAATTAACGGTTCCTGCTGATGCAACAAAAGAGCAACTAGAAGAGCTTGCGAAAAATGATGCACGGATCAAAGAACAGCTTGAAGGGAAAACAATCCGTAAAGTGATTGCGGTTCCTGGAAAACTTGTCAATATTGTCGCGAACTAATGAACGCACCCATCGGTATCAGCCGATGGGTGTTATTTATTTCCCGGGACATAATTTTGTCGAAAACAAGGTAATTCCTCCATCAATCTCGTATTTAACAAGTTGATCAAGAAAATGAGGAGTGACGTCAATGGAAAAGGAAAGCAAACGTGAACAACTGCTCAGTTTATTAGGGGAAATGCCGGAGCGCCATCGTGTGGAGGCGTATACGTTAAAGATTGAGGAACGTGAATCGTACTTAGTAGAAACACTCATTCTCTCTATTCATGGGGTGGAGGAAGTTCCGGCTTATTTTGTGAAGCCGAAAGATACAGTGAAAAAAAGGCCTGTTGTCTTGTTTCAGCATTCTCATGGTGGGAATTATGTGGATGGGAAAGAAGAGTTATTGAAGGGGGCTCATTATTTGCAAACGCCTTCATACGCAAAAGAATTCACTTCAAAGGGCTATAGTGTGTTGGCGATTGATCATGCGGGATTTGGTGAAAGAAGGGGAAGAACAGAAAGTGAAATTTTCAAAGAAATGCTGTTAACAGGAAAAGTGATGTGGGGCATGATGCTGTATGAGAGCATGTGTGCAATTGATTATTTGCTGTCCCGCTCTGATGTGCTTCCAGAGCGTTTAGCTGTTTTTGGGATGTCAATGGGCGGCCTTCTTTCATGGTGGACGGCAGCACTTGATGAGAGGGTCAGTGTGTGTGTGGATCTTTGCGCACAGGTTGATCATCACACATTGATTGAAACAAATCATTTAGATAGACACGGTTTTTACTATTATGTACCGAGCTTAGCTAAGCACTTTACAGCAGCTGACATCCAAGAAATGATTTTCCCAAGACCGCATTTAAGCTTAGTTGGAAAGCATGATCAGCTTACACCTGCTGAAGGTGTTGGACGAATTCAACAGACATTAAGTCAAGCCTACCAAGCTGCTTCCTTAAAGGAACGTTATCAGCTTGTAGGTTTACATGCAGGTCATTTTGAAACGGCTGCTATGCGCCACGAGGCTACACGTTTTTTGAAAAAGTGGCTGTAATCAATAGATGGCATGGACATACTACTCCGATAGAAGATGAAGGAGGAAACAGATGAAAAAAATCACCATGATTGGCGGATGTGGTGTCATCGGACGTTTATTAACTAACGAGCTCTCTTCGGAGTATGACCTGACCATCATTGATCAAACAAGATGTGTAGAAAAAGTCATTTTTGCAAATGCGGCAAATGATGAGGAATTGTTTCAAGCCATTCCAAGAGATACAGATGTGATCATTCATCTTTTAAACATAGACATGACGCATGATGTGATGAATGAAAAGGAGTTTGCAAAAATGAATGAGGTGTTTTGGATAAGCACGTATAATATGTTTCGTTCAGCGGCCAGGTTAAGCATTCCAAAAGTCATTTTTGCAAGCAGTAACCATGTGACAGATCGCTATGAAAAAGATGGTCACTCCTTACTAGGGCGAGAAATTACGACTGATGATATACCAGCAACGAAAAATGTGTATGGCATTTTAAAATTTGCTTCCGAACAGCTTGGGCGTTTGTTTCACGATCAAACAGGTATGTCTGTCATCAATTTGAGAATTGGAACTGTCGTGGCAGATGAGGTGGAAGGATTGCACACCAAAAAAAGAACGAAACGAACGCTTCTTTCACATGAAGACCTTTTCGGCATGATCAAGGCTGCCATCGAAACGGACGTTCCATTCGGGACTTATTATGCTGTATCAGAAAACGAAGGAAAACCTTGGTCTACTGAGAAAACGAAGCAGGAGTTAGGCTACAGGCCAGATGTCAATACGGCAGAAATTTTGAAAGAAAACGATCAGGCATAGGGCATAATCATGACATTAGCTCATGATCTTTTTCTTTTCATTGATGAGGCTAAAAGCACGAATGGCATGATCGTCTCTGTGGTCTGTCATGATGATTATAGACGCTTTCTTCCCCCGTTTGTTACATTTTAATCACGATATCGTCAAAGGCTGCAGCTTATGTTCAGACGAAATGATAACGCTTACAAAGAAAGGGCGTGATGAACATAGATCGTTCTATTAAAGGCCGATTGTTCAATGTATTTAATTACTCTTTTCTACTCATGTTCGCATTAATATGTGTGCTCCCGTTCATCCATGTCATTGCCGCCTCTTTTGCGACAGTAGAAGAGGTCATCTCAAAGAAGTTTATTTTGTTTCCAACGACGTTTTCTCTAGAGGCCTATCGCTATATCTTTTCTACAGATATTGTGTATCGCAGCCTGATTGTATCCATTCTTGTGACACTCGTTGGAACAGCGGTCAGCATGTTTTTATCCTCACTCATGGCGTATGGGCTGTCTCGTCAGGAGCTAAAGGGCCGAAGAACTCTCATGTTTCTCGTTGTCTTCACGATGCTGTTTAGCGGAGGGATGATTCCAACGTTTATCGTCGTGAAAACACTTGGGCTGCTTGATACTTACTGGTCACTCATTCTACCTGTGGCCATCAATGCATTCAATTTGATCATTTTGAAAAACTTCTTTCAAAACATACCGGCTAGCCTTGAAGAATCAGCGAAGATGGACGGCTGTAACGATTTAGGGATCTTCTTTAAAATCGTCCTGCCACTTTCTTTGCCAGCTATTGCGACGATTTCACTTTTTTATGCCGTGACGTATTGGAATACGTACATGACAGCCATTTTATATTTAAACGATTCGGTGAAATGGCCAATTCAGGTCCTGTTAAGACAAATCGTCATTGTATCAAGCGGTATGCAGGGAGATATGTCAGATATGGGCTCATCAACACCGCCGCCAGACCAAACCATTAAAATGGCGGTCATCGTCGTGGCGACCATTCCCGTTCTGCTTGTCTATCCATTTATTCAAAAGCATTTCAACAAAGGGGCATTACTAGGTTCTGTAAAGGGTTAAAAAGATGGAATAACGGAGGGATCTTATGGGGAGAAAGAAATTATGGCTGATTGCTTTTGTTTTGTTATTTGCCGCAAGTGGTATTCTGTCAGCTTGTTCAAGTAAAGGGGCAAGCTCATCAGATGAAAAGGTTGATTTAGACAAAAAGGTGAAGCTGACATGGATGGCGATTTTATATCATCAGCAGCCGCCGAAAGATTCAGTGTTAGAAGAGATTGAGAAGCTCACAAATACAGAGCTTGATATAACGTGGGTGCCTGATGCGGTGAAAGAAGACCGTTTAAATTCAGCACTTGCCGCAGGGAACCTCCCGCAAATTGTGACGATTCAAGACATTAAGAATTCATCTGCTATCAATGCGTTCAGATCAGGCATGTTCTGGGAAATCGGTCCATACTTAAAGGATTATCCAAATTTAAGTAAGATGAACGAACTGATTAATAAAAATGCCTCTATCGATGGGAAGCTTTATGGCATTTATAGAGAGAGACCACTTTCAAGACAAGGGATTGTCATTCGAAAGGATTGGCTTGAAAATTTAAATTTGGATACACCAAAAACGCTGGATGACCTTTATGAAGTAGCCAAGGCATTTACTGAAAAAGATCCGAACAAAAATGGCAAGGACGATACAATTGGTTTTACAGACCGTAACGATTTGATTTACGGTGCATTTAAAACGCTAGGTTCTTATGAAGGAATGCCAACAGATTGGAAAGAAGAAAACGGCAAATTTACGCCAGACTTTATGACGGATGAGTATATGAATACAATGAAATATATGAAAAAGTTGCGTGACAATGGCTATATAAACAAAGACTTCCCAGTCACAAGCAAAACGCAGCAGCAAGAATTGTTCTCACAAGGAAAAGCGGGTATCTATGTTGGAAATATGGTAGATGCAGTGAACTTAAGAGATGATGCAACAGATAAGAACATGGAAGTGGATATTATCAACCGAATCAAAGGCCCAGATGGCAAAGAACGTGTATGGGCATCAGGCGGCCATAATGGCATCTTCGCCTTCCCAAAAACAAGCGTCAAATCAGAAGCAGAGTTAAAGAGAATTTTGGCTTTCTTTGACCGCATTGCAGAAGAAGACGTATATGGTCTCATGACGTATGGGATTGATGGAAAGCATTATAACAAACAAGATGGAAATACATTTGTGAGGGAAGAAAGCCAAGTGAAAAGCTGGCAGACAGATGTACAGCCGCTTGTCAGCCTCGTAGGGATTGATAAACGTTACTTGAAAAATAAAGGCGATGCAGTTCGTACAAAATATGAAGAGCTAGAAGAAGACAATAAAAACATCATTGTCGCTAACCCTGCTGAAAGCCTGTATTCAGAAACGGCATCAGAGCGAGGAAATGAATTGAAGAAAATCATCGATGATGCAACCTATAAGTTCATTCTTGGTGATATCAACGAAGAACAATTTAAGAAAGATGTAGAGAAGTGGAAATCAAATGGTGGAAATAAAATCATAGAAGAATATGAAGCTTCCTTTAAAAAATCAAAATAATGAACATGAAGACCCCCGCTTAGTAAAAAGCGGGGGTGTTTTCATTAAAAGTCGAAGTTGTCTGGATCAGGACCAATTCGTTTATTTTCATTTAAGGCAGACAGGCGTTTCATATCCTCATCAGATAGGACAAAATCGAAAATATCGGCATTTTCTTTTAAACGATGGGCTTTCGTTGATTTAGGAATCGTAATGACGCCTTTTTGCACATCCCAGCGCAAAATAATTTGAGCAGGTGTTTTGCTGTATGTGCCCGCAAGCTCCGTGATCAGCGGGTGATGCAGCAGCTCTCCCTGCATAAGTGGTGACCAGGCTTCCATTTGGATGCCATGTGTTTTCAAATACGTAAACAGCGTTTCCTGCGTGAGTTTTGGATGAAACTCGACTTGATTAATCGCTGGAATGATGTCCGCATCTTTCAATAATTCATCTAGATGATGCGGCTGGAAGTTACTCACACCGATGGCTCTAACTTTTCCTTCACGGTACAGCGTTTCAAGCGCGCGCCATGCTTCCTTGTATTTCCCTTCAACTGGCCAGTGAATTAAATACAGATCAAGGTAATCAAGCTGAAGTTTTTTCAGGCTGTCTTCGTATGCTTTAAGTGTCGCTTCATATCCTAAATCGGCATTCCACACTTTGGATGTCACAAAGATGTCTTCGCGGCGAAGGCCTGTTTCTGCTAGACCAAGTTGTATGCCTCGTCCAACACCTTCTTCATTGCCGTAAATAGAAGCTGTATCAATACTGCGATATCCTAATTGAATGGCTGTTTTAACAGCTTCAATTAATTCCGTTCCCTCTTCAACCTGAAAGACCCCAAGACCAAATCCTGGCATGCGGACGCCGTTGTTTAATGTTTTTGTACTTTGTAAATCGTTCATATGAAAGACTCCTTTAAATGGTTTGTTTGTATTCTTTTTGTTCGATTTGATGACTCACCATCGTGAGTATGGCCGCCATGAGCACCATGATGCCGCCAACCCAGCCGGTATGCACAAGCCCAAGGGTATCTGTCACGATGCCACCTAAAAATGAACCAATGGCGATACCTGCATTAAAGGCAGCGATATTCAGAGCGGAAGCAACATCGACAGCTCCAGGTGTATACCTTTCTGCAAAATCAACGACGGCAACTTGAAGGCCAGGTACATTCATGAAAGCAAACAGTCCCATCAGCATCACAGTTCCAATCCCGAGTGTCATAAATCCAGCAGTAAAGCTAAGGATAAACAAGATGAGACTTTGAATGATAAACATATAAATCAGTGCTTTCATTGGCTGTTTATTCGCTGCTTTTCCGCCAATGACATTCCCAGCGGCGATGGTCATCCCGTATAACAGCAGGATCAAGGCAACTGTTCCAGGCGCAAGACCTGTCACATGCTGCAAGAGAGGGGATAAAT
The DNA here is from genome assembly GCF_038593395.1 of Bacillus sp. FSL R5-0397. Classification (NCBI taxonomy): domain Bacteria; kingdom Bacillati; phylum Bacillota; class Bacilli; order Caryophanales; family Bacillaceae; genus Bacillus; species Bacillus sp. FSL R5-0397. The sequence goes on along the minus strand of NZ_CP151992.1, from coordinate 2,662,131 downwards.
AGGTGAAGACGACAAAAGTTCCTCCATACCCTGTAGCAGTAATGACAAATAAAAGCAAAATTCTTTTCGTCTTTAATAAGGCTGCTTGATCCTTAAACGTTGTTTTCACGCCCTGTTTCAATTGAGACGGAACAAGGAAATAGTTAGAAATCAGTGCGATTAGGCCAATCATGACAATCACACCAAATGACGTCCGCCAGCCGAGCTCATGACCAAGAAACGTACCGAATGGCACACCGGTCACAGTAGCGACTGTTAAACCAGTGAACATAAAGGCAATGGCGCTTGCCCGCTTTTCTTTCACCACAAGGCTTGCGGCAATGGTCGAGCCAATCGACATAAATACGCCATGTGATAGGGCTGAAATCACTCGTCCGATTAAGAGCACAGAAAAAGTTGGGGCAATCGTGGCGAGTGTATTTCCGATCAAAAAGACGAGCATAATGAGCAAAAGCAATGTCTTTTTGTTCATAGCGGAAGTCAGGGAGGTTAGAATTGGTGCGCCAAAGGTAACACCGAGCGCATATAAAGAAACGGTCCAGCCGGCCTGACTGACACTCACGCCAAAGTCCTCTGAGATCATCGGTAGGAGACCTACAGAGATAAATTCAGTTGTACCTATAGCAAATGCACTAATCGCTAGTGCGAGAAGGGCAAAGTGATTTTGTTTGTTTTGCATAGTGATTCACATCCTTCTTTCATGACATTTTAATAGACGAAGCCGATCGGCAAGAGTTATTATCTAACATAGATGACAGAAAAAAAAGTACGTACTTTTTTGTAATATAGGTACTAAAAAGTGCCTGTACAGCATCAAAAGGAGTGAAGAGACGTTGGAAAAGAAGAAATATAATATCTCTGTGGAGGCAACGCTTGAAGTGATCGGCGGGAAATGGAAGTGTGTCATTTTATGTCATTTAACACATGGGAAAAAGCGGACGAGTGAACTGAAGCGCCTCATGCCAAATATCACGCAAAAAATGCTCACACAGCAGCTGAGAGAGCTTGAAAATGACGGTGTGATTAACCGCATTGTATATGAACAAGTGCCGCCTAAAGTGGAGTATGAATTAAGTGAATACGGACAGTCACTTGAGCGAATTTTGAATGCGTTATGTGATTGGGGGGCAGCCCATATTGAACGAGTGTATGGCGAGCCGCTTTCAGTGCTAGAAGACAGTATTCTAAATGAACAGTTTAAATAAAAAAGTCCCGCTTTTTGTGAGAGCGGGACTTTGCTTTATGTGCCTTTTTTCTGATCACGGTATTTCCCAGGTGTCGTGCCTTCCAGCTTTTTAAAGGAGCGGATGAAATTTTGCGGATTTTTATATTTTAGCTTTTCCGAAATTTCTTTCACCGACATATCCGTTTCCACCAACCAGTTTTTGGCGACATGATGTCTGTAAGACGAGAGATATTCACTAAAGGAGATATCCATTTCTTTTCTAAAAATACTGCTTAAATAATTTGGGTTATAGTGCAGGCGTGTAGCGATTTCGTCCAATGTCAGATCTGAGTCAAATTCTTGATGAATGATATGAATGATTTTCTCTGAGATATTTTTATATTGAGAGTCTTCACGCGCGCCGAGCTGATCAATGATGGGTCGAATGATCTCATGTTTCAGCCACGCTTCTGTATCTTCAAACGTTTTAAACTCAAAGATCGTATCATAGAGCATTTTATTATCTTCGACTTCAAACAATTCAATGCCTAGCAAATGCATCAGCTCGATGAGATTGTTTAAAAAACGAGCGAGAGCAATCTGGTACTCATGTGGTCCAGCATTTTTAGAAAAAATGGATTGCAGAAGCACATGTAAATAGTGATCTGCCTTGCCTTGATCGCCTGCTTTAATGGCATCAAATAAATCATGCTGCAGCTGTTTTGGGAAATGAGTCTTAAACGTCTTTCCTTGCTGAATGTGCTCGTATAAAAGAATGGATTTTTTCTCTGCCTTGAGCCTATATTTTAAGGCTTCTTTTCCCTCAATATAAGCATGTTTGGCCATAGAGAGCTCTTTAAATGAGCGACTGATCCCAATGCTGATCGATAAGCCCAGCTCTTCCTCAATCCGCTGCTGAATTGTTTCGGCTAATTGATTTAAATATTCAGTAAATTCCTCTTCTGACTTCGATTGATTGAGAACAATCGTCGTTTGATGCTGATTGACAACGGTCGGCTGAAGATGCTCATCTAGCGGAATAATCTGCTCGATCAGTCCATTTATCGCAAATAAAAGCAAGTCTGCATCCTTTTTTTCATACGGCGTTCCTTTTAGTGTATCGATTTGGGTCACAAGCATGGACAAATGGGACCAGTCACGAGGAAAGCCTAGACTTTGAAATCGGTTGTGAATCTCTTCTTCCGTCAGCTTGCCAAGCAGCAGACGCACCATAAAGTATTGCTGTAAGTGTGTCACTTGCTGCTCAATCCGTTCCTCTAGATCATTGTTTTGATCTTTCATTTGTTTAATGCTCGATTCGATGAGCTCAAATTCATTTTGGAAAGGCTGTATATGCAAAAACGACTCATTACGTGCAAAGGATTCGTATAATAAGCGAATCGGTTTATAAAAGTGTCTAGAGCCAAACCATGAAAATAATAATGAAAGCGCTAACAAAATAAAGCAAATAATAAAGGTGATCCACCCGATTGATTTCGTTTGCTGCTTTAGTTCTGGAATGGAGACAAAGGATAAGTATGTCCATTCGTTATAATCTGATTTTTGAAACGTAATTTGATAGTTTAGTTCATCGATTTTCATATCAAATTGTCCGGATCGTTCTTCAAGTGACAGGACATGTTTGACGAAATCTTGATTTTTTAACGAGTCACCAATTTGTTCTTTTCGATTATGTAGCAGCACTTTTCCGTTTGTATCAATGACAAACATACTATCAGATTGAGAGAAGTCAGGCATGTTGTCAGCAATCACGCAGCTTGGAATGCTGGCGACGGCGATCCCCTTCTTTTGGACACTGTTCATCGGAAGCTGCTTGATTAAATTCACATTGTATTTGCAAAAGGATGTCTTTCCTTCTTTTGTTGAGACAAGTGGATTATTTTCTTCAAGTGCCCAGCTGGAATGACTCGGAATATTGAGGTAAGAGGTTAACGCTTTCTCTTGATCTCCGTTTGAGACATGATAAAGACCAGAATTGTTCATATACCAATCTTCCATTTTACTAACAAGTGTAATATTGGAGAGATCGGTGTCGAAGGTTTGCAGGTAATTCAGTTCTTGCTGGACTTGATTATAAAGTTGGAATTGGTCTGGATTTAAAGGTTCTGCCAGTGTTTGAAGGAGAGGCGGCGAACTGACATAGTGAGTGAGAGAATGATCTACTGTCTTTAGAATATGCTCAATATTGGATTGCGTTTGTTTGACGCTGTCCAGCTTTTCATTTGAAATATTTTCGAGTGCAGTTTTTTGCGAATGCTGATAAGAAAAAATACCGACAATAATAACAGGAATTGTACTAAGCACGAAAAAAAACGTCACCAGCTTGTAATAAAATTTATACTGCTTTCTTTTCATAAAACCCCCCATTTCAAACGAAACAATCTTTTCCCCTTAGTTTATTAATCCAAAAATCTGGTAGGTTTGTCAATAATCATTTTCTGAGATTAGGATCATTTTCTTATGTTTTATGTAACGTTTTGAGTAGCTTCCCCTGAGTAAATATGATCTGATGATATGATTGTAGACGGATTTTTCATCCTTAAGATACAGTTAACACATGCATCAGCATGAGGGGAGGCTTTATCTGTGAAAACACAGGATGTCACTGCCAAGGGTGTGCCTGCGGCAGCTTTGAAAAAAGAAAAGAGAAAGCGCTTACTTAACCAATTACTTAGTCAAAAATTTCTGTATTTAATGATTTTGCCAGGGCTCCTTTATTTTCTTGTCTTTAAATATGTCCCTATGTGGGGGCTGATCATTGCCTTTCAAGATTACCAGCCGTTTCTCGGAATTCTTGGCAGTGAGTGGGTTGGCTTCAAACACTTTATTCGCTTATTTACAGAACCAACATTTTTCATCTTATTAAAAAATACGCTCATTTTATTTGCCATGAATGTCGTGATTTTCTTTCCGATTCCAATCTTATTAGCCCTTCTTTTAAACGAGGTCAGATTGGCACTGTTTAAGAAATTTGTTCAGACAATGATTTATATTCCTCACTTCATGTCATGGGTGATTGTCGTGTCCTTATCTTTTGTTTTGTTAACGGTAGATGGCGGGTTAATCAATGAATTGATTGCTTTCTTCGGAGGAGAAAAGATTAACTTCCTTCTTAGTCAAGAATGGTTTAGACCCATGTACATTTTGCAGGTAATCTGGAGAGAAGCGGGTTGGTCAACCATTATTTATCTTGCGGCGATTACAGCAGTAGATCCGCAGCTATATGAAGCAGCAAAAATGGATGGAGCCGGCAGACTCAGACAAATGTGGCACATCACCCTTCCTGCGATTAAAAGTGTCATTGTTGTACTACTCATTTTAAAAATCGGTGATACATTAGAGCTTGGATTTGAACATGTCTATTTATTACTCAATGCGACCAACAGGGAAGTCGCAGAGATTTTTGATACGTATGTGTATACAGCTGGTCTGAAGCAAGGACAATTCAGCTATAGTACCGCTGTTGGTTTATTTAAAGCAGCCGTTGGACTTATTTTGGTTATGATGGCGAACCGTTTAGCGAAGAAGTTTGGAGAAGAAGGGATTTATTAAAAGGGGAGATGAAGACCAATGACATTATCGATTGAAAAGGGATCACCGCTTGAGCATGCAGAGAAATTAGCACAAACAATAATGAAAGCGTATACACCGATTGAACTTCCGCCAGCTGGAAGGTGGCACTATCATCAAGGAGTTTTCCTTTGCGGAGTGATGAAGCTTTACGAAGCAACAGAAAACGAGGCGTACTTTGATTATGTGAAAAATTATGCTGACTCACTCATTGATGACCATGGGAATCTATTATTCCGCAGAGACGAGCTTGATGCCATTCAAGCAGGGCTCATTTTATTCCCGCTGATTGAAAGAACGGGAGAGAAGCGGTATGTGAAGGCAGCAGAAAAGCTTCGGGGGCTTTACCGGACGCTGAATCGCACGTCTGAGGGCGGTTTTTGGCATAAAGACAATTATGCCTATCAAATGTGGCTAGATGGTCTTTATATGGGTGGGCCTTTTGCTTTAAAGTATGCCCAGTTGACAGGAGAATCGGAGCTGGTGGACATGGTCATCCATCAAGAGCATCTCATGAGAAAGCATACCAAAGATGAAAAAACGGGCCTTTACTATCACGCATGGGATGAACGGAAAGTGATGCCATGGGCTGATCAACAGACGGGCTGTTCCCCAGAATTTTGGGCAAGATCCTTTGGCTGGTATGTCCTTGCGTTAGCCGATATGATCGAAGATTTACCAGAAGGACATGAAGGACGAAAAGTGTGGAAGGACACACTGACAGATATGCTGGAAAGTGTGGCAAAATATCAGGACGACGAAACGGGTCTATGGCATCAAATCATTGATAAAGGAAGTCATAGCGACAATTGGCTTGAAAGCTCAGGGTCATGTCTATTCATATATGCGATGGCAAAAGCCATGAATGAAGGATATGTCAGTCTTCGATATGTTGATCACGTGGTCAAAGCGTATCAAGGGTTGATTCAGTATAAAACGGAGGAAAAAGACAACGGCGATTTTACGGTGAACGATATTTGTATTGGAACATCTGCGGGATTTTATGATTATTACGTTGGTAGAGAGCGGAGCACGAATGATTTGCATGGAGCAGGCGCTTTTATTATGGCGTTAACTGAACTAGAAAAGCTGTCTGTGTTTCAAAAGGTATGAGGCGGCATCAAAGGGCTGCGGCATGGCTCCTCAGCTTCATCGCTGCCTTTTATTTGTCCGCCTGTCAGGGGAAAACAGAGGGGATTGATGTCCTTATTTTTTCTGACATGTCAAAAGCAATGAAAGACCAATTAGTGGAGAAAGCTTTTCAACCAAATCAAGAGACATACGACGTTCACATCTTCCCTGCAATTCCTGAAAAACTTCTTGTTGAAATTACTGCAAAAGAGGGGGACGTAATGTTTGTCCCAGAAGAAATGTTTAGAACGTATGATGATCCTGAAAGCTTTCAGCTGCTTGAAGAGATGCGGATAGATGGCGAAGGGGCAGGACCATATACGGTGGAAGATGCAAAGACGGGAAATACAGTCGATTATGCGGTCCAAATCAAGAAAGGAACAAAGCAGCTAAATGGCTATACCTTTCGATTACACCGAGATATGGTCGCCTTCATTCCTGTGTATGCGGAGAAATCTAAAGAGGCACTGTCTCTCATGAAGCAGCTTCGTGAAAACCAATAGAAAAAGGGGTGGGGGAATGTGAAAAGGGTCGCTGTTTGCGGGCTCAGTCACCGTGCTTTCAATATGTTTATCAAACCGCTCACCGAGGATTTCAACGAGCATTACAGGATTACAGGACTCTTAGATGTAGATGAGAAGCGATATACACTTTGTCAGGAGCGTTTTCCATCACTAAGGGGCGTCTCATTTTTTCATGAGGATGCATTTGGTCAGATGGTGAAGGAAGCAAGACCAGATATCGTCATTGTGGCGGGGCGTGATGATACACATGTCACATATATCCTGCAGGCACTGGATCATGATCTGGATGTCATAACGGAAAAGCCGATGGTCACAACAGCAAAAGACGCCAAACAGGTGATGGAAAAAGAGGCAGAAAGCAAAGGGAAGGTCACCGTCACCTTTAATTATCGCTACAATCCATTCCATCGAAAGATAAAAGAGCTCATTTTAGATGGAAAGATTGGAAGGGTCACGTCTGTTGAGTTAAGCTGGCTCATTGATACGTATCACGGAGCCAGTTATTTTAAAAGGTGGAACCGCTCGCGTCAATATTCAGGCGGTCTGTCTATTCATAAATCGACCCATCACTTTGACTTGGTCAACTGGTGGATTGATCAAAAGCCGAAGCAAGTATTTGCCTATGGCGCACTGAATTATTATGGGGATGAAAGTCCTTGGAATCCTTTGCAGGGTGAAGAGAATCGATATTGTGGAACCTGTCATGTAAGAGATACCTGTCATTATGAAGCAAGGTGGAATCCGCGGGTAGAGCGCACAAAGGTGGAGGATGACCATATTGAATCAGGTGAGCAGCAGTCAAAGCAATACTCAAATTATCGCCCGGATGCTTGTATTTTTGATCGGGAAATTGATATTGAGGATACATATGTGGCGTCAGTGGCTTATGATCAGGGGGCTTTGTTAAGTTATTCGATTCAATTTTCAGCGCCATATGAAGGCTACCGGCTTGCGATTAACGGGACGAAGGGACGGATTGAAACAAATGAGTTTCATGTGCCATCGAGAATCCCTTTTCAATTCCCTGAACAGACAATTGCATACTACCCGATGTTTGGTGGAAAAGAAACGATTGAAGTTGTGAAACAATCAGGTGGTCATGGAGGCGGAGATCCGCTATTATTAGCAGATTTATTTTTAGGAAAAGATCCGCTCATTCCTTATGACATTTCGGCAGGAGCAGAGGCGGGGGCTTATTCCATTGCACTTGGCGAAGGCATGTGGCGCTCAGTTGCAGAAAAACGTCCGATTGAAATAGAAGAATTGTTTCAAAAAGAGACGGTGTAACGAGAAAGAGAGGAGGGAAGAGAGATGGATCATGATGGATCAATGAGCAGAATGTTGCGCATGTGTGAGTGGGTGATGAGACTTGCCTATACGAATTTGTTATGGCTTTTGTTCACTTTACTTGGGCTTGGAATTTTTGGCTTCATGCCTGCAACAACAGCGTTATTTTCTGTGATGAGAAAGTGGATACAAGGGCATGAGCAAGTCAGCGTCTTTCAAACCTTTTGGAAAGTATACCGCGAAGAATTTGTACGCTCTAATGTCATTGGAGTGGTGCTGGTCATCATCGGGACAATTATTTATGTAGACCTTGCTTATATTTATCCAACGAGTTGGTTTTTACACGTGCTTCGCTTTGCGATCTATATCTTTGGTTTTCTGTTTATTGTCAGCTTGTTTTATATCTTTCCGCTGCTGGCTCATTATGAGTGGAAAAAGCGTCTTTATTTGAAATTTTCCCTTCTGCTTGGCATCTCGTATTTGCAATATACGCTCTCTATGCTCGTTTTCTCGGCTGTTCTCTTTATCCTATTTGCTTATTTGCCAGGGATCGTGCCGTTTTTTAGCATCAGCATTCTCGCATATGGCCACATGTGGCTAGCCTATCAAGTGTTTAAAAAGATAGAGTTTGAAAGTGAGCAGCCGGCAGTTGATGTGAAGAAACGATTCCCGTCTTTCCTTCAATCCAAGCGGGTGAATACGCAGTGATGTGTATGATTTGCTATAATGGTGTCACCGTGAATAAAAGGAGAGATGAGAGTCGTGTCAGTAAAAGAAATTTCAATAGAAGAATTAAAGCAAAAGCTAGAGCAAGAAGAAGCCATTCAACTCGTCGATGTGCGTGAGGATGAAGAGGTAGCAGAAGGCATGATTCCAGAGGCAGTCCATATTCGAATGGGCGATATTCCTGAGAAGCTAGATGCGTTTGATAAGACGCAAGAGTATTATATTATTTGCCGTTCTGGTAAACGCAGTGAGAATGTCTGCTATTTCTTAGAAGACCAAGGCTATCAAGCAACCAATGTCGTTGGCGGCATGCTTGCATGGACAGGAGAAACAAAACCGAAGCTGTAAAAAGAAGTCCTTTCATCGACAAGATGGAAGGCTTTTTTTTGTTCATATGTCCGTCTCTATTTGCATAAAAATAGAGTAGCAAGAGAAGGGAGAGTGGCATATGTGCTGAAGGTAGCTGTATTTGATGAAGAACACGAGAAAGATTTGCAAAGCGAAATCAATCTTTTTTTAAAAGGAATGGACGACGACCAAATTATTGATATCAAATACAATGTGGCGGTGATCTGTGAGCAAGGAGGAGAGCAGCTCTACTGTTTTTCAGCGCTCATTTTATATAAAAAATAAAAGGACCTGCTGAAGGGTCCTTTTGCCATGATCAACTAGCGTCAATATGTAAACGATGCTTTTTGCAGTGAACGCATTGAAAGAGGTAGCCTTGCAAGTCTCCTCCGTTCACGAGCCATTGTTTCAGGTTCTCTTTTGTGAAATGTCCACCACTGCAAATCTCTTCAATATCCTCTGAGAGTTCTTCCTCTAAATGCTCAATTTCTTTCCATCCAACATACTGCACAATCGCGCAAAAATCCCCGCAATGGCTTAACCAATATTCCTGCTGCCATCCGCGGTAACCCGGCGTTCTGTAGATCAGTTCATCTATATATTCTTCATGATCGACGTCATCACAACTCACATCGTCTTGAAACATTCCATTATATGTTTGAGCTGCTGATCCATCTTTAATGCACCAAGGACAAATGCCAGAAACGTCTTCAACAGAATAAAAAGGACCATGATATACATAATCTCGTTCTTTCTCACAAACGGGGCATATCGTCTGCTCTTTTTTAATTACATGTAATGAAACTGGGTCTGGGTTGTACTTGAACGTAGGTAACGTCATATAAACCTCCATTATGTAGAAAAGTGATGATTCAACACTATTTTATCGGAATACGCGATGTCATGACAATCTTCAATTATTTCAACGAGAAAAAAAGCCGTTCGGATGAGGAACGACTTTTCTCTTGTGATGATTATGCTTTTTTTACTCTTGGACTTCTTGGTTTATTGTACTTATTTGCTTGTTTAATCGCTCTTCGTTCTTCATTTAATGATTTGTACAGAGATACAATCATTAAAATGATGACAACAGAGAACGGTAAAGCAGCAAGTTTGGCTGTGTTTTGCAAGGCTTCAAGACCGCCTGAAAATAAGAGCACTGCCGCAACTGCTGACTGGATAATACCCCAGCTGATCTTTACACTATTGGATGGATTTAATGATCCATAGGTTGTCTGCATTCCGAGAACGAATGTAGCTGAGTCTGCTGATGTGATAAAGAATACCGCAATTAAAATAAGAGCTAGAATCGATGTGATCATTGCCAGCGGATATTCATTTAGTACACCAAAAAGCATGGTTTCCGTAGAAAGGCCTGCAACATCGACAATATTCTTTTGCTGTAAGTCCATCGCAGAAACACCGAAAATAGAGAACCAAAGAAATACAAGGATAGATGGAGCAACTAATACACCAACTAAAAACTCTCGAATGGTTCGTCCACGTGATACACGTGCAATAAAGATCCCGACAAATGGTGCCCAAGAGATCCACCATGCCCAATAAAAGATCGTCCATCCGTTAATCCATTCTCTCTTTTCAGGGTCATTTGGAGATAAGCGAAAGCTCATTTGAACGATGTTGGATAAGTATTGTCCAATAGAGTCAGTAAATGAATTTAAAATATAAACTGTTGGACCTACCAAAAGTAAGAAAAACATCAGAACAGCTGCTAATACCATGTTGATATTACTTAAATATTTAATCCCTTTACCAATACCGCTAAGAGCAGATGCAAGGAAGAGCACCGTCACAATGATGATAATAATCAATTGTGTGCTAAAGGCATTTGGAATGTTAAATAGATAATCCAATCCGCCATTGATTTGTGCTGCGCCTAATCCTAAGCTCGTTGCAACACCAACAACTGTCGCAAACACAGCAATACAATCGATGGTTTTTCCGATCCATCCGTGCGTTTTATCTCCTAAAACTGGCTGCAGTGTTGCACTGATTAAGCCAGGCGCATCTTTTCTAAATTTAAAGTATGCAATGCAAAGCGCAACAATGGCATAGATCGCCCATGCATGAAGTCCCCAGTGGAAAAAAGTATAACGAAGGGAATCACGGAAGGCTTGTGCAGTTTCAGTGTCACCCGTTGGTGATTGAATCGCATAATGACTGATCGGTTCAGCTGCTCCGTAAAAAACAAGTCCAATGCCCATTCCAGCACTAAATAGCATCGCAAACCAAGAAAAAAGACCAAATTCAGGCTCTTCACCTGGCTTACCTAATGTAATTTTTCCGATAGGGCTAAAGATAAAGAATAGGCAAAAGCCGACAAGCAGTGATACGACTAATAAATAATACCAGCCAAAGTCATTTGTAATGTATGTTTGAATTTGATCTGTCACATTTTGCAGTGATTCTGGAGAAAAGGCTCCCCATAGAACGGCAATAAATGTGATAGCAATCACAATCCAAAATACACTTGATACGTTTTTCACACCATCTCACTCTCCTGTTGTTCTACACGTTTAAGCAGAGGATTTTGTTTAATATCCCCTGTCTCAACTATTTTCAAACAAAAAGAGGCGAGTTTCTCACTCGACCTCTATTTTACCGTAACATGTTTTGCTTCCATTTATCAACCATCGATATGTGAAGATGACTTTTCTTCAATTCGTTTGCGCAGACGGTAGACATATTCTTTTAAACAAACTGCGAAAATCGTAAACGCTAAAATAATGGCGACTTTTAACGGGGTAATGGACAGCTTCATAAAGAAAGCGGCTGTCAAACTAATGACAACTGCAAGGACAATCGGAAGTGCGCGTCTAATCATTGAAATCTCTCCTTTACTTCTAGTGCGGCATTCATGCCAGCTAACCTGCCTGTCACAAGTGCTGACGTAATATTGTAACCGCCTGTGTAACCGTGAATATCTAAAATTTCTCCGCAGAAATAAAGACCGGCCATTTTTTTGGATGCCATTTTCTTCGGTTCAATTTCTTTGACAGAAACGCCGCCACCTGTAACAAAGGCTTTATCTAAAGAAAGCGTCCCATTTGCATGGACGATGAAATGCTTACAATCATGAGCAAAAGCGCGCAGTTTATCTTTAGCGAGACCAGAAAATGTCTCCTGCGGATCAATGCCATTTCGTTCTAAAAGGAACAATAAATAGCGCTCTTGCATCCAAGATTTCAGGACATTTTTAATGGCTTTTTTTGGTTCATCTTTTAAATCACGATGAAGTTTTTGGAAAAGCTCCTCGTCATTGAGCTTTGGGTATAAGTCAATTTGAAGACGGACGGCCTGTTGCTTTTTCAGTTCCTTCACAACAAATCCGCTGCATCTCAGAACGGCAGGACCTGATAAGCCAAAGTGTGTAAAGATCATATCCATGACATGAGTGACGACGGGTTTTCCTTTTTTATTTAAAACACTCACGGCCACACTTCTTAATGAAAGACCTTGAAGCACTTTGTCCTTAATAAAACGCTCGTCTGACGTGACGGGTACTTCGGTTGGGAAGAGCTCTGTAATGGTATGACCAGCGGCTTCTGCCCATGCATAGCCATCGCCAGTAGAGCCTGTATGCGGCACACTTTTCCCGCCAACAGCAATGACAACGGCATGACTTGAAATTTTTTCATCATTATTTGTAACAATTCCAGCTGCTTGTCCGTCTTGATACAGAACGGTTTTAATCTTTTCATTCGTTCGAATGGTCACATTGAGCACGCGGAGCCTATCTAATAGGGCATCCACAACAGATTGTGCTTTGTTTGAGACAGGGAACATACGTCCATGGTCTTCTTCTTTTAGTTCAATACCTAGATTTTCAAAGAACGAAATAATATCCTCGTTATTGAACTCAGAAAATGCACTATATAGAAAACGGCCGTTTCCGGGAATATGCTTGATGATTTCTTCTACTGGAAGGCGATTGGTCACATTGCAGCGTCCACCGCCAGAAATGGCGAGCTTTCTGCCAAGTTTGTTTCCTTTGTCAATTAACAGAACCGATGCACCGTGTTCTGCCGATGCAATCGCGGCCATCAGTCCAGAAGGTCCACCGCCAATGACAATGACATCATAATGTTTCATGTTACATTCCTCTTTCTACTTTCAGTCATTTCTCTATTATAACGAAGATTGGGGAAGGCTGAAATATGAATTGATTGGTTTTGTGACTTCTGTATTGGATTTGTTACCTGTGCGATGAAATGATGTGTTAAAATAGTTAAGTTGAATATTCATTAGAAAAATGGTGGTTAAGCGCATGTCTAATAAACTGCTTCGTGGTACGTTGGTTTTAACGATAGGGACTTATCTCTCTCGTATTCTTGGTATGATTTACTTAATTCCATTTAGCGCAATGGTCGGAGCGACTGGTGGTGCGCTATTCCAATATGGATACAATCAGTATACGATCTTTTTAAGTATTGCTACGCTCGGTTTTCCAACAGCGGTATCGAAATTCGTCTCTAAATATAATGCAATTGGCGATTATGAGACAACAAGAAAAATGTTCAGGGCGGGTATGTCGGTCATGCTTGTCACCGGTATTATCGCCTTTTCTATTTTATATTTGACCGCACCGATCTTTGCCAAGATTCAGCTTGGAGGATCGAATGAAACGGGCGGTTTGACGGTCGATCAAGTGGTTTATGTGATTCGGATGGTCAGTTTGGGTCTATTGGTTGTACCCATTATGAGTCTTGTGCGAGGGTTTTTCCAAGGACACTCGATGATGGGCCCGACAGCTGTTTCCCAAGTCATCGAACAACTTGTCAGAATCATCTTCCTATTAACAGCGACGTTTATCATTTTAAAAGTGCTTGACGGCGGTCTTGTTATTGCGGTTGGTTATGCCACATTTGCCGCACTCATTGGTGCGTTTGGCGGTCTATTTACGCTTTATTTATATTGGCTGAAGCGGAAAGATCGGCTTTTGGCAATGCAGCCGAATACAGGGGACTATTCTGGATTATCTTATAAGCAAATGTTTACAGAGCTGTTCAGTTATGCAGCACCCTATGTGTTTGTTGGGCTTGCCATTCCGATTTATTCTTATATTGATACAAATACAATTAACAGAGCGATGATTGCATCAGGACATCAGGATATTAGTACAGCGGTTCTGTCTATTGTGACGTTATATTTACCGAAGCTTGTCATGATTCCTGTGTCACTTGCAACTGCATTTGGTTTAACATTGATTCCTACCATAACGGAATCCTTTACAGCGCGAAATTACAAGCTGCTGAATCGACAAATTGATCAAACGATGCAGGTCATTTTATTCTTCGTTCTGCCTGCTTCATTTGGTATTTCGGCATTGGCTGGACCAGTTTATTGGTTTTTCTATCCGTCTGTGCATCCTGAGATTGGGACTTCTATTTTGTTTTGGTATGCACCTGTTGCGTTACTGTTTTCTTTATTCACCATTAACGCAGCGATTTTACAAGGGATTAACAAACAAAAATTTGCGATCGTCAGTCTTTTGTTAGGGATTATCATTAAAACGGTTCTCAATATCCCGCTGATTAGCTGGTTGCAAGGAAACGGTTCTGTGCTTGCAACGGCATTAGGCTACAGTGCCTCGATTTTGTATATGTTCATCATGATCAAGCGCCATGCAGGCTATTCGTTCCGCAGGATTTTCAAACGGTTTATTTTAATTGGTATTTTAACGGCAATCATGGCTGTAGTGGCTTATGTGACATGTCAGCTTGTGAGTCAAGTCATTTCATATGAAGGCGGAATCATACAAGCGGGTATTGTTATTTTGATTTCAATGATCACTGGCGGCGGTGTGTATATGTTCTTATCTTATAAAGTTGGATTGTTAGAGCGTGTACTTGGCAGCCGGATGCCATCATTTTTAAGAAAAAAGAGTTAAGAAGAGGTGGAGAAGCATGAGGCTTGATAAATTGCTAGCCAATACCGGCTTTGGTTCAAGGAAAGATGTAAAGAAGCTGGTCAAGGCCCGGGCTGTCACAGTGAATGGAGAAGTGGCGAAGCAGGTGAAAGATCATGTCGATCCAAAAAATGATGAAGTGCTCGTGCATGGAGAGCGTGTAGAGTATAAAGAATTCATTTATCTCATGATGAACAAGCCAGACGGTGTCATTTCAGCAACGGAGGATCTGCGAGATGAGACGGTTGTTGATTTACTAGAGCCAGAGGATATTGCAAGGGAGCCATTCCCTGTGGGGAGACTGGATAAGGATACAGTCGGTCTCCTCCTCCTTACAAATGACGGCCAGCTTGCTCATCAATTGTTATCTCCGAAAAAGCATGTCCCGAAAACGTATGAAGTTCATCTAAAATACCCGCTTGGAGATCAAGACATCACTCGTCTTGAAGAGGGAGTTGTGATTTTAGACGACTACCGAACGAAGCCAGCGAAGGTTGAAGTAGATGCCAACCAAGAGGCAGATACACGAATCCGTTTAACGATTACTGAAGGGAAGTACCATCAAGTGAAGCTGATGGCACAAGCAGTGGGCAATGAAGTGATCTTTTTAAAACGACTCTCGATGGGAGCTGTTTCATTAGACGAAGATTTGGCGCCAGGAGAATATCGTGAATTGACGGAGGAAGAGTTAGACAGTTTAATCAATCGTGATTAATATAGAGCAAATGAAAAGAACCGGCATTTTGCCGGTTCTTTCAGCGTGTAGACAAACCCTCGCATTCGTTGTCAGTCCTGCGTGCTGGTGCTCACGAATGTCACATTCGCTCCGCGCCAGTACTCGTCCTTCCTAGACTGCAAAGGTTTTCTATCACGCTGAAAAGAAGACAAAGGGCTAAAATCAAGTTCATTTTAGCCCTTTGTCAGCAAAATGAAAAGAACCGGCATATCGCCGGTTCTTTTTGTTATATGGAAGTTCATTATTCGCTTATGATGATATTTTTACTTTTTTTCTCGTTGTTTCCCATTTGCCTCTGCTTGGACTATGAACAAGATCGTTATAGGCAAGCACGTTTAAGTCTCTTTGGATGGTTCTAGGTGTGATCCCGAATTCATCAACCAGCTCTTGTGTCGTCACAAGACCTTTCTCTTGAATGAACATATAAACTGATTTTATTCGAGTCATCATACGGTTTGTTGAAGGTTTCAAAAAACCACTCCCTATCAATAAGATCGGATGGACTTGACTAACCACAACTTACTACACTAAAACTGCGACATAAGGACATGCAACAATGGTAAATGTTCGTGTTTCTTAATGTTTTATTCTATTATACACGTTATTATGCATCTAGTTCCACCAAAAAGTCAACTTTACGTGTTTTTAAACTTGTCTTCATGAATGAAATTATGGTATATATCATGATTTGAATCCGGTTACAACCCAATAAACACAAGGTGTATAAAGAAAATTGCCACTTAAGAAAGAGTAAAAAATAAACACAGAAAATTTACAAAATAAAAAATCATTCATACAAAAAAGACACATTCAAATGAGAAATGTGTCTTTTTATTTTGGTTATCCTTCTAAGAAAAAGAGCTGCACGAAAAATAAGACGGCAAAAATGAGCACAAGAATATGCACTTCTTTCCATTTTCCTTTTGCCAGCTTCACAAGTGGATATGAAATAAATCCTAGTGAAATTCCTGTAGAGATGCTTGATGTCAGCGGCATGGAAAGAATCACAAGAAAAGCAGGAAATGCTTCGTCAAGCTCATTCCAGCGAATACGTGACACTGAATTCATCATCAAACAGCCGACAATGATTAAGACAGGTGAAGTGATGGACGGCAAAGACGAAATGGCTTGAACGAGCGGACCAAAAAACAAAGCCACAATAAACAATGCAGCAACGGTTAAAGAGGTCAGTCCAGTTCTTCCGCCAGCAGCCACTCCTGATGAAGATTCAATGTAAGCTGTGGTTGGGCTTGTTCCAAACATTGAGCCAATTGTCGTCGCAGCAGAGTCAGCAAGTAAGGCTCTGCGTACTTTTGGGAGCTGACCATTTTTCATTAAACCTGCTTGTTCCGCAACCCCGATCATTGTTCCTGTTGTGTCAAAAATCGTCACAAGTAAAAAGGAGAAGACAACAGCATACAAGTGATGGGAAAATACATCGCCAAACGCAGCGAATGGATTTGTAATCAGCATTCCTTCAGGCAGTGCTGGGGTATCCACTAGCACTTTAGGAAAATGCAGCTGGCCTGTTGCAAGTGCAATTAATGTGGTTGCTAACATGCCGATAAACAGCGCTCCATTCACTTGAAGAACCATTAATATTACAGAAATCATTAAACCAACGAGTGTCAAAATGACAACAGGTGAGCTTAAATTGCCAAGCTTCACAAGATTTTGTGGATCAGCAGTGATGATTCCAGACTGTCTTAGCCCAATGAATGCAATAAATAATCCGATACCTGCTGTAATTCCGTACTTTAAATTATCTGGAATCGCCTCAATGAGTTGTTTTCTAAGGGATGTTAACGATAAAATAATAAAGAGTATTCCAGCAACAAATACCGCACTAAATGCTGTTTGATAGCTGAGACCTCCACCACCGACAACAGTGACGGTGAAATAGACATTCAGCCCCATACCTGGTGCAATGGCAATCGGATAGTTTGCAAAGAGTGCCATCCAGAGGGTACCGACAACAGCAGCGATAATGGTTGCAGTAAAGACTTGGTCAAAAGGAATGCCTGCATCTGAAAGGATTCCTGGATTGACGGCTACAATATATACCATCGTAAAGAATGTCGTCATACCAGCGAGTAATTCTTTCTTTATGTTGGTTTGGTTCTCTTTTAACTGAAACATAAAATCCTCCATTTACGAACATTATTACAAAACAATTAATATAATATTCGTTTTAAGGGTGGATTGCAACCTTTTTTCAAGGAGGAATGGAAAAATGAATTGGGAAGCAGAAGTCATACGAAAAAAAGACAGTTTGATTCAGGATACACAATCTTTTTTACAAATTGAAAGTGTCTTGGATGAAGAAGGCGGCACAGCAGGAAAACCGTTCGGTGAAAAAGTGGATGAGGCTCTTCAGTATATGCTCAAAAAAGGGCAGGACGAGGGCTTCAAAGTGAAAAATGTTGATGGTTATGCTGGTCATATTGAATATGGAGAAGGCGAAGACATCGTCGGTGTGCTATGCCATGTGGATGTCGTGCCTACGGGTGACGACTGGACAACCCCACCATTTTCAGCGGACATAAGAGAAAATAAAATCTTTGCAAGAGGAGCCATTGATGATAAAGGGCCGACCATGGCGGCGTTTTACGCATTGAAAATGTTAAAAGATGCCGGTCTACCGCTGTCGAAAAAGATTCGAATCATCATTGGCACAGATGAAGAAAGCGATTGGCGATGCGTCGATCACTATTTCAAGCATGAGGCGATGCCGCAAATTGGATTTGCGCCAGATGCTGATTTTCCAATTATTCATGCTGAAAAAGGGATCATAGATGCCATCGTATCCTTTACATACGAACAATCAGAAGAAAACAAGCGTTACATCCTCAAGCAATTCACATCAGGCATGCGTCTTAATATGGTCCCAGATGAGGCTCGCGCGATTGTGGCAGCAGCAAATGATCACGATGCTGAAGCATTAAAAACGGCTTTTGCAGCCTATCTTGCGGAAAATCAGTTAACCGGTGAGACAAACCATACAGCAGATGGACTGACATTCACATTAAAAGGTGTATCAGTTCATGCAATGGAGCCGGCGAATGGCACAAATGCGGGCATTCATATGGCTAATTTCTTATGTGCGCATGAATTAGATGAAAGAGGGCTCGCTTTTACATCACAAATAAATGCTTTATTTGATCAAGACACAAGAGGACAAAAACTCGGCATCGCTTGTAAAGATGATATTAGTGGTGACTTGACCTTGAATGTTGGCACAATCCGCTATTCGCAAAACGAAGAAGCGAAGCTTGGGCTGAATGTCCGCTATCCCGTAACAGCGGACGGTGAGGAAGTCAAAAAAGGAATTGAACGAATAAAAGGGGCAGCGATTGAGAAATTTGATGACAGTCCTCCTCATCACGTCTCAAAAGACCATCCACTTGTGAAAACATTACAGCGTGTCTACGAAGAACAAACAGGAGATCCTGCCCATCTTATTGCGATTGGGGGAGGAACGTATGCAAGGTCATTAGAAGCAGGCGTTGCCTTTGGCCCTCTATTCCCTGGAAGACCTGATTGCGCACACCAAAAGGATGAATATATCGAAATCGATGATTTACTACGAGCAACTGCGCTATATGCACAAGCCATGTATGAATTGGCGAAGTAAGAAAGAAAAAGAGAAGAGGGGATTCACCGTGAAAAAAATGTTCTTATGCTCTTCATTCAAAGACAGCTATTCTCTCTTGTCTGACTTTGCAGGCGACACCTTAAAAGGAAAAAGTGTGACATTCATTCCGGCAGCCAGTGAAGTGGAAGAAGTCACGCACTATGTCGATGCAGCAAAAGAAGCCTTTCATCAATTAGAAATGCGTGTAGAGACTGTTCAGCTGACCGGGCAAACGGTTCAGGAGATCACACAGATCATTGGAAAGAATGATGTCATGTATGTATCTGGCGGCAATACCTTTTATTTGCTGCAAGAATTAAGAAAGCACGGGCTCGATCGTGTATTGAAAGAAGAGATCGGCAAAGGCAAGCTGTATATCGGAGAATCCGCGGGGAGTATTATCATGGCGCCAAGCATTGAATACATCTCACTGATGGATGATCAGGAGAAAGCGCTAGAGTTATCTTCCTTTGAAGGATTCAATGAGATCAGCAGCTATCCGGTACCGCATATAAACAATCCTTATTTAGGTGAAGCCGCGCAGCATATCATAGAGAAAGATCAAAATACGCTCTCTTTATGCCCGCTCACTGATGAACAAGTTTTACTTGTGACAGGCGAACAGACTGAGGTCAAGACGGTCTGAGTTGTTCCTTTCAGCGTGTAGACAAACCCTCGCATTCTTTGTCAGTCCTGCGCTCTGGTGCTCACGAATGTCAAATTCGCTCCGCGCCAGTACTCGTCCTTCCTAGGGCTGCAAAGGTTTTCTATCACGCTGAAAAGAAGACAAAGGGCTAAAATAAAGTTCATTTTAGCCCTTTGTCAACAATCTGAAAGGAACAGGAGCATATGCCCTGTTCCTTTTTTAATCTTGAAACACATCACTTGATAAATAGCGTTCACCCGTGTCTGCTGTCATACAAATGACAATGTGATCCTTTGGCATTTGCTTGGCTGCTTCAATGGCTGCATAGCATGCTGCGCCAGATGATGGACCGACTAAAATACCTTCAAGACGGGCGAGCTTTCGTGTGATGTCGTAAGCATCTTCATCACTCACTTGCACAATCTCATCATACACCTGTTCGTTTAAAATATGTGGGATAAATCCTGGACTTGTGCCAACAAGCTTATGTTTGCCAGGTTTCCCGCCTGATAAAACAGGTGACCCCTTTGGCTCTGCCACATGTATCGTCAATTCCGGGAATGCTTTTTTGAGTTCCTCTCCAGTGCCTGTAATGGTTCCGCCAGTTCCAGCAGTTGCGACAAAAGCGGCAAGCGGCTGCCCAATCTGTTGCACTGCATCAATAATTTCTACAGCCGTTGTCCCTCTATGAGCATCGGGGTTCGCACCATTGTCAAATTGCATGGGAATAAAGCTGTTAGGAATTTGAGCAGCTAATTCTTCTGCCTTGCGAATACAGCCTGGCATTTTTTCCTCCCCCGGGGTTAAGACGACCTGTGCGCCGTATGCCTTTAAAATATTGATTCTTTCTTGGGTCATCGTATCAGGCATGATCAGAATGGCTTTGTAGCCTCTTGCAGCAGCGTTCATCGCTAAGCCAATTCCTGTATTCCCGCTTGTTGGCTCAATAATCGTCGCGCCTTTTGTGAGCTTTCCTTGTTTTTCTGCCTCAAGGATCATATTGTAAGCAGCCCGATCTTTTACACTTCCGCTAGGATTAAATGATTCCAGTTTTAAATAAATAGCAGCGCCATGTTCTGGCTGAAGGCGCTGTAATTTTACAAGTGGTGTATGACCTATTAATTCAGCTATATTTTGTGCAACCTTCATCATGTGACACCCTTTCTTCTCATTCCGCATTACTTTAGTTATACTATCATCAATGGGGATTCGTAAAGTTTGTTAAAAAGGACAGGTGAAAATATGGCCGAAAGCCGTCATTATTTTATCGGGATTCCAATCCCTGAACAACTCGCGTATCAAATGAAAGCGGATATAGACAAGAGGAGCGGACTTTCCTTTCAAAAATGGACAGCACCCATTGATTATCATGTCACCCTTGTGTTTTTAGGTGCGATTCCAGAGGACCGTTTAAATAAGATATCTGAGCTACTTGCACAGCTGTCTCCTGAGGTGTCTGCTTTCCCGCTGAAGCTGAATGAAGTAGGGATATTTGGCCAAAAGGAGCGGCCGAGAGTCTTTTTTGCAAAGCCTAGTGAAAGTAAGCCTTTGATGGATCTAAGAGAAAAGGTGAAAGCAGCCGTTTTGACAGCAGGTCATCCTGTCGAAAAGAGACCCTTTCATCCACATATGACGATTGCGCGCAAATGGAATAGGGAACAGTCCTATATAGAACAAGCACCCTTACGGAAAGAACCATATTCGATGGAGGTTTCTAGTATCGCTTTATTTGAAATCCGTCTAAAAGAAACCCCGCGTTATCACGCGATCAAACAATTTACACTACATAAATGATTCTAGAGGTTGGAGTGAGCAGCAGATGGCGCAAATTATTAAAATCCAAGATTATATATCACGATATGAACAAGACCCGCATCATTACATCAATCAGTTTATTCGGTTGAAAAAACAAAGATGGGACGAGTTAAAAAAGGCTTCCAAAGAGCAGGTGCAAAAGCAGGCTGACCAAGCCATCGAGCAAGCACCTGAACAAGAGGAAGAAAAGAGAAAGAAATTCTCCTTAAAAAGAAAGCAAAAAGAAGCCGATATGAAAAAGGAACGGGACCTGAGTCTTTTTAACGAGCCAACAGATATAGAACAAGGTGTCTTTACAAACGTTCCTACCGATGAAACGAAGCTGATTCACTTTTTTAAAGATCATCTTTACGATGTTCAGTTAAAATGGGCCAGCTCGACGATCTCTCATATTTCAACTGTCTCCCATCACATTCGCTATGATGAAAAGCTGCGGATGCTTGCAAGGCAGCTGCCAGATTCTTATTTTGTGATGTACAAGCCGGTGCTGCTCATTCAAAAAGCTGAGATGGAATTGTGTCCAGTGCTCATTACACCGCTTGAAGTCATCTGTTTATCTTTCTTAGAAGCAGAGCCAGACAGCGTATATATTGGATCGAAGGAACGTTTTTGGGAAAAGCGGGCGACGGGAAAATCTGTTCAATCCGTTTTAAACCCTTGTGCAAGCCTTCTTCGCTCTGGAACTGTTGTGTCAAAAATTTTACAGCAAAGTGGTGTAGAGCTTCCTGTGAAAAAAATCCTCATCAGCCGCACCTCGTATATTGATTTGCCCGAAGTTCCATTCGGGATGGAGGTTGTCGATAAGAAGAAAGCGGAGGATTGGTTTGACAAGCAGCGGAAAAACACGGCGCCGACAAAGCACCAGCAATTCAAAGCGACAAAGGCATTGCTTGCTTATGGTGAATCAGACAGCAAAAGAAGGCAGGAATGGCTCGATTAAAGGCATATCAAGGTCACCAAAAAATGAGACCTGAGTGGAGCTAATATATGAATGAATGGTACTTTATTGTCAATCCAGCAGCAGGACAAGGAAAAGGACTCCGCACTTGGAGAAGCATAGAGAAAGAATTACAAAAGGTAGAGATCTCATACAGATCGTTTCTTACCCAGCATGAAGGACATGCCGAAGTTTTGGCGAGACAAATTAGCGCTATGCAAGACGACAGATTGAAACGGCTGATCGTCATTGGCGGTGACGGCACATTTCATGAAGTACTGAATGGTTTAAAAGAAATTGATCATGTGCAGCTAAGCTTTGTCCCAGCAGGTCATTGGAATGATGCTGCGAAGGGGCTGGGCATCCAGCGTCATGATGTGATCAAAGAAGTGAGAAAACAAAAGAGGATGCTGACGAAAACATTTTCTCTCGGTTCCTTTCAAGATCATGCAGAAAGTCCGCAATCTGTTCTTTTTCTCAATCATATTGGTGTTGGTTTTGATGCGCATGTCTTGAAGAGAACGGTCCATTTTAGAGGGAAAAAGTGGCTCAACCGACTCAAACTCGGATTTATCATCTATCCGCTGTCCTTTCTACATTCGTTATGGTCTTTCAAACCGTTTGACCTTGCTCTTTTTATTGAAAATGAGAGAAAAGTTTTTCGCCAAGTGTGGTTTGTGATCGTATGTAATCACCCATATTATGGAGGTGGGCTGGAAGCAGCGCCGGAAGCAAGTGCGAGGCAATCAGGATTTCAAACAATCGTTGTCACGGATTTGAATCCATTGAAAGTCCTCTTATTTTTAAGTGCAATGGTTTTTAAAAAGCACCTTGTAATGGAGGGAGTCACCCTTTTTCAGCATGAAGAAGCCTACTTGGAGGCAGATGAAAAAATCCTATTTCACGCTGATGGAGAAGTGATTGGCGCCACTCCAGTGTTTGTTAAGGCTAGTGAGCGATCGTTAAAATTACGTGGCTAAGAAGCAGCCAGTGTGCGCACGAGCAAAAGAAACATGAAAAAAGACTTCCCTTTTCATAAGGTTCTTGTCCTGTTTTTCTAGTTTTGCTTGACGAGTATAAGAAGGTAGCGATAAAATCTATAGGACGGCTATTGTTTAGCATCTCATTCTCAATAGCTGTCCTTTTTGTTTTTATGATCATATAAATAAAAAATAAACAGCCAATTGATCTCAATCGGCTGAATTTTGTCGACTAAAAAAGCATGATTTAAAATATTTTAAGAAATGATGGGTTGAAAATTGATATGAACTGGTTGGGACAAATATTAGGTAGCGAATGGCACATCTCTCCTGCTGGAGGCGCTACGGGAGATGCGTACTTCGCAACACACAATGACCAAAAGCTATTTTTAAAACGCAATACGTCACCGTTTCTTGCGGTTTTGTCAGCTGAAGGCATTGTGCCGAAGCTTGTCTGGACAAAACGGATGGAAAATGGGGATGTCATTACTGCGCAGCATTGGCTGAGCGGCAGAGAGCTGAAGCCAAAGGACATGAATGACCGTCCTGTAGCGGAGCAGCTAAGAAAAATTCATACATCAAAAGAGCTGCTCGATATGCTGAAACGATTAGAAAAGCACTCGCTTGACCCGGCATCGATCTTGATGCATCTCAAGGCATCGATCTTAAAAGAGCAGATTGACTCACATGATATCACGCGCGCCATCCAGTATTTAGAGAAACATGTGGAGGCAGTTCATTTCGAGGATAAGGTCGTATGCCATTGTGACCTCAACCATAATAATTGGCTGCTGACAGATGAAAACCAGCTCTATTTAATTGATTGGGACGGGGCAATGATTGCGGATCCAGCGATTGATCTTGGACCGCTCTTATACCATTATGTTGAAGAAGAGAACTGGGAAAGCTGGCTCTCTATGTATGGTGCTCCGCTGACCGACAACTTGCGAAAACGCATGGCATGGTATGTGCTGGCTGAAACCGTCTCGTTTGTCGTTTGGCATAAAAGAAAAGGAAATGAAAAGGCGCAAAAAGAAGTGCAAGCCGAGCTACATGCACTCTTAAAACGGTTAAACATCCATTAAGACAGTGGAATGTTCTCGACCCAGTCAGATAGATGCGATTGATGCGCTTCGATATGTGCATCAATTGAACTGACAGAGGTACCTTTTTGGCTGTAATCATAAATATCTGTTAGCAGCTGACGAACGTCAGCATCCAAATCTTCTTTTGCCAGCATTAATTGAATCACGCGTCCCACCTGTTCATATTCTGCAACAGTCCCGCAGCAATCCAGCTGGTGATCAGTTAAAATATCTTTGATTAATTGAAGCTGATGTTGGCGGTTTAATCCCATACGTATGCTCCTTTCAGGGCGTGTCATTTATGTGGTTAAACTGTGCATTCAGCTTTGATTTTATACATGAAGCAGACCAGCCCAATTAGCAGCTGGTCTTTTTCATATGTGCGGATAAGATGCTGTCTTGCGGCTCTTTATGTTTCATGGTATCTTGATAAAATGTAAAGAAAATAGAGGTGTATCAAATTGAGAATGCGACATAAACCATGGGCGGATGATTACTTAGCTGAAAATGCTCATATTGCTTTAGCCAACCCTGAACAATACAAAGGGAAATGGCATGAGCTGTTTGGAAATGATCATCCAATCCATATCGAAGTCGGTACAGGAAAAGGGAGTTTTATTGCCGGAATGGGCAAGCTTCATCCTGAGTTGAACTATATCGGCATTGAATTATTTAAAAGTGTCATTGTGACGGCAGTCGATAAAATCAAAGAAACAGATGTAGAAAACGTAAAGCTTCTAAACATCAACGCAGAGACACTGACAGATGTCTTTGCGGAAAATGAGATTGACCGGGTGTATTTGAACTTCTCTGATCCGTGGCCAAAATCAAGGCATGAAAAACGTAGGTTGACGTTTAAAGCCTTTTTAAAGCGATATGAACAGATCCTCCGTCCAGGCGGTGAATTACATTTCAAAACCGATAACCGCGGACTATTTGAATATTCCTTGAAAAGCTTTTCGTCTTACGGACTCCTTTTAACATATGTGAGCCTTGATTTACATGAGGATGGTCTCGAAGGAAATGTCATGACAGAATATGAAGAGAAATTCTCTTCCATGGGACAACCGATCTATCGATCAGAAGTGAAATTCCCTGAATAACAAGCGAACAAAGCTGGCTGCAACGAACGATTGCGGTCAGCTTTTTTTGATAAAAAGATTAGCACATGCGATTTTCCTTTGTATTTGCTACGATAGAAAAAGGAGGGATGACAGCAATGGAGACAATGAAAATAGGTGAAATGGAACTGTTCTGGTTAAATGGGGGAGATACACACATGGATGGCGGTGCCATGTTTGGCGTGGTGCCAAAGCCATTATGGTCAAAAAAATACCCTGTGAATGATCGAAATCAAATTGAATTACGGTGTGATCCAATGCTCATACGGTGGAACGGTCTTCATCTGTTAGTAGATTCCGGCATCGGGTCAGGGAAGCTGACAGAGAAACAAAAACGCAATTATGGCGTCACAGAGGAAACGAAAATAGAAGAATCACTTGCGGCTCTCGGTTTGCGCCCATCTGATATAGATTACGTCTTAATGACTCATTTGCATTTTGATCATGCAAGCGGGCTGACAAAACGTGAAGGCGATGAGCTCGTGTCTGTTTTTCAGCAGGCAAAAATCATCACGTCCAAAATTGAATGGGACGAAATGAGAGCGCCGAACATCCGCTCAAGAAATACATATTGGAAAGAAAACTGGGAGCCTGTTGCCGATCAAGTCATGACATTTGAAGATAGCATCGAAGTAACAGAAGGCATTCGCCTGCATCATACAGGTGGACATAGCAATGGGCATAGCATCTTAACGCTCACAAGTCAGGGAGAAACAGCTATTCATTTAGCGGATATCATGCCGACACACGCTCATAAAAATCCGCTTTGGGTCTTGGCATACGATGATTATCCAATGACCTCGATCCCGGCGAAGCAAAAATGGCAGGCATTTGCCGAAGAAAACAATGCATGGTACTTGTTTTATCATGATGCCATCTACCGTGCTGTAAAGTGGGATGAAGACGGGGCAATGACCCATGAGGTCAAAAGAGAAACCGGAAGATAAAAGATCATCTGTATGTTTTTTCACCTTTCACACAAAATAACGACAAAATGAACTTGTGAAAGGAAGAGTGCAGGTGAATCAATTTTATCGTGTACATGGTGATGTCATCGAGACACCGTTAAGAGGGATCGAAGTCATGTCTGTCCCTTATTTAAACAAAGGGGTCGCATTTACAAAGGAAGAGCGGGAAGAGCTTGGGCTAAAGGGATTTCTGCCGCCGAAGGTGTTAACACTAGAAGATCAAGCAAAGCGTGCATATGAACAGTTCAAAGCACAGCCAGACGCACTTGGGAAAAATGTCTATTTAACTGCGCTTCATGACAGAAATGAAGTGCTCTTTTATAAATTATTAAATGAGCATTTGGCAGAAATGCTGCCGATTGTTTACACACCGACCGTAGGAACAGCGATTCAGCGTTACAGCCACGAGTATAGAAAGCCAAGAGGAATTTATTTATCCATTGATGACCTAGAAGGAATGGAAGAAATTTTTGCATCTTACGGAGTGGATGAATCAATTGATCTCATTGTCGCAACAGATGCAGAAGGAATTTTAGGCATCGGTGACTGGGGTGTAGGCGGAATCGCCATTTCAGTCGGGAAGCTGGCTGTTTATACAGCCGCAGCAGGTATTGATCCTAGTCGTGTGCTGGCAGTGGTACTTGATGCTGGGACCAACCAGGAAAGCCTTTTAAATGATCCGCTTTATGTGGGAAATCAGCACTCCCGCGTTCGAGGAGAGCGCTATGATCAGTTTATTGATCAATATGTTGAGCTTGCCCGTGCGACTTTTCCAAATGCACTTCTTCACTGGGAAGACTTCGGTACAAAAAATGCGCGCGCCATTTTGGAAAAATATAAGGACCGTATTTGTTCGTTTAATGATGATATTCAAGGAACTGGAGCCGTTTCACTTGCTGCGGTTCTGGCTTGTGCAAAAGCATCGAAGGTTCCGCTGAAAGATCACCGAATCGTGATCTTTGGAGCAGGTACAGCAGGGATTGGTATAGCCGAGCAAATTCGTGATGCCATCGTGAGAGATGGTGTCAAAGAAGAGGAATCATATGATCATTTCTGGTGTATTGATAAAACGGGATTGCTCACAGATGATTCACCCGACATTCAGCCATTCCAAAAGCCGTATGCAAGACGTTCTGATGAAGTGAAGGATTATGCACGTAATGGTCCAAAGCATTCAATTGATTTGTTAGAGGTCGTGAAGCAGGCGAAACCTACGATCTTAATTGGTACCTCAACTGTAGGTGGGGCATTTACAGAGGAAATAGTGAAAGAAATGGCGTCACATGTAGAGCGGCCAGCGATTTTACCGATGTCAAACCCGACACCTCTTTCAGAGGCAAAGCCGGAAGATCTCATTGAGTGGACAGAAGGACGTGCGCTTGTCACAACGGGAAGCCCGTTTGATCCAGTTGAATATGGCGGTGTGACATATGAAATTGGGCAGGCAAATAATGCTCTTGTGTTTCCAGGGCTTGGTCTTGGAACGATTGTGTGTAAAGCCCGTCTCATGACAGACAGCATGTTTGTTGCGAGTGCTGAAGCGATTGCGAGCATGGTCAATGTCGGAAAACCGGGTGCTGCGATGCTTCCAAGTGTTGATCAGCTCAGAACGGTTTCAGCGACAGTGGCTGTCCGTGTGGCACAAGCAGCGATTGACGAAGGAATTGCGGAAGAAACCCCTGATGACCTCATTCAGGCTGTGCAAGACGCCATGTGGCACCCTGTATACAAAAAAATCAAAGCCATCTAAAAAAAGCTTCGCAAGGACTTGTCTTTGCGAAGCTTTCTTATTAAGCAACAGAATCAATGACATCAACGATCATGCCTGTTTTTGCATCAATCATGACTTCATACTGTTCCAGCTCGCCAAAGGCGGAGCGTGTAATGCCAGATTTGTACACATCAATCGTTTCACCATTTACGGTATACGGTTCTGGTACAGTATAAATCCAAGAGCCATCAATCGGACCGCGCTGTTTAAAAGCGGATTTCACAATTTTTAACGCTTTTTCAGACGAGATATACGTCGGGAAAAAGACTTTCTTTGCAACAATTGCAGCGGCTACGCCAATACTCGCACCAATCAGAACATGTTTTAACTTCAACGTGCTGCACCTCCGTATTGCTGTTTTTTCCATTATACAAAACTTGTCCAGCGATGTTAAGAAATCCGAATACTTGAAAGCATATTCAAAATTTCTGGAGAGATACTTGGAAAACCGAAAGAATTCTTATAGTATAAAGTGAGTGTTATTTTTATAGGAATTTATATGGTCAATTACATAGAAATGAGGGTAACTGTCAAATGAACGAAGAAACAATGTCGCTTTTCCGAAATTTAACAGAACTACAAGGAACTCCAGGTAATGAGCACCATGTGCGTGCTTTTATGAAAAAGGAACTTGAGAAATATTCCGATGAACTCATACAGGATCGTCTTGGCGGAGTGTTTGGTGTCCGTAAAGGCCCAGAGAACGCGCCGAAGATTATGGTGGCTGGTCATATGGATGAAGTCGGCTTTATGGTGTCATCCATTACGAAAAACGGAATGATTCGTTTTCAAACACTTGGCGGCTGGTGGAGTCAAGTGATGCTTGCGCAGCGTGTGGATGTTCATACGGATCACGGGCCAATTCCGGGCGTTGTATCGAGCACACCTCCTCACCTTCTGACACCAGAACAAAAAAGCAAACCAGTAAAACCGTCAGATATGCTGATTGATATTGGTGCAGACAGTGAAGAAGAAGCGAAAGAGCTTGGTGTTCGCCCAGGGCAGCAAATCGTTCCTGCAACGGTCTTTACCCCAATGGCCAATCCGAAAAAGATTTTAGCCAAAGCTTGGGATAACCGCTATGGGTGCGGACTTGCCATTGAATTATTGAAAGAATTAAAAGACGAAGCTCTTTCATGTCAGCTATATTCAGGCGCAACCGTCCAAGAGGAAGTAGGGCTCAGAGGGGCTGAGGTAGCTGCGAATATGATTCAGCCTGATCTGTTCTTTGCTCTAGATGCGAGTCCCGCAAATGATGTGACGGGAGACAAATCACAATTTGGCCAGCTTGGAAAAGGTGCACTTCTTCGTATTTATGATCGCACGATGATTACGCACCGAGGCATGAGAGAATTTGTCCTCGATACAGCCGAAACAAACAATATTCCATATCAATATTTCGTATCGCCAGGCGGTACGGATGCTGGACGTGTCCATATCTCAAATCAAGGTGTACCGTCTGCTGTTATTGGTGTATGTGCGCGTTACATTCATACAAGTCACTCTGTCTTGCATGTGGATGATTATGCAGCGGCAAAAGAATTAATTGTTCGTCTTGTGAAAAATTGTGATCAAAGCACGGTGGATTCGATTTATCAACAAGTGTAAACGATAAGAAAAAGGCTGCCTCTTTTAAGAGCACAGCCTTCAGCGTGTAGACAAACCCTCGCATTCTTTGTCAGTCCTGCGCTTCGGTGCTCACGAATGTCAAATTCGCTCCGCGCCAGTACTCGTCCTTCCTAGGGCTGCAAAGGTTTTCTATCAC
Organism: Bacillus sp. FSL R5-0397; assembly: GCF_038593395.1. Lineage (NCBI taxonomy): Bacteria > Bacillati > Bacillota > Bacilli > Caryophanales > Bacillaceae > Bacillus > Bacillus sp. FSL R5-0397. The sequence continues at coordinate 2,631,972 of NZ_CP151992.1, read as the reverse complement.
GCTGAAAAGAAGAAGAAGGGCTAAAATCAAGTTCATTTTAGCCCTTTTTCTTATTCTTGTTCAAACACGTATGACAACGCCTTAATTGCTTGATTCACTGTTTCGACAGTGATATTTGCTTTGTTTGATAGTTCCTTTAGTGGATGATGTAATTCTTTAGGACGAATCAAAATAAGGGGTTTTCCTTTGGCGATGGCAGAAGAAGCATCCATTGCCGTGTTCCACTGTTTATATTTCTCACCAAAGCGGGCGATGACAACGTCTGCCTTATTTAATAATAGTTCGGTGCGGAAATTGTTCAAATCAGAAGCCGCATCGTCTTTCAAGATGGCATTTGGCTGCCCGCCTAAAATATCTTCTCCGATGTTATCTGATCGGTCATGATTCTCCATTGGACCAACAAACGTCACTGGCAGCTTCAAAGACTGGCTTTTTTCCTTAATTTCATCGCGCCACTGGCTATGAATTTCTCCAGCTAAATAAACCGTTAATTGCATAACAATCTCCTCCTTGTGCACAAACTTAGTAAAGGTTTGCCCTGTTTCTTTTCATGTTACACAAGAAGTGCTTGATAAAGCAAAAAAAATATGATTATGATATTCATGGTAGAGACTATTTTTCATCGTAAGAAGACTACATATAATGGGAAGGACAGGCCTCTTCGTCTTTCCTATGAGAAAGCAGGAAGACGACGTTGATGACTTATTTAAAAAGAAAGGGTATTTCCCTTTCGCCAAAGGTGTATTTTATTGATGCACTCTCTTATATGGCTTTAGGTCTATTTGCTACATTAGTGGTAGGGCTGATTTTAAAAACAGCAGGCGGCCTGTTATCATTTCCTCTCATCGTGGAAATGGGAACGCTCGCAATGGGGCTGATGGGACCAGCAATTGGCGTAGCGGTTGCTTATCGCTTAAACGCATCTCCATTAATTATTTTCGCAAGTGTTGTTTCAGGTGCCGCTGGAGCAGAGCTTGGGGGACCTGCTGGAAGCTTCGTGGCTGCTCTCATTGGTGTGGAATTAGGCAAACTGATCAGTGGTGAGACAAGAATTGATATTATTTTAACGCCGCTTGTGACCATTATCACAGGTTTTCTCACTGCTGCTTTCATCGGCCCTGGGATTCAGGCGGTGATGACAGGGCTCGGCAGGCTGATCGTATGGGGGACTGACCAAAGTCCACTCATCATGGGCATGCTGGTTGCAACCATTGTTGGACTTGCTCTTAGCTCACCGATTTCAAGCGCTGCGCTTGCGCTGATGCTTGATTTAAGCGGTCTTGCTGCTGGTGCGGCAACGATTGGCTGCTGCGCGCAGATGGTCGGCTTTGCTGCTGCAGGATTTAGGGAAAATCGTTTTGGCGGTCTTGCTGCGGTAGGCATTGGAACATCAAAACTACAGCTGCCGAACATTGTGAAAAATCCGCTCATTCTCATTCCGCCGACGATTGCAGGACTGATTCTTGCACCAATTGGTATCATTGGCTTTGGGATGGTCAATAATGCGGCAGGAGCGGGTATGGGAACGAGCGGACTTGTCGGACAGCTCATGACACTCACAGTCATGGGATTTCATCCTTCCGTTTTCCTCGCTATTGCTCTCTTGCATATCGTTGGCCCGGCAGTGATTAGTTTGGTAGTATCAGAATGGATGAGAAAGAAAGGCTATATACAATTCGGAGATTTAAGTATACAAACTGGAGGAATCAAACATGAAAAAAATTGAATCAAACGAAGAATTACAAAAAGTAATTCAAGAAGACTTAACCGTATTACTATTTTCAGCTGACTGGTGCCCGGACTGCACATTTATTGAGCCGTTTTTGCCAGAGCTTGAAGCAAACTATCCAGAATTTGAATACTTCTATGTGGATAGAGATCAGTTCATCGACACTTGTGCAGAGTGGGAAATTTACGGAATTCCAAGCTTTTTAGTCTTTAAAAACGGACAAGAGATCAACCGTTTTGTCAGCAAAGATCGTAAGACAAAGGAAGAGATTGAAGCATTTTTAACAGATTCTCTTTCTAAATAACGAAAGGAGAGTCTTATCATGGCGAAAATGACATCAAGACAGCTTGCCAATCAATTGAAAAGCCGTCTGACGAACGACAACTGGATACACCAGTTCGACAGGGAAAAAGATACGCTTCGTGTGGAAGATAAACATACAGGAAAGGGCATCACGCTTGAGCTCCCGCCGATTATTGCAAAGTGGGAAGTAAAGCCTGATGAAACACTGGATGAGATCGTTTATTATGTGAAAGAGGCGCTCAGCGCAATGAAAGGTGAAGCGCAGCACATCTCAGGCAAAGAAAAGCACATTTATCCGGTCATTCGTTCAACGTCCTTTCCAGAAACATCAAGTGATGAGATTCCGCTCGTTTTTGATGAGCATACAGCAGAGACAAGAATCTACTATGCACTTGACCTTGGAAGCACCTACAGATTAATTGACGAGAAGATGCTGCAAAAGGAAAACTGGACAAAAGAACGAATCAGAGAAACCGCAAGTTTTAACGTCCGTTCACTAAAGACTGTGGTGAAAATGGATGAAGTGGCGGGCAACCGTTTTTATTTCTTCCGTGCAAACGACGGGTACGATGCAAGCAGAATTTTAAATGAATCGATTTTACAAGAATATGCGCAAAAAGTAGAGGGGCAAATGGCCATTTCCGTTCCCCATCAAGATGTGTTCATCATTGCAGATGTACGCAATGAATCAGGCTATGATATTTTAGGGCAAATGTCGATGAGCTTCTTCGCTAGCGGCACGGTTCCGATTACGGCCTTGTCATTTTTATATGACGAAGGCAAGCTTGAACCGATCTTTATTCTTGCAAAAAGCAGACCAAAACAGCAGTAGAAGGGAATTTTGAAGAATGAACGTTTTTTATAATGCAGAAGGTGTCGGCGACACACTCCTTATTTCATTGAAAGATGTAACAAGAGAAGAAGTAGGTCATGAAACGTTTGGAGATGTCGTAAGAATCTTCAATCAAGACACAAAAGAAACAACAGGTTTTAATATTTTCAATGCATCTACTTACATGAAAATTGAAGAAAACGGATCTGTACCGCTTTCTGAAACGCTTGTTCAAGATATCAATGAAATTTTAAACCGCAACGGTGTCAGTGAAACATTAACAGTGGATCTATCACCTAAGTTTGTGGTCGGTTATGTGAAGGAAAAAGAAAAACATCCGAATGCAGATAAACTGAACATTTGCCAAGTAGATGTTGGCGATGAAACCTTACAAATCGTGTGCGGTGCACCAAACGTTGATCAAGGTCAATATGTTGTGGTTGCAAAGGTCGGTGCTGTGATGCCGAGCGGTTTGGTGATCAAAGATGCTGAACTAAGAGGTGTTCCTTCAAGCGGAATGATTTGTTCTGCAAAAGAATTAGATCTTCCGAATGCGCCTGCTGAAAAAGGAATCCTTGTTCTAGAAGGAAGCCGCCAAGCTGGCGAACCATTTGAAGCGTAACCTCCCATAAACGGGTACAAATGAGCGAAGAATGTGTTATACCAAAAGTCACTAAGTACGTACTTAGTGACTTTTTTTCATCTACAGACAGCATGAACAGCAAAGCGTAGCACTTTTCTCGCTTTTCTGCATGAAAAAGCAATGGTATACTAAAAATCGCCCAAGAAAACGTAAGGGGAGTTAAAGTGAGTGATAAATGATGAGTTGGTTAGATAAATTTTTTAGTGTATTTTTAGGAGAAGAAAAAAAAGAAGAAAAAGCTGAGAGGCCTGAAACAGGTCCGATTGCACCAAAGCAGCCAGCTGTTGAACAACATAAAGAATATAAAAAAGTTGAAGATACGAAAGTGTATTATGAATATCCAAAAGGCAATTTCCGCTTTCCTCTCGTTCCAGATGAACCTGCACGTGAGGCAGCAAAGCAACAAGAAAGAAGGCGCACGCGGCCAAGTCAGCCAAAGGCAAAGCAGACGACCTATCAGCCAAAACAAACAGTGCAGCCTGATCTCAATAAAAAGCCTTTTAAACCAGAGCAAATTCCTTCACCCATCTATGGCTACCACCAGGATATGCGTCCAAAACATGCAGCAGCCAAAGAAGACACATCTTCTGTCAAAATGAAATCGTCAGAAGAAACGTCACAGCGTGTCACACTGTTATCAGAAGAAGCAGAGCGTGAACGGAATGTAAGACAGCAAATGAACATCCCGTCTATACGAAAAGAACAACGTATGGAAGACATGATGTCAGCCCAAACAGCAGAACAAGCAGAGAAGCAACCTGTCACGACGCCGCTTACTTTGCAAGAGGAACTCGCTTATCAAGATCACGTTCAATCAACGATGGAACGTTTATATGACGAGCCTTTCAGTGAGACAGAGGATCAAGATCAAGCTTTGTCACAGACCAAAGACGATCGAGAAGCATCCTTACATATGGAGCAAGCTGAAGCATCTAACGAGCCTCTAGAGATGGAGCAAGAACAGGCAGTCACCGTTGAACAAGAAGAGCCGATGATTCCGCTTGAAGATGATACTGAGAAAAAAGAGAGCTTTACATTTGAAACAGCTTTAAGCGCATCACCAGCACTCGACATGGAGATAGAAAGCCCGGTAGAAGAAACTGCGATGCTGGAAGAGAATGAAGTAGAGGCTGCGGAGGAAATAACAGAGGCTGCATGGATAGAAGAAAGTCAAGCAGACGTGTCAGTGGCAGCATTTGAACAAGAAGAACCGGTGATCATACAAGATTCGCAAGATGATGATTCTCTGCCGGAAGAAAAATTAACAGATGATGAAGTCATGCCAGTTGAAGAAGCATCAGATGAATTTGCTGACTCTGGACAAGCAGAGATCGCCGGGGATATGGCAGAAGAGCTTGAGGGAACACCTGAAGAAACGCCTGAAATAAAACGTGAAGAACCAAAACCGTCTTCTCCACAGCCAAAGCGCTCAAGCGGTCAAACCGCCACCGTTCCTTTTAACGTCATGATGTTAAAAAGTGATCAGCGCGTGCAAGGACAGAAGAAAACGGCAGATGCACAAGGATATGTATTTCCGAGTTTAGCCCTTCTAGACGTTCCGCCAGCACAAAAAGAAGAGGACGGAACATGGGTGAAAGAACGGGCAGAACTGCTCAATGCCACACTGAAAAATTTCAATGTCAGAGCAAGTGTTGTTCATGTGACACAAGGTCCTTCTGTTACAAGATTTGAAGTGCATCCTGAACCAGGCGTGAAAGTGAACAAAATTACAAACCTGTCAGATGATATCAAACTCAGTTTGTCTGCAAAAGATATTCGCATCGAAGCGCCGATTCCTGGGAAGAACACGATTGGAATCGAAGTGCCGAACCTTCACAGTAAAATGGTTTTCTTGAGAGAAATGATCAGAAGCAGTGCCTTTAGAGACAATCCATCTCCATTAACGGCAGCGCTCGGATTGGATATTTCCGGTCAGCCCGTTGTGGTTGATTTGCAAAAAATGCCGCACGGCTTAATTGCCGGAGCAACAGGTTCAGGGAAAAGTGTCTGTATTAATACCATTCTCGTAAGCCTGATGTTTAAAGCTTCACCTGATGAAGTGAAAATGCTGTTAATCGACCCTAAAATGGTCGAACTGGCGCCGTATAATCACATTCCGCATCTTGTGAGCCCAGTTATTACTGATGCCAAGACAGCAACAGCTGCCCTGAAATGGGTAGTAGATGAAATGGAAAGACGCTACGAACTGTTTGCACACTCTGGTGTGAGAGAAATCAAACGATTTAACGAACTGGTGAAAGAAAAACAAATGGGTGAAAAACTACCATATCTCGTCGTTGTCATTGATGAGTTGGCTGATTTAATGATGGTCGCACCAAATGAAGTCGAAGAAAGCATTTGCCGAATTGCCCAAAAAGCAAGAGCATGCGGGATTCACTTACTCATTGCGACGCAAAGACCTTCTGTTGATGTCATTACAGGCCTCATTAAAGCAAACATCCCAACAAGAATTGCTTTCTCTGTTTCAAGCCAAGTGGATTCAAGAACCATTATTGATATGGCAGGTGCTGAAAAGCTTCTCGGAAAAGGAGACATGCTGTTCTTAGAAAATGGCTCTGGCAAACCGACAAGGCTGCAAGGGAACTTTGTATCAGATCGAGAGATTGATGAAGTGGTAGCGCATGTGAGAAAACAGCGCAAACCTGTGTTCCTTTTTGAACAGGAAGAATTGATGCTCCAAGGCTCTGCCATTACAGACGAAGATGAATTGTTTATGGACGCATGCCGATTCGCCATCGAGCAAAATAGTGCAAGTACATCCAGTTTGCAAAGAAGATTTAGAATTGGCTACAATCGAGCAGCGAGATTGATTGATATGATGGAACGTGAAGGAATGATCTCTGGTGCAAAAGGCAGTAAGCCAAGAGAGGTCCTCATGACACTGAGTGATTTAGAACAATTGATCTAAACAAACCACTTCATTTTTTTGATAAACATGGTATGATAGCACATAGGTGCAATTTTTGAATTGGACGCTTTTCGCATGCCTGTCTGAACGCTTTTTAACGAAAATGAGCGAAAGCAGGTGTTAGAAATGGGAAAGTTGTCGGATACTAATCATAGTTAATATTGATTAGAATAGGAAGATCGGAAAAAAATCTTTATTTGGAGCTGCGATTTGTGATCAGCTAGAGACAAAAATCACAAGTTGCAAATTGAAATGAGCGTCATATACTGTAAGTCAGATAGACGTTTGTTGGAGGTACAATTATGACTGTTTATCATTTTGTTGGAATAAAAGGGACAGGTATGAGTCCACTGGCCCAAATTCTTCATGATACTGGGTATACTGTCCAAGGATCGGATATCGAAAAACATATCTTTACACAAAAAGCATTAGAAGAACGAAATATTAAAATTCTTCCATTTGACCCAGATAATATTCAGCCAGGGATGACGGTGATTGCAGGAAATGCATTCCCAGATACACACCCTGAGATTGAGCGTGCTCTTTCTGAAGGAATTCCTGTCATTCGTTATCATAAATTTCTTGGAGAATACATGGATTCATTCACAAACGTTGCAATTACGGGTGCTCATGGTAAAACATCGACAACAGGTCTGCTTGCACATGTGATGCAAGCGGCAAAACCAACTTCCTACTTAATCGGTGATGGATCTGGAATGGGGAAAGAAAACAGCGAGTATTTTGTATTTGAAGCGTGCGAATACCGCAGACATTTCCTCAGCTACCATCCAGACTATGCGATCATGACCAATATTGATTTTGATCACCCTGATTATTTCACGGATATTGATGACGTGTTTGATGCGTTTCAAAACATGGCACTTCAAGTGAAAAAAGCCATCATCGCCTGCGGTGATGACGAGCATCTTCTCAAGATCCAGGCAAAAGTACCTGTTGTGTACTACGGATTCAATGAAGAAAATGATTTCCAAGCACGAAATGTTGTGAAAAACACAGAAGGCACGACATTTGATGTATTTGTACGTAATACGTTTTATGATACCTTCTACATCCCTGCTTACGGAAACCACAATGTCCTTAACTCATTAGCGGTCATTGCATTATGCCACTATGAGGCCATTGATGTAGAGCTCATCAAAGGTGCTTTAACGACATTTGGTGGTGTGAAACGACGCTTTAATGAAAAAGTAGTCGGTGAACAAGTCTTAATTGACGATTATGCGCACCATCCGACTGAAATTGAAGTCACGATCGAAGCAGCTCGCCAAAAGTATCCAGACCGTGATATTGTGGCAGTCTTCCAGCCGCACACTTTCACTCGTACACAGCAATTTTTAAGTGAATTTGCGGACAGTCTGAAAAAAGCAGACTATGTATACCTCTGTGATATTTTCGGCTCAGCTCGTGAAAACATTGGGAAACTAAGCATTGAAGATTTGCGGGAAAAAATTCCGCAAGCCCAATTGATTGAAGAAGAAGAGACATCTGTGCTGAAAGCACATGAAAATGCGATCTTGGTCTTTATGGGAGCAGGAGATATTCAAAAGTATCTTCGCGCTTATGAGAAAGTCGCAGTATAATTGCCTGTCAAAAAGTGCCGATTCAATCGGCGCTTTTTTATTTTGAATAAAATGTGACAAAGGGGCTAAATGTGACAAGATGTGCCGCTTTTTTTCGTTCGCTGTGGACAGGAATTGGCGAATAAGTGTAGAATTATTATTCAATCGGTCATTCTAGGCGATGTTTGAATGATACAACGAGAGGGTATTGAATTGAATATGCCCGCAGCAAAGGAGGTATCAGATGATTATTATTCTCTATTTAAGCGTTGCACTCATCGCAATCGCTTTCCTCATTCTTGTCATCTACTTGTCCAAAACATTGAAATCCTTACAGCTGACATTAAAGAATGTCGCATCAACTTTAGAAGGTCTTGAAGGACAGATGCAAGGCATCACCACAGAGACAGCACAGTTGCTACATAAGACCAATCAGCTTGCTGAAGATATTCAAGACAAATCGGCAAAACTTAACACAGTTGTGGATGCGGTGCAGGGAATTGGTGGCTCGATCAACCAATTTAATACAAGCATAAAGCAGGCAGCTGGTGCGGTTTCTTCATCCGTTGAACGAAATCAAGAGAAAGTCACGGATGTGGTAAGCTGGAGTAACGCAGCACTTGAAATCTATAAAAAATGGAAACAGCGTAAACAACAATAAACAACCATTTTCGCATAGGAGGAATAATCATGAGCAAAGACGGAATCAATAGCAAAGACTTTTTGATCGGAACACTTATCGGTGGCATTATCGGTGCAACAACGGCATTATTTTTAGCACCAAAGTCAGGGAAAGAGCTTCGCGATGATTTGAACACCCAAGCGAATGCCCTAAAAGAAAAAACAGATCGTCTTACAACAGATGCAAAGGAAAAAGGCACTGAATATGTGACGATTGCGAAAGACAAAACATCTGAATTGTCTCAGCTCGTAGCAGAGCAGTCAAACCAGATTTTAGACAAAGTAAAAGACATAAAAGATCGTACAGCTGGAAAAGCTAAACAAGTAAAAAGCGAAGCAGAAGATGCTGCAGCAAATATTGCAAATGAAGCTTCAGATGTAGCAGATGAAGCAAAAGTAAGAGCACAAGAAGCAAAAGCAGACATTGAAGACGGCATCAAAGATGTCAAAGAAAAAGTAGAACAATCTACGAAAGGCTAACTCGCTGCTTAAGTTAGGAAGGAGCACATCATGTCTAAACAACTCATAGAAACAGAAGAACAGTTTGATCAACTAACGAATCAAGACGGAACCTTTGTCTTTTTTAAGCACAGTTTGACATGTCCAATCAGCCAAGCTGCTTTTCAAGAGTTTGAAGCGTTTGCGTCAGAACATGAGGATGTTCCTGCTTATTTCTTGCAAATTCAAAACACAAGAGAGCTTTCATCCTATGTGACTGAAAAGTCAGGGATCAAGCACGAAAGCCCACAGGCACTCATCTTTAGCGGTGGCAAAGTAAAGTGGCATGCTTCTCACTCAAGCATTACAAAAGAAGCGCTTGAACATAACATGTAGAAAAACGTCAGCGATTGCTGACGTTTTTTTTATAAAAAAGGTTTACTTGCATCAAAAGTATGCTATAATCTTACACATAATACTTTATCGCTTAAAAGCGTTTGGGTAATAAAGAATTTTTTCGTGACAATTCCGAAATCTTTGTTTATAATAAACCCTATTATAAGAGATCAAAAATAAAAAGCGAGAGCGGGCAGAGGAAAGGATGACAAAAATGAGCAACAATGAATTGGAACAATTGAGACAGCAAGCAGATGAACTAAATCTTCAAATCTTAAAACTGATCAATGAAAGAGGAAACATTGTAAAAGAAATTGGAAAGGCAAAAGAAGCGCAAGGTGTCAACCGTTATGACCCTGTCAGAGAGCGCACAATGCTTAATCAAATTCTTGAAGAAAATGATGGCCCATTTGAAAATTCAACGATTCAACATATTTTCAAAGAAATTTTCAAAGCAGGTTTAGAGCTTCAAGAAGATGACCACAGCAAAGCACTTCTTGTTTCTCGTAAGAAAAAACCTGAAAATACAATTGTAAATATCAATGGAGAAGCGATCGGTGACGGAAAACAACGTTTCATCGTTGGGCCATGTGCCGTTGAAAGCTACGAGCAAGTTGCAGAAGTAGCGGCAGCAGCGAAACAGCAGGGACTAAAACTTCTTCGTGGTGGCGCATTTAAGCCTCGCACAAGTCCATACGACTTCCAAGGACTTGGCGTAGACGGTCTAAAAATTCTAAAACGTGTAGCAGATGAATACGGTCTTGCAGTTATTAGTGAAATCGTGAATCCTGCTCATATTGAAGAAGCGATTGAGCATATCGATGTCATCCAAATTGGAGCACGTAACATGCAGAACTTCGAGCTTTTAAAAGAAGCTGGATCAGTGAACAAACCAGTTCTTTTAAAACGCGGTTTAGCAGCAACAATTTCAGAATTCATCAATGCAGCTGAATACATCATCGCACAAGGAAATGACCAAATCATCCTTTGCGAGCGAGGCATCCGCACATACGAAACAGCCACAAGAAATACACTAGATATCTCGGCTGTGCCAATCTTGAAACAAGAGACACATTTACCAGTCTTTGTTGACGTGACACACTCAACAGGACGCAGAGATCTACTTCTTCCAACAGCTAAAGCAGCTCTTGCGATTGGAGCAGACGGTGTGATGGCAGAAGTGCATCCAGATCCATCTGTTGCCCTATCTGATTCAGCGCAGCAAATGGACATTCCACAATTCGAAAAATGGTTAGATGCGTTAAGACCACTTGTCAACATTCACGCGTAACCATAAATAGAAAAGCCGCCGGATGACAGCCCGGCGGTTTTTTCATGAAAAAATACGATCAAGATTGGCAATGAAAGGAAAAGAGCACATTGCAAGCTAAAAATACGCTTGTTCACAATGTTTTCATTTTTAAAATTCGATAGAATCTGCTAAGATCATTGTCATAGCTGACGTTCACGACGATTTTTGGTGAAATATGATTCAATTTACAGGTAACAAGCTCATTAAAGTTTGTTTAATTTAGTTATAAAAAGAAAGGGAACGTTTTCATATGAAGAAAAAACGTGTATAATTTCATAAAAGAATGTCATTTTGATGTAGATTGAAAAATTATGTGTCTCTTTTCATCGTTTTAATGACAAATAGGATATTATTTTCCTCGTATCTGACATGTCTCTATCCAATTGGTGAATGCTATAGATATGAAGTGTATTTGAAGGAGTGATTTATGTGAATAATGTTACAATATATGATGTAGCAAGAGAAGCAAACGTAAGTATGGCAACGGTATCACGCGTTGTTAATGGTAATCCAAACGTAAAACCAACAACAAGAAAAAAGGTGCTTGAAGCAATTGATCGTCTCGGCTACCGTCCAAACGCAGTCGCACGAGGCCTTGCAAGTAAAAAGACCACAACAGTTGGGGTCATCATCCCTGATATTTCAAGTATCTTCTATTCAGAGCTTGCACGAGGAATTGAAGATATTGCGACGATGTACAAGTACAACATTATTTTGAGCAACTCAGACCAAAATACTGATAAAGAACTGCATTTGTTAAACACAATGCTTGGCAAACAAGTAGATGGAATCGTTTTTATGGGCGGAAACATTACAGATGTGCTTGTGGAAGAATTTAAGCGCTCTCCTGTACCCATTGTACTTGCAGCATCTGTTGAAGAGCAGGCACAAACACCATCAGTCAACATTAACTATGAACAAGCCATTTATGATTCAGTTCAGCTATTGGTTGAAAAAGGACATAAACGAATTGCGTTTGTATCTGGACCAATGTCAGAACCAATTAATTCTATGAGAAAGCTTGCTGGTTATAAGCGTGCGCTTGAAGAAGCTGGTATCGCATTTGACGAAGCGCTTGTTGCTGAAGGAGACTACTCATATGACTCTGGTATTGAAGCGCTCGCTAATCTGCTTGATCAATCTGACAAGCCGACGGCTGTGATTGCAGCTACTGACGAAATGGCGCTAGGTGTCATTCATGGAGCGCAGGACAGAGGCGTATCAATTCCTGAAGATTTAGAAGTGATTGGTTTTGATAACACAAGACTATCCCTCATGGTGCGCCCTCAATTGACAACAGTTGTTCAGCCGACTTACGATATTGGCGCTGTTGCGATGAGACTTTTGACAAAGCTCATGAACAAAGAACAAGTAGAAGATCAAATTGTTGAATTGCCACATAGAATCGAAGAAAGACAATCGACGAAATAAAAAAGAAAGCAGGCTCACTTGATCAGTGTACGCCTGCTTTTTTTTATGCCTTTTTCTTTTCTCGTCGCACAGGCATGAGTGCTTTTTCTACCGTTTGTGCATTTTTTTCTGTAATTTCTGCTCTTCTTGGAATCGGTGGATATAAATCGTCAGGATCTAGCCATGTGGGTGGAAGCGGAACAGGCGATTGTTTTTCCCATGCCCGAATCCATTCTTGAGGAAGTGCATCTGGTGGTGTAATGCCTTTCATCTCAAGCCAAATGCGGCTCCATGCTCTTGGGACGACACGCCAAATATCATAGCCGCCTCCGCCCACAGCGATCCATTTTCCATCACAATATTGATGCGCCAGCTCATGGGCAATTCTAGGGATTTCCTCATATATTTTCATGGTAGCAGATAAATGCGTCAAAGGGTCATAATAGTGGGCATCTGCTCCATTTTGCGTCAAAATGACATCTGGTTTAAAAAAAGCAGCAATCTCTGTCACTGCTGTTCGATAGGCTTCTAAAAATGATTCGTCTTCTGTAAATGCGTCAAGCGGGATATTATATGCATAGCCATAGCCTTTATCATGACCCCTTTCCTGTACTTGTCCAGTTCCAGGGAACAAATAGCGCCCTGTTTCATGAATGGAAACAGTACATACCTCTGGATCATCATAGAAGCTAAACTGTACACCATCGCCATGATGAGCATCTGTATCAATATATAAAATTCTAGCGCCATATGTCTTTTGAATATACTGAATGGCCACAGAGCTGTCATTATAAATACAAAAGCCAGAAGCACGCCCTTTAAATCCATGGTGAAGCCCGCCGCCAAGATTGAGCGCATGCTGCGAATGCCCAAGCATCACTTGATCAACCGCTGTTAATGTCCCACCAACTAGGAGAGAAGCTGCCTCATGCATCCCTGCAAACATCGGGGTATCCTCAGTGCCAAGACCATAACGTTCCCCCTCTGCGGTGGACAGTTTTCCTTCACTTGCCCGCTGTACTGCTTGAATGTAGTCTGCTGTATGGACAAGCTTTAATTCCTCCAGCGTCGCCATACGAGGTGCGACAATCTCATCATCCGTTAATGCCTTCATTTTTTGAAGAAGATCATAAGTTAAGTAGACACGAAGCTGATTGAAGGGATGATCTTGGTGAAACTGGTACGTTTGAAAAGATGGTGAAAAAACAAAGGTCGCTTCCTTCATTTGATCGTCTGCTCCATAGGCCAGAGCACTTTATAGCCTTTTGCACGAATCAGCTTCATCACATGATCTGCATGCATCGTTTGAAGGCGGAAGACGAGCACTTTAGAGGCTTCATTGGCATGTGGGTACACGAGTACACTCAGCATTTGAATATGCTGCTCTTTTAAAATGGACGTAATGTCTGCAAGACCCTCTGTCACTTGCGCTACTTCAACCTCTAAATGTGATCCAGGCTGATCTGCACCTGTTAGTCTTACAAACGTACGAAGTAAATCTGTTTTTGTGATGATCCCTACAAGCTTGCCGCGTCTCACAACGGGAAGACAGCCAATTCCGTGTTCAAAAAAGACACTTGAAATCTCCTCAACGAAATCAAGCGGATGAGCGGTAATCGTCTCTAGCACCATGATGTCTTCAACCGGCCGCTGAATAAAAAGCTGCCTTTTCTCTGTTTCAAAAATACTTGGACTGGCATTTTTAATATCCCGATCTGTCACCATCCCAATGACAGATCCCTGCTCAGATACGATGGGAATATGCCGAATGTGATGTGCACTCATTTTTTGAATGGCTTCTTCAATCGTATCGGTTTTGCGCAGCGTGATCACATCACGCTCCATAATTTGTTCAATCATCATGTTTACCAATCCCCTTTGCCAAAAAAACGAATTGAACGTTAATACATAAAGCGCTGATGGAAGCGAAGACGATCGAAACGCTCGATCGAATCAGGACTCACATTTTTTCCTATCCGTGCCATTAAACAATTGGCTGGATGTGAGCTAATCTCTGGCTCGTCTGTTGCAAACCAGACAAGACCGCCTGCGTTCATCATTTTCTCCATCATTTTGCGGTACTCCCACACGTTTTTCTTTGTCCCCTTTAAATCCCAATGCCAGTAATATTCAGTTGTAATGATAATGTAATTCTCCATTTGCTCATCCATCATGCTCACATCCAGTAAATGCTTGCCAAGTGAGCAGCCTCTGAATGGGGGAGCGACTTCAATGGCACCGAGCTCAATTAAATTGTCCATGTTGCCTTCTGACCAGCGTTCAAGCGGATCAGGGTACAAATACGTGACATAGCCTACGACAAGCTCATCCACCCTAGCAATGATAATACGTCCTTCAGGAAGATCTGCTATTTCAACAAGTGCTTGTTTCTGTTCCTCAGGCGTGCGAAATGCCGTTAGTCCTTCATGAAACATATAGTTCGCAAGCTCTGATGCAGGTACCGGTCCTTCAATCAGGATGGAACCTGTTTCTCGCTCAATGGTTTTTGAATAATAAGTTTTAGGATGCTCCACGTATCCACCGCCTCAAATTCTAGTGAGTCGTCTCTATTCTATCTTAAATCTTGCAATAATTAAAACGGTTTCATCAGAAGTTTTTTAAAAATTGAGAAAAAAAGTCATCTATACTATAATGGTCATTGTAAACGTATGCAAAGGGGGACTGTTTGATGAAAGTGGAAACGCTACCATCAGTAAAAGGGGACTATCATTTAAATGATTATGAGCAAGCATACAAAGAATTTTCATGGGAGGAAGCGAGAAAAAATTTCTCTTGGTATGAAACAGGAAAAGTAAATGCAGCTTATGAAGCGATTGACAGACATGCGGACTCGTTTCGTAAAAACAAGGTGGCGCTTCACTACAAAGATTCAGAGCGGGATGAAAAGTATACGTTCAGGGATATGAAAATCAAGACAAACAAAGCAGGAAATCTATTAAGAGAACAGGCACATGTGCAAAAAGGGGATCGCGTGTTTATCTTTATGCCAAGATCACCTGAGCTCTATTTTCTACTGCTTGGTGCTGTCAAAATTGGTGCGATCGTCGGTCCGTTATTTGAGGCATTTATGGAAGGTGCCGTCAAAGATCGTTTAGAAAATAGTGAGGCAAAAGTGATTGTGACAACGCCTGATCTGCTTGAGCGGATTCCGTTTGCAGAACTTCCAAAGCTTGAATCCGTCATCATTGTCGGTGGTGAAAAAGAGGATGCAGGTGGTGTGCGGACGATTCACTTTGAAGAAGCATTTGAACAGGCAGCGAAGGAACTTGAAATCGAGTGGATGGATGAAAAAGATGGATACCTGCTTCATTACACGTCAGGGTCCACTGGTACGCCAAAAGGTGTGCTCCATGTTCATGGCGCAATGGTGCAGCAAGACCAGACGGGTAAATGGGTACTTGATTTGAAAGAAGAAGATGTCTACTGGTGTACAGCTGATCCAGGCTGGGTAACAGGGACGGTGTACGGTATTTTTTCTCCGTGGTTGAATGGAGCGACGAATGTCATTTTAGGCGGCAGGTTCAATCCTGATACGTGGTACGAAACCATCGAATCGCTTGGTGTGACCGTTTGGTACAGTGCACCGACAGCCTTCAGAATGCTGATGGGAGCCGGAGACGATCTCATTCAAAAATATGATCTCAGCTCACTCCGTCATGTGTTAAGTGTAGGAGAGCCACTTAATCCAGAAGTGATCCGCTGGGGAGACGCTGTATTTGGTAAACGAATTCATGACACTTGGTGGATGACAGAAACAGGTGCACAACTGATTTGTAACTATCCATGCATGGATATCAAACCAGGTTCGATGGGGAAACCAATTCCAGGCGTTGAAGCTGCGATTGTAGATAATGCCGGAAATGAACTTCCGCCATACCGGATGGGGAACCTTGCCATCAAAAAGGGCTGGCCATCTATGATGCATACGATCTGGAACAATCCTGAAAAATATGAATCTTACTTTATGCCGGGAGATTGGTATGTTTCAGGAGATTCAGCTTATATGGATGAAGATGGATACTTCTGGTTCCAGGGACGTGTCGACGATGTCATCATGACGTCAGGAGAGCGGGTCGGTCCATTTGAGGTAGAAAGTAAACTTGTGGAACATCCGGCCATTGCAGAGGCTGGTGTCATCGGAAAACCAGATCCTGTGCGCGGTGAAATTATTAAAGCATTTATAGCGCTTAGAAGCGGATACGAACCGACAGATGAGCTGAAAGAAGAGATTCGCACGTTTGTGAAAAAAGGACTCGCTGCACATGCAGCACCGAGAGAAATTGAGTTTAAAGACAAACTGCCAAAAACACGCAGCGGTAAAATTATGAGACGTGTGCTAAAAGCGTGGGAACTGAATTTACCTGCTGGCGATCTCTCGACAATGGAAGATTAATCGCTTCCGTCAGTTGACTTGATATCAAAAGTATGTTAAAAATGACTTTAGTTGAATATGAAAAGGTTTTGACTGAGATTCAGTAGAATCATCTTTCCCTGTCCAAGAGAGCTGACGGCTGGTGCGAGTCAGTACAAAGAGATATTCGAATTACCCTCACGAACCGCTTTTACGAAAAGGAGCATGCATGTTGCCTGATTAGTGAAAGAACGGATCTGTCCGTTATCAGTGTAAGTGAAAAGACGTGTTGTTTTGTCTTTTAAGCAGGGTGGTACCGCGATATATATCGTCCCTTCGTTCATTCGAAGGGGCGTTTTTTATGTTGAATTGTAAAAAAAGGAGATTTGGATATGAGTCAATTGATGGAAGAATTATCGTTCAGAGGATTAATTCAGCAACAAACAGATGAAGAAGGTTTAACAAAATTATTAGCAGAAGAAAAAATCAAGCTATACTCCGGCTTTGATCCAACAGCTGACAGCTTGCACATTGGTCACTTACTGCCAATTTTAACATTGCGCAGATTCCAAGAAGCAGGCCATCATCCGATTGCACTTGTTGGCGGCGCAACTGGACTGATTGGTGACCCAAGTTTCAAAAAAGCAGAACGTTCATTAAACCCAGCAGAAATCGTCGAACAGTGGTCAGAGAAAATCAAAGGCCAGCTCTCTCAATTCCTTGATTTTGAAGCAGGTGACAACCCAGCTGTCATCGTCAATAACTATGACTGGATCAGTCAAATGAATGTCATCACGTTCCTTCGTGATATTGGAAAGAACTTCGGTGTCAACTTCATGCTCGCAAAAGATATCGTCAGCTCCCGTATTGAAACAGGGATTTCGTACACAGAATTCAGCTACGTGATTCTGCAATCGTTAGACTTCTTGAACCTTTACAGAAATGAAAACTGTAAGCTGCAAATCGGCGGAAGTGACCAGTGGGGAAATATCACATCTGGACTTGAGTTGATCCGTAAGTCTGAAGCAGAAGGCGCAAAAGCATTTGGTCTCACAATGCCGCTTGTGACAAAAGCAGACGGCACGAAATTTGGGAAAACGGAAGGCGGCGCCATCTGGTTAGATAAAGAAAAAACATCACCATATGAATTCTACCAATTCTGGATTAACACAGATGACCGTGATGTCGTGAAATACTTAAAATACTTTACGTTCCTATCAAAAGAAGAGATCGCATCGTACGAAGAAAAAGTGCAAACAGCCCCTGAAAAGCGTGAAGCACAGCGCCGTTTGGCAGAAGAAGTCACAACACTTGTGCATGGCCGTGAATCACTAGAACAGGCTGTCAACATCTCAAATGCGCTATTTAAAGGCGAGATCAAATCTCTTACAGCAGAAGAAGTGAAAGTAGGCTTTAAAGATGTGCCATCAATGGAGAAAGACAGTGCAGAAGAATTAACACTTGTTGATGTTCTTGTCGAATCAAAACTGTCTCCATCAAAACGCCAAGCACGTGAAGATATCACAAACGGTGCCGTCTACATCAACGGAGAGAGGCAAACCGACAAAGACTATGTCCTTTCAGCAGATGACCGAATTGAAAACCAATTTACCGTCTTAAGAAGAGGGAAAAAGAAATATTTCCTTGTGACGTATAAATAAATCCTTATGAAACAGTAAGTATCATGAAAAGCACCTCAAATGTTCATATACATTGAGGTGCTTTTTTTTTATTCAGAAGTAGGAATTAAGCTTTTACAGAGCGGTTTTCTCTCATTTGTCTGTTTCTTATTCAAGGAGTGAATCTTCGTTTGTATAAGCATGTTCTACCTTACAAATTCGGGTTGTATAGGATTCATACCAATCTTTTTTTCCTTTTTTTTGAACACGCTGATGTGCTGTATGTGCTTTCCATTCTTTGATGGCTGCTAATGAATCCCAGTAAGAGACAGTGATTCCAACACCATGTTCATCTCGTACACTTTCTATTCCAAGAAACCCATCTAGTTCTTTCGCTAATTCTTCCATTTTTTGAGCAGCCACGGCGTATTCTTTCTGCTCGACATTTGTTCGTTTTGATGTGAAAATCACGGCATAATAGGGTAGTGCAGGTGTTTGAGTAAACAGCATCTAGCAGAACCTCCTTTTGTCTATTCACATTATATATGAAAGATAGAGGGGCTCGTAGTCTTTTTGTTTTAATTTAAAAAAGTCCAAGGTGCTTTATGATTATTTATATTTCTGTAAAATCATCTTATAAACATTACCTTGTTCACTTTTCTGACATATTTTTCTTGTATAAAATAGAGTCGAATAAGATGAATAAGGGGGAATGAAAGTGATTCGATTTAAGAAAAAGAGTTTGCAAATTCTTGTTGCCCTTGCCTTAGTGCTAGGTTCAATAGCCATCATCCAGCCGAAAGAAGCCAAAGCGGCCGAGCATAATCCGGTTGTAATGGTACACGGCATGGGTGGTGCGTCTTATAACTTTGCTTCGATCAAACGATACTTAGTGTCACAGGGATGGGATCAAAACCAACTTTTTGCAATCGATTTCATAGACAAAACAGGCAATAACCTGAACAATGGCCCGAGGCTCTCTAGATTCGTCAAAGATGTACTAGCCAAAACGGGTGCCAAAAAAGTAGATATTGTGGCTCATAGTATGGGCGGTGCGAACACGTTATACTATATTAAAAACCTAGACGGCGGAGATAAAATTGAAAACGTCGTCACACTTGGTGGAGCGAACGGACTCGTTTCACTCAGAGCATTACCAGGCACCGATCCAAATCAAAAAATTCTTTACACATCCGTCTATAGCTCAGCCGATCTCATCGTCGTCAACAGCCTCTCTCGCTTAATTGGCGCAAGAAACGTCCTCATCCACGGCGTTGGACATATCGGTCTATTAACCTCAAGCCAAGTCAAAGGCTATGTGAAAGAAGGATTGAATGGCGGAGGACAGAATACGAATTAAAAAATCAAAAAGACAGCGATTTGTGCTGTCTTTTTTGATGTCATGGTTATATGGGTGCTGCTAGGTGTTGAAGAAGATTTTTAGGAGGATAAAAGATGACGCAAAAACTCAAATATGCTTTCTTGGGCTACTTTCTCTATTTCCCATGTTCATTTCTGATCATCTATATGATCTGGATGGCAATCGTCAAATCAGTGCAATGGGCAGAAGTCATATCTAATTGTACATCCATCATTGGTATCTATTACTTAATAGCCAGTGTGTGGTTTGTCTTTTTACTGCAAAAACAGACAAAACATCGTACATAGCCAAATAAAAACATGTACAAATCAACCGCCATTCCTTACACTACATATAATGAACGAGAATCTTCGGAGGTGGGGATTTGTGCAACATCATCAAAAGGCTTTGATTATGGTCGATGTACAGAAAGCATTCGAGCACGAAAAATGGGGAGAACGGAATAACCTAGATGCAGAGAAGAACATCAGTCGTCTATTGACGTTTTGGAGAGAAAAAGGATGGACAGTCATTCATATTCAGCATACATCGGATCAGCCGCACTCCTTATTTCATCCAGCAAATGAAGGGCACTCCTTCAAAGAGATCGCTAAACCGCTAGATGAAGAAATGGTCATACAAAAGAAAGTCAACAGCAGCTTTATAGGTACAAACTTAGAGGAACAACTAAGATCAAACGAGATCAACACTGTTGTGATTGCTGGACTCACAACACCGCACTGCGTATCTACCACAACAAGAATGAGTGGAAACCTAGGCTTTGATACATACCTCATGTCAGATGCAACAGCCGCTTTTGGTTTAACAGATCAAACCGGTACATACTATGACCCAGAAACGATCCATCGCCTTTCACTTGCAACACTGCATGACGAATTTGCGACTGTCTTGACAACAGAGCAGCTGATCACAAATTGGGCAAGCAAAAGCTCCTAGAATCATCTCTAGGAGCTTTTTGCTTGTTCATCCAGCGGCTGTTTTCGTTGTTCAATACTTGAGTAGATGAGATCAATTCCAATAAATAAGAAGCTGACAAAGAAAGATAAAATGAGTGTGCCGTGCTCCCAAATGGAGACATTGACTATGTTCATATTAAGTACAAACTTAATTGAGAAATGCACAACGATCCATGAGAGTAAAAATTCAAAGATAAACGTGAACCATTGAGGAAATCTTAGCAAAGAGAAAATTCCTTTACCAATGAATACTAAAAAGATCGACCAAAAAAGAACAATCCCACTGACGAATAGACAGAAGGTCAATAATGAAAGAAATGATGCATAGGTAATATATTCTCCAAAAAGAAAATTCACTCCTAATGAAACAACATAAAGTACAGAACTTGGAATGATGATGACAAAACTAATCGAAAAAAAGATGAGTAAAATGAGGAGAATTTCAGCGATAGCTCCAGGCGCTTCATCGACAACTTTTGTCTTTCTCAAAACCGCATAGATAACAATTGAAATGAGCATAAGTGCTAACATAAATGAAATGATCGACAAATTGTTTTCCTCCTTAACGCTCCTTACATTATTGTTTTAAGTTGTGAGTTATCCAGTAAATGTAATTGTAAGAGGAAAACGAAAAAGAGTAAAGAGTAATCGGTGTTCTAATTTTCTTGTGTGCAAATAAGTTATTTGTAGCTAGAGAGTATCATACAAAAGACCAAACAAAAAACCCTAGAAATCCTTGAACAATCAAGGTCTCTAGGGTTTGTTTGATCACTCTCTGAGAGAGTCATGAAATTAACGAGAGTAGAACTCAACGATTAGTTGTTCGCTGATTTCAGGCGCTAATTCAGAACGCTCTGGAAGACGAGTGAAAGTTCCTTCAAGCTTTTCAGCATCGAAAGTAAGGTATTCAGGTACGAAGTTGTTCACTTCAACTGATTCTTTCACAACTGCAAGGTTTTGAGATTTCTCACGAAGAGCAATCGTTTGACCTGGTTTCACAGAGAAAGATGGGATGTCTACACGGCTTCCATCAACAAGGATGTGACCATGGTTTACTAGCTGACGAGCTTGGCGGCGCGTACGAGCAAGGCCAAGACGGTATACTAGGTTGTCAAGGCGAGTTTCAAGAAGGATCATGAAGTTTTCACCTTGTTTACCAGGAAGTTTAGCAGCTCTGTCAAATAGTGTACGGAATTGACGTTCGTTGACACCGTACATGTGACGAAGCTTTTGCTTCTCTTGTAATTGTAAACCGTATTCAGATAGTTTTTTGCGTTGTCCTGGACCATGTGGGCCTGGAGCGTAAGGGCGTTTTTCAAGTTCCTTACCTGTTCCGCTTAATGAAATGCCTAAACGGCGGGAAATCTTCCAACTTGGACCTGTATAGCGAGCCATAATGTGACTCCTCCTTATTGTTTTTATTTGTGAAAAATAAAAACCGTCTGTTCTTTGTCTTTTCCGTCATTATGTTTTCATGCATCCTCGCTCCAGCAGCAGGGAGTTACAAGATGCACCTCCATATAGAAGGAACAAAATGATACAAAAAAGCCGAACAAAAAGGCTGCCATATTTCACACAAACTCTATTATATGACGCCAGATAGGAGAAGTCAACCTATTTAAAGAGGAGAATGTCAAACACGGCCGGCTTTTACCGAGAAAGAAAACAAAATAAAAAAGCAGACACATTGTCTGCTTTTCACGCATCATGACGCATCAGTAGAGGCTGATAACGCATTTTGGAGAACCTCTGTAAATTGAACTAAGTACGTTTCATCCACTTCATTGAAACGATCTTTCACTGGACTGTCAATATCGAGTACCCCAATGATTTGTCCATCTACTTTAAGTGGGATCACAATTTCAGATTGCGATGCTGCATCACATGCAATATGACCAGGGAATGCATGGACATCAGCGATACGCTGTACATCACCTGTCGCAAATGCTGTACCGCAAACCCCTTTTCCAGAAGGAATGCGTACACATGCGGGCAGTCCGTTGAATGGACCAAGCACAAGTTCGCCGCCTTTTGCTAAATAAAATCCTGCCCAATTGACTTCAGGAAGCGAGTGATAAAGCAGCGCCGCAGCATTGGCTAGGTTGGCAATGAGATCAGGTTCACCATCCGTAATCGCTTCTACTTGCTTGATGAGTAATTGATAGTCTTTCGATGGATCACCAGACTGTTTTTCGACATGAAACATGAAAATCTCCTACTTTCTATCTCAAAAATACATAACTTGCGCTTCGCATGTGGGATTTGTCGAGCAATGATTAAAGGAACTTCCGCCTTCACCTTGAAGTATGTACACATGAAGAGGGGGGGAGCGGATGAAAACATCAACAACCGTGCAAACAAAAGACCGTATTATTGAAGCTGCCATCAGACTTTTTAACCAAAAAGGATTTTCTGGAACCTCTGTCCGTGAGATTGCGAAGGAAGCAAACGTCAACGTTGCCCATATATCTTATTACTTTCAAGGAAAAGGAGGGCTGCTCGAGCAGCTCGTATCCGATTTTTATGAAGGCTATATTCAGATGATTGAATCGCACATCCAGCACATGGAAACCCGTCATGCAAAAGAATGTTTACTTCATGTGGTTTTTGATATTTTATCTTATCAGCATGAAAATCGTCAATTAACCCGTTTCGTTTATCGAGAGGTGACCATTGATTCAACGCTGATCAGGGAAATCATGTCCACCTATTTAACAAAGGAAAAATACTTGTTTCAGCTCATCATTGAAAAAGGAAAAAGCACCCATGTGATTTGTAAGCAGCTGTCACTCTCATCATTTATGATCCAGCTAAAATCACTTCTGATGATGCCATATTTACAGCCGCAATATTTAACAGAGGTGCTTTATATCAACCCTAACGAGCCTTACTTTTATCAAACGTACTATAAGGAACTGAGCCGGTCGCTTCATCATCTGTTAGAACCAAACGAACCCGCACTTGATCCTCACCTGAAACTCATGATGTCTTCAAATTGATCATACGCATACCCGAGATCTTCCGCTTGATGGGCATCAGACCCGAATATGAGCGGAATTTTTTTCTGTTTTGCTAAATCAATCATCCATTGATCTAAATAGATACTTCTGGCATATGTTTTACGAAGACCTGATGTATTAAAATCTAAGGACATGCCTTTTTTTGCCGTTTCTTCAAGACAAAGGGTGACCCTTTGACATAGTTCTGGCGACATTTCGTATGGGAAAAGTTGTTTGAATTTCTGGACAAGGGTGATATGACCGATTCTCTTTGGCTTATATGGACCTAAAGATGATAGAATAGAAGAATGAATTTGGTCATAGTAGCTTTGATAGACGTGTTCGGTGCTGCCATAGATGCTGATCAGCTGCTTGAAGGCGTGCTCATCAAAATCAAGACAAATATAATCATTGCCAGCAGGAAGAAAGTGAACAGATAAAATGCTATCGTCTAGTTCAGGACCGTAGCAGTCTAAAAAGGCACTTGTTTCCTCTTCATACTCTTTGATATAGTCGACCTCAAGCCCAGTTTTTACTATTAACTGTCCTTTGTATTCCTGTTTCAGCTGATCCAGCTTCGTCAAATAGGCTTCCAGGTCTCGAAGCTTCATGGCGCTATCCTGCTCAGGCGTTGGATCTCGAAACGAAGGAGGCAGCGGGGCATGCTCGGTAAAGGTGATGGAATCAAATCCCTTTTTCATTGCTTTTTCAATATAAGAATGAAAAGGATCAAGCGTACCGTGCGGGCAAAATGGCGTATGTAAATGTGCATCTTGTTTCAACATGTCGTCACCTCTTGTCGATATTTTGAAAAACGTCATGTTTATCAGCGAAAATAATGAAAAATCATGACCAAAAATGCTGGTTACATGGTATCATAATAACAATGAAAACGACAGCTTCCGCATACATAAAAACAGGTCACATCAATACATGTGATCAAATGATAGAAAGCCTGAATGACTTTCTTGAAAAAACATACATAAAACCGTGTGAATGGATCGTATTGGGAAAAATACAATCCTGCTTATAAAAAACAAATGCAAAGCGGACACGAAAGGGTTCTCAGGTCTACTCGGGACACTACCCTGACATCACTTAGATCACAACAAGGGGGCTCATTATGGAGTTTATCATCGGTTTAATTGTCATTTTGCTTGCTTTGTTTTCAGTCGGTTATTTCCTCAGAAAAAATATATATAAAGAGATTGACCGATTGGAAGCATGGAAAATTGAAATTTTAAACAGATCAATTGTAGAAGAAATTTCAAAAATCAAACATTTAAAAATGACCGGAGAAACAGAGCAGTTTTTTGAAAGATGGCGTGCAGAGTGGGACGATATCGTTACAGCCCATCTTCCAAAGGTAGAGGAGCTATTATATGATGCAGAGGAGTATTCTGATAAATATCGATTCTCCAAAGCGAAGCAAGTTCTTGCACATATAGGAGATCTGCTCACCGCTGCTGATTCAAACATCGAAGACATTTTAAAAGAGATTGCAGACCTTGTCACAAGTGAAGAGCAAAACCGAAAAGACATCGAGAAGGTCAAAGAGCAATATCAAACGGTACGAAAAAATCTACTTGCTTACAGCCATTTATACGGCACCCTTTATGACAAAATGGAGCAGGACTTAGATGAGGCCTGGGAAGGGATCAAGCAGTATGAAGAAGAGACAGAAAACGGAAACTACATGACAGCAAGGAAAATTTTGCTTGAGCAAGACCGTAGACTCGATCAGCTGCAATTATATATCAATGATGTACCGAAGCTCATCGCAGACTGCAAACAAACGGTGCCAGGTCAGCTGACGAAGCTGAAAGACGGTTATAAAGAAATGACAGACAAAGGCTACAAGCTAGAGCACATCCAGATCACAAAAGAGCTGGAGAACTTGAATAAACAGCTGACCCGGGCGGAGAAGCTGCTGATTGATGAACTCAACTTAGATGAAGCATCAAGCATTCTGCAAATGATTGATGATGCGATTCAGACGCTGTATGATCAGCTAGAAGCAGAAGTAGAAGCAGGTCAGGAAATCAAGAGCAAAATGCCTGAGCTGACCAAAGCATTTGAAAAACTTGAACAAGACCACACGCAGACAAAGGCAGAAACGGCTCTTGTGAAAGAAAGCTACAAGCTGACAGCGGGAGAGTTGGATCAGCAGAAAGCCTTCGAAAAACGATTAGAAGAAATTGAAAAGCTCATGAAGCAAATACGAGAGAAGCTTGATCGTGACCATGTCGCATACACATTATTAATGGATGAAATCAATCAGCTTGAGACCTTTATTGAGGAAGCCAAAACGCTTCATGAAGCGTTTAAAGATCACCTTCAATCGTTACGAAAAGAAGAATTACAGGCAAGAGAAACATTGGCTGAACTTAAAACCATGCTGACAGATACAGTGCGCCAGCTGCACAAAAGCAACATTCCAGGTGTACCTGCTGACATCAAAGACCGTGCTGAAAAAGCGCAGGAGATGATTCAGCAAGTGCAGGAGCAGCTAGAGAATTTGCCGCTGAATATGCCAGCAGTGAACCAGCAATTAAAAGAAGCCTCTGAAACAGTCAGACAAGTGGTTGATGAAACACATGACATGCTTCGTAAAGTGGATCAAATTGAACGGATTATACAATACGGCAACCGGTTTAGAAGTCAAAACCACATTCTTTCAGAGCAATTAAAAGAGGCAGAACGAAGATTTTATGCCTATGATTATAACGATTCATTTGATGTGGCAGCAGCTGCTGTCGAAAAAGCATCACCTGGAGCCGTTCAGAAGCTTTTAACTCAGCAAGAAAAAGAATATCAGCATCAATAAAAAAGCTGAAGTCCATTTTGGGACTTCAGCTTTTTCCATGTTATGAAGCTTGCTTTTGGCGTTCTTCTGAAGCAGAAGAAGTGAATAGAGAGATAACAAATCCAATCACGATTCCGAGTATGGCAGGTACAATCCAGCCAATGCCAAGGTCATATAGCGGCAAGATCGTTTGAAAGAGATCTTTCACAGGACCAATCGGCAGTTTCGCCGCTGCTAAGCCGTCAAACAGACTGACGCAGCCAGTTAAAATCAAAGTAAGGACATACACAGGTCTTCTATGACCAAGCCATTTGTCAGCAAGTGATAAGACGATAATCACAATCGCTAACGGATAAATCGCAGTTAAAACAGGTACTGAAAAAGCGATAATATGAGCAAGTCCAAAATTTGAAATGATAAAACTGAATAATGTCACAAGCGTCACAACTGTTTTATAAGAAAGCTTAGGTAATAACTTTGAGAAATACTCTCCGCACGATGTCACGAGACCGATACTTGTGGTTAAACAGGCAACCGTAATCGCTGCGCCTAACACAATATTACCTAAACTGCCAAAAAGAAATTGTGAAGACTGAGCCAAGATCTTACTCCCATCTCCAACAAAACCAATGGCGTGTGTACTTGAAGCACCTAAATAAGCAAGTGATAGATAAACAAATGTTAATCCGCAAGCTGCAATTAGGCCTGCTTTGATACAAGCAGATGTCAGGGCCTTTTTACTTGTCACGCCGCGTCCTTTAATGGCGTTGATGACAACAACCCCAAACACAATAGATGCAAGAGCGTCCATGGTTTTATAGCCTTCTAAAAACCCTTTGAAAAATGAGCCATTGCTATAGGACACATCAGGTGTGCCAATGACGCCCATCGGTGTCAAAATGGCTTTGACGATAATAATCAAAATGATCGTAAATTTAATCGGTGTTAACACTTTCCCTACACGATCCACAATTTTCGTTGGATTTAGTGCAAGATAATACGTAATACCAAAAAAGGCCAGTGTAAATAAAAGAAGTGAGAGCCAAGCTGGTACACCAGCTAAAAAGGGTAGTGCACCAATTTCATATGAAACCGTTCCTGTACGAGGAATAGCGAAAAGTGGCCCGATAGATAAATATAAAATGACGGTAAACGCTGTTCCAAAAGCTGGGTGAGCTTTATCAGCTAATCCTTTCGCATCTCGACCTGTCAAAGCGATTGCAATAATCCCTAGAAGAGGTAAACCGACACCTGTTAATAAAAATCCGCCCATTGCTTTCCACACATTTTGCCCAGCATATTGCCCAAGCTCTGGTGGATAAATCATATTACCGGCGCCGAAGAATAGAGCAAACAGCATAAAACCTATGATAACCGTATCTTTCGTCGACAAAGTTGCCTTCATTGCATTTAAAGCCTCCATTATTATGTTGAAATATTCTGTTAATTAGTTGCTAGGTAACCGTTCATCATTAACAATCACTAATTATAAAGGATGTACGCCTGATGTCAACATGTGTTTTCGTACAAAAGTCATGAATTTTTCTATTTTAGTATATGAAGAACAATAAAAAAACATCCCCTTCTTCTTTGGAAGGGGATGTTTTGGCTTGTGATGATTATGAGGCAAGTTGCTTTGGCGGACTGGTAAACATGGAAATAAGTACACCAATCAGAGCACCAATAATAGCTGGTATGATCCAGCCAATACCTAAATCGTAAAACGGAACAATTGATTTCAAGATGCCAGGCAATCCGCCTAGATTCACTTCGGCAGCTAATAATCCATCAATGATGGCAAAGAAACCAGTAAAGATGAGAGGAGTGATATAAATGATTCTTCTGCCGTTAATCCAGCGGTCAAGGAACGATAATAAAATAATGACAATGGCCAATGGATAGATCGCTACGAGTACAGGCACCGACAGAGAAATGATTTGTGCCAGTCCGAGGTTTGCAACGAATGTGCTAAATAAAGAAACAATTAGAACGACGGTACGATAAGAAAGTGCTGGGAAGAGCTTTGAAAAGTATTCTCCACAAGATGAAATAAGTCCAACACTAGTCGTTAAACAAGCGAATAAAATGGCTGCGCCAAGAACAATGTTACCAGCAGAACCGAATAAAAAGTTGGCAGAAAGTGAAAGCAGTTTGCCGCCATCATTTGCTCCAACCATTCCCGTGGCATCGGGGCTTGAAGCACCCACATAAGCAAGTGAAATGTACACGAGTGCCAGTCCAACAGCTGCTACGAGTCCTGCCTTAATACAAGCTGCTGCAAGAGATTTTCGCTCTGTGATGCCTCTGTCCTTAACAGCTGTCACCACGACGATTCCAAATACGATAGAAGCAAGTGCATCCATTGTTTTATAGCCTTCTAAAAATCCAGTGAAAAGCGGATTTGCCTCATATGTTTTATCTGGAGCACCGATCATTCCCATTGGCGTAGCAATGGCTTTAATGACAATAATAGCAATAACAGTTAATAAGATCGGTGTCAAAATTTTACCAATACGATCAACCAGCTTTGAAGGGTTTAACGCAAGCAAGTATGAAATAGTGAAAAACACTACGGTAAAGATGAATAGTGGTACCCATGAAGTGGCTTGGGCACCTGAGAGAAATGGAGCTAATCCTATCTCATACGAAACCGTACCAGTTCGCGGAATGGCGAAAAATGGTCCAATGGATAAATACAGAATAACGGTAAAGATAGTCCCGAATTTAGGGTGTGCTTTATCGGCAAGACCTTTGGCTCCGGTACCTGTAAGGGCGACAGCAATAACCCCTAATAGTGGAAGACCTACGCCTGTAAGTAGGAATCCCCCGATGGCAAGCCATACGTTTTCACCAGCATATTGTCCAAGAACAGGCGGGAAAATCATATTTCCTGCACCAAAGAATAATGCAAAAAGCATTAGTCCAATAGCAAATGTTTCTTTTATACTTAAACTATTATTCAAAATAGTCCCTCCTCAATCAGTGTATTGTGTCAAATTTAAATATTCTGACAATTTAGGTGTTTATATGACAATTGCACTATGGATGATATAGTGAAAATAAAAAGTTGTCAACTGCCATTTTCAGAAAATTCTCTGTCTGACTTCATTATGGTAACATATAAATGCATTTATTTTTTAAGTTTTTTTGTAAGGAGTTTAAGATATGATTTATCTTGATAATAGTGCTACAACAAAGCCTTATCCAGAGGTTTTACAAGTACATCAGCAAGTGAGTGAGCGTTTTTTTGGGAATCCGTCTTCGCTGCATCAACTTGGAATTGATGCGAGCCGTCTATTAAGTGAAACGCGAAAACAAATCCTTCACTATACAGGTTTTACACAATATGAGATTATTTTTACTTCAGGTGCAACAGAAGCAAATAACATTGCCATCAAAGGGGCTGCTCTTGCCAAGATGAACCGAGGCAGACATATTGTCACAACAGCGATTGAGCATCCATCTGTCATCGAATCATTTGAACAGCTGAAAACATTATTTGGCTTTGATATTTCCTATATTCAAGTAAATGAGCATGGCCGTGCAGATATGACGCATTTAAAAGAAGTGCTTCGCCCTGATACAGTGCTTGTCAGTCTCATGCATGTAAACAATGAAACAGGCGCGATTCAGCCGATAGAGGAAGCGGCCAGCATCATTCGGAAGTATGCCAAAGAGGCGATTTTTCATGTCGACGGCGTACAAGGAATTGGCAAGGTTCCGCTGCCTAAAGAGATGGATATTGATCTTTTAACGATGTCAGGCCACAAGATTCACGGCCTGAAGGGAACAGGTGCCCTCTTTTTAAAGAAAGAGATCGTGCTTGCCCCTTTTATCACAGGAGGAGAGCAAGAACTTGGCCTTCGCTCAGGGACTGAGAACCCTGCTGGAGCTGTCAGCTTAGCAAAAGCCATAAAGCAATCATTTGAATATTTAAACAAGCATCATGATGAGATGATCGACTTAAAAACGGAGCTAGAGCAGCAGCTTGGAAAGATAGAAGGCGTCGTCATAAACACACCGCTGACGCATAGCGCACCGCACATTGTGAATTTTTCAGTGCCAGGTATTCAAATCGAAGTCCTTCTGCATATGCTCGAAAAAGAAGGCATTTACGTTTCGACAACGTCTGCTTGTTCTGCTAAGAAAAAGGAACCAAGCCGTGTCCTGCTGGCGATGGGAAAATCAGAAGAAGCAGCCAAAAGCAGCATGAGAATCAGTTTGACGTATGGACAAGGACCAGAGCTAGCGCCGCAAATCATCACATCGATCGCACAAAGTGTGAAAAAATTAAAAGGAATGAGATAACAACATGAAGTATGACCATATTTTAGTCCGTTTTGGTGAGATTTCAACAAAAGGGAAAAATAGAAAGAAATTTATCGAAAAACTAAGACAGCATATCCGGTTTGTATTGAAAGACTTTGAAGCATTAAAGTATGCATCTGATAGAGACCGCATTACGATCATGCTAAACGGAGAAGACCCTGAACCGATTTCAGAACAGCTTAAAGGTGTATTTGGCATTCAAAGCTTTAGCCTGGCTGTGAAATGTGAGACAAATCTTGATGCCATCAAAGAAGAGGCACTCTCAGCGGTTCAGGAAGTGTATGAACAAGGAAATACATTTAAGGTCTCAACGAAACGCTCTTATAAACAATTTGAGCTTGATTCAAATGAAATGAACCGAGAAATTGGTGGACATGTTCTAAGGAATACAGACAACTTAACCGTTAATGTGAAACAGCCAGATGTTCACTTGCGAATTGAAATAAGAGAACACGCGACGTACATTACATTTAAAGATGTAAAAGGTGCAGGCGGACTGCCAGTTGGTTCAAGCGGAAGAGCGATGTTGATGCTCTCTGGCGGCTTTGACAGCCCAGTGGCCGGCTATCAGGCAATGAAACGAGGCATTCAAATTGAAGCGGTTCATTTCTTTAGCCCGCCTTATACAAGTGAACGTGCTAAGCAAAAGGTCATTGATCTAGCGGAATGCTTAGCTGCCTATGGAGGCGAAGTCAAGCTTCACATCGTTCCTTTTACGAAAATTCAAGAGCTCATTCACAAACAAGTACCAGAAAACTATACGATGACTTCAACGAGAAGAATGATGCTCAAAATTGCAGATAAAATAAGAGCCAAGCGTGATGCGCTTGCCATTATTACAGGGGAAAGCCTTGGGCAAGTGGCAAGTCAGACACTTGAAAGCATGTATGCCATTAATCATGTCACAAACACACCGATCATTCGCCCGCTGATTGCCGTGGATAAGAATGACATTATCGAAGAAGCGAGACGAATTGGCACATATGAGACGAGCATTCAGCCATTTGAGGATTGCTGCACGATCTTTACGCCGCCATCTCCAAAAACAAAACCAAAGCTTGAAAAAGTAGAACGCTACGAAAGCTTTGCTGAATTCGAGCCAATGCTTGATGAGGCAGTGGAGCAGATCGAAACAATCGTTGTCACAAATGAAAAGAAAGCAGCTGACAAATTCGCTGATTTATTCTAAATAAAAAATTTCATAATAATTACCATAAAATCAATCGCATGAAGTCATGTGTTTCTACACATTCTATATTCACAAGGAGGTGAGAACACATGGCTCAACAAAACAGACAAAGCAGTTCTAATCAATTAGTCGTTCCAGGCGCTGCACAAGCGATCGACCAAATGAAGTACGAAATCGCTTCAGAATTTGGCGTAAACCTTGGACCAGAAACAACAGCTCGCGCTAACGGATCAGTTGGTGGAGAAATCACTAAGCGTCTTGTATCTTACGCTCAACAACATATGGGTGGCGGATCTTTCTAAGACACACAATTAAAAAGCTATGGCTTATGAGCGGGTTCATTCCCGCTCTTTTTTTTGTGCATAAATTGTTAGAATATTTTTAAAAAAGGAGACGAAATGAAAAAATTATGGCATAATACTAGGAGTAGGTCCTAATTCAAGCATTTTTCAGTTATGAGTGTTAGAATAGGTAAATTGAAACATGATTCGTTTCATAGAAAGAGGCTAAAAGGAGCTGTACCATGAAAAGAGAAGACTTAATTGCACCAGAACAATATAACTTAGTCAGTGAGATTGAAGCGTTCAGTCATGACCAGGAGAAAATCGCCCTGCACTGGCAGGACGGAAATGGCCATGAAGCGCATGTGACATATGCAGCATTAGTGGAAGAGGCGAATAAAATTGGTCATGTTCTATTAAATGCAGGCTTTAAAAAAGGCGATAAAATCATTGTGATGGTGCCGCGTATGCTAGAGGCATACAGCATTTATTTAGCCATTTTAAAAACAGGAATGGTTGTGATTCCTTGTTCAGAAATGCTTCGCGCTAAAGATATAGATTACCGAATTGAACATGCAGAAGCAAAAGGAGCGATTGTTTACGCATCATTCATTCAATCGTTTGAAGGAACCAACCAGCCAAAAGATTTCAAAACATTCTCGATTGGTGAGAATGATCATGGCTGGACAAACATTGTTGCGCAAAAGGAAGAGCAGTCAAGCGAGTTGAAATTGGCAGACACAACAAGTACGGACATGGCGTTTCTCTCTTATACATCAGGCACAACAGGTAACCCAAAAGGGGTTGTTCATACACATGGCTGGGCGTATGCACATTTACGTACTGCGGCCAAAGCATGGCTCTCCATTAATGAGGGGGATAAAGTATGGGCAACAGCAGGACCAGGCTGGCAAAAATGGGTGTGGAGTCCTCTCTTATCTGTTTTAGGAAGCGGAGCAGAAGGTTTTGTTTATGGAGGGAAATTTAATCCGAATACGTACTTAGAGCTGCTTCAAAAAAATGAAATCAATGTTCTATGCTGTACACCAACAGAATATCGATTTATGGCAAAAGTGGATGACCTCAGTCAGTACGAGCTACCCAAATTGCATAGTGCTGTTTCTGCGGGAGAGCCGCTCAACCGTGAAGTCATCGATACGTTCAAAAAACATTTCGATATCGAAGTGCGAGATGGTTACGGGCAAACAGAAAGCACGCTGCTAGTCGGGGTGCTGAAAGGAATGGACATCAAGCCAGGCAGCATGGGCAAACCAACACCAGGCAATGAAGTAGAGATCATTGATGAGAATGGCCAGATCTGTGCTCCAGGAGAAATAGGTGACATTGCCGTTCATCTTGAAACGCCGGCTTTATTCAAGGAATACTACAAAGATGCAGAGCGTACAAAGGCGCAGCGCCGCGGGGATTACTTTATTACCGGTGACCGTGCGAAAAAAGATGAAGACGGGTATTTTTGGTTTGAAAGCCGCAGGGATGACATCATTGTCAGCTCAGGTTATACAATTGGTCCATTTGAAGTCGAAGATGCACTGATTAAACACCCAGCAGTGAAAGAATGTGCGGTTGTGGCAAGTCCAGATGAAATCAGAGGATCAATCGTGAAAGCATACGTCGTCCTGCGTGATGCATCTGCACAAAGCGATGAGCTGATTAAAGAACTGCAAACACACGTGAAAAATACAACAGCACCGTACAAATATCCAAGAGAAATCGAATTCATTGACGAGCTACCAAAAACTCCGTCAGCGAAAATTCGACGTGTTGAGCTGAGAGAAAGAGAGCTTGCACGAAAATCATCATGACAATAGAAACAATAAGCGTCTGGATGGAAAATCATCCAGCGCTTTTTTATTGGACAAATCAAATATGTAAAATTCGTTCATGATGTTTTATGTTAAAATGTGTAAGGATGACTTGAAAAGGAGAATGTTCTGAAAATGTCGATTGCGATAATTCATGGGATTGTGCTTGCCTTTGGTCTTATTTTACCTTTGGGCGCACAAAATGTATTTGTATTTCAGCAAGGAGCCCTTCAGCCTCGATTATATCGCGTACTGCCTGTGGTCATTACAGCTGCTCTCTGCGACACACTTTTAATTACTTTAGCTGTCATTGGGGTTTCGGTTGTTGTACTCACCATTCCTATCTTGCAAATGGGTCTTTTTATCATTGGATTTTTCTTTTTACTTTATATGGGATGGTCAGTTTGGAACACGAGCTCCGCAACAGGTAATCAAGAAAAGATGGACTTGATGCCTGTGAGAAAACAAATCATATTTGCCTGTTCCGTTTCACTTTTAAATCCTCACGCGATTCTCGATACAATAGGAGTGATAGGAACGAACTCTCTTCAATATCATGGGGCGGAAAAGGTGGCATTTACCACAGCCTGTATCATTGTCTCGTGGTTATGGTTTATGGGTCTTGCCCTTCTCGGGAAAATGTTAGGAAAGCTAGATACAAACGGCAAGTGGATGAACCGGATCAATAAAGCCTCTGCGGTCATGATCTGGCTAGTTGCATTATATATCGCCTATCAGCTTATTGGATAAAGGATACATAGAGCAAAAGAGACGTGATGTTGAACATGTCATTTGAAGAAGCGTTGGATGGAAAGCATCCGGCGCTTTTTTGTTGTCTACTGTCTCGGGGCAAGCATCAGTTACACCCCGTTCATTTATCTCAGACATACTGACGATTCAATTACCTGAAGGAAATGATATCAAGTAGGAGATATGCTACATTATTTATAGTGGTTTTTTTTGGTAAATAAGCCTCTTATGCCATTTTCCATAAAAAGGTATAATTTTTATGGGATTTATTAAAGGAGGCTACATAATGAAAGTAAGGAAGATGCTTGTTGTTTTATTATTCATTTCACTTCTATGCGGACAATATCCTGTGGGGAAAGCTGTTAGCATAGAAGAGGATATGCCTTTTGAAAAGATACAAAACAATAAAGTGGCTGAAAAGCTCATAAAAAAAACAAAAAAGAGCTTTCAATTTTTACAGGCAAAAGAAATAGCCTACAAAAAAGGGTATCAATTAAATGGAGAAAGTGTAGCAGTTCATTTGAATGATGCTAAAGCGAATGTTGTTTATTTTTATCTAACAAAGAAGAAAGCAGATAATCAGCTAGTAAGCACAGCATCATTTATTTCAATTTCACTAAGTCAGATAAAGTCCCATTATATTCAACTTGCGGAATACGATGAGCAAGGTAATTTACACTCATATTTCATTCAAAATGGAAAGTTGAAGAATGAGTTTCATATCAATCCAAATGGGGAGTTTTTAAAAGGATCTTTTACCTATGGTGAAAACGGTGCGAAAAAAGATATGATGGAATTAAATAGAAAAATTATGAATGCTGAAGATTCGGAAATTCAAACGAGCTTTAATTGGAACAAATTTTGGAG
Source organism: Bacillus sp. FSL R5-0397 (assembly GCF_038593395.1). Taxonomy (NCBI): domain Bacteria; kingdom Bacillati; phylum Bacillota; class Bacilli; order Caryophanales; family Bacillaceae; genus Bacillus; species Bacillus sp. FSL R5-0397. The sequence goes on along the minus strand of NZ_CP151992.1, from coordinate 2,596,347 downwards.
TTGTTTAAAAAAGAAAAGTGGCCCGAATGAATCTCTTCCGCTTCGTTCAATGGTTCTTGGGGCTTGTTATTATGTTTGTTTAACAGGACCTGTTGGTTGTATAGCATGTACAGTCATTAATGCAGGAATATCGGCTGGGATAGCAGGTTATTGTGTGAAAAAAGTTTGGTGAATTGGAGGTTTTCAAATGGCTCATAAAGAACAGCGTAAAGGGGCAGTGCTTGCTGTCTTTGATACATTGACGTTTGGTGTACCAGTCTTGTTGTGGAATTTATATAAGAATACGAATAAAACATTGAAGCTGATGATCCCGATTATTCCAATAGTAGGTTTCATCACGTATCTTTTAGCATCTCTTTACTAATGTGTTCAAAAATCATTTGCATGAGCGATACGCTCATGCTTTTTTCATTCGATCATTTTTTGAAGATGGTTTGATTTAATAGACGGAGAGCTTGTACGATATCATCCATTTGATTTTGGTCAGAGGAAGAAAGGCTGTCCATGAGCATGGATTCAATTTGTTGAAATGCTTTGTCCATACACGCACGGCCTTTTTTAGACAGCATAATGACATGTTTTCGCTTGTCATCTTTATCTTCTTGTCTATCAATGAATTGTTTTTCGTGAAGCTTTTTCAATTCTCTGCTGACATTCGGAAGAGACATGTGCTGACAATCGGCGATTTCACTAGGTGTTAGCGGCTCACTGACGGCTAACTGCTCCAGAATCAAATATTGTAGAGTGGTTAGATCAGATGGTTTGACCTTGCTCATCATGGCGTGTTTCAGCTCAGAAAAAGTAGAAGCAAATGTGACAAACTCTTTGAAAAAATGGGGGTTTTTCATCATTTTCACCTCCTACGTACCATACCAAATTTATTATCAAAAAACAATTATCATTTGACAACTAAAAAAGAGGGGTGTATGCTTTTTGTTATCAAATGATAACTAAAGGAGATAAGCCATGAATGTACTCATTATTTATACTCACCCCCATCACAATAGTTTAAATGGTGCTTTTTTTAAAGAAATCCTAAAGGGCAGTGAAGAAAATCCAAACGTTCAAGAAGTGAGAATCATAGATTTATACCAAGACAAATTTGATCCTGTACTTATTTTTAATGAAGAGAAAAAAAGACGTGATATGCATAAGGACCCTGAGATTCAAGAATATCAAGAGAAAATCAAATGGGCAGACAACATCGTGTTTGTTTATCCGATTTGGTGGGGGCGGCCGCCAGCCATGCTACTTGGTTTTATTGATCGCATGTTTGCAGCGAATTTTGCTTACCGTCAAACAGGCGGGCTGCTTCCAGAAGGCTTGTTAAAAGGAAAGAGGGCTGTATGTGTATCGACAATGCAAGGACCGACCCACTATCCTTTCTTCTTTTTACAGAATGCCCACAAGGTGTTAATGAAACGAGCTCTTTTACAATATGTCGGGATTAAACCGGTGAAGTTCTTTGAATTTGGCATGATGGAAAGTCCGAAAGGGAAGCATGACGTGAAATTAAAACGGATTTACAACTATTTTCGGAATATCAGCTCATAAAACCACATTCCTTGAGTCACTTTTCTTCTAATTTGAACCTGTTATGTCTTAAAATGACAGAGAGAGTGAGTGACTCATTCTCTTTATTTGAAAAGGGGGATATGGATGAAGAAAACATTGTTTAAAGATGCGGCTCTTATCACACTTGATCCATCTTTAGGTTTTCTGGAGAAGGGAGATCTATTAATTGAAGGGGCACATATTTTAGAAGTCGGACCTTCGATTGAAGTAAGCGGTGCTGATGTTGTTGATGCGTCTGACATGGTCATCATGCCAGGGCTTGTGGATACCCATCGTCATGTGTGGCAGTCTGTCATACGGGGAATCGGAACAGATTGGTCTTTGCAAACGTATTTGAGCAAAATTTATTATGGCAACTATGGGGCGATGAAACGTCCATCAGATGATCGAATTGCTAATTATTTAGGCGCATTAGAGGCATTAGATGCAGGAGTGACCACGTTTTTCGACTGGACGATGATCAATTCTATGGATCATACAGAAGAACTCATTGGAGGTTTAAAAGATGCGGGTATTCGAGCGGTCTTTGGTTTTGGTACCTCTGGAGATGCAGCGTATTGGGGCAGAGAGAGTACGCTCACGAATATGGAAGACGCAGCCCGCGTGAAACAAAAACATTTTCAATCATCGGATCAGCTGTTGACGATGGGACTTGCCATTCGTGGACCTGAATTTTCTTCATGGGAGACGACCGTCTTTGAAATTGAAACAGCGAGATCACTAGATGCATTATGCAGTATGCACATTGGCTTTGGAAATTGGGGAGCGGCGGATCGATCGATTGAGCGGCTTCATCAAGCAGGGCTGCTCGGGCCTGATTTGAATATGGTGCATATCAATGCAATTGATGCAGATCAAATGAAGATGTTAGCTGACAGCGGAAGCTCTATCTCAATTACACCTGAGATTGAAATGATGATGGGACACGGATATCCTGTCACAGGGCTCGCCATTGAAAATGGCGTTCTGCCAACGCTTGGTGTAGATGTGGTGACAGCGACAGGCGGAGATTTATTTACCCAAATGAAATTCGGACTACAGGCGGAGCGGGCGATTCAAAATCAATCTTTATTGATGGAAGGGACGATGCCAGGACCTGAACTTGGATTGTCTGCACAGCAAATGCTTGAAGCAGCCACTATAAACGGGGCTCGTGCCTTGAAGCTTGATGACAAAATCGGCTCACTCACACCTGGAAAAGAAGCTGATTTTATCTTGATCGATCGGACAAGCATGAATCTTCTTCCGATGACAGATCCAGCTGGGGCAGTTGTGCAAACGGCACACCCTTCAAATGTTGATTCTGTCTATGTGGCTGGAAAAGCAGTGAAACAAAATGGGAAGCTAGTTGGAGTGAACGTAGAAGAGATCAAACAAAAAGCTTATGCGGCAAGAGATCATATTTTATCGCATCAGTTTGAATCAACAACATGACGTGCAATATCCCCATAGGCCACTGCCTATGGGGAATACTTTACAACGATTCTTTAATGACTTTTTTATAATATTGGACAGATAGGAATCCGAAGACGGAGTATAAAACGGTATAAATCGCCATGACAATCAGCATAGGTGTCCACAGTTCGCTGCCAAATAAAAACCAGCCAGATTGTACAGCAAAGTAGCTGTGCAAGAGCCCGACGAGAAGCGGAATGCCAAAGTTGAAAAGCTGTTTGAGCCGAATGCCTTTTAAGAGATCTGTCTCCGTAAAACCAAGCTTACGCAGAATCGTGTATGAGCTTTGTTCCTCTTCGCTCTCATTCATCTGTTTGAAGTATAAAATACAGCCTGATGTCACAAGGAAGCTGAGGCCTAAAAATCCAACTACAAACATCATCAGTCCGATGGTTTGTTTTTGCTGCTGAGTGGTAGCAAATCTAGACATGCTTTCATCACTCAATTTCGCAGACATAAAGACGTCATTGGCTTGTTCAACTTTTCCCTCATCTTTTATATTGATCGCAATATATTGGTTATTCTCAAGCTGCAGTTTAGGGTCTTTGTTTTGATCGAGCTGCTCAAAGACGTTTTGACTGACGACAGCAACAGGCAGGCCGCCAGAAGTAAACAGGTAAGAGATTAAATGATCCTTTTTCATATCAATTACTTTTAAATCAATTGGTTTTTTTATTAAAAGTTTCACATCACCAGAGCTTTTAATCGGCATGAATTTTTTCAATAAATCATTGTAGCCACTTAACATGACTTCGTTGTTCTCCACATGAATATTTGGTACGTTTTTCTCGCTGATCACAGGTAGTGTTAAGACTCCTGGAGCTTTATTCACACTGCTTAACTTCGTATCGATGATTTGATTTGCATCAAAATCGGCTTGAATGACCTCGAACTGCTTTTTCTCATAGGCAATATGCTGATCAGAAAGTGCACGAGTGAATGTGCCAGCATCTTTCTCTGATCCCATGACAAAATGGGCTGGAATTTGCTGTTCAGCTGTTTTTTCTGCTGAGTAGTAGGAAATATAGCTGAGTGATAACAAACCGATGGCAAGTGCAGATACGGTAGTAATAATCGTTAACAGCAATGCATTTGATTTTAAACGGAACATGATCGACGATAAAGACAAGACTTCATGAATGGCAAGGTAGCCATTTTTTCTTTTTCGTACGATATTGGCAATGAATGAAACAGAGCCTTTATAGAACAGGAAAGTACCAATAATGACAGAAGCTAAAATATAGATCATGGCTAAAGATAACGAAAACATCGATGTGTATGAGCCACTAAAAAGTTGAGAAGAAATGTAATAGCCTGAGCTGATAAAGGCAATGCCTAGAACCCCGATGATGATTTCAAAGGCAGAGATTTTTTTTATACGCTGCTCTGTAGAAGAGGTTGTTCTAAACAAAGCTAAGATCGTTTGCTTTTGAATAAAACGTCTATTTCTTAGCATGATGACAACATAAATCAAGAGAAACACGATGATTGTTTGCAAAAGAGCCGTGCCAGAAAAATGAAGATTGGCAATTGCATGAACACCTGTCACTTTAAATAGAACCATCAGCATCAGCTTTGAACCGATAAATCCGGCCAATATTCCAATAGCCATCGAAATCATATAGAGGATAAAATTTTCTGCATGGAGCAGCTTGGAAATTTTTTGTTTCGTCATTCCAATGAGCTGCAAGAGACCGATTTCTTTTCCTCTACGTTTGATGAAAATGCTATTTGCATATAAAAGGAAGATGCCGACGATGGCGATCAGCAGAATAGAAGCGGCTTTAATGGATGCACCGCCTTTAATAGACCCTTTCACATCATCAAGTGCTGGTGAATACTGCAAGGTGACAAAAGAAAAGTAGAGCGCCACACTAAATACAAGTGCAAACACGTATAAATAGTAATTTTTTAAGTTTTTCTTCAGATTGCGGAAGACGAGCTGTTTAATGTTCATGCTTCACACCGCCTAAAACACCTTGCGTTTTCATAATATCCTCGAAAAACATCTTTCTCTCTAGTGCGCCTTTATTCAATTGTGTATAGATCTGTCCATCTTTGATAAAAATCACTCGTCTTGAATAACTGGCTGCAACAGGGTCATGCGTCACCATGACAATGGTTGCTTTGCGCTTGTGATTGAATTCTTGCAGCTTGTTCAGTAAGTCAGACGCAGATTTGGAATCAAGTGCTCCGGTTGGTTCATCAGCAAAAATAAGGCTTGGTTCATGAATAAAGGCACGTACCGCAGATGTCCGTTGCTTTTGTCCACCAGATAGTTCATTTGGATATTTGTCTCTTAGTTCATAAATCCCCATATCTTCTGCAAGCTGTTGAAAGCGTTCAAAAGCTTCTTTTTTAGGCGTTTTGGAGATGGATAATGGCAAGAGGATGTTCTCTTTAACCGTGAGTGTATCAAGTAAGTTATAATCCTGAAAAACAAAGCCAAGCTGTTTCTTTCTAAATTCAGCGAGCTGCTGATCTTTCATTTGCGTCATTTCTGCATCTGCGATCCGAATCGATCCGCTGGACACATGATCAATCGATGACAATACGTTCAAAAGGGTCGTTTTCCCCGAGCCTGATGGCCCCATGATGCTGACAAATTCTCCAGCTTCTATCGTCAAATCAATGCCTTTCAGCACCTCTTGTTTATTGAATTTATTTCCATAGCTTTTATATAATTTACGAGCTTCTAAAATGTTCATCTGTCGAACCCCTTTTTTATTTAATTGATATCTCTAGTATAAAAAGAAGCCGATCAGACTTCCTGCGATTTGGCGAACAAAACAGACGTGCATGTGACATTGTTGTCACATGCTTGTTTTATATGTCAAAGCCTTATGTAGAATTCAGATGGATATTCAATTATTTTATCTGTTTTTCGCTATGATGTATCAAATTTCTTGTTTTTTTCTGATGAACCTTTACAGAGTATGTGATTTCATGTAAGATATGCATATCAAATATATGCATAGTAAATCTATGTATTAGAGGTGACGATGGATGAAAGTGAGTAAAGAGCTTCTAAAGGGGAGTACTGCTACCCTTATTTTAAGCTTGTTAAGTGAAAAACCAATGTATGGATATGAAATGATTAAGCAATTGGAGTCGAAATCCGAAGGAATTTTTAGCTTTAAAGAGGGGACGATATATCCTATTTTGCACACTTTGGAGGGGAAAGGATTCATTGTGTCTTACTGGGGCGAAGGGAATGGCAATCGAAAAAGAAAGTATTACAAGATTAATGAACAGGGCAAAGCGTTTATGAAAGAAAAGAAGGAAGAATGGAATGTCTTCAAAGATGCAGTAGATGGCGTTTTGAATGGGGAGAAAGTCGTATGGGACTAGAGAAAAAATTTGAACAATATATCAAAAATGTGTGTAAACGAATCAAAAATAAAGACGTACATGCAAGTATAAAGCTTGAGCTTCGTGATCATTTATACACACTGAAAGAGGAAGCGGTCAGTGCGGGCATGTCAGAAGAAGAGGCGATAGATCAAGCGCTCAATCAAATTGGAGATGCAGCCATACTCGGAATGCAGCTCCATGAAACACACAAAACTCAAGTGGACTTTAAAACGATACTTCTTGTATTAGCTACTTGTTCATTTGGGCTGTTTGTGATGTATTATTTTCAGTTTCATTCTCATTTACTTCATTTTCAAGACACGAATATCTTTTATAAAAGTCTCATTTACTATGTATTTGGTCTTGCGTTGATGCTTGGGCTGTTTGCTTTTGATTATCGGCGCTTTTTACCCTATTCATGGCATTTATACATAGGAACGATTGGAATGCTGATTCTTACAATGATGATTGGAACAAGAGTGAACGGTATTCTTTTTTTAAGCTTAAATAATGGATCGATCAATCTGACTGAAATTTTTCCATTTCTGATGATTATTTCGTTAGCGGGCATTTACCAATCTTGGAACTGGAAGAATGGTTTCAAGTCTTGGTTAGGATTAGCGATTGTCACTTTACCTATTATTTTATTACATATAGTCGGATCTCTTTCTGCAACCATCACCTTTATGGTCATATGCATAACGATGATGTATGTATCTCATGCAAGAATGAGACAGCTTATTCCGTTTACAGCAGCAGGTATTGTCTATCTCATTGTTCAATTATTTTCTCTTTATCAAGCTGGTATGTCCCACTTTTACCAATACTCACTTCATGAATTTAGCTCAAATGGTTTTCAGATAAACCCGTACGCATTGTATGATGTTCACACTGATTGGATGTTGACGTATATCATTTATTCATTCGGATGGTTCGCAGGATTGGCCGTTTTTATTTTGTTTGTGACTTTGATTTATAGAGTAGTTCATACAGCGAAACGAGTTCAATCTGCTTATGGCAAGATGTTAATGATTGGTTTGGCAACCACATTTGCAGCAAAATTTATCTTAAGTATTTTCACAAACTTTGGATTATTGCCTATATCAGGAGTTTCCATGCCTTTTATGAGCTATGGGGGATCTCATATTCTTCTAGAAATGATGTCAGTCGGGCTGCTAATGAGTATTTATAGAAGGAAACAGCTAGGAGAAATGTGCCGTGAAGTAGCGTGATATGGCTGTATAAAATAACCCAATCTCTTCAATGCATCGTTGGATGAAGAAATTGGGTTTCTTGAACTGCATGTTCACATGCTCGCAATATGAACAAAATCATTCTTTTTCGGAAAGATAAAGGTGAAAGTTGTCCCTTGATCTAATGTGGAGTTGACCTCGATCGTGATATGAAGAGCATCAGCTCCCTTTTTTGTTAAATAGAGCCCCATGCCTGTGGAGGCCGTGTCATTGTGATGTCTTGTGGAGGTAAAGCCTTTTTCAAAAATACGGGACACGTCTCTTGGGTCAATTCCTCTGCCTTGATCTGTGATGGTGAGCACCACTTGTTCGTTCATTTGTTTGCTTTCGATGATAATGTCAGATGATTGGCTGTACTTGACGGCGTTTGTCAGCACTTGTCTGATCATAAAGGATAACCATTTTGTATCACTTAATACATCTCGCTCTTCTAATAAAAGGTCAAAGCCAATTCCTTTTTGCATACACCACGATTGGAGCGCTTTGATTTCTTTCGTTAGCATGTTTTGGAGATCCAGTTTTTCAATAAATAAATCATTTTCAATATGTTGGACCCTGCTTTGATGTAGCTGTGCATCAAGGAGTAAATGTATTCTAAGCCATTCATATGTCATATTTGATTTGAGCGGCTGTTCTGTTATGCGGTCAATCATTAAGTGCATCGCCGTGAGCGGCGTTTTCACCTCGTGTATCCATGAGAGCAGTTCATCTTTTTCTTCTTCCAGCGCAGTCTTTTGCTTAGCCGTCATCTGGCGGTATCGGTCAATTTGCTCTGACGTTGCCTCCTGTACAATTTGTTCAAAGGGGGAAGAGGGTTTGAGACGTATTTGATGGTCTATGTTTTCATCCCATTCTTTCAGTTGCATGTAATAAGCAGTTTCTTTCCGGTAACGAAAAAAAAGAAAAACAATGAAGAGTAATGTAGACAAAAGCACGATATAAAAAAGAGAAGCGAGTGGAATCGTTGTATCCAAATATGCAACAAAGAGAATGAGAAGCTGCAAACTAAGAAAGAACAAGATCCAGCTTCGTCGTTCTTTTAGAAATGCTTGCAGCATCATTGATCATCCTTTTCCTTTGCAAGATAACCTTGACCCACCTTTGTTTCAATGAAGGCGCCAAGGGAGATTTCGTCTAGTTTTTTTCTAAGGCGGTTGACGTTTACAGTGAGTGTATTGTCACTCACGAATCGTTCATCGTCCCATAAAGCTTGGATGAGAGATTCCCTTTTGACGATATGGTTTTTATGTTGAATCAATTCTTTGAGAATAAAAAACTCATTTTTTGTTAATTCAACCTCACCGTTTTCATTTGTCACTGTATTATTTTCGAGATCAAGGGTAGCGCCGCACCAAACTTTTAAGTTGGCTGGTTCCGCATTATAATCATGGACTCGGCGAAGAACAGCACTTACTTTGGCGATGAGAACGTCAAAGTGAAAGGGCTTTTGTACAAAATCATCAGCTCCAAGCTGCATCGACATGACCATATCAGCAGGATGATCACGAGAGGAAAGAAAGATGATGGGCACATTAGAATGATGCCGAATCATCCGGCACCAATGAAAGCCATCGTACTTTGGCAGCTGAATATCAATAATGACTAAATCAGGCTGGATGGAAGTGAACTCCTGCATGACCTGTTGAAAATTGTTGATCCCATACACATCATAAGACCAGTTGACTAAACGTTCTTTGATTTCTTGGAAGAGGGTTGTATCATCCTCAATCAGCAAAATTTTAAACAAAACGAGCACCACACTTTTTGAATTACTTGTACATCATTGTAGCGGAAAACAGGCACTCCCGCTAGAAGCAGACAGCAAAAAAGCAAGGGAAGAGATCCCTTGCTTCGGTTTATTTACCTAAAAAGTGCTTTTTAAAGAATGATAATTGATATTCAAGTGTGAGTGGGTCATTAAAGTAAAACTCTTCCGCATTTGCTTCATACACACGATGTTTTTTCACAGCAGGAATGGACTTATAGATTTCACTGTTTTGATAGGAATTGTCCATCTCGCTGTTTTTGCTAATGATCATATAGTCTCCGGCAAATTCAGGGATGACCTCTTGTGATACCGCATAATAGCCAGCTTTTAATGCTTTTTCTTTTACTTTTTCCGGCATTTTTAGTTTCATTGCTTGGTAGAGGATTTCTGTTCCGCGTCCCCACGCATCTCCAAAGACGTAAAGATCTTTTGTGCCGCTTTCAAAGACAGATACGGTTGCATCTTCACCGATTTTTGCTTTGATTTCTTTGCCAGCTTCAGCTGCACGCTGTTTGAAATCCTTGACCCATGCTTTTGCTTCTTTTTCTTTGTTTAAGACTTTTCCAATTTCAATATGCTGCTGAAGGTAATCGACTTTGTTATACGTGAATAAAACGGTAGGGGCGATTTTTTTCAGTTTTTCTACATTTTTTGCACCGCTTAAACCGATGATGACATCAGGCTTTAGCTTCATGATTTTTTCTACATTTTCATCGGATACTTCTTCCACATTTTTTAATTTCTTTTTGAAACGTGGATTCTTTTTTGACCAAGAGTCAACGCCCACAAGGTTCACACCAAGTGACAAGACATTTCCTGTATAAGAGGCGAGAACAACAACACGTTTTGGATTTGCTGGCAGCTTCACAGGTCCATTTTCAGATTGATATGTAATCGTGTCTGATGACGTTGATTGATTTTTTCCTTTATTTGAGGAAGAGTTGCTGCTATTGCCACATGCGCTCAACGCAAGTACGAAGATGAGCATCAGAGGGAACAATATTTTCTTCATGAATGTAAACTCCTTTGAAATCGGCACATCAGCCGTGTATTTGGTTGTATGAGTGATAATGATAATTATTATCACTCAGATATCATACCATAGAAGTGAGGTTTGTTGTCAATGATATTTTAGCAGTGGATAGAGGAATTCTAATAAAAAGAAAAAAAGATCAAGGCAGTGTATGACCTGATCTTTTTTCTTATTTAAACCAGCCTTTTTCTTTGGAACGAGTGATGGCTTCAATTCGGTTTTTGACTTCTAGTTTATCTAAAATAACGGATATGTAGTTTCGGACAGTGCCGCTTTTAATGCTGAGTTCCTTTGCGATTTCTTTTGTGTTTTTTCCGTCTGCGACGAGTTCTAGAACCGACTTTTCTCGTTCAGTTAAAGGATTTTCGTCGCTATACAAGTCTTCCATTAATTCAGGGGCGTACACCTTTTTCCCTTTCATCACGCTGCGGATGGCACTTGCCAAATCCTCGCTTGGGCTGTCTTTCAGCATGTAGCCGCTAACGCCAGCTTTCAGTGCTCTTTGAAAATAGCCAGAACGGGCAAAGGTTGTTAAGATGATGATCTTCACATCAGATTTTTTGAGTTCTTCAGCGGCGTCGAGCCCAGATTTCCCGGGCATTTCAATATCCATTAAACAAATATCGACCGGATGTTTTTGAGCAAAATCAATGGCGTCCTGGCCGTTTGTCCCTTTTCCAACAACCGTCATATCGTCTTCTAAATCGAGAAGCGACCCAAGAGCACCAAGCAGCATTTGCTGATCCTCTGCGATAAAGATGTTAATCATTTTATTTCCTCCTTATCTTTCGCTGCTGAATCATTTGGAATACTCATGATCAGCTTCGTCCCGTCTTTTGTTTCAATGTGCAGGCGTCCATTTGCAAATTCCAATCTTTCTCTAATCCCTAAAAGGCCATGTCCCTTTGTTTGAGAGGATGGATCACCGCCTTTAAATGTGCCGTTATCCTCAACTGTAATGACAACTTCCTTTGACTTTTGATGAATGGTGATTTGACAGACAGTGGCATCGCTATGTTTGACGACATTCGTTACGGCTTCTTTGATGCACATGCTCACAATGTTTTCGTTCAGAAGAGAGATGTGTTTCGGCGCTTCCTTTTCATCATAAATCATGTCAATATCGGCGGCTTCAAGGATTTGCTTGATGTTCAATATCTCATCTTTGATCCGAATGCCTTTCATGGAAGAAACAATTTTTCGCACTTCATTTAGAGACGTTCTAGCTGTCTGTTGGACGCTTTTTAGTTCGGCGCGTGCCTGTTCAGGGTCTTTATACACGAGTTTACGGGCAAGGTCACTTTTTAAACCGATAAGAGAGAGTTTTTGTCCAAGTGTATCATGCAGATCACGAGCAATGCGCTGTCTTTCTTCAAGTTTGACAAGATCGGCGATCCGTTCATTGGCATATTCTAATTTCTCTTCAAGGCGTTCACGTTCTTTTCGGCTTCGAATGCTGAGAGGGAGCAAAATGGCACTAATAAGTGTGATCACAACAAAAGGAATTTGTGTGAGAAACCATCCCTTTTTTAAAATCAAGCTAAAGTTCACTGCTACGGCGGCGCTCCCTAGATGAATATAGTATAAGATATAAAAAGGGACTTTTCTTTTAATGTGCCCATTGAAATAGGCGATACAAAAAGCAAAATAAATGTAGCTGTAGAGCATCACATAGCCTGTAGAAATCGCAATCAATAAAAGACCGAAGACATATAAAGACCAGCCTTTTGCGACAAAGGCAAAACGATACACTCCGAAAAAAACCACGTTCAAAATAATGCCAATGACAATACCTAAAGTCGTAGGCGTCTTTAAAATAAAATAGAAGGGCAGGATGAAAAAAATGGCCCATATATAGGGGGAAATCCCATGCAATTTTTGAATTTTAAACTGTTTTTTCATCCGTGTGCCACCTTTTCCGTTTTCGTTCTTTCCTTACTTTATCAAATTCAACTTACGGTTGCATCCTGTAAATGGCAACAAGCTCCTTCTAGAGTAAGAAAGAGCTTGCGCCAATTATGCATTCTTCTTCAGAATGTCTCCTTTAATGACAGGTGCGGGCATCTTCTTAGATTGCCGTGCTTCTTTAAAGGTAACGAATGCTTTCGTTTCTTCATCCCAAAGTCTAAATTTCATTGATTCGATACTTGTTTTTAAAGTGATGGTTGGAACATTTTGAAGCGGCTCACTATGATCATGTGCATGCTCCAAGTGATAATTCGGTACCCTCGGACTTAAATGATGAACATGGTGATAGCCGATATTGCCTGTTAACCATTGAAGCAGCTTTGGCAATTTGTAAAAAGAACTGCCTTCTACAGCTGCCTGCACATAATTCCAATGTTCATCTGCTTCAAAGTAAGAATCTTCAAATGTATGCTGCACATAAAACAGCCATACGCCGATTGATCCTGAGATCAGGAAGATTGGACCTTGGACAAGCAGGAACTCCTGCCAGCCAAAAAGAAGACACGTTGCAGCTGCTAGTGCAATGATGCTCACGTTTGTGAAATACGTGTTCCAGCGCTCTTTTTTACGAGCATTTTTGACGTTGAAACGGTTTTTTAAGAGAAAAACAAAGATCGGTCCTAAAATAAACATCACAAAAGGATTACGGTAAAATCTGTAGCGAAACTTCGTCCAAGCTGATGCTTCTTGATATTCTTTGACTGTCAGGAGCCAAATGTCGCCAGTACCTCGTTTGTCTAGATTACTGCTTGTGGCATGGTGAATTGAATGATCTCTTTGCCATTGAAGATAAGGGAAAAGGGTGAGCACGCCCGTTACAAAACCGAACAGGTGATTCAGCGGCTTCTGTTTAAAAAAGGATTGATGGCAGCAGTCGTGAAAAATAATAAAGACACGTACTAAAAAACCAGCTGCAATCACCGCAAAGAAGAGGGTTAAAAGGTAGGAGATGTTCAGGCTATAATAGGCAAGAAACCAAAGCCCCAAAAATGGAATGAATGTATTAAAGAGTTGAATGATACTTTTTTTCGAATTAGCACCAGAGAATTGGCCAACTTGTTTTCTTAAAGTGGCTTGCTGCTGTGTGTTTGTTGAAGTCGTCATGAACGTTCAAGTCCTTTCCGTTTCTTTCTACTTCAAAGTATAGAAGGAAAGGTGTCATGCTCATAGTAGCACCCATCATGTATTCAATATGACATTTGTCATGTTGGATGCGGGGAAGGCTGATGGTTCAAGGGTTGTAAGCTTATTTTATTTTAAATAAAAAAAGTAAAGGCGCTTAGCCTTCACTTTTTATGCACGTGCTTCATGTACTTTTAACTGCTTGCCTTTAATCGTTGTGTGGCGCATGGCATTTAGCACAAGAGGGCCTTTGCCGTTTAAAATATCGACGTATGTTTTCGTATCTTGAATGGTAATAATCCCAATGTCATCAAAGGCAACGCCTTCTATTTTGGCAATGGTCCCAACGAAATCAACAGCCCGCAGCTTCTTTTTCTTCCCGCCGTTAAAATAAAGCTTCATAATATCCTTTTCAACGCCAGCTTGTTTATTTTCCTTTTGAATCGGCGTTTCAATCTTTTCTTCAAAGCTTTCTACATGCTGTTCTGCGTCTTCTTTTGTAGGATAAGGCTGAGTCTGAAAATGAATGCCAGCTTCCTGCTTTAATTCTTCAATGAGCTGCTGTCCGTGCCTTGTCATAAACGCAATCGTTTTCCCGCTTTTACCCGCTCTGCCAGTTCTTCCGGTCCGATGAATATAGCGTTCTTTTTCATAAGGTAGGTCGTAATGAATGACATGTGTCATATCACTGACATCAATTCCTCGGGCTGCTATATCGGTTGCGATCAAATAACGGAATTCCCCGTTTTTGAATTCATCCATGACAGCAAAGCGGTCTTCCTGCCTCATCCCGCCATGAATCTTATCACAAGGAACATCCCACTCATCCAGCTTCATCGTCAGCTCATTCACTCGCTCCTGCGTATTGCAAAAAATGATACAGCTATCTGGATTTTCAATGACAATCGTTCGTTGAAGTAATGAAAACTTGCCTTCTTCCTCGGTTTCAATCAAGGTGTGGGTGATATGCTGCTTCGTCGTTTCCTCCCCAGCAACCTCTATCACTTTTGGCGATTGTAAAAACTGCTCACTCAAATCCTTCATTTCATCAGACATCGTCGCTGAAAATAACATCGACATCCGCTTTGGCGGCAGATGCTGAATAATAGAAGAGACTTGATCAATAAATCCCATGTTCAGCATTTCGTCTGCTTCATCTAACACGAAAAATGACAGATTGTCTAAAGAAAGTGTCCCTTTTTCAAGGTGATCCAATATTCGTCCTGGCGTTCCGCACACAATGTGGTTCTTTTGTGCAAGCTCTATTTTTTGTGCTTGAAATGGAGCTTTTCCATAAATGGCGGCCGCTTTGATTCGTTTAAATCGTCCGAGGCTGGTCAGATCCTGTTTGACCTGCATGGCAAGTTCTCTTGTTGGGACGAGGATGAGGGCTTGAGGTTTATTCTCAGCCCAATCCACCATTTCACAAATTGGCAGACCGTAGGCTGCTGTTTTGCCACTGCCTGTCTGAGATTTGACAATGAGGTCCTGCTTTGAAAAAGCAACGGATAATGTCTCGTGCTGGACGGGTGTAGGTGTATTGAAATGAAGCGCTTCTAGCGCTTGTTTCAATTCATCGCTTAATGGATATTGATCAAAATGTTGTAATGGCATCGTGTTCTCCTTTTCGTACATGTATACTTGTGACATCATACCATATCTTTTCAAAGACACCATGACCTTGAATGAAAAGGCATGAAAAAAGCCCCGTAAAGGAGCTTTCAGCGTGTAGACAAACCCTCGCATTCGGTGTCAGATTTGCGCTCCGGTACTCACGAATGTCAAATTCGCTCCGTTCCGGTGCTCACTCTTCCTAGACTTCAAAGGTTTTCTATCACGCTGAAAAGAAAACAAAAGCCCCTTAAAGGAGCTTTTTGATTAAAGGAATCTGCGTTTTACTTTTTCCCAATAGGAGTTATCTTTTAATTTGACCGTTTTGATCACTTTACCAGAAAGGCCAATATCAATTTGTTTGACATGTTTTGTACCTAGCGCTTCGTTATCAAGACCGATAATCGGATGGTCGTTACCGTCCTGAACAACCTTTAGTGTCAGCTTGCGGTCACTGCTTAAAATGAAAGGAGCTCCAAGTGTACGGTATGAGTTGTTATTCAGCGATGCCAGCTCGGTTACTTGCATACACGGAAGCATCGGATCCACCACGGCGCCGTTGACAGATTTATTGTAGGCCGTTGAACCGGTTGGAGTGGAAATAATCATCCCGTCGCCTCTAAAGGTTTCAAAATGGAAATCATCTATATACACATCGATGACAAATGTTTTAATGATGCTAGAGCGGATCGACAGTTCGTTTAAGCAATGGAACTGGTTTGTACTGTCAACGCTTACATCGATGATCGGATATTTTCTCACTTCAATCTGTTCAGTGTTCATGGCATCAATCATTTTATCAAAATGTTCTAACGAAAAATCGCAGTATAGGTGCGAATTCTCTGTTTTTGATACCCCTACATACAAGCAGTCATCCCGGAAGTTCGTTTTGCGAACCGCTTGAAGAAATGTACCATCTCCACCAATTGAAGCAATGATATGGGCATCTTCTGCACGCTTTACGACGTGAAAGCCTTGATCGGTAGCGAGCTTCTCCAGAGAAGAAATGTGTCCATCCAATTCATGATCTTTTTTGTAAAAGAAAAATACATTGCGACGATTGTCTGTCATTGACGTTCTCCCCTTTGTTGTCAAAAATAGATTTCGAGTAGTAAAGGGCTTACATAGAAAACCCTTGCTCACATTTTACACTTTTTTCATATGAAAGTAAAAATATTAGAAAGACGCTTCATCGATAGAGGCTTCCATTTAAGAAATGAGTCATTGTAAGTGATTAGACAACGCTGACTTTGAGCATAATTTAATAGCTCATTTTGGCAGAAAGAGAGGTCTGGGCGTTTCGTTGTGAAGATGGTCTGAGCTATTAGATATAGGAAGAGGATAAAATAACCAATTTTTCGTCATGATGAGCAAATGATAGAAGATGTAAAGTTGATCGTCATTTCACATCGGTGCTATCATATGTTGAAATGAAATGTAAAAAAACCACAGTTCCTGTGAAACATTTCATGTGTGTATTCGTATGAACGAAGTGAGACAAAAAGGAGGAGAAAGAAATGAATGCGAAAAGATGGGTAGCCTTAATCATTGCACTTGGTGTTTTCGGCTTTTCGATTGTGATTAGTATCACGACGGCCTTGTATGAAAGCTTCAATGATAATAAGATGAGCTATCAATTCGGGGACGAAATCGAAGAAAAGGTACTAGAAGATGGCAGCGGTGCGAGTAAAATTGCTGTACTTGAGATTAATGGCACGATTCAAGATAACGGCGGTGCATCCAGCCTTCTAGGCGGGGAAGCATATGATCATCGTGCGTTCTTAAAGGAATTAGATAAAGCAAAAGACGATGCGTCTGTGAAAGGTGTCTTGCTGCGCGTCAACTCTCCTGGCGGCGGTGTCTATGAAAGTGCTGAAATACATAAAAAATTAGAAGAAGTAAAGAAAGCGAAGAAGCCAATTTATGTTTCTATGGGTTCAATGGCGGCTTCTGGTGGCTATTATGTATCCACTCCAGCGAAAAAAATCTTTGCTTCACCTGAAACGTTAACAGGGTCTCTCGGGGTCATCATGCAAAGTTTGAATTATGCAAAGCTGGCAGATAATTTAGGCATCAAATATGAAACCATTAAAAGTGGAAAATTCAAAGACATCATGTCCCCAAATCGTGATATGACAAAAGATGAGCGAGATATCATGCAAAGCATGGTTGACAACTCTTATGAAGGCTTTGTGAAAGTCATCTCAGAAGGACGTGGCATGTCTAAGCAGGACGTCAAGAAAATTGCTGACGGCCGAATCTATGACGGAACACAGGCGAAATCGAACGGATTAGTGGATGAGCTTGGGTACTATGAAGATGCTCTAAAAGCAATGAAGAAAAATGAAAAAGGGTTAAAAGGAGCGACAGTGATCAGCTATTCTCAAAGCTTCGGCTGGAACTCTCTCTTCAATATGAGTGCAAGCAAGCTCTTTAAAAGCGAAATTGATTTTCTGAACTTAAAAGAAACACTGGCTGGCTCAAATGGGTCTAAACCGATGTATCTCTATTCAAAATAAAGGAGGGATCATAGATGGATTCTACATTCGATGAAGTAACGGAAAGTCGCAGCCAAGAGGGAGAATCAAGGCCGACTCTTGCGAAGCGCACTTCAATTGAAGCGCAGGCTTTTGCAGGTTTCTGGATTAGATTTTGGGCATTTATCCTAGATTGGCTCGTCGTATGGGGTGTTAACCATTTGACGGTTTCTCCAATCTTTAGTCTCTTTGGCTGGTCAAAAGGGGGAGGCTGGTTTTCCCCATTTTCCGTCACAACCACAATTGTCTTTCTGCTTTATTTTGCGATCATGACGAAGGTTTTCCAACAAACACTTGGAAAGATGGTGTTTGGAATCAAAGTCGTCTCACTTCAGCCGGAGAAGAAGCTGTCATGGGATGTCATTTTCTTTAGAGAAATTGTGGGGCGATATATTAATACGCTTTTTGTTCTCTATGCTGTGGTTGGGTTCACGCCGAAAAAGCAAGGGGTTCATGACTACTTTGCAGATACAGTGGTTGTTCATGAACATTTATATGAAAAAACAGAATCAAACGCATAATCAAAGAGAGTTTGGCCGGGTACCGGTCAAACTCTTTTTTTTGGTGATTGGGTATAAAATCCAGAAGGAGAGCCATAATCGTAGAGGAAGCATCATTTGTTATGGAGGAAGTGAGCACAGTGCTGTACGTTTGGATCGCAGCTTTTTTGTTCCTTGTGATCTTATTGATCTTTATGAAAGTGACCATTTCACTGGACTATTCACATGCAAATGACAATGACCATATTGCGGTGAAGATCATCACCTTATATGGAATCGTCAGACTGAAGAAAGACATTCCGATGGTGAAAGTGAATACGGAAGATCAAACGATTGATATTCGTGAAAAGAAAATGGCCAGCACCAAAACGCCTAATCAAGAAAAAGAAACCATGCATAAAAAAGTGGGAAAACGTGATGTGAAGGAAATCCTTCATCAAATGGAGCGTATTACAAAAGAAATTGTCGATCTAAACCGGATCATGCGAACGTTTTTCATTCATATAAAAATCGTCTCATTTCACTGGTCCACATGGATTGGTTTTCATGACGCAGCTTTAACAGGTGTAGCAGCCGGTGGTGTGTGGTCAGTCAAAGGAGCACTTCTTGCCTTTATGCAGGAGCACCTCACCTTTAAGCACAAACCCGTCTATGAAGTGATTCCCGCTTTTCAGCACAAAGTATCACAGACACACTTTGCATGTATAGCTTATTTTCGGATTGGACATGCTATGCTTGCAGCCATTCGATTACTTGTCCATTGGTTAAAAGGGAGAAAGGCGAGAAAAAATGCCTCTCTTCAAGCAACGAAGAATGAATCATCTGTTTAAGGAGGAACCCGAAAATGGCAGATCATCCAATCCAAGGTCTGATGAAGACAGCGATGGAAAACTTAAAAGAAATGATTGATGTGAACACGATCATCGGCGATCCAGTCGAAACCCCTGACGGCAGTGTCATTCTCACTGTGTCAAAGGTTGGTTTTGGATTTGCAGCCGGCGGCAGTGAATTCAACGGTAACCAAAAGAAAGAAAAACGGTCTGATGAACAAGAACGAAAAGAACCGAGACTCCCATTTGGAGGCGGAAGTGGTGGGGGAGTATCGATTACACCAATCGCCTTTTTAATTGTGGGAACAAATGGCGTAAGAATGCTTCATTTGGATGAACACACACATCTGCTCGATAAAATATTGGATTCTGCTCCTCAAGCAATTGAACGTCTTCAGCACATGTTTAAGAAGGATGAACGGGAGCATCATCGTCACAAAGAACGAAAACTAGATGACATAGACCTTTAAAAAGTTAGCTGCCCTGCAGTTAACTTTTTTTTCAAAATGGACGATTAGGCTTTGCAGTTTTTTGCTTTCTCTACTATGATAGAACCATACATTTGATAAGGGAGGAATTGTTTTGGCATCGATCACATTTAAAGGGAGCCCAGTAACGCTTGTAGGAAATGAAGTGAAAGTAGGCGAGCAGGCTCCAGATTTCACGGTATTAACGAACTCACTAGGGGAAGTTTCACTTTCTGATTTAACAGGAAAAGTGACGATTATCTCAGTGATTCCTTCTATTGATACAGGTGTGTGTGACGCACAAACAAGACGTTTCAATGAAGAGGCAGCCGGTTTAGGTCCGGTCAATATCTATACCATTAGTGCAGACCTACCATTTGCACAAGCACGCTGGTGCGGAGCAAACGGAATTGAAAATGTTGAAACATTATCTGATCATAGAGATATGTCATTTGGTGAAGCGTTTGGTTTATATATGAAAGAATTGCGTTTATTGGCGCGTGCGGTCTTCGTATTAGACCCAAGCGGAAAAGTGGTTTACACTGAGTACGTAAGCGAAGCAACCAATCATCCAAATTATGAAAAAGCCATTGAGGCTGCGAAATCACTGTTATAAAAGCACCATCGACAAGAGCTCCGGCTTCATACTGGGGCTCTTTTCAATGAGAACATATAGCTTTTAACAAAGCGAGGAGAGAAAAGCATTGCAGAAAGATCAAGTGAGTACGATTTTTGAGCTGCTCGATACAGCTTCAATTCGTTTAAAAAAGGAACAGAACATTTCCTATATTGAAGCATTGGCAGAAGCAGGAGAAGCCTTTTTCCAGGCAAATGATCGAAACGGTTTACTAAAAGATTTAATAGAGAAAGCAGATTTCGCCTCTTATGATCATGAGCAGATTCGTAAAGCGTTTCAGCTCGCCGTATTAAAAGGACAAAAGGATATTTCACATCCAAACCGGCAGATGACACCTGATACAATTGGTCTGTTTGTCAGCTATTTGGTCAATAAATTTTTAGAAGGACAAAAAGAGCTGGTTGTCTTTGATCCAGCAGCGGGAACAGGGAATTTACTGCTTGCGGTCCTCAACAATGTAACAGCAGAAACAACACGCGGTTTTGCCTCTGAAATTGATGACGTGCTCATTAAAATTGCGTGGGCACAAGCGAACTTAGAAGAAAAAGAAGTAGAGCTTTTCCACCAGGACAGCTTAGAGCCGCTTCTTATCTCACCAGCAGATGTTGCTGTATGTAGTCTTCCTGTCGGGTTTTATCCAAACGATGAGCGCGCTAAAGACTATGAATTAAAGGCAAAAGAAGGTCATTCCTTTGCGCATTATTTATTCATTGAACAAAGTCTTCGTTACACGAAAGAAGGCGGCTTTTTATTCTTCATCATTCCAAATGATTTGTTTGAAGGAAAAGAAAGCGTACAATTAAAGGATTTCATCAAAGAACATGCATATATGAATGCGTTAATTCAGCTGCCAGTCTCTATGTTCAAAGACAAAAAGCATGCCAAAAGCTTATTTGTGATGCAAAAGAAAAAAGAGGGGCTCGAAGCACCGAAACGTATGCTATTTGCCAATCTGCCATCTTTCTCACAGAAAGAAGCAATGGTTGGCGTCATGAGAAAATTAGACCAATGGTTTTTAGAAGAAAAAGAAACGAAAGAATAGCCAGAGTGATGTCTGGCTATTTTATTATTCAGAAAATAACGACTTATTGATGTAAGCGGTAACAGTTCGAAGGTGTACTTGAAATGCAAAGTTTTCAATGTTTAAATGAAAAAGTCAGATATTTTTCGGACTTATCGTTAAACTATAAAAGACCCGTTCAAACAGGTTGAATATAGCACCGAAAAAACGTGAAACCTTATATAACAACTGAGTAAAAGGAGCGACAGTAATGTCCAAAATTATTGCAATCAACGCAGGAAGCTCATCTCTTAAATTCCAATTGTTCGACATGCCAGAAGAAACCGTTTTAACAAAAGGTCTTGTTGAAAGAATCGGAATGGACAACAGTATCTTCACGATTTCTGTAGATGGAGAAAAGAAAACAGAAGTCACAGATATTCCAGATCATGCAGTAGCGGTTAAAATGCTGCTTGAAAAACTAATTGAATTTAACATCATCAAAGACTTTAATGAAATTGATGGCGTAGGACACCGCGTCGTTCACGGCGGAGAAAAATTCAGCGATTCTGTTGTTTTAACAGATGAAGTCATCAAAGACATTGATCAGCTTTCAGAGCTTGCACCACTTCACAACCCTGCAAACGTTGTAGGAATCAAAGCATTCAAACAAATTCTGCCTGACGTACCAGCGATTGCTGTGTTCGATACAGCGTTCCACCAAACAATGCCAGAGCAGTCTTACCTATACAGCCTTCCGTATGACTACTACAAAAACTTTGGTATTCGTAAATACGGATTCCACGGGACAAGCCATAAGTTCGTAACAGAGCGTGCAGCAGAGCTATTAGGCCGTCCTCTTGAAGAGCTTCGTTTGATTTCTTGCCACCTTGGAAATGGTGCAAGTATCGCAGCAGTTGAAGGCGGAAAATCAATCGATACGTCAATGGGCTTCACACCACTTGCGGGTGTTGCAATGGGAACACGTTCAGGTAACATTGACCCTGCCCTTATTCCATTTATTATGGAGAAAACAGGACATACAGCTGAAGAAGTACTTTCTACTTTGAATAAGAAGAGTGGTCTTTTAGGTGTGTCTGGTCTTTCAAGTGATCTTCGTGATATCGAAGAAGCGACAGAAGAAGGAAACGACCGTGCTGAAGTAGCACTAGATATTTTTGCAAGCCGTATTCATAAATACATCGGTTCTTATGCAGCGAGAATGAATGGTGTAGATGCCATCATCTTCACAGCTGGAATCGGTGAAAACAGCTCAGAAGTGAGAGCACGTGTACTTCGTGGTCTAGAATTCATGGGCGTATATTGGGATCCATCTCTTAACAACATGAGAGGCGAAGAAGCATTCATCAGCTACCCTCACTCTCCTGTAAAAGTCATCGTGATTCCAACGAACGAAGAAGTTATGATTGCAAGAGACGTTATGCGTTTAGCGTAATATCCTTTTGAAGCTCTTTTCCTCAGCGGAAAAGGGCTTTTTTCTATTGAAATCACCATGCTATAATGTGAGGCAATATGAAAGGAGCGGTGTGAAGATATGAGCGTCGAAGAACATAAACGCGAAGCGAAAACGAGGCTTCATGTAAAAGTCATTACCGTCAGTGATACAAGGACAAAAGAAACAGATAAAAGCGGCCGTCTGATGATTGATTTGCTCAAAGAACAAGGGCACCTTATTCTTGCATACGATATTGTGAAAGATCACATTGGAGCGATTCAAGACGCCGTTTTAGAAGGAACAAGTGAAGCGAAGATTGATGCCGTCTTGTTAAACGGGGGAACTGGTATTGCAGCAAGGGACGTCACGATTGAATCCATTACACCTCTTTTCTCAAAAGAGCTGCCGGGCTTTGGAGAAATTTTTCGCATGCTGAGCTATACAGAAGATATTGGATCAGCCGCTATCTTATCTAGAGCGACGGCAGGGGTGATTAACCAAAAAGCCGTTTTTGCCACACCAGGCTCTACCGGAGCAGTTCGGTTAGCCATGACCAAACTCATTATTCCAGAGCTTCCTCATGTCTTGCGAGAGCTTGAAAAAGATCAAAAATAGCTCAAAATGACTCTGCCAAGAAAATTTGGCAGAGTTTTTTTCATAAAGGGGTTGAAAAAACAATTTTTCCTTGTTACAGTGTATACATACTAAATGCATGTTTATAAATTAAAACTTATTTTTATGCAAAAAACATTCACAGAATCAAAACAAGCGAGAGGAGCTTTTCAAACATGTCACAAAATAAAAAAGTCGTATTAGCATATTCCGGAGGTCTTGATACCTCTGTTGCAGTTAAATGGTTACAGGAGCAAGGATACGAAGTTGTTGCTTGCTGCCTGGACGTAGGTGAAGGAAAAGATTTAGCATTCGTTCAACAAAAAGCACTTCAAGTCGGAGCTGTTCAATCTTACATGATCGACGCAAAAGAAGAGTTTGCTGAAGAATTTGCACTTGCTGCACTGCAAGCACACACGATGTACGAAGGGAAATATCCACTCGTGTCTGCACTATCTCGTCCGCTCATTGCCAAAAAGTTAGTGGAAGTCGCAGAGAAAGAAAATGCCGTAGCCGTTGCACACGGATGTACAGGTAAAGGAAACGACCAAGTTCGTTTTGAAGTATCAATCAAAGCATTGAATCCAGACCTAGAAGTTCTTGCACCAGTGCGTGAATGGAAATGGTCTCGTGATGAAGAAATCGACTATGCACAAAAGCACGGTATTCCAATTCCGATTAACTTAGACAGCCCATATTCAATTGACCAAAACCTTTGGGGCAGAAGTAACGAATGTGGTATTTTAGAAGATCCTTGGGCAGCGCCGCCAGAAGGTGCTTATGATCTGACAAATCCACTTGAAAAAACACCTGACACACCTGAAATCATTGAAATCACGTTTGAAAAAGGAAAACCAACAGCCATTGACGGAATCCAGTATTCATTATCTGATCTGATCCTTCATTTAAATGAAGTTGCTGGTCAGCATGGTGTAGGCAGAATCGATCATGTGGAAAACCGTCTTGTTGGAATCAAATCTCGTGAAGTGTATGAGTGCCCAGGTGCAGTTACATTGTTAAAAGCACACAAAGAACTTGAAGACTTAACGCTTGTCAAAGAAGTAGCACACTTTAAGCCAATCGTGGAACAAAAAATGGCTGAATTAATATACAACGGCTTATGGTTCTC
Organism: Bacillus sp. FSL R5-0397; assembly: GCF_038593395.1. NCBI lineage: Bacteria > Bacillati > Bacillota > Bacilli > Caryophanales > Bacillaceae > Bacillus > Bacillus sp. FSL R5-0397. The sequence goes on along the minus strand of NZ_CP151992.1, from coordinate 2,572,040 downwards.
ACCACTTAAAGGAGCACTAGATGCATTCTTACAAGAAACGCAAAAGAACGTAACAGGTGTTGTACGTGTGAAACTATTTAAAGGCCATGCCATTGTAGAAGGACGTAAATCACCATATTCACTTTATGATGAAAATCTAGCAACTTACACAAAAGCAGATGAATTCGATCATGATGCAGCTGTAGGATTTATTAACCTTTGGGGTTTACCAACAAAAGTAAACAGCATCGTGAACAAAAAGGAGCAGGTTAAAGCATGAAAAAGCTTTGGGGAGGCCGATTTCAAAAAACACCAGAAAAATGGGTCGATGAGTTTGGTGCATCCATTCATTTCGACAAACAATTAGTCAAAGAAGATCTGACCGGCTCCCTTGCCCATGCAAGTATGCTGAATAAATGCGGTATCATCGGCGATGAGGAGGCCGCTGCAATCAAAGACGGACTGAATACGCTCATGAAAAAGGCAGAGGCGGATGAACTCGATTTCTCAGTAGATTATGAGGACATTCATTTAAACCTTGAAAAAATGCTCATTGATGAGATTGGTCCGCTTGGCGGCAAATTGCACACAGCGAGAAGCCGGAATGATCAGGTCGCAACCGATATGCATTTATATTTGAATAACCAAGTAGAGCATATCATTGAGCTGATCTCTTCTTTTCAAACAGTGCTTGTAGAAAAAGCTGAACAGCACGTTGAAACGATTTTTCCAGGATATACGCACTTACAGCGTGCACAGCCTATCTCCTTTGCTCATCATATGCTCGCCTACTTTTGGATGCTTGAGCGGGACAAAGCGCGTTTTCAAGATTCATTGAAGCGGATTAATGTGTCACCACTTGGATGCGGGGCGTTAGCAGGAACGACATTCCCGATTGATCGTGAATATACAGCAGAGCTTCTGGGCTTTGACCATATTTACGAGAACAGCCTTGATGGTGTGAGTGATCGTGATTTCATTTTAGAGTTCTTGTCTAATAGCAGTCTTGTGATGATGCACCTCTCACGTCTTTGTGAAGAAATCATTTTATGGTGCTCTCAAGAATTCAAATTCATTGAGCTTGATGACACGTACGCAACAGGCAGCAGCATGATGCCGCAAAAGAAAAACCCGGATATGGCTGAATTGATCCGCGGAAAAACAGGCAGGGTATATGGCAACCTGATGGGACTGCTCACGATTATGAAAGGCTTGCCGCTTACGTATAACAAAGACTTGCAAGAAGATAAAGAAGGCATGTTTGATACGGTGAAAACGATCGCTGGTAGCCTGCAAATCTTCACAGGCATGATTCAAACGATGACAGTGAACGAAGATGTCATGAAAAAAGCAACAAAAGAAGATTTCTCAAATGCGACCGAAGTGGCAGACTACCTTGCGAAAAAAGGTATGCCATTCCGTGAAGCACACGAAATCGTTGGGAAGCTTGTGTATACGTGCATTCAAAAAGGCATCTATTTAAGTGACCTTCCATTTGAAACATTTACAGAAGCAAGCGGCCTCTTTGAACAAGATATTTACACTGTTCTTGATCCGTATGTTGCTGTTGAAAAAAGAACAAGTGCAGGTGGAACTGGATTTAAACAAATTCAGCTCGCTTTAGAAAAAGCAAAAGCCTGCCTAGCGTAATTCGCCAAAACCATTCGTTTATACGGATGGTTTTTTTCATGGGAAAAAGGAGATTGATCTTCACTGGAGAAAATGAAAGCATACCAGTGTCAAGCTGAATAAGGAGTGACAACAGTTCATGAAGAAAACGCTTCAGGCTTTGTTTGATCAGCCTATCGTATCAGTGAAAACGTTAGGAGAACCATACGACGGCCGGGCTAATGATGTGTGGCTGATTTCCTTGCAAGATCAGACGGAATATGTAGTGAAATCTCCAAAAACTGCAAGAGAAGAAAGTGAATTTGTGTATGGGATCAACATGATTTATGGAGTAGATGCCCGTACTGTACAGGAGCATCTTGATGAAATCAATGAAAAGCTGGCTCATACGAATTCCTTTCATATTCCGAAAGTTGTTCGTAAAGTGAAGAAGGCGGGGAAACACTTTTATGTCATGGAAAAAGTAGAAGGAATCCCTTTAACATCTTTTGAGGGCCGTTCAGCACAATTCTATAGGGATTACGGGAGGAAACTAGCGCATCTTCATTCATATCAAACAAACTTTTTCGGTGCAGTATACGGGGGAGAAAAGAGACATTTGAGAGAATTCCATGCGCTGTTAAAAAAGGCAGTTTCCAAACTCATCAGCCACTATTACGCTGATCAGCCTGAATATCAGAATTATGCAGAAAAGGTGCAGCAAAAGCTTGAAAAGCTAAGTCCTCCTGATGCAGCCAGTCTCATTTTAATTGATTTAGACCCATCGCAATATATTGAAGACGATGATCAAGTGACGAGTCTAGTTGATACGGAATATGTTGTATTTGGACCAGCTACGTTTGATTTGATTGCACTAGAATATCTTTTGACAAAAGAAGCTACACAAGCTGTTCAATTGGGCTATGAAGAGATTTGCCCGCTTCCTCGCCAGCTTCATGAGGTGAGAGAATGCTATCGGTTTGTTTCGCTACTTCTCGATATCCATGGTTCATGGGATATGAAAAAGTGGATGAATCACCCTATACGTTTTTCCCCTCACTGTTAAAGGGTTCAAAAGTGCGAAGGAAGCCGGTTTATAGTAAAGTAAAGATAACAAAAGAAACACATGAACTTGCAACCTTTGCTTTAGGAGGAGATTGTGTGCGACACGCATTAATAACAGCGGGTTCTAAAGGACTTGGCAGGAAAGTCACCGAGTCTTTACTGAATATGGGGTATTCTGTGACAGTGAATTATCGAAGTGATGATGAAGCTGTCCGGCAGATGAAAGAAGAACTGCAAGAATACGAAGAAAAGCTTCAATTTGTCCAAGGTGATGTGACAAACAAAGAAGATTTAAAAAACATGGTCGAGCTGGCAGCAGAGCGATTTGGGCGGATTGACGCCTTGATCAATAATGCTGGACCTTATATTTTTGAACGAAAAAAACTCGCGGATTACTCTGAAGACGAATGGTATCAAATGATGGAAGGCAACCTATCCGCAGTGTTCCATTTGTTCCGAATGGTGATCCCTATGATGAGAAAACAAGGCTTTGGCCGGATTATCACATATGGCTTCCAAGGAGCAGACCATGCGCCAGGCTGGATGCACAGATCAGCCTTCGGAGCGGCAAAAGTGGGCCTTGCGTCATTGACGAAAACCATTGCGATTGAAGAAGCCGAAAACGGCATCACCGCTAATATGGTGTGTCCAGGCAAAATCGTTGGAGACATGAAAGAATCAACGATAGAGGAAGCACGTCAGATAAAAGACGATGAAACACCGATTGGTCGGTCTGGGACAGGTGAGGATATCGGTCGTATCATTTCATTTCTATGTGATGACCGTTCAGACCTCATTACAGGAACCGTCATTGAAGCAACAGGTGGTCTTAATGTAATTCACAGGCACTAAGTTTTTCAGCTTTTTATAGAGGGAATAGACAAAATGAGATCAAATTCGAAAGGTGGATATATTTACATGAAAGCTACATATCATGGACATTCAGTCGTACACATTGAAACAAACGGATACCATATTTGGATTGATCCATTTTTAAATGGAAATAAGCACACGGATATCAAACCACAAGATGTGAAAGCAGATGTGATTTTGCTCACGCACGGGCATGGAGATCACGTCGGAGACACGATTGAAATCGCTAAAAACAATGACGCACTCGTGATTGCGCCATTCGAACTTGCCACTTATTTAGGCTGGCAAGGGGTGAAAACACACCCGCTTTCTATTGGTGGCGGACGTGAATTTGAATTTGGTAAAGTCAAGCTGACGCAAGCGTTCCATGGCTCAGCGGTCATTGATGAAGAATCCAAAACGATTACGTATACAGGGATGCCATCCGGTATTTTATTTACTGCTGAAGGCAAAACAATTTATCATGCTGGAGACACGGCTCTCTTCTCGGATATGAAACTCATTGGGGAGCTGAATCATATTGAGCTCGCCTTCCTGCCAATAGGTGATAACTTCACAATGGGACCAGACGATGCAAGAATCGCAGCAGAGTGGCTTCGTGCGAAACAAGTCGTACCGATTCATTACAGTACATTCCCGCCGATTGAGCAAGATCCTCATGCGTTTGCAGACAGCTTGCATGGTGGCGTGGGTCACGTATTAAACAGTGGAGAATCCATCGAGATATAATCAATAGAAAGAAAAGCCGGCACTCTACCGGCTTTTTTATTTGCCTGTATCGTGCTCGTGTAAAAGACAAATTGCTATTAAAAGCCTCCTGCCTTTATAATGAAATATAGATGAAAACGCTGAAAACAAAAAGGGTGAACGGGATTGGCGACAAAGCATGAGCAAATTTTATCGTATATTGATTCATTGGATGTCGGAGAGAAAATTTCTGTCCGGCGTATAGCGAAAGAAATGAAAGTCAGTGAAGGCACGGCTTACCGGGCTATTAAGGATGCTGAAAATAAAGGGTTCGTGAGCACCATTGAACGAGTCGGTACCATTCGAATTGAACAGAAGAAAAAAGAAAATATTGAAAAGCTGACATATGCGGAAGTCGTCAATGTCATTGATGGTCAGGTACTTGGTGGACGAGCCGGCTTACATAAAACGTTAAATAAATTTGTCATCGGTGCAATGGAACTGGATGCGATGATGCGATACACAGCAGCAGGCAACCTGTTAATCGTCGGAAACCGAATCAATGCTCACCGGCAAGCATTAGAGGCGGGAGCGGCTGTGCTGGTCACGGGCGGATTCTCAACAGATGATGAAATTATTCAGCTCGCAGATGAGCTTGAGCTGCCCATTTTATCAACAAGCTACGATACATTTACCGTAGCGGCTCTCATTAACCGGGCCATTTATGACCAGTTGATTAAAAAAGAAATTGTGCTTGTGGAGGATATTTTAACGCCGATAGAACGGACCGTCTATTTATCGCCAGAAGACAAACTTGAGAAATGGTATGAAAAGAATTATGAAACTGGACACGGCCGGTTCCCGGTAGCAGACGATCAAATGAAAATTCACGGCATTTTGACCTCAAAGGATATTGCCGGCCATGACCGTTCTACACCGATTGAAAAGGTGATGACAAAAAATCCGCTGACCGTTATTGGCAAAACATCTGTCGCTTCAGCTGCACAAATGATGGTGTGGGAAGGTATTGAGGTGCTGCCAGTTGTAAATGATCATGCGAAGCTGATTGGGATGATTAGTCGTCAGGACGTGCTGAAGGCGCTGCAAATGATTCAAAAGCAGCCGCAGGTCGGTGAAAAGTTGGATGATGTCGTGTCACGAGGATTTAAGGAGACTGAGACAGAAAAACCAAAAACAGATGCGGTGTACCAATATGAAGTCTCACCACAAATGACAAATCAACTCGGTAATATTTCGTATGGTGTGTTTACACAAATTTTAATCGAATCAGCCAACCGCTTCTTAAAGTCTCATAAAAAAGGCGAACTAATTGTAGAAAGTCTTTCTGTCTATTTCTTAAAACCAGTTCAAATGGAATCCACGATACAGATCAAACCGAATATTTTAGAAGTTGGGCGCAAGTTTGGGAAGCTGGAAGTGGAAGTTTACCATCAGTCAAATATTGTAGGCAAAGCGATGTTAATGGTGCAGCTGATGGAGAGAGGATAAATGGCAAAAAAGGGCGGCATGAATGCGCCCTTTCAGCGTGTAAACAAACCCCTCGAATTCTTTGTCAGTCCTGCGTGCTGGTGCTCACGAATGACAAATTCGCTCCGTAAAAGTAGCTGTCCTTCCTAGACTGCAAAGGTTTTCTAACACGCTGAAAAGAAGAGAAAGGGCTAAAATCAAGTTCATTTTAGCCCTTTCTCTATTATGCGTGGTCTTTTTCGCCTTCCTTTAAAAAGAGCGGAAGATAGTGCTTATAGGCTTTATATCCGGCCCATGTACTGCCGATACCAACTGCAACAAAAATAAACCCAATGACAAATGCGAGTGACGAGCGGTTTAAAAATAATTGATTCACACCGAAGAGCAGGACAAAGCAGCCAAGTGCCATACTTGATTTGGCAGACCAGAATTTCTTTTCGACCGGCCGGTTCGTACGGACATTCTTTGCTTTGTAGTATAAATAAAACATGGCAGAACAAATAATAAACACAATCAAAACAAGCATGTGCCAAGCCTCCATTGTAAGTGGTTACAACCCTATTTTAAACGTAAATAGGCTTGCTTACTAGAATAAATTGTCTATTCCTCACTTTTCTGTCTGGGTAGATTATGATTTAATAATAAAAAGAGTATCGCATAAGAAGGAGTATTTATGAAAAAAGAACTGATTAGAACCATATCATTATATGACACCATCATCATTCATAGACATGTAAGACCTGATCCAGACGCATATGGATCACAGTGCGGCCTTACGGAAATCTTGCGTGCCACCTATCCAGAAAAAAATATTTATGCAACAGGAACCCCTGAGCCATCCCTTTCATTTTTATATGAATTAGATGACGTGCCGGATGAAGTGTACAAAGGTGCCCTTGTCATTGTCTGTGACACTGCGAATCAAGCTAGAATTGATGATCAGCGCTATTCAATGGGCGATAAACTGATGAAAATTGATCATCATCCGAATGAAGATCCGTATGGTGATTTGCTTTGGGTTGATACAGAAGCAAGCTCTGTCAGTGAAATGATTTATGAGCTGTATTTAGAGGGGAAAGAAGAAGGATATCAGCTGAATACAAAGGCGGCAGAACTCATTTATGCCGGCATTGTAGGAGACACAGGCCGTTTCCTTTTCCCAAACACAACGAAAAAGACACTCAAATATGCGGGTGAACTCATCGAATATCCGTTTTCATCATCAGACCTTTTCAATCAATTGTATGAGACAGATTTGAATGTCGTGAAATTAAATGGCTATATTTTTCAACATATCTCTTTATCAGAGAATGGCGTAGCTTCTGTTTTTATTAAACGTGACATTTTGGAGTCGTTCCAAACAACAGCGCAGCAAGCCTCACAGCTTGTTGGGACACTTGGAAATATTGCAGGGATTAAGGCATGGGTCTTTTTTGTGGAAGAGAACGATCAGATTCGTGTGAGATTCCGCTCAAAAGGCGTCGTCATTAACACCATTGCTAAAAAATATCATGGCGGAGGTCACCCGCTTGCAGCCGGTGCGTCCATATATGATTGGGCAGTTGCAGATGAGATTTTGCGTGATTTAGAAGAAGTATGTAAATCATCATCGTGAGAGAGGGGCTTCAAGTCCCCCTCTCTTTTTTTGAGCTTTGAGAAAAGGGTTACTTGGATACAGGGATAAACCAGCAGCCGATGTCAGTTGAATCTTCATAGGCTTGGAGATTTTGATGCTTTAATTCTTTTTTAATTAAATGGGCCATCATTTCTGTCTCAGCATAAGCACACATGCCGTCTTTAATCCGGCTTGCTTTGTCTCGTGCCATTTGACGATAGCTGTAAACCTCCATTGTTCTCACCTCTTTCTTATGATCATCTCGTTCTTCTTTTAGTGTATAAAAATAACAAGTGAAAAGCGATCATTGAGTGCAGAAATTCATAAAAATTCCACATCATCTATTATTCAGCAAAGGAAATACGCACTTCAAGCGAAAGCTTTGTATAGATGGTCAGTTCGGTGACTTTGGCCCGGTATGCCTTTTCTCTAATCGTATATTCTTTATTTTCCACGGTCCGTTTTAATAGCTCTTTTGTTTTATACACACTTTCAATATCCTTTGTGATCACCTCTGAGATATCCTCTTTCACCTGATCTTCGAATTTCAAGGTATCTGGTTCCGGGATTTTGTACTGCTCACGGTTGACGAGGTGAACGTCTACGCTCTGAATAAGCAGACGCTGCTTATTGTCTTCATTTAATTTATGCAAATCTTCCCGATAGAGTGTGATTTGTTCTTTCAGACTGTCCATATGGTGCTGCTGGCTTCTGAGCAGTGTCACCTGCTTCTCCTGAAAGGTGCCATACGTAAAGAGAAAAATCAGCCAGCTGATAATTGCGCCGAACATCATCCCAGCAAAAAAACGCTGCCAGCCTGGACGTTTATACAGCTCAGGCACCCTCATGATGATACATGCTCCTGAGTGAGCCACGTAATCAGGAGATACCCCGTTTGCGCACCGCCCATAGCAGAGATAATGAGCAAGATCTGCTTGAAAATATCACGTGTGTTCCCTTCGAAAATCCCTCTTTCAAAACTATAGACCGCATCAAAAGTTCCACCGATTGCCGCAACAAGTGCCCAAATTTTTAAGCGGTTGGCAAGACTTGAAATAATTGATAGCGGCGGCTGACCAGATAAATATGCACCTACCCCGCCTATAATGGCACCGCCCAAAATAACCCCTAGTGCGATAAAATAACAGCTAATAAAGTTTGGAATAAAGGCTTCCTTCACATCCATTTTTCCCACCTCACTCTATTCAATATATGGCGAATGCTGGACAAGTATGAACGAGCGGAAAAGAAAGAACATTTGTTTCTCACCGCATCGCGATTTATAATGAAAGAATGAATTTAGACGAAAGGAGTGGATTAAGCATGTCCTATGTTCATCTTCAGGTCCACAGTGGATACAGCTTGTTGAGCAGTGCAGCGAAGGTCAAGGAGCTCGTATTAAAGGCGAAAGAACTTGGCTATCAAGCGCTCGCTCTTACCGATGACCATGTGATGTATGGAACGGTTGAATTTTATAAGGAATGTAAAACACATGGCATCAAACCGATTATTGGTTTAACAGCTTCTGTCTTCATAGATGAACAAGAGACAGAGGCTTATCCTTTGATCCTCCTTGCCAAAAACAATGAAGGCTATCAAAACTTGATCAAAATTAGCAGTGTCTTGAAATCAAAGTCAAAAACCGGCCTGAAAGAGAAATGGCTGAAAGCCTATCATCATGGCCTTATTGCCATCACACCAGGCGTATCCGGCTATATTGAAACGCTGCTGCAACATGATCAGCTAGATGAAGCAAGGGATGCAGCCAGCCATTTAAAAGATCTTTTTGGTGAGGAACATGTGTATTTAGCCGTTCAGCCGTTTCAGCAGGGCGAAGAGCTTTCTCGTAAGCTAAGGGAACTCTCAAAAAGAGCGAACATCCCGCTTGTGGCAACAGGTGATGTCCACTATATCCATCAAGAGGACAAAACCGCATATACATGTTTAAAAGCCATTAAAGCAGGCCAGCAGCTATCAGAAATTGAGGAAGACCAAGCAGACAAGCATTTCAGATCGATCGAAGAAATGATGAAGTGGTATGGTGATGATCCAGAATTGCTGGCAAGAACGGTTGAGATTGCAAACCGCTGCGAGGTCGATTTAAATCTTGGCCAGACGAAACTGCCAACCTATCCGACGCCTGATCAATCAACAGCTGATCAATTTTTACGAAGAGTGTGCCAAGAAGGCATGAAACGAAGACAGATTGCTTCAAATGACACATATATCAAAAGGCTTGAGTATGAGCTGAGCATCATTCAAAAAATGAATTTCAGTGATTATTTCCTCATTGTGTGGGATTTTATGAAGTATGCTCATGATCATGGCATTGTCACAGGTCCTGGCAGGGGATCAGCAGCAGGCTCTTTAGTTGCGTATGTTCTGTTTATTACAGATGTCGATCCGATCCGTCACGGGCTTTTATTTGAGCGTTTTTTAAATCCTGAACGAATCAGCATGCCAGATATAGATATCGATTTTCCTGACACGAGAAGAGATGAAATCATTTCATATGTAAAAGACAAATATGGGGATATGCATGTGGCGCAAATTGTCACGTTTGGAACACTTGCCGCAAAGGCAGCTTTAAGAGATGTCGGACGTGTGATGGGAATTGATTCAAAAGCAGCAGACCGCCTTGCAAAGCTCATCCCATCAAAGCCAGGGACGACACTGAAAGAAGCGGTGACAGTCTCCTCAGAATTAAAAACACTGCTCCAGCAATCTGAAGAGCTGCAAAGAGTGTTTCAAACCGCTTTAAAGGTAGAAGGATTACCAAGACATACGTCAACACATGCAGCCGGCGTTGTCCTAAGTGAGGAGCCGCTCACACAAGTCGTGCCTATTCAAGAAGGGCATGATGGAGTGTATTTGACGCAATATGCGATGAATTATTTAGAAGATCTCGGTCTTTTAAAAATGGATTTTTTAGGTTTGAGAAACTTAACATTAATTGAATCCATTAAAAACCAGATTGAAAGACAGGAAAACGTCCACATTAACTTTAGTGACATTTCATATGAAGATCAGAAAACGTTTGATTTGTTATCAGCGGGAGATACAACGGGGATTTTCCAGCTCGAATCACAAGGTATGCGTCAGGTGCTGAGACGACTGAAACCTTCTAGTCTAGAAGATATCGTGGCTGTCAATGCCTTATACCGCCCGGGACCGATGGAGAATATCCCGCTCTTTATCGACCGAAAGCATGGCAGAGTGAAAGTCTCCTACCCGCATCCAGATTTGTATGACATCTTAAAGGATACATATGGGGTCATCGTCTATCAGGAGCAAATCATGCTGATTGCAGCAAAGATGGCAGGCTTTAAGCTGGGCGAGGCCGATCTACTAAGAAGAGCCGTTTCAAAGAAGGATAAAAAGGTGCTTGATGAAGAGCGAAGCCATTTTGTTGAAGGATGCCTAAAAAAGGAGTATCCTGTTAACATTGCAAATGACGTTTATGACCTAATCGTCAAATTTGCAAACTATGGTTTTAATAGAAGCCATGCTGTTGCATATAGCATGATCGGCTTTCAGCTTGCTTATTTAAAAGCGCATTATCCGTTATATTTTATGTGCGGTCTTTTAACGAGTGTGATTGGAAATGAAGACAAAGTGGCTCAATATTTCTATGAGGCAAAGGAAAAAGGGATATCGGTGTTGAAGCCTTCTATTAATAAGAGCGAATTTCCATTCACGGTTGAAAAAGGGGAGATCCGCTACAGCTTAAGAGCGATTAAAAATGTCGGAGTGTCAGCTGTAAAGGATATATACAGAGCAAGACAGGAAAGGCCATTTGAAGATTTATTTGATTTTTGCGCAAGGGTATCAACAAAGAGTGTCAACCGAAAAACGATTGAAGCCCTCATTTTCTCAGGGGCAATGGATGAGCTTCATCCAAATCGTGCTTCGTTATTAGCATCGATAGATATTGCGTTAGACCATGTGTCATTTTTAACACCTGAGGATCAACTGGACTTTCTTGGGGATACAACGTTCTCCATTAAGCCAAAATATGCGGAGATAGACGAACTGCCGCTTGTTGATCTCCTGCAATTTGAAAAAGAGGCACTTGGGTTATATTTATCAAATCACCCTGTACAAGCGTATCGAGATCGCTTAAGAGAGAATGGTGCGGTGGAAATCATCAGACTTTCTTCCTATATAAAGCGAAAGATCTCAATGGGTGGTCTTTTGACAAAGGTGAAATCGATTCGGACAAAAAATGGACAATCGATGGCATTTGTCACATTCGGGGATGAAACGGGAGAAATGGAAGGTGTCGTCTTTCCAGAGCAATTTAGAAAGCTGTCCCCCTTACTTGAGGAGGGCGCAATGCTTTATGTTGAAGGCAGAATAGATGTCAGAAATGAGAGCAGTCAAATCATCGTACAAGAAGCTGTTCTACTGGAAGAGATGGGCTCTAAAAGAAAAGAATCTGTCTACATTCGAGTCAAAGAAGAGAACCATACGCAGGAGTTGCTAGAACAAGTGAAGCGAGTAATCTCCATGCACAGGGGAGAAGCAGATGTCTATTTGTATTATGAAAAGCAAAAAAAGACGATGAGACTTCCAGATGCATACAAAGTTCATGCAGATCATGCGGTCATTTTCCAGTTAAAAGAACTGCTAGGTGAACAAAACGTTGTGATTAAATGATGACAAATCGTCTGAATATGTTTTACAATTTCACCTATTGTGTTATCATTTTAAAGATTCTGTGTATTTAAACTGCCAAGTATGTGCTTATCAACTTAGCAATTCATTAAATCATTTTCCACTTGAAGGAGTGTTCATCACATGTCATTAAGAGAAGAAGCATTACATATGCACAAAGAGAATCAAGGCAAACTCGAATCAAAATCAAAGGTACAAGTGAAAAATGCGAAAGACTTGAGCTTGGCTTACTCACCAGGTGTGGCAGAGCCATGTAAAGATATTTATGACGACACAAGCAAAGTGTATGATTATACAATGAAAGGCAATATGGTCGCTGTTGTCACAGACGGAAGTGCTGTGTTAGGGCTTGGAAACATTGGGGCAGAAGCATCTCTTCCAGTAATGGAAGGAAAAGCTGTCTTATTCAAAAGCTTTGCAGGTGTTGATGCATTCCCAATCGCACTTGCAACAAACGATGTAGACAAAATCGTTGAAACAGTGAAGCTTCTTGAGCCGACGTTTGGCGGCGTGAACCTTGAAGATATTGCAGCACCAAACTGCTTTATCATTGAAGAGCGTTTGAAAAAAGAGACAAACATTCCTGTTTTCCACGATGATCAGCACGGGACAGCGATTGTAACAGTGGCAGGACTTGTGAATGCACTGAAGCTGTCTGGAAAATCAATGTCTTCAATTAAAGTGGTTGCAAACGGCGCTGGAGCAGCAGGAATTGCGATTATCAAACTTCTTTATCATTTCGGTGTACGTGATATCATCATGTGTGATACAAAAGGCGCTATTTATGAAGGCCGTCCGAATGGTATGAATGCAGTGAAAAATGAAGTAGCTAAATTCACGAACCAAGATCGTAAAGAAGGTTCTTTAGAAGAAGTGATTGAAGGCGCAGATGTCTTTATCGGCGTTTCAGTAGCAGGTGCTTTAACTAAAGAAATGGTTGGAAAAATGGCAAAAGATCCTGTCATCTTCGCAATGGCTAATCCAAACCCAGAGATCATGCCAGAAGACGCACATGCAGCAGGTGCAAGTGTTGTAGGAACTGGCCGTTCTGACTTCCCGAACCAAGTGAACAACGTCCTTGCATTCCCTGGTATTTTCCGTGGAGCGCTTGATGTACGTGCGACACACATTAACGAAGAAATGAAAATTGCAGCTGTTGAAGCGATTGCTTCCCTTGTATCAGATGAAGAATTGTCAGCGGAATACGTTATCCCTGCACCATTTGATGCACGAGTAGCGCCAGCGGTAGCCAAAGCAGTGGCAAAAGCAGCAATGGAAACGGGCGTTTCAAGAATCAAAGTAGACCCAGAAGCTGTTGCAGAAAAAACAAGAAAATTAACGATTATCGGCGAGTAATCGAATTGGAAAAGTGTGCACGTTCTTTCTGAATTTGGAGGAAAAACGTGCACCATTTCCTCTCTTACACGAAATTTTTTTCATCCTAAATGAGATTTTTTTGTAGACGTTCACAATTCACATATACCAACTACTCAGCGCCCCAAACCTATACTCATTTCTCATCAATTCCCCACTGAAAAAATTGAATGAAGGATGACAGCGTTTGACAAAAAAAGTACAATAGTTTCGGTACAGTTATGACATGTCCTATAATAGTGGATGTGCGTGTAAAGAAAAAACCCTTCAAAAAGGGAGGTAGTCATTTGTCAATCAAGAATATTTTCAGTAAAAAGAAAAAATATGCATCTGTACCCTCTGAACAGGCAAGTCAAGATGTGCCTGAAGGCATCATGACCAAATGTCCGCAATGTAAAAAAATAATGCTCACCAAAGAACTAGATAAAAATTTACGTGTTTGCATGAATTGCGGCAAACATTTGCAAATGAATGCAAAACAACGTATTGAAAGCCTTGTAGACGAAGGCACATTTGAAGAATTTAACGGTCACCTCATTTCTGAGAACCCGCTCGGTTTCCCAGGCTACGAAGAAAAGCTTCAGAAAGACAGAGAAAAAACATCTTTGAATGAAGCCATCGTAACAGGAAAAGGTGAAATTAAAGGTCAAAGTGCTGTCATTGCTGTCATGGATGCCACGTTCCGTATGGGCAGCATGGGCTCAGTCGTTGGTGAAAAGATTACATTAGCTATTGAGAAAGCAAAAGCGGACAAGGTGCCATTTATCATCTTCACTGCATCTGGAGGAGCAAGAATGCAAGAGGGAATTCTTAGTCTGATGCAGATGGCAAAAACAAGTTCAGCATTAAAGCTGTTCAGCGAGGATCAAGGTCTGATTATCTCTGTGATGACCAATCCGACAACTGGCGGTGTATCAGCTAGTTTCGCATCTCTCGGTGATTACAACTTTGCAGAGCCTGGTGCATTAATTGGTTTTGCTGGTCGCAGAATCATTGAACAAACCATTCGTGAAGACCTACCTGAGGACTTCCAAACGGCTGAATTTTTAATGAAGCATGGTCAGCTAGATGCTGTGATTCACCGTGCAGAAATGAAAGAAACATTAGGCCAAATCTTAGCACTACACAGCACAGGAGGTGAACGAGAGTGGCTGGAGAACTAGAATTTGAAAAACCTGTCATTGAACTTCGAGCGAAAATTGATGAATTGAAAAAGTTCACACAAAACTCAGAGATGGATTTAAGTGCGGAAATTGAGCGCCTTGAAACGCGTCTGAGTAAGCTTGAAACAGACATTTATACAAATTTAAAGCCGTGGGACAGAGTACAAATTGCTCGTCATGCGATGCGCCCAACAACTCTCGATTACATTCAAGAGCTGTTTGATAACTTTTTCGAATGTCACGGTGACCGTTTTTATGGCGACGATGAAGCCATCGTTGGAGGAATTGCTACGTTTAAAGGACTTCCTGTCACAGTCATTGGTCATCAGCGCGGAAAAGACACAAAAGAAAACTTGCGCCGTAATTTCGGGATGCCGCATCCAGAAGGTTACCGTAAAGCATTGCGCTTGATGAAACAAGCAGATAAATTTAATCGTCCAATCATTTGCTTTATTGATACAAAAGGAGCTTATCCTGGTAAAGCAGCTGAAGAACGTGGGCAAAGTGAAGCAATTGCGAAAAACCTTTTCGAAATGGCAGGACTTCGTGTACCGGTTGTCTGTATTGTCATTGGAGAAGGCGGAAGTGGCGGAGCACTAGGCTTAGGCGTAGGAAACCACCTATTTATGCTAGAGAACTCAACATATTCAGTGATTTCACCTGAAGGTGCAGCAGCACTGCTCTGGAAGGACTCATCACTTGCGAAAAAAGCTGCAGAATCAATGAAAATTACCGCTCCAGACCTAAAAGAATTAGATATTATAGATGATGTTATTAAAGAAGTGCAAGGTGGAGCACACCGAGACGTGAAACAACAAGCAGCCTACATTGAAAAAACATTAAAACAGTCACTTACATCTTTGCTCAAACAATCGCCTGAAGAATTAGTCGAACAAAGATATCAAAAATACAAAGCAATCGGTAAAGTATCGATTGAAAATCAATATATTGGGGTAAACTAAATAAACGTACAGCCTTTTGGCTGGCGTTTATTTTTTTCGTCTTTTTTCATCAAAACGATCTGATGTAAGCGCTATTTGAAAATAATTTTCTTTTGTTTTCATAAAATTTGAAACGTCTGAAAACGTTGATTTGACAAGGTTTATAGCACTTGAATCAACTGTTTTTTGAACAAAGTGCTTTCATGACTTTCTTAACTTTTGTTTAAAAACATTTTATTTAATTGTATAATAAGTACGGTTTTAGAAATTCGTATTGAAAACATCCGGTTTTGCTCATGATTGTTTTCAAGCAGTGGAAATGGTATGTTTAATTCATATATGGTCTCTGAGGTGAAAAAGATGAAGCGTATAGGAGTTTTAACGAGCGGTGGGGATTCCCCAGGAATGAATGCAGCTGTGCGCGCAGTTGTAAGGAAAGCAATTTACCATAATGTAGAAGTTTACGGTATTTATAATGGATATTCAGGTCTAATTAACGGTAAAATTGAGAAACTCGAAATAGGTTCAGTAGGCGATATCATTCATCGTGGAGGAACAAAACTTTACACGGCAAGATGTCCTGAATTCAAGACAGTTGAAGGTCGTGAAAAAGGGATTGAGAACTTAAAAAAATTCGGTATTGAAGGACTTGTTGTCATCGGTGGAGATGGCTCATTCATGGGAGCGAAGAAATTAACAGAGCTCGGTTTTCCATGTGTAGGTGTCCCTGGCACGATTGACAATGACATTCCTGGTACTGATTTCACTATTGGCTTTGATACAGCACTAAATACAGTCATTGATGCCATTGATAAAATTCGTGATACAGCCACATCTCATGAACGTACATACGTAGTGGAAGTAATGGGAAGACATGCTGGGGATATTGCCCTTTGGTCAGGTCTTGCAGGCGGAGCTGAATCGATTTTGATTCCTGAAGCAGACTATGACATGGACGAAATTATTGCCAGATTGAGAAGAGGACATGAGCGCGGCAAGAAGCACAGTATCATCATCGTCGCAGAAGGCGTAGGCAGCGGTGTCGAATTTGGTAAGAGAATTGAAGAGGAGACAAGCCTTGAAACGCGTGTATCTGTCTTAGGACATATTCAACGTGGAGGTTCTCCAAGTGCGTTTGACCGAGTGCTCGCAAGTCGCCTAGGAGCGTATGCAGTAGAACTTCTTCTTGAAGGAAGAGGCGGACGCTGTGTAGGTATTCAAAGCAACGAACTTGTTCATCACGATATTTTAGACATCTTAGATAAAAAGCATACAGTCGATCAAAATATGTACCGACTTTCACAAGAGCTCTCTATATAAAACGAGAAGACCTTAGGAGGAACAGTAATGAGAAAGACAAAAATCGTTTGTACAATCGGTCCAGCAAGTGAAAGCATTGAAAAGCTGACTGAATTGATTGAAGCAGGAATGAATGTAGCCAGACTAAACTTCTCTCATGGAGATTTTGAAGAGCATGGTGCACGTATTGAAAACATTCGCAAAGCAGGTAAAACTTTAGGCAAGGACATTGCGATCCTTCTTGATACAAAAGGTCCAGAGATCCGTACACGCACAGTTGAAAACGGCTCAATTGAGTTAGTTGCTGGTGCTGATCTTATCGTGAGTATGGAAGACATTGTGGGAAACACTGAAAAAATCAGTGTGACGTACGAAGATTTAATTCATGATGTAGAAGTGGGCTCAACCATTTTATTAGATGATGGTCTGATTGGTCTAGAAGTAAAAGAATTAAATAAGGACCGAAAAGAAATCGTCACAAAAGTAATGAATACAGGCACACTGAAAAACAAAAAAGGTGTCAACGTACCAGGTGTGAGTGTGAACTTGCCAGGTATTACAGAAAAGGATGCCAATGATATTCTGTTTGGAATTGAACAAGGTGTCGATTTCATCGCAGCTTCTTTTGTGAGACGAGCTTCTGATGTTCTTGAAATTCGTGAGCTACTTGAAAAGAACAACGCAGCTGACATTCAAATCATTCCGAAGATTGAAAACCAAGAGGGCGTTGATAACATCGATGAAATCCTTGAGGTATCAGATGGACTGATGGTCGCGCGTGGAGATCTTGGTGTAGAGATTCCGGCAGAAGAAGTACCACTTGTTCAAAAAATGCTGATCAAAAAATGCAACCGTTTAGGCAAGCCTGTCATCACAGCAACTCAAATGCTGGATAGCATGCAGCGTAACCCGCGTCCAACACGTGCGGAAGCAAGTGACGTGGCAAATGCTATTTTTGACGGTACAGATGCGATCATGCTATCTGGTGAAACAGCAGCAGGAACATATCCAGTTGAAGCTGTGCAAACGATGCACAACATTGCCTCACGTTCAGAGGAAGCACTTAACTATAAAGCAATCCTTTCTCGCAGAAGCGAAGAAGTAGAGGTCAGCATTACAGATGCGATCGGTCAATCTGTTGCGCACACAGCTATGAAGCTTGATGTGGCAGCGATTGTGACACCTACTGAGAGTGGTCATACAGCAAGAATGATTTCAAAATATAGACCTAAAGCACCAATCGTTGCAGTCACAGCAAACGAATCAGTAGCAAGAAAGCTATCTCTCGTATTCGGTGTATTTGCGAAGAGTGGATCAAATACGTCATCTACTGATGAAATGCTAGAGAATGCAGTAGAAAAATCTATTGAATCTGGCTATGTAAGACATGGCGACTTGATTGTCATTACAGCTGGTGTGCCGGTTGGAGAAGCTGGTACAACGAACTTAATGAAAGTGTATGTTGTCGGTGACATCATTGCGAAGGGTCAAGGAATTGGCCGCAAATCTGCATTTGGACCGGTTGTTATTGCACAAAGCGGAAAAGAAGCAGAGGAAAAAATGTACGATGGTGCGATTCTTGTCGCAAACTGCACAGATCGTGATATGATGGGGGCTTTAGAAAAAGCGTCTGCCCTTATCACGGAAGAAGGCGGTCTAACAAGCCATGCAGCAGTCGTTGGGCTTAGCCTTGGCATTCCAGTGATTGTTGGCCTCGACAGTGCCACAACACTTCTAAAAGAAGGCGAAGAGATTACAGTAGATCCAGCACGCGGAGCGATCTACAAAGGCCGTGCAAGCGTCCTTTAAATCACACACGAGGGGAGTTGTCTGACTCCTCTCTTTTTTTATGTTACACTAAAAAAAGTAAACAGCTTTCGATGAAAGAGACCCCATGAGGTGATATGGTTGAAAAAATATTTTCTACTATTATTGATTCTGTTCCCAGCAGTGGAAATTAGTTTATTTTTAATCTCAAGTAACATCATTGGTATTTTACCAACGATGCTAGTCATTGTGCTGACAAGTGCACTAGGTGCTTACTTTGCAAGGAAACAAGGAATAGAAGCATTTCAGAAAGTGCAGCGAGATTTACAGTATGGCAAAATGCCAGGGGCCACCATTGTCGATGGCTTCTGCATTCTGATCGGTGGTTTGCTGCTGCTCATACCTGGATTCCTTTCTGATCTGATTGGGGCTGTGCTGCTCATTCCCATGACAAGAAAACGGATCAAACCGCTCTTTGAGCGCTGGCTTAGAAATATGTCCAATCGCAAACGCTATACGATTATACGCTAAAGAGACCTTCGCATCAGGTCTCTTTTACTTTTGCGCACCATACCGAATGTACTGATAAAGGTCTCTGAAAACCCCTGCATTACGAAACGCCTGCCAAACGACAAGAGAAGCGGGACCGAGTGCAAGTCCAAGAAAACCAAAGCATTTTAACCCGACAAACAATGCCACAAGTGTTGCTAAAGGATTAAGACCGATTGATTTACTTAAGACTTTTGGCTCTGATACTTGTCTTTGAATGAGCACCACAATATACAAAATGCCCAGTCCAATGGCGAGTGAAAGATTTCCTGTCATGGCGGAGTAAATGATCCACGGAAGAAAAACGGTGCCACTCCCGATGTAAGGAAGTAAATCAACTAGACCAATACATAGAGCAATCACAATCGCATGTTCGACCTTTAAGATGAAAAGTCCAATCAGCACGATCCCAATGGTCATGGCAACAAGGAGAAGCTGGGCCTTCATAAAGCCAGAAATGGCTTTTTTGATTTCAGATAAAATGGCACGTGTATGAAGCATCCATTTGGCGGGAAAGATACGAGAACCATATTTTTTTAACGTAAACCAATCTTTTGTGATAAAAAAAGTCGCTAGTGCGGAAAATAAAAGCGTCGCTGCTGCATCAGGCAAAAGACCTAAAAAAGCTGGAATGAATTCAAGAGTTTTTGAAAGGAAAGTCCCGATTTTTGCCGCTGCTTCGTCACCAAGTGCTTGGATTTGTCCTAAAATCGATTCCTTTTGACCTGCTTGAAGTGTATTAAATTGAGCAGTCAAATCATGATATAAAGGCAAAATCTGATCTGTGAAAAAACGTTCCACAATCCCAATCATTTGATCAAGATGACCTGGCAGGACCTTTGCTAAATAAGCACTTCCTGAAATGATTTCCGCTACTAAAAGTGTCATGAATCCAGCTGCTGCCACTAAAAAGAGTAATAACACAATGATGACAACAAAACCTCTTGGCATCCCGGTCATGTTTTCGATTTTGCATACGGCTGGATGAATCAAACACGACACGGCAAATGCAATCCAAAATGGATATAAAAACGGAAAAGACTGATATAAAAAAACAACCGCACAAACGGCGATGCTGAAAATCATCAAACTTCGCAAAAAAATGCCCACATAAGTGTGATTCACACAATCCCCTCCAAAAAACAAGCATGTCCGATACTTCATTTTATTCAAAAAGATTAGTAATATGAAAAGGTCGCAATAAAAAGAAAGAAAGGAGCGGCGTATGTTTACTCAAGCAAATTTGTTTTTGGTTCTTTTACTCGTTATTGCACTTATTGCAAAAAACAATTCCTTAATTTTAGCGGTCTCTGTGCTGATTGCCATTAAGCTGATTGGCCTGGATCAAAAAATATTCCCGGTTCTGCAATCAAAAGGTATCAATTGGGGTGTGACGGTCATCACGATCGCTGTGCTTGTTCCGATCGCAACAGGGGACATTGGATTTAAACAACTTGGAGAAGCGATGAAATCTTCCTATGCTTGGATAGCTCTTGGAGCGGGTATATTAGTAGCATTAATTGCAAAAAACGGCATTGTGCTACTCGAAAACGATCCGCATATCACAGCAGCACTTGTATTCGGTACGATTTTGGCAGTCAGCTTATTCAAAGGTGTGGCTGTTGGCCCGCTGATTGGTGCTGGAATTGCCTATTTAGCGATGCAAGCAGTGAAATTTTTCAGCGGTTAAAAAGAGAGTGGTTCATGCCACTTTCTTTTGATTTTTTTTCTGGCGTGAGCTTTTGCAAAAAAACATAATTAAATATATTAAAAGAAGCAAAATCCCTTTATTCCATGCCCGAACCGGAAGGCTGGAAAAAAAAATATCAAAAAAAATTATAGTTAAACATTTAACAAATGTCTGATTATTGTTTATAATGGGAATAGGCTTAATTTTGAACTCATTGATCAAACACGAGATATGAGGCTAAAAGCGCTCTAACCGTATAGGTAAATGTAAGCATTTTCTTTTCTAAACCTGCCAGCCTATTTTGGTTGGATAGCGCTTTCAAAAAGCGAGAATTTTGCAACGAAGGGGAATCTTTTTAAAAAGGGGAGATTGAACATGACAGCAACAAGAGGTCTTGAAGGTATCGTGGCAACAACTTCATCCGTAAGCTCAATTATTGATGATACTCTTACTTATGTAGGGTACAATATCGATGATTTAACTGAAAAAGCGACTTTCGAAGAAATTGTCTACCTGTTATGGCACTTAAAGCTGCCGAATGAGCATGAGCTAAGCGAGTTAAAGCAGCAGCTCAATGAAAATGCTCATATTCCGCAAGAGATCATTGAGCACTTTAAATCTTATTCGCTGGATGGGGTTCATCCAATGTCTGCGATTCGTACAGCGGTATCCTTATTAGGTTTACTTGATGACGAATCAGAGATTATGGACAAAGAAGCGAATTACAGAAAAGCCATTCGCTTACAAGCGAAAATTTCTGGACTTGTCGCTGCATTCTCACGTATTCGAAAGGGACTTGAGCCTGTACAGCCAAAAGAAGAATACAGCTATGCTGCAAACTTCTTATATATGCTAAACGGCGAAGAGCCTTCACCAGTAGAAATTGAAGCGATTGATAAAGCGCTCATTCTACATGCGGATCACGAATTAAACGCATCGACATTTACAGCACGCGTATGTGTTGCTACACTATCAGATATCTACTCTGGTGTAACAGCTGCTATCGGCGCATTGAAAGGACCTCTTCATGGCGGCGCGAATGAAGGCGTAATGAAGATGCTGTCAGAAATTGGCGAAGTTGAAAACGTAGATTCCTATATTCATGGTAAGCTAGAGAAGAAAGAGAAAATTATGGGCTTTGGCCACCGCGTTTATCGCCAAGGTGACCCGCGTGCAAAACATTTAAAAGAAATGAGCCAGCGCTTAACAAATCTCACAGGCGAGCCAAAATGGTATGAAATGTCTGTACGCGCAGAAGAAATCGTGACATCAGAGAAAAATCTTCCACCAAATGTTGATTTTTATTCTGCTTCTGTCTATCACAGTCTTGGGATTGATCATGACTTATTTACACCAATTTTCGTGATCAGCCGATTCTCTGGATGGATTGCTCACATTTTAGAGCAATATGACAACAACCGTCTGATCCGTCCAAGAGCTGACTATATTGGACCTGATCTTCAAACGTTTGTTCCGATCAGTGAAAGAGACTAATGTTTATAGAATAGCGGAGGCTGATCCATCTAAACCAATCAGTCTCCATATCAACAAAAAACGAATCACGTGAAAAACTTCTTGGCTTGCAGACATCAAGCTTGGAAGTTTCAAATATTCACTACATAACCTGGGAGGTAATATCATTGTCACAAGGCGAAAAAATTACAGTTACTGGCGGCGTATTGAATGTACCAAATAATCCAATTATCCCGTTTATCGAAGGGGACGGAATCGGTCCTGACATTTGGAAAGCAGCATCAAGAGTTCTTGAAGCAGCTGTAGAAAAAGCATATAAAGGTGAAAAGCAAATCACTTGGAAAGAAGTATATGCAGGTGAAAAAGCTTACAATAAAACTGGCGAGTGGCTTCCAGAGCAAACACTTGAAGACATTCGTGAATATTTAATCGCGATCAAAGGACCACTGACAACACCAATTGGCGGAGGAATCCGTTCATTGAACGTGGCACTAAGACAAGAGCTTGATTTATTCACATGCTTACGTCCAGTTCGCTGGTTCAAAGGTGTACCATCTCCTGTGAAACGTCCAGAAGACACAGACATGGTCATCTTCCGTGAAAACACTGAAGATATCTATGCAGGAATCGAGTATGCAAAAGGATCAGACGAAGTGAAGAAGTTAATCGACTTCTTGAAAAACGAATTAGGTGTGAATAAAATCCGTTTCCCAGAAACATCAGGTATCGGAATCAAACCAGTTTCTGAAGAAGGAACATCTCGTCTTGTCAGAGCAGCGATCCAATATGCGATTGACCAAGGCCGTAAATCTGTGACGCTTGTTCACAAAGGAAACATCATGAAATTTACAGAAGGAGCCTTCAAAAACTGGGGCTACGAAGTGGCTGAAAAAGAGTTTGGCGACAAAGTCTTTACATGGGCACAATATGATCGTATTGTAGAACAAGATGGAAAAGATGCGGCAAACAAAGCGCAAAGTGAAGCAGAAGCTGCTGGCAAAATCATTGTCAAAGACAGCATTGCAGATATTTTCCTTCAACAAATTTTAACTCGTCCAGCTGAGTTCGATGTTGTCGCAACAATGAACTTAAACGGAGACTACATCTCTGATGCACTTGCAGCACAAGTTGGTGGAATTGGTATCGCACCTGGTGCAAATATCAACTACGAAACAGGACACGCTATTTTTGAAGCGACTCACGGAACAGCACCGAAATATGCTGGTCTTGATAAAGTGAATCCATCTTCTGTTCTTCTATCAGGCGTGCTTTTACTTGAGCACCTTGGATGGCAAGAAGCTGCTGATCTAGTGATTCAATCTGTTGAAAAAACAATTGCATCTAAAGTCGTCACGTACGATTTTGCTAGATTAATGGACGGTGCAACAGAAGTGAAATGTTCTGAGTTTGCTGACGAGCTCATCAAAAACTTGTCTTGATTCTTAAACTTTAAAGTTAAAGGGGAAAAAGGAAATGGCAAACAAGCGTAAAAAAGTATCTGTCATCGGAGCAGGCTTTACTGGAGCAACTACAGCATTTCTAACAGCTCAAAAAGAATTAGCGGATGTCGTATTAGTGGATATCCCTCAGCTTGAGAACCCGACAAAAGGGAAAGCACTTGACATGCTGGAAGCAAGCCCTGTTCAAGGCTTCGATGCGAATATTACAGGAACTTCTAACTACGAAGATACAGCCGGTTCTGATGTCGTGGTCATTACGGCAGGAATTGCAAGAAAGCCGGGAATGAGCCGTGACGACCTCGTGTCAACAAATGAAAAAATCATGCGCAGTGTGACACGTGAAATCGTTAAATATTCTCCAGAAGCGATCATTGTTGTGTTAACAAACCCTGTTGATGCAATGACATATGCAGTTTATAAAGAATCAGGATTACCAAAAGAAAAAGTCATCGGACAATCAGGAATTCTTGATACAGCACGTTTCCGTACGTTCGTTGCTCAAGAATTAAACCTATCTGTGAAAGATGTGACAGGCTTTGTTCTTGGCGGACATGGGGACGACATGGTTCCTCTTGTACGTTACTCTTACGCAGGCGGTATCCCGCTGGAAACATTAATTCCTAAAGAGCGAATTGATGCAATTGTTGAAAGAACAAGAAAAGGCGGCGGTGAAATCGTCAACCTATTAGGTAACGGTAGTGCGTATTATGCACCTGCTGCTTCACTCGTTGAAATGGTTGAGGCGATCTTAAAAGATCAACGCCGCGTCATGCCGACGATTGCATACCTTGAAGGTGAATATGGCTACGAAGGCATTTACCTTGGAG
Organism: Bacillus sp. FSL R5-0397; assembly: GCF_038593395.1. NCBI lineage: Bacteria > Bacillati > Bacillota > Bacilli > Caryophanales > Bacillaceae > Bacillus > Bacillus sp. FSL R5-0397. The sequence goes on along the minus strand of NZ_CP151992.1, from coordinate 2,547,505 downwards.
TTCCAACAATCGTAGGTGGAAACGGCCTTGAGCAGATCATCGAGCTTGAGCTGACAGAAGAAGAAAGAAGTCAGCTTGACCGTTCTGTTGAATCTGTAAAGAACGTCATGAAAGTATTGTCTTAATAAGAATAAAAAAGAAGGCTTCTCGTATGAGGAGTCTTCTTTTTGTTTACAAAGCCAATCTTGTCGAAATTTTAAATTGTTCTCTTGTTAAGCTTTCGTTAAAATGAAAGAGAAAGCATGACTTCTCGCTTTTCACATAAGATACAAAAAACCGGATGCAGGGGAAATCACTAATTGGAGGCACAACATGAATAAAAAAATATTAGTTGTGGATGATGAAGAATCAATTGTAACACTTCTAAGCTATAACCTTGAAAGGGCGGGCTACGATGTCGTCACAGCAAGAGACGGAGAAGAAGCGCTTGAAAAAGCAGCAAGTGAACAGCCTGATCTGATTGTGCTTGATTTAATGCTTCCGAAAATGGACGGCATTGAAGTGTGCAAACAACTGAGAATTCAAAAAATGATGTTCCCTATTTTAATGCTGACAGCAAAGGACGATGAATTTGATAAGGTGCTCGGTCTTGAACTTGGAGCCGATGATTACATGACAAAACCTTTCAGTCCTAGAGAAGTGGGTGCTCGGGTAAAAGCCATTTTGAGAAGAGCACAGCAATCTCAGCCGGCTCCCGTGCAAGAAGAGAAGGAAGAGATCATTGCAGACCAAATCAAAATTGGAGACCTGCGCATTTTACCTGAACATTACGAAGTCTATTTCCAAGAAGAACGTCTAGAGCTTACGCCAAAGGAATTTGAACTGCTTCTTTATTTGGCTAAGCATAAAGGCCGTGTCCTTACGCGTGATCTATTGTTAAGTGCGGTTTGGAATTATGACTTTGCAGGTGATACTCGTATTGTGGATGTGCATATCAGCCACTTGCGGGACAAAATTGAAAAGAACACGAAAAAACCAACATATATTAAAACCATTCGAGGCTTAGGCTACAAATTGGAGGAGCCAAAGCCAAATGAGTAAAGTGAGAACCCGCCTTTTTTCTGGGCTCATTTTTCTCTTGTTTATTGTGTTTGTTGCGCTTGGTCTTTTCTTGGATCATATGTTTCATATTTTCTATGAAACAAAATTAACCGAACGAATGGAAAAGGAATCGAGTTTTCTCCTTTCTTCTATGAATGTTGAAGATTTGAATGCGGAGCAAAACAAGAAGATTCTTAATCAAGCAAAGCAGCATCTCGATATGAATGCGTCGATTGTGGACGTGAAGGGGAATATCATACATACAACGGGTCAAGCAGAACAAAGGGCTGTCATTTTAAACACACTGAAAAGTGAGCAGCTCCAAACAAAAGGAACGTTCATTGAGGATGAGAAGGATGCGCTGTTTCATTATGCAGTTCCAATGATGAAACAAAACGAACCGGCGGGATATTTATTTCTTCATGCTTCATTCCAGCCTTTGAATGAGATTGACGGCCAGCTCTGGCTTGCATTAGCCTTTTGTCTTGGTTCGGCCATCATTATCATCGTCTTCTTTGGCTATCGCATGTCGATGAAGTATGTAAAGCCGATTGATTATGCCACAAAGGTGGCCAAACAGCTTGAACGAGGGAACTATGATACAAATAACTATGAAGAGCTGATCATTGAAACAAGTGAACTCAATACATCAATGAAGCGTCTGGCAGAAAGTCTTCAAGACATGACAAGCGCTGGCGAAATGCAGCGAGATCGTCTGCAAACAGTCATTGAAAACATTGGAGCGGGGATTATTTTGATTGATAAAATGGGCTATATCCACTTAGTCAATCGAACATTCCGCAAGCAATTCAAAGTGCAAAAACATATTTACATGCACAAGCTGTATCATGAAGCCTTTACCCATGAAGAGATTATTGAGTTAATAGACGAAATTTTCATGACAGAAACCAAGGTCCGAAAGTTTTTACGTCTCGCTGTTGACATCGAGCGCCGTTATTTCCAAGTCGATGGTGTCCCGATCTTAAGTACAGACGATGAATGGAAAGGGATTGTTCTTGTCTTTCATGATGTGACAGAAACAAAGCAGCTAGAACAGATGCGAAAAGACTTTGTCGCTAACGTGTCACATGAATTAAAGACACCGATCACGTCAATTAAAGGCTTTTCTGAAACACTTCTGGATGGTGCCATTGACGATAAAGAAGCGCTGACACAATTTTTGTCCATCATCCTAAAAGAGAGTATTCGTTTAGAAACGCTCATCCAAGACTTACTTGATCTCTCGAAAATTGAACAGCAGCATTTTAAGCTGAATATTCAAGAAGCCAATGCGACAGAAATCATTCAAGAGATTGAAGTACTGCTAAAACAAAAGGCTGCTGAAAAAGGCATTGACCTACAAGTGCGTGTCCCGAAAGAGCCGGTCTATGTCATGGCAGATCCGCTGAGATTAAAACAAATTTTCCTCAACCTGATCAATAATGCCCTCACCTATACACCAGAGGGAGGAAGTGTCACGATCACAGCAAGACAGAGGAAAGACAGCTATGAATTTGATGTAGCAGATACAGGGATCGGTATGAAAAAGAGTGAGATTCCAAGAATATTCGAGAGGTTTTATCGAATTGATAAAGATAGAAGTAGAAACTCAGGCGGTACAGGGCTTGGTCTGGCCATTGTCAAACACCTTGTCGAAGCACATGAAGGAACGATTTCTGTTCATAGCAAACAAGGCAAAGGGACGACGTTTACCGTGAGTTTAAAGTCAAAATAGAGAAGAATGGAAAGTGGCGTTAAAATTTACATGATCTTTACAATGAATTCATGTTTTGTTAATCAATCATTGGTAGGATGAATAGGAACCCCTTCATCCAAGGAGCCAATTTTGGAAGGACGAAAACACTTGTTGTTTTCGTCCCTTTTTTATGCAGGCTCGTCTATTTTCTTTTCAAAATAAACTTTGATAAAATGAACATACAATGTGCGAAAGAGACGGCTGAGCCGGCTCAGTCGATGGAGGATTAAAAGATGACAGATCAAAAGAAATTAGTACTTGTGGATGGAAACAGTCTCGCTTATCGAGCCTTTTTTGCTTTGCCGCTATTATCCAATGATAAAGGCGTACATACAAATGCCATTTATGGCTTTGCGATGATCTTAATGAAGATGCTGGAAGACGAGAAGCCGACTCATATGCTCGTAGCATTTGATGCGGGTAAAACCACCTTCCGTCACGAGACCTTTAAGGAATATAAAGGCGGAAGACAAAAAACTCCGCCAGAACTATCAGAACAAATGCCGTTCATCCGTGAGCTATTAGATGCTTATCAAGTGAAAAGGTACGAGCTTCCGCAATACGAGGCGGATGACATTATCGGTACACTGGCTGTAGAGGCAGAAAAGGACGGCTTTGAGGTCAAAATCTTCTCAGGAGATAAAGACTTAACGCAGCTTTCAACAGACCATACAACAGTAGCCATTACGAAAAAAGGCATCACAGAAGTAGAATATTACACACCGGCCCATATTGAAGAGAAATACGGCCTCAGACCAGATCAAATCATCGACATGAAAGGGCTGATGGGAGACTCATCAGACAATATCCCTGGTGTGCCTGGTGTCGGTGAAAAAACAGCGATCAAATTACTAAAGCAGTTTGAAAGCCTTGAAAATCTGCTTGATCATATTGACGAAGTCAGCGGGAAAAAGCTAAAAGAAAAGCTTGAAGAATATAAAGAACAAGCGGTGATGAGTAAAAAGCTGGCGACGATTCTCGTAGAAGCACCAATAGATGTGTCAAGCAAAGAGCTCGCCTATGAAGGTCCTCACATGGAGCAGGTCATCTCTCTTTATAAAGAACTGGGCTTTCAAACGCTGCTAGAGCGTTTAGGAGAAGCGCCAGAATCAGATGAACCAGTAGAAATAGACGAACTAGACGTGAAGAAAATGACAGATGTCACGGAGGACATGCTGACAGATCACGCTGCACTTGTGGTAGAACAGCTAGGAGACAATTATCACGAAGCCGATTTGATAGGGTTTGCGATCCATAATGAGAACGGTGCATTTTTTATGACAAAAGAAGATGCTCTGCAATCTGAAACGTTTAAACAATGGGTACAGGATGAAACGAAGAAGAAATGGGTCTTTGATTCCAAAAGAGCGGTTGTTGCGCTCAGATGGCATGATGTTGATCTAAAAGGTGTCGATAACGATGTCCTGCTCGCTTCCTATGTGGTCAATCCGCAGAAATCCTATGAGGACGTTGCAAGTGTGGCGAAGGAATATGGCCTGAACATAGCCCTTTCCGATGAAAAAATTTACGGAAAAGGAGCGAAACAGGCGATTCCACCTGAAGAAGAGCTAAAAGACCATCTTGGAAGAAAAGCAGCAGCGATCTCTGCGCTGCATGATTTGACCCTTGAAGCGTTAGAAAAGAATGATCAGCATGAGCTGTATGAAGATTTAGAGTTGCCACTTGCCCTCATCTTAGGTGAAATGGAATCTCTTGGGGTAAAAGTGGATGTTGAACGTCTTCAGAAAATGGGTGAAGAACTCACGAAGAAGCTGAAGGAATATGAAGAAACCATTCATCGGTTAGCAGGAGAAACATTTAACATTAATTCACCGAAGCAACTTGGTGTGATTTTATTTGAAAAATTAGGACTGCCGGTTATCAAAAAGACCAAAACAGGCTACTCTACGTCTGCGGATGTCCTTGAAAAGCTTGAAGACAAGCACGAAATTATTCGGTCCATTCTGCATTACCGTCAAATAGGAAAGCTGCAATCTACTTATGTGGAAGGCTTAATGAAAGTGACGCGCAAAGATACGCATAAAGTGCACACAAGATTTAATCAGGCACTTACACAAACAGGAAGACTAAGCTCAACAGACCCAAACCTTCAAAACATCCCGATTCGTTTAGAAGAAGGCCGGAAAATTCGTCAAGCGTTCGTTCCGTCAAAAGAAGGCTGGCTCATGTTTGCAGCTGACTATTCTCAAATTGAGCTGCGTGTACTCGCGCACATTTCTCAAGATGAGAACTTGATTGAAGCCTTTACGCAAGATATGGATATTCACACGAAAACAGCCATGGATGTGTTCCATGTCTCAGAAGAAGAAGTGACTTCCTCTATGAGAAGACAGGCAAAAGCTGTCAACTTCGGAATCGTATATGGAATTAGTGATTATGGACTGTCTCAAAACCTTGGGATTACAAGAAAAGAAGCAGCGGCCTTCATTGAACGTTATTTAACAAGCTTTAAAGGCGTGAAAACCTATATGGAGGACATCGTGCAGGAAGCAAAACAAAAAGGATATGTGACCACGCTTCTTAAACGCAGACGATATATCCCAGATATCACAAGCCGTAATTTTAATGTGAAAAGCTTTGCGGAAAGAACGGCAATGAACACACCGATCCAAGGCAGTGCTGCCGATATCATCAAAAAAGCGATGATTGATATGGCACGAAAGTTAAAAGAAGAGAATCTGCAGGCAAATCTGTTATTGCAAGTGCACGATGAACTGATCTTTGAAGCGCCAAAAGAAGAAATCGCCATATTAGAAAAAATCGTCCCTGAAGTCATGGAAAGCGCACTTCAGCTCGATGTGCCGCTAAAAGTCGATTTCGCTTCAGGTCCATCTTGGTACGACGCAAAATAAAGAGAGAGAAAAAGGAGCGAGGAGCATGCCGGAATTACCAGAGGTTGAGACCGTCCGGCGCACTCTTCAGCGGTTAGTCAAAGGAAAAACGATTGAAACGGTCGATATCAAATGGCCAAATATCATCAAACGTCCTGGGGAACCGGAAGAGTTCGCTAGAAGGATGGTAGGAGAAACCATTCAAACCATTGAAAGAAGAGGGAAGTTTCTACTCTTTCATTTAGACCACTATGTGATGGTCTCCCATTTAAGAATGGAAGGGAAATACCGTGTACATGAAACTGGTGAGCCTTATGATAAACATGTACACGTCGTCTTTACGTTCACAGATGGTACCGAACTTCGGTACCATGATGTCCGTAAATTTGGGACGATGCATCTATTTCAGCCAGGCGAAGAAGAAAAAGAACTTCCGCTATCACAGCTGGGATATGAACCTTTTTCAGACTCATTTACTCCAGAATATTTATGGGAGCAATTAAAGAAAACCTCCCGCGTGGTCAAAACGGCTTTACTTGATCAAAAAATCGTGGTTGGTCTCGGTAATATTTATGTAGATGAAGTGCTGTTTAAATCAGGTATTCATCCAGAAACAAAAGCGAATCAGCTAAGTCTTGCATCTTGCAAGGTGCTCCACAAACATATTATTGACACGCTTCAAGTGGCTGTTGATGCAGGAGGTAGCACCATTCGCTCCTACATCAATTCACAAGGTGATATTGGGACTTTTCAATTACAGCTTCTTGTATATGACCGGCGGGGAGAACCTTGCCAGACGTGCGGCAGTATCATAGAGAAAACAGTGGTGGGAGGGCGCGGCACCCATTTTTGTGTGACCTGCCAAAAACGCCCTTCATAAAGGTAAGCCGTCAGCATGCTTCCTTTTTGCCATGCATACGATAAAAAACATTCTTTTTTCAGCAAGGTGTAGACTGACACACAGCCCACCTGCTCTTCATATAGTGAAGAAGAGTCTAAGGACGCCTAGAGACTCTTGATCATCGTTGCATGAACAGAAAGGAAGAGTACAGGTATGATTTCGTTTTCGCTTCTGTTTTTAGCTATTGCCGTCAGCATTGACAGCTTTTCTGTAGGTTTTACGTATGGTCTTCGCAAGATGAGGATTCCATTTAAAGCCATCGTTATTATTGCTTGCTGTTCAGGAATTGTGTTGCTCATTTCCATGCTGATTGGTAGCCTGCTCACGACATTCCTCCCTGTCTCAGTGACAGATAAACTGGGTGGAGGCATTTTAATTGCCATCGGACTTTGGGTTCTGTATCAATTTTATAAACCAGCGAAAGAGCGTGATTTGCTCCTTCATGAAAAAACACTTCTCAATGTAGAAGTGCAGTCTCTTGGGCTTGTCATTCATATTTTACGAAAGCCTACAAGTGCAGATATTGACCGCTCTGGCACCATTAATGGAATGGAAGCGGTGCTTCTTGGAATTGCTTTATCCATCGATGCATTTGGTGCAGGGATTGGTGCAGCGATTCTTGGTTTTTCTCCAATTGTCATGAGCATCACGGTCGCTGTGATGAGTTCTCTTTTTGTATGCATCGGACTGCGTGCAGGTCATTATTTGGCCAATTGGCGCTGGATCGATAAACTCGCATGCTTACCAGGGCTGTTGCTCATTTTAATTGGGGTGTGGAAGCTGTAAAGGAGGAAACGAATTGACGCTCGTCATTGGATTAACAGGCGGGATTGCTAGCGGAAAAAGCACAGTCTCGCAGATGATAAAAGAGAAAGGCATTCGGGTGGTGGATGCTGATATCATTGCAAAAGAAGCGGTTTCTAAAGGATCGGCTGCCCTTCATCAAATCGTTCAAACTTTTGGTGAAGAGGTTCTTCTGCCAAATGGTGAACTGAACCGGCAGCAGCTTGGAGCGATCATTTTTTCTGATGAAGAGAAAAGAAAAAAGCTCAATGCCATCGTTCATCCTGAAGTCAGAAAGGAAATGCTCGAGCAGCGTGATGAAGGGGTGAGCAACAATGAAACATTTGTTGTGCTTGATATCCCGCTCCTATTCGAGAGCAAGCTGGAAGGGCTAGTCGACCGCATCATCGTTGTGTACACGACGCCTGAATTGCAGCTGTCGCGGCTCATGAATCGAAACGACCTGAGCGAGGAAGAAGCACTGAATCGCATTCACTCCCAGCAGCCTCTGAAGGAAAAATGCCAAAAAGCAGACCGCGTGATAGAAAACACAAAAGATCTTGCTTTTATTAGAAAGCAATTAGAGAACATATTAAACGAATGGGAACATACAGATAAGTAAGAGTACATACAGTACTCTTCTTTTTTTATGCTTTTTTCGTCAATTTCATTGCAAAGAACAGCCCTTTTTTGAAAATATACGTTTATATACTGGCAATTACATTCTAATGTGATATACTAATTTCATAAATAAATTTATTGAGTATAACACATAATAGAGGAGTGACCTGTTCATGAAGGTAAAAGCAGCGATCAATGGGTTTGGCAGAATTGGACGCATGGTCTTCAGAAAAGCAATGCTTGATGATCAAATTCAAATTGTAGCGGTGAACGCAAGCTATCCTGCCGAAACGCTAGCACATTTAATTAAATATGACACAAATCATGGACGTTACGAATGCGATGTGACAGCAGAAGATGACGCGTTGATTGTCAATGGCAAAAGAGTGCTTTTGCTCAATAATAGAGACCCAAAGCAGCTTCCATGGGGAGAGCTTGGGATTGATATCGTGATCGAAGCAACAGGGAAATTTAATTCAAAATATCAAGCGATGGGCCATATAGATGCCGGAGCGAAAAAAGTCGTACTTACAGCTCCAGGTAAAAATGAAGACGTTACAATTGTAATGGGTGTCAATGAGGATGATCTTGATCCTGAAAAGCACGTCGTTATTTCAAACGCATCTTGTACAACAAACTGCTTAGCACCAGTTGTCAAGCTGTTAGATGATGAATTTGGCATCGACAACGGCTTAATGACAACGGTTCATGCTTATACAAATGATCAAAAAAATATCGACAACCCCCACAAGGATTTGCGCCGGGCAAGAGCATGTGCCCAGTCCATCATTCCAACGACGACGGGTGCCGCTAAAGCGCTTTCTTTAGTGCTGCCGCACATGAAAGGGAAATTACATGGACTTGCACTTCGCGTACCGGTTTCAAATGTGTCGATGGTTGATCTTGTGGTCGACTTGAAAAAAGATGTCACAGCAGAAGAGGTAAATGCTGCCTTTGCAACGGCTTCAAAAACATCTCTTGCTGGCATATTAGATTACACAGATGAACCACTTGTCTCCACAGACTTTAACACAAACCCTTATTCTGCTGTCGTTGATGGACTTACAACGATGGTGATGGAAGGCAGAAAAGTAAAAGTTCTTGCATGGTATGACAATGAATGGGGCTATTCTTGCAGAGTGGTTGATCTTGTAAAGTTTGTTGGTTCCCAGATGAAAGAGCTTTCAGCTGTTTGAAATGAAGAAGAATGAACGTCCCTTTTCAAGAAATGAGAGAAAATCCCACTAAAAACACAGCTTGCAAAATGGGTCTAAACAAAGTATACTATTTTTCGTGAACTTCTTGTTCGCAGACTCATTCGGGTATACTTAAAGGGTTAGGACCTCTTTGGACTAACTTTCCCCCGTGGTATATGTCCGGTCCGGCTGCTTAGAACTTCACTCTTTCATTCTTGTTTAAGGGGGGTCCATGATGGAAACAATCGGACGTCACGTTATCTCCGAGTTATGGGGATGCGACTGTGATAAACTGAACGACATGGATTTTATTGAAAAAACGTTTGTAAATGCAGCTTTGAAATCAGGAGCTGAAGTAAGAGAGGTTGCTTTTCACAAATTTGCACCTCAAGGAGTAAGTGGAGTTGTCATTATTTCTGAATCTCATCTGACAATTCACAGCTTTCCTGAACATGGTTATGCGAGCATAGATGTTTATACTTGTGGCGATCTAGATCCGAATATTGCAGCAGATCATATCGGAGATGAACTAGGTGCTGAAACAAGAGAAAACATCGAAATTCCTCGAGGCATGGGACCTGTACAAGTGAAACAGGCGCAAGCCAAAGCACTGTAAACATAAAAAAGATTGCAATGGGAGCTGGCCAAAAGCATTAAATGCCTTTGTGTTATGCTCCTTTTTATATTTGTTCCATACACGACATCCAGCATGATCCAACCTGTCTATACTTTTGTTCTAGGAAAACAAAGGTTTTTTTTATAAAATAAAGAAGAGGGTTTATGACAAAGGGGATATGTGTATGACTTTAGGACAAAAGCTCAAACGATTCATTTCAAATCATACAGAAACATCTGACCATCATCCAGTGTCAGAGCTGAAAAGCCATTACTACAAATCGACACAAACTCAAGTTTTCCAAGCGGTAGAAGCCGTTCTTTTAAGAAACGATTCCTATCAAGTGACATCTGTTTCAGCAGAACGAGGTGAAATCAGCGCAAACATACGAACGCCGAAAAAAGCTTTTCTCGTGGCGACTGTCATTTCAATTCGTCCTTTTGAAACAGCTGTCGATTTTAATGTGACAACAGAAACAGCACTGCCAACAGACTTTGGCTACAGTCAAAAGGCTGTTTTGTCCCTTTATAAAGAACTAGACAAACAACTTCCAAGAAGAGATCGGAGCTGATGAAATGAAATGTCCCACATGTCAGCACCTTGGCACAAGGGTGCTTGATTCAAGACCAGTAGATGAAGGGAAGTCCATCCGTCGGAGAAGAGAGTGTGAAAGCTGTCAATATCGCTTTACGACGTTTGAAAAATTAGAAGAATTGCCATTGATTGTGGTGAAAAAAGAAGGAATTCGAGAAGAATTCAGCCGGGAAAAGATGCTGAGAGGCCTCATCAAAGCATGTGAAAAACGTCCTGTCGCTTTAAAACAGCTCGAGGATGTCTGCTTTAACATCGAGAAGGAATTGCGTAACCAAGGCATGTCAGAGGTGAAAAGCGAGCTTGTAGGGGAAATGGTGATGGACGAGCTGGCGAAAATTGATGAAGTGTCTTACGTCAGGTTTGCCTCGGTATACCGTCAATTTAAAGATATCAATGTATTTATTGATGAATTAAAAGATTTATTAAAGAAAGAACGCTAAAAAAGAGCTGAAGATTCTTCATGCTCTTTTTCCTGCGTAAAGCGTAAAACGCAAAAAGAGTGTACAATGAAGACAACCGTATTAAGGGAGGATCAGCATATGACAGAGCATTGGAAGGAAGTGCTAGCCGTCGATCCGTATGTCGTCAAAAGCGCTTCATTGCTCGGTGACATCGATAGACAGCTTATTACTCTTTTATATCAGCCGCTTATTGGCATGTCCGCTTTCAGTTTATACATGACGCTGTGGGGAGAGCTGGAACAAAATCGAATGTGGGGGAAACCCGCACCTCACCGTCAGCTGATGGTGATGCTGCAAACGAATTTAAATGATATTTTTGAGGAGCGCTTAAAGCTTGAAGCGATCGGATTACTCCGCACATATGAACAGGAAACGGAAGAAGGCAGACTGTTTACATATGAGCTCGTGCCGCCGCTGAGACCGGATGAATTTTTCCAAGACGGTATGCTGAATGTCCTTTTGTATCATCGGGTAGAGAAAGCAAAATATATGCAGCTTCGTGATTATTTTTCTTATCCAGGAGTTCCTGCTGATGCAAAGAACATCTCCCGATCGTTTGAAGAAGTGTTTCACGTCTTGCAGCCAGGAGAGCGCAAGATGACAGAGGAAATCAATCAGGCGTCATCGCTTGACGAGGGCTACGAATATGTGACAGTTGGCTCAAGTCAGCCTGCACCGCTTTCAGATGAATCTTTTGATTTTGATCTATTGTTAGCAGGCATGTCGGACATGATGATTCCAAGAAAAGCTTTGACAAAGCAAGTGAAAGAGACAATTAAGAAGTTAGCGGTCGTCTATGGCATCACCCCGCTGCAAATGCAAAATATTGTCGCAGGTGCCTGTGGTTCAGATCAGATGATATCAACTGAGGATCTGCGAAAAGCAGCGAGAGATTGGTATCAAATTGAATACAGAGGCGAACAGCCGAAGCTGATTGATCAAAAACAGCCAAGACATTTACGTCACAATGTCACGCAGAATTCAGGTGCAGATGCACCTGATGCGAAATTGATTGAAAAGCTTGATCATATTTCGCCTAGAGAGCTTCTAAAAGATATGGCAGATGGCATTGAGCCGACGTATGCAGACTTAAGAATTGTTGAAGATATTATGCTTGAGCAGCAGCTGGAGCCTGGGGTCATGAATGTCCTGATCTACTATACACTGCTAAAAACCGATATGAAACTGTCTAAAACATATATGCAGAAAATCGCCGCCCACTGGGTGCGAAAGAAAATCAAAACCGTGGCAGCTGCTATGAAAATTGCCAAAGAAGAGAATAGGCAAATGACAGAATGGGCGCAGCAAAAAAATAAGCGTCAATCATATGGATCAGGAAAAGTGATCCGCGAGGAGAAACTGCCTGACTGGATGAAGGAAGCTGAAACGAAAGAACAGCCAAAAGAACAGACAGATAACTTGTCTACAGAGGACCTCGAACGAGAAAAAGAAAAATTGTTAGATCAGTTTAATAATATGAAAAAGTACAATGCACATTAATGTGAGGTGAGATGGAGATGAAACCGATCGGTCGTTCATTTGATCAGCTAAAAGGGCGGGTAGATTTTCGCGTGAGATACAATCAGATTAAAGAAAGTGTCCTAGCTGATGAAGATGTAAAAGCTTTTTTAAAGGAGCATCAAGAGGACATCCAAGAAGACATGATCAATCGCAGCTTGAACAGGCTCTTTGAATATGTACAACAATCAAAGGGCTGTTCTTACTGCTTAGAGGAAGAGAATGTAAATGTCATTTTAGACGGGTATCACCCGAAGCTTGTGATCAAAGGTCAGAGCATTGATATTGAATATTCCCCTTGTCCTGTCAAACTGCGACTTGATAGACAGAAAAAACAGCAAGAACTCATGAAAAGCATGTACATTCCGCAGAATGTTCTTCAAGCGACGTTTGCTGATTTAAATGTGGTTGGAAGACAAGAAGTCATTCAAAAAGTAGGTCAATTCCTGCAAAGTTATGATGAAACAGGTAAGGGAAAAGGCCTCTATTTACATGGAAAGTTTGGGGTCGGAAAAACATTTATTCTGGCAGCGATTGCGCAGCAGCTAGCGGTAAAAGAGTATCCATCTCTCCTTGTATACGTGCCTGAATTTGTGAGAGAGTTAAAAAATTCGTTAGCTGATCATACACTCGAAGAGAAGCTGAATATGGTCAAATCAACACCAATTTTAATGCTTGATGATATTGGAGCAGAGTCGATGACAAGCTGGGTACGAGATGAACTTTTAGGAACAATCTTGCAATACCGCATGGCAGAGCAGCTGCCGACTTTTTTCTCTTCTAATTTCTCACCGAATGAGTTAAAGCATCACTTTACGTACTCACAGCGCGGGGAAAAAGAAGAGGTGAAGGCAGCTCGATTAATGGAACGTATTCTCTACCTAGCTGAACCAGTTCTGCTTGAAGGAGAAAATCGCCGTCATTTATAAAAAGATAGGTCACGTGAAGGGGAGCGGATGAAATGAATAAAAGAAAATGGCTGCTTTTCCTCGTGATTGGGGTTCTAGCTGCTGTGCTATGGTGGCTCAACAAACAGCATCTTCAACTGTCGCCGAAAGATGTGAAGAATTGGATTCTTCAATTTGGGATGCTAGCTCCCTTTGTCTTTCTTTTCTTATCACTTTTTCGTCCATTTGTGCTTGTCCCTCTCACCGTCTTTTCGCTAGCAGCAGGTTTGGCATTCGGCAGTGTCCTTGGGACCATTTATGCCTTAGCCGGTGCGACAGCAGGTGCAACAGGATCTTTCCTGCTTGCCTCAACCTTCCGTTCAAACAAGCAGGAAACCGAATCAAGCAATCGGAAGCTAAAAGCGGTGACGTCCCGTATTCAAGAGCATGGATTTCTTTATATCCTCTTATTACGCATTGCGCCCATTCACTTTGATTTTGTCAGTTATGCCGCAGCAGCTTCACGTGCGAATTATCGTGCATTTGCGGCGGCGACTTTTTTAGGGTTAATACCTGGTACTGTGGCGTTAAATGTCCTTGGATCAAGCTTTGTGAGCGGAAATTATGCCGCCTTAGCGATTGTTTGTTTGATTTATTTGATCTTTATCTCAGTGTCACTGATTTTAAAAAGAAAGATGCCTGATTTATTTTAGGCGTCTATTTTTTATGTTCCCCCCATATATATGTAACAGATGTCGTTAGGGGGGACAAACATGCTTGAAATAATCTTTGAAGATGAATATGATACCGCCGCTTTTTTACATCTTGCTGAACACTTGGACAGTCGGCATCACATTTCGATTCAACAAGGGAAAGACCGGCTTCTCATAGAAGCGAAGAAATCAGGAGAAGCCATAGAGCACATTGTGCGGACATTACTGATTCACTTTTTTTTGGAATGCAAAGAAAATGAACGCATGCGCAGCATCCTTGAAAACACATACTTATTTAAAGATCCAGAAGAGCAGCACCAAATTCTTTCAATCGCCCATAGCATCATGAAAGGGGATCTAGATGATATTCCTGGAATTCATCAAGACCCACCGAGGGAGGATCTGTTAAAAAAAGAGCTTGAGACGATTTCTTTACAGAAAGGTGTTTTTTCCATTGGTTCATTTATGACATTTAGGCTCTCAGCGTATGACAGAAGGCTGAAGAACTATGTTGAAGTATCCATCGAAGAATATAAAATGGAACAAGAATATCAAAACTTTATTCAATCCCTTCGAGACTATGTGATGTCAAGAGAACCTAAGCTTGAAAAAGTACATGTTGTACATCAGGACCGCCTGATGATTTGGGAATTTCGGTACGCTTCTGAGCGTGATCAAAAACAATACATAGACAGACAGTTTGTAAGAGAGCATCCAATGTATATTGATTCGCAGTTGATTGCACCGCTTGTATCCATTGCGCCACAAAAGATTGACCTATTTACAGATGATACAGGTCACTCGATGGTGCAAACCATTCAAAATATTTTTCAAGAAAGAGTTGAGGTATTCCCTTCTCATTCGTTTCAGGAACAGCATGTTCAATTTGTTCCTAGTCATTTGGAAAAGAAAAGTGAAAAGCTTTCTTGATTTTCACGAAAAAACGTTTTATAATACGGTGTAACTTCATACAGAGACCGTATTGATAAGGACATGAACAAATGAACACCCGCTTAAAGAGAGGGAAGCCGTGGCTGAAAGCTTCCTAGCAGAGGACCATTTGCTTTACCACCTTTGAACATCAGCTGTGAACTGTTTAGTAATAGCTGACGGGAATTCCCGTTATTGAACCACAAGCCGTATTTGCTTTTGACAAAGCAAGCTGCAAATACGGGAAAAAGGGTGGAACCACGATTCCGTTTATTCAACCTCGTCCCTTTCCAGGGGGCGGGGTTTTTATATTGCCAAAAAAAGGAGTGACTAGAGATGTCAGAACAAATTCAACTTACATTTCCAGATGGAGCAGTCAAGGAGTTTGACAAAACAGCTACAACAGAAGACATCGCGGCATCAATTAGCCCAGGCCTAAAGAAAAAAGCGCTTGCCGGTAAATTGAACGGCAAAGAAATAGATCTGCGTACGCCGCTGTTAGAAAGTGGAACAATCGAGATCATCACAGATAAGAGTGAAGAAGCGCTCGATATTATGCGCCACAGCACAGCGCATTTACTAGCACAGGCAATCAAACGCATTTATGGAAAAGAGCATCACGTCCAGTTTGGCGTAGGCCCTGTCATCGAAAATGGCTTTTACTATGATGTCGACATCGATGTAGCGATTACACCTGAAGATTTACCAAAGATTGAAAAAGAAATGAAAAAAATCATTAACAGCAATTTGCCGATTGAGCGCATTGAAGTTTCTAGAGAAGAAGCGAAAGCACGCTTTGAAGCAATTGGCGATGAATTGAAGCTAGAGCTGTTAGAAGCAATCCCAGAAGGCGAAGCCGTCACAATTTATGAGCAAGGTGAATTCTTCGATCTATGCCGCGGTATTCACTTGCCGTCTACAGGGAAAATCAAAGAATTCAAGTTGTTAAGCCTTGCAGGTGCTTACTGGAGAGGCGACAGTAACAACCAAATGCTTCAGCGTATTTACGGAACAGCTTTCTTCAGTAAAGAAGAATTAAACGAGCATTTACGTCTGCTTGAAGAAGCAAAAGAGCGTGATCACCGTAAACTAGGCAAAGAATTGAAACTGTTTGCGAACTCTCAAAAGGTGGGCCAAGGTCTTCCGCTCTGGCTGCCAAAAGGGGCCACAATTCGCCGCGTCATTGAGCGTTATATTGTTGATAAAGAAGTACGCCTTGGTTATGAGCATGTGTATACACCCGTTCTTGCGAGTGTAGAATTGTATAAAACATCAGGCCACTGGGCGCATTATCAAGAAGACATGTTCCCTGTGATGGAAATGGACAATGAAGATCTTGTTCTCCGTCCAATGAACTGTCCGCACCATATGATGATTTACAAAAACGAGCCGCATAGCTATCGCGAATTGCCAATTCGGATTGCAGAGCTTGGTACAATGCACCGTTATGAAATGTCAGGTGCTTTATCTGGCCTTCAACGTGTTCGCGGGATGACATTAAACGATGCCCATATCTTTGTTCGTCCAGATCAAATCAAAGACGAATTCATTCGTACAGTTCGCCTAATTGAAGAAGTGTATCAAGACTTTGGCTTGAATGACTACACATTCCGCTTATCTTACCGTGATCCAGAAGATACTGAGAAGTACTTCGACGATGATGCGATGTGGAATAAAGCGCAGTCTATGCTGAAAGATGCAATGGACGAGCTTGGACATGACTACTATGAAGCAGAAGGCGAAGCGGCATTTTATGGTCCTAAGCTTGACGTCCAAGTAAAGACAGCTCTTGGAAAAGAAGAGACTTTGTCTACTGTACAGCTAGACTTCTTACTTCCAGAGCGTTTCGATCTCACATATATCGGAGAAGATGGAAAACACCATCGTCCAGTTGTCATTCATAGAGGAGTTGTGTCCACAATGGAACGCTTCGTTGCTTTCTTAATTGAAGAATACAAAGGAGCTCTTCCAACATGGCTGGCACCTGTACAATTCCAAGTCATCCCGGTTTCACCATCTGTCCATCTAGATTACGCGAAAAAAGTGCAAGAACGTTTGCAGCTTGAAGGACTGCGTGTAGAATTAGACAGTCGTGATGAAAAAATAGGATACAAAATTAGAGAAGCGCAAATGCAAAAGATTCCGTACATGCTGGTTGTCGGTGATCAAGAAGCAGAAAATGGCGCGGTCAATGTAAGAAAATATGGGGAACAAGATTCAGAAACAATGGACCTCGAAGCTTTTGTGAAACATGCAGTCGCAGAAGCAAAAAAATAATGAAGGCGAACGAAACAGTCAGTGATCTCATCTATTGAGGTTGCTGGCTTTTTTCTTATGGAAAAAAATTCTCCACTAGTGATCCAAGTACGCAAATGATACGTTTAGATAGTACGAAAGTATGGGTAAGTATGTACTATTAGAGAGAGGCAAATTGGGGGAATGAAAGCGATGATTCAAACAACAAACAGTTTATCAACACAAGTATTAGAGCAATCAGCCGTTCTTCGAGCGTTAGAACACTCACTGGCGATGATTGAATTTGATGTCACAGGTAAGGTCCTATGGGTCAATGATATTTTTGCAAAAGCCATGAAATATTCAAAGGAAGAAATGATTGGTTTAAAGCATAGACAGTTTTGTCCTCCGCATATTGCAGAAGACGCAAGTTATCAAATGTTTTGGAAGCGTTTGAAGAATGGTCAAGTGTTTCAGGAAAAGGTGCAGCGGATCACGAAGTACGGTGACACCTTATGGCTTGAAGCGACGTATACACCAGTGCTCGATGAAGAGGGGAATGTAGTGGCTGTCGTGAAAGTGGCAACAGATATTACGGAGAGAGAAGACACAATGAAGCAGGTAGTAGAAGACCTAAAGGATATGTCTGCAAAATTAATGGAGCGAGCGGAAATCGGCATCCAGCATAGTCAAAGTGTAAATGCTTCTTTTGAACATATCGCGAATGAAACTGATCAAAACATGAGTTTGCTAGAAGGGTTAACAGAGCAGGTGGAGTCGATCAGCTCAATTGCTACAACGATTAACAGTATCGCTTCCCAAACGCAGCTGCTGGCATTGAATGCGGCCATAGAAGCTGCGCATGCGGGTTCCTATGGAAATGGCTTTAGTGTCGTCGCGGCAGAAATCCGTAAGCTTGCGACAGATTCAAAGGAAGCGATCGTAAAGGTAGATCGTTATGTGAAGGCGATCCATTTAGAAGTTGAAAAGGTCAGCAGCGGAACAAGCCGTGCAAAGACAAGCGTGTTTACAAACCGGGATCTTGTCAAGCAAGCAAGCGAGGAATTCATGAATGTAGGAGAAGCAGCACGAGGCTTAGATCGTCAAGCACAAAGTTTAGCAGCAATTGTATAGCCGAAAACGAAAAAACACCCAATCTCGATCAGAAGGGTGTTTTTCCTATGGTTTATTTTAAAATATCAAACAATTCGTGTAAGTCTTTAATTTCATAATCTGGTGTCACATCTGTTTCATTTTTCTTGCCATGACGATTGATCCAAACGGTTTGGATGCCAGCGCGAGAAGCGCCGAGAATATCTGTTTTTGGATTATCTCCTACCATGATGACGTCATCTTTTGTGAGATTTAACAGCTGAAGGCAGTGCTCAAAGATGCCAGGATCAGGCTTTCCTTTTCCGTAATCTCCTGAAATCACAATTTCATTAAAGTAAGGGGCAAGTTCCGGAACACCTGCAAGTTTTTCTTTTTGCAGACTAGGATCTCCATTTGTTAAAAGGAGTAATTCATAGGTGCCCTTCAGGCGCTCTAAAACAGGATACGTTTCTTCATAGACATACGGGCGTTTTCTGCGCTCTGCTGCAAAGAAATCTGCTAAGTATTGACCAAATGCTTCATCATCAATGCCTGCCTCTTTTAAGCCGTTCGTCCAAGCATTTTTGCGATACTCTGGTGCAAGGGCGTTCAGCTTTTGAAAGCCTTCGCTAATCGGCTCACTAAAATTAGACCACAGTCCTTCAAAAGGATTAATGCCAATCATAACAGTATAATCATATGTTTCATAAGAAGAGTACAGCTTTCTTGCTTCTTCACGCACGATCTGTTCAAACGATTCTGGATCAAGTCCATATTTCTTTTCCGCTTCCCTGCATGTTTCCTGAAAAGTGGTATGAATGCTTTTTTCATCCCAAAGCAAAGTATCATCTAAATCGAAAAATACGGCTTTCATGATCTTCTCCCTTGTTATGTATGTAGTTACCCTCAATTGCATGTGACAGGCTCATGTTCATTTTACAATAGAAGTTTTAGAGTTTAAATAGATTATTTAGTAATAAAAAAAGTGCACAAAAATGTGCACTCTTACATTATTTTGATAAATCAATGGTCTTATACTTACCGC
This sequence comes from Bacillus sp. FSL R5-0397, assembly GCF_038593395.1. Classification (NCBI taxonomy): domain Bacteria; kingdom Bacillati; phylum Bacillota; class Bacilli; order Caryophanales; family Bacillaceae; genus Bacillus; species Bacillus sp. FSL R5-0397. The sequence goes on along the minus strand of NZ_CP151992.1, from coordinate 2,528,264 downwards.
CAGTCCATCCTAGTCCTGATGAGACTTGAAGCGAGAATTTCTTTTCGTTTGGAACTTCAAAAGCAATTTTACCTTTTTTAGATAATTTAGGATTTATTTGTTTTAAGAAGAAACTTGAATCGGTATCATTTACATACATATTATTTGTTGCAAGTGATTTGTATTCTGTGCCGTCTTTGCCAATTAACCTGAACATCTCAGTATCTACCATTCTACCTTTTTTACCTGTATTTTTGACCGTTATTTCAACAATCACAAATTTGCCGTCTGTCGTTACATCACTCATATACTGTTTTTGTAAAGATTTCGCTTCTGTTACGCTGTTTACTTGATAAGTAAAGTCTTCGACTGCTACTTTATCTCCAATTTTATGCGTTTTTTCTTTATTATTTTTCTTTTCGCTACTCGTTACTGCATTTTTAGAACCAGTGTTTGATGTATTATCTTTTTTGTTGCCGCCCCCAGCCATACAAGATACAAAGATAATGATCAAAATGAGAATAATGATACTAAGACACCCAATCTTAAAAAACTTTTTCAAATAAATCCCCTACTTTTCCTTATTTTATTAAATGAATTTGAATACTTCTCCAATGATAAGTCTAAAGGATTATAAAATCAATCATTTTTTTGAAAAAATAGATATAATATCCTTTTTTATATGTAATATGATTTATATTTTTGTTTATTTTGTGTATACAACTTGATTTATATCGGTGTATTAATGAAATATTGAAGGAATTGAAGAGACTTTATTTTCTTTTTAAATAAGTCTTGCCCAAAACGTTTCGTCATGCTAAAATGAAAAAGTTGTTTCAAGAGTTCGGTTACTTGACGGACAAATGAAAATTGTGTAGAATAGTTAACGAATTGAATAGATATCACAAGCAGAAGCACCCGCTTCTCACCTGATTGACACATGTTTGTAGTTGACAGGTTGACCGTACATTTATTTTTTCATGCAAATGTTCGCAGTGTGGGTGTTTTATATGCCCACACTTTTTGTTTGCCTGTAAAACATACAACGAAATGGTCAAAATGAATTGTGAACTCAATTCAAAATCTCATGGAGGTGGCTCACTATTAGCAAAGATCAATTAGTTAATGAAGGTATTCGTGCGCGTGAAGTTCGTTTGATCGGACAAAATGGCGATCAGCTGGGGATTAAAACCCGCCAGGAAGCTCTGGAAATTGCTACGAAAGCCAATCTTGACCTTGTGTTAGTTGCTGCAAATGCAAAACCACCTGTTTGCCGAATCATGGACTACGGTAAGTTCCGATTCGAACAACAGAAGAAGGAAAAAGAGGCACGTAAGAATCAAAAAATCATTAGCTTAAAAGAAGTTCGGTTGAGCCCGACAATCGATGAACATGATTTTAACACGAAGCTCCGTAATGCAATCAAATTCCTTGAAAAGGGAGATAAAGTGAAAGCTTCTATCCGTTTTAAAGGCCGTGCGATTACGCATAAAGAAATCGGACAGCGCGTGTTAGACCGTTTCTCTGAAGCTTGCGCTGAAGTAGCAACAGTAGAAACAAAACCTAAGATGGACGGACGCAGCATGTTCCTCATGCTTGCACCAAAAGTCGAAAAGTAAAAGTAACAGAGGGAGGAAACATCCAATGCCAAAAATGAAAACTCACCGCGGATCTGCTAAACGTTTCAAAAAAACAGGTTCTGGTAAACTTAAACGTTCTCATGCGTACACAAGTCACTTGTTCGCTAACAAATCTACAAAGCAAAAACGTAAATTGCGTAAGAGCGCAATCGTAAGTGCTGGAGATTTCAAACGTATCAAACAACAACTTGCAAACATCAAGTAATCTGGAATAGGAAACATAGGAGGGAATTACAATGCCAAGAGTAAAAGGCGGAACTGTGTCGCGTCAGCGTCGTAAAAAGGTTCTTAAATTAGCAAAAGGTTATTTCGGTTCAAAACATAGATTATATAAAGTAGCAAACCAACAGGTGATGAAATCTGGAAACTACGCTTTCCGTGACCGTCGTCAGAAAAAACGTGACTTCCGTAAACTATGGATTACTCGTATCAATGCTGCAGCTCGTATGAACGGTCTTTCTTACAGCCGTTTAATGCATGGCTTAAAGCTTTCTGGTATCGAAGTAAACCGCAAAATGCTTGCTGATCTTGCTGTGAATGACCTAAACGCATTCAACCAGCTTGCTGATGCTGCAAAAGCACAACTAGACAAGTAAGTCATATAAAAGATCATTCCGCCAAGGAGTGATCTTTTTTTCTCATCATGTGAGGTGAAATCAATGAATATCGCTCTGATCGTGCTGCTCATCTTGGTCAATGTCTATGGGTTTTGTCTCATGGGAGAGGATAAACGCCGAGCGAAAGCACACAAATGGAGAATATCAGAAGCGCACTTATGGAGTGCCGCAGTACTTTTTGGTGCTGCTGGGTCATTTCTTGGCATGCAGTATTTCCGTCATAAAACGAAGCATCCTGCCTTTCAAATGGGTATGCCTGCTTTAATTATTGTCCAATTGGTGATATTGGTCTATCTCAATCTCATCTGAAAAGGGAGCAGACGCCGTTAAGTCGGCGTATCTGCTCCCTTTTTTTGTTTGATTTTTTTGATGGGCTGATCCCAATCAATTTTTGTTTGAGGATACCGTTCAATGATGTTTTCCTCAAGTTTTTCAAAGTCTTCTAATGTGAATTCATTTAGCTTCTCAGGTGACTCCGTCCAAACGTAAATGGAGTGGACAAACAGAGGATGATCCTTAGAAGGAACATGCTTCTCCCCTTCAAACAAGACACCTTTATAGACGAAATTAAAATTTTTACGGGCATTTTGCTGTTCGTCCATAAAATAAAAGCCTTCTTTTAATTGTGCTTGTTTCAGCTTTCTTCTCGGGTTTGAGAAGAATTTTACCGCCATGTAGAAAATATAGACAAGCAATGCAACAAGAGCAAGTCTAATGAGGATGACAAACATGACAGGATGCACCTCCAATACCGTTATCTGATGTACTACGAATGAGAAAGACAAAAGGTTTCAACTTTTTTTAAAAAAATATTTCGATTAACGAAAAAATATTCATAAAAAGATCGTATTGAACGAAAGAGGTTTTGTATAATAAGAATGCACCATGAAGAAAAAGGAGGATACACAGAATGACAAAACTAGATCAAACATTAACTATGCTGAAAGACCTAACGGATGCAAAAGGGATTCCAGGAAATGAACGTGATGTAAAAAAAGTCATGCAGTCATACATAGAAACATATGCGGATGAAGTCTCTACAGACCGCCTTGGCAGCTTAATTGCTAAGAAGGAAGGAAATGCAAATGGGCCTAAAGTGATGCTTGCTGGTCACTTAGATGAAGTAGGATTCATGGTGACAAAAATCGATGACAAAGGCTATATTCGTTTTCAAACGGTCGGTGGCTGGTGGTCACAAGTTATGTTGGCGCAGCGTGTCACCATTGTGACGAAAAAAGGAGACATTATAGGTGTGATTGGTTCTAAACCGCCACATGTCTTATCACCAGAAGCACGAAAGAAATCAATCGAAATCACAGATATGTTCATTGATATTGGGGCTTCGAGCAAAGAACAGGCAATGGAATGGGGCGTCCTCCCTGGAGATCAAATCGTACCTTACTTTGAGTTTACGGTAATGAATGACGAAAAAATGCTTCTTGCAAAAGCCTGGGACAACCGTATCGGCTGTGCAGTAGCGATTGATGTCATGAAGAATTTAAAGGATACTCAGCATGAAAATATTGCATACAGTGTAGCAACTGTCCAAGAGGAAGTTGGCTTACGCGGAGCTAAAACAGCTGCAGCTACAATCCAGCCTGATATTGGATTTGCTATTGATGTTGGAGTAGCAGGTGATACACCAGGTATTACTGAAAAAGAAGCAACAAGCAAACTTGGCAAAGGACCAACGATTGTTGTATTCGACGCTTCCATGGTTTCTCATAAAGGGCTTCGCGATTTTGTTGTCCAAACTGCAGATGAATTAAACATTCCTTATCAATATGATTCCATGCCAGGTGGAGGAACAGATGCTGGAGGTATTCACTTAACAGGTCATGGCGTTCCATCACTATCCATCGGGATTCCAAGCAGATATATTCATACCCATGCAGCCATGATTCATCGAGATGATTATGAAAATGCGGTGAAGCTTTTAACAGAAGTCATCAAAAGACTTGATCAAAAAACGGTCGAACAAATTACGTACGGTTCTTAATGATGAAACCTTTCCTCAGTATGGGGAAAGGTTTTTTAATTGCGTTGAATTTCCCAGGAAATGAACTTTGGAATGTAAGTTGTGTCAAAAGAACTATTTTCAGTAAATGAAGTGATATTTTTCTAGTGAGGAAGGCACATGTGATCTATCTTGTATTTATGTAAGATGAAATCAATAAAAAGGACAGAGCCAATTGAGGCTCTGTCAAAAGAGAGTTTATGGAAGTAGGTGAAGCTTATTTTAGATTAAATCAATTATTCCTATTTGTCAACTAGGTTTTAAAAGAAAGAAAAATCAATCAATTTATGTTATATTTGTAACAAATTGTTTATACAAAGGGGATGGTTAAATGAATGCGGTTTCAATTGTGATAGGATCGATGTGTATTTTAGCGATTGCCTATCGCCTCTATGGCACGTTTATGATGGTGAAGGTATTAAAGGTCACAGATGATCATCCTACACCGGCTCATGCACTCGAGGATGGGAAAGATTATGTGCCAACAAACAAATGGGTCACATTTGGGCATCACTTTGCTGCAATTGCCGCTGCTGGTCCATTAGTTGGTCCGATTTTAGCCGCACAATTTGGGTATTTACCTGGTCTCCTTTGGCTCTTAATTGGAGCGGTGATTGGCGGAGCTGTTCATGATCTTGTGGTCTTGTTTGCTTCGATGCGAAAAAAGGGGAAATCACTATCCGAGGTAGCGAAAGAGGAGCTTGGTCCTGTGGCAGGATTTTGCACAGGGCTCGCCATGTTATTTATTATTACAATTACAATGGCAGGACTGTCCATGGTTGTGCTTCATGCTTTAGAACGAAATCCTTGGGGAACCTTTGCAGTTGGTATTACCATTCCAATAGCGATGGGAGTCGGCCTTTATTATAAAAAGACTGGCAATTTAAAGCTGGCGACATCTGCGGGATTCATATTACTGATGTTGGGGGTATTCCTTGGGCCGAATATTCAAGGAACAGCACTTGGAGATTTGTTAACACTTGATACAAAAACGCTTGCTCTTGCTCTGCCAATCTATGCTTTTTTTGCTGCGGCCCTGCCGGTTTGGTTGCTTTTGGCACCAAGAGACTATTTAAGCAGTTTTATGAAAATTGGTGTTTTCATCGCGCTGATTGCGGGAATCTTTGTGGTTAATCCAACCATCCAATTTCCGGCGTTTACGGAGTTTGTAAATGGAGGAGGGCCTGTCTTAGCTGGACCTGTATGGCCTTTTATTTCAATTACCATTGCTTGTGGCGCGATTTCTGGTTTTCATGCATTTGTTGGCTCAGGCACAACGCCAAAAATGCTAGATCGTTGGAGTGATATGAAGCCGGTGGCGTTTGGCGCGATGCTCGTAGAATGTTTAGTGGGAATCATGGCGTTAATTGCCGCTACTGCGCTTCATCCGGGAGATTATTTTGCAATTAATAGTACACCTGAAGTGTTCCGTACGCTTGGTATGAGTGTCGAGAATCTTCCTCAACTAAGCAAAGAAATCGGTCTTGACTTAGAAGGAAGAACAGGTGGAGCTGTTACATTAGCTGTAGGGATGGCGTACATCTTTACGGGTATTCCGTTCTTTAGTCATTTGGCCTCTTATTTCTTCCAATTCGTGATTATGTTTGAAGCCGTCTTTATTTTAACGGCGATTGACGCAGGAACCCGTGTCGCGCGATATTTGATCCAAGACTTCTTTGGAGAAGCATATAAACCGCTGAAACGAAATGACTGGTTACCAGGTTCAGTCTTTGCAAGTGCACTTGCTTGTTTTATGTGGGGATACTTGCTTTACTCTGGAGACATTGGGTCCATTTGGGCACTCTTTGGCGTGTCAAACCAATTAATGGCCTCGGTCGGATTAATCATTGGGGCGACGGTTGTATTAAAAATTGCGGATAAAAGACGGTATATGTTGACTTGTTTAATTCCACTTGCTTACTTATATGTGACGGTGAATTATGCGGGTTATTGGATGGTTGCGAATGTCTATCTCAATCCTGAAGCATCTGGCTACAGTGTACTGAATGCCGTGCTTTCGATTATTATGCTGATTTTAGGTTTTGTCATTATCGTGTTCGCTATTAAAAAGTGGATCGAGATTTGGCGCGATCCTGCTCTTCGAATGGAGACGCCAATCACTGGCTAAATGAACAAAGCCGGCTTGCTCAGAGATAAGCAAACCGGCTTCTTGTTATTGCTGATGCTCAGGCTTTAAGCCCTGCTCTAATGTTTCAAGAATTTCATTTTTTTCATCTTCTGATGCCTCTTGCCATAACACCTCAAACAAAACGCCAAGCCCTGGCAGCATTTTTTCCTCGCCACTTTGAATCGCATCTAAAATCGTATGCTCAAGCTGCTCTTGATTATGGCCAGTAATGTTTTGAATCACTGCGCCTCTTAAATTAAAATCCATTGCCCACACTCCTTTTTTGATGGTGATAGCCCTATTCTGTCTCAAAGACAGGTTTATTATGTAGTGTGCTTGAGATATAATAAATTCATGATATTTAAAGGAGTTAAAGTCGCTTGAAATATATAGAATCAGCTAAAAACGCACACATTAAACAATGGAAAAAGCTCCATACAAAAAAAGAACGAACGAAAACAGGGCTGTTCCTTGTTGAAGGAAAACACTTAGTAGAAGAAGCATTGAAAAGCGGGGTTGTAAAAGAGTTAATGGTCGCAACGCCTGACATGCTCCCTGCTGACATCGAGCCTGACATTGAGCTGTATGAATTAAGTGAAGAGGCTTTTACTGCGATGACGGAAACGGAAACACCTCAGCAAATCGCAGCGGTTTGTACAATTCCTGTATTTGAGGAGAAAAAGTATGAACGAATGCTTCTGTTAGATGCAGTGCAGGATCCGGGGAATTTAGGCACACTCATTCGGACAGCAGATGCAGCGGGGCTTGATGCTGTGATTCTAGGGGATGGAACCGTTGATGCGTTTAACGGAAAAACGCTCCGTTCAGCACAAGGGTCTCATTTTCACCTGCCTATCTTAAAACAAACGCTACAACAGACAATTCCAGCATTAAAGGCGCAAGGCATACCTGTATATGGCAGTGCTTTGAAAGATGCGAAAGAGTATAGACACATAGCATCAGAAGGTCCATTTGCGTTAATTGTAGGCAACGAGGGAGCAGGTATTGATCCAGAGATTCTTCAAATGACAGATCAAAATTTATATGTTCCAATGTACGGACAAGCGGAATCATTAAATGTGGCTGTGGCAGCAGCGGTTCTTGTCTATCATTTGCGCGGATAGTGTTGCATCACGTCCTATTTTTCACTATAATGAAACTAATATTTTAAAAACCATGATAGAGGAAGATTGTTTCACGGAGCGTCCTAATAGGGAGAATGCATCGTAGACTGAAAGTGCATTTAAGGAATGCTGAAACAGGAATTCACCTCTGGAGTTGTCACCGGGACCGCAGGTTTTGCGTAAAGGTGAACCGGATTCGTTTGATTCCGTTATGTCAATGAAGCTTATTCGCACATATATTTGTGCTTAACAAGGGTGGTACCGCGACCACAACTCGTCCCTTCTTTTTTGGAGGGGCGGGTTTTTTTATTGTCTTCAAACAATCAAACACCCGTTTATTCAGACGGTTTTGTATATTAAAAGGAGGATAACACTCATGCAAGAAACGTTAAAACAGCTTGAAACAGAAGCGATAGCGAAGGTAGAAGCAGCCAGCTCGCTCAAAGAAGTCAATGATATTCGTGTTCAATATTTAGGGAAAAAAGGTCCGATTACAGAAGTGCTGCGCGGAATGGGCAAGCTTTCCGCTGAAGAAAGACCAAAAATGGGCGCACTTGCAAATGAAGTGAGAGAGCAGATTGCTGGTGCCATTGCTGAAAAAAATGAGCAGCTAGAAGCAGAAGAAGTGAAAAAGAAACTGGCTTCTCAAACCATTGATGTCACATTACCAGCAAGTCCGATCAAAATCGGGGCAAGACATCCATTAACGATTGTCGTAGAAGATATTGAAGATTTATTTATCGGCATGGGCTATACCGTTGAAGAGGGCCCAGAGGTAGAAACAGATTACTATAACTTTGAAGCGCTCAATCTTCCAAAAGAACATCCGGCACGTGATATGCAGGACAGCTTCTATATTACTGAAGACACACTCATGAGAACGCAAACATCACCCGTTCAAGCACGTACACTTGAGAAATATAAAGGCCAAGGCCCTGTGAAAATCATCTGCCCTGGTAAGGTATATAGACGTGACAGCGATGATGCCACTCACTCCCATCAATTCATGCAAATTGAAGGACTTGTGGTCGATCACAATATTAGCATGAGTGACCTCAAAGGGACGCTTGAGACAGTCGCAAGAAAAATGTTTGGTGAAGATCGTGAAATTAGACTGCGCCCAAGCTTTTTCCCATTCACAGAACCTTCCGTTGAAGTTGATGTGTCATGCTTTAAATGCGGCGGGAAAGGCTGTTCTGTATGTAAAGGAACAGGCTGGATTGAAATTTTAGGTGCAGGAATGGTTCACCCGAATGTATTGAAAATGAGCGGATTTGATCCAGATACTTACCAAGGCTTTGCTTTTGGAATGGGTGTTGAACGTATTGCCATGCTGAAATACGGCATAGATGACATTCGTCATTTCTACACAAATGATATTAGATTCACGAAGCAATTTAAGCAGGACTAAGAGGAGGAAATCAACATGTTTGTTTCATATAAATGGTTAGAGGACTATGTCGATTTAGAAGGCATTCAGCCGGATGAATTAGCAGAGAAAATCACAAGAAGCGGAATTGAAGTGGAAGCCGTTGAGTATAAAGGCGAAGGCATCAAAGGTGTTGTCGTTGGACACGTCATTGAACGTGAACAGCATCCGAATGCGGATAAATTAAACAAATGTCTTGTTGATATCGGCGAAGACGCACCGGTGCAAATTATATGTGGGGCTCCAAATGTGGATAAAGGACAGCATGTGGCCGTCGCAACGGTTGGTGCAGTCCTTCCTGGAAACTTTAAAATTAAAAAAGCAAAACTGCGCGGTGAAGAGTCTCATGGCATGATTTGTTCTCTGCAAGAATTAGGCGTAGAGAGCAAGCTCGTACCAAAAGAATATGCAGAAGGTATCTTTGTTTTCCCGAATGACGTGAAACCAGGAGATGATGCCCTTCAAGCGCTTCAATTAGATGACGCGGTACTTGAACTTGGCTTAACACCAAACCGTGCCGATGCCCTTAATATGCTAGGAGTGGCTTATGAGGTTGCTGCCATTTTAGGGAGAGACATCAAGCTTCCTGATACAGCGCATGACACTTCTTCTGAAAAAGCAGCAGACTATATTTCTGTTAAAATTGAGGATCAAGAAGCGAATCCACTTTATGCAGCGAAGATCATTAAAAATGTAAAGATTGGACCAGCACCACTTTGGATGCAAACAAGATTGATGAATGCAGGTATCCGCCCAATTAACAACGTCGTGGATATTACGAATTTTGTCTTACTTGAATACGGTCAACCTCTACATGCCTTTGATTATGACCGGTTTGGTTCAAAGCAGGTGGTCGTTCGTAAAGCGGCTGAAAATGAAATGATTCAAACTCTGGATGAACAAGAACGTACATTGTCTTCGAAGCATCTTGTCATTACAAATGGCACAAAAGCGCATGCTGTTGCAGGTGTCATGGGCGGTTTTGAATCAGAGGTGCGTGATGAGACGACAACGATTCTTTTAGAAGCGGCATATTTCAACGGTCAAACCGTCCGTCAAGCATCTAGAGACTTAGGGCTTCGCAGTGAATCAAGCACACGATTTGAAAAAGGGCTCGATCCGCAGCGGACGAAATCAGCAGCCGAAAGAGCAGCGCAATTGATCAGTATGTATGCAGGTGGCGAAGTGCTAAGTGGTACAGTTGAGGAAAACCACCTTGAAACAAGTATGAATGTCATCCACGTATCAACTGAGCGTGTGAACAAGGTGCTTGGCATGAGCATTTCAAAAGAAGATATGATTCAGATTTTCAACAAACTAGGCTTTACTGTGGGTGAATCAAATGATGTGCTTGTCGTAACGGTTCCTTCCCGCAGAATGGATATTACGATTGAAGAGGACCTCATTGAAGAAGTCGCGAGATTATACGGATACGACAATATTCCATCTACACTGCCTGCGACAGCTGGTACCGTTGGCGGTCTCACGCCATACCAAGTGAAGCGCAGAAAGGTGAGACGTTTCTTAGAGGGCGCAGGGCTTTCTCAAGCGATTACGTATTCATTAACGAATCAGCATAAGTCCACAGCCTTTGCTTTAAATTCAGCTTATCAAACAAGACTTTCCCTGCCAATGAGTGAGGAACGCAGTGTGCTGAGACAAAGCCTTCTGCCAAACTTACTTGATTCTGTCGCATATAACTTAGCAAGACAAGCTGATTCTTTTGCCTTTTACGAAACAGGTTCTGTTTTCTTAGCGGAAACGGAAGGCGCAAAACCAGTAGAGAAAGAGCATGTGGCAGGTGCGTTAACAGGTCTTTGGCATAAAAATCTTTGGCAGGGCGAGAAAAAAGCTGTCGATTTTTATGTAGCGAAGGGTATTGCAGAAGGGCTGTTTGAAAAGCTTGGTGTATCAGAAGAGATCACGTATGTTCAAGCAGAGCGTGAGGGCCTTCACCCAGGACGTACAGCCGATGTTCATTTAAATGGAAAAGTGATTGGCTTTGTAGCTGCACTTCATCCAGTAGTGGAAAAGGAATTAGATTTAAAAGAAACGTATGTATTTGAATTTGATTTAACAGATGTAATGACGTCTGAAACAGAGGATATGAAATATACGGCTATTCCGAGATTCCCAGCAGTGACAAGAGACATCGCACTTGTCGTAGATCAGCATATTTCAAGCGGACAGCTTGAGCAAGTCATTTATGAAGCTGGCGGCCAATTGCTCACAGACCTTTCCGTCTTTGATGTGTATGAGGGTGAGCATATGGAAGAAGGCAAGAAATCTGTTGCATTCTCTCTGCAATATTTAAACCCAGAACAAACGTTGACCGAGGAAGAAGTCACGGCTGTTCATACAAACGTATTGAAAGCATTAGAAGATACGTATCAAGCCGTCTTGCGCGGATAATAAAAAGAGCTATCGCTTTATGCGCGATAGCTCTTTTTTGATTATAACCATTTTTTCGCTTTTTGGGTGTTGGCAAAATGAAGTTTTGTAAATTGGCGTAAAGCCTCTTCGCCGTGCTGTTTCATCAGCTTTGCTGCCGCTTTGTCAACATGCGGACCGGCCCCTTTTGGAATGTCAAAGCCCGCTGCTTTTGATAATTTATCCATTTCAATTAAAAAAGCATACCTTGCAATAATAGAAGCTGCAGCAACCGATAAGTGGATGCCTTCTGCTTTCGTACTAAAATATGTACGCTCCCGAATGATCTTTTTCCCCGCAAGGTGCCTGAAATAAATGCCTGGTTCGGCAAATTGGTCAATGAGAATGGCTTCTGGTTTCTTGCCATCCAGTTTTTCTAGCACGGAGGTGATGACTTGGTTATGAAGCAGTGCCTTCATTTTCCCTTGGCTCATGCCCTTTTCTTGCATCGCATTGTATTTTTCATTCCGAAGCACGAGAAGGCTGAAGGGGATGGTTTTGATCAAGTCTTTGGCAATGTTGATAATCTGCGGATCTTTTAGTCCTTTTGAGTCTTTCACCCCGAGCTCTTTCATGAGAGCAAGCTGACTGGAATCAACATAAGCCGCACAGACCGTAATGGGTCCAAAATAATCGCCAGTACCGACCTCATCTGAGCCAATAACCGACATGGAAGCAATGCCGGGTGGTGGGCTGTACTGTGTGATGGATGGTGTTTTTTTGCTTTTTGTTTCAGCTGCTTGTAAATGGTTGAACTGACTCGCTTCAGCTTCTGCCTTTTGTCCTTGGAACAGTACTTTTCCAGATTTGTAGGCTGTAATCGTACAGCCGGGAACCTTTGCTTGAAAAAGAGCGCCTGGCGGCAAAATGTCAGTTAAATGCTGAGCGTACACGCTCTTCATTTTTTTCATGTCTTCTGATGTTGCTTTTAAGACGGATTGGGGCACAGTGGATAACTCCTTTTTACCTTGATATCATTGATTTCTAAAGTGTACCATAACAGGGAAGGGCTCGTCTTTCCATTCAATGTCTAAACATGTTATGATAGAGACTAGGATTCTCGTGGAATGGAGGAGAAACGTTGTCTGACGGCGGTAAAACGAAAACAACAGTTGAGATTTACGGACAGTCCTATACGATCATCGGCCAAGAAACGAAGATGCATATGCGACATGTTGCTTCAATTGTTGATGATAAAATGAGAGAAATCAATGAAAAAAATCCATACCTTGATATAAACAAATTAGCTGTACTGACAGCAGTCAATGTCGTCCACGACTACTTGAAATTAAAAGAGCAATACGAAAAACTAGAGCTTCATCTAAAAGAAAAGGAATGAAATTACCGTGATCGATATCATCATTTTGTTTTTGCTTCTTATGGGAACGCTTGTCGGTCTAAAACGCGGGTTTATTCTTCAATTTATTAAATTGATTAGCTTTGTTGTTTCTATTTTAGTGGCTTCTATGTTTTATCAGTCACTTGCACCACAGCTTACGTGGATTCCAGCACCTAATTTTAGCGGCGGTCAAGCGCAGCTCGCTTTCTTTAGTGGGAATCTAGAAACAGCTTATTATAATACCATTGCGTTTATCATTCTGTTTATCTTGACCAAAATCCTGCTCGCTATCATCGGCGGATTGCTCACAACCATTGCAAGTATCCCTGTGATTAAACAGGTCAACAAACTGCTTGGCGCTGTTTTAGGATTTCTTGAAACCTATCTATTTGTGTTTATTCTATTGTTTGTGGCTGCATTACTTCCAGTCGATGCGCTTCAAACCATGATGAGCAAATCAATGTTAGCAGATGTGATCGTAAATAGCACCCCTTACCTGTCCGGTCTTGTCAAAGACCTCTGGTCGACGTATGGAGTTTAAGAACTTCTCCTTTCTTGGAGAAGTTTTTTCTCATTCCATGACAGAAAGTTGTAGGATGAAGGGAAAGTTTGTATATTTATATAGGAAGATGCCAAAGCGGCTGGAGGATGAGAGATGAATAAAAAAGATATTATCAAACTTCTTGAAACAATTGCAGTCTATATGGAGCTAAAAGGAGATAATCCTTTTAAAATTTCTGCCTTTCGTAAAGCAGCTGCGGCACTGGAACAAGATGACCGCAGTCTTTCTCAAATAGATGACCTATTAGCATTACCCGGCATTGGAAAAGGAACCTTTGCTGTGATCACAGAGTATATCGAAAAAGGACAGTCTGAAACACTCGAACAATTAAAAAAAGAAGTGCCTGAAGGACTTGTCCCGCTCTTAAAATTGCAAGGACTCGGCGGGAAGAAGATTGCTAAGCTCTACCAAGAGCTTGGTGTTCACGATGCACAGTCTTTAAAAGAAGCATGTGAAGCGGAAAAAGTACAAACGCTTGCTGGGTTTGGCAAAAAAACAGAAGAAAAGATTCTTGCCGCTCTTGAGGAGGCGGGAAAGCAGCCAGAACGACTGCCAATTGGTTTTGCATTAGATGTGGCAGAACGAATTGATCATGCGCTGGAACAGATGGAGGGAATCATCCGTTTTTCAAGAGCGGGCAGTTTAAGACGTGCGCGTGAAACAGTCAAAGATTTAGATTACATCATTGCGACTGATAATCCTGAACAAGTGAGAGAACAACTTGTTGCTCTTGATGATGTCAAAGATGTCATTGCGAGCGGTGATACGAAGGTATCGGTCATGCTTGCACTTGATTTTGAAATCAGTGTAGATTTCCGGCTTGTGACAACAGACCAATTTGCAACAACGCTGCACCATTTCACTGGCTCAAAAGATCATAACATTCGTATGCGACAGCTTGCGAAGGAGCGCGGTGAGCGTATTAGTGAATATGGGGTTGAAACGATCGAAACTGGGGATGTGAAAACATTTGAAGACGAAAGCGCTTTTTATGCACATTTCCAACTACCGCTCATTCCGCCAGAAATTCGTGAAACCGGAGCAGAGATTGATTCGTATAAAGAAAGTATGCAATTTGTAGACCGAAAAGATATCAAAGGCGACCTTCATATGCACTCGACATGGAGTGATGGCGCTTTTTCTATTCGCGAAATGGCAGAGGCATGTATCGCAAAAGGCTATGAATACATGGCGATCACAGACCACTCACAATATTTAAAAGTAGCAAACGGTTTAACAAAAGAACGTTTGCGTTTGCAAGCAAAAGAAATTGACAAGCTGAATCAAGAATTCGAGCATTTTCACATTTTCAAAGGGGTCGAAATGGATATTCTGCCGGATGGATCGTTAGATTATGATGATGACTTTCTAGCAGACATGGATTTTGTCATTGCGTCTATTCATTCTAGCTTCTCTCAGCCGGAGGAAGTCATTATGGAGCGCCTAGAAAATGCCTTGAATAATCAGCATGTGGATTTAATTGCCCATCCAACTGGCCGTTTGATCGGTAGACGAGACGGCTATGCCTTAAATATTGATCAGCTCATAGAGCTTGCGAAAAAAACGGGCACTGCACTGGAACTCAACAGCAACCCGTCAAGACTTGATTTAAAAACAGAGCATTTAATGAAAGCAAACGAAGCGGGTGTGAACATCATGATCAATACAGATGCACACAACATCGCTATGCTCGATCATATGGACGTCGGTGTCACAGCTGCAAGAAAAGGATGGACACCAAAAGCAAATGTCGTGAATACATTTTCACTCAATGAGATGAAAAAGTTTTTAACGCGTGACAGGTAGTCGTTAGGAGGCTGGACCATGCTGCAACAAAAAGTGTTAGCATCATTAGAATTTCATAAAGTAAAAGAAAAAGTCATGTCCTACACTGCTTCGACTTTAGGGAAAGAAAAAGCGCAGGACTTAATACCACTCACAGATATCGAGAGCATTCAGCATCTGCTAGAAGAGGTAGCAGAAGCGCAAGATGTGATTCGTTTAAAAGGATCTGCGCCATTTGGCGGGTTAACGGATATTAGACGAGGAGTCAAACGAGCAGAAATAGGCAGTATATTAAGCCCTTCTGAGCTGATGGAAATTGCGGCGCTGTTATATACCACAAAAAACATGAAGCACTTTCTCGCCTCTATGTATGAGGACGGAGTAGAGATACCCCGTCTTCATACATATGCAGAATCGCTGATTTTACTGCCAGACGTGAGAAAAGAAATCGAAAGCTGTATTGGTGATAATGGAGAAGTGCTTGATCATGCAACGCCAGCCCTCCGCACCATACGAACGCAGTTACGATCACTAGAATCAAAAGTACGAGATAAATTAGAATCAATGATTCGTTCACAATCTGCCTCGAAAATGCTGTCAGACACCATTGTGACCATTCGTAATGATCGGTTTGTCATTCCCGTAAAACAAGAGTACCGCTCGAATTATGGAGGGATTGTTCACGATCAATCTTCTTCAGGCGCAACTCTTTTTATTGAGCCGCAGGTGGTCGTAGATTTAAATAACACCTTGCAGCAAACTCGCCTAAAAGAAAAGCAAGAGATTGAAAAGATTTTGCAAATGCTGACAGCGAGTGTGTCAGAGCACATTGATGAATTGCTTCATAATGTGAATGAACTTCAGACATTAGATTTTATTTTCGCCAAAGCCAAATATGCAAAAGCAGAAAAAGCCACAAAACCTACTGTGAATAACCAAGGGGAGATTTATTTAAAACGGGCAAGACATCCCCTATTGCCCCGAGATCAGGTTGTGGCAAATGATATTGAGCTAGGGAAAGATTTTTCTACGATCGTCATCACAGGTCCAAATACAGGCGGTAAGACCGTCACTTTAAAAACACTCGGACTTCTTACGCTGATGACGCAGGCAGGTCTTCATATTCCAGTCGAAGAAGGATCAGAAGTGGCTGTATTCGATCAAGTCTTTGCTGATATTGGAGACGAGCAGTCTATTGAACAGAGCTTGAGTACTTTCTCATCTCATATGGTCAATATTGTGGATATCTTAAAGCATTTGACGTCTAATTCACTCGTGTTATTTGATGAATTAGGTGCAGGAACAGATCCTGCTGAAGGTGCAGCACTTGCGATGAGCATCTTAGATGAAGTTCATCAAACAAATGCGCGCGTCATCGCAACGACTCACTATCCTGAGCTGAAGGCATACGGGTATAACCGAGAAGGCGTCACAAATGCGAGTGTAGAGTTTGATATTGAAACCTTATCCCCTACATATCGCTTGCTCATCGGGGTGCCGGGACGAAGTAATGCATTTGAAATTTCCAAGCGTCTAGGACTGCCTCATCATTTAATTGACCGTGCAAAAGCAGATATGCACGCAGAACATAATGAAGTCGATCAGATGATTGCTTCATTAGAAGACAGCAAAAAACAAGCAGAAGAAGAACTGCATGAGACGGAATTCTATAGAAAAGAAGCAGAGAAGCTCCATAAAGAACTGCAAAAACAAATCCTTGAATGGAATGAACAAAAGGACAAACTGCTGGAAGAAGCTGAACAAAAAGCGGCAGAAAAAATTGAACAAGCAACAAAAGAAGCAGAAGAGATTATTCAAGAGCTTCGGTCCATTAAAAGTGAGCATCGTTCATTCAAAGAACATGAACTCATTGATGCGAGAAAGCGTCTTGAAGAAGCTGTCCCTGAGTTTGACCGTAAGAAAAAACCAGAGCCAGTGAAAAAAGCAGCAAGACAGCTAAAGCCAGGCGATGAAGTCAAAGTGCTGACGTTTGGCCAAAAAGGAACGCTCATCGAACAAACGGGTAACAAAGAATGGAGTGTCCAAATGGGCATTCTAAAAATGAAAGTAAAAGAAAAAGATATGGAATTTATCAAATCAGCACCGGAATTTAAACAAGAGAAAGCCATCACGGCGGTCAAAGGAAAAGACTATCATGTATCACTTGAGCTTGATTTAAGAGGAGAGCGTTATGAGAATGCCTTAAGCAGAGTCGAGAAATACTTAGATGATGCCGTCTTAGCTGGCTATCCGCGCGTGTCGATCATTCACGGTAAAGGCACTGGCGCCTTGAGAAAAGGGGTCCAGGAATTATTAAAACAGCACCGTAGTGTAAAAAATGCTCGTTTTGGAGAACAAGGCGAGGGAGGATCAGGCGTCACCATCGTCGAATTAAAGTAAAAAGGAGAAAACGCATGAAAGCCTTTTGGGAAAATGAACTTGTGGAAATTGCCGCCTATTACAGCGTGGCCGTCCTATGTCTTGTCTTATTTCTTACCATATTTGAACTCGTGACCTCCTATAAAAACTGGGAAGAGATTCAGCGGGGGAACTTAGCTGTTGCTATGGCAACCGGCGGGAAGATTTTTGGGATTGCCAATGTCTTTCAGCATTCCATCGCCCAGCACAACTCGCTTCTTCAAATGGTCGGATGGGGCGTATACGGCTTTGTGATGCTGCTCGTCAGCTATTTCATTTTTGAATTTTTAACACCACGATTTAAAGTAGACAAAGAGATTGAGAATGATAATAGAGCGGTCGGGTTTATTTCACTCATTATTTCTGTTGGGCTGTCTTATGTAGTAGCAGCCGGCATTTAAGGAGACGACATGGAAAAACTAGCCAAAGTATTAATTGTAGTTGCCTGCACTTTTGCGGTTATTGGTGCTGTTTACATGTTCCTGTAAAATGAAGAATACATTCTAGAAAGCTGTCAGGGAAAACCTTGACAGCTTTTCACTCATCAAAGGCGGCGAATCAGAATGAATCAAATCTTGCAAAAAGACGAACTCATAAAGCGCATTGACAGTTGTCTCAAAAAGACATCTCTTCCCCAAGACATATATGAACCGTATATTGCACGTCCTTTTCAAACGACTGGTTTTTTTGATGATTTGAGCCCCTATATTGAAATTGATCCAGCCGGCTATATTCTTATTCAATATGAACGAGGGATTAAAGTGCTTCATAAAAGAACAAAAGAGGCGGATGAAGTCATTTATTGGATTTTAGAAGACACCATCTTTCTAACTGTGTATCTAGACATGATGAGACAATATCAAGTGGACAACATCCACACACATTTACCTAATGATCCTAGTATCCATAAACAGATTGTGGAGAGAGTCCATGAGTCATTTCGTGCGATCGGTGGATTATACGAAAAGTGGCATCATGAAGGGAAAAGAGCCTCTATAGAAACACCGGCGAAAAAATGAAGATGTGTCATGGAACGAGCTCGATTTGAAAAAAGCAAACAGCCATAAGGAAAAGTTTGCTATAATAAAATAGTACGAAAGTTCAGGAAGGAGGGTTTTTATGCAGTCAGATAAACGTTGGCTTCTGCATTACCCGAATCAAATTCCCCACGAACTCACCATCCCAAATGAAACGTTGCAATCTTACTTATTCAGCTCCGCAGAGGCAGCACCTGAGCATACAGCCATTCATTTTTTAGGAAAAAACATCACCTACCAGCAGTTACAAGAAGATGCACTGAAATTAGCCAGTCACTTGATTGACATCGGTGTCAAAAAAGGCGACAGAGTAGCGATTATGCTGCCAAACTGCCCGCAATCGGTGATTTCTTATTATGCGGTTTTAATTGCAGGCGGCATTGTCGTTCAAACCAATCCGCTTTATACGGAGAAAGAACTGGAATATCAAATGGAGGACAGCGGCTCTAAGGTGCTGATCACTCTCGATCTACTGTATCCAAAGGCCTATAAAATGAAAGCGCTGACAAGTATGGAACATTTGATCATCACAAAATTACAAGATTACTTGCCATTTCCGAAAAACATATTGTTTCCGATTGTCCAGCGAAGGAAAAACAACATGGTCATCCAAGTGGAGAAGAGTGAGACCATTCATCATTTCTCACAGATCATGAAAGAATCGTCAGGAGAACGGATTCCGCAAATATCCTTTCAACCGAAAGAGGATGTCGCAGTTTTGCAATATACAGGCGGAACGACCGGTTTACCAAAAGGGGTCATGCTCACACATGAAAATATAGTAGCCAATACAGAAATGTGTACATCATGGATGTATAAAACGAACCGTGGAAAAGAGCGGATTCTTGGGATCATTCCGTTCTTTCATGTATACGGCATGACGACCGTGCTAAACCTTGCAGTCAAAGAAGGTCATCAAATGATTCTTCTTCCGCGTTTTGATGCAGCGGATGCCTTGAAGACCATTGAAAAACAGAAACCGACGCTGTTCCCAGGAGCGCCAACGATGTATATTGCCCTGCTTCATCATCCGAATATTGAAAAGTATGACCTATCATCCATCACCGCATGCTTAAGCGGATCGGCTGCTCTTCCTGTTGAAGTCAAACAGAGTTTTGAAAAACTAACAGGAGGAAGGCTGGTGGAAGGGTATGGACTTTCAGAAACTTCTCCTGTCACTCATGCCAATTTCTTATGGGGAGCGAACAAAATAGGAAGTATCGGGTGCCCTTGGCCGAATACAGATGCCGGTATTTATTGTGAAGAAACGGGTGGACTCAAAGCGCCATATGAGCACGGAGAGATTATCGTCAAAGGTCCTCAAATCATGAAAGGATACTGGAATCAGCCGGAGGAGACAGTGGCAGTGTTAAGAGACGGCTGGTTTTTCACAGGAGACATTGGGTATATGGATGAGGATGGTTTTTTCTATATCGTAGACCGGAAAAAGGATGTCATCATCGCGAGCGGCTATAATATTTACCCAAGAGAGGTTGAAGAAGCCCTTTATGAGCATGAGCTTGTACAAGAAGTGGTTGTGGCGGGTATTCCAGATCCGTATAGAGGGGAAACAGTAAAAGCCTTTGTTGTCCCGAAAAAGGATGCCTATGTAACAGAGGATGAACTGGATCGTTTTGTTAGAACAAGAATTGCCTCATTTAAAGTGCCGCGTGTCTACGAATTTAAGGAATCACTGCCTAAAACGGCTGTAGGGAAAATCTTGCGCAGAGTGTTAATTGAAGAAGAAAAAAGAAAGCAATCATCTTCAACAGAAGAACCAGTCGATCGATGAGAGAATGAACCAGCATCATCCGGTCAAGCGGCCGGATGATTTGAATTGTACGTGTCTGCTCTGGTATGCTAAAGGTTGAAAAGAAAGAAGAACATCACTTGACAAATCACTCGTTTCTTTTTAACATAAAGTTATGAATGAATGCTCATTCAATTTAGAAAGGGACGAAGCACATTGAAGCAGAAAAGACCGAAGTACATGCAAATTATTGATGCAGCCGTTGTGGTGATTGCAGAGAACGGCTACCATCAATCACAAGTTTCAAAGATTGCCAAACAAGCAGGGGTAGCAGACGGAACCATTTATCTCTATTTCAAAAACAAAGAGGACATTTTGATCTCGTTGTTCAAAGAAAAAATGGGACAATTCATCGAACGGATGGAAACAGATATTCAAAAGAAACCGTCTGCCAAAGAAAAGCTTCTTCTCCTCATTCGAGAACACTTTCGCTTGCTATCTCAAGACCATCATTTGGCCCTTGTGACACAGCTTGAACTCAGGCAGTCAAACCTTGAACTGCGCCAAAAAATCAATGAGGTGCTGAAAGGGTATTTAAATATGCTAGACTCCATTTTAGCCGAAGGAAAGAAGACAGGAGAATTTAGACAAAATCTAGATGTCCGCTTAGCGAGACAAATGGTATTTGGGACGATTGACGAAACCGCTACAACATGGGTCATGAATGATCAAAAGTATGACCTGCCTGCACTCGCAGAAAGTGTACATGATCTTCTCTTAAACGGAATACATCAATCTTAAAGACAATTGAAAAAGGATGATTGACATGGAAAAAATACTTAGCTTACACCAAGACGAACAGACAGCACTCATCACGATTCAACACCCACCTGCAAATGCCTTATCCTCTCAGCTTCTCACTGAACTAAACGACATGTTTGATCAGCTTGAACAAAACAGTGAAGTGAGAGCTATTGTCATTCATGGAGAAGGTAGATTTTTCTCAGCAGGTGCTGATATTAAAGAATTTACGACCTTGCAGGAAGAGTCTGATTATGCCAGCCTTGCAGACAGAGGACAGCAAGTGTTTGAACGAATTGAACAATGTCCAAAACCGGTGATTGCTTCCATTCACGGGGCAGCATTAGGCGGCGGGCTTGAGTTGGCGATGTCGTGTGATATTCGAATCGCAACAAAAGATGCAAAGCTGGGACTGCCGGAATTAAATCTCGGTATTATCCCAGGATTCGGCGGAACGCAGCGCCTGCCTCGCTACGTTGGATCAGCTAAAGCACTTGAAATGATGGGAACAGCTGAGCCGATTACAGGAGAAGAAGCATTTGCCTGCGGACTTGTTTCAAAACTTGCGGAAACAGAAGAAGAAGCGCTGGAAACAGCCAAAACATTGGCGGCGAAATTTGCAGCGAAAAGCCCTAAAACACTTGAGTATGTGCTTGAGTTATTGAATGCGACAAAAGTGTACTCATATGATGGCGGAATGAAGCTGGAAGCCAAAAAGTTTGCTGAGGTGTTTCAGTCGAATGATGCCAAAGAAGGCATCCAAGCTTTTATCGAAAAGCGTAAACCGAATTTTAAAGGGGAATAAGGGATTAGTACGACACAAGGGGGAGAAATGAATGAATATTTTTGTTTTAATGAAGCGTACGTTTGACACGGAAGAGAAAATCTCTATTCAGTCTGGTGCTATTCAAGAAGATGGGGCAGAGTTCATTATTAATCCTTATGATGAGTACGCAATTGAAGAAGCGATTCAGCTTCGGGATGAGCACGGGGGAGAAGTAACGGTCGTGACAGTTGGCAATGAAGATGCGGAGAAACAGCTTAGAACAGCACTTGCAATGGGCTGCGATCAAGCCGTTTTATTAAATGTTGAAGATGATTTGGAGGAGTGGGATCAATTTTCCGCTTCTACGATTCTATATCACTATTTCAAAGATAAAGAAGCTTCCTTGATCTTAGCAGGGAATGTAGCGATTGACGGCGGGTCTGGACAGGTGGCCCCGCGTCTTGCTGAATTACTCGGCTTTCCATATGTCACAACCATTACAAGTATTCAAATCGACGGCGGCTCAGCTTCAATTGAGCGAGATGCAGAGGGTGATGTGGAAGTGATTTCTGCCGAGCTCCCGCTAGTGGTCACCGCGCAGCAAGGTCTCAATGAGCCTCGTTATCCATCGTTACCAGGAATCATGAAGGCAAAGAAAAAGCCTTTAGAAGAATTAGAATTAGACGATCTAGATTTAGATGAAGACGATGTGCCATATAAAATCAAAACAATCGAACGTTTCTTACCGGAGAAAAAAGAGGGTGGCAAGGTGCTGAGCGGCGAGCTTCAGGATCAGGTCAAGGAACTGACAGACCTGCTAAGAAATGAAGCAAAAGTCATCTAAACATCCACTTTACGATATCACGAGAACAAGGGGGAGCTTAAAGGATGAGTAAAAAAGTTGTTGTACTTGGAGAAAGTCGTGACGGTAAATTAAGAAATGTGACGTTTGAAGCGATTGCTGCCGCTCACGAGGTGGCTGATGGCGGTGAAGTGATTGGCGTTTTAATAGGGGATCACGTCAAAGACCAAGCGGATGAACTGCTTTATTATGGAGCGGATCATGTGATGATCGTCGAGCACCCGCATCTTTCTTATTATACGTCTGATGGTTTTGCGCAGGCGCTTCAGGCAATATTAGATCAAGTCAATCCTGATGCAGTGCTCTTCGGTCATACATCGATCGGAAAAGACTTGTCACCTAAAATAGCTGCACGCCTGCAAACAGGCTTAATTTCAGATGCAATAGATGTAAGCGTTACCGGTGAACATCTTGTTTTCACGAGACCGATTTATTCAGGAAAAGCTTTTGAAAAAGTCATTTCAACAGATCGTCTGCTTTTGGCTACTATCCGTCCAAACAACGTGGCACCGCTGGAGCGTGATGCGTCACGCAGCGGAGAAGTGACGCCAGTTTCTGTCGATATTCAAAACCTAAGAACGATCGTGAAGGAAGTCATTAAAAAAACATCAGAAGGTGTAGATTTATCTGAAGCGAAGGTCATTGTCGCAGGAGGCAGGGGAGTCAAGAGCAAAGAAGGCTTTGAACCGCTGAAAGAACTTGCCCAAACGCTTGGCGCAGCAGTCGGTGCCTCGCGTGGTGCATGTGACGCTGACTACTGCGATTATGCCCTGCAAATTGGTCAAACCGGTAAAGTCGTCACACCTGACCTTTACATTGCCTGCGGGATTTCAGGGGCTATTCAGCATTTAGCCGGTATGTCCAACAGTAAAGTCATTGTTGCGATCAATAAAGACCCAGAAGCTGAAATCTTCAAAATTGCCGATTACGGAATTGTCGGTGACTTATTCGAAGTCGTTCCGCTTTTAAATGAAGAGTTAAAAAAGATGAATATCCATTCTTAACGCTCATACACTCAGAATGCCTAGGTATTCTGGGTTTTTTTGTATGTCATCACGAAACAAAGGAGCGGTTTACAAGTGAATGGGACAGTAAAAGTGAATGAAGTGATTGGACGCATTTCTAAACACATCTATGGACACTTTCAAGAGCATTTAGGAAGAGGAATTTATGACGGCATTTGGGTAGGGAAAGACTCATCGATTGACCATATTGAGGGGATACGTACCGATGTACTAAAGGCACTTCAAGCTTTACATATCCCGGTGCTGAGGTGGCCGGGCGGCTGTTTTGCAGACGAGTATCATTGGGCAAACGGCGTCGGTGATCTGAGTGAACGAAAGCCGATGGTGAATACTCATTGGGGTGGCACCGTTGAATCAAATGCGTTTGGTACACATGAATTTATGAGACTGTGTGAATTACTTGAATGTGAGCCTTATATTTGTGGAAACGTTGGAAGCGGTTCTGTTCAAGAATTAGCAGAATGGATTGAATATATCACATTTCCTAAAGGGACACCTATGTCGGATTGGCGGATTCAAAATGGAAAACAAGAACCGTGGGAGCTGACGTATGTTGGTGTAGGCAATGAAAGCTGGGGATGTGGTGGAAATATGACGCCAGAGTATTATGCAGACTTATATAAACGCTACCAAACGTATGTGAGAGAATTTGCTGGTCAGCGCATTTACAAAATCGCATGCGGTGCGAATTCAAATGATGTGAATTGGACAAAAGTATTAATGGAGCGTGCAGCGCCTTGGATGGATGGGCTCAGTTTGCATTACTATACGGTCCCAGGAACATGGGAGAAGAAAGGGTCAGCGACCGATTTTGATGAGGATGAGTGGTTTACAACGCTGAAAAAGGCGTCTGAAATGGAGCGGCTTGTCGTGGAACACGGAGAGATCATGGATCGTTATGACCCAGACAAGCGAATCGGGATGATTATTGATGAATGGGGGACATGGTATGATCCAGAACCGGGGACAAATCCAGGGTTTTTGTATCAGCAAAACACATTAAGAGATGCTCTAGTCTGTGCCTTGCATTTTCATATTTTTCATCGCCATTGCCAGCGGATTCATATGGCGAATATTGCCCAGACCGTCAATGTGCTGCAAGCGATGGTGTTAACGCAGGACGAAAAGATGCTCCTGACACCTACCTATCATGTATTTCACATGTTTCAAGTGCATCAAGAAGAAGAAGCGCTTGAAGTAGAATTGAATGCCCCTTCATATGAACGCCGGGGTGAAAAAATCCCTCAAGTCAGTGTGTCAGCCTCGCGGTCATCTGACAAGATGCATATTAGTTTCTGTCATGTGAATCCCCATGAAAAAGCAGACGTATCTCTTGCGATAGAGGGAATCGATGCAAAAACGAAGGTCACTGGCCGTGTGCTGACTGCAGATCGGATGAATGCGCACAACACGTTCGATGATCCTCATTCCGTTCAGCCTGCGGACTTTCGGCAATTTGCTGTTAAGCACGGCGAGCTGACTATTGATCTGCCGCCTATGTCGGTTGTAATGTTGACCGTCGATCTGGCTTGATCGCATATTTCAATGTTTGATGAGAAGAATGTTGGGGCATCATACATTGTAAATGAAGCGGAAAGGGAGTCATGTCATATGCTTAGAACCATTCTGATGATCATTGGTGCGATTGTTGTTATTGGTGCGATCATACGGTTTGTTTTTTAATTCATTTCATAAAAAATGATTCGTAAGCATTTCATTCGCAAGTCACATTGGTAGATGCTATACTAAAAAGCATAATTTACATTGGAGGAATGAATAATGGCAATCGTAAAAGCTACTGACGCAACATTTTCACAAGAAACTGCAGAAGGTGTTGTTCTTGCAGACTTTTGGGCACCTTGGTGCGGACCTTGTAAAATGATTGCTCCAGTTCTTGAAGAACTTGATCAAGAAATGGGCGATAAAATGAAAATTGTAAAAATTGATGTGGATGATAACCAAGAAACTGCTGGTAAATACGGCGTTATGAGTATCCCAACACTTCTTGTTTTAAAAGACGGTGAAGTCGTCGAAACGTCTGTTGGTTTCAAACCAAAAGAAGCACTAGCTGAGCTTGTAAACAAACATCTATAAACCGATCTATGCCCACGTGGCATGATCTCAAAAGCGGTTCTCGTATAGAGAGCCGCTTTTCTTTCATCGTGGTATAAAACAAATGTTCGTGATACACTAGAAGGAGTGAAAGAGGAAAACAAGGACGGATGAAAAAATGAACAAATTGATCAAAGAAAAGCTGTCAGTCTTACCTGATCAACCAGGCTGTTACTTAATGAAAGATAGACAAAATACGATCATTTATGTGGGAAAGGCAAAGGTATTAAAAAATAGGGTCCGCTCTTATTTTACAGGATCTCATGATGCCAAAACGCAGCGGCTTGTCAGTGAAATCGAAGACTTTGAATACATTGTCACCTCTTCAAATATTGAGGCACTTATTTTAGAGCTGAATTTAATCAAAAAATATGACCCGAAATACAATGTCATGCTCAAGGATGACAAAACGTACCCTTTTATTAAAATTACGAATGAACGTCATCCTAAGTTGATTGTCACTCGCAATGTGAAAAAGGATAAAGGGAAATACTTCGGTCCATATCCGAACGTACAAGCAGCAAGAGAAACGAAAAAGCTGCTCGACCGTTTATATCCACTTAGAAAATGTGCGACACTCCCTGACCGAGTCTGTCTTTATTATCATCTTGGGCAATGTCTTGCTCCGTGTGTGTATGACATTTCTGAAGAAACGAATAAACAGCTCGTCGACGAAATCACAAGGTTTCTAAATGGAGGGCATCAGCAAATCAAGAAAGAATTAACAGAAAAGATGCAAGAAGCGGCCGAACAATTAGAATTTGAGCGGGCAAAAGAGCTGAGAGATCAAATCGCATACATTGACTCAACGATGGAAAAGCAAAAGATGACGATGAGTGACTTATCCGATCGTGATGTGTTTGCCTATGCTTATGATAAGGGCTGGATGTGTGTCCAAGTCTTCTTCATCAGACAGGGGAAATTAATCGAACGTGATGTCAGCCTATTTCCGATGTATCAAGACCCTGAGGAAGAATTTCTCACGTTTATGGGGCAGTTTTATGAGAAGAACAACCATTTTCTGCCGAAAGAAATTTTGGTGCCGGACAGCGTCGATCAAGAGATGATTGAGCAATTGCTTGAAACGAATGTTCATCAGCCGAAAAAAGGAAAGAAGAAGGATTTGCTTTTACTCGCCCACCAAAACGCCAAAATCGCTCTCAAAGAAAAGTTCTCGCTTATAGAGCGTGATGAAGAACGGACAATTGGTGCAGTGGAGCAGCTTGGCGATGCACTCAATATTTATATGCCATACCGGATTGAGGCGTTTGATAACTCCAATATACAAGGAGCAGACCCCGTATCCGCTATGGTTGTCTTCCAAGACGGGAAGCCGTATAAAAAGGAATACCGAAAATACAAAATTAAAACCGTTGAGGGCCCCGATGATTATGCCTCCATGCGTGAAGTCATTAGAAGGCGGTATACCCGTGTGTTAAAGGATGAACTGCCGCTTCCTGATTTGATTTTAATTGACGGAGGAAAAGGACAAATCAACGCAGCCATAGATGTGCTCGAAAATGAATTAAATCTGTCTGTTCCTGTGGCAGGTCTTGTGAAAGATGAAAAACACAGGACATCGAATCTTATGATGGGTGATACGCTTGAAATTGTTGCGCTCGAACGAAATAGTCAGGCCTTTTATTTATTGCAGCGTATTCAAGATGAAGTGCACCGATTTGCGATTAGTTTTCATCGGCAGTTGCGCGGGAAGAATGCATTCCAGTCTATTCTAGACGATGTCCCAGGTATCGGGGAAAAGCGCAAAAAGCAGTTACTTAAACATTTTGGCTCTGTGAAAAAGATGAAAGAAGCCTCTATCCAGGATTTTCAGGACGCTGGTATTCCGAAACAAACGGCTGAACTTTTAATGGAGGCATTAAAAAAATAGATTGTACTTTTTCCAAAAGTCTGTTAAGATGTGACTAATTTAATAAATGAACGTGTTGTTTGTTGAAGATAGAGGTGCGAACTTCAAGAGTAAGCCTTCAGAGATCGAGGGGATCTAGGAAGAGGGCTGAAAGGGGAGCGTCGCCGAAGTGAATAAAATCCACTCATTTTATTCGCTGGCTGTACATTGAAGAAATGTAGGGCTGTCAAGAATGTATTTCTTGGAGGGCTATCTCATTGTTTGCATCGTTTGATGATGATTTTAAAGCAATGGGAGATTTGTTCTCTCATTGCTTTTTTATTTGCAGTGAACAGAGCAGTCTCCGCAGCCTCTTCTCTCACACGTGATCTTTTGAAAAAGGGTGGTAGACATGGGACTAATTGTACAAAAATTTGGTGGAACTTCTGTTGGATCGACAGAAAAAATTCGCAATGTCGCAGAGAGAGTCATCGCTGAACGCGAGGCAGGAAATGATGTGGTCGTGGTTGTGTCTGCGATGGGCAAATCAACGGATGTTCTAGTAGACCTAGCGAAAGAACTCACAGATGATCCAAGCAAAAGAGAAATGGATATGCTACTGACAACTGGTGAGCAGGTGACCATTTCATTATTAGCGATGGCACTGCAAGCAAAAGGTTATGATGCCATTTCCTTTACAGGCTGGCAAGCTGGGATGAAAACAGAGAAGGTGCACGGAAATGCAAGAATCGTGGACATCGATGAAGCAAGAATCAAAGAAGAACTGAGTACGGGAAAAGTCGTCGTTGTAGCAGGTTTCCAAGGAATTGCGGATGATCTACATATTACAACACTTGGGCGTGGTGGATCAGATACGACAGCAGTGGCACTAGCTGCGGCACTCAAAGCGGACAAATGTGATATTTATACGGACGTACCAGGTGTGTTTACAACAGATCCTCGTTATGTACCGTCTGCGCGAAAACTTGCAGGAATTTCATACGATGAAATGCTTGAGTTAGCCAATTTAGGAGCAGGTGTGCTGCATCCGAGAGCGGTCGAATTTGCGAAAAATTATCAAATCCCACTAGAAGTCCGTTCTAGTATTGAAAATGAATCGGGTACGTTAATTGAGGAGGAATCATCCATGGAACAAAATTTAATTGTAAGAGGCATTGCATTTGAAGATCAGATGACACGCGTGACGGTATGCGGCCTTTCAAGTGGTTTAACAACGCTGTCAACTATTTTTACGACACTTGCAAAGCAAAATATCAATGTCGATATCATCATTCAGTCTGTCACAAGCACCAATCAGACCTCCATCTCTTTCTCTGTGAAAACGGATGATTTGTCTAAAACAGTTGAAGTATTAGAAGAATACAAAGGTGCGCTTGGTTATGAGCAGATTGAGACAGAAAGCAAATTAGCCAAAGTATCCATCGTGGGTTCTGGTATGGTTTCAAACCCAGGCGTTGCGGCTGAAATGTTCGCTGTGTTAGCTCAAAAAGACATTCAAGTGAAAATGGTCAGTACGTCTGAGATTAAAGTCTCAACAGTCGTTGATCGTGAAGATATGGTGAAAGCTGTAGAAGCCCTTCATGATGCGTTTGAATTATCAAAGGTGAGCGCCGCTGCTCATTCTTAAATCTTCAAAAGAGGTGTATTCCATAAAAAGATACACCTCTTTTTTATATTGGAAATCATCAGCATATGAAGAAAGAAAAACATGCGTAAACCGGTACGCCAACTGTGCTATGATAGAAGGGGATATAAAAAAGGCGTGACACGAAGTCCTCGCCTTTCATAAGCAGTGTTAGCTAGGGTCTCTTAAATCCCATTTAACGGTTAAAATGACTTTATCAGCACGCTTTTTTACTTGTTCATAGGATTCAGCCACGTGCTCATTGAGAAGCTGAATCTGTTCAGCGATAAAACCTGCTTCCATTTGAAAGCATGGCTCCTTTTGATAGCTGAGTCGATTCGATACAAGTGGACCTTCGAGCTCAAACTCAATTTCCTGTTTTTTAGAATGGACCATCGTGAGAGTTCCCCATCCGGCATCATGGAAAAATTCGGGGATCTTTTCCCATGACTCTTGAGGAAATTTACGAGCAAGCAGTTTACCCGCAAAATACATCATAGATGAATGATCCTGACCAAGAATGTCAGGCAGCAGAACTTCGCGTATCAGCTCGTAGGCAAATCCATTGACTTCAATTTCTTTTAGCTGTTCTAAGTTAGATTCGAATTTATTCATTGTATGGCTCCCCTCTTTCAACAATTTATTATAGCTTATGTGGGCATATGATGACAGAGTTTTCCCTGAAGTCTAAGAAATTCTTATTGTAGTAAAACGAATTTTGATTTAAAACTTTTAAATTTCGGAAAATTTTAATTTATGTACGCGGTTTCTTGACGCTTTTTTGACATAGGAGTAAAATGAAATTGTCAATAAATTTGAATAAAGTGCTTACAATTGAAAGAAGCGGGGGTAAGACAATTTTCAAGCAATTGCACTTTTTTTACTAGGGGGTAAAGTAATGTCGGGGAACAAAGAATTTTTTTATCGGAGATTGCATTCTTTGCTTGGCGTCATTCCGGTCGGTCTATTTTTAGTACAGCACTTAGTGATTAACCACTTTGCGACGAATGGACCAGAGGCGTTTAACAAAGCTGCACACTTTATGGAACAGCTTCCATTCAGATATGCACTTGAGCTGTTCGTGATTTTCTTACCACTGATCTATCATGCTGTTTATGGGGTGTACATAGCCTTTACGGCACAAAACAACACGTCTCGCTTCAGTTACTTAAGAAACTGGTTGTTCAGACTGCAACGGATTACAGGTATCATCACATTGATTTTTGTCACTTGGCACGTATGGGAAACACGCATACAAGCGCAGCTTGGAGCTGAAGTAAACTATGACATGATGGCGAATATTTTAAGCTCTCCATTTATGCTAGGTTTCTATATTGTCGGCGTTTTATCTACTATTTTCCACTTTGCTAATGGCTTGTGGTCATTTGCTGTCAGCTGGGGAATTACAGTTTCACCACGCTCACAAAGAATCTCCACATATGTGACATTAGGTATATTTATAGCGCTTTCATATGTAGGGCTAAGAGCAATTTTCGCTTTTGTTTAAGAGGAAATAGATTAGTAGAAGAGGGAGAGGGGCTACAATGAGTAATTCTAGCATCATCGTTGTCGGAGGCGGCTTAGCTGGTCTCATGGCAACTATCAAAGCAGCAGAAGCGGGAACAGCTGTTAAACTATTTTCAATCGTACCTGTGAAACGTTCGCATTCTGTTTGTGCACAGGGCGGAATTAACGGAGCGGTCAATACAAAAGGTGAAGGAGATTCACCTTATGAGCATTTTGATGACACGGTATATGGCGGAGACTTTTTAGCTAACCAGCCGCCAGTAAAGGCAATGTGTGAAGCAGCGCCGTCCATTATCCACTTACTTGATCGTATGGGTGTAATGTTTAACAGAACACCAGAAGGATTACTGGACTTCCGCCGTTTCGGGGGAACACAGCACCACCGTACAGCATTTGCTGGTGCGACAACAGGTCAGCAGTTATTATACGCACTAGATGAGCAGGTTCGCCGCTATGAAGTAGCGGGTCTTGTGACGAAATATGAAGGCTGGGAATTCCTTGGCGCTGTCTTAGATGACGAGGAAGTATGCCGAGGCATTGTCGCACAGAACTTGACGACAATGGAAATCGAATCCTTCCGTTCAGATGCTGTCATCATGGCAACAGGCGGCCCTGGTATCGTATTCGGTAAATCAACGAACTCCATGATTAATACCGGATCAGCTGCATCGATCGTTTATCAGCAAGGTGCTCATTATGCTAATGGAGAATTTATTCAAATTCACCCAACAGCGATCCCAGGAGATGACAAGCTGCGTCTCATGAGTGAATCAGCTCGTGGTGAAGGTGGACGTGTTTGGACATATAAAGACGGAAAACCTTGGTACTTCCTTGAAGAAAAGTACCCAGCATACGGGAACCTTGTACCGCGTGACATTGCAACGCGTGAAATTTTCGACGTATGTGTTGAGCAAAAGCTTGGGATCAACGGAGAGAACATGGTATACCTTGATCTTTCTCACAAAGATCCGAAAGAGCTAGATATTAAGCTTGGCGGAATCATTGAAATCTATGAGAAATTCATGGGTGATGACCCGCGTAAGCTTCCGATGAAAATTTTCCCGGCTGTTCATTATTCAATGGGCGGATTATGGGTTGATTATGATCAAATGACGAATATCAAGGGCTTGTTTGCTGCAGGAGAATGTGATTACTCTATGCACGGCGGAAACAGACTTGGTGCAAACTCATTGCTTTCTGCGATTTACGGCGGAATGGTTGCTGGACCAAATGCTGTGAAATACATTAGCGGTCTTGAAAAGTCTGCAGAAGATTTATCATCTGCAACATTCGACAGTGCCGTGAAGAAAGAGCAGGAGAAATGGGACAACATCCTTAGCATGGATGGCACAGAAAATGCATATGTGCTTCATAAAGAGCTTGGAGAATGGATGACGGACAACGTTACAGTGGTTCGTTACAACGAGAAGCTCTTAAAAACAGATGAGAAGATCGAAGAACTAATGGAGCGCTATAAGCATATTAACATCAACGATACAGCTTCATGGAGCAACCAAGGCGCTGCCTTCACGCGTCAGCTTGACAACATGCTTCAGCTGGCACGCGTCATTACGATTGGGGCTTACAACCGGAATGAAAGCCGAGGCGCACACTATAAACCGGAATTCCCAGAAAGAAACGATGAAGAATTCCTAAAAACAACGATGGCTACGTTCAAAGGGAAAAACCAAAAACCTGCATTCCACTATGAGGACGTCGATGTATCGTTAATTGCACCTCGTAAACGAGATTACTCGAAGAAAAAGGTGGAGAAATAAGATGAGTGAAAAAAACACGATTCAATTTATTATCACACGTCAAGATACAGCAGATGGCAAGCCTTATGATGAGGAATTCGAAATCCCTTACCGTCCGAATATGAACGTCATTTCCGCACTCATGGAAATCAGACGTAACCCGGTCAATAAAAAAGGTGAAAAAACAACGGCTATTAACTGGGACATGAACTGTCTTGAAGAAGTATGTGGCGCTTGTTCCATGGTCATTAATGGAACGCCTCGCCAGTCATGTACAGCACTAATTGACAAGCTAGAGCAACCGATTCGTCTTCAGCCGATGAAAACTTTCCCGGTTGTGAGAGACTTGCAGGTTGATCGAAGCCGTATGTTCAATTCATTGAAAAAAGTCAAAGCATGGGTGCCAATCGATGGCACATATGATCTTGGGCCTGGACCAAGAATGCCTGAGAAAAAGCGTCAATGGGCGTATGAGCTTTCAAAGTGTATGACATGTGGTGTCTGCCTTGAAGCTTGTCCAAACGTAAATGATAAGTCTTCCTTTATGGGCCCTGCACCGCTTTCACAAGTTCGTCTATTTAACGCACATCCGACAGGTGCAATGAATAAGTCTGACCGTTTAGAAGAAATTATGGGTGACGGTGGTCTTGCAAACTGCGGGAACTCTCAAAACTGTGTGCAGGCTTGTCCGAAAGGAATCCCGCTCACAACATCAATTGCAGCACTTAACCGAGATACAACTTTACAAGCTTTCCGTAACTTCTTCGGAAGCGATCACGCAGAATAACATCACATTCAGTCCTCCTTGCCAATCATGATGAGTGTTTACAAGAGGCTGGATGCAAAACATAACAAACGCCTCTTCCAATACGGGAGAGGCGTTTTGTTTGCGAATAAGGAGTGGATCAAATGAGGCTGCCGTCATATATTGAAGAGCCGTTTGAAGAGTGGAGGGCATCGTTTCGTTTTTATGTGGAAACAACCGTCCGTTTTTCAGAAACGGATATGTTTGGTCACATGAACAATGTCACCCCGTTTGTGTATTTTGAAGAGGCACGGATTGCCTTCTTTCAAAAAACGGGAATTGTAGATAAACGAATGAAGCGAGCGAGAGAGACGATTACGGTCGTGGCAAACCTTCAATGTGATTACATCAAGCAAGTGGAAATCGGTGAGAGGCTGCGTGTGTATGTAAAGCCAGAAAAGGTTGGATCAAGCTCTCTCATCCTTCATTATTTAGGAGAAAATGAACAGCAAGAACCGTGTTTTACAGGCTCAGTCACCATGGTGCAAATAAGTAAAGACACCGGTGCCCCTGTACCGTTTACAGAAGAGGAAAAAGAGACTTTTCAGGCCCAGCGACATTAAAGAATCACGGGTGAATGCTTCATTTTGTTATAATAAAAGAATCATAATGAAGAAGAAACAAAGGAGAGCACATGAAGATTTTTCAATACGACACCATTGATAGTACAAATAATGAAGCGAAAAGGCTTATTCAGCAAGGAGAAGCCCCTTCATTTGCCGTATATGCCCGGCAGCAGACAGCAGGGAGAGGCAGGCTTGGCAGACCGTGGGAAACGCCTACAGGGAATGTAGCTGTCACGATGACAGTAAAACCGCCAGTAGATATCTCCACCCAATCAACGATTGCCCCGCTGACGGCACTCGCCATTTATGATGTACTCAAACCACTCATGAGAAAAGATGATCAGCTGGCGATCAAATGGCCAAATGATCTATTGATTAATGAAGCGAAAGTATCTGGCACATTAATTGAAGCAGACCGCAGCGCCATTTACATCGGTGTGGGCATCAATGTAGAGACAAAGCCGGAGCACGTTCCGTATAAAACCGTTTGCCTATCAGAACTGACTGAGGTGAAAGCGGACCAGCTAGTGAAAGATTTGGCAGCGGCCTTTGAAAAATACCATGCACGCTGGCAAATGGAAGGATTTGAAGCCCTCACAGCCCTCTATAACAAACGATTATATCGGCTGAATCAACCGCTTCGTATTTCATTAGATCGTGAAAAGCAAACATGGCAGGAAGGGATTTGCTGTGGTGTGAACCGTTATGGTCATATTCAGTTAAAAGATGATCAAGGACATATAAAAGCCCATTCAGCAGGAGATATTGATGCACCACCCAAGTAGACAATTTCTCGTTCGATTAGTGTGTAGACAAACCGTTGCATTCGGTGTTAGAACGGAGTTGCTTTAAGATCTTCACACTGAAAAAAAGACAAAGAGCTAAAATCAGTTCATTTTAGCTCTTTGTCGACATGATGACGTCTCATTTATGCTTCTCTTTTTATTTGAGGTTGAACCATGTAGTCTTTTTTTGTAAAGACCACTCCATCTAGGATTTCTCTTGCGGTTCGAATGACTTTCACTCTGTTTTGTGAGATATCAATTTCAGTTTGCATAATACCAGCAGGATGACCAATTCGAAGTGTATCATCTTGACCTTGAAAAAGCTGTGCCGGAAGCGTTTGATCCATGAAACAGCTGGCTGACACACAGACAGATCCGGTAATGGCAAGTGCTTGGTGCGGTCTTTGCATCGATAGCATCCGAACGATGATGTCCATATCTGCTGCTCTTCTCAATATTCCATTTGTATCTACATAATCAGCAGGCTCGCTGATGATCGCAAGCTTTGGAACAGCTGGAGACTGTAATGTGGCCAGTTCTTTTGGTGCAAAGTGGCACATTTCAGCAGCGATGGAACGAATCTCTTCTAAATCATCCAGCAATTCGTCTGTAAACTCCTCAGGCAATTCAGTTCCTTTTAATTGAATATCTTTGGCACGGACAAAGGCGATTGGATTTGCAATGTCAACGATTGAGATCGGAATCTCTCCAAACTTTGTCTGGATCGTATCCATTTTGTTTCCAGTCGGAAAGGTTTTACCTGTGACAGCGCCTTCAGGTTTCTCAAAGGATAAATAAATGGGAGAACCTGTTCCTTTCACTCCTGGAATTTCTGCCTGTCCTTCAAATTTTACTTCTCCGTTCTCGACTTCTACCTCTGCCACAATGATTTTATTCGTGTTGGTATTCAAAATACGTACCGTTGTGACAGGCTCGACTGCTTGGACAAGTCCTTTAATGATGGCATACGGCCCCACTGCTGATGAGATATTCCCACAGTTCCCTTTAAAGTCGACAAATCTTTCATTGATGCTGACTTGTGCAAACGTATAGTTCACATCCACATCTGGACGAGTGGCTTTGTCGATAATGGCCACCTTACTTGTTAAAGAATTACCGCCCCCGATTCCATCAACTTGCAGCCGGTCAGGGCTGCCCATAATGTCTAATAAAAATGCTTCGAGCTCATCGTGTTCGTAAGGTGCATCATTGGCTTGAATGAAGACCCCTTTGCTTGTACCGCCTCGCATGATTGTGATTGGAACTTTTCTCATTGATCTCACCCTCAATTGTTTAGTTACTATTTATCTAATCAAAATGGTAAAGTATAATAAGAAATAAGTTAAATACATTATTTTAAGAGAAATCGATAAATTATTTTTATAACAAGGTCAAAAGGAGGGCACACAATGGATGAGAAAGATTGGCGGTTTTTAAAGGTGCTATATGAAGAGAAGAACATCACAAAAGCGGCAGAAAAATTATTTGTCTCGCAGCCTGCCTTAAGTTATCGATTGAAACAGCTTGAAGAGGAATTTGACATGAAGCTTTTCTTTAAAAGAAAACGTGGCATTGAATTTACATCAGAGGGCGAATACTTGGCTAAATACGCAAATGACATGCTCAAGCAGCTCCAGCAAACGAAAGATGGCATGCTCAATATGCAAAAAAAGGTCAAAGGAACGATCCGACTAGGGGTGTCGAGTAACTTTGCTCAATATAAACTGCCGGAAATTTTAAGAGAGTTTTCTAAGCAATATCCACATGTTCAATTTATGGTGAACACAGGATGGAGTACAAAAGTCATGGATTTATTAGGTACATCAAGTGTACATTTAGGGATTTTAAGAGGAGATTACGACTGGAATGGAGAGCGATTTTTGCTTGATAAAGAACGGCTTTGTATCATTTCAAAATCAGAAATACAGCTAAAGGATCTTCCTAAGCTGCCGCTCATTGACTATCACACGGATAGTTCATTAAAACGATTGATTAACAGATGGTGGCAGGAGACGTTCACGATGCCTCCGCTTGTGACAATGGAGACAGACAGGCAAGATACATCAAAAGAGATGGTGAAGCATGGTTTAGGTTATGCCATTGTCCCGGAAATTTGTCTCAGACCAAGTGATGAGCTATTTGTAAAAGGTCTTTCGTATAAAGATGGACAGCCTGTTTTAAGAGATACATGGCTCATGTACCAGCCAGATTCCCTTCATTTGTCTGTTGTGAAAGCATTTATTGAGTTTTTAAGAAGTCAGCAAGGCTAATTATAAAAAAAATTTATCGAATAGACGAAAAAATCGATATTTTCATTATAAAAAAAGCTATTATATCCTTGAAATAGAAAGCGCTAACATTTCGGGCCGCAAGTGCAAAAGGGGCGCTTGTGGATCGTGTAAAGAAGAGGATGGAGGGATATGAAGTGCTAGCTATTTTAGGGATCTTGATGGTCGTGACTTTTACATTTCTTATTATGACAAAACGTATGCATCCGGTGGTGGCTCTCACCGTTGTGCCAATCATCTTTGCATTAATCGGTGGATTTTACAGCGGATTAGGGGACATGATGCTTGATGGACTCAAGACCGTTGCACCATCTGCTGCTTTATTGTTATTTGCCATCTTATTTTTCGGTGTCATGCTGGATGCTGGATTGTTTGACCCATTGATCAAACTGATTTTACGTCTTGTGAAAGGCGATCCGGTCAAAATTGCTTTTGGGGTAGCGATTTTGTCTATGCTTGTTGCATTAGATGGTGATGGGACCACAACGTACATGATTACCGTATCAGCTATGTTGCCACTTTTCTTAAGAATTGGGATGAATCCACTGATTTTAGGGACGATTTCATTATTATCACTAGGCATTATGAGTGGAATGACGCCTTGGGGCGGTCCAGCTACTCGTGCGATTGCTGCACTTGGTTTAGATGCAGCGGAATTCTTCATTCCATTACTCCCGACGATGATAGGGGGCGGTCTTTTTATCCTTTTTACAGCGTATGTTCTTGGAAAAAAAGAACGGAAGCGCATTGGGGTTGCCGAGATTCAGTATAAAGAAGAGGTCTCGATCTCTCCTGAATTGGCGGCATCAATTGAAGATGGCGTAGCTGATATGAAGAGACCAAACTTGATTTGGGTCAACTTCTTCCTAACGATTGCTGTCATGGTCACACTTGTATTGGATATCGTACCGATTCCTGTACTCTTTCTCATTGGCTTTGTCATTGCGCTTATGATCAACTATCCAAAAGTTGAAGATCAGCGCGAGCGGATTTTATCGCATGCAGGAAATGCCTTAACGGTCATTACCCTTGTGTTTGCAGCAGGAATTTTCACAGGCATTTTTTCGGGAACAAAAATGGTGGAATCCATTGCTAACTTGGTCATTTACATGATTCCGGATTCATACAGCTCATTTTTTCCACTCATTGTCGCTTTGACGAGTATGCCATTTACATTTGTTCTTTCAAATGATGCTTATTATTTCGGGGTGCTGCCAATCTTAGCTGAAGCCGGCGCAGCTTACGGAATTGATCCAGTAGAAATTGCGCGCGCCTCTATTATCGGACAGCCTGTCCATTTGCTGAGTCCGCTTGTCGCTTCCACATTACTGCTTGTGAGTATGTTGAATAAAGATATTGGTGATTTGCAAAAGTACGCACTGCTATGGACTGTACTCACAGCCCTGTTTACAACACTTATTGCTCTTTTAACAGGAGCCATTTCGATATTTTAAAAGCTTGTTTGATAAAGGACGATGTCTCTATAGGGGACTCGTCCTTTTTTGTGCGGTTTGAAGGCGAGGAAATTGGACGCTGATCTGCGGGAATTCTCGATTTTAACGTCACCTACCTCAAGTACCCGGCATATGATATCTCGACTATACAGAATCCCATTCTATAGAGACTAGAGCTCTCACCTTAGCAAGGAGGGTTACAATACTTGAAGGAGAAAGAGTTTCAATCCAAGCCGCTATTAACCAAAAGAGAAAGAGAAGTATTCGAATTGCTCGTCCAAGATAAAACAACAAAAGAAATTGCAAGCGAGCTTTTTATTAGCGAAAAGACTGTTCGAAATCATATTTCGAATGCCATGCAAAAGCTAGGAGTCAAAGGTCGTTCACAGGCCGTAGTCGAGCTTCTGCGTATGGGTGAGCTAGAGCTCTAACGTCAGCCGGTTTTCCTTCCGCATCAGGGAGGAGCCGGTTATTTCTATATCGTTTCCATGAGTCTCTTCTTGCAATTTCTTTGAAAAACGAGGAAAATAGGAATGTACGTTTTAATCAAAGTGAGATGCTATAGTGAGGTATCAATGAAATGGAAACGAATGAGTCAGGCCATGTTGCAGAAATTGAAAAATCATTGCGCCATATTGCTGCAATCATTAAGCAAAAAGGTAGAGAAATTCTGAATCAATATACGATTACTCCTCCTCAATTTGTAGGGCTCCAGTGGCTTTATGAATTCGGAGATATGACAATAGGTGAGCTATCACAAAAGATGTATTTGGCTTGCAGCACGACAACCGATTTAATTGATCGAATGGAAAAAAGTGAACTTGTTGAACGGGTGAAAGATCCGTCTGACCGCCGCGTGGTTCGCATTCATTTATTGCCTGAAGGTGAGCGGATCATTCAAGAAGTGATTGTCAAACGTCAAGAATACGTCAGTGAACTTCTAGGGGCTTTCTCAGAAGAAGAAGCCATCGTTTTCAACCAATCTTTAACGAAACTACAGCAGCAAATGAAAAGAAAATGAGGCGATTTTGTTGGATCAACCCATCGGCGTGATTGATTCCGGCGTAGGCGGTTTAACCGTTGCGAAGGAAATCATGAGACAACTGCCAAAAGAAAAAATTATTTATGTAGGCGACACAAAACGATGTCCATACGGCCCTCGAGCAGAAGAAGAGGTTCTTCAATATACATGGGAAATGGCGCACTACCTATTAAGACATCACCATATTAAAATGCTAGTCATTGCGTGTAACACTGCGACGGCGATAGCACTTGATGAAATTAAAGCAACACTTGATATCCCGGTCATTGGCGTGATCCAGCCTGGAGCCCGCACAGCGATCAAGGTCACAAACAATCAGCATATTGGCGTCATCGGCACTGCCAATACGATCAAAAGTGAAGCCTATAAAGAAGCACTGCTTTCTTTAAAAGCAGGACTAACTGTTCAAAGTCTGGCATGTCCAATGCTTGTGCCGTTTGTGGAAAGCGGTACGTTTTTAGATCATACAGCAGATGAAGTCGTAAAAGCTTCTCTTGAACCGATGAAAGAAACAGGCATTGATACGCTTATTCTTGGCTGCACACACTACCCGATTTTAAAAGAACCGATTCAGCGCTTTATGGGCAGTGGCGTCAACATCATTTCTTCAGGAGACGAGACTGCGAGAGAAGCGAGCACCATTCTTTCATATAAAGGGCTGTTAAATGATTCGAAGGAAGAGCCTGTTCATACTTTTTATACAACAGGGCAGCAGCAAAACTTTCAAAACATCGCTCAAGACTGGTTCGGTTACCTGCCAGGAAAGGTCGAAACGGTTTCGCTTGAACACGTATATCAGCAATAACCTACTTCTCATGGAAGTGGGTTATTTTTTTATGAAAAGGGTCTAATCCTCTCAGGGAGCTCGTATACATACTAGTACAAACCACTAGAGGAGGGTGAAGTATGCTGAAAAAAGGAACTACAGCAGCTGTTACGTGTATTGCGTCAGCCATGCTTTTATCAGGATGCGGATTGTTTCAAACAGACCAAGCGAAAACAGAGATTGATCCACCACAAAATGTCACGTTTGTGAAAGAAAATAAAGAAGAGAAACAAACAGCGAAAGAAGGAAAAGAAGAGAAGCAAGCAGATACCGTCATGAGAGAATTATATTTAATTGATAAAAATGGGTATGTTGTGTCTCAATCCATTCCACTGCCGAAAAACGAAGGAAGTGCGAAACAAACACTTGAATACCTCGTAGACGGGGGACCGATTTCTAACCTGATGCCAAATGGGTTCAGAGCCGTGCTGCCGGCGGACACGAGCGTATCTGTCGATATTAAAGATGGCACTGCGGTTGTGGATTTCTCAAATGAATTCAAAAACTATAAAAAAGAAGACGAACAGCGCATTTTGCAATCAGTCACTTGGACATTAACGCAGTTTGACTCAGTAGCGAAAGTCAAATTAAAGATGAATGGTCATGAATTAAAAGAGATGCCTGTGAATGGGACGCCGATTTCAGATGATTTAAGCAGAGAGGACGGCATTAATATTCAGCACGAGGCTGCGGCTGATATGACATCGACAAAGCCTGTGACCGTCTACTATTTAGCTGAATCTGACAAACAGACGTACTATGTCCCGGTGACTAAAAGAGCGCCAAAAGATGAGGATGATCCAATCACAGCAGCCATTGATGAGCTCGTCTCTGGGCCAAGCAAAACAAGCCAATTGCTGACAGACTTTGATCAAGATGTGAAGCTGAATGATGTCCCGAAAGTAAAAGACGGTCATGTGACACTTGATTTCAATGAATCCATTTTTGGCAGTGCAGATGAAAAGAAAAAAGTCATTTCACAAAAAGTTCTTGATAGCATTGTGCTGACATTAACAGAGCTGCCAGATGTGAAAAGCGTGTCTGTGAAGGTAAACGGAAAGGCAGAGCTTGTGAACGAAAAAGGAACAGAACTCACAAAGCCAGTTTCAAGACCAGAACAAGTGAATACAGGTAGTTTTTAACGTCACACATTGATATAATGGAGAAAAAGAGGCATGCACATTCGCTGCCTCTTTTTTATTCCAAGCGATTAGAACGGATCGAGGTTGTCAAAGTTAATAGGAGAACCCCGCTGACACCCGCGCGGAATGTATATTGTAACGGAGGTAAAACATGAGATTAGATGAAAGACAATACGACGAATTAAGAAAAATTGAAATACAGGCAGGCTACATCACGCATCCAGAAGGCTCTGTCTTAATCTCAGCGGGAAATACGAAGGTGATTTGTAACGCATCTATCGAGGACCGCGTACCTCCTTTTTTAAGAGGAGAAGGAAAAGGCTGGATTACAGCAGAATATAGCATGCTTCCTAGAGCAACGGCTCAAAGAACGATAAGAGAATCATCTAAAGGAAAAGTCACAGGACGTACAATGGAGATCCAGCGTTTAATTGGACGAGCTCTGCGCGCAGTCGTTGATTTAGAAAAGCTTGGTGAACGCACCATTTGGATTGATTGTGATGTTATTCAAGCAGACGGTGGAACACGCACAGCTTCTATCACAGGTGCATTTGTGGCCATGACACTAGCGATTCAAAAGCTTCAATCAGCAGGCGTTTTGAAAGAAAATCCGATCACTGATTATTTAGCCGCAATATCCGTCGGAATTGATTCTAAACAGGGACTTCTGTTAGATTTAAATTATGAAGAAGATTCTTCAGCTGAAGTGGATATGAATGTCATCATGACAGGCGCTGGACGCTTTGTTGAACTTCAAGGCACTGGCGAAGAAGCGACATTCTCAAGAGAACAACTAAACGGACTGCTTGATTTAGCCGAAAAAGGCATCAAAGAATTAATTGAAAAGCAAAAAGCAGTGACAGGAGAAGTTATCGAATAAAGAGAAGGGTTTGATCAGGATGAAAACTGCCATCATCGCAACGCACAATGCGGGCAAAGCGAAAGAATTCAAAGCCATTCTTGAGCCAAAAGGATTCACGGTCAAAACACTAGCGGACATCGGATTTACGGAAGAGATCGAAGAAACAGGACATACCTTTGAAGAAAATGCGATCATCAAAGCCGAGGCCATTCAAGCCAAAGCAGGTGAAATGGTGATTGCAGACGACTCGGGTCTGTCGATTGATTACCTTGGCGGAAAGCCTGGCGTCTATTCAGCGAGGTACGCGGGCGAGCATAAAGACGATGCCGAGAACGTGGAAAAGGTGCTGAATGAGCTGCAAGGCATC
This sequence comes from Bacillus sp. FSL R5-0397, assembly GCF_038593395.1. Taxonomy (NCBI): domain Bacteria; kingdom Bacillati; phylum Bacillota; class Bacilli; order Caryophanales; family Bacillaceae; genus Bacillus; species Bacillus sp. FSL R5-0397. The sequence goes on along the minus strand of NZ_CP151992.1, from coordinate 2,485,528 downwards.
GAAAAAGAAGACCGCACTGCTAGATTCAGATGTGCCCTGGCTGTCAGTATACCGGGGAAAGAAACAAAAACGGTAGAAGGATCAGTAGAAGGCTTCATCGCAGAAGAACCGATCGGCGAAAACGGCTTCGGATACGACCCGATTTTCATCGTCAAAGACAAAGACCAGACGATGGCCGAGTTATCACCAGAGGAAAAAAACAAGATCAGCCATCGAGCGGTCGCGCTTCAAAAGCTTTCATCACTGCTAGACGCAAATGAATAAGGGGGAATGAAGCCATGAAGATACTCATCATTAGTGACAGTCATGGACTCACAGACGAACTTCAAACCATTGCCAAACGGCATGCGGCTGAAGTGGACATGATGATTCACTGCGGAGATTCAGAACTCGAAACGAACCACCCAGCACTCGAAGGATACAAAGTCGTCAAAGGAAATTGTGACTTTATGGGCGATTTTGAAGAAGAGCTCCTGCTCCCACTGGATGGAGGCGGAAAACTATTTCTTACTCACGGACATCTGCATGGCATCAAACAATCCTTGCTTCAAGTCTACTACCGTGCAGAAGAGCTAGGCGCAGACATTATCTGCTTTGGCCACTCGCACATCCCTGGCAGTGAACTGCTAAGAGGAAAACTGCTCATTAACCCAGGTAGTGTGCACCTGCCAAGAGTGCGCAAAGAGCGCAGCTATGCTATACTGACACTAGATGGAAGCGAAGCAAACGTACAGTTTTTCACGGACGAAGGTCACGTCATCCAAGACCTCGAAAACACCGTCACATTGGAAGGTATTTCATAAGGGTGCAGCATTTGCCCCTTATGAAAAAACTTTCGAAAAACCGTTGACTTTAAAGAACAATAGTAATATAATAAATCTTGTCGCTGAGGTAATACGCCAAAGCACACTACATAACAACATGTCCCAGTAGCTCAGCAGGATAGAGCAACGGCCTTCTAAGCCGTCGGTCGGGAGTTCGAATCTCTCCTGGGACGTACTAAATTAAAAGCCTGAAATCCTTGATATGAAAGGATTTCAGGATTTTTTGTTTCTTGGAACATAAGGTTGTTTATCGCTTCAAATTAAGGTTTTGGGAGCGGATTGGTAGCTGATTTATTTTCAAGTGTTTCCGTTCCCTGTCTTTGTATCAAAGAACCTATCAAATGGGTGGCTGATTTTTGTTCAGTTGCTTCAATGACTATGAACGTAAATGGATCAAAATCAAAAATGTATAAATTGAAAAATAGAGTTATTTTTGAAGGTAGCAACTAAATATATTTAAAACAGACACAAATGAAAAGCCTCTCTAATTTAGAGAGGGCTTTCCTTTGTTAATCATCACTGTCCAATTCCCATAATTTTTGACCGTCTGCTAAATACACTGCATTTGGTGTATCTTTATAAAGTGAAATTTCAATTAAGGGACTTTTTTCTTGCTTTAACCAATCGTATATATCACAGTCGTTATTAGCGGGGGGCGATAAGATGTTATTAACTTGAAATGCGACTGCGTCATATTCTGTATAATTGACATCGTCATCTTCCAATCCGTTATCTGTTTCATAAAGCGTGTCAGATTCCCCAATAACTTTTAAACCGTTTTTCCATTCTATTATCAAATCGTTATGTTTATATTTTCGTAATGCTGAAATTAATGGATCATATCCCATTCGAATTCTCCTTAATTTATGGTTTTAAAGGCTCTGATGGTACTATATGAGCGCCGTTTTTGCTGTAATGTATTAAGCCTCTAGTAGTCTCTACATACTTACCGGTATCTTTATCATAGTATTTTCCAATCACTTGGCCAAAGTCTACTCTTTCTTTGTGCTCACCTATTTTTGTACCTTTCCCAGCGAACTTATCTAGCAATTCTTGTGCTATTTTATTATCTCCATTGAAAATGCTTTTATTTGGACGGCCATTCGCAACTTCTTGCTTATAGTTAGGTGCATCAGGAATATGTTTCTCTTGAGCGCCTGGTTTTACTTTTGCAGGGAAACCATTTACTTCACGATACGGACCTTTTGGTACGGAATGTTTGCCGAAGGAAGGTGTTTTGACAATCTTCTTGGCTACTTTCTCTCCTTTCATGATTTTGAATGCGTATTTTCCAACTTTAGCGATTTTAGCTACGGGTATCATGTGCAAGCTTGACACTAGACGATCCATGTCAGTAACTTTTTCACCTGTTACAGGGTCTCTCCCTGTGATGACTCGAATTGCATCATTTATTCCTGTAAATTCAACCGCCGTATTTAAGATATTTGAGGGTTGTTCTTCCGCTTTCACATCAGAAATCTTTGTAATGCTTTCAATATTCACTTTGTTTTGGTCCGTTATTCGTAGCCGATAGAGCATTCCATCTCGAATAACGTCAACTGTTTTGGCATTTGCGAAGTCAATCTTTTCATTTGTATTATATACTTTTCCATTTACGAACACGGCGTCTTGATTAATTTTATTAGAGGGTTTCCTATTTACAACCACATTCGATCGCTCTTTATCATTCAGCTTATTAAGCATGATCGCCATTGGATTTCCATCGGGATTGTCTATTTTTTTATTCAATTCGTTTAGGTTACTGCTGATCTTTTTGTCTTCCTTATCTTTGAGAATGGATCCTTTTTGATAGGTGGTGATCCCGATTTTCGCACCAGTGAACATTGTGCCTAGAGTATCTATGTATTCCTTCATTTTTTGTATGGAGTTCTTGGTTTCATTCAAAGCACTGGCTTGTTCCCTGTCAAAGGCATGGAGCGTACCGATGGTTTTTGAGATGTTCATCCAGGCTTTTTGGTAACTGGCTTGAAAAGCAGACTCGTCAACACTTGGTAAATGAATGATATGGCTGACTTTGCCGATGGCGCTGCTCACATCTGACACGATATCAGATACGACTCGTTCGGCATTTTTTAAACCTTGATCAAGCTCATGCTCAAGAAATGATTGAGAGATAAAGCCATTTTCATTTGATTCAAATGAATGAAGTGCTTTCTGAACCTTTTGGAGTGCGGTGCTGTATTCTCTAATTGTGACTTGAAAGAATTGCAAGAAAGGGATATGGCACTCTGCGTAAAACGCTCGAATCGCTTCTCCAGCTTCCCCCTTTAGTGAGCCATCCAATGAAATGATTCGATTGATTTGACTTTCAAGGGCTTTGATATGTAGTGATTGTTGTTTTAAATGTGTCAGTGTTTGATCAATTGCATGATGCAAAGCCTGAACATCTAACGTTTTCATGGCATTCTCCTTTAAAGCTTGGTCTCAATCAATAGAGAGTTTACCATTATTAGGAGGGGTATTGGGGAATAAATACTGAAATTCCGTGAAAATGAAACGATTTACATAGGTGATAATGACTAGATGTTGAAGAACGAGTGTGGAACAGTTTGAGAATGTGTGTGTTCAAATAATAAAGACAGAAGAACAACCACCCGTATCATTAGGATTTTACCACTGTTGTATTCTTTCTGAATCTAATCATATTATTGATGATCTTATATAGTTTTCTTTCGAGATTAGTCACAAGAAATTTTTCTGGAAGGAATGTACGTTCAAAGATAAGCTTAAATAACCCTTCAAGTAGAAAGGTTATTTTAAAGAAGATACTTTATCAGTGAGCTGGCTATTCGAAACAATATTGTTCTTGCCGATAAAAAGATTAAAGCACAAAAAGAAGATATGAAATTTGTTGAACAAACGTCAATTAACTTAACTTTGTCAGTTGTGGATTAAGACTACCTAATTTTTGTATAAATATAGTATAATAAACATATAAAACCTTTTGGGAAACGGTGATAATGATGAATAGCAATTTTTCATTTTTTCAAGGAAAGTGGGCAGTACTTTCCAATTTAGGAGAAGCAGCTGAGAAAAATGTATATCATGACCCACATACAACAGTAATGAAACTACGGTTATTTGCCGAAACATTAACAAAATTTATTCTAGCCGCTGAAAATATTAAGGAAGCATATGGCACGAAACAAGTAGAGCGCGTCAATATATTACGCCGAGAAGGAATACTTGAACCAGAGTTAATAGATATCGTTGAAACGCTTCGCCGCAAAGGGAATGTGGCCATGCATGAAGCAGGTTATCAAAAAACAGAAGAAGCGAAATCTTTATTGCATTTGGCTTTTCGTTTGTCGACTTGGTTTATGGAGGTATACGGTGATTGGAATTTTCAAGCTCCAGAGTACATAGAGCCAAATAAACAAACAGGAATAGATACACGACAACTCCAACAAGAGTATGAAGTGAAAGTGAGACAGCTTGAAGAGGAATTAGAGACAATTCGCCATCAAGCTGAATTAGAGCAAGCAGATGAGAAAATGAAACGTAGAAAAGCGTCCAAAAACTTCATGCGTAGGCAGCAGCTGACTGAAGATGAAACACGTATCATCATTGATCAGAAGTTACGTGCTGCTGGATGGGAAGTAGACACGAATTTGCTAAACTATAAAAAAAACAGGACGTTACCAGAGAAAAACAAACATATGGCCATTGCTGAGTGGAAGGTCGATGGTGGCTGGGTTGACTATGCATTGTTTATTGGACTCAAGCTTGTTGGTTTCATTGAAGCAAAAGCAGAAAAGAAAACGATTCCTGGGGCATTAGATAGTCAAACAAAAGTGTACGCGAAAAATGTCATGCAAGTAGAAGATGAACAGATTACACCAACAACTGGTGATTATCAAGTCCCATTCTTATATGCAACAAATGGTCGCCCTTATTTAAGACAGCTTCAAGAGGAATCGGGTATTTGGTTCTGGGATTCACGCAAACCATTTGAACATGCACGTCCGCTTGAATGGTGGCATTCACCTGAAGATTTACAGCTTCTTCTTAGCCAAGATGATAAGGATGCGGATAAGCGTCTAGAAGAAGAGGATATAACGAAGTTTGGATTGCGTCACTATCAGCAGAATGCGGTTCTGGCTGCAGAAAAGTCGCTAAAAGAAGGAAACAGAAGAATGCTTATTGCAATGGCTACAGGAACTGGGAAAACTCGTACCGCGATTGCGCTTATGTATCGCTTAATTAAGTCTAAAAAGTGTCGCCGCATTCTTTTTCTTGTCGACCGTAATTCACTCGGTAAACAAACAGAGGATTCACTGAAAGATACGAAAATTGAAGGTTACTCGTTTGCTGATATATATGATGTGAAGTCATTAGGCGATCTCACACCGGAAGTTGAAACGAAGGTGCAGATTGCAACGGTGCAGGGAATGGTTCGCAGACTTTTTTATAGCGATAGCGAAAAGCTTCCAAGCGTCGGGCAATATGATTTCATCATTGTAGATGAGGCGCACCGAGGCTATACAAGTGATAGAGAAATGACAGAGGAAGAATTAGAGTTCCGTGATCAGAATGATTATATTAGTCAATATCGGCGCGTTATCGATTATTTTGATGCGGCATGTTTAGGGCTTACCGCAACACCTGCACTACATACAACAGACATTTTCGGTATGCCAATTTTTAAATATTCATATAGCGAAGCAGTGTTGGACGGATATCTAGTGGACCATGAGCCCCCATATTTGTTTAAAACAGAACTTTCACAAGTGGGCATCACCTTTGAAAAAGATGAGGAAGTAGAAGTGTATGATGTTGATAAAGGGGAGATTCAACTAGAAAAGTTAGAAGATACTGTGCACTTTGAAGTGGAGCAGTTTAATAAAAAAGTCATTACAGAACCGTTTAACCGTGCAGTTTTAAATAAATTAGTTGATTATATTGACCCTGCAGGTAAAGAAAAAACGCTCATCTTTGCAGCTACTGATCAACACGCAGATCTTGTTGTTCGCTTGTTAAAAGAAGCCTTTAAAGAACGTGGCGATGAAATTGAAGATGATGCCATTATGAAAATTACTGGATATATCTACAAGCCATTAGAAGCCATTACACGGTTTAAAAATGAGCGACTACCTAATGTCGTTGTTACAGTTGATCTACTCACAACAGGTATTGACGTGCCGCCGATCACAAATTTGGTGTTTTTAAGAAGAATACAATCTCGTATTCTCTATGATCAAATGCTTGGCCGTGCGACTCGTCTCTGCCCAGAGATTGGGAAAACACACTTTAACATCTACGATGCCGTTGGAATATATGACAAGTTGCAACATTATACAGAAATGAAACCAGTCGTGAAGAAACAAAACTATAGTATTGGTGAGTTGTATGATTCTCTTATAAATGCGACGACTAATGAGGAAGCTTCATTTTATCGTGATCAATTAGTAGCGAAAATTCAGCGTCGCAAACAAAGATTTGATGAAGAAGGCGTGGGAAAGTTTGAAGAATTATCAAATGGAAAACATGTGGATGAATGGGTGAAAGAAATTCAAACATACTCACCGCAAGAAGCCACACAGCATAGTATCCTATTTGAATACATGGAAACGTACCAAGTGACACGTGAAAAACGCTATATATCTGATAAGGAAGATGAAGTAACAGACGTCATTCGTGGGTATGGTGAAGGAAACAAGCGACCAGAAGATTATCTGGATGGTTTTGTTCGATTTATCCAAGAAAATATCAATGAAATTCCCGCTTTACATCTGATTTGTACACGACCAAAAGATCTAACAAGACAAGATTTACGAGAACTAATGACGATTTTAGAAACAAAAGGTTTTAAACAATCACATTTACAAACAGCCTGGAAACAGACAAAAAATGAAGACATTGCAGCAAATATTATTAGTTTTATTCGCCAAGCTGCATTAGGTGAAGCACTCATTGACCATGAAGCACGTATTAAACAGGCAATGCACAAAGTGTATTCACTGCATGATTGGACGCCAAGGCAAAAGAAGTGGTTAGAGAGAATAGAAAAGCAATTACTTCAAGTGCCTGTTCTTGCGCCTACCGCAGAAGAGGCATTCTCGGAAGAACCTTTTAGAACGTCTGGTGGCTACAAATTACTGAAACGTGAGTTCGGTGATGAAATTGATCAAATTGTGAATACGATCAATGAGAACCTTTATATCAGCTAACGACTGTGCCTCTTCATTGAGGCACTTTTTTGGGTTATAATGAAAAGGTTCGCTTTCAACTAAAAATCATCAAATGTGATTTAATAGATTAGAAGCTTTTCAGGAGGAAAAAAGATGAATAACCAAGAAATCGTTCAAAAATTATGGAATTTATGCAATGTACTTCGTGATGATGGTATTACATATCAACAATATGTCACGGAGTTAACCTATATTTTATTTTTAAAAATGATGAAAGAACAGCAAACAGAAAATGTAATACCCGAAGGATATAGATGGGATGATTTGCTAGAAAAAGAAGGGGTAGAACTCAAAACATTTTATCAGCGATTGTTACTTGAATTAGGAAGCAGTGAAAATGAGCGGCTGCGTCTAATCTACAGTGATGCTGCTACTAGTATTACAGAACCCAAGAACCTAGAGAAAATTCTGAAGACCATTGATGGCCTTGATTGGTACAACGCAAAAGAAGAAGGTTTAGGTAATTTATATGAAGGCTTGTTAGAAAAAAACGCAAGCGAAACAAAATCAGGTGCTGGTCAATACTTTACACCGCGTGTATTAATTGATGTAATGGTGCAGCTGATTGACCCTAAACCTGGAGAAAGATGCAATGACCCTGCAGCTGGTACATTTGGTTTTATGATTGCAGCAGACCAGCATTTGAAAAATAAGACAGATAACTATTATGATTTAGATCCACAACTGGGCGTTTTCCAAAAGAAAGAAGCGTTTACTGGAATGGAACTCGTCACAGGGACTCATCGTCTTGCTTTAATGAATGCATTACTTCATGATATCGAAGGGCGACTGGAACAAGGGGATTCGTTATCTAGTAATGGAAAATGGATGAAAAACTTTGATGTCATTTTAACCAATCCACCATTTGGGACGAAAAAAGGTGGAGAGAGTGTCTCCCGTGATGACCTGACGTTTGCAACTTCCAATAAACAGCTGAATTTTCTACAGTTAATTTATAACGCTTTAAAAGACGATGGTCATGCACGGGCAGCAGTTGTATTACCTGATAATGTCTTGTTTGAAAGCGGGGTTGGTGCACAGATTCGACGTGATTTAATGAATAAATGCAATCTGCATACAATCTTACGCTTACCAACGGGGATTTTCTATGCCCAAGGTGTGAAAACAAACGTCTTATTTTTCACAAGAGGAACAACAGACCAAGATAATACAAAGGATGTTTGGGTATATGATCTCCGCACCAATATGACGTCATTCGGAAAACGGAATCAGCTAACAATGGCACATTTTGAAAACTTCATGAAAGCATATGTAGCAGAAGACCGTTCAAAAGTGGAAGATGAACGATGGAACAAGTTTACACGAGAAGAAATTGCAAAAAAAGATGATAGTTTAGATATTGGATTGATTGCAGATGAATCATTATCTTCCTATGACAACTTACCAGATCCAATTGAATCGGCAGAAGAGGCGATTGCGAAACTTCAGCAGGCTATGGGGTTATTAAATGAGGTAGTTGAAGAGTTGCGTGCTGTTGAAGAGGATGAGGTGGTCAAACAGTGAGTAAGAGAAAGAAGACTGTTAATGAATTGTTGGAAGAAGCTAAATTATCAGAAGAAGAACAACCTTATGAAGTGCCGCAAAATTGGTTATGGATTACATTTGGAACAGTAGCAAAATTATTTAATGGATACGCATTTAAAAGTTCGGATTATCAAGAAGAGGGGATTCCTATAATTAGGATATCGGACATTTCAGGAGAAAATACTTCTAGTAAGAATGCTGTACGAGTTCCACCCCACCTTTACAATGAAAAGTTTTTAATTAAAAAGGGTGATTTGTTAATAGCGATGTCTGGTGCCACAACTGGTAAAACGGGTGTGTATAACTCTGAAGAACTGGCTTTACAAAATCAACGTGTTGGAAAAATTAAAGAGATTAGTCATAAAGTTTTGTATTCTTTATTCATGAAATACTTTGTTTTTTATAACTCTAAACAGATTTTGAAAAGGGCGTATGGTGGAGCACAGCCTAATATTAGTGGTTCTTTAATTGAACAATTAAATATTGCTCTTCCTCCTTTGGAAGAACAAAAACGAATTGCTGACAAAGTAGAGCATCTTTTAAGTAAAATTGAAGAAGCGAAGCAGTTGATTGAGGAAGCGAAGGAAACATTTGAACTTCGTCGAGCGGCTATTTTGGAAAAGGCATTTCGTGGAGAGCTGACGAAGAAGTGGAGAGGTGAGAACCTTAAGGAATCATCAGATACTGAAGTGGTTCAAACCGATAAAACTTTATATAATCTACCTTTTAACTGGGAATGGATTGATTTGGATACAGTGTGTGAGAAAATAACGGATGGTACACATCACAGCCCAAAATCTTATCCTTCTGGAGATTATATGTATATAACAGCAAAGAATATTAAAAAACAAGGTATTCTTTTAGATAATGTTACTTATGTATCGAAAGAAGTTCATCAAGAAATATATAATCGCTGTGATGTAAAGAAAGGTGATGTTCTTTATATTAAAGATGGGGCGACTACAGGAATAGCAACAGTAAATCAAATAACCGAAGAGTTTTCGCTTTTATCCTCCGTGGCGTTATTAAGACCTAAAAGGAATGTTTTGGCAGCTAAGTATTTGATGTACTGCCTTAATTCACCTTCTACAAAGAGCAGGATGTTGGGAATGATATCTGGTAATGCAATTACCCGTTTAACTTTAAAAAAGATTAAACAAGGCATAATACCATTACCACCATTTGATGAACAGGAGATTATAGTTTCAATTTTAGAAAAAGTAAATTCAGTTGATGAACAATTAGATTATGTTACTAATCTTGAAGACAATATAAACAACTTAAAACAATCTATCCTTTCTAAAGCTTTTCGTGGTGAACTAGGAACAAATGACCCAAGTGAAGAAAGCGCAATTGAATTATTAAAAGAAGTTCTACAAGATCAAGTAAAATAAGTAAGAGAAGGCATCTAAATTAAATTGGGTGATTCCTGGTTAACTTAATAATTGGCTTTACTTTTTGTTTAAGCTCTTTGGATATAAAGCAAGGTCAGTCCATCCCTCTTTGGTAAAGTATCCGATTCTACTCAAATAAGGTATGACTTAGTGCTGAAAAATGATAAAAAGTGATGTTAAGAATCAAAAATCATCTTATGAACGTTATTAGAGTATTATTAATTAATGAAAATTTATTTAAGAATGGTCTCTCTGAGTACAGAGAGGCCATCTTAGAGTGAATTAAATATTTGGTGTTTATGAAAACGCAAGTTATCTTAAGAACCAATTAGCCCGGGAGAAATTTGTTCAACTCTTGCCCAATCAAATATGGTTTCGATTTGCATTTGATTCTTACAGTTTATTTTTAATAACCCTTCATTCTCTGTTATGCTAATCTCAAAATGATCAATTATATTATTATTTCCTAAGTGGTTAATTTTTAAATCCGTTACACCAATGAATGATAATTCAACGTAGACAACATTAAAATTCCCCCAACGTTTAGGTTTATTCTTCACGGAGTCTTTTGTCATTAGTCTTATAAATAGGGTAGGACCATCTCTGTTTAAATCAACGTTCATGATTTCTGCATTTTTAAAATGAGGGATCCCCCCGAAAATTTGAGTCATCGCTTGTGGGTTCATAAACTTTTCTTCTCTAATCATTTGGATACTCCTCGTTTGGGTTATTTATTGTTTCATCTTTCATCTTTCATCTTTCAAAATAATAACGGTCTTCTACACCTTCAATTTTACCAATATGGGTATTGTTTTTAGTCAAATTTTAAATGTAAACGTTATTTTTACGTTCACAACTCGTAAAATCTTATATTTAAAATAAATTTGTATAGAAAAAAGATGAGCTAATATTTACTGAAAGCTCATCTTATCCTTTTATTTCTATATTATCTATATGGGGCTACATTTCCTCACACTGATTTTGTAAAAGTTTTTTATATTTCTTAATGAGAGCCTAAAGTTCATCTTTCTCTATAACATCTACTTCAATAATTTCATAATTTTTTTGTACCGGTGCACCTCCAAATGTTTGAAGTATTTTGTAAATAACTTTAAACAAACTCATTTCAACGGAGGTGCCTTTTCCTTTGAATCTCTGCTCATCGCTAGTAGAAACCTCAACCTTATAGCTTAACCCATCATATGATAGGTGAAATTCACAATCCATCTCTTCTAACCAAGTAAATAAATCCGTCATTGACGGAATCCATATTCCTTCTTTAAATACTTCTTCCTTACATAATAGAGTTGTTGATGGAACAATTCTTCCGCCAATCGCCCAAGTGGCATCTTTGTATTCGTAAATATCTTGTGGGTACACTTCATCAGCATACTCAGGCCTTTTAAATCCTAACTTAAATAGTTTTTCAGCTTCAGTTTTTGTTAAAGACATGTATAATCACCTTTTGTTATTTTATTTTGATGACAGTTCCGGTTGAACTTTTATGTTTATTGATCATGTAATTTCCATATTTATCACTATCAGCAACCCAATGAAGTTCTTTTCCACCTTTTGCTTCCTTGAATACTTTAAAAGCGGAATTTCCATGACCAGTTGTATCTTTAGCCCACCACAAACCTGTTTTTGGATCTCGGTAAGCAGTAACTGTATCACCGTTAAATTTGTATTTTATTGTTTTATCTGCTGTAGTTTTAATATCCCATAATGTTGTGGTATTCTTTGTAGATTTACCAGTATTTTTAATTCCTATCTTCCCATGAAACCCTTTTACCCCAAACGGCAAAAGCATCCCCAACGCCGCATTCATACTCGCTTCCTGCTGTTCTTTTGAGACCTTATTTCCAAACATATCTCGGCCCGTAATCGCTTCACTGAAGCCGTTGGTCGCAGTAAGACCGTATAAGCCTTTTTGTGATGTTTTCAACGCATCAAAAGACTTTTGTGATGTCTTGTAAATGTCGACTGCTCTGACTGCGGCGGACGTGGCTTGAGTCGTTTTATAGACGGCTTTTCCGCCTTTGAAAATACGGCCCGCCCATCCGACGATCGGGATGTATCCTGCTGCTGCCATGCCGCCTGCGGCGACTCGCTGGCCTGCGGTGAGTTCTTCACCTGTGATCGGATCGACACCTGTTGCGGCACGTTTTGCATCGTTCACGCCTGTCAGTTCATTGACAATATTTCCTCCGTAATCAAGAGTTTTTTCATACCACGGACGGTTGGCTAGCGCTTCTTGTTCCTTTGCAATCTTGCGGGCTTCTTCTTGATCTTTTTTGATTTTTAGATATTCAGAAGTTTGCTTCTCAATATCGCTTTTTGCCTTGTAGATTTCGCTATTTTGATACGCTTTCTTGTCAAAATTCATAGGCGAAATGGATTTTCCGTCATTTGTGGCATTCATCATTTCTGCGTACAATGCCATTGTAGCCTTCTCCTCAGTCTCTGACAAAGCATATTCATCTTTTAGATTTTGATCAAGTTCTATTAAATCTTTAACCGTTTTCTTCCGTTCATCTTCCGCATCTGCAATCTTTTCGTCAAAGGTTTTACTATCAAATACCTCCAGAGAAATGAGGTCATCAATATCTTGAAAAATCGTTTTGAGTGCCTTTTTTTGATCCTTCACGATGCTTTTGGCATTCTTGATTCCCATATGTACAGCGTTGTCTAAAAAGTGTTCTTCTACAAAGGTGTCGCCGCCAAAATTTGTATCATCAAGTGTCCCAGAAACACCTTCATGAAAGGCTTTTTGTTTATCAATGAAGCTAATAAACATGTCCACATTTCCGGCGAGTTCTTTGTAGAAGCTTTTAATGTTATCGGCACCTTTTCCAGTGAAGTCGTCACCGAGGTTGGCAACACCTTGTAATGCCTTTTTTAAATCTATCATTTGTTCGCGGAGTTCCTGATAGTGTTTTGCCCTTGTATCCATGGCACTGGTTAGTGCTTTTGCATCAAGTATCTTGCCCAGAAAGGTTCACTCCCTTCTCAAATAAGTATGTTTATTTTAACAATATAAAAAAATGTAATGAATAGGAAAAAAGTAGTGAGTGCTAAAGCTCTAAATACTAGATTGGTCAACACACTGCTGAAGTAATTTGACCTTTCCATCCTGGCAAAAAGCGAGATGCCGGCGAAGGTCCTGGGTTTTATGAAATTGACGAGCATGACAACAACAAAGGTCCTTTTGAAAGTAAAAAGGACTATGTGATATTCAACAACATTCTCATGTTCGAGGTCAATAAATATAAGAAGTAATTGATATCAAAGCCATCTAGTCAAACTAGGTGGCTTTTGCGTTTGTTCGACAGTTTTCACCAATTTTAAGGCAAATTTAAGCTTCCATTTCATTTCAATTACATTAAATCTTTGTTACAATAAGACAGCTTTGCCCGAAGACACGTTCATACTTTGGACATCTTTTTTTCATCAATTCTTAAAATTTTTATGTTTTGATATGAAACTCTTTTGATGATCCATGCGTCTTTATAAGTGTCAAAAGAAAAGAGGTTATTAATATGCTATTCAAAAAGCTATCAGAAAATAAGTCTGTAAAATGGATAGGATATACAAGCTTTTACTTACTTATTTTGCTATTATTGTTCTTTATTTACGGATTCCATACAGCAAATACGGGATCATTCATTTACAACGATTTTTAATTGGAGATTAAACTATGAAACTATTACACACGATTCATGAATACCAACAAACGAAACCGACACAGCCAGCATTTGTTTCTCAACATGCTTCGATCACATATGATGAGCTTTGGCGTCTATCAGACCAAATGGCTGGTGCGATCGATGCAGTCGCAGCTGGCAGTGAACCTGTCATTGTCTACGGTCATATGGAGCCAGAGATGCTGATTTCTTTCTTAGGTACTGTGAAATCAGGCAGACCTTATATTCCGGTCGACATCTCAATACCTGTCGAGCGCATCGTCTCAATCATTGAAAGCTCAAAAGCCAGTCTATTGATCTGTGCAAATGAGCAGAATGTATTAGATGTAGAAGAACACATTGAAGTGAAGAGTGCGGCATCGCTTTTAGCACTTGAAAAAGAAGCACCGCCATCCACGCAGTGGGTTCAACAAGATGATGTTTTCTACATTATTTATACGTCTGGTAGTACCGGAAAACCGAAAGGCGTTCAGGTAACAGCCAGCAATTTAGAAAGCTTTACAGGATGGATGTGCCACGATTTCCCAATTGGTGAGGGGCGCACGTTCTTAAATCAAGCACCATTTTCTTTTGACTTATCAGTGATGGATTTGTATCCAGCGCTTCAATCAGGCGGCACGCTGTACTGTTTAGTGAAAGATCTTGTGAATAAGCCGAAGGATATGTTTGCAGCGCTTGGTCAATCTGACGTTGAAGTGTGGACATCAACACCTTCTTTTGTGCAAATGTGCTTAATGGATCCTTCCTTTACAGGGGAGCTTTTACCAGAGTTGAAAGTTTTCTTGTTCTGCGGAGAGGCACTTCCTGTCTCTGTAGCAAGTGCGCTTCTTGAGCGTTTTCCTAAGGCGCAGGTCTTTAATACGTATGGTCCGACTGAAGCAACTGTTGCGATTACATCGATTGAAGTCACGCAGGAGATTCTTGATCAGCACGATTCTTTACCAGTGGGTTATGCCAAACCGGATACAGATATCGTCATTTTAGATGAAGAAGGCAAGACACTCCCTGATGGGGAAAAAGGGGAAATTGTCATCGTGGGGCCAAGCGTCACGAGAGGCTACTTAGGTGAACAAGCTTTAACGGATAAAGTGTTCTTTGAATACGAAGGACGCCCTGCTTACCGCACAGGTGACGCAGGTGTGGCGCAGGATGGTTTGATTACGTGTCACGGTCGTCTGGACTATCAAATTAAGCTACATGGATACCGGATGGAGCTTGAAGAAATTGAATATCATGTGAGCGAGACAACGTATGTCAATGCTTGTGTGATTGTGCCATTCCAGCCAAACGGGCATGTGGAGTACTTAATTGCAGCAATTGTCCCAACTGATCATTCCTTTGAAAAAGAATATCAGCTGACAAGTGCGATTAAGAAAGAAATGGCGGATTCACTTCCTGCGTACATGATTCCAAGAAAGTTTGTCTATCTTGAGCAGCTGTACATGACGCCAAACGGGAAGGTTGACCGTAAAAGAATCGCGAAAGAGGTTCTTCTATGATCCCGTTTAGTTCATTCTTTTTCTTCATTCTAATTGGTATTCTTCTTTTGCCGACGATGATTCTTGGTCTACGCGGCAAAAGAATGCAGGGCTACAACATGTTTGCAACGGTTGTGGCACTCGCACTTATTTTCTCAAAGGATGCACATGGCGCTTTGTTGCTGTTCTTGTTTACAGTGTGGCAAGTCTTGATCATCCGCCTATACCTTGCGTACCGGCTGAAGGCGAACCGGGCGTCTGTCTTCTATATGGCAGTGGTGGCATCGATTTTGCCGCTTGTACTATCAAAGATTTTACCGTTCTTTTTAACTCATCATCCGCATCAACCGCCGCCAATGAACTGGCTGAGCTTTTTGGGGATCTCGTACTTAACATTTAAAGGTGTTCAGTTAATTATCGAGACAAGAGACGGCTTGATTAAAAAGAAAATCCCGATTCACCGTTTGGTCTATTTCATCGTCTTTTTCCCGACGATTTCATCAGGTCCGATCGATCGTTATCGCCGGTTTGAAAAGGATATGGATACACCGCCTGAAAAAGAAGCTTACAGTGACCTTCTATATGCAGGGATTCATAAAATTTTTATTGGGTTCTTATATAAGTTCATTATTGGTTATCTCATTCACACATATATTCTCATGAATATTCATCACATTAGTAGCAGTCACTTTGTTCAACAGTTAACGTATATGTATGCGTACAGTATGTATTTGTTCTTTGACTTTGCTGGATATACAGCATTTGCTGTAGGTGTGAGTTATATCATGGGTATTAAATCACCAGAAAACTTTAATAAACCGTTTATCAGCCGTAATATTAAAGACTTCTGGAATCGCTGGCACATGTCGCTATCCTTCTGGTTCAGAGATTATGTGTTTATGAGATTTGTGTTCTTTATGACAAAGAAGAAGTGGATCAAGAACCGAATGGCTGTATCAAATATTGGGTACTTTGTCCTCTTTCTATTGATGGGTGCTTGGCATGGTCTCGCCCTTCAATACATTATTTACGGACTATACCATGCAGTTGTGATGTCCGGTTACAATTTATTTGAGAAGTGGAATAAAAAGCACAAGTGGTGGCCGGATAATAAGGTCACAATGGTTGTGTCGATCATTATTACATTCCATGTGATTTGTTTCGGATTTTATATTTTTTCAGGAAAACCATTTCATCATTAATGATTAAGGGAGTAGAAAATTATGGAATTTAAAAATCAAGTATACGGTATTATTGCAGAGGTTTGTCAGGACGACGTTGTGAAAGAAAATCCAGAGATTGCAATTTTTGACGAAGGTCTTCTAGATTCATTTGGTACAGTAGAACTACTTATGGCAATTGAAAGTCAACTTGGAATTACTGTTCCGATTACAGAGTTTGATCGTGATGTGTGGGATACACCGAATCACATTGCTGAGCAGCTGGCAGAGATGAAGTAATGAAAAAGCGTTTTTTTGGGCCGCTTATTTTAGCGGCTGTTCTATTCATTGGTGTTCTTCTTGTACCAAATGCATGGCTCTCACATCTGATCCCAAAAGACAAATTACAAAAGTCAGCCACAGAATTAGATCCAGGGATGTTCCAAGGGCTTTATTTACAAGATGAAATGCTAAAAGATCCAACTTATTTGCCGATCTATGGATCTTCTGAACTATCACGTTTTGATCCATATCACCCTTCGAATTTCTTTCATGAGAATCCTCAAGGGTTTACACCTTATCTTGTTGGAAAAGGTGGATCGCAATCATTAATTCATGCCATGAACTTTGCAGCGCATATGGATGAATTAAAAGGGAAAAAGCTTGTGTTTATCGTGTCCCCGCAGTGGTTTGTCAAATGGGGATCAGACGAAAATCACTTTGCTCCTAACTATTCAGCGCTTCAGGCGCTTGATCTTGCTTATAATAAAGAAATTGATCCAGCTGTTAAAAAAGAGCTCATCAAAAGAATCATGAAGTTTAAGGCAGTAAAGAACGACATGGTCATCACAGAGCTTTTTAAAGCAGAGCTTTCTGGGAACAAATTCGCTTATGGCGCGATTTCTCCTATTGCAAAAATGTATTATGGCATGCTTCAAAAGAAAGACATGTACTATACGATCGGATCTGGGCATGAGCGCAAGCTTCGTCCGTCTCCTTCAGTGAAAGGGAAAACATGGACTGAGCTTGAAAAAGAAGCGAGCGTCTTAGGATCTGAAAAAGCAGGGGACAACCCGTTTTATATTGATCAGAGACTGTTTGATCGTAAGCTGAAGCCGATCATGAAAAAGATGAAGGATTCTCGTCGTGACAATTCTTATGCAGAATCACCTGAATATAAAGATTTCCAGATCATGCTGGATATTTTAAAACAGGCAGGGGCGAAGCCTTTATTCGTGACGATTCCCGTCAACGGAAAATGGTATGATTACACTGGTTTTCCGAAAGAGGGACGTACAGATTATTATCAAAAAATCAATCGTCAAATTCGGGATAATGGGTATGAAGTCGCAGATTTGACTTCGCATGAGTATGACCCATATTTCTTTAAGGACACGATTCATGTGTCGTATAAAGGATGGGTATACATCGATAAGGCGATCGAAAAATTTTACAAAGAGCAGTAGATTGCAGCAGCTTTCTGCTGCTTTTTGTTTGTCGAATGAGTGGATTTCTTGTATAAATAAGGTGGAAGGGCTATGCAGAATATGGAGGCGATACGATGAATCGTTCTGAGAAAAAAGAACTATTAAAGCGTTCAAAGAAGCATTTTAATGATCATGCCTTTTGGGAAAAGTTAAAAAAGACGGCACAAAAAGCTGGAGTTTCTCTTGTCTATGCTGTGTTATTACTTTATTATACATTGCAAAAACCCGAAGTACCGGTTAAAGCGAAAACCCTCATCATTGGGGCGCTAGGGTACTTTATCCTTCCGATTGACCTGATCCCTGATACATTGGTGGGGATCGGCTACACAGATGATCTAGGCGCCATCACATTTGCTCTGCTTCAAGTCGCGATGTACATTGATGACGATGTCAAAGGGAAAGCGAAAGACAGGCTTGGAAAATGGTTCGGTGAAAAAAGCGATACGTCTTTCATTGATCAAAAGCTTGAAGATGGCGGTATGCCGTCTGCTTAAAGAAAAGCCTCCTAAACGGAGGCTTCAGCGTGTAGACAAACTCTCGCATTCTTTGTCAGTCCTGCGCTCCGGTGCTCGTTCTTCCTAGACTTCAAGGGTTTTCAACTACGCTGAAAAAAAGACAAAGGGCTAAAATAAAGTTCATTTTAGCCCTTTGTCAACAATCTATAGCCTCCTAAACGGAGGTTTTTTTCATTATCCTAAAAATTTCACGCAAACCGGATGCGGAACGGTGATGTCTGATTGTAAGACAGTGAGTCGACCGGTTTCTTTGTCACGTTTGTATAACACAAGATTACTAGATTCTTGGTTTGAGCCGACGAGAAATTCTTCTGTTGGATCAAGGACAAAGTCTCTAGGCCAATTTCCTTCAGATGAAGCAATGTCGACAAGGCTTAGTTTGCCATCATGATATGCTTTGAAAATGGCAATGCTGTCATGTCCACGATTTCCTGCATACACAAAGTGACCGTCAGAAGACACATGAATGGCGCTGCCTTGATTATTCTCTGTGAAGTCATTAGGAATGGTTGCGATCGTTTGGATCTCTTCGAAATGACCATCTTCAAAGTAACGAAGTACAATGACCTCTGAGCTGAGCTCTGTCATGACATAGGCCACAGGTTTCGTTGGGTGGAATGTGATATGACGAGGGCCGCTGCCTGGTTTTGTTTCAAATGTATGGGCAAGCTCAAGTTTGCCGTTTTCTTTCTTATACGTATAAATTCCGTCTGTGCCAAGGTCAACAGCCACTGCAAATTGTTCATCAGGTGTCAAACCCATAAAGTGAGTGTGCGGTTTTTCTTGACGGTCTTCGTTTGGTCCAGTGCCTTCATGCTGCGCCTGTGACAGCGTGCGGATCACTGAGCCGTTTTCAGCATCAATTTCGTACATCTCTGCTGTTCCTTTATGATAGTTTGCTGTAAACGCTGTTTTCGTTTGGCTGTCCACGCTGACGTGACAAGGAGAAGCCCCATCGGCAAGCTCTTGGTTGATGAAACGAAGTGCGCCGGTGTCGGCATCAATTTGATACGCAGCAAGACCGCCCTGTGCTCCTTCTTTCACAACAGCATACACAAACTTTTGAGAATCTGAGACAGTTAAATATGTAGGATTTTCAAGTTCTGCAGCCACTTCTACTTGTTCAATCTGCTGCTTGTCCGTATTTAAAGTAAAAGAATAGATTCCTTTGCTGTCACCTTTTGTATACGTTCCGATATAACCTCTGATGTTAGCCATGTATTGCCCTCCTTCTATTAGATGCTCTCATTCTATCATAAATTTATAGGAAAACGCTTTAGAAAGGCATGCTGAAGAAAAAAACAAACGCAATGAAATCTCACAATATTCTTCGAAAACCGTGTGAAAAAATATTACAAAAGCTTGTTCAAAAGAAAACCGTTCATGTAGAGTAAATAAATTGAAGAAAAAATACAAAAAATTTTAAGTTTTTTCATTCCTTGTCTAGCAAAGGTGTAAGCGTATACATTTTATTTTGATTAGTCTAAATTGTCTAATAATTTTAAAAATGCTGTTGACACTGTATGGAAAGCGGCGTAAGATGGGTTCAACAAAAGCAAACAGACACGCAGAGTAAGCGTGAGACACTTCAATATAAAGTGTCTGAAAATTCAACTACTTTTTGTTTGAAAGAGAGGGTGCTCACTGAAGATGGAAGACCAAAAGGAACAGTGGATCTTTTTAAACGATGAACTCGTGAAAAAAGAGGATGCGAAAATTTCAGTTTATGATCATGGCTTCTTATATGGTGACGGTGTGTTCGAAGGAATACGTGTATATAATGGAAATATCTTTCGAATGAAAGAACATTTAGACCGCCTGTATGATTCCGCTAGATCCATTATGCTGAACATTCCATATTCACTTGAGGAGCTCACTGAAAAAATGATTCATACAGTTGAAAGGAACGGCCTAAAAGATGCCTATATCCGCCTTGTTGTCTCAAGAGGAGCCGGTGATCTTGGCTTAGATCCAAACAACTGTGGGAGAGCCAACACAGTGATCATTGTAGAGCCGCTGGCCATCTTTCCAAAGCACCTATATGAAACAGGTATTGATATTGTGACAGTACCGACAAGGCGAAATCGTCCTGACGTACTAAGTCCAAAAGTGAAATCATTAAACTATTTGAATAACATCCTTGTCCGAATCGAAGCCCATATGGCCGGTGTGAGTGAAGCGCTCATGCTGAACGATCAAGGGTACGTGGCAGAAGGTTCTGCAGACAATGTGTTTATTTATAAAAAAGGTAAGCTCTATACACCGCCAGGTTATATCGGCGCTCTTGAAGGCATCACAAGAAATGCCATCATGGAGATTGCAGAAGACTTAGGCTACGAAGTGAAAGAAGAACCTTTCACAAGACATGATGTGTATACAGCTGAAGAAGTCTTCCTGACAGGAACCGCTGCCGAAGTCATCGCTGTTGTAAAAGTTGACGGCCGTATCATTGGCGAAGGAAAACCAGGGTTCCACACAAACAAACTTCTTGAACAATTCCGCAAGCGAGTCGTTGAAGAAGGAGAAAAAGTAGTCTTTACCGATGAGAACATTCACGCAAGCTAAATAGATATCGATAAACGTTGAAGAGGACTAGTAGCTTTAGAGTCAGTATCTACAGAGAGCCGGTGCTAGCTGGAAACCGGTGTTACTTTCTAAAGTGAACTCACCTCTGAGTGTCTGCCTGAAATGATAGTAGGGCAGACCGAGTGACATTGCATCACTCGTTACCAAAATGGATGAAAGATGTCCATGAGACGGCAGCATGATTTGCCGTGAACAAGGGTGGTACCGCGAAAAACAAAGCTTTTTCGCCCCTTTGACCTAGTGAAAAGTAGTGTCATTGTGGGGTGAGAAGGCTTTTTTATATGGTCTCATATCTCTATCTTGAATGGAAAAGGGTGAAAGGACTTGACTGAAGCAAGACAAAGAGGAGGAAATCAAATGGGGACAAATGTACAAATGGAGACGGAAAAATCAAATGCACCACAAACGATGAACGGTGCACTCATGTTAATTGAAGCACTCAAAAGAGAAAAAGTAGAAGTCATTTTTGGTTATCCTGGCGGAGCTGTTTTACCGATCTACGATAAAATTTACGATTCTGGTTTATTTCATGTCCTGCCAAGACATGAGCAAGGAGCGATTCACGCAGCGGAGGGATACGCAAGAGTATCTGGTAAACCAGGCGTTGTTATTGCCACATCAGGACCGGGGGCAACCAACCTAGTCACAGGAATTGCGGATGCGATGATTGATTCACTACCTATGGTTATCTTCACTGGACAGGTGGCAACCTCAGTCATTGGATCAGATGCTTTCCAAGAAGCAGATGTACTTGGTATCACAATGCCAATCACAAAACACAGCTATCAAGTGAGACGTCCAGAAGAGTTACCGGGTGTCATTAAAGAGGCATTTCACATCGCAACAACCGGCAGACCTGGTCCAGTCTTGATTGATATTCCAAAAGATGTCGCTGGCATTGAAGGGACATTTGAATACGATCAGCCAATCGACTTGCCTGGTTATCAGCCGAAAATTGAGCCGAATTATTTGCAAATTCGCAAGTTAGTAGAAGCTGTAAGCAGAGCAAAGAAACCAGTTATTCTAGCAGGAGCTGGCGTTCTTCACGGCAAAGCGTCGGAAGAATTAAGGCAATATGTAGAGCAGCAGCAAATCCCTGTCGCTCATACATTGCTTGGGCTTGGTGGATTCCCAGCAAAGCATCCTCTTTTCCTAGGAATGGCGGGTATGCACGGCACATATGCAGCGAACATGGCACTACATCAATGTGACTTACTCATTTCAATCGGAGCGAGATTTGATGACAGGGTAACCGGCAACCTCAATCATTTTGCAAAGCATGCGAAGGTTGCTCACATTGACATCGACCCAGCGGAAATTGGTAAAAACATTCACACCCATATCCCAGTTGTTGGTGACAGTAAGCTAGTGCTTCAAGAACTGATCAAGCAGGACGGGAAACAAGGTGAATCAGACGAGTGGAAGAGCCAGCTAAATCAGTGGAAGGAAGAATATCCACTCTGGTATGTCGAAAACGAAGCTGAAGGCTTTAAACCTCAAAAGCTGATCGAATACATTCATCAATTTACAAAAGGTGAAGCCATTGTGGCAACTGATGTCGGACAGCACCAAATGTGGGCTGCGCAGTTCTATCCATTCGAAAATGCCGATAAATGGGTGACATCTGGTGGGCTTGGCACAATGGGATTTGGTTTACCGGCAGCGATTGGCGCGCAGCTAGCTGATCAAGAGGCAACGGTTGTAGCGATTTTAGGAGACGGAGGTTTCCAAATGACCCTGCAAGAACTTGCCGTTATCCGTGAGCTGAACCTTCCAGTGAAAGTGATTGTTCTCAATAATCACAGTCTTGGAATGGTAAGACAATGGCAAGAAATTTTTTACGAAGAACGCTACTCACATTCTAAATTTTCAGAGCAGCCAGACTTCGTGAAATTATCTGAAGCTTATGGCATTAAAGGGATCAGAATCTCATCAGACGAAGAGGCGCAAGAAAAGCTAGAAGAAGCATTAACGTCTAGAGAGCCTGTTTTCATCGATGTCAATGTAGCGAGAGATGAGAAAGTATTCCCGATGGTAGCACCGGGGAAAGGACTTCATGAGATGGTGGGGGTGAAACCTTGAAAAGAATTATTGTGTTGACTGTATTAAATCGATCAGGCGTACTGAACAGAATCACAGGCCTTTTTACCAAAAGACACTACAACATTGAAAGCATTACGGTCGGCCATTCTGAGATTCAAGATGTATCACGCATCACGTTCGTCGTCCATGTAGACCAGGAGAAAGACATCGAACAGCTGACAAAACAGCTGAACAAACAAATCGATGTCCTCAAAGTAACGGATATTACAAACCAATCAATCGTTCAGCGAGAGCTGGCTTTGATAAAAGTCGTATCTGCACCAGCATCTAGAATGGAGATCACGGGGGTCATTGAACCTTTTAGAGCTTCTATTGTAGATGTGAGCAGAGAAAGTGTCGTCATTCAGGTGACAGGTGAGTCTTCAAAAATTGAAGCACTCATTGAATTACTTAAGCCATACGGCATTAAAGAAGTCGCCAGAACTGGCACCACGGCCTTTGCGAGAGATAATCAGCAAAAGCCGCAAACAAATAAAACAATTTCAATTGTCTAAACAAAAGGAGAGAGTCAAATGGTAAAAGTATATTATAACGGTGATATTCAAGAAAACGTATTAAACGGTCAAAAGGTAGCTATCATTGGTTACGGATCACAAGGTCATGCACATGCATTGAACTTAAAAGAGAGCGGCGTAGATGTCATTGTCGGCGTAAGAAAAGGCGGATCTTATACAAAAGCACAAGAAGACGGTCATCAAGTATTCACAGTAAAAGAAGCAGCAGCACAAGCAGATGTCGTCATGGTATTACTTCCAGATGAGCAGCAAAAGAAAGTATATGATGAAGAAATCAAAGATCAATTAGAAGCAGGGAATTCACTTGTATTCGCACACGGATTCAACGTTCACTTCCATCAAATTGTTCCTCCAAGTGATGTAGATGTGTATCTTGTGGCTCCAAAAGGTCCAGGACATCTTGTAAGAAGAACATATGAGCAAGGCGCTGGTGTACCTGCACTATTTGCTATCTATCAAGATGTATCAGGTCAAGCGAAAGACAAAGCACTTGCTTATGCAAAAGCAATCGGTGGAGCAAGAGCGGGCGTTCTTGAAACAACATTTAAAGAAGAAACAGAAACGGATCTATTCGGTGAGCAGGCAGTTCTTTGTGGAGGTCTTACTTCATTAGTAAAAGCAGGTTTTGAAACATTAACAGAAGCTGGTTATCAGCCAGAGCTTGCATACTTCGAGTGTCTGCATGAACTGAAATTGATCGTTGACCTTATGTATGAAGAAGGATTAGAAGGTATGAGATATTCAATCTCTGATACAGCGCAGTGGGGTGACTTCGTATCAGGACCACGCGTTGTGGATGCAAAAGTAAAAGAATCAATGAAAGCAGTCTTGACTGACATCCAAAACGGAACATTCGCGAAAGAATGGATTGTTGAAAACCAAGTGAATCGTCCACGTTTCAATGCGATCAATGCAAATGAAAATGAGCACCAAATTGAAATCGTCGGAAGAAAGCTTCGTGAAATGATGCCTTTCGTTAAACAAGGAAAGAAAAAGGAAGCGGTGAGCGTCGGTGCGAAAAATTAATTTTTTTGACACAACACTTCGAGATGGAGAGCAATCACCAGGAGTGAACTTAAATGCACAAGAAAAGCTAATCATTGCTAAGCAGCTTGAGCGCCTTGGGGTTAATATCATTGAAGCGGGTTTTCCCGCTTCATCCCGAGGGGATTTCTTAGGCGTACAAGAAATTGCAAGAACGATTAAGAACTGTTCAGTTGCAGGACTTGCACGATGTGTGAAAGGTGACATTGATGCTGCATGGGACGCATTAAAAGATGGAGCTCAACCAAGAATACACGTCTTTATTGCGACTTCTGACATTCACCTCAAGCATAAACTAAAGAAAACACGTGAAGAAGTGGTTGAACAAGCTGTTTCAATGGTGAAATACGCGAAAGAGCGCTTCCCAGTTGTTCAGTGGTCAGCAGAAGATGCATGCCGGACAGATCTTTCTTTCCTAGCAGAAATTGTAGAAAAAGTGATCGACGCAGGCGCAAGTGTTATTAACTTGCCTGACACTGTTGGATACCTAGCACCAAAAGAGTACGGAAATATCTTTAAATATATGAAGGAACACGTTCCAAATATCGATCAAGTCATCTTGTCAGCACACTGTCATGATGATTTAGGAATGGCTGTAGCGAACTCACTTGCTGCCATTGAAAATGGAGCAGATCAAATTGAAACAGCTGTCAACGGTATTGGAGAGCGCGCAGGAAATGCTGCTTTAGAAGAAATTGCAGTTGCCCTTCATATTCGCAAAGACTTTTACCAAGTCGAATCAACGATTCAATTGAATGAAATTAAGCGCACAAGTGATGTAGTGAGCAAATACTCAGGTATGATTGTACCGCGTAATAAAGCAGTCGTTGGAAACAATGCATTTGCCCATGAATCAGGTATTCACCAAGATGGATTCCTCAAAGAAAAAACAACCTATGAAATTATCTCTCCAGAGCTTGTAGGCGTCACAACAGATGTGCTTGTCCTTGGTAAACACTCCGGAAGACACGCGTTTAAAGACCGCTTAAAAACACTCGGCTTTAAATTGACTGAAGAAGAAATCAATAAGTTCTTCGAAACGTTTAAGAACTTAACAGAGAAGAAGAAAGAAATCACAGATGATGATTTGATCTCTATTATATTAGAAGAAAAAGTAGCAGATCGTAAAATTGGCTATGAATTTGAAAGTCTTCAAGTTCACTATGGGACAGAGCAAATGCCGACAGCAACAGTCTCTCTTAAAAATCAAGAAACGCAGGAAGTCATTCAAGAAGCAGCTACAGGTGCAGGCAGTGTAGAAGCTGTGTACAACACGCTTGAGCGCTGTATGGAGGAAAGAATTCATTTGCTAGATTATCGTATTCAATCCAATGGAAAAGGCAGAGACGCACTAGCGGAAGTATATGTCACTGTTTCAATAGAAGGAAAAGAAACAGCAGGACGCGGTGTAGCGCAAGATGTGCTGGAAGCATCGGCTAAAGCTTACGTCAATGCAGTGAATAGACATTTAATCTTTAAATCAAACCTAATAGAAATTGAGAAACATCACGCCATCTCATAAGAAAGGAGGAAGGGACTCATGAAAAAGAAAATTGCACTTTTGCCCGGCGATGGAATCGGACCGGAAGTCGTCACATCAGCCGTCGCTGTCCTGAAAGAGACAGCGGCTCAATTTCAACACGAATTTGAATTCGAAACAGCTCTCATTGGCGGTATAGCGATAGATGAAAAAAACAATCCGCTCCCTAAAGAAAC
This sequence comes from Bacillus sp. FSL R5-0397, assembly GCF_038593395.1. Taxonomy (NCBI): domain Bacteria; kingdom Bacillati; phylum Bacillota; class Bacilli; order Caryophanales; family Bacillaceae; genus Bacillus; species Bacillus sp. FSL R5-0397. The sequence goes on along the minus strand of NZ_CP151992.1, from coordinate 2,459,245 downwards.
AGTAGAAGTGTGCAAAAGCGCAGATGCGATTTTATTAGGAGCCGTTGGCGGACCAAAGTGGGATCAAAACCCGCCAGAGCTTCGCCCAGAAAAAGGCTTGCTCTCCATTCGCAAGCAGCTGGACTTATTTGCGAACATCCGCCCTGTCAAAGTATTTGATAGCTTGAGTGAGGCTTCACCGTTAAAACAAGATCACATTAGCGGAGTAGATTTCGTCATCGTTCGTGAATTAACTGGAGGCCTCTACTTTGGCGAACCAAGTGAGCGCTACACGGATGATGAAGGAAAAGAAGCTGCGGTTGATACACTTCTTTATACAAAGGAAGAGATTGTTCGTGTATTAAAAGAAGCGTTCGACATGGCGTTAACGAGACGGAAAAAAGTAACGTCTGTGGATAAAGCAAATGTTCTCGCTTCGAGTAAACTATGGCGGGATGCGGTAGAAGAAGTTGCATCCCAGTATCCAGATGTCGCATATGAGCACATGCTCGTCGATAATGCCGCGATGCAGCTGATTTATAAGCCCGCTCAATTTGATGTCATCGTGACAGAGAATATGTTTGGTGACATTTTAAGTGACGAAGCATCTATGATTACTGGCTCACTCGGCATGCTGCCATCTGCTAGTTTATCAAGCACCGGCCTTCATTTATATGAGCCGATTCATGGTTCAGCACCCGATATTGCGGGGCAAAATGTCGCAAACCCTCTGGCCACTATATTGTCAGCAGCCAGCTTGCTTAGAACATCCTTTGCTCTAGAAGAAGAAGCGGCTGCAATTGAAGCAGCTGTGGAAGCCGTTCTTGCCTCTGGCAAACGAACAAAGGACCTAGCAGCAAAAGAGGGAACGTATGAAACGACTGATGATATCACGCAAGCCGTTGTAGATGCACTCAAACAACGTACGAAAACCATTGTATAAATAGAAATCTTGTTGAATTAGGTAGAGGGAGGAAAAAGGGTTATGCCTCGAACAATCATCGAAAAAATATGGGATCAGCATGTTGTCAAAAATGGCGAGGGAAAACCAGACCTTTTATATATTGATCTGCACTTGGTGCATGAGGTGACGTCACCTCAAGCATTTGAAGGATTAAGACAAAAAGGGCGCAAGGTGCGAAGACCACAAAACACATTTGCGACGATGGATCATAACATTCCGACTGTGAATCGATTTGTGATCAAAGATGAGATTGCGAAGAAGCAAGTCAGTGCTCTAGAGCGCAACTGTGCTGAATTCGGGGTCCGTCTAGCTGACCTTCACAGTGTAGACCAAGGAATCGTTCATGTCGTTGGACCAGAGCTTGGTTTAACACTTCCGGGGAAAACAATCGTGTGTGGAGATAGTCATACATCTACTCATGGCGCATTTGGTGCACTTGCCTTTGGGATTGGCACAAGTGAGGTTGAGCATGTGCTTTCCACACAAACACTTTGGCAGCAGCGTCCGAAGACACTAGAAATTAGAGTAGACGGAACGCTTCAAAAAGGGGTAACAGCCAAAGATGTCATTTTAGCAGTCATTGGCGCACATGGCGTGAAGTTCGGTTCAGGTTATGTCATTGAATACACTGGGGAAGTATTCAGAAACATGTCAATGGATGAGCGGATGACCGTTTGTAATATGTCAATTGAAGCAGGCGCAAGAGCAGGATTGATCGCACCTGATGAAGTGACCTTTGAATATTGCCGCGGACGCAAATACGCACCGCAGGGTGAAGATTTCGAAGCAGCGATAAAAGAATGGAAAGAACTAAGAACAGATCCGGGTGCGACCTATGATAAAACCATTGTTTTAGATGGAAATCATATTTCACCAATGGTCACGTGGGGAATTAACCCAGGAATGGTGCTCCCTGTGGATGCAGCAATTCCAGGACCTGAAGATTTTGCACAAGAAGATGACCAAAAAGAAGCAAAACGTGCTTATGAATACATGGGGGTTCACCCGCATCAGCGTATTGAAGATATTACGATTGAGCATGTGTTTATTGGCTCATGTACGAACTCAAGAATGACTGATTTACGCCAAGCCGCTTCTATGATTGAAGGACAAAAAGTAGCTGATCATGTCAGAGCGATTGTGGTTCCCGGCTCACAAAGTGTCAAACTGCAAGCAGAAGAAGAAGGTCTTCATAAAATTTTCCTAGAAGCAGGATTTGAATGGAGAGAATCTGGCTGTAGTATGTGCCTCAGCATGAATAACGATGTGGTGCCAGAAGGTGAACGCTGTGCATCTACATCAAACCGTAACTTTGAGGGACGTCAAGGGAAGGGTGCAAGAACGCATCTTGTCAGCCCGGCAATGGCTGCAATGGCTGCCATACATGGCCGATTTGTCGATGTCAGGAAGTTTAATCAAGAGAAAACAGTCGTGTAAGGAGTTGTGTCATAGATGGAGCCTTTAGTCACTCATAAAGGAAAAGCCGCTGTGCTTAACCGTATAAATGTAGATACAGATCAAATCATTCCGAAACAATTTTTGAAAAGAATCGAACGAACAGGATATGGCCGATTTGCCTTTTTTGACTGGCGATATTTAGCAGATGGTAGTCCGAATCCAGATTTTGAACTCAATCAGCCGATTTATGAAGGAGCCTCTATTTTGATCGCAGGCGAAAACTTTGGCTGCGGATCATCAAGGGAACATGCGCCTTGGGCACTTGATGATTATGGTTTCAAAATTGTCATTGCCCCATCTTTCGCCGATATTTTTCATCAAAACTGTTTTAAAAACGGGATGCTTCCAATCCGCCTTGATTATGATGTGTGGAAAACGTTTGCTGCATCATATGAAAACAAAGGATATGAAATGACAGTTGATCTGGAAAAACAACAGATTCAAGACCATGAAGGGAATGTTACTCCTTTCGATGTAGATCCACACTGGAGAGAAATGCTCCTGAATGGCTATGATGAGATTTCATTAACATTGTTACTAGAAGATGAGATTCAAGCATTTGAAGAAAAACGTAGCAGCTGGCTGCGTGCATAAACAACGAGAAGCCGTCCCCGTGGTGTGACGGCTTCTTTTTTGCATGAAAACCTCTCGTTACTTGTGTTTACTAACCTTCGTTGGTAAACTGATAAAAAATATGCGCCCGAAAGGAACGTAAGCATGAAACATGACAAGAAGAAAGATAATGTCATTTTGTTTCCTGGTCTGAAAGAAAGACTGATTGAAAAAGGAATGGCAGCATTAAAAGATAAACAGTATCAAGAGGCGCTTCACTTATTTTCAGAAGCGAAATCGTATGATGACGATGAAGAATCCGATATTCATCTCGGTATGGCGATTTGTTTTCTAGAGCTTGGTGAGCTGCAGGATGCAAAGCGAGTCTGTGAAAAGATGCTACATGAAGGATATGGCCACTATTTCACTGTGCTTCAAGTATATATGACCATCTTAATTCAGCTGAAAGAGTACGAGGAAGTCAAACAAACAATTGAGGCAGTCCTTGAAGAAAATCACCTTCCAGCAGAAAGCGCGGAGCATTTTTATAAGCTGCTTGAATTTAGCAGAAAGATGATTGAATCACCAGAAGAGATTTTAGACGAAGACGAGGAAGGCAGCGGAGAAATCAATATAGATGAAATGCTCGAGCGGCCAGAAGAGCAGGTGCAGTTCATCCATTCGCTGAAAGACCGAAACATCACGCCGCATATGGGTCTATTAAATACGATCCTACAAAAGCCTGATGGAAACCCTTTGGTCAAATCATTGATCCTGCAACTTCTGTCAGATCATGATGTGGCAAAGCCGGTTCATGTGACGAAGTTCGGTGATTCTTTAACGCTTGTTCCTTCTGAGGCTGTCAAGCCAGAGCAAATGCCACTGCTTCAGCAAGTCCTTCGAAAGCTCGATGACACACTCGGCAATGAGAACCCAACCCTTTATCAAGGAGTTGAAGAGTTATGGCGCCGGCACTTATTTGTGCTATATCCATTTCTTCCTAAATATACGGATCCGAATCTTTGGGCTGCGGCACTTCATAAAGTCGGCTATGAAATGCATGGAATCGAGATTGACCTCGAAGAATTGCATTTATTGTATGATTTTAACGAACGAGAGCTGAGAGAAGCTTGTACAATGCTGAAAGATATTGAAGAAATTTCTTATTTGTAATTTGTCGATTTAGTTGAAAGACGGACTTGTTATGTTATAATATAATGGTTGTATTTGTGCATATATCGTGCGGTTGTAAGATTCCAACGGTTGAAAGACGTTATGTATAATCAAGTCAAATGTTGTATACATAAGACCGCTTCTTTAGCGGAGTGCGTGGTTTTTGATTGGACGAAGTCTTTATGATGCTTTAGAATGTAACAACGCACAATCTGAATAGATTTTTGGAGGGAAACACACATGTCAGTAAAATGGGAAAAACAAGAAGGTAACGAAGGTGTCTTAACAGTAGAAGTTGACGCTGAAACATTTAACAAAGCACTTGATGATGCATTTAAGAAAGTAGTTAAGCAAGTATCAATCCCTGGATTCCGTAAAGGGAAAGTACCACGTGGTCTTTTCGAGCAGCGTTTTGGAGTAGAATCTCTTTATCAAGATGCACTAGATATTCTTCTTCCAGTTGAATATCCGAAAGCAATCGACGAAGCTGGTATCGAGCCGGTTGACCGCCCTGAAATCGATGTTGAGAAAATCGAAAAAGGCGAAAGCTTAATCTTCACTGCAAAAGTAACAGTGAAGCCAGAAGTAAAACTTGGTGACTACAAAGGTCTTAAAGTAGAAAAAGACGACACGTCTGTATCTGATGAAGATGTCCAAGAAGAGTTAAAAGCTATGCAAAACCGTCAAGCTGAGCTTGTTGTCAAAGAAGAAGGCGCAATTGAAAACGGCGATACAGTTGTTCTTGATTTCGAAGGATTCGTTGATGGAGAAGCATTCGAAGGTGGAAAAGCTGAGAACTACTCTCTTGAAGTAGGTTCTGGTTCATTCATCCCTGGTTTCGAAGAGCAATTGGTTGGTCTTGAAGCAGGTGCAGAAAAAGACGTTGAAGTGACATTCCCAGAAGAATATCATGCTGAAGACCTTGCAGGTAAACCAGCTGTATTCAAAGTGAAAATTCATGAAATTAAAGCAAAAGAACTTCCAGCACTTGACGATGAGTTCGCTAAAGATGTTGATGAAGAAGTAGAAACGATTGCTGAATTAACTGAAAAAACGAAGAAACGTCTTGAAGAAGCAAAAGAAAACGAAGCAGAAGGCAAACTTCGTGAAGAGCTAGTAGCAAAAGCTTCTGAAAATGCGGAAGTTGACGTTCCTCAAGCGATGGTTGACACTGAGCTAGACCGCATGATGAAAGAATTCGAACAACGTCTTCAAATGCAAGGGATGAACCTTGAGCTTTACTTCCAGTTCTCTGGACAAGATGAAGATGCGCTAAAAGAGCAAATGAAAGAAGATGCTGCTAAACGCGTAAAATCTAATCTTACTCTTGAAGCAATTGCTGCTGCAGAAGACCTACAAGTGTCTGATGAAGAAGTGGAAGAAGAACTTTCAAAAATGGCTGAAGCATACAACATGCCAGTTGAAAATATCAAACAAGCGATCGGTTCTACTGAAGCAATGAAAGAAGATTTAAAAGTTCGTAAAGCAATTGATTTTCTTGTAGAAAACCGTTAATATGGTGCATAATAATAAAACAGGGCGCGAGTGACTCGTGCCTTGTTTTGTACAATTTTTGACTTATCATCGCTTCTTTTGGAAACGATAGTGTAAGTCGCATCTTTCTGTCATACATATCTCAATGTGCAGTGTTACAAACACATCATTACCGTCTTTTAGGAAAGTATGGTAAAATGCATACATACTGGACCCAGAAGGGTAGCTGACTGTTAGCTACAGGCAAGTGAAGAAGAATAAGGGGTGAAAGAATGTTTAAATTCAACGAGGAAAAAGGTCAATTAAAATGCTCGTTTTGCGGAAAAACGCAAGATCAAGTGCGTAAACTGGTCGCAGGACCTGGCGTATATATATGTGATGAATGTATCGAGCTTTGCACGGAAATAGTTGAAGAAGAGCTCGGTACTGAGGAAGAAGTTGAATTCAAGGATGTTCCGAAACCTCATGAAATCCGGGAGATTCTTGATGAATATGTCATCGGACAAGAGAATGCGAAGAAATCCTTAGCTGTAGCGGTTTATAACCATTACAAGCGGATTAATTCCAACAGTAAGATTGATGATGTTGAGCTTTCGAAAAGTAACATTTCTATGATTGGACCTACAGGAAGCGGTAAAACATTACTTGCTCAAACACTTGCACGTATTTTAAATGTTCCATTTGCGATTGCAGATGCGACGTCTTTAACGGAAGCAGGTTACGTTGGGGAAGACGTAGAGAATATTTTACTAAAACTGATCCAAGCAGCAGATTATGATGTAGAAAAAGCTGAAAAAGGCATTATCTACATCGATGAGATCGATAAAGTAGCAAGAAAATCAGAAAACCCTTCTATCACTCGTGATGTATCTGGGGAAGGTGTACAGCAAGCCCTTTTGAAAATTCTTGAAGGAACAGTCGCTAGTGTACCGCCTCAAGGTGGACGTAAGCATCCTCATCAAGAATTCATTCAAATTGATACAACAAATATCCTCTTCATTTGTGGTGGAGCCTTTGACGGCATTGAGCAAATCATCAAACGCCGCCTAGGTCAAAAAGTGATTGGATTCGGTGCGGAAAATAAAATTGAAGATCTTGAAAAAGAAGTCCTTCTATCAAAAGTTCTGCCAGAAGACTTACTTCGCTTCGGTTTAATCCCAGAATTCATCGGTCGTCTTCCGGTTATTGCAAGCCTAGAGCCGTTAGATGAAAAAGCACTTGTAGAAATCTTGACGAAGCCTAAAAATGCGCTCGTTAAGCAATATACAAAAATGCTTGAGCTTGATGATGTTGAGCTTGAGTTTGAAGAAGATGCTCTTAGCGAAATTGCGAAAAAAGCAATTGAGCGTAAAACAGGAGCTCGTGGTCTTCGCTCCATCATTGAAGGCATCATGCTTGATGTGATGTTTGATCTTCCATCTCGTGATGATATTGAGAAATGTGTCATTACTGGTGAAACGGTTGCTGATGGTGAGCCGCCACGTCTTGTCTTAAAAGACGGTACAGTCGTGAATAAAGATACAAAAACATCAGCATAAGCCCATTTGAATGACTCCTGAATCTTTTGATTCAGGAGTTTTTTATTTATCGTGGAAGTTGTGTTTATTCCGTCCAGCTCTAGGAAATACTAGCAGACAGAAACCAATACATAACGATAGATGAAGGAGGGAGCACCGATTGAGCTGGACAGGAATCGTATTATTCATACAACTGTTCTTTGGTATCGTCATCGGGTTGTACTTTTGGAACTTACTGAAAAATCAGCGCACACAAAAGGTGACGATCGATAAAGAATCAAAGAAAGAAATGGAAGCACTCAGAAAGATGCGATCCATTAAACTGAGTGAACCTTTATCAGAGAGAGTCCGGCCAAAGGGGTTTCAAGATATTGTAGGGCAGGAAGACGGTATACGTGCACTTAAAGCTGCCCTTTGTGGACCGAACCCGCAACATGTCATCGTCTACGGGCCGCCTGGTGTTGGAAAAACAGCTGCTGCCCGTCTAGTGATGGAAGAGGCGAAGCGTCACGCTGATTCACCATTTAAAAAAGATGCAGTATTTGTTGAGCTTGATGCCACAACGGCAAGATTTGATGAACGAGGCATCGCAGACCCCTTGATTGGTTCCGTACATGATCCCATTTATCAAGGAGCAGGGGCCATGGGACAGGCAGGCATTCCGCAGCCGAAACAAGGAGCCGTCACACATGCTCATGGCGGCGTTCTCTTTATAGATGAAATTGGAGAACTACATCCGATTCAAATGAACAAAATGCTCAAAGTGCTAGAAGATCGAAAAGTGTTTTTAGATAGTGCTTATTACAGTGAAGAAAATACGCAAATCCCGAATCACATCCATGATATTTTTCAAAATGGGTTGCCCGCTGATTTTCGACTGATTGGCGCCACGACAAGAACACCGGACGAAATTCCGCCGGCTATTCGATCAAGATGTTTGGAGATTTTCTTCAAGGATTTGGATCAGCATGAGCTGAAAATTGTTGCAGCTAAAGCAGTCGAGAAAATTCAGAAGGAATTAAGTGACGAAGGACTGAACCTGTTAACATCCTATGTGAAAAATGGACGTGAAGCGGTCAACATGGTACAGATCGCCGCAGGTATGGCTGTCACTGAAAACCGAAAAGATATTACGATCGCCGATGTAGAATGGGTCATTCATTCAAGCCAGCTGACACCAAGATATGAACAAAAAGTACCTGAAAAGCCAAAGGTAGGAGTAGTAAATGGTCTTGCCGTGTATGGACCGAATAGCGGGGCTCTGCTTGAAATTGAAGTGAACATTTGTAAAGCGCTTGAAAAAGGCAGTATCAATATTACTGGTATTGCGGAAGAAGAAAGCATCGGCAATCAGTCGAAATCAATCAGACGGAAAAGTATGGCGAAGGGCTCAGTTGAAAATGTCTTAACCGTGCTTCGAAACTTGGGCATACGAACAAATGAATATGATATCCACATTAATTTTCCGGCTGGTGCCCCGATTGATGGGCCATCTGCTGGAATTGCGATGGCCACAGCCATTTTCTCAGCCATTCATCAAATTCCGATTGATCATTTAACGGCGATGACCGGTGAGATTGGATTACAAGGTCAGGTGAAGCCGATCGGCGGTGTCATACCAAAAATCAAGGCAGCCAAACAAGCGGGTGTCAAAACAGTGATCATCCCTTATGACAATCAGCAGTCGATCTTAAAAGAGATTGAAGGGGTTACGATTGTGCCTGTGAAGCACTTCCAAGAAGTGCTGGATCAGTGTTTGGTCAATCCGCCAGATGAGAAGAAAGATGGACTAGAAGAAGAAATGAAAAGGAAATCTGTTTAATCCCCATCTCATATGGGGATTTTTTAGTGAAATAGATCTTTTTTTCTTTTTCAAGATAAAAAGAAAGGGTATACTACGGTAAGATCATCATTTCTCAAGTCTTTTACATTGTACAAGACTGAAACAGGTATATTATAATGATTCATACTAGTGACGGAGGTGTCTATCAACATGGCAGATGAAATCAAAAAGAATGTTCCGCTCCTTCCGCTGCGAGGCTTGCTTGTTTATCCAACAATGGTCTTGCATTTGGACGTTGGGCGCGAAAAGTCTGTTCAAGCATTAGAACAGGCGATGATGAACGATCATATGATTTTTCTAGCAACACAGCGGGAAATTTCAATAGATGAACCAGGTGAAGAGGAAATTTTCAAAGTCGGCACCTACACAAAAATTAAACAAATGCTGAAGCTGCCAAATGGAACGATCCGTGTGCTCGTCGAAGGCTTAAATCGAGCGCAGATCGAATCCTACATGGAGCTAGAAGACTATACGTCAGTCGATATTAAAGAGTTGACAGAAGAAGAATTAAAGGACGCAGAAGCAGAAGCACTCATGCGCACTTTGTTAGATCACTTTGATCAGTACATAAAAATTTCAAAAAAAATCTCAGCTGAAACATATGCAACGGTGACGGATATTGAAGAACCTGGAAGAATGGCAGATATCGTCGCTTCCCACCTTCCTTTGAAATTAAAAGACAAGCAAGAAGTGCTGGAAACAGTCGATGTCAAAAAACGATTGAATCGGGTCATCAGTCTCATTCACAATGAAAAAGAAGTGCTAGAGATTGAAAAGAAAATTGGCCAGCGTGTCAAACGTTCAATGGAGCGAACGCAAAAAGAATATTATTTGCGCGAACAAATGAAAGCTATTCAAAAAGAGCTTGGAGACAAAGAGGGGAAAACAGGCGAAGTCAGTACGCTTATGGCTAAAATTGAAGAGTCCGGCATGCCAGATTCCGTTCGTGAAACGGCTTTAAAAGAACTGAACCGTTATGAAAAAATCCCTTCAAGCTCTGCTGAGAGTTCTGTCATTCGCAATTATATTGATTGGCTGATCAATCTGCCGTGGGGCACTTATACAGAAGATCGTCTAGATTTAAAGCTTGCAAGCGAAATTTTAGATGACGAGCACCACGGGCTTGAAAAAGTAAAAGAGCGGGTACTCGAATATCTTGCTGTTCAGAAACTGACAAATTCATTAAAGGGACCGATTCTTTGCTTAGCAGGACCTCCTGGGGTAGGGAAGACGTCACTTGCTAAATCCATTGCCAAATCACTCGATCGAAAGTTTATCCGTATCTCTCTTGGCGGTGTACGTGATGAATCTGAGATCCGTGGTCATCGAAGAACCTATGTAGGTGCGATGCCTGGCCGTATCATTCGCGGGATGAGCAAGGCGGGCACAATGAATCCGGTCTTTCTTTTAGATGAAATTGATAAAATGTCTTCTGACTTTAGGGGAGATCCGTCTTCTGCGATGCTTGAAGTGTTAGATCCAGAGCAAAATCATAATTTTAGCGATCATTATATTGAAGAGACATTTGATTTGTCTCAAGTCTTATTTATCGCAACTGCCAACAATTTAGCAACCATTCCAGGTCCACTTCGTGATAGAATGGAGATTATCACGATTGCAGGGTATACGGAAGTTGAAAAAGCAGAAATTGTGAAAGATCACCTTCTGCCGAAGCAGCTAAAGGAGCACGGATTAAAGAAAGGGAACTTGCAGCTTCGTGAAGCAGCGATTTACGATATGATTCGCTATTACACAAGAGAAGCAGGAGTCCGCGGATTAGAGCGTCAGCTTGCGGCGATTTGCCGAAAAGCGGCAAGAGCAATTGTGGCTGAAGACCGCAAACGCATCACAGTGACGGAAAAGAACTTATCTGAATTCCTCGGAAAAAGACTTTACCGTTATGGTCAGGCGGAAACGACAGATCAGGTCGGCGTTGTCACAGGGCTTGCATATACCACAGTTGGCGGAGACACCTTGTCCATCGAGGTCTCACTCTCACCGGGTAAAGGTAAGCTTTTGCTAACAGGTAAGCTCGGTGATGTCATGAGAGAATCTGCGCAGGCGGCATTCAGTTATGTTCGTTCAAAAGCAGATGAACTGAACATTGATCCTCAATTTAATGAAAAGCACGATATTCATATCCATGTTCCAGAGGGTGCGGTTCCAAAGGACGGGCCATCAGCTGGTATTACCATTGCGACGGCTCTTGTATCAGCACTCACAGGACGTCCTGTTTCAAAAGAGGTTGGCATGACAGGAGAAATTACGTTAAGAGGAAGAGTGCTTCCGATTGGCGGATTAAAAGAAAAAGCATTAGGCGCACATCGTGCAGGACTGAAAACGATTATTCTTCCAAAGGACAATGAGAAGGATATTGATGATATTCCTGAAAGTGTGAGAGAAGGATTAACTTTTATTCCGGTTTCACATTTAGATGAGGTGCTTGAGAAAGCGTTAGTAGGAGAGGGAAGATGAAAGTAACAAAATCAGATATCGTCATTAGTGCGGTGAAACCAGAGCAGTACCCGAGCGGGGGACTGCCTGAGATCGCACTTGCTGGACGGTCAAATGTTGGAAAGTCCTCGTTCATTAACTCATTGATTAATCGGAAAAATTTAGCGCGTACGTCTTCTAAACCAGGAAAGACCCAGACGCTTAATTTTTACATTATTAATGATATGCTCCACTTTGTGGACGTCCCAGGTTATGGCTTTGCAAAAGTATCAAAAACAGAGCGCGAAGCATGGGGGAGAATGATCGAAACGTATATTACAATGCGTGAAGAGTTAAAAGCAGTCGTCCAAATTGTGGATCTGCGTCATAAGCCATCCGCAGATGATGTGAACATGTATGAATTCCTTAAATACTATGGAGTTCCTGTGATCATTATTGCGACAAAGGCCGATAAAATTCCAAAAGGCAAATGGGAAAAGCATGCGAAAGTCGTCAAACAGACACTCGACATCGACCCATCAGATGAATTAATCCTTTTCTCTTCTGAAACAAAAAAGGGAAAAGATGAAGCCTGGAATGCGATCCTTGCGAAGATTAACAGTTAAAAGAAAGGCATCTGCACATAGCAGATGCCTCAGCGTGAAGACAAACCCTCGCATTCGTTGTCAGTCCTGCGCGCTGGTGCTCACGAATGTCAAATTCGCTCCGCGCCAGTACTCGTCCTTCCTAGACTGCAAAGGTTTTCTATCACGCTGAAAAGAAGACAAATGGCTAAAATCAAGTTCATTTTAGCCATTTGTCAACATTCTAAGGCATCTGCACATAGCAGATGCCTTTTTATTGTATAAGTTATTTCCTTTTTAAAAATAATAAGAGGAGACTGACGGCAATCAATACATATGGCCAGTACAATTCAAAACCGGAAGTAGGGATCGAAAGTGTGCTAAGTTGCTTTGTAATTTGTTGAAAGAAATAAAGGAATAGACCGAGTGCAATGAGAACAACACTTTCTATTCGATATTCCTTTTTCTGTGATGATTTCATCAAAAGTGCGAGGCCGACGATGAACACAATCATCGTAAATGTATCTGGCCAGTGTTCTAATTTCGGCTGAAGGATAAAGTGTAGCGCAAGGCCTGTCATGAGCATACCGATAAACACATGAGAGGTTTCCTGCTCCTTCTTTCCTTGATATAAGAAAGCAAGGCCAAAAAGCAGTACAAGTGTATACCATTTCTCCTGATCTTTCCAAATGTCAAATTGATCTCCTGAGAGAATGGCATATAGCGCTACAGCCAGCAAAGTGAGCGGCAGCAAAATAGATTTCTTCTTCAAAGATGTCACCTTCTTATAAGCAGATCATTTGTCCGCACGCGCCAAATCTGGTAAATTGCTTGAAGTGATGATATGGCATTCGATGTCGAACATTTTTCTACTATATCACAACATTTTTGAAATCTGTTCACAATTTTTATCCAGTTAAAAATGAATATATGTTATAATCATTATAAATAATAAATTCTATATTGTAATTATTATAAATTAGACAGGGCGTTGGGGGTGCAAGCTGAAGTTATGCATATTCTTGTTGTGGGTTTAGATTATAAAACAGCCCCTGTTGAGATACGGGAACAGCTGAGCTTTGAACCGAGCGAGCTCGGAACAGCGATGTCCAAGCTTAAAGAAGAAAAAAGCATTCTAGAGAATATCGTCATCTCAACATGTAATCGAACAGAGATCTACGCAGTTGTAGATCAGCTTCATACTGGTCGGTTTTATATAAAAAGATTTTTAGCAGATTGGTTCGGTTTAGAAAAAGAAGATGTCTCTCCATATTTGAAGTTTTATGAAAATGATGGAGCGGTTGAGCATTTATTCCGGGTTGCCTGTGGACTTGATTCTATGGTCATTGGTGAAACACAAATACTCGGTCAAGTGCGCTCAAGCTTTAAAGTCGCTCAAGAGGAGCAGACCATTGGTACCGTTTTCAATTATTTGTTTAAGCAGGCGGTAACAGTTGCGAAGCGCTCTCATGCGGAAACAGATATTGCGTCTAATGCTGTATCTGTCAGCTATGCGGCAGTGGAACTTGCCAAAAAAATCTTTGGACGTCTTTCTGATAAACATGTCCTTATTCTTGGTGCGGGTAAAATGGGCGAGCTGGCGGCTCAAAACCTTCAAGGTCAAGGGATTGGCCAGGTAACAGTCATCAATCGAACGTTTGAAAAGGCCAAAGAACTGGCCGGCCGCTTTTCAGGAGAGCCTAAGAGCTTGAATCAATTAGAAAAAACTTTATCTGAAGCGGATATTTTAATTAGCTCTACTGGGGCTAAACAATTTGTGATCACAAAGGAAATGGTCGAAAAAGCGAACAAACAGAGAAAAGGCAGACCTCTATTCATGGTGGATATTGCAGTACCACGTGATTTAGATCCAGCTATTTCTGAAGTAGAAGGTGCTTTTTTGTATGACATTGATGACCTTGAGGGCATTGTGGCAGCTAACCTGAAAGAGCGACGTGCAGTAGCTGAAGAGGTGGAGCTTCTCATCGAAGCTGAAATTGTGGAATTTAAGCAATGGCTTAATACGCTCGGAGTGGTTCCTGTGATTTCTGCTTTAAGAGAAAAAGCACTCTCGATTCAAGCGGATACGATGCAAAGCATCGAACGAAAGCTTCCAAACCTCACAAATCGTGAAATGAAGCTGTTAAATAAACATACGAAAAGCATCATCAATCAAATGCTGAAAGATCCTATCTTAAAGGCCAAAGAAATTGCCGGGGAGCCGAATGCAGAGGAAAAACTTTTACTCTTTAAAGAAATCTTTGATTTACAGGTTGAAGATGAAGAGCAAAAGGCAGAGCCGATGCAGGTGGAGCAAGGGGCGTTTCAGCTGTTTAAAACAAATATGGCACAAGGCCTTGCTACAGTTGCCAGTGAGTGATTAGGCGATGATGGAATCCATTGTAGCGAGACTAGGTGAAGCGACGACCTTGATCTATGCACTCAGTGTCTTGTTCTATTTCATAGATTTTCTTCAACACAACCGGAAGGCTGGAAAAATGGCTTTCTGGTTGCTTTCTATTGTCTGGCTGCTGCAAACAGTCTACATGTTTTATATTATGATGGAAACAGACCGATTCCCTGTGTTGAATGTAGCAGAGGGGTTATATTTTTATACGTGGGTGCTTGTGACATTGTCACTTGTTTTGACAAAAGTATTACGCGTTGAATTTATTGTCTTTTTTACAAATGTGATTGGTTTTTCCATGATGGCGATTCACACCTTTACACCATCTGATCTTCATTCTGCCGAACTGACTGGAAAACTGACGAGTGAGCTGCTCGTCATTCATATTACGATGGCCATTTTATCATACGGCGCTTTTTCACTTTCATTTGCTTTTTCACTACTCTACCTATTTCAATATCGTTTGCTGAAAAAGAAAAAATGGGGAAAATGGCTTTTGAGAATTGAAGACTTATCAAAGCTTGATCATATGGCGTATGTCTTAAATATTATTGGCGTGCCGATGCTCTTGCTTAGTTTAATTCTTGGCATTATATGGGCATATATTTCGTATGATACGTTGTACTGGACAGATGCAAAGGTGCTCGGTTCGTTTATTATGTTGTTTTTATACGGCTTTTACTTATACATTAGACTGGTGAGAAATATGCAGGGCAAAATCGTGGCGCGATGGAATGTCGCTTCATTTCTTGTGCTGATGATCAATTATTTTCTGCTTGGTAGCTTATCAACCTTTCATTGGTTTCAATAATGATGAGTCTTAAGGGCATTGTCGGGAGGAAGACGTAATGCGTACAATTAAAGTAGGTTCTAGACGAAGCAAACTTGCGATTACACAAACAAAATGGGTCATTCAAAAGTTGTCTGAACTAAACCCTTCTTATTCTTTTGAAATTAAAGAGATTGTGACAAAGGGTGATCAAATTTTAGATGTGACCTTATCAAAGGTTGGCGGAAAAGGTCTGTTTGTTAAAGAGATTGAACAGGCAATGCTGAACCATGACATTGACATGGCGGTACACAGCATGAAAGATATGCCGGCCTCTCTTCCGGAAGGTTTAGTCATCGGCTGTATTCCTGAGCGTGAAGATGTGCGGGATGCATTGATTTCAAAGGATCATCTCCGTCTTCATGAACTGCCAAAGGGAGCGGTTGTGGGAACGAGCAGCTTACGGCGCAGTGCCCAGCTTCTTCAGGAGAGACCAGATCTTGAGATTAAATGGATCCGTGGAAACATTGATACGAGACTTGAAAAACTGAAAAATGAAGAATATGATGCGATTATTCTAGCGGCTGCCGGATTGTCTAGAATGGGCTGGAGTCAAGAAGTCGTGTCGGAATTTTTATCTCCTGATACTTGCCTTCCTGCTGTAGGGCAGGGCGCATTGTCGATAGAATGCCGGGGAGATGACGAAGAGCTCTTGCAGCTGTTAGCTCAATTCACAAATGAGTATACAAAGAAAACGGTCCTTGCTGAAAGAGCTTTCCTTCAACAAATGGATGGAAGCTGTCAAGTGCCGATCGCTGGTTACGCAACGATGAATGAGCGTGATGAAATTGAATTGACAGGTCTTGTGGCATCTGCGGATGGGCATACGATTATTCGAGAAACCGTAACAGGTACTGACCCTGAGGCAATTGGAACAGCATGTGCGAAGCAGATGGCTGATAAGGGAGCAAAGGATTTGATCGACAAGGTGAAAAAGGATCTGTCTTCCCAATGACGATAGCCAAATCGCTTTACGGACAGACGGTGCTTGTCACTCGAAATGAACGTCAAGCGGGTGCGTTTCAGCAGAAAATTGAAGCGCTGAACGGCCATGCTGTTTTAACCTCTCTTATCAGGTTTGAGCCAACGCTGACAAAAGAAAAAGCGAAGGCATTTTTAGAAGATTTAGAAGCAAGCCATTGGCTTGTGTTTACGAGTGTAAATGGTGCGTCTTTTTTTCTCAGTTATATAGAGAAGCATCAATTACATCAAAGCTTATCCCACTTGAAAGTGGCGGCCGTAGGTGAAAAAACATCTGCCTATCTGATGCAGCACGGCTTAAAAGTGGATGTGGTTCCAGAACGTTTTATAGCAGAAGAACTGGCAGATGCTTTAATTGAACATGTACACCCAGAAGAAAGTGTCTTTGTAGCAAAAGGTCACCTGTCACGAGATGTGGTGAAGAATACCCTCGTTCCGCTTGGCATTGACGTAAAAGAGTGGATTATATATGAAACAGTGAAGGATGAGGACGGAATTATCGCACTCAAGTCGGCAATGATGGAGCAATCATTTGATTTTATTACATTTACAAGCTCCTCCACTGTTCATTCTTTTATGCACGCCATGAAGGCTGATATCGATAGATTAGCTGCATCAGACACATGTTTTGTGAGCATCGGTCCTCTTACACAAGAGGCACTGCTTCAATACGGGATTTCTTCTGAAACCCCAGATACTTATACGATAGACGGGATGCTTGATTTGATGTGCCGTTTATCTGAAAGGAAGTTGTACCAATGATGAAATTTAACAGACACCGCAGATTGCGTACAAGCGCAGGAATGAGAGAATTGGTGAGAGAAACATTTTTAAGACCCTCTGATTTCATTTATCCCATCTTTTTTGTAGAGGGAGAGAATGTCCGGAAAGAAGTCCCTTCAATGCCGGGGGTCTATCACATTTCAGTTGATCTTGTGAAAGAAGAAGTCCAAGAGCTTGTTGACCTTGGGATTAAATCTATCATTGTTTTTGGGGTACCAGACCATAAAGACCATGTTGGCAGTGAAGCTTATCACGATCATGGGATTGTTCAAAGAGCAACGCTTGAAATCAAAAAGCATTTCCCAGAGCTTGTGGTCATTGCTGATACTTGCTTATGCCAATATACAGATCACGGACATTGCGGAATCGTTGAAGATGGAGAAATTTTAAATGATGAATCTCTTCAGCTCTTAGCGAAAACCGCTGTCAGTCAGGCTCGTGCAGGTGCAGATATCATTGCTCCATCAAACATGATGGATGGCTTTGTTATCGCAATTCGTGAGGCGCTTGATGAGGCCGGCTTTGTTCATGTGCCTGTGATGTCATATGCTGTGAAATATGCAAGTGCTTTTTACGGTCCGTTTCGTGATGCGGCGCATAGCACACCGCAGTTTGGAGATCGTAAAACGTATCAAATGGACCCTGCAAACCGCTTAGAAGCACTGAGAGAAGCGCAGTCTGATGTAGAAGAAGGCGCTGACTTCCTGATCGTGAAGCCGTCACTTTCATACTTAGATATCATGCGTGATGTGAAAAATGAATTTACACTTCCTGTTGTTGCGTACAATGTGAGCGGAGAGTATGCAATGGTGAAAGCAGCAGCTCAAAATGGCTGGATTTCTGAAAAAGAGCTTGTTCTTGAAATGCTGACTAGCATGAAACGTGCAGGCGCAGAATTAATCATTACGTATCATGCAAAAGATGCAGCGAAATGGCTCTCAGAATAAAGAACGGATAGACAGGAGGACATTGAAATGGGACGTAGCTATGAAAAGTCAAAGCAAGCATTTAAAGAAGCGCAGCAGTTAATGCCGGGTGGTGTGAACAGCCCTGTGCGCGCATTTAAATCAGTCAATACAGACCCGATTTTTATGGAACGAGGCAAAGGCGCAAAAATATACGATATTGACGGAAATGAATATATTGATTACGTCTTATCGTGGGGACCGCTTATTTTAGGTCATACGAATGACCGTGTGGTTGAAAGTATTCAGCGAGTAGCTGAACATGGTACAAGCTTCGGTGCTTCTACTTTAGTTGAAAATGAATTAGCTAAGCTTGTATCAGAACGAGTTCCTTCTATTGAGGTCATTCGTATGGTCAGCTCTGGAACAGAGGCGACGATGAGTGCGCTTCGTCTAGCACGTGGTTTTACAGGCAGAAACAAAATTGTGAAATTTGAAGGCTGTTATCATGGCCACGGTGATTCTTTGCTCATTAAAGCTGGTTCGGGTGTGGCAACGCTTGGACTTCCGGATAGCCCTGGTGTCCCTGAAGGTACAGCAAGCAATACGATCACCGTTCCATACAATGATTTAGAAAGCATCAAAGTCGCTTTTCAAGAATTTGGAGACGACATTGCAGGTGTCATTGTAGAACCAGTTGCAGGAAATATGGGGGTTGTCCCTCCGCAAGAAGGTTTCTTGCAAGGATTGAGAGACATCACAGAGGAATATGGCTCTTTACTCATTTTTGATGAGGTCATGACAGGCTTCCGTGTGGATTATCATTGTGCACAAGGCTATTTTGGCATTACGCCTGATCTGACATGTCTTGGTAAAGTCATCGGAGGCGGCCTGCCAGTGGGCGCTTATGGCGGTAGAGCGGACATTATGAGACAAATTGCGCCAAGCGGCCCGATTTATCAAGCAGGAACGTTATCCGGTAACCCGCTTGCGATGACAGCAGGTCTTGAAACATTAAAACAGCTGACACCTGAGTCTTATGAAGAGTTTAGACGCAAAGGAGATCGTTTGGAAGAAGGCATTTCAAAAGCGGCGAAAGCACATGGGATTCCATTAACATTTAACCGTGCCGGTTCCATGATCGGATTCTTCTTTACAAACGAACAAGTCGTCAATTACGATACAGCGAAAACAGCTGACCTCGCTTTATTCGCTGAATTCTACAAGGAAATGGCTGATCACGGCATCTTCCTTCCACCTTCACAATTCGAAGGGCTGTTCCTCTCAACTGCTCATACGGATGAAGACATCGAGTATACAATTGAGACAGTTGAAAAGGTATTTCAAAAATTAGCTCAGTAACCAAAAGCCGATATGGAGACATATCGGCTTAGATCGTTGACAAAGGGTTAAAATGAACTTTATTTTAGCCCTTTGTCTTCTTTTCAGCGTGAAAGAAAACCTTTGCAGTCCTAGGAAGGACGAGTACTGGAGCGGAGCGAATTTGACATTCGTGAGCACCAGCGCGCAGGACTGACACCGAATGCGAGGGTTTGTCTACACGCTGAGCCGATATGGAGACATATCGGCTTTTTGCTTTGCATAAAACCAATCATATTTTCACCGCCTTCTTCATACACCTGTATTGACATCTAATTTTATTTTGAAGGATTAGATGAAAGGAGGACACCGACTTGTCTCAAAACAATCGATTACAGTTTTCGGTAGAAGAGTCCATTTATTTCAAAAACGGACAGGAAGTCAGTGAGCTACTGTCAATTTCTCTCGATCCTGACATTCTCGTTCAAGAAGTGAATGATTATGTTTCCATTAGAGGTTCACTCGAGCTAACAGGAGAATACAACATAAATCAAGAGGAGCTAATGGGTGAATCCAGTTCCTATGCATCATACAGGCAGGCTGATGAGGTGAAGGTAAGAGAGGACGGAACGGCGGAGCTGCTGCATCAATTTCCGGTGGATATCACGATCCCAAAGAACAAAATTAGTCATTTAAATGATGTATTTGTGTTTATTGATGCATTTGATTACCAGCTGACAGAAAGTCGTTTGCTCACGATTCAGGCTGATTTGGCCATTGAAGGTCTGTTAGATGAAGGAACGCCTGAACCGCTTGTAGAAGGGCCATATGAATTTGTCCATCGTGCTGAAGAGGAATATGGCGATGTCACCTATGAATATCAGGCGCAGCCTGAATATGAAGAGCAAGAAATGCTCCCACGTGAAGAGCATGAAGAAAATGCAGAACAGCAGGCCGCTTTGCAACATGAAGCGCGAACTGAACAAGAAGAGGATGAAATAGACATCGAGACGGTGATGGTGGAAGAAGCAGAAGAAGAAGAGGAGGAATACGAGGAAGAAGAAGCCGTGGCGCTTGGGTATCGTTCCTTCCCAGAAGCTCAAGTACAAGAGCCGCCATTCTTTGACTCGCCTAAGCTGCTAGAAGAAGAGGAGCGGGATGATACGTTCTTTGAGGTGGAAGTGAGGAAAGACCCTGAAGCAGAGAGCAAGGAGGAAAAAGAAGCGCCGCCAGCTTATCCAGCCTTTGAATCACCTACTTATCAGATGGAACAGACGCAGGAAGAGCGGGATGACAGCTATCAGTTCGAACGATTATATGAACGTGAAGCACCAAAGGTGTATGAATCAGCTCAAGAAGCTGAGGAGTTTGAACATGACCAGAGAGAAGCGTCTGGCAGTGAGAATTCTCTTTATTTAACGAAGCTGTTCGCTAAGCAGGAGGAGGAAGATTTTTCTCGCATGAAAATATGTATAGTTCAGCAAGAAGATACGGTCGATCGTATTTGTGAGCGATATCAGTTGAATGTGCAGCAGCTCCTTCGAACGAATTCATTGTCGGTGGATGCAGAGCTTGAAGAAGGGCAGATTCTTTATATTCCTGAATATCAAAAAAGCAACGCATAGTATGAGATGATGGACCGAGAAAATGTGGTGAGAGAACGTGGATGAAATCCAATCTGTCCTATACGAATACGGGCTTGAGGCTGAATATATCGAACCTGTCAGTCCAGCTGTCGTTAGAGTGTATACAAAGCAGGGCGTATTTGCACTAAAGCGAGTAAAACCCCATCGACACATGCAGTTTACAGAGCAAATGCTTGAACTAGAATCAAAAGGCTATCGCTCGTTTGTGCCGATTTATCGCACGAAGAGCGGTTCCTTTTTCTCTAATCATCGAGAAAGCCAGTACACGTATTATCTCATGCCATGGCTGACAAATGAAAAGAGAGAAGAGCAGGACGATAAACATGAATATTTATTTCAAGAGATTGCAAGACTTCATAAACGAACAGAAGTCATGATGGACATTACTGAGCAGGAAATAGAGGCTCACTACACCCAAATGAAAAGCAAATGGGAAACAGAGAAAGACATGTATGAACGATTTATCGAGCGGGCAGAACAAACATGGTATATGTCGCCATTTGAGCTGGCTGCTGCTATGTATTTTTCAGAAGCGATGTCTGCAAGTGAATTTGCACTTGAACGTTTAGAGG
The DNA here is from genome assembly GCF_038593395.1 of Bacillus sp. FSL R5-0397. Classification (NCBI taxonomy): domain Bacteria; kingdom Bacillati; phylum Bacillota; class Bacilli; order Caryophanales; family Bacillaceae; genus Bacillus; species Bacillus sp. FSL R5-0397. Next base: position 2,437,805 of record NZ_CP151992.1, on the reverse strand, counting down.
ATTGGCATGAGGAAATGAAAGACCAAGAGACGACACGTATTGTGTTAAACCATGGGCAATTGTCGATCCATCACTTTTTGTACAATGATGTAGGTACAGGACATTTCACCAATTTTGAGCGGTCCAAAAAGGCTGCCCCCATTTATGACCTTTTGACCTTTTACTATCGCACATTCAAAACCTACCCTACTCCTTGTCCTGAATGCACATCTTTGTTTTATACGTATCAAAAGGGAAATAAACTTCGTGAGGAAGAGATTCATTTGTTCTTGAGCTACCTCGCTTATCCGCAGAGTTTGTTTGATACGGTGAAAGCCTATGAAGCAGGCGGACAGGATGAGATGGAAAGTTGTCAGGAGCTGTTAAGGGCGTATTGGCAAATGAAAAATTCTGAGCCGACCGTCATGAAAATACACGAAATTGAGCAGGCTAGACGCCTTGAAGAAGAACAAAACGCCTCGTCATCAGAAGAGTGACGAGGTTGTTTGCTGTTGCGCTATGAAATGTCTAACGAGGGACCTATACATAAGAGTGAGCCTGCAGCTTTCAGCTCTCTTAAAACCAATCAAGGTGAAAGGCACAGGCGAGAAATATAAGAATTCCTAAGATGAGGACGTCAAATGTTGTGGGAAAAATGATCGTGCGAAAGCCTTGAAATATGGCAATCGGGAGAACGACTTGGGAGGCAACTGCCCGAATTTGTCTAAGCCATGGGGGGAGTGTGTAAGGATTGATCTTTTTCAAAATAAAACGCCCTCCTTCTTTATTTTGTTATTATCATATGGGCAAAGAGGCAAAGGGTGCCTGCCCAATTTGTATAAAGAAGAAGAAAAGCGGAAAAGATGATTGACGAAAACAAAAGGCATTTAGTAATATTAATAAAAGATGAGTATAAGCTGATGAACGTGATATATCGTAAGCGTGGATCAGGAAGAGTACGAGCAAGACCCTAAAGAGAGGGAAACCAATAGCTGAAAGGTTTTCTAGGATGCACTTGTTTGGAAGGTCGCCTGTGAGCTTAATTTCTTGAAACATGTAGTAGAGAAATTCGGGAGATCCCCGTTATCCTTTAGAGAGTACGGGACACGTCTAAGTGTTTCGTGAAAAAAGGTGGTACCGCGAAAAAGCTTTTTCGTCCTTTTATAAGGATGAAAAGGCTTTTTTTATGTTTCATCAGCCGAAAAAATGTGGAGGTAACACAAATGGGAACAAATAATCAAGAAATGCCAACAAAGTACGATCCAAATGCGATTGAAAAAGACCGCTATACGTACTGGCTTGAAGGGAAATTCTTCGAAGCACAAAATGACAAAACGAAAGATCCATATACAGTCGTCATTCCTCCACCAAACGTGACAGGAAAATTACACTTAGGGCATGCTTGGGATTCAACTCTTCAAGACATCGTGACTCGTATGAAACGGATGCAGGGCTATGATGTTTTATGGCTGCCAGGAATGGACCATGCGGGTATTGCAACACAAGCAAAGGTAGAGGCGAAGCTTCGCGAAGAAGGTGTGAGCCGCTATGATCTCGGACGTGAAAAATTTGTAGAAGAAACGTGGAAGTGGAAAGAAGAGTATGCCGATTTTATTCGTAGCCAGTGGGCGAAAATGGGTCTAGGTCTAGACTATTCGCGTGAGCGTTTCACATTAGATGAAGGCTTGAATAAAGCAGTCCGCCAAGTGTTTGTTCAATTGTATGAAAAAGGATTGATCTATCGCGGAGAATACATCATTAACTGGGACCCAGCAACAAAAACGGCCCTTTCTGATATTGAAGTCATCTACAAGGATGTGCAAGGTGCGTTTTATCACTTGAGATATCCGCTTGCAGATGGATCAGGTTCGATTGAAATTGCGACAACAAGACCTGAAACGATGCTGGGAGATACGGCAGTCGCTGTACATCCTGAAGATGAACGCTATCAGCATTTGATTGGGAAAACAGTTGTTTTACCAATTACAGGCCGAGAGATTCCAATCGTTGGGGATGACTATGTCGATATGGAATTTGGATCAGGAGCTGTAAAAATTACGCCGGCTCATGACCCGAATGACTTCGAGCTTGGAAACCGTCATAACCTAGAGCGCATTCTTGTGATGAATGAAGATGGCACAATGAATGGAAACGCACTTCAATACAAAGGAATGGACCGCTTCGAATGTCGTAAACAGCTTGTGAAAGATCTTCAAGAAGAAGGCATTTTGTTCAAAATTGAGGACCACATGCATTCAGTTGGTCACAGTGAGCGAAGTGGAGCTGTAGTGGAGCCGTATTTATCAACACAATGGTTTGTGAAAATGCAGCCGCTCGCAGATGAAGCCATCAATCTGCAAAAAGGTGATGAGCAAGTTCAATTTGTTCCAGACCGATTTGAAAAGACATATTTACACTGGATGGAAAACATTCGTGATTGGTGTATTTCTCGTCAACTATGGTGGGGACACCGCATCCCGGCTTGGTATCATAAAGAAACGAAGGAAGTATACGTGGGACTTGATGCGCCAGAAGATATTGAAAACTGGGAGCAAGATAACGATGTACTTGATACATGGTTTAGTTCAGCGCTTTGGCCTTTCTCTACAATGGGCTGGCCAGATGCAGAAAGTGAAGACTTCAAGCGCTACTACCCAACCAATCTGCTTGTAACAGGCTATGACATCATCTTCTTCTGGGTATCTCGTATGATCTTCCAAGGTCTTGAATTCACAGGAGAAAAACCGTTCAAAGATGTCCTCATTCACGGTCTTATCCGCGATGAACAAGGGCGTAAAATGAGTAAGTCACTTGGCAACGGAATTGATCCAATGGAGGTCATCGACAAGTACGGTGCGGATTCATTGAGATATTTCTTAGCGACTGGAAGCTCTCCAGGTCAAGATTTACGTTTTAGCTTTGAAAAGGTTGAATCCACTTGGAACTTTGCGAACAAAATTTGGAACGCATCCCGTTTTGCTCTCATGAATATGGATGGTTTAACGTACGATGAGCTTGATTTGACAGGAGAAAAATCAGTTGCTGATCAATGGATTTTAACACGCTTAAATGAAACAATTGAAAGTGTCACACAGCTTGCTGACAAGTATGAATTCGGTGAAGTGGGCAGACATTTATACAACTTCATTTGGGATGATTTCTGTGATTGGTATATTGAAATGGCGAAACTTCCGCTTTATGGAGAAGATGAAGCAGCGAAGAAAACGACTCGTTCGATCCTTGCGTATGTATTAGATCAAACGATGAGACTTCTACATCCGTTTATGCCGTTCTTAACAGAAGAAATCTGGCAGCATCTACCTCATGAAGGTGAGTCCATTACTGTAGCGGCATGGCCTGAAGTGAAGCCGGAGCTTTCCAACGAACAAGCTTCTGCTGATATGAAGCTGCTTGTTGAGCTGATTCGTTCTGTTCGTAACATTCGCAGTGAAGTGAACACGCCAATGAGCAAACAAGTTGAGCTTTACATTAAAGCATCTACGTCTGATGTTCAGGAACGTTTAGAGAAAAATCGTTCATATATTGAGCGCTTCACGAACCCAAGTGTACTTGAAATTGGCACAGATGTCCCAGCTAGTGATAAAGCGATGACGGCTGTTATTTCTGGAGCAGAACTCATTCTGCCGCTTGAAGGCTTAATCAACTTAGATGAAGAAATTGCCCGTCTTCAAAAAGAGCTTGATAAACTGACAAAAGAAGTGGAACGAGTTCAGAAAAAGCTTGGCAATGAAGGCTTTATGAAAAAAGCGCCTGAAAGTGTCGTAGAAGAAGAGCGTGCGAAAGAACGTGATTATGTTGCAAAACGCGAAGCTGTTCAAAAGCGTATTGAAGAGCTGAAAGCATAAGAGTGAAAAGACGGCTCCTAATGAATTGGAGTCGTCTTTTTTGAAAATTTCGTATGAAATGAGAGATGACATTGTTTACAACCTATCATGAAGCCATTGAATGGATTCATAGCAGACTCGCTTTCGGTGTCAAACCGGGACTTGAACGAATGAAATGGCTGATGGACAGACTAGACCATCCTGAACAAAAAATAAAAGCGGTGCATGTAGCTGGAACAAATGGAAAAGGATCAACGATTGCATTTACTCGATCCATTTTACAGTCAGCGGGCTATTCAGTTGGAACCTTCACCTCGCCATTTATTTTAACGTTCAATGAACGAATTAGTGTTAATGGGGAGCCGATTTTGGACGAAGAGTGGCTGAGTTTGGTGAACGAAATCAAGCCTTTAGTTGATGAATTAGATGACACTGAGCTTGGTGCAGCAACAGAGTTTGAGATTATTACAGCATGTGCGTTTGCTTATTTTGCCTATGTGCACCAAGTAGACTTTGTCCTCTTGGAAACAGGACTTGGCGGAAGACTTGATTCTACAAATGTGGCAGCACCCATCTTAACAGCAATTACGTCGATTGGTCACGATCATATGGCCATTTTAGGCGACACACTTGATCAGATTGCAGCAGAAAAAGCTGGCATTATTAAAGCTGGGATTCCGATGATCACGGCCGTTCATCAAGCGGAAGCTCTTACTGTGATTCAACACAAAGCCGAAGAAAAGAATGCGCCGTTTATCTCTTTACATGATACTTGTACCTTTAAGGACCAGCAGCCGACTGAAACAGGTGAACGCTTCACATTCACTACCCCAAAAAGGGAGTACTCGCAGCTAGAGACAGGGTTAATCGGAACGCATCAAATGCAGAACGCCTCCCTTGCCGTTCTACTGATCGAATGGCTGGAGCAAGAAGGATATATCCATGTGCTAAATGAGCAAGTGTATGAAGGAATTCGGCAGGCGGTGTGGGCTGGAAGATTTGAAAAGATCCAAGATCAGCCTCTTGTTTATTTAGATGGTGCTCATAACGAAGAAGGAATGGACCGTTTAATTGAAACTGTACAAGCTCATTTTTCTAGTAAACAGGTTCATGTATGTTTTAGTGCGTTAAAAGATAAACCTTACAAACAAATGATCGAAAAGCTTGAAAGGATTAGTTCATCGATTCATTTTGTTTCCTTTGACTTTCCAAGAGCTGAGTCAGCTGAAAAGCTTTATGCTTGCAGTCATTTAGAAGCAAAATCGTTTGATGAAGACCCTCGTGCAGTGCTTGACTTCATTCAGAAGAAAAGAGATGACCCTTCAGCAATGATTCTGGTGACAGGTTCCCTTTATTTTATCTCAGATGTACGAAGTCGTATTTTACAGTAAGGAAAAGACGCAAATTGCTTCTATGCAATGTGCGTCTTTTTTCTTTTGATATGTAGAAGAGGGGGGAAATCACTTTTTCGCAAGGTGATCAAAGGTGAATCGCTATGGTACAATCCGGTCTATTCTATTTCCGGAAGGAGTCACTCAATTTGATTGATTTTTTTATGTTTTTCACAGGCATGGTCATGGGGTCATTTTTTCATCTAGTTGGTGAGAGGCTTCCAATGAAGCGGTCTATTCTTTTTCCTCGTTCACATTGCGGAGCTTGTAAAGAGCCGCTTTCTTTTCACGACATGCTCCCGCTTTTTTCTTATATTGTATTGAAAGGGTCATGTAAGCATTGTAGAACCCGGCTCTCTTTGCTTTATCCAATGGTTGAGCTGTTGACAGGCGGCCTTTTTTTACTCGTTTATAGACATGCTGGTTTCTCTTTTGAGGGCCTTTTTCTTGTGAGTCTATGTAGTTTATTCGTGATTGCTGTCGTGAGCGATCTTTTTTATATGAGAGTACCCAACGAGCTCTTTCTCTTCTTTTTTCCTCTTTTCGTCATATACCGCACGCTAGAACCGCTTTTTATTTGGTGGGAAGGAGCGGCATCTCTTCTTATTTGTCTTCTTTTGTTTTATAGTTTAGAACATTTCAAGCCAAATAGTATGGGGGGAGCGGATGTCAAACTATTTGGTGTGTTTGCATTTTGCTTCGGATTTAAGCCGTTTCTGATCATTCTTTTTCTTTCGTCTGTCACGGGAATGGTTTACGCAAAGGTGTTTTCTTACAAGGCAAATGAACCCTTTCCTTTTGTTCCTGCCATCGCTTGTTCTTTCTGGTTTTATCTTTTTTGTGGTGATCTGTTAAACCCAATTGGTGATTTTTTTGGATGAGAAAATTGGCGAACACTTTTTGAACCTGCCGACAAAAGTCTTGTTCTTTTTTTTATTGGCTATGTTAAAGTGTGAAACAGAAAGAAGGACGGGTTACATTCGCGCTATTTCATTGGACAGAAAGGTCTTTCTTACAAACAATGTCAGAAAGCGGGGAATGACAGTGAAAAAAAGGCAGGCAAAAAAACAAGGGTTAAAGGTCAATATTAATGGCAAGGAAGAAATGCTGCATGGAGAAGAGCATCAGCCTCAAAAACAGCAAGAGGATCAAGTGACGTTTTCGAACTGGGAGGAAAAGAGGCAGTCGGAACAGGAGACAGCCGCATCCGGGGAAGAACCGTCTAAACCGAAAGAAGAAGATTTTCAATGGGACGATGCGGCTGATCACATTTACCATTCGGATCCAAAGGTCGTCACACCTTATCAAAAGAAAAAAGGTTCTTTTGAACAGAAGTTCAGTAAAAACCGCGGTCCCTTCAAACGAGTGATGACAACGATTGTGTTTGCAGTCGTTCTAGGGACAGGCCTCGGTGTATTTGCATTAAGTTTAAGTAAAGATGGATCTGCCAATCCATCAGGAGGCGATCATATCAGCGTCTCAGCATCTGGAAGCGGGCCGTCGGCGAAAGCTGGGGGAGATGCACCACCGGCTGATCTTGCAGATACGTCAAAGGACAATGAAGGTGAAAAAAGTGCAGCAGGTCATTTTTCAACCTTTGTGGTGCAGGCTGGAAAGTTTTCTTCTGAAAAAGGAGCAGATGACTTAGTTGACAGTTTAAAAGAGGCAGGATATGCAGGTAAAAAGGTATCAATGGATGATGGATATTATGTTATTGCCGGACTTGCCACAGAACAAGGTATGACAAGTGCCGTTGGGAAAAAATTGATCGATCAGCACTTTGAAGCATGGGGAGGAAAAGAGCTCTCATTTCAAGTGCCGGATGAGCTGACAGGTTTAATAGAGAAGGCATCTGTCCTATCCTCTAAGGTGATTGCAGGAGAAGATGTGGATCAAAAAGAAGTCACTCAGTTGATTTCTGAGCTTGAAAATGCCAAAACAACCGACGCACCAGCTAAAAGCAGTTTGCTGAAAGCTGTACAGCTTTTAAATGACCCATCTGCTGAAAATGGCTGGAAATCTCAGCAAGCGCTATTGGATCAACTAAATACGTAAAATCATGTTTTTAACAGCCAAACTAGTCAAAAAATGACTAGTTTTTTTCTTTTGCTTCCAACATAATGATGTAGGAACATGAAAATGGCATTTTCGTTAATTGTCGGTAAGATGTTCATTTGATAGGATGAATGGGTATCTTACTTCTTAGGCTAAACCCTGAAAGGATGAACAAACATGAACCAGTTAATACTCGCATCTCAATCACCTAGAAGAAAAGAATTGCTTGATTTAGCAGGGTTTTCTTATGACATTCAAGCAAGTGATTTAAAAGAAGAAATAAATCGAAACCTTTCTCCTGCTGAGAACGTCCAATGGTTGGCAGAACAAAAAGCAAATGATATTCAAAAAATACATCCCAAAGCTGTGATCATTGGTGCAGATACAATTGTTGCAATTGATGGCAAATGTCTTGGAAAGCCAAAAGACAAGGAAGATGCAGCCTCAATGCTTCAATTATTGTCAGGTAAGACACATCAAGTCTTGACTGGTGTCACGATTCAATCAGAGAATAGAAAAGAAACATTTTATGAACAGACAGACGTGACATTTTGGCCGCTTACACAAGATGAAATAGACCGCTATATTGAAACCGGTGAGCCTCTTGATAAAGCTGGAAGCTACGGCATTCAAGGAAAAGGTGCCCTGTTTGTACAAAAAATAGACGGTGATTATTTTTCCGTTGTAGGACTCCCTATTGCTAAAACAGTCAGAGTGCTTGAAACATTTGGTATCACCCCTTTTTGATGACGGGAAGGAATCAAAAAAGGAGTGTAGATCTTGAATCATTTCCCTATGCTGCTGAAGCATTTTCCTCATGATGAAAAGCCGCGCGAACGATTTGTCAAATATGGCCCAAGCAGCTTATCAAACCATGAACTTGTCGCGATTCTTTTGAGAACAGGCACAAAAAAGGAATCAGTTCTTCAAGTGTCCGCAAGACTTTTGCAAACATTTGGTGGTCTTCGTTCTGTGAAGGAAGCTTCGATTGAAGAACTGTCAAAGATTCGAGGAGTTGGAAAAGCGAAGGCGATCTCTCTTTTAGCTGCTTTAGAACTCGGCACTAGATTACACCATCAAACGACGGACAATCGTTATGTGATCCGCACGCCGGAAGATGGTGCGAATTTTGTGATGGAAGATATGAGATTTTTGACGCAGGAGAATTTCGTTTGTCTTTATCTCAATACCAAAAATCAAGTTCTTCATAAACATACTGTGTTTATCGGAAGTCTAAATTCGTCGATTGTTCACCCGCGTGAAATTTTTAAAGAGGCCTTTAAACGTTCGGCCGCTTCATTTATATGTGTGCACAACCATCCATCTGGAGATCCGACGCCCAGCAGGGAAGATATTGAAGTCACACAGCGACTTTTTGAATGTGGGAAGCTGATTGGAATACAGCTGCTTGATCATCTAGTGATCGGTGATCAAAAATTTGTGAGTTTGAAGGAAAAAGGGTATTTGTAACACTTTTTTTTTCAATGTTTTACGATATAATAGAGTTTATGAGTTTTTCCCTAAAGGGAATTTTGGTTTAAGAAAGGAAGATACATACATATGTTTGGAATTGGTACAAAAGACCTTGGAATAGATCTTGGAACAGCGAATACGCTTGTTTTTATTAAAGGAAAAGGCATTGTTGTGAGAGAACCTTCGGTCGTAGCTTTGGAAACTGATACGAAGTCTATAGTGGCGGTTGGAAATGATGCTAGAAACATGATCGGTCGTACACCTGGTAATGTTGTGGCACTGCGCCCAATGAAAGACGGAGTCATTGCAGACTACGAGACGACAGCAACAATGATGAAATATTACATTAATCAAGCATTAAAAGGTAAAGGGCTTTTTGCTCGTAAACCGTACGTGATGGTGTGTGTACCATCTGGTATTACAGCAGTAGAAGAGCGTGCTGTCATTGATGCAACAAGACAAGCTGGTGCTCGTGACGCATACCCTATTGAAGAGCCATTTGCTGCGGCAATCGGTGCTAACCTTCCTGTATGGGAGCCAACTGGAAGCATGGTTGTAGATATTGGCGGAGGTACAACAGAAGTAGCCATTATTTCACTTGGCGGTATTGTGACATCTCAATCGATTCGTGTTGCAGGAGACGAGATGGATGATGCGATCAGCAGCTACATTCGTAAAACGTATAATCTTATGATTGGTGATCGCACCTCAGAAGCGATTAAAATGGAAATCGGTTCTGCGCAGCCTGACGTACATGATGAGATGGACATTCGCGGCCGTGACCTTTTAACAGGTCTGCCAAAAACGATCTCTATTACGGCAGAAGAAATTGCAAAAGCGCTTCGCGATACGGTGGAAACAATTGTCGATGCGGTCAAAATGACACTTGAAAAAACGCCACCTGAGCTGGCAGCAGATATTATGGACCGTGGAATCGTTTTAACAGGCGGTGGTGCATTGCTACGTAATCTTGACAAAGTCATTAGTGATGAAACAAAAATGCCGGTCATTATTGCTGAAGATCCGCTTGACTGTGTGGCGATCGGAACAGGGAAAGCACTAGAACATATTCACTTGTTCAAAGGAAAATCTAAAGATAATCGATAATTGGGCGTAAATAAAGAGGTGTAAGACATGCCGCAGTTTTTTATGAATAAAAGATTAATGTTGCTCCTTGTCTGTGTCATCGTACTGGTGGCCATGATTGGTTTTTCAGTGAAAAGCGGCAGAGGTGCTTCATGGCCGGAAAAATTAGTGGGGGATACGACAGGCTTTTTTCAAGGTGTCTTTCATAAACCATCACAATTTATTGCCGGTATTTATGGGAACGTACAAGATTTAAAGAACACATATGATGAAAACGAGCGTCTTCGAAAAAAACTTGATGGACAAACCCAATATGAGGCGAAACTTCAAGAACTAGAAGATGAGAACAAAAAGCTTCGCAAGCAGCTCGGATATGTGAACTCTATTCGTGACTACACGCCCATTCTTTCAACAGTCATTGCGAGAAACCCGTCCCTTTGGGATAGTTTTGTCATGATTGATAAAGGGAAAAAACAAGGCGTTGAAAAAGATATGGCGGTCACCAATGAGAGTGGTGCGTTAATTGGGAAAATTGAAAGTGATAAGCTCAACAATTTTACGTCGACTGTAAGGTTGCTAAGCTCTACAGATCAAAATAATAGAATTTCAACGAAAATTTTTGCGAAAAAGGGCAAAGAAGAACTCAATGGAATTATTAACGGTTATGACAGCAAGAAAAAAATGCTGACAATGAACATTTTAAAATCCGATGCTGATGGGGATGTCAAAAAAGGAGATCTTGTTGAAACATCTGGAGCAGGGGGCGTATTCCCGCAGGGCTTGACGATTGGAAAGGTAAGCGAAATTGAGCCGGACCATTATGGACTGACAAAAATTATTTATGTAGAACCAGCTGCTGAACTCAATAATTTAGACCGCGTGATTGTTGTGAATCGCAGCACAAGTACGGCAGATGCATCTCAATTAACGAAGGAGGAAGGCTCGTGAAACGTGTCCTTCTTGCTTTCGTCATGTTGTTTATTTTCGTATTTGACAGTATTTTTGTCGATTTAGTGAAGCTCCCATTTGTTTCAGATAATCAAATTTTAGCACCTCATTTCATCTTACTCGCACTTGTATTTATGACAGCTTTTGTGAATCAAAAATATGGTGTGATTTATGGATTTATCTTTGGACTTTTATATGATATTTCGTATACAGGTATTCTTGGTGTTCATATGTTTGGCTTTGGTGCGCTCTGCTATTTGTTAGCAAAAGCCTTCAAAGTTCTCCAAACGAATATGTTAGTCGTTGTCTTTCTATCGATGATTGCTGTTGCAGTGATGGAGTTTTATGTGTACGGCGTTCAAGCGACGATTCAACCAGGTATTATGCCTTTTAATACGTATGTCATCGAACGCTTTATTCCAACGATTCTTTTAAATACTGCTGCGTCTCTCATACTTGTTGTGCCGCTTAGGCTCTTTTTCATCAATGTGAAACAAGGACTGATCGACGAATAAAAGCAGGAGTTTGTCCAATTACGGCGAAATGAGTATGTTGTTGAGGTGAGCATCTTGAAAACTCAAAAACAGCAGTATGTGACAATAAAAGGTACAAAAAACGGATTAACATTACAGTTAAATGATGACTGTTCGTTTGAAGACCTTCTTTCTGGCTTGCGAGAGGTTCTTTTACTTGAGCAATATACAGATGGAAGAGAAGGACATAAAGTCAATGTGCATATTAAACTTGGTTTTCGATATTTAACAGAGGATCAAGAGGCGCGTTTAACTGAAGCGGTGTCTGAAAATGAACATCTCGTCATTCACTCTATTGAAAGTGACGTCATGTCAACTGAAGAGGCGAGACGTTTAAAAGCAGAGGCTGAGATTACTTCTGTAGCAAAAATTGTACGCTCTGGACAGGTGCTTTATGTCGAAGGGGATCTTTTATTAATAGGAGATGTCAACCCTGGCGGAACCATTCGTGCAGGGGGGAATATTTTTGTGCTCGGTGCATTAAAAGGTGTAGCGCATGCTGGATGTAATGGAAACAAACAAGCTGTGATTGCGGCATCTCATATGATTCCAACCCAGCTTCGTATCGCACAGGTGTTTAACCGTGCACCGGATCAAAAAGAAGATGGAAATGAAATGGAATGTGCTTATTTAGATATAGATGGCAATATGATCATTGAACGCCTGCAGCAATTGGCTCATATAAGACCTAATCTGACAAGGCTTGAGGGAGGAATGTGAAATTGGGCGAGGCTATTGTGATTACCTCAGGAAAAGGCGGCGTTGGCAAAACAACAACATCTGCAAACTTAGGCACAGCACTAGCAATTCAAGGAAAAAAAGTGTGTCTAGTTGATACCGACATCGGCCTTCGGAATTTAGATGTCGTGATGGGGCTTGAAAACCGCATTATTTATGATCTAGTCGATGTAGTAGAAGGAAGATGCAAGATTCACCAAGCGCTTGTGAAGGATAAGCGGTTCGAGGATCTGTTGTATCTTTTACCTGCTGCTCAAACAAGCGATAAAACGGCGGTAGAGCCGGAGCAGATTAAAGAATTAATTCAATCATTGAAACAAGACTTTGATTATGTTGTCATTGATTGCCCTGCTGGAATTGAGCAAGGCTTTAAAAATGCTGTATCAGGTGCTGACAAAGCGATTGTGGTCACGACACCTGAAATCTCAGCTGTGAGAGATGCAGACCGAATTATCGGCTTGCTGGAACAAGAGGATATTGAACCGCCTCGTTTGATTGTGAACCGCATTCGTACACACATGGCGAAAAATGGCGATTCGATGGATGTGGATGAAGTTGTCCATCATTTATCAATTGATCTTCTCGGCATTGTAGCCGATGATGATGATGTCATTAAGGCTTCAAACAATGGTGAACCGATTGTCATGGATGCTAAAAATAAAGTTTCCATTGCGTATCGCAATATTGCTCGCCGCGTACTAGGTGAATCTGTTCCTCTTCAATCCTTTGAAGAAGAAAACAAAGGGATGTTTGCAAAGCTGAAAGCATTTTTCGGTGTAAGAGCATAATGATTCACGTGAGATGAGACCGATTCGATGAGAATCGGTCTTTTTGTTGCATATCATAGGAGGTCGCCACATAAAATGTACAAACTGTTTGTATGTAAAGGGTGATCTTATGAAAAGAGTGGACGAGTATCGAAAGAAAATAGCGCAGCGCCGCAAAATGAAGCAGCCAGCTGCTGCCCCTAAGAAGGCAGCTTTCAAGAAGAAAGATGATATTCCACCATGGGTCATGTTAACAGAAGAAGAAAAGCATTCTGGCTCGGCTTCCTACGAGTCAACTTCTCATCAGCCGAAAAAATTTCGCCATCCGTTATTTCATTCAAATACATTTGTGCTTAAATGTTTACTTTCTGCCTCTCTAGTACTGATTGCCGCTATTTCATTTAAAGGACAGGCGGGGCCTTTTCAGCAGCTGAAGCCGATGATCAGTCAAACCTTTGAACAAGATTTTCAATTTGCCGCCGCCAACCGGTGGTTTGAGAAGACTGTCGGAAACCCACTTGCCTTTTTAACCGATAAAAAAGAAGGACAAAAGGACGTACAAGCCAATCAAGAGCTGGCTGTCCCTGCCTCTGGAAAAGTGCAGGAATCCTTTACGCAAAATGGTGCCGGAGTGAAAGTTGAAACATCTGCTGAAGCCATCGATAGTATGAAAGAAGGCTATGTCGTAGAAGTGAAAAAGAAAAGTGATACGGGGCTCACAGTCGTGGTGCAGCATGCAGATAACAGCTACAGCTGGTACGGGCAACTAAAAGAAGCTGATGTGGCTTTATACGATTTTGTCGATAAAGGGGAAAAAATTGGTCAAATTGCGCTTGATAAACAAGGCAAGGGGACATATTACTTCGCCATTAAGCAAAATGAACAGTTTATTGATCCCATTCAGGTGATGACCTTTGAATAGATGGCTGCTCATGCTGACAAAGGTCCATGTTCACCCGCTCCTTTGGATAGTCATGGCATTTGCCATGCTATCAGGTCAAATTAAGCCGCTGCTTTGTCTGCTCATCATCGTCTGTGTCCATGAGCTTGGACATGCAGCGGCTGCTTGTTATTATCACTGGCGGATTCGGCGGATTTTTTTACTGCCATTTGGCGGGGCGGTAGAAGTAGAAGAGCATGGGAACCGTCCGCTAAAAGAAGAGCTGGCGGTCATTTTATGCGGACCGCTTCAGCATGTCCCGCTCCAGCTCGTCGCCTGGCTTCTCATGGAAGCCTCACTTATCTCATATGACGTCTTTACGATGTTTACTTTTTATAATGTAGCGATTTTTTTAGTGAACCTTTTGCCCATTTGGCCACTTGATGGCGGGAAATTATTCTTTTTGCTCTTATCTGTTTTTTACCCTTTCCAACAGGCACATGCCCTTGCAATAAAAGGCTCTCTCATTTTCTTCGGTCTTTTGACAGCAGGGTTACTCTGTTTTGCTCCGCTGCAATTCAACGGCTGGATTCTGCTCACTTTTTTAGCCTACTCGCTTGTGATGGAGCACCGGCAGCGGCATTATATCAGGGTACGTTTTTTACTAGAACGTTATTACGGTAAAAAAGAGCAAAAGGTAGAGAAACTCATTCCGCTGAGAGCCGGTGCTGAGGAGAAAATATATGAAGTGATGGCGCGATTCCAAAGGGGCTGTAAGCATCCCATTATTATCGAACGGAATGGTGTGAAAATGAGCCAGCTCGATGAAAATGAATTGCTCCATGCTTATTTTTCAGATCGAAGAACCACCTCTTCCATGGAAGATCTTCTTTTGCCGTACTAATGGTGAAAATACATTGACATTCAGCGTCTAATTTGATATATTTTTTAATGTTATGGATATGTAGCACCCGTGCTACAACCGCGCGGAGCAGGTGTAAAGTGCCTATTGGCCCCCTGTATTCGGCGAGTCTGAGTTTATTAGGAGGTGCAGAGATGTACGCAATTATCGAAACTGGTGGTAAACAAGTAAAAGTTGAAGAAGGTCAAACTGTTTATGTTGAAAAACTAGCTGCTGAAGCAGGTGAAACAGTTACTTTCGAAAACGTATTGTTTGTCGGCGGAGACACTGTCAAAGTGGGTAACCCTTCAGTTGCTGGAGCAACAGTAACGGCTAAAGTTGAAAAACAAGGTCGCGGTAAGAAAATTACTGTGTTCAAGTACAAACCGAAGAAAAACAACCACAAAAAACAAGGTCATCGTCAACCTTACACTAAAGTTGTTATCGAAAAAATCAACGCTTAAGGCGTGTGAGTGATATGATCAAAGCAACCATTACTCGGTCGCCAGCAGATGAAAGCATTACGTCTTTTCAGATGACTGGACATGCCGAGTTTGCTGAAAAAGGTCAGGATCTCGTTTGTGCAGGTGTATCTGCTGTTGTTTTCGGGTCAGTCAATTCAATTATTGCACTGACAGGAATGGACCCACTGCTTGATATTGGAGATGAAGGCGGGTATTTCTCTTTTGAACTGCCAGCTGATACAGATCCAGTCACCTTTGAAAAAGCCCAGTTGCTTTTAGAAGGCATGGTCGTTTCCTTAGAAACAATTGAACGAGATTATCACGATTATGTGAGAATATCTACAAAAAAATAGGAGGTGAACTTCATGCTTAGATTAGATCTTCAATTTTTCGCATCTAAAAAAGGGGTAGGTTCTACAAAGAACGGACGTGACTCTGAGTCTAAACGTTTAGGCGCTAAACGTGCTGATGGTCAATTCGTAACTGGTGGTTCTATCCTTTATCGTCAACGTGGAACGAAAATCTATCCAGGTGAAAACGTTGGACGCGGAGGCGACGACACTCTTTTCGCTAAAATCGACGGAACAGTTAAATTCGAACGTTTCGGTCGTGACCGTAAAAAAGTGAGCGTATATCCTGCGGCACAATAATTGCTAAAAACTCCGGTCATTGACTGGAGTTTTTTTCACTATTCAGGGAGCTTTTGCGCTTTTTACAAGTAGTACCGAAGATGATAAAAGAAGATGCACTCCATAAATATCAAAGAATGTTTGCTGACTTTGCCTCATTTTCTCCTATACGATCAGAAAAAACAACCTTTCCTCACATAACTAGTGTTTTTCTATGCTGTCTTCTCTGTTATAATTCAGGGAGACATATTGATGATAAGACTCCTAAAAGAGAGACCAAACGATTGGGAGTGCGATAATGGAAGAGATACCAAGTAAACAAAACGAAAAATTAACTCACGTTGCATTAACGAATGAATTGATCCATCTACTTAGTCGTTCAAGACACGACTGGATGAATAAATTGCAGTTAATCAAAGGCAACTTGACATTAGAAAAATATGACCGAGTGTTCGAAATAATAGAAGAAATGGTCATTGAAGCACAGCATGAATCCAAACTCTCAAATTTAAAAATTCCCCAATTGGCCTATTACTTTCTAACCTTTAATTGGGAGTCGCATTTTATCACCCTAGAATATGAAGTGCTTGGTGAAACCCGAGACTTATCAGCATATGAATCGCAGCTGCTAACGGTATCACGGGAGTTGTTTTCAATATTCGATCAATCAGTTTGCCAAAAAACTGAAAATCATTTAACGGTCACTTTCCAAACGGATCATGAAGAGAATGATGTGATCTTATATTTTGATTTCAAAGGAAAATTAACAAGTTTGGATGCGTTAAATGCGTTTCATGACGCAAACTATCCATGTATGAGTATAACGCAATTTCATGTGACGAATCACGAGTCCATGATTGAGCTTTGTTTGAGGCAAGAACGAGATATGTGATGCAGAGAAACGGAGGAAGTTATGTTTGTAGATCAGGTTAAAGTGTATGTTAAAGGCGGTGACGGCGGAAACGGTATGGTGGCGTTCCGTCGTGAAAAATATGTGCCAAAAGGCGGGCCAGCAGGCGGCGACGGCGGAAATGGTGCAGATGTAGTATTTGAAGTAGACGAAGGGCTTAGAACGTTAATGGACTTTCGTTATAAGCGTCATTTCAAGGCGGACCGCGGTGAGCATGGTATGAGTAAAAACCAGCATGGCCGAAATGCGGAAGAAATGATTGTTAAAGTTCCGCCGGGTACAGTTGTGACAGATGCTGAGACGGAACAAGTACTAGCTGACTTGACAGAGCATGGACAGCGGGCTGTGATTGCCAAAGGTGGACGTGGTGGACGTGGAAATTCACGCTTCGCAACACCAGCAAACCCTGCACCACAGCTTTCTGAAAACGGTGAGCCAGGTAAAGAACGTGACGTCATCTTAGAATTAAAAGTACTTGCAGATGTTGGACTTGTTGGTTTCCCAAGTGTCGGGAAGTCAACACTGCTTTCGATTGTCTCTTCTGCGAAACCAAAAATTGCGGATTATCATTTTACAACGCTTGTGCCAAACCTTGGAGTTGTTGAAACAGACGATAACCGAAGCTTTGTCATGGCGGATCTGCCAGGACTGATCGAAGGAGCGCACGAAGGTGTTGGCTTAGGTCATCAATTTTTACGCCACATTGAACGTACACGTGTCATTGTCCATGTCATTGATATGTCTGGACTTGAAGGGCGTGACCCATACGAAGATTACGTGACGATCAATGAAGAGCTTGAGCAATACAATATGAGATTGACAGAGCGTCCGCAAATCATTGTAGCGAACAAAATGGACATGCCGGATGCAGCTGACAATCTAGCGGCATTTAAAGAAAAATTAACAGATGACTATAAAGTGTTCCCAATTAGTGCGATCACAAGAGAAGGGCTTCGTGAGCTCTTATTTGAAATCGCCAATCAGCTTGAAACAACACCGGAATTCCCGCTCTACAATGAAGAAGAGCTCTCTGATAACCGTGTGATGTACAAGTTTGATGAAGGAGAAGCAGCATTTGAGATCTCAAGAGATCCTGATGGTACGTTTGTCTTAACTGGTAAAGCACTTGAGCGACTGTTTAAGATGACAGATTTCTCAAGAGATGAGTCAGTGAAACGATTCTCTAGACAGCTGCGCGGAATGGGCGTTGATGATGCCCTGCGTGAACGTGGTGCTAAAGATGGAGACATCATTCGTCTGCTTGAATTTGAATTTGAATTTATCGATTGATCAAAAGGAGGGTCCAGTTCATGGGCTCTCCCGTTTTTAAAAGGGGAGAAAACAGGTGAAAGAAGAAACGTTCTATTTAGTAAGAGAGGATGTACTTCCGGATGCGATGCGAAAAACGCTTGAAGTCAAAAAGCTTCTCGATCGCAAAAAAGCGGATTCAGTTGCCGATGCTGTTCAAAAAGCGGATTTAAGCCGCAGTGCTTTTTATAAATATCGAGATGCTGTTTTTCCATTTTATACGATGGTCAAAGAGCAGATCATCACATTGTTTTTCCACCTGGAGGATCGGTCTGGGGCTCTGTCTAGGCTGCTGCAAATTGTGGCTGACTCTGGCTGTAATGTGTTATCCATTCACCAAACGATTCCACTGCAAGGAAGAGCGAATGTTACCCTGTCGATCAGTACGGCCGGCATGGCAGATGATATCAATACAGTCATGAATCAATTAAGAAAACTTGAATTTGTCGAAAAAGTTGAAATTCTAGGTTCTGGGGCGTAAAAGGAGAGATCATAGCAGATGAAGCAATTAACGGTAGGTTACTTTGGACCAGAGGCCACATTTACTCATTTGGCTGTCTGTTCTTGTTTTCCAAAAGAAGCAGAGCAACGGGCTTATGCAACCATTCCGCAATGTATGGATGCCGTGTCAAAGGGAGAAGTAGATTTGGCGGTCGTTCCACTTGAAAATGCACTCGAAGGATCTGTGAACTTAACGATTGATTATTTAATTCATGAGGACGCTTTGTCCATTGTGGGCGAAATGACAGCACCGATTCGTCAGCACCTGCTTGTCCATCCATCGAGAGCGGAGAGCTGGGAGACATTAGATGTGATTCAGTCACATCCGCACGCCATTGCGCAGTGTCATCAATTTTTGAAGAGGCAGTTCCCTGATATTCCGCATCGGCCAGTGGAATCAACAGGCTATGCAGCAAAATACATCAGTGAGCATCCAGATGAAGCTGTTGGTGCGATTGCGAATGAAATCGCCGCAAAAACGTACGGATTGACGATTGCGAAAAAAGACATTCATGATTATCCGCACAATCATACACGTTTTGTTATTTTACATAAAGAGGCGAAGGCATCGTTCCCAATGAATTCTGGTTTTTCTTCAAAGCCAAAAACGACCATTGTTGTCAGCCTGCCAAAGGATGATCAGTCAGGTGCATTGCACCGCGTGTTATCAGCTTTTTCATGGCGGAATCTCAATTTGTCCAAAATTGAATCGCGTCCGACAAAAACAGGTCTTGGACACTATTTATTTATCATTGATATCGAAAAAGAGATGGATGATGTACTTGTCCCTGGCGCCATTCAAGAATTAGAAGCGATTGGCTGTGAAGTGAAACTACTCGGCAGCTATCAAACATATGAATTAACGAATGGAAAATAGTGTCCTGCAGGGGACACTATTTTTTTAGTCTTTAATGAGAAATCCAGCGTCATCAAGCGCTTGAATGGCTTGGTCAAGCTGCTTTTGGCTGTAGGAAGTAAGGGTATGTAAGTGTACGCCGTCTGTCAGCTCTGATAAGTAGGAGGCGCCTGTATTAGAAATATGATGAACGAAGTCAGCCACTTGTTTGCGCGTACTCACTCGAATAGAGGCCGTTAGCTCCCCGTAGACAGGGTGCTCAATCATCACGTCTTTCACCGTTACACCGTAGTCTACAATCAGTGTGAGCTCCTCTTCTGTACGATGAGGATCGTGCTTGCAAGCGATAATTTGTTCAATTTCAGTTTCCGGTGTATGCTGCGCCATATACACATAGCCTTGGCTTGTGGCAATAATGGGTTCGTTTTTTGCTTTGAGTAATGAAATATCTTGTACAATGACTTGTCGTGAGACAGCGGCTTTTTTGGCTAAAAAACTTCCAGTGAGTGGTGTATCTGTCTCTTTCAGCCACTTTAAAATGGCGTTTCTTCTTTCTTCGCCAATGAGTTTTCTCTCTTGTTCCACGTTTTATGCTCCTTTCTTCTCCTTTTGCAAGCGCTCAAATGTATGCAAAAGCTGATCGATGTCATCCTTTGATGATCCTCGTCCAAATGATAGTCGAATGAATTGAAAGGCATCACGATCTGATACATGTAATGCCTTTACAGCAGGGGAAGGGTGATGATAACCAGAAGCGCATGCACTTCCAGTAGATATACAAATTCCCTGCCGGTTACAAGCTAACATTACATATTGTCCTTCAAACCCTTCAAAAAAACAACCAATAATATGAGGCAGCGTGCGGCGCTGGTCATTTTCTTGCAGCATGCGGACAGGCAGCTGCCTTTTTTTTAGCTGCTGAAGAAAATAATCACGAAGCTGAATATCCAGCTGCTGCTGATGCTCTATTTTCAGCATGATTTGCTCGCTCGCGGCCACAAAAGCACCAATGCAAGGTACGTTCACTGTCCCTGGGCGTAGACCATTTTCCTGTACAGTATGTTGATATATAGGCTTCCAAGGGACATGTGCTCCCATATAGACAGCACCGGCGCCCTTAGGTGCATACACTTTATGACTCGAAATGGAGAGGGCATCAACCCCAAGTTCTTTAATCGACACATGCATTTTTCCGAATGTCTGCACTGCATCTGTATGAAAAAGAATATCTCTTTCTTTTAAGAGCGTTGCTAATTCAGCTAATGGTTGAATAATCCCAGTTTCTGAGTTGGCATGCTGGATGGATACTAGTCCGGTTTCAGGAAATAGAGCCTGTTTGAGAATCTCTTTTGTGATAATTCCTTCTTGATTCGGTTCTATGACCGTCACCTTCACACCGAGACGCTCCAAGGCATTGACCGCATGATGAACGGAAGGGTGCTCTACTGATGTGGTAATGACATGCTGTTTATGTGGAGGCAGCCCATTTATGATCGATTGAATCGCAAGGATATTGGATTCAGTTCCGCCACTTGTAAAGTAAATGCCATCAGGTTCGCCCTCTAGAATCGCTGCAAGTGATTGTCTGCTGTAAGACAAGATTTCATTTGCTCTTCCTCCTGCATCATGCAGGCTGCTCGCATTTCCGTAACATTCTTTGCTCAACTGCTGAAATACATGCAGTGATTCCTCAGAAACAGGTGTAGAAGCTGCATAATCTAAATAAATCAAATCCATCCATCTCCTGTGTGAAAATTTTTTCTTGTATTTATTGTAGTGTTGTGTAATGATATGTGTCAAGACAGGTGTAAATGACAGGAGGGGCAATTGTGTCATCTATCAAAAAAGTCATTGTGGTGGGGTCGGGCATTGCGGCTCTTTCCTTTGTGAATACGATCTCAGAGAACTGCCAAGTCATCATGATGACAAAAAAACAATTTTCCTCTAGTAATTCCATGCTTGCACAAGGGGGAATCGCTGCAGCCTTTTCCGCACATGATTCTGTCGATCAGCATGTGCAAGACACTTTAGCTGCGGGGTGTGGTCACAATGATGACAAAACTGTACAGGAGATCGTCCGTCATGGAAAAGATCTTGTAAAGAAGCTCGTAGAAGAGGGCTGCCCATTTGATCGAGATGAAACGGGAATCCCGCAGTTAGGTAAAGAGGGAGCCCATACGACCCATCGTATTCTGCATGCAGGGGGAGATCAAACGGGAAAAACCCTCGTGCAGTTTTTGAAAGGGAAGCTCGGCTCACACATTCATGTATACGAAAATCATCATGTCATGGATCTGTTAGTTCATGATGGGGTATGTACCGGTGTTGTGTGGAAAGACGAAAAAGGTCATGTACATACAATGACCGCAGATGCAGTTGTATTATCCACTGGCGGCTGTGGATCCTTATATGAGACAAACACAAATGATCCGTCTGTGACAGGAGATGGTCTGATGATGGCCTATCGCGCAGGGGCGCAGCTAGTAGATCTCGAATTTGTGCAATTCCATCCGACCCTTTTGACCACTTCAGGTAAAGCGATCGGGCTCGTATCAGAGGCAGTCAGGGGAGAGGGCGCCTATTTAGAAGATGAATCAGGCAGGCGGATCATGAAAGGAATCCACCCGCAGAGCGATTTAGCGCCTAGAGATGTGGTGGCAAGGACCATTTTCCATGAGCAGCAACTCGGTCATTCCATTTATCTGAACATCCGTGATATTCCGCATTTTTCTGCACGTTTTCCTGCGATTGCTTCGATGTGTCAGCGTGCGGGAGTTGATATGGCAAGCGGAAGGCTGCCAGTTTCACCCGGTATGCACTTTTTAATGGGTGGAATTAAGGTGAATGAACATGGAGAAACAACAGTTCCATCACTTTTCGCCATTGGTGAAGCAGCTTGTACAGGTTTACACGGCGCCAATCGACTGGCAAGTAATTCGCTCTTAGAAGGTCTCGTTTTAGGAAACAACGCAGCACGGTATATTGAGCGGTTGCAAACCTGGCAAGATAAAAACCTTGCTCTTTCCATTCAAGAAGTATGGTCTGTCCCAACGGTGTCACTGGCTCAGCTCAGAAAATGGATGACGGCATATGCCGCAATTGTGAGAGATGAGAAAGGCTTACAGACTTTGCTCGATCATTTAGAACAAGTCTCTTTTCAGCAAATCAATGTGAAGAATATCACAAATGAACAGATCGAAATAACTAATCAATGGGCTTTAGCCATATGCCTTGTCAAATCTGCATTACTCCGAACAGAAAGCAGGGGCGGTCATTATCGCACAGATTATCCTAATCGGCATGATGCTTCGTGGCGAGCAAAACAGATTGTACATGAACAGGGCCATATTTATATCGTAAAAAATGAAAGGATTGGTGCCAAATGGAACGTTTACAGTTAAAGCAAATGCTCACTCATTTTTTAAAAGAAGATATTGGGTTTGGAGATGTATCCGCTGATGCCATCTTTGGAGACAAGAAAGGAACAGCTTACATCATGGCGAAACAATCAGGCGTATTGGCCGGGACGCAAGTCATTGATATGGGATACAAACTGCTGAATGAACAAGTTCAAACTGAGCTGTTTTTCCAAGAAGGTGATTGGATTCATGAAGGGGCTGTACTGGCACAAATAACAGGCCCCGTCAACGACTTGCTGAAAGGGGAGCGGGTGGTGTTGAATATCCTGCAAAGAATGACAGGGATTGCTACACTAACGCATGAAGTAGTAGAGCGATTAGCTGATCCATCTATTACGATTTGTGATACGAGAAAGACGACACCCGGTTTGCGCATGCTGGAGAAGTACGCAGTAAAAGTCGGAGGCGGAAAGAATCATCGTTTCGGCTTATCCGATGGGGTGATGATTAAAGATAATCATATTGCGGCTTGTGGTTCTATCAGGGAAGCTGTGGAGAAAGCAAGAGCATACGCCGGTCATATGGTGAAAATTGAAGTGGAAATTGAATCAGAAGCACAGCTGATGGAAGCCATTGATGCCAAAGCAGATGTCATCATGTTTGACAACTGCTCTCCAGACGAAGTGAAGCGCTTTAAACAAATGACCCCTGAAACCATATTGACAGAGGCATCAGGCGGTATCACGTTGGAGAATGTGGCTAACTACCGGGGGACAGGTGTAGACCTTATTTCACTTGGATTCCTCACACATTCTGCTCCATCATTCGATTTTAGTATGAATATGGAATTCAGCCATAAAGGGGGAACGACTCATGTCCATGCTTGATGTGTTAGCAGCGCAGCATACAGCCATGATGCCAGATGAATATAAACAGCGCTCTTATGATGAAATGAAAGAGAGAGTATTAGAGATTAAACGCGCCTTTGGATCAAAGCTTTTTATACCGGGTCATCATTATCAAAAAGATGAAGTCATCCAATTTGCTGATGTGACAGGTGATTCATTGCAGCTTGCACAAATTGCTGCTGACAATCACGAAGCAGAATACATTGTATTTTGCGGGGTTCATTTTATGGCAGAAACGGCCGATATGCTATCAAAAAAGAATCAGCACGTCTTTTTGCCAGATATGAGAGCTGGCTGTTCAATGGCAGATATGGCGAATATGAAACAAACAGACAGGGCGTGGGATAAGCTCACTGAGCTGTTTGGAGATACGATCCTTCCGCTGACTTATGTAAACTCAACGGCTGATATTAAAGCATTTGTCGGCAAACATGGCGGATCGACTGTCACATCTTCAAACGCTAAAAAAGTATTGGAGTGGGCGCTGACCCAAAAAGAGCGGATTCTTTTTCTTCCTGATCAGCATTTAGGGCGTAACACGGCCTATGATTTAGGGATTCCGCTAGAGGAAATGGCTGTCTGGGATCAAATAGAAGAAAAGCTCATCACCGACCAACCGCTTCATCGAATCAAAATGATTTTATGGAAAGGTCATTGCTCTGTTCATGAGAAATTTACCATTGAGAATATTGAACAAACGAGAAAACGAGACCGTGACATACAGATTCTTGTTCATCCAGAGTGTACGCATGAAGTCGTAAAGGCATCTGATCTAGCTGGTTCAACGAAATTTATTATTGATACGATCAAGCAGGCACCAGCAGGAAGCAAGTGGGCCATTGGAACAGAAATGAATTTAGTGAAACGCATCATTGACCAGCACCCTGACAAACAAATCGAATCCCTTAATCCAGATATGTGTCCATGTTTGACAATGAACCGTATTGATCTGCCTCATCTACTATGGTCACTTGAAAGCATTGAAAAAGGGGAGCCGGTCGGTTTGATTCAAGTGAATGAAGAGACGACAAAAGAGGCATTGCTCGCTTTAAATAAGATGCTCACCATTAAATAATGAAGTGTCCCCTCCTATCAGAAAACAAGTTTTTATCATATCGGCTTGTAAATAGGCATAAATTTATGTTGAAACATATTGTACTTCTGACATAACCGCTACGTTCACGTTTTGCATAGGAGGGGAAAACGTTGAAAATTCATATTGTGCAAAAAGGAGACTCCCTTTGGAAAATTTCAAAGAAGTACGGAGTCGACTTTCAAGAATTGAAAAAATTAAATTCACAGCTCAGTAATCCAGATTTGATCATGCCAGGAATGAAAATCAAAATTCCATCTAGTGGTGTTCCTGTGAAAACCGATCATCACAAAGCAAAAGAAATGCCAAAAGCAAAAGAACACCCGTATGTAAAAGAAAAGCCAAAGGATGTCGTGCAAGTTCAAGATACGAAGCCGAAGGAAAAGCCGAATGAACCGGTACCTTATGTGCCACCAGTACCAAAGATTGAACAGCCAGTTTTTCCACAAGTTGATGTAAACTATTATCAGACGAATCTCTACCAGCCATTCACGCCTCCTCCCAAAAAAGAACATCATGAGAAAAAAGATCACGTTCATGAAAAGAAAGATCATGTTCATGAGAAAAAGGATCATAAAGATCACAAGGACCATTTTCATCATGAAAATAAGGATCATTTCAAAGATGAAGTGGCAAAGGGATATGATCCATTCATTCATATCCCACATCAAAAAGAGGAGGGAAAAGATATGGAACATAGTAATTACCCAAACCTTCCTAATTTCCCGCAAATGCCGAATGTTGGAGGGGCAGCAGTAGGGGGTATGGCTGAAAATAAAGAGCATCACCACCATCATCAAGAGTCATATGATCCTTATTATGGTTATGGTCATTACATGCCAGCAATGTATCCATATCCGCAGCAAATGGTACCCGCTTCTCCTATTTTACCGGGATCAGGCCTTTGTTATCCGGTACAGCCGTATTATCACCATCACATGATGCCGTACCCTTACCCGGCGGCTCAGCCGTATTATCCTGCGTATCAAGCACCGGCTTATTACGGTGAACATCATGAGCATCATGCAAACGATGGGCATCACTGGCACCACCATATGCATCCAAATGCAAATGCCAATGCCAATGCCAATCAAGGCTTTTATCCAAACGCTCCAAATGAAGCATATGGCAAGGAAGACTGCGGATGCGATGATGGGATGAAGCATCATCAACCATGGCCTGGGCATTATCCAAACCCTGTTCCATATGGTCAAATGGGTGCTTATCCAGCACAGCCTTATATGCAGCAGCCTTATCAAAACCCATCTGTCTTTGCAAGACCAGAAGAAGACGAAGAAGATTAATGACACAAGGGACGATCTCAATCGTTCCTTTTTTTGTTTATAACTGACAGCTTGTTTTTGTCCTCAACTGTACATGCTAAAACAGAGCCTGTTTTGCGCTCATGAGATTCAATTTGTACAGGGGGTTTTTCGTTTGAGACAAAAATGGCAAAAAACAATCGCCTTAGTGCTTCTACCTATTGGATTAACGGCATGTGGTACAAATAACAATGCGGGTGTAGATACACGTCATAATCAATCAGGTCAGCCAGTTGGATACCACTCCAATCAACAGGCAACAGACAACAATCAAGATCATCAAGGACCGGTTTCTGAGCTTATGGAGGGAATGAACGGAAGAAATACAACGAATGTTGATTATCGTTCACGCCCTACACAGGATCAAGTGAGAATGCCGCTTACTGGTGGAGATGGACGCTACAGTCATGGAGATATGAACTATCATAACCAAATGTCGTTCTCTGGCTACGATAAACAAGAGAATATCCAGCGTTCAAGAAAAATCGCCAACCGAGTGAACAAAATGAACCATGTTACAGACTCACAAGTTATGGTGACGGATGAAAATGTGTATATTGCTCTTAAAACAGATGGGCGCTTGACATCAGAGGGTGTATCACAAGTAGAAGAAGCAGCGACTCGTTATGCAGATGGTAGAGCTGTCCAAGTCATTAAAGACGAAGGCGCATTTACACGCTTCAGAGATATGAGAAAAACGCAATTTGAAACAGGTCAGACAGGCATGACCCGATAAGCTGGAATAAAAAAGGCTAAAGTTCATGACGAACTTTAGCCTTTCTTTAAAAATAAACTTTGATCCCGATATAAAATTCATAAAAGAAATAACAGCCAAATCCAAGTAATAAAATACCGGCAATAATGGATGTCCACTTAATCATGGTTCGGTTCATCACTTTTCTTGTTAGGGAAACAATCGTGAGAAGACCGATGTCATGAAGAAGAATCCCTGCCAAAATACCCGCAGCAGCCAATATAAATTCAGATGAATTTGTATTTTTATAAGCATCTGCCAGTACAGCACCAAACACAGATACCCAGAACACAAGGTTTCCAGGGGATACCGCGACGAGCAGCCCATTTCGGTATGTTTTAGCGAATGATTTATTCACTTTTTCTCCTGCTAAATGGATGTCTTGATCCGCATTTTTAATTGAATCGTAGGCAAGAATCATTAAAAAGATGGCACCGATCAGCCAGAGCGGAATTTGGATAAAGGGCAAAGATAAAAATTGAGCAAATCCAGCATATAAAGCCAAGATGAGCAATATATCAATGGTCATACCACCAGCGCCTACAGTTAATCCATGAAAGAATCCGTTTTTTAATCCCTGCTTTGTCATTTCAACCGTGATCGCTCCAACAGGTAGAGCAATTGAGAATCCAACGACGATAAATGTAAGAAATGTTTGCAATCGACTAGAACTTCCTTTGAATCATGTTTGTATAAAAATTCTCCGTTTAGATTAATTATACATAATAGGAGAAAAGGATCAATGATTATTTCTGATTTAATCGAAATGAGAGAGATAGATCGTGTATAGAAAGATGTATATCGTGAAGATCATGTATTCATTGTAGGGGAAAGGAACTATTTTCCTGAAACTTCTTTTTTTCATTTCTCAGCTATGCTACACTGTTGTGGAAATCAATATAAGTGACTAGGGGTGCCCGGAAATGCGGGCTGAGAGAGAAGACAAGCTTCTTAACCCTTTGGACCTGATCTGGCTCGTACCAGCGTGGGGAAGTTGAAGATGATACATGTGCCATATGAATGGCATACATGTTTTTTTCTGACGACGAAACCAGGTTCTTTACATAGAATCTGGTTTTTTGCTGGTGCTGATTCCATCCTGACCGGTCACACGAAAAGAAGGAGAGAACAGCAAATGAATGAAAAGACAAATGTTCCATCATCGCAATCTTTATTATCAAATTTTGAAGGCAGTCGAAAGGTATATGAACAAGGTTCAAGACCTGACATTTTGGTGCCAAAAAGAGAAATCGTGCTCACAAATACAGTGACACAAGCAGGTGATATCCAAAATGAACCGATTCGTGTGTACGATACAAGTGGACCGTATACAGATGAGGAGGCTCATATTGATGTCACAAAGGGATTAAAGCGCCTGAGATCAAAATGGATTAAAGAAAGAGAAGATACTGAAAGCTATGAAGGGCGTCAAGTAAAGCCAGAAGATAATGGATATCGCTTGAATGGGAAAGAATCCTTTCAAGCTGCCCATACAGATTTTCATCATGTGCCGCTCCGCGGGAAACAAGGTGCTTGTGTGACACAAATGCATTATGCAAAAAAGGGGATCATTACGCCTGAAATGGAGTTTATCGCTTTGAGAGAACAGCTAAGTCCTGAGTTTGTTAGAGAGGAAGTGGCTAGTGGAAGAGCGGTCATTCCAGCGAATATCAACCATCCTGAAAGTGAGCCGATGATCATCGGGAAGAATTTTCACGTGAAAATTAATGCGAATATTGGCAATTCAGCTGTGACGTCGTCCATTGAAGAAGAGGTGGAGAAGATGACATGGGCAATTAGATGGGGGGCAGATACGATGATGGACCTGTCTACAGGAAAGGATATTCATACAACGAGAGAATGGATTATCCGCAATTGCCCAGTCCCAGTAGGAACTGTCCCGATTTATCAGGCACTTGAAAAAGTGAATGGAATCGCAGAAAATTTGACGTGGGAAGTATACCGAGACACATTAATTGAACAGGCAGAGCAAGGGGTTGACTACTTCACCATTCATGCGGGCGTCCTGTTAAGGTATATTCCGCTCACAGTCGACCGGGTCACAGGAATTGTTTCAAGAGGCGGAGCCATTATGGCAAGATGGTGTCTCGCTCATCATCAAGAGAACTTTCTGTATACCCATTTTGAAGAAATTTGTGAAATCATGAAAACGTATGACATTGCCTTTTCGCTTGGGGACGGGCTCAGACCGGGATCCATTGCGGACGCAAATGACGAAGCGCAGTTTGCAGAGCTGGAAACGTTAGGGGAATTGACAGAGATCGCTTGGAAACATGATGTACAGGTCATGATTGAAGGACCTGGTCATGTTCCAATGGATAAAATCAAAGAGAATGTCGATAAGCAGATGGAGATATGCAAAGAGGCACCTTTTTATACGTTAGGTCCTCTAACAACAGATATTGCACCGGGATATGATCATATTACATCCGCGATCGGTGCGGCGATGATCGGCTGGTACGGAACCGCCATGCTGTGCTATGTGACACCAAAAGAGCATTTAGGTCTGCCGAACAAAGAAGATGTAAGAGAAGGCGTCATCGCCTATAAAATTGCCGCACATGCAGCTGATGTAGCAAAAGGACATCCTGCTGCTCAAAAGCGTGATGATGCCTTATCGAAAGCGAGATTTGAATTCAGATGGCGGGATCAATTTCACCTGTCACTTGACCCAGAACGAGCGCTGGCATTCCATGATGAAACATTGCCTGCTGAAGGTGCTAAAACCGCTCATTTCTGTTCCATGTGTGGACCAAAGTTTTGCAGTATGAAAATTTCCCATGACATCCGCAACCAATCAGAAGAAGTGAAAAGAGAGATGGAGAAGAAGGCAAAAGAGTTTATCAATCAAGGCAGCCAAATCTATCAATCCTAAAAAAAACCTCGCACTCCTCTAGTGCGGGGTTTTATAAAACGGCTGAAATGGCTTTTCTTACGAGGTGCAAAAATGCTCTTACTGCAATCGCCATCGTTTCAACACTTGGGATGAGGGCATCTGTTAAATGAAACAGGACTGTTTGTCTCTCTGGAGATGTTCGTTTTTTCTTTTGTTTCATAAAGGTAGCCTCCTTTTCATTCAATATACTTCTTTTGAAGAGTACATAGATAGATATGTTGTGCGAATTTAAACAAAATTTAAACTTCTTGTGTTTAGAAGGAAAGAAGCAGGGGAAACGGATTGAATAGAGAATGAATGAAAAGAGCTGACCGATTCGGTTAGTGAACAAGACAGAGTGGAAGGTGATCTTATGATGAAAGTATTTAAGGTAACATTTCATATGAACAATGGGGAAGTGCTCGATTTCGAGCTGAAACGTCCAGCTACCTATGATGTGTATAAAAAAATTGAGGAAGCCAATCATTGGTTTAAGCTGAATAATGAAATCATTAACCTATTAAATGTGAATAGTATCCATGTAGAAACAGAATAAAACAGAAAGCCGCTCAAAGAGAGCGGCTTTCAGCGTGTAGACAAACCCTCGCATTCTTTGTCAGTCCTGCGTGCCGGTGCTCACGAATGTCAAATTCGCTCCGCGCCGGTACTCGTCCTTCCTAGAATTCAAAGGTTTTCGATCACGCTGAAAAGAAGACAAAGGGCTAAAATAAAGTTCATTTTAGCCCTTTGTCAACAATCTGAAAGCCGCTCTTTTCGAGCGGCTTTCATTATGCAGTAAAATCATTTCGGTTGTTCAGCTGACCTCGAGACAGCCAGTTTTTCTTATACAAATAGGCAATCACTTCAAGCCACAGACGCGGCGCTTTTTTAGGGAAAAAAGGTTTTTGATAATAGGCGTATGCAGCTTTTAAATCATCCCATTGATGACATGTTTTCGTTTGCGTGAAGCGGG
The DNA here is from genome assembly GCF_038593395.1 of Bacillus sp. FSL R5-0397. NCBI lineage: Bacteria > Bacillati > Bacillota > Bacilli > Caryophanales > Bacillaceae > Bacillus > Bacillus sp. FSL R5-0397. The sequence continues at coordinate 2,407,236 of NZ_CP151992.1, read as the reverse complement.
CGACGTCAATGACCCTGACGCGGCCATCCTTTGTTAAAATTAAATTTCGCAGATGAATATCAGAAGGATTTAAACCTTTCGCGCGTGCTTCTTCCAATGCATTATCTACTTGTTCAATCATTTGTTTTTTGATCGGAATTCCTTTTGTCAGGCATTCATAGAAAGTATAACCTTTAATATATTCCATTAAAATATACTGATCCCCAGACTCATAAATCTCAGGATAATAGGAGGAGCCGGAAAGTTTTTCATAAATTGTAGCCTCTTTGCGGGCGATGTTTCGATAAGAAGGAAAAAAGACTTTTAACGCCATTTTCTTGCCGTCTTTTTTGTATGAAAATACATAGGCACTTCTTCCTTTGCCGCACAGCTCAAGCTCAGCCGGTTTAAAGACGAGCTTATTAAAACGCTTTTCTTCTTGATACTGAATCGATTCGGCTAATCTTTTGACATCTGACATTGACTTCACCTTCTTTGGTTTCAGTTTATGCGGCTGAAAAACGAATGATGAAAAAACCATGTAATTCGGTAGAGCAATGGATTGTATAAAACATAACATTTACGCACGAAGGATACAACGAAAGACTCTCAATATGTGTCAAGACATCGATTTGGTTAATGTGTAGCAAAATGGGTCAAACTACATATGTCATGCATCGATCTTATGTTCTAAAGAGGTGTAAATAGTGAAAGTGAAAATAAAGTATTTCGTTACAGGACTTATCATGACAAGTGTACTCTTTTTCGCTGTTGATATGGAAGCAGCAGAACACTTGCAAAAAGAGTCAAAAACCATCAACGTTCAGCTTGAAAAGGTCTATCTAGACGGCGATGTAAGTATTGAAAGACAGCGGGCATCATTAGAAGACAAAGACACATTTTGGGCCCAGTATAAGGGCTGGACATTGGTAGAACAGCGAGAGGATTTTGCCCTTTTTAGAAAGCAAATTGACGATATATCGCCTTTGAGTAAAGCAAATGGATATATCGGATTATCAGAAGACGGCGTGATTTCTACGTTTCATGGAAGGCCTGACGGGTGGGCGGAGCCTATTCATCTCTTTTTTCAAATTGATACGTCCCGCTTGGAAAGTCATGTAGAGCAGCAGCTTGCACAAGGCATTCCGTTTCGAACAAAAGATGAATTTGAGCATGTGCTTGAAGTCATGAAACCTTACCGAAATGAACAATCGTTTTAATCGTATGACAGCTTGCTGGTGTGAAGACCGCAAGCTCTTTTTCATGGGTTGACTATGAAAAAAGGCTGAGCGAACGTATGTTAACTTTTATTACGGTTTTCTCTTCGATTTATGTTACAATGGAGAACAGTCAAAGAGGTGAAAACGGTGATAGAGTTTGTAAAAGGGACCATTGATTATGTGTGCCCGCAATATGTTGTCATTGAAAACGGCGGAGTGGGATATCAAGTCTATACCCCAAATCCGTTTATCTATCGAGTAACAAAACAAGAAACGATTTATACGTATCATTACATAAAGGAAGACGCTTTTTCGTTATATGGATTCCAAACACGAGAAGAAAAAGCGTTGTTCACAAAACTGTTAAATGTCACAGGCATTGGACCGAAGGGTGCGCTTGCGATTCTTGCTTCCGGTGACCCTGGCGCTGTCATTTCAGCGATCGAACGAGAGGATGAAGCTTTCCTCATTAAATTCCCGGGTGTTGGCAAAAAAACAGCACGTCAGATCATTCTAGATCTGAAAGGGAAGCTCGCAGATGTGGTGCCTGAAATGATAGGAAACTTATTTAACCACGAGGATCATATTCAGGTTGAAACACAGCAAAGCGCTTTAGATGAAGCGGTTGAAGCCTTAAGTGTCCTTGGGTATGGTGATCGTGAAATCAAAAAGGTTCTTCCTTTATTAAAAGAAGAGAAGAATCTGACAACCGATCAATATGTGAAAAAAGCTTTACAAAAAATGTTGAAATAGGGTGATGTCTCATGGATGAACGGCTCGTCTCAACTGAAGCAGACAACCATGAATCAGCCATTGAGCAAAGTCTGCGTCCACAGACGCTTAGTCAATATATTGGCCAGCAGAAAGTAAAGGATAATCTCAGCGTATTTATTGAAGCTGCCCGAATGAGGCAGGAAACGCTGGATCACGTCCTTTTATATGGACCGCCGGGACTTGGGAAAACAACGCTTGCGTCGATCATTGCCAATGAAATGAATGTTCAGCTGCGTACAACGTCTGGACCGGCGATTGAACGCCCTGGCGATTTGGCGGCGATCTTAACATCTCTTGAACCTGGCGATGTTCTGTTTATTGATGAAATTCATCGCTTGCAGCGTTCAATAGAGGAAGTGCTATATCCAGCGATGGAGGACTTTTGTCTAGATATCGTGATTGGAAAAGGAGATACAGCACGTTCTGTGCGGCTTGATTTACCGCCATTTACGCTTGTAGGTGCTACAACCCGTGTTGGGCTTTTAACAGCGCCGCTTCGTGATAGGTTTGGAGTTCATGCAAGATTGGAATACTATGAGCAAAGAGATTTGGCTCACATTGTAGCAAGAACAGCCGAGCTGTTTGAGATTGGGATCGACATTCGTTCAGCTGAAGAGATTGCAAGAAGATCTAGAGGCACACCGAGGGTCGCCAATCGTTTGCTCAGAAGAGTAAGAGATTTTGCGCAGGTGCTTGGAAATCATGCGATCACACAAGACATTGCAGAAGATGCTCTTGAGCGTCTGCAAGTTGACAGACTCGGACTTGATCATATCGATCATAAGCTGCTTTTAAGTATGATTGAAAAATTTAGAGGCGGTCCTGTTGGACTTGATACGATCTCAGCGACAATTGGAGAAGAATCACATACGATTGAAGATGTGTACGAACCGTATTTACTGCAAATTGGTTTTCTGCAAAGAACACCAAGAGGGCGGGTCGTCACAAGAGAAGCGTATGAACATTTTCATATGGAGGTTCCGATTCGTGACTGAATTCCCTAAAATGTTGATGATTTTAGGTGGTGTCCTTTTTGCCGCAGGTTTAGTGTTTCAATTGGTTGGGAAACTTCCAGGCGATATTTTCGTGAAAAAAGGGAACGTAACGTTCTTTTTTCCTGTGATTACATGCATTGTCATTAGCATCGTCCTAACCATTTTACTCAATGTCTTCGGACGGATGAAATAACGTTAACTAGTTAACTACAGAATAGGTGAAGGAAATGAAGTTAGAACTATTTGATTTTGATTTACCAGAAAGATTGATTGCACAAGTGCCGCTTGAAAAACGAGATGCATCAAGACTGATGGTCTTACATAAACAAACAGGTGACATCACACATGATACATTCTCGCAAATCACAGATTACTTTCAAAAGGGTGATTGTCTCGTTTTAAACAATACACGTGTATTGCCTGCACGTCTGTTTGGAACGAAAGAGGATACGGGTGCTAAAGTGGAGCTGCTTCTTTTGAAACAAGAAGAAGGAGACAAATGGGAAACACTCGTGAAACCAGCAAAACGTGTGAAAAACGGAACAGTCATTACATTTGGTGATGGACGATTAAAAGCGGTATGTACAGAAGAACTGGAACATGGCGGAAGAAAAGTTGAGTTTCAGTATACAGGCATTTTTTATGAAGTACTTGAATCTTTAGGTGAAATGCCGCTGCCTCCGTACATTAAAGAGCAGCTTGACGATCGTGAGCGTTATCAAACCGTTTATTCCAAAGAGGTTGGTTCGGCTGCTGCGCCTACTGCCGGTCTTCACTTTACAAATGAACTGCTGGATGCACTGAAAGCAAAAGGAGTGCATATTGCGTTTATTACGCTCCATGTAGGGCTTGGCACATTTCGACCGGTCAGTGCTGAACGCATTGAAGAACATGAAATGCACGCAGAGTTTTACGAAATGAATGAAGAAACGGCAGAAGAGCTTAATCGCGTGCGCAAGGAAGGCGGGCGGATTATTTCAGTCGGAACAACTTCGACAAGAACGCTTGAAACCATTGCAAGTGCTTATGATGGTGAATTCAAAGCGTCAAGCGGCTGGACGTCGATTTTTATTTATCCAGGCTATACATTTAAGGCAATTGATGGCATGATCACGAATTTCCACTTGCCAAAATCGTCTTTAATTATGCTTGTCAGTGCATTAGCTGGACGAGAACACGTCCTAAAAGCGTACAATGAGGCTGTAAAAGAGGAATACCGATTTTTCAGTTTTGGCGATGCCATGCTGATTCAATAACATCATACAACAAAGACAGGAGGGCTCATTTTTGTCGCAATTACCGATACGTTATGAGTTCATTAAATCATGCAAACAAACAGGTGCACGTCTTGGACGCGTTCATACACCGCACGGCTCCTTTGAAACACCTGTATTTATGCCAGTTGGTACACTGGCTACAGTGAAAACAATGGCGCCTGAAGAGTTAAAAGCGATGGAAGCAGGCATCATTTTAAGCAATACGTATCATCTATGGCTGCGCCCGGGGCATGACATTGTCAAAGAAGCAGGCGGTCTGCACAAATTTATGAACTGGGATCGAGCGATTCTCACTGATTCAGGCGGATTCCAGGTGTTTTCTTTAAGTGAATTTAGAAAAATTGAAGAGGAAGGCGTTCACTTCCGTAATCACTTAAATGGAGATAAGTTGTTCCTTTCTCCTGAAAAAGCGATGGAGATTCAAAATGCGCTCGGCTCAGATATTATGATGGCATTTGACGAATGTCCTCCGTACCCAGCAGAGTACGATTATATGAAACGTTCTGTAGAGCGGACAAGCAGATGGGCAGAGCGCTGCTTAACAGCGCACCAGCGTCCAGAGGATCAAGGACTGTTTGGCATTGTACAGGGCGGAGAGTACGAAGAGCTTCGTAAACAAAGTGCAAAAGATCTTGTTTCACTTGATTTCCCAGGCTATGCCATTGGAGGTTTATCTGTTGGTGAACCAAAAGACGTGATGAACCGAGTGCTGGAGTTTACAACGCCATTTTTACCGGATGACAAGCCGAGGTACTTAATGGGTGTCGGCTCACCAGATTCATTAATTGACGGCGCGATTCGCGGTGTCGATATGTTTGACTGTGTACTGCCAACGCGAATTGCAAGAAATGGTACGCTCATGACAAGTGAAGGACGCCTTGTTGTGAAAAATGCTAAATATGAGCGTGATTTCAGACCAATCGATGAAAACTGTGACTGCTACACATGTAAAAATTACACACGCGCTTATATTAGACATTTGATCCGTACAAATGAGACGTTCGGAATTCGATTAACAACTTATCATAATCTTCATTTTCTGTTAAAATTAATGGAGCAAGTGAGAGAAGCTATCCGTGAGGATCGTTTAGGTGATTTTAGAGAAGAGTTTTTTGAGCGTTATGGCTTTAACAAGCCGAATGCGAAAAACTTTTAACGCATAAACGAAAAGCTTTACAATGCTTTAGAAAGGGGTGAGATAGAATGGATGGTGGTATGGGTTCAATCATTATGATTGTTGTCATGTTTGCTGTGCTTTACTTCTTGTTAATCCGTCCACAGCAAAAGCAACAAAAAGCTGTGCGTCAGATGCAGCAATCTTTATCAAAAGGCGATAAAATCGTCACAATCGGTGGTTTACACGGTGAAATCGACTACATTGATGAATCAAAAGTGGTCATCAAAACAAGCGAAAACAACCGTTTAACTTTCGACCGACGTGCTATTAGAGAATTAGCTGACAAAGGTTAATCCTCCAATACATAGCGATAAAAAAAGAGCGATATCATTCGCTCTTTTTTTATTTGCCCCGAAGATTAACGCCAATCATTCCCCCTAGCATACAAATTCCCAAAAAGGCTGCATGATAGATGAATTGTTCTGGTGAAAAGGTTTCTCCAAACCCTAAATATTGAAATAAAAAAACAGTGAGTGAAAAGATAAAAGAGGTCATGGCGCCAATGAGCCAGCCCCGTTCCTTTGCTTTCCCTCCAGAAATCATTCCTCCTAGAAAAAGTGCCGCAAAGGACAAGATCATGATCATCCATTTAAACGATGATTCCTGCATACTTGTGAAGGTAAGCATCAGTGATACAAGTAAGCTTGTGACAATCATCACGACAAAAATAGCAATTAAGCCAGATAAAATGCCTTTTCCTATTTGTTTCGTTTCCTGCATGTGATTCGTCTCCTCTCCAATTGACCGAAGCTTGTCTTTTACTAAAATGTATTCACGGAGAAGAAAAAATAGACATGTTTCTCGTGATAAAAACCCAGGCTTTCTTTTCTACATAAATAAAGTGTTTTGACACAAGCTATGGTGGAGAAGGAGGGTTTACATCATATGCAGGACATCTTAATTATCTCCATGAGAACGATCATTTTATATTTTCTCATTTGGTTTATCTTTCGTTTAATGGGCAAAAGGGAGATTGGGGAACTGAGTATTTTAGATCTTGTTATTTTTATGATGATCGCTGAAATTGCGGTGCTCGCCATAGAAGAAGTAGAGGATCACATGTTACATACAGTATGGCCGATCCTGCTGTTAACCTTCATTCAAATCACCCTTGCCTATTTGTCATTAAAATTCCAAGGTGTCCGTCGTTTTCTCGACGGTAAGCCGGCCCTGCTCATCATCAACGGAAAAATAGACGAGGGTGCGATGAGAAAACAGCGATACAATTTTGATGATTTGCTGATTCAATTAAGAGAAAATAACATCGATAGTATCCAGGATGTCTCATATGCCATCTTAGAGCCTTCAGGAAAGCTCGCCGTTGTTGAAAAAGAAAACAAGCGCAAACATGCAGCGCTTGAGCTCCCGCTTATTGCAGACGGTGTGGTTCAACATGATCATCTCAAGCAGATCAACCATGATGAACAGTGGCTGATAAAGGAGCTTGCCAAAAGAGGCTATCATGATATCGAGCAAATCTCTTACTGCAGCTTTAATCAGAAGAATTTTTATATTGATTTGAAAGATGAAATTATAAAGAAAAGATGAGCTACAGCAGCTTCCCAATAAACGGGATGCGGCGCAGCTCTTCTCGTTTCACTAGCCCAAGACAGATTAATAGAATGACATACAGCACGCACGTCAAAAAGATCATCATGACAAGCTCTAAAGGTGCGGAAAAGAGTCCGCTCGCTTGATGTTTCATCCATAAGCTGACTGCCCCAGTGCCGATGATTACAAGGACGCAAAGTCCATATTCTTTTAATGGTAAATGAATAGGCAGCACTTTACCGACAGTTGCCGCATGGAGCAACGTGACAAGGACGATGCCGATGAGTATCGCAAGCGCTGCGCCCATAATGCCAAAGCTTGGCTGTGAAGCAAGAACAAAGATCATGCCCGTTTTCACAACAGCTCCTATCAAACTGTTGGTCATCGCTGCCCCCGCTAAATTTAATGCTTGAAGGACAGCCTGCAGCGGCCCTTGAAAGTAATAGAGCAAAAAGAAGGGCGCCATGAATTTTACATAGACAGCGGCATGAGATGAACCATACATGAAGAGGGTTAAATTTTCTGCATACACGAAAAGGATAATACATGAAATGCCCCCGCTTAATAAACAAAGGCGCATCGCCTGCTTGAGCCGGTATTCGACCGTTTTGCGTTTGTTCTGTTCCATCCCCTCACTAATCGCTGGAACTAGTGCGGTGGAGAGAGAATACGTGATAAAACTAGGAAGTGTCAAAAGGGTGAGCGCAAGTCCCGTCAATTCTCCATACTGCCTTGTTGCTTCCACAGCTGCATAACCGGCAATCGCAAGGCTTTGCGCGACTACAATCGGTTCTAAAAACCAAGAGATATTGCCGATGAAACGGCTGCCTGTCGTTGGCAGGGCAATACTCATGAGCTGCTTAAACGTATCCTTCCCATCATGAATTGCCTTGAAAAAACGTTTTCGGATACGGATGGTCTTTTTATAACGAAAGGCAATCAGTAAGTAAGCAAGTGAAATCATTTCGCCGATGACAGATGAAATCATGGCGCCTGCTGCTGCGTATTCAATTCCATAAGGCAGGAACGCTGTTGTACATACTGCCACGAGTGAAATTCTTGCGACCTGTTCTAGTACTTGCGACATCGCAAGCGGGCTCATTTGCTGTCTTCCTTGGAAATAGCCCCTTAACACACTAGAGATCGCAATAACGGGTACGACGGGTGTAATGGCAAGCAGAGGATAGACCGTTCTAGGATCTGTCAGCATATTTTCCGCCATAATAGGGGCAAACCATAAAAAGAGCGGCGTGAAAATCAGGCTGAGTGTTCCTGTTATCGCAAGGGACATCACTAGAATGCGTTTTGTTTTCTGTTTGTCACCACGGGCTTCTGCTTCTGCGACTAGCTTACTAATAGCAACAGGAAGTCCGAATTGTGTCAGCGTCACGGCGAGAAAAAAGGTAGGCGCTGCCATCATATAAAGCCCTACGCCTTCTTCACCAATGAACCTTGCAATCACAATTCGATTGACAAAACCCAATATTCTTGTAATAAAACCTGCTAAAATTAAAATAATCGTCCCTTTTAAAAACGTTTGCTTCGTCAAATCACAGATCACCTGCCTTCTCAAACGACATAGAATCATATACAATAAGATATGCGTGTATATCGTCCAAGCATGACAAGTCTCTCGATAAAAAACTGAAAAGGGGGAGCCTCACAATGACACAACATCCGGCTGCTATATACAAAGACCATCTAAAGCCTTTTCTGTTCAGTAAGCTTGAAGAATTCATCGTTTTGGGCTATAAAGATGTAGATTTAGAGGAATTATGGTCATACTTAGAGAATAAGAAGTGGAAGAAAAAACAAGAGTATCCGATTCATGAAATGGTTGCAGATATTTTATCTGTGAAAATTGGCGAATTTATGAACTATGCAACCGTTCAGTCGTTCAAAACGTCTGCTTTTTTGGACAGTGAAGATGGCAAGAATATGCTGGACGAACTGTTGAAATAAGCCATCTAAATGGATTCAGGTGTTTAAGGAGGAAATACATAATGAAAAAAGGGCGCATACTTGCGTTTTTCTTAGTGGTTCTGTTAATCGGAACTGGTGTGGGCTTATTAACGAAGCCCGTTGCGAAAGATATGACGCTAGGGCTGGACTTACAGGGTGGATTTGAGGTTCTGTATGATGTACACCCAGTGAAAAAAGAAGACAAGATCACAAATGGTGTTCTCGTCAGTACAGTAGAGGCTTTAAACCGAAGAGCCAACGTGCTTGGGGTCAGTGAGCCGAACATTTCGATTGAAGGAAACAACCGTATCCGCGTACAGCTTGCGGGTGTAAAAGATCAAAACAGAGCACGGGAGATTCTATCGACTGAAGCACAGCTTTCCTTCAGAGATACGAATGACAAAGAACTCCTAAACGGATCTGATCTTGTTGAAAATGGTGCAAAACAAACATTCAATCAAACGAATGAGCCGATCGTGACGGTCAAACTAAAGGATGCGAAAAAGTTTGGTGACGTGACAAAAAAAGTAGCGGCGATGGCACCAAACAATCAGCTTGTCATTTGGCTTGATTATCATAAGGGAGATTCTTTCAAAAAAGAAGTCTCTAAATCAAATCATAAGTATGTATCTGCGCCGAATGTAAACCAAGAAATTAACAGCAGTGACGTACAAATCGAAGGAAACTTTACGGTTCAAGAGGCAAAAGACCTTGCGAGCATTTTAAATGCCGGCGCTTTGCCAGTAAAATTAACCGAAAAATATTCAACATCTGTGAGTGCACAGTTTGGTGAGCAAGCACTAAACGAAACAGTCTTCGCAGGAATTGTAGGAATAGCATTTATCTTCTTATTCATGCTGTTTTATTACCGATTACCAGGTCTTGTTGCTGTCATTACACTGTCAGCTTATATCTATATCACATTGCAAGTCTTTGACTGGATGGGCGCCGTCATGACACTGCCTGGAATCGCTGCATTGATTCTTGGTGTAGGGATGGCTGTCGATGCCAACATTATTACGTATGAGCGGATTAAAGAAGAGCTCAAGCTCGGTAAATCTGTCCGTTCTGCTTTCAGATCGGGTAACCGCAGATCGTTTGCCACGATCTTTGATGCAAACTTAACAAGTATTATTGCCGGCGGGGTTCTATTCTTCTTTGGAACAAGCTCTGTCAAAGGGTTTGCAACCATGCTTATCCTATCGATTTTGACAAGCTTTATCACGGCTGTCTTCCTATCAAGATTCCTTCTTGGCTTACTTGTAGAAAGCCGTTATCTCGATCGCAGAAAAGGCTGGTTTGGTGTTCGTCAGAAAGACATCATTGATATTCATGAAACAACTGAAAATACTGAACCGAAAACACCATTTGATAAATGGGATTTCGTCAGCAAACGTAAAGGCTTTATGATTTTCTCAGCAGCCATTACCATTGCTGGAATCATTGTGCTGTCGATCTTCAAGCTCAATGCAGGTATTGACTTTGCAAGTGGTACTAGAGTTGATATTCAAAGTGACCATAAACTGTCAACAGAACAGGTGGAGCAAGACTTTAAAAAGCTAGACCTTGAGACAGACAGTGTTGTGTTATCGGGGCAAAAAGAAAATCAAGCAGCAGCTCGATTTGTCGGTGTTCCGAATAAAGAAAAAATTGCTGAAGTGAAAGATTATTTCAAAGATAAATACGGAACGGAGCCTAACGTAAGTACAGTGTCTCCGACGGTCGGAAAAGAGCTTGCGCGTAACGCATTATACGCTGTCATCATTGCTTCGATCGGGATTATCTTATATGTATCTATCCGATTTGAGTATAAAATGGCGATTGCAGCGATTGTCTCTCTGCTATACGACGCATTCTTTATCGTTGCCTTCTTTAGCATTACGCGTTTAGAGGTGGATGTCACCTTCATTGCAGCGATACTCACAGTCATTGGGTACTCAATCAATGACACGATTGTCACCTTCGACAGGGTGCGTGAGCAAATGAAGAAGCGCAAACCGAAAACGATCGAAGATTTATCGTACATTGTGAATTTAAGTTTACAGCAAACCTTTACGCGTTCTGTGAACACCGTGCTTACCGTACTTGTAGTGGTGATTGCACTTCTCATTTTCGGTTCAGCATCTATTACAAACTTCTCCATTGCCTTACTTGTCGGCCTATTAACAGGGGTGTATTCATCCCTTTACATTGCGGCACAAATTTGGCTGATTTGGAAAGGTCGTGAGCTGAAAAAGCCGGCGAAAATCGACACAGAACAAGATATTTAAACAAGAAAGACTGCCAGCTTGGCAGTCTTTTTTTCATGCATCATACTTGTCATCGTCACAACAATAAGATGATATGTAAAAACATTTCGGGTTTCATTGATCTTGAAATGGTCTTTTGCTATAATGACATACGTTTAGATCAGTATAGAAAGCAAGTGTCTGTTTGGGGCATTTCGCTTTTATTCATTGGAGGGGCTGTTATGAAGGTTCGGGAAACTGAACTGCCAGGTATCGGTCACAAAGCCGAAATGATCACAAGAAATAATGAGAAGCTTGCCATTATCACACATGATGACGGCAGAAGAGAGATGTATCATTTTCAAGAAGATGATCACGAAGAATGTATTTCTGGTATCTTGCTTAGCGATGAAGAAGCAAGACAAATCTCGGCTATTTTAGGCGGCATGGTCTATAAACCAAAAGCGCTTGAGACAGTGGAGGTGGCCATTGATGAACTCATCATTGAATGGTTTAAGATTGAAAAGAACGCACCGGCTGTTAACCAGACGATCGGAGACCTGAGTGTTCGCCAAAACTATCAAGTAACAGTCATTGCCATTGTGAGAAAATCACATGAGAAAATTTTAAATCCAGGACCAGATACGGTGATTGAAGAAGGAGACACCCTTGTCATCTCTGGAGAAAGAAAAGAATTAAAGAGCCTTATTAAAGAAAAACTCAGCAGCTAAGCGCCCATGCTGATAGAAAACCTTCCGCCATGTTCTTTCGGTGTTTAAAAAGGACAAGAAAGAGGGAAGAATAAAAGAAAAAGCTTGGGGGATTTGTAGATGAATAAACAACAATGGACCATCATACTCGCATTTATTTTCGTATTAATTGTCTCAGTATTTGCTGTTATTAACGTGCGGCCTGTACAGGTAGACTACTTATTTGGAACGGCTGAATGGCCGCTGATCCTTGTCATTATCGGTTCTGTTCTGATGGGCGGACTCATTGTGGCTTTTGCGGGGATTTTCCAAATTGTGAAACTGAAACGTGAATTAAAAGCATTAAAAGCTGAACGTGCGGCCACTGTGACTGCCCCTACTGCTTCTCCAAAAAAGGTAGACAAGGACGTTCAAAAGAAAACGAATGTCACACCTTTAAAAGAACAGCCAGCGTCTTTTGACCGGAAGGAAAAATAATCTTCCAGTACAATTTCATAAAATAAAAATTGAAACCCCTCAGTCCACTCTAGTATAATAGTGTGGTTGAGGGGTGAATTTATGTTATTATCCAAAATGCGTTGGGAATATGAACATCCTAGCGAAGAAAAAGTGAAATCACTCTCTGAAAATCTGAATATTTCAGCGCTGACTGCATCACTTCTTGTACAAAGAGGACTCGAAGAAGTAGAAGAAGCGAGGTCTTTTTTATTTGATCAAAAAGCCGAATTTCATGATCCATTCTTATTAAAAGGAATGAAAGAAGCAGTAGAGCGCATCAACAAAGCGATCGAAGAGCAGGAATCGATTGTGATCTTCGGAGATTATGATGCAGATGGTGTGACAAGTACTTCTGTACTTTTACATACACTTAAAGAACGATCTGCGAAGGTAGACTTTTATATTCCAGATCGATTTAAAGAAGGATATGGGCCAAACGAACAGGCTTTCCGATATATCAAAGAGCAAGGAGCATCGCTTGTCATCACCGTGGATACAGGGATCGCTGCTGTAAATGAAGCACGTATTGCAAAAGAAATAGGATTAGACCTGATCATCACAGATCACCATGAACCAAGCGAGGAACTGCCTGAGGCACTTGCGATTGTACATCCTAAGCAGCCTGGGTGTGAGTATCCGTTTAAAGAGCTGGCGGGTGTCGGTGTGGCGTTTAAAGTGGCACATGCACTCCTCGGTAAACTCCCAGTAGAATTATTAGATCTTGCTGCAATCGGTACAATTGCGGATCTTGTCCCGCTGCATGATGAAAATAGATGGCTTGCAAAAAAAGGCCTAATGCAGCTTCGTCAATCTAGACGGCCTGGGTTAAAAGCGTTATTAAAAGAAGCAGGCGCCACTCTTGAAGAAGCAAATGAGGAAACGGTCGGCTTTCAAATTGCGCCAAGGCTGAATGCTGTTGGACGAATTGAGCAGGCAGATCCGGCTGTTCATCTTCTCATGACTGAGGATATGGATGAAGCAGAAGAACTCGCTCGTTTTGTACAAGAATTGAACAAAGAACGGCAGAAAATTGTGAGTACGATCACGGAAGAAGCCATTCAAATGGTCGAAGAGACAGGCGCTGACCAGTCTGCTATCGTCGTAGCAAAAGCTGGCTGGAATCCAGGCGTTGTCGGCATTGTTGCCTCAAAATTGACGGATACATTTTCTCGTCCGGCGATTGTGCTTGGAATAGATGAAGAAACGCAGATGGCGAAAGGGTCAGCACGAAGTATTCCTGGCTTTGATTTGTTTTTTCATTTGAGCAAGTGCCGTGACATCCTGCCGCATTTCGGTGGACACCCGATGGCAGCAGGAATGACACTTCAAGCGGATGATGTTCCTTTACTTAGGGAAAGATTGAATCAATATGCAAATGAAACGTTGACAGAAGAAGATTTTATTCCAATTCAACGGGTCGATGCAGTATGTAAAGTGGACGAAATGACGGTGCAAGCCATTGAAGAAGTGGGACTGCTGTCCCCGTTTGGCATGCAGAATCCTAAGCCGTTCATTATGATTGAAGACGCCCAGCTTGAAGACATCCGAACGATCGGGGCCAATCAAAATCACATTAAAATGTCACTAAAAGACGAAGACAAGCTGCTCGACTGTGTCGGTTTTCACCAAGGCAAGCTAAAAGAAGAACTTGTCCCAGGGAGTCAAATTTCTGTCGTTGGTGAGGTCTCGATTAATGAATGGAATAACCGAAAGAAACCTCAGCTCATGCTAAAAGACGCTAGAGTCGATGAATGGCAGCTGTTTGATTTACGCGGGAAAAAAGATTGGGAAAAGAAAGTATCAACACTTGATCCAGCAAAAACGATGGTCTTCTGTTTTGACGAAGAAACAAAAAAGCAATCGGAGCTGGTGGATATTCCGATTCACCTTATTGATGCAGAAAATGTATCCACGTTTGATGTGCAGGAAAAGTATGTGATCTTTGCCGATGTTCCTGCCGATGAACACTTGCTCAAGCTGCTTTTAGAAAATCAACAACCAGCAAGAATTTATACGGTGTTTCAGCGGAAAGAAGATCACTTTATGTCCTCATTCCCGAGCCGTGATCAATTCAAATGGTTTTATGGGTTCTTGTTCAAACGGGGAAGTTTTCCTATTAAAGAACAAGGCATGGAGCTTGCCAAACATAGAGGTTGGACAAAAGATACAATCATTTTTATGACAAAGGTGTTTTTTGAACTCGGTTTTGTTAAAATAGAGAATGGTGTGCTGTCAATAGTGCGTGATGCCCCTAAAAAAGATTTAACCGCATCATCGTCTTATACAGCAAAACAACGATTGATGGAACTCGATCAAACACTAACATATTCCTCAGCCAAAGAGCTGAAGGAATGGCTGAATAGCATGATGAGCGAAGTCTCACCTGTGCTTTGACGTACGAGGAGGAAAAGGAAAAGATGGATTTAAAACAATATGTGACAGTTGTACCTGACTACCCAAAGGAAGGTGTACAATTTAAAGATATTACAACGTTAATGGATAAAGGCGAAGTGTACCGTTATGCAACGGATCAAATCGTTGAATACGCGAAGGAAAGAGACATTGATCTCATTGTTGGACCTGAAGCGCGTGGATTCATTATTGGCTGCCCTGTAGCATACGCACTTGGTGTAGGTTTTGCCCCAGTTCGTAAAGAAGGAAAGCTTCCTCGTGAAGTCATCAAAGTCGATTACGGTTTGGAATACGGTAAAGATGTATTAACGATTCATAAAGATGCAATTCGTCCTGGTCAGCGTGTACTGATCACAGATGATTTGCTTGCGACAGGTGGAACGATTGAAGCATCCATCAAGCTGGTTGAGGAATTAGGCGGCGTTGTGGCAGGGATTGCATTTTTAATTGAGCTGACGTATCTTGATGGCAGAAAGAAGCTTGACGGTTACGACATCTTGACGTTAATGCAATACTAATGGAGTTTTACGCAAAAAGCACTCAGTAAGAAGGGTGCTTTTTTCCTATCAAAAATCTTTTAGCGGACTTCTTCTCTTTACATCTATCGAATTTTTCTTGATAATAAACTACAATACAGTTTTCATTTAAAAAGGTGATTCCATGGCGAACGAACAAGTTTTAACGGCGCAGCAGGTCATTGATAAGGCAAGAGAATACCTGTCCGCTGAACATATTCAATTTATAGAGCGTGCATACGAATATGCTGAAAATGCTCACAAGGAGCAATACCGGAAATCCGGTGAGCCCTATATTATCCATCCTATTCAAGTGGCGGGAATTCTTGTTGATCTTGAAATGGACCCTTCGACCATTGCTGGCGGCTTCTTGCATGATGTTGTCGAAGACACGGATGTGACATTAGAAGATTTAAAAGAGCATTTTAACGAAGAAGTGGCCATGCTTGTTGATGGTGTGACAAAGCTCGGAAAGATTAAATATAAATCACAAGAAGAACAACAGGCTGAAAACCATCGTAAAATGTTTGTTGCAATGGCGCAGGATATTCGCGTCATCTTAATTAAGCTGGCAGACCGTCTTCACAATATGAGAACACTCAAACATCTTCCGCAGGAAAAGCAGCGAAGAATTTCAAATGAAACCCTTGAGATCTTTGCACCGCTTGCGCACAGATTAGGGATTTCAAAGATTAAGTGGGAGCTTGAAGATACAGCCCTCCGTTATTTAAATCCGCAGCAATACTACCGGATTGTGAATCTCATGAAGCGCAAACGAGCGGAACGAGAGGAATACTTGGACGAGGTTGTCAATGAAGTAAAAGACCGCGTGTCTGAGGTGAACATTAAGGCTGAATTCTCCGGCAGACCGAAACATATTTATAGTATTTATCGAAAAATGGTCATGCAAAATAAGCAATTTAATGAAATATATGATTTGCTGGCTGTACGTATTTTGGTTGACAGCATTAAAGACTGCTATGCGGTACTTGGTATTATTCATACATGCTGGAAGCCGATGCCAGGCAGATTTAAGGATTATATTGCGATGCCAAAGCCGAACATGTATCAGTCTCTTCATACAACGGTGATTGGTCCAAAAGGGGACCCGCTTGAAGTTCAGATTCGTACAGTGGAAATGCACGAAATTGCGGAATACGGAATTGCGGCTCACTGGGCGTATAAAGAAGGCAAAGAGTCAGCAGAATCGACGGAAGAAGCCGTTTTCCAGAAGAAGCTGTCTTGGTTTAGAGAAATCCTTGAATTCCAAAATGAATCCACAGATGCGGAAGAATTTATGGAATCGTTAAAAATCGATCTCTTCTCTGATATGGTGTTTGTATTTACACCAAAAGGTGACGTCATTGAGCTACCGTCTGGTTCCGTACCAATTGATTTCTCATACCGGATTCATTCGGAAATTGGGAATAAAACAATCGGAGCTAAGGTCAACGGTAAAATGGTCACACTTGATCATAAGCTAAAAACAGGTGACATTATTGAAATTCTGACATCTAAGCATAGCTATGGACCAAGCCAGGATTGGGTCAAACTTGCCCAAACCTCCCAAGCGAAGCACAAGATCAGACAGTTTTTCAAGAAACAGCGCCGTGAAGAAAATGTCGAAAAAGGCCGAGAACTTGTGGAGAAAGAAATCAAAAACCTTGAGTTCGATGTCAAAGACATTTTGACCGCTGAAAATCTGCAAAAAGTGGCCGATAAATTTAATTTCTCAAATGAAGAGGACATGTATGCAGCCGTTGGTTATAACGGAATTACGGCACTCCAAGTGGCGAATCGTTTAACGGAAAAAGAAAGAAAACAAAGAGATCAGGAAGAACAAGAGAAAACCGTTCAAGAAGTGTCTGTAGAGTCAAAACCATATCACGGGAAAAAACGGGAAGCTGGCGTGCGAGTGAAAGGCATTGATAACTTGCTTGTCCGTTTATCTAAGTGTTGTAATCCTGTTCCTGGTGATAGCATTGTTGGCTTTATTACAAAAGGCCGTGGCGTATCTGTTCACCGTGATGACTGTCCGAACGTGAAGACAGGAGAAGCGCAGGAACGGTTAATCCCGGTTGAGTGGGAGCATGAACAGCCTGCTCGAAACCGTAAAGAATACAATGTGGAAATTGAAATATTAGGATATGACAGACGCGGCTTACTTAATGAGGTGCTTCAAGCAGTCAACGAAACCAAAACGAACATCTCGTCCGTTTCTGGTAAGTCTGATCGTAACAAAGTGGCGACGATCCATATGGCGATCTTTATCCAAAATATTAACCATTTGCACAAAGTGGTCGAACGCATCAAACAAATTAAAGACATTTACTCAGTTCGCCGATTTATGAATTAGAAAGGAAGTATATCGTCTATGAGGCTTGTTGTTCAGCGTGTGACGAGTGCATCTGTGAAAGTAGAAGAAGAGATCACAGGTGCCATCAATGAAGGCTATATGGTGCTCGTTGGGGTTACACATGAAGACACAGAAGAAGATGTGCATTACTTAGCTGAAAAGCTCGCACACTTGCGTATTTTTGAAGATGAAAACGGGAAAATGAATCATTCTTTGTTAGATGTAAAAGGAAGTGTACTGTCTGTGTCTCAATTTACCCTTTATGGTGATACGAGAAAAGGCAGACGGCCGAACTTTATGAAAGCTGCCAAACCGGATATGGCGAATTCACTTTACGAATGCTTCAATGAAACGCTTAGAGAAAAAGGCATCCATGTTGAAACTGGACGTTTTGGGGCGATGATGGACGTCTCATTGACCAATTCGGGGCCTGTCACCATGTTGATGGACAGCAAAGAATAGAAAGACATTAGACTGTAGATAAACTCTTGCTGAGAGTTTGTTTAGAGTCTTTTTCTTTTGCGATCAAACAAAAAAGAGGCGC
This sequence comes from Bacillus sp. FSL R5-0397, assembly GCF_038593395.1. Taxonomy (NCBI): domain Bacteria; kingdom Bacillati; phylum Bacillota; class Bacilli; order Caryophanales; family Bacillaceae; genus Bacillus; species Bacillus sp. FSL R5-0397. The sequence goes on along the minus strand of NZ_CP151992.1, from coordinate 2,389,038 downwards.
AGCGGCCTCTTTTTTCTATCGGAAATATTGTTTTAATCCTTCTGTCATTCCTTCTGTCACTCGTTCTTGGTAAGAGGCGCTATAAATGATCGCTTCTTCTTGAGGATTGCTTAAATAGCCGAGTTCATATAAAAGGGAAGGGCGCTTGTTTTCTCTTAAAACAAAATAATCTCCAAATTTGACTCCTTTATCAGGGATCTGTGATCGTTTTGCGACTTCCGTATGAACGCTTGTCGCCAGACGTTGATCTTTGGATGCCTGATAATAATATGCGGTGCTCCCTCTGATACTTGGGTCCATAAAACTATCATAATGAAGACTAATAAATGCATCTGCATTTCGGTAATGTGAAGTGGCAACCCTCGATTGAAGGCTGATGAATGTATCATCACTTCTTGTTAAATAGACATTTGCTCCAGAAGCTCTTAACTTACCCGCCAGCAAATGAGCGGTTTTGATCGTGATATTTTTTTCAAATGCACCGTCTGCGCCGATCGTGCCGCTGTCTTTTCCGCCATGCCCAGGATCAAGAACAATTGTTTTGCCTTTTAAAGATCCAGTGCCAGACGATGAATCCTGCTGAGGTCTTGGTGCTTCGCTGCTATTTTTCTTTGTTTGAACGACCCAGCTCGCCACGTAGCCTGTTCCGCCGTTTGATAATGTCACCTCGTACCAGTCACCTTGCGTACGAACAATTTGATAAGCAGCTCCTTTTGTTGCTCTTTCTGCAATTCCAGCAGAGGTAGAAGCGCTTTTTCTAATATTCGTTCCATCATAAACGATGTACGCTTTCTGATGAGATGACGAAGAGGATGAATTCTTTTCAGGTGCTGCACTTGTTCCTTGGTTTGAGACAATATAATAACTTGCAACCCAGCCTTTAACGCCTTTTGCTTCGATTTCATACCAGCCATTTTGCTCCCGTAAAATGGTGACTTGAGTGTTGCGGGAAAGTGAAGCGGCCACTTGTGCGTTTGGTGCCGCCGATTTTCGAACATTCAAGCTTGATACGCCAACTGTGCCGGACTGTTTAGAACGAGCGGGCTCAGCTGAACTGGATGAAGAAGCGTTTTGTCCGCCAGAAATATAATCAGAGTGGACCCAGCCTTCCGCTTGTTTGTACGATATTTTTGTCCATTCGCCGCTTGTGTCCAGCTTTTTAGCGGAAGCGCCCTGCGGGAAAGTGCCAATGACTTGATAGGAAGTCCCTGGGCCTGTCCGAATGCGAAGGTCAGAGGCTGTTGACGTAATTGAACTGCTTCCTTGCGTACTTTGACCTTGCGTCTTTTGCTTAGCAGGCTTTTGTGCATCAGATGACTTGGTAATCAGCCATGAGACGACCCAGCCTTTTTGTCCGTTCGATAGCCCGATCTGTACCCATTCTCCTTGTTCAGTGAGAATCGGGTAGCTTTCTCCTCGTTTCACAACTGCTGCGATCCCGTAGCTTAAACCAGGTCCGGTTCGCACATTGATTTCATCTGTTGCAACGACAGCTTGATCTGTTTGAGCCGTCGCATGTGTCATTGGCCAAGTGCTGGCAATGAGGACAAAACAGGTGAGCAGCAACATCATGTGATGGTGTGTTTTCAGATTCAAAACGGTGTTTTCCCCTCCCTTGTAAAACCGATGAATGTTAATTCGTTATGTAATGGATGAATTCCTTGCAGTTTCCCTAATAAAATTGAATCAATCTGTTTATACTAGATAGAAATGTGATAAAAGGATGTACAAACATGAGATTAAGCAGAAAATTAGGACGAGTGCAATATAATGGACATCGTGATATCGACCGCTGGCAGCACGACGAAATGGATCAACCAGGCTTCCTTGAAGAAACGGCATCTGAATACGGATGCACGTCAAAAGAAGAGCTGGAAAAGAAAAAGAGACACGGCAAGGGTTGACAGAGTGGCAGCACCGACCTTATTATAATATAAATCAACACACTTGAAAATTTAAAATGTGGAACTGATGATAGAGAATAGTAGGGTAAATTGCGTGAGCAGAGAGGAATCGCCTTAGGCTGAAAGCGAATCCGCATGGCATTTATCACGAAAGAACACTCTGTAGGTTTCCTGCTGAACACTCAAAAAATGAGTCATTAGGCGGAGAACGTGAATCTGCGTTAAGGATTTGAGCGGGAACATGGCTAGATCATGTTCCAACTAGGGTGGCACCACGGGTATAACTCTCGTCCCTACTATACACATAGTAGAGGCGGGGGTTTTTTATATGTCCACATAAAAAATGAATGATGGTCGTAGGAGGACGAAAAATGAGTTTTAATATTCCAAGAGGCACACAGGATATTTTACCGGGAGAATCAGAACGCTGGCAGTATGTTGAACAAATTGCGAGAGATACATGTGCAGCCTTTCAATACAAAGAAATCCGCACACCGATTTTTGAGCATACGGAACTATTTGCACGAGGAGTAGGCGAGTCAACAGATATCGTTCAAAAAGAGATGTACACATTTGAAGACAAAAAAGGACGTAGCATCACACTTCGCCCAGAAGGAACAGCTTCGACTGTCCGTTCTTATGTTGAAAATAAACTGTTTGCACAGCCTGCACAGCCTACAAAGCTGTACTACATTGGACCAATGTTCCGCTATGAGCGTCCACAAACGGGAAGATATCGTCAATTTTATCAATTCGGAATTGAAGCGATCGGTTCAAAAGATCCTGCCATTGATGCAGAGGTCATTTCATTAGCGATGAGTGTGTATGAGAAAGCAGGTCTTTCCAACTTAAAACTCGTCATTAACAGCCTTGGTGACAAAGAAAGCCGTGCAGATTACCGTCAAGCACTTGTCGAGCATTTTGAACCAAGAATTGATGAATTCTGTCACGACTGCCAAATTCGTTTACATCAAAATCCATTACGTATTCTTGATTGTAAAAAGGACCGCGATCACGAACTGATGGCAACGGCACCATCCATTCAAGATTACTTAAATGAAGAATCACGGACTTATTTTGAAAAAGTAAAACAATACTTAACCGATCTAGGCATTGAATATGTCGTCGATCCGAACTTAGTGCGCGGTCTTGATTATTACAATCACACTGCCTTTGAGATTATGAGTAATGCAGAAGGCTTTGGCGCGATCACAACATTAGCCGGTGGCGGCCGTTATGATGGACTTGTTGAAGGAATTGGCGGTCCTGAATCACCAGGTATCGGCTTTGCGATGAGTATTGAACGTTTCCTATCAGCGATTGATGCAGAGAAGATTGAGCTTCCTGTTCAAGACGGCATTGATTTATATATTGCGGCATTAGGAGATCAAGCAAAAGATTATGCTGTTGGCTTATTGAATCGCCTAAGAAAAGAAGGCATTTCAAGTGAAATGGACTATACAGCGAAAAAGCTAAAAGCACAATTTAAAGCGGCAGACCGCTTGAAAGCCAAGTTTATTGCAGTTCTTGGTGAAGATGAGCTGGCGCAGCAAATTGTAAACGTAAAAGATACGACAACGGGTGAACAAATTGAAGTGAAGCTTGATGAGCTGATTCAAATGATGAAAGCCCACCAGAAAGCGTAAAGAAGGAGTGGAATGTTTGTGTTTGGTAGAACTTTTTATTGTGGAGAAGTAACAGAAGACCAAATCGGTCAAACAGTTGTATTAAAAGGATGGGTACAAAAACGTCGTGACCTTGGCGGATTAATCTTTATTGACCTGCGTGATCGTACAGGCATTGTGCAAGTTGTCTTTCATCCAGACCAATCAAAAGAGGCTCTTGAGACAGCAGAATCGATTCGGAATGAATATGTCCTTGATATTAAAGGGACAGTGGTCGCAAGAGAAGAAGCCACGATCAACCCAAATTTAAAAACAGGCAAAATTGAAATTCAAGTCGACACAGTCACTGTTTTAAATGAAGCCAAGACGCCTCCATTTGTAATTTCTGATCAAGCAGATGAGGTATCAGAAGATGTGCGCTTAAAATACCGCTACCTAGATCTTCGCCGTCCTGCGATGTTTGAAACGATGAAAATGCGACATGAAGTCACAAAAGCATTCCGCCATTTCTTAGATGATCACGGCTTTCTAGACATTGAAACGCCAATTTTAACAAAAAGTACGCCAGAAGGTGCGCGTGACTATCTTGTGCCAAGCCGTGTACACGAAGGAGAATTCTATGCGCTGCCGCAGTCTCCGCAATTATTTAAGCAATTGCTCATGGTGTCTGGGATGGACCGCTACTATCAAATCGCTCGCTGCTTTAGAGATGAAGACTTGCGTGCTGACCGTCAGCCGGAATTTACACAAGTCGATATTGAAATGTCCTTTATGAGCCAAGAAGACATCATGACGCTTGCTGAAGAGATGATGGCAAAGGTGATGAAAGATGTCAAAGGCGTTGACCTGACATTGCCATTACCTCGTATGACGTACGATGAAGCGATGAATTCCTATGGTTCTGACAAGCCAGATACCCGATTTGACATGAAGCTAGTCAACATTTCAGACACGGTAAAAGACTCAGATTTCAAAGTCTTCAGCGGTGCTGTAAACAATGGCGGAGCTGTCAAAGCGATTAATGTCAAAGGGGCTGCAGCAAACTACTCAAGAAAAGACATCGATGCACTTGGTGCATTTGCAGCGAACTATGGTGCAAAAGGTCTTGCTTGGCTAAAAGCTGAAGGGACAGAGTTAAAAGGACCAATCGCTAAATTCTTTGATGAGTCAAAACAAGCAGAATTAAAAGAACAGCTTCAAGTTGAAGAAGGCGACCTTTTACTTTTTGTTGCAGATAAGACGTCTGTTGTCCATGATGCGCTTGGCGCACTTCGTTTAAAACTTGGCAAAGAGCTTAAACTCATCGATGAGTCTGTCTTCAATTTCTTATGGGTAGTCGACTGGCCGCTCCTTGAAAAAGATGAAGAAGAAGGCCGCTTCTATGCTGCCCACCATCCTTTCACAATGCCAGTTCGGGATGATCTTGAATTAATTGAAACAAGTCCAGAAGATATGAAAGCTCAAGCGTATGATCTTGTGCTGAACGGCTATGAGCTTGGCGGAGGTTCTATTCGTATTTTTGAAAAGGACATTCAAGAGAAAATGTTTGGTTTACTTGGCTTTTCTAAAGAAGAAGCGTACGATCAGTTCGGCTTCCTTCTTGATGCATTTGAGCATGGTGTGCCTCCGCACGGCGGAATTGCGCTTGGACTTGACCGCTTAGTGATGCTGCTTGCCGGCCGATCTAACCTAAGAGATACCATTGCGTTCCCGAAAACGGCAAGTGCAAGCTGTGTTCTCACAGATGCTCCTGGCACTGTAAGCGCAGCGCAGCTAGATGAACTGAGTTTGGCTATTAAAACAAAAGTAAAACAGTAAAATAGGCGCATGTTTATAGGCATGTAAACGCTTGAAAAAGGGACATGCCTATGATATGCTTTTATCAACCAATAAATAAAGTCCTGATACGTACGGTGGTTACCTAGTTTTGACCGAACATTTTTTTCTACGGGAGCTTGCCTTTCCTTTCTGCATAAATGCCTCTTCTGAGGACTTATAAAGTGAGGAAGAAAGCACCCACCTGCATGGTGCGGGGTTCAAAACGAAGGAAAAGCTGGCGGCGTGATCGGGACTTTTTTGTGTTTTTTTCTATTTGAGAAGGATGACGGAGAACGCTGAATATGATATGATTCTTTCGATTCATTTTAAATAAAGGTGGAGTGAGGCACTTGTTACATCAGTTTTCAAGAAACGAGCTTGCCATTGGCAAGGAAGGCTTAAATATATTAAAAAACAGTACAGTTGCAGTGCTTGGAGTAGGCGGCGTAGGTTCTTTTGCAGTAGAAGCCCTTGCTCGTTCAGGTGTTGGCCGTATTGTTCTTGTTGATAAAGATGATATTGATATTACAAATGTAAATAGGCAGCTGCCAGCTTTGCTATCAACGGTTGGGCAGCCTAAAGTTGACTTAATGCAGGCAAGAATTGCTGACATTAACCCAGAATGTGAAGTTGTTGCGCTCAAAATGTTCTATACAGAAGAAACATATGAACAATTCTTTGAGTATCCACTTGATTATGTCATTGATGCATCAGATACAATTCATTATAAAATTCATTTAATGAAAGAGTGCCTGAAACGCGATGTGAACATTATTTCGAGTATGGGTGCTGCAAATAAAACAGATCCGACACGTTTTAAAATTGATGACATCTCGAAAACACATACAGACCCAATTGCGAAAGTCGTCAGAACACGCCTGCGGAAGGAAGGCATTCGTAAGGGAATTGAAGTTATTTTCTCTGATGAAAGTCCGATTGTCATTCGTGAAGATGTGAGGAAAGAAGTTGGAAATGATGAAGCGAAAATTCGTAAGGCACAAATGCCGCCATCATCCAATGCGTTTGTTCCATCTGTAGCTGGACTGATCATGGGTGGTCATGTCATTATGAAACTGTTAAAAGACATTCCGATTACACGTGTGAAAGATAAATAAACAGCCCGCCTGCTTAGAGCAGGGGGCTTTTTTTATTTTTGCCGTCTTAAATTTTCATACACTTGCTTTAGTGCACCTTCAAATTTTCCAGTTTGCTTTGGTTCATAATATTGCTTGTTTTTCAGCGGATCAGGTAAATATTGCTGCTTCACCCAGCCATTTTCATAATCGTGCGGATATAAGTAATCGGCGCCCCTTCCAAGTGCTGCTGCTCCTTTATAGTGGGCATCTTTTAAATGAACGGGAACTTCACCAATTTTCCCCGTGCGAATATCATGCAGTGCCGCATCAATCGCTTGGTAAGCGGAGTTTGACTTTGGAGAAAGACACAGTTCAATCACGGCATTAGCGAGTGGAATTCGTGCTTCTGGAAAACCAACTCTCTCAGCTGTTTGAACAGCGCTTAACACACGTGGCCCTGCCTGCGGACTGGCTAGGCCAATATCTTCATAAGCCATCACAAGTAATCGTCTCGAAATGCTTTCGAGATCTCCCGCTTCAATCAGTCTTGCAAGGTAATGAAGCGCAGCATCTGCGTCAGATCCTCTAATGGATTTTTGAAAAGCCGAGAGGACATCATAATGGGCATCACCGTTTTTATCATGCGAGAAGCTCTTTTTTTGTAAACATTCTTCTGCTGCAGCTAGAGTGATCGTGATCTGTCCAGATTCATCCGCTTTTGTCGATAAGACGGCTAGTTCAAGCGCATTTAAAGCGGAACGCACATCTCCTCCGCATCCATTTGCAAAATGATTCATTGCCTCCTCATCAACTTTGACCGAATAACCGCCAAGCCCGCGATGTTCATCCTGTAAAGCTCGAGATAATGCAGCTTTAATTTGCTCTGTTTCCAGCGGCTTCAGCTCAAATATTTGTGTCCGGCTGCGGATGGCTGGGTTAATCGCATGATACGGATTAGCTGTTGTCGCGCCAATTAAAATGATCATGCCATTTTCTAAATACGGAAGAAGGAAATCCTGCTTCCCTTTATCGAGTCTGTGGACTTCGTCTAAAATCAAGATGACCTGACCACTCATTTTCGCTTCAGCGGCGACAGCTTCCATATCTTTTTTGTTATGAATCACCGCATTCAATGTACGGAAGGCAATGCTTGTACTGCCAGCGATTGCAGTTGCAATGGATGTTTTGCCGATTCCCGGCGGTCCGTATAAAATCATCGAGGACAAATGTTTCGCCTCGACCATTCGTCTAATAATTTGACCTTCCCCAACGAGATGCTCCTGCCCAATAATGTCTCCAATATGACTTGGGCGCATCCGATACGCTAAAGGTTTCATGATTATCTCTCCTAAAGCAATGTCTTGTTTGTATAGAGTACCGAAATTTCTTCAAATAGAAAAGGGATGCGTCCTCGTTTTGAGCTCAGAACCCGCAAATGAAAGTTGGCTAAAAGTATGATATAATTGCTTTTGGTCTATATAAGCGTATATGAAATCAGAAAAATAATTGATGACATAGAAATAGAAAACGCAGAGGTGTTTAACTTGAAAATTTCTACTAAAGGCAGATATGGTCTGACGATCATGATCGAATTAGCCAAAAAACATGGCGAAGGCCCTACATCATTAAAATCAATCGCTCAAAACAATGATTTGTCTGAGCATTATTTAGAGCAGCTTGTATCACCACTTCGCAATGCACGTCTTGTGAAAAGTATCCGCGGAGCGTATGGCGGCTATGTGCTTGCCCATGAGCCAAACGAGATTACAGCCGGTGATATTATTCGTGTATTAGAAGGACCTATTAGTCCTGTTGAAGTGATCGAAAACGAAGAACCAGCAAAGCGTGCACTTTGGATTCGTATTCGTGATGCAGTAAAAGACGTACTGGACAATACAACTCTTGAAGACTTGGCAAGCTATAAAGATGACGAGGATCAAGAGGCGTATATGTTCTATATTTAGATCAGAGGTGTACCGGAAATGGAACGTATCTATTTAGATCATGCAGCCACAACGCCGATGGATCAACGGATTGTGGACAAGATGATGCCTTACTTTACAGAGATATTTGGCAATCCCTCTAGTATTCATTCATATGGGCGCGAGGCAAGAAAGTGGCTCGATGAAGCAAGGGAAGTCATTGCAGGAGAATTACACTGTAAGCCGCAGGAGATCATCCTCACAAGCGGGGGAACAGAGGCAGACAACTTGGCCATTACAGGTGTGGCAATGGCAAGGCAGCATGAAGGAAAACATATCATCACAACAAAAACTGAGCATCATGCAGTGCTGCATACATGCGAACGCTTAGAGAAGCTTGGTTTTGATGTGACGTATTTAGATGTGGATCACACTGGATTGATTCATCTTGATCAATTAAAACAAGCACTAAGAGACGATACAATTCTTGTGACCATCATGTACGGCAATAATGAAACGGGTGTGATCCAGCCAATTAAAGAAATTGGTCAACTTTTACACGAACACACTGCTTATTTTCATACAGACGCTGTACAGGCATTTGGGACAATATCAATTGATGTCACAGAACTTCATATCGACCTCTTATCTGCGTCCGGTCATAAACTAAATGGCCCGATGGGAACAGGCTTTTTATACGTCAATGAGCGTGTAAAACTTTCACCGCAGTTATTCGGAGGAGAACAAGAAAGAAAACGCCGTGCTGGTACTGAAAATGTGGCGGGAATCATTGGACTTGCAGAAGCAGTTCAATTAACAAAGCAAAATAGAAGAGAAAAAGCAGTGCATTATGGTAAGCTCAAAGAAGCGATGCTGCAAGTATTCGAAGAGGAATCACTCAATTTCTCTATCAATGGACATCCGAAAGAGACATTGCCGCACATTTTAAATGTTCACTTCCCGGGCGTTTCTATTGAATCGTTACTTGTGAACTTAGATATGGAAGGGATTGCTGTTTCAAGCGGGTCAGCATGTACGGCTGGATCTGTCCTTCCTTCGCACGTATTAAGCGCCATGTATGGTGAAGAAGCAAAAGAGCTGACATCCTCAGTCAGAATAAGCTTCGGTCTTGGAAATGAAGAGGAACATGTGAAGCAGGCGGCGCATAAGATAGCGGCTGTCGTGAAACGCCTAGCCAAATAAATGCTCCCTTTTGTTCGTGTGTGAAAAATGAAACAGCTAGGCACCTGAAGAACGAAACGCGCACGTTGTTTCATTGAAATTGGAGTTGATGAAGATGACAAAAAGACCTGAAGACACAAGAGTTGTGGTCGGTATGTCCGGAGGCGTCGATTCATCAGTTGCTGCGCTCATGCTAAAGGAGCAAGGCTATGATGTGATCGGCATATTTATGAAAAACTGGGATGACACAGATGAAAATGGTGTATGTACAGCAACGGAGGACTATGAGGATGTCATTCGTGTTTGTAACCAGATTGGAATCCCATATTATGCAGTGAATTTCGAGAAACAGTATTGGGACAAAGTGTTTCAATATTTTCTTGATGAATATAAAGCAGGCAGAACGCCGAATCCAGATGTCATGTGTAATAAAGAAATTAAGTTCAAAGCATTTCTTGAGCATGCATTGTCGCTTGGAGCGGATTATTTGGCAACAGGGCACTATGCCCGTGTCGACAGAACCGGCGATGAAGTGAAAATGCTAAGAGGTCTTGATACAAACAAAGACCAAACTTATTTCTTGAATCAGCTGACTCAAGAACAGCTTGAAAAAGTATTGTTCCCAATCGGCGATTTAGAGAAAAAAAGAGTGCGTGAATTAGCAAAAGAAGCAGAGCTCGCAACAGCAACGAAAAAAGATTCTACGGGCATCTGCTTTATTGGGGAAAGAAACTTTAAAACGTTCCTTAGCCAATATTTGCCTGCACAGCCCGGTGTGATGCAGACAATGGACGGAGAAGTAAAAGGTGAACATGATGGACTCATGTATTACACGATCGGTCAACGCCAAGGACTTGGCATTGGCGGAAGCGGTGATCCGTGGTTCGTTGTTGGGAAGGACTTAGAGAAAAATATCTTATTTGTTGAACAAGGCTTCCACAATCCGCTTTTATACTCTGAAAGTATTTCAGCTGTTAACATCAGCTGGACTCGTCCTCATATTGTCGGCGAAAACGGTGAACTCACATGCACAGCGAAATTCCGATACCGTCAAGAAGACCATCATGTAAAAGTCAAAATGACAGGTGAGCAGGAAGCAATGGTGATCTTTGATGAACCCGTTCGTGCTGTCACTCCAGGACAAGCTGTTGTTTTTTATGATGGCGAAGAATGTCTTGGCGGCGGGACCATTGACGATGTCTTTAAAGATGGCCAAAAGCTGTCGTATGTGTAACATGTGTTAAAAACCTCAACGTCGCTGTTGAGGTTTTTTAATGAAAGGATGAAGAGAGCGAATGAATCATAACGAAATCGGTATTGAAGCTTTAAATCAAGGGAACATCGAACAGGCAGCTGAAGCTTTTACGAAAGCCATTGAAGAAAGCCCAAAGGACCCGGTTCCATATATCAACTTTGCGAATTTACTTTCAAGTGTTCATGAATTTGAACGTGCTTTGAACTTCTTTCAAAAAGCCATTGAACTTGATCATACAGCAGCTGCAGCCTATTACGGAGCAGGAAATGTTTACACGATGAAAGAAGACTTTATGAAAGCGAAAGACTATTTTGAGCAAGCGCTACAAGCTGGAATGGAAAACAGTGATTTGTTTTATATGTTAGGGCAGACACTGATGAAATTAGAGCAGCCAAAGCTTGCGATGCCTTATCTTCAGCGTGCAGTTGAGCTAAACGAAGAAGACAACGAAGCAAGATTTCAATTTGGCATGTGCTTAGCGAATGAACATCTGCTGGAGGAAGCGGTCGCAGTCTTTACTGAAGTGATTACGCGAGATCCGCAGCATGCAGACGCCTTTTATAATGCAGGCGTTGCGTATGCGTATTTAGAGAAAAAGGACGAAGCGCTTGAAATGCTAGGAAAAGCCATTGACGTGCAGCCTGATCATATGCTTGCATTGCATGCGCAAAAGCTGATTCAAGAGGCAGAATAACCGGAAGGAGGGAAGACCTGTGCAGGAACATCCAGATCAAATGAAGCTTGAAGATGAACCGTTTTTAAAAGGGACGGTTCAAGCCGTTATTTTCCATAACGAAAGTAATTTATACTCGGTGTTAAAAGTAAAAGTCATTGAAACATCAGAGAATTTAGAGGAAAAGACAGCATCTGTCACAGGGTACTTCCCAGCACTTCATGAGGATGAAACCTACACCTTCTATGGCAAGGTCACAAGTCATCCGAAGTTTGGCGAGCAGTTTCAAGCCACTCATTTTCAAAAGGAAGTCCCTACAACAAAGCAAGGCATCATTCATTATCTCTCTAGTGACTTGTTTGAAGGGATTGGAAAAAAGACGGCGGAAGAAATCGTCGGCAAGCTTGGCAATCAGACGCTTCATCAAATTATGCGTGATCCGTCTGTGTTGTATGACGTCCCTCGCCTGTCAAAAAAGAAGGCAGATAAGCTGGCTGCCGCACTTCAAGAGCATCAAGGGCTTGAGCAAATCATGATTAGCCTGAATCAATATGGTTTTGGTCCTCAGCTTAGCATGAAGATTTACCAAGTATACGAGAGTGAAACCTTGCAGAAAATTGAAGAAAACCCTTATCAGCTCGTCAAAGACGTCGAGGGGATTGGCTTTATTAAAGCAGATGAACTCGGCGCTAGAACAGGGATATCTGGAAATGATCCAGACCGCATTCGTGCAGCCCTTTTGTATACCGTTGAGACAGCAAGCCTGCAGGACGGTCATACGTACATACAAACGAAAGATCTGATCGTCGAGACCCGTAAACTACTGAATCAAACAGGCAATGACTACAAAGTGACTGAAATGGACGTTGCCAATCAGATCATTGCACTTGGTGAAGGGAAAGACATGATTATTGAAGATGAGCGCTGTTATCATCCGTCGCTCTTTTATGCGGAGCAAAGTGTGGCAAAACGCATTCAAAAAATTGTCGCTCAAACGGAATATGCAGATCAATTTCCTGAATCAGAATTTCTGCTTGCACTCGGTGAACTGGAGGAACGGCTTGGTGTCCAGTATGCACCAACCCAAAAAGAAGCCATTCAAAAGGCACTCATGTCTCCAATGCTGCTTTTAACAGGCGGACCGGGTACAGGGAAAACGACGGTCATTAAAGGGATTGTCGAGCTTTACAGCGATCTTCACGGCGTATCTCTTGACCCGGGTGATTATAAAAAAGATGAAGCATTTCCGTTCGTGCTTGCCGCACCAACTGGACGTGCTGCGAAACGAATGACAGAATCCACTGGACTTCCTGCTGTGACCATTCACCGGTTGCTAGGCTGGAATGGATCAGAAGGCTTCTCACATGATGAAGACCAGCCGATTGAAGGGAAGCTTGTCATCATTGATGAATCGAGTATGCTGGATATTTGGCTGGCGAACCATTTGTTTAAGGCGATCCCAGATCATATTCAAGTCATTATGGTTGGAGACGAACATCAACTTCCATCTGTCGGACCTGGTCAAGTGTTAAGAGACCTGCTTGCGTCACAAGCTATACCGGCAGTGACACTAACTGATATTTACCGGCAGGCAGACGGTTCAACAATTGTTGAGCTTGCGCATGATATGAAAAATGGTGTTTTGCCAAAGGATATTACTGCACGCTCGAAGGATCGATCCTTTATTCAATGCTCTAGTGACCAAATGAAAGAAGTCATCGAGAAAGTGGTCAGCAATGCTGCGCAAAAGGGTTATTCAGCAAAGGACATTCAAGTGCTTGCCCCGATGTATAAAGGAAAAGCAGGCATTAATGAACTGAATAAAATGCTCCAGCAAATTTTGAATCCTAAAAAGCCAAAAGGAAGAGAGATTCCATTTGGTGATGTCGTCTACCGGACAGGTGATAAGGTACTTCAGCTTGTCAATCAGCCGGAGAATAACATTTTTAATGGAGATATTGGCGAAATTGTCTCGATCTTTTATGCGAAAGAAAACACGGAAAAAGAAGATATGGCGGTCATCTCCTTTGATGGAAACGAAATCACGTTTACGAAAAAAGATTTTCATCAATTTACACACGCTTATTGTTGCTCGATTCATAAATCTCAGGGCAGTGAATTCCCAATCGTGGTGCTGCCAGTCGTGAGAAGTTATTATCGAATGCTTCGAAGAAATTTGCTTTACACGGCCATTACACGAAGTAAAAAGTTTTTAATTTTGTGCGGCGAGGAATCAGCATTAGAGTGGGGCGTGAAAAATAATGAAGACTCCCTCAGACAAACGTCTTTAACCATGCGTCTTACTGAAACGGAAGAAATCATGGACGCTGAGCTAGCAGCCCTCCAAAAAGAACTTCCTTTTAGCGTACACGATGCCAATATTGGCATGGAGGGAATCACCCCGTTTGATTTTATGCAAGAGTAAATGGCTTCCTTCATGGAAGCCATTTCTTCGTATGAGTCATAGAGGAAACGCACACGATAAGACTGTTCCGAAAAGGTGGTTGATCACATTTTGAGAACATGTCGAGAGCTTGAAGGACTGACGATCTATACAGACGAGCTGTCTCATTCACTTGGGGCGATCAAAGATATTTGCTTTTTAGCCGGCGGCAGCTGCGGGGGATATGTTTTAGATGGGAAAAAGAAAGACTGTGCTTTCATTCCATTCTCAGCTGGCGACAAACTGACAGACAAAGGTCTATATGTGAGCTGCCAGAAGGGCATCGAGATAGATACCTCCGCTCCATCCTTCTTCTTTTCGAAATTAAAAAAGAAAATGATCCATACGCCAGATGGTGAAACATTAGGTGTTTTGGAAGATGTATACTTTTGTACAAATTCGGGCACAATCGTAGCATATGAACTCTCGGACGGCTTCTTTACAGAGCTATCAGGGATTCGAAAGCAGCTGCATGCTGCCGGAACCTTGATGGATGTTCAAAAGGAAGCACTTGTTCTAAACCGAACGTAAAGAGGTGCTGAGTATGCTCATTTGCCCAAATTGCAAATGTAAAGACATCGGAAAAATTGGGGTCAATCAATATTATTGCTGGGGCTGTTTTATTGAATTGACACTGTCAAAAGGCAAAATATCTACTCACCAAGTGGAGGAAGACGGTACACTAAGCAGTTTAGACGACCTGTTTAGTGACGATGAACGTTCAATTCAACTATAAGTGTTAAGGGGGAATTTCGAATGGGCAAAATGACTTCTTCACTATTAACGCTTGGTGCAGGTGCACTCGCATATCACTTTGCAAGTCGATATGATATGCCATCTAAGCGGGATATGAAAAAGATGAGAAAACGAGTTATGCGAATGCTTTAAACAAAAAGGGACATCCACTATGAGCGGATGTCCTTTTTTTATGCCTGCCTGTACTCTAATCTCCGTGCAAGTATAGACAAGCTGAAGTTCACAACAAAATACATCATGGCGGCCAAGAGGAAAATAGGAAGTAAATAAGATTGGCTTTGACCATTTAAAATCTGCGCGTGATGCAATAACTCTGGAAGGGCAATCACAACGGCAAGCGATGTATCTTTTAAAAGAGAAATAAATTGACTGACAATCGGCGGGACCATTCGGCGTAACGCCTGTGGCATGATAATCATTTTTAACGTTTGAATATAGGTTAAACCAGAGGATCTGGCCGCTTCGATTTGTCCTTTATCAATTGATTTTAATCCACTGCGAATAATTTCTGACAGCATGGCAGATTCAAACACGGTTAAAGCCGCAATGGCAGAGGCTGTAATGCTCAGCTTAATGCCGATTTCAGGCAGGGCGAAATACGTAAAAAAGATGATCAGCAAAAGCGGCAGATTCCGAACGGTTTCCACAATGACCGCAAGCACCTTTGATAAAATAGGGATTTGTGCGAACCTCAATGTGCCAACGACTAATCCGATGATAAAGCTTAAAATGATGGAGATAAAAGCCACTTTTAAGGTGACAGCAAATCCTTCAAGTAAAAAGGCGAGATGATCGGGCTGGTAGGCACCTATAAAATCCATTGTGTTTCCTCCTTTCTAGTGGCTTCGGGCTAATCTTTTTTCTAAATAACCAACGCCTAGACTAAGCGGAATGGTCAATAGAAGATAGAACATGGCAACAAAGATGTATACATCAAATGTCACAAACGTTCTCGAAGCGATAAGGTCTCCTTGGTACATCAGATCAAACCCTGCAATGACACCTAAAATAGACGAGTTTTTCACAAGGTTGATAAATTGATTCCCAAGTGGTGGAATGACAATTTTGATTGCCTGCGGCAGAATAATATATCGCATCGTTCCGCCATATGACAGACCAGAAGCTCTAGCTGCTTCCATTTGGCCAAGTGGTACAGCTTGTATACCTGCACGAATGGCTTCAGCGATAAAAGCAGACGTATAAATGGAGAGGGCAATAGTTCCTGCTGTAAAGCCATCTGCCACAATGCCAAGTACCGGTAAACCAAAAAAGAACACAAAGGTGATCAATAATAACGGAATATTGCGAATAAATTCCACGTAAGCCGTCCCTAACCAGTTGAGCGGTCTTAGTGGCGCAATTCTCATAATGGCAATGAGTGTACCGATGAAAAAGCTTCCAATCAACGCAATGACACTTGCACCAATCGTATATTTAAACCCTTCTAAATAAAGATGGAAGTTCTCAGTTAAAATGGAAAACCGCAGCAATCAGTTCACTTCCTTCCTAATCAACAGAGGAGCCGGCAAGCGGCTCTCCTGAGGGTGTTGAGATTGATCGAGTCAATTGATTATTCTTTGATCCATTTTTTATGAATTTTGTCATACTCTCCATTATCTTTTAAGGCCTTTAACGCTTTATTAATGGCTTCTGTCAATTCTTCATCGCCTTTTTTCACAGCGATACCATAAGGCTCATCGGTAAATGTTCCGCCAACGACTTCATAATTTGAATCTTCGTCTGCCATGCCAAATAAAATTGCATTATCAGTTGTCAGAACTTGCCCTTGATTTGATTTTAAGGCTGTAAAGGCTTCTTGGTAATTTTCAAATTCTAAAACGGATGCTTCTGGTGCTTTTTCGCGAATGTTTTGAGAAGAAGTGGACCCTTTCACTGCAAGCACCTTCGTACCTTTTTTAAGATCATCAATCGATTGAATGTCGCTGCCTTTTTTCACAAGCAGTGATTGTCCTGCTTCAAAGTAAACATCTGAGAAATTGACCTCTTTTTTACGCTCTTCTGTAATCGTCATTGTGGCAACAATGGCATGAATATCTCCTTTTTGCAGTAAAGGAATCCTTGTTTTAGATGTTACTTCTTTAAATTCTGCTTTTCCTTCATCACCGAGCATTTCTTTAGTGATCGCTTTTGCGATATCAATATCAAACCCTTCAATATCCCCGCTACTAGGATTTTTTAGACCGAATAAACGAGTATCGTTTTTCACACCGAAAACGATTTTTTTGTCTTTCTTAATGGCTTCTAATGAGCTACCTTGTTTTGCATCGGTTGAGCCTTTCTCGGCAGATCCGCAAGCAGCGAGAGCGATCATACAGCAAGTCATCAACAGTAATAGGCCAAAACGTTTCATTTTTTTCATCAAATTCATTCCCCCTAGTGATTTAAAATACGGCTTAAAAAGAGCTGAGCGCGTTTCTCGCGCGGTTTTTCATAAAAGGCAGCTGGTGTAGATTCTTCAAGAATTCTTCCTTCATCAATAAACACAATACGGTCCGCGACTTCACGGGCAAACCCCATCTCGTGCGTGACAACGACCATTGTCATTCCTTCCCTTGCCAGCTGTTTCATCACATCTAGCACCTCACCGATCATCTCTGGATCAAGAGCTGATGTTGGTTCATCGAAAAGCATGACCTCAGGTTTCATTGCAAGTCCCCTTGCGATTGCCACACGCTGTTGCTGTCCTCCTGAGAGTCTAGAAGGGTAGGTGTCTGCTTTTTCAGGAATGCCAACTTTATTTAAATAAAATTCAGCTGTTTCCTTTGCTTCTTCTTTGCTCACTTTTTTAACCTTCATCGGCGCAAGCATAATGTTTTCTAGCACCGTCTTATGCGGATAAAGATGGAAGTGCTGAAACACCATCCCGATATTTTGCCTGATGAGATTGATGTTGGTTTTCGGATGCTGAACAGACACTTGATTGACAAGGACTTTTCCTTCATCAATGCTTTCAAGACGATTGATACATCTGAGCATCGTGCTTTTTCCAGACCCTGAAGGACCGATGATCACAACAACCTCACCTTTTTGAATATGTAGGTTAATGTCCTTAAGTACATGGAACTGGCCGTAATGCTTGTTGACTTCTTCGAATGTGATCATGAAGAACCTCCTCTTCTAATGATTGAGCTAAAGTGGATTCTAGCATAAATGAGGCGGAAATAAGAAAATAATGGAATATTTTCTAACGAGATTTTACAGCAAACAGTGACTTTGGATGGAGCCGTATGTTTCATGTGTATTCATTTTTAACAAAGTTAGGACAAATTTTATTTACATGGATAATTGCAGAAGTTGGTTAAACAATAAGAAGAGAGGTGAAAAAGGTGAAGAAACGTCCGATCGAGTTTCTAATGTATGCTGCAGGTGTACTGCTTGTCCTTGCGTCTTTACTCATTTTGGTTCAGCTCGACGAGTTATGGATGCCTATTTTTTTATTGCTCAAAGCGGTTTTGATCCCGCTTCTTATCGCTATTTTTATTTCTTATCTTCTTTATCCCATTGTTGAAAGACTACATAAGCGAGGTTTGCCAAGGACGGTCAGTCTCTTATTGATATATGTGCTGTTTTTTGGCGGCATTGGTTTGGCTGTGTATAAAGGGGCACCGGTTTTAATCGCTCAGTTAAATGAATTGTCGGAGCAAATTCCCATGCTTGCCGAAACGTATAATGGTGCTTTATCGCATGTTCATCGTCATACAAGCCACTGGCCTGATGGACTACATGAACGACTGGATCGTTTTATTGTCCAATCTGAGACGTATGCCGCAAATGGGGCAGAGCGGATGATTCTTAGCTGTAAAGTACTGCTTGATTACGCCTTAGTTGCTGCACTTATTCCTTTTCTTGTCTTTTATATGGTGAAAGATATGAACACGATGAAGCGGGCAGCATGGTATTTAACCCCGCCAAGCTTCCGAAAAAGGGGACATGCCTTTGTGAAAGCAGTGGATGACTCACTTGGGGATTATATTAGAGGGCAATTGCTTGTCTGTTCTTTAATTGGGGGAGCTGCTGCCATTGTCCTTTGGCTGTTTCATATTCCATATCCGCTTGTACTAGGTATGTTAATCGGTGCAACGAATGTCATTCCGTATTTTGGCCCGATTATTGGAGCGATTCCAGCTGTCTTTATCGCTTTTACCATCTCAGTGAAGTCAGTGATCATTGTGCTAATTACAGTAGCTGTGCTTCAATTTTTAGAAAGCAATGTACTGAGTCCGATCATTGTCGGGAGAAGCCTGCATATGCATCCTGTCGTAATCATGCTGGTGTTACTCGCTGGAGGTGAGCTGTTTGGCTTGATTGGAATGATTTTAGCCGTGCCGTCCGCAGCCATTATGAGGGTCATCATTGTGCAATATATTCACATGAGACGAAGCGTTCATTGACAAGACGAGCCGAGTTGTCTATAATAATTTCGATTCATACATATTGAATTCAATGACGGACCCGAGTACGTTAAAAAGCTGTTGCAGAGAGAGGCTTTGTTTGCTGAGAAAAGCCTTATCAGACCTTTAACGGAAGCTAGTCCCGAGTGCAGATAAACACTGCCGCTCTCTTCCGGCGTTATCGGATGTGAAGGTGATAGACGCATATGTCTATAATCAGGGTGGTACCGCGAGAGCATCTCGTCCCTGTGTAAGTAGTTTTTTGCTTGCATAGGGCGGGATGTTTTTTCGTTTGTGTGAAGATTGAGGAATAAAAAAGGGAGGATTTATGATGAAAACTTTAACTTCAGCTCAAGTACGTCAAATGTTTTTAGATTTTTTTAAAGAAAAAGGACATGCTGTCGAACCGAGTGCGTCCCTCGTACCGCATGACGATCCAACACTTTTATGGATTAACAGCGGGGTGGCAACATTAAAGAAATACTTCGATGGCCGCGTCGTGCCTGAGAATCCGCGTATTTGCAACGCACAAAAATCAATTCGTACAAATGACATTGAAAATGTAGGGAAAACAGCACGCCATCATACGTTTTTTGAAATGCTGGGCAACTTCTCTATTGGAGACTATTTCAAAGAAGAGGCAATCGAATGGGCTTGGGAATTCCTCACAAGTGACGAGTGGATTGGCTTTGATCCGAATCTGTTATCTGTAACGGTACATCCAGAGGATGAAGAAGCGTATGTTCTTTGGAGAGATAAAATTGGTGTCCCTGAAGAACGAATTATTCGTCTAGAGGGCAACTTCTGGGATATTGGCGAGGGGCCAAGTGGTCCGAATACAGAAATTTTCTATGATCGCGGCGAAGCATATGGCAACGACATGAACGACCCTGAATTATATCCAGGCGGAGAAAATGAACGTTATCTAGAAGTATGGAATCTTGTTTTTTCTGAATTTAACCATAATCCAGATGGTACATACACACCGCTTCCGAAGAAAAACATTGATACAGGAATGGGTCTTGAGCGTATGGTCTCTGTTATTCAAAACGTACCGACGAACTTTGATACAGACCTGTTCATGCCGATTATTCGTGCAGTAGAAACGATTTCTGGAGAAAGCTATGGGGAGTCAAAAGAAAAAGACACAGCATTTAAAGTCATTGCTGACCATATTCGTACTGTTGCCTTTGCCGTCAGTGACGGAGCACTTCCTTCTAATGAAGGCCGAGGTTATGTGTTAAGACGTTTGCTGCGCCGTGCTGTGCGTTATGCAAAAACGATCCATATCCACCGTCCATTTATGTATGACCTAGTTCCAGTTGTTGCGGAGATCATGAAGGATTTCTATCCAGATGTTCAAGCAAAAGAAGAATTTATTGCAAAAGTGATCAAAAATGAAGAAGAGCGTTTCCATGAGACACTGAATGAAGGGTTAGCCATTTTATCAGAAGTGATCAAAAAAGA
Source organism: Bacillus sp. FSL R5-0397 (assembly GCF_038593395.1). Lineage (NCBI taxonomy): Bacteria > Bacillati > Bacillota > Bacilli > Caryophanales > Bacillaceae > Bacillus > Bacillus sp. FSL R5-0397. The sequence continues at coordinate 2,368,505 of NZ_CP151992.1, read as the reverse complement.
ACGAGACAATGGCAGCTCACAAATTTCCGGTCAAGATGTATTTAAGCTTTATGACACATATGGATTCCCGGTCGAACTTACAGAAGAATATGCAGAAGATGAGAACATGACAGTTGATCGTGAAGGCTTCCAGCTAGAAATGGAGAAGCAGCGTGAACGTGCAAGAAATGCCAGACAAGATGTAGGCAGTATGCAGGTTCAAGGCGGGGCTTTAGGCGATATTAAAGCAGAAAGTACGTTTGTGGGCTATGAAAATTTAACTGCAGATGCTCGTATTATCGAATTGCTTCAAAACGGTGAAATTGTCACAGAAGCTCACGAAGGGGAAACGGTGCAAATTTTATTAGATGAAACACCTTTCTATGCGGAAAGCGGCGGACAAGTGGCGGATAAAGGAACGTTAAAAAGTGCCAAAGCGATTATTGATATCAAAGATGTGAAAAAGGCGCCAAACGGCCAGCATGTCCACGAAGGAGTCGTCGTAAGTGGTACAGTTCAAAAAGACATTGAAGTCACTGCAGAAGTCGAATCAGCACTTCGAAAAGGCATTGTGAAAAATCACACAGCGACACATCTTTTGCACCAAGCGCTAAAAGATGTATTGGGCAGCCACGTTAACCAAGCGGGTTCACTTGTGAATGAAAACAGACTTCGCTTTGACTTTTCTCACTTTGGACAAGTAACAAAAGAAGAATTGTCACAAATTGAAAAAATCGTCAACGAAAAGATTTGGGAAGGCATTTCGGTTGCCATTGACCTGAAACCAATTGCTGAAGCAAAAGAAATGGGCGCAATGGCGCTGTTTGGCGAGAAGTATGGCGATATTGTCCGTGTGGTGCAAGTGGGTGATTACAGCATCGAGTTATGCGGAGGCTGTCACGTTCAAAACACTGCGGAGATCGGATTGTTTAAAATTGCATCTGAATCGGGTATTGGTGCTGGAACACGCCGTATTGAGGCTGTAACAGGTAAAGGTGCTTATGAAGAATTAAATGATCAGCTTGCGATTTTAGAAAAGGCAGCTAATGAACTGAAATCAAATACAAAAGATGTACCAAAACGCATTGCTTCCTTGCAGGCTGATTTAAAAGAAGTTCAAAGAGAAAATGAATCACTTCTTGCGAAATTAAGTCAAGCAGAAGCTGGCTCTATTTTAGAAAAAGTCATCGAAGTTGGCGGAGTGAACGTGTTAACTGAAAAAGTAAACGCCAAAGATATGAACCATTTAAGAACGATGGTTGATGACTTAAAAGCGAAATTAGGTTCAGCTGTCATCGTACTTGGTGCCGTTCAAAATGGAAAAGTCAACATTTCAGCCGGTGTGACGAAAGACGTCATTGAAAAAGGTCTTCATGCAGGAAAACTTGTGAAGCAGGCAGCTGAAATTTGCGGCGGAGGCGGAGGCGGACGCCCAGATATGGCACAAGCAGGCGGTAAACAGCCAGAAAAGCTTGAAGAAGCACTGGCAACTGTCGAAGAATCTGTCAAATCCGTTTTATAATCAGTCAATGTAGTGTAGAATAATGGTATTAGATGAGCGGTTAGAAAAAAGCTTGCTAGTAGAATGTTGGAAGAGAGGTGCAAGAAGCAGTGAGTTCATTTGATAAGACAATGAAGTTTAACTTCTCTGATGATTCAGCTGAAACCAATGTGAATGAAGTGCTCATAACAGTTTATGACGCACTCCAAGAAAAAGGATACAACCCGATCAATCAAATTGTCGGATACTTGCTGTCAGGCGACCCTGCTTATATTCCAAGACATCAGGATGCACGCAACCTAATTCGTAAACTAGAACGAGACGAATTAATTGAGGAATTGGTTAAATCGTACTTAGAGACACATAAAGAGGCGTAAAACATGAGAATTTTAGGCTTAGATTTAGGCACGAAAACCCTTGGTGTGGCAATCAGTGATGAAATGGGATGGACAGCTCAAGGGATTGAAACCATTAAAATTGATGAAGCAGGCGGAGACTTTGGTCTCAGCCGCCTGTCTGAGATCGTCACGCAATATGGAACGGATAAAATTGTACTTGGTTTTCCAAAAAATATGAACGGTACGGTCGGTCCAAGAGGCGAGGCCAGCCAATCATTTGCGAAAGTGTTAGAAAACACGTACAATGTTCCTGTTGTGCTTTGGGACGAGCGTCTGTCAACGATGGCAGCAGAAAAAATGCTCATCTCTGCAGATGTGAGCAGACAAAAGCGTAAAAAAGTCATTGATAAAATGGCGGCTGTTATGATCCTTCAAGGATACTTAGACAGCTTAAATTAAAATGAGGTGAATCAAATGGAACACGGAGAAAAGCAAATTACAATCGTTGATGATAATGGAAATGAGCAGCTTTGCGAAGTACTATTTACTTTTGAAAGCGACCATTTTAACAAATCATATGTTCTTTACTACCCAATTTCTGAACAAGATAACGAAGAAATTGAAATTCATGCATCAAGCTTCACACCAAACGAAGACGGTGAAGATGGCGAATTAGAGCCAATTGAAACGGATGAAGAGTGGGACATGATTGAAGAAACGTTAAATACGTTCTTAGATCAAGAAGACGAAGAAGAATAGAACGAATAAAAGGCCTGTGAACATGATCTCTGTGATCTTTCTTCACAGGTCTTTTTTTACATTCTATATGTAAACTATTATCGAAATTTAGTTGACATATATTACTCGACCTTTTACGCTATTTTTATCAAAAACATCGAGTGAGGGGTATGAAAATTGAAAATTCACGATATGATGCAAATGGCATTCATGACAGCAGTTATTGGGATGTTAGGATTGATTCCGCCTATTTTTCTTGCGTTTACACCTGTACCAATCACCTTACAAACCGCAGGTCTTTTGCTTGCTGGAGGGCTGTTAAAACCAAAGCAAGCGCTGATTAGTTTACTTCTGTTTCTTCTAATAGTGGCAGCAGGCGCACCTCTTTTATCTGGAGGGAGAGGCGGAATAGGGGTCTTTTTTGGGCCAAGCGGTGGTTTTTTACTTGCTTATCCAGTGGCTGCCTTTATGATCAGCCTGTGGCTGAACCGGCTGAAGAAAGTGACGGCCTTACGCCTATTTTTAATCTATGCGGTATGCAGTATCGGGATATTATATATAGGCGGAATTCCCTTTCAAGCCATGATGATGCATATAAAGATCACGCAAGCAGCTCTGTTCAGCGTCATTTATTTACCGGGTGATCTGATCAAAGCAGGGATATGTGCCGTCTTCACGGTGAAATTCATTCAAGCGATGTCATATCGAAAAAGGGACTTACATAGAGGGAGGCGAGCAGTTTGATGAGAATAACGGAAAGCTATGTAGCTCATGCAAAAGTGAAGCCAGATCAGATGGCGATCATAGATGAAAAAGAGCAGATCACTTATGAAGAATGGCATGAGCGTGTGAAGTCATCTGCACAATGGTTAAAAGAAACGCCTCATCAGCAAAAAAGAGTCGCTTTTTTAGTATCAAATGGTGTTCCGTTTCTCCAACTATTTGCTGGCGCAGCTTCTGCAGGATGGACAGCGGTGCCTCTTGATCCGCGGTGGAGTGACAAGGAATGCGCGGAAAGGCTCTTATTAAGCGAAGCGGACCTTGTCATTGTGGAAGATCGATATATCAAAAGGGTTGAAAAGTACAAGCTGGATATGCCAGTGCTCTCTTTATCTGAATGGAAAGAAAGAATCAGCATCAGCATAAACGTTCAATCGAACAAAAGTGAACCGGAGGAAGATCCTGCTTTTTATATGGGATTTACTTCAGGATCAACGGGATCACCCAAAGCCTTTATAAGACGCCAGCAGTCATGGATTGAGAGCTTTCGCATGACAGCTTCCATCTTTGGGATCACACATAAAGATCATGTGCTGATTTTGGGCACACTTTTATCCTCTCATTTTTTATACGGTGCGATCAGCACACTTTATTTCGGTGGCACTGTGACATTGTTAGAAAAATTTGTGCCAGAGAAAGCAAAGAAAACCTTAGAGAAAGGAGACATCACGGCTATTTATACGGTTCCGACCATGACAGAATCGTTACTGCAAATGGATGCTTTCGGAAAGAATCCGCTTCTTGTCCTGTCGTCTGGTGCAGATTGGGGAAACTCTTCAAAAAAACAGCTCGTCAATCGCAATCCCCACATCACATTTTTTGATTTTTATGGAACATCAGAATTGAGTTTTGTCTCCTATTTATCTTCAGATGACTTTTTGCAAAAGCCTACTTCTGTCGGAAAGCCTTTTCCTTCTATTCAGGTTGAAGTCAGGAGGGCAGATCAAACCGTTTGCCAGCCAAATGAAATAGGGAGAATTTATGTGAAAAGCCCAATGTCTTTTTCAGGCTATTTACAAGATGAAAAGCCGCCCGAAGAGTGGCTGACCGTATATGACATGGGGTGGCTCGACGAAGATGGTTACTTGTATATGAGCGGCCGCGAGAATGGCATGATTGTCTATGGGGGACTGAATATTTTTCCAGAGGAAATTGAGCGTGTGCTGAATGAACAGCCAGAGGTGAATCGGTCAATCGTGATTGGACTTCCTGATCCATATTGGGGCGAAATCCCTGTTGCCATTATTGAGAATGTACAGCAAACAAAACTCATTCGGCAAGCTGTAAAAGAAACATTAGCGGCATACAAAGTACCAAAAAAATGGCTCGTCACGGACAAAATGATCGAAACATCAGGAGGGAAAATCGCTCGTGCCAGTATGAAAAAGTGGGCGGAGGAACAATTATCATGCAAGCCGTGATCGTACAAGCGAAGCGGACGCCCTTCGGTGAGAAAAATGGAATGTTGAAGGATTACCGGCCAGAGCATCTAGCTGCGCCCTTGATCCAGCATTTTTCAAACGTGACCAAGCCAGATGACATCATTTTAGGCAATGTCGTCGGGGGTGGTGGCAACATTGCCCGTCTGTCCTCGTTAGAAGCAGGGCTTTCATTACATATTCCGGGTATGACCATTGATAGGCAGTGTGCTTCCGGTCTTGAAGCCATTAGAACGGCGTGTATCATGATTCAGTCGGGGGAGGGATCAATGTATATCGCTGGTGGAACGGAAAGCATTTCTCGGTCACCAATGAAAGAAAGGGCCCGCTTTTCTCCAGAGTGGATAGGGGACCCTCATATGGGGGAAGCGGCAGAGCTGACGGCGTCGAGATTTTCAGTTGCGAGACAAGAGCAAGATGACTATGCACTTTTAAGCTGGGAACGAAGTATAACCGCATTCAAGCAAGGAACGTATTCAGAAGAAATTGTTCCGATTGGCGGGATGAGTACAGATGAAGCGGCAGCTAAAATAAGACCGATTGCAAGCTTGATAAAGCGGGCAAAACCTGTCTTTTTACCAGGCAAAGGTACTGTGACTGTGACCAATAGCTGTAAAGAAGCAGATGGTGCAGCTGCCGTCGTTGTGATGGAAAGAGCGGAAGCGGAGGCAAAAGGCTTCAGCCCTATGCTGCGGTATATCGGGAGTGCCGTGACCGCTATGGACCCGCATTATCCTGCTGCTTCACCAATTGATGCAATCAAGAAACTTTTACATAAAGAACAAGTGAAGATAGAAGATGTTGCACTTTTTGAAATCAATGAAGCGTTTGCGCTCAAAGTAGTGCTCATTGCCCGGACACTAGGTATTCCTTATGACCGTATCAATAAAAGAGGCGGTGCGCATTGTCTTGGGCATCCATATAGCGCCTCGGGAGCTGCTATGATGGTGAGACTGTTTTACGAAGCCCGCGCCTTACCGAATGGAAGTTATGTCATGGCTGCAATTGGCAGTGGAGGCGGTGTCGGTTTAGCCACACTATGGCAAGTTCTGTCATGACATGCATGAGCAAGTAATTGCCGAACTCCGTCGAATCATGTACTATAAAAGCTAGATGTGAGGAGGGCCATGCATGTTTTCAGAACAAAAGAAACGACCATTTTTTAAACGAAAAATGGGGATCGTCCTGTTATCTGTACTTGCTGTGATCATCATTGCAGCATTATCAGGTTTTTTATATGTAAAATCAGCACTCGGGCCGGTCGATCAAAAAAGCAAACAAACCATTAATATTCATATTCCAAATGGGACATCTGTCAGCGGAATTGCGAGCATTTTAAAAGAAAATGAGCTGATTTCAAATGACACGATTTTCACTTACTATGCAAAGTACAAAAAAGCGTCAGGCTTTAAAGCGGGCTATTTTCATCTCAAACAAACAATGGATGCGGATCAGCTAATTCAAAAGCTGACATCTGGCGGGACAGATTACGCATTTCAGCTTGTGATACCTGAAGGGAAACAGTTGTCTGATATTGCAACTATTATCGCAAACCAGACGAATTTTTCAGCGAAGGAAGTTGAAGCGAAGCTGGATGATCCAGCCTTTATTAAAAAATTGATGAAAAAATACCCGAAAACGGTGACATCACAAGTGAACGGGAAACAGGTCAAGCATCCGTTAGAGGGATATTTATTCCCGGCGACGTATCCGTTTTATCGTGAGGATGAATCACTTGAAACCATCATTGACACGATGATTAAACAAACAGATCAATATGTGAAAACGTATGAAAAGGACATGAAAAAGAGAAAGATGTCCATCCATGATGTCCTAACGATGGCATCCCTGATAGAAATGGAAGCAACCGAAAAAACAGACCGGTCAAAAATCTCAAGTGTGTTTTATAACCGGTTGAAAAAGGACATGCCGCTTCAAACAGATCCAACCGTTCTTTATGCGCTTGGCGAGCATAAGTCCCGTGTTTATTACAAAGATTTAAAAGTGAAATCACCTTATAATACGTATACCAACAAAGGACTGCCGCCTGGACCTATTGCCAATGCTGGAGAATCTTCTTGGAAAGCAGCACTCCATCCAGAGAAAACAGATTTTGTTTACTTCCTAGCAAAGAAAAATGGGGAAGTCGTCTTTACGAAAACGTTAAATGAGCACAACAAAGCGAAAGCGAAATACATCACAGGCAGCAACTAGCGCTCATGTGAAAGGAAAAAGACTGTAGACAATGGTGAAATTGCCTGCAGTTTTTTTCGTTGTTATATCCATTTTATAGGTTCGCAATTACCACATCTTTGTGGTAAAATATATCGGGTTGTTTTTACTTAGATGAACGAAAGATTGACGAGAAAGAGAGCTGCAGCAGGCAGGACTCTTCTTTTTCAGGTCATGAAGGAGCTAGACATATAATGACAATCGAAGATGATCAAATAAATGATTATATTGAAGATTTAATTGAGCCGAGTCCTGATGCCATCGCTCAATTAGAGGAGTATGCGAAAGAGCATCATGTGCCAATCATGGAAAAGGTGAGCATTGAACTGTTATTGCAGCTGCTTTCTTTGAAAAAACCGAAGAAGATTCTTGAGGTTGGGACAGCGATTGGCTATTCAGCGATTCGAATGGCAGAAGCTCTGCCAGATGCTGAAATCTATACGATTGAGCGAAATGCGAAACGTTATGAGGAAGCGACACGGAATATTGAAGAATTGCATTTCAAAGATAGAATTCACGTGTTTTTTGGCGATGCGATCGAATCAGCTAAAACGGTTCAGACGATGGCGCCCTATGATGTGATCTTCATTGATGCGGCAAAAGGTCAGTATCAACGCTTTTTTGAGCTGTTTGAACCGATGCTGTCCGATGACGGAATGATTATTACAGACAACGTATTATTTAAAGGCTTAGTTGCGACAAATTATGAAGAAGAAATTGAAGATAAACGAAAAAAACAATTAATAGGCAAAATTGATCGATACAATCAATGGCTGATGTCAAATCCTGACTACCAAACGTGTATCATTCCGGTTGGAGATGGGATCGCTATTAGTACAAAAAGAGGTGACCAATCATGAAAAAACCAGAATTGCTTGTGACGCCAAGCAAGGTGTCGGATGTACTGCCGCTCATTGAAGCGGGTGCTGACGCATTTTTAATAGGTGAACAAACATATGGAATCCGTCTTGCAGGTGAGTTTTCAAGAGAAGATGTGAAACAAACGGTTCGACTTGCACATGCACATCACAAAAAAGTATATGTCGCCATGAATGCGATTTTTCATAATGACCGTGTGGCACTGCTTGGAGATTATTTAACCTTTCTCGATGGGTTAAACGTGGATGGTGTCGTTTTTGGAGATCCGGCCGTGATCATGGCCGCAAAAGAAACAGGTGTCAACTTGAATCTGCACTGGAGTACAGAAACAACTGGGACAAACTATTACACTTGTAACTACTGGGGCAGAAAAGGCGCAACACGTGCTGTTCTTGCCAAAGAACTCAATATGGATAGCGTGATTGATATCAAAGAAAACGCCGAAGTGGAGATTGAAATTCAAGTCCACGGCATGACCTGTATGTTCCAATCCAAACGGACACTTGTTGGCAACTATTTTGAATATCAAGGCAAACAAATGGACGTGGAAGGCAGAAATATGGAAGAAGGTCTATTCCTTCACGACCAGGAGCGTCAAAACAAATATCCTATTTTTGAGGATGAAAATGGCACACACATTATGAGTCCAAATGATGTATGTATGATTGATGAATTAGAAGAATTTGTTGACGCAGGCATTGACTCATTTAAAATTGACGGAATTTTAAAGTCACTTTCTTATATGACAGAGGTGACATCCCTCTATCGAAAAGCCATTGATTTACTAGTGACTGATAAGGAAGCCTATGAAGATCAGAAAGATGAATGGGTGGAGCGTATTGAAGAGATCCAGCCTGTCAATCGTTCAATCGATACAGGGTTCTTCTTTAAAGAAACGGTTTATTAAGATAAAAGGAGGCAGAGGAAATGGCACTTTTAAAAGATGGAATTTCTGAAGTGATCGATGGAAAACGTGTCATTACAAAAAAACCAGAACTGCTAGCGCCAGCAGGTAACTTAGAAAAACTAAAAATTGCTGTGCATTATGGAGCAGACGCTGTTTTTATTGGTGGGAAAGAATTTGGACTTCGTTCAAATGCAGATAACTTTTCAATCGAAGAAATGGCAGAAGGTGTCGCATTTGCGAACAAATACGGTGCTCGCATTTATGTGACAACGAATATTTTCGCCCACAACGAAAACATGGACGGGCTGGAAGAATATCTTCAAGGGATTGAAGGAGCCGGTGTAGCGGGAATTATTGTCGCTGATCCACTCATCATTGAAACATGCAAACGAGTAGCTCCAAAGCTTGAAGTTCACTTGAGCACACAGCAGTCTCTTTCGAATTGGAAAGCGGTGCAGTTTTGGAAGGAAGAGGGGCTTGAGCGTGTGGTCCTTGCACGTGAAACAAGCGCCCTAGAGATTAAAGAAATGAAAGAAAAAGTGGATATTGAAATTGAAACGTTCATTCACGGGGCGATGTGTATTGCTTATTCTGGCCGCTGCGTGCTCAGTAACCATATGACAGCGAGAGATTCAAACCGCGGAGGCTGCTGCCAATCTTGCCGCTGGGATTATGATCTTTATAAACTAGAAGGCTCTGAGGAAGCGCCTTTATTCGGTGAAGAAGACGCACCATTTGCGATGAGTCCAAAAGATTTAAAACTCATCGAATCCATACCGCAAATGATCGAAATGGGAATTGATAGCTTAAAGATCGAAGGACGAATGAAGTCCATTCATTATGTAGCAACAGTTGTCAGTGTCTATCGTAAAGTCATTGATGCTTACTGTGCGGATCCAGACAATTTCGTCATTCAACAAGAATGGCTCGATGAATTAGACAAATGTGCCAACCGTGACACGGCTCCTGCCTTTTTTGAAGGTGTACCAGGAACGGATGAACAAATGTTTGGCATTCACGGAAAGAAAACGACCTTTGATTTCGTCGGTCTTGTACTTCATTATGATGAACAAGAACAAATTGTCACATTACAGCAGCGTAATTTCTTTAAAGCTGGCGACGAAGTTGAATTTTTCGGTCCAGAAATTGAAAATTTCACATGCAAGATTGAGACGATTTGGGACGAAAAAGGGAACGAACTCGATGCCGCTCGTCATCCACTGCAAATTGTGAAATTTAAGCTTGATCAAAAAGTATACCCTAGCAACATGATGAGAAAGGGGAAATAACCGGCACATGGGGAAAAAACCAGTGGTGATTGGAATCGCTGGCGGCTCGGGTTCAGGTAAAACGAGCGTCACCAATTCCATTTACGAAAAATTTAAAGGACATTCAATCCTCATGCTTCAGCAAGATTTATATTATAAAAATCAAAGTCATATGCCCTTTGAAGAGCGCCTGCTGACAAACTATGATCATCCGCTTGCATTTGACAATGACCTGATGATTGAGCATGTAGAAGCGCTGCTAAAGTACGAGTCCATTGAAAAACCAATTTATGATTTTAAACTAAACACACGTTCAGAAGAGACGGTACATGTTGAACCAAAGGATGTCATCATCGTTGAAGGAATCTTCGCCCTTGAAAACGAACGTCTAAGAAACTTAATGGATATTAAACTGTATGTGGATACAGATGCAGATCTTCGGATCATTCGCCGTATTTTACGTGATACGAAAGAAAGAGGCAGATCGATTGATTCCGTGATTGAACAATATGTATCTGTCGTCAGACCGATGCACAATCAATTCATTGAACCGTCAAAACGATACGCGGATATCATCATTCCAGAAGGTGGACAAAACCATGTGGCCATTGACCTCATGGTCACAAAAATTCAAACGATTCTTCAAAACCGCGGAGAGTAAATGGTGGAGAAGAACAAAGACCTTTACGACGTAAAGGTCTTTTCAACATCCTGCTCTTGTAGTCAATACTTTAGTAATGGCTAGTCCGAAATCATCGGTGAGCATTGTAAGAAGCAGTCCTCTGAATAAAAGATTTGATATGATAGGAAAACAATGCTGCGAAATGGAGACAGGAAAATCACGATGGGATGCTGAAAGTTTCAGTTATTCCTGATTTGTAAAAGTATATTAAAAAAACGACAAACAAATCATCACAAATTTTCAAACAATTCTTGATCAAAATGCAATTTTGTAATAATATAGCATAGACATATCGTACACTGACCATATTATGTATTGGAAGATGGAGAATGGATAAGCTATTCTTCTACATATGATCGAAATGGCCGAACGAGGTACAGGAGCTTCCTGTGCCTTTCCACAGTTTGTGCGATGAAGATAATATATCATCATGAGACCGCTGCTGTTCCTGCCTAATAAAAAGGCATAATAGTTGCATCTAAAAGGGACGCCATGTAAGATGGACTTTTACGAATATGGGACAGAAGGAATGAGGGCCGGAATATGTCCTCATTCTTGTATATTTCAGTCGTCACTCACATGCAGAAAGCTTGTATGATGAGGATTAATAGAAGGAGTGAATGATTCATGGCACAAGAGAAAGTATTTCCAATGACAGAAGAAGGAAAGCGCAAATTAGAAGAAGAGCTTGAATATTTGAAAACGGTTAAACGTAAAGAGGTTGTAGAGCGTATTAAAATCGCTAGAAGTTTTGGAGACCTCTCTGAAAACTCGGAATATGATTCTGCTAAAGAAGAGCAAGCGTTTGTAGAAGGTCGTATTACAACGCTTGATAATATGATTCGTAATGCCAAAATTATTGAAGATGAAGGTAACTCAAATATTGTTTCACTCGGTAAAACGGTGACATTCGTTGAATTACCGGACGGTGAAGAAGAGTCTTATACGATTGTAGGAAGTGCAGAAGCTGATCCGTTTGAAGGCAAAATTTCAAACGATTCACCAATTGCAAAAAGCCTTTTAGGCAAACAAGTAGACGACAAAGTCACGGTTCAAACACCTGGCGGAGAAATGTTCGTCCAAATTGTAAAAATTTCATAATTACGTTTATACGATAAACACCTCGTCCACAATAGGGACGAGGTGTTTTTATGCTGAAAACAAGAAGAATCCAATGGACAGGTGTCATTATTTTTATCTTATTGCTCGGTCTCCTATTTAGACTAGCGGAAATTCAGTTGTTTTTCACAGAATCTTTTTCAAAGCTGGATATTAATTTGATCCAAGAAAGTGTCAGGCAGCGGACAGAAGAAGTAGTCATTTCAGACGGACGCGGTGAATTTTTAGATCGAAACGGCGAGGCACTTCTCACAAAAGAAGAGCCTGCGGTCATCATATTTCCTTTCCTGCAATATGACCTCCCTCACTTAAAGCAAACCGCTTCTATACTTGAGATGGAAGAAGATGAATTGAAGAGCCAGCTGACAGAAACGAAGAAACCACTCATTTTAAAAGATGATATCACGAAAAAAAAGCTAAAAGACATCAATGATATGAAATATTCAGGTGTTTACGGCGTATATATGAAAGAGAAGGACAAAAAAAGACTTGCCCTCCACACATTAGGTTTCACAAGCGAGAATCCAGAACTCTTGAGAAAACGTTATCCGGACAAAAAAGAGCTTTCAATCCGCACTGAGATCGGTACATTCGGTTTGGAAAGTACATTTGACGAATTTCTATTACCAGAGCAAGACACAAAATTGTTATATCATGTGGACGGAAGGGGAAACCCTTTGTTTGGGATGGACGTCAAATATACAGCAGAAGCTCATTCGTTTTATCCGCTGCAAGTGCAGACAACCATAGACGAAGACATGCAAAGGGAAATGGAGAATGTTCTCAAAGCACAAGGTGTTGAAAAAGGCGGAGCGGTTCTGCTCGACATTCAAAATAGCAGTGTGCTGGCGATGGCGAGTGTTCCAAATGTGACCAGCAAAAACCGGCATGAGGCAAGAAACTACATGCTGACCGCAATGGCTCCCGGTTCTGTATTTAAAACAGTCGTACTTGCCGCAGCGATTGAAAAAAACTTGAACCAGCCACAAACGATGTATGATTGTCGAAAGAATTTATATGGAGAGCCAGAAGGAAAGCAGGAAGTACTGAATCTGTCTGAAAGCTTTGCGCAAAGCTGTAATTATACATTTGCGACACTCGCTGAGCAGCTCATCCAAACAGATGATCAAATTCTTGAAAAGACAGCTTCAAAGCTTGGGCTTGTGGATCGAGCCGGCTGGGAAGGGGATGTATACCATAAGCAACAATTCAAACAGTTTGATCGTGAAGAAACAGGTAGTGTGTGGGGAGATAAAAGAGACAAGCATGTCAAAAAAGCCATTGCGCAAACGGCGATTGGTCAAAAAAATGTCAAAACAACCCCCTTACAAATTGCCAATATGATGGCAACGATTGCAAGGGGTGGAGAACGAAAAGAAGTGAGGATTGCAGATAAAGTGATGTATCAAAACGGAACAACGATGCTATCCTTTCAAAACAAACGACCTGATGGTGACAGTATTGACCGCTATACAGCTCAAACCTTGCAAAAGTACTTAAGGCAGGTGGTGACGTCTGACAAAGGAACAGGAAGAAGATTTCAAGACCTGCCGTTCCATATAGCAGGGAAATCAGGCACTGCCCAAACCGGCAGCAAAGATAAACAGGGGAATCCACTTTATCACAAGTGGTTTGCCGGATACTTTCCGGCAGAAAAACCAACATACGCTCTCGTCGTTGTTCACCTTGATGAGGCAAGTGGCCGGGCTAAGACAAATGAAGCGTTTTATGATATTGTAAAAAAGGTCAATGAAATTGAAAAGAAACAGACATAGAACATCCCTTCATGTCATGTTAGAATAGTAACGACTTAGGGAACAGAGGCAAAGGAGTGCAGAGATTTTGAGTAGAAATTCTCGATTTGAACATCGTGATAAGCGCAGAAAGGCGAATATGGTGCTTAACATATTAATTGGTATCGTTGTGGTGCTTATTTTGGTTGTCGCATCGAGTTTGTTAATTTTTAATAAACCGAAAGATACAAATGTAGCAGACGAACCATCCAAAACAGCACCGGCATCGAGTGAAAATAAACAAAACTCAGAAGAAGATGTGAAAGATCAAAAGAAAGATACATCCGATGATGCGGATGCGAAAAAAGACGATTCATCTGACAAAAAAGACGATACAAAGAAAACAGATGATGAAGAAGAGCCAAACAAAGATGCGTTAAAAGATGCCACAGAAACAGATGGTGGTAAAACAAGTGACGTAGACAAAACATATGAAAACGATAACTGGGAGCCTGTAGGAACAGAGCAATCGGGATCACATACAGCAACCTATGATGCTAACTCAAAAGACTGGAAAGAAATGATCAAAGCCATGTCCTATGCGACAGGGATCTCAGAAGATCAAATGACTGTTATTTGGTTAGGAAATAACGGAGGACCTCAAGATGCAAAAGGAACCATCCGTGATAAATCAACAGGTGAACGCTACCGTGTAGAAATTACGTGGGTGGACGAAAAAGGCTGGAAACCTGTGAAGGTTGAAAAATTAAAATAAAATAAAAAAGATGCATGCAAAAAGGCTAAAATGAACTTCATTTTAGCCTTTTTCTTCTTTTCAGCGTGATAGAAAACCTTTGCAGTCTAGGAAGGACTAGCACCGGCGCACAGACCTGACTGCCTACACGCTGATCTTTTTTTATGAGACATTCGCTTTAAAATGAACAACTGCTGTATACAAAATCTTATCATCAATGACAGTCGTTTGATGACTCACAGAATGAACAGTCAGCAAGATCGCCTGATTATGTTCAATTTGTTTTTGGATCTTTTGTTCAAGTTCTTTTAAAGACGTTGCTTCAAAAAATTCAATTTTGTCCTTTAAAAAATCCAGTTGAAAATCCATTTCATTCATCCCTCCATGCTCTAGATTCATCATAATCTCTCCCATTCAAAAGGGCAAATATTTTTCTACCCCACTCAGTATTTTTTAGTAGGAAAGAATCAGAAGATGTGGTAGGATAGGAACTGTTCGACGGAATAAAACATACTATACAGATAGGAATAAATAGATAAAGTGGAGGGAAAGAAAAATGGGACGTGAGTTTCTTTCTTTATTTGATCATTGGGCTGAATCTTATGATGACACTGTAAGTGGTCATGACGAGCAGTATAAAGAAGTGTTTCGCCGGTATCCGGCCATTCTAAAAGAGATTACTCGCCGTGCAGGTCAACATGTCATTGAGTTTGGAAGCGGCACAGGAAACCTAACGGCGGCACTGCTTCAAGCAGATAAGAAAGTGTTTGGTGTTGAACCTTCAGAGGCCATGAAGAAAGCGGCTCTTCAAAAAGGAATACCAAATGTATTTCATGACGGAGATTTTTTATCGTTTCCAGCCCCACCTTTTGAGCCTGATACGATCGTCAGTTCATATGCTTTCCATCATTTAACGGACGAAGAAAAAAAACAAGCCATCCACACCTATGGCAACATCCTTCCCTCAGGTGGTAAAATAGTCTTTGCTGATACAATGTTTCAAAATCAAGCAGCACATCAAGCTGCAACGAACAAAGCGAAAGCCGCTGGGTTCGATCAGCTTGCAGAGGATTTAGAAACGGAATATTATCCATCCATAGGTGTGTTAAAGCAAATCTTTGAAGAAGAAGGTTTTAGCACATCTTTTCATCAAATGAATGATTTTGTGTGGATCGTAGAAGCGAAGAAAAGGGAATGAAAGGATGTTTTTGATTTGAAAATCGCAGTGATAGGTGCAATGGAAGAAGAAGTGACGATTTTAAGAGACCAACTAAAGAATGCCACACAAGAAAACATCGCTGGGTGTGAATTTACAACAGGTGTTTATGAAGATAAAGAAGTGATTTTATTAAAATCAGGGATTGGAAAAGTAAATGCAGCGGTCAGCACAACACTTCTGCTTGACCGCTTTCAGCCAGATTATGTGATCAATACGGGATCAGCTGGCGGTTTCCATCACTCATTAAATGTAGGTGATATTGTCATCTCTACAGATGTTAGACATCATGATGTGGACGTGACGATCTTTAATTACGAATATGGACAAGTGCCAGGATTACCAGCTGCTTTCATCGCAGATGATCAGCTTGTGAAGCTGGCAGAGGAATCTGCTTCAGAAATCGATCATATTCAAGTGGCAAAAGGAACGATTGCAACAGGAGATTCATTTATGGATGATCCTAGTCGTGTCGCGTTTGTGAGAGAGAAATTTCCAGAGCTGTATGCAGTGGAAATGGAGGCAGCAGCAGTTGCGCAAGTTTGTCATCTATTTGAAACGCCATTTGTGGTCGTTCGAGCGTTGTCAGATATTGCTGGGAAAGAATCCAATATCTCTTTTGATCAATTTCTAGAGCAAGCAGCGATTCACTCAACAGACCTTGTCCTGCGTATGATAAAGCAAACACAATAAAAGAAGGGGTTTCCCCCTTCTTTTCCATACAAAGGAAGGGATTTATATGGCTGTCATACATGATATTACGGAATTAATCGGCCACACACCGCTTTTAAAACTGTCAGGGATGGGTGTGCCGGCAGGTGTTGACGTTTATGCAAAACTTGAAATGATGAACCCAGGCGGAAGTATTAAGGATCGCTTAGGTGATATGCTGATTAAAGAAGCGCTGGCATCGGGCAAACTGCGCCCAGGCGGAACCATTATTGAAGCAACTGCAGGAAACACAGGCATCGGGCTTGCGCTAAGTGCAAGAAAACATCAATTGCATCCGATCTTCTGTGTACCAGAACATTTTAGTCAAGAGAAACAACAGCTCATGAAGGCGCTTGGTGCAGAGATTATTCATACACCAAGAAAAGATGGGATGAAGGGTGCGATTGATCGAGCCCTTGAACTAGAGGCAAGCCTTGACAATGCTTATTGTGTCTTACAATTTAAAAACCAAGTAAATCCATTGACTTACTATAAAACGCTTGGGCCAGAAATATGGTCTGACCTCCAGGGAAACATAGACGTGTTTGTAGCAGGAGCGGGCTCTGGCGGAACGTTTCAAGGCTGTGCTGCCTATTTAAAAGAGCAAAAAGAAGCGCTAAAAACAGTGATCGTGGAACCAGAAGGATCTATTTTAAATGGCGGAAAGCCGGGACCGCATAGAACGGAAGGAATTGGCCTTGAATTTATTCCAGATTATATGGAATCGACTTTATTTGACGAGATTTATACCGTCAGTGACGATGATGCTTTCCGAATGGTGAAAGAAGCAGCTGAAAAGGAAGGTGTTCTGATCGGAAGCTCGTCTGGAGCCGCTCTATTTGCCGCTTTAGAGGAAGCGAAAAAGGCATCACCTGGGACGGTGATCGTCACTATTTTTCCTGATAGCAGTGAACGTTATCTAAGTAAAGGTATTTATGAGGGAGGAAAATAAAATGAAGCCAAAAACAATGATGATTCATAGTGGAATCACTGGTGATGAAAAAACAGGAGCGGTGTCGGTTCCTATTTACCAAGTCAGCACCTATAAGCAGCCTAAAGCAGGCGAGCACACTGGATATGAATATTCCAGAACTGCGAATCCAACAAGAACAGCACTGGAAACAGTCATTCGTGATCTTGAAGGCGGGGCAAACGGCTATGCATTCGGTTCAGGGATGGCTGCAATTACAGCTGTGATGATGCTGTTTAACAGCGGAGATCATATCGTACTGACTGACGACGTGTACGGCGGAACCTATCGTGTGATGACAAAGGTGCTCAACCGGATTGGCATTAAAGCCACATTTGTAGACACAAGTGATCCTGAAGCGGTGAAAAAAGCAATTTTACCAGAAACAAAAGCCGTCTATATTGAATCACCAACCAATCCATTGCTGAAAATGACCGATCTACAAGCCATAAGCCGGATCACAAAAGAAGCTGGCATCTTGATGATTGTCGATAATACGTTTTTTACCCCATATTTTCAAAAGCCGATTTCAAATGGGGCTGACATTGTCTTGCACAGTGCCACAAAATATTTAGGCGGCCATAGTGATGTGGTGGGCGGACTTGTCGTGACAGCTACTGAAGAGCTTGGTGAAGAATTGCACTTTGTTCAAAACTCTACAGGCGGTATTCTTGGACCGCAAGATGCGTGGCTTCTAATGCGAGGAATGAAAACGCTCGGACTAAGAATGGAAGCACATCAACAAAACGCGCAGAAAATCGCTGAGTTTTTAGAACAGCATCCTGCGATTACACGTGTCTATTACCCAGGTTTAAGCGCTCACCCAGGTCATGAGCTTGCAAAAACTCAAGCAACAGGCTTTGGCGGTATGATTTCTTTTGATATTGGAAAAGAAGAAAATGTCGACGTGTTTTTAAGCCAATTGAAATTGTTTACAATCGCAGAAAGCCTAGGGGCGGTTGAAAGTTTAATCTCTGTTCCTGCTCGCATGACCCATGCATCTATTCCAAAAGAGCGCAGAGAAGAGCTTGGCATCACAGATGGATTAATCCGTATTTCTGTCGGTATTGAGGATATTGATGACTTATTACATGATATTGAACAAGGGCTCGACGCAGTAACGAATGGATAGATTTACATGCCCCTCACTTTCTCTCACTATGGTAAGCTATCAATAGACATTGATAACGGGAAGGTGAATCAAGTGAAGAAAAAGTGGGATGGTTTAGTGACAGATTACAAGCAATACGCTTTTATTTTGCTTGCTGTCAGCACCTTTTTATATATTGGTACGATTTTACCGAATCAGCACATAGAAGCATCACCAAAAATGCTGATGATGGCAGTTGATTGTGTTTTCCTATTGGCTGCTTTCCTTTGCGTGAAACGTGCGATCTTTTTTCAAAAAAAGCTACAAGAACTAGATGAAGATTAAGCAAAAAGTCTCCTCATATGATGAGGAGACTTTCAGCGTGTAGACAAACCCTCGCATTCTTTGTCAGTCCTGTGTGCCGGTGCTCACGAATGTCAAATTCGCTCCGCGCCGGTACTCGTCCTTCCTAGAATTCAAAGGTTTTCTATCACGCTGAAAAGAAGACAAAGGGCTAAAATCAAGTTCATTTTAGCCCTTTGTCAACAGTCTGAAGTTTCCTCATGTGATGAGGAAACTTTTTTTAATTGCACTGGATAATCGGACAAGAATCACTGTAGAAATTTAGTCAAACACACAAAAATCATCTAATTTACTAAAAACAGGTTTACAAAATGGTGCTTGCTGGATATACTTACAAAGTAATTAAAAACGTAAAGGAGGCTGAAGAATATGTTATTCGTATCTACTTGTGATCAATTCAACAACCAATTTCATCATGTCATCAGCCTGTGGAAGAGCTCGTGTCCTTCCTTTACCTTTTACGGTTCACGCTACAAAACTGTTTAAGTAAACGAGGATTTCACGTATCATCCATCGCAGGTTAGAAGACACTGTCTTTTGATCTGCATTTTTGTGTGCCCGCAGGTCAACTGATAAAGAAGATCTGCGGGCTATTTCGCGTGCTGCGAACTGAAGGGAGGTGAGCGTATATGACAATCCATTTATTTTTTATTACTTTGACGATCCAACGTAAATACAAGGACATTGAAACCGTTCTTTATGAACAACAAGTCGAAACGTTTTATGAAGAAATGAAGCAGAAACAACTAAAGTACATGAACTAAAAAGGACAATAAAAACATGAAAAGGAGGAGATTGACATGTTTATGATGCTTGCAATGCTTGATTGTTATACAAGGGAGAAGGACCAGGTTTAGACACGCTCCACATTGATCACCTGCACATATGATAACCGTAAAAGGAGATTGTGAGGTGATCAATGAATGTCGATGTCACCATATATGAGGTTTCCGTCAGTGGGGCACGGGTATGCGTCTATTCCGCATTCTTTAAAGCACGGATACGGCAATCCATACAGAATGCAAAGAGAGCAAGAAGAAATGCTCAGACGCTATATGTACAATTATCCAACTTATTGGTATTAAAGAAAAGGAGCAGGAAACGTTATCGTTTCCTGCTCCTTTTACATTAGCAAATCCAGCTTGCACCGATGATGATTAACAAAATGAACAGTACAACAAGCAATGCGAATCCGCCTGCAAAACCGCCACCGTAGCCACCGCAGTAGCCTCCAGAATAACCGCCAAAGCCCATAATCTAGCACCACCTTTATCTAATCAAGATACATTCATAAAATATGCAGCTCATGCAGAAAACGAAATCAATCTGAGCACAATTAATGAAAATGCCTATTTGTTTAAATATTTTTCATTACGTGCGAAACATTTTCAGAAAAGGTGCCGTCTAATAAAAGACAAAGAAATTAGGACTAGGTCTTAACTTTTGTTAGGCGAGAGCCGATATGAAAAGTAAGAAAATTCGTAAATAGTTTTATTTACTGGTGCAAAGCAGGTGTTGACATTGATTCAAAGCTGGATTGGAAAACAAATGAGGGAACCAAAGGGCTTGTTCTCAAAATGGGTTGCCCGCTATATGGAAAAAAATCATCATAATATCAATCAATGGACGATTCAACTCTTAAATATACAAGAAAACGACCGGATTTTAGAAATTGGTACTGGAAGAGGTATGACATTATCTAAAGTAGCGGAAAAACTTGATCGAGGAAAAGTATATGGAATCGATGCTTCGCGTCATATGGTAAAATACGCGAAAAGAAAACATAAGAGGCTTGTCGAGCAGGAAAAAGCCGTTATCACACTTGGAAAAGCTGAGAAATTACCTTTTGAAGACAGATCATTCAATAAATTGTTCACAGTGCAGACCATCTATTACTTGCCAGATATCGAACAAGTCATGAAAGAGGTATATCGTGTTCTTCAAGTGGATGGAGAAGTATTCTTATCTTTTCAAAAGCAGGAACTAATGAAGGAACAAAAACGCTCGCAGTCTCTTTCAACGTACAGTGAAGAAGACATCAGCTGTCTTTTTTCAGCGTATCACTTTAGAGACGTCTCTGTTTACCATTATGATACATACATCTGTATCAAAGCCTTAAAATGATGAAAATATTTCCCAGGTAATGAACAAGCACTCAAAAAAAGGCTCTTCGCCAGAAGGGCCTTTTTTGCATGTGGGAATTGATCATTCATCAATAAAAAAGACTCTTCACAAGAAGAGTCTTTTGCATTCATTTCATATGTAGGGGCCAGCCAGGTGTGTAAGGAATGATAGTATATATAAGGAATTTGTTTGTCGATTAAGGATACCTGTCTGGCTTATTCCTTATATCGACAATGTTCTGCAAATGTTTAGCTTTTTTTTCAATATTTTCTTTTTTATTTGACTGGAAAATACATTTTTCTCTCCTAGATAGACATTTGTCACTTATTTTTTGAGTCAATGTGCGGTTAAAAGAAGGAAAAAGCCCGAGAAAGAGAGAATTTTGGAGAGACTTCATTTTTAAACAAAAAGGGAGGAATGAAAACATGTCGGGAAACAAAGGTGTCGTTTACAAAGGAGCAGGAAATGTAGCAGTTGAGGATATTGGATACCCTGATTTGGTTTTAAGGGATGGCCCTGGTGTACCTAAAGCCAATGTTGGACGTAAGTGTGAGCATGGCGTCATTTTAAAAGTGGTGACAACAAACATTTGCGGGAGCGACCAGCATATGGTAAGAGGGCGCACAACTGCGCCTGAAGGACTTGTCCTTGGTCATGAAATTACTGGTGAAGTCGTTGAAGTTGGACGAGATGTAGAGTTTATCCAAAAGGGTGATCTCGTATCAGTTCCGTTTAATATTGCCTGTGGCCGTTGCGTCATGTGTAAGGAACAAAAAACCCATGTGTGTTTAAATGTGAACCCGGATCGACCTGGCTCAGCTTATGGTTATGTAGATATGGGCGGATGGGTTGGCGGCCAATCAGAGTACGTCATGGTGCCATATGCTGATTTCCAGCTGCTTAAATTTCCGGACAAAGATCAGGCGATGGAGAAAATACTTGATTTGACGATGCTTTCCGATATTTTCCCGACAGGTTTTCATGGTGCGTATTCGGCTGGCGTAAAACCAGGCTCTACTGTCTATATTGCTGGTGCAGGGCCAGTAGGTCTTGCAGCAGCGCATTCCGCTCAGCTCCTTGGCGCTTCTGCTGTCATCGTCGGCGATCTCAATGAACAAAGGCTCGAACAGGCGAGAAGCTTTGGCTGCGAAACGATTAATTTACGAAAACATGATCGAATCGGTGAACAAATGACAAACATCCTTGGGGAGCCAGAAGTCGACTGTGCGGTCGATTGTGTCGGTTTTGAAGCTTCAGGTCATGGAGATCAAGGAGAAGCACCAGCCACCGTTTTAAATACAATTATGGATATTACCAAAGTTGGCGGTAAGCTTGGAATTCCAGGACTTTACGTCACAGAAGATCCAGGTGCTGTGGATGAAGATGCAAAAGTTGGATCTCTGAAAGTGCGAATTGGACTTGGCTGGGCCAAAGCCCATACTTTTGTGACAGGCCAAACCCCTGTCATGCAATATCACCGCAGCTTGATGAAATCTATTTTAAGCGGAAGGGCACAAATCGCCAAAGCCGTTAATGCAACCGTCATTTCCCTTGATCAAGCCCCTAAAGGATATAGCGATTTTGATTCGGGTGTGGCGAAGAAATTTGTGATTGACCCGCATGGCATGATTTCTAAATAATGATCCATCGAAAAAAACTTACAGGATTTTTCCTGTAAGTTTTTTGTGTTTTTAAATATAAAAAGGTGTTGCTATTTCTGATGCATTTCATGCTAAAAGCACAATCATCATAAAAGATTATGAAGATAACAAGTATTAAAAAGTGCCTCACTTGCTTTATTAGGGCCTAATGGTGAAGTAATTGATTGGCATGGTTCAATAAGTTGACTAGGTATCGTGTATACATGAGTGGTATGATAGACGACAACATCTCATGAGAGAAAGGATAGGATAAACGATGAACTTTCACAATAAAACAGTTGTCATCACTGGCGCAGCCAATGGAATTGGTGAGTCGATCGCGTATGGCTATGCGAAAGAAGGGGCGCGTGTTGTGCTTGCGGATATTGACGAAGAGAAGGGCAAGCGCTTGGAAGATCAGCTGAAAAAGGAGTCCTTTGAGGCTTTTTTTAAAAAGACGGATGTGAAACAAGAGAAGGATATTCAAGACATCATGTCGGCTGCTGTGGCTCGTTATCAAACGATCGATATTCTCATCAATAATGCAGGGGTTATGTGTACAAAATCGCCTTATGAGCTAACGGTTGATGAGTTTGATCATGTGCTGCATACAAACCTACGAGGTGCTTTTTTATGTGCAAGGGAAGCGGCACGTTATATCAAAGAGAATCCAAACGGCGGTTCCATTGTGAATATTTCATCTACCCGTGCGACCATGTCAGAGCCTCATACAGAAGCGTATGCTGCATCAAAAGGCGGGATATCAGCACTTACTCATGCGCTGGCTGCTTCTTTTAGTCAGGATCACATAACAGTAAACAGCATTTCCCCTGGATGGATTGAAACGAAGGATGAGAAAAGCCTGCGAGAAATTGACCATCAGCAGCACCTTTCTAATCGAGTAGGAACGCCAAAGGATATTGTCAAAGCTTGTTTTTATTTAACAGATGAAGACAATCAATTTGTGACAGGAACCGATTTGGTTGTTGATGGCGGCATGACTAGAAAAATGATTTATGCGGATTAACATGAAAAAATATTGACGCCTTGACGGAGGCGCAGTACAATATAGAACAATTCAGCTGAAGATCGTGATGAAAAAAAGATAAAGCGCAAATAGAGAAGAGTATGTAATGGCTGCCTCACACAGAGAACTCCGTGAAGCTGAGAAGGAGCTGGGAAGCGTTACAGAACCAAGCCTCTTAGCTCTGCACCGGATTCATTGTGATGGTGATGCAGCGGCATTCTCCCGTTATAGAGAAGGGTTAGCGATAACCTGCTAAGGTTCATCTGGTAACAGGTGAATGAACTGAGGTGGCAACGCGGAGTCAATCCCGTCCTCAAGACAGAAATGTCTTGGGGGCGGGATTTTTTTATGACAAAAAGGAGGGCACCACGATGAAAAAACATTGGCGGGATATGAGCATGTTACTTGGAGCGATTGGTATTGCGAACATAGGAGAATGGATTTATATGATTGCTCTCCATCTGCTGATTTTTCAGGAAACGGGCTCCGTTCTTGCTGTAACAGCCGTCTATATGTTAAGACCTGTCTCGGCTCTTTTAACAAATAGCTGGTCTGGTAGTTTAATAGATAGACTGAATCAGCGGAATGTCATGATCAGTCTAGATTTATGCCGGGCCATTCTGATTGCTTGTTTACCCTTTGCCTTATTTTCAGGCCACTTATTGATCGTATATGTGATGCTATTTCTCATTCATATGGCACAAGCCATGTTTCATCCAGCTTCGATGGTGTATATGACAGCACTAATCCCGGCGGATAAACGAAAACGGTTTAATGCCATTCGATCTTTGCTTCAGTCTGGTGGATTTTTACTCGGACCCGCCGTAGCAGGGTTGCTTTTTCTCATTGGTACACCAGTCCTTTCAATTTATGTAAATGCAATCTGCCTTTTGATATCTGCTGTTTTGACGATGTGTTTACCGACTTTGTCAAAAGCAGCCGGGGCACAAAAAGGCTTTTCTCTCTCAGTATTAAAGGAAGATGCAAAACTTGTACTTCATTTCAGTCTCACATCCCGGCAAGTGATGGCCGTGTATTTATTATTTAGTGCCGCCATCACGGTGCTACCGACTGCGATTGACTCACTTGAAGCAGCTTTTGCAAAGGAAGTGCTGATGTTGACCAATACCGAATATGGGTTTCTTGTCAGTGTAGCTGGAGCAGGGATTATCGCAGGGGCATGTCTTAATACGGTCATTGTCGAAAGGCTGCCTATCTCAGTGATGCTTGGTGCGGGAAGTTTGTTTGTGGCTTTTGGATACTTGATCTATGCTTTTTCAAGCACATTGACTGTCGCAGCAGCTGGCTTTTTTGTTCTCGCTTTCTTTTTAGCATTTGCAAACACCGGTTTTATGACTTTTTATCAAACGAATATCCCGGTAGAGGTTATGGGGAGAGTGGCAAGTTTTTATGCGTTATGTGAAGCTGTTCTGACGATGATGATGACAGGAATATGCGGCGCATTGGCGCATGTTTTATCGATACGTACTTCTGTCATGATTGGCAGCCTATGTATGTTTCTTATTTGTCTGTTGCTATGTTTTGTCATTTTTCGTCCATTGACTGTCAAAAAAATAGTGCATCTTACTTAGAAAATTAAAAAAATTATGTTATCATTATTTAAGTAAGTTAATTAAATTGATGAGAAAAGGAGTCTTACAAATGAAAGCACTACGCTGGCACGATCAAAAGGACATTCGACTAGAGGAAATTGACGAACCAACAGTTGCTCCAGGAAAAGTGAAACTGAAAGTAAAATGGTGCGGCATTTGTGGTAGTGATTTACATGAATATTTAGGCGGACCGATCTTCATTCCTGTGAACGAACCTCATCCACTTACAAAAGAAAAAGCACCCATTACACTGGGACACGAGTTCTCTGGTGAAATTGTAGAAGTTGGAGAAGGCGTGAGTAATTACAAAGTAGGCGATCGAGTGGTTGTTGAACCTATTTTTGCAACTCACGGGCACCAAGGTGCTTACAACTTAGATGAAAACATGGGCTTCTTAGGACTTGCTGGTGGCGGTGGAGGATTCTCTGAATATGTATCTGTCGATGAAGAATTACTTCATTTGTTACCAGACGAAATTTCATATGAGCAAGGTGCACTTGTTGAACCTTCTGCAGTTGCTTTATATGCGGTTCGTTCTAGTAAAGTGCAAGCTGGGGATACAGCAGCTGTGTTTGGCTGTGGACCAATCGGTTTACTTGTCATTGAAGCATTAAAAGCAGCTGGTGCTACTGACATTTATGCAGTGGAATTATCAAAAGAGCGCCAAGAAAAAGCAAAAGAACTTGGAGCGATCATTGTAGATCCTTCTCAGTATGAAGATGTTGTTCAAGAAATCTCACGCCGTACAAATGGTGGAGTCGATGTTTCTTTTGAAGTGACAGGTGTACCTGTTGTATTGAAGCAAGCAATCCAATCAACTAGAATTTCAGGTGAAACAGTCATTGTAAGCATTTGGGAAAAAGGCGCAGAAATTATGCCGAATGACATTGTCATTAAAGAACGTACAGTCAAAGGAATCATCGGCTACAGAGATGTTTTCCCATCTGTATTAAACTTAATGAGAAAAGGCTATTTCTCTGCAGATACACTCGTCACGAAGAAAATCAAGCTGGACGATGTGATCGAAGATGGCTTCCATGCATTAATCAATGAAAAAGATCAAGTGAAAATTTTAGTCAGTGCTGAATAAGTAGGACGATAAAGAGAATGGCAGATGCCGTTCTCTTTTTTTAACGTCCAAGAGATTTTCCGTACACGCTGACTCGTTTCTCTAACAAAGCAAAAGCGAGTTCAAAGAAAATACTAAGCATCCAATAGATCAAAGCAGAGACAAGATACGTTTCTAAAAATTTGTAGCCGTCATTTGC
Organism: Bacillus sp. FSL R5-0397; assembly: GCF_038593395.1. Classification (NCBI taxonomy): domain Bacteria; kingdom Bacillati; phylum Bacillota; class Bacilli; order Caryophanales; family Bacillaceae; genus Bacillus; species Bacillus sp. FSL R5-0397. Next base: position 2,342,134 of record NZ_CP151992.1, on the reverse strand, counting down.
AATGATGCGAGAAATCCCCATGATTTCCAGTACACCAATTGTAAACGAAAGGGATGTGGCTTTTAACAGCTGAATGAGCTGATTCCCAAGGTTTGGCAGGGCAACCACAAACGCTTGCGGTAAAATAATGCGAATCATCGCCTGTCTGGTGGTCATGCCAACGATTTTCGCCGCTTCAAGCTGCCCTCTGTCTACCGCAAGGAGTGCGCTGCGGACCACTTCTGTTAAATGTGCGGCTGAATGCAGGCTGAAGGTGATAAGGGCAACGGTAAGCGGGGAGACCATATCCGGGTGAAAGGTCAACCCAAAAGTGCTATTCATTTTGGTCAGAACAAATGGAATGCCATAAAAGAAAGCAAACAACTGAACAATGAGAGGTGTTCCTCTAAAAAATGAGACATAGAGCGTGACCAGCTGGCGGAGCACAGGGATACGAAAGAGGCGAATGAAAGCAAAAACAGATCCAATCAAAAGGCTCACAGCCATAGAAACAAGTGCAATCAATAAGGTAAAGGGAACGCCTTTTAGAATATGTGGTATTTGGTCAATCGCAAATGATATATCAATGGTTTGCATCAAATCGCCTCCTTAGCGTGACAGGCTGGTGCGGCCTTTCACAAATTTTCTTTCCAGTAGCATCGTGATCAGTTCAATACTGATGCAAATCAGCCAATACACAATTGCAATGATGACGTACACTTCAAACATCCCTATCCCGTAGTTATTACCTAGGATGATTTTGACCTGTCCCATCATATCAATGAGTCCGATTGTAAATGCAATGGCGGTATCTTTCACGAGATCAATGGTGTAATTTCCGAGGTTCGGAAGTGCAATGAGAAAGGCTTGCGGAATAATGATCCTCATTAATGCCTGCGTATCTGTCATCCCAACAATGTAAGCTGCTTCAAGCTGATCTTTCCCAACAGAGGAATATGCACTGCGAAAGACTTCAGATAAATAAGCGCCCGTATGTAACGAGAATGTGATCATCACAAATAACACACGATCCCAATGATTGATTTGAATTCCGGCCATGAGTAAAAGCTGAGGCAGGCCAAAATAAATCAGAAATAACTGAACAATGAGCGGTGTACTTCGTGTAAATGACAAATAAATGACCGCCAATTGTTTCAGCACTTGAATTTGTTTGATTCGAATGCAAGCAAACAGCAATCCGATGATGATGGCAAAAAACAATGACACCACAATCATCAGAAATGTGAGTGGCAGGCGATCAACCACCTGTAAAAAGATTCTTAACCAATCTCCAGCTGTAAACATCATGGCACTTCTTTCCTTTCTTCATATTGATAGCCTTGCTCTGATATATAGTCAATATCTTGAAAGAAATCAACGCCAAACCATTTCTTCGCAAGGTCAGGTAATGTTCCGTCTTCTATCATCTCTTGTGTCACTCGGTCCAATTGTGATGCTAGTTTCTTTTGACTAGGCTGTAAGACAAGATAAATAGGTTCCTTTGAGACAATGCCGCCCACTTTGACTTTCAGGTGAAGATGTTTTTGAATCGTATCAAAGGTCGAAATATTCATAAAAGCCGCATCGGACCGTCCACTTTCGACTCGTTTTAAATTGAGTTCGTTTGAAGGGCTTTCAATGGTCGTGAGCGGAATTTTCCGATCATTTTCTTCATTATATTGATTTAATATGGAACGAAGGCCGCCGCTAGGACTGACGGGAGCGAGCTTTTTTGATGTCATATCGTCTAGAGATTCAATATCTTGCTCTGATTCATTTACAATTAAACCTGTCATCGAATAGCCGTATGGAACCTTAGGATAAAGAAAGCGTTTTTCACGTTCAGGATTACTAAAAAACCAATTAGCCGCCATTTCAAATTTCCCAGCGCCGATCCCAATTAAATTGGATTCTTCCTCGCCAAAGATATAATCAAAATGAATGTGTGGCAAACGTTTCTCGACTTCATTTAAATAATCGATGTTATAGCCAATCGGCTCGTTGCGGTCATTTGTGGCTAAAAAAGGCGGATTGACTTCTGCGCTTAGTGCGACTTTGACAATTTGTCTGCCATCATCTGTTGTCGTTTTCACACTGCTGCAGCCAATGAGAGAGGGGAGAAACAGAAGGATACTAGCGGCAGTGAATAAAGTCTTGCGCTTCATCTGTCTTCCTCCAATCCTTGCCACATCCCGCGATGAATTCTTGATAAAAATTGTTTCGTCCGTTCATGCTGAGGCTTCATCAGGACGTCTTCTGGTGAGCCTTTTTCAACGATTTCCCCATCTGCCATAAAGATCACTGTATCCGCTACATCCTTTGCAAACGAGATTTCATGCGTCACAATGACCATCGTCATTCCTTGGCTCGCAATATCTTTCATCATTTCAAGGATTTCTCCGACCATCTCTGGGTCTAGTGCAGACGTTGGTTCATCAAACAAAAGCACCGCAGGATTCATGGCAAGAGCACGGGCAATCCCAATCCGCTGCTGTTGACCGCCGGATAATTCACTTGGAAACGCATCTTTTTTATGAAGCAGCCCAATTCGCGTTAACAATTGCTCTCCGATTTTTTCCGCCTCTTTTTTAGACATGTTTTGAGACACAATCAATCCTTCTGTGATGTTTTCAAGTGCTCGTTTATTTTGAAACAAGTGATAATGCTGAAACACCATAGACGATTGCTGTCTGAGTTTTAGAAGATCTTTTTTTCGAAATTGTTCAAATTGAATCGTGGCTTCTCCAACTGTCAGCGTTCCTTTGTCTGGGATATCAAGGCTGTTTAAACTGCGGAGAAGGGTTGTTTTTCCTGATCCGCTCGGTCCAATAATGGCGACCACTTCACCTTCTTGTACGGTGAAATCAATTCCTTTTAACACATGAGTTGACCCATAGGATTTATGTAGATTAGTAGCAGAAATCATAAAAGCATCACGTTCCTTTGACATATGTACTTAATATTGATAAAATTTAACACATTAAATCCTATAAGTAAAGTGTGTTTTAATAATACCTATTGGATAAATCGGATATGATAGATTGCGAGAAACAGAGGAGTTGGATACGTTTTGTCTAAAGCATTATTTGTCGATACAGATTTTCAAAAAAATTGGCTAGATCAACTAGAATCCCTTCGTGAAACGATCGAACAATCTGCAAAAGAACATGATGAGGGTGCCTATTTTCCTAAACAGAATATCAAATCATTAGTAGAACTGGGCTATACAACGTTGTCTCTGCCTGTTGAGTACGGGGGCGGGGGTCAATCTGTAAAGGATATGGTCCTTTTTCAAGAAACACTAGGAAGTATGGATGGAGCAACTGCCTTATCGATCGGCTGGCACCAAGGAGTTGTTGGTGAAATTTATGAAAAGAAACTATGGAATGAGAAGCAGCTGCAATTTTTTGCTGAAGAAATCAAAAATGGGGCTCTTGTGAACCGGGCTGTCAGTGAAGCGCAGACAGGTAGTCCAACAAGAGGAGGCAAACCTGGAACAACTGCAACGAGATCAGGAGATCAATGGGTGATCAGCGGCAGGAAAACATTCACAACGATGTCACCAGCACTCACATATTTTCTCGTCGGTGTATGGATCGAAGAAAAAGAAGCGATGGGCTTCTTCTTAATTCACCGTGATACAAAAGGTGTTTCTATAGAAGAAACGTGGGATGTTGTTGGCATGAGAGGAACAGAGAGCCATGATTTAATTCTAGATCATGTGGAAGTTCCAGATGACATGTTGGTTGAAGTGCAAAAAGGACCTCGGGGCGGTACGTTAAACCCTTGGATCGCACATATTCCTTCCTGCTATTTAGGGATTGCACAAGCGGCAAGAGACTATGCTGTTCAGTATGCCATCACCCATTCACCGAACAGTATTAGCGGAACGATTAGCGAACTGCCAAATGTCCAAACACTGATTGGCGAAATTGATTTACTACTAAAGCAAGCACGCCATGTCATCTATTCAACGACAACATTGTATGAGCAGCCAGAGAAAAGAGAGCTGTTAATCAATGAATTCGGTGCTGTGAAGCATACAGTCGTCAATGATAGTCTGCAAGTGGTCGATAAAGCCATGCGTTTAGTCGGTGCAAAAAGCTTAAGCCTTAGCTGCCCGCTTCAACGTTACTATCGAGACATTCGTGCTGGCCTTCATAACCCGCCAATGGACGATATGACGATTTCGAAAATTGCAAAGCAAGCGATTGAAGAGAAAAAATTGAACGTACAATAAACAGAAAGCCGGATAAAACCGGCTTTTTTTATTGAAAAAGAGGACGAGCGGCTCTTATTTCTGATCAGTCAGCATGCTACAATCGATTGCAATCATGAGCAAAGAGGGTGATTGTTTGCAAAAAAAGAAGATGAAATGGCTGATTGCTGGCGTGATGCTTGCAGCACTTTGTATGAGCAAGCCTGCATCAAGTGAAGGAACATCTCCAAAATGGTCCGTCGATGAATTCATGAAAGAGCGGGAAGGCACATTTGTGATTCAAGAAGTAAAAGAAAAATCACCATGGGTGTATAACAAAAAAAGAGCGAACAAGCGCTTTGCACCACAATCAACGTTTAAAATTGCAAATGCCTTAATCGGACTTCAAACTGGCGCAGTTAAAGATGAATACGACATCAAATATTGGGACGGAGTAAAAAGAGAGATTGATAACTGGAATAAGGACCATACACTGGGCTCTGGTATGAGAGATTCAGTCGTCTGGTATTATCAAGCCATGGCACGTGACATCGGGGAAGAACGCATGGGCCATTGGATAAAAGCCATTCATTATGGGAATCAAGACATATCTGGCGGAATTGATCAGTTTTGGCTAAGCAGTACGTTGCGCATTTCTCCAGTAGAACAAGTCCATTTCCTTAAACAGCTATATGAAGAAAGTCTCCCATTTGACCTATCTGTTATGAGAACCGTCAAACGAATGATGATACAAGAAGAAGAGAAACACGCCACGCTATACGGAAAAACAGGCTCCGGATCAGGCATCGGCTGGTACGCAGGCTTCATCAAACATGAAAACAAAACCTACATCTTCACCACAAATATAGAAGGCACCGGACTAGAAGCAAAAGAAATCACCTATCGTATTTTGAAAAAATATCATTTGGTAGAAGCATCCGTTTAGGATGCTTTTTTTATGAGTAGAAATGGAGACTATTTGATAAAATGATGATATATGGATTCGTTTGGATATGTCATATAAACGACATAATTGTCTAAATATCTTAAATGGGATAATGACGAGAAAAGAAGTTTCTATTATTTAAAAACTGTAAGAAACAGAGAAAGAATTAAATAAACTACTAGATCGTCTTAAAAGGTGAAAAGAGAGGAGCAAAGATTTGAAGCGGCTTGAACACTTATTTATGCATTCAGAAAATGAATTCAGATCCTATCAGTCTTTAGTCGAGAATGTGTTTTATCAAAATGAACATCTGCCACAACAAGTATTCCAAAAGAATTTTGATTGTTTTTTGTTTCAAGAGTTTGATTGGGCATTGAGTGATGAGGTTTTAACAACAATAAAAAAGCTATCAGTTTTAACACAAGATAAGGACTTTTTAACGGCGGTCCTTAAGCCAGATCCAGTAGAATACTATATGAAGGAATTTGGTTATTATAATTGGCTGAGGACGAGTGTTGACATTTCTGGTGATGACTATGTAAATGCCTTATGGACCAGTCCAGAAAGCTCCATAGCTGATGCTATTATCACTAACTCAAATATCGTTGTTTGGTTATCTCATTCTTTGGAGTGGGCAATTTGGGGAGATAGAGAACTGGAAATTTGTATATTAGGTTTGGCATCTAAAAAAGCACCAAAGACATTCTTAGAAGAAGGATGGAAACCATTAGATCATCCTAGCTTAACAGATTGGTTAGAGCTATTATTAAATGACAAAAAGAAAGTCAATGATTATGTCACTCAATTTGCAACTCATTATTCTTCAAAAGGGGCATAAAATTGTTTATCACTAATCCGAAAGAATTTGAACATTATTTATCATTTATTCATTCGCTAGTTCATTGTAAAAAAACATTCCCTGAACAAGTGTTTAAAACAGGACAGCATGATTATTTATTTGAAGAATTTCATTGGTTATTATCTGATGACAGCTGGGATATGTTAAAGCATGTGGCTTTGATTCATGGTGACGACAATATATTTATGGCTGTATTAGAAGATCAGAAAAGTATGGATCATTTTTATCAGGATTTTGGTTATTATCCTTGGGTGAAAATACCGTTACATATCTCATCTAGTGATTACCTTGATATTTTAGCGGATTACCCGCAGCAGAGTTTGAATGACAGCATCATGAATACTGCATCTCGCATCTTATGGGTGTCTCCTTCTGCGAAATGGATGATTTATGGAGAAAGAGATTATGAAATCGGAGTATTAGCAACTCATAAAATTGAAATCAAGGACAATCATATGTTGAAAACGTGGAGACCTTTAGATGAGGTTGTATTAGGTTGGGTTTCAGTTGTATTTCCGAATCAAAAACTTCCTGATGATTTTAAAAATAAACTCTTTAGAAACTATAAAAATTAGATGGTAAATTTCACGATCTACATTGTTCTGTGTATTCAAATATTAGGTTCCTTTCATTTAAACAGAGGTTACTATTACAGGAAAGTAGAAAATTTTAAATGAATCTGTAAAAAGGTGGACTTTATTTCATTTGAAGAATATTTACAAACCCTGTGACAGAATAGGATTCATTATCAAAAAACAAGAGAATACGTTAGAGAGTGAATGAGTTGTTTAGTAGTGTAGAAAAATGGATCGATTATCTAGATGGGGGTTGTAATGTACTCGGAGTCACATTTGATTTGTTTCATAAAGAATTAGTACTGAGCTTAAAAGTATCAGAATTAAATAAAGTTACTCAACATGAATTGCGATTTATGAATGTGGCGAGTCTTTATTATAATGGGGGTGAAGGTAATGATAGATTTGAAGAATTGATACAAGAAGAGATGAATTGGCAAATTTTTGAATGTAGTTACCATCCTAATGGGATAGGGAACCTTAAAAATGTACTTCTTGAAGAATTTGATTCAAATGCAAATTTTCTATTTAACATCAATGGGATGTTACTCGCAATAGAATCGAAAAACGTATGTTTCGATTCACAAGAATTTATTTGCAGTGTATAGGAAGATCTCATTAGCGTCTAAATAAGAATTAAAAACAATGAGAGATTGGGGAAAATCCATGAGAATCAGCCGTGATAAACAAGGTTTATTCGATGATGTAAAACAACGTTATCAATACTTATTAGATTCTGCTTATCCAGATGATATCATCTCTTTTGAAGAAGAAACTGGGATATCCTCAGATGATTTTTATATGTTTTTTTCACTTGTTGCAGGCAGTTTAAGTCTTGTGATCGATCATAAACGAATACCGAAAAAACAGTTAAACGTGCTGCGTCAGTCATTTGAAGAGCAATATCCTCAAATCAAAACATATCAACAGATCCTTGAATCGTATCCTTTATTGCATTCCTATGTTCAATATCATGAAGAAACAAGAAAACGAATCATTGCACTGATACAATAACCTTCTGGAGGACAAACGATGAAATGGTTTTTTAGATGAAAAATCCAGAAACAAATCCCGATTTCAATATCAAGCATCTAAAGCAAATCAATGAATTTCACTACTTTAAAGAGTATAATGAACATTACGACTTGATCAACTGTATTGTAATACACATCCCATATGATTCCCCGAATCTGCAAGCAGACATTCATCTGAAATTTACCAACGTCTCTTCTGTTCAAATCAAAGATTTGGAGTTAACAAACGATTCCTATCTTTTTTTGAACATTCAACTTTTGGATAGATTCTGGGAATATTTGAATTACTTTGTCGAAGATTATGAAGAACAGTATTTTTCTTTTTACTGTCAAACGGTTCAAGTCATACAAGTCGTATCAAATGAATCGGGCTAGTCGCTCTACATATGTGCGAATCATCCTTCCCCATCCCAACACAGAAAGGTGCAATGACATTGAATCGAATCATGAAATGGCTCTTATTTGCGGCGGTCATCGCTGGCTTATTGGTATGCGCATTCTTTGTGTTCCGTTTCAACCAGCCTAAGCCGACGACGAACATCCATTATGCAGACACACAAAATAAACAGCAAACACTCGATATGTATATGCCAAAGGGAAAAGATGAAGACAAGAAGAAGCATCCAGTCATGATCTATCTCCATGGCGGCGGCTGGACAGGCGGCGATAAGAATAGAGTCGCTTCAAAGGCTGATTATTTTACGGGTCAAGGGTATGTGTTTGTTTCAATGAATTACAGGCTTCACCCTTATGCCAATTATGAGCAGATGGCAGATGATACGGCAAGCGCTATTAAATGGGTCAAGGATCATGCAGATGAATATCAAATCGATTCGTCAAAAATCAATGTCATGGGTCACTCAGCGGGTGGTCATTTGACAGCATTGGTTGCTACAGATTCGACTTACTTAAAACGTGTGGGGCTGTCGCCAAAAACGATCAATTCTATCGTGATTTTAGATGGGCCGTTAAACATCAATCAATTTATACAAGCCATTCCCTCGTATAAAAAAGTGTTTGGCAAACAGGAGAAGAACTGGACAAAGGCATCACCGGTCACTTATATGAATCAAACGAATGTAACGCCTGTTTATTTGGTCACAGGCTGGGATAATCCTGACGTGTACCGATTTGCAGAAAAACTGAACCATGATCAAGGTTCACGGTTTGTTTTTCGGGTTCATTCGCTGAGCCACAGTGATTTAAATAAATGGTTTGGATCTGACAGAGCGCCAAAAGAAGCGCAAGAGATGACAAAGGCTGTGATGGCTTTCGTCAAAAAACAAAATCAATAACAAAGACTGTATGCTAGGGCAATCCATTTTGCCGAAGTATATGATAAAGTGGTTTGAAATTAAAGGAGTGTATGTTGTTGTCATCACGTATGGAAAATAAAGTGTTCAATTGCGAAAAAGAGCTGACGCTGAATATTATCGGCGGTAAGTGGAAAATGTTGATCTTATGGCACCTTGGCAGAGAAGGGACAAAACGGTTTGGTGAGTTAAAGTCGTTAATGCCTGGGATTACGCAAAGAATGCTTGTCAATCAGCTAAGAGAATTAGAGGAAGATCACATTGTGCACCGGGAGGTTTATCCTGTCGTTCCGCCAAAGGTTGAGTATTCTCTCACAGAACTCGGAGAAAGCTTAATGCCAATTTTAGAGGCGATGTATGATTGGGGCAAACAATATCTCGACAGCAATTTTTTAAAGGACGATAAATAGAAATACCTACAAATAGATACTGAACGAGAGACAGTATCTCAGATTGTTGACAAAGGGCTAAAATGAATTGATTTTAGCCCTTTGTCTTCCTTTCAGCGTGATAGAAAACCTTTGCAGCCCTAGGAAGGACGAGTACTGGCGCGGAGCGAATGTCACATTCGTGAGCACCAGCACGCAGGACTGATACCGAATGCGAGGGTTTGTCTACACGCTGAGATACTGGTCGAAAGACAGTAACTTTTTTGTGCCCATATGCGAAAAAGTATAGTATGTAAAAAAAAAGTGCGTACTAGGATTGTGCCATTCCTGTTGTTATACTCGTTTCATGCATTCAAGATGCACCATCCGCGGAGCTCTTGAAGGTGAAATAAATGAACAGGAGTGAATGTAGATGAAATTACAATTAGCGTTAGATTTAGTGAATATACCAGAAGCGATCGAGCTGATCAAAGAAGTAGAAGCGTCTATTGATGTGGTGGAAATTGGGACACCTGTTGTGATCAACGAAGGACTTCGTGCTGTAAAAGAAGTTAAACAGGCGTTTCCGAATTTACGTGTGCTGGCGGATCTCAAAATTATGGATGCTGCCGGTTATGAAGTGCAGCAGGCATCTGAAGCTGGAGCGGATATCGTCACCATTCTTGCGGCAGCGGAAGATATGTCTATCCAAGGAGCGGTGAAAGAAGCAAAAGCAAGAGGGAAACAAATTTTAGTCGATATGATTGGTATCAAAGATATCGCCGGCCGTGCGAAAGAGCTGGATGAGCTTGGGGTAGATTATATTTGTGTGCACACAGGCTATGACTTGCAAGCGGTTGGTCAAAACTCATTTGCTGATCTCATGACCATTAAACAAGTGGTCAAACAGGCGAAAACAGCGATTGCAGGCGGTATTAAGCTTGATACATTGCCTGAAGTCGTCAAATTAAACCCTGATTTGATTATTGTCGGCGGCGGTATTGCGAGCCAAGACAATAAAGCAGAAGTGGCTGCGCAAATGAAGCAGTTGATTGCACAATCATGAAAACAAGTGACTATGTGAGAGCGATTCTAAGCGAGCTTTCTGAGCACTCGCCCGCGATTCAAGACGAACAAGCAGAGCAGCTTGTCAAAAGCATTTTAGCGGCTCGAAAGGTCTTCGTCGCAGGGGCTGGCAGGTCTGGTTTGATGGGGAAATCGTTTGCGATGAGACTCACGCATATTGGTGTCGAAGCTTATGTGATCGGTGAAACGAATACGCCTGCTTTTACATCTGAGGATTTATTGATTGTAGGGAGCGGTTCTGGCCGAACAGAGACGCTGCTTGTGCTCGCCAAAAAGGCAAGGGCGATTGGCGGAAGCGTGGCGTCGTTCACACTTTCAGCTGAGTCACCTATAGCTGATCTATCGGATGAAGTCATCTTACTGTCAGGTGCGCCAAAGGATCAACATGAAGGAAACCATCATACGATTCAGCCGATGGGCTCATTATTTGAGCAAACTTTGCTTCTTATGTACGATGCGGTCATCTTGAGATTGATGGAAATGAAAGAGCTTGACACCCATAAAATGTACGGTCACCATGCGAACTTAGAATAGCCGTGATGAAAACCTTTCCTTTTTTGAAGGAAAGGTTTTTTTAATACATGGTACTTAAAAAGAAGGATCACTTGACATAAAGGATAAGATGTAACTATAATAGTTACATCTTGAAAGAAAAAACGTAAGCAACGGAAGGAAGATGAAGATGAAAGTGCAAATATGGTCAGATATCGCCTGTCCTTTTTGTTATATAGGAAAAAAACAGTTGCAAACAGCGCTTGAGCAATTCCCTCATAAAGAACAGGTAGAAGTAGAGTTTAAAAGCTTTGAACTTGATCCGAATGCACCTGTTGCAGTGGATTATGATGTGCATGATATGCTTGTCAAAAAATATGGCATGAGCCGTAGCCGGGCCATCGCAATGAATGAACAGGTGAAACAGGCGGGCAAGGAGAAAGGAATCGATTTTCAATTCGATCCACTCGTTTTGACAAACACCTTTGATGCCCACCAGCTCGCACAATATGCTGGAAAAATGGGAAAAGGCGATCTCGTCATGGGTGAGCTGTTTCAAGCGTATTTTACAGATGGAAAGCATGTAGGTGATCGTCAAACCCTTTTAGATATTGCAGAAAAAGCAGGTCTTGATCAGAACGAAGTACAAAAGGCTCTAGACGGGCAAGAATTTGCAGACGATGTACGAGAAGACGAAAAAGAAGCAAGACAGCTCGGGATTTCTGCTGTGCCTTTTTTCTTGATCAATGATCAATATTCGGTTGCTGGTGCACAGCCAGCAGATACGTTCCTTCGTGCACTTGAAACGGCTTGGACAGAAGAGGCAGCACAAACAGAGAAAGCGGCTGATGCTTCATTTGAAGAAGCATGTGCAGATGGCGTATGTGCAGTACCTTCACCTAAAGAAGAAGTATAATCGGCATTTTCCCTATCTTTGATAAAAGATAGGGATTTTTGTTGATTAATAATTAATATACCTTTATACTTAAGTAATCTTAATTATGAAGGTGATGACAGTGACATCCAAAACAACGATGATCCAAGAATTAAACCAAATCGAAGCGCGCATCCATCAAAAGCTCCGATTAGAGTTTGAAGAGTTATTTGTAGATGAGTTAACTGATAAGCAGCATATTGTCCTTGATTTCGTAGAGCGAAAAGGGGGAAGCTCACCTATTCAAATTGCTCAGCAACTAGGCATCACCCAAAGTGCTGTGAGCCAGTTGTTAAACACGCTTGAAAAAAAAGAATGGGTTCGCCGCACCATCAACCCGCAAAATCGTCGGGAATTGCACGTTGAACTTTCTGAAAAGGCAAAGACGTACTTGGAGAATATGAGAAAGATAGAACTTGCGATCATTGAAAAATACTATTCAAAATTAAGCCTCGAAGAGATCAACACATTGACATCCATTTATACAAAGCTTGATCAATTGATTGTAGATCAAAATGAAGGGGAAGGATGATGATCCATTGATGATGCTCAAACAAGAAGTACAGCGAATTGCCTCTTCTTATACGGAAAAAAAGAAACAGGCACTGCTCGTGATCGGCCTGATTCATCAAGGAGAAAGACACGTTTTTCATTTCGGAGATCACCCCATACAGCAGCGCATGCAGCCTGAGGAGGTCATTTTTGAAATCGGCTCTATTTCAAAAGTCTTTACGACAAGTATATTGGCAAGCATGATTCAAAAAGGGCAGATGAAGCTAGACGATTCCATTTCACTGTATTGTCCCGAAATAAGAAAGAATCACCCCATCCAATTGGAACAGCTGGCAACCCATACGTCTGGACTTCCTTCACATCGTTTTCTCAGAGATTTACAACTAAGGTTCCTTCCAAAAGTGAGAAGAGATATGTACTGTCAATACTCTCTTGATGAATTAATGAAACTGTTACACTTGAAAAAATGGAATGAGCGAAAGGAATACCCATCTCGTTACTCCAATGTAGGGATGGGACTCCTCGGGTTGATCATGGGATGGTCTCTTCACAAAACATATGAAGAGCTGCTGACTGAATATATCGTGGATGAGCTGAAACTATCGAACACCTTGATTACGATCAAGGAGGATGTCCAAGAGAAGATGATCCTCGGTCATCAAGAGAATGGAAAAGAGGTTCCTCCGCTTCAGATGCATGACTATCAAGGGGCTGGTGCGATTCGTTCGACGATCACTGATTTGCTTTCATTTCTCTCTGCACATATGAGTGCAGACGTCGCTTCTCCATGGAAAATGACCCACGAGCCAAAGGTAAAGATAGGGAAAAACATGTCAATGGGACTCGGGTGGGTCATAGATGATACGGGATTGATTTGCCATAATGGTGCAACTTCTGGTTTCTCCAGCTTCATGGGCTTCCGCCCGCAAAAAACAGGAGTGGTCGTCTTGTCTAACTATCGCAATCGTATCACGCAAGATTCTCCCGACCGAATTGCTTATGACGTGATGAATATGCTAGAACAAGAGCCTAAAGCCAAATGAGCCTCCTATGAAGAGGGCTCATTTTTTCTTGCGTTCAGCGCTTTAATCGTTTCACCAGGAACGAGTTCAGGCTCATAAAATGTTTGATCAGGAAGATTCTTTTTCCCTTGTACTTTTTTAATCATCCAGTCTGCCGCATCTCGTCCCATTTGCTCTTGAGGGTGTGTCAGCGTTGTCAGTTTCACATGGGCATTTTTTTGGGCAATATACGAGTTATCCTGTCCAATAATGGAAAGATCATCTGGAATAGATAAACCCATTTCACTACATACATTTGCTACTTCTAACCCGACTTCATCGTTATAGCAAACAAGGGCGGTCAGCTCATGCTGGTGTGCTTGTAAAAAGGTTTTGATATGATCCCCTAAATACTGCTTCGATTCTGTATCGAAAAAAAGGACATGCTCTGGTAGGAAATTGAGCTTTGCTTCACCGAGTGCCTGAATATAGCCTTTCATTCGATATTTTCCTTGTAAATCATCTGTTTTTGAAATCAGTCCAATGTGCTGATGTCCAGAGGTGATCAGCTCCTTTGTCGCTAAATAGCTGGACTTCACATCATCCAAACAAAGGAAGGGAACCTCTAACTGCTCATAGTAGGCATTGATCATAATAAGCGGGACATCCTGCTCTTTAAAGGATAGGTAGTACGAAATGTTTGGATTATATAAATTGCTTTTTGTCGGTTCGACAATTAATCCGTCCACACCAAAGGACAGCATCATTTCAAGCGCTTTTTTCTCCTGCTCCACATCGTTATTTGTACTCGCCAGTAACAAAGAATAGTTCTCTTCATTTAATCGGCTTTCGATGCCCCGAATGATCGACGGAAAAATGTAATCGGATATGTATGTGGTGATGACGCCAATCGTTTTCATATGAGCATGTCCAGCAGGTTTTGTTTGATATTGATTGGTGACAAATGTGCCCGAGCCTTTTTCGCTTCGTAAAAAACCTTCACTTGATAATTCCAAGATGGCTTTTCGCACCGTATGCCGGCTTACTTGATACATCTCTTGTAAGCTTGATTCGGTTGGAATACGCTCCCCGATCCGGTAATCCCCTGTCAGTATTTTGCTTTTTATATCATCCATAATGATCTGGTACTTCTTTTTCATCGTTTCACTTCTTTCACAGTTGATCCTCTACTCGGATTGAGAAGAACTTGTATGGACATATTTTAACATGGTTGCTTAATCAAAAACAGGCGCTTGCAGTGTCTACCGTCTAATCCTTAGAGAATATAAAAGATTTTGTCTGATTATGTATGTACAACTATATTTATTATTGACATATGTACGGACAAATATTATATTGTTTTTGTGCACAGGTAAAGATGGATCAAACGAAATAGATATTTGAAACCGTTGTCATCATGGGGGTGAACAAAATGAATCGTGAAGAGACGGCCAAAGCCATTAGAGAAGGCAGGACATCTTTGGGCATTGAATTTGGTTCGACACGAATTAAAGCCATTTTAATAGATGAAGAGTTTCAGCCAATTGCGCAAGGTGCATTTGAATGGGAAAGTTCTCTTCAAGAAGGAATATGGACGTACAACTTAATTGAGATCATTACAGGTCTTCAAGTGGCGTACCGTCAGATGAAAGAACAGGCTACACAATTGTATGGGGTGACGATTCAAACCATTGGCTCCATCGGGATATCTGCGATGATGCATGGCTACGTCGCCTGTCATCATACAGGAGAGCTCCTCGTCCCGTTTCGAACGTGGCGGAATGGAACAACGACCGAGGCGAGTCAAAAGCTAACAGATGTATTCCAATTTCATATTCCAGAAAGATGGAGTATCGCTCACTTATACCAAGCGATACTAGGAGAGGAAAAACATCTGTTTCGGTTAGAGTATGTGACCACTTTGTCCGGCTACATTCACTGGCTGTTAACAGGGAAGCAGGCCATCGGAATTGGCGATGCGTCGGGAATGTTCCCCATTGATGAAAAAACGAAGGATTACAACGAAGTGATGCTTCATCAATTTGAAGCATTGATTGCAGAAAAAGGCTACCCGTGGAAGCTTCGTCATCTTTTGCCGCGCATCTATTTAGCAGGCGAAGAAGCTGGTGTGTTAACAGCAGCTGGAGCAGCGATTTTAGACCAAGGCAAACAGTTGCAGCCAGGTATCCCTTTTTGCCCGCCAGAGGGTGATGCAGGAACAGGGATGGTCGCAACAAACAGTGTGGAAAAGAGAACTGGGAATATTTCAGTTGGGACATCTGTATTTGCCATGATTGTGTTAGAGCAACATCTAAAAGGTGTGTACCCAGAAGTGGACCTTGTCACGACACCAGATGGCCTGCCAGTCGCGATGGTTCATGCCAACAATTGTACAAGTGACCTCAACGCTTGGATGAATCTATTCAGAGAAGCGTTTGAAGCAATGGGTCAGCCAGTTGAAACAGAAAGATTGTACGAAACCCTATTGAATCAGGCTTTAGAAGCAGATCGTGATGGGGGCGGGCTTTTAAGCTATGGCTATTATTCTGGTGAAAATATTACGAGACTAAAAGAAGGAAGACCCCTTTTTGTTAGATCTCCTCAAAGCCGGTTTACCCTTGCTAATTTCATTCGGACGCATCTCTTCTCTGCATTTGGCGCAATGAAAATCGGGATGGATCGGTTAAAAGCACATGAACAAGTCAAGATTGATCGCTTACTAGGACATGGCGGTTTATTTAAAACACCGATAGTTGGGCAAAAAATGGTCGCTGCTGCACTCGGGACACCTGTATCCGTCGTATCAACGGCGGGAGAAGGCGGTGCGTTTGGGATGGCGGTCCTTGCTTCATATATGATCAATCACCAGCAGCAAACACTGAGCCATTTTCTCAAGCATCAAGTATTTGCCCATACATTAGAAGAGCTTATTGATCCTGATCCACTGGATGTTAAAGGTTTTGAGGAATTTATAAAGCGCTATCAAGAAGGACTCCCGATAGAAAAAGCGGCAGTAGAACATTTGACGCCACAGAAAGGAGCGGCACCTGTATGTTAGAGCGGTTAAAAGAAGAAGTGTTTCAAGCAAATCTAGATCTACCAAAGTACGGACTTGTGAAATTTACATGGGGCAATGTCAGTGCGTGCGATCGTGACAGTGGACTGTTTGTCATTAAGCCAAGCGGCATAGCGTATGACAAATTATCAGCAAAAGACATGGTCGTGGTCGATTTTGACGGTCAAGTGGTCGAGGGAGAATTCAATCCTTCTTCCGATACTGCCACACATGCTGTTCTTTACAAACACTTTGAGGAAATTGGCGGCATTTCACATAGCCATTCAATGTGGGCAACGGTATGGGCGCAAGCTGGACTTGATTTACCAGCAATGGGCACAACACATGCAGATACATTTTACGGACCTGTTCCGTGCGCTCGATTTCTCACAGAAGAAGAGGTGAATCGCGGGTATGAGGTGGAAACAGGACACCTGATCATTGAAACGTTTGAGAAAAGACAAATAGATGTCATGGCGGTTCCTGGTATTTTGCTACAAGGTCATGGTCCCTTTACGTGGGGAAAAGATGCAAAAAGTGCGGTAACGAACAGTGTCATTTTAGATGAAGTAGCGAAAATGAACCTGTTTGCAAAGCAATTGAACGAATATGCGGAGCCTCTTCCGCAGGTGATTTTAGATAAACATTATTTAAGAAAACATGGAACACATGCGTATTACGGACAAAAACCTTCAAGATAAAGAAAAGAGGGATTTCTATGTTAACAAGTCAGAAGAAAGAATGTTGGTTTGTCGTCGGGTCACAGCACTTATATGGGGACGAGGCACTGAAGCAAGTGAAGGCAGATGCGCAAAAGATAACAGATGCCTTAAATGAGAGCGGTTTGCTGCCTTATCCAATTATTCTGCAGGAACTGGCGGTCAATGCGGATCAAATCACACAGCTGATGAAAGAGGTCAACTATCGTGATGAGGTCATCGGTGTGATGACTTGGATGCATACGTTTTCTCCAGCAAAAATGTGGATACGTGGTACGTCTCTTTTGCAAAAGCCTCTTTTGCATCTCGTCACGCAATACTATGAAAACATTCCGTGGGACACGATTGATATGAACTATATGAATCTCCATCAATCGGCACATGGAGACAGAGAGTACGGTTATATCAATGCACGTTTAAATAAGCAAAACCAAATCGTTGCAGGTCATTGGTCGAAGCGGGAGGTGAAGCAGCAAATCGCTGATTGGATGGACGTTGCGGCTGCCTATCATGAGAGCTTCCACATTAAAGTGGCTCGGTTTGGTGACAATATGCGCCACGTTGCGGTGACAGAAGGAGATAAAATTGAAGCGCAGATCCAGCTGGGATGGACCGTTGATTACTTTGGAATTGGCGATCTTGTGAACTATGTAAATGCTGTGGAAGAAGCAGAAGTTGATGCTCTGTTTGCTGAGTACTTAACGTTATATGACGTGGATTATGGGAGCTATTCGGCAGAAGAATGGGAACAAAGTGTGAAAGTGCAGGCACGATATGAAATTGCCATCAAACGTTTTTTAGATGAAGGCGGCTACAATGCCTTTACGACAAACTTTGAAGATTTACATGGCATGAAGCAGCTTCCGGGTTTAGCCGTTCAGCGCCTCATGGCAAAGGGGTATGGCTTTGCAGGTGAAGGGGATTGGAAAACCGCCGCACTGGATCGTTTATTAAAGGTGATGAGCCATCATCAATCGACTGGTTTTATGGAAGATTACACATATGAAATGACTGCTGGTCAGGAAGCAGTGCTGCAATCTCATATGCTAGAAGTAGATCCAGCGCTTGCACATACAAAACCTGTCATTGTCGTGTCTCCGCTAGGCATTGGAAACCGGGAAGACCCAGCACGTCTTGTGTTTGATGGAAAAGCAGGCGAGGGCGTTGTTGTCTCCATTGCTGATTTTGGAACACATTTCAAATGGTTGATTCAAGAAGTGGAAGCCTTTGAGCCGCAGGAAGCAGCACCTCATTTACCGGTGGCACGAGTCCTCTGGAAAATCAAACCGAACTTTCAAGATGGCATCAAAGCATGGATTAAGCACGGCGGAGGTCATCATACAGTCGTATCTCTCAATTTAACGGTTGATCAAATTGTTCATTTTGCAAAGCTTGTGAATGCAGAATATGTGGTTTTATAAAGAAGGGTGAAATGCATTCTACTGTGAATGGTAGAATGGCAGGGAAAAATGAAAGCGGTTTATTAAGTGAGGGGGGTCATCCACTTGGAGAAAAAAGTATCAAGTAAATTTATCTTCTTTTTCGGGTCCTTTGCAGGTATCTTATTTGGATATGATATTGGTATTATCGCAGGGGCAGAAGGGCACATTCAGGAAGAATTTCAGCTCAGCCCGTTATGGCTTGGCATCGTCGTTTCTTCATTAATGGGCGGGGCGATCATTGGTTCCATTTTAAGCGGTCTGATGGGGGATAAGTTTGGCCGCAGAAAGCTCATTTTGGTGTCATCGATTATCTTTTTTGTCGGTGCGCTTGGCTCAGCCATTGCACCAGAAGAAATCTCATTAACCATTGCCCGGATTTTCTTAGGAACAGCTGTAGGGACAGCCTCATCGCTAGTGCCTGCTTACATGTCTGAAATCGCTCCGGCCAAAATTCGCGGGAAATTGTCCGGCCTGAATCAGCTGATGATTGTGAGTGGATTATTGCTTAGCTATATCGTCGCATTTGTGTTTGAACCAATTCCAGACAGCTGGCGCTGGATGCTGGGAAGTGCTGCTTTATTTGCGATCGTGCTTTATATTGGCATGCTGAAACTTCCTGAATCTCCAAGATATTTAATTAAACACGGAATGGCTCATAAGGCACGTGAAGTATTAGGATCACTTCGTTCATCACGTGAAGAGATTGAAGCAGAAATGCAAGAAATTTTAGAAGTGGCAAAAGAAGAACGCTCAGGCATTCGTGAATTATTTCAAAAGAAATTCCGAATGGCTCTCTTTATTGGGGTCGGAATGGCGACACTCCAGCAAATACAGGGGGCGAACTCCATTGTGTATTATGCAACGAGTATCGCAAGAAATGTAGGTCTTGCTCCGCAAGTTGCCGCAGGTTTTACCGTCATTGTTGGTGTCATATTTGTTGTGACGACCGTGATTTTTTTACAATTCGTCGACCGGTTTGACCGCCGAACGATTCTCACAGTTGGGGGAACGGGGATGGCCCTGTCTTTCTTTGCACCAGCGGCATTAGGTGCGCTCGGAGTGAGTGAAGGCATATTAAACTGGGTCACATTGATTTCACTTTGCTGCTTTATTTTGTGCTATGCCTTCTCATGGGCACCGATCACATGGATTATCATCGGTGAAATTTTCCCACTTTCTGTCAGGGGTATTGGAGCGGGCATTTCCTCTGCCTTTAACTGGACGGGATCATTAGCAGTTGGCCTTGTGTTTCCTATCTTGGCTGACCAATTCAGCTTTGGCGTCATTTTCTCTTCATTTGGGGTCATCTGCTTAATTGGCCTGTTGTTCACGCGCTTTGTATTAGTCGAAACAAAAGGAAGAAGCTTAGAGCAAATCGAAACCGATATGGCTGCACGTGTCTAAAGGAAACCATCTATCCTGTGTGGATAGATGGCTTTTTTAATCAAGTATTTGTTTCAGTTCATCTGGCAGTAAATCCATTAATTGATCAGATGAGGATACGTCCAGCACTTCAAGAAGCGCATAATATTTCGCATAAATTTCACTCAGCTGATCAGGATGATTTGCTTCATATCGATTCAAATGCAATTGCGTCAGTTCAAGTGCAATGTCCAGTTTGTTTCGTTCGATGGTTTGTGTTGTGTTGATCAAATCGTTCACCTCTAATTTTAAAGTTATTGAAAAATGTTATGGTGCAGTTCCGCAGCTGACCTTATATTCATGGTCTTCTATCTTTTTTGAATAACAGACGGAAGGTGTCATTCCTGTCTCGCTTTTCCAAGCCTGCCAATACACATCATACAGCTGACCATATTGAGGGTCTACATCGTCCTTTTTTTGCAAAATAGCAAAATAGCTTTGGTAAGGGTAGCCTTCTTGATAAATGGCATGCCGTATCGCTCCTCTTTCAGTCGCATTTGTAAAAACCATAGGCGACAGCAAGGGAAGGGTGATAACTACGACGAGCAGGATGAAAAATGAAAAAAGTTTATGTCTTGTCTTCATCAATGAATGTCCTTTCCTTCACAAGAGATCATTTGTATAATATGTTAAAATTGTCCTATTGTAAAGAAAGAGACTACTAGATCACAAGCGGATTTTTTCAAAAATAGACAAGCATCTAATCACTAATCGTGCCTCTGACATACGATAGAGTGTAAGTGAAAGACAACTTGAAGGGGTGTTGAGAATGAGCCGGAATCGATTAGACAATTTTTTCTTTGGGTCTCGCAGAGGGAATCATGGAGAAGTTGAAACGGTTGTATCCCCTACACGTCAAATTGTCAACACGACAACAAATGAACAAACGATTAGAAAAATTCATCCAACTCATATCACAAACGTCAATAAAAACATCAAAAGAATTGAAAACTACTACCCTGTGACGCAATCTACTCGAAATGAGTATATTGTGGAAGAATATGACTGTGGTAGTGATATCAAGAATCCTTGCTGCCGCCCGGTCAAACGCTGTAAGTGGTAGTTTAATGGTGAAAAGAAGTGAGGCATCCTGTGATGGGATGTCTTTTGTATGTTTAACGCTCTATTTCATTTAGTTGTCCGTGATCAAGCTCGAAAAAACGATTTCCTAATTCTGAATAAAGGTAGCGCTGATGGCTTGTAAATAAAACACATTGATCAGAGAATTCTTCTTTTAATAAAGAAATAGACTGCATTTGAGATGCCTCATCAAGAGATGTAAAAGGTTCATCAAGAATGATTAGCTCTGGTGATCTGGCCGCCATACAATTAAAGAAAAGCTTATATCTCATACCTAGTGAATATTGTTTGACAGGCATCTTAAGTGCATGAGTTAAATCAAATGCATCACAAAGCGAGAGAAAGGTCTTTTTGTATACCTCTTTTTCTGACTGATTCATTTTCCATAGCGACTGTATAAGAGTCATATGCTCCATACCAGTCAGCGCATCATAAACCAAAGGCTTATCTGGGATGTACGCGACCAACCCTTTATAAAGAGCTGACCCAGGATGATGCTGTTCGTTGAGTAATACCGTTTCGGATACTGAAGGAAGCAGACCTGCGATGATCTTTAAAAGTGTCGATTTACCGCTGCCGTTTTTTCCGATAATACAAGCACGATCACCTTCTTTCAGATGAAAGGATACTTGATCAAGGAGGGGAGAGCTTTCTTCAGTTGTTTCATAACGAAAAGATAGCTGAGACACTTGCAAACTAGCCATTGATAAATCCTCCAATAACAAAAACGGTGGTCACCAGCATATACAAGATGACGGTCGCAAGGGCGGCTTTTTTTGATCCTTTAGCATAATAAATGATCCCATCATAAAGGATGCGTAAAAGGTACAAGTTGATCAAAAACGAAACCGCTTGGATGAAGATAAAATAATGATCTAAATCGAGTACCATCACACAATAGATTGCTGCGCTATTCACTAATAGAAGAAACGCATTATAAAGCAAGATGACAAAATACATTTTGCGCAAAATAAACGTTTTATGAAAAAAGTACATATAAATTGAAGTCACGACAGTACCGAGAAAATTCAATATGAAATAAAGTGGGATTGTCAGTAAAAAGATAAACACAATGCTGGCTAATTGTTTTCCCGCAGATAATGGTTCCTCTACTAACAAATCAATAATGAAAAATGTTAAAAAAACAGTTGAAACAAATAAAGATAGTAAGACTAAGCCTATAACAGTTTTGGTCGATTGATGTTGGTTGAAAAATTGCTTAGGGCGTAGAAGTAGCTCCATAGAACCACATTCTCCTTTCTTCTAAGATAGATGTACATGGCTGACATATTCCTCTAAAAGAGAGGCAATCAACAAGAGCACTACAGCGGCAAAGATTAACTGAATCACAGTCCGAGTCAGCTTTCTTACATCAATGGCCTTACCTTTCATAAACCGGTAAAGATAAATAAATGGAAAAGCACTGACGATTGAAAAGAGGATCAAACCAAGAACCTCAACAAAAGCATGTGGCACGAGGCCAGTGAATAACTGCTGCACTTCATGCTGAGCTATCAAAAACTGAATGAGTTTTCCAATGATATAGCCATTATAAAAAAGAATGCCAGCAGACATAATGCCGCCAGTAAAAGCCCCGATACCTAGAATGGCAAGCCCAACCTGTAAATTGTTTGAAAAAATAGAGAGAAAAAACATGTCTTCATCCTTTTTTAAATAAGGAATCTGATCATAAGGAAGGAGACTTCCAATGAGCAAAGCTACAATAAATACACCGGCGTAAAGATAGCCGAGGCGTAGAATCAATCTATTCTCCGATAGAAAATATCTTATTTTTTTCAACATACTCAATTCCTTTATAGATGGTCTTGCGGCATAATATCCAGCAAATCACTGAAACGATCATAAAATATATAGCGAACAGCACGTTTACGAGCCCTGAGGATTGCTGCAATATAGGGAGAAAAGAGGTCAAAATCAAATAGTACATAAAAGGCAGAACAAGAAAGTTTCTTGCAAATGCCTGACCTTTATCGATGATCTCTAGTTCCTCATTTGTTGTCCCTATTTCATGCTCATGAATAAAATTGAATTTCGTTGTGAATGGAAACAAGTAAAGCTGAATCAAAGGAAAAATGAAAAAGCCAACCCCTAATACCACCAGTTGAATGAGCATCTGAACATGAAACAGTTGATACACAGTCATAATAGATAGATTAATGAATAGTAAAAAGAGCGCTGGTATGGAAAATAAACAATAAAATAACTGGATTTTTGATAAGAAAAATTGCAAAAGAGATATTTGAGAAAGCTCGTAAAGCCAAATGTTCTTTTTTTCAGCACTTAAAGCAAAAATAGAAGGTGTCAGCATTCTCATCTCATAAGATTGATTCGCTAGTATCATAATATTGAGTGTGAATAGCAGCTGAATTTGCAAGGCTTGATGATCGATGATCGAGATCAATCCGGTAAAAACACCAATATAAAAGAAGGCTTCATATGACATGAACATATAATTAAAAAATTCTTTAGATAAGAGCCACCTTTTTTCTTTCAGCAGCTTGATGTCTTTTTGAATCAACACATTTTGTCTAAACAGCGAACCCTGAATTTTATGCAGTACTTGAAAGTACCAATAAAATAAATCCCGAAAATGCTTTGAGCTTTGGTCTTGATCTTTTTCCGTTGGAATCCATCGAACAGGACTTCTCATGACAAGCGCACTACCTAATAGCACAACAATCAATGTAATAGGTGAATGGAACAGAGCTTGAAATTGTAGAAAAATCGAGCCATCTGAAAATAAAGTATGATGCATTTGCTGAAGATCATGTTGATATAAAGAGATCAGCTTGTTGGAAAGAGTGATCCAAAACGAATCCTCTGCAAGCGATGAGATCGATTGAAATAGTTTTTGGAAGGTGTGATAAAAAGGGAAAATGATGTTTAATATGAGAACCCTTCCGAATAAGAAAAAAAGCAAAGCGATGCTTGCAAAAAAGAGGACACGAATAGCCCCGATTTTTTTCACGACGATGTTATAGATATAAGCACCGAATATCTTATTGCTGATGATAAATAGGAAGATACTTGTCAGCATCACATTGACATGTTTTAACCAGAATGCCAGATCGTGTGTTTGAACAATATCATATTGGAATAAAAAATAGATCAAATAAGTGCTCAAACTCGTAAACACAAGCCAAATCAATTCTGAAAACAGAAGCGTTTGAAAAAGTTGTCTGGAGGAAACAGGTGCTAGCTGTATCAATTCTTTAAAAGGAAGAAGATGAGTTCTTCTATAAGATTCAATTCCTTTGACGATAGAAAATAAAAATAAAAACATCACAAAAGCACTTTCCCATTCTATTTGATAGACGGGGGAGTAAAGAAATGAAGAAATCACGAATACAATCATGCATCCGAATATGATATCAAGAATACAAGAAAAAAATATGTACTGTTTTGAAGAAAACGACTTGAGAAATGGAATTTTTCGTATAACGAACTGAGCGATATTAGAATACTGTTGCTCCAGTCTAATGGATAGAAGTAGTGATAATAATGGATATAACATCTTCTCACCTGCACTAAAATTTAAATAGAAGGAGAACAGAGTCTCCTTCTATTGAGTCGTTAAATAAATTACCAAGCGATAACGGCTTTACGGCCTTTTTTCTTAATTTCGTTTTTAAGGTATTGACGAATTGTCTCTTTACCAGCCGCAGCAATAAGAGAAAGACCGCCTGAACCTACAGCAGTTAAAATGGAGACAATTGTAGTGACAGCTCCACCCGCTTCAACCACATTAAGAACTACAGCGGCAACACTGCCTGGAATACCAAATTCTTTTGCTAGATCAGCAACTGGCAGTACTTGTAGCGAGAAGGAAAAAAGAGCTAGCATAAGGAATCCTACTGCTAAAGCACCAAAAAGAACATGTAGTTTGATTTCATTTCTTGTTTCTGTCATATCAAATTCCTCCCTTTTTTGTCTTTTTATTACTATTCTATCTTATGATATGTTTTTGTTCATATCAATCCTTTTTTTTCTTTTTTTTATGAATTAGTTATAGGTTAATATAAAAAAAGTGAAAAGATAAGTGAGAAAAGAATCGTTTTGGATAGGAAATATCGAGTGAACATGATCAAAATGACCTTGTTTTCACAAAAACGAAAGAGAGCCTAAAAGTCTATAAGAAATGTGCTATATGTAAATGAACCAATATTCTTTGATCAAAATCTCTTTTCAAGATAAAATTGGAAGTATCAATTCATTCTGATGGAGGCGATTTTCTGAATATTCGATTGTTAACACCAGAAGATGCTCAAGAATATGCGAACTTGAGATTAGAAGCACTCCGATTAAATCCAGAGAGTTTTGCTATGAGTTACGAGGAAGAGAAGCTAGATACGAAGAATAAATATAAGGCTCGTTTTGCCTCTACACAATCTATGTGGACATTCGGTGCCTTTCATCAAGGTCAGCTGCTCGGCTCGGTTACACTCATACAAGAAACCTTGCAGAAATTAAAGCACCGTGCCAATGTGGCAGCGATGTATGTAACGGCTAATGGACGCGGAAAAGGAATGGGGAAGGCACTCCTGACAAAAGTTCTTTCTTTTGCACGCGAAAAAAAAGACATCGAACAAATATATTTAACAGTGGTCACAACAAATGACCCAGCCAAACATCTTTACAGGTCTGTTGGATTTAAGTCGTATGCGGTAGAAGAAAAAGCACTAAAAATAAATGGTGCTTATGTAGATGAGGAAAAAATGGTGCTATGTTTATCATCGTTTGGAGGGGATATAAATGAGCCAGCCAGTCATGCGCATCACATTGGCAGCCGGACCAAATAGTGAGCTGGAATCCTTTGCGCTTCGTGCAGCACTTGAAAACTTTGGCGCAAAAGTCGATATGCATTGGATAGGCAGACCGAATGACCTGATTGATGTATTATCCGGGAGGAATAGAGGCGAGACGGATTTCATTATTTTATCCTTTCACGGAGAAGAAGGAGCGTTTCTCATGCCGGAGTTAGGAGAAGATGTATACGAAGAGGGTGAGCCGAGAGGTGCTGCTTTTGGTGCGGATGACATAAAGCGGTATGCTTCGTTAAATGGAGTCCACATTATATGTACAGGCTGTACACTAGGTGAAAAAAAGGTGGCAGAAGCTTTTTTAGAAACAGGGGCGATATCCTATACAGCGCCCGATGACTACATTGATGGAAATGCGTCATTTATTTTTGTTCTCACCATGCTGTATGAGCTGGTGAACAACTCAAAAACAGTCAGAGCAGCTTTTGACCAGGCACGCTCTATTGATGAAGAAACAAAGTTATTCCAACTGTATATGCAAAAATAAGGGCTGAGCGATCAAGCCCTTTTTATATGTCTCTCGTAAAATATGTCGAAAATGTGACAAATGTGTTTTTTTGCAAACTAAAAAGGGGCTGCGAAAAGTCTATCCTACAAACACACGTCATCCAGACAGGACGGCATCACGAGAGGAGAATCATTGTGTCAATCAAAGGGAAAGTCATTCTTGTTCTATGCGGACTTGCGATTGTCATCGGAATCGCTGGATTTTATCATAATCAGCAAGCAAGCGGGACAGAGAGAAAAAAAGTAGAACAAGATGCGAGCTACAAACAAGTTGAAATTGTCACACTTGTGAATGACGGGAAATTCATGAGATATGCTGTCAACTATCCGCTGTTTCATCAAGAAAAACTAGATCAGGAGATCAAAAGATTTGCAGAGACAGCGTTAGAAAAGTTTAAAACATCGTTTAGTCAAGCGAGTGATGTCAATGAAGAGAAACGATACGAACTAAACATCGATTATGAGATCATTCATTATGCCAAGCAAACAGTCGCAATCAAATTCAATACATATGAAGTGAAGGGCGGAAAGCAAGGCGTCAATCAAACGAAGGTGATGAACTTTGATTTCAAGAAACAGACATTTTTATCAATCAACGATATCTTTCTATCAAAGAAGGACAATCTTCAAAAATTATCTCATATGACTTTTGAGGAATTAAAAAAAGATCGAACGCTAGCTGAAAATCAGTCGCTGCTCAAACAGGGAACGTCTCCTGAGGCGAAGAACTATCAGTATTTTGCCATCAAAGATCGTTTTATTGAATTCTACTTTCTAGCAGGGCAAATTGCACCAGACAATAAAGGCCCTCAAGTGCTGGCGATTAAGAAAACACTGCTTAAAGGAATGTTAAAGCCAGAATACATCAATAAAGAAAAGAACAAAAACGAGAAAAAAGAACCGATCGCCAAAAGAAAGATCGTAAAACCTCCAAAACAGGGAGTATTCAACCCAAATCAAAAAGCCATTGCCCTTACATTTGATGATGGACCAAATCCATCAACGACCTCAAAGATCTTAACAGCTTTAAAAGAAAACAAAGGACATGCAACATTTTTCGTATTAGGAAGCAGGGTTCAATATTATCCCGATATGCTAGGTGAAATTAGAAAAGGTGGAAATGAAATCGGAAATCATACTTATAACCACCCTTTGCTCACAAGACTCCCTTTAAAACAAGCCATCAAACAAGTAGAAGACACGCAGCAAATCATTGAAAAAGCGAGCGGGTTCACACCGACTCATTTTAGACCACCATATGGCGGGACAAACGGGCAAATCAACGAAGCTCTTCACATGAAAGTGACCCTTTGGGATGTGGATCCTGAAGACTGGAAATATCGAAACAGCCAATACGTCGCGAACTACATTCTAACTCATGCATCTAGCGGTGAAACGGTCTTAATGCACGACATCTATGACACCTCAGCCAACGCAGCCGTCACGATTATCAAAGAACTCACCAAACAAGGATATCAATTATTGACGGTGTCTGAGCTTGAGCAGTGGAAGGAAGAACAGAAAAAATAATTTATTGATAATTAATTGAGAAAACAATTTCGGAACATAGAAATTGTTTTCTGTTTAAGAAGTAATTAGATCCATTATATATACCTCTTAGAGTTAATCTAGTTAATATTCAATAGGTAATAATTATTTTTTCGTTTGATTCTTTTGACTTTAAAATTAAGTTAACAAGATCATCTCTATCAAATAATTTAACATCTGTTTTTTCAGCTAATTCGATTGCTGGAGATGTAAAATAATTATTAGTAACTACCCATGATGATTCAGATGAATAATAAAACCTTGCTGAAGTGATTTCTTGTACAGATTTCACCCCCACTTTTTTTTTATACCTTTTAGCTTGAACTACAATACTCAAACCAGATTTTTTCAAGATTAGATCAGCACCGTAGTCACCAGAAGCTTTAGTTAATTTTACTTTATAACCTAGGTTCCTAAATAGAACGCTTAAATAGATTTCAAATTCTCTTCCTGTCATAGCATCTATTTGATCGATTCCTGATTTGCTTAATTTTTCAAATTCATTTTTTTCTTTGGTCCTTTCAATGAGAGTCAATATAATAATAATTATTATGGAAATAAGGCTAACAAAAAATATAAATAAGAAAAAATCGTACATGTCATTCCCCTTTGTTCAGAATAAAAATATTGTTTAATATTGATAATGTATCTTTAATTTTATAATCGGTCTGAAAGTAAAGATTTAAAGTTATTTCATAGTAGTTTAAGATTTTTATAGTTGGTTAAATGAAAACTTTAAACTTATTTAATTTATTTATAAAGAGTTGAAACATAATAAGGAGAATTTAAATTAATGGAGTTTAGTAATTGAATATGAATGGTCTATTAAAAAATATTGAATTTAAGAAGCATTCTTTCAGAATAAATCATCATTTACTTATCCATTTTACAAATTTGAAGGAAAGAGAACGAGAAATCAATAGTTGTCGAAGGAGAGAATGGAATGTTTTTGTATTATGGACCAACCGGTGCTCCAGTGGAAAATCCGGGAGAAGAATGGATGAAAGAAATCTTCTTCCATAAGGGTGAAGACTATTGGAAACAAGGGAATGGAGAATCTTCTATTGAAGTGGATGAAGATTGGGAAACGGAAAGTCTTGTTTTCTTTTATCATGAACCTTATGGCTTTTTTCTTATGAGATATCCAGATTTTTTGGTTCCTTTTAAAAAAGTAGAGAAGATAGAAACGATCAAGCATGTCGTTGCAGGCGCACCATTGTATGTACCTTCATGCAGCTACGTCGATCGACATCAAGCTTATGAAATCGTTCAACATTTTCTAAAAACAAAATCGGTACCTGATAGTGTTGAATGGGTGGAGTTGAGGACGATTGATTTTCAGCAAGATCTATAAAGTTTTACGGGGAACAAGAAGGAGAATAAAATGTGTCGTTTAGATGATACCATGCATGTACATGTTGGCTATTACGAACATGGTCTTGATGTTGAAGGGGTGTTTTTTAAGAGTTTAGAAACAGGAAAGTGGCAATTATTCTTTGACCATACATGGTATGGGATCACGCTTTTAAAGCATTATGAAAAATATGAAGATTTAGGGCTGTTGATTGGCGAGTATTCTATTGAAGATGACAAAATTGAAGGTGAAGGAAATCAGCTGTTTGAGCGTTTTTTAAAAGAAAACGGGATATTGAAGTCAATGGAGTGAACAGATATCTCTTAGCCTTTAGAGTATTTTTAAATCTAATAAGGGTCAGTCTTATATAAGAAACAAAGAATGGTCAAAATAAAAAAACAGACCTAATGTGGTCTGTTTCAGCGTGTAGACAAAGTCTACACGCTTTTTTGTATAATAAGGGCAATAACACATTTCTGTGGGGGATGAACATGTTATCGAAACGTGAAGAAGAAAGAAGAAATCAATTAGAAGTAGTGGCCTTAGATGAATTAGTGCCTGAAGATCATCTTGTACGGAAAATTGATCAAGCGATCGATTTTGATTTCATTTATGATCTTGTCAAAGATCATTATAGTTCTGATAACGGCAGACCAAGTGTGGATCCCGTTGTTCTTATTAAAATGGTTTTGATCCAATACCTATTTGGCATTCGCTCTATGCGTCAAACCATTAAAGAAATTGAAACTAATGTGGCTTATCGTTGGTTTATTGGATATGGATTTTCGGAGAAAATTCCGCACTTTTCTACCTTCGGTAAGAACTACGTGAGACGCTTTCATGATACAGATTTATTCGAACAAATTTTTTATCGAATCTTAAGAGAAGCGATGAAAAAAGGTCTCGTTGATCCATCTATCGCTTTCATTG
This sequence comes from Bacillus sp. FSL R5-0397, assembly GCF_038593395.1. Classification (NCBI taxonomy): domain Bacteria; kingdom Bacillati; phylum Bacillota; class Bacilli; order Caryophanales; family Bacillaceae; genus Bacillus; species Bacillus sp. FSL R5-0397. Next base: position 2,311,938 of record NZ_CP151992.1, on the reverse strand, counting down.
ACTCAACTCATGTAAAAGCGAACGCCAATAAGAAAAAACTTGAAAAGAAAATTGTTCGAGTAGAAACGAGAAGTTATCAAAATCAGCTTCATGAGGAGATCAATGTTGATCGTGAGGAACATGGAAAAAAGCCGTTACCCCTACAGAATAAAGAAGAGAAAAAAGAAATCAAGGTCAGTACAACTGACCCAGAGAGTGGCTACTATGTAAAGGATGAACGTGAAAAGTTATTTGCTTATTCATTTCATACGGCTTGTGATTCAAAAGGATTTATTTTAGGATCACTGGTCACTGGTGGAAATGTTCATGATAGTCGTATGTTAGATTCACTCGTATCAAAGGTGACAAAGAAAGTCGGAAAACCCAATGTAGTCGCAGTAGATGCTGGATATAAAACACCATATATCGCCAAGTTTTTAATGGATCAAGAGATAAGACCTGTCATGCCTTACACCCGCCCGAGAACAAAAGCTGGTTACTTGAAAAAGAATGAATACGTATATGACGCACATTTTGATTGTTACATTTGCCCAAACGGGCAAATTCTTTCTTATCGTACAACGACTAGAGAGGGATATAAGCAATATGCGTCCGATTCAGAGGTATGTAAATCCTGCTCGTTTCTAGATAACTGTACACAAAGTCAAAATCACACCAAACAGATTCACCGACATATTTGGCAGGACTACCTAGACGAAGCAGACCATCTGAGACTCACTGAAATGAATAAGAACATCTATGCAAAACGGAAAGAAACGATTGAACGCGTTTTTGCGGATGCAAAAGAAAAGCATGGAATGCGATGGACGAAACTTCGAGGATTGAAAAAAGTTTCGATGCAGGCGATGCTTACTTTTGCTGCCATGAATCTTAAGAAATTAGCAAACTGGACATGGAAAGAGCCATGTCCAGCGTAAAGCAACTGATCAATTTTATCAAAATAAGTGAAAACCCCACTTTTACTTGAAGTAAAGGTGGGGTTTGTCTACGGTCTGAAACAGACCTAATGTGGTCTGTTTTTTTATCAACCCAAAATGAATGGATTTTTTTACATCTTTCAAATCATTTCCCCTTCTCCCGTTTCCGTTTCTCCTTCTCTGCCCGGTAAAACTCATGAAACATCTTCATCAGCGCACGTTTCTCAATCCGGGACACATAACTCCTTGATATGCCGAGCTCTTTGGCTATTTCCCGCTGCGTTTTCTCTTTCTTTAAGTCCAAACCGAACCGGCCGACGATGACTTCTTTTTCCCGGCCGTCGAGAATGTCGATATATTCTTTTACTTTTTCAAGCTCCATGTTGAGCTGAATGGTATCAATCACGTCCTCATTTTCTGATTTTAAGACGTCAATTAATGAAATTTCGTTGCCTTCTTTATCCTGACCGATGGGGTCATGCAGAGAGACGTCCTTTTTTGTTTTTTTGAGTGCGCGTAAATGCATGAGGATTTCGTTCTCAATACACCGCGCCGCATATGTTGCCAGCTTTGTTCCTTTTCCAGAGGAATAGCTTTCGATGGCTTTAATGAGTCCGATCGTCCCGATGGAGATGAGGTCTTCAGCGTCTTCCCCGGTATTTTCAAATTTCTTGACAATATGGGCGACGAGCCGAAGGTTATGTTCAATCAGCATGTTTCTTGCGTGTTCATCGCCCTCTGCCATAAGGGCTAAGTATTTTTTCTCATCATCTCCCGAAAGGGGCTGTGGAAAGGCATTGTTTTTGACATAGGACACTAAAAACACCAATTCTTTGACCATCAATCCCATCGCTGTAAATACTCCTGCCACGATTTTCACCTCCACCATGTTTAGGCCACTGCCTATATCCTCAAATGTATGTGAAGGAAGGATTGTCTGTGTCTGTACGATGAAAAAATCATCTTTTTCGAAAGAAACGTGCTTATGCGTATGTTTTTGCTGCACCTCTCATATGTTTGCGGTTTCTTTGCGGTGCTTGGCGGTCTAGAAGCGTGCTAAAATATGTAATATTAGACCGAAAAGGAAGGGGTTTTTTCGGAACATGGGGAAGGTTCTTTCTTCACATGTCGGTATGAAAATTAATGAATGGTATCGAATGATACGGCAGTTCAGTGTTCCAGATGCGGAAATCTTGAAAGCGGAAGTAGAAGCGGAAATTGAACGTATGGAAGAGGACCAGCATTTACTGATTTATTATCAGCTCATGTGTTTTCGGCACCAAATTATGCTCGACTATATACACCCTTCAAAATATCAACCTTTCTCAGTATCTAACCTTGTCGATAAAATCGAAAATTCCAATCATGAGTTATCTGATATGCTGCATTATTACCATGCATTTTTTCGTGGCATGCATGAGTTTAGTCAAAAAGAATATTTGGAGGCCGTCAAATATTATCGCATGGCAGAAAAACAGCTGTCTATGGTATTTGATGATATTGAGCAGGCCGAGTTTCATTTTAAAGTAGCAGAAGCCTACTATATAATGAAACAAACGCATGTCTCCATGCACCATATTTTAAAAGCGCTTGAAATATACGATCAGCATGATGCATATTCCATTCGCATTATTCAGTGCCTCTTTGTCATCTCGGGAAATTATCAAGATTTAAAACGTAAAGATCGAGCACTACCTCACTTGAAAAAGGCGAAACAACTCGCATCCGAAATTGATCACCCGCGCATTTATAGCTCAGCACTCTATAATTTAGGGAAATGTTATGGGGAGTTAGGTTATCGAGAAGAAGCAGAACGATATTTAACCGAATCGGCTGACCTCGCCAAAAAAGAGCTGCTTCCCACGCTGCCTCATACACTTTATACACTGGCCAAGCTACTTTTTAGACAAAATGAGCAGACTGAAGCAAGGCGCATATTAGAGGATGGGAAATTGGCCGCAAAGAAGCATGAAGACCAGCTGTTCTGTCATATGTTTGAGTATCTGGATGCTTTATATGTTCAGGAAATCAATGAAGAACAACTGCAAAAAACCATTGATTATTTGGAAAAACTTAGCCTATACTCTTATATAGAGGATATCTCACTAGAAATTGCGACAGCCTTAGAAACCTCTCAACAATACCAGAAGTCCAACCAGTATTATCAAAAATTGTTATGGGCTCAAAATCAAATCCAAGAAGGAGAGTGTCTGTATGAATTCTAAGCAACGTTCGACAGTTGAAGAGAGAAACCAAACGTGAGACAAAAAGCGGGCCTGATGGGCCGGCTTTTTTTATGTGAAAAAGAAGCGTAGACGATCACGAAACTTGAATGAATTCATCAGAAAGCGGGCAATTTAATGTGTAATGATGTTCTGTGGAGGCGGTCTGATGAAAGGGTTGCATATCTTGTTATGTATATTGGTAATATGCGCTTTTGTTCCTGGTAACATAGAGGCGCGTACATTAAAAAGAATCGACCTAGAAAAAACGGGACGAGCCTTTTGGGACATGAGAGAGGAACGGAAAAAGATTGCGTTAACCTTTGATGATGGGCCTCATCCGGTATACACAAATCAAATACTAGATGTACTGAGAGAGCATGAAGTGAATGCCAGCTTTTTTGTCATCGGAAGCCGTATTCATGCATATCCCCTGCTCGCAGAGCGGATTGTGAGCGAAGGAAATGAGCTTGGCAATCACACGATGAACCATACGTATTTTGACCTTTTGTCATCGAAAGAAATCAAGCAAGAATTAAAAGAATCAGCGGCTCATATCGCTTCTCTCCAGCCTGGCGGACCCTTATTATTTCGTCCCCCGGGCGGGCGCTTGACGATGAAGTCATTCCGCATTCTTTCAAAGCAAGGATACGATGTCGTGATGTGGTCCTTTACGCAAGATCCGAAGGACTGGTCTAGGCCAGGTGCACACAAAATTGCCAGCCGTATTATTGAGAATATTCAGGGCGGTGATATCATCCTTCTACATGATGGCGGAGGAAATCGTAAGCAGACAGTAGAAGCGCTGAAGCAAGTCGTACCTGAACTAAAGAAAAGGGGCTATGAGTTTGTGAAAGTAAGCGAACTACTGCACCATGACAGAGATTATCTGCCGGTTCAATTACAATAAGAAACAGTCATTCATTGAAACCAAAAGTCTTGTCGTTTACTATATGAAGAGGGCTTTTGGAGGTGAATGTTGTGAAGAAATTTGTTTTCCTTTTCATCCTGTTATGTGTTGCTGCTGGGTGCTCAAAACCAGTGCAGGAAAGCGTGATTGCATTTGGTGACAGTAACACAAGAGGATCGAACTGGGATTTTCGAGATTATCCCACATCTGAAAAATGGGTGAATCTCATGAAAAACGTCGAGCGCGGCCAAATCAAGGTACAGAATGCCGGGATTGGCGGGCAGACAACAGAAGATGCGAAGCTGCGCTTTGAGCAGGATATTTTAAAACAAAAACCAACTTACGTCCTCATCATGTTCGGTACAAATGATGCGGCGATTCTAGACGGGAAACATCCCCGTGTGACCAAAAAACGATTTAAAGAAAACTTATCCTACTTCATTTCTGAAAGTAGGAAAGAGGGAATTACCCCGATCCTCATGACGTGCGTGCCTGTGGTGGAAGGAGGCAAAAAGGGCTTGTATTATTATTCTAGATATAAGTCATCTTATTTTGCTGAGAGAGGCGGGGCGAGAGCTTGGCAAAACTCATACAATGACATCACAAGACAAGTAGCTGAAAAACAGCAAGTGCCGCTTGTCGACAATTGGAAAGCGTTCATCCGAGAAGCGGGTGAAGATAGTGACAACGCCTTGATTCAGTCTGGCCTCATTGACCCTTCTGGCAATCATATGACACCAAAAGGGGCAAGAATCATTTATAACGAAATCAAAGAGCGTGATGTCATTAAACATTTTTAAATGCAGGCCATCTGCCTAAACAAGACGATCCATCCAGCATAGTCTAACAGTATATCTTCTTAGAAGGAGGTAACTGATATGTGGGGATGTCCTTATCCTTACCCTGCGTGTTCGCCTTATCCAGCTCAAGGAGCAGGAATCGGTTACGCTTTTCTTGTTGTGTTCCTTGTCGTCATTTTGGTCGTAGGTGGAGGGTTATGGTTTTGGAATGAACAGCCTTGCAAATAAGACACCTCTTCTTTGATCAGAAGGGGTGTTTTTTACGGAAAATAGTAGTAAGCCTATAGCGCAAGTGATATAATATCAGTCACCTGAGTTTAAAAAAGGAGAGTGCTCGGGAGGCATGGTTCCTGGATATATGGAATTAAGAGGAAACAGAGAGCATATGCCCGAGCGAACGTCTTTTCATTTCTGTCTCAATTAATTCAATGAAGTCGCGATTTAAGTTCATTTCATTTGCTTTATAATACGATTCTATAAGTAAATCATCTGACAGCTTTTTCATACTAGAAACCCATATGATGGGAAAAACACCTCCCCTGAAAAAGTTGGCATAAAACTTGAGGAAAAGACATATCATCATAGGTTGATCGAATGTCTTTGAAGTACCTTTAATCTACCATGAATGGGAAACAAGAACAATCGTTCTGTTATCCACATGGTTAAGTGGATAACTTGTGGGTAGAGTGTTTATAATTGAATGAAAGCGTGATGAAATATAGGTGGATAATGTGTGTAAAATTATCCACACCTGTTGAAGGTCCTCATCATATGTCGAAAACTTTTTCATTGTATTCGATAGACAGACAAATTGTGATTTGATTCGACACAATCGCTGAAAAACCAATGGAAGAAAGGGTGCAAATTGTGCTAAAGAAGTATTTCTTACCGGATGAATTTGTGAAAAGTATTTTCCACATTTCGCCGCAAAAACTAAAAGAACGAAATGTAAAAGGAATTATTACGGATTTAGATAACACACTAGTAGAATGGGATCGTCCTAGTGCGACCCCGCGTTTAATTGAATGGTTTCAAGAGATGAAAGATCACGGGATACAGGTGACGATTGTATCGAACAATAATGAAAAAAGGGTCAAGCTTTTTTCTGAGCCTGTTCATATCCCGTTTATTTATAAAGCGAGAAAACCGATGGGAAGAGCCTTTAATAAGGCCGTCGCTGATATGCAATTGAAGAAAGAAGATGTGGTTGTCATTGGCGATCAGCTTATGACAGATGTGCTTGGCGGAAACAGGCATGGCTTCCATACCATTTTGGTTGTACCTGTTGCGGCATCGGACGGATTTTTCACGAAGTTTAACAGGCAGATTGAACGCAGAATTTTAGGAGCCTTAAAGCGTAAGGGCCACATTCAGTGGGAGGAAGAGTAATAATGGAAAAGGTTGTTTGTATTGGCTGCGGTGTAGCCATTCAGACGGAAGATAAAGATCAATTAGGATATGCGCCGGCAGCATCTCTATTGAAAGAAGATGTGATCTGTCAGCGCTGTTTTAGGTTAAAGAACTACAATGAAATTCAGGATGTATCTTTAACAGAAGACGACTTTTTAAATATTTTACACAGTATTGGCGAGACTGATTCTTTGATCGTCAAGGTCGTTGATATTTTTGACTTTAACGGAAGCTGGATTAATGGACTGAGCCGTATTGTTGGTGGTAATCCCATTTTACTGGTCGGCAACAAGGTAGATATTTTACCGAAATCCGTGAAAAAAGACCGTCTTGTTCAATGGATGAAGCGGGAAGCAAAAGAAAATGGGCTCAATCCGATTGATGTGTTTTTAATCAGTGCGAGCAGAGGACAAGGTGTGCCTGAGGTTATGGAGGCCATTGATCATTACCGTGAGGGCAGAAATGTCTATGTTGTCGGCTGTACAAATGTTGGGAAATCAACATTTATTAACCGCATTATCAAAGAGGTGTCTGGAGAAGAGAATGTGATCACCACATCCCAATACCCAGGGACAACACTTGATGCGATTGAAATCCCGCTTGATGACGGGTCTGCTTTATTCGATACACCGGGGATCATCAACCGCCATCAAATGGCGCACTATGTCGGCAAAAATGACTTAAAGATTTTAACGCCGAAAAAAGAATTGAAACCGAGAACGTTCCAGTTAAATGAAGCTCAAACGCTTTACTTTGGCGGACTGGCTCGATTTGATTATGTAAAAGGCGGCAGAACATCCTTTGTTTGCTACATGCCAAATGAACTCAACATTCATAGAACGAAGATGGAGAATGCAGATGACTTATATGAAAAGCATGCAGGTGAACTGCTTTCACCGCCATCAAAAGAGGGAATGGAAGATTTCCCGCCGCTCGTTCCGCACACTTTCACCATCGATCAGCCAAAAATGGACATTGTCTTTTCAGGATTAGGCTGGGTGACGGCAAATGATGCTGGGAAACAAATCAAAGTGTATGCGCCAAAAGGTGTGCACGTGTTTATGAGACGTTCGTTAATTTAAATGTTCAGAGGGGGAGAGACCTTGAAACCTTTATACGGAGTAATCGGTAACCCTGTTGGCCACTCAATGTCTCCGGATATTCATAATGCAGCACTAAAGGATGCTGGAATTGATGGACATTATCATGGCTTTCAAGTAGAAAATGATGACCTGAAAGATGCGATTAGCGGCATGAAAGCGTTAGGAATCAGCGGCATTAACGTCACTGTTCCGCACAAGGTAGACATCATGAAGTACCTCGACAAAATTGATGTGACAGCTGAACGCCTTGGTGCCGTCAATACGGTGCGGCTCGAAGGAGATCAGCTCGTTGGGTACAATACAGATGGAGAAGGCTTTCTTCATTCATTGCTTGAAGCGTTGGATCAGCCGTTATCAGAGCTGTCATTTCTCCTGCTTGGTGCTGGTGGAGCAGCAAGAGCGATTTACACGACAATTGCTGAGTATGCACCGAAACAATTTGATATCGCCAACCGCACCATTGAAAAAGCTGAGGCTTTAATTGAAAGTGCCGATGGGAAAATCACATCTCATGCCATTGCATTAAATACAGCAGAAGAGCGGCTTGGGGAATATGATGTCATCATCCATACGACCTCGATTGGTATGTATCCGAATGTTGAAGAAACCCCCATTTCTTTAGCGAATGCAAAAAAAACAGCGGTCGTTTGTGATATTGTGTATAATCCAATAGAAACAAAGCTGCTAAGCGAAGCAGCCGGGTTAGGTTTGAAAACAGTCGATGGCGTCGGCATGTTTGTTGGTCAGGCGGTAAGAGCCTTTGAACTGTGGACGGGCATTACACCTGACGCCCGAAAAATGAAGTCAATTGTCATAGAGAAATTAGGAGGAACACCATGTTAAAAGGTAAGCAAAAACGTTTTTTACGTGCGCAAGCACATCATTTATCACCTATTTTTCAAGTTGGAAAAGGCGGGGTAAATGACAATATGGTCAAGCAAATTTCCGAGGCGCTTGAAGCAAGAGAACTTTTGAAAGTCAGCGTATTGCAAAACTGCGACGAGGACAAAACAGAGGTTGCAAAAGCACTTGTAAAAGGTGCAAAAGCTGAACTCGTTCAAACGATCGGAAATGTGATTGTCCTTTATAAGGAATCAAAGGAAAATAAACAAATTAAGCTGCCGTAAAGGTGGATATGATATGAAAAAAATAGGATTGTTCGGCGGTACGTTTGATCCCCCGCATAATGGGCATTTGCTGATGGCAAGTGAGGTGCGTTTCCAAGTAGGGCTTGATGAAATTTGGTTTATCCCAAATCACCAGCCCCCTCATAAAACGGGCCGAAAACGAGCAGAGAGTCATCACCGCGTAAAAATGGTGGAAAAAGCGATTCAGACAAATCCTCATTTTCGAGTTGAGCTTATTGAAATGGAGCGGGAGGGCCCATCTTATACAGTAGATACGGTTGAGCTGTTAAAGAAGCGCCATCCTGAAGATGAGTTCTTTTTTATGATTGGAGCGGACATGGTCGAGTATTTGCCGAAATGGCACAGAATCGATGATTTGCTTCAGATGATCACCTTTATTGGGATGAAAAGACCAGGTTATGAAGGAAATACGGCGTATCCTCTTTTGTTTGCAGATGTTCCGGCTTTTGATGTATCATCGACATTGATTAGGCAGCGAATGAAGCAGGGGCAACCTGTTGATTATTTGATTCCGAAAGCGGTTGAGTGTTATATAAAGGAGCATCATTTATATGAATCGTGAAGAAGCTTTAAACTGTGTCAAACAGCAGTTAACAGAGCATAGATATACACATACAATTGGGGTAATGGAGACGGCCATTTCATTAGCTGAACGTTTTGGTGCAGATGTGAAAAAAGCAGAGGTCGCGGCTATTTTCCACGATTATGCTAAATTTAGACCGAAAGAAGAAATGAAGGGCATCATCCAGCAAGAACAGATGAACCCTCTATTGCTTAAATATTCACCTGAGCTTTGGCATGCCCCAGTTGGTGCCTATTTGGTCAAAAAAGAAGTTGGAATTGACGACCAAGATATTTTAACAGCCATTGAATTCCATACATCCGGCAGACCGAACATGACATTGCTTGAAAAAGTGATTTATGTCGCCGACTATATAGAGCCAGGACGCCATTTTCCTGGTGTAGAGGAAGTAAGAGAGTTAGCAGAGCAGGATTTGGACCTTGCCTTGATTCAATCTTTAAAAAACACCGTCAGCTTTTTAATGAAAAAGAATCAGCCAGTTTTCCCAGATACACTTGCTACTTATAACTCACTTGTGCAAAAGAACAACTAAGGAGGAATTTTGATGGATGCATCATCAATTTTAAACATCGCAGCAGGAGCGTGCGATGATAAACGGGCAGAGGACATTATCGCCCTGAATATGCAAGGGATCTCACTTGTTGCAGATTATTTTCTCATTTGTCACGGGAATTCTGACAAACAAGTACAGGCCATTGCAAGAGAAGTGAAACACCTTGCAGAAGAAGGCGGCATCGAAGTTAAAAAGATGGAGGGCTTTGACGAAGCAAGATGGGTCTTGATTGATTTAGGAGATGTCATTGCTCATGTGTTCCACAAAGAGGAAAGAGGATATTATAACTTAGAGAAGCTTTGGGGAGATGCGCCGAGAGAAACGCTTTCGCTTGGCATTAACTCATGATTTATCAAGGGTTTGCAGGTGTGTATGATGAGCTCATGACACATGCCCCTTATGATGAATGGGTTCAGTGGATACAGCGATATATCAAGCCGAATAGTGCGATTATCGATGTAGGTTGTGGAACTGGAGAAATCTCTCTTCGGTTAGCTGCAAAAGGTCACATGGTCACAGGAATTGACCTAAGTGAAGAGATGCTGGCATTTGCGCAGCAAAAAGCACAGGCTCATAAGCAGTCTATTCAATTTTTACATCAAGATATGAGAGAGCTTGAGGGGTTTGAACAAACTTTTCAAGCAGCGGTTATTTGCTGTGATTCTTTGAATTATCTAAAAAACGAAAATGACGTCAAAAAAACCTTTAAAAACATGTTTCAGCTTTTAGAGGCAGGTGGGGTTTTATTGTTTGATGTTCATACCCCTTATAAAATGGAAGAGGTATTTCCTGGCTCTACTTATGCCGATCAAGATGAAGAGATCAGCTACATTTGGCAGAGTGATAAAGGAGATCATCCATTTTCAGTCATTCATGATTTAAGCTTTTTTGTAAAAGACGGAGACGTGTATGAGCGTTATGATGAAACGCACGAACAACGTACATTTCCTTTTGAGACATATGCAGCGTTCCTTGAGTCCGCTGGCTTTGAACAGATTGAAGTGACCGCTGATTTTACAAATGAAGCACCTCAAGAATGTGCAGAAAGATATTTTATTTCAGCGAAGAAACCAAAAACCATCGTTTAAAGGACGATGGTTTTTTTAAAACCCTTTTTTCGCTTGTTGCGAACATGTTTAATTTCTGAGATCATCAGTAAACACACTCGGTGGGTATTGATGCGCAACCGCTTCTACATCCTCATCGAACTTGTCATGAGTGTTCTGGAAAAGCTGATGGAACATATCTTGAACACCTGCTTCAAGTGCTTTAATGCCCTCGCCGGTGACGCCGCCTTTTACACACACCTTCTCTTGCAGTGTAGGCAGGGTATATACCCTTTTTTCAATCAAACGGCCAAGTCCTACAAGCATATCTTCTGATAAGGTGGTGGCTTCTTCTTTTGAAATATCCGTTTCTTCAACAGCGGCTTCAATCATTTTCTGAACAAGAAAGCTAATAAAGGCAGGACCGCAGCTGACAATATCTGAGGCTGCCCGTGTGATTGAATGATGAATTTCTATTGGTGTTGAAATGCGGGAAGCGAGTTGTCTGAGCGTTGCTTTTGTCGTGACATTGCATGATGAACCAAATGTTAAAAGTGATGCGCCTGATAATGCGCGGTTGGTGATGCTTGGGATCAGTCTGGCTGTTTGACAAGGAACAATGTCTTGAAGCTGTTCAGGATGAACCGGACTTGTAATGATGACAATGGTTTGCTGTTCTTTTAAAAGTGGGCTCAGCTCTTTTAAAAGCGGATAAATATCAAGTGGTTTGACACAAACAAAGATGAAATCTTTATCTGTTACAGCTCCTGAAAGCTGTTTCGTCACTTCGACCTCTGGGTGATTCTTTTTTATATTGAACGCTTTTTCGATGGTCCGATTTGTAATGGTGATGGATGAGGGATTGACTGCTTTTGATTCAATAAATGCCTCAGTAAGTATGGTACCCATGTTTCCTGTACCGATTAACCCTATATTCAAACGTTCTCCCTCCTTAGACGCATAGGATCTGTTATCTTCTAAACAGTATGTGAAGCAGCGTGAAAATATGATTGAAAGAAGCGTGAACAAGTGAAGCAGCTCATTTCGTTGAAAAAATACAGACTTTATCTGATAGCGGGAATCATCATCCTCATCATCATCTGTTTCTTCTTTTTAGTAGGAAAAGAGAAAGGCAGCGCCGAGCCAAGTGTATTGAAAGAACAACATGAAACGCGGGTTACATTAGAAGAAAAACAAGAGAGTGCAGAAAAAGAGCCAACATCCATCGTAGTAGAGGTCAAAGGAGCTGTACGGAAGCCGGGCGTTTATGCATTTATGGCTGAGGATAGAGTTGAAGAAGCCATTAAAAGAGCAGGTGGTTTTACGAGCAAGGCAGATACAGTTGACATCAATCAAGCAGCAAAATTAGAGGACAGTATGATGATTTATGTACGAAAGAAGGGGGAAGGTGACAAGCAGGGACAAACAGCAGCGGCTAATACGCCGCCGGGAAATGAACAGAGTCAAGGGGTGAATGTCAATCAAGCTGATGCAGCGGAATTGCAGACCATTAACGGAATAGGCCCAGCCAAAGCGGAAGCCATCATTGCGTATAGAGAAGAACATGGAGAATTTCAGCTAATTGAAGATTTGCGGAATATTTCGGGTTTTGGAGAGAAGACCATTGAACGGCTAAAAAATCAACTGACGGTTAAGTAGAATTGACGGTATAGAAGAAAGGCATGTACACTTAATACCATACATCATTCTGGAGGGATCAGCTCGTGGAGAGAATTTCATGGAATCAATATTTTATGGCTCAAAGCCATTTGCTTGCTTTGCGAAGCACCTGTGAGCGGCTAGCTGTTGGGGCAACGATCGTAAGAGACAAGCGCATCATTGCAGGTGGATATAATGGATCCATTGCCGGCGACGTACATTGTGCAGATGTAGGATGCTATGTGATAGATCATCACTGCGTTCGTACAATCCATGCGGAGATGAACGCTATTTTACAATGTGCCAAATTTGGTGCACCAACGGCTGATGCTGAAATATATGTGACGCACTTTCCTTGCTTGCAGTGCTGTAAAGCGATTATTCAAGCAGGTATTCGAACAGTGTATTATGCGAAGGATTATAAAAATCATCCATATGCTGTTGATTTATTTGAACAGGCCGGAGTTCAAACAGAACAGGTTGAACTAGATGAGATGATTATTGACTTAAAAAACCAAGAAAAATTAGCCTTTGTTGCGGATTTAATAGGCAAACTAAGTGAATCAGGACGTAGCGAAACAGAAATTCGTCAAATGCATGAAAAGGCGAATCAATTATTTACTTCCTATGTTTAAGTATTTGCCGTTCGGGGCGATTTCAGCAGCTGTTGGAATTGCTCTGGCCGCATATCATCTTCATCTGTATTTTCTCCTTTTTCTTCTTGTATGTCTTCTTTTCAGTCTGCTGAAAAAAACACCTCAGCTCTTTCTAATGGTCAGTTTGTGTGGAACGATCTATATGCTCATTTTTATGGTGCATCAATCTTTTGAAACGGATCATCCCGTACAAGAAAAATCATTTTCTCATTCGGTTGTGATTGAAACGATTCCGAAAATAGATGGCAATCGCTTTTCAGCGACTGTTTCATCAGAGAATCATCGACTAGCGGCGTTTTATACGATTCAAACGGAGCGTGAAAAAGAAGCGCTAAAAGATGTTGGACCAGGTATGAGCTGTCATATGACAGGTGAGATGCGGTTGCCTAAACATGCAACCATACCGAATGGCTTTCAATATGATCAATTTCTTAAAACAAAAGGCATCCATGCTATTTTCTTAACGCAGTCTATGAAAAGCTGCACGAAACATGACAGCCCTTCACATTACCTTTCATCTATTAGGCAGAAGGGGTTGAAATTTCTAGAAGATCACGTTCCGAAGAGTTCTGTTGGGATTGTGCAGGCACTTATTTTTGGCGATCGTGATTTAATAGACCCTGATACATTAAGAGATTATCAAATGCTTGGCATCATTCATTTATTAGCCATTTCAGGACTTCATGTTCAAACATTGCTCGCTTGTCTATTTTGGTGTCTACTCCGCGCTGGCGTGACAAGAGAGACAGCGCGTATTCTTTTATTATCCTTTTTGCCGGTTTATGCTTGTTTAACAGGTGCTGCACCGTCTGTGTTAAGAGCCTGTCTCATGGCTGGAATTTATTTAGTCATCACAAGCCTGCCAAAAGAAATGAAACAGCCTTCTGCGGTCGTGTTAAGTGCAGCGTTCTTGCTTTTATTAGCCATTCAACCACTTTATATATTTGATGTCGGTTTTCAACTGTCATTTGTGGTGACCTTATTTATTTTGCTATCCACTAGTATTTTATCAAAAGCCAAAAGTTCGGTGATGCAGTTATTGCTCATTTCCTTGATTGCACAGCTTGCTTCGCTTCCTATTCTTTTATATTATTTTCAACAATTTTCCTTGCTGAGTGTTCCTTTAAATATGATGTTTGTTCCTTTTTATACAATGGTTGTCATGCCTCTGTCCTTATTCTCTTTTCTTTTATCTATCATTTATCTTCCGCTTGGACAAACACTGTTTCAGCTGCTTGATTGGGTGATCCAGTTTAGTCATCAATTGTCAGCACATATGGCTGCTTACGATGGTCTTACTCTCATTTTTATGAAATCGACATGGTGGCATGTGCTCCTAGAGGTTTCCTCCATTGTTTTTCTATTCGTTGTGATGGAATGTAAAACTTCTATCAAATCTTATCTTGTGCCGATTTTGATTCTCGTTTGTGTGCTGGCTATACACTATTTCACGCCGAATTTTCTTCAAAAAGGAGAGGTCACGATGTTAGATGTAGGACAAGGGGATAGTTTGTTTATTCAGCTACCTTATCGAACCGGGCATATATTAGTCGATACAGGAGGCAGACTTTCTTTTGAAGAAGAGCCATGGAAAAAAAGACGTAAAGTATCTACAATTGGGGATCAAACGCTTATTCCATTTCTACATTCTAAAGGCATAGCAAAACTTGATGTCCTCATCCTTACCCATGCAGATCAAGATCATATGGGAGAAGCGATGCGGTTAATAAAGCGAAATAAAGTCAAGCGCCTTGCAATCCCAAAAGGCTTTGCTCGAAATCCAGAGGATGCGCAGCTTTTAAAGGAAGCGGTTGATCAAAGGATTCCTGTAGATGAGTTGGAAAGAGGGGATCAGCTGAGAATTGGAGGACAAAAATTTGACGTTCTGCATCCCGCACGTGACCATGTGACGAGTAAAAATAACGATTCACTGGTCCTCACCTTTACGCTTGGCGGCAAGCGTTTTATGCTGACTGGGGATCTTGAACAAGAAGGGGAGCGAGACATCATTCAAGCTTACCCCAAGCTACGAGCGGATGTCTTGAAGGTTGGGCATCATGGGAGTAAAGGATCAACAAGCGAAGAATGGCTTCAGCATTTGAACCCGTCATATGCACTGATTTCAGCAGGTGAACGAAATCGGTATCACCATCCTCATCAAGAAGTTTTGAAAAAATTAAATGATCATCAAACAAAGGTGTATCGTACAGATATCGATGGAAGTGTGACCTATGAATTTCTTGAAGAGGATGGAACATTTTACGCTCATCCTCCATATGATATCTTACAAAATCAATAAAAAAACTGCCAAAACGGCAGTCATCTTGCATTCATGTAGTTAAGATCCAACGAGGTGTATCACTGTTGCCAAAATAAACATTGAGGCGAAAAATCCGAATGTGACGATAAAACCAACAGCTGAGTCGGTCACATCATTCCGCTTGCTTTGAACATTCTTTTCAAATTCATTCATTTTCATCCCTCCTGGCTATTTTTAGTATACTTGAACTCATTTGGAATTGCTAGAAGGTAAAGTAACCGTTTTCCATTTTCATGATCATTTTGTGAATATCGTCTGACTGTAAGCTGACCCGGGAGCTTACGTGAGACGTTTACTATAAATGAGGAGGCGGCACTTTCAGCTTCCTCTTTACTAATGTCTCTACACACTTTAGGATAGAGGAGGAAGTGAAAGAGAGGGATTTAAGCGAATGGTCTTTGAAGTATGGAACAATTTAAAAAAAGGGGATATCCATCCCGTTTATTGCTTATATGGAAAAGAAACGTATTTACTTCAAGAGACAGCTGCAAAATTGAGACAAGCTGTCGTCGACGAAGAAACAAAGGATTTTAATTACTCTGTCTTCGATATGGAAGAGGTGCCGCTTGAGCAGGCTGTGACGGACGCAGAAACATTTCCGTTTATGGGAGAGCGGCGTCTCGTTGTGATCAAGAACCCTTATTTCCTCACTGCAGAAAAGAAAAAAGAAAAGATCGAGCATCAGCTTTCTGTGTTAGAAGCTTATTTAGAAAAGCCAGCACCCTACACGATTCTCGTGTTATTAGCACCATATGAAAAACTGGACGAACGTAAGAAAATCACCAAATTGTTAAAAAAGAAAGCGGCTGTGGTTGAGGCGAAAGAGTTAAATCCGAAAGAAACAACAGATTTCACCATCACGCTGGTGAAAACAGAAGGAAAAACAATCTCGGCTGAAGCGGCAGAACAGCTTGTCATGTTATGTGGCGGGAGCCTGTCCTCACTTTTTCAAGAGGTTCGAAAGCTAAGTACATATATTGGGCAGCGAGAGGAAATTGAGCTGGCGGATGTGAATCAGCTCGTTGCACGAAGTTTGGAGCAGAATATTTTCGAACTGATTAACCAAATTGTGAACAGGCGCCGGTCTGAAGCGATGCAAATGTTTTATGATCTCCTAAAGCAAAATGAGGAGCCCATTAAAATATTGGCACTCATTTCAAATCAATTTCGGTTGATATTGCAGACAAAGTACTTTGCTCAACAGGGATACGGGCAAAAACAAATTGCGTCAAACTTGAAAGTCCACCCATTTCGGGTCAAACTCGCGATGGATCAGGCAAGACTGTTTTCAGAAGAAGAGCTAAAGTACATCGTCAAAGAGCTCTCCACGATTGATTATGAAATGAAAACGGGTAAAAAGGACAAGCAGCTATTATTAGAATTGTTCCTGCTTCGGTTATTAGGGGCTTGAACATAAAAAAACGACCTTCTCAAAAGAGGGTCGTTTTTGTTTAGATGTATAATTGCCAGTCTGTCCTTATGGCTGAGCCGTTCAGGACGGACGTACAGTTAAACAGGTGCCTCATCACTGAGGCGTTGCAAACATTATGCAGAAAGTCCGTTTACTTGTTTCGCAAGTCTTGATTTGTAACGCGCAGCTGCGTTTTTGTGTACAAGACCAGTTTTAACGGCTTTGTCAATGCGTTTTGCAGCAGAAGAAAGAGCAGCTTTTGCTTGCTCAGCATCGTTGTTAGCTACAGAAACTTCAACTTGTTTAATCGCAGTACGCATCGCAGACTTGATTGTTGCGTTGTGTGCACGGCGTTCGTTATTCGTTTTTGTACGTTTGATCGCTGATTTAATATTTGGCATGTGTTTCACCTCCTAAGATACAACCTAAACACAATTGTCTTAAGGTTAAATCTTCACAATAGAACAAATTGTATTCTATCAAACACACCTTTAGAATGCAATATAAATGTAAAGTATTTTTCATTGATGAAGCGCTCGAATGTTTCTTGAAAGAGATGGAAAGACTACTGTTAATTACTTGATGGAAGGAGCCTTTTCATGAAGAAACAGAAACTCGATTTAAGCGCTTATCAAATCCGGACCGATTTGGCCGTTGAAACAAAAGAGATACTAGAACAAGAGAACGATCCGAATGTGGTCAAAAAGGACGGTATTCAAGGAATTGTTGAGAAGGAGAAGGAAGAGCACGGCATCCGCATCCGCACTGTGGAGATTACGACAGAAGGAGAAGAGTTGACCGGAAAAAAGGCAGGGACATACTTGACGCTTGAGGCGCAAGGAATTCGGGAGAAAGACTCTGAGATGCAAGAAAAAGTGGTTGAAGTTTTTGCTCATCATTTTGCTCAGTTTTTAAAAGATCACGGCATTCAGGCAGATGCGAGCTGTCTTGTCGTAGGACTCGGAAACTGGAATGTCACGCCGGATGCTTTAGGGCCGCTCACAGTTGAAAATTTGCTGGTGACACGCCATTTATTTGAATTACAGCCTGAGAATGTGCAGGAAGGCTATCGCCCGGTGTCTTCACTATCGCCTGGAGTCATGGGACTGACTGGTATAGAAACAAGTGACATTATACAAGGTGTCATTGAACGATCTAAACCAGATTTTGTGATCGCCATCGATGCACTGGCTGCACGTGCAGTAGAACGGGTGAATACAACGATTCAAATTTCTGATACAGGTATACATCCAGGATCGGGTGTCGGAAATAAACGAAAAGAATTAAGCAAAGAGACCTTGGGGATTCCAGTCATTGCCATTGGTGTACCGACAGTGGTCGATGCAGTGACGATCGCAAGTGACACGATTGATTACGTGTTAAAGCATTTTGGTAGAGAACTGAAAGATGATAGACCTTCCCGATCTTTAGTACCAGCGGGTCTGACATTTGGGAAGAAAAAAGTGCTGAATGAAGAAGATTTGCCAGATGATGAAACGCGTCAATCCTTTTTAGGAATCGTCGGAACGCTTCCTGAAGAAGAAAAAAGACAGTTGATCCATGAAGTGCTTGCGCCGCTTGGACAAAATCTAATGGTCACACCGAAGGAAGTGGATACATTCATTGATGACATGGCGAACGTACTCGCCAATGGGTTAAATACAGCACTTCATCAAAAAATCTCTCAAGACAACATGGGTTCCTATAATCATTAATCAGTTCTACTTTCTCTAGCTCGCTCATAGTGTAATTACTAGAAAGCGTGCTGGAGGGAGTAAATCATGAAAAAAAGACCTCGCCGTCCTCGACAGTTGGTCGTTGCGATTAATGGAACAAAGGTAGTGAAGAGTATTTTTTTGTTTATTGTCTCTCTGGTGGTTGTGTTTGTCATGTCAGGGGCTTTGACGTCTTTAAAGCCTGAGCTTAGGCCTCAAGCATCATTATATGGTGTAGCAGATGAGCTGTCAGGGGCATTCTTTGCAACTCTAATGGGGATGGAAAATCAATATTTTGCCTCAGCAGTCCCTGAAGATCAAAAAGGATTTCATTTCTCTGGGCTGTCACTCAAACTTGCCACAAGTATCAATTTAGAAGACCCCCGCAGTTTTCTAGGAAGAGAGCTGCCAGGCTTTGAACATTTTGATACAAAAATCATCCTAGCAGGTGAAGGTACAGACTATACGAATATGCCAATGGAATCGCCGCCTCCAAGTGAAGTCATCAAAGATGAAAAAGAAGCAAATCTAGCTGAGCTGGACAAGCTTGATGAAGATGAACCGAAAACGCCTGCAAAAGAGCCGGACCAGTCGACAGGAAAACGAAAAGCTGTGTACATTTATCACACACATAATACGGAATCATATTTACCATTTTTAAAAGGAGAAACAAACCCAAACAATGCGCGCCACTCAAAAGTGAACGTCACCCTTGTCGGGGAGATGTTTGGTAAAGCGCTCGATCAGCAAGGAATCGGCAACACAGTGGATAAAACAGAAATTGAAAAAAGACTGCTGAAAAAAGGGTTGAAGTACCCACAATCGTATAATGAATCCAGATTGGTTGTAAAAGAAGCTCTCGCTAAAAATGATGACTTAGATTACTTAATCGATATTCACCGGGATTCAAGAAGAAAGAAAGATACGACAGTAGAAATCAAAGGCAAGAAATATGCGAGAATCGCGTTTGTTGTTGGGAAGAAGAATCAAAGCTATGAGAAAAACTTAAAGCTGGCGACAGAGTTCCACCATTTGATGGAGAAAAAATATAAAGGCCTTAGTGTCGGTGTGTTTGCCAAAGGAGAAATTGGTGATAATGGAATCTATAATCAAGATTTATCTGACAAAGCCCTCCTATTAGAATTTGGCGGTGTGGATAATAATATGGAAGAACTGAAAAACGCATCCAATGCAGCAGCTGATGTGTTCAGTGAAATTTTCTGGGACGCAGAAAAGGTAGACGGCAAAACAAAGGATGAGAAAAAACGGTCTTAAGGTGGTGGAGGACATGGGCTCATTTATCGGAAAAACCATTATTTTATCGCTCGTATTGCTATTCGGTGTCTTTTTAGGAATGCAGCAAGCCAATAATGGCATGCTGCAAATGAAAGGGTATCATGATCCGCAATTAAAAGGGGCCTTCACTGTGCAAACGAATGATGATCAAGAAAAAGAAGCTTCTATCCTCGGAACAGCTGTGACACAAAAAGACTTAGCAGAAAAACAAAAGCAGCTAGAAGAAATGGAGAGCTTTAACGCCTTCTCTAAGGCCGGAAAAGCATTATCAGATGGTATGACGCATGCAGCCCGTACACTTTATGATTGGGTGAATGGTAAATAAACTGTTGTAAGCATCATGTTGGATGTTATTTCATAAGATATCACACCTTTTCGCAAAAGCCGCTAACCGATGAGCGGCTTTTCTTGATTTCGATTGAATCTTTACAGCCCTATTGATATAATCTAACCTAGCGCAACCCGCGTTTTATAGTAGGAGTGATAGATTGTGACAGATAAAGAAAAACGATTAGAACGGCAATCAAGAATTCGAAATTTCTCCATTATCGCCCATATTGACCATGGGAAATCCACATTGGCTGACCGTATTTTGGAAAAAACAGCGGCGATTACGCAACGAGAAATGAAAGAACAATTACTTGATTCCATGGACTTAGAGCGTGAACGCGGCATTACGATCAAATTAAACTCTGTCCAGCTGAAATATCAGGCGAAGGATGGAGAAGAATATATTATGCACCTGATTGATACACCAGGGCATGTCGACTTCACCTATGAGGTATCTCGAAGCCTAGCTGCCTGTGAAGGTGCAATTCTTGTGGTGGATGCAGCACAAGGCATTGAAGCACAGACACTAGCGAACGTTTATTTAGCTCTTGATAACAACTTAGAAATCCTGCCGATCATTAACAAAATTGATCTGCCGAGTGCAGAACCTGAACGTGTAAGACAAGAAATTGAAGATGTCATCGGGTTGGATGCATCTGAAGCTGTTCTTACCTCTGCTAAGGCGGGCATCGGGATCGAGGATATTTTAGAACAAATCGTCGAAAAGGTGCCGGCACCAGCTGGAGATCCAGAAGCACCACTTCAAGCCCTCATTTTTGATTCTCTCTACGATGCGTATCGTGGCGTCATTGCTTACATACGAATTGTCGAAGGAACCGTCAAACCGGGTCAAAAAATCAAGATGATGGCGACAGGCAAAGAATTTGAAGTGCTTGAAGTCGGCGTATTTACACCGAAAGCAATGCCAACAGACGAACTCACTGTTGGAGATGTTGGCTATTTAACAGCTGCTATTAAAAATGTTGGCGATACACGTGTAGGGGATACGATCACAAGTGCGGTAAACCCTGCGAAAGAAGCTCTACCTGGATATAGAAAGCTGAACCCAATGGTGTACTGCGGCCTTTATCCAATTGACACAGCGAAATATAACGACTTGCGTGAAGCGTTAGAAAAGCTTGAATTAAACGATTCTTCACTTCAATATGAGGCAGAGACATCCCAAGCACTGGGCTTCGGTTTCCGCTGCGGCTTCCTTGGCATGCTTCATATGGAAATCATCCAAGAACGGATTGAACGTGAATTTAAAATCGACCTTATTACGACAGCGCCAAGTGTTATTTACGATGTGTATATGACAGACGGAGAAAAAATCGTCGTAGATAACCCGTCCAATTTGCCTGATCCGCAAAAGATTGAGCGAATTGAAGAGCCATACGTGAAGGCAACAATGATGGTGCCAAATGATTATGTTGGTTCTGTGATGGAGCTTTGCCAAGGAAAGCGCGGCAATTTCATTGATATGCAATATCTTGATGCAAACCGCGTGAGCATTGTGTACGAAATTCCTCTGGCAGAGATCGTATACGAATTCTTTGATCAATTAAAGTCCAATACAAAAGGGTATGCATCCTTTGATTACGAGCTGATCGGCTATCGCCCATCCACTCTAGTGAAAATGGATATCATGCTTAATGGCGAAAAAATCGATGCGCTATCCTTTATTGTTCACCGCGACTATGCATATGAACGCGGAAAGATCATTGTAGAAAAGCTGAAAGAACTGATTCCGCGCCAGCACTTTGAAGTACCAGTTCAGGCAGCGATCGGTCAAAAAATTGTTGCTCGGTCTACCATTAAAGCAATGCGCAAGAACGTACTAGCGAAGTGTTATGGTGGAGATATTTCCCGGAAAAGAAAGCTTCTTGAGAAGCAAAAAGAAGGGAAAAAGCGCATGAAGCAAGTGGGTTCTGTAGAAGTCCCACAAGAAGCATTTATGGCCGTGCTGAAAATGGACGACAGCACACCGAAAAAATAACATCCTCAAGGCAACCTGCTTTACAATGCTCGCCTTGACGTTTATAGTCGAAAACAAACGAAGAGGCCGCAGCGATAAACTGCGGCTCTTTACCTGTAAAGAAGGTGTCAACAAATGAAAGCAGCATACATTCACATTCCATTTTGTGAGCACATTTGTCACTATTGTGATTTTAATAAATTTTTCATTAAAACCCAGCCGGTCGATGAATACTTAGTCGCTCTTGAAAAAGAAATGCAGCACACGATCGATCAAAAAGGGGAGCAAGAACTAAAGACGATCTTTATTGGCGGAGGAACCCCGACATCACTGACAACCAGCCAGTTAGATCAGCTTATGGACAGCATTCACCGCGTATTAAAACCAACCAAAAACTTAATCGAGTTTGCAGTAGAAGCAAACCCAGACGAACTATCGCTTGAGAAATTGAATGTCTTAAAATCAGCAGGCGTTAATCGGCTGAGCTTTGGTGTTCAAACATTTGAAGATGACCTGCTCAAAAAAATCGGACGGGTTCATCAAAAGAAAGATGTTCTCACATCTTTCGAGCGAGCAAGAGCAGTTGGGTTTGACAACATTAGTCTTGATCTTATGTTTGGTTTGCCTCATCAAGAGAAGCATCATGTCATGCATTCACTAGAGACCGCTTTTTCATTAGGTGCAGAACATTATTCGGTTTATTCGCTGATTGTCGAGCCAAAGACGGTCTTTTACAATTTGATGCAAAAAGGGAAACTGCATTTACCACCGCAAGAACGTGAGGCTGAAATGTATGAGCTCGTCATGGATGAAATGAAGCGGCACGGACTCAAACAATATGAGATTAGCAATTACGCCAAACCAGGTTTTGAAAGCCAGCATAACCTCACCTATTGGAGCAACGAAGATTACTTTGGTTTTGGCGCAGGAGCGCACGGGTATGTAGATGGCGTCCGCAATGTGAACGCTGGACCAGTGAGGCATTACTTAGAGCTCATTGAACAAACAGGGTTTCCATATAAGGAAACGCATCAGGTGACAAAAGCAGAACAGATCGAAGAAGAAATGTTCTTAGGTTTGCGGAAAATTGAAGGCGTGAAAAGTGCTCACTTTCAAACGAAATTTGGAGCATCACCAGAAGCACTCTTTCCCGCCGTTCTTGAAGAATTAGCAGAAAAAGGTCTCATTGAACAGGATGAGATTGGCATTCGTTTAACAAGAAAAGGAAAATTGTTAGGGAATGAAGTATTTCAAGCGTTTCTCGGTGAGTTATAATTGACATTTTAATTTGAGTTTGGTAATTTTGTTTATACAATTAGCACTCGTTGAAAGAGAGTGCTAACAGGGGTGATGATGATGTTAACAAATCGTCAGCTTTTGATTCTACAAGTCATTATTAATGACTTTATTCGTTCGGCGCAGCCAGTTGGATCAAGGACTCTTTCCAAAAAAGAAGACATTACATTCAGCTCTGCGACGATTAGAAACGAAATGGCTGATTTGGAGGAACTCGGTTTTATTGAAAAGACCCATTCTTCATCAGGAAGAATTCCTTCCGAAAAAGGATATCGTTATTATGTAGATCATTTGCTCTCTCCGCGAAAACTGTCATCTAAAGAGCTTGTGCTCATCCAGTCAGTATTTCAGGAGAAAATTTTTGAGCTGGAAAAAACAGTTCAAAAATCGGCGGAAATTTTATCAGATCTCACAAACTACACATCGATTGTCCTTGGTCCAAAGCTAAGTGAAAATCGATTGAAGCAAATTCAGCTTGTCCCTGTCCAGCCTAATAAAGCAGTAGCGATTATGATTACAGACAGCGGGCATGTTGAAAACAAAACCATTACCTTCTCTGAGCATCTTGATGTCTCCGATATTGAGAAGCTGATGAATATTTTAAACAGCCGCTTAGCTGGAGTCCCGATGGATCAGCTGAAGGACAGGATGTATAAAGAAGTAGTGATGCTCCTTCGCACGCATTTAAAAGACTATGATCATATTTTAGATGCGCTTGGTAACACATTCACTTCAACACAAAATGAATCAAAACTTTTCTTTGGCGGGAAGATTAATATGTTGAACCAGCCAGAGTTTCATGACATTGACCGCATTCGTTCACTCATGATGCTGATTGAACAAAAGAACGATGTCATGCAGCTGTTTCATCCAAATCAGCAAGGAATCACCATTAAAATCGGTTCAGAAAACAATTTGGAAGCAATGGAGAACTGCAGTTTAATCACAGCAACTTATGCGATTGATCAAAAATCACTCGGCTCCATCGCTGTCATTGGTCCAACCCGTATGGATTACGGGCGAGTCGTTAGTCTTTTGCATCATGTATCAAAAGACTTGTCAAACGCACTTTCCAATTTGTATGATGAGTAGGGTGATAAAAGGTGGGGGCACAGCCCCTTCGTATAATTGAATCTTTTTGAGGGAGGTGAACACAATGTCAGAAGAAAAACAGACACCTGAGCAAGCAGCAGAGGTTGAAGCACAAGAAGAAGCAGTTCAAGCAGAAACTGAGGAAGTAAAGCACGATGAACAGTCTGCCTTCCAAGAGAAGATTGATGAATTGCAGCAGCTTCTAGATGAAAAAGAAAACAAAATTCTGCGTGTTCAAGCAGATTTTGAAAACTATAAACGCCGTGCTCGAACTGAAGTGGAGACCGTGCAAAAATATCGTTCTCAACATGTTGTCAGCGACCTTCTCCCAGCTCTCGACAACTTTGAAAGAGCGCTTGGAATCGATCCAGACAATGAGCAGACGAAAAGTTTGTTAGAAGGGATGCAAATGGTTTACCGCCAGCTGGTAGAAGCGTTGAAAAATGAAGGCGTTGAACCAATTGAAGCTGTCGGCAAAGAGTTCGATCCAAACCTTCATCAAGCCGTCATGCAAGTTGAAGATGAAAGCTACGATTCAAACATCGTTGTAGAAGAATTGCAAAAGGGCTATAAACTCAAAGACCGAGTTATTCGTCCATCAATGGTAAAAGTAAATCAATAACTACATAATGGGAGGTCATCGAATATGAGTAAAATCATTGGTATTGACTTAGGAACAACAAACTCATGTGTTGCAGTACTCGAAGGCGGCGAGCCAAAAGTTATTGCAAACGCTGAAGGAGCACGTACAACACCATCTGTTGTCGCTTTTAAAAATGGAGAGCGCCAAGTAGGTGAAGTAGCGAAACGTCAATCAATTACAAACCCAAACACCATCATGTCTGTTAAAAGACATATGGGTACAGATTATAAAGTAGAAGTTGAGGGCAAGAACTACACGCCGCAGGAAATCTCTGCAATCATCCTTCAACACCTTAAATCTTACGCTGAAGCTTATCTTGGCGAAGAAGTAACAAAAGCGGTTATTACAGTTCCTGCTTACTTCAACGATGCAGAGCGCCAAGCAACAAAAGATGCTGGTAAAATTGCTGGTCTTGAAGTAGAACGTATCATCAACGAACCAACAGCAGCTGCACTTGCTTATGGTTTAGATAAAACAGATGAAGATCAAACGATCCTTGTATATGACCTTGGTGGCGGTACATTTGACGTATCAGTCCTTGAGCTTGGAGACGGCGTTTTTGAAGTACGCTCAACTGCTGGGGACAACCGTCTAGGTGGAGACGATTTTGACCAAGTCATCATCGATCATCTAGTGGCTGAGTTCAAAAAAGAAAACGGCATTGATCTTTCTAAAGATAAAATGGCGCTTCAGCGTTTAAAAGATGCTGCTGAAAAAGCGAAAAAAGATCTTTCTGGTGTATCTTCTACACAAATCTCACTGCCATTTATCACAGCTGGAGATGCAGGTCCTCTTCACCTAGAATTAACGCTAACGCGTGCTAAATTCGAAGAGCTTTCTGCGGACCTTGTAGAGCGTACAATGACACCTGTACGTCAATCACTGAAAGATGCTGGTCTATCTGCTAGCGAGATTGATAAAGTTATCCTTGTTGGTGGATCAACTCGTATTCCTGCAGTACAAGAAGCAATCAAAAAAGAAACAGGTAAAGAGCCTCATAAAGGCGTAAACCCTGATGAAGTGGTTGCACTTGGTGCGGCAATTCAAGGTGGAGTTATCACAGGAGATGTCAAAGACGTTGTTCTTCTTGACGTCACACCACTTTCTTTAGGAATTGAAACAATGGGCGGCGTATTCACAAAGCTGATTGAACGTAATACAACCATTCCAACAAGTAAATCTCAAGTATTCTCAACGGCTGCTGACAACCAAACTGCTGTAGACATTCACGTCTTACAAGGTGAGCGTCCAATGGCAGCAGACAACAAGACATTAGGTCGTTTCCAATTGACTGACATTCCACCAGCACCACGCGGCGTACCACAAATCGAAGTATCTTTTGATATCGATAAAAACGGTATCGTCAACGTACGTGCGAAAGATATGGGTACTGGAAAAGAACAAAACATCACAATCAAATCTTCTTCAGGTCTTTCTGATGATGAGATCGAAAAAATGGTCAAAGAAGCAGAAGAAAATGCTGAAGCAGATGCAAAGAAAAAAGAAGAAATCGAAGTGCGCAATGAAGCAGATCAATTAGTGTTTACAACAGAAAAAACATTAAAAGATCTTGAAGGCAAAATCGATGAAGAGCAAGTGAAAAAAGCAAACGACGCGAAAGATGCACTAAAAGCTGCGATCGAAAAAGGCGAGCTTGAAGACATCAAAGCGAAAAAAGATGAGCTGCAAACAATCGTTCAAGAACTAACGACAAAGCTCTATGAAGAAGCTGCAAAACAAGCACAAGCTCAGCAAGAAGGCGCTGAAGGTGCTCAAAAAGCAGATGACAATGTAGTGGATGCAGAATACGAAGAAGTAAACGACGATCAAGAGAAAAAATAATCACCTTTACTTTTGAAAAAGACTGCTGAAACGTACTCGTCAGAAAGTCAAAGTCAGGATCTCTTGGCTTTGACTTTTTTCTTTTCAACGATGAAAAGGAATTGAAAAAGATCAATTTAAAATGATACAATCGTATTTATGTGAGAAAATCGGGAGTGTGAAGAGATGAGTAAGCGTGATTACTATGAAGTGCTTGGCGTGAGTAAGAGCGCCTCAAAGGACGAAATCAAAAAGGCATACCGCAAGCTTTCAAAAAAGTATCACCCTGATATTAATAAAGAAGCTGGCTCAGATGAGAAATTCAAAGAAGTAAAAGAAGCCTATGAAACCCTTTCTGACGATCAAAAACGTTCACATTATGACCAGTTCGGTCACACCGATCCAAACCAAGGATTTGGTGGCGGCGGCTTTGGCGGTGGAGGAGACTTTGGCGGCTTCGGCGGCTTTGATGACATCTTCTCTAGTATTTTTGGCGGCGGAGCCAGAAGAAGAGATCCAAATGCACCGCGTCAAGGAGCGGACCTTCAATATACAATGACCCTTTCATTTGAAGAAGCGGCATTTGGGAAAGAAGCAACGATCGAGATTCCCCGCGAGGAATCATGTGAAACGTGTCATGGATCAGGTGCAAAACCTGGAACACAGGCGAAGACATGCTCACATTGCGGCGGATCAGGTCAACTAAATGTCGAGCAATCCACGCCATTTGGTAAAGTAGTCAACCGCAGAGTATGTAACTACTGTAGCGGAACTGGTAAACAAATTGAACATAAGTGTTCAACATGTGGTGGATCTGGTAAAGTGCGTAAGCGTAAGAAAATCAATGTGACGATCCCAGCAGGTGTGGACGATGGTCAGCAGCTTAGAGTATCTGGTCAAGGTGAACCAGGTGTAAATGGAGGACCTCCAGGCGATCTATTTGTTGTTTTCCATGTGAGGGCGCATGAATTCTTCGAACGAGATGGAGATGACATCTACTGCGAAATGCCGCTTACCTTTGCGCAGGCTGCACTAGGTGATGAAATTGAAGTGCCGACATTACATGGGAAAGTCAAATTAAAAGTTCCTGCGGGCACACAAACGGGTACGAAGTTTAGACTCAAAGGAAAAGGTGTAAAAAATGTACGCGGTTATGGTCAAGGCGATCAGCATATCGTTGTACGCGTCGTAACACCGACGAATTTAACCGAAAATCAAAAAGATATCATTAGAAAATTTGCTGAAGTGAGCGGAAATAAACCGGACGAACAAGAAATGAGCTTTTTCGATAAGGTGAAACGCGCATTTAAAGGCGAGTAAGACGGATAAGGAGTTGGTAGTATTGAAGTGGTCAGAAATTAGCGTCCATACAACAAATGAAGCGGTGGAACCGATCACCAATATTTTGCATGAAGCAGGTGCAAGTGGTGTCGTGATTGAGGACCCGCTTGATTTAGTCAAGGAACGTGAAAATGTATACGGTGAGATCTACCAGCTCGATCCGAATGATTATCCTGAGGAAGGGGTTATCGTCAAAGCCTACCTTCCGATGAATAGCTTTTT
Source organism: Bacillus sp. FSL R5-0397 (assembly GCF_038593395.1). Lineage (NCBI taxonomy): Bacteria > Bacillati > Bacillota > Bacilli > Caryophanales > Bacillaceae > Bacillus > Bacillus sp. FSL R5-0397. The sequence goes on along the minus strand of NZ_CP151992.1, from coordinate 2,283,466 downwards.
GATGGAAACGGTAGATGAGATCAAAGAAGCCATCAACAATCTTCTTCTATACGATATTGACCTTGGACGAAATACACTGTCAATTTGTGAAGTAAACGAAGAAGAATGGGCGACTGCATGGAAGAAATACTATCATCCTGTGAAAATCTCTGAGAAATTTACCATCGTCCCAACATGGGAAGAGTACACACCCGTTCATTCTGATGAATTGATCATCGAAATGGACCCTGGAATGGCATTTGGAACCGGTACACATCCAACAACGGTTCTTTGCATTCAGGCGCTTGAGCGCTATGTGAAGGAAAACGACACGGTGATTGACGTTGGAACAGGATCTGGCATTTTAAGTGTTGCCGCTGCAATGCTCGGTGCAAAAGACATTCATGCATTTGATCTCGACACCGTTGCAGTGGAAAGTGCAAAGCAGAACATCGAATTAAATGGTGTGAGCGAGCAAGTAACGGTAAAACAAAATAATTTACTTGATGGGATTTCAGGTGAACGCGATGTGATTGTGGCCAACATCCTTGCAGAGGTCATCATGCGCTTTACAGATCAAGCGTATGATCTATTGAAGAAAGACGGTTACTTTATTACATCAGGCATTATCGGACAAAAGAAATTACAAGTCAAAACTGCTTTAGAAGAAGCCGGTTTTGAGATTGTTGAAGTGCTGTCAATGGAAGATTGGGTCAGCATCATAGCGAAAAAATAAAGCGAGTAGGTGTCAGGACACGTATGCAACGATATTTTATCGACCTCACAAAAGAAGAAGTGACGGAAAAGGGAAACATCGTCATAAAGGGTGAAGATGTTCATCACCTTGCAAACGTCATGCGGATGAAAGCAGGGGAGGACATCCTTTGCTTAACGACAGACGGCTTTGAAGCGCTCAGTAAAATTGATACAATAACAAAGGAAGAAGTGATTTGTCACTTGGAAGGCTGGACGAATCAGAATCGAGAACTTCCGATCAAGGTGACGATTGCAAGCGGTCTGCCAAAAGGGGATAAGCTTGAATGGATTATCCAAAAAGGCACCGAGCTTGGCGCAAGTGCTTTTATTCCGTTTCAAGCGACTCGTTCGATTACAAAACTTGACCAAAAAAAGTCATTAAAAAAACGAGATCGCTGGGAAAAAATTGCGAAAGAAGCTGCCGAGCAGTCTTACCGGAATATCATTCCGCGCGTTCATCCAGTATCAACATTTAAAGAGCTGATTCAACTGGCCGGTGAATTCGATAAATGTGTCGTTGCATACGAAGAATCATCGAAAGAAGGCGAGCAAAGCCGGTTTCAAACGGTGCTCCAACAGATGAAGGGCGGACAAACCTTATTAGTGGTTTTTGGTCCAGAAGGCGGTTTAGCAGAAAAGGAGATTGAAGAACTTGAAGCGCATGGTGCAGTCATTTGCGGGCTTGGACCACGCATTTTAAGAACAGAAACAGCTCCTCTTTACGCGCTTTCTGCTATATCTTATCAAACAGAGTTATTAAGAGGTGAATCATGATGGGAACAGTAGCGTTCCATACACTTGGCTGTAAGGTCAATCACTACGAAACAGAAGCCATCTGGCAGCTGTTTAAAGAAGCTGGCTATGAAAGAAAAGATTATGAATCAAAAGCAGACGTATATGTCATTAATACATGTACCGTCACCAATACAGGCGATAAAAAAAGCCGCCAAGTCATTAGAAGAGCCATTCGTCATAATCCGGATGGTGTCATTTGTGTAACAGGCTGTTACGCACAAACGTCTCCGGCAGAAATCATGGCGATTCCTGGTGTTGATATTGTGGTTGGCACACAAGACAGACATAAACTGCTTGGTTATATTGAAGAATACAGAAGAGAAAGACAGCCGATCAACGGAGTTGGCAATATCATGAAAGCACGGGTCTTTGAAGAACTAGATGTTCCTGCGTTTACTGACAGAACACGTGCTTCATTAAAAATCCAAGAAGGCTGTAACAATTTCTGTACATTCTGCATTATCCCTTGGGCTCGCGGATTACTGCGTTCTCGCGATCCAGAAGAAGTCATCAATCAAGCGCAGCAGCTTGTCGATGCTGGCTACAAAGAAATTGTATTAACAGGTATTCATACAGGTGGATACGGTGAAGATTTAAAGGATTATAACTTTGCTAAGCTTCTGAAAGAATTAGATGAACGTGTGGCGGGATTAAAACGAATCCGCATTTCATCCATTGAAGCAAGTCAAATTACAGACGAAGTGATTGAAGTGCTCGATCAGTCAGATAAAATTGTGAGACACTTGCATATTCCGCTTCAATCTGGCTCTAATACTGTACTGAAAAGAATGCGCCGTAAATACACAATGGAATTCTTTGCAGAGCGTTTAACGAAGCTCAAAAAAGCATTGCCAGGTCTTGCTGTCACTTCAGATGTGATCGTTGGATTCCCAGGAGAAACAGAAGAAGAATTTATGGAAACATACAATTTTGTCAAAGACCATCAATTCTCTGAGCTCCATGTGTTCCCTTACAGCAAACGGACAGGTACGCCTGCTGCAAGAATGGAAGATCAAGTAGATGAGAATGTGAAAAACGAACGCGTTCACCGCCTCATTGCTCTTTCTGATCAGCTTGCAAAAGAATATGCATCGGCATATGAAGGCGACGTCTTAGAGATTATTCCAGAAGAATCCTTCAAAGAACAAGACGGAACGCACAATCTGTATGTAGGTTATACTGATAACTACATGAAGGTCGTATTTGAAGGAACAGAGGACATGATTGGCCGTTTGGTAAAAGTGAAGATTACGAAAGCAGGCTATCCTTATAACGAAGGACAATTCGTCCGTATAAGTGATGACGTGCAGACGGATCAAGTGAAAATGACCTCATAATGAATGAAAAACCGGCAGCCATTAGGCAAGCCGGTTTCTTTTATGTTGACCGATTTGGAAGAAGGAACAAAATCAAGGCGTGAAAAGGGCGGATGAACGGGAAAAAGAGGAGAGAACTTGCAACATTAAACAGCAGACTAAAGTGCGCAATCTGCTGGGCAGGAGAGCTTGCTAAAAGCGCAACAAAATCTGTAATAAAGGTGAGAAAAGGAAGACATAAAAGTACACCTAGAACATTAAACACGACGTGTGCATACGCGGTTTGGCGGGCTGCATAACCGCCAGAGATAGCAGCCATCACGGCAGTAATACATGTTCCGATATTGGACCCTAAAACAAAGCTGATGCCTTCTTTTAGAGCGACAGTCCCTTCATTCATAAATCCCATCAAAATACCGATACATACAGAACTTGAATGAACAATGGCCGTGAACACTGTACCAGAGAGAAGAGCTGTCCAATCGGAATGCTGCATCATTTCAAGGAAACGCAGTGTCTCTGGCTGACTGGTCATCATACCTGCAATTTTTGAAAAACCTTGAATACAAAAAAAGATCATGCCAAGCCCAAATAAACTTTTTCCTGCATATCGAAAAGACTTCCTGCCCAAAATGATACATAAAAGACCAGCTGCAATCAGAACCCACATAAACACGTCCATCTTAATGGCAATAAATTCTGTCGTAAATGTTGAGCCGATATTCGTTCCAAGAATCATGGGTATGGATTTTTTAAACGTGAGAATGCCTGTACTCACAAAGCCGATAACGATGACCATAAACGCCGAACTGCTTTGAAGAACCCCTGTAAACACAATACTGACCAAGAATGCTTTGACTGGATGATCTGTAAAGAGAAGAAGTGATTTCTCAATACGAGACGACGTGAGTGCCATTAATCCTTTCCTAAGCAAACCCATTGCCCATAAAAAAATGAAAATAAGTGCACAAAAATAAATGATCGCCATCATAGAAAAGTCCTCCTCTTACCAATGAATATATGGACTTGTCTACCTGCTCATGACGAAAATATATTTCCAAATCACTTAGTTGACCTCAACCTAGGCTTATATTATAATGTCTAGGTACATGTTTTGCATATGTATATCTTTTTTTAATGCAGTCGATTGGTGTATTCGGAGGGAGGGAAAGAGAATGTCAAAAACGGTCGTTAGAAAAAACGAATCGCTTGAAGATGCTCTTCGTCGCTTTAAACGCAGTGTATCCAAAACTGGAACATTGCAAGAAGCAAGAAAGCGTGAATTTTATGAAAAGCCTAGCGTAAAGCGTAAGAAAAAGTCTGAAGCTGCTAGAAAACGTAAATTCTAAAGAGGGTGGATTTTATGAGTCTTCTTGAGCAATTAAATTCTGATATGAAGCTTTTTATGAAAAACCGAGAGAAAGACAAGCTTATTGTCATTCGTATGGTAAAGGCTTCACTGCAAAATGAAGCAATAAAGCTTAAGAAAGACAGTTTGACCGGAGATGAGGAACTAACCGTCCTTTCCCGCGAGATTAAGCAACGTAAAGACTCCCTCCATGAATTTTCGAAAGCTAATCGCTTAGATTTAGTAGATAAAGTTCAAAAAGAGATTGACATTTTAGACGTTTATTTACCTGAACAGCTTTCTGAAGAAGAACTGCAGGCGGTTGTGAAAGAAACAATCGCCGAAACCGGTGCTTCATCGAAAGCTGATATGGGTAAAGTGATGAGCGCTATTATGCCAAAAGTAAAAGGTAAAGCTGATGGTGCTGTGATTAACAGACTTGTCAGCGAGCAACTGTCTCAATAAAAAAGTATCCTTCTCATGTTAGAAGGGTACTTTTTTTATGCCTCCATAAACCTGTCATATAAAAATGAAACCTATGATACATTTGTAACGTATGTAAAGGAACGGTAAAATGAAAGAAAGAGAGGGGGGATCACCAAATAGATGAAAAAAATGAAAATTTCTATTGCTCTCTTCAGTTGTTTTATAATATGCTTGTTATTAGGGGTTCAATTGACCGCGAAATCAGCAGACCAGAAAGTTCATGTAATCCCAATTGAAGATACAGTAGAAAAAGGACTTTCTAAATTCATTGAACGATCATTTGAGCAGGCAAAGTCGGAACGGGCGAAGCACATCATTCTCGACATCAATACACCAGGTGGTGCAGTCGATGCGGCACTTGAAATAGCCGATACCATTCGTGCATCCGACATCCCAGTGACAGCGTTTGTGAATCATAGAGCGCTTTCAGCCGGGGCATTCATTGCCCTAAATGCCGATCAAATTTATATGACCCCAAACGGAAAGATGGGGGCTGCTGCGATCATTGACGGTGAAGGCAACGCTGCCGATCAAAAATCTGAATCTGTATGGCTTGCTGAAATGAGTGACGCTGCTGAAAAGCAGGGGCGTGATCCAAAATATGCTCTTGCGATGGCAGATGTAGATATAGACGCAAAAGAAGCTGGTGCACCAAAAGGAGAATTGTTGACCTTTAACACAGATCGGGCGCTTCAGTTCGGTTATGCAGAAGGAGAAGCGAAAAATATGGATGACTTGGTTCAGAAGCTGAACTTAGCAGATGCCTCTGTTCAATACGATGAAGTGAGCTTTGCTGAAAAGGTTGCGCGTTTTCTCACGCATCCGATCGTCATTCCTATCCTTTTATCCATTGCGAGCTTAGGATTAATTGTTGAATTATATTCTCCCGGCTTTGGGGTTCCAGGCACCATGGGAGTCACAGCGCTTCTTCTATTCTTTTATGGTCATCTCGTGGCAGGTTTTGCAGGATATGAGACATTGTTCCTGTTTTTGGCAGGGATTGTGTTGATCATTCTGGAATTATTTTTGCCAGGGGGAATCGTGGGTGTCATTGGACTAATCTGTGTCGTTGTCAGCTTATTTTTAGCAGCTGGGAGCTTTACAGAAATGGCGATTTCCATCTTGATTGCCACTGCTGTTTCAATCATAGCAGTTATTTTATTGACAAAGGTGTTGGGGAAACGTATGAAATTTTTTAAAAAGTTCATTTTAACCGATTCAACCAATAAAGAAAGTGGTTATGTGTCAAATGAAACAAGAGATGATCTTGTAGGACAAATCGCAGTGACAGCAACAGCACTTCGTCCATCTGGTACGATTGTATTCGGAGACGAGCGCATTGATGTTTTGTCAGAAGGTGCTTTTATCGATAAGGATGAACAAGTAAAAATTGTGAAAGCGGAAGGCTCACGCATTGTCGTGAGGAAAGTATAGATATACTGATTTTATAGGAGGAATAAAATGGATCCATCTACTTTACTATTATTCGTGATTATCGCAGCAGGTTTGATCGTTCTATCGATCTTCTTCACCTTTGTACCGGTGATGCTGTGGATTTCTGCCCTAGCGGCTGGCGTAAGAGTGAGCATTTTTACACTTGTAGGAATGAGACTTCGCCGAGTGATTCCAAACCGAGTGGTCAACCCGCTCATCAAAGCGCATAAAGCAGGTCTTGATGCGACGATTAACCAATTAGAAAGCCACTATCTTGCAGGTGGTAACGTTGACCGCGTGATCAACGCATTGATCGCAGCTCAGCGTGCGAATATCGAATTGAACTTTGCTCGCTGTGCGGCAATCGACCTAGCAGGCCGTGACGTACTTGAAGCTGTCCAAATGAGTGTAAACCCTAAAGTCATTGAAACACCATTTATCTCAGGTGTTGCGATGGACGGGATTGAAGTCAAAGCAAAAGCACGTATTACAGTTCGTGCAAACATTGACCGACTTGTCGGTGGTGCAGGAGAAGAAACCATCATTGCTCGTGTAGGTGAAGGGATTGTCTCGACAATCGGTTCATCAGATAATCATAAAAAGGTTCTTGAAAATCCTGATATGATTTCTCAAACGGTTCTTGGTAAAGGATTAGATTCAGGTACAGCATTTGAAATTCTCTCGATTGATATCGCAGATGTTGATATCGGTAAGAACATCGGGGCAATTCTGCAGACAGACCAAGCAGAAGCCGACAAAAACATTGCACAGGCGAAAGCAGAAGAACGCCGTGCGATGGCTGTTGCACAAGAACAAGAAATGCGTGCGAGAGTTGAAGAAATGCGCGCGAAAGTAGTAGAAGCTGAGGCGGAAGTACCACTTGCAATGGCCGAAGCACTACGTGAAGGTAATATTGGAGTTATGGACTACATGAACATTAAGAATATCGATGCTGATACGGATATGAGAGATTCATTTGGCAAAATGACAAAAGGTCCATCTGATAATGAAAACAAATAAGCATCCTCTCACGCTTTAAGGAGGGAGCCCATTGGACATTCTATTTGAAAATCCGTTACTAATAGCGATTATCATCGGTATTATCTCTGCAATCTTTGGGAAAATCGGTAAACAAGAGGAGAACGAACAAAAGAACCAGCAAAACAAACCGGCTCCTCAGCGTAAACCAGTGCCGCAAAAGCAAACAAAACAAACAAGTCCAGATCCGGTCGTAACGGACCAGCTTGACGATTTTGGCGATGTACATGATCATGGCGGGATGAAGAAACAAGGTTCACAATCCTTACAGGATCGTTATACAGCTACACTTGCCGAAATGGAAGAAAGAAAAAGCGAGCTGAATAAAGAGTTTCAATCGCTTGAAAGAGAACTTACAAGGCCAAAAGCAGCATCTGCTGGAATGAAGCCGAAAATGATTGAGAAACTCAACCAAGATACGGTCGTTCAAGGGATGATCCTTGGTGAAGTATTTGGAGAGCCCCGTGCGAAAAAGCCGCATCGAACGATGAAACGACCATATAAAAGATAAAGAAGTAAGCCCCCTCATCCTTAAGGGGGGCTTTTTTGTTGTGTAATGGAGACTTTTCTTAGTCAAAATGATGAAACGGCTGTTTTACGGGATTCATTAGCATGATATGAACCGCTGAGGAATAGGATGATATAGAGGCTTTCTCATCAGTCTCACCATCTTTCAGTTTGATCTCATACACATGAGGTGGGAAGGGGTTCTTATTGAATGGGAAAAAGAAAAAATCGACTTAAAGCATGGCTGACAAGAACACTTGAAATCCCTCCGGACGTGATGATGGATCTTCCCCGTATTACGATGGTTGGCAGACTCCATATTTACATAGAGAACCATAAAGGGCTTTTACTTTTCAGTGATCAAGAGGTAAGGCTGATGCTCAAGCAAGGACAGTGCATTATTTCAGGAAAAGACTTTGTGATTAAAACGATTTTGCCAGAAGAGATCTTATTAGAGGGGAAAATCGATGAGGTCCGTTATATTGATTCTTAACTGACGGAGGGGAGAAACGTGAAGAACAAATGGTTTGCCTATTTTATTGGCAGAGTGGAAGTGGAGATAAGAGGAAGCGGTATTGAGCGGCTGATCAATGAGTGCACGAGACAGGGGATCACAATTTTTCAAGTGAGCCGCCGTCAAGACAGCGTGCGCTTATTTATTCGCCTCTCAGATGTACATGCCTTTAGAAAAGTGCGCAGACATCATGAGGTGAAATGTTCATTTCATCAAAAGAAAGGGTTCCCGTTTCTTCTTCTATGGTCGAGAAGAAATATTGGATTCACCCTCGGGATGGCTTTTTTCCTAGTGACGATATTGGCTCTTTCAAATATGGTGTGGAAAATTGAGATTAAAGGTGCGAATCCAGAAACAGAACACCAAATGAGAAAGCATTTAGATGAAATTGGGGTACAAAAAGGGCGTTTTCAGTTTCTCATGGGGACCCCTGAAAAAATACAAAAGTCATTGACGACCAATATTCAGAGCATTACATGGGTCGGAGTTGAACTGAACGGAACGACGTTTCAAATGAAAGTGGTCGAAAAAAATGAACCTGAAAAGGAGAAATATACGAGTCCTCAGCACATCGTTGCCAAGAAAAAGGCGGTCATCACGAGAATGTATGTAGAAAAGGGGGAACCGCTTGCCCAGGTCGATGAACATGTGAAAAAAGGGCAGATGCTCGTCTCAGGTTTAATTGGGAGTGAAGATCAGAAAAAAACGGTCGGAGCCAAAGCGAAAATATATGGTGAAACATGGTACCGATCTGAAGTTTCTGTCCCTCTCCGAACATCTTTTGATGTCTTTACGGGTAAAATGAAGACAAAGCACAAGCTATCCTTGTTTGGAGGCTCCATCCCATTTTGGGGATTTTCCTTTAAAAAAGATGATTTTCAGCAGCCGAAAACAGAAAAAGAAGTTCACCCGCTTCATTTTTTGAATATGCAACTACCGTTCTCCTATGAAAAGGAAATCACACGAGAAAGTGAAAAAATAAATCGAGAATACACAAATAAAGAAGCGGTTCAAGCAGGGATTAAAATGGGTAAAAAAGAATTAGAAGAAAAGCTAGGTCAAACAGGTGAGGTGAAAAGTGAAAAAGTTTTGCACGAGACAACAGGGAATGGTAAAGTTAAGTTAATCATCCTTTACCAAGTAATAGAAGATATTGTTCAACCAACACCTATTGTTCAGGGAGACTAGAGAATGACAGAACATTTACTTGAGATTCAACAAAAATTGGATAGCCCAAACGAAGCCATTGCTTTATTTGGCAATCAAGATGCTTATCTGAAACTGATGGAAAACGAGCTGAATGTCTCCATTATCACACGTGGAGAGAAAGTGTATGTTTCTGGTCAGGAAGCATCAAGAGATACTGTGAGCCGTTTAATTACATCTCTCTTACATCTCATTCGTAAAGGAATTGAGATTTCTGAACGGGATGTCGTCTATGCCATTAAAATGGCGCAAAAAGACAAGCTCAATTATTTTGAAAATATGTATGAAGATGAAATTACGAAAAATGCCAAAGGAAAGTCGATCAGAGTCAAAACGATCGGCCAGCGTGAATATGCTGCGGCAATGAAAAAAGATGATCTGGTCTTTGGGATTGGACCTGCTGGTACAGGTAAAACGTATTTGGCAGTGGTCAACGCCGTACATGCCCTGAAAAATGGACATGTCAAACGGATTATCCTGACAAGGCCAGCTGTTGAAGCAGGAGAAAGTCTTGGCTTTTTGCCAGGAGATTTAAAAGAAAAAGTCGATCCTTATTTAAGACCGCTATATGATGCTTTGCACGATGTGCTTGGTAGTGATCATACGGAACGTTTAATTGAGCGCGGAGTGATTGAAATTGCCCCTCTTGCCTATATGAGAGGGCGGACGCTTGATGATGCATTTGTGATTTTAGATGAAGCGCAGAATACAACGCCAGCTCAAATGAAAATGTTTTTGACGAGACTGGGCTTTGGTTCTAAAATGGTCATTACAGGAGATATTACACAAATTGATCTGCCTAAAGGTATGCAGTCAGGCCTTGCAGCTGCAAAGGACATGCTTGCTGAGATCAAGGGTATCTCATTCATTGAATTAGATCAGACAGATGTGGTCAGACACCCGCTTGTGGCGAAGATCATTGGAGCATACGAAAAGCAAAAATGAACTGAGTGACCCGATCGTCTTAATCGGGTCATTTTGTTTCGATCGTGGTTTAAAGTAAAAAAGGAGGTACTTTCCTTGAGAAAGAATCAGAAAGGCAGTAAGCGAAAAAGACTGCTGTCTAAAAAAGAACCTCAAAAAATGGAGCGCTCACGCTATTTAAACGTACTGCTATACGCTGGTTTAGCAGCCATTCTGTTTGTGGTGCTCTTCTTCCATGTAAAGCCTGAATCGCTCGACCTAGATTTGTTTTCAGTGAGCGAGCAGACCATCTATTCTCCGTCTACCGTTGATGATCAAGAAGCAACAGAAGAAAAGAAACAAGAAGCAACGGATCAAGTAGAAGACCAATATACACTCAAAAAAGCGTATTCTGATAATCGTGTTGACCTCATTTCATCCCTCTTTGAAGCCATTAAAGAAGAGAAGAAAGCAGCAGCTGATGATAAAGAGAACCCGCCAACAGATCAAGAGATGGTGAAGCGTGTAAAAGAAAAACTCACAACGGATATGCAGGAAGCTGTTTCGGATCAATCGATTAAAGCACTGCTCCAAGCAAGTGACGAAAACCTTTCTTTTACAAAGGATTCCATCATCACAGTGGTCAATTCTCTCATGGGTAAAGAAATCACAGCTTCTAAGCTGCAAGATGAAAAGAAACAAGTGAAAGCAGAGCTTGAAAACAATTCGATTCCATCAAAATATTTAAATGCAGCGAAAGAAATTGGTGAATTTGCGATTATTCCAAACTATGTATTTGACCCGGTCGCAACAGAGAAGAAAAGACAAGAAGCAGCTGATAATATCCAGCCGGTTCAAATCAAGCAAGGGCAAATTTTAGTAGAAGAAGGCGAGCTCATTGACCGTGAAGTGTATCGTAAATTAGAACTGACGGGTCTTTTAAACAGTTCCAATTTGTTTAAGCCTGTAAGCGGTCTTATCATCTTAATCGGTCTCTTCTTAGCGGCGATTGTCCACTCACTGGAATCGAGGAAAAAGTCGCTCGTCCATAAGAATAAATCGTTACTGCTGTACTCGCTCATTTTCACCATTATTTTAATCATCATGGAAGTATTCAGTCTCTTCCAGGAAACCAAATATACAACCATCGGCTACGTCGTGCCTGTTGCACTTGGTACGATGCTGATTAAGCTGCTGATCAATGAGCGGCTGGCGATCTTCTCCGGTCTTGTATTTGCCCTTTGCGGCAGTATGATGTTTAATCAAGGAGTAACAGGTGTCTTTAACTATGTCATCTGTGCTTATTATCTAATAAGCGGGATGGCAGGAATTTTATTTTTGAGAAAACATAATGCGAGATCGAAAATTTTGCAGGCGGGGCTTTGGGTAGCTTTGGTGAATGTACTTGTCGTGCTGTCCATTACGCTGATTCAAAATTCTTCTCCATCAGGGCTTGAAATAGGTGTGAACCTCATCATGGCGATTGTGTCAGGGTTTGCATCGGCTATTTTGGTTATTGGGTTAATGCCAGTCTTTGAGAGCATGTTTGGCATTCTTTCGACCATGAAGCTTATTGAATTATCGAACCCGAATCATCCGCTGCTGAAAAAGATTTTAACAGAGACGCCAGGTACATATCATCATAGTGTCATGGTGGCGAATTTAGCGGATGCTGCATGTGAAGCAGTCGGTGCAAATGGATTGTTAGCAAGGGTTGGGGCTTATTATCATGACATTGGAAAAACGAAAAGACCCCAATACTTTATTGAAAACCAAATGAACATTGATAATCCGCACGACAAGCTTTCTCCTCAGCTGAGCAAGAATATTATTATTGCCCATACGACAGATGGTGCTGAAATGCTGAGAGAAAAGAAGTTTCCAGAGGAACTTGTGGACATTGCAGAACAGCATCACGGAAAGTCCCTGCTGAAGTTCTTTTACTATAAGGCAAAAGAACGGGATGATCAGGTGACAGAAGAAGAATTTCGTTATCCTGGTCCAAAACCGCAATCGAAAGAAGCGGCCATTATTTCTGTAGCTGACAGCGTGGAAGCGGCGGTTCGTTCGATGCATAATCCAAACCCTGAGCGGATTGAAAAGCTTGTGAAGGGCATTATTTCAGATAAGATGCAGGATGGACAATTTAGTGAATGTGATCTGACATTTAAAGAATTAAATATTATTAGCCAAACAATTTGTACAACATTAAAGGGGATTTTCCATTCTCGGATTGAATATCCAGATGCCCCGAAGCAGAAGGTGAAGTAAATGACATTGTTAATCGATTTAATAGATGAAACAGGACAAGTATCGAAAGAGCAGCTTGAAGAAGTGGAAAAACTTCTTCAATTTGCTGCGGATGCTCTTGAAGTAAAAGATCAAGCAGAAGTATCAGTATCGATCGTTTCAAATGAAGAAATTCATCAAATTAATAAAGAATACCGAGGAAAAGATGCACCAACAGATGTAATTTCATTTGCCCTTGAGGAAGAAGGCGAAGGGGAAATTGAAATCATTGGAGCTGATGACATTCCGCCTGTACTTGGTGACATTATCATTAGTGTTGATCGTACGAAAGAGCAAGCAGAGGAATATGGACATTCCTTTATGAGAGAGCTAGGATTTTTAACGATTCATGGTTTTCTTCATTTGCTTGGTTATGATCATATGACAGAAGAAGATGAAAAAGAAATGTTCGCCAAACAGACAAAAATCTTGGATGATTATGGCCTTTCGAGATCATCGTAAGAAGCGAACGCCGCTTGTCCGTTTTTTTCGGAGTTTTTATTATGCATTTAGAGGAATATGGCGAACATTCTTGAATGAACGGAATTTTCGGTTTCACACAGTCGCAGCCATCATCGTGGTGATTTGCGGCTTTTGGTTTCACATTCATCCGGTTGAATGGATGATCATTCTGCTTTTATGCGGCGGGATGTTTGCGTTAGAACTTGTGAATACAGCGATTGAACATACAGTAGATCTTTTCACAGAAGAGAAGCATCCTCTTGCTGAGAGAGCGAAGGACGCGGCAGCAGGCGCTGTTTGCGTTTACGCCGCCATTTCGGTTATGATTGGGTTGATGATCTTCTTACCGAAGATCATGCAATAGAACAATATTACTATTTATTAACATTTTTAGAAATGGGCGTGAAAATGTCACGTGAATTATGTAAAATATAAATGTGACAGTGGTACCATTTCTTCTGAAAGTGGGAACTAGAATGAACAAACAAGAGTTGATTTCAGAAGCAGTCAAAGCAAGAGATTTTGCATATGTACCCTATTCTAAATTCAAAGTCGGTGCAGCATTATTATCGCATGACGGAAAAGTGTATGGCGGCTGCAATATTGAAAATGCAGCATACGGTATGTGTAATTGTGCGGAAAGAACAGCACTTTTTAAAGCTTACTCAGAGGGCATCACATCTTTTCAAATGCTTGCAGTAGTGGCTGATACAGATCGACCTGTTTCACCATGCGGCGCATGCAGACAGGTCATTTCAGAGCTATGTGCACCTGATATGCCAGTGATTCTAACGAACTTAAAAGGACATATATACGAAACGACAGTAAACGAACTATTGCCAGGCGCATTTTCACCGGAGGATTTAAATGACTAACGAAAGCTTCAAATCAGGATTTGTATCAATTATTGGAAGACCAAATGTAGGGAAATCGACCTTTCTTAATCGTGTGATTGGGCAAAAGATTGCGATTATGAGTGATAAGCCCCAAACGACTCGAAACAAAGTGCAAGGTGTTCTGACAACGAACACGTCACAAACGATTTTTATCGATACACCAGGAATTCATAAACCGAAGCACAAACTTGGCGATTTTATGATGAGGGTGGCTCAAAATACACTCAAGGAAGTCGACCTGATCTTGTTTATGATCAACGCACAGGAAGGCTATGGAAAAGGTGATGAATTCATCATTGAACGACTAAAGCAAACATCGACACCGGTGTTCCTTGTCGTCAATAAAATTGACCAAATTCATCCGGATGAACTGTTCCTTTTAATTGATGAATACCGCACACGTTACCCATTTAAGGAAATTGTGCCAATTTCAGCACTTGAAGGCAACAACATTGATACGCTTCTTCAGCAAATTGAAGGTTATCTTCCAGAAGGCCCTCAATTTTATCCGGCAGATCAAGTAACAGATCACCCAGAGCGATTTATTATTTCTGAGTTAATTCGTGAAAAAGTGCTGCATTTAACGAGAGAAGAGATCCCTCACAGTATTGCGGTTGCGATTGAATCGATCAAGCCAGATGAAAACGGCAAGATTCATGTTGCAGCGACCATCGTCGTAGAACGTGATTCACAAAAAGGGATTGTGATTGGTAAGCGCGGCAGCTTATTAAAAGAAGTGGGACAAAAAGCGCGCAGAGACATTGAAGCACTTTTAGGCTCAAAGGTGTATTTAGAGCTTTGGGTAAAAGTGCAGAAGGATTGGCGTAATAAATCCACACATCTTCGTGATTTCGGATTTAGAGAAGACGAATATTAAAAACCGATACAGTTGTTAGTAGATCTGACAATGGTGCGGTTCGATTAGTAAAAATTGTTTATCATGAAATGGAGGTAGCCTGGTCAAGATAAAGTTAATATGTTGGATGTAGCGTTGCTGCTTCTAATAAAGAAAGGTGGGGTTTTTATGTTGAATTTTACATGGAACGTATTTTCACAAACAGGAAGCGTTGACACGTATCTGCTTTTCAAAGAGTTAGAAAAGGAGAACCTGGAAAGACCCGATGTACTTGAAGAAGAAATAGCACGACTTGATTTTCCAATCTTATAATTCTTGACCCCCTCCAACGCTCGGAGTGTAGACAAATGCTCATTAAAAGTGAAGGAATCGTCCTTAGAACAACAGATTATGGCGAAACAAACAAAATTGTCACGCTGCTCACTAGAGAACATGGGAAAATTGGTGTGATGGCAAGGGGCGCTAAGAAATCAAACAGCCGCCTGTCAGCCATAAGCCAGCCGTTTTTATACGGAACCTTCCTGATCCAATCATCAACAGGACTTGGAACGCTCCAGCAAGGTGAAATGATGGAAAGCATGCGAACCATTCGGGAAGATTTATTTCTGACCGCATATGCCGCATATATGACAGAATTACTTGATAAAGGAACAGAAGAAAAGAAGCCAAACCCTTACTTGTTTGAACTTCTTCTTCAATCTTTACGCCATCTCAATGAAGGCACAGATGCTGATATTATTTTATTTATCGTAGAGGTTAAAATGCTGTCAGTGATGGGGTTGAAGCCTGAACTGGACCAATGTGTACACTGCGGTCAAAAAGAAGGGCAGTTCCACTTCTCAATTAGAGATAACGGATTCATCTGTAAGCAATGCTTTTCTAAAGATCCATATAAACTGCCCTTATCCCCAGCAGCAGCAAGACTGCTCCGTTTGTTTCATTATTTTGATTTATCAAGGCTTGGTCAGGTTGACGTGAAACCACAAACGAAACAAGAAATTCGTCAAGTGCTCGATCATTATTATGAAGAGTATTCAGGTCTTTATTTAAAATCAAAAAAATTCATGAATCAAATGGAATCCATGAAAAAGCTAATGGACGGTGAAAACAAAAGTTGACATCTCTCGTGACTTTTTGTAAGATCATCTAAGATCAAATATGTTGCATTGACAGAAAGAAGTACTTACGTATCAGCCATAAAAGCGACCTTAGGGCGGTGTGAGCTAAGGATGGACACGTAACGAAAGGCATTCTTGAGCAACGTAAAACAAAGCGGCTGGGTGCTACGACACCAGCAAATAGGGTGGAACCGCGGGAAAAACTCTCGTCCCTATGTTTGCAAGGAACCTTGTGAGCATAGAGACGGGAGTTTTTGTGTTTTGCAAAAAGGTTCTAGGCCCCACCGCCATACATAGCGGATGGTGTAAAAAAGATGGAGGTGCGATCATTGAATATTCAAGACATGATTTTGACACTGCAAAAGCATTGGTCAAATGAAGGCTGCGTATTAATGCAGGCATATGACACAGAAAAAGGTGCTGGAACGATGAGTCCATACACGTTCCTCAGAAGCATTGGGCCAGAGCCATGGAAGGTAGCCTATGTAGAACCTTCAAGACGCCCGGCTGACGGCAGATATGGAGAAAACCCAAACAGATTGTATCAACATCATCAATTTCAAGTGATCATTAAGCCATCACCTGACAATATTCAAGAACTGTATCTAGAATCATTGAAGGCGCTTGGCATTGACCCGCTGAAACATGATATTCGTTTTGTTGAAGACAACTGGGAAAACCCATCTCTTGGCTGCGCAGGACTTGGCTGGGAAGTTTGGCTTGATGGAATGGAAATTACGCAATTTACGTATTTCCAGCAAGTCGGCGGTTTAGAATGTAAGCCAGTTTCTGTTGAAATCACATACGGAATTGAGCGTCTTGCTTCTTACATCCAGGACAAAGAAAATGTATTTGACCTTGAATGGACAGATGGCTTTACTGTAAGAGATTTATTCTTAATGGCTGAATACGAGCATTCTGTGTATACGTTTGAAACATCTAATACGGATATGCTGTTCGATTTATTTACAACATATGAAAAAGAAGCACATAGCCAAATGGACAAAGGGCTTGTTCACCCGGCATATGATTATGTACTCAAATGTTCTCACACATTTAACCTGCTTGATGCCAAAGGCGCGATTTCTGTGACTGAGCGAACAGGTTATATCGGAAGAGTACGTCAGTTAGCGAGAAAAGTAGCCAAAACATATTACGAAGAACGAGAAAAACTAGGATTCCCTATGCTAAAAGAGGAGGCGGCTTCTCATGAATAAACAAGATGTATTACTTGAAATCGGCTTAGAAGAGATGCCGGCTCGTTTCATGCCAGAAAGCACAAAGCAGCTAGGTGACAAAGTAAAAGCTTGGTTCGTAGCGCAAAATATTTCATTCGAAGACGTTGCTTTATTTAATTCACCAAGACGTCTGGCTGTACTTGTCAAAGGTGTTGCAGAAAAACAAGAGGACATCAAAGAAGAAGCAAAAGGACCGGCTAAAAAGATTGCTCAAGATGCTGAAGGCAATTGGACAAAAGCTGCCGAAGGTTTTGCCCGCGGACAAGGCGCATCAACTGATGATCTGTATTTCAAAGACATCAAAGGTGTAGATTATGTCCATGTCCAAAAGTTTCAAGAAGGTAAGCAAGTCAAAGACCTTCTTCCAGCATTGGGAGACATTGCCGCTTCATTGAGTTTTCCAAAGAACATGAGATGGGGAAGCGAGGATTTACGCTATATCCGTCCAATTAAATGGATTGTTTGTTTATTTGGTCAAGAGATCATTCCTGTCGAAATTGCAGGAGTGAAAAGCGGACGGGAGACTAGAGGACATCGTTTCCTAGGGACGACAGCCAGCATTGACACACCAGCTTCTTATGAGCAAACATTAAGAGATCAATTTGTCATTGTAGATTCAGATAAAAGAAAACAATTAATTACTGAGCAATTACATGCCCTTTCTTCCGAAAAAGGCTGGGTCATTCCAGTTGATCCTGAGCTTCTAGAAGAAGTGAACGATCTCGTTGAATATCCAACCGTTCTATTTGGTTCTTTTGAAGAAGAATTTCTTGCGCTGCCAGAAGAAGTGCTTGTCACGACAATGAAAGAGCATCAGCGTTATTTCCCAGTGAAAAATGAACAAGGGGAATTACTGCCGCACTTTATTACGGTCAGAAACGGGAACAGTGAGGCACTTGAAAATGTGGCAAGAGGGAACGAAAAGGTCCTTCGTGCACGTTTATCAGATGCGGCATTTTTCTATAAAGAAGACGAAAAACTCGTCATTGAAGACAACATTCAAAAGCTTGATAAAGTCGTATTCCATGAGAAACTTGGCACGATTGGCGACAAGCTGAAAAGAGTAACAGACATTGCTGTCCGCCTTGCTAGTCATGTGGGTGCAGATGAAGAAACGTCTAAACGCGCTGCAAGAGCAGCCAGTATTTCTAAATTTGACCTTGTGACTCAGATGGTCTATGAATTCCCAGAACTGCAAGGAATCATGGGTGAAAAATATGCTAGAGCACTTGGCGAGCATGAAGAAGTCGCAAAGAGTATCAACGAGCACTATATGCCGCGTTTTGCCGGTGACGATGCGCCGTCAACACTTATTGGGGCGATTGTTGCAGTGGCGGATAAGCTAGATTCTATTTGTTCATTCTTCTCAATTGATGTCATTCCAACGGGCTCTCAAGATCCTTATGGATTAAGAAGACAAGCGAGCGGTATCGTTCAAATCCTGCTCGACCGCCAATGGAATCTTTCATTTAAAGAGCTTTTAGCACTAGCTCAAGTAGATGCAAAACATGAAGCGGCTCTCATTGAATTTTTAACACACCGTTTGAAATATGTCCTCCAAGCAGAACATATCCGTCATGACGTGGTGGAAGCAGTCCTTGATGTTGAAAATATTGAACCATATGCGGTTGTGAAAAAAGCGGCTGTTCTTGAAGAGAGCGTGAAACAGGAGAGTTTCAAAGAAACGGCTGAGGCACTAGGCCGCGTCATTTCAATCAGTAAAAAAGGGGAAGACGCACAGATTCAGCCTGAACTGTTTGAAAATGAACACGAACAAAAGCTATTTGAAGCGTATCAGCAAGCGGAAAAAGCCGTCAACGAGTATATGGCAAAAGGTCAGTACCAATCAGCACTTGAAGCGCTAGATACATTAAAAGCACCAATTGTTCATTATTTCGACCATACCATGGTTCATGCGGATGATGAAAAACTGAAACAAAATCGTTTGGCACAAATGGTCAAACTTGCAAAAGTCATTCAATCATTTGCGAATATGAACAATTTAATTGTAAAATAAATACCTAAGAACGGTTGCCTTTTTCGAAGGGCAATCGTTTTTTACTCATTTAATTCACGGTTTTTGAGTGGATTTTTGTTTCATTCGGACGAAGATGCGCTATAATATGATGAGTTATGAAATTGATATACATAAAGTAAGGATTCGCTCTCTCTATTTAAAGGTGGTGAGTACAATCGAGTTAAATAAACGGCAAGAGCAGATTTTACAGATTGTCAAAGAGAATGGTCCGATCACTGGAGAGCATATCGCCGATCGGCTGAACTTAACAAGGGCTACCCTCAGACCGGATTTAGCCATTTTAACGATGTCTGGCTTTTTAGAAGCAAGACCAAGGGTCGGCTACTTTTTTACAGGCAAAACAGGCACGCAGCTTCTGGCAGATAAGCTGAAAAAACTTCAAGTGAAAGATTTTCAGTCCATTCCGGTCGTGATACACGAGAATGTTTCGGTTTATGATGCGATTTGTACGATGTTTTTAGAGGATGTGGGCACATTATTCGTTGTGGACGATCACTCTATTTTAACAGGCGTGTTATCAAGAAAAGACCTCCTTCGAGCAAGTATTGGGAAACAAGAGCTTCCATCTATACCTGTCCATATTATTATGACAAGAATGCCGAACATTACCGTTTGCCGCAAAGAAGATTTTATTATGGATGTGGCCAAGCACTTGATTGAAAAGCAAATAGATGCACTTCCTGTTATAAAAGATACGGATAAAGGCTTTGAAGTGGTCGGCAGAATTACGAAAACAAACATGACGAAAATACTTGTTAGCTTATCAGAGAACGAAATTATCTAATTACAGAAGACTGCGAGGGGATGTTATGAGTAATCGCGTAATTTTTGTTGTATCAGATTCAGTAGGAGAAACGGCAGAGCTCGTGGTCAAAGCGGCACTTAGCCAATTTGATGGCGGCTCATCCGACCATTCAAATATTAGAAGAATCCCATATGTAGAGGATGTCGGTACGATTAAAGAAGTGATTTCATTGGCGAAAGCAGATAATGGGATCGTTTGCTTTACTCTTGTTGTGCCAGAAATGCGCCAATTCTTAATAGAAGAAGCAGAAGCGAATGGCGTCGTGTACTATGACATTATCGGTCCACTTATTGATAAAATGGAGACGGCATATGGAAATGAAGCGAAACATGAGCCAGGTCGTGTACGTCAATTAGATGAGGACTATTTTAAAAAGGTAGAAGCCATTGAGTTCGCTGTGAAATATGATGATGGCCGGGACCCAAGAGGTATTCTAAAGGCTGATATTGTGCTGATTGGTGTATCACGTACGTCTAAGACACCACTTTCTCAATACTTAGCACATAAACGCTTGAAGGTAGCAAACGTTCCGATTGTTCCTGAAGTTGATCCGCCAGAGGAGTTATTCTCAGTTGATCCAAAAAAATGCATCGGCCTGAAAATTAGTCCAGACAAACTAAATCATATCCGTAAAGAACGTTTAAAATCACTCGGTTTAAATGACCGTGCCATTTATGCGAATATCGAGCGGATTAAAGAGGAACTAGAATATTTTGAAAAAGTGGTTGACCGCATTAACTGTCAAGTTGTTGATGTATCGAATAAAGCAGTTGAGGAGACAGCAAATGTCATTCATCAAATGCTGACCAAAAGAGGTTCCGAATAAACTCAGGATGCTCCTCCTGGGTTTTTCCTATGGTGGGAAACGGGTAAACAAAAACAATAGCATATTTGCTGCATTTGTATTATAATAAAAAATTGTGATAAAATGATTGATTTTAGGTTTAAGTTAAGTCAAGAACGAATAAACTAATATTGGCAGAAGTCAAGTGATTCTGAACATAACTTTTCGACAAAATGAGTTTTACTGTTGATTGCTTTATGGGGGAAAAGTATGGTCTTTTTGCTTCTCTAAAGCAGGAATAAGGTGGAGGGATGGAGAATTAGTCACCTGAATGAACGTAAAAAAGAAAGGACGATTTATGTCGATGCAGATGCTTGTCCTGTAAAAGATGAAATCCTTTCTGTCGCATCTCAAATTCAAGTACCTGTGACTTTCATTGCTTCATATGAGCATTTTCAAACCAAACGATCACCACTTGAAGATTGGCGGTTTGTTGATACACATAAGGAAGCAGCAGATTTAGTCATTGCGAACTTAGCTGTCAAGCACGATATTGTTGTCACCCAGGATATTGGTCTGGCCTCCTTACTGCTTCCAAGACAAGTCATTGTTCTGTCTGAAAGAGGACGAATGTACACAAACGAAACAATTGATTTTGATTTGGAACGCAGGCATGTTTCCAGTAAACAGCGAAGAAAAGGTGTATACGGAAAAGGTCCCAAAAAGCTTTTAGAAGAGGATAAAAAGCGATTTATTGCCCAACTACAAAAAATCCTGTCGAATCATGAAGGATTTTTGAATTAAAAGGCGAATAATGTACGACGGAGTGTTATTAGGATGAGCAAACGTATACCAGATGAACTTTTGGAGCAAATCCAAAAAAACGCAGACATTGTCGAAGTGATTGGAGAATACGTACAGCTTAGAAAACAAGGTCGGAATTACTTCGGTCTTTGTCCATTCCATGGTGAAAATACTCCTTCATTCTCTGTTTCAGCAGATAAGCAAATCTTCCATTGTTTTGGCTGTGGTGCAGGAGGCAATGTATTTTCGTTCCTCAGACAAATGGAAGGCTACTCATTTATTGAAGCCGTTTCACATGTTGCTGATAAGTACCATATTGATTTGCCGGATCATGTAGCGAATGCGCAGATCAGTTCCTCACAGCAAGAGGATACAGCAGATCATAAAATGATTGAGGCGCATGAGCTTCTTAAGAAATTTTACCACCATTTGCTGGTAAATACAAAGGAAGGTCAAAACGCACTCGATTATTTAAGGTCCAGGGGCTTTACGGATGAAACAATTGCCAAGTTTGAGATCGGGTATGCTCTCGACTCGTGGGATTTCGTGACCAAGTTTTTAGAAAAACGAGGGTTTGATCCTGCGATGATGGAGAAGGCTGGTCTTTTGATTCAACGAGAAAACGGCACAGGTTTTTTTGACCGCTTTAGAGATCGTGTCATGTTTCCAATTCATGATCATCACGGGACGGTCGTCGCTTTTTCTGGAAGATCACTTGGTGATCAGCAGCCAAAGTATATGAATAGTCCTGAAACGCCACTTTTTCATAAAAGTAAGCTGCTTTATCACTTTCATGACGCGCGTATGCATATTAGAAAACGCGAACGTGCAGTCCTTTTCGAAGGATTTGCTGACGTCATCTCGGCTGTCACAAGTGGTGTTGGCGAAAGTGTTGCAACAATGGGTACGTCTTTAACAGAAGAGCACGTAAAGCTTCTTAGGCGGAACGTTGAAGAGATCATTTTATGTTATGACTCTGACACGGCCGGGTATGAAGCGACCATGAAAGCATCAGATTTGCTTGGAAAAAGAGGATGTAAAGTTCGCGTTGCCATGATACCAGATGGACTTGATCCAGATGATTACATTCGTAAATATGGCGGCGAGAAATTTAGGAATGACATCATAGATGCAAGTGTGACATTAATGACATTTAAGATGAATTTTTTCCGAAGAGGAAAGAATTTGTCTGACGAAGGAGACCGCCTGACTTACATGAAGCAGGTTCTCCGAGAAATTAGCCGATTAAACGGTTCCTTGGAACAAGAGATTTACATGAAGCAGCTGGCTGGGGAGTTCTCCATTTCACTTGACTCATTAAAGGAGCAATTGGAGCTTTTTGAAAAGCAGCAGAGACAAGAGGCCAAGAGCTCGCAAGAAGAAAATGGACTTGAAAAGCGGCGTGCACATCTGTCAACACAGGTAAGACGAAAACGTCTAAGGCCGGCATATGAAAACGCAGAGCGAATGCTCCTTGCACATATGTTGAAAAATGATGACGTGATCCGAAAAGTGCTTGATAGGATAGGGTTTGAATTTAATATAGATTCGCACAGAGCGCTGGCAACATACATTTATGCATTGTATGAAGAAGGCAAGGAGCCGACCCCGCAGCATCTGATGAACCGTATAGAAGATGATGTGATTAATCAGCTCCTGACGGATATATTCATGATTCAAGTTGGAGACGAACTAAGTGAAGCTGAATTAAGTGATTATGTAAAAAAAGTGTTGAATCATCGGAATTTGTCAATGATAAAGGAAAAAGAACTAGAACGTGCAGAGGCGGAGAGGCAAAAAGATTTCTTCAAAGCGGCAACACTTGCAAAAGAAATTATTCAGTTGAACCGTTCGCTGAAGTAATACGTCTACTATTTATGACAAGACTTACGGCTGGCAATGAATCCTTTAATGGGAGGAGCATAAGACCGCAAGCATCTTGCCTTCATCATTATTTATTTTATTCCTATTTGCTCATTCTGTTTGATAGAGAGAGAAAGGCAGAGCAGAAGCAAATCGCAAGTTACTTTAGAATTCGTTGCAAGCTTTGGAAGGAGGGATCCATAATGGCTGATAAACAAGCCCACGAAACTGAAACTGAATTAACCTTTGAACAGGTGAGAGATAAGCTCACTGAAACGGGTAAAAAACGGGGCGTTTTAACATACGAAGAAATTGCAGAGCGTATGTCTAGCTTTGAAATTGAATCAGACCAGATGGATGAATACTATGAATACTTAGGCGAACAGGGTGTAGAACTCATCAGTGAAAATGAAGAGACTGAAGACCCAAATGTTCAGCAGCTGGCTAAGGCAGAAGAGGAATTTGACCTGAATGATTTAAGCGTACCACCAGGTGTCAAAATTAATGATCCTGTTCGTATGTACTTAAAAGAGATCGGGCGCGTCAATTTGCTATCTGCTAAAGAAGAGATTACGTATGCTCAAAAGATTGAAGAAGGCGATGAGGAATCAAAAAGAAGATTAGCGGAAGCGAACCTTCGTCTCGTTGTCAGCATTGCGAAACGTTATGTTGGTCGTGGTATGCTGTTCCTTGACTTGATTCAAGAAGGAAACATGGGGCTCATGAAGGCGGTTGAGAAGTTTGATTACCGCAAAGGATACAAATTCTCAACATATGCGACTTGGTGGATTAGACAGGCGATCACACGTGCGATTGCCGATCAGGCAAGAACAATCCGGATCCCGGTTCATATGGTGGAAACCATTAATAAATTAATCCGTGTTCAAAGACAGCTTCTACAAGATCTAGGTAGAGAACCAACGCCAGAAGAAATTGCGGAAGACATGGATTTAACACCAGAGAAAGTAAGAGAAATTCTTAAAATTGCGCAAGAGCCAGTATCTTTAGAAACACCTATTGGTGAGGAAGATGACTCGCATCTTGGTGATTTTATCGAAGACCAAGAGGCGACTTCTCCATCAGACCATGCTGCCTATGAGCTCTTAAAAGAGCAGCTTGAAGATGTATTAGATACGCTAACGGACCGTGAAGAAAATGTGCTGAGACTGCGTTTCGGACTAGATGACGGAAGAACACGCACATTAGAAGAGGTAGGAAAGGTGTTTGGCGTAACAAGAGAGCGTATTCGCCAAATTGAAGCGAAAGCTCTTCGTAAATTAAGACACCCAAGCAGAAGTAAACGATTAAAAGACTTCTTAGAATAGAAACCGGACGGATCTTGAGAGAGATCCGTTCTTTCTTCATCAAAATGAAAACGCTTTTTTGATCTGATTATATTTTACTGAATAACAAATGAATTTGCAACGTTCTTAGAGAAAAGATGTATAAAAAATACATCTAAATGTGCTGAAGGCTTCTTTTCTCATTTTGAATCATTTTTGTCTAATCTGTGAACTTGACCAAAGTTTTGTATCATAATTCGTTTACTTTTTGTAAAATTAAAGTAGAATTAGAATTGTTTGCATAGTCTCAAAGGGGTTTTTCACAAAGGGGAGGATGAAAGAAATGAAACGGAATCCACTTATACCATTCTTATTGATTGCCATTTTAGGTATTGGACTCACTTTTTTCTTATCAATGAAGGGGCTGAAAGATGAAGACAAAATTGCCTCTGGGGGCAAAGAGCAAAAGCAAGAAGAGACCGCAAATGCGACGCCGGAAGAATTGTATAAGCAGAACTGTATTAGCTGTCATGGGGAAAACTACGAAGGTGGCGCTGGTCCTGCATTAAAAGGTGTTGGCGACAAGCTTGAAGTAGCAGACATCAAGAAGAAAATTCAAGAAGGCGGAAATGGGATGCCGGGCGGGCTAATTCCGAATGAAAAGCTCGATGAAATGTCAGAATGGGTATCCAAAATTAAATAATAAAGCGCAAAAAGCTCTTTTTCATCAGAAGAGCTTTTTTCATTTGAAAACGACTTTTAAAAAGTCCATAATTTATATAAGATAGACAAGTATGAACATTAAAGAAAAGTAGTGATATGGATGAATGAAATGAATTTGTCAAAACGATTAAAAAGAGTCGCAGACTTTTTACCAAAAGAGGCGGTCTTTGCTGATATTGGCTCAGATCATGCCTATTTGCCATGTTATGCGATATTACATCATAAAGCATTGAAAGCCATTGCTGGTGAAATTACTGATGGACCGCTTCAATCTGCGAAGCAGCAAGTACATAGGCTCGAATTAGATGAGCAGATTTCAGTCAGAAAAGGCAATGGCCTTGAAGTGATTGAAAAAGGCGAGGTAAATGCTGTCACGATTGCAGGGATGGGCGGAGCACTCATTGCAAGCATTCTAAATGAAGGTAAACACAAGCTCACAGGGCAGGAGCGGCTTATTCTTCAGCCTAATATTCATGCTCACCATATTCGTTTATGGCTCTATCAAGAGGGGTATGAACTGATGGATGAAGTGATTTTAGAAGAGGATGGCAAAATATACGAAATCATCATTGCCGAAACTGGCGACAAAGATAAAGCCTATGAAGGCATGTCGATTGAAAAAGGTATGCTCGTTGGTCCGTTTCTTGCCAAAGAGCAAAATGATGTCTTCCGGCGCAAATGGATGAATGAGCTTCAGCACATGGAGCATATAGAAGGCCAGATTCAACAAGCAGCGCCGACGGAAGAGAACAAAGAACGTCTGAAAGAGCTGAATGCGAAAATAAAAATTCTAAAGGAGGTTTTGACTGTTGGCTAAAACAGTGAACGGGCATGAAATCATCCAATTATTTGAGCAATTTTCACCAAAGGCATATGCGGTGGAAGGTGATAAAATCGGGCTCCAGATTGGAACGCTGAATAAAAAAGTGACCAATGTCATGATCACCTTAGATGTATTAGAAAATGTGGTAGATGAGGCAATTGAGCGGAAGGTGGATCTCATTATTGCCCACCATCCGCCAATTTTCCGTCCATTAAAACATGTGGCGACAGATCAGCCGGCAGGACGGATCATTGAGAAATGCATCAAACATGATATTGCGGTGTATGTAGCACATACAAACCTGGATGTGGCTGATGGAGGAGTCAATGACTTGCTTGCAGACGCTTTAGAGCTCGGGGAAACAAAAGTGCTAGTTCCAACATACGAAGATCCAATTAAGCAGCTAGCCTTGTATGTCCCAGTGGAATTTGAAGAGGCCATCAGGACGGCTTTAGGAAATGCGGGAGCTGGCCATATTGGCAACTACAGTCATTGCGCTTTTTCAAATGAAGGGACAGGCAGTTTTCTGCCATCAGAAGAAGCTGTGCCATTTATTGGTGAGACGGGTAAATTGGAATTTGTGAAAGAAGTACGAATCGAAACCATTTTCCCAGCAAGTATTGAAAAACAAGTGATTCGTGAAATGATCAAAGCACACCCTTATGAAGAAGTGGCTTACAGTGTACACACGACAGATCTTCCTCCTATTCAAAAAGGCCTTGGCCGTATTGGAGAATTAAAAGAACCTATGACACTTAAAGACTTCACTCAATTTGTGAAAACGAAGTTAGATGTGAATGGAGCGCGTTTTGTAGGAGATCAGGAAGCGGTCGTGAAAAAAGTAGCTGTGCTTGGAGGAGACGGAAATAAATATATCCATCAAGCGAAAAGAATGGGTGCAGATGTGTACGTGACTGGCGACCTTTATTTCCATGTCGCTCACGATGCTATGATGCTCGGACTGAATGTAGTGGACCCAGGTCATTACGCAGAAAAGATCATGAAAGAGGGCGTGAAGACAAAGCTAGAATCGCTATGTACAGATAAAAAATATGATGTGCAATTCTTTGTATCAGAATCAAACACAAACCCGTTTCAATTTGTGTAAGCAAAAACGTCAGAGCATAGCAGCTCTGACGTTTTTTTATTTCTTTGTTTTCACACGAGGTAATATCTTAGAAAGAGGAACCGTCCGTTCAATTTTCCATGTCGATTCATCATCAGGTTCGTAGTTTTCTAAGAAACGAATGACTTCTTTTGTAATAGGTGTTGGTGTGGAAGCACCTGCAGTAACCGCAACTGTTTTTACCCCTTGGAGCCATTCAAGCTTTAACTCACTGAGATCACCAATTCGGTAAGCCTGCGTTCCTGCAATCTCCATTGACACTTGCGCCAGACGATTTGAGTTATTGCTTTTTGGATCGCCGACCACAATGGTCAGATCGGCTTGGCCTGCTTGCTGTGACACAGCTTCCTGACGTACCTGTGTCGCAAGGCAGATCTCTTGATGGTACTCGACGTGAGGATATTTTTCTTTAATGAGCTCCATCAGATCATGAACATCCCACTGAGACATTGTCGTCTGATTGGTGATGAGCAGTTTATCTGACGTTAAATCGAGCGCTTTAATATCAGCTTCTGTTTCGACAAGGTGCACTTTGTCAGGTGCAACACCGACGGCTCCTTCTGGCTCAGGGTGACCCTTTTTCCCGATATAAATAATGTCATATCCATCAGCTGTTTTTTCTGAAATGAGTTCATGTGTTTTCATGACATCTGGACAGGTCGCATCAATGGCGACAAGGCCTTTTTCTTCTGCAATTTGACGGACTTCAGGAGATACGCCGTGAGCGGTGAAAATCACTGTGCCACTTTCAACCTGTTTTAAAATATCCAGACGGTTTGGTCCGTCCAGTGTGTATATTCCATCTTCTTCGAAGGCATCTGTGACATGTTTGTTGTGCACAATCATACCTAATATATAAATTGGGCGTGGCAAGTTTTTATCAAGTGCGGCATTTTTAGCAATGACCATTGCATCTACAACGCCATAGCAATAGCCACGCGGCGAAATTTTAATTACATTCATTTATTCGTCCTCCTGTAGGGAAGTGCTGCTAGAGAAGAACAATATAAAAAGCCGTGAAAAACGGCTTTTGATCATTCTCTTCCTTCATTATAGCCAAAGTAAGCGCATATATCAAAGATTGTTATACATGGGAAACACTTCGCCTTTAAAAGATCACTAGACATATAGTTTCGGAATGGAACTGCCCGATCTTTTTTTCGGTTTTGCTTCAGGAGCAGCTGATGTGTGTACAGTGGTTTTTTTGACAAGGATGTCCTCTGGTTCTTCTTCATTTCCTTCTTCTATTTCATCATCAACTGGTTCGTGCGGAACGTCTGTTTCTGCAGTGATTTCTTTTGGTTCTTCGTCTGCATCATTCGTATTTGTTTCATCGTCATCCGCACTGCCAAGCTGGCTATAGAGTTTAATCATGGCAGGCAAATTTCTGACTAAAGGACCGTATTGCTGAATCATAGGCGTGAATTGCTGCGCCATTCCGAGTACTTTTTGAACATTTCCTAACATGCTTGAAAGGTTCGCAGGGTTTGCGAAGCTCTGGATTCCTTGTAATCCCGCACCACCTCCAGCGCCGGAGATCCCTGCTCCTCCAGCTCCAGGAAGAAATTTTGCCAGCATGCCCTTAATTCCGGCTCCGCCGCCTAGTGCACGGCTTTCGCCTCCAGGAATGCCACCCATCCCGCGTAGACCGCCGCCTTGTACAGACGGAGAGCGAGGCATCATTTGTTGAAATTGGTTGCCTTGCCCTTGAAAAGGCTGTTCGATCGGAGCCTGCTGTCTCCGTTGAAAAATTCCGGGCTGTCCGCCATTTCCAAGGTGCCGGCGTGAGGGGCGATGCGGCTGAAAATCGCCCATAGGCCTTTGCCCTAACATACTTGTACCTCCCTTACTGCATTCTCTTTCTCTTCATAGGTTATGCAGGGAAGTATCATTTGGTTTCCTGTGAGAAAAGCGGACATGGTTTTTTTGCGGAAAATCAGCTATAATGAGGAGATGAGCAAAAAGGCATTGCCTTAAGGAGTGAAAACATGAAAGAAACGAAATTTACGACATATGAATTAAAGTCTTTTATTATAGATGCTATTCATGAACTGGGCTTTTATGAGCCGACTGATATTCAAAAAAGAATCATCCCTGCTGTTTTAAAAGGTGAAAGCGTGATTGGACAGTCTCAAACAGGGACAGGGAAAACCCATGCGTATTTATTGCCGCTTATTCATTCAATTGATCCAAGCAAAGAGCAAGTACAAGTGGTCATTACTGCACCAACACGAGAATTAGCGAATCAAATTTTTAAAGAAGCACAAACGATCTTAAAAAATACGCCTCCAGAAGAAGAAATCAAGGCAAAGCTTTACATTGGCGGAACGGACAAGCAGAAATCCATTCAAAAGCTAAAGAATCAGCCGCACTTAGTGGTCGGCACTCCTGGACGTATTGCTGATCTTATTCATGAGCAAGCGCTGAATGTGTACAAAGCAACATCTCTTGTCATTGATGAAGCAGACCTTATGCTGGATATGGGCTTTTTAGAAGATGTGGATCGTATTGGCTCACAAATGCCAGAACAGTTGCAAATGCTCGTGTTCTCAGCAACTATTCCAGAAAAATTAAAACCTTTCCTCAAAAAATATATGGATAATCCGAAATATGCACATGTTGAACCGAAACGCATTACGGCTGAAAACATTCAGCATATTTTAGTTCCATCTAAACAACGTGATAAATTAAAATTACTTCATGAAATGGTGACGAATGTACAGCCTTATTTAGGGATCATCTTTGCCAATACAAAATCAACTGTTGATGAAATTGCCTCATTCCTACAGGAAAAAGGAATGAAAATTGGGGTACTTCATGGTGGTTTAACGCCTCGTGAACGTAAAAAAGTGATGAAACAAATTGAAGATTTGGAGTTCACATATATTGTGGCATCTGATCTTGCTGCCCGTGGGATTGATATTAAGGGTGTCAGCCACGTGATTAACTATGAGCTCCCATCCGATCTTGATTTTTATGTTCACCGTGTGGGAAGAACGGCTCGCGCTGGTTCATCTGGCATTGCGATGACCATTTATGATCTTGCTGATGAGGATGCACTCGTTCAAATTGAAAAAATGGGTGTTGTGTTTGAAAACAAAACGATTGTTCATGGCGAATGGCGAGATGCAGATGATCGTTTGAAGCGTCAAAGACGTAAAAAAGCACCAAATGAAATTGAAGAAAAAGCAAAACGTCTTGTCAGAAAACCGAAAGCCGTCAAACCTGGATATAAAAAGAAAATGACACGTGAGATGGATAAGATCAAAAGACAAGAACGTAGAAAGTCAAAGCGTAACGGAAAGTAGGGGGACACATTGTTGAAGATTGGATCACATGTATCCATGAGCGGAAAACATATGCTACTTGCAGCGAGTGAGGAAGCTGCCTCTTATGGTTCAAATACTTTTATGATTTATACAGGTGCACCGCAAAATACGCGCCGTAAAAAAATTGAAGATCTCAATATTGAAGCTGGACAAGCGCATATGAAAGAGCATGGTATGACAGATATCGTCGTTCATGCACCGTATATTATCAATATTGGGAACACAGTGAATCCAGCGACATTTGAGCTTGGAGTGGACTTCCTTCGCTCTGAGATAGAGCGTACAGAAGCGCTAGGTGCAAGACAAATTGTTCTTCATCCGGGTGCGCATGTTGGAGCAGGTGCAGATGCTGGAATTCAAAAAATCATTGAAGGTCTCAATGAAGTCATTGTGAAGGGGCAGGAGGTTCAAATTGCGCTGGAAACAATGGCAGGAAAAGGATCAGAGTGCGGAAGAAGCTTTGAAGAGCTTGCCCAAATTATTGACGGTGTGACACATAACGAAGCACTTTCTGTTTGCTTTGATACGTGTCACACGCACGATGCAGGTTATCCCATTGTGAGTGATTTTGATGGAGTATTAGAAGAATTTGATCGAATTGTCGGGATCGACCGAATCAAAGTTCTTCATATTAATGATAGTAAAAATGTACAAGGCGCAAGAAAAGACCGACATGAAAATATCGGTTTTGGAGAAATTGGTTTTGATGCCCTGAGCTATATCGTTCATCATCCACAGCTTCAAGATGTGCCGAAGATTCTAGAAACGCCTTATGTAGGTGAAGATAAAAAGAACAAGAAACCACCTTACAAATTTGAAATTGCGATGCTGAAAGAAAAGCAATTTGATGAAGGTTTACTAGATAAGATTACGGGTCAATAAAAAGTGCATGCAATGTGATGAGGTGCCGCTAAATGCGGCCCTTTTTTGCCTAATTTGTGAATTGATTAAACAGATCATTGACGGTCTGTGCTGTCTGTTTAGA
Source organism: Bacillus sp. FSL R5-0397 (assembly GCF_038593395.1). Taxonomy (NCBI): domain Bacteria; kingdom Bacillati; phylum Bacillota; class Bacilli; order Caryophanales; family Bacillaceae; genus Bacillus; species Bacillus sp. FSL R5-0397. Next base: position 2,251,762 of record NZ_CP151992.1, on the reverse strand, counting down.
CGTAATCGCTTCCACTTGCTTAAGCAGCCGGTTGCGCTCTGCATCGTTAAAAATATTGACGTTTTTCCCATTCATAAGTTTGGCGACCTCTGCAGCCTGATTGGATGTTAAGCTGACCCCATACTGTTTTGCATACCTTAACAAGTCATTTGCTGTGATCTGATTCAGACGCTGCAACACAATTTTTTGAATTAAAATCAATTCCATTCCTCCCCTCTGTAACAATGTATGGGCGAAAACGGAAAATGTGCAAAAAATTTTATTTTACTCTGTGAAATGATAAAATAGTAAAGTGAATAAAATGTTCATTGAAAACTAAACATGTGTAGAAGGGAGAACGTATGGCAAATAGTAAACAGCATAAAAAGGAATCAGTGCCTCATTTTATTTTGAGAATTTTTCTGATTCTAGTAGGAGCTGCATGTGCAGCAGTCAGCATTGAATTATTTTTAGTGCCAAACAATATTATTGATGGAGGCATCATCGGTATTTCGCTTATTTTGGATTATCTTTTTACGGATAACCCATTCATTAATTTCGCGACGATTGTTGTCATTTTAAATATTCCATTTATGATATCAGGATACAAACATATTGGGAAAACCTTTTTGGTTTCCACTGTGATTGGGATTGTCAGCTTGGCCGTGATTGAATCTTCACTTCATCATGTAGAAGCATTTACGACGCAGCCGATTTTAGCTACTGTATTTGGAGGGCTGTTACTCGGGTTTGGCGTTGGGCTTGTGATACGGAATGGAGGCTCAATGGACGGAACGGAAATCTTAGGAATTCTTCTGACGAAAAAAATTCCTTTCTCCGTCGGTGAGTTTGTCATGATCGTCAATGTGTTCATTTTTATTTGGGCGGGCTTTGTCTTCGGACCGGAGCAAGCTATGTATTCTGTCATGACATATTATTTGGCAATGAAAACAATTGATGCTGTCATTCAAGGACTAGATGAAACAAAAGCGGTCATTATCGTTTCGGATTATTATGATGAAATTTCAGATGCGATCCTTCATCGTCTCGGCAGGGGAACCACCAAGCTTAGAGGAAAAGGCGGCTATACCGATGAAGAAAAAGATGTCATTTACGCCGTCGTGACAAGACTTGAAATTACGAAGCTGAAATCTATCGTGTTTGAAATTGATGGTCAAGCCTTTATTACGATTATGGATACGCATGAAACAAAAGGCGGTAAATTCAAAACAGCCATTCATTAGCTTTTATTTTACTTTTTTATCTTTCTTTTATATAATGAAATGTATGTATGGACAAAGAAAATGGCTTTTGCCATTTTCTTTTTGTTGTATAAATCGTAATCATTCTTTTTATATTGGATTAAAGGTGGAAAGATTTATGGCAAAGCCAATTATTGAAATGAAGGACATTTCGTATTCATATGGACAGCGAAATGTCATCGATCACATTCATTTAACAGTAGAGGAAGGAAACTTTCTAGCACTTGTTGGACCGAATGGATCTGGTAAAACAACCTTATTAAAATGCCTGCTTGGCTTGATTAAACCCCAGCAGGGAGAATTGAAGCTCTTTGGCACACCAGCTCAAAAATTTAAAGACTGGGATCAAATTGGATTTGTTTCTCAAAAGGCGAATAGCTTTAATACAGGGTTTCCTGCTTCTGTATACGAGGTCGTGGCAAGTGGTTTAACGGCGAAGATTGGTTTATTCAAACGCATGAGTAAGCAGGATAAGCTTCAAGTAGATGAGGCCATACGCTCAGTTGGTATACAAGACTTAAAACATCAAAACATTGGTGAGCTTTCAGGCGGTCAGCAGCAGCGTACATTTATTGCCCGTGCACTCGTCAGTCAGCCAAAGCTGCTTATTTTAGATGAACCGACTGTGGGTGTAGACCAAAGAACAGTAGAGGGCTTTTATCAGCTGTTAGAAACATTGAACAAAGAAAAAGGAATGTCTTTAATTCTCGTTACACATGATGTAGGAACCGTTTCTGACAAAGTCACGCATGTGGCTTGTTTAAATCAGACACTTCATTTTCATGGAGATGCGGAAACGTTTGATTCGATGGATGAGCAGGCGCTTTCTCAGTTTTACGGGCATGACATTCAAGTGATTCATCACGATCATCACCATCATGGGGGACATGAATAATGCTATTTCCATTTTTTCATTATGAATTTTTACAAAATGCGTTTATCGCAGGTATGCTGATAGGCTTTATTGCGCCCTTACTTGGTGTATTTATTGTCGTGAGAAGGCTCTCTCTCATCGCAGATGCGCTTAGTCACGTGTCACTTGCTGGGATAGCGGCAAGTTTATTCCTTGATAAAAAGTTTGGACTTTTGACAGGGGTTAGCCCGCTTTACTTAGGAATGGCTTTTTCTGTGGCTGGCTCGTTGTTTATTGAACGTCTACGCTCTGTGTATAAACATTATCAGGAGCTGGCGATTCCCATTATTTTATCAGGTGGTATTGGGATCTCTGTTATTTTCATTTCACTTGCAAATGGTTTTAATACAGATTTGTTCAGTTATTTGTTCGGAAGTGTCAGTGCGGTTTCAAGACTCGATCTTTGGATTATTGTTGGGATCTCACTTGTCGTTGTATTAGTCGTTGTGCTCTTGTATAAAGAATTGTTTTTGCTTTCTTTTGATGAAGAACATGCGAAGGCTTCTGGTATTTCAGCTAAGTGGATTCATTTTATTTTTATTTTAGTCGTTGCACTTGTCATCGCAGCATCGATGCGTATTGTCGGTACACTCCTAGTGTCCGCACTCATGACACTGCCTGTTGCGGCAAGTATTCGGATTGCCAAAGGGTTTAAACAGGCAATTTTCCTTTCCATCTTATTTGGGGAATTGTCTGTTATGGTCGGCTTGATTTTAAGTTATTATCTTGATTTAGCGCCGGGTGGAACCATTGTGATGCTGTCTATCTTGATTTTAATCGGCTGTATTAGTATTGGGAAATTCAGAAGGGGGAATCATCATGAACGTACAAGAAGCGCTTGATTTATTAAAGGAAAAAGGCTATAAATATACAAGCAAACGTGAAGATATGCTTCAATTGTTTTCTGATTCTGATAAATACTTGACCGCTAAAAATGTATTAACAGCTTTAAGTGAAGATTACCCAGGGCTTAGTTTTGATACGATTTATCGAAACCTGTCTTTATATGAAGATCTTGGGATATTAGAGACAACGGAATTATCAGGGGAGAAACTGTTCCGTTTTAAATGTTCGTTTTCCCACCATCATCATCACTTTATTTGTTTGACGTGTGGTAAAACAAAGGAAATTGACGCTTGCCCTATGGACAAGCTTGATGCTGATCTAGAGGATTATCACATTAGCGGACATAAATTTGAAATTTACGGAACGTGTCCTTCTTGCGAACCGAAAGAAGTTCATTCATGAAAGAAGCCAGCCGATGGGCTGGCTTTTTGTTTTGTCATGTTGAATCGTTTTACAAAGGATAACTGTTTCATTAAAATGAGAACAACAGATCATCTATAGAAGCAGATTTGAGTCTTTAGAAATAGGGGGAGTGGTCAAAGGTGGCATATTATGTTGTTTTCGATGTAGGCGGAACAAAAACAAAGCATGGGGTCATGGATCGAAATGGTGAGCTGATCACGAGCGGCGACTACGAAACAAACTGCCGACAGCTTGAGCCATTTTTAGAGGACATGGAGAACGTGGTGAAAGAGTATCAAAGGACTTGGGATATCAAAGGGATTGCGATGAGTCTTCCGGGTTTTGTTGACAGTCAAACGGGTTATACGGAATTTGCAGGAGCGATTATTGCTTTAAATGGCCAAAATGTCAAAACGCTTTTGGAAGAAAAAACATCACTTCGTGTAGAAGTAGAAAATGATGCGAACTGTGCAGCTCTGGCTGAAAAATTTAGTGGTCATGCGAAAGAGTGTGACAGCTTTATATGTATGACGCTTGGGACTGGTGTCGGCGGTGGTATTTTTGCTGGTGGCGAGCTTGTGCGCGGTGCCTCTTTTCGCGGCGGTGAATTTGGTATGATGCTGACAGAAACAGAAAATGGTCAGTTTACCACACTCAACAGCAGTGCTTCGACAGCTGGATTGATACGAAGCTACAAAGAGCAGCAGGGCATTCCACAAAGTCAGCAAATCGACGGTCAAGAAATCTTTGAAAAAGCCAAGCATGATCCGGCCATTGAGAAGATGATCGATCAGTGGTACAAACGAATCGCAATTGGTATTTACAATGTGGCAACAGTTCTCAATCCAGAGAAAATCCTCATTGGCGGGGGCGTGAGTGCAAGGCCCGATTTGATTCCAAACATTGAGAAACATTTACATACTTTGCATGCATGGAAAAACATACAGGTGACACTGGAAACGTGCTATTACTTCAATCAGGCAGGTATGATGGGTGCACTTTATCATTTTTTAATAAAAGAAGGACATTATCGTACAATCAAAAAGCCGATACATTAAAAACGTATCGGCTTTTGATCTGTTTTAGTAAGCAGTTTGCAGACGCTTTTCATATTGTTTGATCCATTGGGATGCTTCTTGCCAGTTATTAACGCGAATGATCCGTTCATCAATTGGCATTTGATTATACGGTGAGTTAAACAGAATCACTGGAATGTCAGCTTCTTTTGCAATCATTGTGGCATTGCCATGGTGATCTTCAAAAAACACATCGATCTTATGTTTTTGAACAGCTTCCACCTTATGATGTCCGCCAACAAGCTCGATATCGTCGTAATGGACATGATTCTCCTCAAACCATTTGTAGGTGATGTCTGAGTGATGCTGCCTTCTGGCTGTGATATAAATCAATTGATGATGATGTTTCATTTGATTGAGGATTTCTTTTGCACCCTCGGCAGGCTTTGCCTGTTTATAAATAAGAGGCTCATACTCATTCATCCAGCCCCAAAATTCTTCATTTGAAATCTTTAAAAGCTTCGTCAAATCATATTCCGTCATATCATCTAGTGTGATGTCACATTGAAACGACTCATTTAAGTAGGGGACAAAGGTGTCCTGCGCCGTGACTGTGCCATCGATATCAATTCCTAAACGTAACATGCCCACACTCCTCATATTTATCCTCTTAAAGTGTAACATAATCAATTCACAATTCCAGCAAGTTTTAGCAAACATGAAACAGACATTTTTGCTCATACTAAAAAAGCTCCTTTCTATTAACCAAAAGGGGGAATTGATCATGGAAAGAGACGAAGATTTCAGAAGAAATGATCGTGAAATCGACACACACTTTAGTAATGATGATGGCTATTTAGAGGAAACAGCTGCTGAAATTGCAGAGCCATATCAAGCATCAAGAGATCGTGAAGACAGAAGAGAACGTGACCATGTAGGTGACGATTCAGGCAGTAAGGGGATAGGCTATACAGCACTCGCAATTGCGATTATCTCATTATTTGTCTTGCCGGTGCTATTAGGGGTAGCGGCAATCGTCGTTGGTTATATTGCAAGAAGAAAAGGAGCACATGCGCTTGGCGCGTGGTCAATCGGGATCGGAATCGTTTCCGTCATCCTCGGCATCTTTATCACCCCGTTCTTTTAACAGGACAGGAACAGAAAACGCCTGACAGTGATGTCAGGCGTTCTTTTTTATGCGTTCGCTTGTTTTGCTTTTTCAGCTTCCATTTTTGCATAATGTTCTTCAGCGATTTTATCGATTTCTTTTTTCAGTTCTTCGACCATTGTTTCTTCTGGCACTTTCCGAACGATTTCACCTTTGCGGAATAAGAGGCCTTCACCTCTAGCGCCAGCGATGCCGATATCAGCTTCACGCGCTTCACCTGGACCGTTTACAGCACATCCGAGAACAGCTACTTTGATCGGTGCTTTAATTTTAGAAATATATTCTTCGACTTCATTTGCAATGCTAATGAGGTCAATTTCAATTCGTCCACAAGTTGGACATGAGATGAGTGTTGCTGCATTTGATGCAAGGCCAAATGATTTTAATAATTCACGTGCCACTTTGACCTCTTCGACCGGGTCAGCACTTAATGAAATACGGAGTGTGTTACCAATCCCCATATTCAAGATTGCGCCAAGACCAGCTGCACTTTTGACCGTACCTGCAAATAACGTACCTGATTCTGTAATCCCAAGATGAAGAGGATAATCAAAGGCCTTTGCTGCTTTTTCGTATGCCTCAATCGCAAGGTTTACATCAGATGCTTTCATACTGACAATGATGTCATGAAAGTCTAGGTCTTCTAAAATTTTAATGTGATGCAGTGCACTTTCAACCATACCATCTGCTGTTGGATAGCCGTATTTATCAAGAATCTTTTTCTCGAGCGAACCAGCGTTTACCCCAATACGAATTGGAATGCCTTTTTCTTTTGCAGCTTTCACAACAGCTTCGACTTTTTCTCGTCTTCCGATGTTTCCTGGGTTGATACGAATTTTGTCTGCACCTGCTTCAATCGCTTTCAGTGCAAGCTTGTAGTCAAAATGAATGTCGACAACAAGGGGGATGTTGATTTGTTTTTTAATGTCCGCAATCGCATTTGCTGCACGCTCATCTGGGCATGCGACACGCACAATTTGACAGCCAGCTTCTTCTAAACGTTTAATTTCAGCTACTGTCGCTTCGACATCATGTGTTTTGGTTGTCGCCATACTTTGAATGACGACTTCATTGTTTCCACCTATAGTTAAAGGTCCCACTTTGACGGGACGCGTTTTTGTACGATGTGTGACTTCACTCACTTGTCAATCGCTCCTTAGTGTACATGCAATTCGTTTGCAGTGTACGACGTGTTTTACATCTCATATTGTAACAGTCTCTTTGTATGAATGACAAGGAATTAACGTTTTATCTCTTATAGACCGGAAACTTGTATGTGCTGCCTGCCCGAATTTCGTTCGCTTTGACGCCTTGATTCAGTGCTTCAAAGTCTTCGATCACTTCCTCTAATGGCTTACTTGTATGCACGATAGAGACGACGGTTTGTCCTTGTTTAACAGTGACAGTTTTATATGCCTGTTTTTCAGCTGTTTGAAAGGCGCTGGCGGGAACAGCAGGGCCTTCCTGAACGGGGATCGTTCCATTTTTTAAATCAAAAAAGATAATAAAGAGGACAAACAAACTGACTAGTAAAAAAATAATTCGCCGCATTTTACTCACCGCTTTTAAGAGTTTACTTCAGATTATGCATGTCCCTGAGTTGATAGAACAAAAAAGAGTGAAAAAGCTAGGAAGGGTGGTTCTAGTGAGTTCTAGTATGACTTGTAAGTGAAAAAAGTTTGGAAAAAGCAATCCTAAGCCCTTTCTTTATTATGATAAAATCAAAACAGGGGGAGAGTATATGAAGAAAATCAGTCAGCATATATATGTAAGAACACTAACAGAAAGTGATGCAGAAGCACTATTAACACTTGAACGAGAAAACCGCACCTATTTTCAGCAATTTACACCTTTGGTTCAGGATGATTTTTTTACTGTACCTCGTCAAAAGGAACGGATTAACCGCAGTATGCAAAGGCGTGCAAAAGATGAAGCCTATATGCACGGTATTTTCTTAAATGAAACAGATGCATTAATTGGAACGATCTCACTCAATTCTGTTGAAAGAGGACCAATTCAAGGGGCTTTGCTTGGATATGTACTTGATGAAAAGCAAGGCGGGAAGGGGTATATGACAGAGGCGATTCGTTTGATTATCGATTATGCCTTTTATGAACTGTACCTTCACCGCATTGAGGCTGGCGTAAAACCATCTAACATTGGTTCCATTCGTGTGCTTGAGAAGACAGGGTTTGAAAATGAGGGACTTCATCGTAAAAAAGTAAAGATCAATGATAAGTGGGAGGATCACTATTTGTTTGCGATCATCCATCCAGATGAGTCATAGGGTCAAAACAAATAAAAAAGCTCCCCAAAATGAGGGAGCTTACAGCGTGTAGACAAACCCTCGCATTCTTTGTCAGTCCTGCGCGCTGGTACTCACGAATGACAAATTCGCTCCGTAAAAGTAGCTGTCCTTCCTAGACTGCAAAGGTTTTCTATCACGCTGAAAAGAAGACAAAGGGCTAAAATCAACAACATTTTAGCCCTTTGTCAACAATCTGAAAGCTCCTCAAAATGAGGGAGCTTATTTTTTTGCAGGTATTTCTTTAACGACAAGATATAAGAAAATAAAGTTAATCACCCAATTTAATAAAAATGAGTTTGCAACCGGCGTGTTTAATGCACTCATGATGGCGAAAAAGACGGTTGTTAATGTGAGTGAATAGGCAGAGAGCTTCCAAAGCATTTGAAAGGACAGCTCTTTTTGCTGCATTCGTTTAATAAATGTGCCAAGCATGGCTAGGAATGTTGCGCTGATGAACATGAGAGCAGCAGTAGATAGGTACAGGAAGACACAAATGACAGGGATAATGATCGCTTGATTCTGGTTTGTGACGCTGGCAAGTTCATCTTTTGTGAGTGTTCCGCCAAGCAGCTGGTATGGAATATCTGTCATTTGTCCGTCAATGGCAATCACTGCTTTTTCTTTCAATAACGCAATGGCTGTTTGTTTTGATTCAAGCTCACTTGATTTTATTTTTTCATTGGGATCAAAGATAATCGTGATGCCATTTTCTTCTTTTTCGATCGGTGTGCTTTGATCCGCTTGAAGCGTTCCTTTTTCAATGGAAAAGTCGGGTAAATCTTTTTTAATCACATGTTGAAATCCTGACATCGCATTTGAAATCTCTTGGCTCATATGATAGCCCTGGGGGACAGCTGCGATGATCGAAAGGATAAAGATGAATAAAATGGCCTTTCCAATCCCAGTAAAACGTGCTCTGGCAATATCTTTTGGTGAATAAATTCCTTTTAACAATAAACTAAATACGTTCAACCGATTCACTTCCTACATTCTTTTCTATTTCTCACATTGTATCAATGTCTATCCATCCAGTACAAGTACGGCCTTCATTACTGGTTAAGATAGAAGGAATGAGGCATAATGTATACAGCATATAAAAAGGAGGCGGCAGCGGATTGGACGTGCTGTATTGGATTTTGATCGGCTGTGCATTTATCATTGCGTTTGTGGGACTTGTCTATCCAATCATTCCTAGTGTGGTTTTCATGGTTCTTGGGTTTATTTTATATGGGCTCTTTTTTAGCTTTGAGAAATTGACGCTCACCTTTTGGCTCATTCAAGCCATGTTTACAGCTGTGTTATTTGCCGCGGATTATGTCTCCAATCTGATTGGGGTGAAACGCTTTGGCGGCAGCCGGGCGGCCATTTGGGGAAGTACCATTGGGCTTTTAGCCGGTCCTTTTGTGATTCCGATTGCTGGAATTATCATTGGTCCATTTATCGGCAGTGTCATCGCAGAGCTGCTCGTTCATCAAAAAGATCTGAAGACAAGTGTGAAAGTTGGGCTTGGCTCATTAATTGGTTTTGTGTCAGGCGTATTTGCAAAAGGGTTGATTCAAGCACTGATGCTGGGAATCTTTTTGTTTTATGTGCTTCGCTAAATGGAAAATCGGTGTTTAACACTCTTTCTGAAGGGTTAAATACAAAATAAACACTGAAATGTTTCAGATCATGAGCAATAACGTTGAAACAAGCCGTTTCTTTTGATACTCTTTGATTAGGGTGAATTGCTTGCTTACTAAGGAAGCATTTCAGTACATACATTTCTAAGGAGGAATTTAACCATGGCTTTTAAACTTCCAGAATTACCATATGCTTACGATGCATTAGAACCACATATTGACAAGGAAACAATGACGATTCACCACACAAAACACCATAACACTTATGTAACAAACTTAAACAAAGCAATCGAAGGTGTATCAGCTCTTGAAGATCAATCAATTGAAGAGCTAGTGGCTAACTTGAACTCTGTGCCTGAAAACATTCGTACAGCTGTACGTAACAATGGCGGAGGACATGCGAACCACTCATTATTCTGGACGCTTCTTTCACCAAACGGTGGCGGCGCACCAACTGGTGAACTTGCAGATGCGATCGAAAAAGAATTAGGCGGATTTGAAAAATTCAAATCTGATTTCGCTGCAGCAGCTGCAGGACGCTTTGGTTCTGGTTGGGCATGGCTTGTTGTGAACAATGGCAAACTTGAAATCACAAGCACACCAAACCAAGATTCTCCTTTAACTGAAGGAAAAACACCAATCCTAGGACTAGACGTTTGGGAGCATGCTTACTACCTAAACTACCAAAACCGTCGTCCTGATTACATTTCAGCATTCTGGAATGTTGTGAACTGGGATGAAGTGGCTCGCCTTTACAGCGAAGCTAAATAAATGATTTGATTTGAAAAGACCTGCTTCTCTCTGAGAGCGGGTCTTTTTATATTTTCCCTCCTTTTTTTACATATCTGCCTTTTGATGAGACAGACTATTGTGTAGAAAAGGAGAATGAATGATATGAGCAGATTAAAGAAAATGTTCGGGGATATGGATGTCACAAGAGATTTATTGCTCCTCCTCACGATTGGCGGATTATACGCACTTGCGATTGCGCTTTCGAATACGTTTGTGAACGTGTATTTATGGAAACAGTCTGGGCGATTTACAGACCTTGCGATTTATAACTTGGCGATAGTTGTCCTTCAGCCCATTACCTTTTTATTTGCTGGTCGGCTCGCTAAAAAAATAGATCGTGCATTTGTCCTTCGTTTCGGTGTCATCTTCTTAGCCGCTTTTTACTTAATTGTTCTCATGGCAGGAGAGCAAGCGGCAGCTCGGCTCGTGTTATTAGGCAGTGTGCTTGGAATCGGCTATGGTTTTTACTGGCTTGCCTTTAACGTGCTTACTTTTGAAATTACTGAACCTGAAACAAGGGATTTCTTTAATGGATTTTTAGGAGTGCTTACCTCTACAGCTGGTATGATTGGGCCGCTCATTGCAGGAATTGTGATTTCTCAATTAACGGATGATACAGGCTATACAGTGATTTTCACTTTATCGCTTTTTTTGTTTTCATTAGCGGTTGTGATGAGTTTTTTCCTCAAGAGGAGACAATCAAAAGGAAAATTTATCATTAAGCAAATTTGGAAAGAGCGCCATGCGGACGAGAATTGGCGTAAAATCACAACTGCTCACTTTTTTCAGGGGCTCCGTGAAGGCGTGTTTGTCTTTTTAATCAGTGTCTTTGTGTTTATTGCAACAAACAGTGAGCTTGCTTTAGGCACATTTGGTCTAGTCAATTCAGGTGTTGCCTTTTTCGCCTATTTTTTTGCTACCCGTTTGATTAAGAAAAAATGGCGCAAAAAAGCGATTATGTTTGGCGGGCTTATTTTATACGGCGCTTTATTTTTAATCGTCTTTCACTTGTCCTATGTATCACTGCTTATGTACGCTGTAGCCATTGCGATCGGCTACCCGCTTCTGCTTGTTCCGTATGTCTCTTTAACTTACGATGTCATCGGTCATGCCAGATATGCAAGAAAAGCCCGAATTGAATATATTGTCGTCAGAGAACTATTTTTAAATGCAGGGCGTATTTGTTCGATTGTCTTTTTTCTTTTATCTGTCACCTTACTGGGCGATCGGCTTGGGATTCCTGCTTCACTTGTCGTACTTGGAGCGGGGCACACCCTTATTTATTATTTTGTAAAGGACATTCATTTAAAAGAGAAAACAGCTGATATAGAAGAGGCTGACGGTCAAAAGCCTGTTTCTCAAACGAACCTTATGAAGGGAGAAAGGTAAAATTTCTTACCAATGGAACATCAAATTTCTAGATAAATGATAGAAAAACCGCTAAAATGATGATGGCACCTTTTATACACAAAAAGGGGTGCCATTTCTTTCTTGATAGAAAAGGTGATGTGATGAGAAACAAGAAAAACAAAAAAGACGCGAAGGAAGGGCGCAAAACACTTCCGATTCGGCTGAATTTATTATTTTTAGCTGCGTTCATTATTTTTACCGGTGTTGTGGTCAGACTCGGTTTTGTGCAGATTGTGAATGGAGAAGATTATAAAAAGCAGGCAGAAAAACAAGAAGACGTGAATGTCAGCTCATCTGCTCCGCGCGGAAAAATTTATGATCGAAACTATAACACGATTGTCAGCAATAAAGCGCTAAATGCCATTACATATACGAGAACCTCGACGACTTCACAAGAAGAGCGGCTCAAAGTGGCAACAAAATTAGCAGATATGATTCACGTAAGTACAAAGAAAATCACAGATCGTGATAAAAAAGATTTCTGGATCTTAACCCATCCGAATGAAGCGAAAAAGCTTGTTCAAAAAGAAGCCGATTTAAAGGGTGACGAAAAGGTCTCTGATGATAAACTATACGAGCTCCAGCTGAAACGCATCACAGACAAGGAATTAAATCAACTGACGAAAAAAGATTTGCAAGTGCTTGCGATTAAAAGACAAATGGATGCAGGCTATGCACTTACGCCTCAATTTATTAAAAATGAAGATGTAAAACCAAGTGAAATTGCTTACGTCTCTGAGCATTTGGACGAGCTGCCAGGTGTAGATGTCACAACAGACTGGTCACGCAGCTATCCTTATAAAGGACTGCTCCGCAGTATGCTCGGCAGTGTGTCTTCAAGTGATGAAGGTCTTCCGTCGTCACTGCTTGAACATTATCTATCACTCGGCTACAGCCGAAATGATCGTGTAGGAAAAAGCTATCTTGAATATCAATATGAAGATGTCCTGCAAGGTCAAAAAGAAAAAGAACAAAGTACAACAGATAAAGAAGGCAATGTCACAAGCTCTAAAGTGTTAACAGAAGGAAAGAGCGGGAAAGACCTTGTGCTGACGATTGATATTCAGCTGCAAAAAGCGGTGGAAAAAATCATCGAAAAGAACTTGAAAAGTGCGAAGCAAAGAGGCGGCACAGAACTTCTTGATCGTGCGTTTGTTGTCATGATGGACCCGAGAAATGGGGAAGTGCTCTCGATTGCGGGTAAACAGATTACCAATAAGAATGGGACATACAAATTTGATGACTATGCACTAGGAACGATGACATCATCATATGCGATGGGATCAGCAGTAAAAGGAGCAACTGTGCTGACAGGTTATAAAACAGGCGTCCTTCATATTGGAAGCACCCAATACGATGAACCGCTCTATATCGCTCAGTCACCGCCGAAAAAATCCTATCAAAATATGGGACTCATTAATGATTTAACCGCACTAGAACGTTCATCAAACGTGTATATGTTTAAAACAGCGATTGCAATTGGGAAAGGGGAATATCGTAAGAATCAGCCGCTCCCAATTGATACAAAGGCGTTTGATACGTTCCGTTACAATTTTAGTAAATTTGGTCTTGGAGTGGAGACAGGTATTGACCTGCCAAACGAAGCAACTGGCTATCGTGGAACGTCTACACAATCCGGTCTTTTACTTGACTATGCGATTGGACAATATGACACGTTTACACCGCTGCAAATGGCGCAATACGTTTCTACGATTGCCAATGGCGGCTATCGGTTACGTCCTCAGCTCGTAAAAGAAGTGAGAGAGCCAGATCCGCAAAGAGGCATTGGGGCTGTAACGGAGTCCGTCAAGCCGGATGTACTGAATAAGCTCGATATGACAAGTGATGAGATCAAACGCGTACAGCAAGGATTCAAGCTTGTGATGCAGAACCCAAGAGGGACAGCATATTCGAACTTTGGCAACAAAAAATACAATCCAGCTGGCAAAACAGGGACCGCTCAATCATTCTATGACGGCCCGATTAAAAGCAAACGCGGCACACCAACGTATAACACAACACTTGTTGCGTATGCGCCTGCTGATAATCCAGAAGTAGCGATTTCAGTTGTCGTGCCTTGGGTGTATCAAGATTACAACCAGCGCTATCCGATTACAAATGATATTGGTGAACAAGTATTAGACAAGTACTTTGAACTGAAATCAAAACAGGAAAGCAATGATACACAAGCGAAGAACAAAAACAAAATTGAAAATGAAGCAGAAACAAATAACTAGACCTTTTCTAGGTAAAAACGCTCACTTTTTGTGGGCGTTTTTTTATATTTTCTTCAAACTTTTCGATATAAATTGACAAAAATCATAAAAAACCCCGCAATTTCTCTACAAATCTTCGACATTTACAAAACCTTAACATTCCATTTAAACGAAATTAATAAAGAACCTTTAATGTATTACTCGTAGGACAAATTATTCAGGGGGTATTCTTGAAATGAAAAAGAACAAATTATGGCTGCTTACTTTCCTTACTATCGCATTGTTAGCATTCGTCACAGCATGCGGAAACAGCAGCTCAAGCGGAGATTCAAAAGACAGTAAAGGAAATGCTTCAAACAAAGATGAGGCATCAGGTTCCATTACCATCTCAGGATCATCTGCGATGCAGCCTTTAGTTCTTGCGGCAGCAGAAAAATTCATGGATAAACATCCAAAAGCCGATATTCAAGTACAAGCCGGCGGTTCAGGAACAGGACTTTCTCAAGTATCAGAAGGATCTGTACAAATTGGGAACTCAGATGTATTCGCAGAAGAGAAAGACGGAATCGACGCAAAAGCTTTAAAAGACCACAAAGTAGCAGTTGTTGGAATGGCGGCAGCTGTTAACCCTGAAGTTGGTGTCAAAGACATCACAAAGGACGAATTGAAAAAAATCTTCACTGGTAAAATCAAAAACTGGAAAGAGCTTGGCGGGAAAGACCAAAAAATCACACTTGTGAACAGACCTGACTCATCAGGAACTCGTGCAACATTTGTGAAATATGCACTTGACGGCGCGACTCCTGCAGAAGGAATCACAGAGGATTCTTCAAACACAGTGAAAAAGTTGATTGCAGAAACACCAGGTGCGATTGGGTACCTAGCATTCTCTTATTTAACAGATGACAAAATTACACCGCTTAGCATTGATGGTGTGAAACCAGAAGAAAGCAATGTAGAAAGCGGTAAATATACAATTTGGGCATACGAGCACTCTTATACAAAAGGTGAGCCAGAAGGTTTAGCAAAACAATTTTTAGATTACTTGATGAGTGACGAAGTACAAAAAGAAATCGTTAAAGACCAAGGCTACATCTCAGTCTCTAATATGAAAGTAGAAAGAGACGCAACAGGCAAACAAACAGATAAGTAAAAGGTCTTGAATTGATGATGAAGGAAAAGTGGAGCTTTTCACTTTTCCTTTTATGACATTCATAGGAGTGTAGAAAAAGATGAAACAGATAGAACATACAGAAGCGAGCGATCGACTGATCAGCTCGAAAAAAAATAGGCAAATGGATGAAGTAAGAGGAAGTATTTTGGTGAAATTTTGCGCATTCTTAATGATTGCTGTATCAATTGCCATCACAATCTTCCTTGGCATTAAGGGTTTACAATCTTTCATCGTAAATGGTGTAAGCCCAATTGAGTTCTTAACCAGTATCAATTGGAACCCTACAGCGGAAAATCCGCAATACGGCGCATTTCCATTTATCTTTGGATCAATTGCTGTCACGCTTCTATCAGCACTCATAGCAGCACCGCTAGGCATCGCAGGAGCAATCTTCATGACAGAAATTGCACCTGCATGGGGACGGAAAATTCTCCAGCCAGTGATTGAACTGCTTGTAGGGATTCCATCCGTTGTTTACGGATTCATAGGTCTTACAGTATTGGTGCCGTTTATTGGACACTTTAAGTCAAGCGGTTCAGGGCACAGTGTTTTAGCAGGAACGATTGTCCTGTCTATTATGATTCTGCCAACTGTTACATCCATTGCAACTGATGCAATGGCTTCACTTCCAAAAAGTTTACGTGAGGGATCGTATGCATTAGGCGCAACAAGATGGCAAACGATCAGACGTGTTCTTGTACCGGCAGCGCTGCCGACATTAATGACAGCGGTCGTGCTTGGAATGGCAAGAGCATTTGGAGAAGCCCTTGCCGTTCAGATGGTCATTGGAAACACGCGTAATCTACCAGAGAGTATTATGGACACAGCTGGTACATTAACAACCATTATTACGTTAAACATGGGACATACAACGTATGGAAGTGTTGAAAACAATACACTTTGGTCAATGGGACTTGTCCTTCTAGTTGTATCATTTATGTTCATACTCATTATTAGATACTTGTCATCTAGGAGGAAGATTTAATGAATAGCAAAATGACCGATCGTTTTGCCACAATCGTTTTTGGATTATGTGCCGCCATTATTACGGCGATACTTGTTGGCTTGTTTTCTTATATCATCTTCAACGGTGCCAAAGAATTAAATTTTGACTTTTTGACTACCCGCTCAAGTGCGATTGGCTCTGGTGGCGGTATTAGGGATCAGCTGTTTAACTCGTTTTACATTCTATTTATTACGATGCTGTTTACCGTGCCTCTTGGCGTGGGCGGCGGGGTGTACATGGCAGAATATGCACCTCAAAACAAAGTGACTGATTTTATTCGTACATGTATTGAAGTGTTATCTTCTCTGCCATCGATCGTCATCGGTATGTTTGGTTTGCTGATGTTTGTTAATTTAACAGGATGGGGCTATACGATCATCGGAGGAGCCCTTGCGCTGACTGTCTTTAATCTGCCAGTGATGGTCAGGGTGACAGAAGATGCACTTCGATCTGTACCGAAGGATCAAAAGGAAGCATCGCTTGCGCTCGGTGTGACAAAGTGGCATACAGTAAAGACGGTTCTGATCCCAGGTGCGATTCCATCCATTATTACCGGAGCGATTTTAGCATCGGGAAGAGTTTTCGGTGAGGCGGCTGCTCTTCTTTTCACAGCAGGTCTTTCAACACCGCGTCTTGATTTTACAAACTGGAGTCCTTTCTCCGATACGTCACCACTAAATATTTTTAGACCGGCAGAAACATTAGCCGTTCATATATGGAACGTCAATACACAGGGGATTATTCCAGATGCAGAGGCCATTGCAAATGGTGCATCAGCCGTACTTGTGCTCTCTGTATTAGTATTCAACTTAGCAGCTAGATGGCTTGGTTCATTTATTCATAAGAAGCTTACGTCAAAATAAATAGTGAGAGGTGTGAAGGGGATATGGTTCAAATGCTAGCAGAAAAAAAAGAGATTGCAGCAAAAAAGGCTCCACTTCAAGCGGAACAGATTCTACAGGTGCAGGATTTAAGTATTTATTATGGTGAAAAAAGAGCAGTCAATCAAATTTCATTTGAAATTGAAAAAAATGCAATTACGGCATTAATCGGCCCATCAGGGTGCGGAAAATCGACTTTTTTACGCAGCATTAACCGCATGAACGACCTAATTCCAGGTGCACGAAGTGAAGGGGCGATCATGTACGAAGGGTTAAATATTTTGGATGACCGTATTAATGTGGTGAATTTAAGAAGAGAAATCGGGATGGTCTTCCAAAAGCCAAATCCATTTCCTAAATCCATCTACAACAACATTACGCATGCGCTAAAATATGCGGGTGAAAAAAGGAAATCAGTGCTTGATGATGCGGTAGAAGAAAGCTTAACAAAGGCAGCGCTATGGGATGAGGTCAAAGATCGCTTGCACCGCTCTGCCTTATCATTATCAGGAGGCCAGCAGCAGCGCCTCTGTATTGCACGTACCCTTGCGATGAAACCTAGCGTGCTTTTATTAGATGAACCGGCTTCTGCCTTAGACCCGATCTCAAATGCAAAAATTGAAGAACTATTATCGGAATTAAAACATGATTATTCGATTGTCATTGTCACACACAATATGCAGCAAGCGTTACGTGTATCTGATCATACAGCCTTTTTCCTGAACGGTGATCTAGTGGAATACGATGCGACTGAACGTATCTTTACACGTCCTGCGCAGCAAAAAACAGAAGACTATATTAATGGTCGATTCGGATAAGGCGGGTGGATTTTGATGAATGCAGTAGCAACTGAAACAGCCAAAAAAGAAGTGTTTCGTGTGAATGATATGAACCTTTGGTACGGACAGCATCACGCACTGAAGCATATTGATTTAGACATTAAAGAGCATGAGGTCACAGCGATTATCGGTCCGTCCGGCTGCGGAAAGTCAACATTTATAAAGACCTTAAATCTCATGGTCAAAACAGTGCCAGGTGTGAAAATCACCGGGGATATGATGTATAACGGTGACAATATGTTAAAAGGCCGTGTCGATCTAGTGGAACTGCGTAAAAACGTCGGGATGGTCTTTCAAAAAGGAAACCCATTCCCTCAATCTATCTTTGATAATGTCGTCTACGGGCCAAGAATTCACGGGGTGAAGAGCAAGCAGCAATTGAAAGAAATCGCTGAAAAAGCGCTTCGTGATGTTGCCCTTTGGGATGAAGTGAAAGATCGATTAAATGCGCCTGCATTAGGTCTTTCCGGCGGTCAGCAGCAGCGTCTTTGTATCGCAAGAGCCATTGCCACAAGCCCGGATATTCTATTAATGGATGAACCAACATCTGCGCTTGATCCTGTTTCAACATTAAAGATTGAAGAATTAATCATGAAACTGAAAGAGAAATATACGATTGCCATTGTGACGCATAATATGCAGCAAGCGGCAAGGGTATCAGACCGAACAGCGTTCTTTTTGATGGGCGAGCTTGTTGAGGTCAATGATACGAATGTGATGTTCTCAGAGCCAAATGATCAAAGAACAAATGATTATATATCAGGACGATTTGGATAATCAAAAACCCCCTGGAGGTCAATGCCGCCAGGGGGTTTTTGATGTTATTTTGTTAAGGCTTTGACGATTTGTTTGAATGTCATACCTGTTTTTAAATTGAATTTGCCGGCACGAATTTCTTTATGGTAGCCTGCGTCTATCACGTAATCATTAAAATCTTTAGACGAGTTGATGATTCCGTCCTTTTCAAGCATGTCTGAAACATCACTTGTGCTCATACCATTTTTAATCACGAATTTAACCGTTTTGCCTTTTGGCTTGTCCGTTGTTTGTTTATCGTTCTGAGAATCGCCGTCTTCATTTGCTTTCAGCGCTTTTTCTTTATAATCAAGAAGTTGTTGATATGTTTCACGGCTGACGGAGACTTCTTTTTTAGAGTCTAAGTAATTTTTCACGTCAGTGTCTGTCACTTTCGCTGCGAGGGTTTCTTTTGTTGTAGAATCAGCCGCCGCTTCATCTTTTCCAGTAAGGAAAAAGACGATCGCCAGAACACCAGTTGCAAGAATCATACCTGCTGCAAACGTTTGGATGCTTTTTTTCGTCATACAAGCACCCTCTCGTTGTCTTTAATGATCATGTTCACATCTTCTACAGATACATGCTCAGCGCGCGCAATCGCCTCAGGAGACATGCCATTTTGATGCTTTGAAATGATTTGTCTTGCAATAGATGGATCAATTTCTGAATGCCTGCGGACAACGATGTTTGTTTCAAGCAATTCTTCTTCAAGAACCTTCATTTTCTTTTTCAGTTTATAGATTTCTTGCATTGCAGATAGTTGAAGTGTTTCAAGTTCCTGTTCGACTTCTTTAATCGGCTCTCTTTGAAAATATGAGAATGCGATCAGTACAATACTGACAACAAGCAATCCGATAATTGCAATTTCCATGTTTCATCACCTTTTATTCATATTTTAATGCTGAAAGCCAAAAAAGGCTCTCATGATTGTTTCAGACAGTTTTCGACCCTTCTTTTTTATACCATAAAAAAGCTAGTTTCAAAAGGAATTGCTGAAAAAATCACCTTTTTTTCATCATTTTTCTTTTTATAGGGAAACCAAGTATGAAAACCTTGCCCGCTGTTAAAATAAAAGAAGACGGATCAGATGAAAAAAAGCTGTGGAACAAAGAGGGGGTTCTCATGTATACAGTACGACAAAGAACGTGTTTTTATAGGGGAGAAGGCGATTTTTCATCACATGACCAGACAATATGGATCAGGATGCAGGTGGAATGCATTGAAAAATGAAATTGGTGAAAAAACATTCTAGCATTACTCAGCTAGAAGTGGTATTATAGTTAGGTCTGAATGTGAATTGATTTTAGTTTGGAGGGAAAAACATGCGCGTAAATATTACTCTAGCTTGCACTGAATGCGGTGAGCGTAACTATATTACTAAAAAGAATAAGCGAAACAATCCAGATCGCGTTGAATTCAAAAAGTATTGCTCACGTGATAAAAAACAAACTTTACATCGTGAAACAAAGTAAGCAGCAGGGAATTTTCCTGCTGTTTTTTTATGATGGGAGATGAACCTGTATGAAAAAGGAGCTCCGCCTTCAAACATTGGCCATGCTTGATCAGATAAGCGCTGAAGAGTTCAATCGCTACGCCGCTCTAATTCATGAACACGTGCTACAGCTGTCAGAATGGAAACAGGCGAAAACGATTGCTTTGACTATGTCTAGGGGAAAAGAAATACCGACAATGCCTCTGATTGAAAAAGCGTGGGAAGAAGGAAAAACAGTTTGTATTCCCACCTGTTTTCCGAAAACAAAAGAGATGATGTTTTATGAATATACACCTGAAACAAAGATGACATCCAGCTACTTTGGGCTATTGGAGCCAGACCCTCTTGAGTCTACAGCTGTACATAAAGAAGCCATTGATTTGATCATTGTCCCTGGGGTGTGCTTCGATCAACGTGGTTACCGGATTGGGTTTGGTGGGGGCTATTATGATCGCTACTTAGCGGACTACCACGGCGTAACCATTGCCCTTTGTTTGTCTTTACAGCAGACGAGGCATATTCCGGCTGAAGCGCACGACATACCGGTGTCTATGATTGTCAGTGAAAAAGGTACGTTATATCAAAAGTGAAAGCCCGCTCATTGTCCAAAAACGGGCTTTTTGTGTTGAGATCGTTTCATTAGCTCATGGCATTTTAGCTAGTAGGAGTCATATATGAAAAAATTTCGAGGAAAGAAAAGATACTTCCGAAATTTTGTGGGAGGAAGTGAATACTTTTGACTTACAACTCGAACATGATTCATGGGTTTATTTTTGGCATACACACCTTGATTTTTTTGGAGTCGGAAAAATAAGAAGAGAGCATATCAAAGCGTTCAAAGATTTAATCGCCCTGCATCAATTTGACGTTTCTTATGATCAATCAGAGTGTGAAGAGTTCTATTATATTCAATCAAAAGAACAAGGGATTAGAGTGTGAAAGCAGATCGCATGTTAAGCGATAAAAATGACGGTTCATGCATAAACAAATCCTATTTAAGCCACGATACGAACATAGGAGGGAATATGATGAATAAAATGATTTGGAGCATTGTGTTCACACTGTTTGCATTCGTTCTTGTGCAAAATCGTTATCGGCTCATGAATTTGATCTTAGGTCAAAACCAAGTGCGTCACTTTTTTATTAAATGGCTGATGAAAATCCCATATTTTCGGACGAAATTTATTCGCCAAGCATTCTAATCCCGCAAAAGCCGGGATTTTTTTGTTGAGAAATGCGTATAAGAGTAATTCTTGCTATAATAATGTAAAAAATGGAGCGCGAATGAATGAATGTCATAGATAGTCTATTTTGGCGAGTGATTGATGAACTCAGACAAAAAGGATACGAGATGATTCAAAGTCCGTACCCAGAAGATGAAATCTTTTTTGAAGCACCACGAAACTCAGGATATGATCTCATCCGTCTCTATAGAAGAGATGTGAATTTTAGACAGGAGATCGTTCGAGATATGGAAGAGCAGGCCTTTCGGATGAATCAGTTGAGAGAAGCCATGCGTAAACGTTCTCTCCATCTCCTGCAGCTACAATTTACAGCTGATCATCCAGTAGATGATTGGGAAGACATAAACGGTCAACCGCAAAAACAACAAAAGGTGACGGTGACACCTGTTTTACTGAATGAAGAAACCCTTCAAAACGATGGACACGAGCTGCAAAAATGGCTGAATACATCACTCTCGATTGATGTAGAAGAGGCGAAGGCAGATACAGCCGAAGATGTAATGCAGCTTAAAATGAACGTGCTTCAGGCATTTCAAGATCAGGAAAAGCAACGTGAACGAGAACGGGCCGTTTTTCAAAATGGCAGACCGATTTTTACCTACTTGTTAATCGCAGTTCAAGTGGTGATGTTTCTTTTACTCGAATTATCTGGTGGAAGTACCAATACAGCCACTTTAACAGCATTTGGTGCGAAGAATAATGTGCTGATACTAGAGGGTGAATGGTGGCGTTTTGTGACACCTATGTTTTTACACATTGGTTTGACGCATTTACTCTTTAATACATTTGCTCTTTGGTCCGTTGGAGCAGCTGTTGAGAGAATTTATGGTTCAGGAAGATTTTTGCTGATTTATTTAGTTTCCGGCATCTTTGGCTCCATAGCGAGCTTTGTGTTTAATACAGCCATCGCAGCAGGAGCATCAGGTGCGATCTTTGGCTGTTTAGGCGCATTGTTATATTTAGCGATCTCTAACCGGAAGCTCTTCTTTCGTACGATGGGGACAAATATTATCGTGATTATCCTCATCAACTTAGGGATAGGTTTCACTGTATCAGGGATTGATAATGCAGGGCATCTTGGGGGGCTCGCTGGGGGATTTTTAGCCGCTTTAGCGGTCCGTCTTCCTAAACAGTTTCAGCCTGTCAAAATGCTTCTTGCTAGTCTTCTTCTCCTCCTTATTGGCGGCTTTGGATTGTATACAGGGTTTCATTCAGACGATCAAAAAGAAGCGGCGGCAACTAGCGAGGCAGCGAGTTTATTTGATGAAAAGAACTATAGCGAAGCAAGTCAGCGTCTAGAGGAATATGTAAAGCAAAAGGATGCCTCAGCTGAAGCACTTCATATATATGCGCTTTCCGAAGCGCAGCTTGGACATCTTGACAAGGCCATTGAGTATTTGCAAAAGTCGCTTGAAAAAGATCCAAATGAGCCGAATAAATTGTATCACTTATCGTTGTTGTATGTAGAAAAAGGCGAGACAGCGGAAGCAGACGACTTCATCGAAAAAGCATTAAAACAAGATCCGCAAAATGACCAATTTTTAAAGTTGAAACAATATATTGAAAACACTCAAACACGTTGAATGACTTGACTGAAAGCGTATTTATGAATACGCTTATCCTATCTGTGATTTAGAGAAATGGTGAAAATAATGAAAACGTTATATGATGTACAGCAGCTGCTCATGAGATTTGGAAATTACGTGTATTTCGGAGATCGTGAAGTGGAATTAGAATTTATGGCAGATGAATTGAAGGAAATGTACACATCGGGCATTATCGATCGAACTGAATGGTCAAACGCAATGACCATCCTTCAAATGGAACTAGCCAAATTAAATCGAAAAACAATGTGAAGGTGGAGGACATATGACAGGGGATTGGTTTGTAGGAGTTGATCTTGGCGGTACGACAATTAAGCTTGCGTTTATTAATCTTTATGGTGAAATTCAGCATAAGTGGGAGATTCCTACGGATAAATCTGGGCAGACAATTACAGTCGACATTGCCAAGTCAATTGACCATAAACTAGTTGAGATCAGCATGCCGAAATCAGCCCTAATTGGGATCGGTATGGGGGCACCTGGACCAGTGGATAAAGTATCCGGAATTGTCTATAAAACAACGAATCTGGGCTGGACAAACTATCCCTTGAAAGACCATTTAGAGGCAGAGACAGGACTTCCATCTGTCATCGAAAATGATGCGAACATTGCTGCACTCGGTGAAATGTGGAAGGGTGCAGGTGATGGCGCCAAAAACATCCTGATGGTTACACTGGGCACAGGGGTTGGCGGCGGTATTATTGTCAATGGAGAAGTGGTTCAAGGCGAAACAGGTGCTGGTGGAGAAATTGGTCATATTTGTGCCGTTCCATTTCAAGGAGCACCATGTAACTGCGGGAGAACAGGCTGTATTGAAACCATTGCGTCTGCCACAGGTATCGTCCGAATCGCAAAAGATACATTACAAACAAAGAGCCATACATCATCACTTGGCTCACTTACTTCGCTGTCTGCAAAGGATGTATTTGAGGCAGCAGAAAACGGAGACGAACTTGGGATGCATGTCGTAGATGAAGTAACAACCCATCTTGGTCTTGTCCTTGCGAATCTAGCCAGTGCCTTAAACCCAACAAAAATCGTCATTGGCGGCGGTGTATCTAAAGCGGGCGAGCTTCTTCGCAGTAAAGTAGAGCGTGTCGTCAAGCATCATGCCTTTCCTCCATGTGCTGAGGATGTTGAAGTGGTGATTGCCTCACTAGGAAACGATGCAGGCGTGATCGGCGGTGCATGGATGGCAAAAAACAAGTGGCTGTCTTGAACAAAAATGTCATAATGATGTCATTTTTATTAAAATCAGCGATAGATAGGCATGAAATTGAATGTTTAGCATATTCATAAGTTTGTCATGGGGAAAAAGACATTGATTTTCCATCATAGACAGGATAAGATATACTTTAGTTATTTTTGAAGAAGCACCAATAATTGGGGATGTCCCTAACCTGAGTGCGTTTTTAGCATAAGGAGGTTACAATGCGAAAGAAAAGATTAAAGGCGATTTCATTTTTACTGATTGCGACTTTGTTAATGTGGGTGAAAACCTATGTTATCTATAAATCTAGTTTTAATATCAAAATTGAAAATTTCATGCAGGAATTTATCCTGTTTATTAATCCGCTTAGCTTTCTCTTGTTTATCTTCGGTATCGGTTTATTCTTTAAAGAAAAAAATCGCAATCGATATATCATCGTGACGAGTTTTGTTCTGACATTTATTTTGTTAGCTAACATTGTATTTTATCGATTCTACAGTGATTTTCTAACCATCCCCGTCCTATTTCAAACAAACAATATGGGTGACCTCGGGTCAAGTATTACCTCTTTAATTGAACCAGTTGATTTTCTGATGTTTGTTGATATCATCATTTTAATTTGGCTCTATAAAAAACAGCCTTCCTTTAGAACAGATGTAACGATTTCACGTAAGGGACGTGCAGCTTATTATTTATTTGTGGCAGCCACTTTCTTTTTTAACCTTGGTTTGGCTGAAACAGAAAGACCAGAGCTGTTAACTCGTTCATTTGACCGTGAGATGCTAGTGAAAAACATCAGCTTATATAACTTCCATATTTATGATGGGGTTCTGCAATCGAAGCAATCCGCTCAGCGAGCACTTGCCGACAGCAATAGCTTAACTGAAATTGAAAACTATGTAAGCGCAAATCAAACAGACCGTAATGAAAAGACGTTTGGTCAAGCAAAAGGACGAAATGTCATTTTAGTATCGCTTGAGTCTACTCAGAGCTTTGTGATCAATGAAAAATTGAATGGGAAAGAGATCACGCCGTTCTTAAACAAATTGATCAAGAAAAGCTACAATTTCAGTAATTTCTATCATCAAACGGGTCAAGGGAAAACATCCGACTCCGAGTTTATTGTTGATAATTCACTCTATCCGCTTGGAAGAGGAGCTGTATTTTTCACAAATCCAAGCAACGAGTTCAAAGCCGCACCTGAGTTGTTAAAAGAGGAAGGTTATCATTCTTCTGTTATTCATGCGAATAACAAAAGTTTCTGGAACCGTGACCTGATCTATGACAGCTTTGGCTACGACAAATTTTTTGATATTAAATCATTCGATGTAAATGAAGAAAATTCAGTTGGCTGGGGACTAAAAGATGGTCCGTTTTTTGAGCAGTCAGTAGATTTAATGAAAACGATCCCGCAGCCGTTCTATACGAGATTGATTACATTAACGAACCATTTTCCATTTGACTTAGATGAAGAAGATAAGCTCATTGATGAATATGACTCAAAGAGCAAAACGTTGAACAAATACTTCCCTACAGTGCGTTATCAAGATGAGGCACTAAAGCTTTTCTTTAAAAAAATGAAAGAAGCAGGGTTATACGATAACTCCATTTTTGTGTTATATGGGGATCACTACGGGATTTCTGAAAACCATAACGAAGCAATGGGACAATTCTTAAACAAAGACATTACACCTTTTGAAGAAGTTCAGCTTCAAAAAGTACCATTTGTTGTACACATTCCTGGTATCACGGATAAACATCCAAAAGAGATTGATACAGTTGGCGGGCAAGTAGATATCCGTCCAACAGTCATGAACCTTCTAGGAATCGATACAAGCAAGCAAATTCAATTTGGTCATGACCTATTATCAAAAGATACAAATGACTTCACAGTGCTTCGAGATGGAAGTTTTATTACGAAGGACAGTGTTTTTACAGCTGGTGTGTGCTACAACAAAAAAACGGGTGAGCCGAGAGAAGATGAGTCTGTTTGTCAGTCTTATGAAGAAAAGGCAAAACAAGAGCTTCAATTCTCTGATCAAATTATCTATGGAGATCTCCTTAGATTTTATGACCGAAACAACTCGGACCATTCACCATCTAAAAAAGAAGATGACACTGAGCTAAAAAAGGCGTCTTAATTTAAAAGAAAACCTCTGCTATTTACATGCAGAGGTTTTCTTTTTTTACTTACTGATTCATATAGTGTAAGAGGAGGGATGTAAATGAAAAAGTCGTTTGGCACAATTGAATGGCATCTGGATGAGGCAAGGAAGGAGGATGTGGCAAAGCAGCTTGGTATAGGGAAAGAAGCTTTCCGTTTGTCCAATCAGTCAAATACGGAGCACCTCCTTTTACCGGGGTATAGACTTCCAGAAGGGACCCATTCTTTTCAATCGGTAGGTGATGTGCAAAGCTTCATTGCGCCTTACCGGCTCCAGCAATCAGATGATTGGATCAGCGGCACATTTGAATATGATAGCGCTCACTTAGAACGAGAGCTTCAATATTTGAAAGCTGTTTTTCCTTTTCTTCAGATGAGTGTGATTGGTCAATCAGTGCTTGATACGCCCATTTATGAAATCCGTACGGAGCCTGTACAACATTTACATTCCATACATGTTAATGCCTCTTTTCATGCAAATGAATGGATCACGACCTCTGTTTTATTAAAATGGCTTAAATCACTTTGTTTAGCGGCCTCAGACCCAGTGCAAGCAAGACATCATGAAGCGGTTCGTATATTGCAGACCACTGCTTTGTCTATTGTCCCGATGGTAAATCCAGACGGTGTTGATTTGGTTCGCAATGGTCCAGAATCTTTAGGGTTGTGCCGTGAGGAGTTCGCGCCGCTAAATGGTGGATTTTCCGATTATCGAGAATGGAAGGCGAATATTCGAGGAATTGATTTAAACAATCAATTTCCTGCTTATTGGGAAATCGAATATTATCGTAATAAGCCGAAGGCACCGTCTTATAGGGATTTCCCAGGGCATCAGCCGTTAACAGAACCAGAAGCGAAAGCAATGGCACATCTCGCCTTACGAAAACGCTTTGACCGGCTGATTGCCCTTCATACACAAGGAGAAGAGATATACTGGGGTTTTCTTGGCCACGAACCGGCCATTTCAAAAGAGACGGTCGGACGGTTAGAACGGGTGAGCGGTTACAAAGCGATTCAATATCTTGATAGCTATGCAGGTTATCGTGATTGGTTTATTTATCAATGTAAAAGTGAGGGATATACGGTGGAACTTGGGCGAGGAAAGAACCCGCTTTCTATGAGTCAATTTGATTCGATCTATGAAAAAACAAAGCGGTTATTGTGGGAAGCATGTAAGTATTAAAAGCACCTAATCGGTGCTTTCAGCGTGTAGACAAACCCTCGCATTCTTTGTTAGTCCTGCGTGCCGGTGCTCACGAATGTGAAATTCACTCCGCGTCAGTACTCGTCCTTCCTAGGGCTGCAAAGGTTTTCTATCACGCTGAAAAGAAGACAAAGGGCTAAAATCAAGTTCATTTTCGCCCTTTGTCAACAATCATTTAATACGTTCAAACCAATCAATTTCTTATGGTCAATAAAAACCGTGCTGATGTGATTGACGAGAGCATTCCTGTAAGCTATTGTGAAAGAGTGGATGTAAAAAAAAGGATATGAATTAGGGAGATGTCGATGATTGAATGCTCAAAGCCTGTGGAAACGGAATTTTACTTATCTATTTGTTTCTAAAATGTGTAAAATTACTGCTGATAGTTTATCTTTTAACACCATTTTGTGGCTTTTAGTGCTAGGGGGAAAAGGAGCAATTGGAACAGCATTTTTTATTGCCGTTAGTTTTGTCCCTCAAGCCATTATTGGGCCGTTTATTACCCCAATGATGAAGCCGCATCAATTGAAATTTTGGATGTGCTTTGCTGATTTAACTCGGGCGGCGATTATACTTGTGATTGTGGTCAGTTACTTTTATGATTTTTCTCCTTTGGCACTCATCATTGGCGGTATGTTGCTGCATTCAGCGACTGGTGGTTCCTATGAACCAGCTTCGGTGTCCATTATTCCAAAGCTTGTGCATGAAGATGTGATACAAAAGGCGAATGCAACCATTCAATCAGCCAGTCATGTGGTCAGGCTTGTGACTGTGACGATTTGTGGTGTCATGATTGCATTTGTAGGGGTAGGATATACAATGCTTGTGATTATTCCTCTTTACCTCATGTCCGCTTTGCTGGTTTTGCTGATTACATATAAAACGGAAGCGATCATGGATAAAGGAAAAAAAGGATTATCATACGGAAAACGATTAATAAGAGGATTTTCACTTGTGAAAAGTCATCATATTTTGTTTCCATTAGCCATTTTTTGTGTCTGCTCCAATTTTGCTGCGGCACCGTGGGAGGCATTGTCGGTTATTTATTTAACAGAAGATTTACATAGTGGACCAGTAGTATATTCATTCATCAAAGTGACCACGGCATTAGGTGCATTTTTGATGGGATTCGTTTTAACAAAGGTGAAAGTGAATCGATACGGTCTGTTGTTTATCGGGGCAGGGATCGTTGATGGAATTGCATTTTTCATTACAGGGATGAATGCTTTATTACCACTTGTGTTTATATCTGCATTTGCCTTAGGTGCAGCCATCAGTGCAGTCAATGTGCCTGAACATACGATGATTCAATTGTCAGTAAAAGCGGAGGATCAGCCACAAGTGTATGCGATTATTAACATGATCTCGTATTTAATGATACCGTTAGGCGCTCTCATTGGTGGTTATATGGCGACGTTATTCGGTTCAGGTTATGTCATTGCAGCAGGAGGACTGATAGAGGCTATTTCAGGTATATGCTTACTCCTTTTCACAAAGATAGGGAAGGTAGAGAGAGCAGATTTGACGATAGAACGGGACAAACCAAGCTTAAACGCCACATGATCATGGCATTTTTGAATCACGATGGGTTACAATGAGAACGAGAAAGAAATAGGATGTCATTGAAAGGAGCAAGAACCATGGCAATAGCAGATGTCACCATCATTCCAATAGGCACTGAGACACCAAGCGTGAGTGCATATGTAGCAGACGTACAAAGATTGTTAGAGGGCTTTCAACAAGAAGGGAAAATCAAATATCAGCTCACACCAATGAATACATTAATTGAAGGGGAGCTATCCGTTTTATTTGAGGTCATTCAGCGTATTCATGAAGCTCCGTTTGAAAAGGGTTTACACCGAGTAGCAACCAATATCCGCATAGATGACAGAAGAGATCAAACGACCACCCTTTCAAGCAAATTAGAAAGCGTGAATAAACATTTGAATCAATAGAAAAAGCCTGCTAATTGCAGGCTTTTAATGTGCAGTTGGATAACCGCTATAGATGATGGTCATGACGGTAAACCATCCAAAAACCAAAAATGTGGCGCCAGCGAAAGCAATGGCCAGTACGTTCACTTTTTTGAGTGAGCGATAGATGCCGAGAGCGGCTAAAATCGTGACTAGACCAAAAATAATGACGAGCATCATATGAAAGTCCCCCTTTGTCATCAATCCCCTTGATTTCCTTTCTTTTCATTTTAACCGTTTTCATAAAGCTTGTCGAGTACATTCAAGTTGACGATTGTTTGAATTTTTATTGAATAGCCTTCATAATAAAAAAGAATGAAAAAAGTAGTAGGTGATGAAAATGAATTGGAGAAGAATGCCGCTAGGCTATGTGCAAGCGAACGCATATATTTGGAAAAATGAACAGGGAGAATGTTTAATTTTTGATCCAGGCGGCGAAGCGCAAAAGCTAATTTCTTATGTGAAAGAAAAACAGCTGAAACCACTTGCTGTCTTATTGACACATGCCCATTTTGATCATATTGGTGCAGCAGATGAGGTGCGTCAAGAATGGGGAATTCCGCTTTATGTCCATGAAAAGGAAAAAGAATGGCTGACAAATGCTCAGTTAAACGGTTCAGCTCGACTAATTGGTAACGGAATTACGGTCAAAGAAGCTGAACAATTGATTACGTCAGAAGGACCTCTTCAAATTGGATCGTTTACATTAGAAATGTTCCACACACCAGGTCATTCACCTGGCAGTGTGTCTTACTATTCAGCGGAAGAGGGATTTGTCATTTCTGGTGATACTTTATTCCAAGGCGGTATCGGGAGAACTGATTTAACGGGCGGTAATCAAGACGTGCTGCTTCAATCGATACATGACAAATTGTTGTCATTGCCCGAATCAACTCTTGTGTTAAGTGGACATGGCGAGGAAACAACTGTGCTTACAGAACAGGAGCAAAATCCGTTTATCAATGGGTTTTCTTTATAATAGCACGCACGAAAAAAGCATCTCTTTCAAAGGAGATGCTTTTTTCTATTAATGTCCGGTACCGGGAACCATGATGAAAATCGAATAATATGTAAATCCGGCAAAGAAAATCGTCAAGTACGCTCCGAAAATGTAAATATACATTCTTTCGGATAAATTCAAGTAGGATAAAAATACAAAAAGAACGGTTTGACCGAAGAACAGCAAGGATGCATCTTTCATATGTCCTAAATAGAACATGACAGCAAAAATACCCGTCCAAAACCCAAGAACGCGGAACATGCGATTCATTTCTTTCCCTCCCCTTAAAAAACCCCTTTGGTTCATATTATAGCTGATGATCACTTGTTATGTAAACATTTACATTTTTGACAACGTGTGAACATTCGTTCTTTCGTTAGAAAAAATTTTTTTGAAAAAGTGATGAAAAAGTGTTTATGCCTAAATGCATGAGGGTACTTAGTCCATAAGAGAAAAGGTTAACGACCTAAGGAGGAAGACTAATGAGTGACATTACTTTTTATTCATACCCAAGCTGCACGTCTTGCCGCAAAACAAAACATTGGTTAAAGGCGAATCAAATTGATTTTAAAGAGCGTCACCTTTTCAGAGAAACGCCAACACTAGACGAATTGAAAAAAATCCTTTCCTTAACAACAGAAGGAATGGATGAAATTTTAGCTACTCGAAGCCAAGCTTTTAAAAGCTTAAATTTAAATATTAATGATCTAAAAGTAAATGAGGTACTTCAGCTTCTCATTGAAAAACCAAAGCTGCTCCGGAGACCTATTATCATTGATGGAAATAAATTAGTGGTCGGCTATAATCCAGGGGAACTCATGAAAATTTCAAAAAAGAAAGCGATTCATCAATCGGTTTCCTAATCAAAAACGAAGATCAGCTGAATGATGTTTCAGCCGTCTTCGTTTTTGTGCTGAACTGGGCTAGCTGGGTTCGAACCAACGATCACGGAGTCAAAGTCCATTGCCTTACCACTTGGCTATAGCCCAATATGAAACGTGTAATGCTATTGTTCACCATCTGCGGTCATTTATACATAAAAAGTTGGTTGTCACTAGTTGTAAGTGAAAAAGGAGCGAACGACAGAAATGAAAAATGAAAAATCTGAGCAATTATATGAATTTATTCTTAAAGAAGCCCCTGTCATGACCGAAGAATGGCTGAAAACAAGAACAGAAGAAGGCTCATTATATTCCAAACATGCTTCAGAGGAGACAGAAAAGAAGCTGAAAGAACAAAACACAGCATTTATCCAAACCATTGCAGCAACGTTAGTCACGCTATCAGATAAAGTAGAAGATCATCTAAAAAAGTGGTCAGTTGATATTGCCCGCGATCGAGCTGTTCATGAAGTACCTTTATATGAAATCATCGGACAATTTAAGGTGTTCCGCCACATTTTTTGTTCCAGAATTGAGACCTTTACACAACAAACGGAGCTTGAAGTGACACTCAAAGATGTGTGCGATTGGAATCAGCATTTTCACGCCACATTTGATGACATGATTGCGCGTTTATCAGAAGAGTATGACCGCGTGACAATCAATCAGCTTAATGCACAAAGAGAAATGATTCAAGAGCTTAGTGCGCCTGTTATTCCAGTTTCAAAAGAGATCGGTATTTTGCCGCTGATTGGTGAAATTGATACGTACAGGGCGAAAATCATTTTGGAATCAGTACTAGAACAGGCATCTAGACTGCGTCTAACCCATTTATTTATTGATATATCTGGCGTTCCCGTTGTTGATACGATGGTTGCATATCAGCTGTTTAA
The DNA here is from genome assembly GCF_038593395.1 of Bacillus sp. FSL R5-0397. Classification (NCBI taxonomy): domain Bacteria; kingdom Bacillati; phylum Bacillota; class Bacilli; order Caryophanales; family Bacillaceae; genus Bacillus; species Bacillus sp. FSL R5-0397. Next base: position 2,219,468 of record NZ_CP151992.1, on the reverse strand, counting down.
AGTGGTTGATAGTGCGAAGTTGCTAGGAATTGAGACGATTATATCAGGCATTCGACCAGAAATCGCTCAAACTGTAGTGAAACTCGGCATTGATTTCTCAAAAGTAAATACTGAACACAGCCTTGCAAAAGCTTTAGAAAAAAGAGGCTTTCGTATCTTTGAAGAGCAGCAGCAAGAAGCAACGTGAACCAAAAAATGTTACTAGTAAAAGTAACGGGTCCGTTGACAAGGAGAAACAATATAATGAGCATATGAATGAGATGACCAATTCGCATACAGATTTGGTCTCTTTTTTTATCCATAAATCAGACACGAAAGGATATTCTTTATCTTCAAATCAGTAATCTATTAAGGAGGATTAAATTTGGAGACACCTCCTTGTAACCGATCATCCATAATGAAAGAACCAAATGAAATGATCATCAAAAAAGAGGTGCCAATAGCACTTCTTTTTTATTTTCTCCTCTGAACAGAACCCGTTGTTGTAAAAGTCAAATTTTTTGATATGTCCTTCTGTTATTTATAGATGACATACACCTCAAATTGAATATTTTCACACCTTTTCAGTCATGAAAATCATGAAATGCGTTTTTGTCAGGCACGTTCCGCCATCATACAATATGGTCACTGAAAGGAGTGAACCACTTGTATGGTATTGAATATTTGGGGCAAGAGCTGCTAGAAGAGGCGTGCCGCATGAGAGCATCTGATGTGCATATTGTTCCGAGAGAAAAGGAAGCTTCAGTCTCTTTTCGTGTAGACGCTGACCTCATTCAGCAGCGGATCATTGACAAAAAGAGCGGAGAGCGGCTCATTGCTCATTTCAAATTTTTATCTTCTATGGATATTGGTGAAAGAAGGAGACCACAAAATGGATCATTGGCTGTGATGTTAAGACGCGGTCAAGTGTTTGTTCGGCTCTCTACACTACCAACTGTCAATGATGAAAGTCTAGTGATTCGGATTTTACCGCAGGATCATGTGCCGAAAACAAAGTATTTGTCACTGTTCCCGAAGGCTTCAGCGAGATTATTATCGTTTCTGAATCATTCGCATGGGCTCATTTTATTTACAGGACCAACAAATTCAGGGAAAACGACAACACTTTATTCATTGATTCAGTTTGCCAAAAAACATTTTAATCGGAATATTATTACCCTTGAAGATCCTGTGGAAACAAGAAATGAAGAAGTGCTGCAGGTTCAAGTAAATGAAAAAGCTGGTATCACGTATGCGGCAGGTTTACGCGCTATTTTAAGACATGATCCAGATATGATTGTGCTTGGAGAAATAAGAGATGCGGAAACAGCCAGAACAGCTATTAGAGCAGCTTTGACAGGTCATTTAGTCATGAGCACATTGCACGCAAAGAATGCAAAAGGAGCTCTTTATCGAATGCTCGAATTTGGTGTGACGATGAATGAACTCGAACAAACAATGGTTGCTATTGCTGCTCAGCGGTTAATCGAACTCGCATGTCCATTTTGCGGCGAAACGTGTGAGCTTTATTGCAAACTAAATCGGCCAGTCAGACGAACAAATGTATTTGAATTGCTTTACGGAAAGGAGCTTGGTGAGTGTATCAACGAGGCAAAAGGAGAATACGCTCATTCGTCATACGAAACACTGCAAAGGTTAATTCGGAAAGGAGTGGCACTCGGCTATTTATCAAAAAGCACATATCATCGCTGGGTTTATGAAGAAGCGAACCTCTAAAGCCTGGTCTAAAAAAGAACAAGCTGAATTCTTATCGAAACTGGCTCAATTGATTCAAGCTGGATATACATTGGTTGAGGCATTAACAATGGTGAATATTCAGTTATCAAAAAAACAGCAACAGCGATTAACGCCAGGCATTCAGTGGCTGCTTGAAGGAGAGCCTTTTTACGTTGTGCTTGAGCGACTTCATTTTCAGCGGGAAGCCGTCGCTATTCTTTGTTTTTCAGAGAAACATGGCAGCCTAGCGCGAGCTCTTGAACAAAGCGCCCGTTTTCTAGAGAAAAAAATCATGCAGGTAGACACATTCAAGCGTATGTTGCGATATCCGATTTTTCTTATGTTTACGGTTTTTGTTGTACTCATCATTGTTCAGCAAATGATCGTCCCTCAATTTTCTTTATTATATTCATCTATGAATACAAGCATGACATGGCTGATTCAAGGGATGTTTGGCCTCTTCCAATTCCTACACGCTTTGTTGCTTATGATCGGTTGTATATGTATCTGTCTTTTTGGATATTATGAGCTCTTTTTTAAGAAAAAATCGACCCTTGAGAAACTGAAAGTCATCAGCAGGCTGCCGGTGGTATTTAAAGGGGTGCAGCTGATGCATACGTATCTTTTTTCCCTTCAGCTAAGCGGACTTCTTCAAGCTGGGTTATCGATTTACGAAAGTTTGCAAGCTTTTAAACAGCAGACCTATTTACCCTTCCTTCAAGAAATGTCTGAACAAATGATAGGGGAGTTAAGAAAAGGTGAGAGTATGGAACATCAAATAAGCCGGTCTCCTTTTTTCGAAAGGCATTTTGCGGCTGTCATTAAGCATGGGGAAGCAAGTGGGATGCTAGCAAGAGAGATGTACACATATAGTCAATTTCTTTTAGAGAATGCAGAATTGAAAATTGAAAAATGGGTTTCATGGCTGCAGCCTGTCATCTATGGCTTAACAGCATTTCTTATACTCATTGTGTATTTATCTATTCTTTTACCAATGTATCAACTAATGGAACAAGTGTGAAAAGGAGGACTAAGGCATGAATGATAAAGGATTTACACTGTTAGAAATGTTAATTGTCATGCTTGTGATCTCCATTCTTTTATTGATCACCATTCCAAATATCACTCGGCATCATCAAAGCATTCAAGCAAAGGGCTGTGAAGGGCTGAAATCAATGGTGAGTACACAGGTAATGGCATATGAATTAGAGCATGACGGCAAGACGCCATCTTTAGCTGAATTAGAAAAAGAAGGCTATGTCAAAAAAGGATTATCTTGTCCAAATGGAAAGGCAATTTTCATTCAAAACGGCGATGTGAAAAATGAATAAATCGCTTTTCCAGGAGAAAGGATTTACACTCATTGAACAGCTTTTGATCGTCATGATTTTCTCTATCTTATTATCGATAATAGGTGGAAAAGTGCCCAATATATTAGAAAGTGCTGAAGCAAAAAAGCAAGTGAACTTGCTAAAACAAGATCTTCAATTGGCATCTTATACTGCATTTATTAAAAAAACACGAGTAACTGTTGAGTTTCACCCGCCCAATGTATCTTATCAAGTCATCGAACAGAATAGTGAGCAGATCATTGCTTCTAATCCACACAAAAAAGGCACCATCAAGCAATCCACATTTCAAAAAGGCCTTCACTTTAATAAAAACGGACATCCAAATAGCGGCGGTTCTCTCATTGTTCAATTTGGCAGTGAAATATATAAACTCACGATTTACTTAGGGAGCGGGCGGATTCATGTTCAGCAACAATAAAGGATTTAGTACGTTTGAGATGCTCTTTTCTTGCCACCTCTTTCTATTTGCTGCTCTTGTGCTCGTGCCATCCTTTGAAAAACTGACAATTGGGAAAGAAGAATTAAGGGCTAAACTGGAAGCTTATCAAATCTTACATGAGTATATGAATACAGCTTTTATAGAAGGTCAAAATGAATCAAGTACAAAGAAACGAGGCGAGATCACATATGAATTCATTTGGGGTCAGGAGAAGGGATGTGTTTCATACAAAGTACAAAAAAAGAAGACGATTTGCTTTCGACATTTGGAGCGATGAACAAGGCTTTACACTCGCTCAAGCAATATGGCAATTGCAGCTATTTTTGCTGCTTTCTTTTGGCTGCATGCTGCTTTTATCAATTGCTGAAAAAGCTCATCCGTTTGCAGAAATCAACAAATTTTCGCAAATGGAGTGGAAACAAACGGCCCTGCAATTAGAGGAGGAGCTAAATTGTGCTGTCGCTGTAAGAGCGGTGAAAAATGGAACAGCACTGGAGTATATTTCAAATCAAGGGCGAGTGGTGACGATTGAGCCGTATCAAGAGATGCTTCGTAAACGAACGGATCAGGCAGGTCATCTCCCTTTATTACAAAAGGTGAAACAATTCCATGTAAGAACAAAAGAGCAAACCACCACTCTCCAAGTCACAGATGTATTTGGTCAAGTACATGAAGCTGTTTTTTTCACTTACAAAGGAGTGATTCCTAAAACGTGAAAAGAGAAGACGGGTTTATTTATCCTCACGTACTTGCTGTCATTCTTTTGTTTTTATTGATTCTAGGCTCGATGACCATTGGGTTTCAAAAAGAGTTGAAAAGTGCAGAGCTCACGATTTCTTTTTATCAAAAACAGCAGTTATTTCGAATGGGACTAAATGAAGCTGCAAACAAATTAAATCGTATTTGTGATCAGCCATTGAGCCCAATTGTCACAGAAGAAGGTCGAGTGACGTTGAAGCGAATTGGGTGCGATGACAGAAAAAAGCTAGTCCGCCTCTTGGTTAACATCGAGACAAAGGGTGGTGTAACTGACGAGCGGGAACTAGAGATGAATAAGGAGACAGGAGAAATCAATCAATGGATCAGCACTTATTAGCGAGTGTATAAAACGATACTCTTCTTGGTAACACTTTAAGGAAGAAGAGGTGAGTGTTCGATGAAGACAAATGATTATGTAAAATATATGACGCAGGAAATCATTAAATATATGAATACACCACGTGACGAGCGGAAAGAACATAAACAGGAAAAAATGGAGACAAAACCACCATTTTCTCGGCGTTTATTCGGTGTTCTGCCTTTTGGCTTCTCAATGATGCTAAAAAAACGTCAACGTCATCGACAAAAGTAAAAAGCCGCCAGCAGGCGGTTTTTTTCATGCCATTTTAGCTGTATTCTTCCACAACAATGACTTTATTGACCTTGTTTGAGTAAGGGTTATAGGAAATGGTGACATATACCCCAAATTCTTTGGCCTGATCTTTCAACGTAATATGATATTGCTTCACGGATTCTTTCTCCCGGTGCCGATCCCACACTTTTTGTTTGAATAAAACATGTGCTAACGGATACCGTTTTTTTGCTTCTTTGACTGCCCTTGTTTCCCATTGATCTGCGGCAGCAGTGATTCCTTTTGCCTCAGCTAGATGGGCGCTTTGGATCAAAGGGCTTAACAGTAAACTGAGCATGATCATGATTCTTCCATATTTCAACTAACATCACCTCACCAATTATTATCCTGACCAAATCCTGCACTTTTATGTAAATTTTTAAGAAGTACAAATGTCACAGAAAAAAATATTGAATATGGCGAAAGAATGAGAAAATGGAAGAATTTTCTCGGTAATGTTCTTGTTTAAGAACAAAATGGACTAATTTGACGTTTTGGATTTTATAGGTAATTCCTTATACTGAGTGTAATCGTTCTTTTTAAAGAACAATTGTTCAAGGAGTTGAAAGATTCAATGAAACAGCTGCTCTTTGTACTATTTTGTGCTATTTGTTTGATTTTCACTTCTTTTTTTATTACGTCTACTAATGCTTCTTTTAACGATGTTGAGCATTCGAATTTTGTCATGAAAACATGTGAAAATTTCGAAGAGACAGATCAGCATTGCCAGCCAAAGAAATGGGATAGAAGTCATTTGAAACTGATCGATCAAACGATCATTGAGGGGACAGTCTGTGCGCCTCAAAAGCTGAGCATGTCACTAAAAAATATTGGACAACCCATCGCGCACTCTGAATGGAAGTGGGAACTACATAAAGTAGAGAGTGTTCAGGTGCCATTACAAGATGGCCATGTTATTGAAAAAGGTGCTATACAGTCCCTCTCATCAGAAGAAACGACGACTGTCACGGCAGTTAAAGCAAAAGTAAATGGAATTTATTTGTTTAAAATCTATTATCCTAAAGGGTTTGGTGGTTCTGAAAAGCCATTCTTTACGTCTCAACATATGCAGCTTTCGAATTGTCAAGAAAAGGCGTCCTAAGTAGGGTTTGCCTGCTGAATGAAACATGATATGCAAAGGGGAGAAAGGTATGAAAAAGTGGATGAAAATGTCTGGGAGTATTCTTTACGCGCTGGTCTTCACGATGATGATTGTGTGTATTATTGTCGTGTTGTCATCAAGGACAACAGGCGGAGATCCTCAGATTTTTGGTTATGAGTTCAAGCAAGTATTATCTGGATCAATGGAACCGGAATTTTCGACTGGTTCATTGATTGTTGTGAAACATGTCACCTCACCTGAAACACTCAAAAAAGGGGATATTATTACGTTTCAAACGAAGCAAGACCAATCCTTTGTGACTCACCGCATTGTTGGGGTGAAAGGAAAAGGAGTAAATAAAGCCTTTGAGACAAAAGGAGACCACAATATGTATCAAGATGGCACGCTCGTCAAAGCGAATCAAGTGACTGCGCAGTATACGGGCGTGAACATTCCTTATGCAGGAAAGCTTCTTTCGTATGCAGGAACTTCTGCTGGGACCGCTCTTTTGCTCATTATTCCAGGGGTGATGCTGCTTGTTTATTCAACCATTCATTTTGTTGGTGCTGCCAAACATCGAAGACATACGGCTGAGTTACACATGTCAGAGGAACAAGCATAAATTTTCGTTTGTAACCTAAATCAGGTTTCAATAAAACAATTTATTAGGGGGTTCAATCATGGCAATGAAAAAATCAATTCGTTTAGGTGTTTTATCGGGAGCGTTAGGTCTTGCTTTAATTGGCGGGGGAACGTGGGCTGCATTTAATGATGTTGAGACGGCAAACGCGGTCTACTCTACAGGAGAACTGAATCTATCTGCAAAAGAGAATTCCGGCGCCATCAACCTTGCGAACATAAAACCTGGTGACCGTATAAAGAAGGAATTTAATTTTGAAAATAAAGGGTCTCTTGCAATTAATCAAGTGCTGATGAGTCTTGATTATAGCCAGTTTCAAGATGGAACATCAGCGAAAAATGGCGGGAAGAATACAGCTGAAGAATTCCTCAGCCAATTTCAGGTGAGTGTTCTAACGGTTGGAGCCGAAGGTGGGAATGGATACCCGAAAAATATTATTTTAGACCATGCAAACCTGCTTGACCTGCATCTATTAACGTCAAAGCAGGATCAGACCGCATTTGAAAAGCTTCATCATGCCGTCGATGAGAAGTTTTTACATGAAAGTGGTAAAATTAATGTTGCCACCGTTGATGGATCAACAGCTCCAGAGTATGACGGCATTCCAAAGAATCCGTTTGATTACGATAAAATGGAAATGATCATTGAATTTGTCAATGACCAGACGAAGGATAAAGCGGGTAACTATATCCAAAATAAATACCAAGGCGATGCGATTCAAGTTGATCTTTCCTTCGAAGCGACTCAGTGGAATGGTTTAACGATCAATCCAAAAAAGCATACGGATGAAAAAGGCTACGTGAAAGAAAACGAAAAAGCACACAGCGAAGATAAAAAATAAAGTCAGTCTTTAGACTGATAACAAGATCTGCATAGCAATTGGAGGAGTATGCGCTAAAATATGCGCATTACTCCTCTTCTTGCTTTTTTTTCCAGATTTGATAATCTAAAAATTCACGAAATTGCTTTTTCGAAACCCCTGATGTCATTGCATCTCGAACTAGTTTTTCCCATTCACTATCTAATTGACCATCGTATTCGGTTTCATCATTTTCGTTTAACAGTGTATGAACCGAGACGTCCAGAACAGCGGAGACTTTTTCAAGAAATTGAATGGAGGGGTTTGTTTGCAAGTTTCTTTCTATTGAACTTAAATAAGACTTCGCTACCCCAGCCTTTTCGGCCAGTTCTGATAGTGAGTAGCCTTTTTCATTGCGGTATTGTTTAATACGCTGGCCAATCAATGTCATCACCTTCCTTTCGATATTATAGCACATTCAGAAAGGTTTGATAGAATGACTTCTTGCCATAGGGGGAGACTCAGAGGACTTTTCGCGTGATTTGAGAAAATGACGGACTTCTTCAACTGTTAGTCCTGCTTTGCGCGCTTCGCGTAATAATTGAACCCATTCACTGTCTAATAACTTCGTTTTCTTTTCCATACAAATACCCTCCTAAAATACTGAATCGTGTATTTCAGGCACTTAACGCATGAAATGGAAAAACACAGGTGATAAGACCTCATAGATTGCTTGCGTCATGTTTCCGCCCAATACAAACAGACAAACGTTGCTTTTGATTGATCGAAAATTTGATATCACATGAAAGGGAGGGAGACTCGCTAAGTCAGCCTCCTCTTTTTTGCTGTAAGTAAAAAAGTCCGCCATTTTCAATCGTAAGACTGATTTTTGGTTCGTATAAAGTTTTAAGTGCTTGTCTTTCTATTTCATATTCTACAGATGTGTCTGAAGTCCCTTCATAAAATTGGTTTAAAAGTTCCGAGTCTTCTTTCCACTTTTGAACAGCTCTTACCGCCCAATCATCCGGCTCTTCATTGGCATAACGTTCCATCAGGCTGTACAGCCGTTTGACGCCGCTCTCTGGCTTAATCATCGTACTCATTGTGAAGCAATAATCAGGAATTTGAGACGATAGCTCACGCGCTTCCAGCTTCTCTTGAAATTGTTCGATGACTTCTCCGCGTATTAGATGAAGTCCAAGAGACAGCAGTTTGTCTTTTTTACGGTCTGCCAGATAGGATATTTTGACATTGAGACCAAGCCACGGCTCCAGTGCGATCTGGCTGTTTGTGAGCGGTCTGACTTTTTCGTACAGCCGAATAAAACGGCCTTGCTGTTTCACAACCTCGAATATTTGGAATAAACGAGGGGAGCCGAAGTGGACAAATTCTCCTTCGACCGAGTCATCAGCTTTTTTTTGATCGGTGATCAAAGTCAATTGCCGCGGCTCAGGTACGCCTCCCGTTTTTTCGAGCCAATGCCAATAAAAAGGACGGTTCATGATCAATTTATCCATTTCGATTGTCAGCTGTACGGTCATGTGTCCTGCACTTTCTTCAAGTATGTCGCATTGATTTGCCTGAAAGAAACGGAGAAGAAATGTGTGAATCTCGCGCTGCTCCATTGGTCAACTCTCCTTTATGAACCTTGCTGTCTTTCTTCTAAAAGCGGTGTTTGTGCTTCTGTTAAATAGGAAGCAAATTGGGTTAATTTCTTTTTCATGTCTACGTCAGACTCGTGCTGGAAGAGAATTTGATGCAATTCTGTTTCAGCATCTTGGATATCAATTCGGGTTAAAATATCATCTAGATCGCCAATGACGTTTTCAAACAGCTGAATTTTTTCATATAAAAGTTTTAAAATATGTTCTTCAACTGTTCCGCTAGTTGCCATATTGTAAATGTGGACATCCCGCTCTTGACCGAGCCGGTGAATACGTCCAATTCTTTGTTCCAAGCGCATTGGGTTCCACGGAAGGTCGTAGTTGATGATTTGGTTGCAAAACTGAAGGTTGATCCCTTCGCCGCCTGCTTCTGTCGCAATGAGCACTTGCGACCGCTCTCTAAATAAATCTTTCATCCAGTCTTTTTTACTCCGTTTAAACCCGCCTCGAAAAGGAACCGAACTGATGCCGTTTTGCTGGAGAAACCATTGCAAATAAATTTGTGTCGCACGGTATTCAGTGAAGATAATGACTTTTTCATTTAATTGCTGAATGAGTTTAACGACTTCAAGTGCTTTAGAATTTTGTTCTACCTGGTTGATTTTCTCCATGATGTGCATCATCGCAGAAGCACCTAGAATGTGTTTTTCCTCTTCTTGCATTTTTTTAATGGTCATATAGACGGCCTCACGACTCGAACAGCATTCTCGTTCTAAGGTCATAATTGAAAACATGTGCTTCGTATAGGAAGGGTTTTCTTTTAACTTGCAAATTTCATCATATAGTGCTTGTTCTGTCGGGGAGAAATCAATAGAAATCGTCTTTACATGACGCTTTGACCATTCGATGCCAGTGTCTTGTCGCCGATTCCGAATCATCACTTTATTGACTAACTGTTTTAGCCGGTCATGGTCCTCAAGTTGAAGGTCTTTTTTGGCAAATAGGTCTTTAAACTGTGTTTCATTACCTAAATGGCCTGGCTTCAACAGAGAAACGAGATTAAAAATTTCTCCTATTCGATTTTGGATAGGTGTGGCTGTGAGCAGAAGGCAGAACTTTTTATTCAAATTTCTTACAAACTCATAGTTTTTCGTTTTATTGTTTTTCAGTTTGTGTGCTTCATCAATAATGACCATATCGTAGGAGATGGATAAGATCGTGTCTCGATGTGGCTGTCTTTTGGCTGTATCAATTGAGGAAACCACAACATCGCACTGCTCCCACACATAGCTCTTCTTTTGCTCGACAGCATCTATGTAAAATTTCGTCCGCAGTTCTTGTACCCATTGGGACACAAGGGAGGCGGGTACGAGAATGAGAATCTTCTTGGCAAGTCCGCGAATCATGTATTCTTTGATAATCAGTCCTGCTTCAACGGTTTTTCCAAGACCCACTTCATCTGCTAAAATGGCTTTCCCATTCATCTCTTCTACGACTCTTCTAGCGACTTCGAGCTGGTGTTTTAAAGGAGTAAATGCAGGCAGGTGCGCAGGTGCTTGCAGTCCTTCAAATGAATCAATGGCTGTCACTTTTTGTACTTGTGCTGCTAAACGGTACATATCCCAATTCGCCCAGGGACCGTCTGCTGTAAGACGCTTTTGAAATTCACTTGCCCATTTTTGATCAAAGATCGTTTGAATATTCAATGTGACCGCCTGCCTTTCTGGTAGAGTGATGATAAAATCGTTCTGTTTTTAAACGCTTCATTTTTTTATAGCGATTTAAAAGATGTTATATATCAATAAAAGCGAACGATAATGAATGATTATTTTAAAAATGTTAATGATTTTTCTGTTGCTCTTCATCCATTTCTAATGGTAGGATGTTGGTAAGTGATCTAGAGAATAAGTCACCCATTTTGATAGTATGTCCAATAAAGGTGAAGAATATGAGCGGATGATGGTATGGGGAGAGACCTAGCGGTTATTTTGCACTGACAGGCGCCGAAGGAGCAAGCTGAATTGGTTCAGTGAATCTCTCAGGCAAAAGTACTCTTACCGGACGCAACTCTGGAGAGTGTTTGCGCAGCGATTTTTAGCAAACCACCAAAGGGGAAAACGCACAATGATGTTGTGCTGTAAACTTTCAGGTGCAAGGACAGAGACTTCTTTTTGATAAAAGGGAGCGCTCTGTCCTTTTTTGCTGTGATTTTTTTCTGAAAATTCAGCTTGTGATGTGCACTGTAAGAAAAAAGGGGGAAACGATTGATGTTGAAACGAACACCGCTTTTTCATGCGTATGAAACGTTTGGCGCAAAAACCATTGACTTCGGGGGCTGGGAATTACCTGTCCAATTTTCTTCCATTAAAGAAGAACATGAAGCTGTTCGAACAAAAGCAGGGCTGTTTGACGTGTCTCACATGGGTGAGGTGGAAGTCACAGGTCAGGGAGCTCTTCCTTTTTTACAAAGGTTATTAACCAATGATCTGTCAAAGCTGACAGACGGTAAGGCACTATATACAGCCATGTGTTATGAAGATGGCGGAACGGTGGATGATCTGCTTGTCTACCAAAAAGAAAAGAACAACTATTTACTTGTGATCAATGCTTCAAATATTGAAAAAGATGTGGATTGGCTGCTGAAACATCAAGGTGAGGAAGATGTTTTCATTAAAAATGTCTCTGATCAAACCGCCTTGTTAGCCCTTCAAGGACCTCTTGCTGCTGACATCATCAAAGATGTTGCGGATGAAGAAGTAACATCACTGAAGCCATTTACGTTTTTATCAAAAGCAATAATTGCGCAAAAAGAGGTGCTTGTCTCAAGAACTGGCTACACAGGAGAAGATGGCTTTGAAATCTACTGCCAGTCAGAAGATGCTGTTCACCTTTGGACCGCTTTATTAGAAGCTGGACAGCCGAAAGGACTGATCCCATGTGGACTCGGTGCACGTGACACCTTAAGATTTGAAGCAAGACTCCCGCTTTATGGCCAAGAGCTCACGAAGGATATTTCTCCTTTAGAAGTCGGCATTGGTTTTGCTGTTAAAACGGATAAAGAAGCAGATTTTATCGGAAAAGATGCACTTAAAAAACAAAAAGAAGAAGGACCGAAGCGAAAGCTTGTCGGGATTGAAATGATAGATAAGGGGATACCGCGGACAGACTATCCGGTCTTCTCAGGAGATAAGCAGATTGGTGTAGTCACAACCGGTACACAATCTCCAACATTAAAGAAAAATATTGGGCTTGCCTTGATTGAAACATCAGAGGCGCAGCTTGGGACAGAAGTGGAAGTGCAAGTTCGTAAAAAACGTCTAAAAGCCAAAATCGTCGCTACACCATTTTATAAAAGAGCCAAATAACGAGGAGGAATAGAGGATGAAGCACAGGTATTTGCCGCAAACAGAGCAAGATCAAAAAGAAATGCTGGATGTCATCGGTGTTCAGTCAATTGATGAGCTTTTCTCAGATATCCCAGAGAAAGTCAGATTCAAAGGTGCGTACAACATCAAAGAAGCCGCATCTGAAACAGAGCTAGTGCGGGAATTGTCTCGTCTTGCTGCAAAAAATAAAGATACAGTGGCCTATGCCTCGTTTTTAGGTGCTGGTGTGTATGATCATTACCAGCCTGTGATTGTCGACCATGTGATTTCACGTTCTGAATTTTATACAGCGTACACACCTTATCAGCCTGAAATTTCTCAAGGTGAATTGCAGGCAATCTTTGAATTTCAAACAATGATTGCTGAGCTGACCGGTATGGATCTTGCCAATTCCTCGATGTATGATGGCGGAACGGCATTAGCTGAAGCGGCGATGCTGGCAGCAGGACATACAAAAAAGAAAAAGATTGTGGTCTCTGAAACGGTTCATCCTGAATCAAGAGCGGTGCTGAAAACATATGCGAAAGGACAGCATATTGAAGTCGTCGAGGTACCTGCGCGAAAAGGTCAGACCGATCTAGCCGCATTAGAAGAAGCCGTCTGCGACGAAACAGCAGCGGTCCTTGTACAATACCCAAACTTCTTCGGTGTTGTTGAACCATTAAAGGACATTGAACCGATTGCGCATAAAGGGAAAAGTTTATTCATCGTCTCAAGTAACCCGCTTGCACTTGGTTTACTGACACCACCAGGAAAGCTTGGGGCAGATATTGTCGTTGGTGATGCGCAGCCATTTGGCATTCCAGCTGCATTTGGCGGACCTCATTGTGGATATTTCGCTGTGACGAAAAAATTAATGCGGAAAGTGCCGGGGCGTTTAGTCGGGCAAACAGAAGACGAGAACGGTGTGCGAGGATTTGTGCTGACCCTTCAAGCGCGCGAGCAGCATATCCGAAGAGACAAAGCGACTTCAAATATTTGTTCAAACCAAGCATTAAATGCGTTAGCCGCTTCTGTTGCGATGACGGCGCTTGGGAAAACAGGTATCAAAGACATTGCCTATCAAAACGTACAAAAGGCCCATTATGCCAAGACGCAGGCAGAAAAACATGGGTTACAGGCTGAAATAGAGGGCGCTCATTTTAATGAATTTGTGCTGAAACTGAATGAACCTGTGAAAGAAGCGAATGAGCGATTGCTTGAAAAAGGAATCATCGGTGGATATGACTTGGGACGGGATTATCCAGAGCTTCAGCAGCATATGCTCGTCGCTGTGACAGAACTAAGAACAAAAGAAGAAATTGATACGTTCATCAAGGAATTGGGGGATCGTCATGAATAAACAAGATCAGCCGCTTATTTTTGAATTATCCAAAGAAGGAAGAATTGGTTACAGCCTGCCTGATTTAGACGTACCTGAGGAGAAGCTCCCAAATTTATTTGATGAAACGTATATCCGCCATGAAGATGCGGAGCTGCCAGAGGTTTCTGAACTGGATATTATGCGTCACTACACAGCATTATCTAGGCGTAATCACGGGGTCGATTCTGGCTTTTATCCTCTAGGCTCTTGTACGATGAAATATAATCCAAAGATTAACGAAAAGGTGGCACGTCTTGCAGGTTTCTCGAACGTGCATCCACTTCAAGAGGCAGACACTGTGCAAGGTGCATTAGAGTTACTTTATGATTTAGGTGACCATTTAGAAGAAATTACAGGAATGGACGCCGTGACATTACAGCCTGCGGCAGGAGCACATGGCGAATGGACGGGGCTCATGATGATTCGTGCATACCATGAAGCAAGAGGAGATCTTAAACGAACAAAAGTCATCGTGCCTGATTCTGCTCATGGAACAAATCCCGCATCTGCAACAGTAGCTGGATTTGAAACGATTACGGTGGCATCTAATGAACATGGGCTTGTCGATTTAGACGACCTGCGCCGTGTTGTCAATGAAGAAACGGCGGCTCTCATGCTCACAAATCCAAATACACTCGGCCTTTTTGAAGAAAATATTTTAGAAATGGCTGAAATCGTCCACGGAGCAGGCGGGAAGCTTTATTATGATGGAGCGAACTTAAATGCTGTATTAAGCAGAGCAAGACCGGGGGATATGGGATTTGATGTGGTTCACTTAAATCTTCATAAAACCTTTACAGGTCCACACGGAGGAGGAGGCCCTGGTTCAGGTCCAGTTGGCGTGAAAAAGGATTTGATTCCATATTTGCCAAAGCCAGTGCTTGTGAAGAAAGAAGGTCGTTATTTCTTTGATTACGATCGTCCAGAATCCATCGGTCGTGTGAAACCGTTCTATGGGAACTTTGGTATCAATGTCAGAGCGTATGCGTATATCCGCTCTATGGGACCAGACGGCTTAAAGGCTGTAACGGATCATGCGGTGTTGAATGCAAACTATATGATGCGCCGCTTATGTGCTCATTATGATTTGCCATTTGACCGCCACTGTAAGCATGAATTTGTCCTTTCAGGTAAACGTCAAAAGAAACTAGGTGTGCGGACACTTGATATTGCCAAACGATTACTTGATTTTGGCTATCATCCGCCAACGATTTACTTCCCGCTAAATGTAGAGGAATGTATCATGATTGAACCAACTGAAACAGAATCAAAAGAAACCCTTGATGCATTTATTGAAGCGATGATTCAAATTGCAAAAGAAGCGGAAGAGAACCCAGAAATCGTACAGGAAGCACCACATACAACCGTTGTGAAACGAATGGATGAAACAAAGGCTGCACGGAATCCAGTGCTGGTTTTTGAAAGAAAATAAAAAGACTCATGGGGGCATTAGCTCCCAGAGTCTTTTTTGTTAGTTCTTTGTTTTAATGCGGCCGCCCCATTTTTTAAAGCCGCCCTTTAAATTATAAATCTCACGACAGCCATTTTTACGTAACGTTTGAGCAGCTTTTCCGCTTCTCAAATTATTTTGGCAATAGAGATAAACAGGCTTGTCAGGGCGTATTTCATTTTTGCGCTGCTTTAATTGTGAAAGGGGAATGTTTCTTGCGCCTAAAATATGTCCACCTTCAAACTCATTTGGTTCTCTCACATCAATGAGTTGGGCTTTGCGGTAACCTTTGATAAATTCTGCTTCCGTCAGCGTTTTCATTATGCGCTGCTGATAAATGTAACTGCCGATGGAATAAAGAACGAAAAGTCCACAAAGTGAGAGGACGATATAGTTGAATATTGGCAATACGACTCGACTCCTTCTTGAGCATCAGCACAGTCACCTGTCTGATGGTACGTTTTAGACAAATACTATTATAGTAAAGCAAAAGAAACTTGTCATCATAAATGGTAAGAATTATTTTCAATTCCTTCCCTATTTGATAGACTGATGAAGAGAGAAAATCGGTGGTCACCACCATTATCTAACATTGACTACGTAAAAGAGAAGGGATTTTATATGCAAAAAGAGAAATGGTGTTTCATTGATACAGGAAACCAAGACCCAGCCTTTAACATGGCCATGGACGAAGCCTTGCTTTATTGGCATAGCGAGAAGCTGATCCCGCCTGTGATCCGTTTTTATGGTTGGAATCCAGCGACATTATCTGTTGGATATTTTCAACATGTTGAAAAAGAAATCAACATGGAAGCGGTTGAGCGCTATGGTCTTGGATTTGTTCGCAGGCCTACAGGAGGTCGCGGTGTTCTTCATGATCAGGAATTGACCTACAGTGTGATCGTGTCAGAAGAGCACCCAGAGATGCCAGCGACGGTGACAGAGGCATACCGCGTCATTTCAGAAGGGATTTTAGAGGGCTTTAAAGAACTGGGACTCGATGCGTATTTTGCCATTCCTCGTACAGAAAAAGAAAAAGAAAGCTTAAAAAATCCAAGATCGTCTGTATGTTTTGATGCGCCTTCATGGTACGAGCTTGTTGTAGAAGGCAGAAAAGTAGCAGGCAGTGCGCAAACAAGACAAAAAGGTGTGATCCTCCAGCATGGCTCGATCTTAATTGATCTTGATGAGGACAAATTGTTTGATTTATTTCTGTATCCAAACGACCGGGTGAGAGAGCGGATGCAGCGCAGCTTTAAAAACAAAGCGGTGGCGATCAATGAAATTTCAGATCGAACATGTACGATAGACGATGCGCGTGTTGCATTTAAACGAGGGTTTGAAAAAGGATTAAATATCGAGCTTGTGCCTTATGAGCTGACAGATGAAGAGTTGGCATTTGTTCATCACCTCGCCAAAACGAAATACGCCACAGATGATTGGAATTACAAGCGTTAAGACGAAGGACTCTTCTTGTTTTTTAATGGGCGATGGTGTAGAATTGTTATGATTATTAAGTAAAGGTGCATTTTGGAGGGGTTTTATGACTACACCTAGTATGGAAGATTATATTGAACAAATTTATATGCTGATAGAAGAAAAAGGATATGCAAGAGTATCTGATATTGCAGAAGCCCTCGCTGTCCATCCCTCCTCTGTAACAAAAATGGTTCAGAAGCTAGATAAAGATGAATACCTCATTTATGAGAAATATCGTGGTCTAATTTTAACCCCGAAAGGCAAAAAAATTGGAAAACGTCTCGTATACAGACATGAACTGCTAGAGCAATTTTTAAGAATCATTGGTGTAGATGAAGAGAAAATTTATGATGATGTAGAAGGTATTGAGCATCATCTCAGCTGGAACAGCATTGACCGCATCGGCGACCTCGTCCAATTCTTTGAAGAAAACGATGAGCGATCCGTTCAGCTGAAAGCGATTCAAAAGAAAAACGAACAAACAAATCAAGAATCTTAAGAAAAAGGACACCTGGCGAAGGGTGTCCTTTTAAATTGTTGACAAAGGGGTAAAATGTACTTTATTTTAGCTCTTTGTCTTCTTTTCAGCGTGAAAGAAAACCTTTGCAGTCTAGGAAGGACGAGCATCGGAGCGGAGCGAATTTGACATTCGTGAGCACCGGAGCGCAGGACTGACACCGAATGCGAGGGTTTGTCTACATGGCGAAGGGTGTCCTTTTTGAATATAGTTCTAATGAAAGGCAAATGCTCCTACACTATTAATAGTGTGACAGAAAAGGGGGCTCCTTGATGAAGATAGATGGTGTGTTCTCAGGTGGAGGCATTAAGGGTGCAGCACTTGCAGGCGCCTATGAAGCGCTTGAAGCAAGAGGATTTCAATTTGTCCGTCTCGCTGGAACGAGTGCGGGAGCGATCATTGCTTCACTCATCGCAGCGGGTTTTACGAGTCAGGAGATTCGGGAGCTGTTAGACGAAATGGATGAGCATCAATTGCTTGACCGAAGGTGTCAATTCATCCCGTTTAAAATGCTCAGATGGGTGTCTATTTATTGGCGTCTTGGCCTTTACAAAGGTGATCGTCTAGAAAAATGGCTGACGGACGTGTTAAAACGAAAAGGCGTCACCGTATTCGGTGATCTGAAAAAAGATACGCTCAAAATCGTCGCTTCTGATTTAACAAATGGCAAAATCCTTGTCCTTCCAGATGACCTTCCTTCCTATGGGTTAAATCCAGAACGGTTTTCTGTCGCCAGAGCCATTCGGATGAGCTGCAGTCTGCCGTATTTTTTCGAACCTGTCAAACTGAGGTCTTCAAAAGGAATTTGTACCATAGTGGATGGCGGCGTGCTCAGCAACTTTCCGATTTGGCTTTTTGCTGAAGAGAAAAAAAGGCCGTTTGTCGGTGTCACATTAACGCCAAACGAAAAAGAACGCCCTCAACATTCCATCCGCAATGCGTTTGAACTGTTTGGCGCTCTATTTGAAACGATGCGTGGTGCTCATGACGAAAGACATATTGCCACAAAACACGAACGTCATATTATTTTTATCCCTGTAGAACACGTCATTGCCACTGATTTTCATCTCATGACAGAAAAGAAAAAGGCGCTCGTCGATCTAGGCAGACAGAAGGCCGAGCAATTTTTAAAGAGCTGGACATTTTAAAATAAGGCGCGATTTTTCTTTTTGTTTTTCTTGCCTTCAATGACTGTCAAATGTGTTTGGCTTTTCTTTTTGAGAAGGACGGGCTTAGACTTGTGGTCAGTCGGCACGCTTCGCAAATGAGTGACCCGGTTTTTCATCTGGCTTTTCGTTTTTGGTTTAGGCTGCTGGTAGCGACGTTTTGATTGTTTGACTGCTTTACGATAAAGATTTCCTTCTGTTCCAGTTCTTCGATTCATCAGCCATCTAAATAAGAAAAATAGAACCGCTCCAATGATCACAACTGATAGCAGCATTGTAAAGAGTCTGCTTGGATTCGTTGTGAGTAAATACACAAATCCCAAAACACCTAAAGCGAAAATAATGGTAAAAGCAGGATGTACTCGGCGATTCATAACTGTCCACCTCCGAAAGAATTTACCGGATTTATAAACTAGATCACTTGATGAGCAGAATCTGATGCTTGTTTCGCAGATGCTTCCTCTAAACGAAGAAGTTCATTAAAACTTGCAATGGCTACCTCGACTTGATCATCAGAGGGTTCTTTTGTTGTGAGCAATTGCAGCCAAAGGCCAGGATAGCCAAGCACTTTAAGCACTGGCACGTCACGGAGTTTGTTTGTGAGCTGAAGCACTTCAAATGAAATGCCCAGAACAACCGGAATAAGCGCCAAGCGATTCAGAACTCTCACCCATAAAGGATCTGTCGGTACGAGTAAATAGACGAACATGCCGACAATGACAGTGAATAAAATAAAGCTGCTGCCGCATCGATAATGCAGGCGAGATTGGCTTTGGACATTTTCCACTGTGATGTCAAGATTCTGTTCATAGCAGTTTATGACTTTATGTTCTGCCCCATGATATTGAAATACCCTTTTAATTAAAGGGGTCATGGAAATAAAGTAAATATAGCCTAATAACAGGATCAATTTAAAGAATGTTTCCACTGCAATCTGTGCGAAGTTTCCAGAAAACACCGGACGCACAAGTTCGGCTAAAAAGACAGGCACTAAAGTAAAGACAAATTTACTAAAAAGAAGAGAGAGAACTCCGATCACAGCAATGCCAAAGATCATTGATAATTTCGAGCTTTTTTGTTCTTTTTCAAGAGAATGATCTTCAGAAGGATCTAAGTCATAGCGCTCGCTGGAGAAGTTTAAGTGCTTACTGCCGTTTGCGCTTGCTTCAACAAGTGCAGCAACACCTCTGACAAAAGGGATTTTCTTAAGAAAGGCGGTTCGTTTATTGGAGGTCCGGGGAAGCTTTAAAAACTCAATGGACTGATCCTTACGCCGGATCGCTGTCACATAGTTCTTTTTACCTCCGAACATCACACCTTCCACAACTGCCTGCCCTCCATATGCTGGAGGTTTTGTTTGATTGGACATATTTCATCAACCTGCCTGTTTCCTGTAATTTACATGCATTTCCTTATACCTTTATTGTACAGGAAAAGAGGGGAAATCACTAGCTCACAGGTCGATTATCTACTAGAATTCTATCTACCTCTTTTTAGCCAGTATACCCTGTTATAAAAATTTTACACTCTCACACGGAAATCCTTTTTTTTCATGACATTTTGGACATACTACTTGCTGGAGGTGTTCATATGAAACGTGATGAAAAGAAAAACCAAGAAGAAAAAAATCAATCAGTACAAACGTCTTCAATGGTGGCAAGGGCAGCAGCTACAGGTTTTGTCGGCGGAGTTTTTTGGGGCTTTATCGGATTTCTGACCCATATGTTTCATTTTTCAGAGGTGAGTCCAAATATGCTGTTGCAGCCATTTGTGCTTGGTGAATGGAAAAAAGGCGGACTTGGTACATTTATGAGTATTGTACTTTTAGGGATTTTATCTATTGGAGCAGCCTTTATTTATTATGGACTGCTCAAACGGATCAAAGGTTTTTGGATGGGACTGATTTATGGCGCAATTTTGTGGCTGCTTGTTTTTTATGTATTTAATCCTATATTCCCCGATGTGAAGCAAGTACAAGATTTGCAGCAAAGCACCATTGTGACGACATTTTGCCTATATATTTTATATGGCATGTTTGTCGGATACAGTATTTCATTTGAATACAATGAATTAACGAGTCAGAAGCTTGCAAGGGCACTCGGGAAAAAGACAGAATAAAGTGTAAATCCACCATTCATATGATAAAATTATTTTTGGAAACGAAAGGTTTCTAAGGAAAAAGAAACAGACATCGATATAGAGTGAATTAGGGTGAAGGAGTGGTCATATGCCTCATTTTCTAGTGCTGAATGGGCCCAACTTAAATAGGCTCGGCAAGAGAGAGCCAGGAGTTTATGGAAGTAAAACATTAACAGATTTAGAAACGGATTTGTTTCAGTTTGCAGAAAGAGCAAATATTCAATTAACGTTCTTTCAATCGAATCACGAAGGAGATCTGGTTGATGCGCTTCATGAAGCAGAAGATCAGTACGATGGCGTCGTGTTTAACCCGGGTGCTTTTACCCACTATAGCTATGCACTGAGAGATGCCATTGCAAGTATTACGTTACCTGTCATCGAAGTACATATCACAAATGTTCATAAGAGAGAGGAATTCCGCCATCATTCGGTTCTTGCTCCAGTATGCCAAGGTCAAATCGTTGGACTTGGTTTAGAAGGATATAAATTGGCGATTCGTTATTTAGTCAGTGAAGGGGGAGCAGTATCATGAAACTTGAAAAACTAAGAAAACTTTTAGCCGAATTAGACATAGATGGTTTAGTGATTACGAGCAGCTTTAATTTACATTATATGACGAGTTTTACTGGATCAGCCGGTCTTGCCATCGTTTCAAAGGATCGAGCCGCCTTTATTACGGATTTCCGTTACACGGAGCAAGCCAAGGATCAAGTAAAGGGCTATGACATCATTGAACATAAAGGAAACATTGTGGAAACTGCTGTCCAAACGGCAAACGAATTTGGGGTGAAACGTCTTGGTTTTGAACAAAACCATATGACATTTGCCACCTACCAGCAGTACTCGGGGAAAGCAAGCGGTATCGAGCTTGTTCCAGTCTCGGAATCAGTTGAAAAGTTGCGCTTGATTAAGTCTAATGAAGAGATTAAGATATTAGAGGAAGCTGCGAAGATTGCAGATCATGCCTTTGATCATATTCTCACGTACATCAAGCCGGGCCTGACAGAAATTGCGGTCATGAACGAGCTTGAATTTTTCATGAGAAAAGAAGGGGCAGAAGGATCTTCATTCGATATGATTGTTGCCTCTGGCGTTCGTTCAAGCCTGCCACACGGGAGAGCGAGCGAAAAGGTGATTGAATCTGGCGACTTGGTGACACTGGATTTCGGTGCCTATTATAAAGGCTATTGTTCAGACATGACAAGAACCATTGCTGTAGGAACACCAAGCGACAAATTAAAGGAAATTTATCATATCGTATTAGAAGCAGAAAACGCTGGTGTGGATAAAATCAAGCCAGGCTTAACAGGAAAAGAAGCTGATCGCATCACACGAGACATCATTGAAAAGTATGGCTACGGTCAATACTTCGGGCATTCGACTGGACATGGTCTTGGTATGGAAGTACATGAAGCACCTGGCCTTTCCTCACGCTCAGATGTCGTGTTAGAAGAGGGAATGGTTGTGACAGTTGAACCAGGCATTTACTTGCCGGATGTCGGCGGCGTGAGAATTGAGGATGATATTGTCCTGACAGCTGACGGCAATAAACGATTGACCCACTCACCGAAAGAACTTATCATATTATGATGGTGAAATGTAGGAGGATGACAAAATGATTTCAGTAAACGATTTTCGTACAGGCCTGACAATTGAAGTGGACGGCGGTATTTGGCGTGTAGTGGATTTCCAACATGTAAAACCAGGAAAAGGCGCAGCGTTTGTCCGTTCGAAACTGCGTAACCTGCGTACAGGTGCGATTCAAGAGAAAACATTCCGTGCAGGTGAAAAAGTAGCGAAAGCTCAAATTGAAACAAAAACAATGCAGTATTTATATGCAAATGGCGATCAGCATGTATTCATGGATACAAGTTCATACGAACAACTTGAACTAAGCGAAGCGCAAATCAAAGATGAGCTGAAATATTTGCTTGAAAATATGTCGGTTCAAATCGTCATGTACGGTGATGAAACACTTGGAGTAGAACTTCCAAACACTGTAGAACTAGAAGTAGTAGAAACAGAGCCTGGTATTAAAGGTGATACGACATCAGGTGGATCAAAACCTGCAAAAACAGAAACTGGTTTAATCGTGAACGTTCCTTTCTTTGTGAACCAAGGTGATAAACTAGTGATCAATACATCTGACGGTTCATACGTTTCAAGAGCGTAATGAACGGAGAGAGACTGTAAACCTCGTGTTTACAGTCTTTTTTTATTTGGAAAAATAGGACGCCTCGTTATGACACCCCTTACTCTATTCTCTCATCCATCTCTCTTCCTTTTGAAAAACAAGACTACTTCTAGCTAGTGAAGCATATAGTGTAAAAAAAGCTGGAGGTTCTATATGAAACAATTTCTCCCGGGTATACACCCATCAGTCGCTGCCATGGCAGGGATGAGGTTTTTATCTGCCGCGATTGAACTGACGGCCGCCATCCTCATTTTAGTGACAAATGATGTGCGTAAAGCGGTTGTCATCAATAGTATATTAGCGATCATCGGGCCGCTCATTTTTATTATTACGATGACGATTGGAATCTACCAAATTGCAGGGCAGTTATCCTATGCGAAGCTTGTGTTTATTTTCATTGGTGTCGTATTTATTCTTGTTGGAATTTATAAGTGAAATGGCTTGGCATAATTAACGGCATGCATCATACATTTTAGAGAAGAAAAAAAGGAGGGGAATTCGTTGCGGAGTTTGTTGGATATTCTCCCGCACTCAATTGGACAAGAACTCAGCATGTTAAAAGAAGCAGAGTGGGCGCAAATAGAAGAAATCCGCATTCGCACCGATCGCCCAATTGAGCTGATGCAAGGAGGAAAACCCCGCTTTCTTTCCTATTATACAACAGGTGAAGATGCGGCTCAGTTATTAGGCAGGCTCAGTAATTACAGTATGTACACACTTGAGGAAGAGTTAAAACAGGGCTATATCACCATATCTGGCGGACATCGGGTTGGGCTTGCTGGAAAGGTCATCGTCGAAAATGGATTCGTCAAAGGTTTAAGAGATATTTCTTCATTTAATATTCGCATCGCAAAAGAGAAGATCGGAATTGCTCTGCCGTTTCTCCCTTATTTATATGAAAAACATTGGTGTAACACACTGATTATAGGTCCGCCGCAAACCGGGAAAACGACATTGCTGCGTGATCTAGCACGTCTTGTCAGTACAGGAACAACAGCCATTTCTCCTAGAAAAACAGGGATTGTAGATGAACGCTCTGAAATCGCAGGTTGTATAAGAGGAGTGCCGCAGCATTCTTTTGGGCACCGGATTGATGTACTTGATGCGTGCCCAAAGGCTGAAGGGTTAATGATGATGATCAGATCCATGAGCCCAGAAGTCATCATTGTCGATGAAATCGGAAAAAGTGAAGATGTACAGGCACTGTTAGAAGCAATCCATGCTGGAGTCACCATTATCGTCTCAGCTCATGGGTATTCTCTTGAAGACTTATCTAAACGGCCATCATTTGAACCGTTATGGCAGCTTCGTGTGTTTGATCGATATGTGGAATTAAATAGAGAAAAAGGGCCTGGCACGATCGGACGGATATTTGACCAAGAGGGACAAGAGCTGAAGCGGAGGCGGGGAGTGGACGTATGTTAAAGCTTATTGGTGCTATTTTCATTGTTGCGGCTACGACATGGGGAGGATTCGAGTTTGCGAAGCGGTACAGTGATCGGCCAAAGCAAATCCGCCAGCTCCGGTTTGCACTCCAATCTCTTGAAGCTGAAATTATGTATGGTCAAACACCTTTAGCTAGAGCTGCTGACCAAATTGCGTCCCAAGTAGGACCGCCTGTGAATCGGCTATTTGAACAATTTGCAGAAAAACTCAACGTCGGAACCTTTTCTGCGAGGCATGCATGGAATGAAAGTCTAGAGGATGTATGGAAAAAAACCGTATTAAAAAAAGGCGAATATGAGGCGCTGAAGCACTTTGGAGAAACCCTTGGTCAGCATGATGTGACGGCTCAGCAAAAATATATCAAGCTAGCTTTAGGCCATTTGGAATCAGAGGAGAAAGAAGCTGAAGTTGCCCAAGCGAAAAATGAAAAAATGGTGAGAAGTCTTGGTTTTCTAAGTGGGTTACTACTGATTCTGTTATTGATGTGAGAGGAAGGGAGTCGAGAGCATGGGCGTTGATGTAAACGTCATTTTCCAAATTGCGGGAGTGGGTATCGTCGTGGCTTTTCTCCATACGATTTTAGATCAAATGGGGAAAAAAGAGTACGCACAGTGGGTGACACTGCTTGGATTTATCTACATTTTATTTATGGTTGCTACCATTGTGGATGATTTGTTTAAGAAGATTAAAGCCGTATTTCTATTTCAAGGATAGGGGAGGGCTTACAAATCGAAATTATTCAAATTGTTGGACTTGGTTTAATCGCTACTTTTCTAGCATTAATCGTCAAAGAACAAAAGCCAACCTTCGCCTTTATGCTTGTTGTGTTTACTGGGTGTGTCATTTTCCTTTATTTAATCGATCAAATCTATGCCATTATCTCCATGATTGAAAAAATTGCAGCAAGTGCAGGCGTCAATATGAAATACGTTGAAACCATTTTGAAAATCATTGGCATTGCCTATATTGCAGAATTTGGTGCCCAGCTCACAAAGGATGCGGGGCAAGGCGCCATCGCTTCAAAAATAGAGCTTGGCGGCAAGATTCTTATTTTGGTCATGGCGGTACCGATTTTAACGGTCATCATTGAGACGATCCTAGGTATGATCCCGTCCATGACTTGATGGAAAAGAGGTGATGATGATGAAACGGGTGACAGCTGTGCTGGGGTTTATGATGTTCTTTTGGATGATCGTTCCGTATGCAGGTGCAGAAGAAAGTGTGCCTTTATCAAGTGAAGAACCGGTCGCAGAAGAAGTTGCGGGTGGACAGGCTGATGCCTTAGAGCTTCATTCTATCAGTGACTTTTGGGAAACGATATTGGACGAGTATGGCGGCTTTCTGCCTGAAAGCCAAAAAGGTACTGTGAAGGAAATGATCGATGGCGATAAAGAGCTGTCTCCCCAAACGTGGCTGAAGGCTTTTGTTCATTATCTGTTTCATGAGCTGATTGCCAATGGAAAGCTCTTAGGCACACTTATATTACTTACCATCTTTTGT
Source organism: Bacillus sp. FSL R5-0397 (assembly GCF_038593395.1). NCBI lineage: Bacteria > Bacillati > Bacillota > Bacilli > Caryophanales > Bacillaceae > Bacillus > Bacillus sp. FSL R5-0397. Next base: position 2,193,786 of record NZ_CP151992.1, on the reverse strand, counting down.
TCGCTTTTGCAGCTTTTGCAAAATGCGTTTGAACAAAGCACTGTTAGTAAAGTTGCATACGCTCTTGTTTATATGGTGCTTATCATTATTGCATTAAACAGTTTTCATGTTGCGATCTCTTATGCAACAGAAGCCATTCAAACGATGACTAGTTTTATTCTTGCTCTTATTCCTCTTTTATTAGCACTTATTGCCTCATCAGGCGGGCTTGTCTCAGCCGGATTCTTTCATCCTGTGATTTTGTTTTTAATGAACACGAGCGGTGTTTTTATTCAATATGTCGTTCTTCCGCTCATCTTTTTATCAGCGATCTTGAGCATAGTCAGTACATTGACCGAACAATACAAAGTGACCCAGCTTGCCCAGCTGTTAAGAAATGTCGCCATTGGCGGGCTCGCTGTTTTTTTAACTGTATTCCTCGGCGTCATTTCTGTACAGGGGGCATCTGCTGCTATCACTGATGGAATCGCTCTTCGCACAGCCAAGTTTATTACCGGAAATTTCATCCCTGTCCTTGGCAGAATGTTTACTGATGCGACAGATACCGTTATCAGCGCCTCTGTGCTGCTGAAAAATACGGTTGGCCTTGTAGGCGTTGCCATTTTGATTTCAATTGCGGCTTTCCCAGCGATTAAAGTGCTGTCGCTTGCTCTGATTTATAAACTGGCCGCTGCGATTCTTCAGCCTTTAGGGGGCGGGCCAATTATTAGCTGCCTTGATGTCATTTCAAAAAGTGTTCTTTATATATTTGCTGCATTAGCTGTTGTATCGCTTATGTTCTTTTTAAGCATTACCGTTATCATCACAGCTGGCAACCTCACCATGATGATGAAGTAAGGAGGGGACACCATTTGAGTTTTCTCACAGAATGGATCACAAGTATTATCCTATTTATTTTATTTGCGATTGTGATTGATCTTTTGCTTCCCAATTCAAGCATGCAGAAGTATGCAAAAATGGTCGTCAGCTTATTGTTAATTGTCGTGATGCTCAATCCGATCTTTGCGTTATTCCGGGCAGATCCGGACCAAATTTTCTCAGAAATCATGAAAGGGAAGGACCAAGCGCAATCAGAAGAAATAAAAAATCAGATGAATTTAGAAAAAAAAGAAATACAAGCTTCACAGCGTGCATATATTTTAAAGCAAATGGCTGTCCAACTAGAAAAAAGCGCAAAGGAGCCACTGGAGAAGGAGAGCTATGAAATGAAACACGTAGAAGTGTTGGCAGATGAGGAGCACCTTGATCAAAATATGGAGGCAGATCAATTTCGCATCAAAGCAGTCCTTGTCCCGCTCACAGGTGATGCTGTAGAAACGGTGGCAAAGGTCGACATTGATCTCTCCAGGCAAAAGGAGGAAAGCGCCGAGACGTCAGCAAAAGAGATGGCGAGGGTGAAAGAGACGCTTGCAGATGTATGGAATACACGGCCTGAACACATTGCGCTCAACATTGAGGGAGGTGACGCAGCAGATCATGAATAACAAGGACTGGAGACAAAAACTGAAATCAATGTTCCAAGCACCTGAAAAAGGTGAAGGGAAACCAAAATTAACGAAGCACCATTACTTACTGCTTGTCTTCATCATCGGCGTGTCATTCATGTTAGTCAGTCAAATTCTGTCACCGCCATCAAGCAAACAAGAGGCTGCTGTTCCTGCGTCTAAAAAAACATCCTCAGAAGAGCAGGCGGTGTTCAAACCATCCTCTTCAGGTAAGTCAAACAACTCGATAGAGGATGTTGAACAAGAATACGAAAATCAGCTGAAAGAGATTTTAGAAACGATCATTGGTGTTGAGGATGTTTCCATCGTGGTAAATGTAGACGCAACTTCTTTAAAAGTGTTTGAAAAAAACAAATCCAATAAAAGCACTACGACCGAGGAAACAGACAAAGAAGGCGGCGTGCGAAGTGTCACGGATCAAACAAAAGAAGAAGAGGTTGTCATTATTAAAAATGGCAATGAAGAAACACCTGTTGTTGTCCAAACGAAAAAGCCAGACATTCGAGGTGTCCTCGTTGTTGCTCAAGGAGTAGACAACGTTCAAATAAAGAAAACCATCATTGAAGCGGTTACACGAGTGCTTGATGTACCGAGCCATAGAGTGGCTGTTGCCCCTAAAAAAATCAAGGAGGATTCGGAATGATGTTAAAAAAACAAACGGTTTGGCTATTAACGATGCTAAGTTTAGTTGTCGTATTAAGTGTGTACTATATCATGTCCCCACAAGGTGAGAATGCTGTGACAGTAGAAGATACAAAATCAAAAGGAATGGAAGAGAAAAAGGCTGAGCCAGAAAAAGGGACTGATAAAGGAACCGAAAAGAACGCAGAAGAGAAATCAACTGACAAAGAAACCAATGCGAAACAAGAAGATGTTGAAACAAGTGGAGAAGAAGGAAAGGCTGTTTCAGAGCAGACCGACGATGAACTTTTCACAACCTACAGACTTGAACTTGAAGATAAGCGCAGCAAGCAGCGTGAAGAGTATAACGAAATCGTGTCTAGCGATGATGCAACAGCGCAAGAAAAAAGTGAAGCTTATGATCAAATGACAGCGCTTAGTGAGGCCGAAGGAACAGAGCGTCAGCTGGAGACATTAATCAAAACAAAAGGGTATAAAGATGCGCTCGTCAGTGCAGAAGGAGATAAAGTGAACATCACGGTTCGTTCTGATAAAAAATCAAAGTCCCAAGCAGCAGATATTATTGATTTGGTCACAAAAGAAATGAGAGGGCTTGATAACGTAGCCGTCACTTTTGAGCCATCGAATCAATAAAAAATGCACAAGCGCCCTTTTCTGAAAAGGGCGTTTTTTCATGCGGGTTGACGCCCTTTTTCAGGTGCTTGCGCGAGGTGTCTCATCACATTAATAGTTGAATTCAACGAAATCCTCCTGTAAGATGGTTATAGTATGTACTTTTAGTACTAGCCTATAAAAAAAGATAAATCCATACATAGGGGTGCAAATCCATGTTAAAAATTGAAGAGATTCATGAACTGATTAAATTAATTGACGAATCAACAATTGATGAATTTACGTACGAAAATGAAGGTGCAAAAATCAAGTTAAAGAAAAATAAAGAAGTCGTTCAGCAAGTTGCGGCACAAGCACCAGTGGCTCCTGTCCAAGCAGCTCCAGCTCAACAAGCTCCTAAAGCACAAGCTCCAGCTCAGACCGAAGCCCCTGCACAAGAGGGAGCCGCGTCTGAAAACCTGCATAAAATCACATCCCCAATGGTTGGCACATTTTACGCTTCTTCTTCACCAGAAGCAGATCCATATGTGACAACAGGTTCTAAAGTGAAGGAAAACTCAGTTGTATGTATCGTTGAAGCGATGAAACTGTTTAATGAAATAGAAGCAGAAGTAAAAGGCGAAATCGTCGAAGTATTAGCTGAAAACGGTCAGCTTGTAGAATTCGGACAACCCCTCTTTCTAGTGAAAGCAGAGTAAGGAGTACGATCATGATTAAAAAGCTATTAATTGCAAACAGAGGAGAAATCGCAGTTAGAATCATCCGTGCTTGTAAAGAGCTTGGAATTGAAACAGTTGCGGTATTTTCTGAAGCGGATCGTGATGCGCTGCATGTTCAAATGGCTGATGAAGCATATTGCATCGGACCGACTGCTTCAAAAGATAGTTATTTAAATGTGACAAATATTGTCAGTGTCGCAAAACTAACAGGTACAGATGCCATCCATCCAGGATATGGTTTCCTTGCTGAAAATGCAGACTTTGCAGAGCTTTGCGAGGAATGTAATGTCATCTTTGTTGGACCAACTGCGTCAGCAATTTCCAAAATGGGAACGAAAGATGTGGCAAGAGAAACAATGAAGCAAGCTGGAGTTCCAATTGTCCCTGGTTCTCAAGGAATTGTAAAAGATCTTGATGATGCTGTTTCAACAGCAGCTAGTATTGGGTATCCTGTCATTATTAAAGCAACTGCAGGCGGTGGTGGTAAAGGTATCCGTGTGGCTCGCACAGAAGAAGAGCTCATTAACGGTGTCACCATTACGCAGCAGGAAGCAGCACAAAACTTCGGGAACCCAGGTGTCTATTTGGAGAAATTCATTGAAGACTTTAGACACGTTGAAATTCAAGTCCTTGCTGATCAGCATGGGAATACCATTCACTTAGGTGAACGTGATTGTTCTATCCAAAGAAGAATGCAAAAGCTTCTGGAAGAAACGCCATCACCTGCACTAAATGCAGATATTCGTGAGCAAATGGGTGAAGCTGCCGTAAAAGCAGCCGAAGCTGTTGAATACACAGGTGCCGGAACGGTTGAATTCATTTACGATTATAATGAAGAGAAGTTTTACTTCATGGAAATGAATACACGTATCCAAGTAGAGCATCCTGTAACGGAAATGGTTACTGGTGTTGATTTGATCAAAGAACAGATCAAAGTAGCTTCAGGTGAAAAGCTTTCCCTTACGCAAGAGGATGTCGTATACGAAGGCTGGGCGATTGAATGTCGTATTAACGCAGAGAACCCTGAGAAAAATTTCATGCCTTCTGCTGGTGAAATTAAAATGTACCTTCCGCCAGGCGGTTTAGGAGTACGTATTGATTCTGCCGCTTACCCTGGTTATGTGATTCCGCCATATTACGATAGTATGATTGCGAAAGTGATCACATATGGTAAAACGAGAGAAGAAGCAATTGCAAGAATGAAACGTGCGCTTCAAGAATTCGTCATTGAAGGAGTCTACACAACGATTCCATTCCACCTCAGATTACTAGAGCACGAAACATTTGTGAGCGGTAATTTTAATACGAAGTTTTTAGAAACGTATCAAATTATGAAATAATAACAGCTTTCGGAGGTGAATGATCGTGTCAGAAAACAATTTGCTTGAAATGAACCTTGATGAAGATCAATTGGGAAAAGTGCAAATTGCGCCAGAAGTGATTGAAGTCATTGCTGGGATCGCTGCATCAGAGGTCGAAGGAATTGCGGAAATGCGCGGCAACTTCGCTGCTGATGTGGCAGAACGCTTTGGGAAGAAAAATCACCGTAAAGGTGTGAAAGTAGATGTCTCTGATGAAGGCATCACAATTGATGTGTATTGTGTGGTTGAATTTGGCCTATCCATTCCAAAGGTATCCACTGCTGTTCAAGAAAATATCCGTCAAACCCTTTTAAACATGACGGCCTTAACGATTAATGAAATTAACATTCATGTCGTTGGCATTCAATTTGATACAAAAACAGCTGAAGCTGAAGTTGATCAAGAAATGTAAAAAGGGTTGAAGTGAAACCAAGGAGGCATTGCCTCTTTGGTTTTTTAAAGCCCATTTTTGGGAAAATTCCACATGATGATTACGTCACGCATGGAGTGATTCGTTTTTCGTCACAGCTCGCATGGATCTTGGTGCGACTGCGGTCAAAATATGTTATGATCTCTGTATGGCTTAACGACAAGCGGATAAAGTGGTTAAAGGAGTAAATAATGAAAAGAAGAACTGCAAGAGAAAAGGCGCTACAAACATTATTTCAAATTGATGTCAGCAATATTGATCCGAAAGAGGCCATTACACATGCGCTGGATGAACAAGAATCAGATCCTTTTTTCGAGGAACTGGTTTTCGGTGTGCTCGAACAAAAGGACAAGCTCGATGACATGATTTCACAGCATCTTGTGAATTGGAAACTTGATCGTATTGCGAACGTAGACAGAGCCATTTTAAGGCTGTCTGTGTACGAAATGGTATATCAAGAAGATATCCCGGTGAGTGTTTCAATGAATGAAGCCATTGAACTGGCTAAATTGTTCGGTGACGATAAGGCGCCGAAATTTGTAAATGGTGTACTTTCAAACATTAAAAACGACCTAAAGCAGCAATAGGAGGATTCGACATGACAGCAACAATCATCGATGGGAAAGAAACAGCAAAAGAAAAGCGTGAACAATTAGCAAAAGAAGTAGAAGAGCTAAAACAAAAAGGAGTCACACCTGGTCTTGCCGTTATTCTAATCGGTGATGATCCGGCTTCACTTTCTTACGTACGCGGGAAGAAAAAAGCAGCAGAAGCCATGGGCATGCATTTCCAGCTTGATCATTTAGATGCTTCTTTAACAGAAGAGGAATTGCTAAAGATGATTGATCAGTACAATGCGAATGATCAATTCCACGGAATTCTTGTTCAGCTTCCACTGCCAAAACATATTTCTGAAAAAGCCGTCATTGAACGCATTTCACCAGAGAAAGACGTAGATGGTTTTCATCCGCTGAATATCGGGAAAATGCTACTTGGGGAAGACACATTCCTCCCTTGCACACCAGCAGGTATTGTTGAATTATTGAACAAAACAGGTGTGGATCTCTCTGGCAAAGAAGTGGTCGTTGTAGGACGAAGCAATATTGTCGGCAAACCAGTTGGACAATTGCTATTAAACGAAAATGCAACCGTCACCTACTGTCATTCAAGAACGGCGAACATTTCAGAACATACGTTAAAAGCGGACATTTTAGTTGTTGCCGTCGGTCGAGCAAACTTTATTAAAGCTGACCAAATTAAAGAAGGCGCTATTGTCATTGATGTAGGAGTCAATCGTCTAGAAACAGGGAAACTTGTAGGGGACGTTGACTTTGAAGCAGCAAAAGAAAAAGCTTCTTACATCACACCAGTCCCTGGCGGAGTGGGTCCAATGACAATTACGATGCTTGCACACAATACGGTTAAATCAGCAAAACGTACATTATCATAAGCTTGATCCATTCATCCACCTGCGTGCTGCCGGTGGATGAATGTGCGTTTTTGAAGAGGAGGAATACGTCATGAGTGAAAAAGCCTTTGTGACGGTCACAGCCCTTACAAAATACATAAAAAGAAAATTTGATGTTGACCCTCATTTAGAAGATATTTGGATCAAAGGTGAGTTATCAAATGTGAAGATTCATTCAAGAGGTCATGTTTATTTCACCTTAAAGGACGAAAATGCACGTATGCAAGCTGTTATGTTCCAGCGCTCCGCGTCCAAGCTACCTTTTTCACCAAAGAGCGGAATGAAAGTGTTCGTACGTGGCGGAATTCAAGTCTACGAACCGAGCGGAAGCTATCAATTATATGCAAAAGAAATGCAGCCTGATGGTGTTGGTGCTCTTCATCTTGCCTATGAAGAGCTGAAGAAGAAACTAGCAAGTGAAGGCTTATTTGATGAGCGCTATAAAAAAACAATTCCTGAATATCCAGAGGTTGTTGGTGTCATTACATCCCCAACAGGAGCAGCTGTTCGAGATGTCATTACCACGATCAATCGGCGCTATCAGCAGGCCAAGATCATTGTGCTTCCGGCATTAGTCCAAGGAGAAAATGCTCCGCGTTCGATTGTGGAACGGATTAAAGAAGCCAATGAAAAACAGCTTTGTGATGTCTTGATTGTCGGGAGAGGCGGAGGATCGATTGAAGAACTTTGGGCCTTTAATGAAGAAGCAGTCGCAAGAGCGATCTTCGCATCAGACATTCCAATCATTTCTGCCGTTGGGCACGAAACAGACTTTACCATTAGTGATTTCACTGCAGACATGAGAGCACCCACACCAACAGGAGCAGCAGAACTAGCTGTTCCAAGCACCGCTGATTTAATTGAACGAATCAAATCAATCGACATTCGGTTAACAAGAGCAGTAAAAAATCGAACGTCACAAGCAAAAGACCGTCTTGTGGCACTTCAATCCTCTTATGCTTTCCGATTTCCAAAACGATTACAAGAGCAAAAAGAGCAACAATTCGATATGGTATTTGATCGTTTTCAAAAACAGCTGACAAGACAAATGGAACAAAAACGCAGTCAACTTGACCGCCAAACATATAGACTGAAGCCGCTTCATCCAAAAGAGCAGCTGCTTCAGGCGAAAAAACGCCATGCCAATGAAACCGAACAGCTCGTTCGGAGCATGAATGTGCAAATGAAAACAATTCATTCGCAGTTCCAATCGGTTCTTGGTAAACTAAATGCATTAAATCCGCTTCAAGTCATGGAAAGAGGCTATAGTTTAGCTTATAAAGAAGATGAGCTCATTAAAAGTGTGAATCAAGTAGAAACGAAGGATCAACTGACGATTACAATGAAGGATGGACGTCTGATTTGTGAGGTTATTGAGAAGGAGGGCAATCATCATGACAGAATCAAATAAACAAAAAGAAGAACAAATGACATTTGAAGAGGCCATGAAAGGACTTGAAGAGATTGTGGGAAAGCTCGAAGAAGGCGATGTACCGCTAGAACAAGCTATCCACTATTTCCAAGAGGGTATGACGCTCTCAAAACTTTGCCATGAAAAATTACAGCATGTTGAAAAGCAAATGGATTTCATTTTAAAAGAGGACGGTGAACTGGCTCCTTTTTCTGTGAAGGAGGCAGATGCTGGTGACAAGTAACTTAAACGAATTTTTAACAACACGAAAACAAGCAATTGAAGACTATTTATTTACATATGTGCAGGAATTGTCTATTCCAGAAGACCTGAAATCTTCTATGCTTTATTCTCTGAAAGCTGGCGGAAAAAGACTGCGTCCTGTGCTTGTTCTTGCTCTTTTAAATGCGTATGGAAAAAGGGAAGAAGAGGGTATACCAGTAGGTTGTGCAGTGGAAATGATTCATACGTATTCCTTGATACATGATGATCTTCCTTGTATGGACGATGATGATCTGCGCAGAGGAAAGCCGACCAACCATAAAGTATACGGCGAGGCAACAGCTGTTCTTGCAGGTGATGCGCTGCTCACTGAAAGCTTCCGTCTCATTACATCGCAATTATCTGACGATGTACCTGCTGATCAAAAGCTTCGAATCATCGATGAACTTGTTACATCAGCAGGTGCACTCGGAATGGTTGGCGGGCAATTTGATGATATGGAAGCAGAACAGAAACAAATCTCTCTTTCTGAATTAGAATCGATTCATGCCCGCAAAACAGGAAAGCTACTCACCTTTAGTGTGGTTGCTGGTGCGATACTGGCAGGTGCATCTGATGATGAGATCGAAAAGCTGAGAGAATTCAGCTATCATATTGGCATTGCTTTTCAAATCCGTGATGATATTTTAGATCTTGAAGGCAGCGAAGAGAAAATAGGAAAGCGGATCGGCTCCGATACAGCAAATGAAAAGTCGACATATCCTTCTTTATTAACGCTTTCAGGAGCAAAAGAAAAGTTGGATGAACATATCACTCGTGCGAAAGAAATTGTCTCAAATCTTGAGTTGGAGCAAAACTTGCTGCATGATTTATGCGATCTGATTGCCTCACGAGATCACTAAAAACAGCCTAGATTTGAGGGTCCTCGAGCAATTGTGGTAAACTGTAAACAGTTTATCATGATGAGACAACTCTTATTCCTGAATTGGTTTTCATAGGAATAAGGCATTATATATGTAGATAGAAATTTTGTTGAAAGCGAGTTGATCCTGATTGGATCTTTTATCAATAAAAAATCCAACGTTTTTAAAAGGAATGTCAAATGCAGAATTAGAGGAGCTGAGTGCGGACATTCGCACGTTTTTAATTGAGTCGTTAGCGAACTCTGGTGGGCACATTGGTCCAAACCTTGGTGTCGTTGAACTTACTGTTGCACTTCACAAAGTATTTGACAGCCCGAAAGACAAATTTCTTTGGGATGTTGGACATCAGTCTTACGTTCACAAGCTGTTAACTGGAAGAGGCGCCGAGTTTGATACACTTCGTCAATATAAAGGGCTCTGCGGTTTCCCCAAACGAAATGAAAGTGAACATGATGTTTGGGAGACTGGACACAGTTCAACCTCATTATCTGGTGCAATGGGAATGGCGGCAGCGCGTGACATTAAAGGAACAGATGAATACATTCTCCCGATTATCGGCGATGGTGCACTAACCGGCGGTATGGCGTTAGAAGCACTGAACCATATCGGGGATGAAAAAAAAGACATGATTGTGATCTTAAACGACAATGAAATGAGTATTGCGCCAAACGTTGGTGCGATCCATACAATGCTTGGCAGACTACGTACAGCTGGTAAATACCAATGGGTAAAGGACGAGCTTGAATATTTATTCAAGCGTATCCCAGCAGTAGGCGGGAAGCTTGCTGCAACAGCAGAACGTATCAAGGACAGTCTGAAATATTTGCTTGTCTCTGGTATGTTCTTTGAGGAAATGGGCTTTACTTACTTAGGACCAGTAGATGGACATTCCTATGAAGATTTGTTTGAGAATCTTGAATACGCAAAGAAAACAAAAGGCCCGGTTCTCCTTCATGTCATCACGAAAAAAGGAAAAGGCTATAAGCCGGCCGAATCTGATAAGATCGGCACATGGCACGGAACAGGCCCATACAAAATCGACACAGGTGACTTTGTAAAACCGACAGCAGCTGCACCGTCATGGAGTGGTCTCGTCAGTGAAACCGTCAGAAAGCTTGCACGGGAAGATGAGCGGATTGTCGCGATTACACCTGCAATGCCCGTTGGCTCAAAGCTTGAAGGATTTGCAAAAGAATTCCCTGAGCGAATGTTTGATGTTGGAATTGCAGAGCAGCACGCTGCAACAATGGCAGCCGGACTTGCTACACAGGACATGAAGCCATTTTTAGCGATTTATTCAACGTTCCTCCAAAGAGCCTATGACCAAGTGTTGCATGATATTTGCCGTCAAAATCTCAATGTGTTCATTGGAATTGACCGTGCAGGTCTTGTCGGTGCAGATGGAGAAACACATCAAGGTGTGTTTGACATTGCTTTTATGCGTCATATGCCGAATATGGTTCTCATGATGCCAAAGGATGAAAATGAAGGACAGCATATGGTCAACACAGCCATTCAATATGATGATGGTCCAATCGCCATGCGCTTCCCGCGTGGAAATGGACTAGGCGTCAAAATGGATGAACAGCTGAAAACCATCCCAATTGGTTCTTGGGAAGTTCTTCGTCCCGGGAAAGATGCTGTCATTTTAACATTCGGTACAACCATTAAAATGGCGCTGCAGGCAGCAGAAGAACTGCAAAAAGAAGGAAAATCAATCCGTGTTGTCAATGCACGTTTCATTAAGCCTCTTGATGAAGGCATGTTAAATGAGATACTGTCTGAAGGTTTGCCAATTTTAACAATAGAAGAAGCGGTGCTTCAGGGTGGATTTGGCAGCAGCGTATTAGAATATATTCACGACAAAAAAGCGTCTCATATAAAAGTAGAACGTATGGGCATTCCAGATGAATTTATTGAGCATGGAAGTGTCGATGCGCTACTTGAGGAAATTGGACTGACGAAAACACAGGTTGCTGAAACATTACGTGACCTGCTTCCCGCAGCACCAAGAAAAGGAATTGGATCATGACATCGAAGAAAGAACGACTTGACGTTTTATTAGTCGAACAAGGACTAATGGAAACGAGAGAGAAAGCAAAACGCGCCATTATGGCAGGGATCGTTTACTCAAATGAAAACCGTTTGGATAAGCCAGGAGAAAAAATCGCTCGTGATACCCCGCTGACTGTGAAGGGGAATCCGCTGAAATATGTCAGCCGAGGTGGGCTAAAGCTCGAAAAGGCACTTCAAGAATTTGATTTAACCGTTGAAGGAAAGCTTTTAATTGATATCGGCTCATCAACAGGGGGATTTACAGATTGCGCACTCCAAAATGGAGCAGTCAAATCCTATGCTGTGGATGTTGGTTACAATCAGCTTGCGTGGAAATTACGACAGGATGATCGGGTGATTGTCATGGAACGCACCAACTTCCGCCATTCTGTTCCGGCAGATTTCACCGAAGGATTACCAGAGGTTGCATCTATTGATGTATCATTTATCTCGCTCAAACTCATTCTTCCTGCACTAAAGCATATTCTTATCCCAGGCGGCGACTGTATTGCGCTAGTGAAGCCGCAGTTTGAAGCGGGCAGAGAGCTTGTTGGAAAAAAAGGCATTGTGCGAGAACCTTCTGTACATCTTGGTGTGCTAGAAGAAATGAATCAATTTGCTGCAAAAGAAGGCTATGATGTAAAGGATGTTTCGTTTTCACCGATTACAGGCGGAGATGGAAATATCGAATTTCTCCTCCACTTGGTCCTGCATCCCGATCAAGAAGAGAATACGGCACTTCCAGTATCTGAACTTGAAAAAGTCGTCAAAGAAGCCCATGCCGTATTGAAAGAAAAGAAAAACAGTCCTGAGCCGGCTGACACATGAATTATTGAAACAAAAGGAATAATAGCTCGCTATTATTCCTTTTAGATTGTTGACAAAGGGCTAAAATGAACTTGATTTTAGCCCTTTGTCTTCTTTTCAGCGTGATAGAAAACCTTTGCAGCCCTAGGAAGGGCGAGTACTGGCGCGGAGCGAATTTGGCATTCGTGAGCACTAGAGCGCAGGACTGACAAAGAATGCGAGGGTTTGTCTACATGCTGAAAGGAATAATCGCTCGCTATTATTCCTTTTTACATGGTCAAAAGATCAGAATTGACCGTTTCTCACGTAATGCTTGTTTTTTGAAGTGTGCATCATATAACATAGAACGTAAAGACAAACTGAGATTCTAACGCCTAGGGGGGTCAAAATGAACAAAGGTCAAAGACATATTAAGATTAGAGAAATTATCGCAAGCCAAGAAATCGAAACACAAGACGAATTAGTCGATATTTTGAAAGCGGATGGATATAACATCACACAGGCGACCGTATCAAGAGATATCAAAGAACTACATTTAGTCAAAGTGCCAACAAATAATGGAACATATAAATACAGCCTTCCTGCAGATCAGCGGTTTAACCCGCTATCGAAATTAAAGCGTTCCTTAATGGACGCATTTATTAAAATGGATGCTGCCAGTCATTTAATCGTTCTAAAAACAATGCCTGGGAACGCTCAAGCCATCGGTGCTTTAATGGATAATTTAGATTGGGAAGAAATTATGGGAACCATTTGTGGGGATGATACCATCTTAATCATTTGCCGCACGCCAGACGATACGGATACCGTTTCGTCCAAAATTTTAGAGCTTCTATAAAGAGATCAGGTTTACAAAAAGAGGTGTCAAATGAGTGTTAGCAGAACTAACCATTAAAAACTTTGCAATCATTGAGGAGTTAACGGTTTCGTTTGAAAAAGGACTCACAGTTCTAACAGGGGAAACAGGTGCCGGAAAATCAATCATGATTGACGCTGTCTCACTTCTCGTAGGGGGAAGAGGATCATCCGAATTTGTCCGTTATGGCGAAAAAAAAGCAGAGCTGGAAGGCCTTTTTCTTGTACCAGCAGATCATCCTGTATTTGCCCTTTGTGAGGAACAAGGAATTGATGCATCTGATGAAATGATGATTCTTCGCCGTGATATCAATCAAAGCGGGAAAAGCATTTGCCGCATTAATGGGAAGCTTGTCACCATCTCGCTTTTAAGAGAAGTTGGCCGGCTTTTGCTTGATATACATGGCCAGCACGATAATCAGCTGTTAATGGAGGATGAAAATCATTTGCATTTGCTTGATCAATTTGGAGCAGAAGAAATTGCACCTGCTCTCTCGCAGTATCAAGAAGCGTATGATCAATATATGAAGACGGCGCAAAAACTCAAACAGCTGTCTGAAAATGAACAGGAAATGGTTCATCGGTTAGACTTATTGCAATTTCAGCTGGAAGAGATTGAAGCGGCACAATTAGAGCCTGGGGAAGATGAGAAGCTTCAAGAGGAACGTCATCAAATCAGCAATTTTGAAAAAATCTTTTCCTCGCTTCAAAACGCATATAATGCTCTGCGTAATGAGCAGGGAGGACTTGATTGGGTTGGAATGGCTTCAAGCGAGCTTGAGCAAGTTTCTGAGATCAACGACGATCTGAAAAAGCTCTCTGAGCAAGTGTCAAACTCCTATTATTTATTAGAAGATTCTACTTTTCAAATGCGCAGCATGCTTGACCAATTAGAATTTGACCCAGCCCGTCTTGATTTTATTGAGTCTAGGCTAAATGAGATGAAGCAGCTGAAGCGAAAGTACGGCACAACCGTTGAGGAAATTTTAGAATATGCGGCTAAGATTGAAGAGGAGATAGACCAAATCCAAAATCGGGACAGCCATTTGCAGACACTTAAAAACAAACTTGATGCGATAAGCCGGGATGCATTGCTTGAAGCGCTTAACGTGTCAGAGCTCCGTAAAAAATGGGCGAAAAAACTGGCGAAGCACATTCAAACTGAATTGAAGGATTTATATATGGAGAAGTCTTCTTTTGATACCGCTTTTACGATTCGATATGCACCTTTTGGCAGTACGGACTACCCGCTTTTAGATGGAAAACCCGTACAGCTTGGGAAAAATGGCATAGATCAAGCGCAATTTGTCATTTCTACAAATCCGGGTGAACCGATGAAATCTTTGTCAAAAGTAGCATCTGGAGGAGAAATTTCACGTGTCATGCTGGCAGTGAAAAGTATTTTCTCAGCGAAACAAGAAGTGACGTCCATTATATTTGATGAAGTGGATACGGGTGTTAGCGGCAGAGTCGCACAAGCCATTGCTGAAAAAATTTATAAAGTAGCAGCAGGCTCACAAGTACTCTGTATTACCCATCTGCCGCAAGTTGCAGCAATGGCTGATACACATCTTTTTATTTCAAAACGCGCTAAAGCTGGTAGAACAATGACGAACGTCAAACCACTCAGTGATGATGAAAAAGTGAGTGAAATTGGCCGAATGATTGCTGGTGTAGAAGTCACTGAGCTCACAAAACAGCATGCAAAAGAATTACTGCACCAAGCAAATGATGTCAAAACGACAGGGTAGCTGAAACAACAGCTGCCTTTTTTATATTGTCTCATATTCGCCGTATATACGCATGAAATCGTCTTTTTCTTTTATCAATTTATCCAATCATTTTCTAAAGGTGTCGGTTATAAATCCTCGCTAAGAAGGCAAAAGTAAAGATGTAGCCAAAACATTAATGTTCTGGTGTGGGTAAGGAGCGAGGAGAGTGAAAAATGAATGCCCGAAAAGATGAGAAAAGCCATTGGTGTGATTCTCCTTGTTTCTTTAATAAGTACAGGGTTTATGAGCATAGTGAAGGAATATATGAGCATTCCAACAACTGTCGCAGTATTTGAACACGAGAAGCATTCGATTGATACGTCCATTGAAGCGTCAGCCAATGCTTCTTCACCAGCCTTTAGTCTTTCAGAGAAAAAGAATCAACTTGAAGTAACGGGACAAAAGGCGGGAAAAGCCGAAATTGTTTATGATTTTAAAGGATTTCCTATTAAGAAAACAAAAGTCGATGTTCTTCCCGAATTAAAAGTCATTCCTGGAGGACAATCCATTGGCGTCAAACTCCATTCTGTCGGAGTTCTCGTTGTCGGTTTTCATCAAATCACAACAGCAGACGGCAAAAAATCACCAGGTGAAGCTGCAGGCATTCAATCAGGGGATATGATCATTGAGATCAATGGTCAGAAAATGGAGAAGATGAATGACCTCACCCCATTTATTCAGAAAGCCGGAAAAACGGGGGAAACCCTTCATTTACTCATAAAAAGAGACCATAAAACCTTTCAAACGACATTAACACCCGCGAAAGATGCAAGTGAAGGTACTTATCGAATCGGTCTTTATATTCGTGATTCCGCAGCAGGAATCGGGACGATGACCTTCTTTGAACCATCTTCTAAAAAATATGGCGCCCTTGGGCATGTGATTTCTGACATGGATACAAAAAAACCAATCGTGGTCGACAATGGTGAAATTGTCAGATCAACTGTCACATCCATTGAAAAAGGGACAGGAGGCAACCCTGGAGAAAAATTGGCCAGGTTTTCTTCCGAAAGAAAAACGATAGGTGATATTTCACGTAACAGTCCATTCGGTATATTTGGTACGTTAACCGAAAAACTTGAAAATCATGTAGCAGACAAACCACTTCCCGTCGCATTATCAAATGAAGTAAAAGAAGGTCCAGCCGAAATATTAACGGTTGTGGACCATGATAAAGTAGAGAAATTTGATATTAAAATCGTCAGCACAACACCGCAAAAATTCCCGGCAACAAAAGGAATGGTGCTTAAAGTAACAGATGAACGCTTATTAAGCAAAACGGGCGGGATCGTTCAAGGAATGAGCGGAAGTCCGATCATCCAAAATGGCAAAGTCATTGGAGCGGTCACTCACGTGTTCGTCAATGACCCGACAAGCGGATACGGCGTACACATTGAATGGATGCTGTCAGAAGCAGGAATTGATCTTTATCAAAAAAACAAAAAAGCAAGCTGATGAAAACTGCCGCGAATCTTCCGGCAGTTTTTTTCTACCCTTTCTTTCTCTTCCATCATGTTATAAAATAAGGAAAAAGAGATTTTTCGACAAAATAAAAAACAGTGTGTTGTCAAATTGCAATAATCGTCGATTCATTTAGAAAAACGTAGAAAAAGCTAGATAATGCTCTATTATTCGGAAAATTAAACTTTTTTAAAGGGGATAGCATGGTTTTGTCGAATTGAACACTCAGAAGAGAAATGCAAAAGACTAAGGAATCGACATTGGGGAGGAAAGAACGTGGAGAAAATTAAAGTGTGTGTAGCTGATGACAATCGAGAACTTGTTGGCCTTTTGACAGAGTATATTGAGGGACAGGAAGATATGGAAGTACTTGGCGTGGCGTATAATGGTCAGGAATGTCTGACATTATTTAAAGATAAAGAGCCCGACGTTCTCCTCTTAGATATTATCATGCCTCATTTAGACGGTCTTGCTGTACTGGAACGCCTCCGTGAAAACAATGAAATGACCAAACAGCCAAGTGTCATTATGCTGACGGCTTTCGGACAAGAAGACGTAACGAAAAAAGCAGTCGATTTGGGCGCATCCTATTTCATTTTGAAACCATTCGATATGGAAAACCTCGTAGGTCATATTCGTCAAGTCAGTGGAAACGGCACACAAGTCAGCCATCGATCTTCATCTATCCAAAACAGTGTCCTTCGCAGCAAACCTGAACCGAAACGTAAGAACTTAGATGCGAGCATTACGACGATTATTCATGAGATTGGCGTGCCAGCTCATATTAAAGGCTATTTATACTTAAGAGAAGCCATTTCGATGGTGTACAATGATATTGAACTACTCGGCAGTATTACAAAAGTGTTGTACCCAGACATTGCAAAGAAATTTAACACGACAGCCAGCAGGGTAGAACGAGCGATTCGTCATGCCATTGAAGTGGCTTGGAGCAGAGGGAATATTGACTCCATTTCGTCACTCTTTGGTTACACAGTCAGCATGTCAAAAGCCAAACCGACCAATTCCGAATTTATTGCCATGGTGGCTGATCGTCTGCGTTTAGAGCATAGAGCAAGCTAAGTCACCTTCCATAAAAAAACGTTTCTTCAATGAGGCGTTTTTTTATTTTTGTAAAATATTGCTAAAAAATGGTTATGTTGATAAAATCATCTTTAATGTTTAAATTGGACAAACGGGTCGCTTTATTTTCAGAATAAAATGAAAAATAAAGCATGAAAGAAATGAATAGGACATAAAATAGTGGTAATCAGCTACGCTAATCAATTGGCTTATAGAAGAAGAAAACGCTCATTCGTAAGAAAAAGGATGAGAGGAAAAGGTCTTATGTAATTAGTAAATAAAGTAAATGAGATCGAAAGTTCTATTTCTATTGACCTGATTGGTTGGCGTTTTAAAGTCACTGGCTTCTTAGAGATTGTGCCATTTGAACTGAATATTCCCATTGTCGAATTTAATAATTTTCACATTCTTTTACTATGCTATAATAATGAAAAGAAGAGGGTGAGGTTATGGGAAAGCTGAAAATCCACTCTGCTGAGGTTGCGAACGAAATTAGCAAGTGGACGAGGGTCATTTCTCAGAATGACCTAGAAAAATCTGCTGTCTATAAAGAGAAAATTCAGAATTTGCTAAAAAATACAGATGAGGATCGAGAAGTTCTTCTTTATTATCAGCTAGTCGACGGCAGACATGAAATGTTACTTGGAAATATTGAAAAAGCCAATCAGATTATGAAAAGTGTCGGAACGCTGGATGAAAAAGCAGATGACATTATTAATTTTTATTTTTACTTTTATAAAGGCCAATATGCTGCCTATGTCAAAAAATATGATGAGGCGATTAGTTTTTATAAGATTGCTGAGCAGCGGCTAAAACGTGTGAATGAAGATCTTGAAGTAGGAACTTTTCATCATAAAGTCGCTTCCATTTATTACGAACTGAAGCAAAATTTCATTTCCATTAATCATATTAAAAAAGCCATTGATACGTTTAAAGCGCATGAGGAATATACCGCACAGGCGATTGACAGCTTAATTTTACATGCGAGCAACTGTATTGATTTACTACAGTTTGATGAAGCTGAGGAAAAGTACCAAGAGGCACTTGAGAAAAGTAAGCGCATTAACAATGAAGTGCTGATTGGGAAGTGCTATCACAATTTAGCGGTTCTTTATTACGCAAAACCTGATTATGAAAAAAGTGCGCAATACGCCAAAAAAGGGATGAGCATTCAAATTCATCGCGACAATAGCCATTATTTCATCCAATCTTTATATGTTCTCGCAAATGCCTTAGTTCATTTAGGAGATCATGAGGCGAAAGAATATATTAAAGAGGGGATTCAATATAGCTGTGATATCCAAAATAATGAATATATAGTAAAATTTGAAATTTTGGATTTGATGTGCGAAAATAGTGGAGCAGCAGACGTATTCTCTGAAAAATTAGACTACATAGAAAAAAATAGATTATATGTGGAGCTTGAGGATTTGTCTGAACAAATATCGAAATACTTCAAGGAACGAAATGATTATCAAAATGCCATTCGTTTTCTTGAAAAGAAATTCGATGCACAAATACTTCAAAAGAAAGTGGAGGTTATCTTATGAAAAAGTTGTTGTTAGGTGTAACAATCGTTACAGCAGTCGCAGTTGTTTCTTCCCTTTTTGCTCTTGACGCAGAGACGACAGAGCAAGCCATCAGAGCGATTACGTGATCGAATTTACCTGTCAACCTCTTCTCTCTTATTAGAAGAGGTTTTTTTATGTGCTCAAACTGGAAAAACGAAAAAAGACACGTCATAATATAGGTAATCATCATATTTAGAGGTGGCATATGACGAAAATTTTTGCACATAGAGGCTTTAAAGGAAACTATCCAGAGAACACCATGATTGCCTTTGAGCACGCACTCCATTCTGGAGCGGATGGGATTGAGCTTGATGTTCAGCTCACCAAAGACGGCAGACTAGCTGTCATTCACGATGAAAAGCTGAACCGAACGACCAATATGAAAGGGTTAGTGAAAGACTATACATATGAAGAGTTAAAAAGAGGAGATGCCAGTCATTCTTTCTATGAAGAAACGGGTGCGGTCTCCATTCCTCTTTTAGAAGAAGTATTAGAGCTAGTGACGCAGAGATCATCCTTTATGATCAACATTGAATTAAAAAACTCTATTTATCGATATCCAGGGATTGAAGAAAAAGTAAAAGAGCAAATTGAGCACTTTCAAATAGAGGATCGAGTGCTTGTCTCATCATTTCATCACGGCAGCTTAGCTCTTTTTCACAAGCTGATGCCGCACATTGAACTGGCGGTCCTCACAATGGATGTGATTCATCAGCCGGACATGTATTTAAAAACAATCCCGGCAAAGGGCTACCATCCGAATATAAAGGGCGCTGGGGTGACAAAAGAAGTAGTAGCCGCTCTCCATGCGGACCAACAAGTGATTAGACCGTTTACTGTAAACAGTGAGAAGCAAATAAAAAATATGTTGAGATTGGGTGTTGATGGAATCTTTACTGATTTTCCTGATCGAGCCGTCAAAATAAGAGAAGAAATGAAATAAAGACCCGCTATCAACAGCGGGTCTTTTTCATGATTACCTTTGCTTAAAACGAGTTGTTACTTTATTTCGTTTACGGTCCCTATATAAAATAAATCCTGCAACAACATAAAGACCTCCCCCTAAAAATAACAACCCTGCAATTCCTTGCAGCCATAAATATGGAAATGGTGCAATGATGATGCCGAAAACAGTGTCACGCAGCAGCTTAATGCCAAGTGCTGCAAAGGCTCCAGGTATTAAAATAATCACTAATGCCAGTATTCTCCCCATCAAATGTCCCCTTAAACGTCATTTACTTCCATTGTCTAATTCAAAAAATATTTTGTCAAGAAAGGAAAACGTGGTAATATAGGTGTTGTGCAATTTTTTGCAACGGAAAAATATGGTGTGCAAAATTTTTCATATAAAGGGGTAACGGGATGCAGAGAGTCTTGATTGTCGGTGCAGGACAAGGTGGATCAGCACTGCTTGAAACATTGCTGAAAACAAATACGGTTCAAATCATTGCGATCGCCGACCTTGATCTCGAGGCACCGGGGATGGATGAAGCGAAAAAGAATGGAATTGAGACGACGACGGATTGGAAAGAATACATAAAAGATGACATTGATATCATCATTGAAACCACAGGCAGTTCTGCTGTACTGAAAGAATTAATTGAACAAAAACCAGAGCATGCTGTGATTGTGCCAAGCTCGATGGCATACGTCATTTCAGAATTAATGACAGAGAAACAACAGCTCATTCAAATATTGAAGGAACAAACCTATAAACATGACCGCATTTTTAATGCAACGAACGATGGCATGATTTTTATTAATATGGATGAAGAAGTGGTCCTGTTTAATCGATCGGCTGCCAAAATGGTGGGGTGTTCGCAAAAGGATGCGATTGGCCGTCACATTCGAGAAGTGATTCCGAACACGAAACTTCCCGATATATTAAGGTCAAGGGAGCCGGAATTTAACCAAAAGCAATTTTTGAATCAGCAAATTCAAATTGTGACCACCCGTCTGCCGATTATTGATGATGCGGGGAGAATGTTAGGTGCTTTATCGATCTTTAAAGACATAACAGATGCGGTGGAGCTTGCGGAGGAAGTAACGAACCTCAAAGAAGTAAGAACGATGCTTGAGGCTATTATTCAATCATCAGATGAAGCCATATCGGTTGTCGATGAGCAGGGGAAAGGTATTTTGATCAACCGTGCTTATACGAAAATGACTGGTTTAACGGATAAAGAGGTCGTGGGTAAACCAGCCGGAGCTGATATTTCCGAAGGGGAAAGCATGCACTTAAAAGTGCTTGAAACAAGAAGACCTGTTCGAGGCGTCAGAATGAAGGTTGGTCCAAATAAAAAAGATGTCATCGTCAATGTAGCACCTGTTATTGTTGACGGCATTCTAAAAGGCAGTGTCGGGGTCATTCACGATGTATCCGAAATTCAATCATTGACGAATGAATTAAATAAAGCAAGACAGCTCATCCGAACACTTGAAGCAAAGTACACATTTGAAGACATTATTGGAGAAAGTGAACAAATGCTTGTCGCACTTGAGCAGGCAAAGCTGGGCGCAAAAACGCCGGCAACCATTTTACTCCGCGGAGAATCAGGTACTGGGAAAGAGCTGTTTGCGCATGCCATTCACAATGAAAGTGATCGCAAGTACAACCGCTTTGTCCGTGTCAACTGTGCTGCCTTATCAGAAACTCTTTTAGAGTCAGAACTGTTTGGCTACGAGGAAGGAGCGTTTTCTGGTGCAAGGCGTGGCGGGAAAAAAGGGCTGTTTGAAGAAGCCAATCACGGCAGTATCTTTTTAGATGAAATCGGTGAAATGACGCCAAGTACCCAAGCGAAATTGCTGCGTGTCATGCAGGAAAAAGAAATTGTTCGGGTAGGCGGAACGAAAGCGATACCGGTTGATGTGCGTGTGATCACAGCGACAAATGTCAATATTGAAAAGGCGATGGCAGAAGGAAAGTTCAGAGAGGATTTATATTATCGAATGAACAGATACCCGATATCGATCCCACCGCTCAGACAGCGTCTTGAAGATATTGAATCATTAAGTAAACGCCTCATCCAGAAGATCAATTTAGACTATGGGCGAAACGTCAGCGGCTTAACAGATCGTGCGCTTAATAGACTTCGATCATATAGCTGGCCAGGCAACGTGAGAGAGCTTGAAAATGTGCTTGGACGAGCGATGATCTTTTTGAATCCGCAAGAAGAATGGATCGATGAAGCGCATATCGCCTTCATGGAGTCAGACGAGCATGAGGAAAAAGAGCAGCAGGAACTGGCTGTTAGTCAATTTGAGGGGGAGACGCTCTCGGATGCAGTAGAAGCATTTGAAGCGCAGCTGATCAAACAAACCCTTGAAAAACATCAATTCAATCGCACAAAAACAGCGAAAACGTTAGGGATCAGCATTCGAAATCTTTACTATAAAATGGATAAGTATCAGCTTGCAAAAGATAGCATGCAGTAACATGCACGTAAACTGCAAAGAATTGCATGATTTCTTTGCGAAAAGGCTAATTTTTCACACATTTCAAGCTGGCACGGAACTTGCATATAAAAAGAGGAACCGAGCACAAGGAAAGGTGGGCAAGTATGAAGCTTGACGATCTGATTATCAAAGCCTCGCAGCTGCAGAATAAAACAGCGGCTGTGGCTCATGCAGAAGACGAAGAAGTGCTTCATGCCATCAAAATGGCAATCGAACGAAAAGTCGCTCGCTTCCTGCTGGTTGGAAACAAACGCAACCTAAAGGAGCTAGTCAAACAGCATGAGATTAATGAAGACTGGATAGATATTATTCATTCAGATTCACCCGAAGAATCTGCCAAAATTGCCGTTCAGGCAGTAAGTGAAAATCATGCAGATATTCTCATGAAGGGTCATGTCCCGACAGCCGTACTGTTAAAAGCTGTCCTAAATAAAGAATATGGGCTTCGGACAGCGAGTGTCCTTTCACATGTTGCTGCCTTCGAAGTACCGGGCTTTGACCG
Source organism: Bacillus sp. FSL R5-0397 (assembly GCF_038593395.1). NCBI lineage: Bacteria > Bacillati > Bacillota > Bacilli > Caryophanales > Bacillaceae > Bacillus > Bacillus sp. FSL R5-0397. The sequence continues at coordinate 2,170,934 of NZ_CP151992.1, read as the reverse complement.
TTTTATCTATGTGACGGACTCTGCGATGAACATTGCGCCTGATTTAAATATGCTGAAAGAAATTACGGTGAATTCCGTTCAAGTCGCACAAGCTGTCGGAAATGATATGCCCAAAGTGGCGGTATTATCAGCGGTAGAAGTCGTAAACCCAGCGATGGATTCGACGCTCACAGCTGCAAGCCTTGCGCAAATGAATCGAAGAGGTCAAATTTCTGGCTGTCTGATTGATGGGCCGCTTGCTTTAGATAATGCCATTTCTCAAACGGCAGCTTCTCATAAAAATATTACGAGTGATGTGGCTGGTCATGCAGATATTTTGCTTGTGCCAACCATTGAAGCAGGCAACATTCTTTATAAATCTCTCATCTATTTTGCTCATGCAAAAGTGGGAGCTGTGGTGGCAGGAGCGAAAGCACCGATTGCTTTAACAAGTCGGTCTGATTCAGCTGAAAGCAAGCTCTATTCAATTGCACTTGCCATCTGTACATCAAATTAAGTGAAAGTATTAGGAGGAATAGAAAATGGAACTTTTTAAATATATGGAACGATACGATTATGAACAGCTTGTATTTTGTCAGGATGAACAGTCTGGTTTAAAAGCCATCATTGCCATTCATGATACAACACTTGGGCCGGCACTCGGCGGAACAAGAATGTGGACATATGAAAATGAAGAAGCAGCTATCGAAGATGCCTTGCGTCTTGCAAGAGGTATGACTTATAAAAATGCGGCGGCAGGGCTTAACCTTGGCGGCGGTAAAACGGTCATCATTGGTGATCCGAGAAAAGAAAAAAATGAAGAAATGTTCCGTGCTTTTGGCCGTTACATTCAAGGATTAAATGGCCGTTATATCACCGCTGAAGATGTCGGTACAACGGTAGAAGATATGGATCTTATCCATGAAGAAACAGACTTTGTCACAGGCATCTCTCCTGCATTTGGTTCTTCAGGAAATCCATCTCCAGTGACTGCTTACGGTGTATATAAAGGGATGAAAGCAGCTGCAAAAGCAGCATTCGGTACAGATTCATTAGAAGGAAAAACAATTGCCGTTCAAGGTGTTGGAAACGTGGCTTACAACCTATGTAAACACCTGCATGAAGAAGGCGCACAGCTCATCGTTACTGATATCAACAAAGACTCAGTTCAGCGAGCTGTAGAAGACTTCGGTGCAAAAGCGGTAGACCCTGATGATATTTATGATCAAGAATGTGATATTTACGCACCATGTGCACTCGGTGCAACCATTAACGATGTGACGATTCCTAAATTAAAGGCAAAAGTCATCGCAGGTGCAGCGAATAACCAGCTGAGAGAAACACATCATGGAGATCTTATTCATGAAATGGGCATTGTGTATGCACCGGATTATGTGATCAATGCAGGTGGTGTGATTAACGTTGCAGATGAGCTTTATGGCTATAATGCAGATCGTGCAATGAAAAAAGTAGAAGGCATTTACCAAAACATTGAGCGAGTGATTGAAATCTCTAACCGTGATGCCATTCCAACTTATAAAGCGGCAGACCGATTGGCTGAAGAGCGAATTGAAAGAATGCGCAAATCAAGAAGCCAATTCCTGCAAAATGGTCAACATATTTTAAGTCGTCGTTAAATGGATGAATGAGTTGAAACGGAGGTTTTGTTTTTGCTGACAAAAGAATGGCGTATTCTCACTATTAATCCTGGCTCTACTTCAACAAAAATCGGTGTGTTTCATAATGAACGATCTATTTTTGAAACGACATTAAGACATACAGATGAGGAAATCAAGCAGTTTCCTCATATCATTGATCAATTTTCATTCCGTAAAGAAACCATTTTGAAAACACTGCATGAACAGGGGATGAACATCTCAAAGTTTGATGCGGTTTGCGCACGCGGTGGTCTTCTTCGTCCGATTGAAGGTGGCACATATGAAGTAAATGAGCAAATGGTTGAAGATCTAAAAGAAGGGTATGCTGGCCAGCACGCCTCTAATCTAGGCGGAATTATTGCCCGAGAAATTGCACTTGGCCTTAACATCCCAGCTTTTATTGTTGATCCCGTAGTCGTAGATGAACTGCAGCCGATTGCTCGTATTTCAGGACTGCCAACAATTGAGCGGAAAAGCATTTTTCATGCGTTAAATCAAAAAGCAGTCGCAAGAAAAACGGCTGCTTCGTTTGGAAAGCGTTACGAAGATTTGAACATGATCATTACCCATATGGGCGGCGGAATTACGATTGGTGTACATCAAAAAGGAAAAGTCATTGATGTGAATAACGGTCTTCATGGCGAGGGTCCTTTCAGCCCAGAGCGGGCAGGTACTCTTCCAACAGGTGACCTTGTTAATTTATGCTTTTCTGGTGAATATTCGCAAGAGGAAATGCTCAAACGTATTATTGGCGAAGGCGGTCTTGCGGGCTATCTTGGTACGACAGATGCAGTAAAAGTAGAACGCATGATTGAAGCAGGCGATGAGCGTGCGGCGCTTATTTATGAAGCGATGTGCTATCAAATTGCTAAAGAAATCGGTGCGGCTAGTGCGGTTTTAAAAGGAGCTGTTGACGTCATTGTGTTAACAGGTGGCCTTGCGTACAGCAAACAAATTACGTCAAGCATTAGAGGATACATTGACTGGATTTCAGATGTTGTTGTGTACCCAGGTGAAAATGAATTGCAATCCTTAGCAGAAGGGGCGCTTCGCATTTTAAAAGAAGAAGAATCACCAAAAGAATACCCAAATGATCAAAAGGCGGAGAAAGGAGTGACAAGTCATGGCAACTGAATATGACCTCGTCATTCTTGGTGGAGGCACAGGCGGCTATGTAGCGGCCATTCGTGCCTCTCAACTTGGATTGAAAACAGCAGTCGTAGAAAAATCAAAGCTCGGTGGAACATGTCTTCATAAAGGCTGTATCCCATCTAAAGCGCTTCTTAGAAGTGCAGAAGTCTATCAAACGGTCAAACGTGCCGCTGATTTTGGCGTTGAAGCAAGCGGAATTGCCTTACAATTTGCCAACGTACAAAAAAGAAAAACAGAGATTGTCGACAAATTAGCAGGCGGCGTCAAACACTTAATGAAACAAGGGAAAATTGATGTATACGAAGGAATAGGCCGTATCCTAGGCCCTTCGATCTTTTCGCCAATGCCAGGCACCATCTCGGTAGAAATGGCGAATGGCGATGAAAATGAAATGCTGATTCCAAAGCAGGTCATCATTGCGACTGGGTCAAGACCGCGCGTCCTGCCTGGGCTTGAAGCGGATGGAACACACATCCTTACATCAGACGAAGCACTTGAACTGCAAGAACTTCCTCAGTCCATGCTGATTGTCGGCGGAGGCGTGATTGGGATCGAATGGGCTTCCATGCTTAACGATTTTGGCGTAAAAGTCACAGTGATCGAATTTGCAGATCGCATTTTGCCAACAGAGGATCAAGATATTTCTAAAGAAATGGAAAAGCTTTTAACGAAAAAGGGCATCACCTTAGTGACAAATGCGAAGGTTCTGCCAGATACTGCCGAAAAGCACGAGAATCTCGTCAAGATCCAAGTCGAACAAGGTGGAGACACTCAGTCGTTTGAAGCAGAGAAACTGCTTCTCTCAGTTGGCCGAGTGCCAAACGTGGAAGGCATAGGACTTGAAAACACGGACATCCAGACAGAAAAGCAAGGCATTGTCGTGAATGAGCATTATCAAACGAAAGAGTCGCATATTTACGCAATAGGTGATGTCATTGGCGGTCTTCAGCTGGCGCATGTCGCATCACATGAAGGCATGATTGCAGTGGAACATATGGCTGGTCAAGATCCAAAGCCGCTTGATGAAACGCTCGTGTCTAAATGTGTTTACTCTCACCCAGAAACCGCTAGTGTTGGACTGACTGAACAGGCGGCAAAAGAGCAAGGCTACGAAGTCAAGATTGGGAAGTTTCCCTTCATGGCCATCGGAAAAGCGCTTGTATTTGGAGAGTCTGATGGATTTGTCAAAATCATTGCTGACCAAAAGACAGATGATATCTTAGGGATTCATATGATTGGTCCTCATGTAACAGATATGATATCTGAAGCTGGATTAGCCAAAGTACTAGATGCAACTCCGTGGGAAGTGGGGCAGACGATCCACCCGCACCCAACCTTGTCAGAAGCAATTGGCGAGGCAGCACTGGCTGTTGACGGAAAGGCGATCCATTTTTAATCAAGGAGGGAAACATGATGAGTAACATGCGTCATCAGGAATTAGGATTATCAGATGAACAAGCGATTGACATATATAGAACCATGCTTTTAGCAAGAAAAATTGATGAACGGATGTGGCTGTTAAACCGTTCTGGAAAAATTCCATTCGTCATCTCTTGTCAAGGACAGGAAGCGCAGCAAGTCGGTGCCGCTTTTGCCCTCAATAGGGAAGAAGATTACGTTTTACCTTATTACCGTGATATGGGGGTTGTCCTTGCATTCGGGATGACGGCGAAAGATTTAATGATGTCTGGTTTTGCGAAAAAAGACGATCCAAACTCAGGCGGGAGACAGATGCCAGGTCATTTTGGGCAAAGATCAAACCGAATTGTGACTGGATCATCACCTGTGACAACACAGGTTCCTCATGCGGTTGGAATCGCACTTGCCGGGCGTCTAGAGCAAAAGAATTTTGTTAGCTTTGTCACGTTCGGTGAAGGCTCTTCAAACCAAGGAGACTTCCACGAAGGCGCCAACTTTGCTGCGGTGCATAAGCTGCCTGTTATTTTCATGTGTGAAAACAATAAGTATGCGATTTCTGTCCCGTATGACAAACAAGTGGCATGTGAGCGTATTTCAGATCGTGCAATAGGGTACGGAATGCCTGGTGTGACGGTTGATGGAAATGATCCGCTTGAAGTGTATGCAGCGGTCAAAGAAGCGAGAGACCGTGCGGCAAGAGGCGAAGGCCCAACATTGATCGAAACCATTTCTTACCGGTTAACTGCGCATTCAAGTGATGACGATGATTCTAGCTATCGAGAAAAAGAAGAAGTGCTCGAAGCAAGAAAGAAAGATCCGCTCATTCAATATGAAACGTACTTAATCGAAGGAAATGTCATGACTTCTGAAATGAAAGAAGAGATGACAAAAGAAATCATGCAAATCGTAAACGAAGCCACTGATGAAGCGGAAAACGCAGCTTATGCCGATGCAGAAAGCGCACTTCGTTACGTGTATGCGGAGTAAGGGGGAAGAAAAATGCCTGTTATGTCATATATAGACGCTATTACACTAGCGATGAAAGAAGAAATGGAGCGAGATCCGAAAGTGTTTGTGCTCGGAGAGGATGTCGGGAAAAAAGGCGGCGTATTTAAAGCAACAGCGGGTCTTTACGAGCAATTTGGAGAAGCGCGCGTCATGGATACACCTCTTGCCGAATCAGCGATTGCAGGTGTAGGTATTGGAGCTGCTATGTATGGAATGCGTCCGATCGCAGAGATGCAATTTGCGGATTTTATTATGCCAGCCATCAACCAAATCATTTCAGAGGCTGCAAAAATTAGATATCGTTCCAATAATGATTGGAGCTGCCCAATGGTCATTCGTGCTCCTTACGGGGGCGGCGTACACGGGGCGCTTTATCATTCACAATCGGTCGAAGCCATTTTTGCCAATCAGCCAGGCTTAAAGATTGTGATGCCTTCTACACCTTATGATGTCAAAGGGTTGTTAAAAGCCGCAGTGCGTGATCCAGATCCTGTATTGTTCTTTGAACACAAACGTGCATACCGTCTCATTAAAGGAGAAGTGCCTGAAGAGGATTATACGCTCCCTATTGGAAAAGCGGATGTGAAACGAGAAGGCGATGACATTACGGTCATTACATATGGCCTTTGTGTTCATTTTGCCCTCCAAGCAGCAGAGCGCCTTGCGAAGGACGGAATTTCTGCTCATATTCTCGATTTACGTACAGTGTACCCGCTGGATCAAGAAGCGATTATTGAAGCGGCATCAAAAACAGGGAAAGTACTCTTGTTAACAGAAGATACAAAAGAAGGAAGCATCATGAGTGAAGTAGCTGCCATCATTTCAGAGCACTGCTTGTTTGATTTAGATGCGCCAATTAAACGTCTAGCAGGACCTGATATCCCTGCAATGCCTTATGCACCGACAATGGAGAAATTCTTCATGGTTAATCCGGATAAGGTAGAAGCTGAAATGAGAGAACTAGCGGCGTTTTAAGAAAGAGGAGGGTTTCAAAGTGGCAACTGAACAAATGAAAATGCCTCAGCTTGGTGAAAGTGTAACAGAAGGAACCATTAGCAAATGGCTCGTTTCACCTGGCGATCATGTGAATAAATACGATCCGATTGCGGAAGTCATGACAGATAAAGTAAATGCAGAGGTTCCATCATCCTTTACAGGAACAATCACTAAACTAGCGGCTGCAGAGGGTGATACACTTCAAGTAGGAGAAGTGTTTTGTGAAATTGAAGTAGAAGGCAGTGCGCAGCAGAGTGCGAAAGCAGAAGAGGCGCCTGCGCAAGATGAAGCACCAGAACCTGACCAAACAAATGTGGATCAGAGTCAAAAGAAACGATACTCTCCGGCAGTCCTGCGTTTAGCAGATGAACACGGAATTGATTTAACGGCTGTTCAAGGAACGGGAGCTGGCGGCAGAATCACAAGAAAAGATTTGCTGAAGCTTATCGAAAGTGGAGGCGTAAAAGAAACGGCAGCACCTGTGAGTGAAGGTACGGGTCAAACAGAACCTGCAAAGCCGTCACAAGCAAAAGCGGCTCCTTCCATCTCTTCAATGCCTGGAGATGTTGAACTGCCGGTCACGCCGATTAGACAGGCGATTGCCGCAAACATGCTAAGAAGCAAGCATGAAATTCCACATGCCTGGACGATGATGGAAGTGGATGTGACAAACCTTGTGACAAGAAGAAATCAGCTAAAAGATCAATTCAAAGCAAAAGAAGGCTTTAATTTGACGTTCTTTGCATTCTTTGTCAAAGCAGTGGCTCAGGCCTTAAAGGAATTCCCTGAAATGAACAGCATGTGGGCTGGTGATAAAATTGTTCAAAAGAAAGCGATCAATGTCTCCATTGCTGTTGCGACAGATGACGCTCTTTTTGTCCCAGTGATTAAAGATGCGGATGAGAAAACGATTAAGGGAATCGCCAAAGAAATTCATGAACTTGCTTTCAAGGTCAGACAAGGCAAACTGAAGCAAAGTGACATGGAAGGCGGCACTTTCACTGTGAACAACACAGGCTCATTTGGTTCGGTTCAATCAATGGGGATTATTAACTATCCGCAAGCAGCCATTTTACAAGTAGAATCTATTGTAAAGCGCCCGATGATTGTAAATGGAATGATTGCCGCAAGAGATATGGTGAATCTTTGTCTTTCATTAGATCATAGAGTACTCGATGGTCTTGTATGCGGTAGATTCCTGCAAAGAATCAAACAAATTCTTGAAGGCATTGACGAAGAGACGTCCGTCTATTAAGCTCATTTATATGTCCCCTTCTCACAATGAGAGGGGGATTTCCATATCAATCAGAAAGGAGCGATGAGATGTCTGGACTAGATTTTTTTGCTTTTCTTACGATCGGTCTGATGTTTATCACAGCCATTGCGTTCGCTTTTCTTCGGTATATTTCCAAATCACGCAATCATCCTGAACGCTTACTGCTCATCATATCGATCGTTTCAATCATTCAAATCGCCTATTGCTTGTTGATGATAGGAGGATTTAAAGGAGTCGCCAATAGTTTATTAGGCATTTCCCTTCTGATAGGTACACTGCTAGGGTATGCACTTGAATATTTATACAGACGCTATATCAAAAAAACGCCCGCATCGAAATGATGCAGGCGCTTTTTTATTCTGGTGGAACAATAAAGGTCAAATGCTGTTTTAATACTTCAAGGGAAGAAGGAGCGGTCATGTATACTTCACCATCTGTATCTGCATCCATTTCCTCTTTTGTATGGATATGAATGCGGGATGCTTGAATAAGAGACAGGTCACCTTTAAAATCCTCTAGCTCTTCACGGTTCATTGAAAAAATCTCTTTTAAAGCAGAGAAGCTCGTATTTCTGCAAATTAAAATTTCGGCTTTTCCATCATCTATTGAAGCATTTGGCAGATCTATTTTATTTGTACCGATAAAGTGCCCATTCATGACAAGGACAATCACAGCTTCTTCTTCCCAGTTTTCCTCTTCGGTTTCAATGCGTACGTAGAAAGGTTCTGTCTGCTGAAGGGTTCGAAGAGCGCTCGTGAAGTAGCTGATTTTTCCGAGGACAGCTTTTTCTTTATCATTAATATTGTTTGAGGTATCTGCGATGAGACCAATCCCCCAAAAATTTAAAAGGTATCGATCCTCTGCTTTGATTAAATCGACCTTTTTTTCAGTGCCATCTATCACCATTTGAGCGGCCTTTGGCATCTGCTGAGGGATGCCCAGCGTTCTAGAAAAGTCATTGCACGTCCCGCCAGGTAAGATCGCTACAGTCGGCCTTTTTTCTAAACCGCCAATTCCATTCATACATTCATGGACGGTTCCGTCTCCGCCAAGTATAATCAGCAATTCAACCGACTCATCCATTTCACGACAGAAATGATAGGCATCATTCGGCTGTTTTGTAGGCTTAAGGATGAGTTCATCAATATGTAAAGAAAGAAGAGGCACTGTTTGACCTAGTGTTTTTTCCATGTTTTTTTGTCCAGCATTTCCGTTATAAATGAGTATTGCTTTTTTGAATTGTGCCATCACGCAGTTCTCCCTTTCATCACTTTACTATCACTTTTCCCCAATTCCACAGGTCATAAACGACGTTTGAAAAAAGTGAAGGGGGCGAAACAAGACATTTGCCCGCCGGCGTTTTCCTTGATATGATGTAGTTAAAATGGTTTGGTACGTAGAAGGAGTGGACGGTTATGAATATTGATTTTAATTTATTTATGAATGATATTGTGAAACAAGCACGAGAAGAGATTAAACAGGCAGGTTATACGGAACTGACAACAACTGAAGAAGTCGATGAAGCGCTGACGAAAAAAGGAACGACACTTGTCATGGTGAATTCAGTGTGCGGCTGTGCCGGCGGTATTGCTAGACCAGCGGCTGGTTATTCTGTTCATTACGATAAGCGTCCAGATCAATTGCTCACAGTGTTTGCTGGACAGGACAAAGAAGCAACCGCAAGAGCACGTGAATACTTTGAAGGCTTCCCGCCATCTTCACCATCATTTGCTCTATTAAAAGACGGGAAAATCATGAAAATGGTCGAACGTCACGAAATCGAAGGACATGAACCGATGGAAGTGGTGTCAAAACTTCAAGCCGCTTTCGATGAGTATTGCGAAGAAGTGTAACATGTTACTTTTGAATGAATCATTTAGAGACAGTCCGGTCTTTTGATCGGTCTGTTTTTTTGTTTTATATGACATACGAATCAAAATAATTTTAGCAAAATACTATTGCATATCAAAAAGAAAGTGTTTAAAATACATTATAGTGAATAAATATTCAAATCTACTCATGATTTTAAATACTAGGAGGCATTATCATATGAAAAAGTGGTTATTATTACTTATGACAGCTGGTCTTGCAGCTGCATTAGCAGCATGCGGAACTTCTTCTAATAATTCAAACGCATCAGGAGACGACAAAACACTCATTATGGCGACTTCAGCAGATTATCCGCCATTTGAATCAAAAGACGGTGATAAAATTATCGGTTTTGATGTCGACCTTGCTACGGCTATAGCGAAAAAGAACGGCTATAAGCTAGAAATTCAAGATATGGACTTTGCAAGCCTCGTGTCAGCTCTTAAAACAAATAAAGCTGATATTGTGCTTGCAGGCATGACACCTACTGAAAAGCGTAAAAAACAAGTTGATTTCTCAGATGTTTACTACAATGCTGAAAACTTGGTTGTATCAAAAAAATCTAGCGGTATAAAAACAGAGAAAGATTTAAAAGACAAAACGGTTGGCGTTCAATTAGGTTCTATCCAGCAAGATGAAGCAAACGGATTGCAAAAGAAATATAACTTAACGGTTGAAGATCGTAATAAAATCTCTGATATCATTCAAGAAATTAAAGCAGGCCGTTTTGATGCAGCCATTATTGAAGATAAAGTAGCGGCTGGCTACTTGAAAAAGGAAAAAGATTTCCAAGCATTTGGATTGAATAGCTCAAACGAAGGTTCAGCCATTGCATTCAAAAAAAATAGCGACTTAACAGCGAAATTCAATAAATCATTAAAAGAAATGAAGGATAATGGCGAACTTGATAAACTCATTAAAAAATGGTTTGCTGATGAAAAGTAAGTCAGGAAAAGGATCAGCGTCATTCATGAAAATCAAGTAGAAAGCGCTGAAAAGTTCAACATGTGTTGAACTTTTTTCCTGTTTATTCTTTGATTTTATCTGTAGGAAAAAAGGAGAATATCATGATGGATTTTAAAGATGTAATACCTCAGATGCCCTTTATTTTAGAAGGTCTTAAAGTAACGCTTTCTATTGTTGTGGTATCACTGTTCCTTGGTTTTATTTTAGGGATCTTATTAACGCTCTGTAAAATTAGTGTATTTAAGCCGCTTATCTGGCTTGCCGATTTTTATACGTCAATCTTCCGAGGCACACCGCTTGTGCTTCAGCTTTTGATTATTTATTTTGGTCTTCCGCAGCTGCTCGGCTTTCAAATTGATCAATACTGGGCAGCTGTAGCCGCCTTTTCACTAAACTCGGCGGCGTACGTTTCTGAGATCATTCGTGCGGGAATCAATGCCATTGATAAAGGGCAAAAAGAAGCGGCCGTTGCTTTAGGTATCCCGTATGCTAAAATGATGAAGGACTTATTGCTTCCGCAAGCATTCAAAAATATTTCCCCAGCACTAGTGAACGAAACGATTACACTGACAAAAGAATCAGCGATTGTCACAGTCATTGGACTGGGCGATGTCATGAGACGAGCCTATCAAGCAGGTGCCGTCACCTATAACTATCTTGAACCGCTTATTTTTGCGGGTCTCATCTATTATGTCATCGTGCTTATTCTTACCTTCGTCGGCAAATCGGTGGAAAGGAAGTTAAAATCAAATGATTAAAATAGAGAAACTCACAAAATCTTTCGGTAAAAATGAAGTGTTGAAAGGGATTGATACCACGATTAAAGAAGGCGAAGTGGTAGCTGTCATCGGGCCGTCTGGTTCAGGAAAATCAACATTTCTTCGCTGTATTAACTTACTTGAAAAACCGACTTCTGGAGTGATTACGATTCAGGGGACGGAAATTACCAATCCAAAAACAAATGCACTAAAAGTGCGCGAGAATATTGGTATGGTGTTTCAACATTTTCACTTATTCCCGCACAAAACAGTGCTAGAAAATATTACGTATGCGCCAATGAATGTGAAGAACCAATCGAAGGAAGACAGCATCAAGCAGGCAGAGGATCTTTTAAAAAAGGTCGGACTTTTAGAGAAAAAAGATGATTATCCGAACCGGCTGTCAGGTGGTCAAAAGCAGCGTGTCGCCATTGCACGTGCCCTTGCGATGACACCAGACATCATGCTTTTTGACGAGCCGACGTCTGCTCTTGATCCAGAAATGGTAAAGGAAGTATTAGAGGTCATGAAAGAGCTCGCTCAATCTGGGATGACGCTGATGATCGTCACACATGAAATGGGCTTTGCAAAAGAAGTAGCAGACCGTGTGATCTTTATGGATGATGGGAAAATTGTAGAGGATGCAAATCCTGTAGAATTCTTTGAATCTCCGTCTTCACAGCGTGCTCAAGATTTCTTACAAAAAATATTATAATGAAAAAAACGAGGAGGAGACTTAACATCTCCTTCTTTTTTTGATTATAATGGGGAAAGTAAAAAAAGTTCATCATTTCACAAAAGTAGACAGAAAAGAGTGAATCACATCATGTTTAAAATCGGCTACCGAACGCTGAAAACAGCATTAGGAACAGCTCTAGCCATTTATATTGCACAAATGCTCGGTCTGCAAAACTATTCAGCTGCCGGCATTATTACGATCCTTTGTATTCAGGTGACGAAAAAAAGGTCACTCCTCGCATCTGGGGCCCGCTTTGCCGCATGCAGTCTTGCCATCTTATTTTCTTATTTGTTTTTTGATCTAATTGGTTATCATCCTTTCGTCATTGGACTGATGCTGCTCGTCTTTATTCCAACAACGGTCTTACTTCGGATTAAAGAAGGGATTGTCACAAGTTCAGTGATTATCCTTCATTTGTATATGTCTGGAGGCATTACGCTTCAACTCATCTGGAATGAGCTTTTACTCATCACCATTGGTGTAGGGGTCGCACTCATTATGAACCTGTATATGCCTAGCGTTGATAAAAAGTTGAAACAATACAGTGAACAAATTGAAGCGAATTTTGCGAAAATCTTTGAAGAAATCGAGCAATATTTAATGACCGGAAAACAAGACTGGACAGGAAAAGAAATACCAGAGACGCATCAATTGATTAAAGAAGCGAAAGCTCTTGCATACCGTGATGTTGAAAATCATGTCTTAAGACATGAAAATCTGTATTATCATTATTTCAACATGAGACAAAAGCAATTTGAAATCATTGAGCGTGTGCTTCCGAAAATTACGTCCATTTCTGTTACAACGGAGCATGGGCAAATCATTGCAGAATATATTAGAGATTTACGAGAACATATTCACCCAGGGAACACGGCGCATAAGTTCTTAAGACGCCTGATTGATATGAAAGAAGAGTTTGATGCACTGCCGCTTCCGCAAACACGTGAAGAATTTGAAGCTAGAGCCGCACTCTTTCATTTTCTCGGGGAAATGGAACAATATTTGGTGTTGAAAAGTTATTTTAAAGGGATGAAAGAATAAAGACGCATGAGTTCCTCCTTCATTGGTCAATCTAATGAAAAAGGAGGAGCCTATGCGTCTTTTATTTTATACTGTGCTGACCATGTCCCTTTCACCCATCTGGCCGCTCGGGCAAAACCCGCTTCCAGGAGATCCGTATGTCATTATTAATAAACAAACGAACGAGCTTGCGTATATTGATCATGGGAAAATTCAAAAAGTCTACCCGGCTTCTACTGGCAAAACAGCTGATTTAACGCCAGAAGGTGAATTTACGATTATGATCAAAGCGAAAGATCCTTATTACAGAAGAAAAAATATTGAAGGTGGCGCGAAGAATAACCCACTCGGCCGAAGGTGGATTGGATTTGATGCGCGAGGAACCGACGGGAGAACCTATGGCATTCATGGAACAAGTGATGAGACATCGATAGGGAAATTTATCACGGCAGGCTGTGTACGTCTTCATAATCAAGATGTAGAACGGCTATTTGATCAGCTTCCAGTTGGTACAAAGGTATGGATCACGACATCAAGCGATGCATTTGAAAAGCTGGCCAAAGACAAACAGGCCATTCGTTAAATAAACGAATCACCTACTTGTCTGCTTTTTTTCAACACTTTATAAAAAGGCTGCCGCTCCTGCTAAAAGTGAAGAAATCAACAGTAAGCTAATCATGAGCAATACCATAAATTTCATGAATTTCTGAGACATATCGCACCCCTATAATCAAATGTTTTTGCGACGAGCGCACCTTTCTTTATTCTAGCTCGTTTTTACGCAGGCGACAAGTGATGTACAAAGGAAGTGAACGGATGAATCAAATCGATCATATAGCCATTGCCGTTTTTTCTATTCAAAAAACAGCACGTACGTTCTCCAATCTGTTTAACTGGGAATTTTCAGACATAGAAGTACTTCCGAATCAAGGGGTCAAAGTATCTTTTGCTTCCCTAGGTGATCTGCACATTGAGTTGATTGAACCGATGTCGGATCACAGCACATTACATACCTTTTTAATAAAAAGAGGAGAGGGGCTTCATCATATTGCATTAAAGTCAGGTGACATTCAGGCTGATCTCAGTCAACTTGACGAGCTCGGTGTACAGCTCATTCAAAAGGGCGCACAAAATGGTGCGAACGGAAAGCGCATTGCGTTTATTTCACCAAAAGAAACGTCAGGTGTGCTAATTGAATTGTGTGAGCCTTTGAAAGGAGAGAAACAGGAAGATGCATGAATCGTTCAATGACTTGTCTGAATGGCGCCAGAAAGCTTTAAGGGGCGGCGGTGAAAAACGAGCAGCGGCTCACCGAAACAAAGGAAAGCTGACTGTTCGTCAGCGGCTTCATGAACTTCTTGATGAAGGCAGCTTTATGGAAATCCAGTCATTTGCTAAAGGCTGCCGCTCAGAACATTTAGGGGATGGCGTTGTCACTGGGACGGGACTGATTCATGGGAGACAAGTAGGCGTTTATGCACAAGATGCGACCGTGTACGGGGGTTCGCTAGGGGACATGCATGCGAAAAAAATAGCGGCTTTAATGGATTTGGCTGCTAAAAATCAAATGCCTGTTATCGGTCTAAAAGACTCAGGTGGTGCGAGAATTCAAGAGGGTGTGGTATCATTAGAGGGATACGGTCAGATTTTTAAACGGAATGTGCTGTACTCTGGTCAAATTCCGCAAATATCCGTTATTTTAGGCTCCTGTGCGGGAGGTGCAGTATATTCACCTGCATTGACGGATTTTGTATTCATGACGGAGCAAACAGCTCATATGTTTTTAACTGGTCCGAAAGTGATAGAAAAAGCAACAGGGGAGACGGTCTGTCCTGACCGGCTTGGAGGTGCAGCAGTTCAGCATCAAACAAGCGGGAATGTGCACTATACAGGGAAAGATGAGAGAGACGTGTTAAAAGCAGTTCGAACGCTTTTAACGTACATACCAACGAAACGACGGCCTGTCATTCATCGTAAGGTCCAAAAGCATGATGCGAGCGATCTTGGGAACATCTTGCCAAAGGAGCCATCACGTACTTATGATGTCAAACAAGTGGTGACAGCGATCACCGACCACGGCTCATTTTTTGAAACGCAGCGTTGTTTCTCCAAAAATATCGTCACAGGTTTTGCCAGATTACAAGGGTCTTCCATTGGTCTTGTAGCCAATCAGCCTAAGGTGCTGGCAGGAAGCCTTGACCTAGATGCTGCTGATAAAGCGGCTCGATTTATTCGATTTTGCGATGCATTTCATATTCCCATTTTAACCCTTGTGGACGTTCCTGGATTTTTGCCAGGTGAGAAAGCTGAGCATGCAGGCATTATCCGCCACGGCGCAAAGCTTCTGTATGCGTACGCTGAGGCGACCGTTCCAAAGATCACTGTGATTTTGCGAAAGGCGTTTGGCGGTGCATACGTTGCGATGAATAGTAAGGGCTTAGGTGCTGACTTTGTGTATGCATGGCCAGAGGCAGAAATTGATGTCATGGGAAAATCGTTTGCAGACGAAATTGTTCATCCTGCTTTGCGTGAGGTGGACAATGAACCTAGTGTCATGAAGGCAGCACAATTAGGATTAATCGACGATATTTTAATGCCAGATGAAACGAGAGAGCGGCTCATTCGCTCATTTGACCTGCTTCGCAGTAAGGAAGAAGATAGACCGTTAAAAAAGCATGGAAACATGCCGCTATAAGAGGAGGAACATCATCATGATCAATGAGAAACGCTTATTAGACGAATTTTTAGAACTTGTTCAAATCGATTCAGAAACGAAACATGAAGAAAAAATTGTTGAAGTCCTAAAAGAGAAATTTACTGGTTTAGGGCTTAATGTAGTTGAAGATGATTCAAAAGAGACAACCGGCCATGGAGCAGGCAATCTTATTTGCACACTTGAAGGGAATCAAGAGGCAGATACGATTTATTTTACTTCTCATATGGATACAGTTGTACCAGGTAATGGTGTTAAGCCAGTCATTGAAGACGGTTATGTCAAGACAGATGGCACAACCATTCTTGGTGCTGACGATAAAACAGGGCTTGCTGCAATGTTTGAAGCGATCCGTGTCCTAAAAGAGAAAAATGTACCGCATGGCAAGATTGAATTTGTCATTACAGCTGGTGAAGAATCAGGACTTGTAGGAGCAAAAGCGTTAGATCCGAAACTGATGACAGCAAAATATGGTTATGCGCTTGATTCAGATGGCAAGGTCGGTACCATCATCGTGGCTGCGCCAACACAGGCGAAAGTACGTGCAACCATTTACGGAAAAACAGCTCACGCAGGTGTGGCACCTGAAAAAGGCGTCTCTGCGATTACGATTGCATCAAAAGCGATCGCGAGCATGCCGCTTGGCCGTATTGATGAAGAAACAACGGCGAATATCGGCCGCTTTGAAGGCGGAACACAAACGAATATTGTCTGTGATCAAGTGGATATTTTGGCAGAGGCACGTTCTTTAGAACCGGCAAAAATGGAAGAGCAAGTAGCGAAAATGAAAGAAGCCTTTGAAAAAACCGCTAAAGAAATGGGCGGAAGTGCCGATGTACAAATTGACATCATGTATCCAGGCTTTAAATTCTCACACGGCGATCAAGTCGTTGAAGTGGCGAAAAAAGCGGCTGCGAAAATTGGCCGTCCTTCAGAACTACAGACAAGCGGGGGAGGCAGTGATGCAAACGTCATTGCTGGAAACGGCATCCCGACCGTCAACCTAGCTGTTGGATATGAAGATATTCATACGAAAAATGAAAAAATGCCGATTGAAGAATTAGTCAAGACAGCTGAAATGGTTCTCGCCATTATCGAAGAAACGACAAATCCATCGTAAAGGCAGGAGACTCTGTGAGCACGCAAAAGATCATTATTTTCCAAGTGGGACAAGAGGATTTTGGTATCAGCGTAGAACATATACGCTCAATTGAGAAGGTCCCTTATTTACAAGAAGTATCGAACCTTCCAAAAGAGATTAAAGGACTCATGTCGTTAAGAGGAGAGGTCATTCCAGTCAGTGACTCAGGTGTCATGCTGCACGGAAAACCTCTGGATGTAACCGAACAGTCTAAGGTTCTACTATTTGAATTAAACGATCAAATGATTGGCTGCCTTGTTTCTGATGCAAAAGATATCATTGATATCGAGCTAAGTGAGATCAAGCCATTTCATATGAACACAAAAGCATCTGAATATTTCTTCGGCGTCGTTGAGAGAGAGAGCAAGATGATTTTACAAGTGGACCCTAATAAGTTTCTAGGGAAAATTGAGGATCTTGATCAATTGCCTGAGCGATTGAAAGAGGAATTAGCATAAACAAAGGCCCCTTATCCATGGATAAGGGGTCATTTTGCGTGCCGGAGCTCACGCATCTTTTATTTGTTGCGCTCTACAGAAGACAAATAAAGCCCCCTTATCATGTTCGGGTAAGGGGGCTATCATTTATTCAGCTGCTGGGTTAATTGAATCGTTTGCCGCAGCTTTTGTTTTTGATTTTTGGTACATCACATTTAAAATAATCGTTTGAATGGTGAGTAAAAGTCCACTTGTCATCCAATATAAAGGAAGAGCAGCGGGAGCATTAATTGATAGAAACAGCATCATGACTGGGAAAATCATGCCCATGATTTTTGCTTGTTTCAGTGCGGCTTCTGTTTGGGTGCCTGATTGCTTTGCGAATTTTTGTGTGACATAAAATTGCAAGAAATACATGGCCCCTGCAAAGATCGCCACCAAAAGATCAGTTTGTCCTAAGTTAAACCATAAGAACGAATGTGTTGCGATCTCAGGTGTTGAGCGGATTGCTGAGTAAAAGCCAAGAACAATTGGGATTTGAATCAGCATCGGCAGACAGCCCATTGCCAGCGGGTTCACATTGTTGTCTTTATATACTTTCATCATTTCCATTTGCAGTTCTTTTTGTTTTTCAGGTTCTTTCGTTTTTTTCAATTTGCTTTGTATTTGGTCAATCTGAGGTTTAACGAGTGCCATTTTCTCTTGCATCACTCTCTGCTTTTTAAATTGGTTTGCAAAAAGTGGGAAAATAAGCAGCCGGACAATCAATGTCACGAACATAATAGATAAACCGTAGTCATCATGGAAAAAGTTCGCAAGCCAGATAATCAACTCAGAAAAAGGCTGAACAAAATAATGATGGAAAAACCCATCAGAGCTTGTATTTGTTTGCGCACTTGCAGCAAATGCAGGTGACGCTACCATCATAAAAAATAAAGTCGTACAAATTGTCAATAAACGTTTCAATTCGTTTCCTCCTCAATAATAAAATCTAATAAGAGAGAGGAAGCGAATGGTCTTCATCATCATTTGATGATCTTTTCATTCGAATGACTTTACTAATCCAAGTTGTAATGCGATCATATATGATAAACAGAAAGTCTGTTCGATTCAAACAAGATGCATCCAACTCTTCTAAACGATGTCCTCCGAGGTGCTCGTTCATTCGGCAGTCTTTTAATAAGAAAGCAATACCGATGGCGGTCAGCGCTGGAAGAATAATCGTAAAGAATTCAACAAGGAAAAAGACTTCATTGAATGTATCAATAATCATGAATATCACATCCATTTCATTACTCACAGTGTACTATACACCATATGAAATGTCTAATGGAACAAACAGGTGAAATCACGGTGAAGTGAAGGAAAGTAGATCACCTAAGGAGGCAAGCGAATGGCTGATTCTCAAAAGAAGGGGCGAATCATTTTTCATATTGATATGAATAGTTTTTATGCATCGGTAGAAATGGCGTATGATCCTTCTTTGAGAGGGAAACCTTTAGCCATTAGCGGAAATGCAAAAGAACGCAAAGGGATAGTTGTGACCTGCAGCTACGAGGCAAGAGCACTCGGGGTGAAGCCGCCGATGCCACTCTGGGAAGCGAAGCGGCTATGTCCGGGACTGATTGTGCGTACACCCAACTTCGACCGGTACCGCAGCTCCTCACAAGAAATGTTTACCATACTAAGAGAATATAGTGACTTAGTTGAACCCGTTTCAATTGATGAAGGCTATATTGATTTAACCGATACACCTTATGCTGAGCATGCCGTGAAAACCGCTCATGATATTCAAACGAGGCTAGTAGAAGAGCTCATGCTTCCTTCGAGTATTGGCATTGCACCAAATAAATTTCTAGCGAAGATGGCGTCTAATTGGAAAAAGCCAATGGGCATTACCATTTTGCGTAAACGAGATGTCCCGACAATGCTCTGGCCGCTCCCTGCAGGTGACATGCATGGGGTTGGACAGAAAACGGCAGATAAGCTGAAAACCATCGGAATTCATACAATTGAAGATTTAGCGAAAGCGAATGAATATGCGCTAAAAGAGTTATTAGGCATCAATGGACCGAGGTTAAAGCAAAAGGCAAACGGAGAGCATGACGGCATTGTCGACCCAGAAAGAATATACGAATTTAAATCTGTCGGAAATTCTTCCACTCTTCCTCACGATTCTGATGATACAGATGAACTCGTCTCATTAATAGAGAAACTGTCGCAATCGGTGAGTGCCAGATTACGAAGAAAAGAAGTGATGGCAAACCGGCTGCTCATTATGATTCGGTATGCAAGCTGGAAAAATATCACACGGAGCGTCACACTCACGAATCCTACTGATCGAAAGGAAGATCTATTTGAGGCGGCAAAGCAGCTATTCCTAAAGCATTGGAATGACCAGCCAGTAAGACTTTTAGGCGTGACGGGGACCGATCTTGTGGAACGAAAATCAGCCGTCAAGCAACTTGATTTATTCTCTTATACAGAAGATGCAAAAGACGAACCTCTCCAATCTCTTTTAGACGGACTGAAAGAAAAATACGGTAAACCACTCATCCAAAGAGGAGTGACCATTAAGGAAAAAGAGAGCAAAACAAGTGGTACAAGTTTTAATAAAGACTTTTTTCAGGACGAAAGAGGAAATGACTAGCCTGAAAACTTGATAAAAGAGGTGATGTTGTGGTAATTTCAAAGGGTACATCATTTCAGCAGTAATCAATATAGTGTGTTAGAAGGGACGTCAGAATTATGTCAAAACAACAAATCGGTGTCGTTGGACTAGCCGTTATGGGAAAAAACCTTGCCCTAAATATTGAAAGCCGCGGTTTCTCCGTGTCCGTTTATAACAGATCTAGCAGCAAAACAGAAGAGTTTCTTCAAGAATCACAAGGGAAAAACGTTGTAGGCACATACAGCATTGAAGAATTTGTTCAATCGCTTGAAACGCCGCGTAAAATTCTTTTAATGGTAAAAGCGGGTGCAGCAACAGATGCAACCATTCAATCATTACTGCCTCACCTAGAGAAAGGTGACATTTTAATTGATGGTGGAAATACATATTACAAGGATACACAAAGACGTAACCAAGAGCTTGCGGAAAGTGGTATTCACTTCATTGGTACAGGTGTTTCTGGCGGTGAAGAAGGCGCACTTAAAGGTCCTTCTATCATGCCTGGCGGTCAAAAAGAAGCGCACGAGCTAGTGAAACCAATTTTAGAAGCCATCTCTGCGAAAGTAGATGGTGAGCCTTGTACAACGTATATCGGTCCAGATGGAGCAGGACATTATGTCAAAATGGTTCATAACGGTATCGAGTACGGAGACATGCAATTGATCTCTGAATCATACTTTATCTTGAAGCATGTCGCTGGTTTATCAGCAGGGGAGCTTCATGAAGTATTCTCAGAGTGGAATAAAGGCGAACTTGACAGCTACTTAATCGAAATCACAGCTGACATTTTCACAAAAGTGGACGAAGAAACGAACCAGCCGCTAGTAGATGTCATCTTAGATAAAGCTGGCCAAAAAGGAACTGGAAAATGGACAAGCCAAAGCTCACTTGATTTAGGTGTCCCGCTTCCAATCATTACGGAGTCTGTTTTCGCTCGTTTTATTTCTGCGATGAAAGATGAGCGTGTGGAAGCTAGTCAATTAATTCAAGGGCCTGAGCCAACTCAATCAGCTGAAGATAAACAAGCATTAATTGAAGCTGTTAGAAAAGCTCTCTTCATGAGTAAAATCTGCTCATATGCACAAGGTTTTGCGCAAATGAAAGCAGCGTCTGATGAGTATAACTGGGATTTGAAATACGGTGAAATTGCGATGATCTTCCGCGGTGGATGTATCATTCGTGCAGCCTTCCTGCAGCAAATCAAAGAAGCATATGACCGTAACCCTGAATTGAAAAACCTATTGCTTGATCCTTACTTCAAGGATATCGTAGAAAGCTATCAATCATCACTTCGTAAAGTGATTTCACTTGCAGTAGAACAAGGTGTTCCTGTTCCTTCATTCTCAAGTGCACTTGCTTACTTTGATAGCTATCGTACAGCTGTCCTTCCAGCTAACTTAATTCAAGCACAGCGTGACTACTTCGGCGCACATACGTATGAGCGTACAGATAAAGAAGGCGTCTTCCATACTGAATGGATGAAATAAGTATAAAACCTCAAAAGACCTTACCTTGGTAAGGTCTTAGATTGTTGACAAAGGGCTAAAATGAACTTGATTTTAGCCCTTTGACTTCTTTTTAGCGTGATAGAAAACCTTTGCAGGACTGACACCGAATGCGAGGGTTTGTCTACACGCTGTGACCTTACCTTTGGTAAGGTCTTTTTTGTGTTTACATCTATTCGGCTAAAAATCCGAAAAAGAGGGATGCTAAGTAAAAAAGAACAGAAAGTAGGGATAGAAGTGGGCATTTTATATGCACTTCTCCCAGCGATATTTTGGGGAAGTATTGTTCTCATCAGTGTCAAACTTGGCGGGAATGCCTATCAGCAAACACTCGGCATTACCCTCGGCGCTTTTTTGTTTTCAATCGGCGCTTATTTGATCAAAATGCCGGAACTGACACCGCTTATTTTTGCGGTTTCCGTTATCTCTGGGATCTTTTGGAGTATTGGGCAAATGAATCAGCTTTCAAGTGTCGCCTTTTTAGGGGTGTCAAAGGCTGTTCCTTTATCAACGGGTATGCAGCTTGTGAGCACGACATTATTTGGTGTCATCGTCTTCAAAGAATGGCAGACCATGACGGTCATACTTATTGGTTCTTGTGCCATTTTATTTATTATTGCTGGCGTTGTCATGACATCCCTCGGTCAAAAAAAGAGTGGCGGGAACGATGGCGGCAATTTTAAAAAGGGAATCATCATTTTGCTCATCTCAACCGTAGGCTACGTCGGATATGTCGTCATTTTAAGATGGTTTCATATAGATGGCTGGTCTGCGCTCGTTCCGCAATCTGTCGGCATGCTGCTTTCATCGTTAGCGATTAGTCTAAAACAAGACCCGTTTAGCAAATATACGTTCAGAAATATCATTGCTGGTCTTGTGTGGTCGACAGGAAATCTAGGGCTTCTTTTGGCGATTCCACTCATTGGCGTAGCAGTAAGTTTTTCCATGTCTCAAACAGGAATTGTCATCTCGACTTTAGGCGGTATTTATTTATTAAAAGAGAAAGCATCTAAAACAAGCTTTGTCATTGCAGGCTGCTTGATGATTATCGCAGGCGGTGTGCTACTAGGTTTTACAAAATAGGAGGTTTAAGCGAATGTATCCAGATTTGGAAGGAAAAACAGTTCTCATCACAGGAGCAGGTACAGGGATAGGTCAGGCGATGGCGCGCCGGTTTGGACAAGAAAAAGCCAATGTAGTGATCAATTATTTCTCAGATAAAGAAAACCCGGACGACACGATTGCTGAGATTCAAAAAAGTGGCGGACAGGCTGTCAAAATTCAAGGGGATGTTTCAAAAGAAGAGGATATGAAGGCGATGATTGATCAAGCTGTTGATACATATGGCAGTCTTGATGTCATGATCAATAATGCAGGAATTGAAAATGAAGTTCCTTCAACTGAAATGACGCTAGATAACTGGAACAAAGTGATGTCCACCAATTTAACAGGTATGTTTTTAGGGTGCCGTGATGCATTGAAGTATATGACAGAACACGGGATCGAGGGGTCGATTATTAATATGTCGTCGGTACATCAGCAAATTCCGTGGCCTCATTTTGTCCATTATGCAGCAAGTAAAGGAGGCGCCAAGCTTTTGACGGAAACGCTGGCACTAGAATATGCCCCTAAAAAAATTCGCGTAAACAGCATTGCACCAGGCGCAATTGATACCCCGATCAATGCCGAAAAATTTGATGATCCAGCATTGAAAAAGGGCGTCATTGAGCTGATACCGATTGGTTATATCGGAAAACCGGAAGAAGTGGCAGCATGTGCTGTCTGGCTTGCATCAAAAGAGGCGAGCTATGTGACAGGGTTGACGTTATATGTAGACGGCGGTATGACCAAGTACCCTGGATTCCAAGCAGGAAAAGGATAATCGTGATGATCACGGGCTGGGCCCAGAGGATAACACAACACCAAATTATGATCTAGTATGTGCATGTGAAGACTAGTGAAAAGCGTGTGTATAAACATTCACACGCTTTTATTCGTTTATACGCCTTATTCAAATATGCTCGTTTCTTTTACAGGCTTTACCCAAATTTTGATTGCAAAGATATGAATAGACTCGAAAAGTAGCAGCAAAAGACGTTTACCTATCCATCAAATTGAGTGGGAATAGCATCTGTTTCCATCTCTGGGCAGTTACTTCTCATGATTTATAGGATGAAAAATTGGATTTTTGAATGAGCTAAGTCATTAGCACTTATTTTAACAAAGTTCTCAAAGACTGTCTTCTGAAGAAGAAGCTACTTTATGGTTCATTCGGAGAGTATTTTTTAAAAGAAAAGGGGTCTCGTTCATATCTGGATGAGATCTCTTTCGTTCTGAAAGCTTGATGTGAGTATTGATACGGTCATTTTTAAAATAAAATACATACATATAAAATTAAATGTCTAGACATTTAAAAATAAAAATATATAATATTAACTGGAAGCGCTTTTATTACAACAATGGGGTGAGAGAAATGAAACGTATTTTATTAGCATGCAGTTCAGGTATGTCTACGAGTTTACTAGTCACAAAGATGAAGGCACATGCTGAGTCTATAGGGGAAGAAGCAGAGATTTGGGCAGTCGGACAAGACCAAGCGAGAAAAGAAATGGCACATGCCGATGTTGTATTAATTGGACCGCAAATGAGCTTTTTAAAAGGGGATCTTCAAAAAGAAGCTCAAAAATATGGGATTGAAGTAGAGGTCATCGATATGCAGGCGTATGGGCTAGCAGATGGTCAAAAAGCGTATGAACAAGCGGTTTCATTGATGGGGGAATCTTAAAGGATGGAAAAGAAAACGCTCGAAGGACTCACGGAAGAACAAATCAGTTTTCAATTGATCTTACACAGCGGAAATGCACGAAGCAAATTGCTTCAATCTCTTAAACAATTTAGAGAAGGTCATGAAACAGTAGCATCTGACCTTCTCAAAGAAGCGGAAGATGATTTGCGGAATGCACATGATATCCATTTTCAAATGGTACAGCAAGAGGCAAGCGGAGAAACGATTTCATTCTCCTTGCTGCTCATGCATGCCGAAGATCATTTCATGTCAACGATGACAATAAAAGAGCTTGTGGGAGAGCTCTTACCGATATTGCAATCACTGAAACAATAAAGGGTGTAAACAAGGGGGGAAACCAATGTTTGATAAAATAAGTGCGATTTTGGTTCCGATTGCTGGGAGATTGAACAACAATCGCTATCTAGGGGTATTAAGGGATGCCTTTATGCTTGCGTTCCCATTAACAATTTTTGGTTCCATCATGGTCGTATTAATGAATTTGCCATTTTTAGATAAGATCATGAGTCAAACAGCACTGGAAGGTGTTCAGTCTGCACTAAATATTGCACCTAGTGCGACCATCAGCATTATGAGTGTGTTTGTTGTATTTGGGATTGGCTACTATTTATCGAAAAGCTATGATGTGGAAGCTGTCTTTGGCGGTGTGATCGCTTTAGCCTCTTTCCTGCTCCTTACGCCATTTTTACTAGAACAAGAGGGCGGTGCATCCATTGCAGGCGTCATCCCAGTCGATCGTTTAGGCGCAAAGGGAATGTTCCTTGGAATGATCACAGGCTTTTTGTCAGCTGAAATTTATCGCTATTTTGTCCAAAAGAAATTTGTCATCAATATGCCGCAAGGGGTTCCGCCAGCTGTTTCTAAGTCTTTTGCTGCACTTATCCCGGCTACTTTGACACTTACAACCTTTTTACTGATCAATATCATCATTACACAAGGGTTCAAAACCAACATGCATGACTTGATTTACAATGCGATTCAGGCGCCGCTTGTCGGACTTGGGAGCGGTATCATTCCGACCTTGATCGCTATTTTCTTTATACAAATTCTTTGGTTCTTTGGGCTCCACGGCCAAATTATTATCAACTCTGTCATGGACCCGATTTGGAATACATTGTCCATTCAAAATCTAGAAAGCTACACAAAAACAGGTGAGGTTCCGAACATCATCAGCAAGCAGTTTATCGAAATCTATACAGTGGGTATGGGTGGAACCGGTATGACGCTAGCTGTTGTGTTTACGATTTTAATTTTTCTTAAAAGTAAGCAATTGAAACAAGTAGCAAAGCTCGGCTTAGGACCAGGTTTATTTAACGTCAATGAACCCATTATCTTCGGTTTACCGATTGTGATGAACCCGCTTATTCTCATTCCGTGGATTTTGGCGCCAATGGTGATTACTTGTATTTCTTATTTTGCGATGGCCGCAGGTATTGTGCCGCCTCCGACAGGCGTGAATATACCTTGGACAGTACCGATCTTTATTAGCGGAGTCATGGCAACAAATTCATTAGCGGGCGGTCTGCTTCAGCTGTTTAATTTAATGATTGTGTTTGTCATTTGGTTCCCGTTCCTAAAATTTATTGATCGTATGAATGTGAAAAATGAAAAAATAGTCACGACAGAAAAAACGAAACAAACAAACATCAAAGGTGAAGGAGACTCAATACATGTCGATGGAAACTAACAGTCAATTATATACATTTCCAGAAGGTTTCTGGTGGGGATCTTCTGCCTCTGCTACGCAAACAGAAGGCAGTTATCCAGGAGATGGAAAGGGACCGAACATTTGGGATCACTGGTTTGAAAAAGAGCCGAATCGTTTTTTTCAGGGCGTCGGTCCAGGTGTAACCTCACAATTTTATCGTAAATACAAAGAGGATATCCGCCTCATGAAGGAGATTGGGCACAACTCGTTTCGTCTATCTATTTCATGGTCACGCCTTTTACCTGAGGGAAAAGGGGCTGTTAATGAAGAAGCTGTGGCTTTTTACAATGATGTGATCAATGAACTGATAGCGAATGACATTGAACCGTTTGTGAACTTGTATCATTTTGATATGCCAATGGCGTTGCAGGAGACGGGAGGATGGGTAAACAGGCAGGTTGTAGACGATTATGTCAGCTATGCGACATTGTGTTTTCAGCTATTTGGCGACCGGGTGAAAAAATGGTTTACCCATAACGAGCCGATTGTCCCTGTAGAGGGTGGATATATGTATAGCTTCCATTATCCAAACGAAGTTGATTTCCAAAAGGCAGTGCAAGTTGGATTTCATGAGATTTTATCAAATGCTAAGGCCATTGCGGCTTATAAAGAGATGAAGCAGGATGGGAAAATAGGCATTATCCTGAACCTTACTCCTTCGTATCCACGAAGCCAGAATCCGCGGGATGTCGAAGCAGCTGAGATGGCTGACGCCTTCTTTAACCGGTCCTTCCTAGATCCAGCAGTGAAAGGACATTTCCCTGAAAAGCTAGTGGACGTGTTAAAGAAAGAAGGATTGATGCCGGCTATGGAGGAAGGAGACCTTGAACTCATTCAAGAGAACACGATCGACCTTCTCGGCATCAACTATTATCAGCCAAGAAGAGTGAAAGCAAAGGAACATATGCCTCACCCTGATGCACCATTTATGCCAGATCATTATTTTGATTCTTTTGAAATGCCGGGCAGAAAAATGAATGTGTACCGCGGCTGGGAAATCTATGAAAAGGGTATTTACGATATATTGAAAAAAGTCCAGACAGACTATGGGAATATTGAATGCTTTATTTCTGAAAATGGAATGGGTGTCGAAGGAGAAGAGCGGTTTCAGGATGAAGAAGGAATGATTCATGACGATTACCGCATTGATTTTATTTCTGAGCATCTTAAATGGGTGCATCAAGCCATTCAAGAAGGAAGTCATGTAAAAGGCTATCATCTGTGGACGTTTATGGATAATTGGTCATGGTCGAATGCCTATAAAAATCGCTATGGATTTGTCTCAGTGGACCTTGAGGAAGACGGGAAACGTACCATCAAAAAAAGTGGCTATTGGTTTCAATCGGTTTCAGAGAATAATGGTTTCTAATCAAGATACTTGCTCTTTCCTTGAAAAGGGCAAGTATTTTTCTTATGTAAAGATGAAAGGGGTGAAATGAAAGTGGCTCGAACCTTTTAAGCGCACTAGGCTTAGTGTAGAATGAGAGGAAGGCTAGAAAGCGCTATAATAGGATATGAAAAAACAAGTCAGTTGGTGGTGTGAGATGACAAAATACGAACTCATTTCAGAAGAAATTAGAAAAAGAATAGGAACAGCATATTATCCAGAAGATCAACCCATTCCAGATGAAAACTCGCTTGCCGCTGAATTTAAATGCAGCAGAATGACGATGAAGCGTGCGCTCGATCTTTTAGTGGCGGAAGGTCTGCTCTTTAGAAAAAGAGGTCATGGCACATTTATTGTGAAGGCAGCACTAAATCAAGGTGCGATCAACGTATCAGGTCATGAAAATAAAGGGTTCACGAAAGTGATGGCAGATAAAAACGTGACGAGCCAAATCATTCGCTTTGATGTGCATTTTCCAAGTGAAGAGGTGGCAGCTCATTTATCCATTGACTCAAGCACACCTGTCTATGACATTATTCGGCTCCGTTTGGTAGAAGAAGAGCCATATGTATTAGAAAAAACCTTTATGCCTGTCAATGTCATTAAAGGAATAGATGAAGAGGTTTTATTGGGTTCCATCTATAGCTACATTACAAACACACTGCAATTAAAAGTAGCAGGAGCGCACAAAAAAATTAGAGCGGCTAAATCAGATCAGCTTGATCAGCAATATTTAGGCTGTGACCCTACGGATCCGGTGCTAGAAGTGGAGCAGGTGGCTTATTTAAACACAGGCCGTCCGTTTGAATATTCCTTTAGCCATCATCGCTATGATAAATTTGATTTTTCAACGGTTGAAATTACGAAAACACGACTTTAAAAAAAGAGCAGAACCCCCTCAATCGGGAGACTGCTCTTTTTTTGTTGATTTTATATATTCCACCAGTGATATCCATCTTTTTCAAGAAGCTGATCTGCTTCTTTTGGTCCCATAGAACCAGCAGGATAATTTGGTTTTAACGTTTTGGTTTCAGCCCATTTTTCTGAAATTGGATCAACAAAGTTCCAAGACAGTGCTACTTCATCCCAGTGGGCAAAGTTTGTTGCGTCACCTAGCAAACAGTCATGAATTAGCTTTTCATACGCTTCTGGTGTATTCATGATGTCGTTGTAATTTGTTTGATAGTCAAGCTTAATTGGTTTAGCATACGTTCCGCCATCAAGCTTGCGAGCATTCAGGTGAAGGGTGATGCCTTCGTCTGGCTGAATGTGAATCACCAGTAAGTTTGGATGCATGGAATTCCCGTTTCCGTAGTACAGGTTCATCGGAATGTCTTTAAATTGCACCACGATTTGAGTGGATTTCTTTTCTAGACGTTTTCCTGTACGAATGTAAAATGGTACCCCGGCCCATCTAAAGTTATCGATGAGAAGTTTTCCTGCAACGAATGTTTCTGTGTTGGAGTTTGGGTCCACATTTTGCTCTTCAAGATAGGAAGGAACCATATTGCCATCAATCGTTCCTGCATCATACTGTCCGCGGACAAAGAATTGATCCACTTCATCTTTCGAGAATGGACGAAGCGCACGCAATGCTTTCCGTTTTTCGCTACGGATTTCCTCTGTATTGAGCTTAATCGGTGGCTCCATGGCTAGTAGTGCAACCATTTGAAGCATATGGTTTTGTACCATATCTCTCAGTGCACCAGAACTCTCGTAATATCTCGCACGGTCTTCGACACCTAATGATTCACTCGATGTGATTTGAATGTTTGAAATATAGCGGTTTGTCCAAAGCGGTTCAAAGATCGCATTCGCAAAACGAATCACCTCAATGTTTTGCACCATCTGTTTACCGAGGTAGTGGTCAATACGATAAATTTGATCCTCTGTAAATGCATCTCGGATCTCTTCATTTAATGTTTTGGCACTAGGCAGGTCATGACCAAACGGTTTTTCAATAACAAGTCGAGACCATCCAGTCGTTTCTGATACGCCTTCACTTTTTAAAAACTTCGCAATCGTTCCGAAGAATTCTGGTGCCATCGCTAAATAGAACATCCGGTTATTCGGGATACTGTATGTATCTTCAAGACCAGAAAGAAGCGTGTTCAGTGCTTGATAGGAAGCAGGGCTTGAGACATCAAAATCATGGTAATAGAAATGAGAAATAAATTCCTCTGCTTTTGCTTCTGCATCATCAGAAGAGACCGATTCTTTTACCACAGCTCTTAGGTCTTCATGAGACCAAGGACGACGTCCAACACCTACAACGGCGAATTGATCTCCAAGCTTTCCGCTATGATAAAGTCTATGTATAGAAGGGTAGAGCTTGCGTTTTGCAAGGTCTCCTGTTGCGCCAAAAATGACAATGACTGCTTTTGGATAGTTAGTTTCTGTATTCACGAAAAGTACCTCACTTTATTCGTAGCATTGTTGTAAAAACCGAGAATGTATGTACATTTTCTTTATTTTAAAGGTTCATTGTTCGTAAAGCAAACATTTGATTCGACTTTTTCTGCTCGAGTTTGACTTTTTTCAAAAATTCCGCTGAATTCACATTTATCCTGTCTTCATGTATTCTATATGAATGAAGAGATTGTATACCGGCTGTAGGAGGAAATCGTAATGGAACTGCTCTTTTTAGGAACAGGTGCAGGCATTCCTGCAAAAACAAGAAACGTCACTTGCACTGCGCTGAAGCTTTTAGAAGAGAGAAAAGCCGTGTGGCTTTTTGATTGCGGAGAAGCGACGCAGCATCAAATATTACATACAACGATTAAACCAAGAAAAATTGAGAAGATCTTTATCACGCATATGCACGGTGATCATGTATATGGTCTCCCGGGTCTGCTTGGCAGCAGGTCCTTTCAAGGCGGAGAGGATGAATTGACGATATATGGTCCAAGCGGCATTAAAGCTTTTGTAAACGCGGCACTTTCAGCGACACAAACGCATTTGACTTATCCGCTGCATATCATAGAAATAGAGGAAGGGATCGTTTTTGAAGATGAGACCTTTCAAGTAGAAGCAAGACGAGTGTCTCATGGGATCCCAGCTTACGGTTATCGGGTCGTGGAAAAAGATGTACCAGGCGCACTAAAAGCCGAAGACCTAAAAAAAATCGGTGTAAAACCTGGACCTTTGTATCAGAAGTTGAAAAATGGGGAAACCGTTACACTCGAAGATGGAAGAATGATTGATGGAACCGATTATTTGGAACCCCCTAAAAAAGGGAGAATCGTTGCATTTTCAGGAGATACCCGTTTGTGCGAGAATATAACAAGGCTTGCCAAGAATGCGGATGTGTTAGTCCATGAAGCAACATTTGGGAAAGAAGATGCAGAACTAGCCTATAATTATTATCACAGTACGACAGAACAGGCAGCAAAAACAGCGCAGGAAGCAGGCGCAAAAAGACTGATTTTGACCCATATTAGTGCACGGTACCAAGGGGAAGAGTCACTGAAACAATTACTCAAAGAAGCCCGCGATATATTCCCGCTGACTGAAGCTGCACATGATTTCTTTTCTTTTCCTATTGACCGTACCCTGTAAAAATTGGATGAATCGTCAAAAAAAGTTGTGTGATTTTTTTGATATTTATGATGACGCTCTTTTTCAGGTAGTGGTAAAATGGTGAAGAAAAAACAAATGACGAATTACACTATGAAGAATACGGGAGGCACAATCAAAGATGAGCGGTTTTACAGCGTTAAGTGAAGCAGAATTAAATGACCTATATGCAGCACGACAAAAAGAATATGAAACGTACAAAAGTAAAAACTTACACTTAGACATGTCTAGAGGGAAACCTTCACCAAAACAGCTCGATTTATCTATGGGCATGCTCGATGTCGTGACATCAAAGGATGCAATGACAGCTGAGGATGGTACAGATGTGCGAAACTATGGCGGCTTGACAGGCCTTCCTGAAACAAAGAGATTTTTTGCAAGTGTGCTCAATCTGAAGCCAGAACAAATCATCATTGGCGGTAATTCTAGTCTGAATATGATGCATGACACAATTGCACGTGCTATGACTCACGGCGTATATGGCAGCAAAACACCTTGGGGAGAGCTTCCAAAGGTAAAATTCCTTGCACCAAGCCCAGGATATGATCGTCATTTTGCCATTTGTGAGCATTTTAACATAGAGATGATTACGGTAGATATGAAGTCGGATGGACCTGACATGGATCAGGTGGAAAAATTGGTTGCAGAAGATGAAGCCATCAAAGGGATTTGGTGTGTACCGAAATATAGTAACCCTGACGGCATTACGTATTCAGATGAGGTTGTTGACCGTCTTGCTTCCATGCAGACTAAAGCAGACGACTTCCGTATTTTTTGGGATGATGCCTATGCAGTCCACCATCTAACAGATACGCCTGATACGTTAAAAGATATTTTTCAAGCAGTAGACAAAGCAGGACATGCAAACCGTGTGTTTATGTTCGCCTCTACTTCTAAAATTACGTTCCCAGGCTCGGGTGTTGCACTGATGGCATCTAGTCAGGACAACGTCAGCTTTATTCAAAAGCAGCTATCAGTTCAAACCATTGGGCCAGATAAAATCAATCAATTAAGACACCTTCGTTTCTTCAAGAATCCAGAAGGATTGAAGGAACATATGAAAAAGCATGCAGCGATTATTAAGCCGAAATTTGACCTCGTTCTTTCGATCCTTGATGAAAAGCTTGGTGGAACAGGCATCGCTGAGTGGCACAAACCAAATGGCGGATATTTTATTAGCTTAAATACACTCGATCATTGTGCAAAAGCTGTTGTGCAAAAAGCGAAAGAAGCCGGTGTGACACTAACGGGTGCAGGGGCGACATATCCTTATGGAAACGACCCGCTTGATCGTAACATCCGTATTGCGCCAACGTTCCCAACACTTGAAGAACTAGAGCAGGCGATTGACATCTTTACGTTATGCGTTCAGCTTGTCAGCATTGAAAAGTTGCTGTCTGAGAAAAGTCAATCAGCACCAACGGTATAATGAAAAAACTCCTTGACTGATGTCCGGTCAAGGAGTTTTTGTTTTTAGTTAGCTGTTTGATAATAAGAGACAGGCTGTTTTGCTGCACACCACACATCATAAATCGCAAGCTGCACAATATGTGGTTCATCGTGATGAATATAGTGCGAGCTGTTCTGCGCCTGAATCCATCCGCTTTGGGATGACAATGTGAGCATTCGTTTATGAAGCCTGAGCCAAGCTTCATGTGCTGGATGAAACAAGCGGCTTTTGCCTGATGAAATGACAAGAAGGGGCATCATCCCATAATGCGTTTGCTCCTCTTTGATCGTACGCAGCATTTGCTCAAAGTCCTCATGTGTACATTCTGCTGTGAACTGCGCCATATATGAAGTGCGTTCTTCCTTTGATAAGAGCGGCAGAATGACCTGTTCTTGCTCCTCACTTGCTGGGTCTAGAAGGACCATACCGATAACATCTTCTTTTCTGCGGCTTGCCCATAAGCGGCTGACAAGAGAGCCAAATGAGTGCGCCACAATGAGAAATGGCGGCTGAATATTGGCTTGATGCAAGAGTGTATCTAAATCATCCGCAAGATCATGCAAAGTTCTTCCTTCTTTGCTTTTACTGCTTTTTCCATTACCTAAACGGTCATATAAGAAAACACCAAGCTCTGGGTCAATATCACGAGCGATATTCGCCCACGTATCGCCTGAAATTCCATATCCTGCTTCAAAAATAATGGTGGCTTGCTTTTTTCCTTGACGATGCCTTGTATAAAAGTGATGTCCATCTATATGATACGTTCTTTCAATCAATGCCGAGTTCATTCTTCCATCTCCTCTAAGTGGTTCTTTAGCTAAAAGACGGCACAAAAGGCAAAGATGTTTCTCTTAAAAACAAAAAAGATGCCTATTTCAAAAAATAGACACCTTTTTGCTTAAAGATGTTACCAAGCGCGATCGTATTGGCGCGGGCTTTCGATGGATGTACGAAGCTCTTTAGCGGCTGTTTTTGGGAAATACGGATCCCGTAAAAATTCTCTGCCGATAAAGATCAAGTCAGCACGCTGATTTTGTAAAATTTCTTCGGCCTGTACACCAGATGTGATCATACCAACAGCGGCTGTTTGGATGCCGGCACCTTCTCTTATTTTCTCAGCAAAGGTGACTTGGTAGCCGGGGAATGTTTTAATACTGGCTTGCACCACAGCGCCTGAGCTCACATCAATTAGATCGACTCCTTGCTCTTTCAGCCATGCGGCAATGCCAATATAATCTGCAATATCTAGTCCTTTTGTTGTGTAATCAGAAGCGGATACACGGATAAATAATGGTCCATCCCACACTTCATTGACTGCATCAACAACTTCTCTCAAGAAGCGATAACGATTTTCTGGTGAACCGCCATATTCATCTGTCCGGTGATTGGCAAGCGGTGAGAGAAATTCGTTAATCAAATAGCCATGCGCACCATGAATCTCAATGATGTCAAATCCAGCTTTCTTGGCGCGGACAGCGGCATCTTGAAACGCCTGAACGGTGTCTTTTATTTGATCGATAGACATCTCAAGAGGTGTTTTAGATTGTTCGTCAAATGGAATGCTGGATGGAGCAAGAATGTCACCATCTAGCTCAGCCTTGCGTCCTGCATGGGCTAGCTGAATGGCCGTCTTTGTTCCGTACGCTTTGATTTGTTCGTTTAATGAGGCAAATCCTTCAATGTGCTCATCACTCCAAATTCCGAGGTCCTGATCACTAATTCTTCCCTCAGGTGAAACAGCACTTGCCTCGACCATAATTAATCCGGCCTGACCTTGCGCACGGGAAATATAATGTGCAAAGTGGAAAGGCTGTAATTTTCCATCACGGTCATAGGATGAATACATACACATCGGGGACATGACGATGCGGTTTTTGAGTGTGACACCTTTTAATGTCCAAGGTGAAAAAAGCTTTGTTTCCAATTACCTTCGCCTCCTCATAGAATGGTATAGCCGAT
The DNA here is from genome assembly GCF_038593395.1 of Bacillus sp. FSL R5-0397. NCBI lineage: Bacteria > Bacillati > Bacillota > Bacilli > Caryophanales > Bacillaceae > Bacillus > Bacillus sp. FSL R5-0397. Next base: position 2,136,741 of record NZ_CP151992.1, on the reverse strand, counting down.
TATAACAGTCATTCAAACATTCGTCATAAAAGGTGCTCAAACCATATAGCTTTTGAACATGATTTTGTATAATGAAAGATATGGACATCAAAGGGGGATAAACGGATGAAATGGCAAACGGAAAGTGAACTAAAGGAGCTACTCACAGCTCTGATGCAGTATGAAAGCATATCTGGTACAACGGGAGAAGTCGCATTAGCGGAATATTTATATTACTTGCTGAGGGAGCGGCCATATTTTGAGCAGCATCCTGATCACTTGGCTTTGCATCCAATGAAAGATGGCCGGTATTTTTTAACGGCACTTGTCAAACGAAGTACGCTGCCACGTACTGTTTTACTCCTCAGCCATTTTGATGTCGTCGATACAGAGGATTACGGAGAATTTCAAAATATGGCGTGTAAGCCCGAAGAGTTAATGGCGTCCTTTTCTCAAAAAAGTGCACTTCTTCCAAAAAGGGCAAGAGAGGATTTAGCTTCAGGTGACTGGCTGTTTGGACGAGGGTCCATGGATATGAAAGCAGGCCTGACTGTCCAGCTTTCCATGCTGGAAAGAGCGATGGCAGGGAGGTTTGAAGGAAATATTCTGCTCGTCACAGTGCCAGATGAAGAAGTGAATTCACAGGGGATGCTGGAGGCTGTTCCGAAACTAAAGGAAATCAAGGAGACGTATGACCTTGAGTATACCGCGTGTTTAAACAGTGAGCCGATGTTTGAAAAGTATCCCGGGGATGCGCACCAATACATCTATACAGGTAGTATAGGGAAGGTACTTGCGGGATTTTTCTGCAAAGGAATTGAAACACATGTAGGTGAGCCCTTCTCAGGATTAAATGCAAATTTTATGGTATCTGAATTAAACAGGCTGTTAGAACTGAATAGTGATTATTGTGAGGAAGTAGATGGTGAAGTGACACCGCCTCCGACCAATTTGATGCAAAAGGATTTGAAAGAAGCTTACTCTGTTCAAACGCCTCACACGGCTGTTTCTTTATTTAATGTGCTGATGATGAACCGCTCTAGTGAAGAGCTTCACGGGCTCCTCTATGAAACTGCGAAACAAGCAGCAGCTCAAATCGAAGCCAATCTCAAACAGAAAACCGCTGCATTTCAACGCTTTAAACATTTTACACCCATCGATACAAACATCACGGTGTTAACGTATCATGAGCTGTACGAAAAAGCTGCTGAACGATCCGGCAAGCAGGAGGTCGAGCGAATTGTCAACTACGCCTTTGCCAACCGGGGTGAGCTTGGGGATCGTGATTTTTCAACCAAAATTGTATCAGAACTGACGACCCTTTGTAAGGAAGATGGAGCACTGATTGTGTTGTTTTATAGTCCGCCATTTTACCCATCTGTTTCTTCAACAAACGATCTGCATATTCAAACGACCTTAAAGAAGATTCAAAGAGAAGCAAAAGAGATCTATGGAATCGAAGTAGAAGAAGTCAAATATTTTCCTGGTTTATCTGATTTAAGCTACTTACAGCTTGAAAATCAAGATATAGACGATTATACAGCCAACATGCCGCTATACCAAAAAGGCTACTCGTTACCACAAGGAGAAAAAGAAGCTCTTAACGTTCCTGTCATCAACGTTGGTCCATTAGGAAAGGATGCGCACAAATGGACAGAACGGCTGCATGTCCCATTCTCTTTTGGCGTTTTACCGTCGCTCTTACAATCAACAATTCATGCTTTATTAGAAAAGAATTAAGTGAAAGCCCTATCGCCATGATAGGGCTTTTCTTTTTGATTTTAATCACCTTCTGTCTAAAGAAATAGAGTATGATATAGAATGATACTTACATATATTTGAAGGGGGATTGTGAGAGTGAAAACAGGAGTACTAACAAAAACAGAGATCATGACATCACTTCAAGAGAGTTTGCGTAAGCTTGAGGAGTTATTATGGACATGTGATGAGGCTACATTAGATGAATCTTTTGGGGAAGGCAAGTGGTCGATTAAACAAATTGTTGGACATTTGTATGATACAGAAGAAGTCTGGTCAGAGCGGATAGAGCAGGCAATATCAAATGAGCACACGCTTTTCGCATCATATGATCCAGAGATATATGTGAAGGGAAGAGCTTATGAAACGTATACCGCACAAGAGGTCAGTGCATTGATCGAGCGCTTAAAAGAGAGCAGAAACAAAACACTACAACTATTAGAAAAGGATACATGGGATTTCTCAGGTCTCCATCCTGAAGAAGGGATGATGACAGTCCAAATATTAGCTGAAACCATTGCTTTACATGAAATTCATCACCTCGATCAAATCAAAGCCATCATGTCCATGAGAGCATCGAGTGATAGATGAAAAGCACCTGTCATCAAGGCAGGTGCTTTTCTATATTATTTATACGTACTCGCTGAAAACATGTCGTTTAGTTCTGCTGCGCGTTTTGTCGCTGTTTTCACACAATCGACAATCGCTTCTTCAAATTGATAGGAAGCAAGGGTATTCAGTCCTGCTTCTGTCGTTCCACCTTCGCTCGTAATTTCTTTGCGCAATTCCGCAGGTTCTTTTCCGCTATTTTGCAGCATGTTAGCAGCCCCTGCAATCATTTGACAAATGAGCAATTTCGCTGTCTCTTGGTCCATCCCAAGTTCCGATGCACCTCGCTCCATTCCTTCAATCAAATGATAAATAAAGGCAGGACCGCTGCCTGCAATGGCTGTGACCGCATTCAGCTGTGATTCATCTAAAACCGTCACATGACCGATCGTTTCAAACAGCTGAACTGCTTTTTCTTTTTGCGCCTCTGTGACTTCATCACTGACAGCAATGCCAGTAGCTGATTGTTGTATGGCTGCTGATGTATTTGGCATCGCACGAACCACCGCCGTTTTTGCGCCAGCATAATGCTGAATGGTTTCAATAGAAATGCCCGCTAAAATAGAAATAATCAGCTGTCCATTTAAATGGGGCCTTACTTCAGAAATTCCACTTTCCGCATCTTTTGGTTTTAAAGCAAACACCAGCATATCGGCTTCTTCATAAATAAAGGAACGAGCGAAATCTGTTTTGACTCCATAACGTGCATTTAATTCTTCTAATCGTTTTTCATTTGTTTTATTTGTGACAATGATATCTTCATTTGACATAATGCCGCTCTTTAAAAGACCTTTAATCATAGACTCGGCCATTGAGCCTGCACCAATAAATCCAATTTTACTCATAAGCTGCTCCTCCTTGTAGAAAATAAAAAAACCTCTCGTCTGCAAAGGACGAAAGGTTTTTCGCGGTACCACCCTCAATTAGCATGCAATCATGCATACTCAGCTCTAGTCCCTTAACGCGGGAAACGTTTAGGTTTGCCTAACAGCTCAAAGGGCAGGTTCAGCAAATAAGAGGATGGTGAAGTCTTACAGCCGGTGGACCTCACTCTCTTGCATCGTTATTTTGCTTACTAATCCTTGTCATCGCGCATCTTATATTTGTTGTTCATTATGCAACGATGGACAAGTTTGTGTCAATAGGGAGAGATAAAAAAATTGACCATCTAAACCGCATGACAGTCTGCCCTTTGCAAGATACAATGAATAAAGAAGAGTGAGTTCAGATGATCTATGAGTCAAAAATCAGGAGATGACGTATAAAAGTGAAAGAAGAAATGATTCAATTATCCATCCCCACACCGTTTGCGGTGGGGGATGTCCATGTATATGTATTAAAAGGCGATGCCGTGACCTTAGTCGATTGCGGACCGATGACACAAGAGGCGCAGCATGCCTTTGTCACGCAATTAAAGGAACATCATTTATCAATAGATGATATTGATCAAGTGGTTTTGACACATCATCATGCAGATCATGTCGGTCTTTTAGATCTGATGAAACCTCATGTCCGTGTCATCGGACACGAGTTGAATGAGCCCTATATTAGTCAGGATGAAGCGTTTAAACAGCGTCAAATCCATTTTATGAATGATTTTTTTCAGCAGTTAGGTGTGCCGCTTCGTCAAGGTGAGTGTGAAAGAATTGTGAGGCAGTCCTATACATATTCATGTACGGCACATGTCGATGACGTCATAAAAGAAGGCGATCGTTTGAAGGGACATGAGCACTTCCAAGTGCTGGAGACACCGGGACATGCACAATCTCATCTTTCTTTTTTAGATGAAACAACAGGGAATTTCATCGGCGGTGATCTGCTGCTTACGACCATTTCTTCCAATCCGTTAATGGAAGCGCCAATGAAAGGAACAGAACGTCAAAAATCGCTGCTTCAATATAAAGCATCACTCAAGCGTTTATTGCATTTGCCCATTCAGGCGATTTATCCAGGGCATGGCCAGCTCATTACCTCTCATCACGAATTGATTGAAGAAAGATTTAAAAAACAGGAAAAACGGGCAAATACGATGTATCAGCTGCTTCAACGAAAGGAAATGACCGCCTTTCATCTTTGTCGCACCCTATTTCCGGGCCTGTATGAAGAAGCATTATTTCTGACAATGTCTGAGACAGTCGGACAGCTTGATGTGCTTTTAGCGGCTGGACATATTGAAGAAGTGCAAAAAGACGGAATCCTCTACTATCGAGCAAATGAAGGAGTGAAATAAATGGGGCGACTAACAGGAAAGAGAATATGGATTACAGGTGCTTCAGGCGGTATTGGTGAAAAGATGGCGTACTTGGCAGCAGCCGAAGGAGCAGAAATCATTGTGTCGGCAAGACGAATTGAAAAGCTCACAGGTGTAAAAGAAAAGATTATAAGTGCTGGCGGCGTATGTCACATCGTTCAGCTTGATGTCAGTCAGCTTGAGGACATTGATCAAGCCTATCAACAAGTGGGTGCTGTTGATATTTTGGTGAACAATGCCGGCTTTGGTGTGTTCGATCTCGTCGAAGACGCATCCATTGAGGAAATGGTGTCGATGTTTGAGGTCAATGTCTTTGGTTTAATTGCCTGCACAAAAAAGGTCCTTCCTGAGATGAAACAAAGAGGGAAGGGACATATTATCAATATAGCGTCACAGGCAGGCAAAATTGCCACCCCTAAATCCGCCATCTATTCCGCATCAAAACATGCGGTTCTCGGATTTTCAAACAGCCTCAGAATGGAGCTTGCAGACAGCGGAATTCATGTCACAACCGTCAATCCAGGACCGATTGCCACAGACTTCTTTACCATTGCAGACCGCAGTGGTGAATATGTGAAAAATGTTGATTTTATGATGCTCAGTGCTGACAAGGTAGCAGGGAAGGTCGTATCCGCCATGATGACAAAAAAAAGAGAGATTAATTTACCAGGATGGATGAATGCTGGCAGTAAATTGTATCAATTATTCCCGTTTTTATTTGAAAAAGCAGCACGTAAAGCGATGATGAAAAAATAACAAAAAAGAAACCGGTCACAGGCTGGTTTCTTTTTTTGTTTGATGGGGCTTAATATTGGTGACGCCAAAGACATTGCCATCAACATCTTCAAAGCTAAAACCGCCTAAGTCTGGGTCAGCTAATATTTGAATATCTGATACAGTCACTTCATGCTCGCTTAAATACTGGTGAAAGTTTTTTAAATCCTTCACAAATAGATCAATCATACTATGCCGAACTCCTGTAAAAGAGTTCATAAAGTAGATTCGTTTCTCGTGTTTTGTTTTGACGAGATAAAAAGAAGGTCCCTCGCCATGAGTAAAAGTGAGCATGGCTGCTTCTTCTGATTGATGTAGAACGATCATCTCTAAAATCTGTTCATACCAAGAGACAGCCCGGGTGATATCAGTCACAGGAATTTAAATCGTAGCAATTTGTTGAATGGTCAATGGCTTCACTCCTTTTTCTATATTCGTCTTGCCGCTTGCTGAAGTGGGTCCCATACACTGTTAAAAGGAGGGGCATAGCTAATATCTAAATCTTCAAGGTCTGTCACAGTCAGCCCTTGATAAAGAGCAGTTGCCATGACATCAATTCGTTTATCAACACCTTCTTTACCGATGATTTGTGCGCCAAGCAAGGTGTAATCATCGCTTCTGTAAATCAGTTTCACTTTCATTTTCTCTGCATCTGGGTAATATCCAGCGTGGTCAGTGCTGTCGATAGTGATGGTGGAGAAAGGAAGACCTGCGTCTTTTGCTTCTTTCTCTGATAAACCCGTTCGTCCCGCTGTCACGTCCATAAATTTCATCACCGCTGTGCCGGTTACGCCTTGAAACGTGCGGTTTGTTCCTGTCATATGAAAGCCTGCGATTCTTCCTTGTTTATTTGCTGTCGTGCCGAGCGGAATATAGTCCAGTTCCTTTTTGATACGGTGGTAGGTCGCTGCGCAGTCACCAGCCGCATAGATATCTTGTACATTCGTCTGCATGTATTCATTCACAACAACTGCACCATTTTGAAGACGCTGAATTCCTGTGCTGTCTAAAAAGGATGTTTGCGGAGTGACGCCAACGGCAATGATGACCATATCTGTTTCAATGGTCTGTTTGTCTGTTTGAACAGCTGTTACATGTGTCTTGCCCTTTAACTTTTGCACTGTTTCACCAAGTACCACGTGAATGCTTTGATTGTCCGCTTCTTCTTTCAGATACTTTGCCATATCGGGGTCAAAGCCTGGGCCAAGTGTTGCACCCCGCTGAATGATATGAACGTCTTTGCCTAGCCCTTTTAAATTTTCTGCCATTTCTAAGCCGATATATCCTCCGCCGATGATCGTGATATGTGTGACGTCTTTTTTTAGATTGTCTAAAATAGACAGCGCATGCGGGATTGTTTTTAATACGTGGACACCTTCTAATGAATGACTGTCTAGATCAAGTGTGACGGGGCTTGCTCCTGTCGCAATTAACAGACGGTCATACGTTTCTGTAAAGGGCTCTTTTGTTTTAGAATGAATACCCGATACTGTTTTTTGCTCCGGGTCAATTGAGGTCACTTCGTGTAAGCATCTGGCATCAATTCCGTATTTGTCACGAAAAGTTTCAGCGCTACGTGCGATGAGTTTTCTGTGATGATCAATGAGACCGCCGATCAAGTAGGGGAGCCCGCACTGTCCATATGAGAAAATCTCTCCTTTTTCAAAAGCTACAATTTGTGCGTCTGGATCCTCTCTATATATTTGCATAGCGCAGCTCATTCCTGCTGCATCTCCGCCAATCATCACATATTTCATTTGGTGTGCTCCCTTCTATCTATCAAACTGAATACTCTTATTTACCCTCATTTTCCTTTATTTAATGCTTTTTTTTCGCAAAAGAAGCAAACTTTCGTTGAAAAATAAAGACAGCGCCTTCATTTTAAGCTACAATCGGATTATCGTCTTTTTGGTTATGAGTTTAGTTTAGATTGGTGGGAAAGACTTTGGGTGACGAACGACTAGATTTTAATACACTATATACACGCCATACGAGAGAGGCATGGGCCGCTCTTGGAGAATATATGCCGGTATCTGTTTCAGAAGAAGAAGTGAGAGCACTTCAAGGATTAAACGACTACTTATCGCTAGAAGAAGTGCGAGATATTTACATACCGCTTATTCGGTTTCTGACATTACATGTCTTTGCAGAAAAACAAAAAAATCAGCATGTCAATGCTTTTTTAAACTACCCGCATCATGCGAAAATCCCTTTTTTAATTGGGATTGCAGGAAGTGTGGCCGTCGGAAAAAGCACGACAGCACGTATTATTGAAACACTTTTATCAAGGCTTGGAGATGGTCTGAAGGTGAGTCTCGTAACAACGGACGGCTTTTTGTATCCTCAAAAAGAGTTAAAAGATCGGGGGCTGATGGAAAAGAAAGGCTTCCCGGAAAGCTATGATGTTAAAGCGCTACTTTCGTTTTTAAATGAATTAAAATCAGGGAAACAAACTGTGCATGCACCTGTATATTCACATCTGACCTATGACCGTCTTGAAGGGGTGTATGAAACAGTAGAAGATGCAGATATTGTGATCATTGAAGGGATCAACGTGTTGCAATCACCGGCACTGGATGATCTGAAGGATGAGCCGCGCGTGTTTGTATCAGATTACTTCGATTTTTCGATTTATGTAGATGCCGCTGAGACGCAAATTCAATGCTGGTATAAAGAACGGTTCCGTTTGCTGCGGGAAACAGCCTTCCAAGACCCTGAATCTTTCTTTCATCAATACAAAGATTTGACGGATGAAGAAGCAGATCAGATGGCAAGCACGATTTGGAATACAGTGAACCGGCCAAATTTATATGAAAATATTTTGCCGACAAAATATAGAGCCGATTTGATTTTAAAAAAAGGTGATCAGCATAAGGTGGAAGAGATCGCCATCCGCAGGGTATAAAGAAAACCGCTCAATTGAGAGCGGTTTTTTTTAATGACCTCCACTTACTTTCACAGCCACGGCAGCCGCCGTCCGTTTTTTTAGGCGATAGTATCCGATAAGTAAAAACGGAACGCCTGCAGCGGTGACAATCGCCAAGACTGAAAAAATAGAAAGGGGATGGGCTGCGCCAAATAAGTCAATACACAATCCTCCGACAAACGGTCCGACGACGCTACCGAGCTGAGAAAACCCCATTGCGCCGAAGTATGATCCTTTCACTTCAGGTTTTGCAATATTGTCTACAAACAGATCCATCATCGCAAAGAGCAGCACTTCACCAATCGTAAACACGACAATGATGAAAGCAAGCGTACCGAGACTTTGTGAAAAAGCAATGGCAAACAAACTGCCTGCTAGAAGCACGTTCCCAGTCGTTAATGACAAAATCGTTGAATAGCGCTTAGCGATCATAATCAGCGGGTACTGAACGACAATGACAACCACTGCGTTTAAGGATAAAAGATACCCAAACAGTTTAGGGCCATCCTCAATCATAGGGGATGCCGATAAATATTGAGGCAGTGTTGAGCTTAGGTGTGAATAGCCAAATGAACATAAAGTAACGCCAATGAGGATGATGCTAAAGACCGTATCTTTCTGAATAATGGAAAGAGCTTTTTTGACGCCGATTTGTTTGGTGCTTTCTGGAGCAGCCACTGGATGCTTTTGAAATTGCCATGCCAGCGTTAACCCGTACAACAAGTAAATGAGGGCAGCGACGAGAAATGGAAAAGTCGTTTTTGATGACCCGAGATATAAGCCAAGCAGCGGGCCGAAAATGACACCAATGTTAATGGCCGTATACCGTAAGTTAAAGACAAACAACCGAATGCTCGATGGGGTGACATCGGATAAGAGTGCTTTAGACGTTGGTTCAAACAGCGCCCGGCACAGTCCATTTAAAGCATTCATAAAAAAGAAGACCCAAATGGCATCTGCAAATGCGAAGCCAACAAAGACAAGTGTCCAGCCAAAGATGGATAAAAGCATGACCTTTTTTCTGCCGATTCGGTCGGAAACATAGCCGCCGTAAAAACTCGCAACAATCCCAATAAGAGAGCTGACGGCAATGATCAATCCAGCTGAAGAGGCTGAGGCGCCTTTGACTTGTGTCAAATAAACGGCTAAAAAGGGAATGCTCATGGATGTCGCCATTCGGCCAAATATCGTGCCGATGATGATCGTCCAACTAAGTGGATGTAAAGTGCGTAAGTTATTTTTCATGCTGTGTCTCCCCTGAGTTTGTAAGATGTTCCAATCATACATGAAAAATTGTGCAAATTAAATACACAATTTGATGGAGGAGTCATCCGTCAAATGACAGAGAAGCTTGAACCATTCCGTTCATTCGAAGAGCATATGGCTCGTTCTCAAGGTTTTAAGCCTTGATGGGTCATAATTTTTTCAGAAAAACGAAGCGTGTTTTTCAATGATCATGTTTTCGTTTTGCGAAAATCAATTGAGATCGATGGCAATAATTTGATGTAAGGAAAGGTTTAGAACATCTTCGTCATTCACGATTTTCATTTGGCGTGTTTCATAATGAATGGCTTTCACCCAGCCCCAAAACTGTGCTTTCATGCCGGATGAGACATATGTCACGCAAATCGCTTGATCCTCGGTAATCGACTGTGTGATCAAAACATTCATTTCCTCTAGTTGATCGGAGCTGAGCGATAGAGGTGTATATTCTTTTTTCTTTCGTTTTTGAGCAAGTAGTTGCTCCCGGTGCTCTGGTAGCATCATTCGGCTTGATTCCCACATGATGTTGTATCCAGGTGTTAATTTATTGGGATTCATGCTTGTTCGCCTCCGTTATTTGTAATGCCCGCCAATTTTTTCGGCGCGGTGATATGCCTGCCCTGCGCTTGTCAGTGACGAAGCATGCAATAATGCCGCAGGTCCATATTTCAGATGGATTTCATCAAATACTTTGCTGAGTTGATCTTTCTTCAAATGATGATCAAATAAAGTCAGCTGATAGTGGCTGTCAGGCTGCAGTTGTGAGAGGGTAATGCCTACACTGCGAATGGGCTGGCCATCCCAGTGCTGCTGGCATAGCTGAATCGCTGCCTCTGCAATATCTGAGCCATACTGTGTCGGTGAATGAAGCTTCATTTGTCGATGAAAGCCTGTTGGATGTGAAAAATCAGCCCCTCTTACACCAACAGACACCGTTTGACCGAGATAATGCTTAAAACGTGCCCGCCTAGCGACTTCCTCACTCAATTCAAGAAGAGCGACTTTGATCTCCTCAAAAGATGCGTAATCACGGGGAAGGGTCATATGATGCCCAACGGCTTTTTGTTGATCATGTGTGTGAATAGTGACTGGGGAGGGATCGTGTCCTAAAGCTGTTCGCTGCAGAAGCTCCCCATTGATTCCCCAGCGTTTTTTTAATCGGTCTAACGGATAAGTAGCAAGTGTGCCAATGGTACTGATGCCCATTCGTTTCAAATGATGCTCCATTCGTTTGCCGACGCCAAATAATTTTCCAATTGGAAGCGGCCATAAATCAGCAGCAACCCGGTCGGCACTCAGTTCATAGATGCCGGATGTGTTTTTTTTGGCAAAATGGTCACAGGCCATTTTAGCGAGCACTTTATTAGGGCCGATGCCCACACGTGCGTAAATGCCAGTCTGATTCATAATCGTTGTTTGTATATGTTGAGCGATCTTATGTGGAGAGCCGAATAGTGTAAGACTGCCTGTAATATCAAGAAACTGTTCATCAATGGAATATGGCTCGACAAGGTCTGTGTATTGTTCAAGCAGTTCTGTAATCATGACAGAGACATCGAGATAGCGCTGCATACGTGGACGTACAACCACTGCTTCAGGACATTTCTCCTGTGCTTCCCATAACCTTGATGCATTTTGTACGCCACGTTTCTTCGCGAGAGGGCAGGCTGCTAGGACGACTCCGCTTCTTCGTTCTGGATCTCCAGAGACAATGAGCGGTACATTCTCCAAATGAGGCGCCTCCACCTTCTCGACTGATGCATAAAATGACTGCATATCCACAAGCAGAATGGCTCGTTCATTCATTGTACTTCACCTCTAGGAACGTATGTTCTGTATCTATTGTAAACAACATGAGGTGAAATTCATACTGGTAAATCATTCAAAAGCTGTCCATACAAAAAAGACGAAGTGGTGAACACTTCGTCTCGTCTGCTGCAACGATTGTTAGGCATGTGCCATGTTGTGGAATGTTTGGAGCGGTTCAGAACGCAGACGATAAGCCATCAGCTTTTTCTTTGGCTTATGTGTAAACTGCCGAACCACATCCACATGGTCATCATAATGGAACAGATAAAGCGTGACATCATGTTTCCCATGCTTTGTTTGCATAGTAAGCGGCGCTGGCCCTTCATTCGGATGAAGAAAGCGTTCTTCATCACCAGGGTAAATATAATAGCGTTCAATAAAGATCGCATCATTAAAATGTTGAATGATTTCAGATGCTCGCTGCTCATCAAGCGAACGACCTTGAAAAGTAATATTTGTTTGCTCACTTGTTACTTTAGCATGTACGGCGTAGCGGCTAAAAAGGCGCTCAACAACACCAGAAGGCAAAGAGGTGACAAGCAGCTTTAAAAGACTAAATACAACAAGCGAAATAACAACCCAAACCAATCTCATCATCTCCAATAAACATTTGTACCATTTCCTATATGAACCATCTTAACATAACAAATGAATGAAACTTTCGCACAAAAAGTGAACTTTTTGAAATAAGTGTGAAGATTTAAAAGGAGATGACGGCTGAAAGACGAAGAACCAACAAGTGAATATGAAAAAAGACAGGCATACTGTCTTTACAACCATTTGATCAGACAGTAGACTATTGAAACAATCGCATTTTTGAGAAAAAACGAATCAAAGGAAAGCCAAAATGGAAAAAGGGGCGAGGCCATCATGATACGTCAAGTGAAACCGTCAGATTTTTACGCAGTCACATCCGTCATTCAAAGCTGGTGGGGAGGCAGAGATTTGCGTGCAAAATTGCCAAAGCTCTTTTTTGAACATTTCCAGCAAACAAGTTTTGTTGTCGTTGAAAAGGGAGAGCTGATCGGCTTTTTGGTTGGTTTTTTATCGCAATCTCATTCGGATGAAGCCTATATTCACTTTGTTGGCGTCCACCCAGATCACCGTAAATTAAAGATTGGTAAAATCCTCTATCAAGCTTTTTATGAAGCGGCTGAAAAGGAAGGAAGAACAACAATTAAAGCTGTCACAGCTCCTATCAATAAAGTCTCCATTGCTTACCATACAAAACTCGGGTTTCAGATAGAAAAGGGAGATAAAACAGTAGATGGCATCTCAGTCTTTTCAGATTACGATGGCATTCATGAAGACCGTGTGTTATTTGTGAAGAAGCTGGAGGCAATGAAATGATTGTTTATTTAGATCACACAATAAGTGATGTAGCAAAGCAGATTTTACATATTCAACTAGCTGCATACCAACAAGAAGCTGAACAAATTGGCTATGCTGATCTTCCGCCATTAAAAGAGACCATTCAAGATGTCATGAAAGCAAAAGAGCAATTTATTGGTTTTCAGCAAAATGATCTCTTATTAGGTGTAGTCTCTTATGAAGAGCTGAAAGATTGTTTGATCATTAGTCGATTGGCTGTGCATCCAAAAGCGCTAAAGCAGGGTATTGGAACAAGACTTATGTCCACAATCATAGAGAAGAATGTGCCGATAGAACTGACCACAGGGCAGGAAAACACCCCTGCAAAAAGGCTATATGAAAAATTAGGGTTTTTTGAAACAAATGTCATTCATGTGGAAAAAGAGCTCACCCTATCAAAAATGAAATGGACACCGCGACGCAAGGTTGAGGTTGTCGAATTCAAAAACGAATGGCATGAAGAATTCCGTCAAGAAAAGCAGCGACTCAAGCAAATCATTCAAAAGAGCTGGATAGAAGGATACCATATAGGCAGCACGTCAGTTACAGGACTTGTTGCCAAACCAATTATAGATATATTAATAGAAGTAAGCGATATAGAAGAGATTGATAGAAAAAAAGAGAGATTTGAACACCTTGGATACGAAGCGCTCGGTGAAAATGGTATAAAAGGGAGACGTTTTTTTCAAAAGGGTGGCTTGAATCGTACGCATCATGTCCATGTGTATGAAAGGAATCATCCTGATGTGAAAAGACATTTATTGTTTCGAAATTACTTAAGACTCCACCCAGAACGAGCTGAAGCGTATGCGTCTGTCAAGGAACAATTAGCAAAGCAGTATCCGGAAGATATACAAAGCTATATGGCGGGAAAGAATGAAATCATAAAAGAAATAGAAAATGAGGCATATCGCTGGGATAAAGAAGGAAGAGAGGAAGCTCTTAAATAAGCTGCCTCTTCATCTCGTTAATTAGGAAACTGAACATTGCCTTTTACAATATAGGCCTGTGAAACAGCAGTAGATGGAAGAGCGGGTAATTGATCCTTTACTATGACCCCGCGAATATCTGTGATTCGAACAGGAAGAGATGTAGACCCCATATGAAAGTCAAGGAAATGGTTGTAGTCTGTCTTTTCCATGTTCACCCATTGTCCATCTTTGTAATATTCCATTTTCATAACCGGATATTTATGATTGCGCACTTGAATCGCAGCCCACCACTCACTGCTACCTTCTTTTATTCTGTAAGCTACATTTCCGCTAATCGGTGCTTTTATAATTTTCCAACTAATTGGGATTTTCCCATCTTCCATATTGCCAATTTTGGCAAAGGCATTAGGAGAAAGATCAAGAGCTCCTTTTGCTCCTTCTGGATATTTATCGGTTACATACACAACGGTCTTTCCTTTTGGCCCCGTTACTTCAAGGTAAGCCCCTGCAAGTGCCGCATTTACCCCTTTATAGTTATAGTCATGGGGATTTAAAGCTGTAATTTCCATGTCAGAGGGAATAGGATCTAATAAAGCGGCGCCCCCTGAGTAACCAGATCCCGTATAAGTCGCATAGCTTTCTCGTACTTCATCAAGGATAGATGCCGCTTTCATGTTGGGCATAGTGAAACTCAACATCAATATCAGCGCCCCGATAAAGCAGAGAGATAATCTTTTTTTCACGATCTAAAACCTCCTGTTTCTTCTTTTAAAATTGATAGCGTCATCAGTATAATTCTAAAAAACAGGATGCAGAAAGAGCCAATAGATAGATATAATCCTAGTGAGAAGAGCGTGTATTTCAAAGAGTATGACTTTCGGATTTAGTCGTGTGTCATGTTTTATGGTGTTTTATGTGTTACAATGTAAGCATCAATTTAAAAAGGATGTTCGCCATGTATATTCACATCACAGAACTGGCTAAAACGTATATAGAAAAACAGCAAACAGGAAACGGAACGAAGGAATTACTGCTTCGCTACGATTCAGAAGGTTGTGGCTGTGCAGTGAGTGGCGTACCGATGCTTTGGTTAACAAGTGAAAGAACAGGTGAATGGGAACCACTTAAAAATAGCCAACATTTAAAACTATATATACACACAGCACAAAAGGTGTTTTTTGACGAGGAAATGACGATTGATTTTAATGAAAAAGCCAATACACTTATGTTGAAAAGTCCTCAACAAATACTCAGCCCGAGAATGGGTATACTTGTAAAGTAAGGTGGAAACGTAGTGGATCAAAAGCTGAAAGTGATACAAAATACGGCACAAAATAAAACGTGGGTGTCGTTTTTAAATAATAATCATCCATATAGCCTTTTGCACTGGTCAATCGGTGGAATGGATTCAGTAAAAAAGGACGTCTGGCTTCTCCAAGATGAAGTCACATTTGAAACGGAAGAATTTCCAACGCTTGAATTAGCAGTCAGTTGGATAAAAGAGAATATGGAACACGTAACAGATGTGTTATAAGCCCTTTGCTGAAGAGGGCTTTTTTTGTGCCATCATCATCTCATCAAACAGGAGAACTGTCTAATTTGAAAAATGAGATTTTTCAACGATAAAAAGTCATTTTTAACAAACATTTAGACAAAATGAGAAAAATAGAAAGAGAAAAATAGAGACTGTAAATGCCGAAAAATCGGCAATGAAAGCGGTTATTGCGGGATACCGAAAACTTTACGAAAAACGACATTTCATATTTCTTCCATTCGAGGAAATATGATAGAATACAACATGTATCGTACATGAGGAGGGAGGTGCTAAGGTGAATTGAAGCTCAAGCTGTCATCGCCTCAGGTTGGAATCAAAATAAACGAATGGTATAGGCAGATTTGCGGATTTCATGTCATGAAAGCAGAGAAGCTAAAGGCCGAGATCGAGCAGGAAATCCTTGAGATGGAGCAAGATCAGAACTTGCTGCTTTTTTACCAGCTGATGGATTTTCGACATAAGGTCATGCTTGAATATTTTGAACCGGCAAAAAAAGCCTCGAATGATGAGGAGATTAAGAAGCTTCTAGAAACAATTGAACATTCGCAGACCAAATTAACAGATATGCTTGAATACTATGTTCATTTTTTTACAGGAATGTTTGAATTTGAACAGAGAAACTATTTGAGCGCCATTGCTTATTACCGTTCCGCAGAAAAAAAGCTCAATCTCATATCAGATGATATAGAAAGAGCAGAATTTTATTTTAAATTAGCAGAAATATACTACCACATGAAACAAACCCACTTTTCGATGCACTATGCTTTGCAAGCGTTAGATACGTACTCTGCCTACAGAACGTACACGCTGAGAATCATCCACTGTGAATTTGTCATCGGTGCAAACTATGATGATTTGAAATGCTATGAACATGCATTGCCCTACTTTAAAAATGCTCTAAAGCGAGCACGCTTAATTGGAAACCCTCGAGTCATAGGTTCGGCCCTTTTCAACTTAGGTAACTGCTATTACCAAATGAACGATCTTGCTACAGCAAGTCGCTATCTCAAAGACTCTCTTGAAGTGTTTGAAAAGGAGAATTTAACCCATCTGAATCGCTCTCTAGACCCACTATTTATGCTGACCCAAATCCTGTTTAAACAAAAACAAATAGAAGAGTCGTTAACCCTCTATCAACAAGGTATTATGAAAGCCTGTGAATTAGAAGATGAAATTTACATCTGCAAGTTTCAGTTTTTAAAAGCATTATACGTTGATGCAGAAATAAAAATCATAGACGATACATTAGATTTGTTGGAGGACAAGCGTTTATACCCAGATATTGAGGAACTGGCACTTGATGCGGCTCATTATTATAATGAGCTTGGATTATTTGAAGTTTCTACCCGGTATTACGAAAGGAAAATTCAAGCCATATCAAAAATTCAAAATGGAGGTCATTTATATGAAAATGAGTTTGATAGTTCTTTTATTGGCAGCAACTGCAGGGTTATCGGTCATGAGTCAGCAGCAATCGGAAGAGAGCCATATGGAGCTGGCGGGCAGACACCATACAACAGTGGTGACTATCGTATAAGTTAGCAAAAAGAGGAGACGAACGGCTGTTCATTCTCCTCTTTCATTTTGATTGAAGTGAAATGCTTCCAAAAATGCTTCGACCTCTTGTTCATAGACTTCCTTATTGTCACTATAAGACATCGCATGCGCACCATGTGGCGCAATAAATAGCCGTTTATCACCTTTTTTGCGTGCGTATAACTGCTCGCTTTGCTCACAAGGGATATAGTCATCATGGAGGCTATGAATAAAAAGGATAGGTTCTTTCACCTGATCGATTACATCAAGTGGAGAAACTTGCCGAATGCTGTATCCGTCCCGCCATTTCAACACTTGATCACTTAGTGGAAGAATC
Source organism: Bacillus sp. FSL R5-0397 (assembly GCF_038593395.1). Taxonomy (NCBI): domain Bacteria; kingdom Bacillati; phylum Bacillota; class Bacilli; order Caryophanales; family Bacillaceae; genus Bacillus; species Bacillus sp. FSL R5-0397. The sequence continues at coordinate 2,119,641 of NZ_CP151992.1, read as the reverse complement.
CACTGTCCTGAAAGACGAAAATCTGTTTTTAATCGATACAGAAGCTGATCCTCAAAGGAAGCAAAAGGACAATCAGCGATGTAAAAATTGGCGTTTGCATCTGGTTTTGCAGCATATAATAAAGTTGTGACTGCGCCCATCGATTCTCCGTGTATCCCAATGATTGTTTTTTCCCCAAGCCTTTTTCTCAGCCACTTGACGACTCGAGCCAAATCTTCTTTTTCATAATATCCATAGCTCGTTGTTTTTCCGCCGCTCATCCCATGTCTTCTATGATCATAAAGCAGTACATTCCATCCAAGCTTTTGGAATAATTTCATATACTTCACGGAATTGATCAAACTGACTGTAACCCCGTGACAAAGAACGATGGTGCGTGTTGTATGAGGGAGCGGTACAAAATAGCCATGAAGATCATAACCAAATGTTGAAGGAATACAAACTTTCTCTTTTTGCAGCTGTTGAAACTCCTCGTGATGATAGTGCCCTTCATCTGATTCTCGTTTGATGAGCTCTTCATCCGTTAATTTTCGTATATACATCATTTTATTGGTAAAAAAAATGCCGATTGCAGCGAGTGGAAATAATACCAAGGCGAGTATAGCGAGCCATTTCTTCTTCAAGCTGATTCTTCCTTTCCGAAGGGTTTCTATGAAGATCATACCACATGTTGGGAGTTTGGCGTGACTCTTGCTGAGCAAATAAAACGGATGATACACTAAAGCAAAAGGAGAGAGGCAAAGTGAAAAAGAGCAATCAAGATCAAGCAAAGCTAAAGGACGGCATAAAGGATGATGTGAAACAGCAGCTCCTTCAAATGAAGCAGAATCTGGCCGCCGAGACAGAAAAAAGAGAAGAACAAAAACGACAAGACCTCCTTCGGCAACAGAAAGAAAAAGAAAAAAATAAAAGCTTCTCAGAGCTGCTAGATGAAAGTCATTTAGACTGGAGAAAGTATAAAAGTTAAAAAAGGGAGCTACGATGCTCCCTTTTTTATGTTATATCATTGAGATGAATACATACTACATGAGCCTGAGAGAAAACACGTCTAACTCCCTCGTATCACTTCATTTCAGAATCGCACAATAGGATTTTACGTTCAAACCAAAACAAAACGTATTTTATAAACGATAAATTAAAATGAGGAGTATTGATTTATTTAAATTCCTATTTATCCCAAAAATAGTAGTTAAGACCCTTTTAGGAAAGAGTCATTCCTCTTATAATTAAGGTGTATTACAAAATTTGGGAATGGAGATGATTCACATGAAATTGAGAAGAACAATGACTGGAGTTGCTTTATCTTTAGGCTTGCTTTTACCTATTTCTGGACAAGCTCTTGCTACAAATCATTCAACGGATGCAGATCTGCGTACGAAGGCTACTAAAATTGTAGATTGTTCCGAAACTCCTTTTAAAAAAGAAACGAATAGATTATGTATGTACTCAGATAATGGTGTTTTTGCAAATAGTTTCAATAATTTCGGTACTACATTTTATTTTAAAGGCAAAGCTGGAAATTATGGATATTATGAAAGTAGCAGCAAAAGTTAATTAGTCAACGGGGGCTTTTAGCCCCTCAGTCTTAGAGGAAATCTTGATTAGCTCGCTGCTGTTGGATGAACGGGAAACAAAACGTAAGTGGCAAGTTGTTCTCCTATTTGCATGTAGAACATGAAAACGAACATCCATATATACATACGCTAAAAAGAGATCACATACATGTGATCTCTTTTTGCTTTCTATTGATTCAAACGATGCGTCTCATACACAGACTGTTTTGTGAAATATGACAAAGCTTTTACTTCTTGGTCGCTTAATGAACGTGCATTTGCCGCTGCCACATTTTCTTTTAACTGTTTCACCGAGCTTGCGCCAAAAACAACAGAGCTGACTGCAGAATGCTTGAGCAAGTATTGAATGGACAGCTCTGTCAGTGATAGGTCATAAGCGACTTTCTTTAACGAAGGAATGATTTGCTGGAGCTCTTCAAATGAATATTCAAGATACCCGTTCTTTTGAATCGCCGCACTTGCTTGCGAAAGGGGTTTTTCTGTTAATAATCCTTTTGCTAAAGGACCTCTTGCCACGACACTAATGCTTTGTTCTTCAAGAAGAGAGAACCATTCTTCTGGGCGGCGGTCGAGTAAACTATATTGCATCATCACACTCACGATATTTGATTTTTTGGCGTATTCTTTAATGACATTTGGACGGATTGACGATATGCCGTAATAGCGAATGACACCTTCTTCAACCAATTCTTCAAATGCCTCGATGGTTTCGTCAATTGGATCGTCAATTGTGCCGCCATGCAATTGATATAAATCAATATAATCTGTTTGAAGTCGTTTCAGGCTTTGTTTCACTGCCTCTTTTATATATGCTTTTGAAGGATCCCAGTCCCAGCCAGGTTTGCCTTTTTCAAAGCGGTTGCCGCCTTTAGTGGCCAAAATCAAATCTTGGCGTCTGTTCTTAATGGCTTCCCCGACGATTTCCTCATTTGTTCCAAAATCATATAAATCAGCTGTATCCAAATAGTTAATCCCAAGATCAATGGCTTCATCTAATAAAGAGAGCGCTTTTTCTTTTTCAGTCCCAAGGGACATACATCCTAGTGCCGCCTCACTAACCAAGAGATCAGAGGTGCCAATTCGTCTTTTTTTCAATTCAATCACACTCCTATCCTTTCACATTAAGTGAAACAATTCTGGAATTCAAGCTAGGTGATTTCAAAAGGCGCATTGAAGTAGGCATCCGCATTTTGGCTTCTCCTAAAACATCTATGTTAAAATGAATGAAGTAAAAAGTGAAAGTAGAACGAGGAGCTGACAAAATTGAAGGACTTTGAAGAAAAAACATTATCGTCAAAAACATTATATAACGGAAAAATCATTGACTTGGTTCTTGAAGATGTAGAATTGCCGAACGGAAAACCAGGCAAACGCGAAATTATTAAACATCCAGGTGCAGTAGCCGTCATTGCACGTACAAACGAAAATAAAATCATTTTGGTCAAACAATACCGTAAAGCACTGGAGAGAGCCATCGTTGAGATTCCGGCTGGAAAATTAGAAAAAGGAGAAGAGCCAGCACATACAGCGCTGAGAGAATTGGAAGAGGAGACAGGCTATACAACTCAGGAGCTCCAAAAGCTGACCGCCTTTTATACATCACCAGGGTTTGCGGATGAAATTGTTCATATCTACCTTGCCGATCAGCTGGTCCCGCTTGAAGAGAAACGAGAGCTGGATGAGGATGAATTTGTCGAAGTGATGGAAGTTTCATTAGAAGAAGCGCTGCACCTCATCGAAAAACAGCATATTTATGATGCAAAAACAGCCTATGCCATTCAATACTTACAATTACAAGAGGTACTTAAGTCTACAAAATGAGGGAATTCTTTGCAGATATCCATATTCATATTGGTCGAACAAGAACAGGCAGGGCTGTCAAAATTACAGGTGCAAGGTCACTGACTATTGACCAAATTCTCATTGAAGCGTCTCAAAGTAAAGGGATGGGGATGATTGGTGTCATTGATGCACAATCTCCTGAAGTACTAGAAGAATTGATAGAAGGTGTAGAGGAAGGCACGTACACTGAACTAAGCGATGGCGGTTTATCATTTGGAAAGACCGTTTTGCTTTTAGGCAGTGAGCTAGAAATCAATGATGACCAATCAAAAGGTCCTATTCATGTGCTTGCCTTTATGCCCACGCTTCGTAAAATGTCTGAGTTTTCCGCATGGCTTTCTCTTCATATGAAAAATGTGCATTTGAGTTCACAGCGGTTATATGTGGATGGGAGAACGCTTCAGCATAAGGTGAAGGAACTAGGGGGATTATTTATTCCTGCCCATATTTTTACGCCGCATAAAAGTTTATACGGCAAAGGGGTCAATACGTCTTTAACCGAAGTATTCGATCCAGAACTCATTGATGCTGTTGAGCTTGGCCTTAGCTGTGATACGTCTATGGCCTCCCAGCTAAGTGAGCTAAACCGCTATCCTTTTTTAACAAATTCAGATGCCCATTCTTTAGGGAAAATTGCGCGGGAATATACTAAGACCCGAATGGATCATGCCTCCTTTGCTGAATTCGAGCTAGCGCTTCAAGGAAAAGATGGCAGAAACATCACTGGAAATTATGGGCTCGCTCCGCGGCTCGGAAAGTATTATCATACGACTTGTGAGAAATGCGGAGTAAGACCTGACAGTCAGGAGCAAGAACAGTGCGAAGCATGCGGCCATACCCGAATGACAAAAGGGGTGAGTGAGCGGTTAAAGGAGCTTGCTGACCAAGAAAGTGACAAAGGAATAAGACCTCCTTATGTTCACCAGCTTCCCCTTCAATTTATTCCAGGTGTTGGAGCCAAAACGTTAGAAAAGTTAAAAGCTGTCTTTCATACAGAGATGAATATTCTTCATCAAGCAACAGAACAAGAATTAAAAGCGGTCCTGCCTGAGAAAACAGCCGATTACATCATCAAAGCAAGAAGAGGTGAAGTTGGACTGATCGCTGGCGGAGGCGGGGTCTACGGTAAGGTGGATATCAATCATGAATCAACTTAAATGGACATGTCACACATTTGAACAACTGTCTAAAGAAGACCTTTACCTGATTTTAATGGAAAGAGTGAATGTGTTTGTTGTAGAACAAACATGTCCTTATCCTGAAATTGATCATCGTGATCAAGAGGCGCTGCATGTAATCGCCAAAGAGAACGGCACAATTGTGGCTTATTGCCGCATTTTCCAAAGCGGGATCATGTACAAAGAGGCATCCATTGGCCGTGTCCTTGTGACGAAGACCGGCCGAAAAAAGGGTTACGGGAAGATCCTGCTCGATCAGGCGATAAAAAAGCTCAGTGAATTAGGCGAAACAAAGATTAAAATCCAAGCACAGGCTTATTTGAAATCGTTCTACGAATCGTTTGGCTTCGAAGCTGTCTCAGATTGTTATGATGAGGATGGAATTCCGCATCTTGATATGGTGAGAATAGAAAGATAGGCGTGTATACGTCTATCTCAGCGTGTAGACAAACCCTCGCATTCTTTGTCAGTCCTGCGCTCCGGTGCTCACGAATGTCAAATTCGCTCCGCGCCAGTGCTCGTTCTTCCTAGACTGCAAAGGTTTTCTATCACGCTGAAAGAAGACAAAAGGCTAAAATCAAGTACATTTTAGCCTTTTGTCAACAATTTGAGATAGACGTGTATACGTCTATCTTTTTTAGGTGCTTTCATGTATCATAACGACAACGAAAGGGGTTTTGCGAAATGGGAAAAAGCAAAGCAAAGAAAAAGAGAGAACACCTTCAAAGGCAGCACAGTCGAAATCCAGAACAATCGAGAGGAAATATACCGCATTTTAGTACACACGAAAGAAAGACAAAAACAAAACAAGAAGCCTTGCAGCATATGATGAAAAAACATAAAGGTAGGAATGCTTATGATCGCTATGAACAGGATCATAAGCATTTTTATTTTGCTTTTTTGTGACAAGTAGATCAAATAATTGGAAAAATTTTAAAAAATAGGACAAACGGTCGTTTCTTTTTGTCTAAAAATGTAGTTAAATGACAAAAAGAAATGAAAGGGAGAGTGGGTATCGTGAAGGTCAAATCATTTGGAGCAGGGCTTTGTATGGCAAGTATGCTGCTGGCATCGATGACATTCGGCGCATCAGATGTATCTGCAAAGGATCAAGCAAAAAAAGAGTATATGATCGGTTTTTCTTCTTCCGTTCAAGACAAAACACAAAAACAGCTTGTTGAAAAAGCTGGCGGTCATGTGAAAGAATCAATAGATAAAATAGATATGATGAAAGTTTCGTTGAACGAAGCATCAAAAGAAAAACTACATCAAGCAAAAGAAGTTACTTTTATTGAGGAAGACCAAAAAGCAAAAACAAGCGGTCAAAGCGTCCCTTATGGTATCAAAAGCATTAAAGCACAAAAGGTACATAAACGAGGATATGCCGGACAGAATGTCAAAGTAGCTGTTCTTGACAGTGGAATCGACGGCAAGCATGAAGATTTACATGTAACTGGTGGTGTCAGCTTTGTTCCAACAGAGTCCGATCCGCTCGTTGACCCGCATGAACACGGAACCCACGTTGCAGGCACGATCGCAGCATTAGATAATAAGGTAGGCGTCGTTGGTGTGGCACCAAAAGCTTCGATCTATGCGGTGAAAGTGGCAGATGAAAATGGTGACGGCTACTATAGCTGGATCATTAAAGGCATTGAATGGGCGATTGAGAATGAGATGGATGTCATCAATATTAGTATGGGGGGAGCAAGTGAATCGGAGGCGCTGAAAGAAGCGGTCGATCGAGCATATGACAACGGGATTCTCATTGTCGCATCTGCAGGAAATGCTGGAAGCTACGGGTCACTTAATACGATAGATTACCCGGCCAAATACAGCTCTGTCATGGCAGTCGCATCTGTGGATCAACGAAAGCAAAGAGCCTTTGATTCCTCTGTTGGGGAAGAAGTGGAAGTATCAGCACCAGGCGTTTCAACATTAAGTACCATTCCTCATAACGAATATGGATATAAGAGTGGAACGTCTATGGCATCACCTCATGTAGCTGGTGCTGCGGCAGTCATTCTATCAAAACATCCGAATCTCACAAATGATGAATTGCGTGAAAGGCTGACAAAAACGGCCACAAAACTTGGCGAACCTTTTTATTATGGGGCTGGGCTTGTGAACGTACAAAAAGCTGCACGATAAAGGAAACGAGAAAGCAGTGTGCAGCTGCTTTCTCGTTTTTCTTTTCATAAAACTGTCATGTTTCGTCTGCTCTCTCATAGAATCTAGTAACCTTTACTATTTGGGAGGAAGGCGCATGCGGAAAAAGTCTTGGAAAGAATATCTTCTTCAGCACGTGAAAGATCATTTATCAATTTATTTGTTTGTTTCTGTACTATTTTTAATGGGCGTCATTTTTGGAGCCATTATCGTCAATAGTATGACAATGAGTCAGAAAGAGGATTTATTCTACTATTTAAATCAATTTTTTGGTCAACTGACGAATGAGAAAGCAGCAGAATCAAAAGAAATGTTTTTGCAAAGCTTTTTGCATCATATGAAATATTTGGGCCTCATGTGGATACTCGGAATTTCCATCATTGGCCTGCCGCTTATTTTTCTGATGATCTTTTTAAAAGGGATTGTAGTTGGGTTTACTGTCGGTTTTTTGGTCAATCAAATGGGGCTTAGCGGTTTTTTTCTATCTTTTGTCTCGGTGCTTCCTCAAAATATCTTGCTCATTCCTGCGTATTTAGTGATCGGAACTTGTGCGATTGCGTTCTCCATTCGTTTAATTGGTCAGCTTTTTATGAAAAAAACCATCAGTCAAGCGCCAATCCATTGGTTTGGCCGGTATGCTTCTGTTCTACTGATGATTTTAACCCTCGCTGCTCTTTCGTCCTTCTTTGAATCATACTTATCATTCATGTTGATGAAAAAGCTGGCAGGTGTTCTGTTTTGATGATTTTATAATCGTTATTAAATAATAATCAATTTATTTATCAATTTAAAATGATTATAGTTGGCTCTCTGCACATCATTTGATATAATGATCAAGTAATGTGGCGTAGGAGGGAAAGTCAATGGAAAATCGGATTGATCGAATTAAGAAACAGCTTCATTCTTCCAGCTATAAGCTCACGCCACAGCGTGAAGCAACAGTAAGAGTACTGCTTGAGAATGAAGAAGACCATTTAAGTGCAGAAGATGTATACCTCCTCGTAAAAGAGAAGTCTCCTGAAATTGGTCTTGCTACTGTTTATCGGACGTTAGAATTGCTTACTGAACTGAAAGTTGTTGATAAAATTAACTTTGGAGACGGCGTTTCGCGATATGATCTTCGCAAAGAAGGAGCCGCTCACTTCCATCACCATCTTGTCTGTATGGAATGCGGAACAGTCGATGAGATAGAAGATGATTTATTAGAAGATGTTGAAGAAATTATTGAACGCGACTGGAAATTTAAAATTAAGGATCATAGATTGACATTCCATGGTATTTGCCACCGGTGTCATGATGATGAATCCGGCAAATAATCCGAATTGGAACCTTTTCATTCAAAATGAAAAGGTTTTTTGCATGTTCGCTGTATATTCCTTGTCCCACCTGGCATATGCTGAAGTAATGAGAACACGAGAAAGGACATGAAGAACATGCGAAAATGGCTCAAAACAACAGGTGAAGTAATGAAAGTATTTATCTTGTTCACTGGTTTTACCGTCCTGTTCTATTATGCTATGATATGGATAAATTCAGAATATGAAAGCTATCATCGTTATGATAAACCAGAAGGTGCAGCGATAAAAGTGATGGAAATGGATCAGCCGAAACAAGACAGGTGGCAGGATCGATTGATTTATTTTTATCAAAACGGGGAGTAGAAACTATTGAAGGATCAATTATCCGACTTTATTCATTTTATGACAGTAGAGAGAGGACTCTCTGAAAATACCATTGTCTCTTATAAAAGAGATTTACAGAACTATTTGTCTTTTTTAATGACGCATGAACAATTGACAGATGTAAAAGACGTCACACGCCTTCATATTATTCATTATTTAAAACAGTTAAAAGACGAGGGGAAATCGAGTAAAACGTCCGTCCGTCATCTATCATCGATACGCTCCTTTCATCAATTTTTGCTCCGTGAAAAAGTGACAACAGATGACCCGTCATGGAACATTGAATCACAAAAAACAGAGCGGAAATTACCGAAAGTTCTATCATTAGATGAGGTAGAAAAGCTGCTCGATACACCTAAGCAGCAAACACCATTTGACTACCGTGACAAAGCCATGCTCGAACTTTTATATGCAACAGGTATTCGCGTAAGTGAAATGCTTGATCTGACTCTTGCAGATGTGCATCTGACCATGGGGTTTATCCGCTGTTTTGGAAAAGGAAGAAAAGAGCGAATCGTGCCTATTGGTGAAGCTGCTGCAAGTGCGATTGAAGTGTATATAGAAAAAGGCAGAAACAAGCTGCTCAAAAAACAGCCGGCCGATGCTTTATTTCTGAATCATCACGGAAAAAAAATGTCGCGGCAGGGCTTTTGGAAGAACTTAAAGAAACGAGCCATAGAAGCAGGTATTCAAAAAGAACTGACGCCTCATACGCTCAGACATTCATTTGCGACACATTTGCTTGAAAACGGTGCGGATCTTAGAGCCGTACAGGAAATGCTCGGACATGCCGATATTTCTACTACACAAATTTACACACATGTCACAAAAACAAGATTAAAAGACGTGTATCACAAATTCCATCCAAGGGCATAAGTAAAGCATGGCACGGTGAACGTGTATCATGCTTTTTTATGTTTGGACCGTTTATGGTTGTCAATTGACTTGAAAACGGTTTATACTTGAGATGTCTGACCTCTCCAGTTGTGAAAGGTGAAAGGACAAGAATATTGAAGGAGGCGCTTTTTTATGCCTGATTATCAGTATAAACGTATTTTCCTCATTGTGATGGATTCAGTAGGAATCGGGGAAGCACCTGATGCTGCTGATTTTAATGATGTAGGTGCAGATACACTTGGACATATTGCTGAAAAAATGAACGGGCTTCATATGCCGAATATGGCGAAGCTTGGGCTAAGTCATATTAAAGAAATTAAAGGAATTCCAGCGGACGAAAAACCGCTTGCGTATTATGGGAAAATGCAAGAAGCATCCAACGGGAAAGACACAATGACAGGGCATTGGGAAATCATGGGTCTTTACATCGACACACCATTTAAAGTCTTTCCAGACGGCTTTCCAGATGAACTGTTAAATGAATTAAAAGAAAAAACAGGGCGCGGCATCATTGGAAATAAACCAGCGTCTGGTACAGAAATTCTGGATGAGCTTGGCGAAGAGCATATGAAAACAGGCGATTTAATCGTTTATACTTCAGCAGATTCTGTGCTGCAAATTGCTGCACACGAAGAAGTTGTGCCATTAGACGAACTTTACCGCATTTGCGAAATCGCACGTGAACTGACTTTAGATGAAAAATATATGGTAGGGCGCATCATCGCTCGTCCATTTGTCGGGGAGCCGGGGGCATTTGTTAGAACACCAAATCGTCATGACTATGCATTAAAACCATTCGACCGTACCGTCATGAATGAATTGAAAGATGATGGACTTGATGTCATTGCGATCGGAAAAATCTCTGATATTTATGATGGTGAAGGAATCACCTCTTCACTCAGAACGAAATCCAACATGGATGGAATGGACAAGCTAGTGGAGACGCTGAAAACAGACTTTACTGGGCTGAGCTTCTTAAATCTTGTCGACTTTGATGCGCTTTATGGACATAGAAGAGATCCAGAAGGCTACGGTAAGGCACTAGAGGAATTTGACGCACGTCTACCTGAAGTGTTTGATCTATTAAAAGAGGATGATCTGCTTGTGATCACAGCAGATCACGGAAATGACCCGGTTCATCACGGAACAGATCATACAAGAGAATACGTTCCGCTTATTGCTTACAGCAAAAAGCATCAAGAAGCGAATGAGCTGCCAACAGCGAAAACATTTGCTGATCTTGGGGCAACGGTAGCAGATAATTTCAAATCAACGCTGCCAAAATACGGAACAAGCTTTTTATCTAAACTCAAATAGGGGGAAATCACGTGGGAGCACAGTTTTCAGAAGCGGCGGCATATATTAAACAAGCATCGACATATGTACCAACAGTTGGATTGATTTTAGGTTCAGGTCTTGGCATTTTAGCAGATGAGATTGAAAATCCAATCAAATTGAAATATGAAGATATTCCTGGATTCCCTGTTTCAACAGTAGAAGGGCATGCAGGCCAGCTCGTCATTGGAACGCTGAAAGGCACGGTCGTTTGTGCCATGCAAGGACGTTTCCATTACTATGAAGGGTATGATATGAAGCAGGTGACATTTCCTGTCCGTGTGATGAAAGAAATCGGCATTGAGACATGTATTGTGACAAATGCAGCGGGCGGTGTGAATACGTCCTTCCATCCTGGCGATCTTATGTTGATTACAGATCATATCAATATGATGGGAACCAATCCGTTAATTGGACCAAACGACAGTCAAGGGGTTCGTTTCCCTGATATGTCTGCACCGTATGATAAAGATTTGTTGGCACTTGCAGAGAAAACGGCTAAACATTTAGGCATATCTGTGCAGCAAGGGGTTTATGCAGGAATGACAGGCCCTTCATATGAAACACCGGCAGAGGTTCGTTTCCTCAGAACGCTTGGCGCTGATGCAGTCGGTATGTCGACTGTGCCAGAAGTGATTGTGGCACGTCATGCAGGCATAAAAGTACTTGGTATTTCATGCATCTCTAATGCGGCTTCAGGTATTTTAGATCAGCCGCTTTCTCATGATGAAGTGATCGAAGTGACGGAAAAAGTGAAAGCAAGTTTCCTTGATTTAGTGAAAGAAGTTGTCAAACAACTCTCATAGATCGTGTGAAAGAGCCTTCTGTTCATGAAACAGAGGGCTTTTTTTTATGGCAATCAAACGATCTCTGAATAAAACAGCCTTTATGAGGAAAAAATAGAAAGGATTACGATAATGGAGGTCTGCCACTTGAAACGTCATATATGTGCATTGTTTACTTTAATGATCCTTATTTCAATGGTTTCACCATCAGCGATGGCAAAAGAAAAGATTGAAAAGCCAGGAGAAAAACAAACATCAGAATTGGCGCATGAAGCCAAATCAGCAATTTTAATGGAACGTGACACGGGAAAAGTGCTTTACAACAAAAACAGTGATGAAAAGCTTGCCCCTGCAAGTATGACCAAAATCATGACGATGCTTCTCATCATGGAAGCGATGGATCAAGGGAAATTAAAAATGACTGATAAAGTAAGAACGAGCGATCATGCAGCATCTATGGGAGGCTCACAAATTTTCCTTGAACCGGGAGAAGAAATGACGGTTAAAGACATGCTAAAAGGCATTGCGATTGCGTCAGGAAACGATGCTTCAGTTGCCATGGCAGAACATATTGCTGGATCTGAAGAACAGTTTGTTGAGCAAATGAACAAAAAGGCGAAAGAGCTTGGGCTCACCTCAACGGTCTTTCAAAATCCAACAGGACTTCCTGAAAAAGATCATTACAGCACGGCTCATGATATGGCAAAAATGGCGAAAGAGCTGTTGAAATATGAAGAGATCACCAAGTTCACAGGTGTATACGAAGATTATCTTCGTCAGAACACGGATAAAAAATTCTGGCTTGTGAATACAAACCGTCTCATTAAATTTTATCCAGGTGTGGATGGGGTGAAAACAGGGTTTACAGGCGAGGCGAAATACTGTCTAACTGCATCTGCTAAAAAAGGCAACATGCGCGTGATTGCTGTTGTATTCGGCGCAAGCACACCAAAAGACAGAAATGCTCAAGTCGTCAAAATGCTGGATTACGCCTTTAGTCAATATACAACGCATCCTCTGTACAAGCGTGGTCAAGATGTAGCAGAGATCAAAGTGAGCAAAGGGAAAAAGAAAAAAATTCAGCTTGTCACGTCTGAACCGATTTCTCTGCTAACGAAAAAAGGCGAAAATGTCGATCAGATCAAAAAAGAAATTAAATTAACTCAAGATGTCACAGCCCCATTTTCAAAAGGAACGAAACTTGGCACCATCATCTTGAAAAAAGATGGAAAAGTGCTTCATGAAAGTCCTGTTGAAGCGAAAGAAGATATGGAAAAAGCCGGTGTTTGGACGTTCTTCAAACGGGCTATGGCCGAATTTGTTAAATGGAAGTAAAAGGTGAAAGACTGCTGCAACTGGCAGTCTTTTTTGCTATGAACGAAAAGAACATCTAAATGTGACGAATGATCACTAGTTTTGTCATGGTGAAGGATTTGCATGTGAAGAAAGAGAAACATTCTTTATCCGAAAATAGAGCAAGGAGGAAGAAAAGATGAGCCTTGGTATTGATTTTCAAATAAAAGAGAGCGTACTTTGCATTCGGTTGACAGGGGAGCTTGATCATCACTCCGCAGAGACATTGAGACAAAAGGTGACGAATTATTTGGAAACAGAGGACATTCGCCACATCGTGCTGAATTTAGCTGATTTATCGTTTATGGACAGCTCTGGGCTCGGAGTGATTTTAGGAAGATACAAAGAAATTAAACAGCTTGGCGGTGAAATGGTCGTCTGTGCGATCTCGCCAGCGGTGAACCGTTTATTTGATATGTCCGGCTTGTTTAAAATTATTCGTATGGAGCCTTCAGAGCAAACTGCGCTGCAAACATTGGGGGTGGCATCATGACAAATGAAATGAATCTGACTTTTTCTGCTTTAAGTCAAAACGAATCCTTTGCGAGAGTAACGGTGGCAGCATTCATTGCTCAGCTTGATCCAACATTAGATGAGCTAACAGAAATCAAAACCGTTGTATCAGAGGCGGTCACGAACTCGATCATTCACGGGTATGACGGGAATCCAGACGGCAAGGTGCACATTAGCGTCACGCTGGATGACCATATTGTGTATCTGACGATTCGAGACGAAGGTATGGGCATTTCAGATCTTGAGGAAGCAAGACAGCCGCTTTTTACGACGAAACCAGACTTAGAGCGCTCCGGGATGGGTTTTACGATCATGGAGAACTTTATGGATGATGTCATGGTGGACTCATCTCCAGAAATGGGCACAACAATCCGCTTAACAAAGCATCTATCAAAAAGCAAAGCGCTTTGTAATTAAGGAGCTGCTCATATGGATGTGGAGGTAAAAAAGCAAGCAAAAAAAGCACAGCTGTCTAATGATGAAGTGAAACAGCTCATCAAAAAAAGCCAAGACGGAGATCAACAAGCAAGAGACCTCCTCGTAGAAAAAAACATGCGTCTTGTTTGGTCCGTTGTTCAGCGCTTTTTAAATAGAGGATATGAACCAGATGATCTGTTCCAAATAGGCTGTATTGGCCTGCTGAAATCTGTTGATAAATTTGATTTGTCTTATGATGTGAAGTTTTCGACGTATGCCGTTCCAATGATCATTGGTGAAATTCAGCGTTTCATTCGTGATGATGGAACCGTCAAAGTCAGCAGGTCTTTAAAGGAAATTGGAAATAAAATCAGGCGGGCAAGGGACGAATTGTCTAAATCTCATGGCAGAATGCCGACTGTTCAGGAAATCGCTGAATATCTGGACATCACACCTGAGGATGTCGTCCTTGCTCAAGAAGCGGTCCGCTCACCATCATCTATTCATGAAACCGTGTATGAAAATGACGGCGATCCGATTACGTTGCTCGATCAAATTGCCGATCATTCCGAAGAAAGATGGTTTGATAAAATTGCGCTAAAAGAGGCGATTAAAGAATTAGAAGAGCGTGAGAAACTGATTGTCTATTTAAGGTATTATAAAGACCAAACACAATCAGAAGTAGCAGAAAGACTCGGAATTTCCCAAGTGCAAGTCTCACGGCTTGAAAAGAAGATTTTAAAACAAATCCAAATGCAAATGGATCAAAAAGACAGCTAGCCAATTCGGCTGGCTTTTTTTGTGTGGTAATTACCGGTAAATCAAGTTCTTTCAGTATGAGAACCATTTTTCACCACATACTATTTTTAACCCATCGTATAGGAAGTGACTTGGATGGACGGACAAATCTTTATTCGGCTGCGTCATCGGATTAAGACTGGTAATGATCAGCTTATTTATTTAGAGGATATCGCCCAAATCACTGGAGATGACAGTGCTGTGCAAAAGCTGAGCAAAATGCCGATATACCATGTCAGCAAAAAGGATCGTCACATCGTTGTGTTAGATATCATGCATGTGGTCAAAACGATCAAAAAAACATGGCCTGACATCGACATTCAAACGGTTGGAGGGTCAGAGGCCATTGTTGAAATTGAAACAGGCAAACGCCAACTGTCCCCCGTATTATTCGTGTTTGTATGGCTCCTCTTATTTGTCGGAGCGGCCCTTGCCATCATGAATTTCCATGAGGATGTTAGTATGCGGCTTGTTCATATCCGCCTTTACGAGATGATTACTGGAAACACGGTTGAGCATCCGTATTTATTACAAATTCCATATAGCTTTGGACTCGGTTTTGGCATGATTTTATTTTTCAATCATGTGTTTAAAAAGCGTTTAAACGAAGAGCCAAGCCCGCTTGAAGTGGAAATGTTTAAATATCAGCTCGATCTTGATCATTATGTCGCACTCAATGAAAACAAAGAAACATTGAAAGATATCCATGATCGGTAAATGGCTTTTTGTGGTGCTTGTTGGGCTCGGCGGCGGTTTAACGGTAGGGGCAGGATTTGTGGCGTTTCTCACAGTGCTTGGTATTATCCCTCGATTAATGCAATTAACGAAAACGCAGCGTTTTATTCAAGGATATGAGGCTGCCGTGATAAGTGGAGCGGTCGTTGGCGGCTGGGCTACTTTAAGTCAAGTCCATTTGCATTTATCCAAATGGCTGGCGCTACCGATCGGTCTTTTATCTGGCATTTTTGTCGGCATGCTTGCTGCCGCACTCACTGAAGTGTTAAATGTACTTCCTATCTTAACGAAAAGAATTGGAATGGACGGGAAAATTGTGCTGCTGCTCATGGCCATCGTCTTAGGAAAGGTGTTTGGCTCGCTATTTCATTGGCTTATTTATATTTAAAAAATGTGGAGGGAACAACACGTGTCAAGTTTAAAAGAGAATTATCCATCTAAAGTGAAAACGTATCAGCCGAAACCTCCTTATGTACTGAACTGCATCAAGGCTTTTCTTGTCGGCGGTTTGATTTGTGCGATAGGCGAGGGATTGCAAAATTTCTATATTACTTTTTTTGATTTTAATGAGAAGACAGCAGGGAATCCAACGGTGGCGACCCTTATTTTAATTTCTTCTATTTTAACTGGTATTGGTATTTACGATAAAATCGGCCAGTTTGCTGGAGCGGGATCAGCTGTCCCGGTGACAGGATTTGCAAACAGCATGACAAGTGCGGCTCTTGAGCATAAAAGTGAAGGGCTTGTGTTAGGTGTAGCGACCAACATGTTTAAACTGGCTGGGAACGTCATTGTGTTTGGTGTCGTCTCGGCATATGTCGTAGGGATTATTCGATACGTCTTGGAAAAGATGTTTTCGTAGGAGGAATAAAACGTGAAACTAACAGGTAAGCAATCTTGGGTATTTGAACACAAGCTTTATGTGAATGCGGAAGGAACAGCTGCAGGACCGAAAGAAAAAGAAGGCCCAATCGGTCATCTCATTGATAAAACCTATGATGAAATGCACTGTTATCAAAAGAACTGGGAAATGGCTGAAAGGCAGCTCATGGATGATGCCATATCAATGGCCTTATCAAAAGCGAATTTGCAAAAAAGTGATATTGACCTTTTGCTGGCAGGAGATTTACTAAACCAAAACGTGACAGCCAACTATGTGGCAAGAGAACTCAAAATCCCGTTTCTTTGTTTATTTGGTGCCTGCTCCACATCTATGGAATCAGTCGCCATTGCCTCAGCGTTAGTAGATGGAGGGTTTGCCAATAGAGCACTTGCTGCGACAAGCAGTCACAATGCGACGGCAGAGCGGCAATTTCGTAATCCAACAGAATATGGCGGGCAAAAACCAGATACAGCCACAAGTACAGTGACAGGGAGCGGTGCTGTCGTCATCAGCCAAGAACCTTCCCAAATTCAAATTACAAGTGCTACCGTCGGACGGGTGATGGATCTTGGGATTACAGATCCATTTGATATGGGTTCGGCTATGGCGCCTGCAGCGGCAGACACAATCAAACAACATTTAGAAGACTTAGGAAGAACAGTAGATGATTATGATCTTATCTTAACAGGAGATCTATCTGGAATTGGATCGCCTATTTTAAAGGATCTTCTGAAAGAAGATGGCATTCAGCTTGGGCGGAAGCATGATGATTGCGGATTAATCATATACACACCTGATCAAAATGTATTCGCTGGAGGCAGCGGCTGTGCCTGCTCAGCTGTCGTGACATTCAGTCACATCTTTCAAGAAATGAAAGCAGGGAATTTGCAAAGAGTATTGGTTGTAGCAACCGGGGCGCTTCTCAGCCCAATGATGGTTCAGCAAAAAGAGACCATTCCAACCATTGCGCACGGAGTGGTATTTGAGCGTGCAGGAGGAGAAAGCTAATGGATTATTTGATTGCTTTTGTTGCAGGCGGACTGATTTGCGTGATCGGCCAGCTTTTACTTGATGTACTGAAACTCACACCGGCACATGTCATGACGACCTTTGTTGTGGCGGGGACGATTTTAGACGGGTTTGGTATTTATGATAAATTTATTGAATTTGCAGGAGCGGGTGCTACCGTTCCTATCGTAAGCTTTGGTCATAGCTTGCTTCATGGGGCGATGCATCAGGCCGATGTCCACGGATTTATTGGAATCGGAATTGGGATTTTTGAGTTAACCTCTGCTGGAATATCAGCTGCAATTTTATTTTCATTTATCATTGCACTTATCTTTAAACCGAAAGGATAACCTAATATGGGGCAAAGACGCAAAGTCATTTTAGTGACAGACGGAGATATATATGCTGCCAAAACGATTGAGCTTGTCGCAAAGAAAGTCGGCGGAAGATGTATTTCCAGCTCAAAAGGGAATCCGAGCAAACGAACAGGACCAGAACTGGTCCAGATGATTTTAAAAACGCCGTATGACCCAGTGTTTGTCATGTTTGATGATTCTGGCTTAACAGGTGAAGGAACAGGGGAGACGGCTATGAAGCACGTAGCACGTCACCCTGAAATTGAAGTGATTGGCGCCATTGCAGTGGCATCTAAAACCCATCAAGCGGAATGGACAAAGGTACATGTCTCCATTGACCGGGAAGGTGAACTGACAGAATACGGCGTTGACAAACATGGACTTCCAGAAATGGAACCACACAAAATGAGTGGAGATACAGTGTATTGTCTCGATTCACTACAGCTTCCGATTGTTGTCGGCATTGGAGATATTGGCAAGATGGGACGGAAAGATGATCTAAGCAAAGGGTCCCCCATCACAATGAAGGCAGTCGAATTAATTTTAGAAAGGAGCGGTTTCCATGAAGAAAGACAAGGTGCACGTGTACCGAGATCCGAAGAAAAATGAAGATTTTTTCAAAGACAATGTCGGGATGGGTCTCAGCTTTGACCTTGGCGTTCGGAAAATTTATGTCCATGATCAGGAAATCCAGCTTTACTATGTAAATGGATTATGTGATACACAATATGTGATCTATTTATTAAAAGAATTGATTGAAATCAATGACAACGAACCTGAATCAGATGATCTTGCACGTGTGGTAGAAAACCGTCTTGTCAATCAGCAAGTCTCAAAAGTTGAAACGCTTGATGAAGCAGTGGATCAAGTGTTGTCTGGACTTGTGGCAGTCGTTGTCGAAGGTGAAAATTACTCATTTATTATTGACGTCAGGAGTTACCCTGGCAGAATGCCGGAGGAACCGGATACAGAAAAGGTTGTCAGAGGTGCAAGAGACGGCTTTGTTGAAAACATCATTGTGAACACAGCACTCATTCGCAGAAGAGTGCGGGATGAAAAACTGCGATACAAAATGCTTAAAGTAGGCGAGCGTTCTAAAGCGGACGTCTGTGTTTGTTATATTGAAGACATAGCTGACCCTGATCTTGTTGATATTATCGAAAAAGAAGTGTCTGGGATTAAAGTTGACGGACTGACGATGTCTGATAAAACAATAGAAGAATTTATCATTAAGCAAGGATATAATCCCTTCCCGCTTGTGCGATACACCGAGCGCCCAGATGTAGCCGCTAACCATATATTAGAAGGGCATGTCATCATCATTACGGATACATCTCCTAGTGTCATCATTACACCAACCACTATTTTTCATCACGTTCAACATGCTGAAGAATACCGCCAGGCGCCAGCAGTTGGGACTTTTTTAAGATGGGTGCGTTTTTTAGGCATCTTATGTTCTACTTTTCTTTTGCCGATCTGGTTTCTTTTTATTCTAGAACCGAATCTTCTGCCAGACAATCTAAGCTATATTGGATTTAACAAACCTTCTCATATCCCTGTCATTCTCCAAGTATTCCTTGCTGATTTTGGGGTGGAATTTTTACGAATGGCGGCGATTCATACGCCGACCGCCTTGTCGACTGCTATGGGTTTGATTGCAGCCGTATTAATTGGACAAATTGCAATTGATGTCGGTTTATTTACACCAGAGGTCATATTATACGTCTCGCTAGCAGCCATCGGTACATTCACCACTCCAAGTTATGAACTGAGTGTCGCTAATAAAATCATCCGACTGATCATATTAGCACTAGTAGCGATCTTTAAGCTGAATGGACTGATCATCGGTTTTACGCTGTTACTTATTTACTTAACATCCATTCGTTCCTTACAGACGCCTTATATGTGGCCGTTCATTCCTTTTAATGGAAAGGCTTTATGGCAAGTGCTCATTCGGACGTCTGTTCCTGGCTCAAAAGTAAGGCCAAGCATCGTTCACCCTCAGAACAGATCAAAAATTCCGCCAAATTCTTAACGCTCGTTGAAAGTGGCTGAAGATTGTGATATTGTATTTTTAACTTTGAGAAACGGCAAAAGGCAGCTTGTGCAGCTGTCTTTTTTCAGCCGAGGCGGAGAAAGAGGGAATGACATTGTATTTACACGGCACTTGCAGACAAAATGAACTCGGACATTTAGAAATTGGTGGTGTTGATGCCGTTTCTTTAGCTGAAACGTATGGGACACCACTTTATGTATATGATGTGGCTTTAATACGGGAGCGTGCAAAAAGCTTTCAGAAAGCATTTATTGAAGAAGAACTAAAGGCTCAGGTGGCATATGCGAGTAAGGCGTTTTCTTCTATTGCCATGTTCCAGCTGGCAAAAGAAGAAGGCTTATCACTTGATGTCGTTTCAGGCGGGGAGCTGCACACAGCCATTTGTGCCGGGTTTCCAGTAGAAAAAATTCATTTCCATGGTAACAACAAAAGCAGAGAAGAATTAAAGATGGCATTAGCGTATGGAATCGGCTGTATTGTTGTTGATAATTTCTATGAAATCAACCTCATTGAACAGCTTGGGCAAGAGCTATCAAAACAGGTGAAAGTACTCCTCCGCATCACGCCGGGCGTTGAAGCACATACGCATGACTATATTACAACAGGTCAAGAAGATTCAAAATTCGGTTTTGATCTTCATAATGGACAAGCAGACGAAGCGGTCAAACAAGTACTTGAATCAGAAGTGATCGAGCTTTTAGGTGTCCACTGTCATATCGGCTCTCAAATCTTTGATACAGCTGGTTTTGTCCTTGCGGCAGATAAGATTTTCTTGAAGCTAGATGAATGGAGAGAATCATTTGGATTTATTTCCACAGTGCTAAACTTAGGCGGAGGCTTTGGCATCCGTTATACAGAAGAGGACGAACCACTTCCAGCAACTGAATACGTGGAGAAAATTATTCAAGCGGTGAAAGAAAATGTAGCCCGCTATGAATTTGAGATGCCTGAAATTTGGATTGAGCCAGGCCGCTCCCTTGTTGGAGATGCTGGAACCACTCTTTATACGATCGGCTCATCAAAACATGTACCTGGCATTCGCGATTATGTAGCCATTGACGGCGGAATGAGTGATAACATTCGACCTGCTTTATATCAAGCAAAATATGAAGCAGCGAGCGCCAATAAAATGAGTCAAACGCATGATCAAACTGTGTCCATTGCAGGCAAATGCTGTGAAAGTGGAGATATGCTCATTTGGGATATTGATCTGCCAGAGTTATCACAGGGAGACTTGTTAGCTGTCTTTTGTACAGGAGCTTATGGCTACAGCATGTCAAACAACTATAACCGCATCCCGCGCCCGGCTGTAGTATTTGTAGAAGATGGGGAAGCGCAGCTTGTCGTTGAGCGTGAGACATATGAGGACATTGTCAAATTGGATTTACCTTATCAATCAAAAGTGAAATCATCGACTTAAAAAAAGCTGCCTGATCATCAGGCAGCTTTTTCTATGACATTTATTTTCCACCAGTAAATACAGAGACGATCGCGTTCCAAATAGAGACAAAGAAATCCCAAATCTTCTGTAGAAGGTTTTTCCCTTCATCTGATTCTATGAATTTTGTAATCTTGTCTTTTGCTTTATCAATTTGAGATCCGACTTGTTTCCAATCGATATTGATATTTTTCATCTTATCAAAGAGAGAGACAAGTTGATCTTTTTGGTCTTGCGTTAGATTTAAGTTCAAATCAGAAGCGGCTTGATCTACTTTTTCTTCCACTTCTTTTGTTGTTTTAGGAACTCCATTTTTGGCAATGTCATCTTTGATTTTTGCAATCAGGGCAGAAGCATTGTCTTTTCCAATAGAGTCTCCCAGTTTAGATGTTGTTACAAGCTCTTCGTTTGCCACCTGTTTCACATCTTCAGGAATGGCTTTGTCGCTTGACACTTCATAGGCTTTTAATAGACCTGTCAGTGCTGCTGTACCAGATACTTCAAACGGCGCCGTCACGACAACCTTTGCATCTTTCACGCCTGCGGTCATTAAAGCATTTAAATACATCTCATCTGTAATGGTCTTAATGTTATGTGTATCCACGGTCAGACCCGTACCTGATTTTTCAATGGTGATGGATGAAGATGATAATGCTCTCGTCCCGATAGAAGAACGAGGGATATACTTTCCTAAATATTCGTGCTCTTCTTTATTGGTTACTTCAATTTTTGTCGCATTTTCAGGTGGATTCAACTCGTCAAGCACCTTCTGGCGATCAGCCGGTGTTAAGTCTTGCCCGAGTGTGACGATGACATCGCCGACAGCTGCATCCGCTAAGCTGACTTTTGGCGCACCAATCAGTAAAAGGAGCGCTGCCATCATACCAAGCATTGTTTTTTTAAACATGTTGACCTCCTTCAAGTCGAAAGCGTTTCTCGATGGTGAGAAACTCATCTTTTGAGTACATGATTTGAATCGTACTCCATCATATAGACGTAACAAATCAGTCTGACGTTTCAATTTTCTTTTAAAGATGTTTGAAACCTCCAATATGATGAAGTGATTTGCTCAGTCTGTGATCATTTCCTTAGGAGAAAAGGATCAAGCTCTTTTATTTTATCAATGATGGCAAAAGAGGTAAATCACATTCGACAAGCAGGGGATGTTTAACATCACCGAAAATGTGCTATAATGAGCGTTGTTTAACCTGAAAGGAGAATGTGAAAAATGGCGAAAAAAGGATACATACAATTAACGAATGGAAAGAAAATTGAGTTTGAACTTTACCCAGAGGCTGCTCCAGGTACAGTAGCAAACTTTGAAAAATTAGCGAATGAAGGCTTCTACGATGGATTGAAATTCCACCGCGTGATCCCAGGGTTCGTAAGCCAAGGCGGCGATCCAAACGGTAATGGAACTGGAGGACCTGGTTACACAATTAAATGTGAAACAGAAGGAAACCCTCATCAGCACGAGAGAGGTTCATTATCAATGGCACACGCTGGTAAAGACACTGGCGGCAGCCAATTCTTTATCGTACATGACCCACAGCCGCACTTAAACGGTGTTCACACTGTTTTTGGCAAAGTAACATCTGGTATCGAAGCTGTTCTTGATATGGAACAAGGACAAGGCATGGAAAAAGTCGAAGTGATCGATGCTTAATCCAAAACACCGCTTAATTGCGGTGTTTTTTTTATTTTACATCTGATGTTCCTGTGATCTGTGCCGTGAAGCGGTAGGTGATCATCCAATATAAAAGGGCTAAGGCGCTGATAGAGGCTCCAAATAGACATACCCCATTCCAGCCAGCGTTTGCGTATATGTTAGTTGATACAATAGAACCGAGCGCACTGCCAAGTGAATAAAAAATCATATAAGCAGCAGTCAGCCGGCTTCTCGCCTCAGGCCGGACCATGAAAATCATACTTTGATTGGTCACATGAACGGCCTGCACAGATAGGTCAAGAATGACTATACCAACGATTAATAAAATGAGGGAATATTCATTGAAAAAAATAAAACACCATGAAAAGAGTAATAGGACAAGGGCGATGCACGTTGTTAACTGTCCTAAGCCTCGATCAGCAAGGCTTCCAGCTCGAGCGGCACCTAATGCTCCGGCAACTCCAGCAAGGCCAAATGCACCAATTGCCGTATGTGACAGATTGTATGGCGTAGTGCTGAGAGGCAGCACAAGTGAAGTCCACAGCGTGCCAAACACAACAAAGATCAGAAAACCCAGTACGCCACGAATACGTAGAATTCGTTCTTGTCTGAACAATATAAACATTGAAGCGAGCAAGTTCACATAGGATATGGAGGCTCTCTTGCTGTCAGCACGCGGAAGATACCGGTACAACACGCCAGTTATGATCAGCATCATCACGCCGGAAACGAGATAGACTGATCTCCAGCCGGCGAGATCGGTTAGTACACCAGCAAACGTTCGTGCGAGAAGAATACCAATCACAATTCCACTTTGAACCAAGCCCACTATGCGGCCACGTTCTTCAGGAGCGGCCCATGTCGCTGCGAATGCTACGAGTACCTGAGTGACTACAGCGAGCAGTCCCACCGCAGCTAGTCCTATGAACAGGACGGTGGCGGTAGGGGCGATACCGACTAGAATGAGAGATAACACGGATACTAGCATTTGAGCTACGATGAGCCGCCGTTGGTTGAACAGATCACCAAGTGGTACGATCAGTAGCAGTCCTAGCGCATAACAAAGCTGAGTAATCGTAATGACCATACCAACGGATGAATAGCTGATACCAAACTCGGATGCGAGGGAGTCTAATAATGGCTGTGCAAAGTATATGTTTGCAACTGCCATCCCTGAGGCTGTCGAAAACAGTAGAGCCATATTGCGAGTCATCGTTGATCGGGTGTTTATTTGTAAATGAGTCGTTTCCAGATTAGAATGTTCAACGGCATTCATTTTTTCTTTTTTCATGCATGTCATCCTCTCCTTTTGTACTAAATAGTATAATATACTGTTTGGTATAAAATGATTCCTGTTAAGGATAACCAGAGAAACGTTTTAAAGTCAAGATGATGTAGTGAAGATCTTGAGAGGGGCAGTCGGTTTGACAATGATACGTCAATAAAATAGAATGATAATATACCGGTTAGTAAAAAATCCTTATAAGAAATAGATGATTGATTTAGTGAAGAGATTTTTATGATAGAAATGAGGGTTGATAATGGTTCGACAACGGGAATTTGATGAAGAAAAAGCGTTGGATGAGGCCTTGTTGCTTTTTTGGGAGAAGGGGTACAGAGCGACTACATTAAGCGACTTAACTGCAAAAATGGGAATACAGCGGCCAAGCTTATACTCAGCGTTCGGTGATAAAGAGGAATTGTTTGAAGCGGCATTACGCAAATATACAACTCAGCATGCTGCCCACATTCGAACCAAACTTCAAAACAATCTATCTGCAAAGGAAGCATTTCATACATTATTTGCTGAATTAGTAGAAGAGGAATATGGACATGGGCCGAGTAAAGGGTGCTTCTGCATCAATACAATAGTCGAGCTTGCCCCACACGAAGAGAAATTTGAAATTCTCACAAGAGAGCATCAGATGTATCTTTCGGTCATTTTTGAAGAAAAAATTGTACAAGGTATTCGCTCGGGTGAGCTCGAAAGCAGTCTGAATGCCAAAGCCTTAGCACAGGCGCTGGTTGTTTCTTTTATTGGACTTACAGTCCTCATGAAATCTCGCCCAGAGCGTTCATTTGTAGATCATTCTGTAGCGACGATCCTATCCATATTGAAATAAATAGTCTATATAAAGAAAGCGTATTTTGATCAATTGATTAAAGCACGCTTTTTCTTTTAGGGTGTTATGGACACGTTTTTGTGATATGATAAGAGAACAAACATTCGTAT
This sequence comes from Bacillus sp. FSL R5-0397, assembly GCF_038593395.1. Taxonomy (NCBI): domain Bacteria; kingdom Bacillati; phylum Bacillota; class Bacilli; order Caryophanales; family Bacillaceae; genus Bacillus; species Bacillus sp. FSL R5-0397. Next base: position 2,094,723 of record NZ_CP151992.1, on the reverse strand, counting down.
TCGTAAGTGTCACCATAGAAGCTCTAAAAATAAGTAAAAGTGCACATCTAAAAAGCGTGTGATCATGCTGAAAGAAAGCAGGAGATACTTTGAAACCATTAACAAAAGAAGAAAAAAACCAGATGATGATTGCCATTCAGCGTTACTTTGCCGAAGAACGAGAAGAGGAGATTGGTGAATTAGCAGCCATCAATATATTAGAATTTATCACAAAACATCTTGGAAGCTACTATTATAATCAAGGGGTTCGTGACAGCCGAAATATCGCTGTTCAAAGATCTCAATTGTTAGAGGAAGATCTATTCGCATTAGAGAAAAGAATATAATCAAAAAGCTCGTCTTTCTTGTTTACCCTGCTAACAGATAAAGAGGAAAAAAGACCCCCTTAATAAAGAACGCATATTCGTATCATATGTAATGATGAAAAGGTGGAACCAAAAGTCCACTTGAATCGTTATATAAGTAACCATTAATGAAAATCAGCTTTTTTGGTTTTATTTCATCAAAAGAAGGAATAGAACATACAAATAGGCGAAGTGCAGATGATGGAGGTTCTAAATATGGGGAAAATCAAATTGAAAATCGCAATCTTATTTGTTTTACTGCTTTGTTTAGGCGCAGGTTATTTATACATGAATGGCATGAAAATTGAAGATGTGCCAACAGCCATTGGCGAAAGTTTAACGAATAATGATAAAGATTACACCATCTATGAATATACCATTACAAAAATTGATGGTGATGAGTATTACGGTCAAGCCAAAAATGGCACGAAAATCATTTTTAACGGAAAGAAATTTGAAGATGATGTGGCCGATCTGAAAAAAGGCGATCGTATTAAAGCGTACTTTAGTAATGAAAAAAGAATAGACGGTCTTATAAAAGTGGTAAAAGTCGTCAATTAACAAGTCTCCTTTCCTATAGGGAGGCTTTTTTATGAACAGGTGATAAATCTTGATTGTTGCATTTGACCACAAGGATCGCTATAATAGCCCCTAAGGACAGCTAAATATCGATTGTATCCTTCGGGGCAGGGTGAAAATCCCGACCGACGGTAATAAAGCAAATGCTTTACAGCCCGTGACCCGTTAATTTATTAACGGTTGATTCAGTGAGAAGCTGAAGCCGACAGTGAAAGTCTGGATGGGAGAAGGATAACGAAAGCTATGTATGAACAAAAAATATGTGTTGATCATAGTTTTATTTCTAATGCAAAAAAACCACAGCCCCGGAATTTTTCCGGGGCTTTCTGTATGTCAATATAGTCATCACATGCAGTGTTTATTAGGTGATCCCTCATTTACCTTGTATGGACCATAAAAAGCGACGAAGGTGTTCAATCGATCACATGTCCCAAACATCGCTTTTTCAAAAAGTGAGAAATACAAAAGAAAGAGAAAGGGAGGATCACATGTTTACGGGGATTATTGAAGAAGTGGGTACAGTCCAGTCATTAAGCAAAAGATCCGCAGATGCCATGGAAATTATCATCAAGTGCAGTCGTGTACTAGAAGATGTTCACCTAGGCGATAGTATCGCCATCAATGGCGTTTGTCTCACTGTCACAAGCTTCACAAAAGAACAGTTTGCGGCAGATGTGATGCCTGAGACGGTCAAAGCGACATCACTTGATCAGCTTGCGCCAGGTAGCCAAGTGAATTTAGAGCGAGCGATGTCATCAAATGGACGATTCGGCGGTCATTTTGTTTCAGGTCATGTTGATGGAACGGCTGTGATTACCCGTGTAGAAAAGAAGAGTAATGCCATTTACTATGATTTGAAAATGGACAAGACCCTCACAGATATGCTCACAAAAAAGGGATCGATCGCAATAGACGGCGTCAGCTTGACTATTTTCGATTTGCGAGATGCTCATGTGACAGTTTCTATCATTCCACATACGCTTGAAGGAACTATTTTCCCGACTAAATCTATGGGGGATGTAGTAAATATTGAATGTGACATGATCGGTAAATACATTTATCGCTTTTTAACAAAAGAGCAAAACGAAAAGCAGCCATCACGATTAACCCCATCATTTTTAAAAGAGCACGGATTCTAGGAGGCGATTGTATGTATCATTCAGTTGATGAGGCAGTAAATGCCCTGAAACGAGGAGAAATCATTATCGTAGTAGATGATGAAGACAGAGAAAATGAAGGAGACTTTGTGGCACTTGCTGAGCATGCAACGCCGGAAGTCATTAACTTCATGGCTTTACATGGAAGAGGTCTTATTTGCACACCAGTTCATGCCTCGATTGCGAAACACTTGGATCTGCATCCCATGGTCGAGCGAAATACGGATGCACATCATACAGCATTTACAGTGAGCATCGACCATACGTCAACGACAACTGGTATAAGTGCTTTTGAGCGCTCAACGACCATTTTGGCCATGTTAAATAAAGAGTCAAAACCAGAAGATTTTGCCCGCCCAGGTCATGTTTTCCCTCTTATTGCAAAAGAGGGAGGCGTAGTAGAAAGACCAGGTCATACAGAAGCGGCCGTTGATCTTGCTAAACTTGCGGGTTCAGTGCCAGCGGGTGTCATATGTGAAATTATGAATGCAGATGGAACCATGGCCCGCGTACCCGAACTACAAAAAATTCAAAAAGAACACGATTTAAAGATGCTGACGATTGAAGCATTGCAGGCATATATAAACAAGCAAACAACGACAATGAAAACAAAATAAAAATCACAAAAAAGGATGATGAACATATGAATACAATACAAGGTAATGTAGTAGCAGAAGGATTAAAGTTTGGAATCGTCGTCGCTAGATTTAATGATTTTATTACAAGCAAACTGCTAGATGGGGCAGAAGATACATTGCTCAGACACGGAGCAAACGGTGACGATATTGATGTCGTGTGGGTGCCAGGGGCTTTTGAAATTCCGTATATGGCAAAAAAACTAGCAGAAACAAAAAAATATGATGCAATCATTACACTTGGAACCGTGATTCGCGGGGCAACATCACATTACGATTATGTTTGTAATGAAGCGGCTAAAGGAATCGCACAAAGTGCCATCTCGACAGGGGTGCCGATTATCTTTGGTGTACTGACAACAGAATCTATTGAACAAGCCATTGAAAGAGCCGGTACAAAGGCTGGAAATAAAGGCAGTGAATCGGCTGCAGCTGCTATTGAAATGGCCAACCTAAATCGAACGTTTCGTTAATTTGATGAAAAAGAGTTTAAAAACAACCTAAAAGTGTTTATAATGTGTGATGAGCAAGTGATTCATAAGACATTTGCTGTAAAATAGGATAATTTTAATATTGAGGGGTATATATGTTAATTCGTTACAAGAGGTCTTTTGAAAAAATTGCCATGGGACTCCTGTCCTTTATGCCGGGTGAGAAAGACGTCAAACAGCTTCAGCAGACGATAAAGTCGTATGAAATGGATGAAGATCGGCAGCTGTTCCTTTGGAAAGATGGCGAGGATATCGTCGGTGCGATTGGTGTGCTGAAAACAGACGACCAAGTACAAATCGAACATATTAGTGTCAATCCGTCCCATCGTGACCAAGGCATCGGCAAGGAAATGGTATTAGCCGTGGAAGAAGTATTCAAAACGAAAACACTCATTCCAAATGAATTAACGCAAGGCTTCTTTCATAAGTGTCACAATGAAACAAACTAAATATCACACATGTAAAAGCAGAGGTTATATGCCTCTGCTTTAGATTGTTGACAAAGGGCTAAAATGAACTTTATTTTAGCCCTTTGTCTTCCTTTTCAGCGTGATAGAAAACCTTTGCAGTCTAGGAAGGACGAGTACTGGAGCGGAGCGAATTCGATATTCGTGAGCACCGGCACGCAGGACTGACACCGAATGCGAGGGTTTGTCTACACGCTAGAGCAGAGGTTATATGCCTCTGCTTTTTTTACGTTCCATCTGCTTTTCACGTTCAAGCAATACGTCCGTCCGATCACGCAGTCTATGCTTTTCAATTAAGAATGTATGGGATAAGTTGCTCTCCTGTCCGAAGGTTAAGCCTTCTTTTTCCGCCATCTCTTGGCATAAAGAAAGAAGCGTTTCATCTCGGATTGGCAGCATCACACTTTCGTAGGGCATGTCTTCATCGATTTTCTTTTTCAGTGTTCTCAGCAGCAAAAGAAATGCCTCTTCATCAAGACCTAATTCTGTTAGTACGTTCCGGTCCGAATCTAATATATGAAGGCTGTTTGAAATCAGCCGTTTTGCTCCTTTTCCATTTCCTCGTCTTTGATGATACAAAGCAACAGCAAGCTGAATGAGACCCACCCAGTACTTTTTGCGCTGATGAGGAGGATCTTCTTTCCAAAATTCTTCAAGAATTTCATGACACTCAAAATAATCTCTTGTCGTATGAAATTCATGTAAAAAAGCCACGTACGCTTTAGGATACACAGCGGTCATCTCCTTTTCCACTATCAGTCTAACATACCGAAAAGAAAAGAAGAAAGAGCGCCCCTTTATGAAAGGACGCTCTGTTTCTTTAATAAACCCAAGCCGCGCCAACGATGATCAGCAAGATGAACAGCACAACAATAAGCGCAAATCCTCCGCCGAAGTAATAACCATCTCCCATAATGTTACGGCCTCCTTTTTCATCAGTTCTGATTACAATGGTATTCTATGTATAAATGCCCTCATTGGTATGGGCGAATCCACTGTTTTTCTTTTTTTGCCTGCTGCCTCATGGTCGAAATTATATTGGACGAGAGCTTTATCGTGTCTTATACTAAAGGTTAGCCGATGAAAACGGTACTTAGAAGACAGTAGAAATGGTGAGAAAAGAATGCTGGAATATCAGGTGAAAATAGATTCGTTTGAGGGTCCTTTGGACTTGCTTTTACATTTAATTAACCGTTTGGAAATTGATATTTATGATATTCCCGTCGCTAAAATTACGGAGCAGTATTTATTATATGTCCACACGATGAGGGAGCTTGAACTGGATGTTGCAAGTGAGTATTTGGTGATGGCTGCAACTCTCCTCAGCATTAAAAGCAGAATGCTTCTTCCAAAACAAGAGGAAGAGCTGTTTGATGAAGACCTGATGGAAGAAGAAGAGGACCCTCGTGATGAGCTGATTGGCAAATTAATTGAATACCGCAAGTATAAAAATGCAGCGCAAGAACTGAAGGAACGTGAAGAAGAGCGGCAAAACGCCTTCACAAAACCACCAAGTGATTTAAGTGAATTTGCAAAAGAAGCAGAAGCGAAGGACACAAACTTACACGTCACGGTGTATGATATGTTAGGTGCGTTCCAAAAGGTATTGAACCGCAAAAAAATAACAAAACCAGCACCATCAAAGATTACAAGACAAGAAATCCCGATTGAAGACAAAATGAATGAGATTATGAACCATTTAAGAAAAACAAAAAAGCGAACCAATTTCATGACTTTATTTCAACATGATCAAAAGGAACACCTTGTCGTGACGTTTCTTGCTGTTCTCGAATTGATGAAGAGCCATCAAATCATGCTGGAGCAGGAAGGAAACTTTGAAGATATTTATATCATAGGGAGTGAAACGATTCATGACGCTTGATATCGTGAATTGGAAAGCCATCTTAGAAGCGCTGCTATATGCAGCAGGTGACGAAGGCTTAACAAGAAAACAGCTCATGTCTGTTCTTGAAGTTGATGAGGCAGCGTTGCTTGATATTATGTCTGCCGTAAAGGAAGAATATCAAAAACAAGAACGAGGAATTGAGCTCATTGAATATGCAGATTCATACATGCTGCTGACGAAAAAAGAATACAGCGTATATTTAAAAAAATTAGTAGAGACACCATCGAAAGGTTTGTCACAGGCAGCGCTAGAAGTGCTCGCCATTGTCTCGTATAAACAACCGATTACACGCAGCGAAGTCGAGGAGATCAGAGGCGTGAAATCAGAACGAGTGCTGCATAGTTTAGTTGCCAAAGCACTGCTCTGTGAAGTAGGACGTGCCGATGGACCGGGACGAGCGATCCTTTATGGGACAACACCTACCTTTTTAGAGCAATTTGGTTTAAAAGCCTTAGATGAATTACCGCCACTTCCAGAGAATGTGGAAGCAGATGGGGTACAAGAAGAGGCTGATCTCTTTTTTGAAAACTTCAATCAAACATTTGAAGAGATAAAATAGTTCAAAATAAGGAAAAATGTATGATAAAATATAAAAAAGATTTTAGGTCTAAAATCTTCATTTGAAAGATAAAATGGTGACAAAGCCATGAGGGGAAGGTAAACACGAAACAAATGGCACATATGAATGTAAAGGCTCAAGTTGATCAAGCAGGCGTTTTTTTATCAAAGGTTGCAGTTGAAGTGAATGATTTTCTGAACGAAGCCACCTTATCAAGCTTGAAACGATTAAACCCGGAAGCGGAAGCCTATTATTGTGACATATTAAGTACATTGCGGAAGCTTGCAGTTTATAGCGAGGATGCCGCGGCGGTTTGTAGGAAAATCAGGCAGCAACAGACATTCCCGCAGCAAGCCGCACAGCAGACGCTTCATCGTATTTATCATCAATGTATTGAAGAATTTTTTACACCAAAAAAGGATACATGGTATGAAAATAGCCGTTCAGCCTACACAGGAAAAAGCTGCATTGTTTTCCATCATGAAGTATCGGCTGAGGTCAAACGTTTGTTTTCTTCATTAGAAAAGGATTTTTTAACGATGAGAGAAGAGCTGGAATATACAACATCTCATCAGCAAATGAAAATGGTATAAAGAAGACAAGGCAACTCTCATATGAGAGTTGCTTTTTTTTATGGACGAGGCATCATAACTTTTTCAGCCGCGCATACACTTGTACAAAACGGACAAGGACGTGAATGAACATGCCCTATTTAAAAATTGGAACAGCAGTCCTTCTTCTATTGACACTCTTACTGCCTTTTTCCTCACACGCTCAAGCAGACGTCTCATTATCGGTGAGTGCGAGAAGCGCCATTTTAATAGATGGACAGTCAGGCAGAGTCCTATTTGGAAAGGACGAGCACGAAAAAAGAAGAATCGCCAGTATCACAAAAATTATGACGGCTGTATTAGCCATTGAATCAGGAAAAATGAACGACATGGTCAAAGTGTCAAAACGTGCGATTCAAGCGGAAGGTTCTTCGATTTATTTAAAGGAAGGACAGAAGGTGAGTTTAGAAGACTTGACATACGGGCTCATGCTGCGCTCTGGAAATGATGCAGCTGTTGCCATTGCAGAACATGTTGGCGGCAGCTTAGAAGGCTTTATTTTTATGATGAACCAAAAGGCCTCTGAACTAGGAATGGAGAATACGAATTTTCAAAATCCGCATGGACTCGATGATCATAAAAACCATTATTCATCAGCTTATGATATGGCGATCTTAACGAAGTACGCCATGAAACATCAGCAATATCAAAAAATTGCCGGTACCACCTTTTATAAAGCAAAAACAATCGAGGGTTATTGGAAAAATAAAAACAAGCTGCTCACGGGTTTGTATCAATATTCGACTGGAGGGAAGACAGGATATACAAAACTTGCAAAACGCACACTTGTCTCCACAGCTGCAAAAGGAGATGCTGCGCTCATTGCTGTGACGATTAATGCACCGGATGACTGGAAGGATCATATCTCAATGTTTGAGTATGCATTTGATCACTATAAAACGTATGTACTTGCTGAAAAAGGCAGGCTCGCTTCGTTAAAAGGGACTTTTTACGAAAAAAAAGCGTTTATTAAGCGGGATGTGGACTATTTACTAAATGAGGATGAGAAAAAACTAGTGGAAATCGAAACGGAAATGCTGACGCCTGAAAAGAAATGGGAGAAAAACAAAGAAGCGATCCCAGATGTAGTAGGGAAAATGACGTTCTTACTGGATGGTCAGGTAATTGAGCAAGTCCCCATTTTTTATGAAAACAAACGCAACCGAATGCCCCAAAAAAGCTTTCAAGAAATGTTTAAGTCTGTCTTTCAGACATCGATAGGCGGATCTTCATGGTCAATCTGATTTGGGTATTCCTCACGGTCATCGGTCTTGTCTATGCAATGTTTAACGGAACGATGCATGAAGTGAATGAAGCGGTCTTTAAAGGATCAAAAGAAGCGGTCACCATTTCAATTGGGTTGATTAGTGTTCTTGTATTCTGGCTAGGATTGATGAAGATCGCAGAAGAAGCGGGGTTGTTACATTTCTTTAGTAAATTATGCCGGCCCTTTATCTCAAAACTATTTCCTGAGATTCCTGCGAATCATCCAGCGATGGGGTATATTCTGTCCAATCTCATGGCAAATTTCTTTGGCCTTGGGAACGCCGCTACACCACTTGGGATTAAGGCGATGGAGCAGATGAAAGTATTAAATGGCGGAAAAAATGAGGCGAGCCGATCTATGATCACTTTTTTAGCAGTCAATACATCTTCTATCACACTTGTGCCAACGACTGTCATTGCCATTCGTATGACCTATGGCGCAGATCAGCCAACAGATATTGTAGGCCCAACCATTTTGGCGACACTTATTTCAGGTATCGGTGCGATTATGATTGATCGCTATTTCCACTATCGCAGAAGCAGGCGGGGGTGATCTTGTGGCATTTATTAACTGGCTGTCACTTGCTTTGATTCCACTGATCATCGCAGGAATATTGATTGCAGGGACGATTAAAAAAGTACCGACGTACGAAACATTTGTAGAAGGCGGGAAAGAAGGCATTCAAATTGCCTTTTCAATCATTCCATATTTAGTCGGTATGCTTGTCGCCATTACGATTTTCCGTGCATCAGGGGCACTTGACTTTGTCATGGAGTTATTAAAACCTGTGTTTACAGCGATTGGTGTTCCTACAGAAGTGGTGCCGCTTGCGCTTATTCGTCCTATATCAGGAACAGCGGCGCTTGGTATGACATCAGACTTAATTGCGACTTATGGTCCAGACTCTTTTATCGGCAAGCTTGCCGCCGTTATGCAAGGGTCAACGGATACGACCCTTTATGTTTTAACCGTCTATTTCGGAGCAGTTGGTATTAAAAAAATGGGAGATGCACTGAAAGTGGGGCTGCTTGCAGACCTGATTGGGATCATTGCATCGATTATTATCGTCAGTTTGTTATTTAGCGGCGCCTAATCAGGCGCTTTTTTTATTTCGTGGATGGAAAACAGCTTTTTTGTTGAAATTAGACAGATGAAACGCTTATTTTTCCACGAATGCTTGTTTGTTTCAAGCCAAGCAAGTAAGATAGTACATGAGGTGAAAGACAAATGGAACGTTTACAGAAAGTAATTGCCCATGCCGGCGTCGCTTCTAGACGAAAGGCTGAAGAATTAATTAAAGAAGGACGAGTTACCGTTAATGGTGAAACAGTGACAGAGCTCGGAGTAAAGGTGGGCTCTTCAGATAAAATTGAAGTCAATGGCTTAAAGCTTGAAAGAGAAGAACCGGTTTACTTTATGCTTTATAAACCGCGCGGCGTCATTTCAGCTGCCGAGGATGATAAAGGACGCAAAGTCGTGACAGACTTCTTTGATGATGTTCCGCAGCGTCTGTATCCAATCGGCCGGTTGGATTATGATACGAGCGGTTTAATTTTGATTACAAATGATGGCGAATTTGCCCATAAGCTCATGCATCCGAAATATGAAATTGATAAAACGTATGCAGCGAAACTAAAAGGCATCCCTTCAAAAGAATTGCTTAGAAAGTTAGAAAAAGGAATCATGTTAGACCATAAAAAAACAGCACCTGCCCGTGCCAAAATGCTCTCGATTGATAAACGAAAGCAAACATGTATTGTGCAATTAACCATTCATGAAGGCAGAAATAGACAGGTTCGCCGTATGTTTGAAGCAATCGGTCACGACGTTTTAAAACTCAAAAGAGAGCAATATGCTTTCCTTCATATTGAAGGCATGAGACCAGGAGATCGCAGAGAATTGACGCCGCATGAAGTAAAACGCCTAAGAGCGATTGCGGATCATGGGAAAAGCGCTTTTTAATTTTCACATAAACTTCAAAAAATGAAGAAGCATCAAAAGAAGGAGAATGCTATAATTTACCTGAATGTCTATGGGGAAGGGGTACTTCAGATGAAGAAAAGACGATTTTTCATACGGACGGGCATTCTCCTCGTGATGCTTGCTGCACTGTGTTATACGATGTATAACTCAGTATTTGCCAAACAGGATCAAATCAAAGAAGGATCTATTGCGCCGAACTTTGTCCTTCAATCGGTAGATGGGGAACGGATTGAATTAAAGGACTTAAAAGGCAAAGGCGTCTTTCTCAATTTTTGGGGTACATGGTGCGGTCCATGTAAGCAGGAATTCCCTTATATGGCAAATCAGTATGAAGTGTTCAAGGGTCGCGGTGTCGAAATTGTTGCCGTGAATGTGGGGGAATCCAATATTGCTGTGAAGAATTTTATGGATGCTTATGGCGTGAATTTTCCTGTTGCCATGGACAAAGATCGTCAAGTGACAGAGGCATATGATATTACGCCGCTGCCAACCACATTTTTAATTAATCCTGAAGGCAAAGTAATCAAAGTCATAAAGGGGACGATGACAGAACGTAATGTCTATGAATATATGAATTTGATTAAACCAAAGGGGTCATAGAATGAAAGAGGTAAAGTGCGAGTGTGGACATATTAATCCAATCGGTACTGTTCTATGTGAATCATGCGGGAATCCCATTTCAGTAAAAGAGAAAAATTCATCAAAACTGCTTGATATGAGATATGACGGCAGTGCAAGACGCTCGCAAACATACAACAAAACGATTGTTGATAAAGTATGGAACTTTTTTTCTTCCGTAAAAGTGGGTGTGTGGCTCATTGTCATCACACTGTTAGCTTCTTCGCTAGGAACTATTTTTCCGCAGGAGCGGTTTATTCCGCCAGGTGCATCAGCTTCCACTTATTATGAGGAGCAATATGGGTCGTTTGGCAAGTTATATTACATCCTTGGATTCCATGATCTTTATAATTCTTGGTGGTTTTTAGCCCTTGTCGCATCTATCGGAATTTCCCTTGTGATTTGCAGCCTTGATCGAGTGATTCCACTTTATCGTGCACTCAAAAATCAAGGGGTTGTCAAAAAAGAAGGCTTTATGAGAAGGCAGCGTCTTTTCAGCGAAACAAATCAAACATTAGATCAACATACATATGAAGGCATCGTTAGTAAGATGAAACAAAAGCGTTACCGCGTAAGAGAAGAAGATGGACATATTTTAGCTGAAAAAGGCCGCTTTTCCCGCTGGGGACCTTACGTCAATCATATTGGATTAATTATATTTCTCATTGGATCCATGCTTCGGTTTGTCCCGGGAATGTACGTGGATGAAACATTATGGGTAAGAGAAGGCGAAACGGCACCAATCCCAGGGACGGGAGGCCAATACTTCTTAAAGAATAATGCGTTTTCAATTGACCGCTATGAATCTGAAAAAGAAAAAGAAGTCTTTGAAAATGCTATTGAAAAGGCTGGCGATGGTCAAGTCGTCAAAAGTTATAAAACCGATGCCGTTTTATACAAACGTGAAGGGGAAGTTGTTTTTGGTGAAAAGCCAAAGCTGAAGCAGGTAACAGAACACGATATTAAAGTGAATGAACCGCTTAAGTTTGACAATTTCTCATTATATCAAGTGGATTTTAAACAAAATGAACTCGATCAAATGGTCTTTCAGCTGATTCGAAAAGATACTGAGAAATCTTTCGGAACAGTGAAGATTAATCTGCTGGAGCCTAAGTCAGAATATGATCTTGGTAGCGGTTACAAAGTCAAGGTGATGAGTTATTTGCCTGATTTTTATTTTGACGAAGATGGCACACCTAGTACGAAAACGAGGAATCCGAATAATCCTGCGTTCGTATTTGAAATGATCTCTCCTGAAAAACCAAAAGGTGAAAAAAGTTTTGTCGCGATTCAAGAGACAGTAGAGGGTTCTGATAACAATCTTTATAAAATGAAATTTGACCGGGTTGAAACAAAAAACGTGACAGGGTTAACGGTTCGAAAAGACTTAACACTCTGGGTACTTATTGTTGGCGGAATGATCTTTATGATTGGTGTCGTACAAGGGATGTACTGGCAGCATAGAAGAATCTGGCTGTCGACAAAGGATGGAAAAGTGTTTGTGGCAGGACATACAAACAAAAACTGGTTCGGCTTAAAGTCTGATCTCAAGGTGTTACTGCACGGCAGTGGCATCAAACAGCCAGTGGATCAAAAAGAACTGCCTGATACAACAAGTATCAGCAAAAGCAAGGGGGAAGGATTAGATGGCGGCAGTCAGTGAAAACCTGTTATTTGCAGCTTTTCTATTGTATTTAGCGGCAGTTCCTTTTTTTGGAGGAGCCATTAAAGGAAAAAAGAAAGAAGAGGGTCCGCGCAAAAACAAGGCGGCACTTATCGGCATAACGCTCACCATCATCGGTTTTTTGAGTCAATTTGGCTATTTTATTTCAAGATGGATCGCGTCTGGTCACGCACCAGTCAGTAATCTGTTTGAATTCACCACAGCCTTTGGCATGATGCTGGTGCTCGCATTTATTATTTTATATTTTGTCTATCAAGTGTCTGTGCTAGGTTTATTCACACTTCCAATCGCTTTATTAATCATTGCTTATGCAAGCATGTTTCCATCGGATATTTCACCGCTGATTCCTTCACTTCAAAGTAATTGGCTATATATTCACGTCACGACAGCAGCGCTTGGTCAAGCCATTTTGGCGATCAGTTTTGTGGCAGGTGTGATTTTTCTTTTGAAGCATGTCGATCAAACAAAACCGGGGAAGAAAACCTTTGGCTTAGAGCTGGTCATGTTTATGATTGTGGTCACCCTTGCATTTATCGCAGTCACGTCCATTTTTAGAATGACAGGGTATGAAGCGAAATTTAATTGGGTAGATAAAAATAAAGAAGAGAGCGTCATGGTCTATGAGCTGCCTGCTTTAGTAGGACCTCATAAAGGAGAACTTATCACAAAAGATCGTTTAGAGCCTGCGGTTGATCTGCCGCCTGTTTTTTCAGGTAGAAAGGTGAATACAGTGCTGTGGTCATTTGGCGTTGGGCTGATTATTTATGGACTGCTAAGATTGATCATTCGCAAACGACTAAGTGCGCTGCTTCAGCCGCTCGTAAGACAGGTGAATCTCGATTTAGTCGATGAAATTGGGTACAGGGCTGTTTCCATAGGATTCCCTGTATTTGCGTTAGGCGGTCTTATTTTTGCGATGATCTGGGCACAAATTGCATGGACGAGATTCTGGGGATGGGACCCGAAGGAAGTATGGGCTTTAATTACATTTTTATTTTACGCCGCCTATCTCCACCTTCGGTTATCACGAGGCTGGCATGGTGAAAAGTCCGCTTGGCTTGCTGTAATCGGATTTGCGATCATTATGTTTAACCTCATCTTTGTCAACCTAGTGATTGCGGGGCTTCATTCTTACGCGTAATCGCATGAAAAAGGCCAACTTTTATGATTCGATTCGGCTTTTTGTTAAAATGTATGTAACAACGGAGAAAGCAGGAGGATTGTCTAATGGAACACACAACTCAAACGAAAATATTAGTCGTCGATGATGAGGCAAGAATTCGTCGCCTTTTAAAAATGTATTTAGAACGGGAAAATTATGAAATTGATGAAGCGGAAAATGGGGATGAAGCCATTCAAAAAGGACTTCAAACCGATTATGACCTCATTTTGCTTGATTTAATGATGCCTGGGACAGATGGGATTGAAGTGTGTAATCAAATCCGAGATAAAAAAGCCACCCCAATTATTATGCTGACAGCAAAAGGTGAGGAAGCTAACCGTGTGCAAGGCTTTGAGGCAGGAACGGATGATTATATCGTCAAACCTTTCAGCCCGCGTGAAGTGGTTCTTCGTGTGAAAGCACTGCTAAGAAGATCGTCTCAAACGTCATACCTTAATACTGGAACAACCACAAAAGATGTTCTCGTGTTTTCTCATCTATCCATTGATCATGATGCACACCGGGTCACAGCAGATGGAAAAGAAGTCAGCCTCACGCCGAAAGAATACGAACTTTTGTATTTCTTGGCAAAAACGCCGGATAAGGTCTATGACAGGGAAAAGCTTCTCAAAGAAGTGTGGCAGTATGAATTCTTTGGGGATCTGAGAACAGTGGATACCCACGTCAAAAGGCTTCGCGAAAAACTGAATAAAGTGTCACCAGAAGCAGCGAAAAAAATCGTGACAGTATGGGGTGTCGGGTACAAATTTGAGGTCGGCGCTGAATGAAGCTGTGGAAAAGTGTCGTAGGAAAGCTATGGTTAACCATTCTTTTCCTCGTGCTCATTGTTTTATCGATTTTAACTGTGCTTCTTTTAGAGTTCATTGAGAATTACCATGTGGAAGAAGCAAAGTCTGATTTAACACAAATGGCCAACAAAGTAGCAGTCATTTTAGAAAGCCATGAGGATCAATCACTTGCAAGATCGATTACATCAGAACTAGCTGATAAATTGACAAGTATCGCGATTGTTCAAGAGGATGGACTAGAATGGTATTCGTCTGAAAAAGGCGGGAAGCTTCCTGCGATCACAAAAGAACAAATTGAAGCAGACAAAGATTTGAACAGGGCACTGACAGAACGAAAAAAAATCAGTAAACGAGCTGAATCTGATACAGGCAATCAGAAGGATGAGCGCATTGTAGTAGGTGTTCCTTACGAGGCGAACGGAAAGAAAGGGATGGTCTTTCTTTCTCAATCCCTCCTCGCAGTAGAGCAGACAACAAAACATACGACGCGTTATATCTTCCTCGCAGCCGGAATTGCGATTGTGCTCACCACGATTTTCGCTTTCTTCTTATCCACTCGTGTCACCTATCCTCTCAGAAAGATGAGAGAGGGAGCACAAGATTTGGCGAAAGGGAAATTTGATACAAAGATTCCTATTTTAACGCAAGATGAAATTGGGGAACTGGCGATCGCCTTTAATCAAATGGGTAAGCAGCTTAAATTTCATATAACCGCTTTAAATCAAGAAAAAGAACATTTGTCCAACATTCTCAGCAGTATGGCAGACGGTGTCATCACGATCAATATTGATGGAACGATCCTCATGACAAACCCTCCTGCAGAAAGATTCTTGCAGGCTTGGTATTACGAGCAAAATATGAAGATCAAAGATGGGGATGAACTGCCGCCAGAAGCGCGTGAATTGTTTCATACTGCCGTCAGTACGGAAAAAGAGCAAATGATCGAAGTCACGCTGCAAGGGCGTACTTGGGTTCTTCTCATGTCTCCGCTTTATAACCAGCAAGATGTCAGAGGGGCGGTAGCGGTACTTCGCGATATGACAGAAGAGAGAAGACTGGATAAGCTAAGAAAAGACTTCATTGCAAATGTCAGTCATGAACTCCGTACACCTATTGCTATGCTTCAGGGCTATAGTGAAGCGATTGTCGATGACATTGCCGGATCAGAAGAGGAAAAGAAAGAGATTGCCCAAATTATCTATGATGAATCACTTCGAATGGGTCGTCTTGTGAATGATCTTCTCGATCTCGCACGTATGGAAGCTGGTCATATTACACTGAATCTTGAATCAACTGATACAGAAGAGCTGACTGAAAAAATCTACCGTAAATTCCTTGGAATTGCGAAAGAAAAACAAATCAACCTGACGTATGAAATTCAAGTAGAAGAACCGTATTTTGTATTTGATCCAGATAAAATAGAACAGGTTTTTACAAATCTCATCGATAATGCCATTCGTCATACACCAGAAGGCGGAGAAGTTCACTTCTCAGTTCAATCGGTGGAAAATGGGCTCAAGATGGATGTGAAAGATTCGGGAAGCGGCATTCCTGAAGAGGATCTCCCGTTTATTTTTGAACGGTTCTATAAAGCAGATAAAGCAAGAACAAGAGGACGTTCCGGTACGGGGCTGGGCCTTGCGATTGTGAAGAACATCGTAGAAGCGCATCAAGGCTCCATTCATGCACATAGTAAAGCTGGAACAGGTACTCACTTCACTTTCTATATTCCGAAAAAAAAGCAGGAACTCGTCTAATCTTGACGAAGAATCTTGTTACATGAGAAACACTTCTTTTCGAAAGAAAATGAAGTGTTTTTTCTATTTTCATATTTTTAAGGAGAAGTTAAACTAAAAGCCCTTTCCAAATTGTCGATCTTGTAATATATTTGTCATAAAGTTGTAATGTAACGTTTTGCGAGAGTCACTCGACAAAAATAAGTGAACGGAGGGGTTTCCTATGCATGAAACCTTTCAAAAAATATATGATTCGTACCATCAAGATTTGTACCAATTTTTATTTTATATGGTAAAAGATAAAAATCAGGCAGAGGATCTCGTGCAGGAGGTTTACATTCGGGTACTTCACTCATATAAAACTTTTGAAGGAAGAAGCAGCGAGAAAACATGGCTGTTTTCAATTGCAAGGCATGTGGCAATTGACTGGTTTCGCAAACAGCAAACCATCAGACAACGGGTACTCGGCACGTTTGATTGGGATAAACAGGATGTAAAAGATCCAGACCTGCTCCCAGATGAATTGGCTGTACAGGATGAAAATATCAAAGAAATTTATGCCGCGCTTGATCATTGCACCATTGATCAACGAGCCGTCATCATTTTAAGGTTTATCCAAGGCTACTCAATCATGGAGACGGCCAAGGCGCTAAAGTTCTCGGAAAGCAAAGTCAAAACAACGCAGCACCGAGGCCTGAAAGTGCTCCGAAAACATATGGAGCTTTTGAAGGAGGAGCTAGTGAATGAAAACGAACAGGTCCAATTGGAGCGAAGAACGAATTAAAGTATTACTCAGTCAGCTTCCAAAGGTGGAGGACAACCGTTCATCTAAGCAGATTTACCAGCAAATGCTGATGGCAAGCGGGAAGAAAAAGAAAAGTGCCAGATGGATCGGTCCAGCGGTCGCAACCGTTGTGGTCTTATTTATGGCGTTTTTGATTTCTCCTCATTTATTTCAGCCGGCTGCTCAAGATATAAAGAAAGTGAAAATGGACTCGAGTGCTGAAAAAGGACAGGTGAATGCTACATTAGAGGCAGTAAAAAACACAAATGATCTTTCACATGTTGCTTACGCATCTGACAAAGAAAAGTATATGACGATTTCATACATAGATGAATCGACTTCTCAAGTTGTCCCAATCAGTATTCAAAAAGAAAATAAGCATGATGATGTGCAGGCGCTTCTTGATACATATGAAAAACTGGAGCTGCCTGAAATGACAAAACCTCTTCAAGCCTATATGGATATGGTGGATGTGAGTGAAAAAGGGGACACACTGATTTTTCAGCTGAAAAATGATTTGTCTCTTGATACATTAAAAGAAGCCAACCGTTTTAAAGACATGGTCAAAGAAACGTTAAAATGGAGCCAATATAAACAAGTACAGGTCAAGTCTGTCAATGGCTCGCACCTTCAATTAGGGACGAATGGCCGTCTTGGTACCATTTCAATTAATAAACAAACAAAGCACGCTTACTACGTTTTAGAAAATAAGAGCGGGACATTTTTGGTGCCGTCAAAAGATGATTATCCTTCTTATAAAGATGCGGTAGAGGCGATGAAGCGGGCGAATGATGCAGGACTCGATCCACTCATTAAAGAAGAGCCTATTCAAAAGGTGACATCAAAAGGAAAACATGCAACCATCACGTTTGGAGCATCAGCACAATTAACGGACTCAATTGATCATATTCTACTTATTGAAGGACTGCTGCTCACAGCGAAAGATTTCGGTTTTACAGATGTCACGATACAAAATGCAGGAACAGATCAAGTAGGCCCATATGAATTAAAAGAACCGCTAGAGGTACCGGCACTGCCAAACCCAGTTGTTATCAAAGAACGCTAAAGGACGCAACTTATTGCGTTCTTTTTTTCATGTATAGAAAAGGGCTTCCTTGAGGTATACTAAGCTGTCATGAAAAGAACTTCAAAGAAGGGAAGTCACTGATGAAAAGGTATTGCTACATATGTGCTAGCTGTTTCTTGTTCTTGACCTTATCACCGTTTGCCCGTGCAGAGAAAACAACCGAGTGGGTGGAACCAATCAGAGGTGAAGTCACTGATTTGTTTGGGACAAGAGGTGGTTCGCATAAGGGGTTAGACATTGCTGCACCGGAAGGAGAATCCATTTTAGCTGCTAGCGAAGGTGTGGTCACTCGTTCCTATGTATCTGCTACATATGGTGAAGTTGTATTTATTCGGCATCCAAATGGATATGAAACCGTCTATGCGCATTTAAATGCGCGTTTTGTGAAGAATGGTGACCATGTACAAACAGGACAGCCGATCGGCATCATAGGCAACACAGGCGCTTCTAGGGGCACTCATTTGCATTTTGAGGTGCACAGGGGTCATTGGTCAGTTAGTAAAGAAGATGCAGTAGATCCGCTCACAATCATTGCAAGAGATCGTTTCCAAGAGCCAGCCCTTCATGTAGATGGATATGAGAAACATACATATGTCATACAACAAGGGGACACGCTCTGGTCCATTGCTAAAGCACATCAAATGACCGTTGATCAATTGAAGAAAATCAATGCACTGACAACGCATCTCATACGTACAGGTGAACGTTTAATCGTTTCAACAAAATAAACCTCATGCTTTTGCATGAGGTTTACCATTTTTTTATAGGTCAATCAGACGTACAGAAAGAATATCGCTTACTTCAGTTAACGTTTGGACAATTTCATCTTCAAGGTGCTTGTCAAAAGAAAGCATCATGATGGCTTCGCCGCCTTTTTCTTTACGGCCTACTTGCATTGTCGCAATGTTCACATCGTGGTCGCCTAAAATCTTTCCAACTTGACCGATCACACCAGGTGCGTCAGTATGCTGAATATAGACAAGGTGTCCATCTGGGTAAAAGTCAATATTGAAACCATTAATAGAAACGACACGTTCACCTAGATGCGGGATATACGTTGCTTTTAATGTAAAGGTGGAAAGGTCACCTTTGACTTCAATGGAAATGCTGTTCTCATAGCCAGATTCGCTTGAAGAAATTTTCTCGCTAAAGCTAATGCCGCGTTCTTTTGCCACCATACCTGCATTGACTTCATTTACAGTCGAATCGACGCGCTCTTTCAAAAAGCCAGAAAGCAGACTTTTTGTAATAAATGATGTTTCGAGTTTTGCGATAGATCCTTCATATGAAATGCTGACTTCTTTTACAGGTTCTCTCATCGATTGAGAAACAAGACGTCCAAGTTTTCCCGCAAATTGATGATAAGGCTGGATTTTTTTGAACTCGTCTTTTGTCATCGCTGGTAGATTAATAGATGACATAACCGGGAGTCCTTTTGCAAATTGAAGAACTTCTTCAGAGACTTGTGCCGCCACATTTAATTGTGCTTCTTTTGTAGATGCACCAAGATGCGGAGTGGCAATGACGTTTGGATGATCCACAAGTGGATTCTCAGTAGGTGGTTCTACTTCAAATACATCGAGTGCAGCCCCTGCGACATGACCATTTTCAAGTGCTTCAAGAAGGTCTCGTTCGTCAATGATGCCGCCGCGTGCACAGTTCACTAGACGAACACCTTTTTTCGTTTTTGCGATTGTTTCTTTATTGAGAAGTCCTCTAGTTTCTTTTGTTAAAGGTGTATGTACCGTAATAATATCTGATACTTCAAGCACTTCATCAAGTGATTTTGCATTAACACCAATTTTTTCGGCACGTTCTTTTGTGAGGAAAGGGTCAAATACGTTGACCGTCATGCCAAATGCTCTTGCACGCTGGGCGATTTCACTTCCAATTCTGCCTAAGCCAACAATCCCAAGAGATTTTCCGTAAAGCTCAGCACCGACATATGCGCCTCTGTTCCATTCTTTTGATTTCACAGAAATATTGGCTTGAGGAATATGACGCATGAGAGATGAGATCATCGCAAACGTATGCTCTGCCGTTGAAATCGTATTCCCATTTGGTGCATTGATGACAATCACACCGTGTTTTGTCGCTTCATCAATGTCAATGTTGTCGACTCCCACACCGGCACGGCCAACAATTTTTAATGAAGTCATTTTTTCATAAAGTTCTTTTGTCACTTTTGTGGCACTTCTGACAAGTAAGGCATCAAACGTGTGTAATTCATCTTCTGCTTCTGTTACATTTTTTTGAACAATTTCAACAAAATCTGATTCTAATAGTGGTAAAAGACCATCATTGCTCATCTTATCTGAGACTAATACTCGAAACATCGTAAGATTTCCTCCTAAAATAAACGTCATAAATATCTGATAATTTACCATATTCCTTTTCACTGTGTCAATCAAATTAAAGCAGTAAAGCGAAAAAGAAAACACGAACATTTTTTAGTGTCTTGATCAAGAATGGACACCTTTAAACAAAAGATAACCAATTTTTACGCATTTGTCATTATAAATTTTAGGTTTTTTACGATTTCTTAAAACTGATGAATTTGCTCAGGATTTTTATCTGTACAAATGCTCATATATCATATATAATGATGTCGAATTGAATAATGATCAATCTTCGGGGCAGGGTGTAATTCCCTACCGGCGGTGATGAGGCATAGTCTCTAAGCCCGCGAGCCTTTTTTGGCAGGATTCGGTGTGATTCCGAAGCCGACAGTATAGTCTGGATGGGAGAAGATGGAGGTTCGTAAACGTTGAAAACATGTCTGTTTATACGTTTATTTGTGTAGCCTAAATTTCCCGCTCCTGTGTATGTATTCAGAGCGGTTTTTTTGTGGCTAAAATTGAACAATCCTCTTTTCGAAAGATTTGATCGAAAAGGAGAGAGAATATTGAATCAAAGTAAAGTAAAACGTTTAGTC
This sequence comes from Bacillus sp. FSL R5-0397, assembly GCF_038593395.1. NCBI lineage: Bacteria > Bacillati > Bacillota > Bacilli > Caryophanales > Bacillaceae > Bacillus > Bacillus sp. FSL R5-0397. The sequence continues at coordinate 2,073,909 of NZ_CP151992.1, read as the reverse complement.
GTCATCAGCATGCTTAGCAGTATCGCATTTGTATTAATGTTATTGAATTTCCCTTTCCCTGGGCTTCCTGGGTATTTAAAAATTGATTTTAGTGACATTCCTGCGATTATTGCGATTTTAATTTATGGGCCAGGTGCTGGGATTGCTGTTGAAGCTTTAAAGAATCTACTGCACTACCTCATTCATGGTAGCATGTCCGGTGTTCCTGTGGATCAAGTAGCGAATTTTACAGCAGGTGTACTATTCATCTTACCGGTGGCTTTTATTTTTAAAAAGATTAAATCAGCAAGAGGGTTAGCGTGGTCCATGATTCTCGGAACATTACTCATGACAGTCATGATGAGCATCTTAAACTATTTCTTGTTCCTTCCTGCTTATACATGGTTTTTGAATGCACCCGTCCTGTCAGATCATGTGCTAAAGGCAACCATTACAGCAGGGATCTTGCCTTTTAACCTAATTAAAGGAATCATCATCACCATCGTCTTTAGTTTCATTTTTGTCAAAATGCGTCCATGGTTTGAAAATAAACGCCGACTTCAAAATAGTTAATATAAAAAAAGCCCCTTTTAAAGGGGCTTCAGACCGTAGACAAACCCCACCTTTACTTCAAGTAAAAGTGGGGTTTTCACTTATTTTGATAAAATTGATCAGTCGCTTTACGCTGGACATGGCTCTTTCCATGTCCAGTTTGCTAATTTCTTAAGATTCATGGCAGCGAAAGTAAGCATCGCCTGCATCGAAACTTTTTTCAATCCTCGAAGTTTCGTCCATCGCATTCCATGCTTTTCTTTTGCATCCGCAAAAACGCGTTCAATCGTTTCTTTCCGTTTTGCATAGATGTTCTTATTCATTTCAGTGAGTCTCAGATGGTCTGCTTCGTCTAGGTAGTCCTGCCAAATATGTCGGTGAATCTGTTTGGTGTGATTTTGACTTTGTGTACAGTTATCTAGAAACGAGCAGGATTTACATACCTCTGAATCGGACGCATATTGCTTATATCCCTCTCTAGTCGTTGTACGATAAGAAAGAATTTGCCCGTTTGGGCAAATGTAACAATCAACATGTGCGTCATATACGTATTCATTCTTTTTCAAGTAACCAGCTTTTGTTTTCGGGCGAGTGTAAGGCATGACAGGTCTTATCTCTTGATCCATTAAAAACTTGGCGATATAAGGTGTTTTATATCCAGCATCCACTGCGACTACATTGGGTTTTCCGACTTTCTTTGTCACCTTTGATACAAGTGAATCTAACATACGACTATCATGAACATTTCCACCAGTGACCAGTGTTCCTAAAATAAATCCTTTTGAATCACAAGCCGTATGAAATGAATAAGCAAATAACTTTTCACGTTCATCCTTTACATAGTAGCCACTCTCTGGGTCAGTTGTACTGACCTTGATTTCTTTTTTCTCTTCTTTATTCTGTAGGGGTAACGGCTTTTTTCCATGTTCCTCACGATCAACATTGATCTCCTCATGAAGCTGATTTTGATAACTTCTCGTTTCTACTCGAACAATTTTCTTTTCAAGTTTTTTCTTATTGGCGTTCGCTTTTACATGAGTTGAGTCAATGAAAGCGATAGATGGATCAACGAGACCTTTTTTCATCGCTTCTCTTAAGATTCGATAAAAAATTTGTTCGAATAAATCTGTATCATGAAAGCGTCTCACGTAGTTCTTACCGAAGGTAGAAAAGTGCGGAATTTTCTCTGAAAACCCATACCCAATAAACCAACGATAAGCAACATTGGTTTCAATTTCTTTAATGGTTTGACGCATAGAACGAATGCCAAATAGATATTGGATCAAAACCATTTTAATAAGAACAACGGGATCCACACTTGGTCTACCGTTATCAGAACTATAATGATCTTTGACAAGATCATAAACAAAATCAAAATCGATCGCTTGATCAATTTTTCGTACAAGATGATCTTCAGGCACTAATTCATCTAAGGCCACGACTTCTAATTGATTTCTTCTTTCTTCTTCACGTTTCGATAACATGTTCATCCCCCACAGAAATGTGTTATTGCCCTTATTATACAAAAAAGCGTGTAGACTTTGTCTACACGCTGAAGCCCCTTTTAAAGGGGCTTTTATCCTATTCATGCTTAAGTGGATCACCATCGAAAGTTTCGTCCGCAACTTTAATTGAGTCAGTTGGGCAACCTTCAAATGCATCAAGCATATCTTCTTCAAGTACTTCTGGAACTTCTACAGTCCCCTGATTGTCATCAAGCGTGACAAATGCAATGCCTTCATCATCATAATCATAAATGTCTGGAGCAGCTGCACCGCATGCGCCGCAAGCAATACATGTGTCTTTGTCTACAATTGTATATTTTGCCATGTTAAAAAAATACCTCCCAGATTGTTCGATGGAACAAATGGTTTAACCTTTTTAGTTTCACCGATAAAAAACCAATTTCCTCAAACCTTATTGTAATGATTTTAAATTCACATTTCAACTGTAAAGTGATTGAGAATGCTTATCACATAAGGGTTTGTTCATAACTTTCCCCCATTAATTGAGTTTAAACATTTCTTCTTCAATGAAATCTGTTAAAATAAAGGGAGAAAATATTCGAATTTTGTCAGGAAGACAGGTGCTTTGGTCAATGACGATTCATTACTTGGATGTCATGTTGATGGACAGCGTACATAAATTGAACGGCGAACGCTCCATTAGTGCTGTCTACCATCTTTTTAAAGGGAAAAAATCATCACAAACGATACAGGATGCAAGTTTGTTTCAGCTCTCTAGCTACTTCGGCTGCTATCCAGCTTTTACGAGGGATCAGCTGAATCGCTCTGTAAAAAGGCTGCTAGAGCAGCACTTAATCAGAAAGACAGAGGATACATTCATTGCCACAGATGAAGGAATAAGTATGCTAAGTCAGCGTTTTGCTGAAAAACCGATGCCAGTTTATTTTGATGGTGCCAAGTATCATGATAAAGCAAAAATATTATGGATGAGGCTGTCTTTACTTGTGCAGGTCCTTTCACATCATGCAGCGCGGTCACAACACTATGTGCCGATTCAAAGAGATATATCGGTTCAAAACTGGACGAAATCCTTCTTCTCTCAATATCACCAGAAGAAAAAGCTTTCTGAAGATATCCATCATGAGCTTGAAACACTTCTTGCTCATTTAACTGATCAAGAGGCACTGCTTTTTGTTTATTCATTGACTTCCAATGAAAGAATCGGACGGACGTACCAGCAAATGGCGGAATGGATGAAAGAAGATGTATGGTATGTTTACTTGCTTTTTTGGAATGTGCTCCATTATTTTATTCAATGTGCACAAAAAGGTGAGGCACCGATCATCCAGCGAATGATAGATGATCTTCAATTCAAACGTGTGCTGACCAGCTCTACCCATAAAACGCTTGAGCTTGTACAAAAAGGGTTCAGTATTGATCAAATTGCTCATATTCGTTCATTAAAAAAAGCGACAATTGAAGATCATATTGTGGAGCTCTCGATACATGAGCCGAGCTTCTCGATCGAACCATATGTCAGCAGTGAAGCTCAAAAGGCGATACATGAGGTAGCCGGTCAGCTCCAAACCAACAAGATGAAGCTGATCAAAGAAAGTCTCGAGCATTCATTTACTTATTTTCAAATACGATTGGCATTGACAAGGATGGTGAAAGCAAGTGGATAAGCTTCATCAGACGCTGATGCGATACTTTGGTTATGATGCCTTCAAAACAGGTCAGGAGGACATTATTCGAAGTGTACTTCAACAAAAAGATACGGTTGCCATGCTTCCTACTGGTGGCGGGAAGTCACTTTGTTATCAAATTCCGGGCTATTTGACAGACGGGTTAGTGCTGATCATTTCACCTCTTTTATCACTCATGGAAGATCAAGTGGAACGCATGAAAATGCGCGGTGAAAAGCGAGTGGCTGCGCTTAACAGTACACTGTCTTTTCAAGAAAGAAGACATATTATTCGGCATTTGCCATCATATAAATTTTTATTTGTCGCACCTGAGGCGCTTATGTCAGAGGTATTGTTAGAGCAGCTCAAAGCGATGCATGTGGGTCTATTCGTTGTAGATGAAGCTCACTGTATATCGGAATGGGGACATGATTTCCGCCCGGAATACTCCAAGCTTGGGGAATGGAGGGAAGCGCTCGGCAATCCTGTCGCCTTAGCACTAACGGCAACTGCGACGAAACAAACCTTAAAAGATACTGTGCAAACGTTGCGGCTAGAGCATCCAGATGTTCATATTCATTCAGTCAACCGGCCGAATATTGCACTATTAAAAGAGGCGCATGAAACGAAAGAAGCAAAAGAGAAACGAGCACTGGAGCTTGTGGAAACCCTTCAAGGGCCTGGGCTGATTTATTGTCCGACCCGGCAAATGACAGAAGATATTTCACGTTTGGTGAAACAAAAAACGCATCAACGTGTAGAGTTTTATCATGGTGGAATGGAGTCAGGAGACCGCATGCTGATCCAGCAGCAATTTATCAGTGGTCAAATTGATCTCATTTGCTGTACAAGTGCTTTTGGAATGGGAATTGATAAAGCAAATATACGCTTTGTGATTCATATGAGTCCTCCTCAGTCAATTGAAGCATTTATGCAGGAAATTGGAAGAGCTGGACGGGACGGGAAAAATAGTGTGAGCGTTCTTTTATATACAGAAGAGGATGCGGATATTCAAAGTCATTTGATTCAAGCAGAAGGTTTTGATGATTCAGAAATTGATTTTTTCTTAGCCCGATTATCACAAATGCCGATAAATGATGAAAAGAAATTACGTGAACAATTGATGGAAGCAGGGCTCCAGGAGACGCGCGCGCGAATGCTCTCGCATTATTACACGATGTACCAAACTGAACAGCCCCGTTTGCTCATGAAGAAGCTGAAAGAAAAGCTGCAGGATAGACAAACAGAAAAGCTAAAAAAAGTGTGGCAGTTTAAAGAGCATATCACTGGCCATCGCTGCTTTAGGCAATCTCTGTTATCATACTTTGATGAGCAGCTTGATCTAACGGAGGGGTCTTCCTCTGGCAACTGCTGCTCTTCATGCGGACTTGACCTGTCTGATTACGAAAAAAAAGATCAACCATTGGAGCTGAATGAAATGAAACACTGGAAGACCGAGCTGGATCGTCTGTTTCACCTGACAAAAGAGGCGCAGCATTGATTGAACAACATCGCCGTATTATTGAAAAATTAACCGATCGACAAGTAGTAGAACAGTTGTATTTCACACAGTTGCTCATGCTGATTGTCTCTTTTTTACTAGGGATGTTTATGTTTGATCATTGGACTGATTTTACAGCCTTATGGCAGATCCGAGATATGCGTATCCTGACTTACGGAATTGGCGGCGCTTTGCTTGTGATTATTGTCGACGCTATTGTCATGAAGGTGTTTCCGGCTCATATGTATGATGATGGCGGATTAAATGAAAAAATGTTCAAAAACCGCAGCATTCTGCATATTGTTTGGTTAACGCTGCTCATTGCCTTTTCAGAAGAAATTTTATTTCGCGGGATCGTTCAGCAGCAATTTGGACTGGAGATTGCAAGCATTGTGTTTGCACTTCTTCACTTTCGCTATTTGTCAAAAATACTCTTGTTTATCCTTGTGGTTTCTATTAGTATTTTTTTAGGACTTTTATACGAGTGGACAGGGAATTTATTCGTTCCTGTCATGACACACTTTGTCATTGACCTAGTCTTTGCATGTCAAATTCGTTTTAAATATTGGGGGAGGGATGAACATGGAAGAAATGTCGAGAATGAAGAGAAAAAAGCAGCAGCTGACAAACATCCATGATGATGATGTAGAGGAAAATCTTGAAGAAGAAAAAGTGCATCCTTCAGATGACTCTCACTTTCCTACACGAGAAGATTTTCATGAATATAAAAAGCAGCGAACCAAAAAGGTGCGTAATCCATTGTTTACGACACTGGCTATTATCTTTCCTATTATTGTCGTCACGGTTTTCTTCCTGTTGATTTATTACACATCAAAGGAAATTAACGATAACAACAATCAAGGTGTTTATATTGATAAAACATCGAGTGCTGACACAGATCCAGTCCCGTCAGCACTTGTTGAAACAAAAAATGATTCAAGCGCTGACAAAGCGGATGCGTCTGATGATGAGAAGAAAAAGAAAGATGCTGATAAAGAAAAGCAGCGTTCAAAAGAAAAAGCAGAGCAAAAGAAAAAAGAACAAGCCGCTAAAGAGAAGGCTGAGCGTGAAAAGGCCAAAGCTGCAAAAAAGCGTGAGCAGCAACAGCTCGCTCTTCAAAAACAGCAGGAAGAGAAAAAGCGAAAAGAAGCAGAAGAGAAGAAGAAGCAGGAAGAAAAGCCTGTTCGTGTCGTGCAGCATACTGTTGGACCAGAGGAAAACTTGTATCGAATTTCCATGAAGTATTATCAAAACCGATCAGGGGAAGAGAAAATTCGAGCTTACAATCATTTAAAAGGAAATAGCGTGTACAGCGGGCAAGTATTGAATATCCCATTAGAAAATTAATATTTGACATGAATGAATCGCAAAGCACATACATATGTAGAAAAAAGGGACAAGGGTGTATGTGATGACTTTGCACGCAATCAGCCGCTATATGGATCAGCCGACACAGAAAATGATTGAAACATTGATCAAAAGGAAACGCAAATACGAGGGATTTGCAAAACAATGCAAAAGGTGGCAATGGACAGCCCTTTTATCACTTGCGATTCTTCTGTTTTATTTTGTGATAACAGCTAATAGCGGGGGCTCCCTGCAGCCGGAAGCGATGATTGCCACATTGCTTGGCCGTGAGGTGTTTCTGTTTTGGATCATGGCTGAAGTGTTTGCTTTTTACGCATCGTATTATTATAAGAAAAAAGAAGAAAAGGCTGAGGATGAATATCATAAGCTCAGATGTGAAATTATACAGAAAAGCACAGATTTATGGCCTCAATCAAATCAGTGGAAAGAGCGCGAGGCCGTTTTTCACTTCATGCAGACGCAATATGACATCAACCTCTATTATGAAAGTAAATAAATGAGCAAAAGACGTTTAAACAGTTGAAACGTCTTTTTTCATTCAAGCGTCCTATAAAAGAAAGCTGATACAAGGGAGTCATTCATAATGAAATATGCCATCGGATTTACTGCTGCCATAGCGGCTGTGACAACAGGTGTGTGTGTAACAGCGAAAATGGTGAAAACGGCAAAACAAAACAACATCAAAAAGCATTACTTTACAATAGAAGGACTTCAGTCAGATCGACCTGCAGTCATTTTCTTTATTTCTGATACCCATCGCCGTCTAATTAGTGATACTTTATTAGCGGAAGTGGAAGAGCAGCAGCCTGATGTCATTATGATCGGCGGGGACTTAGCTGAAAAGGGAGTCCCTTATGCTAGAGTCGAAGAAAATGTGAAACGTTTAGCAAGGATTGCCCCGGTGTACTTTGTGTGGGGGAATAACGACCATGAGCTGCATCAGCAAAAACTCAAAGACCTCCTCCATACCTATCAGGTGACGACATTGCAAAATGAGATGGCTGTGTGGGATTTTGAAGGACAGCCCATTAAAATAGGCGGAATCGATGATATCCGGCTTGAAAAAGCAGATTATGAAGCGATACGGCCGGAGTTTGTCAAAGAAGACGTGAATATCCTTTTATCACACAACCCAGATGTGCATCACTTGATGAGTGAAGAAGAGGGAATTGATCTCGTTTTGAGCGGTCATACCCATGGGGGTCAAATTCGTATTGGGAAATTTGGTCCGTATGAAAAAGGAAGAACAGGCCAAGTCAAAGGTGCTTTCTTTCTGATTAGTAATGGTTACGGAACAACAAAGATTCCGATGCGTCTTGGAGCAGAACCAGAAACCCATCTGATCTATTTAATGCCGCTAAAAACGCGCTAAGTTGATGCCCCATCAATATTTTCCATAAAAGTCACCGTAAGCATAGCTTCATGCTTGTCTTCCGTCTTGACACAGTGTAAACTGAATACAAAATTAAGAACCTATGACTCATCATCTCATATACTACAGTATGATGTGTGTTAGAAGAGGCAGGAGGGAACGTTATGCGGCTAGAGCGTCTGAATTATAATAAAATCAAAATTTTTCTCACACTAGATGATCTGACAGACCGAGGTCTTACGAAAGAAGACCTTTGGAAAGATTCGTTCAAAGTTCATCAGCTGTTTAAAGACATGATGAACGAAGCGAATCAGGAGCTCGGTTTTGAAGCGAATGGACCGATTGCTGTTGAAGTATTTTCTCTTCAGGCGCAGGGGATGGTCGTCATTGTGACAAAGAGTCAGCAGGAAGATGCTGATGATGAGTTTGATGAAGATTACATTGAGATGCAAGTCAAGCTCGACGAGAGCAAGCATGTGCTCTATCAATTTGCCTCGTTTGAAGATGTGATTCAACTGTCCCATAGTTTAAGTCGTATTGGACTTTTAGGGGGTACAGTTTACCATTATGAAGGTCAATATTTTCTCAGCCTAGATGATTTCGAAGAACTGTCTGCAGATACGGTCATTTCTATTTTAGCGGAGTTCGGTTCACCGACGACATTAACCATTCACCGGTTAAAAGAATACGGAAAAGTGATCATGCAGGAAGATGCAGTGAAAACGATTCAACTGTATTTTTAATCACTTTTTTCTATTATATTTAATACTGTTGTGATGAAACAACAGTATTTTTTTATATCCATTTTTATATTTATAAACGCTGATATTTTATTTTGATAAAAAACGCTTTTTACCTTTGCTTTACCAGTACGAAGGTGTATACTATTGCTTGAAAGGGAGCAGTAGATCATGAAAGATTTCTAGGGGGTTTATTTTAATGGCAGCCGATCAAAACGCCGCTCATAACGCAGAAGATAAGCTAGATGTTTTAAAGTCAACTCAAACCGTCATACATAAAGCGCTTGATAAATTGGGCTATCCGCAAGAAGTGTATGAATTGCTGAAGGAGCCAATTCGCCTATTAACGGTCAAAATTCCAGTACGTATGGATGATGGATCGGTGAAAATTTTCACTGGTTATCGTGCGCAGCATAATGATGCTGTCGGTCCAACAAAAGGCGGAATTCGATTCCACCCGAACGTTACTGAAAAAGAAGTAAAAGCGCTTTCAATTTGGATGAGTTTAAAATGTGGTATTGTGGATCTTCCTTATGGCGGAGGAAAAGGCGGTATTATCTGTGATCCAAGAGAAATGTCATTTAGGGAGCTTGAAAAACTAAGCCGCGGCTATGTACGCGCAATTAGTCAAATCGTTGGACCAACAAAAGATGTTCCAGCACCAGATGTGTTTACAAACTCTCAAATCATGGCATGGATGATGGATGAGTATTCTAGAATTGATGAATTTAACTCGCCAGGATTTATTACAGGAAAACCAATTGTTCTTGGAGGCTCACATGGACGTGATACTGCAACGGCAAAAGGTGTAACGATCTGTATCAAAGAAGCGGCGAAGAAAAAAGGAATTGACATCAATGGGGCTCGTGTTGTCGTTCAGGGATTCGGAAATGCAGGAAGTTACTTGGCTAAATTTATGTATGATGCCGGAGCGAAAATCGTAGGAATTTCAGATGCTTACGGCGGTTTGTATGATGAAGATGGTCTCGATATTGACTACTTGCTTGACCGACGTGACAGCTTTGGAACCGTCACTAAATTATTTAATGATACAATTACAAACCAAGAGCTGCTTGAGCTAGATTGTGATATCTTAGTACCTGCAGCCATTGAAAATCAAATTACAGAAGATAATGCGGCGAACATTAAAGCCAAAATTGTCGTAGAAGCAGCAAATGGACCAACGACATTGGAAGGGACAAAAATTCTTTCAGATCGTGGTGTACTGCTTGTTCCAGACGTACTTGCAAGTGCGGGTGGAGTGACTGTTTCTTACTTTGAATGGGTTCAGAATAACCAAGGGTTCTACTGGACAGAAGAAGAAGTAGAAACTCGTTTAGAAGATATGATGGTGAAATCATTTAATAATATTTATGAAATGGCGCAAAACCGCCGTATTGATATGCGACTAGCAGCATATATGGTCGGTGTACGTAAAATGGCTGAAGCTTCTCGATTCAGAGGCTGGATTTAAGCGACTTATTTGCATCGCGCCTTAAAATCTCCTATCCTTAAATAGGAGATTTTTTTATGGAATCATGCAAAGAATCAAACAGCCCAGCAATTGTTATTGCAGTGAAACGACAGGAGTGGAACAAATGAAACAAGAAAAAGCGATCATAATAGGAGGCGGCCCGTGCGGTCTATCAGCTGCCATTGCATTCAAGCAAATTGGGATTGATGCACTTGTGATTGAAAAGGGCAATGTGGTCAACAGTATTTATCATTACCCTACACACCAAACCTTCTTCAGTACAAGTGAAAAGCTTGAGATCGGTGACGTCGCTTTTATCACTGAAAATCGGAAACCCGTTCGTATTCAGGCGCTTTCCTATTACCGAGAGGTGGTCAGACGAAAAAGCCTTCGTGTGAATGCTTTTGAAAAGGTAAACGCTGTGACGAAAAAAGATGGCCGTTTTACGGTAAATACATCAAAAGACGACTATACATGTGACTATGTTGTGATTGCGACTGGCTACTATGATCATCCTAACTATATGAATGTAAAAGGGGAAGACCTTCCTCATGTGTATCATTATTTTAAAGAAGGACACCCCTACTTTGATAAAGATGTGACGGTGATCGGCGGGAAGAACTCTAGTGTTGATGCTGCCCTGGAACTTGTGAAATGCGGAAGCAGGGTGACGGTTTTATATAGAGGAACTGAATATTCATCCAGCATCAAACCTTGGATTTTACCAGAGTTTGAAGCGCTTGTTCGAAATGGCACCATTCGAATGGAGTTCGGTGCAGAGGTGAAGGAAATCACAGAACAGGATATTGTCTTTACAAACCAGCAGGGCCAAACGGATCGAGTGAAAAGTGATTATGTGTTTGCGATGACAGGTTATCATCCTGATCATTCATTTTTAGAAAAAATGGGTGTAACAATCGATCCAGAATCAGGCCGCCCAGCATTTGATGAACAAACAATGGAAACAAATGTAGAAGGTATTTTCATTGCAGGGGTCATTGCAGCTGGTAACAACGCCAACGAAATTTTCATTGAAAATGGAAGATTTCATGGCGGGTTAATTGCAGAAGAAATCAACAAAAGAATCAACGGGTAAAAAAAGAACTGGGTCCTTCTAAGGGATTCAGTTCTTTTTTATGTAAATTGGGATTATATAGAAGATTATTTTTGGGAAAATGGGCTCGAGTCATATAAAAAAGGGGTGATTCGTGGTACGATAATAAAGGATAATGTAGGGAAAGAGGTCTGATTATGATCGCAATCATTTCAGCAGGTTTAGCTCCCGGCATCGCACTTTTAAGTTATTTTTATTTGAAAGATCAATACGACAATGAGCCGGTTCATATGGTCATCAGATCTTTTATGCTAGGTGTCATACTTGTGTTTCCAACCATGTTTATTCAGTATGTCCTCCAAGAGGAAAATATCGCTACGAATCCTATCGTGATTTCATTTGTGACATCGGGTTTTTTAGAAGAATCATTAAAGTGGTTTATTTTAATGGTCAGTGTCTATGCGCACGTACAGTTTGATGAACACTATGACGGGATTGTCTATGGAACAAGTGTCTCGCTTGGATTTGCGACACTTGAAAATATTCTGTACTTAGTGGGTCATGGGGTAGAGTACGCGTTTACACGTGCCTTGCTGCCTGTATCAAGCCACGCTTTATTTGGTGTGGTGATGGGATTTTATATAGGTAAAGCTCGCTTCTCTGATAAAAAAGAGCAGCGAAAATGGCTGATTCTCTCTTTAATACTTCCTATCCTTTTTCATGGCTTATATGATTTCATTCTTCTTGGCATGAAAAATTGGGGATATATTATGTTGCCGTTCATGATTTTTTTATGGTGGTTTGGTCTGCGGAAAGCCAAAAAAGCCCGTGCGGTGAAGATGGTACAAATTTAAATTGGAAAACGTCCTATACGTCTTTAGGGCGTTTTTTGTCTTTTCCATCCAATTCCCTCCTGTGATGAATGTATAAAAATAGGGATCGGAAGAAACATATATTCAAACATCAAAAGTACAGGAGGATCAAATATGGACAAAGCTCGTTTCATGAAACAAATCGTCCTTATCTTCTCAATTGTTCTGCTCGCGTCTTCATTGATGACAGCTGAAAAAAGTGAAGCTTTCACGAATCAAGTGATTCAGCGAGGAGCTACAGGAGAAGATGTCGTCGAGCTCCAGGCAAGGCTCCAATACAATGGTTTTTACAATGGAAAAATAGACGGGGTGTATGGCTGGGGAACTTACTGGGCCGTGCGCAATTTTCAAAGCCAGTTTGGTGTAAAGAAAGTCGATGGACTCGTAGGGGAAAAAACAAAAAGCCTATTAGTTCAAAAGACGAAATACTATAAAGAGTTTGTGCAGCAGCAGCTGCAAAAAGGAAATCAGTTTACGCATTATGGCGGGAGACCTCTTGATCAGCAAACAAAGGCTCCTGCGCAAAGAAACACGCAAAAAAAGACAGCACAAGGTGCAAAAGAGAATCAAAAAAGTCAAAGCGGAGGAAACAGCTCGTCTGGAAAGCAGTCAGGAAATGGTCAAGCAAATCAAACGCCGAAACAAACAGCAGCCAACATGCCAGGTGGTTTTTCAAGCAATGACATTCAGCTTCTTTCACAAGCTGTTTATAGTGAAGCGAGAGGTGAACCTTATGAAGGACAGGTAGCGATCGCAGCCGTCATCTTAAACCGTTTAAACAACCCGACCTTTCCAAACACGATTGCTGGTGTCATTTTTGAACCGCTTGCGTTTACTGCTGTAGCAGATGGACAATTTTATATGGCACCAAATGAAACCGCTAAAAAGGCAGTATTTGATGCCATTAATGGCTGGGACCCATCTGAAAGCGCCGTTTATTACTTTAATCCTGATACAGCAACAAGCCCATGGATTTGGGGAAGACCACAAATTAAACGAATCGGGAAACATATTTTCTGTGAATAAAAAGAGGTGTAAATAAATGATCAGAGGAATATTGATTGCTATTTTAGGAATTGCTGTCATCTCAACAGGATACTGGGGCTATAAAGAGCATCAAGAAAAAGATGCAGTGCTGCTTCATGCAGAGAACAACTATCAAAGAGCCTTCCATGATTTAACGTATCAAGTCGATCAGCTGCACGATAAACTTGGCGCAACACTTGCGATGAATAGCCAAACATCTATATCTCCAGCACTGGCAGATGTATGGAGAATGTCATCAGAAGCGCATAACAATGTCAGTCAGCTTCCGCTCACATTGATGCCTTTTAACAAAACAGAAGAGTTTCTAGCGAATGTCGGTGACTTTAGCTACAAATCGTCACTTAAATCTTTATCAGATGAACCATTAAACAAAGATACACACAAAACCATTACCACTTTATATGATCAAGCGGCAGATATTCAAAACGAACTTAGACAAGTGCAGCATCTCGTACTCAACAAAAATTTAAAATGGATGGATGTTGAAATGGCACTGGCTGATGGAGATCAAAAAAACGACAACACCATCATTGACGGATTAAAAACCGTTGAAAGAAATGCTGATGCGTTTGCAGATGTTGATCTTGGCCCTACAAATGTGTCAACTGAATCAGAAACGCAAGGCTACAATCACTTAAAAGGGCAAAAGATTTCAAAAAAAGAAGCGATCCGTATCGCCCAGCAATTTGCGCCTGACCACAACAAAGATTTTAAGGTGAGAAAAAGTGGGAGTAAAACGAACCGTGATGTCTACAGCCTGTCAATGTCTGACCCAGACAACCGGGCAAACTTTTATTTAGACTTGACTGAAAAAGGCGGCCATCCTGTCTATCTTCTTCAGAACCGTGAAGTGAAAAAACAAAAAATCAGTTTAAATGATGCCTCAGAAAAAGCACTAAGTTTCTTAAAGAAGCATGGATTCGATACTGAATCATTTCATTTAGATGAGAGTGCGCAATTTGATAATATCGGCGTATTTACCTATGTACCTTTACAGAATAACATATTGCTTTATCCAGATAGTATTCGAATGAAAGTCGCTTTAGATGATGGTGAGGTTGTGGGATTCTCAGCGAAAGACTATTTAATGAATCACAGAAAACGTGACATAAAAGCACCAAAGATTTCTCGAAAAGAAGCTGAAAAGACCTTAAATAAACATGTGAAGATCGAGGATACACATGTAGCTCTTGTTCAAAATGATATGTCAGAGGAAGTTCTCTGCTATGAGTTTTTAGGAACCATTAAAAACGACACATACCGAATGTTCATTAATGCAGATACTGGAAAAGAAGAAAGAGTAGATAAACTAAAAAATGCAGAACCTATATATAAAGACCTATAGAAAAGGAAGCGAGGAAAAGGCGAATAAGCCTTTTCCTTTTGTTTTATACATGGTTTAATATAAGAGAGGATACGATTTCACAGATGAAAAGAGTGATGAGGAATGTTACAAATAGGGGATGCAATCACAATTGAGTATGTCAATGAGAACAAAGAAGTGAAAACCGCAAAATCGAAAGTTTTGGAAAATAATAACGATGATATTTGCATTAATTATCCAGCTGATAAAGAAACGGGGCGCACGATCTATTTAAATCAAGAAACAGAAATCACCGTCTTCTTTTTCGATGAAAATCAAATTCCATACAAATGTACAAGCAAAGTCATTGGGAAAAGAAAAGAAGATATCCCGATGATTGTCGTTTCGATTCCGCCAAAAGAAGAAATGATTCGGCTTCAGCGAAGAGAATATCTTCGAGTGGATACGATGGTGAAAGCGTCCATTACGCAAAATGGTGAAGAAACCTTCGACACATTTATTGTCAATATGAGTGCTGGCGGTGTAGCAATTGCTGTTCCAGAAGGTGTCTCACTAAAAGAATATGGCGAGGTCGTCACAGAGTTTGAACTTTCACTTAAAGAACCAGTGAAAATTAAAGCGATTGCAGAAATGAATCGTGTTTATCAAGATGAACAGACGGGGAAAACAAGAGCGATCATGGAATTTACTGAAATCACAAACGACCACCAGCAACACATCATGAAGTATTGCTTCCAGCAGCAGCTTCTAACACGTGTGAAAAAAGTATAAGAATAAAGGTTGTCAAAAGCTTCCATACTAGAGAGAAAGAATCTAGCGTTGGAGGCTTTTTGTATGAAAACAATGGAAAGATGGCTATTCAAAGCAGTGCTCATTCAGCTCATTCTGCTTTTGGCGGTTCAGGTCACCCTTCACTTGACGAAAGGAGAACTATTTTTGTCAAAAGTCGTACAATACGAGGGTGTGAATAACATGAGCATTGAAGATTGGATTGAGACATTTAAGCAAAAGGATTGATAGAAAATTCCCCCGTTTGAGCGGTGATCGTGTTACAATTCATAAGGGAGATTCAATCAAGGAGAGGTATTATGAAAAAGAAATTATCTATCGCAATTGACGGTCCTGCTGCAGCAGGAAAAAGCACTGTGGCAAAAATTGTCGCAGCGAAAAAATCATATATTTATATCGATACAGGTGCGATGTACCGCGCAATTACACTTGCAGCACTCAATCAAGGCGTAGACCTTGAAGACGAACAGGCACTTGATGCGTTATTGAAAAACACAGTCATTGAACTTGTGTCAACTGACGAAGGTCAAAAAGTACATTTAGACACGATCGATGTCACAGAAGATATCAGAACAGACCGCGTAAGCAATCAAGTCTCTGTTGTTGCAAAGCATCGAGCTGTTAGGGAAGAAATGGTCCGCAGGCAGCAAGAGCTGGGGAACCGAGGCGGTGTCGTCATGGATGGAAGAGACATTGGCACGCATGTTCTTCCAGATGCAGAAGTGAAAATTTTCTTGCTTGCGTCAGTAGAGGAAAGAGCAAAACGTCGTTTTGAAGAAAATCAGAAAAAAGGCTATGATGTCAACTACGATCAGCTGATCGAAGAGATTGCAAGACGTGACAAGCTTGATTCTGAGCGGGAGGTATCACCGCTGAAGAAAGCAGATGATGCCATCGAAATTGACACGACTTCCCTTTCTATTCAAGAGGTTGCAGGTAAAATTTTAGATGCAGCAGAGCGTGTAGAAAAACAGTAAGAAATTTTAGAAAACTTTTATAAGTTAGAGGTTTATCTCTTGACAAACAAGGTCTTTTATTAGAAGTTTATACTAATACTATTTTTATTGATCATTCAAGCAATTCTGTTGATTTGAATGTTTCTATAATACATATTCGGCTGGCAATCATCATGCTAAGGACACATATTCACCCAGTCGTTTTAACTAAGCTGTGTAGGTTTGGACCAAGGAGGTTATCGAAATGACAGAGGAAATGAATCAAATCGATGTTCAGGTACCAGAGGTTGGAGATGTAGTGAAAGGGGTTGTTTCTAAAGTTGAGGACAAGCATGTCAATGTAGATATCGTCAATGTGAAACAACCTGGGATCATCCCAATCAGTGAATTATCAAGTCTTCACGTTGAAAAAGCATCAGATGTCGTGAAAGATGGCGACGAGTTAGAGCTTAAAGTAACAAAGGTCGAAGACGATGCTTTGATTTTATCGAAACGTGCTGTTGATGCAGACCGCGCTTGGGAAGACCTAGAGAAAAAGTTTGAAACAAAAGAAGTATTTGAAGCAGAAGTAAAAGACGTTGTCAAAGGTGGTCTAGTGGTCGACATTGGTGTTCGCGGATTTATTCCTGCGTCTCTTGTTGAGGCACACTATGTAGAAGACTTCACTGACTACAAAGGAAAAACACTCTCGCTTGTTGTGGTAGAGCTTGACCGCGAAAAAAACCGCGTGATTCTATCGCATCGTGCAGTCGTTGAGCAAGAACAATTAGACAAGAAGCAAGACTTCCTGCAAAAGCTTGCAGTAGGCAGTGTGATTGATGGAAAAGTGCAGCGCCTGACTGACTTTGGTGCATTTGTTGACATTGGCGGCATTGATGGATTAGTTCACATTTCTCAACTATCCCATGCGCATGTCGAAAAGCCATCTGACGTAGTTGAAGAAGGACAGGAAGTGAAAGTCAAAGTTCTTGCTGTTGACCGCGATAACGAACGTATCTCACTATCTATTAAAGAAACATTACCAGGACCTTGGAGCCAAATTGGCGAAAAGGTAAAACAAGGTGATGTTCTTGAAGGAACCGTTCAACGCCTTGTGAGCTTTGGAGCATTTGTTGAAATTCTGCCAGGTGTAGAAGGACTTGTGCATATTTCCCAAATTTCACACAAACATATCGGTACTCCTCAAGAAGTCCTTGAAGAAGGGCAGACTGTGAAAGTGAAAGTGCTTGATGTCAATGAAGATGAAGAGCGCATTTCACTTAGCATTCGTGAATTAGAAGAGAATCCTGAAAAACAAATCGAAGAGGATTACCGTCAATATCAGGCGAAAGAAGAAAATACAAGCGGATTCCAGCTTGGTGACCTGATTGGTGATAAACTCAATAAACTAAAATAATTTGGTGATCAAAATTGACGCGAGCAGAAAGAAAGAAACAGCATATTGAGCATGCTTTGTCGACTGGCCAGCATGCAGCAACAGGTTTACAAGATGTTTCCTTCGTTCACGCCAGTTTACCAGATCTTGCGACATCACAAATTGATACACATACGACAATTGGCGGACTGACTTTCGGTTCGCCAATTTTTATCAATGCAATGACTGGTGGAGGCGGAGAATCGACCTATGAGATTAATCGCTCTTTATCTATCGCAGCGAAGGAAACCAATATTCCAGTAGCAGTCGGATCACAAATGGCTGCACTGAAAGATGCAGACGAACGTCGTACGTATGAAGTGGTTCGAAAGGTGAATCCAGATGGACTCGTTTTTGCCAATTTGGGCAGTGAGGCGACAATTCAGCAAGCACGGGATGCCGTTGACATGCTGGGGGCAAACATGCTTCAAATTCACTTAAACGTGATTCAAGAGATTGTCATGCCTGAAGGAGATCGTGATTTCAGAGGTGCTGTTGAGCGGATCTCAGCCATTGCTGAATCAATTGAGGTGCCTGTTGTCGTCAAAGAAGTTGGATTTGGGATGAGTAAGGAAACAGCAAAGAAATTATTTGATGCTGGAGTTGCTGCTGTTGATGTAGGTGGATTTGGGGGAACGAATTTTTCTAAAATCGAGAACTTGCGCCGTCAAAAAGCACTTCGCTATTTTGACCAGTGGGGAATTCCAACTGCAGCGAGTCTGGCTGAAGTACATACAGCCTTTCCAGATCAAACCGTCCTAGCTTCTGGAGGCATTCAAGATGCACTTGATGTGACAAAATCAATTGCTCTTGGTGCGTCTGCCGTTGGATTAGCCGGCTTTTTCTTAAAATCCCTGACGAGTAAAGGAGAAAAGGGCCTCATCTCTGATATCATTGATCTACAAGATGATGTGAAGATGTTGATGACAGTACTTGGCATGAAAACAATGGAGGAGCTAAGGCAAGCTCCGATTGTGCTTACAGGGGAAACAAGTCATTGGCTAAAAGAAAGAGGCGTGGATACTACGTACTATAGTTTAAGAAATAAGAAGACAAAGGACTAAATGAAATGTAGCCCTTTGTCTTCTTTTCAGCGTGAAAGAAAACTTTTTTTGTCTATGAAAGACAGCTACTTTTTGCGGAGCGAATTTGACATTCGTGAGCACCAATGCGCAGGACTGACACTGAATGCGAGGGTTTGTCTGCACGCTGAGACATGTGGTAATCACATGTCTTTTTTTATTGATTTCTTTTGCGAGCGTCTTCCGGGCCTTCTAAAGTTGTTGCCCCTTTGTGATGAATGGATTGATCGCGATCAGATTCAACTCTTCTTGATGCCTTTAGGCGTTTTTCCTGTCTATCCTTACCCATCATACATCCCTCCTCAACTATTAGGGTGTCACCTCTTGTTTATTTCATGCAAATCCCGCACCTTCTCATATGTTTAAAAATTGGAGATTTTCCCATAATGTAATTGAGGTGATGAGGGTTGGAGGCATTGTACTATTATTGGTCAATATGGTTCGTTTGGATTATGGTGACATTTATCATGGAGAAAAGCACGTGGCGCAATGTGCTGGGCGTATGTGTTCTCATTCATATTATATGCAGTCATGTCATGGTTTCTATTTTAGACATTAGGATCAATGCAGGATTTTTGATGACCTTTTTATATGCTTGCATGTCATTCGTGATCTTTCGGCCTGCTCATCGAATCATGCGAATCATGCAATTAGGTTCCATGGTCAGTGCGTATGCCTTTTTTATGATTTTTGCATTATATGATCCAGTTTGGTTCACGATAATAAAGGTGGACTGGGTTGTATTTGCCTTGCTGATCTTGATGTGTTTAACATATGGGCATCAGTTAACGGAACGGATCACTTTATGGATGATGGCTATATGTCTGGGGGAAGCCCTTTATGCGCTTACGATTCATCGCCTCACATCTTCCATTGTCATAGGAGATCTCTCGTTTCTTTCCATGGCTGTTCAAGGAGCTGTCTTTCTATTAGGTATAGGTCAGCTTGAAAAACTCTTGAACACCCGTTCATCTAGAAAACCAGTAAAAGGGGCTGCAAAATCAACATGACGGATTACACGTTTCCTGTGATTATTGGTGTCATCTTTGGGATGACGGCTAGGCTTTATATGCTAAGAACTGATTATCGGCAATATCCCACATATATTCATGGACAAGTGATTCACATTGCGCTAGGTTTTATCGCATCAGGGCTTGGTGCTATTATTATGCCTGCGCTGATCCAGGAAGAATTCACTGCCATTACCTTTCTGACGCTTGCAGCCACGCAATTTCGTGATGTGCGTAATATGGAAAGAAATACATTGACCCAAATGGATTCGTATGAGCTTGTCTCACGAGGCAGTACATATATCGAAGGCATTGCGATCGCCTTTGAAAGTCGAAATTATATTGCCATTCTTACTGCCCTTATTACAACGACCGCCTGTATTTTCTTTTCGCTCGTCGTTGGGACCGTGGTCGGTATTCTTTGTTTTTTCATGGCAAAACTATTAATGTCAGGGAGCCAATTAAAGGATATCGTGAATATTCAAAAAGGGGAACTTCGCTTTGACGGCGCAGGACTTTACGTAAATGATATTTACATTATGAATATTGGGCTGCCTGAAAAGCAAAAATTGATTTTAGAGCATGGAATGGGGTTCATCTTGACTCCGAAGAATTTTAACTCGGCCACAACCATCGCAAACCTTGGGCAGCGGCAAGCTATCTTATTTGATTTATCCAACGTGCTTGGTGTATACCGAGATTCTGGTGAACCATCGCTTTGTCCGCTCGCAAAACGTGATCTGAATAATGGCACACTTGGCGTATTCATTTTACCGCAATGGCAGCGTGAAGATTTAGCTGTCCGTGTATTAGAAGAGGTGCCTATTTTAGAAAATGCCATTAGAATGCCGACAGATTTCATTAAAAAGAAAGTGAGGTAATAGGGCATGGCGAACACCATTGAACAATTTATATTGGCTGTGGCGACAACAAATAAAGAGCGGGTCATTGGCGGAACAGCCGTTTTTTTCTGTGAAAATAGAGAAGAGCTCGACATGTATGCCATGAATTTAGAGGCCATTTTAGATGGAATTGCACACGGCATTGGAGAAGATCTTTACTTGATCGTCAAACATTTTTAAGTTATTCATTGTGGTCTGATTAAAAATTGATATAATATATAAGTTGAACCCTTCATGTTTGAAGGGTTTATTTCATAAAACTGAATGAAAATTATAAATCCCGGTTGAAACATGATGATGAACATATTGAATCGCGGCTGGATTGAAAGGAAGGGTACTATGGGTAAACCTGTCGTAGCCATTGTTGGAAGGCCCAACGTTGGAAAATCTACAATTTTTAATCGAATCGCAGGCGAAAGAATATCGATTGTAGAAGACACACCTGGTGTAACAAGAGATCGAATCTATAGCTCTGCTGAATGGTTAAATTATGACTTTAATTTAATAGATACTGGTGGAATTGATATTGGAGATGAGCCGTTTTTGGCGCAAATTCGCCATCAGGCTGAAATCGCAATGGATGAAGCGGATGTTATTATCTTTATGGTCAATGGAAGAGATGGCGTCACATCTGCGGATGAAGAAGTCGCAAAAATTTTATATCGCACGAAAAAACCTGTCGTACTTGCTGTCAATAAATTGGACAACCCTGAAATGAGAAGCGACGTGTATGACTTTTATGCACTTGGATTTGGCGAACCGTATCCGATTTCTGGAACGCACGGGCTCGGTCTAGGTGATCTGCTTGATGCTGTCGCAGAGCATTTCAAAAACTTACCAGATACACAGTATGATGAAGAAGTGGTCCAGTTCTGCTTAATCGGCCGCCCAAATGTAGGGAAATCCTCTTTGGTGAATGCGATGCTCGGTGAAGAACGTGTCATTGTCAGCAACATCGCTGGTACAACAAGAGACGCTGTAGATACAATGTTTACGTACAATCAACGTGACTTTGTCATTGTCGACACAGCCGGTATGAGAAAAAAAGGGAAAGTATATGAAACAACAGAGAAATACAGTGTACTCCGTGCGTTGAAAGCCATTGATCGATCGGATGTTGTCGCTGTTGTTCTTGATGGTGAAGAAGGCATTATTGAACAGGATAAACGTATTGCCGGCTACGCACACGAAGCGGGTAAAGCCGTTGTGATCATTGTGAACAAGTGGGATGCTGTTGAAAAAGACGAGCGTACAATGAAGGAATTTGAGCAAAACATTCGCGAGCATTTTCAATTCCTTGATTATGCACCTGTCTTATTCATGTCTGCTCTTACGAAAAAGAGAATTCACACGTTAATGCCAACAATTATTACCGCTAGTGAAAATCATGCGATGCGCGTTCAAACTAACATTCTAAATGATATTATCATGGATGCCGTAGCAATGAACCCAACGCCGACCCATAACGGACAGCGTCTGAAAATTTACTATGCAACACAAGTGGCGATCAAACCGCCGTCCTTTGTTGTGTTTGTAAATGATCCAGAACTTATGCACTTTTCTTATGAGCGTTTCCTAGAAAACCGAATTCGAGATGCATTTGGTTTTGAAGGAACACCAATTAAAATATTTGCGAGAGCGAGAAAATAAAAAGGGTGAGCAGGATGAAGAAAATTTCAGTACTTGGAGCAGGGAGCTGGGGAACAGCTCTTGCGCTTGTATTAGCTGATAATCATCATGATGTACACATGTGGGGACATAGACAAGAATTAATTGATCAAATCAACGAGAAACATGAAAATCATGATTACTTGCCTAATGTTGCATTGCCAGCGTCTATTCAAGCGACAACAGATATGAAACAGGCACTAGAAGGGACAGATGCGATTATTGTCGCTGTGCCAACAAAGGCTATTCGAGAAGTATTGAAACAGGCCAATGAGTTCATTACGTCAAAGGTGCCATTTGTTCATGTCAGTAAAGGAATTGAACCAGATACGCTTCTTAGAATTTCTCAAATGATTGAACAAGAAGTCCCAGAAGCGAAAAGGGAAGCAGTGGTTGTCCTGTCAGGACCAAGTCACGCTGAAGAAGTTGGCTTGCGTCATCCGACAACTGTGACTGTCTCGTCAGAACATATTGAAGCAGCTCAATTTGTTCAAGATTTGTTCATGAACAATCATTTTAGAGTGTACACCAACCCTGATGTGATTGGGGTGGAAATTGGCGGGGCGCTGAAAAACATCATCGCTCTTGCGGCAGGGATCACAGATGGACTCGGATATGGCGATAATGCGAAAGCAGCGCTCATCACAAGGGGGCTTGCTGAAATCGCCCGCCTCGGCACAAAAATGGGAGGAAACCCTCTTACGTTTGCCGGATTAACAGGTGTTGGAGATTTGATTGTCACATGTACAAGTGTTCATTCGCGTAACTGGCGCTGCGGTAATTTACTCGGTAAAGGATATAAGCTCGAAGAAGTGCTTGAAAAAATGGGGATGGTTGTCGAAGGCGTCCGCACAACAAAAGGCGCTTATCAGCTCTCCAAAGAATACAAGGTCAGCATGCCGATTACAGAGGCTCTTTACGGCGTCCTATTTGAAGGGAAAAAGGTTGACGATGCTGTAGAATCCTTGATGGCACGTGTGAAAACACATGAGATGGAAGACCTTGTGAACATGTTCGAAAACCAAACAAAGTAATTGGAAGACTGAACTTAGGCGTGTAGAGGATGCAAGAAGGGGAAGACTTGCATAACATAACAATGAAGTTTGAATAGAGCTTTGCCTCTACAGAATGAGGAAAAATAGTCGACCTAATGACTGAAGCAGAGTCCCCCTCTTTGCTTCAGTTTTTTTATTCAATTTTTTCTGAATGATTGGAAAAATGATTGATATTTTACTTAATTTTGGTTTAGAATGAAATATAAACGCTTACAATTCGTTTATATTAAAGGGGGACAGGCACGATGAGTTTTGCTTTAATCAAGATGTGGTTTGCGCTTGGTTCAATGGGGCTCATGTTTTTAGCCGTTGTAACCATTTATCTGAGTAGGTTTAAGCTGAAGAG
This sequence comes from Bacillus sp. FSL R5-0397, assembly GCF_038593395.1. Classification (NCBI taxonomy): domain Bacteria; kingdom Bacillati; phylum Bacillota; class Bacilli; order Caryophanales; family Bacillaceae; genus Bacillus; species Bacillus sp. FSL R5-0397. Next base: position 2,050,253 of record NZ_CP151992.1, on the reverse strand, counting down.
TCGATTTCTGAAAATAACAGCCTCAACTGTCGCGTACAGCTTAATGCTCATATCAGGTATCATTGTGTTTTTAGTTGTAGTTAGCGGGCCGGTCAATGAATAAAGAAAAAGGAAGAATGTGATGATCAAAGCAAAAATCAGTGTCATGCTGTTAACACTTATTTTACTTACGGGGTGCCTCTATCCAGAGAATCGCAAAGCTGAAAACCGCGTGCCATATAAAGAGCAGCTGCAAAGTGTGCAGACAGCGATTGAAGATTTTCAAAAAGCGACAAACGGCCTTTTACCGATTGAAACAAAAGAAGGCGACACACCTATTTATCAGAAGTATGTCATTGACTTTAAGCGTCTGTCACCAAGATATTTACACGATGTACCGTCGACATCTTTTGAAGGCGGGGGCGAATATATCTATGTCCTCACAGACGTCGAACAAAACCCAACGGTGAAACTGCTTGATGTCAAAATGACACAAACGATCAGTGAATTACGTCTAAGGATCAAAATATATCAAGATGAACATACATATCCGCCATATGGCAAAGTAGTATCCAAAGATTTATATACGTTAAATGAAAAAAAACTAGGGTTAAAAGCACCGCCTACAGTGACGAGCCCTGTCACGGGTGAATCACTTCCATTACTGATTTCCTCAAATGGCGAAATCTATGTTGACTATCGCAGTGATTTTGCCCAGATTTTGAAAAATACGAAACAAAAGCTGAAACCAGGTGAAAATATTCAAGATGTCTATTGGCAGGAAACCCCGTTTGTACCAGCGTTTTCTGTTCCATATACGATCAACAAAAAAGGTGAGCCGGCTTTTTTAGAAAAAAAGACGTCATAAACAAGAATGAACCTTTCTCCTCTGCATATAAATGAGGAGAAAGGTTTTTTTATGGCTAAACATACTCTCAAAACAAAAAAGGTGTCATATTCAAATAGGACAACGTCATACACATATATTGTCCTGACACCTTTCAAGCACCGTTTGATTGAAGTATAGAGTATTTTATTTGAAAACGAGGATAGCAAGTCCGGGAGGGGATCACTTGGAAAAAGTCGATATTTTCAAGGATATCGCTGAACGAACAGGAGGCGATATATATTTAGGAGTCGTTGGAGCTGTTCGTACAGGGAAATCTACGTTTATTAAAAAGTTTATGGAGCTCGTGGTGCTCCCGAATATCAATAATGAGGCAGACCGTGCAAGAGCACAGGATGAATTGCCGCAAAGCGCAGCAGGAAAAACCATTATGACCACAGAGCCAAAATTTGTGCCAAATCAAGCGGCATCCATTCACGTGAGTGACGGCCTGGATGTCAACATTAGGCTTGTCGATTGTGTAGGCTACACCGTGCCTGGTGCACGCGGGTATGAAGATGAAAATGGTCCGAGAATGATTAATACGCCGTGGTATGAAGAGCCAATCCCGTTTCATGAAGCAGCGGAAATTGGTACACGCAAGGTCATTCAAGAGCATTCAACCATTGGTGTTGTGATTACAACAGATGGATCCATTGGGGAAATCCCAAGACATGACTATATTGAATCAGAAGAACGTGTCATTGATGAACTCAAAGAAGTTGGAAAGCCGTTTATTATGGTGATCAACTCTGTGAGACCTTATCACCCTGAAACAGAAGCACTGCGGCAGGAACTTAGTCAAAAATATGATATTCCTGTACTCGCGATGAGTGTCGAAAGTATGAGAGAACAAGACGTCCTCAGTGTACTTCGTGAAGCATTATATGAATTCCCAGTGCTTGAGGTGAATGTGAACCTGCCAAGCTGGGTCATGGTACTAAAAGAAGATCATTGGCTAAGAGAGAGTTATCAGGATTCAGTGAAAGAAACCGTCAAGGATATTAAGAGATTAAGAGATGTTGACCGAGTGGTAGGTCAGTTCAGTGAATTCGATTTTATCGAAAGAGCGGGCTTAGCAGGCATTGAAATGGGTCAAGGGATCGCAGAAATTGATCTGTATGCGCCGGATGATCTATATGATCATATCCTAAAAGAAGTGGTTGGTGTGGAAATTAGGGGCAAAGATCACCTTCTTGAGCTCATGCAAGATTTTGCACATGCGAAAACGGAGTATGATCAAGTGTCTGACGCTTTAAAAATGGTGAAGCAGACTGGTTATGGAATTGCGGCACCAGCTTTGTCGGATATGAGTTTAGATGAGCCGGAAATCATTAGGCAAGGATCAAGATTCGGCGTCAGATTAAAAGCAGTCGCGCCATCTATTCATATGATTAAGGTAGATGTAGAAAGTGAGTTTGCGCCGATTATCGGAACAGAAAAACAAAGTGAAGAGCTTGTCCGATACTTAATGCAAGACTTTGAAGATGATCCGCTTTCTATCTGGAATTCCGATATATTTGGACGCTCACTCAGCTCGCTTGTCAGAGAAGGCATTCAAGCAAAACTTTCGCTAATGCCGGAAAATGCAAGGTATAAACTAAAGGAAACGCTTGAACGAATTATTAACGAAGGATCAGGCGGTCTGATCGCGATTATTCTATAGGATGTGAGACCTCTCATTGATGGGGGTCTTTTTTTGCGTGCGGGTGAAGTCATAAAAAGACAATTGTATAAAGATTAGTCAGATTCAGGCTGAAATTAGGAATATTCGTTCGCAAAAGTGCCCTTAATCCTTGACGAATAAGGATTCTTCCCTTTAAAATGCTTGATATGGTATTTCATATGTGTTAATCTACTTACAGAAAATCTTCACTTTGTTGGACAAACATTCCTTCAAAGAGAAGTTTTCTAATGAAAAGCCATGTATGACGCTTTCTATACGCTCTTTTTTTCAAAAAAAGTGTATAGAAAGAAGATGAATTGTGAAGAAATGATAACAATCTATTGAATGCATATTTTTGGGAGGAGGTGAAAGGCATGAACAAGACAGAACTTATTAACGCGGTTGCTGAAGCAAGCGAGTTATCTAAAAAAGACGCGACAAAAGCAGTTGATTCTGTTTTTGATACAATTTTAGATGCACTTAAAAATGGTGACAAAATCCAACTTATTGGTTTTGGTAACTTTGAAGTACGTGAGCGTTCAGCTCGTAAAGGACGTAACCCACAAACTGGTGCAGAGATCGAAATCCCTGCAAGCAAAGTACCTGCTTTCAAACCAGGTAAAGCACTTAAAGACGCGGTGGCAGGTAAATAATCGTTATGTGTAATGATCCTATTGAAGGAGTTATACATATACAGTTTCACACTGGTCTAGAAAAGCCCCTTTGATAAGGGGCTTTTCCTTTTGAATCAAATGGTTTGTTTAGAACGCTCTCCTTTGCTTTTAGGATCTGAAGTGTGCTAGAATCTGAATGAAATGTAATCGCCTTTGGAGGATATAATACATGAGTGAAATAAATAAAGAATTAATCGAACACGCGGTACGCGATATATTAAAAGCAATCGGAGAAGATCCAGATCGTGAAGGACTTCTTGATACCCCAAAACGAGTAGCAAAAATGTATGAAGAAGTGTTCTCGGGAATAAATGAAGATCCAAAAGAACATTTTAAAACCATTTTTGGTGAAGATCATGAAGAACTTGTTCTTGTCAAAGATATTGCTTTTCATTCAATGTGTGAACACCATCTTGTGCCATTCTATGGCAAAGCCCATGTCGCTTATATTCCGCGCGGCGGAAAAGTAACGGGACTCAGCAAGCTGGCGAGAGCAGTAGAAGCCGTGGCAAAGCGCCCGCAGCTTCAGGAGCGCATTACATCAACGATTGCAGATAGTATGGTGGAAACTTTAAATCCACATGGTGTGATGATTGTCGTTGAAGCAGAGCATATGTGTATGACGATGCGCGGAGTGAAGAAGCCCGGCGCTAAAACCGTCACTTCAGCCGTACGCGGTACATTTGCAAATGATGCGGCAGCAAGAGCAGAAGTGCTTTCATTTATTAAAAACGACTAATCCATAGATGGAAGGTGAACAGATTGAGTGAAAATAAAGCATCTGATTTTGTGGTGATTAAAGCCATTGATAATGGTGTCAATGTGATCGGCTTAACTAGAGGTTCCGATACAAGATTTCACCATTCCGAAAAGCTCGATAAAGGTGAAGTCATTATCGCACAATTTACTGAGCACACATCAGCCATCAAAGTGCGGGGCGATGCTGTCATTCAAACAAGCTTCGGTGAAATTCAAAGCGAAGCAAAGAAATAACGAACGACTATGCACTTGATAGCATGAAAGTCAGGCCTGATATGGTATAATAAATCTCTATACAATGTAGAGAGCTACATATGAAACTGTAATTTTTGGGACAAGGGTGATATCTTTGCAAGACATCTACGGAATTTTATCTAATCTGAATATAAAATTAAACAAAAAGCTTTCTCATCCTTATTTGGCGAAGCATTTGCGTGCGCCGCTCATCGATGAAGATAAGCTCCTTCTTTTTCATGCAATGTTTGATGAAGCTCAAATCGATGCTGAGAAAAAAGAAAATTATATTTTAACGGCGATGCTTGTGCAAATTGCCCTTGATACCCATGACGAAGTCACAACTGCTGCAGCCATCAAACAAGACGAGTTCAAAAATCGTCAGTTGACCATCCTAGCAGGAGACTATTTCAGCGGTCTCTATTACTCTCTTCTCTCTGACATGAAAGATATTTACATGATCCGTACTCTCGCCACGGCGATCAAAGAGATTAATGAACATAAAATTAGACTATATGATCGATCCATTCAAGATGCAGCCCACTTTTATAAAAGTGTTGCTACAGTGGAATCTGCGCTATTCCAAAGAATTTCTGAGCACTTTCAATTGACGCATTGGAATGAAATTGCAAGTCGCTTCCTTGTTTATAAACGTTTTATGAAACAAGCAGAAGACGACAAACATTTAAAACTTTTTTTGAACGATAGCTATACGGACGCCTATACATGTTTTGACAACTTTGAGAATGAAGGCTATGAAAAGGCCAAACGATCAATCAAGGAGCATCTAGTTTCATCTCCGATCGTTCAAAAAGAGCTATTAAATCGCTTGGATCATATGAAAAATGAACCTGCGTACCATCAGAAAGTGGAAGAAGGGTAAGTCATGCAGCAATCAAAAGAACAGCGAGTACACGGTGTATTTGAAAAAATTTATAAAAACTATGACCAAATGAACTCTGTCATTAGCTTTAAACAGCATAAAAAATGGCGCGATAAAACAATGAAGCTCATGAATGTTCAAAAAGGAGCCACAGCGCTAGATGTATGTTGCGGAACTGCCGATTGGACGATTGCACTTGCAGACGCTGTTGGAGAAACAGGCGAGGTCAAAGGCCTTGACTTCAGTAAAAATATGCTGAGTGTTGGCGAAACGAAGGTGAAAACAGGCGGCTACAATCAAATTGAGCTGCTCCACGGCAATGCAATGGAGCTTCCTTTTGAGGACAACTCATTTGATTATGTCACAATCGGTTTTGGCCTTCGAAATGTCCCTGATTACTTAACAGTGCTAAAGGAAATGACACGAGTGGTAAAACCCGGTGGAATGGTTGTCTGCCTTGAAACATCACAGCCTGAGATGATTGGGTTTAAACAAGGGTATTATGTCTATTTCAAATACATCATGCCGCTCTTTGGCAAGCTGTTTGCCAAAAGCTATCAGGAGTATTCATGGCTTCAAGAATCAGCCAAAACGTTCCCTGGCATGAAAGAACTGGCGTCTCTTTTTGAAGAGGCCGGTCTGTCTGATGTCTCGTATCATCCATTTACAGGCGGTGTAGCAGCAACACATATCGGAAAGAAGCTTTGAATAAACGATATTTGGGTGAAAATAATGAAACTAAAAGCAATGATTTCTTTTCTAAATCATGATATCGATATAATTGAAAAAGAGCTTGAACAAACCGTTCGCTCTGATTATGCATTATTAAGTGAAGCCGGTCTTCATTTGCTGCAAGCGGGCGGAAAACGAATCCGCCCCGTTTTTGTTCTCCTTTCAGGCATGTTTGGTGACTATGATATTAATAAAATTAAATATGTAGCCGTAGCGCTTGAATTAATTCATATGGCATCACTTGTCCATGACGATGTCATTGATGATGCAGAACTAAGAAGAGGAAAACCGACGATTAAAGCAAAATGGGACAACAGAATTGCGATGTACACGGGGGATTACTTATTTGCAAGGTCACTCGAGTACATGACGAAAATCAATCACCCAATGGCACATGAAATTTTGTCAAAAATGGTCGTCGAGCTCTGTCTTGGGGAAATAGAACAAGTCAAAGATAAATACAACATGGACCAAAACCTTCGTACATATTTAAGAAGAATTAAACGAAAAACAGCCTTGCTTATTGCAGGCAGCTGCCAATTAGGTGCGATTGCAGCTGGAACAGATGAAAAAACACATAAAGCCCTTTACTGGTTTGGGTACTATGTTGGTATGTCGTACCAGATCATTGATGATGTCCTTGATTTTACATCAACTGAAGAAGAATTAGGCAAACCTGTTGGCGGGGACCTTTTACAAGGAAATGTCACTCTTCCTGTTTTATATGCGCTTCAGAACCCGACGTTAGAAGGTCAGTTGAAGCTGATCAATAGTGAAACGACGGAAAAGCAGCTGAAACCTGTGATTGAACATCTCAAGCAAACAGATGCGATTGACCGTTCCATTCGAGTGAGTGAAATGTATTTGAAAAAAGCATTTGAACAGCTCGATCAACTTCCGCGCGGGCGGGCTAAATCTTCATTAGCGTCGATTGCAAAATATATAGGTAAACGAAAATTCTGATCAACGTTTCGTTGATTGGTTTTTTTGTGAAATTTTTTGTCAAAAATTGATTATTATAAAAAAAAATGATACGATCACTTTGTAACAATGTAAGCCTATACATACATAACGACGGGGTGGAAAACGTATATGGACAAAACATTTCTTATGGTCAAGCCTGATGGTGTGGAAAGACAATTAATCGGTGAAATTGTGTCAAGATTCGAAAAAAAGGGGCTTCAGCTTGTTGGAGCAAAGCTCATTAGCATTCCAAAAGAAGTAGCAGAAACACATTACGGAGAGCATAAAGAAAAACCATTTTTCGGTGAATTGGTTGACTTTATTACGTCAGGACCTGTATTTGCGATGGTATGGCAAGGTGAACAAGTCGTAGACGTAACAAGGCAGATAATTGGAAAGACAAATCCGAAGGAAGCGCTTCCAGGAACAATAAGAGGCGACTATGGATTAACTGTTGGCAAAAACATTATCCATGGCTCAGACTCACCAGAAAGTGCCGAAAGAGAAATCAACCTTTTCTTCAAACAAGAAGAACTGACAAACTGGGATCAAACGATCTCAAGCTGGATTTATTAATGTTCAAGCCAAAGTGTTCATCAAATGATCACTTTGGCTTTTTTATATTGAGATTTCTATACGATTTTTCGCATGAGATGATACAAATTTATGATAAAAACAGCTATACTAGGACAAAGATAGATGAGACAGGAGAGGACATTGATGGATCAGTATCAAGTATTTGTTGGAAAATGGAAAAAACTAACTGGGGTAGATCTGAATTTATATAAAGAAGCACAAATGAAACGAAGATTAACATCTCTTTATGATAAAAAAGGATATAAAGATTTTGAGGCATTTGCGTCTGCTCTTGAAAAGGACAAAGCGCTATTAGATGAAACGATGGATCGAATGACGATCAATGTGTCAGAATTTTACCGAAATTATCAGCGCTGGGAAGTACTTGATCAAAAAATCCTGCCGCTGCTTTCAAAAAACAGCGGCACCCTAAAAATATGGAGTGCAGCTTGCTCTACTGGAGAAGAGCCATATACACTCTCAATGTTGCTATCAAGCCATCCGCTTGTGAAGGACTTCCAAATTATTGCAACAGATATAGATGATAAAGTCCTGCAATCCGCGCAAAAAGGAAGATATCATGAACGATCTTTGCAAGAGGTGCCAGATCAAATCAAGCAAAAATATTTCACCAAAGAAGATTCTTCATTTTACACGGTGAAGGATGAGATTCGAAAGCACATTCAATTTAAGAAACACAACCTTTTAGCAGATCCATATGAAAAACAGCTGGATCTCATCGTGTGCAGAAATGTCCTCATCTACTTTACAGAAGAGGCGAAAGAAGAAATTTACTTAAAAATGAGCAGCAGTTTAAAGCAAAACGGCGTATTATTTGTTGGTTCTACAGAACAAATTTTTCACCCAGAAAAGTTTGGACTAACCTCTGCTGATACTTTCTTTTATCAAAAGAAGGGGTAGTAGCTGACTTTTTAGTAGGAAGTGTGTTATCATAGTTTTACTTAAAAGCGTTAATGCGATGAAGGGAGAATAAGTCATGAGGTACTTAACAGCAGGTGAATCACATGGTCCACAACTGACCACAATTATTGAAGGAGTTCCAGCGGGACTTTACATAGAGCAGGATGACATCAATTATGAACTGGCTAGAAGACAAAAAGGTCATGGCCGCGGAAGAAGAATGCAGATTGAAAAAGACCAAGCGAAAGTGTTAAGTGGTGTCCGCCACGGGAAAACATTAGGTTCTCCTATTGCACTTGTTGTTGAAAATAATGATTGGAAGCACTGGACAAAGGTCATGGGTGCAGAGCCGATTACTGAAGAAGAAGAGAGTGAAATGAAGCGTCAAATCTCTCGTCCAAGACCAGGGCATGCGGATTTAAATGGTGCGATTAAATATGGTCACCGTGATATGAGAAACGTATTAGAGCGCTCATCAGCACGCGAGACAACGGTTCGTGTAGCAGCAGGCGCAGTAGCGAAACAAATTTTGGCTCACCTTGGAATCAAAGTGGCTGGTCACGTCCTTGAAATTGGTGGAGTAAAAGCTTCCCATACCGCTTATGAATCTATTGAAGATTTGCAAAAAGTAACAGAAGAATCACCTGTTCGCTGCTATGACAGTGAAGCTGGTCAAAAAATGATGGATGCCATTGACGAAGCGAAGAAAAACGGCGATTCAATTGGTGGTATTGTCGAAGTCATCGTTGAAGGGATGCCAGTTGGAGTCGGCAGCTATGTGCACTATGACCGCAAACTGGATAGCAAGCTTGCGGGCGCAGTACTGAGTATCAACGCTTTTAAAGGAGTTGAATTCGGTATTGGCTTTGAGGCGGCTTCTAAAAATGGCAGTGAAGTTCATGATGAAATCATCTGGGATGAAGAAAAAGGCTATACGAGAAAAACAAATCGCTTAGGTGGTCTTGAAGGCGGAATGTCAACTGGCATGCCAATCGTCGTAAGAGGGGTTATGAAACCAATCCCAACCTTATACAAACCATTGCAAAGCGTGGATATTGAGACAAAAGAACCTTTCTCTGCAAGTATTGAGCGTTCTGACAGCTGTGCTGTACCAGCCGCAAGTGTTGTGGCAGAAGCAGTCGTTGCATGGGAAATCGCCAATGCAGTGGTTGAGCAGTTTGGTCTTGATCAAATTGACCGCATTAAAGAAAATGTGGACAAAATGCGCCAGCTTCAGAGGGAGTTTTAATGAAAACACTGGAAGTGAAGACGTCTTCAGCCACTTATCCTGTATATATCGGTGATGGGATTAGACAAAATATCGTAGACTTGATTACTTCCACTGGGCGATCCTACACGAAGCTCTTTATCGTGACAGATTCAGCCGTCGATGCCCTTTATGGAGATGAAATGGTTCAATTACTTAAACAGAAATGGTCTGTACAAAAAGTAGTGGTGCCAAACGGAGAACAATCAAAATCTTTTGAGCAGTTTGAGCAGATTCATACGAAAGCCATCCAATTTCAACTCGACCGCTCCTCATGCATCATTGCATTAGGAGGCGGGGTGATTGGAGACTTGGCTGGCTTTGCTGCTGCCACTTATATGAGAGGCATTGATTTTATTCAAGTACCGACCACGCTGCTTGCACATGATAGTGCAGTCGGCGGAAAAACCGGAATCAATCATCCGCTCGGCAAAAATTTAATTGGTGCGTTTCATCAACCGGCTGCTGTCATCTATGATACAAGTATGCTAGAGACACTCTCACCAATAGAGCTGAGATCAGGCTTTGCAGAAGTGATAAAACATGCACTGATTTCAAGTGAAGTCTTTTTATCAGAACTGATGTCCATTCGTTCGTTGACAGAATTATCAAAGGATGAACTGGCACATATGCTTTATCAAGGGATTCAAGTGAAAGCATCCATTGTTCAAGAAGATGAAAAAGAACAAGGTGTGCGGGCATATTTGAATTTAGGTCATACACTAGGGCATGCCATTGAAGCGGAGTATGGATACGGTGCGATCACGCATGGAGATGCCATTGCAATTGGCATGCAGTTTGCTTTATATGTCAGTGAAAAAGAGCAAGGACTCAGCCTAGATCGCGAGAAACTTAAAGTGTGGATGAAAGAACTAGGGTTCCCAGTACAAGTCACACAAACGATTTCAACCAAAACATTTGTCGATCGCATGATTGGTGATAAGAAGGCAAGAGGCGGGAGTGTTCAGTTTGTTTTGCTAAAACAAGTTGGAGACGTCACCCTGCAATCTTTCACAAAAGATGAGCTGTATCACTGGCTCGAAGAATGGAAACGGGAGGAGGGCTGTCTATGATGTTTCGCGGGATACGCGGGGCTACAACTGTGACAGAAGATACAGAAACAGAAGTGTTAACCAAAACGAAGCAGCTGCTAGAAGCGATCATTTCAAAAAATCAAGTAGATCCAGAGCGTGTCGTGCAGATCTTGATTTCAGCTACACAAGATATTCACTCTGTTTTTCCAGCAAAAGCACTCAGGCAGTTTGAAGGATGGACCTATGTGCCTGTTACTTGTATGCAAGAGCTTGACATTGATGGAGGTCTAAAGAAGTGTATTCGCGTTTTAATGACCGTTCAGACAGATGTCAAGCAGGAAGACATCCAGCACGTATACTTGGAAGAGGCTGTCACGCTTCGGCCTGATTTACAGTTGACAAAAAACAAGGAATTATAATACGATATGAACAGCCGAAGTTTACACACAGGTGTGAACGGCATTGCAAGCTTAGAGAAGATGAGAATGAGACTAGGGTAGTTGAGATGAGTAGAGTAGAGTTGAGCAGAGATACGATACTTCTATTTAATCATACTGCCTAAAAGAGCGAAGCCTCTTTTAGGCTTATTTCGTATACTCAAACAAATCCTCAAGATGTCCCCTCATTCTCCTTAATTCCATTTAAGGAGTGTGCTTATGAAATCCCAATCAAACCTTACCCAATTTTTAAGAGACAGTCAGTTTTACAAAACCATCCCGATTGTTGAAACCATTACAGTTGATACGCTCTCACCCATTCAAATTGTTGAGAAACTGAAACAGGATATTGTGTATTTGCTAGAAAGCAAAGACGAATCTTCTAGCTGGTCGAGATATTCCTTTATCGGATTACATCCTTTTTTAACATTACATGACGAGCAAGACCATTATATTGCTCGTGACGCTGCGGGAAAGTCAGTGATGCAAAAAGCGGAGCTGAAAGAGTTGCTTGACTGGATGAAAGAGCAATATCAAATCAAGACACCTGAAATTGATATCCCATTTACTGGCGGAGCCGTAGGGTACTTAAGTTACGACCTCATTCCAAACATTGAGCCGTCTGTCAAGCCGCATCCGAATGCATCAACAACAGATAATTGCACATTATTTGTTTGCCAAACAATGATCGCATTTGATCACGAAACAAACCAAGTTCATTTTATTCAGTACACGCAGCTGAACGGTCATGAAACAGAGGAAGAAAAAATTCTGGTTTATCGAGAAAATCAAAAGCAGCTTGAACTGATGATACAGCAGCTTCATACAAAAATTGATATGAAAGAACTGATTATCTCAGGGAATATGAATGAATCCCCTTCTTTTGAACAGGTGACGTCTACCTATGAAAAAGCAAAATTTTTAAAGGATGTCGAAAAAATCAAGGAGTATATTCGAGCGGGTGATATCTTCCAGGGTGTACTTTCTCAGCGTTTTGACATTCCAGTGACAGTGAGCTCATTTGAATTATATCGTGTGCTTCGGATCGTCAATCCATCACCGTATATGTATTTTATGAAATTAAAAGATCGAGACTTAGTCGGAAGCTCGCCAGAACGATTAATCCATGCGAAAAACGGCCACTTAGAAATCCATCCAATTGCTGGTACAAGAAAACGAGGAATGACAAAAGAAGAAGATGATGCACTAGCAAGAGAGTTGCTCGATGATGAAAAAGAAAAAGCAGAACATTACATGCTGGTGGATCTGGCTCGAAATGATGTGGGACGTGTGGCAGAATACGGCAGTGTGTCTGTCCCAACTTTTACAAAAGTCGTGAACTTTTCGCACGTCATGCACATTATTTCTATTGTGACAGGGAAGCTGAAGCAGGATACACATCCAGTAGACGCGCTTATGTCCGCTTTTCCAGCAGGCACATTGACAGGCGCCCCAAAAATTAGGGCGATGCAATTATTAAACGAAATGGAGCCTGAGCCAAGAGAGACGTATGGCGGCTGTATTGCCTATATTGGTTTCGACGGCAATATCGATTCCTGTATTACTATTCGTACAATGAGCGTCAAACATCAGACTGCTTCTATACAAGCAGGTGCCGGCATTGTCGCTGATTCCGTTCCAGAAAACGAATGGGAAGAGACATGTAATAAGGCAGGAGCACTTCTAAAAGCCATTCAGCTTGCTGAACATATTTTCTCAGAAAAGGAGAGTGTGCCAAATGAATCAACGACTATCAGCTCTTGTTAATGGAGGAAAACTATCAGAAAAAGAAGCGAATGGCCTGATGCATGATATGATGAGCGGCTCGTTAACAGATGCTGAAGTCGCTGCTAGTCTATCTATTTTAGCGCATCGAGGAGAAACCGCCGAAGAAATGACAGGCTTCGTGAAAGCCGTGAGGCAGCATGCAGCACCAGTAGAAAGGTCACTTGATGTCGTTGATACGTGCGGGACAGGAGGCGACGGTTTATCAACATTTAATATATCAACAGCCGCTGCCATCGTTGCTTCGGCTGCTGGGGCGAAAATCGCCAAGCATGGAAATCGTTCTGTCTCCTCTAAAAGCGGGAGTGCTGACGTGCTAGAATGTCTTGGTATTCAAATTCAATCCACACCTGAAGAAACAAGACGGCAAATACAGCAGAAAAACATGGGCTTTTTATTTGCACCGCTCTATCATTCTTCTATGAAACAAGTAGCCACCGTACGCAAGCAGCTCGGATTTCGGACGGTATTTAACTTATTAGGACCGCTTTGCCACCCGATGCAGGCCAAAAAGCAAATCATCGGTGTGTATGCAAAGGAAAAGGCAAAGCTCATGGCGAAAGCTCTTGCTCCTTTAGAGCCAGAACATGTCCTGTTTGTTTGCGGAGATGATGGGCTGGATGAATTAACCATTACAGCAAATTCATACATCATTGAACTCAAAAAAGGTGTCATGACAGAATATACGTTAAACCCAGAAGACTTCGGACTTGAAAAAGGGCATTTATCAGACATTCAGGTTCAATCACCAGAAGAAAGCGCCAAATTGATTCAGAATATATTGAATTATCAAGCGGGTGGAGCACCGCTTCATATTACAGCGCTTAATGCTGGGGCCGCATTATATGTGGCAGGAAAAGCAGAGAGTCTGATGGCTGGCACAATGAAAGCATTAGAAACGATCAAAAACGGATCAGCTAAAGAACAATTAGCCCGTCTAAAACAAAAAACGAAAGAGGAAGAGATCTATGCTTAATCAAATTATCGCCCGTAAAAAAGAACATGTGCAAACCTTGCAATTACCTGAGGAAGGACATTATGAAAGACAATCATTTAAAGAAGCCCTTATGAATCCTCACCGCTCGATCGGACTGATTGCTGAGGTGAAAAAAGCGTCTCCTTCCAAAGGCATCATTCAGCCTCATTTTGATCCTTTACAGACAGCAAAAGCATACGAAGCATCAAATGCAGATTGTTTATCTGTCTTAACGGATGAACCGTTTTTCCAAGGGAAAAACGAATATTTGTCTCTTATTAAAGAACACATCACACGTCCTATTTTAAGAAAAGATTTCATTATTGACTCTATACAAGTAGAAGAATCGAAACGGATAGGGGCAGATGCCATTTTATTAATTGGAGAGGTGCTTGAGCCGCAAAAGCTGTATGAGCTCTATACAGAAGCGAAAGAAAAAGGACTGGATATCCTCGTTGAAGTACATGCAGCACATACACTAGAAAAGATCTTACACCTATTCACTCCTGAGATTATCGGTGTGAACAACCGGAATCTCAATACGTTTACAACAACTGTTGAACAAACAAAAGAGATCGCGCCACTTGTTCCAAAAGACGTATTACTAGTAAGTGAAAGCGGGATAAAGACATTTGATGATCTGACCTTTGTGAAACAGCACGGAGCAAATGCCGTTCTTGTTGGTGAATCTTTAATGAGGGAACAATCACAGGAGAAAGCCGTTCAGGCATTGTTCGGAGAATGAAGAAAAGTAAGCCTTACTTAAAATATTGCGGGGCTGTCTCACAAGAGGATGTCGCATGCATCGCGCAATCTCAAGCGGATGCCATCGGTTTTATTTTTGCGCCGAGTAAAAGACGAGTTGATCCAGATCAAGTGAAACACTGGCTGTCAAAAGTAAAATGCAAAAAAGAGATAGTGGGGGTATTTGTGAATGAAAAAACACCAAAAGTGTGCGAGATCACAAACAACCTCCCCTTAGATATTGTGCAGCTTCATGGCGATGAGACGCCAGAAGATGCAAGCGACATCAAACAACAAACGAAGGCGCTCGTTTGGAAAGTGTTCCATCACGAGCCCGATGTAAACGACACACTTGAACATATGACGGCATTTGCTCCAAGTGTCGACGGCTTTCTCATTGATGCGAAAGTAAAAGGCATGAGAGGCGGTTCTGGAACAGCTTTTGCATGGGAGGCGGTGCCTTCATATGTTCAGCATGCAAAACAACTGGGAAAAACTTGCGCCATTGCTGGCGGGATCACGCCAGACACCATAATAGATCTGCTTGCTTTTGGTCCAGACGCCATAGACCTTTCAAGCGGTATAGAAGAAAACGGAAAGAAAAGCAGTACAAAGATGAAAGTGCTCGAAGAAAGGATGTTGAACCATGTACGCATATCCAAATGAGATTGGCAGATATGGAGAATTTGGAGGGAAATTCGTTCCTGAAACGCTCATGCAGCCACTAGAAGAGATCGAACAAGCTTTTCGTGAATTAAAAGAAGACCCTGCTTTTCAAAAGGAATATATATCGCTTTTGAAAAACTATTCAGGCAGACCAACTGCACTCACATACGCTGATCAATTATCGGCATATCTCGGTGGTGCTAAAATCTATTTAAAAAGAGAAGATTTAAACCATACAGGCGCTCATAAAATTAACAATGCGCTTGGGCAGGCACTGCTAGCGAAAAAAATGGGGAAATCAAATATCATCGCCGAAACAGGAGCAGGTCAGCACGGTGTAGCTGCTGCAACAGTGGCCGCAAAATTCGGTTTATCCTGCACTGTATTTATGGGAAAAGAAGATGTGGAAAGACAATCACTCAATGTGTTCCGAATGAAACTGCTCGGCGCTGAAGTCATACCTGTCACAAGCGGGAATGGAACATTAAAGGATGCAACCAATGAAGCCATCCGCTATTGGGTCCAGCATTGCAGTGACCACTTTTATATGATCGGCTCAGTCGTTGGACCTCATCCGTATCCTCAAATCGTCAGTGAATTTCAGCGGATGATCGGAGATGAGGCAAAAGCGCAGATACTTGAAAAGGAAGGGCAGCTTCCTCATAAAGTCGTTGCCTGTGTTGGCGGAGGGAGCAATGCGATAGGAATGTACCGGGCGTTCTTAGATGAAGAGGTCGATATCATTGGTGTAGAAGCTGCTGGGAAAGGAATCGACACTCCGCTTCATGCAGCGACCATCACGAAAGGGACAAAAGGTGTCATACATGGATCTTTGACATACTTGATCCAAGACGAATTTGGTCAAATTATTGAGCCTTATTCGATTTCAGCTGGATTAGACTATCCGGGGATCGGACCAGAGCATGCGTATTTGCATGCGAGCGGCCGGGTTCAATATGTGAGTGCGACAGATCAAGAAGCACTAGATGCGTTAAAGCTGCTCACAGAAAACGAAGGAATCCTGCCAGCGATCGAATCTGCACATGCTTTAGCAAAAGCGTTTGAAATGAGCCAGAACATGAGTGAAGACGACATTGTCCTTGTCTGCTTGTCAGGCAGAGGAGATAAGGACGTGCATACATTAATGAATGTGCTTGAAAGTGAGGGTGAAACAAAATGATCACATTTCAATTAGAGCAAGGTCAGAAATTATTTATTCCATTTATTATAGCGGGTGATCCATCAGAAGAGATCACCATTGATTTAGCCCTCGCGCTTCAAGCAGCAGGGGCACATGCGATTGAACTAGGTGTTCCGTATTCCGATCCGTTAGCGGACGGCCCCGTCATTCAAAGAGCTTCTAAAAGAGCACTTCATCATGGTATGAATATCGTAAAAGCGATAGAATTAGCAGGAAAGATGAAAAAAAACGGCGTAAAAATTCCTGTAATTCTATTTACGTATTATAATCCTGTGTTACAATTAGACACAGAATACTTTTTCGCTTTACTGCGCAAAAATCATATTTCGGGGCTCTTAACACCCGACTTGCCTTTTGAAGAGAGTAGCGAGCTGCAGAAGAACTGTCAAGTACACGACATTTCATATATATCACTCGTTGCACCAACAAGCAAGGAACGATTAGAAAAAATTGTAGAGCAGGCAGAAGGTTTTGTGTATTGTGTTTCATCTCTCGGCGTCACAGGTGTCAGACAATCTTTCGACGCATCGATTACAGATTTTATTCAACAAGTAAAACAGTTGAGTCAAATACCAGTTGCTGTAGGTTTTGGTATTTCAACAAGAGAACAAGTAGACTCAATGAATAAAATGAGTGATGGTGTCGTTGTCGGCAGTGCGCTTGTCAAAAAAATTGAAGAGCTTCAAGAACAATTAGTAGCAAGTGATACACGCCAAGAGGCTTTAAGAGAATTTGAAACATATGCAAAAACATTTAGTCCCCTCTATTCATTCAAATGAGGTGAAACATTTTGCAAATCAAAGATCAATTAAAACAGCTAAAACCGTATCAACCTGGGAAACCAATTGAAGAGGTCAAAAAAGAATATCAATTAGACAAAATTGTGAAATTGGCTTCAAATGAAAACCCTTTTGGATGTTCCACACATGCAAGAGAGGCCATACAAGCTGAACTTGAACATTTAGCGATTTATCCAGACGGATACAGCGCAAGTTTAAGAACGGAACTGGCTGAGTTTCTTCAAGTAAATGAAAAACAATTAATATTCGGGAATGGCTCAGATGAACTTGTGCAAATTATTGCTAGGGCATTCCTTGATCAACATACAAATACGGTGATCCCATCCCCGTCATTCCCGCAATACCGTCACAATGCAGTGATTGAGCATGCAGAGATTAGAGAAGTACCACTTCTAAATGGTGGAGCTCATGATCTAAAGGGAATGCTGGATGCGATGGATGACAACACAAAAGTCGTTTGGGTGTGTAACCCGAACAATCCAACAGGAAATCATTTGTCAGAGTCTGAGCTCGTATCGTTTTTAGATCAAGTGCCTGCTCACGTGCTTGTCGTTCTAGATGAAGCATATTTTGAATATGTTCGCGCGGAAGACTTTCCGAACAGTTTATCTCTATTAAAAGCCTATCAAAATGTCATTGTACTGCGCACGTTCTCTAAAGCATATGGACTTGCGGCACTTCGAGTAGGTTATGGGGTTGCCTCAGAGGAGTTGATTACCGCCATTGAACCTGCGAGAGAGCCCTTTAATACAAGTCGTATCGCTCAGGCAGCTGCACGTGCAGCCATTAAAGATCAAGACTTCATTCAATCGTGCAGACAAAAAAATGAAGCAGGTCTCAAACAATATCAAGATTTTGCAGACCGTTTTGGATTATTTATCTATCCATCTCAAACAAACTTTGTGCTGATTGATTTTAAAAGAGACGCAGATGAGCTGTTCAATGCACTTTTGAAAAAGGGCTATATCGTTCGATCTGGTCAAGCTCTCGGATTCCCAACCTCTTTACGTATTACTGTTGGAACAAAGGAGCAAAATGAAGAAATCCTAACTACACTTGCCGATTTATTACAAGGCATTCGTGCGTAGCATAACAATGAAGTCATATCCTGTTTATCGGATATGGCTTTCGTTGTAACTCATCCAATATACATATAAGCTATTGAAACAGCTTGTTTAATTTACGCGAAAAATCAGGTGATGAACATGAATGAAGCAAACGAAACCATATTAATTGCTGGGCTCGGTTTAATTGGTGGTTCTATTGCACTGTCGATTAAAAAAGAATTTCCACATAAAAAAATTGTAGGCTATGATGTCTCTAAAGAACAAATGATTGCTGCAACAAAACTAGGAATCATCGACGCGACTGCCGAGTCCTTGATGGAAGGCTTAAAAGCATCAGCAACGATTATTTTGGCAACGCCAGTACAACAAACCGTCAAAATGTTAAGTGATATTGCGGCATCTGGAATTGAAAGAGAGCTCACGATTACGGATGTAGGGAGCACAAAGCAAAAGGTCGTTCATTTTGCTGAAAAAACGTTGCCTGATCATTACCAATTTATTGGCGGGCATCCGATGGCAGGGTCTCATAAATCAGGTGTCATTGCAGCGAAAGACTTTTTATTTGAAAATGCATTCTACATTTTAACGCCAGCAAAAGTAACAAGTCGTCAAGCTGTTGACCGTTTGAAGGATCTACTGAAGGGAACCAATGCTCATTTCATTGAAATGACACCCGAAGAACATGATGCTGTGACAAGTGTGATTAGTCACTTTCCACACATCGTCGCTGCCAGTCTTGTGCATCAAGCGCATCATTTTGAAGAAGAATTTCCTCTTGTAAAACGGTTTGCTGCTGGAGGCTTTCGAGATATTACCCGTATTGCATCAAGTAATCCTGCAATGTGGCGCGATATCCTTTTGCACAATAAAAACAAGATTTTAGACCGATTTCATGAATGGAAAAAAGAGATTGACCGCATTGAATCCTTTGTGCAACAAGAAGATGCTGAGGGGTTATTCTCTTATTTCCAAGAGGCCAAGGAATATCGCGACGGCCTGCCTCTGAGGAAAAAAGGAGCGATCCCTGCTTTTTATGATCTTTATGTCGATGTGCCGGATCATCCTGGTGTTATTTCGGAAATTACAGGATATCTAGCAAATGAAAACATCAGTATTACAAATATCCGTATTATTGAAACGCGAGAAGACATTAACGGGATTTTACGCATTAGTTTTCAAACAGATGACGATCGAAAGCGGGCAGAACTCTGTATAAAAAATAGAGCAAATTACGATACATTTTATGCTGATTGAGGTGAGGAACATGAAAATTCATAAAAGTGCTCCTATGAATGGAGAAATTCATATTCCAGGAGATAAATCCATTTCTCATAGATCTGTGATGTTTGGCGCTATTGCTGATGGGACTACAGTAGTAAAAAACTTTCTTCCTGGCGCTGATTGTTTAAGCACGATTGATTGTTTTAGAAAAATGGGTGTCGACATCGAACAAAAAGGTACAGATGTTGTCATTCATGGTAAGGGACTAAAAGGACTTAAAGAGCCGAGCGATATTCTCGATGTTGGTAACTCTGGCACGACCATTCGTTTAATGATGGGAATCTTGGCTGGCTGTGAGTTCCACAGTACGCTGATCGGAGACGAAAGTATTGCCAAAAGACCGATGAAACGGGTAACAGGTCCGCTAAGACAATTAGGAGCCAAGATCGATGGCAGAGCAAATGGCGAGTATACACCGCTTTCTATACGTGGGGGCAATTTAAAAGCTATCTCTTATGAGTCTCCGGTTGCAAGTGCGCAAATTAAATCGGCTGTCCTTCTAGCTGGACTGCAGGCAGAAGGAACAACGACGTTAACTGAACCGCATAAATCAAGAGACCATACCGAAAGAATGTTATCAATGTTTGGTGTCTCGCTACATGAAGATGCACAAAATGTTTCAATTGAAGGTGGACAAACGTTAAAAGCAACAGATGTATTTGTCCCTGGAGATATTTCTTCCGCTGCATTTTTCTTAGTGGCTGGATCTATCGTTCCAAACAGCCGGATTGTATTGAGAAATGTCGGTTTGAACAAAACGAGAACTGGTATTATAGATGTGCTAAAACAAATGGGTGCAGACCTCGACATTCAAGAAGTGGATGCTAAAGGCGGAGAACCGTACGGTGATTTAACGATCTCTACCTCTTCATTAAAAGGGATCGACATTTCAGGTGATATGATCTCTAGACTGATCGACGAAATTCCTATTATTGCGCTCCTAGCTACTCAAGCAGAAGGAACAACGATCATTAAAGATGCTGCTGAATTAAAAGTGAAAGAAACCAATCGGATTGATACAGTCGTTTCAGAACTTAAAAAACTAGGTGCTCATATTGAAGCAACAGATGATGGAATGAAGATTCATGGTAAAACGAGCCTTAAAGGCGGTGCATTCGTCTCAAGCTACGGAGATCATCGAATTGGTATGATGTTAGGAATTGCGGCATGTATAACAGAGCAAGCAATCGAGATTGAAGATACAGATGCAGTACGTGTATCTTACCCAAATTTCTTTGAACACATTGAATACTTAACGCAAACAGTCTGAGGATTTCCTCAGGCTTTTTCTTTCCTTTTGCATATTTGAAAGAACTATAGCATAGCTTGTCTCAAGGTGAAACCTTGAAAAAGAGCATTTTGCTGATTCAAAAACAATTTTTTAGCGTATTCGGTTTACAAATCATCAGTTTAGTAAAGTATTGATTGAAAAAGAGTCTTCAAAACACAAAAATGGCTTCATGTTAAAAGAGCAACATATTTGCTGGATATGCAGCTGTCGATTATGATATGAAGTAACAACAGTTTAGGTTTTTGGAAACAGAAAGGAACGGTTTGATTTGAATAGTTCATTACAAGAAGCCATAAAATTAGTTGAGGCGGGTGAGACTGAAAAGGGACTCCAAACACTTGCTCAAGCAGAGAAGCATCTTCATGATGAAGAAAAAGCGCAGGCAGCTCAATTATATTATGACTGGGGAGATATTGATAAAGCACGGAATCTCATTAGTGATTTACATGATTTATATCCAGAAGAAACAGGATTAACCTGTTTTTATGCAGAGCTGTTAATAGACTCTGATGAAGAAGAGAAGGCAATAGCAGTTCTTGAAACGATTCCTGAAGATGACGATGCGTATCCAGAGAGTTTATTGTTAATGGCAGATTTGTATCAAATGCAAGGACTATTTGAAGTTAGTGAACAAAAGCTTTTAAAAGCGAAAGAGTTACTACCTCATGAAGCCGTCATTGATTTTGCTTTAGGGGAATTGTATTTTTCTCAAGGTCTTTCAAAGAAAGCAGCCGACTATTTCTACAAAGTGGCCGATCAACAAAATGAAATTGGTGGTGTCAATGTATATCAGCGGCTCGCTGAATCATTAAGCACAGCTGGAGAATTTGAAGATGCCCTTGAATGGTATGAAAAGGCTGTAAAGGATCAAGTGGATCCAAATACACTTTTTGGCTACGGATTTACAGCGATGAGGGCTGGCAGAACGAAAACGGCTATTCAGCAGCTCTCTGAACTAAAAGATATTGATCCTTCGTATTCGTCACTTTATATGCCTTTAGCCAAAAGCTATGAGGAAGAAGGGCTATATCATGAAGCTTTAGAGATAGTAAAAGAAGGAATTAAAGTGGATGAGTATAACAAAGAGTTATATTTATATGGGGCAAAGATTGATTTGAAAAATGGCCATTCGGAAGATGCGAAAAAATTGCTTCAAGAAGCACTTGCTCTTGATCCAGGATATATTGAAGCGATTCAAACGCTGCTTGCGATCTATTTAAATGAAGAGCTGTTTGATGAAATTCTGGATGTGATTAAAGAGGTTAAAAGCTTTGGGGAAGAAGATCCAAAATGGAATTGGTATGCTGCTTCT
The DNA here is from genome assembly GCF_038593395.1 of Bacillus sp. FSL R5-0397. Lineage (NCBI taxonomy): Bacteria > Bacillati > Bacillota > Bacilli > Caryophanales > Bacillaceae > Bacillus > Bacillus sp. FSL R5-0397. The sequence continues at coordinate 2,028,119 of NZ_CP151992.1, read as the reverse complement.
GCTTCTGTCGGACGAGAAGAATACGATGAAGCCGCTGAGTATTTCAAACTTGCTCTGCCTGATTTTGATGAGGAACGTGACTTTTTATATGAATATGCTTCGTTCCTTTTAGAAGAAGGCAGACAAAAAGAAGCCTTGCCGTTATTACGAAAAGTTCTTCAGAAAGATGGCACGAATGAAGAAATTGAAGAAACGATTTTAAGAATTGAAGACGAAATTTCCTTATAGTTTGCAGGAATGAAGAACTGGTTTGTTGAATAATTCATGTATAGCAATTTAATTTACGATAGAGGAGGGAATAACATGCAGACCCCTGTTTCTGTCAATGAAAAGAAGGAATTTATCCGGTGGTTCTTAAACCATTATCAGTTAAAGCGAAGAGAGTGTGTTTGGATATTAAATTATTTAATGAGTCACGACTCTTTGATGGAAAAGGTTCATTTTGTAGAGCAAGCAGAATTTTGCCCAAGGGGAATTATTATGTCAACACACTGTGTGGATGAAGTTCCCTTTAGATTTTATAAAGAAAATATCATGACGACAGATGCAGAAAAATCATTTCATGATATTCGTTTGAATAAACAGCAAGATTTGTTTATTCAATTGAATTTCCGTTCTGCATATCGTTCGCCGGAATATGCCGCTGTACTTGAAACAAACCCTCATATTCCTAAAGATCTTTTTGAAAATGAAAAAGATAAAGATCTTGCTGAGAAAGTGCTAGAGCATTCTATCGCTACTTTCCAAAAAGAACGGCTGATGAAAGAAATCGATGAAGCGCTTGACCGTCATGATCAAGAAACATTTAATAAGTTAGCAAAAGAATTAAGCCTATTATCATAAACCAAGCCAATAAGCCTTGCCCTATACAGGCAGGGCTTATGTGATGAAAGAGGGGAACTAGATGAAGTTTCAGGCGGAGGACGCGGATCTCTTTTTACAATCTAAAGATTACATTGATACTGCTATCATTCCATTAGTTGGGATAAATGCAAGCCATATCAAACAAACCGTGTCTTTAGGTGAGTTTACAATGCTTGTGGCAGAGGATCTTGAAAGGCAACTGAAAGGCAGAGTGTTTCTTTTTCCTCCATATACATATTTAGAAGTAAATAATCGGAAGCAAGAAGACATACTTGCACTAAAACAATCATTGCAAGAACATTTTCAGCATGTTGTGTTTATCACATCTGATAACAAATGGAAAGAACAGCTAGAAGTGAGCGAATCGGCATTTATATTGCAGTCTGTTCCGCTTGAGCATTTAAAGGTCAATTTAAAGCAAAAAGTCATTCAAGACAGTGTAGAACAAATTTTGAACTTTTTGTTACAAAAATGGAACCCGTCATAAAAACCCTTACATTTGCATTGTACATAGCTTTTTAGGCTGTTGACCTTGTGAATAGATTGATATATTATGAGGGTGTCCTAGTTTTATGAAATTTTTTCTAATTCAGTTATAAAGTAGCTGACGACCTGAGGGGGGGAGAAAAAAATGAGCGAGAAGAGACATGGAGTGTCCAGGCGTCAATTTTTGAATTACACGTTGACCGGCGTGGGGGGATTTATGGCCGCTGGAATGCTCATGCCTATGGTTCGCTTTGCGCTTGACCCTGTGCTAAAAGGAACAGAGGATCAGGATATGGTTCAAGTTGTCAGTGTAGATGAACTGACAAAAGAACCGAAGCGCTTTGACTTTAAAATTGATCAAGTAGATGCATGGTATGAGTCAAAGGAATCTAGGTCTGCATGGGTGTACAAAGAAGGGGATGAAATTGTCGCTTTATCGCCAATCTGTAAACATTTAGGATGTACAGTGAACTGGAACAGTGATCCGAAAAATCCAAACAAATTTTTCTGCCCATGCCATTATGGGCTGTACGACAAGGATGGTACAAACGTACCCGGAACTCCGCCGCTTGCTCCGCTTGACCATTATAAGCAGCAAGTGAAGGACGGATACCTCTATCTTGGAAAAGCTGTGCCGAAAGGGGAAGGGTAACGATGCTTAACAAGATTTACGATTGGGTAGATGAGCGGCTGGACATCACACCGATATGGAGAGACATTGCGGATCATGAAGTGCCAGAGCACGTCAATCCAGCACATCATTTCTCTGCTTTTGTGTATTGTTTTGGCGGTTTAACGTTTTTTGTGACGGTCATTCAAGTCCTTTCGGGCATGTTTTTAACGATGTATTATGTACCGGATATTAAAAACGCATGGGAATCTGTCTATTATTTGCAAAATGAAGTGGCATTCGGACAGATTGTAAGAGGGATGCACCACTGGGGTGCGAGTCTAGTCATTGTTATGATGTTTTTACATACGCTGAGGGTCTTTTTCCAAGGGGCGTATAAAAAGCCTAGAGAGCTAAACTGGATTGTCGGTGTGCTCATTTTCTTTGTGATGCTTGGACTTGGTTTTACAGGATATCTTTTACCGTGGGATATGAAGGCGCTATTTGCGACGAAGGTTGGTCTTCAAATTGCAGAGGCGACACCTTTCATTGGGAAAGAGATTAAAACGCTGCTTGCAGGTCATCCTGACATTGTAGGTGCACAAACGCTGACGAGATTTTTCGCTATCCATGTCTTTTTCTTGCCAGCGGCATTATTTGGGCTGATGGCTGCCCACTTTATTATGATTCGTAAGCAAGGAATTTCTGGACCGCTGTAAAATTTTGCGTTTGATGAATGTTCAATGAGGAGGGGATGACTTTGCATAGGGGAAAAGGGATGAAGTTTGTCGGAGATTCCAGAATACCGGCAGAAAGAAAACCTAACATACCTAAAGACTATTCCGAATATCCGGGAAAAACCGAAGCCTTTTGGCCGAACTTTCTTTTAAAGGAATGGCTTGTAGGTGCTGTTTTTTTAATTGGATTTCTTGTCCTAACTGTTGTTCATGCACCTCCGCTTGAGCGGATGGCTGATCCGACAGATACGGGCTATATTCCGCTGCCAGACTGGTATTTCTTATTTTTATACCAGTTGTTAAAATATGAGTTTGCTGCAGGGAGCTATACGGTAGTTGGCGCAATGATTATGCCTGGAATTGCGTTTGGTGCTCTTTTACTCGCACCATTTCTTGATTCTGGTCCTGAACGCAGGCCATATCGAAGACCAATTGCAGTTGGGATGATGATTCTTGCAGTTGGTGCAGCAACCTATTTAACATGGGAGTCTGTTGCTACTCATGACTGGGAAGCAGCAGCGAAGCAAGGTGAAATCAAGAAAGAAGCAGAGATTGATACCTCAGCTGAAGAGTATAAAATTTATCAAGAGCAGACATGTATCTCCTGTCACGGAGATAATATGCAAGGCGGGGCAGCTGGACCGTCACTTGTTGACAATGGCTTAGCACCAGAGGAAATTGCGAAAATCGCTGTAGAAGGAAAAGGCAACATGCCTAAGGGCATTTTTAAAGGCAGCGATGAAGAACTTGAAAAGCTCTCGAAATATTTATCTGAGGTCAAATCTAAATAATTCAGTTGTTTAAATGCAAGTACAAGGATATACTCAAAAGGAGAAAAAAGCTGGCGCTGTCAGCTTTTTTCTGATTTTAACAGATCGTGAGTGAAGAGAAATATGAGATGGATTCAATATCTGCTAGCCACACGCTACATGCTTGTGCTCGTGCTCATTGTCAACTTTCTTGGCACTGCGTACGGCTATTACTGGTATATTCCGCAGCTCGTAGAGACGCCGGCTGTCTTTTTACCTTTTGTACCGGACAGTCCGACGGCAAGTTTTTTCTTTTTATTTGTATTACTAGCCTTTCTAATGAAACGCCACGCTCCTTATTTTGAAGCACTGGCCCTTGTCACCTTGATCAAATATGGATTATGGGCTGTAGGGATGAATCTTTTCGTGCTCGTTTCTGTTGATGATTTTCCGTGGGAAGGATATATGTTAATTGGTTCGCACTTTGCGATGGCGGTACAGGCTGTGTTATTTGCGCCGTATTATCGTTTTCACATGCGTCATTTGGTTGTAGCAGGCATATGGATTTTACATAATGATGTGATTGATTATGTGTTTGGAATGATGCCGCGTTATTCTATGCTTTCTGCCTATTCAAATGAGATCGGCTACGTGACGTTTTGGTTAAGTATTGCCGTTCTTCTTGTTTCGTATTATCTTGTCCTCTCGAAAAAATCGGTCAAGCTTGAACTCCCTTAACAATGTTGGTCTAACCTTGTCCTTTTCTTCATACGCTGTATGGAGAAAGGCTAGGAGGGACTTGCATGAAACGAAAGTCAATCGCGATGATTCTATTATTATTTCTCGTCTTGCATCCAGCTGCTGCAAAAGGTGAGGAAACAACAGCTGCTAAAGCGCTGCAAGAATTAACGGAACTATCAGATTCAATCTTTCAATTAACGAGACAAGCTAAATATGATGAGGCATTACAAGTCGCATTATATGCTGAAAAGACATTTAAAGCTGAGAATTGGCGTGGAACTCTGACGAATACGCAGGTTCGGCAAATTACACTTGGCTATCAAGATATCATTAAAGGACTCCCGCAGGAAGACTTAAATGAGCGCGAAAAACTTCGGTATGCCTCTCAGTTTAGAATGCTTCTTGATGCGATACAATCAAATTCGGAACCTCTTTGGGGTTCGCTCGAGAAGCCGATTATGGGGTCTTTTCCGACATTAAAGAAAGAAGTAAAAGATCCAGAATCGACGACGTTCTATGAAACTTGGAATGAGCTGGTTTCATTGTATGATATGATTTATCCGAGTTTAACCATTGATATCTCGCCTGAAAAGCTGCAGACAATTAAGCAGCACATGGAAGTAATTGAACAAGGTGAATTTTTAAAAGCATCGAGTGGGACAAAGCTTGAGCGTCTCACGAAACTTGAAGAAGATTTATCAAGTGTGTTTGCGAACGTTGATCAAGATGAAGCGGATCCATCGCTTTTATGGGTCATCTTAACAACAGGAAGTATGATTTTACTCACTCTAACGTATGTTGGGTTTAGGAAATACCGTGCTGAAAAAGAAAAAAAGCAAAAGCGACAAGCCGATTATCCAAAATCATAAAAAAAGAAGCACCGTTATCGGGCTTCTTTTTTTAGTGGGGATTGAGCGGCTTTTTATGTTCATCTAATGTGAAGCCTTCACCAAGTACGTCATGCACGTCACTCACTGATACAAAGGCATGAGGATCGACGGAAGTTACGACGCTCTTGAGGTGGACAAGCTCATTTTTTGGAACGACGCAGTAAAGGACGTTGCGTTCCTGTTTCGTATAGGAGCCGACACCCTTTAAAATGGTCACTCCGCGCTCCATTTCCTCTGTGATTTTCTTTTGAATGATGTCATCCTTTTCAGAAATAATCATCGCTCCTTTGGCAGCGTAAGCGCCTTCTTGCATGAAGTCGATGACTTTTGCAGCAACAAATACGGCAACAAGTGTATACATGGCTTCTTTGTAATTTAAATAGGTGAGAGAGATGGTAATGACGCATGCGTCGAAGATAAACATCGTTCTTCCCATTGCGACTTGATAATGTTTGTTGATCAGTCTTGCAATAATGTCCACGCCGCCTGTTGTCCCGCCGAATTTAAAGATGATTCCGAGGCCTGTTCCGATAAATACACCTGCAAAGAGTGCGGCTAAGGCTAAATCGTGCTGAAGAGGCATATGTATTTGAAAGCGCTGGAAGATGGCTAGAAAGACAGAAAGACTGACGGTTCCGACAATTGTATATGTAAACATGGTTCTGCCAAGCATTTTCCAGCCGATAAAAAAGATCGGAATGTTTAAAACAAGGTTTGAAATAGATGGGTCAATGTGAAATAGAAAATATAAAAGCAGTGTGATACCTGTAAATCCGCCTTCCGCCAAGTTGTTCTGCATATTAAAATGAACAAGGCCGAAAGAAAAAATCGCAGATCCTATTAAAATAAATACGATATTTTTAAGACGAATTTCTTTTAGCAAAAGATCACTCCTTTTTTTGCTTAGACAGCGATAATATTATATGGTATGGAAGAGAAACAAGCAAACTGAGTTTTAAACATTTGTCAAATATTTATGATTTCGCTAACATGTAAGAGATGGATAGGAGGATGAGCTTCATGACGAATGAAAAAACGCTGCGTCACGTGCAGCAAGAAGTCGATGATTACATAGGACAATTTAAAGAAGGCTATTTCAGCCCGCTTGCCATGATGGCCCGTCTGACAGAAGAATTAGGTGAGCTGGCAAGAGAGGTCAACCATTACTATGGAGAAAAGCCGAAAAAAACAACAGAAACAGAAAAAAGCATGGAAGAAGAAATTGGCGATGTGCTGTTTGTGTTAACATGCCTTGCCAATTCACTCAATATATCACTTGAAGAAGCCCATGATCGTGTGATGCATAAATTCAATACAAGAGACAAAGACCGCTGGACAAAAAAAGAAGGGAAGTAGAGAAGATGACGAATCAAACCATCAAAGTTGTAATCGCTGGAGCAAGAGGAAGAATGGGGATAGAGGCTGTCAAGCTGGCAGAAGAAACAAGCCATTTTGAACTAGTAGCAGCACTTGATCACACACATGAGGGGAAGAAGCTATCAGATGTGCTTCATACAACATCTGATGCGCCCATTTATACGGATATTGACGTGTGTCTTTCAGAAACAGCACCGGATGTATTAATTGATTTGACGACCCCAGAAATCGGGAAAGTACATACAAAAAAAGCCCTTGAACATGGCGTGCGTCCAGTCGTAGGCACAACAGGTTTTTCAGAAGACGACCTAAAAGAACTTCAGCAATTAACAGAAGAAAAAGGGATAGGCTGTATTATTGCGCCTAACTTTGCTGTTGGTGCTGTTTTAATGATGAAGTTTGCCAAAATGGCAGCAAATTATTTTCCTGATGTTGAAATCATTGAGCTTCATCATGATAAAAAATTGGACGCTCCGAGCGGTACAGGACTAAAAACGGCTGAAATGATTGCTGAAGTAAGAGAAAGCAAAAAGCAGGGGCACCCTGAAGAAAAAGAACTAATCGAAGGTGCTCGAGGAGCAGATTATGATGGCATCCGTCTTCACAGCGTAAGGCTTCCAGGCATGATTGCTCATCAAGAAGTGCTGTTTGGAATGGACGGGCAGACGCTCACGATTCGTCATGATTCTTATAACCGTGCATCCTTTATGTCAGGTGTGAAGCTTTCTGTTGAACAGGTGATGCATATTGATCAACTCGTCTATGGCTTAGAAAATATTATCGACTAATAAGGAGTGGATCCCTGATGAACATTGCTTTAATCGCTCACGATAAGAAAAAAAGTGACATGATTCAATTCGCCATTGCGTATCGAGATCTTTTGGCAGATCATACACTTTATGCAACAGGAACCACAGGTTTAAGAGTGAAAGAAGCGACTGGGCTGCCCATTCATCGTTTCCAATCAGGACCACTTGGAGGAGATCAGCAGATCGGTGCTATGATTGCTGATAATGCAATGGATCTTGTGCTCTTTTTTAGAGACCCTCTCACTGCACAGCCGCATGAACCGGATGTATCTGCACTCATCCGGCTTTGCGATGTGTATGCCATCCCATTAGCAACCAATATGGGGACCGCCGAAATTTTAGTCAGGAATTTAAATAAAGGTACGTTTGATTTTCGAGATGTAGCAAAAAACGGAGGAACGCATGAAACCACTTGATATCCTTGCATTCGGTGCCCATAGCGATGATGTAGAGATCGGTATGGGTGGAACGATTGCAAAATACGTAAAAAAAGGGGCACGTGTTGGGATTTGTGACTTGACTCAGGCTGAATTATCTTCAAATGGAACGGTTGAAAGCCGAAAAGAAGAGGCCAGAGCAGCCGCTGCCATTTTAGGCGTCACGACTCGAATCCAGCTCACGCTGCCAGATAGAGGACTTTATCTGAATGACGAAGCGATGAAAGAAATTGCAGGTGTCATCCGAACATACAAACCGAGACTTATTTTTGCCCCGCACCACCAAGATCGGCATCCTGATCATGGTCATGCGGGTTCACTTGTAGAAGAGGCCGCTTTTTCTGCAGGTATACATAAATTTGAAGATTCATACAAGCAGCCAGCGCATAAAATAAGCCAGATGTATTATTACATGATTAATGGCCACCATCGTCCAGATTTTGTGATCGATATTTCAGACGAGATGAAGCAAAAAATTGATAGCTTACATGCGTATAAAAGCCAATTTGTCAAAACAGAGAGTTCAGTGGAGACACCGCTTGTAAATGGTTATATCGATTTTGTCAAAATGAGAGAGTCGATGTATGGAAGGGAAGTCAATAAACCTTTTGCAGAAGGGTTTTTGACAAAGAAGCCACTTTTGATGGACGATGACTTACTTGGGGGGTAATTATGAAAAAATTGAAGATCGGAATCACTTGTTATCCGAGTGTTGGCGGTTCGGGCATTATTGCCACAGAGCTTGGAAAACGTTTAGCTGAAAAAGGGCACGATGTTCATTTCATTACCTCAAGTATTCCGTTTAGACTCAATAAAGTGTATCCGAATATCTATTTTCATGAGGTGGATGTCACTCAATATGCTGTGTTTCAATATCCGCCTTATGACCTTGCACTGGCAAGTAAACTCGCAGAAGTCGCAAAACGAGAGAAGCTTGATATTATTCATGCGCATTATGCGGTCCCTCACGCTGTCTGTGCGTTCTTAGCCAAACAAATGACTGGACAGTCTGTCAAAGTCGTCACCACCCTTCACGGGACGGATATTACGGTTTTAGGCTATGATCCATCTTTAAAGGAAGTTATCCGGTTTGCGATCGAATCATCTGACCGCGTAACGGCTGTATCACATTCATTAGCTGCGCAGACATACGATCTGATTAAACCGAATAAAAAAATTGATACGATCCATAATTTCGTCGATGAGCGTGTATATTTGCGTGAAGATCACGAAGTGCTGAAGACGCATTATGGTCTTCTGCAGGATGAGAAGGTCGTCATCCATGTATCAAATTTCCGTAAAGTGAAGCGGGTGCATGACGTAATCCATGTGTTTAAACAGATTTCTGAACAGGTGAATGCAAAACTGCTACTGATTGGGGACGGACCTGAAAAATCGGTTGTTTGCGAGCTTGTGAAAAAGCTTGGATTAACGGACCGCGTGTTATTTTTAGGAAAGCAAGAGAAGGTGGAGGAGCTCTATTCGATTAGTGATTTGAAGCTGCTGCTTTCTGAGAAAGAGAGTTTTGGTCTTGTACTACTTGAAGCAATGGCATGCGGAGTACCTTGTATAGGAACAGACGTTGGAGGAATTCCAGAGGTGATTGCACATGGAGAGACAGGATTCCTTGTTCCGCTTGGTGATGTAGATGGAGCAGCAAAACATGCCATCTCTATTCTGAAAGACAATGCGCTCCATAAGCAAATATCGATGGCAGCCAAGTCTAGTGTTGAAGCCAATTTCTCTTCTGACAAAATTGTGAGAGAGTATGAAGAGCTTTACTTAGAATTGATCGAAGGTGATGTTGAAGATGAATGAACCATTCACACATGCGATCCCTATTTTACATACACTGCATGAACATGGGTATCAAGCTTATTTTGTCGGCGGTGCGGTGAGAGATGTCCTTTTAGGCAGGGAAATTGGGGATATCGATATTGCGACAGATGCCACACCTGATGTGGTGGAGTCTTTATTTGATAAAACAGTAGATGTCGGCAAAGAGCATGGCACTGTTATTGTGTTACTTGACGGGGTCAGCTATGAGGTCACTACGTTTCGGACTGAATCAGAATATGAAGACTTTCGCCGGCCTAAAGAAGTGGCGTTTATTTCATCACTAAAAGAAGATCTTTTAAGAAGAGATTTAACGATCAATGCAGTGGCCATGGATATTCATGGTGACATCATTGACCATGTGGGCGGCAAGCGGGATATGAAGCGGAGACGAATTCAAACGGTTGGAGATCCTGCATGCCGCTTTCAAGAAGATGCGCTTCGGATGATGAGAGCGGTGCGGTTTTTAAGCCAGCTCGGGTTTGAGCTTTCTAAAGAGACGGAAGAAGCAATGAAAAAAGATAAACATCTGCTTGCTAATATATCTGTTGAACGCAAAAAAATCGAAATGGAAAAACTTTTAAAAGGACGCTACTGTGAGCAAGCCATCAAGGTGCTCATCTCCACCAAATTGTATGAAGAATTGCCCGGCCTCAAAAAGGATCAGCTGAATGAAACGTTCCAAGCTTTCCCGTATTATTTATTGGATGGGTTAGATGAGGTGTGGGGAGCCTTTATCCATTTACTTGGTCTAGATGAGGCGGAGGCGGTGTCCTTTTTAAAAGAATGGAAGTTATCAACGAAACTTTTAAAAGAAGCCGTTGCCATTAGCAAATATGTTGATTGTGACTGGGATGCGGAAAAAATGTTTGAAGCTGGTGAACATGTCCTGCTTTCTAGTATGAAAATCACGCAGCTCAAACATGAGCGCCGCATTTTCTTTGATGAGCTGGAGGCGGCGAAACGTTCATATGATGCGTTGCCGATTAAACAGCTTCAAGACCTTGCAGTGTCAGGAAAAGATTTAATGGCCTTTCGGCAAAAGCCAGCTGGTAAATGGATTGCAGAAGAGCTTTCTTCTGTAAAAAAAGCCGTTTTGCAAAACCAGCTTGAAAACCGAAAAGAAGCCATAGAGGAGTGGCTCATAGCGTGCGATCAGCGATTAGAAAACGATTAATTGAACTATTTACAGCATCTGAGCAAGATTTTGTCTCAAGCCAGCAAATATGTGATGAGCTTGGCTGCTCCCGAACGGCAGTATGGAAGCATATAGAGGATTTGCGAAAAGAGGGATATGAGGTCGAAGCGGTCAGAAGAAAAGGATACCGGCTGCTTCGTAAACCGGACAAAATTAGTGAAGACGAAATTCTGTTTGGTTTGGAAACAGAGCTGTTTGGCAGGCATATTTATTTTCAAGAAGAAGTCACCTCAACTCAGCTCATTGCCCATGACCTCGTCAATAAAGGAGCCCCGCACGGCTCGCTTGTTGTCAGTGATCATCAGACAAACGGAAAAGGCCGCCTTCAAAGAACGTGGCATTCACCAAATGGGACAGGCATTTGGATGAGTTTGATTCTCCGGCCGGAAATACCGCTGCACAAAGCGCCGCAAATGACGCTTTTAGCATCTGTCGCCATCGCTGAAGCCATAGCGCAGCAAACGGGTCTCAGTCCATCAATCAAATGGCCAAACGATATTTTGCTAAACGGAAAAAAGGTCGTTGGTATTTTGACTGAATTAAAAGCAGAAGCTGACCAAGTTCACGCAGTCATTATTGGTCCAGGCATTAACGTGAATCAGACGGCAAATGATTTTCCTGAAGAATTAAAGGATGTTGCGACGAGTTTGCAAATGGAGCTGGGTGAAAAGGTAGACAGAGCGGCATTGATTCAAACCATCATGTCCACCTTTGAAAAAAGGTATGATGAATATATGACTTATGGTTTTGCTCCGATCAAACAATTATGGGAATCGTATGCGATGACCATTGGAAAGCGTATCATCGCACGCACCGTCAATGGACAATATGCTGGAACGGCGCTTGGGATTAATGATGAAGGGGTCCTCTTACTCGAAACGGAGGGCGGAATCCAAAACATCTACTCCGCTGACATCGAGATCAAGTCAACTTAAGTGGAACACCCGGCACATTTTTGATATACTTCGTGTGGGCAGTATCTGAAAAAGAACTGTACCTGTTAGGAAGAAAAATTCGATAAATTTCTGCCTTGATCCTAAGGGACTTGGACAGAGGGATGATTCGTCTGCACATGAGAGATAAAAGCGTGTGAGATCAGACAAGCCATCTCCTCTCCAGAATGAGGAGGAACAAATGAAGACAAAGTTAGATTTTTTCAAAATGAAAGAACAAAACGAACCTATTGTGATGCTGACAGCATACGACTATCCAGCTGCAAAGCAAGCGGAAAAAGCGGAAGTCGACATGATCTTAGTTGGTGACTCACTTGGGATGGTTGTCCTTGGACTTGATTCCACAGTGCAAGTGACGATGGATGATATGATTCATCACACAAAAGCAGTCAAAAGAGGCGCAAAAGACACATTTGTTGTGACGGATATGCCATTTATGTCTTATCATTATTCATTAGAAGAAACGATGAAAAATGCAGCACGCATTATGCAAGAAAGCGGTGCTGATGCCTTAAAGCTTGAAGGTGGAGACGGAGTATTTGAATCCATCCAAGCACTTACAAGAGGCGGTATTCCTGTTGTAAGCCATTTAGGGCTCACCCCCCAATCAGTCGGTGTCCTTGGCGGCTATAAAGTGCAAGGAAAAGACAAAGAGAGTGCACAGAAATTGATTGAAGATAGTCTGAAATGTGAGGAAGCAGGCGCCATCGCTCTTGTGTTAGAGTGTGTACCTGGTGAACTGACAAAACGGATTACTGACATGCTAAAGATTCCTGTGATCGGAATTGGGGCAGGGGCTGAAGCAGATGGACAAGTTCTTGTTTACCATGATGTGGTAGGGTACGGCGTGTCTAGAACACCTAAATTTGTGAAACAATACGCGCAAATCGATGCTGTATTAGAAGAAGCGCTCATACAATATACAAAAGAAGTAAAAGCACGCACATTCCCAGAGGATGCTCATACCTTTCATATGAAAGAAGAAGTCCTTGATGGTTTATATGGGGGGATCAAGGAATGAAGGTTGTCTCCCATATTCATGAATTAAAAGAAATGATCAAGCAGCATCAAAAGAAGCAGCATTCCATTGGATTTGTCCCTACAATGGGTTTCCTTCATGAAGGACATCTTACGCTTGCAAAAGAAGCAAGAGATCAAAATGACATTGTGGTGATGAGCATCTTTGTTAATCCATTGCAATTTGGACCGAATGAAGACTTTGAATCCTATCCAAGAGATATGAAAAGAGACCAGCGTCTTGCCGAAGAAACTGGAGTAGATATATTATTTACACCTGATGTGAAGGAAATGTACAAAGATGAGCCATCGATTACGATGACTGTCCAAAAGCGTACAGACGTCTTATGCGGGAAGAAACGCCCAGGACACTTTGACGGCGTTGTCACGGTGCTGACAAAGCTGTTTCACCTTGTCGCACCAACCAATGTATACTTTGGGCTAAAGGATGCACAGCAAGTCGCTGTTATCGATGCGATGATCAAGGATTTCTTTTTTGATCTTCACCTTGTGTCTGTTCCTACTGTTCGAGAAGAAGACGGTTTAGCGAAAAGTTCAAGGAACGTGTATCTGTCTGAAACAGAAAGGCAAGAAGCACCTGCTTTATACCGGGCATTAAAAAAAGGACAGACAGCTGTAGAAAATGGTGAACATGATGTAAATCGTATTTATCAATTAGTGGAAGAGGAGATTCTTCAAACGAGTGGAGAAATCGATTATATTGACATTTACTCCTACCCAGAGCTTGAACCTCTTCAGCACTTAACGGGCCAAGTGATCATTGCCACTGCTGTGAAGTTCTCCCGGGCAAGACTGATTGATAATGTGATTTTCCAGGTTCCTGAAAGCGGTGAAAAGCATGTATAGAACTTTTATGACCTCGAAACTTCATAAAGCGACAGTGACTGAAGCAAACTTACACTATGTAGGTAGTATTACCATCGACGAAGATTTGCTTGATGCGGCAGGCATGATGGCAAATGAGAAAGTGCAAATTGTTAATAATCACAATGGTGCTAGACTTGAAACATATATCATCCCTGGAGAAAGAAAGAGCGGTGTCATTTGTTTAAATGGTGCGGCAGCAAGATTGGTTCAGCCAGGAGATGAAGTCATTATTATCGCTTATGGGATGTTGTCAGAGGAAGAAGCGAAATCGCACACACCTAAAGTGGTCGTGTTAAATAAACAAAATCAAATTGAACAAATGATTGGGCAAGAGCCTGCGAGAACGATTTTATAACGCACGCTCACATGGAAACAGAACAGTTTCATCATAAGGAAGCTGTTCTGTTTCAGCTATATTGCCCAGAGTGTGTTTCACTATGAGTGGAACGAGGAATTGAGGTGTCCATTTTATGACCGATCAAAGGTTTGTTGTCGTTGATATTGAAACCACCGGGAATTCACCAAAAAAAGGTGATAAAATCATTCAAATTGCTGCGGTGGTCATTGAAAATGGACAAATTGTCGAACGGTATTCAAAATATGTGAACCCAGGGAAAACGATTCCTGGATTTATTGAACAGCTGACAGGTATTAAGCAGCACATGGTTGATGACGCGGTGTTTTTTGAGGACATTGCCCAAGAGGTGTATGATCTCATACAGGGCGCTTATTTTGTTGCGCACAATGTTCATTTTGATTTGAACTTTTTAAACGATGAACTAAAAGCATGCGGGAAAAATGAGCTGGATGTGCTAGCGATTGATACGGTTGAAATTTCTAGAATTCTTTATCCTGAGCTTGAAGGTTATAAGCTAACTGAATTAAGCGAAGAGCTCATGCTTCCACATGACCACCCGCACAGGGCGGATAGTGATGCGGAAGTTACTGCCATGTTATTTTTAACCTTATTACATCAATTAAGGAATACACCGCCAAATGTGTTAAAACAGCTGCGCAGATTATCCTCTTATCTTCTAAGTGATATAGGACTTTTAATTAAGCAGCTTGAAACCAATCACTCTAGTCAGGATGATTCGCTTGTAGAAGTAGGATCTTTTGCTGTGAAAGATGTGACCAATCCTATCACTGAATCGACATATGCAGTAGGCGCTGACGACGAGCAACTGTTTGAGGAGATAAAAGAGAAGCTTCCTCAAACATTAGAAGGCTATGAAGTAAGAGAAGGCCAGCTCACGATGATGAACAAAGTAAGAGATGCGTTCCATGAAAGAGCTTATGCGTTAATTGAAGCGGCGCCAGGAATCGGGAAAACACTCGCTTATCTTATACCAGCTGCTTTAGAAGCAAAGAAATCAGGAAAACCTGTCATTATCAGTACATATTCAATTTTACTGCAGCAGCAAATGCTTCAGCGTGATGTTCCGCTACTCAAGCAATTGCTCCCATTTGAGCCAGCCGCCTGTGTGTTTAAAGGGCGGGCACATTATATTTGTTTAGATAAGTTTGAGCATGTCCTGCATGAGGAAGATGATAACTATGATGTTGTCTTAACAAAAGCGCAAATTTTAATGTGGCTTCTTGTCACTGAAACAGGTGATTTGTCTGAACTGAATTTACCGTCAGGAGCTGCAAATATAAAAGACCGTATCTCTTGTGTGCACATGCCATTTACATCGAAAAAACGCCGTTTTAAAGAACATTGTTTTTATGAACGGGCTAAACGAAAGGCTCAAACCGCTGATTTAATTTTGACGAATCATCGTCTGCTTTTATCTCAAACGGAAGGAGCTTCTATCTTTCAACATGCAGATGTCTATGTGATTGATGAGGCCCACCAATTTGAAAAAACAGCCAATGAAACGCTAGGTGACAGTGCGTCTTATATCCAGCTTCATGCGAAATTAACGCAGCTTGGCTCTTTGCAAGGCGGGCTGCTTAAGAAATTGAAAAAGAGATTTCATGGGGCAGGTTTATCAACTGACACCTTTATTGAAATGGACGAGTATCTTCAGCAGCTTCAGATGGAAAGTGACGCATTTTTTAGTACCGTACATTCTTTTGTCAAAAGGACAAAACCAAAAGCGGACATCAATCGTCTCATTCATAGAGTCCGTCATCATTCAAAACATGCTCAGTGGGTCCGAATTAAAGAATCAGCGAGTAAGCTTTGTTCATTATTGATTGCTTGTGAGAAACTGTATGAGCAGCAAAAAAATGAGTTACTTCACAAAAGTGATCAGTTCATAGAACACTTTGCATTTGAAGCAGAAGAATACGATCAAGTGATGTCATTTATGCAGACATTCTGCAGTACGCTGTACCGGTTTATCTTTGAACCAAACAATGATGAAACAGTTTGGATTGAGATTGATGCAAAGGGTGCCAAGAATGCTGTCTTTATGCACGCGCAGCCGCTGGATACAGGGGAGCTGCTAGCTGATCGGTTCTTCATGAACAAAAAAAGCGTTGTCCTCACATCAGGGACGCTTACCATCAATCAACGCTTTGATTATTGCTTGGAACGATTTGGTCTGCAAGATTTTTACCCACACCTTGTCCAAATTGATTCACCTTTTGAACTTGAAAAACAGCTTAAGGTCGTTCTACCGGCTGACATGCCGCCGATCACAAACCGTGATGAACGCGAATATGTGAAGCAAGCTGCAACATATATTAAGATCATGGAAAAGCAGGATCAAGCGAAAATATTGGTGTTATTTAATTCACATGAGATGTTAAAAGCAGTGTATGAAGAGCTGAAATCAGAAGGTATGCAATCGGCCTTGTTTGCTCAAGGTTTGACAGGCGGGAGCCCTGTAAAATTGACAAAAATGTTCAAGTTGGCGAAGCAGGCCATCTTGCTAGGAACAGGGAGTTTCTGGGAAGGTGTGGATTTTCCTGGCTCAGAGCTAACGACTGTCATTATGGCAAGGCTTCCTTTCCGCCCGCCCGATTCACCGCTCATTGAAGCAAAATGCGAAGCGGCAAAAAAACAGGGGAAGAATCCGTTTAAAGCCGTCGCTCTCCCGGAAGCTGTGTTAACTTTTAAGCAAGGAGCCGGCCGCTTGCTGCGCTCGGAAAAAGACATCGGAACATTGCTGATTTTAGACCGCCGAGTGAAAACCGCTTCGTATGGAAAACTATTTTTAGAATCACTTCATCATGCGCCAGTTCACGAGATGTCCAAAGAGTCGCTTGAGGCGTATATAGAAAAGCTTAAC
This sequence comes from Bacillus sp. FSL R5-0397, assembly GCF_038593395.1. Taxonomy (NCBI): domain Bacteria; kingdom Bacillati; phylum Bacillota; class Bacilli; order Caryophanales; family Bacillaceae; genus Bacillus; species Bacillus sp. FSL R5-0397. The sequence continues at coordinate 2,011,285 of NZ_CP151992.1, read as the reverse complement.
AACGAAAAGCCGCTGTCATAAGCGGCCTTTCACTGGTGTGGGTTTGGAGTTAATTTATCGTAACGGCTTTTTATGTTCCGTTGTAAAAATAGTATCGGTTCTCACATTGAAAAGTATGACTAACAATATTTACGTACCGAGGAGGAATTAGAAGTGGAAAGTAAAATAGAGGTACTTTCAACTGTTCAAATTAAGCATTCAGAAGACCTATACAAAATCGTCGATTTGCTGAACAGAACGCTTAAAAGGGAAGATCTTATGTTTGGATTAGCATTAGATCAAGAAGATCAAAATCAAGCGATATTTACCATATATCGCACATAGGGGAAGCTTGACATGAAAAAAATAGTTTGGATTATTTCATCCATTGCTGCGCTCGTTTTACTCATTGGCATCATTAGCTTTTCGTGGATTTATCAAATTGCCATGGGTCAAAAAGAAGAAGGTCATGAGGCAGCGATTGAACGAGCAAAAAAGCAAGCATCATTAGCACAAGTAGAGCAAGTGGATACCTTTGTTGGGAAAGAAAAGCAATTTATTGTGGAAGGTAAAAACAAACAAAACGAAGCGGTCTATGTGTGGGTACCTGCCAGCAAAAAAGAAAAAGTCATTGCTAAAAAAGCAAAAGAAGGCATTACTTCAACCCAAGCAGTACAAGCCGTTCAAAAGGAGAACACCATTTCTAAGCTAAAAAATGTTCAATTAGCACGAGAAGGTGATGTCCTCCTTTGGGAAGTAACGTACTTAAATGAGAACAACCAATATAGTTTCAGCTATGTTGATTTTACGACAGGACGAGTGGAAAAAAATTTAACACCGTAGTTTCTTCTGTCTTGCGTTGACCATGCTGATTTAGAACGGTTATAATAAAATGTATGAAAAAGAATCACACCTATTTAACAAGGTGAGTTTCTTTCTGGCTTTGGAGGGAAATATGTTGAAAACAACTATTAATCAAGTGTTCAAACACGTCGATGAAGAAGTAACAATCGGCGCATGGATTGCCAATAAACGTTCAAGCGGAAAAATTGCATTCTTGCAGCTTCGCGACGGGACAGGCTTTATTCAAGGAGTCGTTGTAAAAGCAGAGGTGGAAGAGGAAGTCTTTAAGCTTGCGAAATCAGTGACACAAGAGACATCGGTCTATGTCACAGGACAAGTAACAAAAGACGAACGTTCACCACTTGGTTTTGAATTACAAGTGAAATCCATTGAAGTGATTCACGAAGCAACAGATTACCCAATTACACCAAAAGAACATGGAACAGAATTCTTAATGGATCACCGTCATTTATGGCTGCGTTCTAAAAAACAGCATGCCATTATGAAAATCCGTAATGAAATTATTCGTGCTACATATGAGTTTTTCCATCAAGAAGGCTTCGTGAAAGTGGATCCGCCAATCTTAACAGGAAGTGCTCCTGAAGGAACAACAGAGCTGTTTGCTACTAAATATTTTGATGAAGATGCATACCTTTCTCAAAGTGGACAGCTTTACATGGAAGCTGCTGCGATGGCACTCGGAAAAGTATTCTCATTCGGTCCAACATTTAGAGCAGAAAAATCGAAAACAAAACGTCATTTAATCGAGTTCTGGATGATCGAGCCTGAGATGGCATTTGTTGAATTTAATGAAAACCTTGAGTACCAAGAAAATTATGTGTCTCACGTTGTTCAAAGTGTACTTGAAAATTGTAAAGTAGAACTGCACACACTTGGCCGTGATACAGCAAAATTAGAAAACATCAAAGCACCATTCCCGCGCATCACATATGATGAAGCGATTAAATTCTTGCAGGATAAAGGATTTGATGACATCGAATGGGGAGATGATTTCGGTGCGCCGCATGAAACAGCGATCGCCGAAAGCTATGATAAACCAGTCTTTATCACTCATTACCCAACCTCATTAAAACCATTTTATATGCAGCCTGCACCAGACCGTGATGATGTCGTCCTTTGTGCAGATTTAATTGCGCCAGAAGGCTATGGAGAGATTATCGGCGGTTCTGAACGTGTTCATGATTTAGATCTGCTTGAAGCAAGACTAAAAGAACATGGGTTAGATCAAGAAACGTACAAATGGTACACAGAATTAAGACAGTATGGTTCTGTACCACATTCAGGTTTTGGTCTTGGACTTGAACGAACAGTTGCTTGGATTAGCGGAGCGCCGCATGTGCGTGAAACCATTCCATTCCCAAGATTATTAAACCGTTTATATCCTTAAGACGTGAAAGCCTCCAACATATGGAGGCTTTTTCAAACGTCTTAAGGGCAGCACGTATGAGAAAACGTGATATACTGAAAGTGAAGAGGTGTATCCGATGAAAAGGCAGCAATTTATAGATATGCAGAAAATGGGTTCGACCAGTTTGCCTAATTTGCTGATTGCCCATTATGAGCAGTTAGGACTGAATGAATCACAAATGATGGTCATGTTAAAGATTAAAATGAATGAAGAACAAGGCGTCTTTTTTCAGACATTTGAAGAGCTTTCACATGGTATGACCATTTCAGCCGAAGAATGTGCTTATATGGTGCAGTATTTGATTCAAAAAGGGTTTATTTCGATCCAGCCGTTTGAAGACAGGTCTGGTATTCAGCATGACCGGTACTCGGTAGAACCCTTATGGGGTGTGCTGTATGACTTTTTAGAAGCAAAACAGGCGAAAGACCTGCAAAAGAATCATGTGCAGGCTGAAAAATCTTTATATGCGCTATTTGAAGATGAGTTTGGCAGACCACTTTCTCCTCTTGAAGGGGAAACACTCTCGATCTGGATGGACCAAGACCATCATGATGCTGAAATGATTCGTCTTGCTCTAAGAGAAGCCGTTTTATCAGGGAAATTAAATTTTCGCTATATCGATCGAATATTGTTTGAGTGGAAAAAGAAAGGGCTGAAAACAGCAGAAGAAGCAAAAGAGCATAGCCAGCATTTCCGTTCGCAGCAAAAAGCCCCACCTTCAAAAGAAGAAACATCTTCATATAAAAGACAAGTTCCTTTTTATAATTGGCTGGAACAATAACCAATAAAGGAGAAGGCATGTTATCAAAAAAACAAATCAATGAATGTTTAGATATTATAGGGGATATGTTTCCAGAGGCTGAGTGTGAGCTTGTTCATTCCAATCCCTTTGAACTAGTGATTGCTGTCGCACTCTCAGCGCAATGTACAGATGTTTTAGTGAACAAAGTGACCAAACATCTATTTCAAAAATATAAAACACCAGAAGACTATTTAAGTGTGCCGCTTGAAGAGTTGCAGCAGGATATTCGTTCGATCGGTCTTTATCGTAATAAGGCAAAAAACATTCAAAAATTAAGCCAAATGCTGATTGAAGATTATGGCGGTGAAGTGCCAAGAGATCGAGATGAGCTAATCAAGCTCCCAGGGGTTGGACGGAAAACAGCAAATGTCGTTGTATCTGTCGCTTTTGGAATTCCCGCCATTGCAGTAGATACACATGTCGAGCGCGTCAGCAAACGACTTGGGATTTGCCGCTGGAAGGATTCTGTTCTTGAGGTAGAGCAAACCTTAATGAAGAAGGTGCCAAAAGAGGATTGGTCCGTGACCCATCATCGTCTCATCTTTTTCGGCAGATATCACTGTAAGGCGCAGCGGCCACAGTGTGAATCTTGTCCACTTCTTGATATGTGCAGAGAAGGGCAGAAGAGGCTGAAAAAAGGGCTGGTGAAGCTGGCATGAGCGGAGCAGCTGTTTTCACCTCATATGTCGAAAAGCTAAAAGAGAAAAAGGTAGAGATAAGCGGCGAAAAAAAGGATATATTAAGAATCAATCCACTCGCATTTGATCTATCTTCAGAACCTTTACTAGATGAGCAACCGTGGCAGAAAACGGAAGAATTTGTTCCTTTGATGTTTGATCTGTGGAATGAATTAAAAGACAACATGCTTCCTCGCTTTCAAACGAGAAAATCTCGGTGTGAAGAGGATGATATGCTGCAAGGCATTGTCAGTATGATTGCAATGTTTTACTGGATCAAAGGAAAGAAGCTTCAAACCATTGATTGGGAGGAAATTAAACAACAGACGTTTCCAGTAGCCCCCATTAACTGGACAGAACGATTAGAGTTTATTTTGCTTAAACCTACTCAATATCATTGCTTTATTCAATTGGACGAGTTATACACAGAGCTCAAAAAGCAGTATGGAAAATATGAAGCACTCAGAAAGTTAAAACAAAATCGTTAAAAAAGCACTTGCCACATAGGGCAAGTGCTTTTTTGTTATTCGTCTTCTTTGCGAGAAGTAGAATTTGACTGAGTATTTGAGCTTTGAGAATTGGCTTTCTCGTCGTCTTTCTTTTTATCTTTATTGGCATCGCTCTGTGAGTTGCTGTTTCCATTTGTACTGTCTGAGCCATCACTTGAATCGCCATTGCCGTTTTCGGTATTTCCGCCTTGATCTTGATCTTTTTTATCATCAGGCTTCTGCTCATCAGTGCCACCTTGGTTTTGATTATCATCTGTTTGATCTGTTTGCTCATCATCAGGTTGCTGTGGCTCTTCTTCTTCTTTGTTCTCATCATCTGCTTTTTCTTCCTCTTCTTCGTCATCTTTAATGGTGAGGAAGGTAGAAGCAGCTTTACTTGTGACATCGTCTACAGTCGCTGTCACTTGGAATTTATAGGTGGATCCTGGCTTCACATCAGAGATGACGGCTTCTTTAGAAGAGCTGTTTTGAATGTCTTTATAGCCGCCATCATCGACCGCTTGCTTCACATTAAATGTTGCATCTGCATCGTCATCATAACCCCAAGTGAGTGTAATCGACTTTTTCTCTTCATCATACACCGCTTTTAAGTCAGATGGTTTGTCAGCTTCTTTCTTTTCATATGTGTCAGAAACTTTTGTTGGGACAGTTCCTTTGACGAAGTATTCCGTTGTCTTCTTATCACTTGGTGTGTTTGGTCCAGCTAACTTCGCTGGATCTGATCCTTTTTCAACCGTTGCTTCAACGACACTGTCTGGCTTTTCAAATGAGCCGCTTCCATCATCAATTTGAGAAATTAATTTCTGGAAGACAACTTTGGCAACACGTTGTTCATAATCCGTGAGCCACATTTTGCCGTCTGCATCTTTTGAGTTACCGATTCCGGTCCACACAGCTGCTGTGTATTGCGGCGTGTAACCGACAAACCATGAATCTTTCGCCCCGCCAGAAGGGATGTTGTATTTATTAATATCATCTTGTGTAAAGTTTGTTGTACCTGTTTTACCAGCTACTTGAACATTCGGTACTTGTGCGAGTGTACCTGTTCCAGATTGTACAGCAGTTTTCAGCATATCTGTGATCATAAATGCAGTGTAATCACTCATGGCTGCTTTAGAGTCTGGCGTTAAGTCAAGCTTCGTCCCGTCATTAAATTCAACAGACGTTACGGCATGCGGTTCATTATAGTATCCGTTGTTACCGAATGCACTAAATGCACCAGCCATTTTAAGAGATGAGACACCTTCGTCAAATCCGCCGATTGAGTAAGACTCAGGAATGTCAGAAGGTAAGTCCAAACCTAAGTTATTGGCGAATTGAACAGCATTATCTGTACCAGCTTCTTGGAAAGCTTTTAAAGCAGGGATGTTTCGTGATTGTGCCAAAGCACTTCTCATCGACATTTTCCCTAAGTGTCTTCTGTCAAAGTTGTTAATAGGTGTACCGTTAGAGTACGTATAAGGCGCATCATCAATTTGCTGATATGTTGACCATTTTTTGTTTTCAATTACAGGACCGTAATCTAAAATTGGTTTAATTGTAGATCCCGGCTGGCGTTTTGCATCAGTGGCATAGTTAAAGCCGCCGGCTGGTACATCACGACCACCACCAATGGCACGAATTTCACCATTTTTTGTATCCAGCAGGGTGACTCCAGCTTGCATACCTTTCGTAAATCCGGCTGAATCCCCATTGATGATGTCATCCAGATGATCCTGAGCTTTTCGATCAAGAGAAGTATAGATTTTTAATCCATCTGTTGAAACATCTACTTTGGCTTTTTTCTGTACTTCTTCCATGACTTCTTCAATATAAGCAGAGTACTTACTTGAGTTTTGACTCTTATATTTATCAGCTGAAACAACGGTTTTGCTGACAGGTGTTGCTTTTGCTTCCTCATACTCTTTCTCTGAAATATAGCCTTGTTTTTTCATTAGGCCTAAAACGATATTACGGCGTTTTTCCGCTGCCTCTGGATGTTTCACTGGGTTATAGGCAGATGGACTTTGCGGCATACCTGCAAGTGTGGCAGCCTGTGCAACAGTTAGTTTATTTAAATCTGTCACTCCGAAAAATTGTTCAGCCGCTTTCCCAACACCATAAGCATAAGGAGAGAAGAAAATACGGTTTAAATACATTTCTAAAATTTCATCTTTAGAGTATTTTTGCTCAAGCTGAATCGAGAGCCACACTTCCTGTACTTTACGTTTTAACGTCTTTTGATTGTTAAGCAGGGAGTTCTTCACAACCTGCTGTGTAATCGTACTTCCACCTTCTGCTCCAAAACCGTCCTCGACGTTTGCGACAAGAGCACCGCCAATACGGATAGGATCAATCCCGTGGTGTTTATAAAAACGTGCATCTTCAGTTGCAATAAACGCGTCTTTTACCACATCGGGTATATCTTTAATCGAGACATACGTTCTTTTTTCTGCCCCGACTTCTGCAAAGACTTTTTTGTCTTTATCGTAAAGTTTTGAAGAATACGGCGTTTTTAGCTTGCTATCATCAATAGAAGGAGCGCTTGATGCAAAAACGGCAAAAGTTGTGATTCCGGCTACTAAACAAAGAAGACCGATCACGAGTAAAGATAAAAATATTTTTTTAAATAGACCTGCTTTCTTTTTGCCTTTTTTGTTCTTTTGCTTCTTATTGTTTTCTTGACTTGCTTTACGTCGCTGTTCACGACTTGTAAATTGATCAGACATCACATCTCAACCTTTCGTGTTAAACCTTTTTCGAACGTAAATGTTGCTTGCTGTCATCCGAAAAATGAAGTGTCTCCACTACTTTAATATAATCAATTCTTGGCGAATATCCAAGTGTCATGAGGTGACCTGCTTCCATTAATTCATCTTTGCTAATGGATTTACGGCCGTTTTGCTGCTGCCGCTCCCAAAAGAAGAAGAGGTCAGTAGCGGACAAATAATAAACGGAACCAAATGCGGATATAATAACAAAACAAATACCGCCTTGCTTTTCAACCTGTTTCATATGCTCAATTTGATGGTCGTGGAAATTTTTGAGCGGAAACGAGGTGGTGCTTTTGGTTTCCTTTGCTTCAAAATCGATATAACGCCCTTTGTATACCCCGTTGTAGTCTGTTGTGGAGGATTGTTTAAAATAGGCTTCTTTAATGACAGCAGCGCTTCTTTTTGGATAATCCACATTGACAATTTGAACAGGGGTAGGCTTTTTATGAATGACTGCGATCCCGTTGACCAAATAGTACTGGTTCGTTTCATTTAAGTCAGCTTCAAGCGTCATCCCGCGGTTACTATAAGATGATTCGCCGCTGATTCTTTTTTTTGTCCCAATTTGTTGAATGGGCTGATACGATTTTCCGTTAGGATACCGAATCATCAAGTTTCAGCCTCCTTTTAATGCATTTTGTATTGGAGAGATCACCATGTTGTCACAACAAGAGCACATGATTACCCAGCATATTTTACATGAAACGAAAGCGAAAAATAAGGATAACCTGACAAGGACAAATGCGTACAAGCGCTTTTATGACCGTCATCCAGAGATGAAATGGTCTCTGCTTGCTTCTTTTGTCTCCAGAAATGCTGGATGGTCGATGACAGATTTAAAAGGCGAGCTCTTCCATCCGGGTTTAACGGATCAGCAAGGGCATCTGTTCTTTACAGCATATGAAAGAGCGAATTGGTTGATCTTTTCAGATGCTTACCCGCAGCTTCTCTTGTATGAATGGTCAAAAAGGTGCCGTAAACCTTTATTTCATCTGCTGCCCCATTTCGGTGTGTCTCGTTTTATGAGCGCTGAGTGGGAACGATTTTGGCAAACGCGTGACACAGAGCGACTGCTGCATGCACTCATCATAAATGAACAATATACTATACAATCTCCTATTATACAAAATCCTCTCCTGAAAAAGAATGTTTTTCACTCGATTCAATATCTTTTCAGCGAGTGGGCACATTTTCAAACCGTCGTTTTTCCGACAGTAGACGGGCATTTGTATGGGTTAACCATACGAAAGTTTTCCCAAGTAAAAGAGCGCATTACGTTAGGGAAAAAGCTAGCAAAACTATTGTTTCGAGCCGATTTGTTTTCGGATTTTTATCACTTTTTGCATACCGTGCCGCATACGGGATCTCGATTTGATTTTGAACCGTTTTTAGGGATTGCGCGAAGGTCAAGCCCTTTCCTCAGAACGGTGTATCCAGTCATGACACATTCATTAGACGATCAAAGGGAAGATTGGTTTCAAAAGAAATTGAGTCCATCCTTGTTTGAAGTAGAGCGTTTACCAAAACAAATTGAGCTGACCGACTGGTATTTTCATAAAAAAAGGCAGCTTCGTTTTCTTTTCTCATTAGAACACTATTTTTTGCATAAATAAAAAGCAGGGGGTACCTGCTTTTTTTACGTGGATGGACGGTTAGGGCCGCCGAGCTTTTTATCAAGCTGATCTGTACTGTTTTCTTTCCCTTTTGTTTTTTGCTCTTTTGGTGCTTGCTGCTTTTTCATGACATCTACCTCCTTTGTCCTTAGAATTTACACAATCGGACGCGATCATACAAAGAAGGACAAGCACGTGTCGAAATGGAAGAAATTGCGCTTATCTTCACTTAGATTGGCGATTTAGTTCTAGTTTTGTCATGTATGAAGGAGGGAGCAAAAGAAAAGAGAATGTAACGAGAGATGATAAAGGAGGAATCTGATGATGAGCGAATTTGTATCAAAAGAATCCATTATGCAGTTGTTAGAGGAAATTGAGCGAAAGATTGATGCAGTGGAAGAAGAACTGTCTTTAGCTGTCAAAAAAACAAAAAACGCTGCCGTAGAGGAGCAAGAACAAATCATTGACCGTCTTGAATCTGAAGTGAAGGAATGTGAATTGAAAATTCATGCAGCAGAGTATAAGCTGCAGGCAAGACCCGCATATCACGCCGGATAGCTTTTCTATTTGAGCAATAAGTAAACGTTTGATAGGATGGTTCATAGAGGTGAACACTTTGGATAATCAAACATTACTTAAACATACACAAGAGTTGATCACGTGGATAGAAGAAGCATACGAGCAGTACCTAAAGGGAAAGGCAGAAGAGGAATACCCAGTTTATGATTTTTACAACGATATTCAACCGGCCGTTGTCAAATTTGATCAGCAAATGGAAGAGTGGCTTACTGCTGCTACCTCATTTATTCATCAGGCCAAACCTAGATACTTACATCAAGAACAGCTTGAAGCCGTCCAAGAAAATGGAAAAGAGGTTGTGCTGCAATCTTATTTTGGCAAACAGCATGCACCTCGTGTGAAAAATTTAGTTGAGTCAGTGATTTATACACTGAACCTTTTAATAGAAGAAATCAACAAACGCAGCTGATGAAACAGGCTGCGTTTTTCTTATGGCTGCTGTAGGCACATCTTCTGCTTCCTGAACATAATATATCATTGACTTCAATATGTTTTCAGAGCGAGAGGAGCGAGATGCATGTTCCCTTATTCAAACCAACCATCTTATGAAATGAATCAATTTCAGCAACGGCCTTTTCCGTATCCAGATATGCAGCAACCTCCGCAGCCTCCAGAATATTTCATGCCCCCATATCAAGGTGAAATGAACCAGCCGCCGTCTGCAGGCTATCAGCCGCCTTTTGGATATCAGGAAAACTTCCAGCCTTATCAGCCGCAGCCTGAAGCAATGAATCAGCCGCAAATGCAGCCGCCGGGCATGATGCCTATGCAGCAGCCTATGAATCCTTATCCTTTGCCAAGGCCGCAAAAACAGCAATCATCTCAATTTAAAAGTGTGCTGTCACAATTTAAAAAAACGAATGGGCAATACGATTTTAATAAAATGTTTGATACTGCTGGACAAATGATGAGTACAATGAATCAAGTGGGCTCATTGGCGAAAGGATTTACTAGTATTTTTAAAGCATAGCAAAACCCAATAGATATACATCTATTGGGTTGTTTGTTTTGGCGCAGTCACACGAAGTGATTGATCTTTCCAAACGCTCTTCATATTGGTTTCATCTATTTTTGCAGGCATTAAAATGGTTTTGGTAAAGCTCGAATAGGAGGAAGTCGTGTCTGTTTTGATTTTTTCCTGTACCGATAAGTGTAAATATTGCGCTTTCACTTCGAGTGCGATATCACCTTCGACAAAATGGTCTGGAAATCGAATCTCAATATATACATATTGATCATCTTCTGTCACATCAGTTGTAATGGATGCAAGTGAATGGCTCGTGGTCATCAGCGCCTCTGCACTATTTAAAATGTCGTGAAACGGCGATGATGCAAAAAATTGTTCAATTGCTTCATATAGAATGTCTTCATTTGCTAACAACTCGTGTTTCTTTTCACTTTCATGTTTCATTTGAATCACCTCTCATCTACAGCCTATGCAAAAGGGGCTCAGGCGGTTATCAATTGATGAGAGGAAAAAATTATGATTAAATAGTGTTGAATGAAGCAAGGTGTATGGGCGTGAAAGTTTATACGCTGAATAGATCTAGAAGCAAAGCTTGAAGGGAGCAAATGAACATTGCTGAAAAAATTATTCGGTTTCGGAAAAAACCAAGATGATGTAAAGGAAGAAGTCATTTATTCTCCAGTTGATGGAGAGTTAATGGATATGACCGATGTACCAGATCCCGTTTTTTCTCAAAAGATGATGGGAGACGGCGTAGCTGTAAAACCAAAAAACGGAACCATTGTGTCGCCAGTAGATGGTGAAGTTATTCAACTCTTCCATACAAAACATGCAATTGGGATTCGAACACTCTCGGGGCTTGAGCTTCTGATTCATATCGGACTTGAAACGGTTGGATTAAATGGTGAAGGCTTTGAAGCACACATAAAAGAAGGGGATAAAGTGAAAGCAGGTGATCCTCTCATTACATGTGATTTAGCGCTGATTGAAGAAAAAGCGGCAAGCACAGTGACACCAATTGTCATCATGAATGGTGATTTAGTAGAACATCTTGACAAAGAACCTAAGGGCTCTGTAGAAAAGCAGACGTCCAAGCTTTTTACAGTGAAAATGAAATAATCCAAAAAAACTACCCTGAGTTGATAGGGTAGTTTTTTTATTGAGGGGATTAATCCTCCATTGGAACCCAGCCTTTACTTGCTTCCATGACAGTCCATAAACCCTCTGGAATCATGTACTTGTCTTTTTGACTGCGTTTAATGACGGTCTCAATCTCGTTTTCTCTGCCTTCTTTAATCTTTACTGCCCAATCGGGATCAACAATGACTTCTCTTGCAACAGCGATGAGTGGAATCCCTTGATTGTATGCATTCAGTGCATCCTCAGCTGTAATGACGCTACCGACGCCGATGAGTGGAAGCGTGTCACCACAGCGCTCTTTTAATAACTCCATCCGCGTCTTACTTGTATCAGCACCACGTCTTGCCTTAGCGTCAATCTCCATTAAAGAAATATGCAAGTAATCAAGGTTTTTCGTCTTAAGTACGTCCACTAAAGTAAATGTTTCTGTCATGGTTAAACCAGGTGTTTCTGGTTCTTCAGGTGATAATCGATACCCAAAGATAAATGGTTTTGTTACATGCTCTTTGATTGCTTCTTTCACCGCATCTACAACTGCAATTGGAAATGCGAGACGTTTTTCTTCGCTTCCGCCCCATTGATCTGTACGCTGATTACTATGCGGGGAGTAGAATTGCTGTAATAAATATCCGTTCGCTCCATGGATTTCGATCCCATCAAATCCTGCTTGGATTGCGCGCCTTGCTGCTTCTTTAAATGAGTCGATGATGTGAGGAATTTCTTCTTCTGTCAAAGCTCTCGCAATTTGTTTTCCATCTTTAAATACATCACTTGGCGCAACGACATCACCGTTTGGGACTAAATGAGGGAGAGCCTGAGAGCCACCATGATGAATTTGCATAATGGCTTTTGTTCCTTTCGCTTGAATCGCAGAAGCAAGCTTTTGAAGGCCAGGTATATCTTCATCCCTTGCAATAGAAGGCTGTCCTTCAAACGCCTTACCATCTGGCGTCACGTTTGCACATGCGGTGATGACCATGCCCATTTCGCTTGATCTAGCGGTAATAAAATCAATTTCTTCCTTTGAGATCGTGCCATCCTCATGAGAACCGAAGTGTGTCATTGGTGCAACGACTAAACGGCCATCAATAGAGGCACCCCCTGGGAATGTAAAAGGTTCAAATAAAGGCTTAAATTCGTTTTTCAATCTGATCATCTTCTTCCTTGATAAAATCATTTCACTATAGAAGTGTAATAGATATTGTTACAACACATCAAAATATTTGCTCACAAGCGGTGCATCAAAAAATTGCCGCCTAGTCATGCAAACAAATATTCGGTACACTAGAATGAGAGGTGGATACCAGATGAAGAAGAAAACAATGAACGAACTCATAGAAGAATTAAAAAAAGACGAACAGGTCGAGCATTGGCATAAAATTGAAGCGAAGCCTGCACTGACTTCTCCAATTCCTGAAAGAGTAAATGACAGGCTCAAAGTGGCGCTTGAAAAAAGAGGTGTGAGCGAACTGTACATTCATCAAAAGGAAGCCTTTGAACGTGTGATGGATGGTGAGAATGTGGTGACTGTGACACCTACAGCTTCAGGTAAAACGCTTTGTTATAATCTGCCAGTTCTTCAGTCGATCGCAGAAGATCAGACAAGCCGCTCCCTCTATTTATTTCCAACAAAAGCACTTGCGCAAGATCAAAAAAGTGAATTAAACGAAATCATTCATGAGATGGATGTTCCAATTCACAGTGAAACCTATGACGGGGACACCTCCCCAGCGATTCGCCAGCGCGTCAGACAGGCAGGACATATTGTCATCACAAATCCAGATATGCTGCACTCAGCGATTTTGCCTCATCATACGAAATGGGTCAGTTTATTTGAGAACTTAAAGTATATTGTCATTGATGAACTTCATACATACCGAGGCGTGTTTGGCAGTCATGTCGCCAATGTCATTCGAAGACTAAAGCGAATTTGTGCATTTTACGGAAGTGACCCGACCTTTATTTGTACATCAGCGACCATTGCGAATCCGAAAGAGCTTGCAGAGCAGCTGACCGGAAGCAAGGTGCATCTCATTGAACGAAACGGAGCACCTAGCGGTAAAAAGAATTTTGTCTTTTACAACCCGCCAGTCGTCAATAAGCCTTTAAATATTAGACAAAGTGCGGCCACTGTTGTGAATCAGCTCGCTAAAACATTTTTAAAAGAAAAAATTCAAACGATTGTTTTTGCTAGAAGTAGGGTAAGAGTTGAAGTCATCCTAAGTCATATTCAAGAACTAGTGAAAAAAGAAATTGGTCCTAAATCGATCCGTGGTTATCGCGGGGGCTATTTGCCGAAAGAGCGGCGCATGATTGAAAAAGGCTTAAGGGAAGGAGACATTCTCGGTGTTGTCAGCACAAACGCACTAGAATTAGGAGTAGATATTGGACAGCTAAAAGTCTGTATCATGACCGGATATCCTGGCAGTGTAGCGAGTACATGGCAGCAGGCTGGACGAGCTGGAAGGCGTCATGAGGAAGCACTCATTATCATGGTCGCAAGCTCATCGCCACTTGACCAATATATTGTCAGACACCCTGAATACTTCTTTAACAGACCACCTGAATCGGCAAGAATCAATCCTGAGAACCTTATCATCCTAGTCGATCATCTAAAATGTGCGTCCTACGAGCTACCGTTTCGAGAAGATGAACAGTTTGGCGGTATGGAAGTAGAAGAAATCTTGCAATACTTACATGAAGAAGGGGTTCTTCATTTCAGCGGGAACCGTTATTATTGGTCAGATCAATCGTTCCCGGCTCATGGCATCAGTCTGAGATCTGCAAGTCAGGAAAATGTCGTCATTGTCGATCAATCCGATGTAGCGAACGTTCGAATTATCGGGGAGATGGATCGATTCAGTGCGATGACTTTACTTCATGATGAAGCGATTTATTTACATGAAGGGGTTCAGTATCAAGTGGAAAAGCTAGATTATGAGCATCTTAAGGCTTATGTGAAACAAGTCGATGTAGAATATTATACAGATGCGAATTTAGCAGTTCAGCTCAAGGTGCTTGAAATTGATCAAACAACAGAGAAAGAGGCGGTATCTGTTCACTACGGTGATGTGACCGTCAATGCAATGCCGACCATTTTCAAAAAAATTCGATTATCAACCGGGGAAAATATCGGTTCCGGCCCGATTCACTTACCTGAAGAAGAGATTCATACGAGTGCTGCTTGGTTTGAATTACATGAAGCAGAGCGGACATTTGAAGAAAAAACACTTGAACAGCTCTTGCTCGGTATTGCCAATGTTCTTCAGCATATTGTTCCGGCGTTTGTCATGTGTGACCGTTCAGACATTCATGTCATTTCTCAAATAAAGGCAGCCCATACCGGGAAACCGACTGTATTTTTATATGATCATTACCCAGGTGGAATCGGTTTAAGTAAAGAGGTCCAGGCTCGCTTTGATGAAATTGCCCGTGCAGCCACTCAGCTGATTGAGCGATGCAGCTGCGAGAACGGCTGTCCATCTTGTATTGGCATGGAAATGAAAGAGATCGATGGAAAAAGCAGTATCATTCAATTGATGGCAGGATTTTAAGGAAAGGGGGAAAAGACGTACTCATGTCATTAAAAGGAAAATTAAACAGAATGAAAAAACACCTGTCGCACAATCAGTCAGATGAAAAGCGTGGGGCAGTAAAAAAGGGACAAACGCCCACTGTGACGGCTGAAACCATTCCATTTCTAAAAGAGTGGGGGGAATTAGGTGCAGCTCCTTACTACTTTGAAGACTCTTTCTGCCTCATTCGGGAAGTGACCTATCCACTTGACCATCAGCATGGGCGATATTCATTTGCAGAACTGCCGGAGATGGTGAGTGCATGGAACAAAAGTGAGATTCAGCATTCTCTTTCTGCAAAAGGCTACAAGCCTCACGAGCTATTTTTCTTCGATACAGAAACAACAGGACTATCTGGCGGAACGGGAAATATGATTTTTCTGCTTGGGCATGCGAGAGTTTATTCAGATAAAGTAGTGGTAAAGCAACATTTGCTCACAAATCCAGGAAATGAAGCGGCACTTTACAAAAGCTTTCTTAGTGAGGTGGATGTTGAATCACTCGTGACATATAATGGAAAATCATTTGACTGGCCTCAAGTCAAAACGAGGCATACATTATTACGCGATCAGTTACCTGCTCTACCTGAATTTGGTCATTTTGACCTTCTGCATGGGTCAAGGAGATTGTGGAAACATAAATATGAGCGTATGGCTCTTTCGGTTGTAGAAAAAAAGGAACTGCACGTCAATCGAGAGGGAGATACACCGGGGTTCCTCGCACCAATGATCTATTTTCACTTTTTAAAGGAACAAAACCCGAAACTGATTGAAGGAATTTTGACTCACAATGAACTTGATGTCTTATCGTTAATCAGTCTCTACATTCATTTGTCTAAAAAAATCTTATCCAAAGATGCGGTGAAGGAAGACGATGAGAAATATGCATTAGCTAAGTGGCATCTTGCTCACCGTGATGTGCAGGAAGCAACAAAGCACCTGCAAGAATTAACGGGAGCAGCGTTTGAGCATGCGGATCAAGCAGCTTATGCTCTATCGTTACAGTACAAGCGATTAAAACAATGGGATGAAGCGGCATGCATATGGAGACGTCTATTTGAATCAAGTGATGTTCATTTAAGATTAAAAGCGGGTGTAGAGCTTGCAAAGTATGAAGAACACCGTCAAAAAGATCCAAAAGCAGCCCTTTCCATTACCCAAACATTGTTATCACGATCGTCTTTAAGTGAACGAGACATTGTGGAACTTGACAAGCGAGAAAAGAGGCTCTTAAGAAAAGCTGGGAAATGAAATTATTGCCTGGGAAAGCGCAAAAAATGACAACGTTCGGCTCTCGGCCGAAAATAAAAATTGTTTAGCACTTTTATTGTAGAAAAGTCACGAATCCTGTAAAATAACGTTAGATATTGAATGAGGAGCGTAGAGCATGTATAAGGGTCTTTTCTACTTGTTTTTTCTTGTTGTCATATTGGTCGCTTTTGTGTTTTCAAACTATAAAGATGTTTTTCTTGCAAACTTTTAAAATAGGTTAATGCATTAGTACATGTACACCTCTTGATTCATACATTATTAATGTAAGAAAATCAAGGAGAGGGGAATGCTACATGTACCATCATCATCATTGCAATCCAAATGTTACACAGCCAATTGTACATCCAACGAATCACTGCTGTACGCACAGTGAGTCAACTACAATTGTGCCGCACATCCACCCGCAGCATGTAACAAATGTTCATCACCAAAATTTCCAACATGTTCACTACTTCCCGCATACGTTTTCTCAGGTGGACCCGGCAACACATCAACACTTTAACTGCGGTGGACCTTGCTGTAACAGATAAAGTGAAATGGGACTTTTATAAGTCCCTTTTTTTAAAAGCAGGTGAAAAAATGAAAATTATTGCTGTCACAGGGTACAAGCCATTTGAGCTTGGGATCTTCAAACAAGACGAGCCTGCACTTCAATACATAAAAGCGGAACTTCGGAAAAGGCTGACGGCACTCATTGAAGACGGGCTGGAATGGGTGCTCATTTCAGGTCAGTTAGGGGCAGAAATATGGACAGCTGAAGTGGTCTTTGAGCTTCAAGAGGAGTTTCCAGATTTAAAACTTGCTGTCATTACACCATTTTATGAACAGGAAGAGCGCTGGAATGAACAAAATAAAGAGCTGTATGAAGGCGTTCTTGCACAAGCTGATTTTGTAGAAAGTGTCACGCATAGACCGTATGAAAGTCCGGCACAATTTAAACAAAAGAACCGCTTTTTTATTGAAAAAACGGACGGCCTTCTCGTCTTATATGATTCCGAGCACGAAGGCTCGCCAAAATATATGATCAAAGAAGCTGAAACCTATACCGACTACCCAATTATGTATATCACAATGGATGATTTAAGAGCACAGGTTGAGGCGGAAGATCCGTTTTTTGACTAAAAGCAAGAGAAAATTTGACAACGTCACGTATTTCTGAAAAAATATACTATGAATTCACGATATGAGGTGAAAAAGATGCTTGCTGATAAAGTAAAGCTTTCTGCGAAAGAAATTTTAGAAAAAGAATTTAAAACAGGTGTCCGAGGGTATAAACAAGAAGAAGTCGATAAATTTCTAGATATGGTTATTAAAGACTATGAGACATTCCATCAAGAAATTGAAAAACTCCAACAAGAAAACCTTCACTTGTCAAAACAGCTTGAAGAAGCGGTTGAGCAAGGGAAAAGACAGCCTGCACAGTCCAATACAACAAACTTTGATATTTTAAAAAGACTATCTAATCTTGAGAAACACGTTTTCGGCAGCAAACTTTATGATTGAGTAATACCAAAAAAGCTTGTGTCAGATGACATTGTCGTTTATAATAACGCATGTTGATTAACGTTCGGGTAATCGCTGTAATGCTTTGACATTGCAGAGGAAAGTCCATGCTCGCACGGTGCTGAGATGCCCGTAGTGTTCGTGCCTGGCGAAAAAATAAGCCAGGGCAGCCTGGGAAAGGCTGACGGCAGGAAAAATGCCTACGTCCTTTTAGGATATGGCAAAGTATCCTTGAAAGTGCCACAGTGACGAAGTCTCACTAGAAATGGTGAGAGTGGAACGCGGTAAACCCCTCGAGCGAGAAACCCAAACTTGGTAGGGGAACTTTCTCAAAGGAACCAAACGGAGAGAAGGACAGAGAATTCTGTAGATAGATGATTACCACCTGAGTACGAGGCTTTTGCCGTTTGCAGTACGATGGAACAAAACATGGCTTACAGAACGTTATATCCGTTATCATAAACATGATGAAATCAAAGCTCTCCTATTTCTACATATGGAGAGCTTTTATCTTGATTAAGAAAAGAACGAGAAAACAGGTGATAAACAAATGAAAACCTATACACTCATCGCAACAGCGCCAATGGGAATTGAAGCGATTGTTGCAAAAGAAGTAAGAGACCTCGGGTATGAGTGCACTGTAGATAACGGAAAAGTCATTTTTCATGGAGATGCACTTGCCATTTGCCGTGCGAATCTATGGCTGCGTACAGCAGACCGGATCAAGGTCCAAGTTGCTGAATTTTCGGCTAGAACATTCGACGAGCTTTTTGAGCAGACTAAAGCCATTGACTGGGCCGCATTTTTACCGAAAAATAGCACATTTCCCGTCATTGGTAAATCTGTTAAATCTCAGCTTGCCAGTGTGCCGGATTGTCAGCGCATCGTCAAAAAGGCTATCGCGCAAAAGCTTAGATCATCTTACAACATACAGTCTGAATGGCTAGAAGAGACAGGCCCTGAATACAAAATCGAGGTAGCGCTTTTAAAAGATAAAGTATTGCTGACGCTCGATACGTCTGGTGTGGGTCTTCATAAACGTGGATACCGTGCAGATCAAGGCGGGGCGCCGATTAAAGAAACCCTTGCAGCGGCGCTTGTCTTATTAACGAACTGGACACCTGACCGTCCGTTTGTCGATCCTTTTTGCGGATCAGGAACAATTGCCATCGAAGCAGCGATGATTGGACAAAACATTGCCCCTGGATTTAACCGTGAGTTCGCATCTGAATCATGGGAATGGATCGGTGAGGACGTTTGGAACAAAGCACGCCTTGAAGTAGAAGAAAAGGCGAACTATGATCAGCCGCTTCGCATTATCGCGAGCGATATTGATCATCGCATGGTAGAGATTGCGAAACTGAACGCAGAAGAAGCTGGACTTAGTGAACTGATTCAATTTAAGCAAATGCAAGTGAAAGACTTTCAAACAAAAGATGAGTATGGTGTGATTGTCGGAAATCCGCCTTACGGTGAACGTCTGAGCGATAAGCCAGCTGTGGAAAAAATGTATCAAGGCATGGGCGAAGCATTGAAAAACCTAGATACGTGGTCCATTTACATTTTAACGTCACATGAAAAATTCGAAGAGTGTTTCGGAAGAAAAGCGACGAAAAAGAGAAAACTGTTTAATGGATTTATTAAAACAGACTATTATCAATACTGGGGAAAACGCCGGCCTAGGAAGCAAACAACTGAATCGTAACAAATGTCCACACCACGAGAAGGTGTGGATTTTTTTATGCTAAAAAGGTATAAGTCTTGACGGGACGGAATAAACTGAACTTGATTTTAAAAAAAGAGGTGTCTTCATGATTCATTATGATCAATTTCAGTTAATTCAAAAAGCACTCGCTTCAACAGCCCGAGAAATAGAAGGGATTGAAACGGGACAATCTGCTAAACTTACGGCAGCCATCGAGAACTTAGCAATGGCTCAAAACTACATAGACCATTCAGAGCACGCATTTTTAATGAAGGAAAGCTACCAGCATCGCCTGCGCTCTTAAAAAAAGATTGTCATACCCCAGCATAAATGTTACTATTGAATGTCTGAATGATTCAAAAGTTGGGGGTTGAAGCAGGTGACAGCATCTCGTTTGCCTTTTTCATTAACAAAAGAACATAATTTTTACGAAGAACTGGGCAACTGGATTGGTGATGTGTTTTATGACATTTTGCCAGAAAAGGGCTTTGATCTTCGAGATGAACAAATATTCATGGCTTTTCAGTTAGAAAGGGCCTTTAAAGAAAAAAGTGTGATGTTTGCCGAAGCTGGGGTAGGCACAGGCAAAACAATCGTTTATCTTTTATTTGCGGTCACATATGCAAGATATACAGGGAAACCTGCGATCATTGCATGTGCAGACGAAACGTTAATTGAACAGCTGGTCAAACAAGAAGGTGATATCTATAAAATTGCCAATCACCTTGATATTCAAATAGATGCGAGATTAAGTAAATCGCATGATCAATATTTATGCTTAAAGAAACTAGAGAAAACGATGCAACGTGAAGATGATGAGAAGTGGCTCGACATTTATGAATCGCTTCCTTCATTTGTTCATGAATCTCATGGGATGCAGACATTTTATCCGTATGGTGATCGAAAAGAGTATCCAGAATTAACAAATGATGAGTGGTCAAGAATTGGTTATGACTCTTTTCAGGACTGCTTAACGTGCGACATGCGGCACCGCTGTGGCTTGAATTTATCAAGAGACCATTACCGAAAAGCAACAGACCTCATCATTTGTTCTCATGACTTTTACATGGAGCATGTATGGACAAAGGAGTCACGTAAACGTGAAGGACAGCTGCCGCTCCTTCCTGAGCATAGCTCTGTTGTATTTGATGAAGGGCATCTTCTTGAGTTTGCAGCACAAAAAGCGCTAACATACCGAGTGAAACAATCAACACTTGAGACGTTTTTGGAGCGTCTTTTGCAAAATGATATTCGTGAAGAGTTTGCAGAGCTTGTTGAAGATGCACTTGCAACAAACGATCAGTTCTTTTATCTCTTAAAAACGAATGCCAAAGAAATCAAAGGATCACACCGTCTTGAAATTGGTCGTGTAGATGAGGTAAAGCGTTCAGCAAGTGAATTATGTGATTTGCTTGAGAAGATTGGAGAAGCGCTCGTATTTGAATCAGAGATGTACACAATTGATCAATACGAATTGTCTGTTGTGGAAGAGTACATTGAACAGATGGCGTATTCTTTGTCGCTTTATCAGAAAAATGCCATTAGCTGGCTGGAGAAGCAGGAATTAGATACAACCTTTGTCGTCATGCCAAAAACGGTAGCAGAAGTTCTCGGTGAAAAGGTATTTTCGCAAAAAATCCCTTATATTTTCTCATCTGCTACGTTGTCTGAAAATCAATCATTTGATTATTTAGCTGAAAGTCTTGGGATCAAAGATTATTTATCCATGAGTGTGGCTTCGCCGTATGATTATGAGGAGCAAATGCAAATGTATTTCCACGGAATTCAGCAGCCAATGACAGAGTCAGCTGTAAAAGGTCAGCACGTGCTATCTCAGGTAAAAGAAAATGGCGGTCGATCTCTTATTTTATTCCCTTCATTTGATGAACTGCATGTATTTAGAAAGCAGCTTGATGCATCAAATGAATCACTGCCTTTCCATGTGTATTTTGAAGGAGACGAGGAGATCAGTACCATTGTTCAAAAGTTCCAAGCGGATGAAACATCTGTGTTATGTTCCGTTCACTTGTGGGAAGGGCTGGATATTCCAGGACAGTCTCTAACAAATGTGGTCATTTGGGGACTTCCATATCCACCGCATGACCCAGTATTTGAAGCAAAACGGAATGAAGCGAAAGATGCATTTACTGAAGTGGATCTTCCGTACATGTTGCTTCGTCTAAGGCAGGGCATTGGTAGACTGATTCGGACAAGCCAAGATGCTGGCAGCATTCATATTTACTTTGGCAGTCAGAAAGATATTGAGCTGCAAAGTAAAATTGAATCCGTTCTTCCAGTAAGGCCAGTGATCTCTTAATGATAGAAAACCATTCAATAAGAGGAGGATACGATCAGCGTATCCTCCTTTTTCATTGACAAAAGAACATTTATTGAAGTAGCCTTGAAACGTACATACATATTTTAATGATTGGGGGAACGAACGCATGAGTCTTGAATCAAAAGAGAAAGCGTTTTATCAATTACTAGGAAAAATCGCCCATTATACAGAGGCGCTTCATTTACTTTATTGGGACTCTCGAACACAAGCACCTAAAAAAAGCGCTGATTTCAGAGCAGAAACCATCGGTCAATTATCCAGCGATATCTTTAATATGAAGACTTCTGATGAAATGAGAGATCTTCTTGATGCATTAAATAAAGAGAAAGAAAAGCTGTCAAAAGACACGCAGAAGGCACTCGAATTATCGCAAAAAGAATATGATGAAAACAGTAAAATTCCAAAAGAAGAATTTAAAGAATACTCCATTCTTCAATCAAAAGCTGAACATGTTTGGGTAGAAGCAAGGGAGAAATCAGATTTTTCACTCTTTGCACCCTATTTAAAACAGCTGATTAATTTTAACAAGCGTTTCATTCAGTACTGGGGCGTGAAAAAAACACCATATGATGTGCTGCTCAATAATTACGAGCCGGATATGACGGTTGAACAACTCGATCAAAAATTCGGTGCACTTCGAGACGCCATCGTTCCTCTCGTGAAAAAAATTGAAGCTTCGCCAAATAAACCGGATACTTCGTTTTTATCGAAAAGCTTCCCGATCGACAAACAAAAAGAGCTGAGTCTCTTTTTCTTAAAAGAGTTAGGGTATGACTTTGACGCAGGACGACTTGATACAACGGTTCATCCATTTGCTGTGACATTAAGCAGAGGGGATGTACGTGTGACGACGCGTTATGATGAGCACGATTTTCGCATGGCGATCTTTGGCACCATTCACGAATGCGGCCACGCCATTTATGAACAAAATATTGATGAGGCACTGAGCGGAACGCTCTTATGTGACGGCACATCAATGGGTATTCATGAATCACAGTCTCTTTTCTTTGAGAACTTTATCGGCAGACATGAAGATTTCTGGAAAACGTATTATCAAAAGCTGCAAGAGGCATCTCCTGAACAATTTAAAGATGTCACTTTAGAAGAATTTGTGCATGCGGTGAATGAATCGAAGCCGACTTACATTCGAATTGAAGCAGATGAACTCACGTATCCACTTCACATTATTATTCGCTATGAAATTGAAAAAGCCATTTTCAATGAAGAAGTAGCCGTTGAAGACTTGCCAGCGTTATGGAATGAAAAATACCAAGCATATCTTGGCATTACGCCGCCTAACGATGCGCTTGGTATTTTGCAGGATGTTCACTGGTCAGATGGTAGTTTTGGATATTTCCCTTCATATGCACTTGGTTATATGTATGCGGCGCAATTAAAGCAGCAAATGATCAAAGATTTACCGAATTTTGATGAACTGATTCAAAATGGGTCTTTTGCACCGATAAAAGAATGGCTAACGGAACATGTCCACAAGCATGGAAAACGGAAAAAGCCATCTGAAATCATTCAAGACGCAACTGGTGAAGAATTAAATGTTCAATACTTAATTGATTATTTAACAGATAAGTACACGAAACTGTATTTATCATAAATGAAAGGCACCCTTTGATCAGAAGGGTGCTTCAGCGTGTAGACAAACCCTCGCATTCGTTGTCAGGGTCTGCGCGCCGGTGCTCACGAATGTTAAATTCGCTCTGCTCCGGTGCTCGCCCCTCCTAGACTGCAAAGGTTTTCTATCACGCTGAAAAGAAGACAAAGGGCTAAAATAAAGTTCATTTTAGCCCTTTGTCAACAATCTGAGGCACCCTTTAATCAGAAGGGTGCTTTTTTGCTGCTTGAATATTCTAAAAACGAACGTTTAAAGCTTAATGATTATTTAAGTTCGGTATTTTTCTAGAAAAGTGCTTTCCAAGCGTCTGAAATCTTGTTATAATTTGAACACTATGAAACACTCATATAATCGCGTGATGAAGGCACGCAAGTTTCTACCGGACACCGATACCGTCCGACTATGAGTGAGCAAAATGAAACAGCTTTTGTATGAGCTGAAGATCCCGTGGATCGTTTTCGCATTGCTTGCTCCTTAATGGACAGCAATGCTTTTTTTATGCAAAAAAATGAAAGTTGCTAATATGCTGGGAGGAAGAATGATGGAATTGTTACGTCAAAAGATCGAGAACGAAGGAATCGTTCTGTCAAATCAAGTGCTAAAGGTAGATGCTTTTTTAAATCATCAAATTGATCCTGTGTTAATGCATGAGATCGGTCAAGAGTTTGCTAGATTATTTAAGCATGATGGAATTACTAAAATTATCACAATCGAATCTTCTGGTATTGCACCTGCTGTCATGGCTGGGCTTGCCCTTCATGTGCCAGTTGTTTTTGCCCGAAAGCGGCAATCACTGACTTTAACGGATAACCTTTTGACAGCAAGTGTGTATTCTTTTACCAAAAAAGTAGAAAGTACGATCGCTGTCTCTAACACGCACCTTAGTGAGGATGATTGTGTGTTAATCATCGACGACTTTTTAGCAAATGGAGAAGCCGCTAAGGGACTAGCCGCAATCGCAAAGCAAGCGAAAGCAAAAGTAGCTGGTTTTGGAATTGTTATCGAGAAATCATTCCAGCCTGGAAGAAAAGAGCTTGTGCAAATGGGCTATAGAGTCGAGTCACTCGCACGTATCGAATCGCTCGAGGAAGGAAAAGTCACGTTTGTACGCGAGGTACAATCATGAGTGCCGCTAAAAAAGCCAAAACCCTTTCGCTAGGGATACAGCATGTACTGGCGATGTATGCAGGTGCGGTTCTTGTCCCGCTCATTGTTGGAGATGCGCTTGGGCTCACGCCAGCCCAGCTGACGTACTTAATTTCGGCAGATATTTTCATGTGCGGTGCCGCCACACTGCTTCAAGTATGGAAAAACCGCTTTTTTGGCATCGGTTTGCCTGTTGTACTAGGCTGTACATTTACTGCGGTCTCTCCTATGATTGCGATTGGCTCTAAATATGGAATTTCGTCTATATATGGAAGTATTATCGCCGCAGGGTGTATTGTCATTGCTCTTTCATTTTTCTTTGGGAAGCTTGTGAAATTCTTCCCGCCCGTTGTCACAGGTTCCGTCGTCACGATCATTGGAATTACCTTAATTCCGGTAGCCATGAACAATATGGCAGGTGGTGAAGGAAGTGCAGACTATGGTTCTTTTGAGAATCTTGGACTTGCTTTTCTTGTATTGTTTATCATTGTCCTTCTCTATCGATTTACAAAGGGATTCATGAAAGCCATTGCCATCTTAATCGGCATTCTACTTGGGACAGCAGTTGCTGCTTTCTTAGGGAAGGTGGAGACGGCAGAAGTGGCGAATGCACAAGTTTTCCGCATCATTGAGCCTTTTTACTTTGGGTTGCCTACTTTTGAATTTGCACCAATCATGACAATGACATTAGTGGCCATTGTGTCATTAGTCGAATCAACGGGTGTATACTTTGCGCTCGGAGATTTAACGAATCGTTCATTAAAAGAGAAGGATTTAGCAAAAGGATATCGTGCAGAGGGAATTGCCGTCTTATTAGGCGGTATCTTCAACGCTTTTCCATACACAGCTTACTCTCAAAACGTTGGATTGATCCAATTAACAGGTGTGAAGAAAAATCAGGTCATTGTGGTGACAGGTGTATTATTAATGGTATTTGGCCTTTTTCCTAAAATCGCGGCATTTACAACAATTATTCCAAAATCCGTTCTAGGCGGTGCAATGGTCGCCATGTTTGGCATGGTCATTGCGTATGGGATTAAAATGCTCTCACGCGTCGATTTTGCAAAACAGGAAAACTTACTCATTGTCGCATGCTCAGTTGGCATCGGGCTCGGAGTAACGGTTGTGCCGCAAATGTTTGAGCATTTGCCAGAATCGATTAAATTGTTAACAAGTAACGGAATTGTCGCCGGAAGCTTTACCGCTATTTTGCTTCATATTATTTATCACATGATTCCTTTTAAAAAAGAAACAGAGCAGGAGCTAATGGAAGAACCTAAGCAATCTGTTATGTAATCACTTCTCTTTGGAGAGCTGAAAGCCCGCATCCTTTGGATACGGGCTTGTTGTGATTAGTGCTATTAATGTTGTACCGGCGGCATTGTTTCGTTAATGACTGCAAATGTATAGCCCCTTGCTTTTAGTTGTGTAATCAGGCTATCTAAATAGTTCGTGGTAGAGGGTTGATCATGCATTAAAATAACTTTTGGTTCCCATGGTTTATTTTTCTCAAACATTTGCAGTTGATTCAATACCTCTGGAACATATTGTGAATTTTTATATCTCCAGTCAAGGCTATCAATCGTCCAATCCCAGTAAATAAAGCCATTTTGGTTTAAACGTACTTTTTGATCATATGTTAAATTTGGAACACTGCCATAAGGTGTTCTCACAAGACGGGTGTAAACGCCTGTAACAGAAGCAAGAATGAGCTGAGCTTCTCTCATTTCATTTGCGGGAGACTCACTGTTCTGATAAAAGCGGTTTATATCATGCGTCATGCCATGAAGCCCTAATTGATGTCCTTCTTGATAAAGTCTTTTCACAGCTGCTTGGTGAGCTTGGATTTGCGGTCCAAGCATGAAGAATGTCGCCTTCACTTGATGTGCTTTTAAGACATTTAACAGCTGATTTGATGTAGCAGAAGGGCCATCATCAAATGTTAAAAAGACCGTTTTATTCGTTGTCTGTTGGTTTGGATTTGTCCTAAATTGTTGATCCAATGTTCTTGTAGACTGATCTTTTGCTTTCAGACTGATACTTGTGTCTCGGAAGTCACTGCTAGTAACAATTTTTGCTTGCCCATTTGTCGCCTGCAAATGGGGTTTAGACATATCCCAGATAAAAACGAGAAACAGTGTAAGAAGCACTAAACCAATTATCTTCGAGAGAAATATCGTGTTGTAGGGTGTCTGTTTTTTGGACACCTTTTTCATGACAATCACTCCAGTCAATTAAATTTTGTGCCGAATCATGTAGTAGATTCTGTCTTTTTTCACTGTTTTTCATGGTGTTCATATTGATTAAGTATACAGGAAAAAAACACCTTTTCATATATAATCATCAAATAAATTAGCATTTTATGGTTATTTATTTGTGTTGATCAGAAAAAAGGTGATCCATTCATGTTTAAATGAAATAATTCTGAATAATGATCGAAACGTTGATATTTATACGCTAAGATAGCAACAGATTTAACCATTAATGCGAAGTGAAAGGAGATTCCGTATGAAAGTGTTGTAAAATGACGATTTCATTGAAAAAAGGATGCTCATGTGGATATTGGAGATAGAGGCTATCAAACGCGAAATACATAGAGAAAAGCTCTTACCCTACAAAATAAAGAAGAAACAAAAGAAAGCAAAGTCAGTACAACTGAATCAGAGATTGGCTACTATGTAAAAGGTGAACGTGAAAAGTCATTTGCTTATTCCTTTCATACAGCACTTTTACTTGAAGTAAAGGTGGGGTTTGTCTAAGGCCCTTCTCATTTGAGAGGTGTTTTTTTGCATAAAGCTATGTTAAATAACTCTATTAATAATCATTTTTGTTCTTTAGATATAAAACTAAGATGAGAGTGAATGGTTAAGAATCGTATTGAATGACATCAACCAAGAAATAGATCTAAACGAATAGGATGATTATTGAAATCTGTCTGCTCTCTCCATATGGGACTTATGATAAAGTTGGTTTATTAACATTCTCCAAATGGGTGTTAAAAGGTGGGATAAGTAAATGTTAGGATTACCAAGAGGGGAAGTCTTTTTAGTTCCTTGGTCTATTGAGTGGACAAAAGAATTTGAAAGTGAAAAGCGAAAGATAATAGGTGATATTGGTCAATACATAATCAATGTACACCATATTGGAAGTACAGCAGTAAAAGGTTTAAGCGCTAAGCCAATTATTGATATTGCAATTGAAATAGAACATTTTTTTGATGGAGAAAAATGTGTAATAGCGTTGGAAGGACTCGGTTACTCATATAAAGGAACAAACGTATTACCTGAAAGACACTACTTTAATAAAGGAGAACCACGAACACATCAAATCCATATGTACCAAAGACATAATAAGTATTTACTTGAACAGTTAAATTTCAGAGATTACTTGAGAAATAATGAGCAAGCTAGAAGTGAGTACCAACAGCTTAAACTTAAATTATCAAGATTACATGGAAATGACAAACACAAATACGCACATGAAAAAACTTATTTTATTAAGTCCATCCTTGAAAAGGTTTAGGTGAGGGTTTGCTATTTAGATGTTCATAAGAGAGGTCATTCACAGAGGAACTCCCAATTAACGGAGTTCTTTTTTTTCATTAAATCACCATTATTTTTGAACATAAATTGCATAAAAAAAAGCAGGTTCGCTTGGCTTGGAACGAACCTGTGAAGGAGGAAAACTACATCATGTTTTCACCTATATTATCCAATATTTATCAATTGTCGTCAAGACAAAAAGTTAGACGGAGGAAAATATTTTGACTGAATTGTGTCGTTTTGGCATGTATATCCTTTTTTTGATTGGGGATATTAACCGAAAAAAGAGGTGAAGCCGATGGCATACATTCTTTCAGTTGGAACAAGTCTGCCAAAACATCATGTGGATCAGCAAGCAGCTGCTCAATTTGCAAGGTCTCAATTTAAACGATCGTTTAAAGATATTGATCGGCTATTAAAAGCTTTTAATAATGGCGAAATAGAGAGCAGGCAGTTTGTACAACCTATTGATTGGTATCAAGAACATCACTCTTTTGAAGAGAAAAACAACCTCTATATCGAAAAAGCATTGGCACATGCGAAAGAAGCCGTTTTTCACTGTCTGCATGAAACAGCGTTCCTTACAAAGCCAGTTCCTTTTGATGAGATTGATGCTTTGTTTTTCATCTCCAGTACAGGGTTATCAACGCCAAGTCTTGATGCAAAGCTGATGAATGTTCTTCCATTTTCTCCTTATACGAAACGAGTGCCAATTTGGGGGTTAGGATGCGGGGGCGGGGCGGCAGGCTTATCCCGAGCTTATGAATACATCAGGGCGTATCCAGAAGCGAAAGTGCTCGTTGTTGCCTGCGAGCTTTGCAGCCTCACTTTTCAGCCGCAAGATCAATCAAAAAGCAATTTAATTGGAACCTCGCTGTTTGGTGACGGGACTGCGGCCGTTCTTTTAACTGGAGAAAAGGCGGCCTCTAAGTATACGCGGTTAAAAACAGTACCTAAAGTGCTTGGCACGCAGTCAGTGACCATGAAAGATTCTGAGGATGTGATGGGATGGGATTTTACCGCTGACGGATTTCGGGTCATCTTCTCACGTGACATTCCGTCCATCATTTCTGGATGGTTAAAAGAGCAAGTGGATCAATTTTTACATCAGCTAGGATTTTCAACAGAGGATGTATCCGTATTTCTTGCTCACCCTGGAGGAAAAAAAGTGATTGATGCTTATCTTGAAAGCCTATCTTTACAAGAGCATCAGCTATTTTCTTCAAAAGAGGTTCTGAAACAGCATGGAAACATGTCCTCTGCCACCGTTTTATATGTCATGAAGCATTTTCTTGAACATCAGTCACTAGATGCAGGACAGGTGGGGCTTTGCGGAGCACTTGGTCCAGGCTTTTCGTCAGAATTATTGCTCATGAAATGGGAGGGGCTCTCGTGATGATTTTCTGGATAGTGATTGGCATTTACATTTGTCAGCGCCTCATTGAAGTGCTTGTGGCGAAAAGAAATGAAAAGAAGGTGAAGGCGCTCGGAGCGATTGAATTTGGTGCAAGCCATTATCCTTATATGGTCGCTATGCATGCAGCTTTTTTCCTCTCGCTTATTGGAGAGACATGGCTGCTGCATCGTCAACCGTCTCGTTTTTTCCTATTGCTGCTTGTGTTTCTGTTTGCGACCCAGGTGATTCGGTACTGGGCACTATGTTCACTTGGAACGTTTTGGAATACAAAAATCTTAGTCGTTCCAAATGCGATGATTGTGAAAAAGGGGCCGTATCGCTGGTTAAAGCATCCTAACTATATGGTGGTGGCGATTGAACTGATGTTCATTCCGCTGTTATTTAACGCATTTATTACTGCCATTTTGTTTACGTGTTTAAATGGATGGATGATGATGGTCAGAATACAAACAGAGGAAAAAGCACTGAATCAGTATTTACTAAATTAATATTGAAAATCATTATCAATTGTGCTACACTTTCATTAATGATAAACATTCTCAATCATGAAGGATGGACGGTGATCACATGACAATGATTTTCTTACTCGGTACGGTCTGTGTATATAGCTTATTGATTGGCTTCGTATTAAAAGGTGTTTCAAAAAAATCTGCTTCCTGATTGCAGTCCATTGTGACTGATCGGGTAGCAGATTTTTTTATTTCCTCAGATCAGAAGAAAAATCTCTTTATTTTGTGTAAAATGGTACACATACATAACTGACTTTTCTAAAAACAAAGGGGTTTATCGTCATGAAAGACTTGTCTATTCGAGATTCGCTCGTTCAAACTACAGGTGCTTTATATCAAAGCCTTCTGAAAAGGGATGATCACGAGCGCGCAGCCAAACTTGCATCTATTATGAAAAAGGAAGCTGAAGAAGAAGTATATATCGCATTTACCGGCCACTATTCTGCTGGTAAGTCATCACTAGTGAATCATCTTCTTCATGATCACATCCTGCCCACAAGCCCAATTCCAACGAGTGCAAACTTGGTTGTTGTCAGGAAAGGGGTCAGTGAAGTTCAGCTCCATACGTCTGATGGACGTTTTGCAAAAATGAGCGGTTCTTATGATAAAGAAGCGGTGCAGCGTTTTTGTAAAGATGGGGAACAAATTGAGATGGTGGAAATTAGCGGTGATTATAGTGGACTTGAAGAAAAAGTGGCACTCATTGATACACCGGGAATTGATTCAACGGATCATGCGCACTTTTTATCCGCTGCTTCTATTCTTCATCAAGCGGATGCTCTTTTTTATGTCGTTCATTATAACCATGTCCATTCTGAAGAAAACATTCGCTTCATTCGCTCGATTAAAGAGAAAGTGCCCAATCTTTATTTCATCGTCAATCAAGTGGATCGGCATGATGAACAAGAGACAACTTTTGAAAACTACAAAAAACAAGTCGTTGAGATGCTTTTAAAAGAAGGCATTGAAGAAGAACATCTATATTTTACTTCTGTGACGGATGAGGCACACCCAAAAAACGAAATGATCCGTTTAGTGAAGAAACTACAAGAATTACAAACCATGCCTAAAGCATCACTTCGAGCCTATACAGAGCAGAAAATCGAACATGTTTTAAAAGAACATATAGACTCGTTAAAAGAAGAACTGCATGAAGAGGACCTTGATAAGCAGCTTCAAGAAAAAAGGAATGAAGTGAAAGAACTAGAAGAGAAACGCCGATTTATTGAAAATGGTGCAAAGCAGGTAGAAGATGAAGTGTCTTCTGAAGTAGAGAACATCTTAAAAAATGCAAACCTCACGCCATTTAAGATGCGAGAGCTTGCAAGTGACTATATCGAATCGAAAGCACCTGGCTTTAAAGTGGGTTTACTTTTTGCCAAAAATAAAACCGAGCAGGAAAAGGAAAAGCGGGCAAATGATTTCTTAGCAGATGTAAAAAAGAGAATGAAAGCGGAAGTTGACTGGCACATTGCCGAGCTCCTCAAAAAAGAAATAAAACAGCATCAGCTTGGGGAAGCGTTATTAGACAAAGCCATGGCATTTGAGACACCTATTGAAGAATCCTTGCTTGAAAAGGTCATTCACCAAGGGGCAACTTTTTCTAACGAATATGTTCTTCAATATGCGAAAGATGCTGGTGAAGCATTGAAAAGACAGGCGAAACAGCAAGCGCTTCAATTGATTGAACAGATGATTGAAACCTTGAAAGACCAGCTCAAAAATGAACAGGAGAAGCAAGAGGAAAAATGGGAGCAAGCGAAACAAGAGCTTCAGAGCCTTGAGGAGTATAACGAAAAAAATGAACAAATAAGACAGGATATTCAGCATTTATGGGATATTTGGCAAAACGGAACGGATGAGCCTATCCCAGGTGACTGGTTTTATGCGAAAAAGCAATGGATGCAGCACGACCAGCTGGAGAAGAATCGCGCATCAATTCATGTTGATGAGAGCGATCAAGCTGCTGAACGGACAGAGCGCGATCAATACCGCCAATCGCAGCATTTAACAACAGCACAATCAATTGCACAATTTAAAGAGCTTTCCCGCATTTTATCGCCTTTAGATATTCTAAAGTCTCAAAGAGATTCCTTTGAAAAACGAACAGAACGGCTGCAGGCAAAAGAATTTACACTCGCTTTATTTGGCGCTTTTAGTTCTGGAAAATCTTCTTTTGCCAATGCGCTTGTTGGACGGAAGGTGTTACCATCATCTCCTACGCCAACAACTGCAACAATTAACAAACTGACACGACCTACGGAAGATCATCCTCATGAAAGTGTCAAAGTGGTGTTTAAAACGAAGCAGGACATTCTAGAGGAACTCGATCAGATTCTTGGGTTTTCGATCACAACAGAAAAAGGAGATTCGTTTAAGGCAAAGCTGGAAAGAGTGCTGAAAAAACGGCAGCTCGAACAGGATCACCGAATCATTGTAGAACATTTTCTACAAGCCTATGCCAAGTTTCATGATGACATTGACAACCAAACCAATTTACATGTCACACTTCAAGAATTAAAGCCTTATGTAGCGGAAGAATCTGTTTCTTGTGTGGTGAAGGAAGTGACGGTGTATTTAAGTACACCTCTGACAGATAAAGGGCTGACGATTGTCGATACACCAGGTGCAAGCAGTATGAATAAGCGTCATACAGAAATCGCCTTCCAGTATATGAAGGATGCAGACGCCCTTCTTTATTTAACGTATTATCAGCATTCTTTCTCAAAAGCTGATCGCTCATTTTTACGGAAGCTTGGACTCGTAAAAGATTCCTTTAGCATGGATAAAATGTTCTTTATCATCAATGCAGCTGATTTGGCTAAGGATCAAGCAGAGCTTGAAACCGTATTTGACTATGTACGAAGCGAGCTCACAAAAGAAGGCATCCGCAATCCAAACCTGCATCATGTGTCTAGTAAGGAAGAGATCGAAGGGAAAGAGCCGACATCTTATAATCAATATGCAACACTGAGAAAACAGCTCGACTATTTTATTGAGGAAGAATTAACGAAAGATGCCAATGAACTTTTGCATTTTGAAGCTAGTACATTATGTACAACGGTCGATAGACTACGTGCGACCTTGCATCAATCAGAAGATGAGAAAGAAGCTGAAAAGAAAAACATCAAGACATCCTATGAAGCCATTCTCGAAAAAATGCAAGATGTGAAACGGTCTAAACTTGTGACCGAAAGCGTAAAAAAAGACGTGCATGAACAGCTCTATCATATTGTACAGCGGCTTTCATTATTTGCGAATGATCTATTAAAGTCGGCTTTTTATCCTGGCATATCTCAAGGGAATTTTGGTCAGCAGTTAAAAATGGCACTTGAGAAAGCGTTAAAGGAGTATGAATTTGAATTTGTGCAGGAGCTCAAGGCACTTGATATCCGAATGGAATCGTTTATCCACCATTATTTCCAGGAGGAGTGGGAAAAAGGGATGCAGGCTGCATGTGCGGAAGATCCTTACTTTTCTCTCAGCCTGTCAGCCCCTGAGGAGAAAAATGCTGAGCTAAAACAAATTGAAGTCGAAGCAGAGATTACACCATTTGAGCCGCTTTTAAAGAAACAAAAATCAGCGAAAGCCTTCTTTGAACAAAATGAAAAGGCTACGTTTATTGAAGCCATTCGAGATGTTCTACATCAAATGACAACACGTTGGGCAGATAACGAAAAAGAAGAGTTGCTGAGCAGATATGAAAAGCTAGTGAAGACCTATACGGAAAGGTACGAACAAGATGCTCTCCAACAGCTCAATGAGCAAAAACAGACATTTATGACGAGCCTTACAACAGATGCTGAAAAACAGGCGGTCATTGAACAAGTTTATGAACAAACAAATGAATGGAAGAACCAGTTGAAAACGATATGATTCATGGTAGACTATATAAAAAAGAAAGCAGTTGATAGACGATGACGAGCGTACACGAAGAAATTTCTGCACATTCACAGAAACAACATGCCCACATCCAATCTTTTCTTGCACTTGAACAAAAAAGAGAGCAGGCGATTGAATCGGCTGTGAAAAAATGTGAACACAATGAACCATTTTCAACAGATGAGATCAACGCCATTACGTCTAAAATGAATGAGCTTGCCCGAGGCGGAATTGTTCCCCTTCGTAAACATGTCACGATTGAGATGGTGGAGGAATACACCCAGCGTAAACAGAAGTAAAGAGTAACTTTCTCATTTTTGGTCATCTTAACAAATGAACCAGAAAGGGGAATGATCATGGCAAAAAAGCAAAACGTAAAGCAGCAGGAGGAGCGCATGCCGAAGGAAAAAGGCATGCCATCCTACGCAGAAGCGGAAACGAAAAAAATGCAATATGGTAAAAAGTAATCGGGCTGCCTCTTCTTTATCAAAAGAAGAAGGCGCCTTTTTTATGTTCGTTTCGATGTTCTATGATAGAATAGGAGTATTGTTTATAAAAAGGGAGTTTAGATGAATGAATAAACACGTCTTACTTGTAGATGGCATGGCACTTCTTTTTAGGTCGTTTTATGCGACGGCTGTCCATCGCAATTTTATGATAAATGATCGTGGTGTGCCGACAAATGGAGTGAATGGTTATTTGAAGCATTTGTTAACAGCTGTCCAAACATTTGAGCCGACTCATATCGTATGCTGCTGGGATATGGGGAGCCAGACATACCGGAACGAATTGTTTCAAGATTATAAAGCCAATCGAGGCGAGGCGCCTGTTGAGCTTATCCCGCAGTTTGATTTAGCAAAAGAGGCGACAGAAGAACTGGGGATCATGAACATTGGTGTGAAAGGTTTTGAAGCAGATGATTGTATTGGAACGCTTGCATCAATCTATCAAAACGAAGCACATGTGACCGTCTTAACAGGAGATAAAGATTTGCTGCAGATCTTGAATGAACAAGTGACCGTGGCTTTAATGCAAAAAGGCATCGGGAATTATAAGCATTATACAAAAGCCCTTTTTGAAGAGGAAATGGGCATATCTCCAAAGGCGCTGATTGATATGAAAGCGCTGATGGGTGATGCTAGCGATAATTACCCTGGTGTAAAAGGAATCGGCGAAAAAACAGCATTGAAATTTATCCAAACGTATCAAACGATTGATCGACTGTTAGAAAATGTTCATGCATTAACGGCAGCTCAGCAAAAGAAAATGCAAGCAGGATTAGAAGATCTGAAGCTTTCTCGTATACTGGCAGAAATTAAATGTGATGTACCACTCAGCTGTCCGATTGACGAAACAAAAATAAAAATGGACCCAGAGCGGGCAGCGGCAATGCTTCGCTTGCATCAAATTAAAGGGATCGAACCAATGGTTAACCGCTTAAGTCAATTAGGAATCAGTTAAGTTTAGAAAAAAAAGAAAGGACTAAAATCAAGTTCATTTTAGCCCTTTGTGTTGCTTTTTTTCGCCTTATTTTCTAATTGCGATATTGGCTGTTTATCTTTTGTCTGCGCATCACCTTGAGGAGTCGTTCCGTTTGTCACGCGGCCTCTGTTCTCTTTATCCAATTCGTATCACCTCACACATTAGCATAACCAAAAGAAAAGCGATTCATCCTTTTGAAAGGTGAATCGCTTTTCTAGCGAGCTGATCAGCCACTTGATTTTCCTTGCTCGGAATCCACTTAATGAAAAATAAATCAAATTCGCTTTGAAGCTGCAGCATTTCTTCGATAAAATGACGAAAAGATGGATTTTTAGCAAATCCTGCATTGGCTGCACGATCCACTACTTGTGAATCAGTGCGGAATGAAACGGTCCGTAATCCTTTTTCTACGCAAATTTTCATGCCTTCAATGAGCGCGGAAAACTCTGCTTCATGATTGCTCATGATGCCAAGAGGAATGGAGAAAGACTCAGCTTTTCCGTCATATTTCAAGAATATGCCGATGCCAGATGGACCTGGGTTTCCGGCACTAGCACCGTCAATATATATTTCAGCTGGCAATTTATTTCCCCCTTTCATCAATCGGAACCATTTTTTTCGCCGCATAGGCATAAGGTGTGCCAATGGCAGCGACGATAAATTTAATCACATAAGTCGTGATGAAAATTTCGATCCATATATGGAATGGGTAGGTCCCAAGAAAGGCAATGGTTGTGAAAACGAGTGTATCAAGTAGCTGGCTAATCATTGTACTCCCCGCATTTCGCAGCCAGAGCGCACCGTCTGAAGGAAATATCCGGCGAATAAACGAATATACATAAACATCTAACATTTGACTGATGATATAAGCAGCAAGACTACCAAGAGCGACCCTTGGCATAAAGCCAAATATCGTTTCTAATGATGATTGGGAAATGTCAGATGGAGCGGGATGGAAAAGCAAAGCCTCCTGCATGACAACAGTTAATGTTAAAAGGGTGGCAAAGCCAATCCAGACAGCTTTTTTCGCTTCGGTTTGTCCATATTTTTCATTTAGGACGTCCGTTGCAAAGAACACACTGCCATATAAAATGTTGCCAAGTGTTGCTGTTAAGCCAAATAATTCAACGGTTTTGACCACTTGTAAATTGGCAGCAACTGTTGCAAAACCAATCCATACGAAAAGCCCCATCTTGCCAAATCCTTTATAAAATAGAAGAACAATGATAAAATTAATGATCGCAAATAAGATCCAAATACCTTCATTAAACAAGTGACATGAACTTCCTTTCTAAATGTAAAATGTAACTTTTTGATTATAGCATAACGAACGTTTACCTTAAAAGTATGGGAAGGCGATGTGATCAATGAAACTAAGAGCGCACTATACAATGAAAGTGAAATCGATTGGGTCCATTGCTTTTTTCCAAGAAGATTGGATGGAGCTCAAAGAGGCCTTGCTTTTAGCAAAACATATAGACAAAAAAGAACCGCAGTCACTTCTATCATTTGAAGATGAAAAGGGTGCGGTGTGGTCGATGAAAGAACTTGAAAAGCTAAACGAAGAACTTAGGCTTGAACCCGATCAGCTTCAGGTCTATTTTGATGCGAGTTTTCGCAAAGAAACAGGTGATGCTGGGCTTGGAATTGTCGTGTATTATCAGCTCGGACAGGATGCATACCGGTTAAGGAAGAATCACCCTTTTCAGAGCACCACGAACAATGAGGCAGAGTATGCGGCTTTATTTGAAGCGGTAAAAGCTTTAAAAGAACTGGGAGCCAGCAGAAACTCTGTTACGATTAGAGGAGATTCTCTTGTTGTGATGAATCAGCTCAAAGGGGAATGGCCTTGTTATGATGATATACATAACAAATGGCTCGACCGAATTGAGGCTGCGATCAAAGAGCTGAAGCTCACGCCAACATATGAAGTCATCGATCGTAAACAAAATGCAGAAGCAGATCAGCTTGCCAGACAGATACTTGCAGACGTCCCTATCGAAAGTAAGTTGAAATTAGAAGCAGACGGAGCTGAATAAAGTGGATAAAAAAACAGCAGTAAAAGAATTAACAGATCTTCAAGACACGTATTGTTCAGATTGCTTGATTAAGAAGCACTTTCGTAAAGAATTTGGCAAAAAATACGCGCACTCCTTTTGTATACAGCAATGCACGGTAGGAGAGAAGATCAAACAATACGGGAATGAATTACTCAAAAAATAAGCGTACACTCCGGTTTTCCCCTAGATGTATCACGCGTTCACGAAAAAAAAAACGAATAGAATGTGTAAAAAAAGAACATATTCTGAAAAATGAGCCGATATAACTATAGAAAGTTTTGGTTGAGTTACTTTTTGACTAAGTGACGGATAATAGAGGAAAAGGGGAAGGCCGGCATGGATAATAAGGATTTTGAAACGGTATTACATCGGACATTTCAAGAGGTGTACAGTGATCTAGAGCAACTGGTAGATGTAGCAAAGAAGGGAAGACCTTTTCTCGAAAAAGATATCTCTGAAATTGAACAAAGATTAAAGCAAAATATTTTAGCGATTGAAATTCAGCTGAAAATCAAATAAGAGAGGCATACGCCTCTCTTTATTTTGTCGTTTCATCATTGATTGAGTTGATTAGATTTTTGTTACGTTTGCAGCTTGAGGTCCACGATTACCTTCAACGATTTCAAAAGAAACTTCTTGTCCTTCTTCTAGAGATTTGTAACCGTCACCTTCGATAGCTGTGAAGTGAACGAATACGTCGTCTCCGCCTTCAACTTCAATGAAGCCGAAACCTTTTTCATTATTGAACCATTTAACTTTACCGTTTTGCATATTGCTTTTTCCTCCTAGTACTGTAGCACACCTTTCGGCATACTAAAAAAAATTTTTCATCACCTAACGACTTAAGAAGTTGTTAAATGATGGTTCCACTATACACCATCAAAAGTAAAGCGTCAAGCAGGCAAGCCAAATTTTGAGCAGAATGTTTGATTTTTTTGTTTTTTTAGTGAATGACATTTATCTATAAAACGTCCTAATCTCATGAAACCTAACGTATAACTTGTCCGTATATAGTAAAAATACAGAAAGAGGTGCGTCATGAATCGTTACACAATTGAGGAGTTTGTTCAGAATACGCAGCAAGAAGACAAAGGGGAAGGGGTTTTTGAACTTGAAACACCAAGATTGTTAGAAATTAATTTAACGGATACCATTTGGGCAAAAACAGGCTCCATGGTTTCATATCGGGGGAAAATAAAGTTTGAACGTGAAGGTGTGTTTGAACACGGTGTGTCAAAGATGTTCAAAAAAATGTTATCAGGAGAAGGAACTTCTTTGATGAAGGCCACAGGTGATGGGAAATTATATGTAGCAGACCAAGGGAAAAAAATTTCGATTCTTCGATTGGCTCAAGGGGAGTCTATTTTCGTTAATGGAAACGACTTGCTCGCATTTGAACCGTCTGTTCGGTGGGATATTAAATTAATGAAAAAGGTGTCTGGCATGCTTGCAGGCGGATTATTTAATGTCAAACTTGAAGGACCAGGTCTTGTGGCAATCACAAGTCATTACGAACCGCTGACGCTGATTGTTCAGCCAGGTGATTCTGTTTATACAGATCCGAATGCGACGGTCGCATGGTCAGGAGATTTGCAGACTGAATTTGTGACAGATGTATCGTTCAAAACGTTTATTGGCAGGGGAAGCGGAGAGTCCATTCAAATGAAGTTTAGCGGAAGTGGCTTTGTTGTCGTGCAGCCGTTTGAAGAAGTGTATACAACGAATGGGAATCAAGGTTAAAAGAAGAAAGGTGTCCGTCAATGACGGACACCTTTTATGATAATGCTTGAGCATACGATTTGTTGCTCATGATCAGATCTGATTGTTCGACGATATCTTCTAAAATGGTTTGAGAAGACTGTTTTAAGTGTAATTTTTTGATGTTTTGTTTCATGGATTCTAATTTTTCTTCGTCTTGCAGCAAGTTGGTGACAGATTCTAAAATGTCTTCGTGTCTGTTGATGACAATGGCAGCGCCGTAATCTTCAAAGAAAAGAGCATTTTCTTTTTCTTGTCCTGGAACAGGTTTGTAAAGAATAACTGGGACACCAATTGCTGTTGCTTCTGTTAATGTAATTCCGCCCGGTTTTGTAATCATACAGTCCGTTACTCTGAACAATTCATCAATTTGTTCCACATATCCAAGCGCCTTCAATTGATTTGGGTGTGCTTGTTCAAGTTCGCTAAGCGATTGCTTCAGCGCTGCATTCTTACCGCACACAACAACAATTTGTACTTCACTGTCAAGAAGTAGTGCTTCACACAGTTCCTTCACATTTTTTAGTACACCATGGGCACCCGCCATAATGAGAAGGACTTTTTTGTCTGATGATAATCCATATTTTTTATAGATGATCGATTTAGGCACGTCTACTTCAAATTGTGGTCTAATCGGAATGCCTGTTACCTTGACATCGCTTGGATGTGTGCCGATTTCTACTAGCTTTTGTTTCACATAATCGGTTGCAACA
Source organism: Bacillus sp. FSL R5-0397 (assembly GCF_038593395.1). Classification (NCBI taxonomy): domain Bacteria; kingdom Bacillati; phylum Bacillota; class Bacilli; order Caryophanales; family Bacillaceae; genus Bacillus; species Bacillus sp. FSL R5-0397. The sequence goes on along the minus strand of NZ_CP151992.1, from coordinate 1,971,463 downwards.
TAGTATCGGTCAATGTTTTCATGTACCCAAATTTTATGAAGACAAAAGTCTGTCATCACATTAAATGTTGGAATGACTTTACCTGTTTTGTTTCGGTATTCAGGTACAACAATCATCGGGAATGTAATGATGATGATATCCGGATTGTGTAATTGAATTAATTCATCAAGACGCTTATTTCCCATCTTTAAATAAATGTTAAATTTGCGTTTATTGTAAATTTTATCTACACCGTAATAAAACAAGCGATAAAATTGTTTCCCAATGGAGAAGCTCTTTAAATATAAATATTGAGTCACTTCGGACACAATGGGATTTGATTCTTGATACAAATTAGAAACTATCACATGTTCAAACCCTTGGGATTTGCATTCATCATACAGTGTTTTTGCAACCTGCATATGTCCATTTCCATAATTTGCGGTCAAGATTAATATTTTTTTATTGGTATTCAAGAATATTCACCTCAAATGTAATCAACAACAACAAAACTTCGTACGAAACTATAAATCTCATAGGTCTACATATACATAAAGATAACATATAAACAGCGAGAGCATATCATTCGTTACGAAAGAATTAAACTAATTTTAAAAAACAAACAGACTAAATTGATAATGGAAGACAGAGCCATTTGTATTTTAACACATTTTAAGCATTTATCATCAGACTACAGTCTATTTTATTCCCACACATATGGTGTTTCTTGATAAACATAGTAATTAAGCCAATTCATAAACAGCAAAGTGGCATGGGCTTTCCAGCGGTTCACTGGGACTAATGTGTCTCCATCTTCTATAAAATAGTGGACGGGTTTTTTGACTGTATCATGTTTCAACAAATCTCTTTCATATTCCTGCTTCAATGTATCTGTATCGTATTCAGGATGTCCAGTTAAAAATACTTGTTTATCATCATCTGAAACAATTAAACAAACACCAGCTTCCTCAGACGTGCTCAATACTTTTAGATTCGGCGTGTTTTTTAATTGTTCTGTATTAATATCTGTATGCCTAGAATGTGGGACATAGTATACTTCATCGAAACCTCTTACTAATCTTTCTTTTTTCTCTTTGACAAGATGCTCAAAAACACCGAATTTTTTCTCTGGAAGCTTGATTTTTTCAATGTCATAATGATGATAAAGACCAGCCTGTGCCCCCCAGCATATATGGAGAGTAGACGTCACATTCGTTTTACTCCAGTCCAAAATGTCCTGCAGTTCTTTCCAATAGGAAACTTCTTCGAAAGCTAAATGCTCAATTGGTGCACCTGTAATGATCATGCCATCAAATTTTTTATGGCGAATCGAGTCAAAGGTCGTATAAAATTCATCTAGATGCTCTCTCGATGTATTCTTCGGTGTATGTGTACTTGGAATCAAAAATGTAAAATACACTTGCAAAGGAGAATTTCCGAGCATTCTCAGCAGCTGCGTTTCAGTTTGTATTTTTTTTGGCATTAAATTTAAGATCACGATATTCAAAGGACGGATATCTTGTTTGAATGCCCTTGTCTCATCCATGACGAAAATGTTTTCGCTCTCTAGTATTTGTTTTGCCGGCAGATGAACTGGTATGTTAATAGGCAACTCGCCACCCCCTGAACCAAAGCTAATTTCACTTCATTATAGGAACTTTCTGGCGATATTTCAATGTTTCAATTATGTTACAATGAAAAATAGAGCAAAAAAGAAAGCTGTTTCTGTCAAAAAAGGAGGCCATTAATCATGATCACAAAGCATTTATCAGATATTGACATTGCCCAAAAGGCAAAGCTGAGACCGATTCAAGACATCGCAGCAAAATTACAAATACATGACGAAGAATTAGAATGCTATGGTTTCACAAAAGCGAAAATATCTTTGACTATTTTTGACCGTTTAAAGGAACAAAAAGAAGGAAATGTGATTCTTGTGACTTCGATCAACCCAACGCCAGCAGGTGAGGGGAAGTCCACCGTAACAGTTGGCCTCGGTCAAGCCTTCGAGAAAATTGGGAAAAAAGCGATCATTGCCATGCGTGAACCTTCACTAGGTCCCACAATGGGTATTAAAGGCGGTGCAGCTGGCGGCGGATATTCACAGGTGTTGCCTATGGAAGAAATCAATCTTCATTTCACAGGGGATTTTCATGCGATTACATCTGCACATAACGCTTTATCTGCTTTTATTGATAATCATATCCATCACGGAAATGAGCTTGGGATCGACGCACGCCGAATTGTATGGAAACGAGTGTTAGATTTAAACGATCGTGCTCTAAGACAAGTGGTTGTAGGACTTGGCGGTCAATTAAATGGGTACCCTAGAGAAGATGGGTTTGATATTACGGTTGCATCCGAAATGATGGCCATCCTCTGTTTAGCAGACGACTTAAACGATCTAAAAAAACGTCTTTCTTCTATTGTTGTTGCCTACAATCAAGAAGGTGAACCGGTCACAGTTGGAAATCTAGGATATGAAGGCGTATTAACCTTGCTTTTAAAAGATGCGCTGAAACCAAACCTTGTTCAAACGATTGAAGGAACTCCAGCCCTTGTTCATGGTGGTCCTTTTGCCAATATTGCACATGGATGCAATAGTTTAATTGCCACAAAAATGGCGGCAAAACTAGCAGATTACGTTGTAACAGAAGCGGGATTTGGTGCAGACCTCGGCGCGGAAAAATTTCTTCACATCAAAACAAGAGCCGGTGATTTTAAACCAGGCGCTGTTGTCATTGTAGCAACTGTCAGGGCGCTAAAAATGCATGGCGGAATGCAGAAAACAGAGCTCAAGGAAGCAAATGCACAGGCTGTATTAGAAGGTATACATAATTTAGAGAAGCATATTGAAACAGTGCAAGCCTTCGGTCTACCATACATCGTTGCAGTGAACCGTTTTATTACCGATACAAAAGAAGAAATTCAAGCAATAGAAAACTGGTGCGAAACGAATGGACATCCAGTCAAAGCCGTCAATGTATGGGAAGAAGGGGGAGCTGGCGGCGTAGCACTTGCCGAAGAGCTCACGACACTCATTGAAAAGAATGAAAACAGCTTTTCTTATTTATATGAGGAGCAAGATTCCATTGAAGAAAAGTTGTCAAAAGTCGCCAAAGTGGTTTATGGTGCAGACGGCATCAACCTTACATCAAAAGCAAGAAAGCAGCTAGCTGCAATTGAGAAAAATGGCTGGGCCCATTTGCCGGTTTGTATGGCAAAAACGCAATATTCACTATCGGATGATCCGGCTTTAATCGGCAGACCAAAAGGCTTCACCGTTACGATTCGGGAGTTAAAACCATCTGTAGGAGCAGGTTTTATCATTGCACTAACGGGAAGCATCCTGACCATGCCAGGTCTCCCTAAAAAACCTGCGGCACTTGAGATGGATTTATTAGAAGACGGCAGTGTGACTGGACTCTTTTAGCAGGAAGCATAAAAAGCGATTTTCTAAAAGAAGCATGTTACGATAGGAAAAAGTGAATCCTAGGAGGCTATGAGATGTCAATTTATGATATTCAGGTCAAGACCATTAACGGTCAGGAAAAATCAATGGCAGATTACAAAGGGAAAGTACTGATCATCGTGAACACAGCGAGCAAATGTGGACTGACCCCTCAATTTAAACAATTACAAGAGTTATACGATCAATATCATGAAAAGGGCCTTGAAATTTTAGGATTTCCGTGCAATCAATTTATGAATCAAGAGCCAGAAGGGGAAGAAGCAATTCAAGAATTCTGTTCGTTAAACTATGGTGTGACCTTCCCGATGTTTGCAAAAGTAGATGTCAATGGTGACAATGCGCATCCGCTTTTCAAATACTTAACGAGTCATGCGAAAGGTGTGCTTGGTACAAAAACGGTGAAATGGAATTTTACAAAATTTATCGTTGACCAAAACGGAGAAGTGACTGAACGATTCTCTCCTAAAACACCACCAAAAGAATTAGAAAGCTCCATTATCGCTCTTTTGGAGAAATAAGCATGTATTCGAGTAAGCAGCAAGAACAATTGGAGGCAGCTGCCTCCTTTGTTTCAAAACAGCTAAAGAATGAACCGACTGGACACGATGAAGCTCATATCAATCGTGTTCGCCAGCTTGCCGTCCATATTGCACAACAGGAGGGCGGGGCGCTTTTTGTCATTGAAATGGCAGCGATTGTCCATGATGTAATTGATGACAAGCTGTCTAGTGAATGGAAGCTTTCACCGCATGATCTCAAGCAGCAGCTCCTTTTGTGGGAAGTGGACACGCGAGATATTCGCTATATCATGGATATCATTACAACGATGTCTTTTCGTCACCGGCATATGCAGCATAAGCCAGTGACATTAGAAGGGGCCATTGTTCAAGATGCAGATCGACTGGATGCGATAGGTGCAACTGGGATTGCAAGGGTGTTTACATATGCCGGTGCAAAAGGGGAGCCTCACTATACAGAGGGTGCTCACCAAGGCACAGTACTTTTGCATATGCAAGAAAAGCTGCTTCAATTAAAAGACTTGATGAACACACGTGCTGGAAAGCAGCTGGCTCATGAGCGACATGAGTTTATGTGTCTATTTATTAAGACATGGAAAGAAGAATGCGGCCTTACAGATGAGTAGGGTCTTTATGTGTGTAAGGAGGATGTATAGATGAAAATAACTGCCATAGAACCAACGCCAAGCCCGAATACAATGAAAGTCATTTTGACAGAAGCGCTTGCAGGCGGTAAAAGCAATAACTACAAAAAAGATCAAAAAGACGAAGCGCCAGAGATGATTAAGCGCATTTTAACCATTGAAGGTGTAAAAGGTGTTTACCATGTAGCTGATTTCTTAGCGGTTGAGCGCAATGCGAAATTTGACTGGCAAGGTATTTTACAGCAAGTCAGAGAAGCCTTTGGACAAGAAACAGAAGGGCTTCAGGGAGAATCGCAGTCAGGTGATGACACATTTGGAGAAGTCAAAGTGTTTGTTCAAATGTTTAATGGGATTCCGATGCAGGTGAAGCTGACAGACGGTGAAAGAGAAGAACGATTTGGAATGCCTGAACGTTTCCAGGCAGCGATTTTAAAGCTAAGAAGCAGTTCAGATAATGTTGTATTTGAACGTGTGTGGAAAGAACATGGCGTACGTTTTGGAGAATTCGCTGATATCGGTCAAGAAGTCACAGAAGAGCTGCAAGCTGCATATGACGACGAGCGTTTATCCCGTTTAACAGAGGCAGTGAAGGAAGGTCAAGAGGCTGTAGATAAACAAGTGAACCGAAAAGCATATGATGTGACAGAAGAGATGCTGCGCGATGAAGATTGGAAGAAACGTTTTGCTCATTTAGAGCAAATGCAGCCAGAGAAAAAAGATATACCTGTTTTAATGAAAGCGATGGAGGATCCAAAAACATCGATTCGCAGACAAGCTGTTGTGAATGCTGGCATGATTGAAGATCCAGCCATTTTGCCTATTTTGTATAAAGGGCTTGAAGATAAAACAGTGACAGTTAGAAGAACTGCAGGAGATTGTATTTCGGATCTTGGTGATCCTAGTGCGATTGAAGCGATGATCCAAGCCTTAAAGGACCCAAGTAAGCTTGTCCGCTGGCGTGCGGCCATGTTCCTTTATGAAGAAGGTGACGAAACAGCACTAGAAGCTTTAAAAGAAGCGGAGCAGGACCCTGAATTTGAAGTCAGTCTTCAAGTAAAAATGGCCATCGAACGAATTGAGCACGGAGAAGAAGCAAAAGGCTCTGTGTGGAAGCAAATGACAGAAAGTAGAAAAAATGCATCAGAATCATAAGAAAGACGAGCAGGCTGCCAATAAAAGGCAGCTTGTTTTCTGAAAATGGCTTTTTTATTGGCAGAAAAATTTTTTTAGAAAAATTATTTTGAATATTGTTGAAATATGAGAAAAAACTCTATATAGTAGTACCAATATAGAATATTGGAGGTCAGATTTTATGACACAATCCTTGCTGAGCACTTGCTTCAGCAGAGAAATCAGTCACTATCTATTATAGGTGGCTAAATAAACAGAAAATTTGTAAAATAAAATGAACTCAAAATCATACAGTCAACAAGACTAGTAGTATAGGAGGCTTTTTAAACAGATGGCAGAACTTCGCAGTAATATGATTAAACAAGGAATTGACAGAGCACCTCACCGAAGCTTACTAAGAGCAGCTGGGGTAAAAGATGAGGATTTTGGCAAACCGTTTATTGCCGTATGTAATTCCTATATTGATATTGTCCCAGGGCATGTCCATCTTCAGGAATTCGGAAAAATTGTGAAAGAAGCCATTCGTGAAGCTGGCGGTGTTCCATTTGAATTCAATACAATTGGGGTAGATGATGGTATTGCGATGGGGCATATTGGGATGAGATATTCATTGCCAAGCCGTGAAATCATTGCTGATTCAGTAGAGACCGTGGTGTCTGCACACTGGTTTGATGGCATGGTTTGTATTCCTAACTGTGATAAAATCACGCCAGGTATGATGATGGCTGCCATGCGTGTGAATATCCCAACTGTATTTGTCAGTGGTGGACCGATGGAAGCTGGTAGAACAAGTGATGGCAGAAAAATTTCTCTTTCTTCTGTCTTTGAAGGCGTAGGCGCATACCAATCAGGGAAAATTAATGAAGAGGAATTAAACGAATTAGAGCAATTTGGCTGTCCAACATGCGGATCTTGCTCTGGTATGTTTACAGCAAACTCAATGAACTGTTTAGCAGAGGCGCTAGGGATTGCTCTTCCTGGAAATGGAACCATTTTGGCGACTTCACCAGAACGAAGAGAATTTGCGAAGAAGTCAGCAAAACAATTGATGGAGCTGATCAAAAAAGACATTAAACCACGTGATATTGTCACTGAAAAAGCGATTGATAACGCATTTGCTTTAGATATGGCACTTGGTGGTTCAACCAATACAGTTCTTCATACATTGGCGATTGCAAATGAAGCAGGCGTTGAATATTCACTTGAGCGTATCAATGAAGTCGCAGAACGTGTGCCTCATTTATCGAAACTTGCTCCAGCTTCAGATGTTTATATTGAAGATTTACATGAAGCTGGCGGAGTGACCGCTGCACTAAATGAATTGTCCAAAAAAGAGGGGGCTCTTCATTTAGATACCATGACCGTCACAGCGAAAACGTTAGGCGAGAACATCGCGGGGCATGAGGTAAAAGATTATAACGTCATTTATCCAATTGACAAGCCATTTACTGAAAAGGGCGGTTTAGCCGTTTTATTTGGAAACCTTGCGCCAGATGGAGCGATCATTAAAACAGGCGGTGTACAAGACGGCATCACACGTCATGAAGGACCTGCGATCGTATTTGAATCCCAAGAGGAAGCACTTGAAGGAATCATTAATCGAAAAGTAGAAGCAGGACATGTTGTCATTATTCGTTATGAAGGACCTAAAGGCGGTCCAGGCATGCCTGAAATGCTTGCACCAACTTCACAAATTGTTGGAATGGGACTTGGTCCAAAGGTTGCTTTAATTACAGACGGACGATTCTCCGGTGCTTCTCGCGGATTGTCTATTGGACACGTCTCTCCAGAGGCAGCAGAAGGCGGCCCGCTTGCCTTTGTTGAAAATGGTGATCATGTCGTTGTCGATATCGAAAAACGCATTTTAAGCGTAGATGTCCCGGAAGAAGAATGGGAAAAAAGAAAAGCAAACTGGAAAGGCTTTGAGCCAAAAGTAAAAACAGGTTACCTTGCCAGATACTCAAAACTTGTGACATCAGCCAATACAGGCGGAATCATGAAAATTTAATGTGAAATTGAACATTTGAAAATTGGCTCTCTCTATAGTATCCTTTATTCACAACATAAGGATTATAGAGGGGGCTTTTTTATGTCAATGGCATATGAAGAATATATGCGTCAGCTCGTCGTACCAATGCGCCAAGAACTGACAAGTGCAGGGTTTCAAGAATTGACGACTGAAGAAGAAGTAGAAAAAACGATGCAGGAAGCAGAAGGAACAACATTTGTTGTCGTCAATTCCGTATGCGGATGTGCTGCCGGTTTAGCACGCCCTGCTGCTACTCAAGCTGTTATGAAAGCAGAAAAAGCACCAGATCGAATGGTGACGGTCTTTGCTGGTCAGGACCGGGAAGCAACGGCTAAAATGAGAGAATACTTCACAGGTGAGGAGCCATCTTCTCCATCTATGGCACTTTTAAAAGGAAATGAACTCGTTCATTTTATCCCGCGTGACGAAATTGAAGGTCATGAAATGGAAGATATTATGAAGAACGTCTTATCTGCATTTGAAAAACATTGCTAATACAAATGTTGAAATGTCCTGTGATCCATCAGGGCATTTTTTCTTGATTATGATGGAGGAACGTCATGCTCATTACAACAAGCTTTAGAGCAAATGAACAAACAATTGAAACGGCAAAGGCCCTTGCAAAGGACTTGCATGGTGAGTATATCGAGCGGCGCAAACAATCTGTCAAACAGCTTGCGATCAAGCGGGGGGATGTACTGGTTGTTGGGAAAGAACGATTTGAATGGTATCAGCCAAATGGTGAAAAGTTCTTTTTCCATCCAAGCTCAGCGATGTTTAGGGTGAAGCGGGTTCTGCGAGGGGAAAAAGATCCATTAATAGAAGCAGCACAATTAAAGCCGGGCGATTCCTTTTTAGATTGTACGCTTGGCTTAGGATCTGATGCGATTACCGCAAGCTGCGCTACAGGAGCCAATGGAAAAGTGGCCGGTATTGAAAAAAATCCAATGACGGCATTGCTTGTTCGAGAAGGACTCAGCACATGGGAAACGGGTGTGAAAGAGGCAGACGAAGCGATGAAACGGATATCTGTCATCAGCGGGGATAGTATTGAGCAGTTAAAGAAGCTCCCTGATCGATCCTATGATATCGTCTATTTTGACCCAATGTTTGAAGAAACCATACAAGAGTCTGCTAGTATGATGCCGCTTCGTCATGCAGCTGAGCATCATTTTGACCATGAAACCGCTGTGAAAGAAGCAATGAGAGTGGCTAGAAAAAGAGTGGTTTTAAAAGATCATTGGAAAAGCACACGATTTACCACTGATTCCTATCAATTTCAGGTGATGAAACGTAAAACCGCCCAATTCCATTACGGATATATCTCAATAGAAGAAGACAAATCAACAAAAATTTAATCACTCTTAACAATTAAAAAAGCCCTATTTCAGGGCTTTTAATCGGTGATCTCCATATAGACAAAATAAAATAACGTCAGCAAGGAAGCTGTGATGAAAAACCCTTCAAGCATATCCATTCCTCCCAAATTTTAGTCGTCGTTACTGTCATTGTAAACGTTTTATCATGAAAAAGAAAGTCTCAACTCAATGACCGAATTGAATGACTGAAAATTCATTATATGCTAGAATAGCAGTATGATAACTTATGGAAGGAATTAGATATCATGAAAATGTGGATGAGAAAAACGCTCGTTGCACTCTTTACGATTGCGACTTTTGGTTTAATCTCTCCTCCATCAGCTTTGATGACAGACAAGCCATCTGAACTTTCTTCATCTGATAAATCACCTTATACAGCAGTTTATGATACATCAGATGATACGCGCAGCTGGGAATTATCGCAAGAAGACAACAAAGAGCGGGTAGACCCCTTTGAGCAATATAAGCAAGAGGTTCTATCAAGTGCAGAAAACCAATCCTTTCTCAAATTTGGTCGTAAAATCACACCTGTCATTGAGGACGAGTATAGAGAAGAGATTCAACCAAAAATTGAACAAGTGTTAACCGACTTTTTAACAAATTTCAAAGATGACGAAAAATTTCAAGATGTTGTTTTAACTGATCAGCCTTCAAGCGGAAATGGGGAAAAAATCTTCCACATTTATAATAGAAAGACTGGAGAAGATTTGCTTCGTTTTCATGTCAGGAGAGATCAGCCGCCTCACAGCGGATATTGGTTTAACTTTCACTACCATACAGCAGAAGATGGATTCCAGACGCATCATGAACTCGGTAATATTTACTGGGATAAAAACACCCCGCCGAGCTGGATGAGCCACTAGAAGGAGATGTCATGCCAATTGAAAAAGTATACAATGAACGAAATGGTTCGCATTACAAAACAGATGTTAAACGAGCGTGGAGTAAAAATAGAAGATATTGCACACATTGTGCTGAAACTCCAAGAGAAATACAACCCAAATCTTCCACTTAGTGTCTGCATTGAAAATGTTGAAAAAGTGCTGAATAAAAGGGAAATTGTCCACGCAGTTTTGACAGGACTTGCTCTTGATCAGCTGGCAGAAAAAAAGCTTTTGCCAGAACCTTTGCAGCATTTAGTTGAAACAGATGAACCGCTATATGGAATTGATGAGATTATTCCGCTTTCCATTGTCAATGTATATGGATCAATCGGTTTGACCAACTTCGGTTATCTAGACAAAGAGAAATTTGGTATTATTAGAGAATTAGATGAAGGTCGTCCTGGTGAAGTACACACCTTCCTCGATGACCTTGTCGCTGCGCTTGCCGCTGCAGCAGCAAGTCGCATAGCTCACTCTCACCAAGATATTAAGGACGAAGAGCAGGATCGAGTGAATCAAGCATAAAAAAAACATGTCTGCTCATCTTGCAGACATGTTTTTTTGGTTTCAACAAAAGCAGAAATAAGGTAAACTACAACAAGAACATAAATAAAGGATGAAAAAAATGAAACAATACAAAGAGTTATGCCGTCATGTATTACAGCACGGGGATGAAAAAGGTGACAGAACAGGAACAGGCACTATCAGCACGTTCGGTTACCAAATGAGATTTGATTTACAGGAAGGGTTTCCTTTATTAACAACAAAGAAATTACACCTGAAATCAATCATTCATGAGTTACTGTGGTTTTTAAAAGGTGATACAAATGTCAAATATCTTCAAGAAAATGGTGTCCGTATTTGGAATGAATGGGCAGATGAAAATGGAGAGCTAGGGCGTGTGTATGGTGCGCAGTGGAGATCATGGGCGAGTGGAGACGGAGAGACAGTAGATCAGATCAGCAAGCTGATCCATGATATTGAGAATCATCCTAATTCGAGAAGATTGATTGTCAGTGCGTGGAATCCAGGAGAAATTGATCAGATGGCGCTGCCTCCTTGTCATTGCTTGTTTCAATTTTACGTATCAAACGGTAAATTATCGTGCCAGCTCTATCAACGTTCGGCAGATATCTTTTTAGGTGTGCCTTTCAATATTGCTTCGTATGCACTTCTAACGATGATGATTGCCAAAGTGACAAACCTTGAGCCAGGAGAGTTTATTCATACGCTAGGAGATGCTCATATTTATCAAAATCATCTTCCGCAGGTCAAAATGCAGTTAGAGCGTGAGGAGCGCACACTTCCGCAGCTTCGCATCACTAGAGATGTCAAAAGTATTTTTGATTTTACGTTTGATGATTTTGTGCTTGAGAACTATGATCCACATCCGCATATTAAAGGAGAAGTCAGTGTATGATTTCCATGATAGTGGCGACAGGAAAAGACAGAGTCATTGGCAAAGATAATCAAATGCCTTGGCATTTACCCGCTGATTTAGCGTATTTTAAAAAAGTCACAAGTGGCCATACCATTGTCATGGGCAGAAAAACGTTTGAATCAATTGGACGAGCACTGCCTAACCGCCGGAATATCGTGTTAACCACAAGTTCTTCTTTTCAAGCTGAAGGATGCGAGGTAGTTCATTCAATCGATGATATTTTAAACATTGCGAAGACCGAGGAAGAATTATTGATCATTGGCGGGTCTAAGCTGTATGAGGAAATGATGCCATACGCAGATCGTCTATATATCACGCACATCCATCATTCATTTGAAGGCGACCGTTTCTTCCCTTATTACGATGAAGAGAATTGGACGATTGTATCACGTGAAAAAGGCCATCGTGACGAAAAGAACCCCTACAATTATGAATTTGTCGTCTATGACAGAAAAGAAGGATAAGTGAGTAGGAGGAGTACGGTTGTTTCGTTATTGGTTTTTAACGATTTATGTTGTTGTATCCTTTTTTAAAAGTATAAGGCATTTGTATGATCATGAATTAACAGATCCACGCATTTCCTATACGAAACGAATGCATCTCATCCATGAGCATGCAAAAAGGTTTGCCAGAGGGTGTATTGATCAATCAGGATCGGTCATGACCATTCATCAGCAAAAAAAGCTGCCAGATGGTCCTGTTATTTATGTCACAGAAGCACATCACCCAGTGACGACGACATTGCTGATTGGTCACTTAGAGAAGCCATTTGCTTTTATGGCAAAACCGAATCTGTTTCGCTATCCCATCTTAAAACAATGGTTGAAGAAGATGGCGGTGATCAAGCAGAATCAATCTGATGAGGCGTTATTAGAAGAAGCAAGAGAAAGAGTTCTATCTGGCCAGAGTCTGTTGCTTTCTGAACAGTATCGTGTCATGGCAGAAACGCTTGCTGAAGAATGTAACTGCTCACTTGTTCCGGTTGAAACAAGCGGCACAGACCGTCTTTTAACAGGGAAGATCGTCAAAAGACTTCGTCCAGTTAATGTCGATATCCATATAAAAGCACCGGTCAAGATGAGTGATTACGCACAAAAGCGCGCATAGAAAAAACCAGCATCCGAATGTGGATGCTGGTTTTTTGATCATGCTGGGATGTTGACACAATAAAATAGAATGCAGAAGAACATGGATGCACTTCCGCCGAGAACAAAGCTGTGCCAAATCGCATGATGATAGGGAATTTTCCGCCAAATATAAAAGATCGTTCCGACTGAATACAAAATACCGCCTAATAGTAAGAGGCTGAATCCAGCTCCTGTTAATTGAACGTACAGAGGTTTAATTGCGATAATAATCATCCAGCCCATTAATAAATAAACAAGGGTGGATACAATGATAAACCGTTTGACGAAAAAGATTTTAAAAACGATACCGCCTGCAGCAAGCGCCCATACGATTGCAAGAAGAGTATAGCCAAGTGCGCCTTTTAATGGGCCAAGCAAAAATGGCGTATATGTACCAGCAATCAATACATAAATCGCAGAGTGATCAAGGATTTCGAATACATCTTTTGTTTTTTTGTGCCGAATGCTATGAAGCAAAGTAGAGCTTAAATAAAGCAGCAGCATCGACGCGCCAAATATCGAAAAGCTAATAATGTCAGTGACAGTACCGTATTGAACAGCGAATAAAACGAGAAAAACAATGGCGGGAATGGATAAAATGACGCCAATGCCATGTGTAATTGCGTTGGCAATTTCTTCTTTTACAGTAAACAATGGATGTCCTCCTTTATTGAACCGGTATATAACCATCAAGCGACTTCAGAAATGAGAGACCTTCAAGTGTAATCTTCGTTCCAGCTCTGCCTTTCCCTTTCGTCACATAGGCTTTTTTCTCAAGATCATCTAATCGACTCCTGACTTGCTGAGGGGTCAGCGGGATGTCGCCTTGTTTGCTTAACTCAGACAAGATACGCCTGCTGGCTGCTTCTCCTTTTTCATTTAGAGACTTAATGGCTTCGAGTAAGAAAACAAATTCTTGTTTCTCCATAAGCGTGAGCTGGTGTTCTTCTTTTTTTCCTTTACCAGCTGTTTGTTGAGGTAATAATACAAAAGGTGGCAAGTGATGCAAGAAAACTGTTTGCCCTTCGAGGATCGCAGCTGCATAATGAACGATATTTTTGAGCTCCTGGACATTCCCTTCAAACGAATATTGCTGTAAGACTTCCCACACACTTGAGTCGATATCAGGCGTCATGTTCAGTTCTTGAAAGAAAGCAGCGGTTAAAATAGGAATATCTGTTTTTCGATCTTCTAAAGGCGGGAGAGGGATATGAAGCACATTGAGCCGATAAAACAGCTCAGGTAAAAAACTGGACGAAACGCTCATCGCCTCTAATGATAAAGACGAAGAAGCAATGATTTTTGTTGCAGGAGAATCTTCGAGAAAACGAATGACCTGATGCTGCATAGGAATACTGAGTGCGCTGACTTCGTCTAAATAAAGCACATGATTTGCCGCATGAGTAAATGCTTCCTGCAAAGTCACTTCATCTACAATGGGGCAATAGATATATTTCATCGAAGCCTGCGCAGCAAATGAATGGGCCATTTCTTGTGCAAAGCGTGATTTGCCTGTTCCAATTTCACCTGTGATCAACACAGGCTGATCGTTTTTCGTGAATTGTTTTGCCAAATGAATGGCGTGTTTTATATCTTGGTGTTCTCCATATATATTAGCAAACGGATGTGTGGTCATCGAGCGATTCCTTTCTTTTGGTTCTAATTGGTTTTATTATAACACCCAATTAGAACAAATGTATAGAAAAACGAAAAAGTTCATGAAATTTATCTCCGATCCATGATCTATTGGTTTATTTTTTGAATATTCATGTTATAATGACAAATTAAATAAGGTTAAAGAGAAAGGATCTTGTACATGAAACCGTTGCTCAAAGAAAACACGCTAATTCAAGTGAAAGACATCTTAAAAGCCCATCAAAATTTGAAGGATGTAGTGATTCATACACCACTTCAAAAAAATGAGCGACTTTCTGAACGATATGAATGTAATGTCTACTTAAAAAGAGAGGACCTGCAAGTTGTTCGTTCTTTTAAATTAAGAGGCGCTTTTAATAAAATGAGCCAGTTGCCAAAAGAAAAACTAGAAAACGGCATTGTTTGTGCCAGTGCAGGAAATCACGCACAAGGCGTTGCCTATTCTTGCAAATATTTAGGTATCCACGGGAAAATCTTTATGCCTGCTACCACACCAAGGCAAAAAGTATCGCAAGTGGAGCTTTTCGGAAAAGAATATGTTGACATTATCTTAACCGGAGATACCTTTGATGATTCGTATCATGAAGCAGTCAAATGCGGAGATAAGGAAAAGCGGGAATTTATCCATCCGTTTGATGATTTAGATGTCATGGCAGGACAAGGAACAACTGCTGTAGAAATATTAAATGATATCGAAGTGGAGCCTCACTTTTTATTTGCAAGTGTTGGGGGCGGAGGTTTGTTATCTGGCGTTGGCACGTATATGAAAAATATCGCACCAGAAACAGAAATTATTGCAGTCGAGCCGCTTGGTGCCGCCTCACTTCATGCTTCCCACGAGAAAGGCGAGGTTGTCACACTTGATTCAATAGATAAGTTTGTAGATGGAGCAGCGGTTCAGCGGATTGGCGAAAAGACGTTTACGTCGCTTCAGTCTGTTGTCGATAAGATTAGTCTTGTACCAGAAGGAAAAGTATGTACAACCATTTTAGAGCTGTATAATCAATGTGCAATTGTAGCTGAGCCAGCGGGTGCGTTACCGATCGCGGCTTTAGATGCCCATCGCGAGGAGATTAAAGGCAAAAATGTCGTTTGTATTGTCAGCGGAGGCAATAATGACATTGGCCGAATGCAAGAAATCAAAGAACGCTCCATGATTTATGAAGGACTCCAGCATTATTTCATCGTTAATTTTCCGCAAAGAGCAGGTGCTCTCAGGGAATTTTTAGATGAAGTGTTAGGGCCAAATGATGATATCTCACGCTTTGAATATACGAAAAAGAATAACCGAAGCAAAGGACCTGCGCTTGTTGGGATCGAATTGAAAGAAAGAGATGACTATGCAGCGCTGATTGACCGAATGAATAAAAAAGGCTTCCACTATGTTGAAGTGAATAAAGATCAAGATTTATTCCACCTATTTATTTAGGCTTAACAGATAATTGGAAAAGAGGATTGATCGTTTGTGCTGCTCAAAACAATATGTTTTAGACGGATGGATGGAGCTCAGATCAAGGTAACAGAAGTCCCTGTTTTAAAGGGAGATGAATCCTATGGTTTCATGCTCACCTTTAGACTTGAAGCTTTCTTGAAAAAAGTCTATGTATCTAAGGGAAAGAGGCATGTGTACTCTTTCAGGGAGGATGTGAAACGTAACGTCAAGTGGAGCACATATGAACAGATCTACCAAGAGCCTACACTAAAACACAATGCGTAAATTGGAATCTTTGCCAAAGAGAGTGAGCGGCCATTTTCAAATGGCGGCTACTCATCTTGGCAAGGATTTTTTACATGAAAAGAAGAAAATGTGACAATTTCAAAAACGTTCTGACAGTTGTTTTCAAGTATGCACGAAATAAGGTAATATCATATGTAAAGACTAAGACAGCAAGGATGAGACGATAGTGAAACAAATTAAAATTGTAACAGATTCAACTGTGGACCTTCCGCAAGAAAAAATCAATGATCTTTCCATTCATGTCATTCCGCTCAATATCTCCATTTCTGGGGTTGATTATATTGACCGAGTGAACATACAACCAGATGAATTTATTGAAAAAATGGAGGCCGCTGAGGAACTGCCGAAAACGTCTCAACCTGCGATCGGTCAATTCGTCGAATTATATGAAAAACTGACGGCAGATGGAAGCGAAGTTATTAGTATCCATTTAACTGGTGGGATGAGTGGTACGGTTCAAACTGCTGAAAGCGCTTCTAAAATGGTAGACGGAAATATCACTGTCATCGATTCGAATTTTATTTCCTATGGTTTAGGGTTTCAAGTCACCAAAGCAGCAGAGCTTGCAAAAAAAGGGGCAAGCCGTGATGACATCCTCAAAGAAATGGACAAAATTCGTCTTAAAACAAAGCTATTTGTCACAATCGATACATTAGAAAATCTCGTGAAAGGTGGACGAATTGGAAGAGGAAAGGCGCTGATCGGTTCACTTCTTCATATTAAACCAATTGCCAGCTTAACAGACGGCATATACACACCAGAAGCGAATGTGAGAAGTTACTCCGCTCTTGTCCGCTATTTGACAAAACAGTATGTACAGGCGGTGAAAGGGAAAACCGTTCAGGCAATTGGGATTGCACATGCAGACGCATTAGAACTTGCAGAAAAGCTTAAAGTAGCACTGCTTGATCACACACCTGATGCACTAGTTGACATCGCTTATACAACACCGATTATTTCCTGTCATACTGGTAAGGGCGCTATAGGCTTTACTTTTTATACCGATTGATTGAAAAGGGGATGTAATTGTCATGTATACAAAAAGGGGAGCCTTATTTGGTGCGCTTACGATCATAAGCGTGCTTCTTTTAGTCTCATGTTCAAATGGACAAATCAAGGATGCGTTAAATTATCAAATCCAGCCGTTTGAGTATCAAAACCAGGATGGTCAAAAGGTGTCGCTCGACGATTTAAAGGGGAAAGTCTGGGTGGCAGATTTTATTTTCACAAGCTGTGAAACGATTTGCCCGCCGATGACCGCACATATGACAGAGCTACAAAAACGGTTAAAAGAGGAAAAATTGGATGCGCACATCATTTCATTTAGCGTCGACCCAGAGGTGGATTCACCGAAAAAGCTAAAGGAATTTGCAAAAGCATATCCATTATCCTTTAAAAATTGGGATTTTCTCACTGGTTACTCGCAGTCAGCGATTGAAAAATTTGCAATGAAAAGCTTTAAGACGATTGTGAAAAAACCTGAAGACGAAGACCAAGTGATACACCAATCTCTGTTTTTCCTCGTTGATCAAGAAGGAAAAGTGATGAAAAACTATGATGGTGTTCAAAATACGCCATATGATGAAATCATCAAGGACATCAAAACACTGAATCGAAGCTAGCATAAGGATGTTCAAATGAGCGAAAACATGATACACTTTTTTAATCAGAAAAAGGAGGGACATCATCGTTTGAAGGCTCGTTTGATTTTGATTGTGATGTCTCTAGCTTTTGTTCTTTCTGCATGTTCCGCGCAAGAGGCTGGCATAAAGGATAAACTAGAAGACACACAAAACGTAAAAGAACATATTACGATCGCAGCGGTTGGAGATTCCTTAACAGAAGGAATCGGAGATCAAAATAAAAAAGGGTATGCCGGCATCACCCGTGACAAGATAGAAGCGGTGGACGGTGTACAGTCTGTTACATTAAAAAACTATGCCATTAAAGGCAGTAGAACGGTAGATTTATTAAAAAGATTAAAAGAAAAAAAAGTGCAGGATGGACTGAAAGACGCTGATTATATTTTCTTTACGATCGGCGGAAATGACTTAATGCATGTCGTCCGACAAAATGTGCTCAACTTGACATTTGCTCCTTTTCAAAAAGAGCAAGGTCCTTTTGAAGAGCGTTTTAAGACCATTCTTGCTCAATTAAGAGAGCATAATGACCATGCAAAGATCATGTATGTCAGTATGTACAATCCTTTTAAATTCAGCTTGTCTGAGCTGAGAGATATTGATGAGGTCGTCAAAGACTGGAATGCTGCTGCCGAAAAAGAACTAAAAAAAGACGGCAATGCTGATATGATCGATGTAGCAGATTTATTTGAAGATGATAAAGATGAAAAATTACTGGCAGATGATGATTTCCACCCAAACCAAAAGGGGTACTCTCTTATGGCAAATCGTTTATTCTCAGAAGTGAAAAAAGAAGGACTGCCGAAGGAATAGGGTGAAAAGATGAAAAAATGGAAGAGTTTATTTTTTATTTTACTGTCAATTAATCTATTGATTGTTCTTGTATGCGGTATTTTTATGCTGCTGCCGAGCGATCAATCCGCTTCGAAAAAAGAAGTGAACAGCGAGTATGCTTTTAACATTTCTAGTTCAAAAGAGTCGCTTACCAGCTTTGTCAATGATTATTTGAAAAACCAAGGATCAAGCGATATGCCCGACTTTCATGTTGCGATTGACCAAGATGTGAAAGTAACAGGTGCAATCAAAGCGTTTTCTTCAACGATTAATGCAAATGTATCATTTACACCATCTGTTGAAGATAATGGGGATGTTCTGCTGAAAGTAGATGACTTTTCAATTGGACAATTAAGCATCCCAATCAGTTTTGTTTTAAGCTACATGGGTCAATTCTATGAACTGCCTGATTTCGTTCATGTGAAACCAGACCAAAAAACGGTGGAAGTGCGCCTTTCAGAAATGCCGCTGACGAATGATATGTATGTCAAAGCGAACAAAATTGATCTTGAGAATGATGAAATTGAATTCTCATATTATCATCCAAAGCAATAGAACGTGTAAGTCAGGAGTGAAACTATGAAGCGAGTCTATCAATATTTTAGTTTACTGTCGCTCTTATTTGCTGCATACTTTGGCATGACAGCTGCCTCTCATTTAAAAGCAGAAAATATCGACCAGTTTTACTTAAATATCGCCTATTGTGCATTATTTTTAGGTACCATGATTCTTGCTTTTGATTTTCAAAAACAAGAAAAAGCTGAAGATGTCTCGTAAATAGCCTTTTCCATTTGGAAAGGCTCTTTTTACATTTGGTGAGACAAGACGACTTTTGCCATTAGCTCTGGCTCTCCGTTTGCAAATCCATGAAGTAAAATAAGATAGGCCCGCTTTGTTTGCAGGTGAACTTTCGGAATATCAAGCAGTACACTTTGAGTACCGGCAGCTTTTAATTCAAAGTGATACTTATTCGGAGAGAAGTGGTGGGTTTGGGTGCCGTTCACATATCCGAGTTCCTTTGATAACATGCCTTGATCTCGTTCATATATATCAATGAAAGGGAGGTCTGGTGACAGCTGGATAAACGTGAGTGCTGATAGCTCTTCTTGCTTAATCAGCGAGTCTTGCTTTTCTGTGAGCAGCGCAAAGCCGGTACGAGCTCCTGTGATACATAGCGTGTAAGTCTCGTTTCCATTAATCATCATACGAGAAGAAAGAATTCTTTCTTTTGTAGCCAGCTTGAATACTTCTATCTCATAAACACCCTCATCCCATTCCATATAAGCAGACAGCTGACCGTATGGCAGCTTTTTTTGGATTGGCTGCTGATTTACAAATACAGCAAGCTCACTTAAATCCGGTGCAGCGTGAAATAATCGAATAACAGCTTTGGAAATGGTGTTTCTCGGATGGTATGGGGGAAAGGTAGCTAATGGACGATATAGAAATTGATTCATCTCGTAGAGCTGCTGCACGTCTTTATCCCTTCTTTCTCTGCAATGTGTTTTTTGTAGCGTATGCAAGAAAGGGACGATCTGTATAGGCAAAAGAAACATAGAAAAAAGCCTGACAAAAAGTGTCAGGCTCTCGTATTAAGAAGGAGATGAATATTGATGATATTCAGCCAACTTAATGAACGTTTTTTCATCCTCGATTAATCCGCAAACGCCGCACTGGACTTTGATTTTCGGTCCTTGATAGTCCATGTGAAAAGGAGAAAGCTGATCTCCTTCATATGTTTCGACAATAGCTCCAGTTGCTGGATCAAGTTTCACAGGTTCTGAATGCTGCTCGATGAGATTAAAACGCGTTCTGTTGGTTTTGCAGTTCGGACAAAGATATGGACTTGTCATGGTTCATTCCACCTTTTTATCCGTAGCATGTCCTCCACGCTAAAATCTATGCTTAATCCTTTTGACTTTTATCCAGCTTTTTAAATAATTTGATCATCGTTTTCAGTTCTTCATCATCAAATGATTCAAATCGTTCCATGAAGTATTCTGTTTTCTTTTTCTCAAAATGCTCAGTAATTTCCTTACCCTTATCGGTTAAGTGGATTTTGATGATGCGTCGATCCTCTTTTGAACGGATACGAGTGATCCAGCCTTTTTCTACAAGCGTGTCGGTTACAGCTGTAATATGGCTTGCTGATACACCGAGAATTGAGGCGAATTCCGTTACTTTTTTTGCGCCTTGTTCACGCAGCAGATTTAAAATGAGAAATTCATTCCGAGATAATTCGTTTTCAAGCAAGCTGTTAATTTCATAACGTATTTGCTTAAATACGGTTCTCAGTAAAGTATCCATTTCATACATCATTTGTTTTCTTTGTTCCAATCATTAAACCCCCATTATATTTTAAGATACGACAGAATGCTTTCATTTGTTTTTAGGTATACAAGTCGTATCATTTTCATTATTTTTTATCATGTTATAATATGATGATACCATTTTTTAAATGAAGGGGGCACTAATATGTCTGAAAAACAAGAATTAGCCACATTTGCTGGAGGCTGTTTCTGGTGTATGGTTAAACCTTTTGATGAACAGCCAGGCATTATCAAAGTTGAATCAGGGTATACTGGCGGACATACAGTGAATCCAACCTATGAAGAAGTATGTACAAATACGACAGGCCATAGAGAAGCCGTTCAAATTACCTTTGATCCAGACGTTTTTCCGTATGAGAAGCTATTAGAACTATATTGGCAGCAAATAGACCCAACAGATGATGGAGGACAATTTGGTGATAGAGGAGAGTCCTACCGTACAGGGATTTATGTCCACAATGAAAAACAAAGGCAACTTGCAGAAACATCAAAAGAGCAGCTGAGCCAAAGCGGAATTTTCCAAAAGCCAATCGTGACAGAAATTTTAGAAGCTGGTCCTTTTTATCCTGCTGAGGAATATCATCAGCATTATTATAAAAAGAACAAAATGCACTACGAACGATACCATGTCGGTTCGGGCAGAGCAGGTTTTATTCAATCTCATTGGAGTGATAAATAATGGCTAACGAAAAAGAGCAGCGCATCAAAGAATTAAACCGAATGCAGTACGAAGTGACGCAAAATAATGGCACTGAGCCGCCATTTCAAAATGAATTTTGGGATCATAAGGAAGAGGGCATTTATGTAGATATCATTTCAGGCAAGCCATTGTTTTCTTCTTTAGATAAATTTGATGCCCATTGCGGCTGGCCAAGTTTTACAAAGCCGATTGAAGATCAAGAGGTAGAAGAGAAAGTAGATACGAGCCATGGCATGGTGCGGACTGAAGTTCGCAGTAAGACGGCCGACTCTCACCTTGGTCATGTATTCCCTGACGGCCCAGGGCCAAACGGTCTAAGGTATTGTATTAATTCTGCCGCTTTAAAGTTTATCCCGAAGGATGATCTTGAAAAAGAAGGCTATGGTCATTTGAAACACATCTTTCAATAATTGATTTTAAAAATCGTCACATGGAAGTCAGCTGCTTCCGTGTGACGATTTTTTTATTTTTTATGGTGGGTATGATGTAATTGTTCAATGATGTGAAACAGCTTCTCTTTTGTAATGAGCGGTGCTTCGTTTGATGTGTAATGGGTCAAATGAACTTTTTGAAAATGAGGGTGAAGATGTGGTCTTGGTAAAATGGCATAAAATTGTTCATGTTCAAACAGTGCATCTGCCTCGTGAGGGAATGTGAGCTCCTCGTGAAGTTTTTCTCCAGGTCTTTTTCCGACAACGAGAATATCAGGAGAAGGAACATTGATCAGACCGGCATATTCATGAAATGCTTTCAATAGATCAGCCAGCTGTAATGACTCCATCTTGAGGATGAATGTTTCGCCGCCTTTCATCATGATAGCTGCTTCAAGCGTGAGAGATACAGCTTCTTCGATAGACATAAAAAAGCGTGTCATCTTAGGATCAGTTACAGTTAGAGGTTGTTCATTTAACAACTGTTGAAGCATGATGGGGATGACGGAACCCCTTGATCCAAGCACATTGCCAAACCGGACAGAGCAAAACCTCGTTTTCTGATTTGAAATACTTTCATTCGCTTGAAAAAACAATTTTTCTGAAATTAATTTTGTAGCTCCCATGGCATTTGTCGGAGAAACCGCTTTGTCGGTTGAAATGTTGACAACATGACAAACTTCATGTTCAAGTGCTGCTTCAATGACATGCTGTCCGCCGATGATGTTGGTTTGGACAGCTTCAAACGGATTATCTTCGCAGGTGGGTACTTGTTTGAGTGCAGCTGCATGGAAGATGATATCTACCCCTTTGGCAAGCTGCCTGACGCGGCTGGCATCCCTCACATCTCCAAGTGCAAATACAACCTCTGGATTTGCCGCATATTCATTTTTCATCATGTATTGTTTACTGTCATCTTTACTGAAGACAATGACCTTTTTAGGAGAGCAGGCTGTTAATTTTTTCACAATCTGCCGGCCAATCGAACCCGTACCGCCTGTGACCAAGATGATTTTGTCACGAAAAAAGGTCTTCAAACTCGTTTCTATTTGTTTGGACATATCTAATCCCCCAACTCTCATTTCTCTACTTTGCATCATATGTGAAAGAGTGGAAGACGTTTGAGGAAAAGAACCACTTCATGCATAAATTAGGTGAACCAATTATAACCATCTGCTTGACGACTTAATAGAATATGTAGAGATAGAAGATTAAGTAGAATAGCGAGGCACCTGAAGAACTTCAGTACGGTGATCAGTTCAGCTCTCAGAATTTATTCTCTGATACTGAGCTGCGCGAGGGGAGAAGATCATACATGTATAGGGGAAATCGTATTTTAGCTATGATACCAGCTTTTAGCAGCAAGCAGGAACATCATGCTGAACACATTCGCGTATTGGCGGAGCGGCCGCTGATCTATTGGACCATTCAGCCATTATTACAAATGATTGAATTAGATGAAGTCATCGTATCTTCAGAGGATGTGAATACTCAAATCATTTCATCTCACTACGGAGCAAATGTGATTGAACTGCCAAGCACACATGTGACGGAACAAACACCTTCTTTAGTAGCTGTGAAGCATGCACTTGCTTATTTAGAACGAGAGGGAAAGACGTTTGATATTGTTTTGTATTTGCATCCATCATCACCACTAAGGCAGACGGCAGATATTGAGAACTGCTTACAGCTTCTAGTAGAGGGTGGATATGATTGTGCGGCTTCTTTTACAGAGGCGTTAGAAAATCCAAATGAAACTTGGACACTTCATGACACCAATGAAGCCAGCCTGTATAAGGACAATCATTATTTTTTTGTACCAACTCAGGAGCACCCTTATACGTATGGACGTTTAAATGGAGCTGTCTATGCGTTTCATGTTCCATATGCAAAAGAATGCATTCATTCCTTTTTAGAAGGATCTGTTGGTGCATATATGATGGATCATGCGCAATCGCTTGTTGTGAAAAGTGAGGAAGATCGGAAAAAGGCAGAGAAGAATTTATTGGCTCGGCAAGATGCAGAAGGAACGGCATAAGATGATGGCAATTAGAAAAAGCGCCCGGTCATAGGGCGCTTTTGACTATTTCATAAAGTCTGTAAGGCAGCGTATCAAATGTGTTCCAGCGAACGACTTGCTCGTAATTGTTCTCTGCAACCGACTGTCTTTGTTGAGGGTTTGTTACATAGTGCTCGACCTGCTTAATCAAATCGTTTTCATGTGTGTAAAAAGCGAAGCTTGAAAATGCCTGTGACGGTTGTAGATCTGTCAACTGAAAGCCTCCGCTTGCAGCGATATCAAATGCTCTGTTGTTGAGGCTCATATTTTGAACATTGGCTTTGTTTTGATTATAGGCAAATTGCGCGGGCCTGTGCGGATTCAGAACAATGGCTGATGTTTGATAGATGTTTGCCATCTGCTCGGGACTCAGCCAGTGGGTCATCAGTGAGAGATCACGATATCGTCTGCGTGATTTATTCAACACGCGATGCCACTCTTTTCCTGCTACGAGAATGCGCCATTTGTTTTGATGTAAGAGTGTATTGATGGCTTTGATGCGGTTTGGATAAGGGTAGCCAATGAGTGCAATGTCATAGATGCACGACTCATGTGGTGATTTTTTTTTCTGAAATACGTGTGTATTGGTTGGAATGGGAAAGTAGTGCGTGTGATCAGCGCCCAGTTGTTTGTAAAATGACAAAGCACCTTCGTCAATCGTTAAGATCAGCTGTGCATCACTTACACATGCAGCTGACACATCTATATAAAAAGGGTCTTCTGTCATCCACAGTACAACGGGGATCTTTTCTTGTTTGAATTGATGAAGCAGTTCTGTTGGAATATGATCACCGATCATCATGAAAACAAAATCCGGAGAAAATGTCCGGATTTTGTGCATATGAGCGGGTAGAGTTTCCCTTTCCACCTTGACGCATGAAAAGGGGGAATCAATGAAGCTATCTTCTATCCATTGATCGAACATCCGATAGATTCCACCGTAGCCAGAGCTGATATAAAGAAGCTTCATGATGGCCCTCTCACATTAAGATGTGAACGTAACACTTTCTACTTTATCTACATCTAATAGAGTCGTTGCAGAGCCCGTAGGTGTCACAGAGCTTTCTTGTGTGACGAAAACAACACCTGTTGAAGCATCGAATGATACGAATTGAACGGGTCCGATTAAGTCACCTGAGTCCATGACAATGCTAATGACTGTTCCAGGTGCAAGTCTTGCGAAAATCCATCTTGCTGGTTGAGATACGTCGAGTGTTGTAGCAGAATCTGAAGGTGATGCTTCAGCAGCTACCTCACTAAATAAATCGTTCAATTTTTCTTCCACTTGAACTCCTCCTTCTTCGAGATTAACTGTTAACGCATGACTAAGCGGTTTGAAAAACAGCTTTAATAGCTCTTTTTTTAATTCGGCACGCTTTTCGCTCATGTTTTCCCCATCCTTTCTTCATCCATTCAAACACACCACTATGTATATGCCGTTCTCTTTTTTTGGTATAAGCAGAATGCTCATTCCTTGTTCTTTTTTTCATTTAATGACTTCACACATTTTTGAAAAATGTTTTCAAATGCTGATGCTAAATGAAGTGATCCTCATACTCTAGTAAAGATCAAACGAGAAGAAAGAGGGAATCTGAATGGAATTTGAACAACTATTAAATGGCTGGAACGAAGAATTACTAGAAACAGAAGGAATACTTGAAGTTGTGTTGATTATACTTCTTCTTCATCTTTTAGAGGAAAGTGAGGAAGGGAGTGCGTCAGAGATTAAAGAATTGCTGCGCCCGTGGCTTGAGCTCGGCATTCCGCTGCCGCGTGTTCATTTAGTCAATGGAGATGTGCTGCAAAACGTGGTTGTCGTACAATTGTTTGACTCAGTAGCAGTCTTTAAAAATGCGACAAATCAGCTAAGAGTAAGTGTTCCTTATGTGAACATTGTCAGCTGGGGGGCTTTTTAATCTATTTAAAAAAGGATAATGGTCATGAAAGTATCAGTGATATTAACAAGCTACAACAAACCTGATTTCATTGAACGTGTGCTAAAGAGTGTGGTAGAACAAACGTATCAGCATTGGGAGCTTTTGATCATGGATGATGGCTCTGAACAAGAAACGATCCAAAAGATGCAGCCTTATTTAGTGGATAAACGCATTCAATTGTATTCTCATCAAATTCATCCTGCAAACCGGCTGAAGACTGTACGTTATGCAACGCTAATTAATGAAGCATTAACACGTATAACAGGTGAGCTGGTTTGTTATGTAACTGATGATACAGTCTACAGAAAAGATCGTTTAGAGAAAATGGTCGAGGTTTTTCAATCGAAGCCTCACATAGATATCGTCTATTCCTCGCAGCGTGTCGTGCATGTGAATCAGCATTTGGTGGAAACGGCGAGCTTCGTTCGAGAAGCAGATCAAGTGTTGGAGCATGCATCCTTTCAAGTCGACCATTGCTCTGTTATGCATAGAAGCCGGCTGCTTTCGCTTATTCATGAAAAATACGGACAATACTGGGCCGACGAACCAAAACATTGGCATCATGCTGACTCTGTGTTTTGGATGAGACTGAATCATTTTGCTGCGTTCTTTCCATTACAAGAAGTACTTGATACCACATATAAAACGCCACAATCATTCCATCATATGTTTGCGAGTATGCCCTACGATTTAATTGACGGAGCTGTGATTGAAAGAGAAGGCGCTTATTATCAAATCGCTAGCGGATATCTTCATCGCATTGACAAGCGCTGGGTGAATGAAAAGAACAGGCGTGCGATTCGTGTTCCTTCCTTATGTACGATGAAATATGAAATGAACGAGCCGCTGACAGTCCCAAATTATACAGTCGTCACCGCAGATAACGGCAGAACATTTTATTATATTGAACATCAGACAAAAAGACGGTTTGCTTCAAGACGTGATGTGCAATATTTTCAGTTTCATCAAAAGGAGATATACACGGTCACAAAACAGCAGCTGGAGACGTTTAAGGATGGCAAGATCATTCAAGTATCTCCTATATTCAGCCCGCCAAATAGACGGCTGTTTAAATGGAAACAAGATGTCTATTTATTTGTGCATGATACCTTTTGCCGAATTGTCCCCGAGGTAGTGAAAATATTTGCGTTTTACCATCAGCCAATCAAACTACAACCTTCTCAATTTACATTTTTTCAAGAAGGAAAGCCAATTGTGCCGCTGTATATGGAGTCTCTTCAGGAATTTGACTTGTCTCTTTATCAAACGTCAGGGCGAAAGCACTCCTCCTAAGAGGGGTGCTTTTTTTAGAATTGACGAAAAAAGCAGGAGATCGAAAGGAAAAAGCGAAACGTGAAAAGGATAGGGGAACACGTTGAATATCATCAAGCCGCTGAAAATTGGGCAATACAGTGCCGGATTTTTGGCATAGAAAGTGAGGGGGAAATAGTGGGGAAGGTTGTCGAAAGAGCGGATTGGTTTGAATTAATTTTAGAAGCCATCGATGAAGCGATTCACGTTGTAGACGATCAAGGGGTCACCATCTTTTATAATCATAATGCAGCGAAGTTCGACTGTTTAGCGAAAGAAGAGGTGATTGGCAAGTACATACTGGATGTGTATCCTTCATTAACTGAAAAGACAAGTACACTCATGCATGTACTTAGAACAGGAAAACCCATTTATCATTCGTTGCAAACCTATTTGAATAAAAATGGAGAAAAAATTGAGACCGTCAACACCACACTGCCCATTATGGAAGGCAGCAAGTTAATTGGGGCGGTAGAAGTAGCGAAGGATGTGTCGAAGCTGTCGGCGCTTTCGAATCGTTTAGATCAAAAAAAACGAACGGATGGTGCCGCAGAGACCACTCAAATGCTCGATTTTTCTTCATTTTTAACAAATGATCCACACTTAAAAGAGATGCTGGAGAAAGCGAAAAAAGCTGCTGCATATCCTTCATCGATTATGGTCTTCGGGGAAACTGGGACAGGAAAAGAGGTACTCGTACAAGCGATTGTTCATGCATCTGATCGGGAAGATCAAGTCTTTATCCCGCAAAACTGCGCTGCTCTTCCAGAATCGCTGCTTGAAAGTCTTTTATTCGGGTCTGTCAAAGGAAGTTATACGGGCGCAATAGATCGCAAGGGGCTGTTTGAGTTAGCAGATGGCGGTACGCTTTTTCTTGATGAGCTGCAAGCGATGCCGCTTACGCTTCAAACAAAATTACTGCGTGTGTTAGAGGATGGTGTTGTCCGCCGGATAGGTGATGCAAAGGCGGTTCAAGTAAATGTCAGAGTGATTACTGCCCTCAATATCGACCCATTTGAAGCCGTTAAAAAACAAATGTTAAGAGAAGACTTATTTTATAGACTGCATGTGTCATCATTTCATATCCCGCCGCTTCGCACAAGGAAGCATGATATCCAGCTGTTATCCCGCCACTTTATTCAAACGTATCATCAGCAATTTTCTAAAAACGTCAACCGCCTTTCTGAAGAAACCGTCCAAGTATTTATGGCCCATCAGTGGCCAGGGAATGTCAGAGAATTAAAACATACGATCGAGCATGCCGTCTTGATGATGCCAAAGGAAGCAGAAGAAATCACCCCAGCATATCTCCCTGCCCATTTGCGGACGCATCAGATAGAAAGTCATCCGCCAGAGTCCTCATTAAAAAGTCAAGTGACGTCATTTGAACAAACGCTGATTCAAGAAGCTTTAAGACAGCACGCAGGGAATATTAAGCAAACGGCAGCCGCTTTAAAAATTCCTCGACAAACATTGCAGTATAAACTAAAAAAATATACAGATGCCGAAAAGTAGGCACTTCAAACATGTGAATGTGACGGAAAAGCTCCTTTTGTAAAGAATAGGGGCATTTTCCCATGTTGGCACATAACTTGCATAGTATAAAGTGAATGCTGATAGGGGGAATGGATATGAATCAAAAACTGTATCAACCTGCGCGACATTGGAAGGACATTGAACTTTGGAAGGACGTACCCGAGGAAAAGTGGAACGACTGGATTTGGCAGCTGACGCATACGGTCAAAACGCTTGAAGATTTAGAAAAAGTCGTGAACTTAACAGAAGAGGAAAAAGAAGGGGTGAAGATTTCCACGAAAACCATTCCACTCAACATAACACCCTACTATGCCTCACTGATGAATCCAGACGATCCAAGATGTCCAATTCGTATGCAGTCTGTACCGATTGCAGAGGAGCTTCATAAAACAAAATATGACCTCGAAGATCCGCTCCATGAAGATGAGGATTCACCTGTTCCAGGTTTAACGCACCGCTACCCAGATCGTGTGCTGTTTCTTGTCACAAATCAGTGCTCCATGTACTGCCGCTATTGTACGAGAAGGCGCTTTTCCGGTCAGATCGGGATGGGCGTGCCGAAAAAGCAATTAGATGCCGCCATTGGATATATTAGAGAAACCCCTGAAGTGCGGGATGTGTTAATTTCAGGCGGTGACGGGCTGTTAATTAATGATCAAGTGCTTGAATACATTTTGAAAAACTTACGAGACATTCCTCACGTTGAAATCATTCGAATTGGAACACGTGCACCGGTCGTGTTTCCGCAGCGAATTACAGATGAATTGTGTGAGATTTTAAAAAAATATCATCCGGTTTGGCTGAACACTCACTTTAATACAAGCATTGAAATCACAAAAGAAGCGAAAGAAGCGTGTGAGCGACTTGTCAATGCTGGTGTGCCTGTTGGTAATCAGGCGGTGATCCTAGCAGGAATTAACGACAGTGTTCCAATTATGAAGAAGCTGATGCATGATCTCGTCATGATTCGCGTCAGACCTTATTATATTTATCAATGTGATTTATCTGAGGGGATCGGCCACTTTAGAACACCGGTTTCAAAAGGCCTTGAAATCATTGAAGGCTTAAGAGGACATACGAGTGGTTATGCTGTGCCAAGCTTTGTTGTAGATGCACCAGGCGGAGGAGGTAAGATCACCTTACAGCCAAATTATTTATTATCTCAAAGCCCAGAGAAAGTGGTCCTGCGTAACTTTGAAGGTGTGATCACCTCTTATCCAGAGCCGGAACATTACGTCGTAGGCCAAGCAGATGCGTATTTTAATGAAATCTATGAAGAAAAGAAAGAACCCGCCATTGGCATAACAGCTCTATTTGAGGATGAAGCAAGATCCTTTACGCCTGAAAATTTAAGCCGAATGAAACGAAGAGAGTCTTATGAAACGAATCCTGAACATGATACGCTCAAAAACAAACGCGAAAAACGAGATGAATTAAAAGAGAAGAAATATCAAGCCCAGCTCAAAAAAGAACAAACCGTAAAGGAGGAGAAATAACGTTGCTGACATGTGATTGGTGTGAGGAGAAGAAAGCGAACGCAGGACAGACCACAGTCTATTGGGAACTCATCACGGGCACACAATCGATTGAGATTTTGGAAACGCCTTCGATTTCTTGCACGCATTGCGGGATGACGTATCAGAAGGATGAGACAGTAAAAGAGATAGAAGATCAATTAATTTTAGTCGATCAAACAAAACTTCCAGAAAAAATTTCATATGAAGAATTAATGAGCATGGAGCGGTTATTAAAGCGTAATTACTTTGATTTTTCTTCATAAGTTGTACCTCCGCCTATACAAGTCATCAAATTCCTGTATAATATAACAACAAAATAGAGTGTCGCGGAGGGAAAAACAGGTGAAGTCGTTTTACCATTATTTAATGAAGTACAGACATCCAAAACCGAAGGATGAAATCAGTCATTTTGCAAATGCTGCTTATGAAGATCACAGCTTTCCTAAAGCATCCACTGATTATCATGAGCTATGTGCCTATTTAGAGTTAAATGGGGACTATTTAAGCTCCATGACGACATTTGATGAGGCTTTTGAGCAATACGAAGTAGAAGTCAAAAAAAAATAACACACACAACCGCTTGTTCCGTATGGAAGAAGCGGTTTTTTCATGAAGAAATAAAATGGCGTTTTGCATGGTGTGGTTGCCCATGCAGAATTCCTTGCGCCGGCATACGATACGTTAAGACCAAAAGTCGGGCAAGGGGGAGACAGAATGAAGGCGAAAGCACCAAAATATAAAGTAGGGGATATTGTCGTCGTTGTCATGTACGGCACAGTTGGAACGATAACAAAAGTCCATCAAATTGACCAACATTATCTATATGAGGTCAATCATAATGAGGTGCTTTATTTTGAAACATCACTTCAGCTTTACGATGAGTACGACGGGGTGATTGTAGATACAGAAAAGCTGGACATTGAATATGAGTTCCTCATTGGCGATGTTGTATATGTAAAGGATTACGGGAAAGAGCTATTTAAAATCATTGGCCATCGGACTGAGATATGGCGCTACCTTGAAGATGGCTGGGAAGATGTCATTTATGAACTGACAAGGTTAAAAGACGGAGAATGGCTGGAAACAGAAGAAGAAGACTTGACGCTTGTCCTAAGAAAATATGAGATGGATCAGTTTGTTCATCAACTTCTTTTTGTGCATTACGTTGGAGAAACCTCAAAAGAAATAGAGGAAGATATGGTGCAAACCGCTCTATTACAGTTAGAAGAGAAACAAGAAAGCGAAGCATCACTAGAATTTCTCGCTGTATCTATAGTGGATGAGCTTCTTGATATTTACAATGATTATAAAATTCTCTATGAATTTTTCAAAGACCCAGAATATAAGGATATGATGGACTTTATTTTGGAAAGTTTAAACGAACATTTTGGTTAAAAGAAGACTTGTCCTAACACGAATAAAAAGTAAGGAACACAGAAAAAAGCAATCACATAAAACCATCCCCTCAAGATACGGCCCATCACCTGATCAAAAGTATGTCCATCTAAAATGCTTAACCATTTCATTGCCTCATGCCCCTTTTCTTTTCGTTTACTGCATTTATATGTATGGAATAAGCCATTATGACAAACTGTAATAAAAATAAGGCAGCGTTCATACATCATAAAAAAGGAGGCGGAAAGCAATGAAAGAAGCAGATTTGGTGATTGATACAGAGGAAATTGCAGAATTCTTCTACACGGAGCTGGTCAAAAGAGGGTACATACCATCTGAGCTGGAAACGTTTGAGCTTGCCGATATTACATTTGAATATATGCTGAGGAAAGCAATGATAGTTGAAGAAGAGGCGCGGTAGGCACTATACTTTGAAGAGATTCTGAGTAGAAAGGGAGGGGAATTGTTTCGCGTGTATGTCATCATTTTTTTCCTTTTGTTTGGCGCCATCGCAGCGCTTATGGTGTCTGGCATGTTCCAGGAGTTGGACAACCAGATCATCTTATCGTTTGAAAACATCAGACTTCCTTTTTTAAATGATGTCATGCTGACTTTGACTGACTTTGGTATCAGTGCGCTGCTTGTCCCAATCATGCTCATCTTTAGCGTGGTGCTGTTTATGTATAAACGCTACCACTCTATTATGCTGCTTTTTCTACTATATATAGCAGAAAAAACGGTCAATCATGAACTGAAAGGACTGTTTGCTAGAGAGCGTCCAGCCTTTGATCATCTAGTGAATGAGACCTATTATAGCTTTCCGAGCGGTCATTCTATGAATGCGGCAACGATCTATCCATTTATCGCCTATCTATTAATTGAAATGATTCCATGGCTGAAAAAGAGACAAAAAGCAGTCTACATGGTGACAGGGTGTTGTGTGCTGATGATCGGCATCAGCAGGATGTATATCGGTGTTCATTATGTCACTGATGTAGCAGGGGGCTTTGCGATAGGACTAGCTTTATTTCTCATATGTAAAAAGATTGACGAAAAATTGTCCGTCATTCGACAAAAATAGAAGAAGGAAATTCATAGATCCCAGCCAATTTTATATAAAAGGGGAGGGATTTGAATGCAATTGACGTTGAGATTTTTTCAAAAGAAACCTTCAGCTTATCACTTAACCATTTATCAAACACCTGAATATGGTGCAGAAAGCGGACATCAGCCTGTGTACCGGACAAAGATTGGCGGCAGGACACACCTTGATGTACTGGAAAAAGCATTCTCGACTTTTAATGTACAAGATACAGTCCCTAATGATTACAATGCACGGTTTATCACAACAGGGGATATCGTTGTGATTGATGACCAGAAAAAAGGGAAGTGCTACTACCAGCTCTTTCCGGCAGGATGGAAACGCAGTGAACGGCTAATGACGATGAGTTAAATATAAACGACGATGCCAGCTTTACTTTCAGCTGGTATTTTCTTTTTTGATCTCAATCGTTTATAATAAATGGGACTAAACACATGTTAAACGTAAGTGGAGGCTAAAAAATGAGTGTACATATTGGAGCAGAAAAAGGACAAATTGCAGAAACGGTATTGCTGCCAGGCGATCCGCTTCGTGCGAAATATATTGCAGATACATATTTAGAAGATGTTGTGTGCTATAACGAAGTGCGCGGCATGTATGGTTATACTGGAACATATAAAGGAAAACGCATTTCTGTACAAGGTACTGGGATGGGCGTACCGTCTATTTCGATCTATGTGAATGAGCTGATCCAAAGCTATGATGTTCAAAACTTAATCCGTGTCGGTTCTTGCGGAGCGATCAAAAAAGATGTCAATGTACGTGACGTCATCTTAGCTCAAACATCATCAACAGATTCTCAAATGAACCGTGTGGCATTTGGACCGATTGATTACGCACCATGTGCTGATTTTGGTTTACTGAAAAAAGCCTACGACACAGCAGAAGCGAAAAATGTAGCTGTGCGTGTTGGGAATGTATTTACAGCAGACCAGTTTTATAATGAAAAACCACTTGAGCTGATGGACCAATATGGAATTCTAGCGATCGAAATGGAGACAACGGCTCTTTATACGCTTGCTGCAAAATTTGGCAGAAAAGCGTTGTCGATTCTGACAGTGAGTGATCATGTGCTGACAGGAGAAGAAACAACTGCTGAAGAGCGTCAAACGACATTTGACGAAATGATCTTAATTGCACTAGATTCTGTTTTATAATAGTATAAAGGGTGTGCTACGATGTAGCGCATCTTTATTTTTTTAGTAGAGCAAAAGGAAGGTATGTCATGAAGAAAAGCTATAAAATACTCTCAATCGCATCGATTCTTGGTTTGACGGCCGCATTATCAGGCTGTCAGTTGCTGGATCAGAAAAGCGGTACCACTGAATCTAACAAAACAAACGAACAAAAGAACGCAGCAAGTTCATCACCCCAGCAAAACTCAAACGATACGGCAGATTCATCTAATCAAGAGCTGACGTTAAAGAGTGAATATTTCAATGACATCAAGGTAGTGAGCGGACTGAAGACCATTCAAAACCCTGAAAATGTGCTTGCTTTAGTGAACAAAGAATATGCACTGCCAGGAACCTATAAACCTTCTGATCTCGTTGTACCAAAAGTGGAATTCTCTTTTTCAGAGGATATTGAAAAACGATATATTCGAAAAGAAGCAGCGGAGGCACTTGCGAAGTTATTCAAAGGTGCTAAAAAGGAAAACTTTGAGCTTGCTGCAGTATCGGGCTATCGTTCCTATGACCGTCAAAAAGTCATTTTTGATAGTGAAGTGAAACTAAAAGGGAAAGAAAAAGCCCAAGAAGCCGTAGCCTTACCAGGCGAAAGTGAACATCAAACAGGTCTAGCTATGGATATTTCCTCAAAAAGTGCCGGCTTTGAAATCTCTGAAAAATTTGGTGAAACACCTGATGGTAAATGGGTAGCCAAAAATGCTTACAAATATGGCTTTATCATCCGTTATCCAAAAGGGAAAGAAGACATCACGAAATATGAATATGAGCCGTGGCACCTGCGCTATGTAGGGAAAGAAGCTGCAAAAGCGATGCATGATCATGATTTAACATTCGAAGAATACATGAACAAAGTGAAGAAAATATAAACAAATAAAAGGCCTCCCGAAGCTGGGAGGCCTTCTTTTATACGCCGTTTTAAAAAAAGAACAAACCTGCTAAAGCGAAGCCGGTAATAAAACCGAGACCGATGCCATAAGCTGCACCCCAGCCATAATAACCTCCGTAATATCCATAACCAAAGCCCCCGCGGGACCCGCCGACTGGCCGGATATAAACTTTGCGGTTTGACACCCGCTCAATACGTCCAACATGTACTCTGCCATTTCGATCAGTAATTCTAGCTATTTTCCCCATATGCTGCTGACAAAGTTTATAGTAGCGCTCCATGTTTTCCCTCCTTATGACAAACTCTTTTCACTCTTATCCTATGCGAAAGACTTCATAGAGTTTGGACAAAACATATAGGAGATTCGCTCATTTTATACTGTACATTCAAATACAAGGTGACTCAGATGTTCTCGGTGTGTTTGAATCAGGTCATAGTGTGTCTGCAATGTATCATAAAGAGAAGGTGGTATTTGATCTGATAATTCCATTTCGGTCGGCTCCTCTTGCACCATGTGCTCATCGAATGAGAGAATCCGAATCTCACGGAATCCTGCGGACGCTAACTGCTTTTGCCATTCAGAAAATGAAAAGAGGGAGTGAAACCCATAAAACTCCCGAATGGCTGCCTGGTCTTTTGAGGGAAGCGGCACTTTTAACACAGCCTCATTAGCGATCAATTGTTTTCCAGGAGCAAGTACCCGTTTCATCTCAGCAAGCGCAGCAGGTAAATGGGTGAAGCTTAAAACAGATTCACTGATCAGTAGAGAGAACGAGTCATCCGCAAATGGCAGGTGTTCGATCGATGCTTGCTGTGCACGGAAAGGTAGTTGTTCCCGCTCGAATCGCAGATTGGCTTTTTCAATCATCAAAGGGTGTGTATCAATCGCCTCTACTTCATAACCTAAATGTCCTAAATATGCGGCTGTTTGTCCTGTGCCGCATCCAACATCCAGTATACGATCTTCAGACGTCAAGTTTAGTTGCTCAATCATCGTTTTTGTTAGCTCAATTCCACCAGGATGGGCACCTGATACACCAAAATAGGCAAGCATTTCTACATAGTCACTCATGGAATCCCTTCTTTCCTTATCATGTTTCTCTCTAAAGATTATGCATTGCAGGGCGAAATGGCTTATCTTTTCAAATAGAAGTTTGATCCTTTGGTTGACGGATGAAGAATCGTCCTTGATAATAATGAAAGGAGATAAAGGTGGTGTTTTTTTGAAAAAACAATTCAAGTTCGTGATAGCCATTCTGGTGACAGCAGCGCTTTCCTCAGTGATTACATTTGTGATCACAAAACAAGGTGCTGTCAGCGTTTCAGGAGATGAGAAGTTTAGTAAACTCATGGCTGCATATACGAAGGTAAAAAACGAGTATTACGAAAAAACGGATGATCAAAAACTAGTAGACGGTGCGATTCAAGGCATGATTGCATCACTTGATGATCCATACTCTACATATATGGATCAGGAGGAAGCCGAAGGGTTTAACAACACCATTTCATCTTCATTTGAAGGAATTGGTGCACAAGTAGAAGAGAAGGATGGACAAATTTTAATTGTCGCACCGATTAAAGGCTCTCCTGCTGAAAAAGCTGGTTTGAAACCTCATGATCGTATTTTAAAAGTGGATAGTAAAAGTACAAAAGGTATGTCAGTGAATAAAGCCGTTTCTCTTATCAGAGGGAAAAAAGGAACGGATGTCAAACTGCATTTGAACCGACAAGGTGTTGGAAATGTGGATGTCACGATCACAAGAGATACGATTCCACTTGAAACGGTGTATGCAAAACTAACAAAAGATAAAATAGGCGAAATCCAAATCACTTCTTTTGCTGAAACCACGTCTAAAGAGTTGGATAAAGCGATTGATGACCTCGAGAAAAAAGGGGCAAAAGGTTTTGTCATTGATCTGAGAGATAATCCAGGCGGCATTATGACAGAAGCAATTGAAATGAGCAATGACTTTATCGATAAAGGAAAAGTCATTATGCAGGTTGAGGAAAAAGGAAAGAAACAAGTGTACAAAGCGGAAAAAGAACGCAAAGTTCATCAGCCGACAGTTGTTCTTGTAAACGGCGGTTCAGCGAGTGCTGCTGAAATCATGGCGGCAGCTCTGCACCAATCCTCCAGCATTCAACTTGTTGGAGAAAAGACATTTGGTAAAGGGACTGTTCAAAATGCCCAAAGCTACAATGATGGTTCTAGTGTGAAATTAACCATAGCCAAGTGGCTGACACCAGACGGGTCTTGGATTCACAAAAAAGGAATTGAGCCACAGGTGAAAGCATCTCTGCCGAGTTATGCGAAGCTGCCATACTTAAGTCCGAAAAAGACGTATCAACTGAATGATGATGGAGATGAAGTCAAAGCGGCTCAAAAAATGTTCCAAGCGCTTGGCTACAAAGCAAAAGCCAATGGAGAATATGATCAAGCATTCCAGTCGGTCGTGAAAAGGTTCCAATCAGATCACGATCTAAAGGCTGATGGTATTCTGACAGGGGACACAACGACGGTACTGATGACAAACATCCAAGATAAGCTCAAGAAAAATGATACGCAAATGAAAAAAGCCATTGAAGTGTTGAAAAAAGAAATGAAATAAAAAAACAGTCTCATTAGAGGACTGGTTTCGAACTGTAGATTAACCCCACCTTTACTTTATAAGTAAAGTGGGGTTTTTATATTTTTTGATAAAAACTTAAAGTATTTTACGTTGGATATGGTTCTTTCCTTGTCCAATTTCGTGGCTTTTTAAAATTCATGGCAGTGGAAGTAAGCATTGCATGCACTGAAACCTTTTTGGGATAAGGTAAGAATTTCTTCTTTTTTTGCGCCATCTAACACTTGCTAAGTGTGAATATTTGTCCGAAAAAAGCTGTGACAAATAATTTATCTTGACAAAATAATTCAATTATGCTATAATTTACTTTTATATTTTTTGAGTATATAATAGGGTTCTCCTGGCCAGGAGAACCCTATTTTTTTGTTCTAAAATGAAGGAGTGTGTTTGTATGAAGAAAGATGAATCAAGTGTGACTTCATTAATATCGGCTTTTGCCAGATCCTATCATAGTCAATTTGATACCCCTAAAATCTTTAATGATTATTTAGCTAAAGAATTCATTTCGGAAAAAGAATTCACTGATATCAAAGAAAATATGGTCCAAGGCATACACTTCTTCAACAAAGATAACGCACAAAAATTCGAGGGAAATACAGAAGAAATATTAAAATGGATTACACAAGTCCAACTTTCTCCAATCACCTTGTCACGAGCTGCGTATTGCGAAAAAGTATTACTTCTTGAGGTAGCGTTAGGATTAAGACAATACGTCATACTTGGTGCTGGATTAGATACTTTTAGTTTCCGACATCCAGAATTGGAAAATAGCTTAGAAATA
Source organism: Bacillus sp. FSL R5-0397 (assembly GCF_038593395.1). Taxonomy (NCBI): domain Bacteria; kingdom Bacillati; phylum Bacillota; class Bacilli; order Caryophanales; family Bacillaceae; genus Bacillus; species Bacillus sp. FSL R5-0397. The sequence continues at coordinate 1,933,189 of NZ_CP151992.1, read as the reverse complement.
TTCGAAATTGATCATCCCGCTACACAGGAATTTAAAAAGCAAAGGTTGGAAGAGGCTAAATTAAAAATCCCAAGTAATCTTCATTTTATTTCTATGGACTTCACCAAAAATTTATCCTATCAAAACCTAAAAGATAGAGGATTTGATAACAAAAAGACGTTTTTTAGTCTTTTAGGTGTTTCTTACTATTTAACTAAAGAGGAAGTTACAAGCTTAATAGATTATCTATTCACCAATGTTCCATCAGGAAGTTCAATCGTTTTTGATTATGCAGACGAAAAACTATTCGAAGAAAAAGGAATCTCTAATAGAGTTGAGAATATGGTGAAAATGGCTTCAATAGGCGGAGAACCGATGAAATCATGTTTTTCGTACTTTGAAATCGAAAAGATGTTAGAAAAATCAGATCTACTTATTTATGAACATTTATCTCCTGAAAAAGTTAATGAACTGTATTTTAACAATAGAGAAGATTACCTATCAGCTTTTGAGACCATTCATTACATTCATGCTATAAAAAAATAAAACACAACGAACATGGTGTTATACCAAAAATTTGTAGACTTTGTCTACAAGATAAAAGCAGTCCTCATATGAGGACTGCTTTTTTAATCTCACACTTCGTTTACGGTCGTCGCTGTTTTGTCGTGATCTTTTTCAAATAGATCATTCATGACAGAATTGGATGTGATCTTCTTTTGGAAGAATGGATTCAAAATCAGGATGACCACAACGTTTGCTAGTAAACCAAGAAATCCTTCATAAAGACCAAACGTGACTTGGGAGATATTAGCTGTAAAGGTGACGATGATGCCAACAACCAAACCCGCAATCGTTGCTTCTCTTGATTGTTTTTTCCAGAACAAGCTGATGGCAATGGCTGGGAAAATTTGAACCATTCCAGAAACACCGATCAGCTGAAGCGTGACAAGCGCAGTCGGGAACAGCATACCGAATAAAAGAGCAAGCCCGATCACGATAAATACCATCGAACGTGTAATGATCGTTAACCGTTTAGGTGACACATTTGGATGGATTAAATCACGGTACAAATTATTGGCAAATAAATTCGATGCCCCAATGGCCATGATCGAACATGGAATGAGAGAAGCAAGTGCAATCGTCGAATACGCAAGCCCCTGCATCACGCCGCCATATGACGTCTGAATTAAATGAAGAAGAGCAAATCTTGGATTTGTATCTTCCGGTAAGACTAAAAAGGCAATGAAGCCAAGGAAGATGACCAAAATCAATACAATGTTGTAAAGAGGTAAAAACATACTGTTTTTACGGATGGCATCTGCGCTTTTGGCTGTGAAAACACCAGTTGCTGCATGAGCCCACATAAATAATGCGAGTGCAGAAACACCTGATGCGGTAATAAACCACAAAATGCCTTTAGGGCCGCTTTCAGGAATCGTCAGAAGCTGTGGAGCTTCCTTAGCTAACGTATTCATCATTGGTGTCCAGCCGTTAAAATGAATAATCGGGAGGGAAACGACCATAAAGAGCATGATCACCCAAACAAGAATATCTTTAATAATGGCTGTATATGTAGGACCTTTAATACCACTGAAAAATGTATAAAGTGCAACTAAAATAAATGAAATCATAACAACTGCATTCACATTAATATAACTCGTTCCAGCGACAGTTAACGTATCTTGAATCCCGCTTAGCTGAAGACAAATGTATGGAATGAGCATGAGTACACCAACAATGGCAATCAAACTAGATAACAGTTTACTGTCAAATCGCTCACGTGCATAGTCAGCAAGTGTTGTCAGCTTGTGATTTTTTGCAACCGTCCAAAGTTTTGGTAAGAAGAAATACGCAATAAAATAAGCAAGAACGGAATAGGGGATAGCGAAAAAAGCAACACTTCCCGCTGTATAAGCTGTACTTGTGAGCCCTAAAAAGGTATAGGCAGTATATAAGTCTGCGCCAACAAGGAACCAGACGAGAAGCCCGCCAAATTTTCTCCCGCCAACAGACCATTCTTCGACTGATTGTCTTGATGATTTATCACGACCAGCGGCAAAACCGATGACCACGACGATGAAAATGATACTTGCAGTAATCAATAAAGCTGTTAAGTTTCCTTGCATTCGTCAGTTCCTCCATTTGAATGTTGCATCCTGTAAATGATAAATGTGCAAACGGGTGTGAGTACAATCCATAGTAAGAGCCAGAAGTGGAAAAAAGGCAGCCCGATGACAAATGGATGAATACGATTCACAAAGGGGAGCAGTGCAAGCTGTCCAATGAATGGAATCGCGATGAGTAGCGCCAGTATCAGTTTTTTGTTCATGTTTTCCTCCTCTAATATTTTGTAATTTCATAATAATAGCAGTTGTCAGATTAGATCACAAGACCATTTTCAGAAAAAACAATCATTTTTATGAATATCATACTAATATAACGCTTTCATTTTTAAAAAGAGGTAAATACTGAAGAATGAGAAAGGAAGACTTGAAAATAAGTATGGAAAAATAATATTTAGAGCAAATAAAAAAAGCCCCAGCATGACGCTGAGACTGTGCCGTTTTTTATAGAAAATCAGATACTTCTTCGATGTCAAAACGATTGCTTTTGTGAGCTTCTTTTGCTGCTTTCCCGACAGAAATCAACATCACTGGTTCGTATCGACCACTCACATTGAATTCTTTCACGTACGCTTCTTTGCTGAAACCGCCCATTGCGCATGTATCATATCCCATTGCTTTCGCCGCAATCATTAACTGCATAGCAGCTAACGAAGCGTTTGAATACGCAGCTTCACGTGCATATTGCTCGCTTTGGTAAGCACCATTGATTTGCGTCATCAGTGTTTCTTTAATATCTTCTGTGATGAAGCCTTGTTCTGCTAGCTCACTGTAGATTTTTTCCCCCTTTAGATTGGCTTCAAGGTCACCTAGCACAGCAATCACAGCTGATGCTTGAGAGACTTGTTTTTGGTTGTAAGCAATTGGAAGAAGCTTTGCTTTTGATTCAGCACTATGGAAAACAGTGAAATGCCAATGCTGAAGGTTCCAAGCAGATGGTGCTTTTGTTGTGATATCAAGAAGCTCTGTTAACTCTTCTTTTGTCATTTCATGAGTTGTATCATACTCTTTTACTGAAGCTCTTTCTTTTAAAATGTCAATCGTTTTTTGATCGCTCGCCATATGGATATTTCCTCCCGTTTTTGCAAATAGTATGGTACAATAAATAAAAAAGTGAGAAACTTACTTATTGTAACTAGAGATATATTTTAAATTGTATACCGTTAGTTTGTCAAACGATTATGAAAAGAAAGGCTGAAATATATGGAATTTCAATTATGTCCAAACATTCAGCAAGCTTTTTTGCTTCTTGGCAAAAGGTGGAATGGTCTCATCATTCATGTATTGCTTGATGGTCCGAAGCGGTTTAAAGACCTGACGGACATTATTCCATCCATCAGTCAAAAAATGCTCGCAGAACGCTTAAAAGAGCTTGAGCAAGAAGGAATCATAAAGCGCACTGTACTTCCTGAAACGCCAGTCAAAGTCATCTATTGTCTAACCGAAAAAGGGAGTGCATTACATGGTGTGTTCGGAGAAGTATCGCGCTGGGCAGGGGAGTATGCTGGATCTGATGTAAAAAAGGAGCAAGCCTAGTTTTAGGTTTGCCCAAACGTTTTGTCTCCTAATGAATATGCTGATGTTAGGCACATGACAAAGGAGGAGAAAAGCATGTACCCTCATACTCCGTATTTTCGAGGCGGTGCCCCTGGCATTCCGCCATATGAATCTAGAGTCCCTTTGTTTTTTGGTTTTGGCGCTCCTTTAGTCGGCGGACTGCTTGGCGGATTTCTAGGAAGTGCGATTTTTAATTATCCTCGTCCATATTACCCGCCACCACCACCGCCTGTTCCACCACCTTATGGCGGCGGATATCCACCATATTATTAAGAAAAAAGAGTAAGCCTGCTTCCATTTCAAAGCAGGCTTTTTATAATGGAATATCAATTTCAGAAATGCCTGGATCATCATGCTTTAAAAACATAATTTCTAAAATACCATCTTGATACGAAGCCTTTGTTCCTTTTCTTTTCACAGCAGCAGGCAGGACAACCTTCTTTTGTTTATTCTCTTCAGGAAAATGATCAATAAACAGCAGATTGGCTGTATGTTTGATTTTTACTTTTTCCGTGTTCGGACGATCGAGCTCTATTTTGACAAACACGTGATCTGTCGTCTCAAATACTTCAACATTCGGCTCTTTCTTTTTTTTATCGTCTGTCTCTCTTGTTTTCTTCTGCTGAGACAGCGGATCCTGAAAGGGGAATTGAGCAGAATAATTGGAGCCGAAAACACTTTCCATGACTTGATTGACATATTGCTCAACGTCTTTAGGATCTGAATTTTTTAACGCTTCTTTTGAAAATTGCTTTTGAAAAGGAAATAATCGGTTCCAGTCAAACATGCAAATCATCCTTTCTAAATGCCCTGAATTAGTATATGCCCATAAAGTGATGTGCGTGCTATAATATACGATAGGTTTAGAAAGGAATGGTTAGATTGAACGAACAACAATCAAAAGGTGTCTTATATACGGCTGCATCTTTTACATTATGGGGATTGTTCCCATTATATTGGAAACTGATGGAGCATATTTCGTCAGGCGAAATTTTAGCGCACAGAATAGTATGGTCCTTTATTTTTATGTGCGGTATTCTTTTATATTTAAAGCAAGTCCGTCCAGCGATGCAGACTGTGAAAGGTCTGATGATAGATGGAAAAGCACTTTTTTCATTACTTTTATCGGCTATTTTAATTTCGGTCAATTGGTATGTATACATTTGGGCGGTAAATCACGATCTTATGCTGGAAGCGAGTTTAGGGTATTATATTAATCCGCTTGTATCAGTTTTACTAGGCATCATTTTCTTAAAAGAACGACTGAATAAAATGCAAACCACCGCCATTCTCATTGCCGCAGCTGGGGTCATCATCTCAACTGTTCAGTACGGCTCATTTCCTGTCGTGGCTTTCGTATTGGCTTTTAGTTTTGGGTTTTATGGGCTGATTAAAAAAAGGATGAGTTTTACGAGTGCCATTGGATTAACCATTGAAACACTGCTTCTTGCACCAGCTGCGCTTGTTTACTTATTCTTCTTCTTAAAAGAACCTGTTGTCACGATGAATCCGAGCAGCTTCGGCTCTCTTGGGCTATTATTTTTTGCAGGTGTCTTTACAGCTGTACCGCTTCTTTTATTTTCTGAAGGGGCCAAAAGAATTCCTTTATATCAAGTTGGTATTTTGCAGTATATTGCACCGACCATTACACTCTTTTTGGGGCTGTTTGTGTATCACGAACACTTATCTGCAGCAAAAATCGTGACATTCCTCTGTATTTGGGTGGCGATTTTACTATTTACAACCTCTCAACTGCGAATGAAAAAAACAGCGAATTCTCATTAAAGAGACGAAGCAGTTTGCTTTTTTTTGCAGGCGGATCATGTCATAATAAGTTGTTACCAAAACTGTAGAGGTGATCACATGTCATCAGTCGATGAGCTTGCACACGCTTATCAATCTTTATGGAAAAATCGGCAGCTTGATGTAGTGGATATGACTTCATTACACGAGGCGATACAAGATGATTTGCTTGATGCACGCACCCATCCTCGCGCAAGAAAGTCATTACATCAAAAGTATGTACTCGCTGTGGAAAGAATTTTAGAAAGCACGATTGAACAGGGTCATCAACTACAGCTGATCAGCTTACATACAAAAAAGCTGCGAGAACTAATTCAAAATGAAGGAAGGAACCACTCATGAAACCAATTCAAACGGAAGATGTCACAGCACATCTTGAATCGTTTTTAAATCGGCCAGTCTTCGTTCATCTTGAAACGACAACTGGTTCTTATTCAGCTCATGTGAATGAGCAAAATATGACGGTCGTGGCGTATATCCGCAACGCAAAAGTCGTCTATTCACAGGCAAAAATAAAAGGACAAGGTCCATACCGTGTCGGGATGAAAACAGAAGATGGCTGGATTTACGCAGAAGGTTTAACCGATTACGTGTTTGATGAACAAGGCCGCCTGCTGTTAGCAGGACACCTGCCAGACGGAAAACTAGCGATCTCATTACAAATTAGTGAAACACCATTTCAGGTGTAGGAGAGAGGGGAACAGTGATGAACGAACATGTACTTGTGATGCTGCCTCACCCCGACGATGAATCCTTCGGGGTCGCAGGGCTCATCGCGCAAAGCAGAAAACGTGGAATTCCAGTGACGTATGCATGCGGGACACTTGGAGAAATGGGAAGAAATATGGGAAGTCCAACATATGCTAACCGTGAGACACTTCCTGAATTAAGAAAACAGGAATTAATCAATGCATGTAAAGAAATGGATGTCACAGACTTGCGAATGCTTGGTCTTCGGGATAAAACGTTGGAATTTGAAGATGATGAGTATTTAGCGGATGTGATGGAAAGTATTATTGATGAAGTGAAACCAACCCTTATTGTCACATTTTATCCAGGTCATGGTGTACACCCTGATCATGACGCGACAGGTGAAGCGGTCATTCGTGCTCTATACCGAAAGAAAAAAGAAGACCGTCCCGTCACATACTGTATGGCCATTACGAAAAATCGAGAAGAAGTGCTAGGAAATGCCGATATTGTGATTGATATTACGGATGTAGCCGATATCAAATTAAATGCACTAAGAGCGCATAGAACACAAACAGAAGGCATGCTAAGAGAGCTTGAACAAAAGTTGAAAAACAAAGAACCAGTCGTTCAAAAATGGTTTGATGAAGAAATTTTCTGGACGTATCAATGGAATGACTAAATGAAAGGCAGCTGACTTCAGTCAGCTGCCTTTTCCTGTTGTATCAGAATGCATACGTCTTTCAATCAACCTAAGACGAACAAATAGGACGATGGCACCTGCCGCAAGCCCAGTAATCAGCCCAATCCAATAACCAAACGCTCCAAATGAGGTATACGTGCCAATCAAGTAGCCAGCTGGAAGGCCGATGACCCAGTAAGAGACAAACGCAGCAATCAGTGTATAATTCACATCTTTATACCCGCGTAGAGCTCCCTGAATTGGTGCGGCGATCGCATCTGACAGCTGGAAAAAGATCGCATACATCAAAAAGTGCTGTGTCATTTGTAAAACAGCTGATTCAGTTGTATATAAACCAGCGATCTCAGGTCTAAATAACAAGATGAGGGCTGCGGTACATAATGAGAACAAAACAGCTGTTGCAATGCCAATATAGCTGTAGCTTTTTGCGTCTTTATAACGCATGGCACCGGCTTCAAAACCTACAACAATCGTTAAAGCCATTGAGATACTAAGCGGCAGGATATATAAAATAGAAGCAAAGTTCATCGCTGCTTGGTGACTGGCGATTGTCACGGTATCAAAGTGACCCATTAAGAGCGTGACAGCTGCAAAAATACTTGTTTCAAAAAAGATCGCAAACCCAATAGGGATACCGATTTTCAGTATTTGACCCATTCGGGAGACGTTAAAACGAGGTAATGTCTGAAACAACCGAAAGGATGCAAACGGTTCGGCTTTGATGACAATACAAATACTCATGATGAAAATCGTCCAATACGTCATCGCAGATGCAAGACCTGCCCCTGCACCGCCAAGCTTTGGAAACCCAAAGTTTCCAAAAATAAAGAGATAATTTAAAACAAAATTAATAGGAAGTGCGGTTAACGTAATGAACATCGTCACACGTGTTTTTCCTAATGCATCAATGAACGATCTCATGACTGAATAACCAAAAAGCGGGATGATTCCAATAGCAAGGAAGCTGAGAAAATGACGGGCAATGATTTCTACGGATGGTTCAAGCCCAAGTCTCCCTAAAATAAAAGGAACACACAACGATCCAATGACAATCACCACGATACTTAAAAGAAAAGATAAATAAATGGCCTGGAAGACTGCACGAGGAACGTCTTCCCTGCGGCCGCCGCCCATTAACTGAGCTACAATAGGGGTAACAGCCATTAAAATACCAGCGAGACCAGTATAAACAGGTGTCCAAATGCTCGAACCGATCGCTACACCTGCTAGGTCTTCTGCACTCACTTTTCCAGACATCACCGTGTCTAAAAATGTGATGAGCGAAAGACCTGCTTGTGTAATTAAAATCGGAATCAATATGGTTAAAAATTGTGCCAACTTTGCTCGAATACTATTCGTTTCTCTCATCATAAGTTCCTCTCTGAACAGAAATAACGAGAGGAATTATATCACGCTATGTAAAAAAATCAATTCTCCGTCGGATTATTTTTCTTTGAGGGCTTCGTTTTTTTGAACATTTGGGCATAAATAAAAGAAAGACTGACAACACCTAAAATGCTGCAAGCATATTGAATCACTTTTTGAATGGTCATATTGAATTCACCTCCATACAAATAGAATGTGCACAATTTGTTATTTTATGACACAAGCGAAAGAAGGAGGGATATGGTGAGATGATCAATCGCACAAATGAAGAAGCGATGTTTAAGTTAGAAATGAAATCTCATTTAACGCAAATTATGATGGATGCAAGGAAAATCGTCGATTCGCTTGACCAGACGGAACAATGCCTTCTTTGTGAACTCGAATCATTGCATGATCAGTTTAATGAAATGCATGCAGAGGCTTCCTCGTTTTATTTACAAGCATATATGGAAGAATTCACACCGGGTTTTGCTCAATTTTCTTTAGCCATTGAGAACTTATCAAAACAAAAGCATGGCGCACTGATTGTGATTCAAAGGAGAGATGAGGTGGAGGATTATATACAAAAAGGGACAAACCTCCATGCGAAAATTAGCGCATCATTAATAGAAAGCATTTTCTATCCTGGAAACCCACTTCATGATGGCGCCCTTTTAGTAAAAGAAAACACGCTTGTTTCCGCTGCAAATGTCCTACCGCTCACCTCAAAAAAAGTCAGCCCTTCTCTTGGGACAAGACACCGAGCAGCCATTGGACTTTCTGGCATGACTGATGCCCTTGTTCTTGTGGTATCAGAAGAAACAGGAAAAATGTCGTTTGCGAAAGAAGGCGTCCTCTATCCGTTAACTGTAAAAGATCAAGAAATCAAAAAGTAAACATGAACACAGCATTCTTCATTGGGAAGGGTGCTTTTTTTATTGAGGAGAAAAAACAGGCAATTAAGTAAAAAGTCATTTGATACAGAAAAATTTGTCATGTAGAATAGAACTATGAAACTAGCAACGTGCTTGTTTTGACAAATTTCTAAACGTCAACTTAAAAATTCCTTAAATATTGTTTATAAATACAGCAAACAGCCGATAGAAACGATATGGCTTTGTTTTAGCATTTTGAGTTTGCTGCTCTAACCTATTTAGTATTGCCCAACGTCTTCATGTCGAGTAATATAATAGAAATAAAGATAAAATAGTGCAAGAGAAGCAGAACCATTAAATGCTAAACTCAAAACTAGTACATAAGTCTTATGGGACGAAATCATGAAAGGCGGAGATTCATCTATGAAGAAAAAAGTAGTAACCGGCCTCACAGTTTCAGCGATCGCAGGCTCAGCTGTTATTGCTGCACCGGCAGAAGCACAGACGATCAAGGTGAAAAGCGGTGACTCACTTTGGAAGATTGCCGAACAGTACAACACAAGTATTTCGGAACTTCAATCTCTTAATCAATTAAAAACGACAATGATTTTTGCAGGACAAAGCTTAAAGATTCCTAGTGCAAAAAGTTCAAAATCCAGCTCATCAACAAGTTCAAAAGCAACGAAATCAAGTGCTTCAACAACATCTAGCTATACAGTCAAGCTTGGGGATTCATTATGGCTGATTGCGAAGAATCACAAAATGTCAGTTGCAAGTTTGAAAAGTTTGAACAGCTTAAACAGTGACCTCATTCGTCCTGGACAAAAGCTGAAAGTGTCTGGAACAGCGAAAACGAGCGGCAGCCAGTCCTCAAATTCAAACTCAACATCTAATTCTAGCTCAAGTAACAAATCAACGAATTCTAATAGTTCGTCGTCAGCATCTAGTACATATAAAGTGAAATTAGGCGATTCACTTTGGAAAATTGCCAATTCGTTAAATATGTCGATTGGTGAAATTAAAACATTGAACTCGCTAAAATCTGATACGATTTATCCAAATCAAGTATTGAAGGTAAAAGGAACGGTGACGTCAAAACCAAGTCAGCCGAAAGCACCTGCTCAACCTAGCACGCCTTCAAACAGCAATCAGTCTTCAAGTAGTAAAACCACATCTTATACGGTTAAATCAGGTGATTCATTATGGAAAATTGCGAATCAGTTTAAGGTGCAGGTTCAATCAATCCGCACAGCAAACAGCTTGAAAAGTGATGTGCTGAGAATTGGACAAGTATTAAAAATCAACGGAACAGCTTCCGGTTCAACTGGATCTAATGGTTCTACGTCAAACGGTTCAACAACACCGGTCAACAATAATAAAAATGACGTTCCAATGAATGCAAAAATCACGACAATGATTCAAGAAGGTAAAAAGCTCACAGGCATACCTTACAGATGGGGCGGCAATACACCAGCTGGATTTGATTGCAGCGGCTTTGTTTACTATCTTATTAATAAGGTTTCATCAGTATCTAGATTGAGTACAGCAGGATACTGGAATATGATGACGCCTGTCAGCACACCACAAGTTGGAGATTTTGTTTATTTCACAACGTACAAAGCAGGTCCTTCTCATATGGGACTATACCTAGGTGGAGGAGATTTCCTTCATGCAAGTGACAGTGGAGTAGGAATTTCAAACTTAAGCAATCCTTATTGGAAAAAAGCCTACCTAGGTGCGAAACGTTTCTTCTAAAAAAGCCGATTTTCGGCTTTTTTTGTTTGCCCGTTGCTGTGATTGTCCATACTGATAACAAAAGGGGGCAGTCATAAATGAAAAAGTCAGTGTGGATGATCATGATATGTTTGATCTTTACCGCATCAGCATGTCATGCACCGCCGAAAAAAGAAACGACAGAAGAAACAAGAGAAGTTGCCGCACCTAAACAAGCACCAGTCACAACGTCACTCATAAACGAAAGCGGGCAAAAAATAGGGAGCATTGAAATAAGAGAGTCCTCAGAAAATGGGCTGGATCTGCATGTGAAAGCGAAAGGACTGCCGCCAGGTCCTCACGGCTTTCATATTCATGAAACAGGAATATGTGAAACGCCAGATTTTGAAACGGCGGGGGCTCACTTTAATCCGACACATAGAGAGCATGGCTTCGACAACCCAAAAGGGCATCATGCTGGAGATATGCCTAATTTAGAAGTAGGGGCAGATGGTCAAATTGACGTCGTTGTGAATGTTCCGAATGTGACGGTCAAAGGAGGCCCGAATCAATTGGTTGATCAAAACGGGCGAAGTTTCATCATCCATGCAGAAGCAGATGATTACTTAAGCAACCCTTCTGGCAACTCAGGTAAACGCATTGCTTGCGGAGCCATCACAAAAGAAATGGTAAAATAACAGAAGTCGAACCTTTATGTATTGAGTGCATAAAGGTTTTTTTAGTATACTTGGTGAGGAAAATGATCGAAGAGAGGAATTAATCATATATGTTTAACCAACCAGCACTCCCAGAAGAAATTCAAGCAATGATCGAAGCAAAAGGAAAAGTTCTCGAAGAAGAATTTCGTCCGCTTATCGGAACAGGCGGCTATGAATCACAAGATACGTCTATTATTCAAGATGCCATGATTGCACTTGCCCTAGGAAAAAATGTTCTGTTAAAAGGACCGACGGGCTCAGGTAAAACAAAACTAGCAGAAACTTTATCAGCTTTCTTTCAACAGCCGATGCATAGTGTAAACTGCTCAGTTGACCTTGATGCAGAAAGTCTAATTGGCTATAAAACCATCCATAATGATGGACAAGTTGCTTCTATAGAATTCATTGAAGGACCCGTTACAAAAGCAATGAAAAAAGGACACCTTTTATATATTGATGAAATCAACATGGCAAAACCAGAAACACTGCCTATTTTAAACGGTGTGCTTGATTACAGAAAAATGATGACAAACCCATTTACAGGTGAAGTCGTTAGAGCAGAAGAAGGTTTTGGCGTGATTGCAGCAATCAATGAGGGATATGTGGGGACAGTGCCGCTCAATGAAGCGCTGAAAAACCGTTTTGTTGTCATTGAAGTTCCTTACATTGGCGGCGGCATTTTAAAAGAAGTACTGCACACTCAATCCGTATTAAAGGATGAGCGTTTAATCGATCAATTCGTACAGCTTTCATCAGATCTCATCGTCCAAGCACACAATGGACAGGTCAGTGAAGAAGCCGCATCCATTCGCGCACTGTTAGATACATGTGATCTTGCGCAATATATCCCGCCGCTTCGTGCAATTGAACGAGGAATTGTAGAGAAGCTAGAAGATGACCGGGAAAAAGCAGCGGTAAGAAATATCGCTCAAACATTATTCGAGTGAGGTTCTGACTTTTGAAATTCATCAAATTTAATGACAGCAGAATCGATTCATTTCTATTTATGGAATTAACGGATTTAGCCAAAACACTTGCCAAAAGTGATGATGTGGAGCTTGAATACGGTGTTCAATCGTACTATGAACCGTTTGAAAAGAAAATTTTCATCAGCCATTTTTGGGATGATCGTCATCAAGAGGATATGATGGCAGGCCTAAAAAGTGATGTGTTCCTGCGAGCAGTAGGGACAGTGTATAGCGATCTTACAGTATTTGAAGACATCATTCGCTATGCCCACACATTATCCATTCCTGATGTGTGCAAACAATTGTTTATGCTGTTTGAAGATATCCGCATTGAAGAGCGGATTAAACGTGACCGCCCAGGAACAAAAAAGGTGTTTAAACGGAGAAGAGAGCTTTACAGACGTCACTTTAAAACACAATTAACGATTAACCAAGAGCGCAGTATTTTAACAGATGCACTCTTTTGTGCGATATACGTGAAGCTGACAGCCGAATCTCCGCTTGAAGAAATTCCACCCCTTCATGAGCGGATAGATCCAATGATTCCGTTTATTGAGTCAAGTCTTGAACGTGTATATGACGCACGCTCGACATCTGATATCGCCATCATTGTGAAGGAATTGACAGAAGGCTTCGATGAGCTCCTTGAAAAGGATATGCTGAACACATACTTTTTCTTCCCAGAATTGGACTATGAAAAAGCGGCAAAAGAACCGCTTTTCCATGACCTCAAAAGAAAGCCAAAATTAAGTGAGGATATAAAAGTCGATCGGGAAAAAGAGGGGGATGAAGACATCCACCAGGAGTATATGGAAGTATGGCATAGAGAAACGGAAGCACCATCTAAAAGTTTCCTTCAATTTGATTTAGAACACGGTGGTAAAAGCGATCTCGGTAAAGATGCGGCAAGAGAAGGTGACGATGGAGATCAGGCGCTTGGAACGGTTCAAGGTTCAGCCAAACAAACTCATCGAAAAGACTATTCAAAGCTTGAAGCACTAGAAGAGGCAGAAGGAGAAGAAAGCGGGGCAGATGCGCATGAGAATGGAAAAGAAAACAAATATGCATTTCCAGTCATGATTTCACCAGAACCTCCTTCACCAGAGCAAATAGATGTGTACAAGCAGCACGCAAAGGCAATCGAGCCTTATCAGAAACGCTTAAAACAAATGATTCAAAAAACACTTGAGCATAAAAAATCATGGCCAAAAACAGATCTTCATGCAGGACGTCTCAGTAAAAAGCTCATTCGTTATTTTACAGAGTCTAACCCTCGACTATTTTATAAAAAACAAGCGCCATCTTCTCAAATTGATGCTGTGTTCACTTTATTAGTTGACTGTTCTGCGAGTATGTTTGACAAGATGGATGAGACAAAAAAAGGGATTGTTCTGTTTCATGAAGCTTTAAAATCAGTGCAGGTACCTCATCAAATTGTAGGGTTCTGGGAAGATACAAATGACGCAACTGAAACAAGTCAGCCGAACTACTTTAACACCGTCGTATCGTTCAAAGATTCCTTATTTGACGCAGGACCATCCATTATGTCACTTGAGCCAGAGGAGGATAACCGGGACGGCTATGCGATTCGCCAAATGACAAAAATGATTTTAAAACGAAGAGAAGAGCAAAAGTTCCTCATTGTTTTCTCAGACGGAGAGCCAGCTGCATTCAGCTACGAACAAAATGGGATCGTGGATACACATGAAGCGGTTCTCGAAGCGAGAAAAAAGGGAATTGAAGTGATCAATGTGTTTTTATCCAATTCTCCGATTGAAGAGGCGCAGATGAAAACGATCCAAGATATGTATGGCAAGTTCAGCATTTTTGTACCGGATGTCGATACATTGCCAGATGTGCTATATCCATTACTCAAGAAATTGCTGCATAAAAGCATTGGGGCATAAGGTTTTGCCCCTTTCTTTAAAATATTTTTCGGAATGATTTAAATTTTTTGTTTTTCTTTGAATTTTTTATCTTTAATTGAACAAAGAATGTAGAAAGTAATCCGAAACAGTGGTAGAATATGATTGGAAGCGTTTTATTACATAAATTTGGTCATTGTGTTCTGGAAGTTATATCGAGATAGTGTTCAATCACTTGATGATCAAAGTTGGGGGTAGTGTTCAAAATGTTTCAAAATGATGTGAAACAACCGTTGAGTTGGGAAGAATTTCATGGTCCGAACCTCGGCTACGTGCTCGAGCTCTACGATCAATATGTCCAGGATCCTACTAGTGTTGATGAAGACATAAGAGGCATATTTGATGAACTTGGTGCACCACCGAGTGAAATGAAGGAGGAAATTGGGAAAAAAGAAAATAGCGTAGTTACTTCTGAACAAATCCAAAAGATAGCATCAGTCGTTAAACTGGCAGAAGACATCAGAACGTATGGCCATTTAAATGCTTCCGTCAATCCTCTTCGCAAAGAAAAGGAATTACAAGAGCTGTTTCCATTAAAGGAATACGGTTTAACTGAAGAAGACGTTAAGAATATTCCAATATCAATTATTAGTCCAGATGCACCTAAACACATTTCAAACGGCATAGAAGCCATTAACCATTTGAGAAATACGTATAAGCGTACCATTTCATTTGAGTTTGATCACGTACATGACTTCGAAGAGCGCAACTGGCTCTCTAAATCTATTGAGTCTGGCGAATTATTTAAGAAAAAACCAGCAGATAAACTAGTTTCTGTATTCAAAAGATTAACAGAAGTTGAGCAATTTGAGCAGTTCCTTCATAAAACATTTGTTGGACAAAAGCGTTTTTCTATTGAAGGATTAGACGCACTTGTTCCAGTACTTGATGAAATTATATCCGAGTCTGTTACACAAGGGACTTCAAATATTAACATTGGAATGGCACATAGAGGCCGTTTAAATGTATTAGCACATGTGTTAGGAAAGCCATATGAGATCATTTTCTCGGAATTCCAGCATGCGCCTAATAAAGAGCTTGTACCATCAGAAGGCTCTATCGGCATCAGCTACGGATGGACAGGGGATGTAAAATATCATCTCGGTGCTGACCGCCAAATCAAAGATGAAGATACAAAGAGTGCAAGAGTCACACTTGCCAATAACCCAAGTCACTTGGAATTTATTGACCCGATTATTGAAGGAAGCACTCGTGCAGCTCAAGAATCGCGTACTCAAAAAGGCTATCCAGTTCAAGACGTTGAAAAAGCGTTAGCCATCTTAATTCATGGGGATGCTGCATTTCCTGGAGAGGGAATTGTCGCAGAAACATTAAATTTAAGTCAATTAGTTGGCTATCAAGTGGGGGGAACGATCCATATCATTGCCAACAATATGATTGGATTTACCACAGAAAGCAATGAATCTCGTTCAACAAAATACGCTAGTGACCTTGCAAAAGGTTTCGAGATTCCAATTGTTCACGTCAATGCAGACGATCCAGAAGCTTGTTTAGCAGCTGTTCAGCTGGCGGTAGAATACCGTAAACGGTTTAAAAAGGATTTCTTAATTGACTTGATTGGCTACCGCAGATATGGCCATAACGAAATGGATGAGCCATCTACTACTCAGCCAATGCTGTATGATGCGGTCAGAAAGCACAAAACGGTCAAGAATATCTTCGCAGATAAGCTTGTCACTGAGGGCCTTCTGTCAAAAGAACAAAGAGAAGAAATTGAGCAGGCTGTCACGGCAAAAATTGAAGAAGCTTATAAAAAAGTGCCTTCAAAGAAAGAACATACGATTCAAGAAATCGAACTGCCAGAGCCTGTATCTAACGGCTTCCCTGCAGTTGATACATCTGTAGAGTTTGATGTATTAAGAAAGCTGAATGAAGAATTAATTAGCTGGCCGAAAGACTTCCAAGTATTCGGTAAGCTAAAGCGGATCCTTGAAAAACGTGCAAAAGTGTTTACAGATGATCGCAAAGTGGAATGGTCACTTGGTGAAGCACTGGCATTTGCATCTATATTAAAAGACGGTACGCCGATTCGAATGACCGGACAGGATTCTGAGCGAGGCACATTTGCTCAAAGAAACCTTGTTCTTCACGACAGTCAAACGGGAGATGAATTCATTGCTCTTCATGAACTGAGTGATGCAAATGCATCATTTACAGTCCATAATAGTCCACTGTCAGAAGGCTCTGTCATCGGGTTTGAATATGGTTATAATGTCTATTCTCCTGAAACATTAGTGATTTGGGAAGCTCAATTTGGAGACTTCGCAAATGCGGCTCAAGTGTATTTTGATCAATTTATTTCAGCAGGCCGCGCCAAGTGGGGACAAAAGTCAGGGCTTGTGATGCTTTTGCCACATGGATATGAAGGACAAGGTCCAGAACATTCTAGTGGAAGAACAGAACGCTTCTTGCAATCAGCTGCTGAGAATAACTGGACAGTTGCGAACCTGACAAGTGCAGCTCAATACTTCCATATTCTTAGAAGACAGGCGAAAATGCTGCTTCGTGAAGAGATTCGTCCTCTTGTCATCATGACACCGAAGAGTCTGCTTCGTAACCCGAACACATTATCCGAAGTCCAAGAGCTAACAGATGGACAGTTCCGTCCAGTTCTTGAACAGCCGGGCCTTGTACATGATCATGAAAAAGTAACACGCCTTGTGCTATCAAGCGGGAAGGTATCAATCGATATTAGTGATCGTTTTACTCAAATGGAAGACTCAAAAGATTGGCTTCATATTGCGAGAGTGGAACAATTATATCCATTCCCAGCCAAAGATATTAAAGCCATTTTATCAAAACTGACGAACTTAGAAGAAATCGTATGGGTACAAGAAGAACCGCAAAATATGGGCGCTTGGGGATATATTGAGCCATATTTACGTGAAATTGCATCTGAAAAAGTAAAAGTACGTTACATCGGCCGCAGAAGACGTTCAAGTACGGCTGAGGGTGATCCAACTGTTCATAAAAAAGAACAAGAACGAATTGTATCTGATAGCTTGACTCGCAAAAACTAAGGGGGAAATGAAAAATGGCGGAAATTAAAGTACCTGAACTAGCGGAATCAATCTCGGAAGGAACAATTGCTCAATGGCTAAAACAGCCGGGCGATTATGTTGAGCAGGGGGAATACCTGTTAGAACTTGAAACAGATAAAGTCAATGTCGAATTGACAGCTGAAGAATCTGGTGTTCTAAAAGAAGTACTGAAAGATTCTGGTGACACTGTCCAAGTTGGAGAAGTCATCGGAACGATTGCAGCAGGTGAAGCTGGCGGAAGCGAGTCCGCAGCTCCAGCACCTGAGCAAGATTCTGCACCAGCTTCGAAAGAAGAACCAGCAGCTGAACAAAAAGAAGAGGCAGCAAAAGAAGAGCCGAAATCTGGTAATGGCAGAACGATCGCTTCTCCAGCAGCTAGAAAACTAGCAAGAGAGAAGGGGTTAGACTTATCTGAGATTCCAACCGCAGATCCGCTGGGCAGGGTACGAAAGCAGGATGTAGCTTCTTACCAAAAGAATGAAGCTCCTGCAAGTGCACCGAAAGCCGCGCCAAAAGCAAATGCTGCGGTGCAAAATGATCAAGCAGGGAAACCAGTTGAGCGTGAAAAAATGTCACGCCGCAGACAAACCATTGCAAAACGTTTAGTTGAAGTTCAACAAACGGCAGCGATGCTGACAACATTTAATGAAGTCGATATGACAGCTGTCATGGATCTAAGAAAGCGTCGCAAAGATGCCTTCCTTGAACAAAACGATGTGAAACTGGGCTTCATGTCCTTCTTCACAAAAGCAGTGGTAGCAGCACTTAAAAAATATCCACTTCTCAACGCAGAAATTCAAGGTGATGAGCTTGTCATTAAAAAATTCTATGACATCGGTATTGCTGTAGCCGCCAATGAAGGGCTTGTGGTACCAGTTGTCCGTGATGCAGACAGACTATCATTTGCTGGAATTGAAAAAGAAATCGGTCATCTTGCGAAAAAAGCAAGAGATAACAAATTATCGCTCAATGAATTACAAGGTGGATCATTCACGATCACAAACGGAGGAACATTTGGTTCTCTGCTTTCAACACCAATTTTAAACAGTCCTCAAGTTGGAATTTTAGGTATGCATAAAATTCAGCTTCGTCCTGTTGCAATTGATGAAGAACGCTTTGAAAACCGTCCAATGATGTATTTAGCTCTTTCATACGACCACCGTATTGTCGATGGTAAAGAAGCTGTTGGGTTCCTTGTCACGATTAAAAATCTACTTGAAGATCCTGAACAGCTATTGCTTGAAGGATAATCGAAAGAAAAAGCTAGTACCGATGAGGGTACTAGCTTTTTTGGTCTTTATTTTCTGGGTAGCCTCTTTTTGACCAAAATGTTGCCAGCCAAGAGCCAGATAAATTATGCCATACGCTAAAAATGGCACTGGGAACGGCGGCAAGTGGAGAAAAATGTGCGGTTGCAAGGGCTGCGCCAAGTCCAGAATTTTGCATCCCTACTTCTATTGAAATTGCTCGTTGAGAAGGAATGTCCATTTTACACCATTTTGCAATGAGGTAACCCAATAATAGACCAAGAGCATTATGTAAAACAACAACGGCAAAAATAAGCAGTCCAGATTGCAGAATCTGTTCTTTATTTGCGCTGACAACAGCTGCAATGATGGCGACAATGCCAACCACAGATACAAGCGGGAGTGCTTGTACAGCATACGTCACTTGTTTTTTAAAAAACAATTTGACGATGACCCCTAAAATAATCGGAATTAAGACAACTTGGACAATCGATAAAAACAAAGCACCCGGTGATACAGATAACCAAGATTTTGCAAAGATATAAATGAAAACAGGGGTCAAAATGGGAGCAAGTAGGGTCGAGATCGTTGTCACGGCAACGGATAAGGCCGTATTTCCTTTCGCCAAAAAGGTCATTACATTGGATGCAGTCCCGCCTGGACAGCAGCCGACGAGAATGACACCAACAGCGATTTCAGAAGGCAAATGTAACCCATAGGCCAATAAAAATGCAATGAGTGGCATCAGTGTATACTGCGCTAAAACCCCGATCAATACATAAAGAGGCTTTCTAAAAAGCTCTTTAAAATCTTCAGAAGACAGCGTCAGCCCCATGCCAAACATAATAATGCCAAGTAAAAAAGGGATATAAGGTCCAATCAAAGAAAATGCCGCAGGAAAAGTAAAACCTAGACAAGCAAAGACAATGACCCATATAGCAAATGTTCTTCCCGCAAAGTGACTAATGTGTAAAAGGGTGTTCATACTATCTTTCAACTCTCTTTCTTTTCATATCTTTTCTATTTTAAATGAATTTTCTGAAAAAACAACCTATGATTTTGCATCTGGTGCTCATAATATTATTATGTAAACTAATAAAAAACCCCACATAGTATATGAACTATGTGGAGTATGCGATCAAAAAGGTGTCCATTTCACTTGTTGAGCCTGTTTTAGTCTTGCTTCTGGCTCACGCCAGTCAACGACATTCCACCACTGGTCTACATATTGCGCCTTCTCATTTCGATATTGGAGGTAATAGGCATGCTCCCACACATCAAGAGCAAGAAGGGGGATGATGTCCCATTGCGAGAGGAACTGATGGCGCTCTGCTTGTAAAATGTCTAAACGCTGAGATCTCGGGGACCATACAAGGATCGCCCATCCGACACCTTCTACTTGTTTGGCAGCAGCTGAAAAATGTGACTTGAACGCCTCATAGCTGCCAAATGATTGATCAATGAGACGAAGCATTTGACCAGTAGGTTTTCTTTTTCCTGAAGGACTCATTGAAAACCAAAAGATACAATGTAAATAATGTCCTGCCCCATGAAAGGCAAGTTCACGTTCCCAATGCTTGATCATCGTAAAGTCGTTGGTTCTTCTTGCTTTTTTTAGCGCAAGTTCAGCTTGATTTAGACCATTAACATAAGTTTGATGATGCTTTTGATGGTGCAAGTACATAATTTCTTTTGAAATATAAGGTTCGAGCGCGTCATACCGATAAGGCAGTGGTGGTAACTGATGATTTCCAGCTGCTACATCGCGCACTTCTTCGTGTGGCTGCATGTCTTCTGCAATCCTTTCGGCTAGTTCGTACCATTCTTGTTCACTCGAATGATCTTCCTCCATTTTGAGTCGTAAATTTTCCACTTTTCGATGAATTTTATCATCTTGCCACACATGTTGAATGGTGCTAAGCCACTCTTTGAGCTGTGAGCGGATATTCTTCTTTATTCATGTATACGCCTCATTTCGTTTAAAAATGTAGAACAAGCCATCATCGGAAACACAAATGGGTAGCTATGATAGGTGATGTAAAATTGTTTTGGCAGTCCAATGCCGACTGGATAGTACATGGCTTCTTCAGTATGGTGATGGTTCACTAAAAAGGAGACAGCTTTCAAAATGGCTGCGTTATTTGCTTTCTCATATTGGAGGAGCGCCTCGGTCGCCCATGCGGTTTGAACCACTGTGCCAAAGGGAAGCGGGACATAGGTTTTCAGTTCTGCACTTTTACACGATTCTCCGAAACTGCCATCTTCAAGCTGAATCTGCTTTAGAAAACGGCACGCTTTTTGCACAGCAGGGTGTGAGGAGGGAACGCCGGCCGCTTTCAGTCCTGTTAACGCTGCCCAAGTTCCATAAATATAACAAACACCCCATCTGCCAAACCATGATCCGTTTTTCTCTTGGTGGTCAATGAGCCATTTTACACATCGATCTTTTTGCCTGAGAATCGAGGGTGAAGCAGTATCTTTTTCTTCTAAACCAATCAAACGGAGCACACGACCAGTAATATCAGGAGTTGACGGATCAATCGCCGCATCCTCCGCAGATTCAAGCGGAAGGTGACGAAGTAGAAAGTGATCTTGATTTTTTTCAAAAGCAGAAAAGCCGCCATCACGGTTTTGCATGGAGAGAAGCCAGTCATATCCTCGTTTCCACTGAAGTGGAGCGTATTCTTTTGGGATCGCTTTTAACACAATTTGCGTGTCATCACAATCAGGATTATTCGTATTGATATGTGAGAAACCAAAGCCCCCGGGAGCAGCATGACGGTTATGAACTGCCCAATCCGCTTTCTTCATTTGCTGTCGGTCCAGCAAATAGTTGAAGGAATTCATGATCATGGGATCTTCTCGTTTTCTTCCTGCTCTTTGAGAAGCGTAACTGACAAGCGCTGTATCCCACACAGTCGAGGTGGAATTCTCAGCATATATCTTGCCTTGACAGGAGGTGACGAGCTTTTTCATACCTCTGACTGCTTTTTGGATGAGATGATGTCCAGGGGAGTACCCAAGGCTCATGAGGGCATAGACCATAAAGATGGTTGCACTTAAGTAACTGTACAGCGTCCCATCTTTTTCAAGACGGTCAAACATGTATCGCTTTGCCGCTTCATATCCGAAAAAGTCGAGCCGGCTGTCGAGGGCTGTATATGACCGCATATACATGAGGAAGTCATCAGTCGAACGTTCTTCTCTTGCCATAAACCAGTCAAATGGATTTTTAGACATGTTTTCATCAAGATGGGCTAATGATGGAAACGCAGCATGAGAGGTGTACCGTTTGTTCAGTGCGATCATCATGGGTACAAAATGAATCCTTGCATAGGCACTAAGGTGGTAGAAGTGCAGCGGAAAAGACGTAGGGATGAGTAAAAGGGAAAGAGGTGCATAGAAGTAGGGCCAAGGGTGCATGCCATTTATGGCAAGCATCCATTTTGTCATAAAATGAACGTTCTTTAGGCCACCTTTTGAGCGAATATATTGTGCTGCTTTTTCCATATGGGGCTCGTCTTTTTGAAATCTGCCAGATGCGAGCATGCCGCAATAACCTTGTACTGTAGCTGTGAGATGTCCCGACTGGTCATGATACAAAGAAAAGGAACCATCTTCATTTTGTTTGGCATGTATTGCTTCGGCCAATTGATGGATCAATTGCTGATCAGGGTCACCAACGGCTTTTAACAGCATAATGAAAAAAGCATTTGTTATCATAGGTCCTTCAAAGCAGAAAATAAATGCGCCATCTTCTCTTTGTCTGCGTTCTACCTGCATGTGCAGTTCATCGATATATTCGTTGACTCTCGTTTTAAAATCTTGCATTCGGCCATGCTCCTTTCCTTTATCACTATATTCAGGAGTCGGCCTGTCACATGCCAGCACAAAAAAAGCCGATGACATCGTCACCGGCTCTGCGTGTAGACAAACCCTCGCATGCGCCCGCAGTCCTGTGTGCTGGTGCTCACGAATGTCAAATTCGCTCCGCGCCAGTACTCGTCCTTCCTAGGGCTGCAAAGGTTTTCTATCACGCTGAAAAGAAGACAAAGGGCTAAAATAAAGTTCATTTTATCCCTTTGTCAACAAATTAAGCCGATGACATCGTCACCGGCTTTAGCGTGATTAGTCTTGCAGATTAATCCACACGCTTTTGACTTCTGTATAGTTGTTAAGGGCATATGATCCCATTTCTCTGCCAAGGCCTGACTGTTTATATCCGCCAAACGGGGAGGCGGCATCAAAGACATTATAGCAGTTGACCCAAATGGTTCCTGCTTCTAGGCGTGCAGCGATATCGTGAGCATGCTTTAAGTTTTCTGTCCAAAGTCCTGCCGCTAACCCATAGTCAGATTGATTGGCCCGTTTGACCACTTCATCAATGGAATCGTAAGGAATCGCAGATAGAACTGGACCGAAGATCTCTTCTTTTGCGATTGTCATTTCATCTTCTACATCTCTAAAGACAGTAGGGGAGACGAAATAGCCTGCTTCATAAGGGCAGTCACCACCGACTACGGCTGTTGCACCTTCTGACTTCCCTTTTTCGATGTAACCTAACACACGTTCATGCTGCTCTTTACTCACTAGAGGCCCAATCTGGGTATCATGATGAAGACCAGCTCCTTGTTTTAATGATGTCGCATATTTAGCCATTTGATCGACGACTTCATCATATTGGCTCCGGTGCACAAAGACCCTTGATCCTGCACAGCACACTTGACCTTGGTTAAACATCACGCCGTTTAATGCACCTGGAATGGCTTTCTTTAAATCAGCATCTGGTAAAATAATATTCGGCGATTTTCCGCCAAGCTCTAAAGTAACACGCTTGATGGATTTGGCTGCTTTCTCCATGATCAATTTCCCAACACTTGTTGATCCAGTGAAAGCCAGCTTATTGACATCAGGGTGATCGGTTAATGCTTCACCGGCTGTTTCACCGAATCCAGGAACGATGTTAATCACGCCTTCTGGGAATCCGACTTTATCCACTAATTCAGCTAAATATAAAGCAGATAGTGGCGTTTGTTCAGCTGGCTTTAAAACGATGGTGCAGCCTGTTGCTAGTGCAGCACCCATTTTCCACATGGCCATGAGCAGCGGGAAGTTCCAAGGAATGATTTGTCCCACAACGCCCACAGGCTCATGGCGGGTATAATTAAAATATCCCTGGCTGACAGGAAGGGTTTGTCCAGTCATTTTTGTGGTCCACCCTGCATAATAGCGCATGTGCTCAATGGCAAGAGGGATATCCGCATTGGTTGTTTCATTAATTGGTTTTCCATTATCAAGTGTTTCCAGCTGAGCCAGTTCTTCTTGGTGTTCTTCCATTAAATCTGCCAGCTTAAACATCAAGCGGGCACGTTCGGCTGCAGACATAGAACGCCAAGGTCCATGGAACGCCTTTTTAGCAGCTTTTACTGCCTCATCAATGTCGGCTGCACCTGCTTCATATACATCAATAAGGGTTTCTCCTGTGGCAGGGTTAGGCGTAGAGAATGTTTTGTTATCATGACTTGTGACAAACTGACCGTTAATGTAGAGTTTTTTCGTCCCTTGGAGAAAAGATTCGAGTTTTGAACTGATTTGAAGTGTTGTAGAGCTCATAAATAAACAAACCTCCTTAAAGATATGGGTTGTTCTGCGAGTTCTAGGTGGAAAAAGTGGACATGAAGCCATTTGTATACGCACACACATGTAAACGTATACATTTATCATATTACACGACATCTTTGAAAGCAATCGATAACACTCATTGCATTTCACGAAAAATTGGCTACAATAAATGTATAGATGAAAAAAGGAGTTTTTAAATCATGATCCATCAAAACTGGCAAACGGCTGAAACGGTAAAACAAGTAAAATGTGTACATACAAATGCGAAAAAATATATGGTTGACCGGGCATTAACGGTTGGGCACACATATGATGTGAAAAATGAAACAGAGGAATTTCTCTTTGTCGTTGATAATACGGGTAAAGTAGGCGGGTATTACAAAGAGTATTTCGAAGACAATTCTGCTGAATGATTTTGATGGTCATCACTCATACTAAGAAAAACAGTAAAGGGTGATGATGATGAAAAAGCAGCAGCAAGAAGAGCAGAAACATCAAAATGCTTGGCATGACAATGAAGATGCTGATATGGCGATTACACTTGAGCAAATTTCTGATGTGTATGCCGAAGGAACGATTGATACCCCGAAAGATGAATAGTCATTTAAAACAGTGATTTTACATAATCACTGTTTTTTTATGGTCTCATAACGAATGATTTCTTGAAAAACCTGAAACTTTTTTCCTGCTTTAACAGTCTAAATAAGTAGAGGAAAGAGCATCGGATCAAAAAGAAAAAGTTAAATGAAATTTAATCTATTCGTAATGGAATAACGACGATTTATAGCGTATTCTATAAGTGAGAATAAAACGTACCCACAGAGCCGTGTGGCCGTTTTGTCATAAAGGAATTTGATGCAGGAAGAGGGGGTTTACGTGGGTATTTTTTCTGTCAGTAAACAAAATGATCATAAAAAATTCGAATCCTTATTAATTGAAGGAGAAAGAATTGAGGCTGTTTACAGACTGCGTCACGACCAAATTTGTTTCACCAATAAACGACTGATCTTTGGCGATAACCGCGTATTTTCTAAAAAGAAAGTCAGGGTCTCCTTGCCGTATCGATCAATTGAAAGTTTTGCCATTCAAGAAGCTGGCGTGTTTGATCAGGACACTGGTATGCTGCTTGTTACAAGCTCAAAAGTATTTGAACTCGATTTTTCTAAAGATACCGATTTGAGTGACGTGCAGGCCATTTTAACAAAACATCTTTGCTGATCAACGATGCGATTACATAGATCACATGCACTTTTCTCATTCTTTGTTCTTATTTTTATCTATCGCATATCCCTTGAGCTTTTCCCATCACAGTGGGGAAGGCTTTTTTCTATTCGTGTGTTTGAATCACATCAAAAAAGGATAAAGATGAAACAGATACAGAAAGGAGAATGAACAATGAAAGTATTAGTTGCTGGAGCAAACGGACATACAGGGAGACTTGTCATTCGATATTTAAAAGAAAAAGGACATGAGCCGCTTGCTCTCATTCGAGATGAAAAACAAGCAGATGCGCTAAAAGAACTTGGTGCAGCGCCTGTCATCGGTGATCTTGAAAAGGATGTGACAGATGCTGTGAAGCAAGCAGAAGCTGTCATCTTTGCAGCTGGTTCAGGCTCAAAAACAGGTGCAGATAAAACCATCGCTGTTGATCAAGAGGGGGCAAAACGCCTCGTTGATACAGCCAAAAAAGAAAATATTCAGCATTTTGTGATGCTGAGTTCTTATAATGCCGACGATCCTCATCAAGGAAAAGGACAAGGCAGTATGGAGATTTATTATGAAGCGAAAAGAAAAGCCGATGAACATTTAAAACAGTCTGGTCTTTCTTACACCATTGTGCGGCCAGGAGCACTGCTGCATGAGGAGAAGACAGGGAAAATAGAAGCGGCTGCTCATATTCCAGACGATCGTGACATTGAGATTTCAAGAGAAGATGTAGCCACTGTCTTAGTGGAAAGCTTAACGGAATCCAATGTGAAAAATAAAGCCTTTGACTTAATCAAAGGTGATACACCAGTAGAAGAAGCACTTCGCAATCTTTAAATGAAGAAAGCTGCTGCCAAAGGCGGCGGCTTTTTTTGATGTTTTCATTTCGCATGGAGCGGGAAGGTAAAGTGAAAGGAGTGATTGACCGTGAGCTTAACGAAAGAGCAAAAAGCTGATTTATATGAAAGACTTATTCAATTAAAAGAAGATGTGAAAGGATCAAAAAAGAAAGAAGAATCCATGCTGGTCGAATCGAATGAGATTTCAAATGGTGTTGGAAACCATATCGCAGATCACGGAAGCATCTATTTAGATCGCATGACCGAACAGACGCTGGATCAAGTCGATGATCAGATCGAAGGTGAAATTGATGCGGCGCTTAAGCGGATGGAAGACGGAACATATGGAATTTGTGAAAAAACAGGAAAAGACATTCCATATGAACGTTTGAAAGCAGTACCCTATACTCGTTATTCAATTGATGCAAAGAAAAATGAAGAAATCAATCAAGATCCAAATGAATTTGACCGTTCGTTCTCTGAGCAAATGCGTGATTTAACAAATAGAGAAACAATGGATCAATTACATTCAGATACGTATGAAAGGCTAGAAGAAGAGCAAGATGTTGATGTAGATGAGGAAAAATAACATGATGAGAGGAATTTATGTTTTCTCAACATAATGTTTTCCCATGTCTACATGGACAAAAATCTTGTATACATGAGTATTTTTTTAGAAAAAACATATCTTGAAATTTAATAAACTTTCGTGTAGTATAGTTTAAAGGCTGCGATGCGCGTAATGTTAATTAAGTTTTAACCTTTAAGCTGTAATAGGGAGTTTTATATTGAAGCCGGAATGTCACGCCTCCTTCGAGAGGAAGACAGGAACGTTTCTGCAAACACCCACTTTGAGGAGTGGTGGTTTAAAACTTTCTTACTTAGATTACGGCATCCGCAGCTTTTCCTAGGATGATTCAAGCCATTTTCCATTTTTGGAAAATGGCTTTTTATTTTGTCCAAAATACGATTTTGAACAGACCGAATGTGGATGTACAAATGTATGTTAAAATAGACAAAACAAACGACGGAGAGGGAATTGGATGTTACAACAAGCAGAAGCACTTCTTAAACAATATTATGGCTTTGATGCTTTTAGACAAGGACAAAAACAAGCCATTGAATCGATTGTGAATAAACGGAAGGATACGGTCTGCATTATGCCGACAGGCGGAGGGAAATCGGTTTGCTACCAGATTCCTGCCCTTATGATGGAAGGAACGACAATCGTTGTATCTCCGCTTATTTCTTTAATGAAAGATCAGGTTGATGCGTTAAATGAGATGGGAATACGATCGTCCTTTTTAAATAGTACACTTTCAGCAGGTGAAATGAATACAAGGCTGAAAAAATGTGAACAGGGGGAGTATGATTTGCTTTATATCACCCCTGAACGCTTACAAAATGAACGTTTTTTTCAGCTGCTTGATCGATTGACGATTCCTTTAATGGCTATTGATGAAGCGCACTGTATATCTGAGTGGGGACATGATTTTAGACCGAGCTATCGCTTTATACAAGAATGTGTAAACAAGCTTTCAAAAAGGCCTGTTATTGTAGCATTAACAGCCACTGCTACAAAGAAGGTCCAACAGGATATATGTGAGCAACTTGGCATGGACGAAGAAGAAACAATCTTTACTGGTTTTGCTAGAGAAAATTTGTCTTTTCAAGTGGTGAAAGGGCAAAACAGCGACCAATTCATCACACAATATATGAAGAAAAACAGTCTTGAGTCAGGCATTATTTATACAGCCACACGAAAAGAAGCAGATCAAATTTATCATCGTCTAAAAAAGCAAAAGATCAAAGCGGGTGTTTATCACGGAGGATTAGATGATGAAGTCAGAGAAGAACAGCAAAATCTTTTTTTAAATGATGATATTCAAGTAATGGTAGCTACATCTGCATTTGGTATGGGGATTAATAAATCTAATGTACGTTTTGTCATTCATCATCAAATTCCAAGAGATATTGAAAGTTACTACCAAGAAGCAGGACGTGCCGGGAGAGACGGGCTTGAAAGTGAATGCATTTTGCTGTTTTCACCGCAAGGCGTACGCGTGCAGCGCTTTCTCATTGAACAATCAACAGAAGATGAATTGCGGTATCAGCATGAATTGCTCAAGTTGAGACAAATGGTAGACTACTGTCATACGGAACAGTGCCTTCAGCAATTTGTGATGGATTACTTTGACCAATCATCAAGTGCCCCTTGTCAAAAATGCAGCAACTGTCTAGACGAGAGAGAGCGTGAAGACGTCACGAGAGAAGCACAAATGGTTTTGTCGTGTACCGTTAGAATGAACGAACGATTCGGAAAAATGATGATTGCTCAAGTATTAGCCGGCTCTAAAAACAAAAAAGTGCTTGATTTTGGTTTCGACCGGCTTCCTACTTATGCTTTAATGAAACAGCATTCAGCCCAACATATCAGTGATTTCATTGAATTTTTAATTACGGAAGAGTATATACACATGTCTGAAGGAGCTTTTCCAACACTAAAAGTGACACAAAAAGGAAAGAAAGTGCTAGTGGGGCAGGAGACCGTCTATAAAAAGCAGGCGATTAAGGCAGAGGCTATTCAAGAAAATGATGCATTATTTGAGCAGTTAAGAATGGTCAGAATGAAGTTGGCAAGAGAGCAGGGCGTTCCGCCATTTGTTGTCTTTTCTGATCAAACATTGAAGGAAATGTCAGCAGTAGAGCCTAAAACAGAAGAAGAACTTTTAAATATTAAAGGTGTCGGTGCACAAAAAAGAGAGAAATATGGAGATGTTTTTTTAGAAGAAATTCGTTTATTTATAGAAAAAGAGAAAAAATAAAGAGTTTGAAGAAGGAAAATAAATTTTTTTCGTTTCACTTGGACGCGTTTTCATCATGATGATTTCCATCCCTTTAAAACCTTGATATGATGCGGAATTGAGCCATTTAGTGGGCTGATTTACCAATGGAGAGAGATGTTTCATGTAAAGGAACTGTAATCTAAAACATATCGTTTTGTTATTGAAATGACATTTACATATGTTACGATAGCACTCGTTAGCCGCCATAAAAAGCTAACAAGGGAGGATTTACTTTATGAAGAAGACTATTATGTCCTTGGTTGCTGTTGCAGCAATCTCAACAACAGCATTAGGAGCACAGCAAGCTTCTGCAAAGGAAATCACTGTACAGAAAGGTGATACACTTTGGGGAATCTCTCAAAAAAATGATGTGTCTCTAAAGGACCTAAAGGGTTGGAACAATTTATCTACAGACATGATCTATGTAGGAGATAAATTGACAATCTCTTCAAAAGAGAAAACTCAGGAGCAGTACAAAGTCCAGAAGGGGGACAGCCTCTGGAAAATCGCTCAAAAATTCAATGTGTCAATTAGCGATATTAAGTCTTGGAATAACTTAAACTCAGATATAATTATGATTGGTTCAACATTAAGTGTTGCTGGTCAAAGCTCAGCTCCGGTAAGCTCAGAACCTGTTCAAAAACAGGCACCTGTCCAAAAAGAGCAAACAACGAAAAAAGCTGCTCCTAAAAAGGAAACAGCTAAAGCAGAATCATCTTCTGCTAGTCAAAGTGTTCAAAAAGAAATGACTGTAACGGCTACGGCTTATACAGCAAATGATGGTGGCATCTCAGGTATCACTGCAACAGGGGTAAACTTAAACAAAAACCCAAATGCAAAAGTAATCGCAGTAGATCCTAATGTCATTCCATTAGGAAGTAAGGTTTATGTTGAAGGCTACGGTGAAGCCATCGCAGCAGATACTGGCGGCGCAATTAAAGGTAACAAAATTGATGTACACGTACCAAGCAAATCCCAAGCTAAAAATTGGGGCGTAAAATCAGTCAAAGTGAAAGTACTTAACTAGTAGTCTATTGTTTTTGGAAGAAAGCATCAGGTGGCGGCCTGATGCTTTTATTATACCTTTTTTTGGCCGGAAATACACATATTTTTCTGAAAAATTCGCATTTTCGACAAAAACCAGCGTATAAGTCCATCTCAACGCTGGTTTTTGTGTCGTTAGCTGTCCACCCAATAAATTTCTCCGCTTTGCTCTTTCCAATTAATTTGGACATCAAAATGGTGTTTTTCATAAAAATGAATCAGGCGGTCCACATGGTTCCAATCTCTTTTGACGAGATCCCCAGTAATGACTGGAATGTTTTGCTCTCTTGCGATTTCTTTTAAATGCTTCATACAAATGGATCCATAGCCATTATCAGGCGGGCCTTTAATATCGGCAATGTGAATCTTTCCTTCTTCAGGATATTCCGCGATCAAGGAAAAATCAGATTGTCCGCGAAAAGCTTTTTCACAATCGCTTAACATGATTTTGCACGTATCTGCATTCTCAATTGCAGAGACGATCATCCATTCATCTTCCTTCGCTTGATCAATGCCAATAATCTTTGCTTTTTTTGAAATATCTTTTATATTTTCTTGCATTCGATACATTTGGAACTGCAACTGCTGTAATTCTTGCTCTAATGTCTTCACATCTTTTGTTGTTTCCTGTAAGATTGACAAGTCTATTGCTCCTTTCATAGAAGAGTTGATAAAAACCACACAAATTCCCATTCTAAAGGAAGTGAGTGAATCTTTCAAGCCGCTAGAAGGCAGGCAATCGGCAAGTTTGTCTAAAATTCGACGAAGACAGCGAATTCATTGACTTTAGAGACAAAGTTAAATAACATACTCTTAGTCGGAACTAATAAAGAGAGGTTTTCAAACATGAACGAACAGAATCAAAAACCGAAAAATTTCACCGGCATTGTTGTCTTTTTAACAATTGCCATAAACGGCTTAATTGCTTTATTATTTTTCATGCCAAAAACAGATAAATTTAGTCATCTGGATATTACATTTCTGCCGTTACTGAATGCCGTGATGAACAGTTTTACGTTTATCTTTTTACTTTCAGCGCTCATTATGATTAAACAAAAGAACATTAAAGCCCATCGACGATTTATCTTTGCGGCTTTTTCAACAACACTTGTCTTTTTAATTTCGTATGTGACGTATCATTCAATGGCAGCTGATACACACTTCGGGGGAGAAGGAATCATTCGTCCGATTTACTTCTTTATTCTCATCACACATATCGTCTTATCTGCCGTCATTGTACCGCTTGCACTGATCACTCTCTTTAGAGGCGCACAAATGCAAGTCGAACGTCATCGTAAAATTGCCAGATGGACCATGCCTCTTTGGCTCTATGTCAGTCTAACAGGTGTCATTGTATATATCATGATTTCTCCATACTACAGCTAACGTATGTCCATCTGGACATACGTTCTTTTATTTACAAGATGAAGTGCTTTGGATAAAATGGGAATTGGGTATCCGACTTGCACGGTATCTTCCCACCTATAGAATCACATCATGTCTGGCCGTTTGCTCGTTTGGAGAACACAATTGAACGAAACGGGGGTTATATGATGACTGAACAATTGCAGTACAAACCGGGGCTTGAAGACATTGTGGCAAGCGAAACGTCAATTTCGTTCCTAGATGTCCAGCAAGAAGAAATTGTGATTCGCGGTTATGACCTCATCGAGCTGGCACAAAGCAAGACGTACTTAGAAACAGCCTATCTGCTCATTTATGGAAGATTACCAGATGCAATGGAATATCACCAATTTCAGCAAGATATTTCCTCACAAACAAGCTTACATCCAACCATTCAAACCATTTTGACAAAACTGCCAAAAACCACTCACCCAATGGATGCCATGAGAACGTGTTTATCAGCTCTTGCAGGGTACGATGAACAATTGAATGATCGATCAGAAGCATGCCAACAAGCGCGTGCCGTTCGATTACTTGGCCAGCTACCAGCGATTGTTGCGGGAAGCTATCATATTCTCACACAAGACACCACACCTACTCCAGACCAGACCAAATCCTACACTGAAAACTTTCTAGCGATGTTAACAGGCCGCACTCCGGCACAAGACGAAATCAAAGCATTTGACCAAACGCTCACGCTTTATAGTGAGCATGAGCTGCCGAATTCCACATTTGCAGCAAGAGTCATTGCATCTACTCATTCTGACATGTATGGTGCTTTTACTGGAGCGATTTCTTCATTAAAAGGTGACTTACACGGAGGCGCAAACGAAGCAGTCATGCACATGCTGCTCGAAGGCAAAACAACAGAAGGTTTCCTTGCGCTCATCGAACGTAAATTAGCCGCAAAAGAAAAAATGATGGGCTTTGGACACCGGGTATACATGAGAAAAATGGACCCAAGAGCGGCTCTTTTAAAACGATCATTGAAAACGCTTACCGAATCAAAAGGAGACACGACGCTTTATGACATGTGCGTCGCAGGCGAGGCATACATGAAAGAAAAGAAAAACCTCTATCCAAACCTTGATTATTACGCAGCACCTATTTATTACGTGCTCGGCATTCCTATTTCACTTTATACACCGATTTTCTTTGCTGCGAGAGCAAGCGGATTAGCAGCGCATGTCATCGAGCAGCATTCACACAATCGGATTTTTAGACCGAGAGTAAGGTATTTAGGACCAAGAGGATTAAAAGTCTCTAATGATGATGGAAAAACGGGGGAATGAATATGAATAAAACAGCAGTAGCCAATCAAACAGACCAACTATTAGCAGATATCGCAGCCTATGCCGTGGATGGAGAATTTACGAGCAAAGAGGCCATTGAAACAGCTCGGTATGTACTCATGGATACACTCGGCTGCGGTATGCTGGCGCTCAACTTTCCAGAATGTACGAAGCATCTTGGACCCATCGTATCTGGAACTGTTGTCCCTAACGGAGCAAGAGTGCCCGGCACTTCATTTGTGTTAGATCCTGTTCAAGCGGCTTTTAATATAGGATGTATGATCCGCTGGTTAGATTATAATGACACGTGGCTTGCACAGGAGTGGGGACATCCCTCAGATAACCTGGGCGGGATATTGGCTGTAAGCGATTATATCAGCAGAACGAGGCTTGCAAACGGAGAAGAACCGCTTTCGATGAATGACGTACTGCATGCGATTGTAAAGGCACATGAAATACAAGGTGTGCTTGCTTTAGAAAATTGTTTGAATCGAAATGGCTTGGATCATGTTCTTTTTGTCAAGGTGGCATCAAGTGCAGTCGTTTGTGCAATGCTTGGCGGAACGAAAGAAGATGTGCAGCATGTGTTATCACAAGCATTTGTGGATAATTCACCGCTTAGAACGTACCGGCATGCCCCGAACACAGGATCAAGGAAATCGTGGGCAGCAGGGGATGCCACAAGCCGTGCGGTGAGACTAGCGATGATGACATTGAAAGGAGAAATGGGCTATCAGACGCCCCTCAGTGCAGAAAAGTGGGGATTTGAAGATGTGTTAATGAAAGGAAAACCACTCACACTTGCCCAGCCGCTCGGGTCATATGTGATCGAAAATGTACTCTTTAAAATTGCCTATCCAGCAGAATTTCATGCGCAAACTGCCGCTGAGGCCGCTGTCATTCTACATGATGCGGTAAAAGACCGTTTAGATGAGATTGACAGGATTGAGATTACGACACATGAATCAGCCATTCGAATTATTGATAAAAAAGGACCGCTTTACAACCCGGCAGACCGTGACCATTGCTTGCAGTATATTACGGCCATTGGGTTAATCTATGGTGAGCTGACTGCTGATCATTATGAAGAAGAGACGGCGCAGAATCCGCTCATTGACCGTTTGCGTGATCAAATGATCGTCAAAGAAGATAAACGGTATACAGAAGACTATTTAGATCCGAAAAAGAGATCAATTGCAAACTGTGTTCAAATCTTCTTTAAAGACGGAACGATGACAGATCGAATTGAAATTGAATATCCGCTTGGTCATCGCAGAAGAAGGCAGGAAGGGATCCCGCTGCTTGAAAAGAAATGGGTATATCATTTGAAAACGAGATTTCCACAAAAACAAGTCGATCAAATTGTTTCACTTTGCCAAAATCCAAATCAATTAAAAACAACGACAGTACCAGCATTTATGGATTTATTTGTCATATAAGGGGGAGCTAGTGTGTGGATCGTGAATGATGAAGTAAATCAAGCTGACTTAGCCGCAGCTTTTAAAGAGCAAATGCACAAATCCGCTTTATTTCAAATTCCAGGCGTTCACGATGGAATGTCTGCGCTCTATGCGAGGAAAATGGGATTTCAAGGGCTTTATTTATCGGGTGCCGCTTTTTGCGCAAGCAAAGGGCTTCCTGACCTCGGTATGATTCATTCCACTGAAATGGCGGAAAAGGCAAAGGAAATCATTCGAGCTTCTCAGCTGCCTCTTTTAGTTGATATGGATACTGGCTATGGCGGGGTATTAAATGCAGCCAGGGCAGCAAAAGAAATGGTGGAGAGCAAGGTAGCGGCTGTTCAAATTGAAGATCAGCAAATGCCGAAGAAATGCGGACATTTAAACGGAAAATCACTCGTTTCTGTAGAAGACATGATGGCGAAAATCAAAGCGATCAAACAAGCGGCACCTACACTTCTCGTCATCGCAAGAACGGATGCGAAGTCAGTAAACGGGATGGAGGATGTCATTCACCGGGCGAATCTCTATCTAGAAGCAGGAGCAGATGCCATTTTTCCTGAGGCGCTGATCACAGCAGAAGATTTCACGTATGCTTCAAATAATATAAAAGGGCCGCTTCTTGCAAACATGACGGAGTTTGGAAAAACACCTTATTATCATGCAGACGAATTTTCTATGTTTGGCTTTCAAATGGTGATTTATCCAGTGTCATCCCTGAGAGTTGCTGCAAAAGCGTATGAGCGTTTATTTACAGAGATTAAAGAAAAGGGGACGCAACAGGGAATACTGGAGGACATGCAAACGAGAAAAGAGCTATATGAAACGATTCATTATGATGAATATGAAGAAATGGATCAGCATTTAGCCAAAACGATCCTGCCGGAAATCGGGAAAGAGCATTCATAAAATGAAAAGCACTTCCTAAACGGAAGTGCTTTTTTTACGATGATGGTGTGGATGATGAAGCCAATTTCATCTTTTCTTCAACTGTTTTCGTTTTTTCTTTTACTTTTTCAGCATAAGTGAAATCACCGTAGCAATACGGATAGCGGAAGTTGTCTTTGTCGCCCCCGCATGTATAGACTTCAGGGTTTCGCTTCACTTGCTTTTTGGAGTATTGCTTTGCCAATTTTTCGGAATGTTTTCCCCCGTTTTTTGCAACAAAATCAATATAGCCGATTCCCATGTTATAGCTTTGAATAATGGTTTCCAAATCAACGCCTTTTTTCTTCCCATGCTTGTACATGGTCGAAAAATGATGGACTCCTTGTTTAATGCTTTTCTGAGGGTCATTGATTTCATTTCGTTTCAAACCAAGAGATTCAGAGGACTGCATTGGATCTCCGCCTCTACCTTTTGATTCTTGATACATCATA
This sequence comes from Bacillus sp. FSL R5-0397, assembly GCF_038593395.1. Classification (NCBI taxonomy): domain Bacteria; kingdom Bacillati; phylum Bacillota; class Bacilli; order Caryophanales; family Bacillaceae; genus Bacillus; species Bacillus sp. FSL R5-0397. The sequence goes on along the minus strand of NZ_CP151992.1, from coordinate 1,897,365 downwards.
CCGAGAATTAACGCGGTATATTGATCTAAATCTTGATCTCTTAACTCTGTTTCTACAAGCGGTTTGTAATCATCCAGTCTCGACAAAACAATTGATTCCGTATCAATCGGCAGCTTTTTTAACTCCTTTTGATTAAAGGAAATGACAATGGCCGCTAATACGCAAACAAACAGAAAAATCGTGAAACAGCCTGAAATGGCAAAACATCCTGTTTTTTTCTTTTTCAAGGTCAGTTCACCCCTGTTTTGCCCCGCTTTTAAAAGGGAAGTACAGCCTTTATATTATGCCATATCCTGCACAGGATACCAAGTGAAAACCTTATATTCAATCATAGCCAAACGTAAATTCTGTTCTTGTTTTCAGTCTATAGCAGAAATAAACAAAACCGATCATGAGCCACACCATGCCGATGATTAATGCATTTGTACTGATGCTTGTTAAGAGCCAAATACAAAAAGCCGTTCCGCAAAGAGGGATGATGGCATACCTCAGTGTGTTTAATACACCTCTTTGTTTTTGTTTGATGAAATAGTAAGCGAAAACAGACAAGTTAACAAACGTAAATCCAATTAATGCCCCGAAGCTGATAAACGAGTAAATGACCTCAAGCTCACCAACAACTGCGGTTAACGAAAAAACACCAATTAATAAAATATTAAATACAGGCGTTTTCAATGTTGGGTGAATATAACCGAAGAAACGCTTTGGTAATGATTGATCTCTTCCCATCGCATACAAGAGTCTTGCGGCACTCGCATGTGATGATAGGGAGGAAGAGATGACAGCGACCATGGTGCCGGCTAAAAAGAATGAGTGGAGAAACGCGCCGCCCACAAATTCTGCAATTTCAAGTGATGCCGCATCTGGATGCTTGAACTGTTGAAAATTTGGAAACACCTGCTGTAAAAAATAAGAGGTAAGGGTAAACAGCACACCTCCAATAGCGACCGTTAAAAATATGGCGAGAGGAATCGTTCTTTTTGGTTTAATTGTTTCCTCAGACATGGTCGAAATCGCATCAAATCCTAGAAAAGAAAAACATAAAATCGTCGCGCCGGAAAAAATAAGGGCGGGATCTAAGCTCGCTGAATAAAACGGACGGGTTGACAGTATCTCTCCCGTGCCTGCATGCTGCGTGAGCCCATAAATAATAAACCCAACAAATGTCACAGCGACAATCACCTGAAAGGTCACAAATAGCGCTGTAATGTTGGCTGTAAGACGTATACCGATCACATTGACAGTCGTTATGGCGATAGCAAGTATGATGATCCAAATGTAATGAGGTACATCAGGAAAGGCTGCGGTTAAATATGCACTTCCGATTGCAAAATTCACCATAGGCAAAAATAAATAGTCCAGCAATAGTGTCCAGCCTACAAGGAAACCGATGTGAGGATGAATACTTTTTTGCGCGTATGTATATGCAGATCCTGCTTTTGGAAAAGCCTTCACCATATTCCCATAGCTAAGCGCTGTCAATAGTAATGCCAGTAAAGTAAAGATATAAGCTGCAGCAACGTGTCCTTTCGTCAGCTGAGCAACAATGCCGTATGAATCAAATACGACAAGTGGGTCCATATAAGCAAGCCCGATCACAACAAGTGGAAAAACAGTCAGGCTGCGTTTTAGTCTTGGCTCTTCAGTCAATTTGCCTATCAGCTCCTCTAAAAAAATGAATAAATAATGCTCATTTTAAAAAGAATGCTACCACGTGTCAATGCTATTTGAATAAATCTTTTTTCAAAAGGTGTGGAAGCTTTGCATGCTACACGTTTTGGTATATGATGATACATAGAATAAGTCGTGAGTTGACTGACAAGAAAGGTGAAGCGAAATGAAGGAAGAACTGAATACAAATCAAGAACAGGAACGGATGGAGCTGGACGAAGAAAGTCTATTTCTTGTCTCCCAAACATTTAAAGCCTTATCTGATCCGACGCGTATTCGTATTCTGCATTTGCTGTCTCAAGGTGAACATTCAGTAAATGATATAGCAGAAACACTAAACCTTATGCAATCAACCGTATCTCATCAGCTGCGCTTTTTAAAAAATCTTCGTCTCGTGAAATCTAGACGAGCAGGGACCTCGATTTTTTACAGTCCTGAAGATCAGCATGTGATGGAAGTGCTTGAACAAATGATACACCATGCACAGCATGATTGAGAAAAAACCTTCCTACTTTTATATAGGAAGGTTTTTTATGCATGATGTACTTGGGTTGATCGTTTATTTGCTTTCATCATTTGATAAGAAAACACAATATAGTAAGCCGCTAGAAGGAAAAAGCTGAGTATTGTCAGCGCATCATCGCTGACAATATGCTGATACAATTCAACGATATCCATTTTGGTGATCGCATGTGTTGTCAGATTGACCGATTTAAATGCAAGCCTAGATAAAAACAAACATAAAATAAAGCTTTCAATCCATTTACTTGTTTTCATATACAGCCGGCCATTTTCTAATTTCATCTGAATCGTCTGATAGGCGTGAATGGCGAGACTGCTCCCGAAGATCATGCCAATGACGGCATAGATAAAAATACTGTGATTTTGCCATCCTTCTGATAAGAGAATAAGGGCAGTGAGACTAAATACATACATTCTCATGAAAAGATTTACCGGGCGCACAAGCTGATAGCGTCTCATTCGATTCATTCGAATGATGATCCAGACGAGCATGACGATCCCGATCATGAACAACTGCCATACGTAATGTGTCATGATGCAACCTCCTCCTGCACAGGCAGGGATGTAAACGAATGCTGGCTGTTACTTATCATTACCATTCTTTCTTTTTTTATCAAATCAAAACCTATATTTATGAAAAAGAGGAAAAGTCATGAAAATTGATCGCATTTTGTCCATTGTGATGATACTGATTAGCAAACGGCAAGTACAGGCGAAAGACCTAGCTGAACTACATGAAGTGAGCGTGAGAACCATATACCGTGACATTGATACGATCAATCAAGCGGGGATTCCAGTTGTCACAAAACAAGGTGCAGGGGGTGGAATTTCACTCGTTGACGACTATCGTCTAGAGAAAAAATTATTCACCGATGATGATATTGAACTGATTTTAACAGCTCTTGAAAGCATTACGAGTGCATACACCTTTAAAGAAAGTGAACATGTACTAAAGAAAATGAAATCCCTGATCCCGCCTCAAAATGAAAAACAGCAACATGTATTTATTGATTTAAGCTCTTGGGGGAAAGACAGCTATTTAGAAAAGAAGCTCCAGCTCATTCATACCGCTGCCACAGCGCATCAATATATCCAGTTCACCTATCGCAATGCAAAAGGCGAAACACTTCCTAGAAAAGTAGAGCCTTATACACTTGTCTTAAAAGGAAGACACTGGTATTTGTATGCGTATTGCTGCGTGAAAAAAGCGTTTCGCCTGTTTAAACTCAAAAGAATGTCAGACCTTATCACGCATTCAGTATCTTTTCTTCCTAAACGAATAAAAAATGAAGAAAAGCCTTGGAATGATTCTTGGCACGAAGAACCTTCCGTCAGTACACTAACGCTCAGGTTGACTGAAGATTCTGTTGGTAAAGTGAAGGAATGGATAGATGAAAATGAATTCACCGTATGTGCAGATGGTACGTATCTTGCCATAATCACGTTGCCTCAGGATGATTGGTTATATAGCTTTCTTTTTTATTTAGGGCCAGATATCGTGATTGTCTCTCCGCCATCCGTTCGGGAAGCGTTTGATCTCAAGTTGAAACAATTTCAAAAACCAAAAGGAACTTGACACTATGTTGTCAGGTTTCTTTTTATATGATGGAAAAAAAGGAGATGAGAATGTATGTACGATATTGTGATTTTACAGAAACAATGGATCAAGGGATTATCAGTTCGAACAACAAATGAAATGGAGCAAACAAACGAGCGGAAGATTGCACCGCTTTGGCAGCAATTTTTCACGCAGCAGCTTCGCGGAGGACATGCGCCAGTCATAGGGCTGTATTCAGATTATGAAAAGGATGAAAATGGCGCTTATTTGTTCACAGCGGGGCAATTGGTTGACCAGCAGCTAGCACAAGATGCAAAAGAGATTCCAGGCTCCACCTACGCAAGATTTCAAACGAGAAAGGGCCCGATTGAAGAGGTTGTGTTTGAAACATGGCAGCAGATTTGGAGTTGGGATCAGCGTTATTTGCGAACATATACTGGCGATTTTGAATGGTACGACGAACGATCGATTGATCCAAAAGAAGCGCAAATTGATATTTATATTGCTGTCGATGAAAAAATAGTTGCTAAAACTAATGATATTAGTTAATATAAAACTAACGATATTAGTTTTAGGGGGAAAACAAGATGAGATTGACAACATTTGACCGTTTGCACCAGCTTACATTAATGCCGCGTATTTTTCCGGTAAATTGTTATGTATTTGAGGAAGAGAATGAACTCATCTTAATTGATGCAGCTTTGAAAATGGCAGCAAGCTCGATAATTGAATTTGCACATCAATTAAACAAACCCATTAACAAAATTATTCTGACTCATAGTCATATGGATCATATTGGCGCACTAGATGAAGTGAAAAAGGCTTTTCCAGAGGCAGTTGTTTATTTATCGAAACGAGATGCTCGCCTATTTGCTGGCGATTTCTCTTTACTTCCTGGTGAGCCAGAGAAAAAAGTCAAAGGCAGTTTTTCAAAAGACATTCACACAAAACCAGACGTGCTTGTTGAAGAAGGGGACGAGATTGGGCCCCTGAAAGTCATTGCCACACCAGGACATACACCAGGAAGCATCTCTTTATACGATGAAAAGTCAGGGGTTGTCATTGCGGGTGATGCAGTTGTGACAAAAGGCGGTTTATTTGTAACGGGTGAGTTTCGCTTCACCTTCCCATTCCCGGCTTTTGCCACTTGGGATGCAGAAACAGCACTAAAAAGCGCTGAAAAATTACTGGCACTTCCCTTGTCTTGTCTCGCAGCAGGGCATGGTGATCTCATCATAGAGCCTGAGGCAAAGCTCAGAGCCGCTATCGAAAAAAGGAAGCAGCAGCTACAAAAGGGGGGACAGTAAGCCATGTCTCCAAGAATGGGTATCACACAAGAAAAAATTGTTGAATCTGCCATCGAATTTGTCGATGAAGAGGGCTTTTCCGCTTTGACCATTGCTACATTGTCCAAACGGCTTAACATCAGACCACCATCTCTTTACAACCATATATCCGGTCTTCATGAAATACAGGCAGCTCTTGCTGTCAAGGGGCTGACAATGCTTTGTGAGGCCGGCAAACAAGTAACAGCGGGGCTGGAAAAAGAAGACGCTGTTTTAGCATTTGCAAGACAATATGTTCAATTTGTCCGTCAGCATCCCGGTCTTTATGAGGCTGCTTTTTCACATATGAATGAAAAAGAAGTCAGTGTGGCTGCAGAGAATCTTGCTGATTTTGTCCAATCCATCATGTCTCGTTTTGGTGTAAAAGAAGAGGACATGACGCATGTCGTCAGAGGGCTCAGAAGCTTACTGCACGGCTTTGGAGATATTTCAAACAAAAAAGGATTTCAACGGAAAGAACAGCTTGAAGATAGTGTGAGCTATGCGGTCCGTCTTTATATTGCAGGCATCAAAGAGCAAGAAGATCTGTCCTATTGACAGGTCTTTTTTATGTATCGAACCGATATGATGAAGGAGATGTAAACAAATCAAAACATTTTTTGGGCAAAAAACCAATAAAGATTTGACAGTTTTGTGAAACATGGTATGCTTATTATGTGAAATAATTCACATAGAGGAGTAGAGGCAGATGAAAAGAAAGCCTGTTTATGTGGAAACAACCATTCAAGCACCTATTGAAAAAGTATGGGAGTATACGCAAAATCCAAAGCTTCATGAACAATGGGATTTGCGATTTTCGACCATTTCATTAAATGGACCTAGTGATGAACAGCCCCAATCCTTTTTGTATGAGAAACACCTTGGATTCGGCATTAGTGTAACTGGGACAGGAGCGTATCGAACGAGCGTGAAGGATGAGCGTCATGAAAGAGCATCCTCACTTCAATTTAAATCGGCACACCCTTTGTCTTTCATCAAAGAAGGCGGAGGGTATTGGAAATACATGAAAACGAATGATCACATTGTGTTTCAAACGCAATTTGATTATGAAACAAAGGAAGGAAAAGGGTGGAAATGGGCAGACCGTTTGTTTTTTCGACCAATGATGGGGTTTATGACTGCCTTTAGCTTTGGCGCATTAAAGACGTGGCTTGAAAAGGGCACGCATCCCCGGTTGCTGCTAGAGAGAACACTTGCCCATTATGGCATTTGTTTGTTGTTTGCTATCGTCTGGTTATGTCAAGCGATCATTCCTTTTTCACCTTCTGCTTTTGATCATAGCACCGGATTTCGTTTGTTTTATGCGCTATTAGGTGTATCATGGCTCATGCCTAAACTGCCAAAGAAATATATATTCATCCTTCAAAGCATCTTTCTGCTGCTGATGCTTGGTATAGGGATTTTATCGCCAGAAACGACTCTGCACGAGCCGCTGGTGCTGAGTGCATTTTTCATTTTATCCGTTGCAGGAATGATTAATTTAAAAGATTGTGTAGATGTGTTTTCGATCAAACGAAAAAGGGGAGGTAGACATGGTCGTTCATCATCATCAAGTAAAGGACTACGATAAGCTGCATCCAACATTAAAAGAACGTTATAACCGCGCGTTTACGGCCGAAGGTATCATGGAGGAAATAGGAGGCGGGACAAAGCTCATCCGATTGTTATTCAAAATCGGTCCATTGTTTCGCTGTTTTTTTCCTGAAAGAGGGCGAAATATTCCCTTCCAAATTGTGAACAAGCCTTTTACGACAAGTAAGGGAGAAGAAGGGATGCACTGGTTTCGAACGTTCTATTTTCCTGAAAAGGAAAGACATTTTGATGCAGATATGATCATTGATCAGAAGAGCCATCAAGTACTAGACTACTTTGGAAAACCTAGGCTTCTTGTGTCAGAGCTTCATTTTACAGTCACGGAAAAAGGGTTCTTGCACATTCAATCAGGTAAGCAAAAGTTTTTGCTGTTTGGGCGGGAGTGGCCGCTCCCTTCTTGGCTTTATGGTGAATCTGATGTAACAGAAGGGTACGATGAGCGTGCAGGTGAGTATACGATTGATGTTCAAGTGAAAAATCGCCTTTTTGGCACTCTTTTTACTTATAAGGGCCGGTTTACGGAAAGGGTGTCACCTCATGAATAAATGGCATTTGATGTGTAGCATCGTGTTGATGTCCTGCTTTCTCGTTACACGTTTGACGACAGCTCCCATACCAGAATTTTTTGTTCTCATCGCGATTTTATTTTTTCTTCCCGCTTTCTTACACTTTTTTTATCAGGAAGAGAAGAAACGGCAGCAGAAGGGGCTGATCGGTTTCATAATGAAAGCCTTTCCAGTAGCAGCTCTATGTGCAACAGGCGCATTCATCTATCATTCTCTTTGGCTTGCATTGGGATGGCTTTTCTTTACAATGATTCTGGCTTTATTTGGTTTCACCCGTTTGCTGAAAAGAGGGGCCCATCCGCTTCATGAGCTGATGATCGATGGCGCATGTATGTATATCGCTCTAGGTGGGCTTTGGTTCTGGCTGTACATAGCAGATATACAAGTGATGACATTTTCACCGATGATTGTACTTTTGACCGCTATTCATTTTCATTACTCGGCTTTTTTTATCCCTATCTTTTATGGATTATTGGGGAGGCAGCGGAAAAAAGAGACGACGCTATACAAAGTGGGCGGCTGGGTTATTTTACTGTCGCCAGTGATGATTGCTGTTGGAATCAGCTATTCTCGCCTGTTTGATACGTTCAGCGTCATTTTGTATGTGATCGCACTTTATTTGTATGGAATTTTGTGTATGACAACTTCTTTTCGTTCAACTGTCGCAAAAGGGTTCGTTGTGTTTTCTAGCATCATGTTAATGGGAACGATCGTCCTATCATTCCTTTATTCTGCCGGAATGCTTTTACATGTTACCTACATCAGCATGGATCAAATGATTTGGTTTCATGGCAGTATCAATGCAAGTTTGGTTATTTTACCAGGCCTCATTGGATGGTTGATTGAAAGACCAGCTGAACGATTGAAACAGAAGGATTTTCCGGTATCGAGAGTTCACGGTCGTTTTCAGGTCATGTCTTTTCAACATGACGACATGCAGCATGATGAGAAGATTGGTTTAGTCGATTCTCTTGACCAATTAAATGGAAAGGCATTTTCAGCAGAGTGTGTGTCACCTGTTATTCGCAGATTTTATGAGGACCCGATGTCCTTTAGGTTAAAAGCAGCCGTCTGTTTTCATTGGTGGGTAAGGCCGTTTGTCTTTTTGCTTCAACCTGTTTTTAGACAAATAGGACAGCTCTATTTAGGGTCATCACGAATGCCATATGAAATGCCGGGGAGTCTTTCAAGATTTCAACATCCTCTTGAAGAAAGGAAGAATGTACGTGTGTGGATCAGGCGCAATGAGAAAGGCGAGCAAGTCTTTTATGCGCTCTATGCTCAGCACCATGATGAAGAGACAGTCTATATGAATATTGCTTTGCCGCTTCCTTTTTCACAGCTTACGGCTATTTTAAAACCTTTGAATGAAAAGGAAGATTTTCTATTAAAAAGTAAAAGTCCAAATGGCAGTACGGGTGATGAAGGATTGTATTTGCATACGTCTTTCATCACCATGAAACTGCCAATGGAAGAAAGCTTTCATATGAAACCGGAGACGGAAAAAAGTCTCACAGCAATTCATCAAATGAAGCTATTCGGTATTCCTTTTTTAACGATTCAGTATCAAATCGACAGTGAAAGCCACTCATCTTAATCAATGATGTCGCATGGTTCACCGTGACGAATGATGTTCACAATCGCTTGCCCATCACTCGGATGATGATCTGCATACTGTACTGGCAGTAAAGCAAAAAATACATAGTAGACTGAGAAGTAAGCAAATTGATAGAAAAATTGATGTTCTGGCAGGAAATCGTTGGCGATCATTGTGTTCAATATGAGAACACTGAGCAGGTTGCATAATGATCCGCCTAAGTAGACAAGAATGTGTGAGAAACGGTTATTTCTCCTCATTTCTTCATAGTGGCAAAATGCATCTAGAAAATAGATTCTTCTAATTTCAACGACGCCTATTTTCAATACTTTTTTGCCTCTGCCAAGCGCAAACGAAACCTTTGCTCCAAACAGCCAGGCGACTACAATATGGCCCAGCTGATGCAAGATGGCAACGATAGGAAGAATGACGAAAAACGACCAGCAAAACGTCCACATATCTGATAATGTAAACAAGTGTTAACCCTCCCCGAAATATTCGAGAGGAAGCAGTAGGATTATTTGCCATTTTACCGAATTCATTTTCATGATGCAAATATTTAATAGACTACTATAAAATCATTATGTAAACTAAAAAGGATTTTCAATGAATAGGCTTTTTAACTCTTTCTTTTAGAAGAGTAGGGTGTGCTACAATAAAGAAATTAGTGGAAGACAAGTGGTCATCTAGCAGAAGAAAAATGTGAGCTTTTTTATGAAAGATTGAAAGGGAGAGAGATTCTAATGGCAGATATTGAACAGTTTTTAGCGTTAGACATTCGTGTTGGGACGATAGTAGAAGCAGAATTTTTTGCAGAAGCAAGAGTGCCTGCTTTCAAGCTGAAGATTGACTTTGGGGATGAGATTGGCATAAAACAATCTAGTGCACAGCTGACAAAACGTTATCAGGCTGAGAATCTCACTGGGAAACAAATTATTGCAGTGGTCAATTTCCCGCCAAGAAGAATTGCCGGGTTTAAATCAGAGGTGCTTGTCTTAGGAGGCATGCCGTCAAAAGAAGACGTTGTCCTGCTTGCCACTGATGAGCCGGTTGAAAATGGCACCAAAATAGGGTAAGAAAAAAGACATCTTCATCAGAAGATGTCTTTTGCGTATTGAGGCGGAATAACCACACGCCACATTCGTGTGTGTCTCAAAGAGACGTGTTACCCGACTTACACAATTCAGCTCATCGCTTGATTAATATAGCATGGGATTGGTGTGAATGCAACCATTATTTGAGTTCTCTTTGTTTTGGAAGATAAAAAGAAGGTTCATATCCTCATATCATAGAAAAAATGACAAGAAATCAATTATTTGGATTATTTTTTCAAAAAATATTGAAAAGTCAGATCATATTTTATAAAATGAATTCATCTTAGTTTGTTTAATCGATAAACTAAGATGGCGATCATCTATTGATCTATTGTGTAAAGCGAATGATTTGCTGCTATGTGGGCTAAGCTGAAAGAAAGAGATGTTCAGCTTCATTTTTACAACGGATTGAAAGCGCTTTATTTTCGACCTATTGATTGCTGCTGCCCTGCACCATCTGTCCGTTAGAAGAGGCTAAGTGAAGAAGGGAGAAAACTCATGGTGAGTGAGAATTTAAAGAAGATTCGTATGTCTGAAAAAGTGGGGTATGCTTCAGGAGATTTCGCATGTAATTTAATTTATGCAACTGTCTCTACGTATCTATTATTTTTTTATACGGATGTCTATGGATTATCAGCAGCAGCAGCAGGGACAATGTTTTTGGTGGTTCGGGCCATCGATGCGCTTGCAGATCCGTTTATTGGGGCGATGGTTGACCGAACGAACAGCCGTTTTGGCCGGTTTAGACCTTATTTGTTATTTGGTGCGTTACCTTTTGCCGTTCTTGCCATTCTTTGTTTTACGACACCGGATTTTTCCGAAATGGGAAAACTCATTTATGCGTACATCACGTATGTTGGTTTATCACTTACATACACGTTCATCAATGTTCCTTATGGTGCTTTAACTTCCGCAATGACAAGAAATAACCAAGAGGTCGTCAGTATTACGTCTGTTCGTATGCTTTTTGCAAATCTCGGTGGGTTAGTTGTTGCTTTTTTTGTTCCGTTTCTTGCGACGTTTTTGAGTGATACAACAGGAAATACAGCACTTGGCTGGCAGATCACGATGGCATTTCTCGGTGTACTTGGGGGCGGATTATTGATTTTCTGTTTTAAAAGTACGAATGAGCGCGTCACGCTTCAAAAGCCAGAGGAAAAGATCAAGTTCAGTGATCTCTTTGTCCAGTTACGAGTGAATCGTCCGCTTGTTGTGTTAAGCATTTTCTTTATCATTATCTTTGGTGTGAACTCGATCAGCAACTCAGTCGGGATCTATTATGTGACGTATAACCTAGGCAGAGAAGATTTAGTGAAGTGGTACGGCCTGATTGGCAGTCTGCCAGCTTTAATGGTGTTGCCGTTTATTCCTAAGCTGCACAAGTTGTTAGGAAAGAAAAAGCTGCTGAATTATTCATTATTGCTGAATATTGTTGGCCTTCTTGCATTACTTGTGATCCCGCCGAGTCAAATCACTTTAATACTTGTTTTCAGGCTCGTTGCGGCTGCAGGGAGTATTACAGCAGGTGCTTACATGTGGGCACTCATTCCTGAAACCGTTGAATATGGTGAATATAAAACAGGGAAAAGAATGGGTGGACTGATCTACGCAGTGATTGGCTTCTTCTTTAAATTTGGGATGGCCTTAGGCGGCATCGTTCCAGGGCTTGTCCTTGACCGATTTGGTTATATTGCAAACCAAGTGCAAACACCAGAAGCTTTACTGGGCATTTTAATCACGACAACGGTGATTCCTGTATGCTTACTAATTTTAGCGATGGTTGATATTAATTTTTATAACCTAGATGAAGAAAAACATAAAAAAGTCGTACGAGAGCTTGAGAATAGAGACAAGGTGTATATCGATCATATGGACGACTTTAAAATGTAGTTCTCTGAAAGAGGAGGAAGTTCAATTGAAGATTACTAATCCAGTGCTCAAAGGGTTTAACCCTGACCCAAGTATTTGCCGTGCGGGAGAGGATTATTACATGGCGGTTTCTACATTTGAATGGTTCCCGGGGGTGCAAATTTATCATTCGAAGGATCTCGTCCATTGGCGGCTCGTCGCGCGTCCCTTGCAAAAAACTTCTCAACTCGATATGAAAGGAAATCCTGATTCCGGCGGGGTTTGGGCGCCGTGTTTAAGTTATGCGGATGGTCAGTTTTGGCTCATCTATTCAGATATTAAAGTAGTAGATGGTCCGTTTAAGGATGGTCATAATTATTTGGTCACAGCTGACGAAGTAGATGGCGAGTGGAGCGATCCGGTTCGGCTCAATAGTTCTGGGTTTGATCCTTCCTTGTTCCATGATCCAAGCGGAAAGAAATACGTGTTGAATATGCTGTGGGACCATCGAGAAAAACATCACTCCTTTGCAGGTATAGCCTTGCAGGAATATAGTGTATCTGAAAAAAAACTGGTCGGTGAGCGGAAGGTCATTTTTAAAGGCACGCCAATCAAACTGACAGAAGCCCCACATCTTTATTACATCAATGATGTCTATTATTTATTAACAGCTGAAGGGGGAACACGTTACGAACATGCAGCCACAATCGCCCGTTCCTCGCGTATTGATGGGCCGTACGAGGTTCATCCTGACAACCCAATTTTAACGGCTTTTCATGCGCCTAGCCATCCACTACAAAAATGCGGGCATGCTTCCATTGTACAAACGCATACAAATGAATGGTATATGGCTCATCTGACTGGCCGCCCAATTCATTCAAGGAAGGAATCCATTTTTCAGCAAAGAGGCTGGTGCCCTTTAGGAAGAGAGACAGCCATACAAAAGCTTGAATGGAAAGATGGCTGGCCGTATGTGGTAGGCGGAAAAGAGGGGCTCCTAGAGGTTGAAGCGCCTGCGATGAGCGTAAAAGAGTTCTCTCCAACCTATCACATTGTCGATGAATTTAAAGATTCATCGTTAAATAGACATTTTCAAACATTAAGAATCCCATTTACGGATCAGATTGGTTCAGTGACGGAAAATCCTCATCATTTAAGGCTGTATGGGCAGGAATCTTTAACGTCTAAATTTACCCAAGCGTTTGTTGCGAGGCGCTGGCAAAGCTTTTATTTTGAAGCAGAGACAGCGGTTTCCTTCTTTCCGAAAAACTTTCAGCAAGCGGCAGGTCTTGTGAATTATTATAATACGGAAAATTGGACTGCACTTCAGGTGACTTATGACGAGGCGCTTGGCCGTATCCTTGAGTTATCTGTGTGTGAAAATCTGGCCTTTTCTCAGCCGCTAATTAAAAAAATCATTATCCCAGACGAGATTCCGTATGTGTATTTAAAAGTGACTGTTCAGAGAGAGACGTACACGTATTCTTATTCTTTTGATCAACAAGAGTGGGAAAAAATAGATGTACCGCTTGAATCGACCCATTTATCAGATGATTTTATTCGAGGAGGGGGGTTCTTTACAGGGGCTTTTGTCGGAATGCAGTGCCAAGACACAAGCGGCGAACGTCTGCCTGCCGATTTTAAGTATTTTCGATACGAAGAAACAACTGAATAAAAAAAGACAACACTCTAAAGGCTGTCTCTCTTTAACATGTATTCCATTATGGTGAAGGCGTGACATCACGCAAAAAAGCTTCAGTGACAAGAGATGTCATCCCTAAGGCTGGTGCGTTTTGTCCTAATGACGAAGGGAGCAGCTCCACCCGTGAGCTGAATTGTGCATCCATTCTAGAGGATACTTCATCTTGAATGACACTTAGAACGGCCTGCTCAGATTCAATGACCTTGTTTCGTAAAATAACGGCTTGTGGGTTGAAGGTATGCAGAACGTTTGTGAGACCTACCCCAATGTAAAAGCCAAAGTTACGCAAGGCATTGAGTGTCTTCATATCATTTAACTTCGCCAGCCGCTCAATATCTTGATAGGTGAATGGCTGACCATCTGTTTGGAGCGATTGGAACAGTGCCTTCTCAGATGCATACAGTTCCCAGCAACCACGATTTCCGCAGCTACATGTCGGTCCATTAAAGTCGATCGTCATATGTCCCATTTCACCAGAAAAACCGTTCGTGCCTCTATATAAATGATGATTGATAATGATGCCTATTCCAATACCAGTGCCGATACTTGCATAGATCAGATGGTCATAATGTTTAGCAGCACCGAAGATTTTTTCACCGTACGCACCGGCATTTGCTTCATTCTCGATAAAAACCGGTACTTGGAATGTGTCTTGGAGACTTGTTTTCAGATCGACATTTTTCCATTTTGAATGAGGCGTAAACACAATTTGTTCATCTGCATCGACCAGACCTGGTATACAAATCCCTATACCAATCAGCCCGTATGGAGAAGAAGGAATGTGTGAACGTAACTGCTGAATCAATTCAATTAAAATACGGACGGTCACATCAGGTGTGCTGGATGGGAGCTTGAGCTGCTCATCATGAATAATCGACCCTTCAAGGTCTGTTAAAATGCCGTTGATATAATCAACACCGACATCAATGCCGATAGAGTAACCTGCACGTTTATTAAACATGAGAAGCACGGGTCTTCTTCCGCCGCTAGATTCGCCTTGACCGATTTCATAAACAAGATGTTCTTTCATTAATGTACTCACTTGAGAAGAAACGGTCGATTTATTTAACCCAGTGCGTTCAGATAATTTTGCTCTGGAAATTGGTGCATGGTGCAGAATTTCGTTTAGCAATAGCTTTTGATTTATTTTTTTCACAAAGTTCTGATCCGCAATATCCATTGTATCCACTCCATTTGTTTCGTCTTTAGATTAAGTGAAGAAAAGCCACTTTTTATCGTGTTCATTCTCTATAAAACATGCTTTTCATTTTATTATAACGAAAATATTTCTAAAAAACTAAAAAATATGGAAAATTCAAAGAGATTAGTTGGTAAACTCGTTCATTCGTTTGTTGAATCAACTTACTAAGTGAATATATAGGGGGAATCACTTATGGTCAAATCAAATATGACTTCGTTAAGTAGTTTACAGGGGATTGGCAACATTCAATATGAAGGAAAACATTCAAAGAACCCATTCGCATTTAAATATTATAATCCGAGCGAAATGATTGGCGGAAAGACAATGAAAGACCACCTGCGATTTTCCGTCGCTTATTGGCATACACTGACTGCTGATGGAACAGACATGTTTGGAACTGGCACGATGAAAAGGGCCTGGGATTCTTATAGTGGAATGGATTTGGCGAAAGCTAGATTGGAAGTGGCTTTTCAGCTCTTTGATCTATTGGATGTTCCGTATTTTTCATTCCATGACCGTGATATTGCACCAGAGGGCGACACGCTTCAAGAGACCAATCAGCAGTTAGACATCATCATAGAAAGAATGAAAGATTACATGCAGCAAAGCGGGGTTCGGCTTCTATGGAACACGGCTAATATGTTTAAGCATCCAAGATTTGTTCACGGTGCAGCCACATCCTGTCATGCAGATGTATTTGCCTATGCAGCTGCACAAGTGAAAAAGGGCATCGAAACAGCAAAGGAACTCGGCGCAGAAAATTATGTTTTCTGGGGAGGACGAGAAGGTTACGACACACTACTGAATACAGATATGAAAAGAGAGCTTGACCATTTGGCGACCTTTTTGCATATGGCGGTCGATTATGCAAAAGAAATTGGATTTACAGGTCAATTTTTAATTGAGCCAAAGCCGAAGGAACCGACAACTCATCAATATGATACGGATGCAGCGACATCGATCGCCTTTTTAAAACAATATGGATTGGATACACACTTTAAATTAAATATCGAGGCCAATCATGCGACATTAGCGGGTCATACGTTTGAACATGAGCTGCGTGTAGCAAGAATTCATGGACTGCTCGGTTCCGTTGATGCCAACCAAGGAAACTCCCTTCTAGGCTGGGACACAGATGAATTCCCAACGGATTTATATGCCACAACACTCGCCATGTATGAAATTTTGCAAAATGGCGGACTTGGAACAGGCGGTCTCAATTTTGATGCAAAAGTCAGAAGAGCCTCCTTTGAACTGGAAGATCTTCTGTATGCCCATATTGCGGGGATGGATGCATTCGCAAAAGGGCTGCGGGTGGCTCATAGACTCATAGAAGACCGTGTGTTTGAAGATGTGATCAAGCACCGGTACCGTAGTTTTTCTGAAGGAATTGGGCGGGAGATTTCAGAAGGAACGGCAAACTTTCATACATTAGAAGAATATGCACTGAAACATCCGCTCATCAGAAACGAATCTGGCAGAGAGGAACAGCTGAAAGCCAGATTGAATCAATATTTGTTAGAAGATTAATGGAGCGGGCTGATGTTTTGAAGGAGTGAACACATGAAGTATGTGATGGGAATTGATCTTGGAACGAGCGGAGTCAAAGTGATATTAGTAGATGAGAGCGGGAAGGTATGCTGCGAGACGACTAAATCTTACCGCCTCATTCAAAGCAAACCAGGTTATTGCGAGCAAAATCCTGAAGACTGGGTAGAGCAGACGATGGCCGCGATGACAGAACTTATGGAGAGAAGGCCTGTTCAGTCAATGCAGGTAGAAGGCATCAGTTTTTCTGGACAAATGCACGGACTTGTTTTATTGGATGAATCCCTTCAGGTGCTCAGGCCTCCCATCTTGTGGAATGACACAAGAACAACATCGCAATGCGGGCGCATGACAGAAAAGCTAGGAGGCAGGCTGCAAGCGATCACAAAAAATCAGGCGTTAGAAGGGTTTACACTGCCAAAGTTGTTATGGGTAAAGGAACATGAACCAGAAATTGATCAACGAATCCATTTGTTTTTACTTCCAAAAGATTATGTCAGATATCGATTAACCGGCGCTATTCATATGGACTATTCTGATGCGGCTGGTACGTTACTGTTGGATATTGGAGAACAAGCATGGAGTCAGGAGCTTTGTCAAACCTTTGATATTCCGATTCGTATTTGCCCGCCGCTCGTTTCATCGGAGGCGGAGGTTGGAACACTTTTGCCGCAGATCGCAAAGGAAACCGGGATGACAGAAGAGGCGAAGGTTTTTGCAGGTGGAGCGGATAATGCTTGCGGTGCCATTGGTGCCGGCATTTTATCATCAGGTCACACACTATGCAGCATTGGCACATCAGGTGTCATTCTTTCCTATGAAGAAAATCATAACAGAGAGCTGAATGGAAACTTGCATTTATTCCATCATGCCAAAAAAGACGCTTTTTATACAATGGGAGTCACTTTATCAGCAGGTTATAGCCTCGATTGGATTAAATCTTTACTTGCTCCAAATGATTCGTTTAAAGCCCTTTTAGCCGGAGCAAAGGATATAGCGCCTGGCGCAAATGGATTGCTGTTTACGCCATATTTAGTTGGGGAAAGAACGCCTCATGCAGATTCAGTCATTCGTGGAAGCTTCATTGGATTAGACAGCCGGCATGAAAAAGCGCATATGGTTAGAGCTGTGCTCGAAGGAATCACTTTTTCATTAAATGAATCGATCGCTTTATTCAGGCAGGCCGGAAAAAGAATAGATGCTATTGTGTCCATTGGTGGAGGTGCGAGAAGTCATACATGGCTTCAAATGCAGGCAGATATTTTTCAAGCTAAGGTGATTCAGCTTGAAAATGAGCAAGGGCCTGCGTTAGGTGCAGCGATGCTTGCAGCAGTTGGATGCGGCTGGTACCAGTCACTTGAGGCGTGCGCGGATCAGTTTATCCATCAAGCAGCCGTATTTACACCAAATCAACAGCATGTCGATGTATATGATCATCTCTTTCGTTTGTATCAAAGCATTTATACAAACACAAGAGACATTCATGCGGGTCTAGCACAGTATCGATAATCTAGTAGTGAGTGGGGGCATGAAAGGAGGTGATGAATTCGTTTCATCTTAGAGATAACAGAATCAAAAGGATGAAAAAGGAGAGGAATGGAAGATGAATTTGAGAAAATTAAGACTGTTGTTTGTGATGTGTATTGGACTGACGCTTATACTGACGGCTGTACCAGCCCATGCGAGAACCATTACGAATAATGAAATGGGTAACCATAGCGGGTACGATTATGAATTATGGAAGGATTATGGAAACACCTCGATGACACTCAATAACGGCGGGGCATTTAGTGCAGGCTGGAACAATATCGGAAATGCTTTATTTCGAAAAGGAAAAAAGTTTGATTCCACTAGAACTCACCATCAACTTGGCAACATCTCCATCAATTACAACGCAAGCTTTAACCCAGTCGGGAATTCCTATTTATGTGTCTATGGCTGGACACAATCTCCATTAGCAGAATACTACATTGTTGATTCATGGGGCACATATCGTCCAACAGGCACACATAAAGGAACATTTTATGCTGACGGGGGCACATATGACATTTATGAAACAACCCGTGTCAATCAGCCTTCCATTATCGGAATCGCAACCTTCAAGCAATATTGGAGTGTACGTCAAACGAAACGTACAAGCGGAACGGTCTCCGTCAGTGCGCATTTTAAAAAATGGGAAAGCTTAGGGATGCCAATGGGGAAAATGTATGAAACGGCATTTACTGTAGAAGGCTACCAAAGCAGCGGAAGTGCAAATGTGATGACCAATCAGCTGTTTATTGGCAACTAAAAAAGTCAAAGAAAAGAGCCGGGAGCAAAACGCCTGGCTCTTTCTATCATAATTTTTCAACTTCGACTCTGCCGGAAAAGAACGTCGCACCACCGCCCATATCTGCCAAACGATCAGGTGTGAGGCCATTCACCAAATGTTTTTTGCCTTTTTGGTCTGCCCATAATCCCTGACTGACAACAACACCAGATAACACATTTTGTCCGACTGACACGATGAGCTCGCATTCTCCTCGATCATTCAGCACACGAACCATGTCCCCATCTTCAATCTGTCTTTCTTTTGCATCTTGTTCATTCATATGAAGCTTCGGAAATTTCTCAAGCTTTTGATGCTTCTCATGAAGAGAGAAGGTGGAATTAAGAAAATTATGGTTTGGTCCCGGTATAAACGTTAGTGGATAATCACTTTCCTTGAATAAAGGTACATAGGTTGGGAGGGCTGGATATCCATCTTTTTTCATTTGTTCAGAGTAAAGCTCAATTTTCCCGCTTGGGGTAGGGAGCTTTAAATCTTCGAAAGGCCCTCGTTTTGCTTTGATCCACTTTTTCTCTTTTAACGCTTGATATGAAATGTTTTCATAGTACGGATTTTCAGGATGATGAAGAGCTTGTTCCATTAGTTCCGCATCTGTGTCTTTAAAGGCTTCATCTTCAAAGCCCATCGCATGAGCCAAAAGACGAAACACTTCTGTGTTTGATTTGCTTTCTCCATAACGTTCTATAACAGGTTCTTGAATTTGAATGTAATGATGCCAGTAAGAAGTATAAAAATCCTCATTTTCAAAGGCAGAGGTCGCTGGCAGAACAATATCCGCATAAGTGGCTGTCTCTGTCATGAACAAGTCATGGACAACCGTAAATAAGTCTTCCCGCATTAAACCGTCTCTTACTTTATTTGCTTCAGGTGTCACAACAGCCGGGTTGCAAGAGTAGACAAAAAGAGAATCAATAGAAGGTTCTGCGTTCGTTAGCACGCTGCCTAGCTGATTCATATTAAATGTTCTAGGCTCGCGTTCCTTTAATAATTCCGGCCGCTGAAGAGCGATTTCATTATAACTAAGAAAAGAAGAGTTCGATTTCATCGCACCGCCGCCTTTGTGCAACCATTGACCGGTGAGGGCGGGGAGGCAGGAGATGGTTCGAATACTCATACCGCCATTATCGTGATGCTGTAGCCCATTGCCAATACGAATGAGAGACGGCGATGTCTCTGCGTACATTCTCGCAAGTGTGATGATGTCTTCTTTCGGGACACCCGTGATCTGTTCAACCGTTTCTGGATCGTACTGCTTCACATGCTCGCGAAGTTCATTGTGACCGACCGTGTAAGTCTCTAAAAATGACGTATCTGTGAGGTTTTCTTTAAAAAGGACATGCATGATCCCAAGAGCTAGCGCACTGTCAGTGCCAGGGCGAAGCGGAACGAACCAATCTGCCATCCGGCCCGTTTGGTTTTTGTGTACATCAATGACGACAATTTTAGCCCCTTGCTTTCGAGCTTTTTGTGCCAACGTGATTTGATGCATATTGGTTGAAACCGCATTGATGCCCCAAAAGATAAATAGTTTCGTATGAATGGTCTCTTCTGGGTCTGTCCCGATGCTTGCGCCCATTGTATATTTATAGCCAGTTGTTCCGGCTGACTGACAAATGGTTCGGTCTAGCTGACTTGAGCCAAGTCGATAGAAAAAGCGGCGGTCCATTCCTTCTGCATTGAGATTTCCCATATTCCCATAGAAGCTGTAAGGCAAAATGCTTTCTGGTCCTTTTTCTTCGATCAGTTTTGTCCATTTTTGACGAATGGTTTCAATCGCTTCTTCCCACGTAATTGGAGCAAACTGCCGGTCACCTTTTTGACCTACACGTTTTAATGGTGTTGTCAGACGTTTTTCATCATATAAACGAGCTGTGACATTCCGCACTTTATTGCAAATGTTTCCTTGAGTGACTGGATGATCTGGATCTCCTTGAACTTTAACGATCTTTCCGTTCTCTTTATGTATTAAAAGACCGCACTGATCAGGGCAATCTAACGAACAAACTGATTTGAATATTCCGTCTTTCATTGCTGTGTAATCGGTCATACGTTTAGCTTCCTTTCCGAATTCCGTGATCACTGTACATATGGATTTTATTTTAGCATGTTCAGACGAGGAAGGTAAGGATAAGCATATGAAAAAAAGCCCCTAATGAAAGGGACTTTTAAAAACGGGTGACCTGCACAGGGAATTCTTTGACCCCAAACACAAACGTGCTTTGAATCGGTTTCAGCTGATCTGCCGCACAGGTGATTTCTCGAAACGTACGGAGTAAAATCTCAAGTGCTAGATGAGCCTCAAGCCGGGCGAGAGGGGCACCAAGACAAAAATGGATGCCGAAGCCAAAGCTCAAATGTGGATTTGATTTTCTGTCAAGACGAAACGTATCTGGATCGTCAAACTTCCGTTCATCACGATTCGCAGATGCCACCCAGCTGATAAGATAGTCTCCTTTTTCAATGTGAGAACCGGCAATCTGAACATCCTCTGCTGCAACTCGCCCAATCGCTTGAACAGGCGGATAATAGCGCAGCGTTTCTTCTGTCAATTGAGGAATGAGAGACAGGTCTTGCCGCACTGATTCGGCGATATGCGGCTGCTCTGTTAAAAGTCGTACGGCATTTGTGATTAAATTCGTTGTTGTTTCATTACCAGCAACGAGTAAGAGTATACAAAAGCCAAGCAGTTCATTTTCTGATAAACGCTCACCGTCAATTTCCGCTTGGATGAGAAGAGAGATTAAATCATTGGCTGGCATTTCTTTTCGTTTTTGGATCAAATGAGCAAAGTACTCTGACAGCTCTTTTTCTGCTTGTTTTTGCATGTCGACAACGGCTTGAACAGCTTCTTTTGAATCATCTTTGGCTCCTGCAACTAGAGCATCTGAATGTTTTTTGATCAGCTCTCTGTCTTTCACTTCTGCACCGAGAAGCTCGGCGATGATCATGACAGGTAGGGGAGCGGCCAGATCTTGCACAATATCGAAGGTCCGTTGATCCTTTACTTGATGTAATAGATCATGGGTCAAGTCTTTGATCTTTTCTTCTATTTGTTTGATCGCTTTTGGCGTGAAGGCTTTATTGACGAGTGCTCTCATTTTGGTATGTTTTGGAGGGTCCATTGTTAAAATACTCGTTTTAGATGTGCTTCTTCCTCGCTGTGATGAAAACACTTTTGGCTGCTTCAGAACGGACTGAATATCAGCATATCGAAAAAGATCCCAGCACTTTCTCGTTTCATCGTATCGAATATCACCCTGCGATCGTAATTCATTGTAAATAGGGAATGGGAAAAGAAGGTCATCAGTAGATCGGATTTCTTTCATTGGGATGACATTGACGTAATTTTCTTTTACTTTCATTATGAACGCTCCTTTTTCTCTTGATTCCCTTTCACGGTATCACCACGAAAAACGCATTTCAACGGACATGTTTTCTAAAATATGTCAATAGTCTAATCGAAAGATTCAAACACATTCTTCCTATAGGAAAATAGAAAGTCATCAAAATGATAGCGCTTTCTAAAAACTAGAATTGAAGTCACCGAAACCAAAAATAAAATGGTGAATTCAGTCGAACGAAAGGGTACTATGGTTCAAATCTGTATAGTTCTTTTGATCTAAATTGATGATTTTAAAAAACACGGCTAACATACATACCGCAAGCTGTTCAGCGTGTATTCGGGACTTTTGAAAAGCGCTGGCTCTTTCTTGACACGATTTCTCATCATGTTACGATAACTAACGTGCGAAAAACACGAACAAAAAGCGAACAAGGGAGAGGATCAATATCATTGATCAAAAGAAAGTTGCTTTCATTGGAGCAGGTTCTATGGCGGAAGGAATGATTGCAGGTATTGTGCGATCAGGTCAGATGCCGCTCAGCCAAATTTACGCAACAAACAAGCAAAATAAGCAGCGATTAAACGAACTAACGAAACGCTACGGAATCCAAACAGCCACAATGGATTCATTTCCTTTTGAAGAAATGGATATGTTGATCCTGGCAATGAAGCCAAAGGATGCTGAAACAGCACTTGAATCATTAAAACCTCATATTCAGAAAGATCAGCTCATCCTGTCTGTACTTGCAGGTGTGAAATCATCGTATATTGAAGACATGCTGCATGAAGGGCAGCCTGTTATGCGAGTAATGCCAAATACGTCAAGTACGATTGGGGCGTCGGCGACCGCTTTATCTGCTGGACGTTATGTGAAAAATGAACATGTAAGCATGAGTCGTGCTCTTTTATCTGAAATGGGAGAAGTGTATACCATTCAGGAAGAGCAAATGGATATTTTCACAGGAATTGCCGGAAGCGGTCCAGCTTATTTTTATTTCTTAATGGAAAGAATCGAAGAGGCTGGAGAAGAAGCTGGCTTATCAAAAGAAATGTCCCGTCAAATCGGTACACAGACACTTCTCGGTGCAGCGAAGATGCTGCAAGAAACAGCTGAAAATCCTTCTGTCCTCAGAGAAAAAATTACGTCACCTAATGGAACAACTGCTGCAGGACTATATGCATTAGATGATTTTGGCGGAGGAGAAGCCATCAAACAGGCTGTCAAACATGCTGCCAATCGATCAAAAGAAATAAGTGAACAGCAAAAACAAAAAGTAACGATATAAATAGAGCCTCAATACAGGAGTGATAAGGTGTACGCAGATAAAGAGAGAAAACGAATTGTTGTGAAAATCGGAAGCAGCTCTCTTACTAGCTTTCAAGGTGAGATTAGTTTAAAAAAACTAGAAAACCTCGTCAATCAAATTGTAAAACTCAAAGATGAAGGACACGAAGTCATTTTGGTCTCATCTGGTGCGGTTGCAGCTGGTTACCGAAAATTAGGGTTTATTGATAGACCGAAAACACTGCCAGAAAAACAGGCGTCTGCCTCAATAGGGCAAGGGCTTTTAATGGAGTCATATTCTACTTTATTTTTATCGCACGGTTATATTGCTTCACAGCTATTAATTACAAGAAGCGATTTTTCAGATGAAACGCGCTATCAAAATGTGCGAAATACAATGAATGTGTTATTAGATCGAGGGATCATCCCGATTATTAATGAGAATGATACAGTGACGATCAATCGGTTGAAATTTGGAGATAATGATACATTGTCTGCAAAAGTAGCTGGACTGATTGATGCGGATTTCCTCGCTATTTTATCTGATATTGACGGCTTGTATGAAGATAACCCTCATACAAACCCGAATGCGAAGAGAATTCTAGAAGTCACAGAAATCACAGAAGACATCGAAGCAGCCGCTGGAGATGCGGGAAGCAGCGTTGGCACAGGCGGAATGAAATCAAAACTCGACGCCTTTAAAATTTCAATGGCCTCAGGCATCAATGGCTTTTTAGGAAAAGCCGATACACCTCACATTTTAGACAAAGCCATCAACGGGACAGAGGACGGCACTTATTTTACAGCTGACGAAAATTTAGCGCCGCTGAATTATAAAAAACAGTGGATTGCTTTTCATTCTGGCCCAAAAGGCGAAATCGTTGTT
Organism: Bacillus sp. FSL R5-0397; assembly: GCF_038593395.1. Lineage (NCBI taxonomy): Bacteria > Bacillati > Bacillota > Bacilli > Caryophanales > Bacillaceae > Bacillus > Bacillus sp. FSL R5-0397. The sequence goes on along the minus strand of NZ_CP151992.1, from coordinate 1,873,276 downwards.
CAAGAGAAAACACAGGAGCTTCTCATGCATCGTGAGAAAAGTCTGGATTCTGACGGCATAGTCAATGTAAAGGGTTCGTTTAAAAAAGGCGATGTTGTCCGTATTTTAGATCAAGATGAAAGAGAAATAGGGCTTGGCATTGTCAATTATGCGTCCGACGAACTCGCACTGAACGGTGACTTGCTACAGGATGAAGTGGTGCATGTCGTAGATCTTGAAGCGTTTGTTTGTCATTTAGATTTATCAATACCAGTTTGCTAATCATAAGGGAGGAATTTCATGACACTGACAGCTGAAGTTGTCACATCGGTCAAAGAAAAAGCGAAAAAAGCAAAGCACGTATCAAAAAAACTAGGTTTACTTCAAACAGAGGAAAAAAATGAGGCGCTGCTGAAAATAGCAGAAACACTCGAACAGCAAAGTGATTTTATTTTACAGGAAAATCAAAAGGATTTAGAGGCAGGAAAAGAAAAGGGCTTCTCTGAAGCATTAATGGATCGATTAATGTTAAATGAAGAGAGAATTCATGAGTTTGCGGAAAGTTTGCGGCTTGTGACGAGATTAACAGATCCTGTTGGAGAAATATTGGATGAATGGACTCTTGAGAACGGCTTACATGTGAAAAGTCGAAGAGTACCGCTCGGCGTGATCGGGATGATCTATGAAGCGAGACCGAATGTCACTGTCGATGCAGCAGGGCTTGCCCTCAAGGCAGGCAACTCAGTGATTTTAAAAGGCGGTTCCTCCGCTATTTCTTCCAACAAAGCCATCGTCCGCGTCATTCATGAGGCATTGGATCAAACAAAGATCCCTCGTGATGCGGTACAGTTTATTGAACAAACAGACCGTTCATCGGTTCAAGCGATGTTTCATCTAAAAGAATGGATCGATGTTTTAATTCCGAGAGGCGGGGCTTCGTTAATCAAAACAGTTGTAGAAGAATCGACCATTCCAGTTCTTGAAACAGGGACAGGGAACTGCCATATCTTTATTGATCAAACAGCGAATGTAGAAAAAGCCATTCAGATTGTCATCAATGCGAAAACAAATCGTCCGGCCGTTTGTAATGCGCTTGAGACTCTGATCGTTCATCGCGATTGGCTGAAAAAAAATGGTGCAGCATTGAATGAAGCACTCCTTCAGCATCATGTCACTGTGCATGGAGATCAAGACGCTCAATCTTTCTTTTCCGAAGCGGTTCCTGCGGAGGAAGTAGATTGGACAGATGAGTATTTAAGTCTTGATCTTGCGGTGAAAGTCGTTGACTCAATTGAGGACGCCATTCACCACATTGATCAGTACGGAACCAAACATTCAGAAGCCATCGTAACAGAGGATGAAAAAAACGCACAAATCTTTCTAAACGAAGTCGATGCGGCCGCTGTTTATCATAACGCATCTACACGTTTTACAGATGGCGGTGCACTAGGATATGGCGCTGAAATTGGCATTTCTACTCAAAAGCTGCACGCAAGAGGGCCGATGGGACTTCCTGCACTGACAACGACAAAGCTGCTTCTATCTGGTGATGGTCAGATTAGAAGCTAGAATGAATGTAACAAACACTACCTTTCTCCTTGGGGTAGTGTTTTTTTAGTGTATGATAAAAGAAGAGAGAAAAAAGGGGGAACGACATGGAAACGATCAACACATCGATCTATTTAAGAGATTTCAAAGAAAGCGATGCTGAAGCACTGGCAACACTTGAATATGAAAATCGCGAGTTCTTTCAGCCATTTACTTCATTTAGACAAGAGGATTTTTACACCATCCCCGAACAATTGAAGCGAATTCAGACATTTCAGCAAAGCCGCCAAAAAGACGAAACATATGCAAAAGGAATTTTCCACCGCGCGTCACATCAGCTCATTGGCACAATCACATTATCTGGTGTTGTCAGAGATGTTCTTCAAAGCGCCTGGCTTGGATACGGACTTGATCAAAAACATAATGGAAAAGGCTACACAACTGAAGCAATTGCCCTCATGCTAGATGAGGCATTTCATGTGCTGGATCTTCACAGAATTGAAGCAGGTGTTCAGCCTCATAATATAGGTTCCATACGAGTACTTGAAAAGGCAGGTTTTCAAAAAGAAGGTCTATCTAGACAAAATGTAAAAATCAATGGGGAGTGGAAAGATCATTATTTGTTTGCGATTCTTGCGACGGATGAAAGGCCTCACATTATATCAAAATAAAAACTCCCCAGATGAGGGGTTTTCACTGATTTTAATAAAATTTATCTGTTGACTTAGGCTGGACATGGTCCTTTCCATGTCCAGTTTGCTAGCTTTTTGAGATTCATGGCAGCGAAAGTAAGCATCGCCTATATTGAAACTTTTTTGAGTCCACGAAGTTTCGTCCAATTGACTTTGTGTACAGTTATCTAAAAACGAGCAGGACTTGCATATCTCTGAATCAGACGCATATTGCTTATAGCCTTCTCTAGTCGTTGTACGATAATGCCCGTTGGGGCAAATGTAACAATCAAAATATGCATCATACACGTATTCATTCTTTTAAATAACCAGCTTTTGTTCTTGGCGAATGCGAGGTTTTGTCTACACGCTGAAACTCCCCCATATGAGGGGGAGTTTTTTATGAACTTGAACGGTCTTTTTTCATGACTTTCTCAAATTTGAAAAATTCAAATGTCTCAGGCGCTAAAGGGTCATTTTCTTGATCGTTCTCATGAGGCAAGCTCGGATCTGGATGGTGCAAGTGATAAAACTCAACAATCTGAAACCCGCATTTGTTCACATAAAAATGAATGTTGCGCTTTTCAAAATAAGGAGTGACAACTTCCCACACCTTCGTTTCTGGATATTGCGCCTCAATGGCTTTCCATGCTGCCTGACCAATGCCTCGGCTGTGAGATGATGAAGAAATGTATAATAGGTCCACCGAATTGCGGTGTGTGAGAGGGTTGATTTTTAAAACAACCCCTCCTGCCTTTTGACCGTTTAGTAAAATATGATAGACAAGGTTCTCAGTCGAATAAAAAGTTTCATCAATCGACTCATCAGGAGGAATTGGTCCACCTTCTGCATCGCCAAATGCATCAATGATGCCAGCTGTGAAAGCATCTTGCAGTTCTTTTTTCATCAAAGGGAAGTCTTCTTGATTTGCAAGTGATAATGTGACTTGATCTTGTGCGATTTTGTTCATGTGTAAATCCTTTCTCCACATATGTGGTGTTTCTGCATGTTATCATAAAGGATGGAGTAACTCCATAGTCAAGAAAGGAGCCCTAAAAATGATGAACGATGTTCAAAAAACATTTTTAACTGGAGAATTTGCGGCATTATTTGAAGTGAAAAAAGATACACTGCTCTATTATGATAAGATCGATTTGTTTAAGCCGGCAGGTGTTCAGGAAAATGGGTACCGTTATTATACATTTGAACAGTTTGATCATTTCATGGCCATTCAATCTCTTCGTGCTGTTCAATTTCCGATCAAGCAATTAAAACAATACTTTACTGAGCCTTCTCAGGAAAAATTGCAAAGCCTGGCGGTTGAGCAAGCAGAAAAGGTCGGGGAGGAGATCCAAAAACTACAGGATATTCAATCTTTTCTTTTTCGTGTGATCGAGACAACGAATGAATTATCATCAGTGAAAACAGGGGAGGTCTTGTTTCAAGAACTGCCAGAAGAACCGATCGTCCTCAGTACATCAAACCCGATTGATTCAAACACACCTGTAGAAGAAATTTCTCGAATTGTAGGAGAATTTCTGAAAGGGATTGGTATTAAAGGTGCCGCGGCAAATGGTTCTGTTTTAAACAAGGAGCCGTTTTTGCAGCGTCATTATCATCAATCTGATAGGCTGTTTTGCCGAATGGAAGGGCCGGATGCAGTCAAAAAGCCAGCGGGTCTATATGCAGTCATGTATCAACAAGGAACATATGAAGAGATGGAGACTGCCTATTCACGTTTATTAGATCGAATCGAAGCAGAGGATATGATACTGGATGGAGATGTCTTTGAGGAGTATTTACTTCATTCTCTGATGTCTAAAAATGAAGCGGATTACATGACGAAACTTAGTGTGAAAGTCAAAAAACGGGAAGCTTAAGGCATCACAAAAAGGATAGACAGGCATTTTTACATGCTGTCTATCCTTTTTGGTGCTGTTTAACCGACTTGGTTTTCGGCAAATTGACTCATATAGAGGTCTGCATAAAAGCCTTTTTCTTTCAAAAGCTCACGATGAGTTCCTTTTTCAATGATCGTGCCATCTTTCATGACTAAAATGAGATCGGCATCTTTAATCGTTGAAAGTCGATGTGCAATGACGAAGCTTGTTCTGCCGTTCATTAATTCATTCATCGCTTTTTGAATATGCATCTCTGTCCGTGTATCGACACTGCTTGTTGCTTCATCTAAGATTAATATCTTCGGATCAGATAAGATGGCACGGGCGATGGTTAACAGTTGACGCTGACCTTGTGAGAGGTTGCCGGCATCTTCTGTTAAGAGTGTGTCATATCCATCTGGAAGGGTGCGGATGAAATCGTCTGCATAGGCATGTTTAGCGGCCTTCAACACATCCTCTTTTGAAACATTTGGTCTGCCATATGCGATGTTGTCATAAATTGTGCCTTCAAAGAGCCATGTATCCTGAAGAACCATCGCAAATAAGTCACGCACTTGCTCTCGGCTGAGGTCGGTTGTTTTTACGCCGCCAATGCGAATGGAGCCTTGATCTAGCTCGTAAAAGCGCATTAACAGATTAATAATCGTTGTTTTTCCAGCGCCTGTTGGCCCAACAATGGCCACCGTTTGTCCTTCTCGGACTTGTAAATTCAAATCTTTAATAATGGGTTGATCTTTCTCATAACCGAAGTGAACGTGCTCAAAGGCCACATCTCCGGAAAGGGATTTAAGATCAATCGCTGCATCTTCTTGCGCATGTTCTTCTTCTTCATCCAGAATTTCAAACACCCGTTCAGCAGAAGCGATAGCAGATTGAACTAAGTTTGCAACACTGGATGCTTGCACAAGCGGCTGCGACATTTGCTGTGTGTATTGGATAAATGCTTGCACATCCCCAACACGAATATTCCCGTTAATGACAAGAATTCCGCCAGCAACACTTACCGCCACATAGCCAAGATTCCCAATAAAGGTCATCATCGGCATCATTAAGCCGGAGATAAATTGTGCTTTTCTTGAAGATTCATATAGTTGTTCGTTTAATTGATCAAATGTATCAATGGCTTTCTTTTCATAGCCATACGCACGAACCGTCTGATGTCCTGTGAACATTTCATTAATATGTCCATTGATCATCCCTAGTTCTTTTTGCTGTGCTTTAAAATGCTTTTGCGAAAATGATGTAATGCCTCGAATCGCAAACAAACTAAGAGGCAGCGTCAAACAAACAAGCAGCGTCAGTAGCGGACTGATGAAAAGCATCATGACGACAATTCCAATGACTGTAATAACAGATGTGATCACTTGCGTGAGTGCCTGCTGTAAAGAAGTATTAATATTATCAATGTCGTTCATCACCCGGCTCAGCGTGTCTCCGTGTGTTGTTTTATCAAAATAACGAAGGGGGAGACGTGTGAGCTTGTCATTTGCTTCTTGCCTTAATTCAGCAATGGTCTGCTGCGAGACACCCGCCATTACATATTGCTGCACGAATGAGAAAAGAGATGCTACGACATATAATAGAACAAGCAGCAATAAAATGCGTGAAATGACATCGAATTGAACGCCAGTTCCTTGTGTAAAACTTTCAAATAGGGAAGAGGTGGCATCCCCAAGTAATTTTGGACTGACGACATTAAAAACGGTTGAACCGATCGCTGCAATCAGGACAATGATCAGCTGAAATTTCCTCGGTTTTAAATAGCCCGTTAAACGAAGAAGTGTTTTTTTAAATTCCTTCGGTTTTTGTACTGGGCCCCTTGGGTGACCGCCTTTATGTCCCATTCCAGTAGACATTTTTTTACTCATCTTTGCTCCACCTCCTGACCTTCCTGTGATGCGACTATCTCTTGATAGACAAGGTTATCTTTCAGTAACTGTTCATGTGTACCGATACCTGCTATTTTTCCATCATCTAACACAATGATTTTATCGCTATGCTTCACTGTGCTGATTCTTTGAGCCACAATAATCAAAGCAGCATGCTCTTTTTCAGCTTCTAGCGCTGACCGAAGTTTTGCATCCGTTTTGTAATCAAGGGCAGAGAAGCTATCGTCAAACAGGTAGAATGCAGGTTTTCTTACGAGTGCTCTTGCGATCGAAAGACGTTGTTTTTGACCGCCAGAGAGATTCGAACCCCCTTGGTCTATCTCTGCGTGAATTCCGCCATCTTTTTGCAAAACAAATTCTTCGGCCTGTGCTGTCCGCAGTGCCTGCCAAATCTCGTCATCTGTAGCATCTCGTTTGCCAAAGCGCACATTATCAGCAATGGTTCCGCTAAATAAAATGGCTTTTTGAGAAACATAACCCATCTGACTTCTCAGTTTCTCTTGAGGCAATTCTCTAATATCGACACCATCTAATGTAATTTTTCCTTCTGTTGCCTCGTAAAAACGTGTCATCAGCTGAAGAAGGGTCGTTTTCCCGGAACCTGTACTGCCGATGATCGCCGTCGTTTCACCCTTTTTGGCTTCAAACGTCATGTCTTGAACGGCTGGTTTTTCAGCATTTGAATAATAAAATGACACATTCTCAAAGCGAATGGACTGGGCTGGCTGATCAAGTTTAGTGACAGCTTCTTTTTTGTCTTTAATTTTTGGTTCTAGATTTAACACTTCATTCATCCGTTTAGCTGATGCCTGAGCTCTAGGCACCATAATAAAACTCATAGACAGCATAATGAGTGCCATTAAAATCATCATCGCATATTGAATGAAGGCGATCAGATTCCCGACTTCCATCTGTCCGGCATCAATCCGATTAGCGCCAATCCAGACAATGCCGATATTCGTGAAGTTCATGATAATGAGCATAAAAGGGAACAAGTACGCCATTAATCGATTGACTTTAAGGCCAGTATCCTTATACGATGTATTGGCTTCTTGAAAACGTTCTTTTTCGTCATCTACTCGGTTAAACGCTCGAATGACCCGAATGCCTGAAAGCGACTCTCTCATAATCAAGTTCAGCCGGTCCGTTTTTTTCTGAAGCTGGCCAAAGAGGGGGATCGCTTTTCTTGACACCAAATAAATGAACCCGCCAAGAAGGGGAAGAGCTGCTAAAAAGATGAGAGATAACACAGCATCTCTAGATACAGCCAAAATAATTCCACCAACGAGCATTAGAGGCGCCCGTGTCATCATTTGTAAGATCATGATCGTGACATCTTGAACTTGTTTCACATCATTTGTGGATCTTGTAATAAAGGAAGATGTCCCGATTTTTTGAAATTCTTCTAATGAGAATTGTTCGACATGCACAAACAGCTGTCTTCTCATATCACGCCCGAAGCCTAGAGCTGTCTTAGATGACAAGTAGGACTTCCAAATCGTGAGCAAGATGGCAAGTAAAGAACAACCCACCATCCAGCCCCCAACTTTCCATATATAAGCGACATCTCCTTGCACGATCCCGACATCAACGATATCTGCCGTAAGCGTCGGTAAATACAGCTGGAGCATACTGCTTAAAAAGGTGAGAATCACAATGGACACAACGGATAGCCGATAGGGCTTTAAAAACGATAAAATTGATTTCATACGATTACCTTTCTTCCATATAGTCTGTTGTTCTGTAACTCATCATATACAAAGAGGGATTATTTCTACAAATGAAATGTCTTGTTTTAATGAATTATTTATATTGTTCAATTTTTGAAAAGAAGTCCTTTACAAACATATAAAAATCATGGGCAGAAGGAGACATCTCTCTCGATTTAGAAGCAATAATTCCGACCGTTCTTCTCACTTGAGGGAAATCAATGGGAATTTTCACTGTAAATCGCGGTGTTGTTTCATAAAAGGCACTTTCGGGTAATAAGGTAACGCCCATACCCGCTGACACAAGACCTTTAATGGCATCCAAATCTTCTCCTTCAGATGAGATAGTAGGCTCATAGCCAGCCTGCTTACAGGCATCAACCGCAATTTGTCTCAGCACATACCCTTCAGGAAATAAAACGAAATGGTCTTTTCTCAAATCACTTAAATGAATACTTCTTTGCCCGCTAAAGGGGTGACTAATAGGCAAAAGGGCATAAATGCTTTCGGAAAACAAGATATTTCCTTCTATTTGAGGATCGTTTGTCGGGACGGGTCCTAAAAAGGCAAGATCAATGTCTCGATTTTTGACAGCTTCAATCAGAAACTTATAGGAACCTTGCCGAAGTAAAAAATCGACCTCTGGATATTCCAGCTTAAATGCGGAAATGACAGAAGGGAGCACTTGGCTTGCTAGACTTGTAGGAAATCCAATGTTCACTGTCCCTTTGTGGGGGTCTAAGTATTCATCAATTTGTTCTTTGGCGTAATCTATCGCTTTTAGGGCGGTTCTGACATGGTCCAAAAATTGTCTGCCGATTTTCGTTAATTTGATATTTCGTCCTTCTCGTTCGAATAAAGCCACTCCAAGTTCTTCTTCTAAATTGGCAATCTGCCGGCTGATGGCAGATTGGGCAACGTGTAAGTTTTCAGCCGCTTCTGACACGTGTTCACGGTCAGCAACTTCTACAAAATAACGTAATTGACGAAGCTCCATTTTTGCACTTCACACCCATCTATCTCAAAAAGAGATTGTTTTGATCTAAATTATATATTGTTTATATTAATTTGAAAACTTAAAATAAGTTACAGAGTTTGTGAGATTTTATTACTGTGAAAAAACGGATCTTTTAAACGGGGGAGAGAAACGATGACTTATAATCAACTACCACAACCACAAGGTCTCTACCGTCCTGAATTTGAACATGATGCATGTGGAATCGGACTGTACGCCCATTTAAAAGGGGAGGCGACACATAGCATCGTCAAAAAGGGATTGCAAATGCTGTGCCAGCTTGATCACCGCGGCGGGCAAGGCAGTGATCCGTATACAGGTGATGGTGCCGGATTAATGGTACAACTGCCAGACGCTTTTTTTAGAAAGAACTGTCAAGACTTTGCACTTCCTGAAAAGGGCCGTTACGGGGTAGGAATGGTGTTCTTTTCAAAAGATGATGATGCCAAAATGCGTCAAGCGATCGAACAAAAGATCAACGGCTTCATTAAACAAGAAGGGCAAACATTAATTGGCTGGAGAACGGTCCCTGTTGATGCTGGGAAAATTGGAACGGTTGCAGCGAAGAGCTGTCCGGTTGTCCGGCAAGTGTTCATCGGAGCAAACGACAACGTAACAGACCGTTTGTCATTTGAACGAAAATTATATGTCATCCGTAAGCAGGCTGAAAATTGGGGAACAGCAGAAGAAAAACAATTTTACTTTGTCAGTCTGTCTAGTCAAACCATTGTATATAAGGGGCTTTTAACATCAGATCAAGTTGATGCTTTTTATCTTGATCTACAGGATGAAACATTTGTTTCTGCATTTTCACTCGTTCATTCAAGATTTAGTACAAATACATTCCCGACATGGGAACGAGCGCATCCAAACCGTTACTTAATTCATAACGGAGAAATCAACACATTAAGAGGAAACATCAATTGGATGAGAGCAAGAGAACAACAATTCGTGTCTGAAGCCTTCGGAGAAGATCTAGACAAGATTTTGCCAGTGCTGAATGCAGACGGAAGTGATTCATCCATTTTAGACAATGCCTTTGAATTTTTCGTACTTGCTGGGCGTACTCCTGCTCATACAGCGATGATGCTGATCCCTGAGCCGTGGACGGAGAATACGCACATGTCTAAAGAGAAACGGGCATTTTATGAATACCATAGTTCGTTAATGGAGCCTTGGGATGGTCCGACAGCGATTTCGTTTACGGATGGTAAACAAATCGGCGCCATCTTAGATCGGAACGGATTAAGACCCGCGAGATACTACGTGACAAATGACGATCATATCATTTTCTCATCTGAGGTCGGCGTCATTGACACAAATGAAGAAGATGTGAAGTATAAAGACCGTCTTGAACCAGGTAAAATGCTGTTAATCGATTTAGAAGAAGGACGCATTATTTCGGATGAAGAAGTGAAATCTTCGATTGCGAATGAACTTCCTTATCAAAAATGGCTCGATGAAGAAATGGTTCACGTCAATCGCTCTGAAGAAAATTCAGAAAATTCTAGTATAATGAGTGATTTGCTAACACGTCAGCGTGCTTTCCATTATACGTACGAAGACATTCAAAAGTATTTAATTCCTTTACTAGAAGAAGGCAAGGACCCAATCGGCTCAATGGGAAGTGATACACCGCTTGCTGTGTTATCAGATCGTGCGCAGTCGCTGTTTTCTTATTTCAAACAGCTGTTTGCTCAAGTCACGAACCCGCCAATTGATGCCATTCGTGAGCAGCTCGTTACATCAACCATGACTTGGTTAGGTGCTGAGGGAGATATTTTACATCCAAATGAATATTCATGCCGAAGAATTAAACTTTATACACCAGTTTTAACAAGTGGGCAGTTCAACGGCTTGAAAACGATTGTTCATAACGCCTTTAAAAGCAAAACGATTCATACACTTTTCACTGATGACCTAAAACGTGGTCTTGATGCGATGTTTGAAGAGGCAGAAAAAGCGATTCGTGAAGGGGTATCTTTACTAATTCTTTCCGATCGTGACATGACGGAAGAAAAAGTGCCGATTCCACCACTTCTTGCATTGAGTGCACTTCATCAGCATCTTGTGCGTCAAGGCTTACGAACAAAGGTGAGCTTAATCGTCGAATCTGGAGAAGTAAGAGAGGTTCATCATTTTGCCGCACTGATTGGCTACGGTGCAGATGCGATCCATCCGTACCTCGTTTACGAAACATACAAACAGCTTATTGCTGAAGAAGCGATTGCGATTAGCTTTGATGAAGCTGTCACAAAGTTTGGGAAAAGTGTGACTGAGGGCGTAGTTAAAGTAATGTCTAAAGTGGGAATTTCCACTGTCCAAAGCTATCGAGGCGCACAAATTTTTGAAGCAGTCGGCATTAGCGAAGATGTCATCCAGGCGTATTTCACAGGAACAGCTTCTCAGCTAGGCGGTATTGATCTTGACACCATTGCAAGTGAAGCAAAGCTTCGTCATGAGGCTGGGTATCAGGCATCAACTGATCAAACGCTAGAATCAGGCAGTGAGTTCCAGTGGAGAAAAAATGGAGAGCATCATGCCTTTAACCCAAAAACCATTCATACCCTTCAGTGGGCATGCCGCAACGAAGATTATGATTTATTTAAGCAATACACGAAGGCAGCGGATGAAGAACGAATTGGTTTCCTTAGAAATCTATTTGCTTTTCGTTCAAAACAAAAGCCAGTTCGTCTAGAAGAAGTTGAATCTGCTGAATCCATTGTACGCCGCTTTAAGACAGGTGCGATGTCATTTGGTTCACTAAGTAAAGAAGCGCATGAAGCACTAGCGATTGCGATGAACCGAATTGGCGGCAAAAGCAACAGCGGAGAAGGCGGGGAAGACCCTGCACGCTTCACAGTAGATGAGCACGGGGATGATCGCAGAAGTGCAATTAAACAGATTGCTTCTGGCCGCTTTGGCGTGAAAAGTCATTATTTAGTCAATGCAGATGAACTGCAAATTAAAATGGCGCAAGGTGCAAAGCCGGGAGAAGGCGGACAGCTGCCAGGAAATAAAGTATATCCTTGGGTCGCAGACGTACGTGGTTCTACGCCAGGTGTTGGCCTAATCTCACCACCGCCTCACCACGATATTTATTCAATCGAGGATTTGGCTCAATTGATCCATGATTTGAAAAATGCAAACCGTGATGCACGCATCAGTGTCAAGCTAGTTTCTAAAGCTGGCGTTGGTACGATTGCAGCAGGTGTAGCAAAAGGGACAGCGGATGTCATCGTAATTAGTGGATATGATGGCGGTACTGGAGCTTCTCCGAAAACAAGTATTAAACATACAGGACTTCCTTGGGAGCTTGGATTGGCAGAAGCGCATCAAACCCTTGTCTTAAACGGCCTTCGAGAGCGAGTCGTTCTTGAGACGGATGGCAAATTAATGACAGGACGCGACGTTGTCATGGCTGCGATTTTAGGAGCAGAAGAATACGGCTTTGCGACAGCTCCACTTGTCGTATTAGGATGCGTCATGATGAGAGCATGTCATTTAGATACTTGCCCAGTCGGAGTCGCTACTCAAAACCCTGAACTTCGCAAAAAATTCATGGGTGACCCTGATCACATTGTCAATTTCATGATGTTTATTGCAGAGGAAGTAAGAGAAATTTTAGCTGAACTTGGCTTTACATCAATGGATGAATTGATTGGGCGTACGGATGTTTTATCAGTAAGTGAAAGAGCAAAAGCACACTGGAAAGCAGGACAGCTGAACCTTGAAACCCTGCTTTATCAGCCAGAGGGACCACGCACATTCAGAACGCCACAAAATCATAAAATTGATGAATCACTGGATATGAATGAGATTCTCCCTTATGTACAGGAAGCGCTCGATCATCAAACACCGGTTGATCTGTCACTAAACATTCGCAACATTCACCGTGTAGCTGGAACGATTACGGGCAGCGAAGTGTCTAAGCGCTACGGAGAAGAAGGTCTGCCAGAGGATACGATCACACTTCGGTTCACTGGTTCAGCTGGACAAAGCTTCGGCGCATTTGTTCCAAAGGGGATGTCTTTATATTTAACAGGTGACTCAAATGACTATATCGGCAAAGGACTCTCTGGAGGCAAAATTGCTGTCAAAACATCTGATCACTTTGTACAAAATGGACATGAGAACGTGATTGTCGGTAACGTTGCATTTTACGGCGCGACAAGCGGAAAAGCGTATATTAACGGTCGTGCAGGTGAACGATTTGCCGTGCGTAATTCAGGTGTCAATGTGGTCGTTGAAGGAATCGGTGATCACGGCTGTGAATACATGACTGGCGGACGTGTTGTCATTTTAGGTGACGTCGGGAAGAACTTTGGCGCAGGGATGTCTGGCGGTATCGCTTATGTGCATACATCCGATGCAAAACAGTTCAAAAGAATGTGCAACATGGAAATGATCATGTTTGAAAAACTCACAGATCACGAAGAAGAACAAGAAGTGAAGCAAATGATTCAGGAACACCTTGATTATACAAACAGCTCAAAAGCAGCAGCGCTTCTAGAGAACTGGGCACAAGAAAAGAATCAATTCATTAAGATCATTCCGAGAAATTACAAAATGATGCTTCAAAGCATTGAGGAACAAAAACAAGCAGGCCTCAGCCACGAGGAAGCTGTTATGTTCGCATTTGAAGCAAACACAAAACCGAAAAATAAAGAAACGGCAAACGGGCAAAAAGCAGCCGTCGCTCATTAAGAAAGGGGAGAGGACAATGGGCAAAGCAACAGGTTTTATGGATTATAAAAGAGAAAAGCCAAATGAACGTGACCCTCTCACTCGTCAAAATGACTGGAAAGAATATTCAGCTCCTTATACAGATGAGGTATTGAAACAGCAGGGTGCTAGATGTATGGATTGCGGAACACCGTTTTGTCAAATTGGGATGGAGATCAGGGGCGGCGTTTCTGGCTGCCCGATCTACAATTTAATTCCAGAATGGAATGACCTTGTCTACCGGGGCAGATGGAAAGAAGCGCTTGAAAGACTACAAAAAACGAACAATTTCCCTGAATTTACTGGAAGAGTATGTCCAGCACCTTGTGAAGGCTCATGTACCGTCGCGATCAATGATCCAGCAGTATCGATTAAAAATATCGAACGAACGATCATTGATAAAGGTTTTGAAAATGGCTGGATTACACCAAGAATTCCTTCAAGTCGTACAGGGAAAAAGATCGCCATTGTCGGATCAGGACCAGCAGGACTGGCAAGTGCAGACCAACTAAACCAGGCAGGACACGCTGTAACCGTGTTTGAACGATCTGATCGTCTAGGCGGACTACTCAGTTATGGTATTCCGAATATGAAGCTCGACAAAGAAGTCGTTGAGCGCAGAGTCAAACTTTTAAGACAAGAAGGCATTGACTTTGTGACCAATACAGAAATTGGTGTGGATATCACGGCTGATGAACTGAAAGAGCAATTTGATGCGGTCATCCTTTGTACAGGTGCACAAAAGCAGCGTGACCTGTTAATTGAAGGCAGGGAAGCAAAAGGGATTCACCTGGCAATGGATTATTTAACACTCGCAACAAAAAGCATGCTTGATTCAGGATTCAAAGATAAAAACTTTATTGACGCAAAAGGGAAAGACGTCATTGTGATTGGCGGAGGAGATACAGGCGCTGACTGCGTCGCAACTGCACTTCGCCAAAAAGCAAAAAGTGTTGTTCAATTCGGAAAGCATCCAAAGCTTCCAGATACACGTGTAGGGGATAACATGTGGCCAGAACAGCCTTATGTCTTCTCTCTAGATTATGCTTACGAAGAAGCACAAGCAAAATTTGGAGAAGACCCGCGCCAATATTCGATTCAAACCACAAAGATTGTGGCTGATAAAAATGGGAAGTTAAAAGAGCTTCATACCATTCAAATGGAAAAGGTGAAAAACGAGCAAGGGAAGTTTGAATTTCATGAGATTCCAGGAACAGAGAAGGTATGGCCAGCTCAGCTAGTCTTTATTGCGATTGGTTTTGAGGGAACTGAACAGCCGCTAGTGAAACACTTTGGCGTGGACAGCAAAAACAATCGGATTGACGCAAAATATGGGGAATATACAACGAATGTAGAAGGCGTATTTGCAGCGGGAGATGCAAGACGCGGTCAAAGCTTGATTGTCTGGGCAATTAACGAAGGCAGACAAGTGGCGCATGAGGTAGACCGTTATTTAATGGGGAGTTCGGTTCTGCCAAAATAGGTCAAACAAAGGGTGTTTACCATATATAGAGAAAAGCCATGACCAAAGAGTGGTCATGGCTTTTTATGATTCAGACATGGTTGGCTGGATAATGACTTTTTTACGTTTGAACTGGGAGACAACCAAACAGAGGAAGACAGCAAGAACAAAAAGAGAAATAGTCAAAAAGCCAAACGTATAGGAGCCCGTCATTTCTTTTAAACTGCCAAGAACGTTTGGTAAAAAGAATCCCCCAATGCCTCCTGCAGCCCCTACAATTCCAGTCACAATCCCAATTTCCTTATGAAACACTTGCGGGACAAGCTGGAACACCGCCCCATTCCCCATACCAAGACACATCATTCCGACAAATAAAAGCGCAATGACCACTGGTAAAGCAGGTAGACTACTCACTGCCCCTAAACAGATACCAATCAAAGCAAATAAACCGAGCAGTACTTTCATCCCGCCAATTTTATCGGCAATCAAACCGCCAACTGGCCGAAAGAAGCTGCCTGCCGCCACACAAAGCGTCACAAAATCACCGGCATGAATTTTTGAAATCGCATATTGGTCCACAAAGAAAATACTCAAGAAACTTGAAAGTCCGACAAAACCACCGAATGTAATTGCATAAAGAAGACAGAAAAACCACGTTGTTTTCACTTGAAAGACTGAAAAATAGGACCGAAGCGGCTGAGGGGCGGGCTGGTTTGGTGCATCTTTTGCTGTGAAAATAAAAAACAAAAAGACGAAACTTAAAGGAATAAGAGCGAGCCCCATCACTGTATGCCAGCCATACATCTCCGCAAGCCTTGGACCAAAGAGTGTCGAGATCAGTGTTCCGCTGTTTCCGGCGCCGGCAATTCCCATCGCTACCCCTTGTAAATGAGGAGGGTACCAGCGGCTTGCCATCGGTAAAGCGACCGCAAAACTCGCACCTGCAACCCCTAATAAAATCCCGATCAGTACTAGCTCTGAAAGGGATGTACCAGCGAAAAACCCCCATATGAGCGGAATGGTGGTCAAAATCATGCCCATCATCGCTGTTTTTTTAGGTCCCATTCGGTCTGTTAATAGGCCTAGCACAATTCGAAAAAAAGATCCGGATAAAATCGGAATGGCTACAATCATGCCTTTTTCTATTGTCGATAAGGCAAAATCTTGTGCAATAAAAGCACCGAGTGCCCCCAGCAAAACCCAAATCATGAAACTCACGTCAAAATATAAAAATGAACCAAACAATGTCTTAGGGTGACCACTAGAAGTCAATTCTGAGAGTTTCACAAAACCCCTCCTTTATTTTGAATTTTCTGACTTAAAGATAGCGAGTTGATAGAAGGAATGGAAGTATTGTGTTAGAAAAAATGACATGGATAAACACTTTTTTACAAATGTGTGCCATAATCTAGGCAAACATTGCTTTGGCGCAAAAAGCTAGAAAGGTTGATCTCACATGGCAAAACGTAAACTCTTGTTTATCGGAAACGGCATGGCGAGTATGAAATGTATCGAACATATTGTAAAGAAACAGCCAGAACGCTATTCCATCACAATCATTGGAAAAGAGAAGCACCCAGCTTACAATCGAATAAAACTTTCATCGGTTTTACAAAAAAGTGAATCATTGTCTCAGATTGAACTAAAGCCAAAAGAATGGTACACCAAACATGACATCACCATCCAAACAGGCGAAGCAGTTGTCCACATCGATACAAAGCGTCAATTGCTCATGACAGAAGCACGCCGGAATATCCCGTATGACAAACTGGTTATCGCCACAGGCTCATCGCCTCATTTTCTGCCTATACAAGGCGTATCCAAAAAAGGGGTCTATGCTTTTCGTACGATTGACGATTATGAGGCCATTTACGCTGATTCTTTACGCTATGAGCGTGCAGCAGTCATTGGAGGTGGTGTACTTGGTGTGGAAGTGGCCGCTGGTTTACAGATCGCTGGACTGAAGACAACCTTGATTCATCACACGGATTGGCTTATGCAACGCCAATTAGATGAAACAGCTGCAGGGCTTTTGTCTCAACAATTAAGTCGCAAGGGGATTCAGGTAAAAACAAATGCTCATACGATTGCATGTTTAGGAAACGAGAGAGTAGAAGGCGTTCTGTTAAAAAGTGGAGACATCGTGGATGCTGATCTCGTGGTTTTCACAACAGGGGTCCGTCCGAATATAGAGCTTGCAAAACAGCACGGCATTCATACAAGAAAAGCCATTGTTGTAAATGATGTCATGCAGACAAACGTTGAGAATATTTATGCTATTGGAGAATGTGCAGAGCATAAGGGGATGGTGCACGGTCTTGTGCAGCCTATTTATGAACAAGCAAACGTGCTTGCGAATCATTTATTAGATGAACTGGTCATGAATTTACCTCCTGCCATTTATTCAACAAAATTGAAAGCAAATGACATATCTATTTATTCTGCTGGCAGTATTGTAAACCGATCCCCCTCCGCTTCAGTGGTGACTTACTTAGATGAAGAACAAGAAGTATATAAAAAACTAGTGTTTGAACATGATGTGCTCACAGGCGTTGTATTAGTTGGTCAACTTGAGAGAGCTGAGCAGCTTTTGCAGGATGTAAAAGTGGGGCGTGATAAAAGCGTAGTCATGAAATCACTGAATGAAGAGCAGATATCCCCTTTAGATTCATTAAAAACAGAGGACCTCATCTGCCAATGCCACACGGTGACGAAGGGAGCGATATTCAAAAGCATATCGGTCCATCAGCTGACAAATTTAGAAGAGATAAAAAAACAGACAGG
The DNA here is from genome assembly GCF_038593395.1 of Bacillus sp. FSL R5-0397. Classification (NCBI taxonomy): domain Bacteria; kingdom Bacillati; phylum Bacillota; class Bacilli; order Caryophanales; family Bacillaceae; genus Bacillus; species Bacillus sp. FSL R5-0397. The sequence continues at coordinate 1,855,593 of NZ_CP151992.1, read as the reverse complement.
GGCCGCAACGGGCTGCGGAGGCTGTCAAGAGCTTGTTCGTGCCTGCTGCCATGTCTCATCAAATCAGCTAACGGAAGCACTGGACACGTTTTGCTCGTGCACAAATGTAGAGAAACAGACCATTTTTTCGTATATAAAAAATCAGCAGCCGCTGAATGAAGAGCAAGTAAGAAGACAATTTGATTGGATGACAGATAACGGCTGTGACAAGTGCCGAGCAGCCATTCCATACTATCTTGAGCAGTTTCAAGATCTTTTCGTAAAAGACAGCCCATCAGATCATGAGCACATACTAATGCCTCAGTTATATGGTGGCCGTCTTGATCTGACATTTTTACAGATGATAACCGAATTATTAGAGCAAAAGCAAATTCAGCACGTAGAACTAACGGAGAATAAACGAATTCGGCTGATCGGTATTTCACAAGAGGCCGCCCATATTGTAAAAGAACATGGACACATCATGCCACAGGAAAGCAAGAGACTTTCTCATGTTCTTTCATGTGATTGTCGTCACGATCCATCTGTCACAACACTTGTCATGGAGATCGAAAGACAACTAGAAAACACGCTTTTACCTGCAGTCACATCGATTCATATCGCTGGTCCTTCCTGCGTATGTCATTTCAGCCCCATCTATGACATCTGCATCAAGAAGCAGCTGGATGAATGGGACATTTATATAGGAGGCAGCATACGTCAACCTAAGGCAGGTCAGCTTTTTTATTCTGTGAGCCGAACGGATGAGCTGATTCCTTTTTTAAAAGCACTGCTTGAAGATTATAGAAAACGTGCATATTTTCAAGAATCTATTGGAGACTGGATCCAAAAAAACGGCATCATTTCCATCCGAGAAAAATTGCTCGATGAGGAAATGAGAGAAGAGCTCTGCGAACAATTTGAGCAAAGTAGACAAAAGGGTGTGAATGTATGAATCAATCTTTTTTACAATATGTGCAGCAAACATCAGAGCAGCAAGAGCGAAAAAGGGTGTTCCCATCTCAATGTCCGTTTTGCAGTATGCAGTGCAAAATGCAATTAGTCGAGCAGCACGCAGAAGGGCGAACACGCTACCAGACGATAGGTATTCATAATCCAACTACGTTCGGCAGGATCTGTATGAAAGGGCAGCATGCCCACCAGCACGCACTGCACAAGGAACGATTGAATCACCCCCTCATCAAAAGAAACGGTCAATTTGTCAAAGTGACTTGGCAGGAGGCACTTGACGAAATCAAAGCACGCACTCAAACCCTTCAGACGGAACATGGGAACGATGCTATCAGTGTGTATGGTAGTGCATCGATTACAAATGAAGAAGCTTATTTACTCGGAAAATTTGCAAGGGTCGCCCTTAAAACGAAATACATTGATTACAATGGAAGACTGTGTATGTCTTCAGCAGCAACAGCAGCTAACCAAACATTTGGACTTGATCGGGGTCTAACCTTTCCGCTTCGTGACATCAAGCATGCCCGGGTTTTACTATTGGTTGGAACCAATATAGCGGAATGTCAGCCGACCCTCATACCGTACTTGGAAGAAGCTAAAAAGAACGGGGCATTTCTCATCGTGATCGATCCGCGAAAAACAGCAACAGCCAAGCTAGCAGACTTACATGTCAGCTTAAGGCCTGGGTCAGATGCTGCACTCGCAAATGGAATCTTACACGTCATGCTTCATGAACAGTTACTAGACGAAGAATTTATTAAAAAACGAACATCAGGTTTTCAAGAAATGAAACAGCATATTTCACACATGTCCCTGCAAGACATTACGCAGCAAACCGGTGTATCGATGAAAGTCATTCAAAAAATAGCGAGAAAATTCGCACGCGAAAAAACAGGCATGATTCTGACTGCAAGAGGCATTGAGCAGCAAATAGACGGAACAGCATCCGTTCGTAATTTCCTGAATATTCTGCTTGTTACTGGGAAAATTGGCCGGATTGGGTGTGGCTATGGCGCGATTACTGGGCAAGGAAATGGACAGGGTGCAAGAGAGCATGGACAAAAAGCAGATCAGCTTCCTGGTTACCGTGATATCACAAACCCAGTACATAGAAAAGAAATGGCTGAAATATGGAAGATCGATGAAAAAGAACTGCCTGGAAAAGGTGTATCTGCTTTTGAAATGTTTGAAAAAATGCAGAAAGGAGAGATAAAAGCGCTCTTTTTAATGTGTTCTAATCCCGTTCAATCAGGTCCGCATGCAAGCTTTATCAAAAAAGCCATCGAGCAGCTGTCCTTTTTTGTCGCAATTGATTTATTTATCTCTGAGACGGCTGCACTCGCAGATGTTATTTTACCAGCTTCGTCATATTTAGAGGACGAAGGGACCATGACGAACATTGAAGGACGCGTTACGCTGAGAGAAGCAACCTATCCACTCAAACACCAAAGAAAGCACGATTGGCAAATCATTTGTGATATAGCAGCAGTATTAGGCAAAGGCGGCTCTTTTTCTTTTTCATCTGCAGAAGACATCTTTGAGGAATTGAGAACAGCAACGAAAGGAGCCAAAGCCGATTATTCCGGTATGACCTATGACAGGTTAAGGAAGACGCAAGGCATATTATGGCCCTGCTCTCATTTGGAAGACCGAGGAACAGAAAGACTATTTGAGCATCAATTCTCACATCCTGATCAATTAGCAAAATTTGCAGTCGTTGCACATGGACAACAGGGTGCAAAAGAACCAGTCAGTCCAGAATATCCACTCTATTTAACGACCGGCAGGGTGATGGCTCATTACCAAACGGGCGTTCAAACAAGAAAAAGCACCTCTCTTGTTGCCCGGCAGTTTGAAGCTTATGCAGAGCTTCATCCTGACACAGCCGAAGCTTACGGATTTCAGCACGGGGAGCTCGTCACCATCCAGTCAAAACGAGGAAGCGTCATCATGAGGTGCCACATAACAGATAGCATCCGAAAAGATACTGTGTTTGTTCCATTTCACTGGAATAAACATCAATCAATTAACCTATTAATTGGTAAACAGTTAGATCCACACAGTAAAATGCCAGGTTTTAAAAATTGTCCTGTACAGCTGTCAGCCTACAAGAATTGAAAACTATGTGAGAAATTTTAACATGTATTTTCCATCTTTGTTTAGATTATGGTACTTTCTAAAAAACGATCACATGAGGGGTGTTTTTCATGAAAGAAAAACTCGTATTAGTAGGGAATGGTATGGCTGGTATCCGAACGCTCGAAAACATTTTAAAAACGGACAATGAACGATTCGACATGACTGTATTTGGAACTGAGCCGTATCCTAACTATAATCGGATTCTTTTATCGAAAGTTCTCCAAGGGGATACAAAGACAGAGGATATTACGTTAAACGATTGGAATTGGTACAAGGAACATCATATTCAGCTGTTTACAAATGAGACCATTGTGAAGATCGATCCAGACAATCAAACCGTTATGAGTGATCAAGGACGGACCGTGCATTATGACCGTTTAATTTTAGCGACAGGGTCACTCCCGTTCATCCCGCCCATTCCAGGGAGCGATAAAAAAGGGGTAACAGCTTTTCGTACATTACAAGACACAGAGGAAATGGTCAAAGCATCTATGATGTACAAAAAAGCAGCCGTCATTGGAGGCGGGCTCCTTGGACTTGAAGCCGCGCGTGGTCTATTAAACTTAGGTATGGAAGTGACCGTCATTCACCTTGGCTCTCATTTAATGGACCGTCAGCTCGATCCGGTGGCAGGTCAGCTTCTGCAAGCAGCTTTAGAAAAACAAGGCATGAGCTTTCTATTAGGAAAACAGACAAATGAGATTTTAGGAGATACAAGGGTAGAAGGGCTAACATTTTCAGATGGTTCTACATTAGAGACAGATATGGTGGTCATGGCGGCAGGAATTAAACCGAATCACAAGCTTGCCGAAACGAGCGGCATTGAAGTGAACCGGGGGATTATCGTCAATGATTTCATGGAAACAAGTGTCCCGCGGATTTACGCAGTCGGAGAATGTGTTGAACATAGAGGACAAACGTACGGTCTTGTCGCGCCATTATACGATCAAGCAAACGTGCTCGCACAGCATGTATGTGACATGTCTCCGGCGCCTTATGAAGGATCTGTACTATCGACACAGCTAAAAGTATCAGGGGTTGATGTATTTTCAGCTGGAGATTTTATCGAAAATGATGAGAAACAAGCGATTAAGATTTTTGACGAACAGCAAGGTATTTATCAAAAACTAGTCTTCCAGCAAAACCGATTAGTCGGCGCCGTCATGTTTGGAGAAACAAGCGATGGACCACGTTTATTCTCGTACATTAGAGAAGGTGTTGATATGTCAGATATGGAAAAAGTATCTGTCTTAACATCAAATGAGCTGGCGCAAGAAAACACGATTGAACAAATGGCAAACGACCATATCGTTTGCGGCTGTAATGGTGTCTCAAAAGGTCAAATAGTGGCAGCTATTCAAAAAGAAGGCCTAACGACTATACAAGAGGTCAAGCAATGTACAAGTGCTTCTCGGTCATGCGGAGGCTGTCAATCTGTTGTGGAAGAGATTTTATGGCACACTTTAGGCGATGATGCAAACCGCACTGCGCAAAAAGAAACCATCTGCGCCTGCACCACCTTATCAAGAGATGAAGTGATTCATGAAATAAAAGAGAAAGGTTTGCAGCATGTCAAAGAAGTGATGAATGTACTTGACTGGGAAACAGAAGAAGGCTGTTCAAAGTGCCGGCCTGCACTGAATTACTATTTAGGGATGATGTATCCGCTTGACTACAAAGATGAAAAAAGCTCGCGATTTGTGAATGAACGAATGCATGCCAACATCCAAAACGATGGTACCTATTCGGTCGTTCCACGTATGTACGGGGGCGTGACAAATGCTAATGACCTGAGAAAAATAGCGGATGTCGTTGACAAATATGAGATACCGCTTGTGAAAATGACTGGAGGGCAGCGAATCGACCTTTTAGGTGTCAAAAAAGAAGATTTACCAAAAGTATGGGCTGATTTAGATATGCCGTCTGGTTATGCTTACGGAAAATCATTAAGAACCGTCAAAACTTGTGTTGGAGAACAATTTTGCAGATTCGGAACGCAAGATTCCATTTCTCTTGGGATCGCACTTGAAAAGAAATTTGAAGGACTTGCCACACCGCACAAAGTCAAAATGGCCGTATCAGCCTGTCCAAGAAACTGTGCTGAATCTGGGATTAAAGATCTTGGCATCGTAGGTATCGATGGGGGATTTGAATTGTATGCTGGCGGGAATGGAGGGACACATTTACGAGCTGGAGACTTATTAATGAAAGTAAGTACAGCAGAAGAAGTAGAACAAATGGCCGCAGCCTACCTTCAATATTACAGAGAAACCGCAAATTATTTAGAGAGAACATCCGCTTGGGTTGAACGGCTTGGATTGAATCATATCCAAACGGTACTGCTAGATGACAAGAAACGTGCAGCACTCATCGAAAGAATGGACATCGCACTTTCAACTTATGAAGAACCGTGGCAAGAGATTCGAGAGAACGAAACAGAAACAAGACAATTATTTCAAAAGGCAACTGCTTCCGTCTAAATCAATTGAAGGGATGAGATCAGATGACAGTTTCAATTGTAAAAGTTCATATTGGTACAATATCAGATTTTCCATTGCAGCTAGGGAAAACAGTCGCAGCCGGTCCACTTGAATTAGCTGTTTTTCAAACCTCTAACAAGCAGTTCAAAGCCATTGAAAATCGCTGTCCTCATAAAGGCGGTGTACTAGCTGAAGGAATGGTGAGCGGAGATCATGTCTTCTGTCCAATGCATGATTGGAAAATCAATCTTTCATCAGGAAATGTTCAAGAACCAGATCATGGATGCGTGAAAACATATGAAGCATTGGTTGAGGGAGACGACGTCTTTATTTTACTGCCTTCATAAATGGTTTAGAACCTTCCTTTCCTGTACATGCTGTAAGTACATGCAGTGAGAAAGGAAGGTATATGTGTGCCATTTTTTAATATTTTGATTGAACTCTTTATCGGATTTTTCGCTTTATTTTTCATTACAAAGCTATTAGGGAAAACACAATTTGCACAAATCACGCCGTTTGATTTTATTTCTGCACTGATTTTAGGGGAGATGGTCGGTAACGCCATTTTTGATCCAGAAGTCAGCGTGCTACATATCCTTTTTGCAGTTGCAGTCTGGGGCGTTTTAATCTACACAGTTGAATGGCTTTCACAAAAATTCAAATCCATTCGCGCTTTTTTAGAGGGAAGACCCACTCTTGTGATTGATAAAGGAAAGATTCACTACAATCGATTAAAGAAAAATATGCTCGATTTAAATCAGCTGCAGACGCTGATTCGAGCGAAAGGGCATTTTGCTCTTAATGAAATTGAATTTGCCATTTTGGAAACGGATGGGTCTGTGAGTGTGCTTCCGAAAATGAAATATGCACCAGCTACAGCCGAAGATGTGAACGTGAAAGGAAAAGAAGTCACATTGCCTAGAACGTTTATTATCGACGGAGAGATTCTAAGAAAAGATTTAAAGGAAGCTGGATTTGATGAAGCGTGGCTGAGAGAGCAATTGAAAAAGCAGCACATTTCCTCCTATAAAGACGTCCTATTTTGTGAATGGATTGAAAATGAAGGAATTTATGCGATGAAATATGAAAAAACATCCACAACCTAACACAGTGGATGTTTTTTTGTGTTTTTTTGTTTTATAAGTGAATAGGATCAAAAAGAATACGTCAATGAAAACGTTCACAATATAAGGGGGAGATGTGTGATGAAGTATGGAAAACGACTGCTGATGATGGTATTGGCCTTACTGCTTTTTGACTCAGCTTATGCGCAAGCAGCTGGACACAACCATCAAACAAACCGCGTGCTTATTGTCGATCAAAAAGGAAATGGGACATTTCGAACGGTTCAATCTGCCATTGATGCGATACCAGTGAACAATCAACAGCAAACGACGATATATATTAAAAATGGTGTGTATAAAGAAAAGATTCTCCTTCCGCAAAATAAGTCGTATGTGTCCTTTATTGGAGAAAATCAGTATCAGACGATTCTGACGTATGATGATACAAATGCAAGCAGCGGGAGCACAACCAATAGCTCTAGTACAATGATTCGGGCAAATCATTTTTACGCAGAAAATATCACGTTTCAAAATACAGCTGGCCGAAACGCAGGGCAGGCGGTTGCCCTTTATGTATCCGGGGACCGGGTTGTGTTTAAACACGTACGTGTTCTAGGTTATCAAGATACACTTTATGCCACAGGCACAGGGAGACAATATTATGAAGATTGCTATATCGAGGGCACGGTTGACTTCATCTTTGGTTCAGCAACGGCTGTATTTAAAAGAGCTGAAATAAAAAGTCTTGGAAATGGGTATATTACAGCGGCATCCACAACAGAAGCGCAAAAGTATGGCTACGTTTTTATTGATTCCACATTAAATAAAGGAACGGCTTCGTCTCAATCTGTGTACTTAGGCCGTCCATGGAGACCACATTCGGCTGTCACGTTCCTCCAAACAAAAATGGATGAACATATTAAAGCTGAGGGATGGCATAACTGGGAGAACAAAGACAACGAAAGAACGGCTAGATATCAAGAATATGGATCAACGGGCGCAGGGAGTCATGTGGCAAACCGGGTGAAATGGTCAACGATATTAACAAAAAACGAAGCAAGTCAAATCACCGTTCAAGCCGTGCTTAGCGGAAGCGATGGCTGGAATCCTGAAAAAAGGTAAAAGAGGCTTGTCAGTTTTCGTCAAAGAAAGCTGACTTTTCTGTTTAAAAAACCTTTGAGAACAAACGTTCTTTTGTGTATAATGAACATAATCTGCTAAATTTGGCTGCTTTTCTAAAAAGGAGGGATTGCGTGAAACGTTTCTCACAGGTCATGTTTTTACAACTATGTATTTTGTCGATGTTATTTCTCCCTTTTTCAGTGAAAGATGAACAACTAACGGCTCATGATGATCAATCAAAATGGATCACTTCTTTAGACGAATTCATTCGAACAGCACCTGATTTAGAGGGCGCAATTGCTGGCATCAGCGTACGCGATACTTCTGACACTTCTCTTCTTTATGAACATCAAGCGGACATCCGTCTGACTCCTGCTTCTAATATGAAATTACTCACATCTGCTATCGCACTCGATCTACTGGGTGAAACACACACTTTTCCAACAGACGTTTGGATAGATGGTTCAATTCACAAAAAAACATTGCACGGCAATCTTTATCTCCGAGGCACTGGAGACCCGACATTGTTAGAAAGCGATTTTGCCGTATTAGCCAAACAAGTCAAAAAGGCCGGAATACATACGATTCGTGGACAGCTTGCAGCAGATGATACTTGGTTTGATGACACAAGGTATTCCATCGATCTGCCGTGGAGTGATGAAGATCAATATTACGGCGCTCAAATATCTGCTCTTACTGCTTCACCGAATGAGGATTATGATGCAGGAACGATCATTCTCGAAGTTAAGCCGGGAAAGAAAGCAGGGCAGAAGGCCAGCTATGAGATGATCCCGAAGACTGACGTCGCTCAAGTTGTCAATCAAGTGCAAACTGTGCCAGAAGGTGGAAAGAAGAAAATATCTTTTAAACGCTCTCACGGTACAAACAAAATTACACTGACTGGGACGATTCCGCTAAAAGCATCCTCGTCTAAACAATGGGTCGCATTATGGGAACCGACAACGTATGCTTTAGACTTAATGAAACGAGCATTAAAGGCTGAGGGGATTCAGCTGAAAGGACCACTCAAAACAAAACAAGTTCCTAAAAAAGCGAAAAAAATCGCTTCCCATTCATCAATGCCTTTATCCGATCTTCTTGTTCCGATGATGAAATTAAGCAACAATACACATGCAGAAATTCTGTTAAAAGAACTTGGGAAGCGGGTAAAGAACAAAGGGAGTTTTGACAAAGGGCTTGACGTGCTGAATGAACGTCTTCCTGCCTTTGGCATAGATCCATCCATGACTGTGTTGAGAGACGGATCAGGCATATCACCGATTAACCTTGTTTCTGCAAATCAATTCACGTTATTTTTGACAAACATTCAAAAGGAAAAATGGTTTAACACCTATGTCCATGCACTTCCGTTAGCTGGGGCAAGTGAGCGTATGGTGGGAGGTACATTAAGAAATAGATTGAAAGAACCAGCTACACTAGAAAAAGTGCGTGCAAAAACAGGTACGCTATCAACGGTCAGCACACTATCTGGATATATTGAAACGCAGAGTGGAAAAACGCTTGCTTTTTCCATCTTATTGAATCATCTCGTTGATGACGAAAAAGGAAAAGAGATAGAAGACCGCATTGTCAGCATGTTAGCTGAGGATCTTTAGACAGAGAAGGAGAACCATCATGACGTTAGATAATAATCAATCTTTAGTAAAAACCATGTCGATCTTTCTAATTCCACTTTTATTAAGCAATATTTTGCAATCAATTGGACAGCTTGTTTCCATTGTGCTTGTCGGTAGATGGATTGGAGAGGATGCAGTAGCTGCGATTTCTGCATTCTTTCCACTTTTCTTTTTACTTGTTTCTTTTTCCATTGGGATTGGATCAGGGAGCTCGATCCTGATTGGACAAGCATACGGAGCAAAAAATGAGCAGAGGTTAAAGGAAATTATCGGTACAACGCTTTCGTTTACCTTTTTAATCGGACTTTCTTTAGCTGTCATTGGAGGTTTTTTTGCCACAGATATTTTACATCTGATGGGGACACCTGCAAATATTGTGGAGGAAAGTGCGGCATATGCCAGAATCCTATTCATCTCCATGCCCATCTTATTTCTTTATTTTGTCTATACAACTTTTTTACGAGGAACAGGAGATTCAAAAACACCATTTTATTTCTTAATGATTAGTACAGGAACCAATATTTTATTGCTGCCAATTTTATTATTCGGCTGGCTTGGTTTACCGGCATTTGGTTTATATGGTGCTGCGTATTCTTCTGTGATTTCTACAATCGTTACGTTTATCATTCTTCATATCTATCTTTATAAAACAAAACACCCGCTGCGCATTGATGCGTCGGTTAGAAAGCATTTATTGATGAAAGGGGATTTATTAAAAACGCTATTAAAGTTAAGTATCCCTTCTAGTATTAATATGATTCTCATTTCTTTATCAGAAATTGCTGTCATTTCTTTTGTCAACGATTATGGATCACAGGCGACCGCAGCTTATGGCGTTGTCAATCAAGTCGTAAGTTATGTACAGATGCCTGCAGTGAGCCTTGGTATTGCGGTTTCTATCTTCGCCGCACAATTCATTGGCGCAGGAAACATGAATCGTTTGAAGGATGTCATTAAAATTGGGCTGGGGCTAAACTTTGCAATAGGCGGATTGATTATTATTTTCGTCTATATTTTCGCACCGCAAATTTTATCTATCTTTTTAACAGATCCTGCAACGATTGACATTGCATATAGTTTGGTCGTGATTACCCTATGGAGCTATCTCATTTTCGGAACAGCACAAATCGTTGCAGCCACAATGAGAGCAAGTGGCACAGTTCTATGGCCGACCATCTTTAGTATTTGTTCCATTTGGCTTGTTGAAGTACCAGTGGCTTATGTGCTATCACATCATACATCGCTTGGGATCAAAGGAATCTGGATAGGATATCCGGCAGCCTTTTTTGTAAACTTATTGCTCCAATACGGCTATTATCGACTGGTATGGAAGAAAAAGCAGATCGTTGCACTTGTCCAATCATAATGTGAGCCTATCATCTGGCATATATATACGAAGATCGATTACTTTGTAGGGGGTCTGATCTTCTATGTTTTTAAACCAAAGAAGTGAGCTCAGTTCATATGATATCGGTGACTTCACTTATGCTGGACCAGATTTTCAAGTCTTGACGTGGGGAGAAGGAACAACGCTGAATGTAGGAAAGTTTTGTTCCATCGCAAACGAAGTAAAAGTTTTTCTTGGTGGTGAACACCGAACAGATTGGGTCACCACATATCCCTTCAATCAAATTTTCACAGATGCTGCCCACATTGAAGGACATCCACGATCAAAAGGGGATGTGTGTATAGGGCACGATGTTTGGATTGGATATGGAGCAACAATCATGTCAGGGGTACAGATAGGAAACGGGGCAGTCATTGGAGCAAATAGTCTGATTACAAAAGATGTGCCTCCATATGCGATTGTCGCAGGGAACCCACAGCGGCTCATGAAATATCGGTTTTCTTCTGATATCATTGAAAAACTTCAGTTGTTAGAATGGTGGAATTTAGAGTTTACCGTCATCCAATCTATTTTTCACCTCTTACAATCTAATGATATCGAACATTGTATAAAAGTTATAGAAGACATAAAAAAGAAAGGCTGAAAAGCCTTTCTCAGCGTGTAGACAAAGTCTACACGCTTTTTTGTATAATAAGGGCAATAACACATTTCTGTGGGGGATGAACATGTTATCGAAACGTGAAGAAGAAAGAAGAAATCAATTAGAAGTAGTGGCCTTAGATGAATTAGTGCCTGAAGATCATCTTGTACGGAAAATTGATCAAGCGATCGATTTTGATTTCATTTATGATCTTGTCAAAGATCATTATAGTTCTGATAACGGCAGACCAAGTGTGGATCCCGTTGTTCTTATTAAAATGGTTTTGATCCAATACCTATTTGGCATTCGCTCTATGCGTCAAACCATTAAAGAAATTGAAACTAATGTGGCTTATCGTTGGTTTATTGGATATGGATTTTCGGAGAAAATTCCGCACTTTTCTACCTTCGGTAAGAACTACGTGAGACGCTTTCATGATACAGATTTATTCGAACAAATTTTTTATCGAATCTTAAGAGAAGCGATGAAAAAAGGTCTCGTTGATCCATCTATCGCTTTCATTGACTCAACTCATGTAAAAGCAAACGCCAATAAGAAAAAACTTGAAAAGAAAATTGTTCGAGTAGAAACGAGAAGTTATCAAAATCAGCTTCATGAGGAGATCAATGTTGATCGTGAGGAACATGGAAAAAAGCCGTTACCCCTACAGAATAAGAAAGAGAAAAAAGAAATCAAGGTCAGTACAACTGACCCAGAGAGTGGCTACTATGTAAAGGATGAACGTGAAAAGTTATTTGCTTATTCATTTCATACGGCTTGTGATTCAAAAGGATTTATTTTAGGATCACTGGTCACTGGTGGAAATGTTCATGATAGTCGTATGTTAGATTCACTCGTATCAAAGGTGACAAAGAAAGTCGGAAAACCCAATGTAGTCGCAGTAGATGCTGGATATAAAACACCATATATCGCCAAGTTTTTAATGGATCAAGAGATAAGACCTGTCATGCCTTACACCCGCCCGAGAACAAAAGCTGGTTACTTGAAAAAGAATGAATACGTATATGACGCACATTTTGATTGTTACATTTGCCCAAACGGGCAAATTCTTTCTTATCGTACAACGACTAGAGAGGGATATAAGCAATATGCGTCCGATTCAGAGGTATGTAAATCCTGCTCGTTTCTAGATAACTGTACACAAAGTCAAAATCACACCAAACAGATTCACCGACATATTTGGCAGGACTACCTAGACGAAGCAGACCATCTGAGACTCACTGAAATGAATAAGAACATCTATGCAAAACGGAAAGAAACGATTGAACGCGTTTTTGCGGATGCAAAAGAAAAGCATGGAATGCGATGGACGAAACTTCGAGGATTGAAAAAAGTTTCGATGCAGGCGATGCTTACTTTTGCTGCCATGAATCTTAAGAAATTAGCAAACTGGACATGGAAAGAGCCATGTCCAGCGTAAAGCAACTGATCAATTTTATCAAAATAAGTGAAAACCCCACTTTTACTTGAAGTAAAGGTGGGGTTTGTCTACGGTCTGAGAAAGGCTGAAAAGCCTTTCTTTTTTCTTTTTTTGCTTAACTGAGCCGTATGATGGTCAAGGTTGCTCCGGCCGCACCACCACCGCCAACTAATATAGCTGTGACAACCACTCCAAAAAACTGCAGTGAAATAGTATTACCAGCTGTTAAATTAACAATGACAGTATTGTTAATAAATGAAGTAGAGATAGTAGGTGATTGAACAGAACCAGAAATAGTATTTGTTCCATTTAACAGCAAACGCGTATTAATCAAAAGTGCTGTAGTGGTGTTGACTTGATACGTAATATAATATTTACCTGTTTGCAGAACGGTAAAAACCGTACTTGTGCCGTTTGCTGTAAAACCGGTAATGTTTTGAAAGTTCGGCAATGGAATATTCGTTCCCGAGGCTACAGTAACAATGGTAGGACCAGAACTATTAGCAGCATATAGTGCTGTATCCGTAAAACCACCTGTTCCAGTAGGTCCGGTAGCACCCGTGATACCTGTAGCGCCAGTCGGACCAGTTGGTCCAGTGCTGCCCGTCACACCAGTGGCCCCAGTAGGTCCGGTTGAACCTGTGATACCCGTGGCACCAGTAGATCCAGTTGCACCCGTGATGCCAGTGGTCCCAGTAGGTCCGGTTGAACCTGTAATTCCTGTAGCACCAGTAGCTCCAGTTGAACCTGTGATACCCGTGGCACCAGTAGCTCCAGTTGAACCTGTGATTCCCGTAGCGCCAGTCGGACCAGTTGGTCCAGTGCTGCCCGTCACACCAGTGGCCCCAGTCGGACCGGTAGCACCCGTGATACCAGTGGCCCCAGTAGGTCCGGTTGAACCTGTGATACCCGTGGCACCAGTAGATCCGGTTGAACCTGTAATTCCTGTAGCACCAGTCGGACCGGTTGAACCTGTGATACCCGTGGCACCAGTAGATCCGGTTGAACCTGTGATACCTGTAGCACCAGTAGGTCCGGTTGAACCTGTGATACCCGTGGCCCCAGTAGCTCCAGTTGAACCCGTGATGCCAGTGGCCCCAGTAGCTCCGGTTGAACCTGTGATACCAGTAGCACCAGTAGGTCCGGTTGAACCTGTGATACCCGTGGCCCCAGTAGCTCCAGTTGAACCCGTGATTCCAGTGGCCCCAGTAGATCCGGTTGAACCTGTGATACCTGTAGCACCAGTCGGACCGGTTGAACCTGTGATACCCGTGGCACCAGTAGCTCCAGTAGCTCCAGTTGAACCTGTGCTACCAGTGACCCCAGTCGCTCCGGTTGAACCTGTAATTCCTGTAGCCCCAGTCGGACCGGTTGCACCCGTGATACCAGTAGCACCAGTCGGACCGGTTGCACCTGTGATTCCCGTGGCTCCAGTCGCTCCGGTTGAACCTGTGATACCTGTAGCACCAGTCGGACCGGTTGAACCTGTGATTCCCGTAGCGCCAGTCGGACCAGTTGGTCCAGTGCTGCCCGTCACACCCGTGGCCCCAGTAGGTCCGGTTGAACCTGTGATACCCGTGGCCCCAGTAGCTCCAGTTGAACCCGTGATTCCAGTGGTCCCAGTAGGTCCGGTTGAACCTGTGATACCTGTAGCACCAGTCGGACCGGTTGCACCTGTGATTCCCGTAGCGCCAGTCGGACCAGTTGGTCCAGTGCTGCCCGTCACACCAGTGGCCCCAGTAGGTCCGGTTGAACCTGTGATACCCGTGGCCCCAGTAGCTCCAGTTGAACCCGTGATTCCAGTGGTCCCAGTAGGTCCGGTAGCACCTGTGATACCAGTAGCACCAGTAGGTCCGGTTGAACCTGTGATACCAGTAGCACCAGTAGGTCCGGTTGAACCTGTGATACCAGTAGCACCAGTAGGTCCGGTTGAACCTGTGATACCTGTAGCACCAGTCGGACCGGTTGCCCCAGTAATTCCTGTAGCACCAGTAGCTCCAGTTGAACCCGTGATACCAGTAGCACCAGTCGGACCGGTTGAACCTGTGATACCTGTAGCACCAGTCGGACCGGTAGCACCTGTGATACCAGTAGCACCAGTCGGACCGGTTGAACCTGTGATACCAGTAGCACCAGTCGGACCGGTAGCACCTGTGATACCAGTAGCACCAGTCGGACCGGTAGCACCTGTGATACCCGTGGCCCCAGTAGCTCCAGTTGAACCCGTGATGCCAGTGGCCGCAGTAGGTCCGGTTGAACCTGTGATACCCGTGGCACCAGTCGGACCGGTTGAACCTGTGATTCCCGTAGCTCCAGTCGGACCAGTTGGTCCAGTGCTGCCCGTCACACCCGTGGCCCCAGTAGGTCCGGTTGAACCTGTGATACCAGTAGCTCCAGTTGAACCCGTGCTGCCAGTGGTCCCAGTAGGTCCGGTAGCACCTGTGATACCTGTAGCCCCAGTAGGTCCGGTTGAACCTGTGATACCAGTAGCACCAGTAGGTCCGGTTGAACCTGTAATTCCTGTAGCACCAGTAGCACCAGTCGGACCGGTTGCCCCAGTAATTCCTGTAGCACCAGTAGCTCCAGTTGAACCCGTGATACCAGTAGCACCAGTCGGACCGGTAGCACCTGTGATACCTGTAGCACCAGTCGGACCGGTAGCACCTGTGATACCCGTGGCCCCAGTAGCTCCAGTTGAACCCGTGATGCCAGTGGCCCCAGTAGGTCCGGTTGAACCTGTGATACCAGTAGCACCAGTCGGTCCGGTTGAACCTGTGATTCCCGTAGCTCCAGCTCCAGTCGGACCAGTTGGTCCAGTGCTGCCCGTCACACCAGTGGCCCCAGTAGGTCCGGTTGAACCTGTGATACCTGTAGTACCAGTAGGTCCGGTTGAACCTGTGATTCCAGTGGCACCAGTAGCTCCAGTTGAACCCGTGATACCAGTAGCACCAGTCGGACCGGTTGAACCTGTGATGCCAGTGGCCCCAGTAGGTCCGGTTGAACCCGTGATACCAGTAGCACCAGTCGATCCGGTTGAACCTGTGATACCCGTGGCACCAGTAGCTCCGGTTGAACCTGTGATACCAGTAGCACCAGTAGGTCCGGTTGAACCTGTGATACCAGTAGCACCAGTAGGTCCGGTTGAACCCGTGATACCCGTGGCACCAGTAGCTCCGGTTGAACCTGTGATACCTGTAGCACCAGTAGGTCCGGTTGAACCCGTGATACCAGTAGCACCAGTAGGTCCGGTTGAACCTGTGATTCCCGTAGCTCCAGTCGGACCAGTTGGTCCAGTGCTGCCCGTCACACCAGTGGCACCAGTAGGTCCGGTTGAACCTGTGATACCCGTGGCACCAGTAGATCCAGTTGCACCCGTGCTGCCAGTGGCACCAGTCGGACCAGTTGGTCCAGTGCTGCCCGTCACACCAGTGGCCCCAGTCGGACCGGTTGAACCTGTGATACCTGTAGCACCAGTAGGTCCGGTAGCACCTGTGATACCTGTAGCCCCAGTAGGTCCGGTTGAACCTGTAATTCCTGTAGCACCAGTAGCACCAGTCGGACCGGTTGAACCTGTGATTCCAGTGGCACCAGTAGCTCCAGTTGAACCCGTGATACCAGTAGCACCAGTCGGACCGGTTGAACCTGTGATGCCAGTGGCCCCAGTAGGTCCGGTTGAACCCGTGATACCAGTAGCACCAGTCGATCCGGTTGAACCTGTGATACCCGTGGCACCAGTAGCTCCGGTTGAACCTGTGATACCAGTAGCACCAGTAGGTCCGGTTGAACCTGTGATACCAGTAGCACCAGTAGGTCCGGTTGAACCCGTGATACCCGTGGCACCAGTAGCTCCGGTTGAACCTGTGATACCTGTAGCACCAGTAGGTCCGGTAGCACCTGTGATACCAGTAGCACCAGTCGGACCGGTTGAACCTGTAATTCCTGTAGCACCAGTAGCACCAGTCGGACCGGTAGCACCTGTGATACCAGTGGCACCAGTAGCTCCAGTTGAACCTGTGCTACCAGTGACCCCAGTCGGACCGGTAGCACCTGTGATACCTGTAGCACCAGTAGGTCCGGTAGCACCTGTGATGCCAGTGGCCCCAGTAGGTCCGGTTGAACCCGTGATACCAGTAGCACCAGTCGATCCGGTTGAACCTGTGATACCCGTGGCACCAGTAGGTCCGGTTGAACCTGTGATACCAGTAGCACCAGTAGGTCCGGTTGAACCTGTGATACCCGTGGCACCAGTAGCTCCAGTTGCACCCGTGATGCCAGTGGCCCCAGTAGCTCCAGTTGCACCCGTGATTCCAGTGGCCCCAGTAGGTCCGGTTGAACCTGTGATTCCCGTAGCTCCAGTCGGACCAGTTGGTCCAGTGCTGCCCGTCACACCAGTTGCCCCAGTCGGACCGGTTGAACCTGTGATACCTGTAGTACCAGTAGGTCCGGTTGAACCTGTGATTCCAGTGGCACCAGTAGCTCCAGTTGAACCCGTGATACCAGTAGCACCAGTCGGACCGGTTGAACCTGTGATGCCAGTGGCCCCAGTAGGTCCGGTTGAACCCGTGATACCAGTAGCACCAGTCGATCCGGTTGAACCTGTGATACCCGTGGCACCAGTAGCTCCGGTTGAACCTGTGATACCAGTAGCACCAGTAGGTCCGGTTGAACCCGTGATACCAGTAGCACCAGTAGCTCCGGTTGAACCTGTGATACCCGTGGCCCCAGTCGGTCCAGTTGCACCTGTGATACCTGTAGCACCAGTAGCTCCGGTTGAACCTGTGATACCAGTGGCGCCAGTAGGTCCGGTTGAACCTGTGATACCTGTAGCACCAGTAGATCCAGTTGCACCTGTGATTCCCGTTGCCCCAGTAGGTCCGGTTGCACCAGTAATTCCTGTAGCTCCAGTGCTGCCCGTTACTCCAGTAGAACCTGGAGCACCAGGTGCTGCCAAAAGCGTATAATCCGGGGACGTATCTGGCGTACCTAAAGGTGGAGCAGAGTTCACAATATACGTACCACCTTCATAAGTGACCACTTGACCGACTGAATACATTGATGCTCTTTCTGGATCATATGTTTCAATACCACTTAATCCTACCCCTGTAGGGCCAGTTGGGCCAGTTTTCCCAGAAGCCGCCAAAAGGGTATAGTCGGGGGAAAGTCCAGGTATTCCTGAGGGAGCATCTACCTTAGCAATATAAGTACTGCCATTATACGTGACAACTTGACCAGCCTCGTAATCTTGTGATTGTGAGGGGTTAAAAGGGAGGACACCGGTTAATCCGCCAGCAGGTCCGGTTGGTCCGGTAGGCCCAACCGGACCTGCTGGGCCTCTTCGTCCAACCCTTTGAATTATTTTTGATTGTTTTTCTCCTTTTGCACAAGACGGATCCCCTTGAGGTCTGTTTTGTTTTGAATGTTCTTGTTTAATAAAAGGACAGTCTCTTCTTTGAGGACGGTCATGACGTGATCTTTTGTAATGAGGCTGCTCATGATATCTACCGCAAAAGGGACATTTGTGATCGAATTGATTGTACAAATTGCCCATCTCCTAAAATTGATATTTCATTCTATGTACGAATTTTTAAATCGGAAGTAAAACCTAGAAAATTCATCATTTCGAAAATCATCGAATCAAATCATTTAAAAGTTAAATCGTTTTATGTTATGGTGTTGAAAGAATGAAACTAGTATGATTTTTGATAGAAATGGGGCATCATGTATGAGTCAATCAGTTTTACAACGTGCAGCATATTCCGTGTTAAATTTATCCTCTGTAACAGAAGGTGGCACAATCAAAGAGTCATTTGAACATAGTATGGATTTAGCAAAAAAAGCTGAGAAGTGGGGCTACCATAGATATTGGCTTGCGGAGCATCATAATATGGAAGGGGTTGCGAGTTCAGCAACATCCGTCTTGATTGGACATATTGCTGGAGGGACTGAAAAGATCCGGGTTGGTTCTGGGGGGATTATGCTTCCAAACCATTCTTCACTCGTTATTGCAGAACAATTTGGAACACTGGAGACTTTGTATCCAGGGAGAATTGATTTAGGTCTAGGCAGGGCACCCGGAACAGATCAGTTAACGGCAAGGGCACTTAGACGTAATCTTCATAATGGAGAGGATTTCCCTGAGCAGCTTGAAGAACTTCGGCAATATTTCAAACCGACTGGTCAGGTCAAAAAACATGTAAGAGCCGTTCCGGGAGAAGGATTGGATATACCAATTTGGCTTCTTGGTTCAAGTGGTTTTAGTGCAAGGCTTGCAGGAGAATTGGGACTGCCATTTGCCTTTGCGGCACATTTCTCCCCTAAAAATACCATTCCTGCTTTAGAATTATACAGACAGTCATTTCAACCTTCAGATGTGTTAAAAAAACCTTATGCGATGGTTGGTGTGACGGTTTTTGCTGCTGATCAAACAGAGCGGGCTGAGTATTTGGCGACGTCTCATTATCAGCGGTTTTTGAGCCTCATTCGCAATACACCAGGAAAACTCAAAGCCCCTGTTGAAAGTATGGATGGGCTGTGGAGTCCTTATGAGAAGGCGATGGTGGACGAACAATTAAGTTCGACGATGATCGGGGATAAACAAAAGGTGAAAAAAGAGTTAGAAGCCTTTATTGAGGCGACTCAAGCAGATGAAGTCATGATTAATTCTGATATGTTTGACCATCAAGAAAGAATGCGTTCTTATGAAATCATTGCAGAGATATTTCAAGAGGAACAAGAAAAATAAGAATAAAAAAAGAACTGCCAAGAGCAGTTCTTTTTTATTTATGCTTTAGTAAACACGCGAAATGGTTGTCCAACTGGCAGTACTGTACGACCAAAATGTGTATTCAGCACAACAGCTGCAGAACCATAAAATGAAAGAAGAGAAATAATCAATTCTGCAATACCAGCCATCGTATGAGTCACATCGTACATCACACCAAACGAGCTTAGGGACAGGCCAATGAATAAGAAATCAATAAAGACGAAAATCAAAAACAATACTTTATGTGTTTCCATTGCACCGATCGTCATAAATAAGCTGAAAATCAAATAACCAATAAAAGCAAAACCTAGTTGTTTTGGGTCCGCAGCTCCCGCAAGCGTTTTCCCAAAAACGCCCGCTTGAATGAGCCAAGTGGTTCCAACGCCCATCCAAAAAAGACCGAATGCGCCGAAGGCAGTGGCTCCAAAAATATTATGATGCTTTGAATCTTGTATGGACGCAATCAGCTGCGCGATTCCTCCAAGGAAGATAGCCCAAGGTAAAATAAGGGATGTGCCATCTGTGATTCCTAGTTTTTGTGAAGACGCAACAAGCGTCACCATTGCTAAACCAAACAAACCAAGTGGTGTTGGGTCTGCGATTGATAATCGAATTGCTTGAACATTCTGTTTTTCCATAATGACCTCCTACAATTTGCACTTACAAAAGATACTCGAATTCGATAGAAACGTCAAGCTCTTTTTTAGTAGACACTTGCAACGTCTTCCAAATAAATCTATATTTAATACAATACATCATACATGTGATAGAAAAAGAGGGATGAGAATGAGTAAAGGCTTAGCTGGAAAGACCATTGCCATATGCGGAACAAGAAAAACAGAAGAAATGCGTACACTTGTTGAAAAGCAAGGAGGACAAGCTGTTATTCGTTCTCTTCAGGGCACTGTATTTTTAGCCAAAGAGGAATTGAAGCCAGGCATAGAAACCTTTGTAAAGAAGGGAGCTGACTGGGTCATTTTAACAACGGGTATCGGCACAGACACATTAATTGAAAGTGCAGAAGAGCTGCAGCTTGGAGAAGCTTTTATGAACATTTTATCAAGTGCCCATATCGCTTCAAGAGGATACAAAACGTTCGCGGCTCTAAAAAAACACGGCATTCAGCCAGATGTTTCTGATGAAGATGGAACCGTTCGTGACCTCATTTCAAAGTTAGAAGACAAAGAACTTCAAGGTAAACGGGTCATGGTGCAGCTTCACGGCGAAAATGCACCAGCTCTCATTGATTTTTTACATCACAAGGGAGCAGACGTTTTGCAGCTCATGCCATATCAGCACACGCCCCCTGAACCAGAGGCGGCGGACACTTTGCTTCAAGAAATGAAAGAAGGGAAGGTCCATGCCGTTTGTTTTACAACCGCTGTTCAGGTTCATGCCTTTTTCAAACTAGCAGAAGAATGGGACAAAAAAGAAGAACTGCAACATCTATTCGAGCAGCATGTATTAGCTGTAGCTGTTGGAAAAGTCACAGCTGAAGCTTTAAAAGAAGAGGGGATAAGCCGCATTCTAGCCCCTTCACTTGAAAGAATGGGTGCAATGATTATGGAATTATCTCAATATATGAAAAAACAATCGACGCACGCATAGAAAAAACGCCTTTCACATGACGAGTGAAAGGCGTTTTCGTTAGATTGTCCGTTTTCGATTTGTGCGAATTTTTTTCAAAACGAAATACAGTACGATGAGAACGATAGCAATGACCATAATTGGTGTTGTATACGTGTGAGCGACACTTTGAATGTGGTCCCATTTTGTCCCAAGTTGCATTCCAAGATAAATAAATAGGATGGACCAAGGGATGGCGGCTAATCCGGTCAAAAGAACAAATTTGAGAAATGGCATCTTTGCAATACCAGCTGGAATTGAGATCGCGTGGCGCACGACTGGGATAAAACGAGCTGTAAATACGACACCAGTTCCATATCGGTCAAACCAGCGTTCTGCCGTGGCAATGTGATGCTCATGGATGAATAAATACTTCCCATACTTTGTTAAAAAAGGTCTTCCGCCATAAAGGCCGATCCAGTAAATAAAGCACTGGGCAAGTGTTCCTCCAATAACCCCAGCGATGACGGCTCCAACAAATCCAATGCTTCCTGTTGACACCATATATCCGCCGTAGGCAAGTACAATTTCACTCGGAATAATTTCAATCATCAGTCCAAGTGCAACACCTGCGTAACCAAGGCTTGTCAGCCAGGTTAAAATTTCATTAAACAAGGTTCCCATTCATTTCACTCTGCCTTTAAATACGAATTTTCTTCAAGCATCCTTATAAGAGCCTATGCTTGTTTTGCTTCTCTCATGAGTATGCTTTGCATATATGCTAGCATGGCTGGCCGCATATCATGACGCATCAATCCAATTTCAGCCGCTGCCTTAAATGAGCCCAGCTTATCACCAACGTCAAATCTCATCCCATCTAATTGTTTTGCATAAATGGGTGATTCATGTGCAATGATTTTCAGGGCATCTGTCAGCTGGATTTCGTTCCCAGCACCTCTCTCGATTCCTTGTAGAATAGGAAAAATCGATGGTGTTAACAGATACCTGCCCATCACGGCTAAATCGGAAGGAGCTTCATGAATAGCTGGCTTTTCCACTAAGTCTGTGACTTCAAACACTTGACCGTCTACTCTAGCTGGTCTTATCATACCATACTTACTGACATCTAGACGATCCACTTGCTGGACGCCAATGACCTCTCTTTGTTTGTCTTCAAAGACTTCCATGAGCTGAGAGAGTGCAGGTCTTTCTGACACCATGACATCATCACCTAAAAGCACCGCAAAAGGATCGTTGCCAGTAAAATGACGTGCACATAATACCGCATGTCCAAGACCTAAGGGCTCCTTTTGACGAATATAATGAATATTTGCCATATCCGCAATATGTTTGATTTCAGCCAGCTGTTCTTTTTTTCCTTTTTCAAGCAAATTCTGTTCTAGCTCAATCGAACGGTCAAAGTGATCTTCAATCGATTTTTTATTTCTTCCTGTGATAATCAGTATATCTTCAATGCCTGATTGAACAGCCTCCTCAACTATGTATTGAATGGCGGGTTTGTCGATAATCGGCAGCATTTCCTTTGGCTGTGCTTTCGTTGCGGGTAAAAAACGTGTGCCTAATCCGGCTGCTGGTATAACGGCTTTTTTGATGTTCATTGAATCATCGCTCCATTTCTGATCGTTTGTTTTCTGATGGAAACACCCATAGGCGGCTTCCAGTAAAAGTGATCATCATGCCAAGAAGGGTACCAATCGCTTTACTAATGAATAATGAGAAACCTGCTTGCTGCATGACATATAAGACAACATAGGTGAGGAGACACGCTGCGCCGTTGACTGTGGCCCACTTGATCCATTCCCACCTGTCCGCTTTCTTTTTTACTTGGAACGTCCATTTTCGATTCCAAACATAACTGTTCAGCATTCCTGCTGTATAGGACAGGCACTGTGCAAGAAAAGAGGGAACAAAGAAAGCAGTGAAAAAAAAGAAGAACAGAAAGTCAATCATCGTATTGCTTGCGCCTACAGTTAAAAATGTGGCATAGGTCCGAATATTTTTCTTTGTCATGCGAAGGATCATCACCTCCTAGTGTTTGAGTGGGTGTATGAATACTGTACAAAAGCGAGTTGACGAATCAGTGAAGAAAAGATGAAAAAAACATGAACAAGCGATATCTGTTTTTTCACCAGCTCGTGATATAATTTGTAAGATGAAACGAACGGTGGTGCACATGCATGTATTTAACAATTGGAGAAACAGCTGAATACTTAGAAGTATCAGAAGCATATGTTGAAAAATTAATCCAGCAAAAAAAGATTCGTTACGTATTTGACGGGGAATCGTATCTCATTTATCAAGGGCAGTTTCAAACCCATATGAAACAGCTAGAACAATATAAAGAGCTCATTCAAGACATCTTAAATGAACCAATCCCTGAGGACCCGGACGTAAAAGATGAAGATTAAAAAAGACTGTACGAGAAGGGAGAACCTTTTCATACAGTCTTTTTTATTGGCTGACACCCGTTTGGACAATGTTCATATGACAATTCACTTGGACATCTGCATCAGGGTAGAGTTTTTGCCATTTCTCCGGTGTCATGGCTTTATCTTTAGAGCGATATCTCAAACCAAGTCCAAGTGGATCAATTTTTTGCTTTTTAAAGGATTGAACAAGGTCTTGCCCTTGCTGGGCCACACGCTTCTCCACTTCTTTTTCAACATGCTGCAAGATAGAAGGCGTATCGATTTTTTTTGATTTCATGAATTCTTTTAACTCACCTTTCAGCTTGATATCAATGGTGATATGAGGCTTTTTTGCAAGGTTTTCAGTTGGTTTAATGTGATAAGACACATGTGATTTGATATTTTCAATAACAACATGGGTTTTCTTTTTATCATTAAATCGAAACTCATAAATCCCATTTTTATGATTTTCAATCATCGCTTTAAACGTAAACGTATCTTCCCCTGGAATATGCCCAACCATTTTTTCTTGATCGAAAAGAGCGACACCTGACACTTTAATAGAGTTGCTTGTATTTTTAATGTAAGGGAGGTAGGCATCCACGCCTTTTGCCATCATCTGATTCATAAAAATATGCTGATTGGTCACAGGTTGATTGCCGTTTCGCATGTTTTGAGCCAGTAAATCTGAAAGATATACACCGATATTTAAGTTGGTTTGATTCATTTTTGTATGCAATAAATCTTCAACTTCTCCGTCTACTATGGCAAATACTTGTCGTGACCCAATGATCGGATCACGATAGATGTAATTCATCAAATCAATCATACCCACTTCTTTCGCCAGCTTTTCACTTATTAAAATCACGAGTACTTGTCCCATGACAACGGGGAAAGGCGATTTTTCCGAAACAAGAAATTGAATATTACTAATGGTATTTGACTTAGCACTTACAATTTGATAGCTTCCTTGTTCTTCGCTTTTAAAAACAGGGAAAACAAAGAAGCCCTTCATTTCTCCATCTTCCAATAAGTCAAATCCCGCCGCCTGCGAGATACTTAATTCATCTAAGAGACGAGGCTGTGCACAGCTCGTTAAGAAAAGACTCAATAACATGATACATATCAGAATAGAATGTTTCATGTTCGTTTTTTCACCCACCTTTTTTTCAGCAGCAGCCCAATGATCATACATCCAATCAATCCATAGACGAGGATGTATCCGCTATATTCCACCCATTTATTAAATGTCTCAAATGAGGTAGCTCTAATAAAAAATGAAAACATGACGAGAATGAGAAGGCTGAGAACTATTAACGTGGTGCGCTGGCTCGTGTGAAACACTTGTTTTGCCATTCTGCTGGCTGCCCATAATGGAATAGCGATATTTGGAACGATAAGCAAAAGCCATAGCGACACTTCAATAAATTCAAAGCGCTGGATAAACGGAAGTTTGACAATGCTGGTTAATGTCAATGTCGGCCATTTCGTTAGTTCGAGCTGAGCACTTGAGTAGTACGCTATAGAGACGAGAAATACAAGCAAATTCAGGCATGTCGTTAGCAACACTCCCATATGTGCAAATTTTTGCGACGTTTGTGCTTTTTTAATAAAGGGATAATAGACAAGCAATGTTCCAAAACCAAACATGGATAAAGAGGCATCTTTGACCCCCATCATGAGTTGTGAAAATGAATGATCAAACATTGGGAACATAAAGCGGATGTGACTATATTTCATGACATAAAAGCAGATAAAGGTCATCCAGTACGTTAGGACAATGCTAAAGAATGCCCAACCAGCGATTGTTCTAAATCCGCCTGTGTGAATGTAATAGACGAGGATGAGCAGCACTGATGCAAATAAAAGACCAGGAATTTCTTTAAACAGCCAAACATGGATCACATCCATATAATGAACAAGCACAATCAAAGACAATGAAGAAAAATACAAAATGTAGAGAATGTTGATGAATTGTCCGAGCCATTTACCAAACACAGATTGCGTAATGTCACTAAATTCGTCAGTAGGTGCTTTTTTAAACAAAAAGTAAATGAGGAAAATCATCAAATTGACGCTTGCACCAGCAATTAAAATGGCGATCCACCCATCATTATTAATCGTCCGGACAAGATTCGTCTGGAAATTTAAAATACCAACACCAACTTGATTGGCATTGATCAGAAAAAACACAAAAAAAGGGGACACTTGAAATTTTTCTTTCACAGAAGAAGAGCTCATGCCTTCACTTCCTTATTCATAAAAATCATTTTTCCCCTTACGGCCTTGCTTTGGCTTTTCGCGGTGTATCGTTTCATTTTGCGGCCGTAAATTTTCTGGACGTTTTTTCAAAAAGCGGAGCTGGGGACGAATCAAACTACCTTTTAAATCGGCCAATCGAAGTGGAAAGATTGGCTCTAAGTAAGGTTGTCCTATAGACGTTAATTTCATTAAATGTGTAAGAAGAAAAGCCCCCATTAGCGAAATCCCTAGCGCTCCCCACACTTGTGCAGCCAAAAGGAATGGGAAACGTAAGAGGCGAATGGCCGACCCCATTTTATATATAGGAGTGACAAAAGAGGCAAGAGCTGATAATGCAACTATAATGAGCAGGATATTACTTGTTAATCCCGCTGCAACCGCAGCCTGTCCGATCACAATACCTCCAACAATCCCGAGCGTCTGTCCGACTTTTGCAGGAAGGCGAGACCCGGCTTCCCTAAGCAGCTCAATCGATATCTCTAAAAATAATGCTTCAATAATAGGCGGAAAGGGAACGAGATAGCGTGATGCGACAATCGTTTCTAATAAGTCCTTAGGAATCAGTTCATAGTGAAACGTTAAAACAGCTACATACAAAGGGGTTGCAAAAATAGAAAAAATTACAGCAAAAATGCGTAACAGCCGAAAGGAGGATGCTGCGATCCAAGACATGTTATAGTCTTCCATTGTAGAAAAATACTCGAGTAAAATTGTAGGTGCAAGCAGGGTATGAGGCGAACCGTCAACCATAATGGCTATTTTTCCTTCCGTTAGACCTGAGGAAACCCTGTCTGGCCGTTCTGTATTTAAAAACAATGGAAAGATTGTATTGGACACATCATAAAGCATTTGCGCAAGATAATTAGAATCTAGAATTTGGTCATAGTCAACATCTTGAATCCGCTGAAGAACGGTTTCAATGTTCTGCGGGTTGGCGATATCCTCTATGTATACAACGGCTACTTTCGTTTGAGAAAGGGTACCAACTGTGTGTTCAACTACTTTAAGGTCAGGAGTGGGCAGCCTGCGTCTGAGCAAGTTTAAGTTTGTATCCAGCCCTTCCACAAAGGCTTCCTGCGCACTGATAATCCCGAATTCAATCTCAGGTTGGCTCACTTGTCTGCCTTTCTTTTCTTCAATCGGCAAAAGGAGCGCTTTGCCCCAGTCTGTCTCAATTCGAACAGCAATACTGCCTCGATGAAGAGCTTCTTCCACTTTTTGAAGGTCCCTCGTAATCACAGCTTGTTCGATTGGGATGTGTTCTTTCAGCTCTTCAAGGTTGGGTGTCAGATGCAATTGCTGAATAAAAGGCAAGATTTGTTCATGAAGGAGATTGCCATTAATTAAAGGACGAAAAAAAGAAATTCTATAAAGGAAACCTCCGGAACTTGATAATTCATTGATAAAATCAGAGGAACGCGATAGTGCCTCAAATACTGAATTCGGGTCTTTCTGTTTTGATTTGTTTTTCTTCAGCACTTGAACCATCTCCTTCCGCGATTTTCCTCTATTATCCAACCAATCGTCTGAAGATATGCATAAAAAAAGCGTTCAGCTTCATGAGCTGGACGCTTTTTTTCCATATTGAACGGCTTCTAATAAAAAGTCAGCCAGATGAATCGCTCTCATGCTAGGCATATGTCCTGCCTTTTTGACGCCTGCTGCCATTTGTAATTGACAGCCTGGATTCGACGTCACAATGGCAGCTGCAGCTGTGTTGCTCGCTTCCGTCATTTTATGATCTAAAATTTGCATCGACATGTCTGGATGCAAGATATTGTAGATTCCTGCAGATCCGCAGCAGCGGCCGGCATCTTTCATTTCTTTAAACGTTACCCCTTGAATGGCTTTCATGAGCACCCTCGGCGCCTGTTGTACATTCATCCCATTTCGTAAATGACAGGAGTCTTGATAGGTGATCACTTGCGCTGGCAAAACCAGTGGCACGCGGCGGTGAAACTCCAGCTCTACAAGGATACTTGATATATCTGTTATTTTCTGTGAGAAAGCTTTACTTCGTTTTTGAAAATCTGGGTCATCCTGAAGCAAATGATCGTAATCACTTAAAAAGGCACCGCAGCCGCCCGCGTTCATGACAATCGCATCGGCATCTGTTTCCTCGAATGCTTCAATATTACGCTTGGCTAACTGTTTTGCTTGGTCTTTTTCTCCGCTATGACCATGTAGCGCGCCGCAGCACGTTTGTATAGGAGGAACGATCACATCGCAGCCTGCCAGCTGCAAGAGATGAATGGTCGCTTTGTTTGTGTTTGAGAAAACTGTATCCATTAAACAGCCAGTAAAAAACGCCACCCGTTTTTTTGCCTGACCAATGGCTTTATATTCATTCAAACGTTTTTTCTTTTGAGGCGGTACCTTTGGAAGTGCCTGTTCCATCAACTGTAAATGGGAGGGAAGCACCTTCAGTATGCGGGTCTTCCTGGCGGCTGTTTGCAGACCAGATGTTTGATAAAATCGAAGGAAACTAGCAGCTTGTCGCATACGACTTTGTGACGGAAAGAGACCTTTAAACACAACACGTCTCATCAATTTGACAGGAAATGATTGTTTTTTATGTTGTTGAATAATGTCTCTGGCATCTTCTAGCAACTGTCCATACTTGACGCCAGAAGGGCAGACTGGTTCACATGCACGGCAGCCAAGACAAAGATTAAGGGAATGTTCAACATCTTCATCTGGCTCAATGACGCCATCTCTTACAGCTTTCATTAACGCAATTCGGCCCCGAGGAGAGTGCGTTTCTTGTTGTCCAGATTCAATATAGGTAGGGCAGGAAGGGAGGCAGAAGCCGCAGCGCATGCAATTAAGCAGCTCCTTTTCATCCATTTGCTCCTGAAACTGCTGCTGGATCTCTTTTTGCTTAGAAGAAGAACTCATGAGACCACCACTCGCTTTCTTGAGGCTTTTCCAAACACTTTATCTGGGTTCATGATATTTGCTGGGTCAAGTGCCTGTTTAATCGCCTTCATGGCAGCGATTCCTTCTTTTTTGACCTTCAGCTCCAAATAGGGCGCTTTCATAAGACCCACGCCATGTTCGCCTGTAATGGTGCCGCCAAGTGCAACGGCTTTTTCAAAAATGGCCTGAAAGGCAGCTTCTACACGTTTCATTTC
Source organism: Bacillus sp. FSL R5-0397 (assembly GCF_038593395.1). Lineage (NCBI taxonomy): Bacteria > Bacillati > Bacillota > Bacilli > Caryophanales > Bacillaceae > Bacillus > Bacillus sp. FSL R5-0397. The sequence goes on along the minus strand of NZ_CP151992.1, from coordinate 1,826,617 downwards.
TTCTTCATTTCTTGCATCTGTCGCACAAGTGGGGTGTAAGTTGCCATCACCTGCATGACCAAACGTACAAATGTTCACCTCGTACTTTCGTGCAATGTCTTCGATTGCACGAACCATATTGGCAATTTCAGACCGGGGAACGGTAGCATCTTCTAAAATCGTTGTAGGACTTAATCGAGCGAGGGCAGATAAAGCAGAGCGTCTCGCTGTTAAGAGCGCACTTGCCTCTTCTTCTGAATGTGCAATCTTGACGCTTTTAGCCCCGTGCTGCTCACAGACTTCTGCGATTTTTTGGATATCACGAGAAACAGCTTCAGGGTTGCCGTCCTGTTCAATTAATAACACAGCTTGAACGTCGGTGGGCAGGCCGATGTTTGCAAAATCTTCAACGACTTCAAGGGTCGGCTGATCCATAAATTCTAATGTAGCAGGAATGATACGCTCAGCAATGATGGCCGATACAGAAGTCGCAGCTTCTTCAAGGCTTTCGTATAAACAAAGCATTGTTTGTTTCGTTTCTGGAAGCGGCAGGAGCTTTAGCACCGCTTCTGTGACAATCCCGAGTGTTCCTTCTGAACCAACGAACAATCGAGTCATATCATACCCAGCGACATCTTTTGCAAGCTTTCCGCCTGTTTTGATGATGTCACCATTTGGCAAAACCACTTCAAGCCCAAGGACATAATCTCTTGTCACTCCATACTTTAACCCCCGCAGTCCCCCTGAATTTTCGTTAATATTGCCGCCTAATGTGGAAATTTTCATAGAGCTTGGATCAGGCGGGTAGAAGAGACCTTTTTCCTCTACTTGATGAATCAATTCCTGCGTAATTAAGCCAGGCTGCACCGTTGCGGTTAAATTTTCTTCGTCTATTTCTAATAATTGATTCATTCTAGTAAAGAGAATCACCAATCCGCCCTGAGTAGGGCATGTTCCTGCGCACAGATTCGTCCCTGAGCCTCTTGGGACGATCGGCACCATGTAAGAGGCGCACAGTTTCACAATTTGCTGCACTTCTTCTGCTGTGCCAGGTGTCACGATGGCATCTGGCATCTGTTGAAAATTTGGTGTCGCATCATAAGAGTAGGCAAGACGATCCGCCTTGCTGTCTTGGACATTGGGCGCACCGACAATCTCTTTTAATTGATTTGAAAATTCTGAATCTAGCATATGCAATCACTCCCGCTCATTTAACGTCTCGTTTCTACCAGTATAAAAAAAGAACCGTCACATGACTATAGACGATTCTACAAAATATCAGGCTGTTTTATCGTATTTTTTGTATCATGATCTAAAAGCAGCAAGGCCAAATAAAAAAGCATCGCATCTTGCATACGCTTTGGATCAAGTGTCGTTAAATCCTGGATCCGTTTTAATCTGTAATGAAGTGTATTAATATGGACATGCATAGCTTCTGCTGTATGTTTCAATGAGTAATCCGAAGCGATGAGCACCCGCAATGTTTTCACTAGTTCAGGATAGGGGAAAAGAGACGCAATCGTTCGATCAAGAAACGCATCTTTTGTTTCCTGACTGATTTCCTCCATAAAAAGTTCAAGCGTCAAATCTTCATCAAACACAATGGGTGTTTCAGCATGCGCCAATTTTAAAGCGCGAAAAGCTTGATGAAAGGACTGCTTCATGACATGAGAAGCTGCTGGTTTTCCTGCCCCCATTAAAATCCTCGATGGTGACAACGCTGTGAGCGCAGCATGAATATGGAACAAGCGCTTGTGCCATGTATCACGACCATCTGGTGTGGCTTGTAGCATGAGCAAAAAACGTGCATGCCCCCAGCGAACAATGATCTCCTGATTGGTGAGTTGCAATTTGTCCTTCATCAGTTTGTATTGATCCTGCTTCATAAACGATTCGTCTTGACAATCAATGAGAATAGCGACACGCTGCTTGTTGACATCAAAGCCAAGCCGCTGCGCCTTCTCGGTCATACCAGCCGCTGTCTCTGGCAGATGAAGCCAGTCGAATACAAATGCTTCAAGCTGCCGTTCATCTGTTTCCGTTTCTTGAAAGAATTCATGCTCTTGAATGAGCAGCTCCGTCATTTTCCGTAAAATGTCGCCAAAAGGGGAGACATGCCTTGGATCACCTGTCATTCCAATGACCCCAATGACTTCTTGTTTGAAATAAATAGGCAGATTGATACCGGCTTTGACGCCTTTCATCTGCAGCACATCATCCTTTGTGAGAATTCGTTTCTGCCCTTCTAAGGATGTGACATATGCTCCTTCATGAAATTGACCAATGCGTGCTGGATCTGTTGCAGCAATAATGGTACCGTTTGTTTGTGTGATGATGATTTCTTCCGTCAGTACCTTTTTGACCTCATCTACGATTTTTTCTGCCAGTGTCATTGTGAGCAAAACGGTCCCCTCCGAGATGTTTCTTTTTCCACTATCATACCATCATATGCTCAGGCATATCTTTCTTTTCATGTGTTATGCTAAAATAAAAAACGCATATGAAGTAGATGAAAGGAGATACAGTCATGTCACTGCAAAATCGCTTACAAGATTTATTGAAAGAAGGGCAGGCGCTCACCGACTTTGAATATAACAAAGCCGCAAGTCAAAATTGGCCGCTAGAAGGGGCAAAAATGACAGAAGAAGCACGCTTTGCTGATGTTTATATAGAACGTGTAGACAAGGAATCGGAGGAAATGATTCAAACAGAAAATGCTTCCTTTTTAAATACACCTCTTACATACGTAAAAAAACAACAAAAAGAATTCATTTATATCGAGTCGAAATGGTTTGATGTGGTGAGAGCCGACGGACTTGCCATAGAATGGGATGAAGTATTTCAGACGTATACCGTGTTATTCGGATTGAAGCCTCCTAAAAAAGATACTGGATTACTAAAAGAGATGCTCTCAACATTAAATGGTGCTCAGCTTCAATTTAATGGACAAGACGGGTTATTTGATATCAACATTCCGCTTCTTGAACTAGAAGACATCAAAGAAGATACGCCTTTAATTGGTGTGATCTCAGCAGTGTACCGCTATTTATTCAACTTGCTCATGCAGCTTGAAAATGAATGAATCAAAAAACGGCTCACATTCCTGAGCCGTTTTTTAGAGCCATCCTCTTATGAATTGAGCCTCACCCATCCCGAAGCTCCAATCGGCGTCTCCATTTTCCACGATGGAAATCATCACATCCGTCTTGGCAACTCCGCATTCTTTTTCTATACGTTCTGCGATTTGTGCATAAAGCTGTTCCTTTTGTTCTTTCGTCCGCTTTTTACTGACAACACTAATGACAACAAGATCCTTTGTTCTCGGATAACCAAGCCCAGTGTCTTCAATGATCATTTCTTCAGGGCGGTGCTGATGAACAATTTGATAGCGATCTCGTTCAGGTACCCCAAAGGCATCAACCATTGCTTCATGGCAAGTGTCCAGCAGTTTTTTTAATTCCTCTTTTGAACGGCCTTCTATCACGTCAAAGCGTAACAACGGCATCAGGTCAACCTCCAAACATGTGTTAAATGTACAATCATAATGTAACCAACACTTCGCCGTTTCACTCTTTTGCGCATAAGAAAAAAGCCAAAACATTGGCGCTTGGCTTTTTTGCTCTGGACTAAGGCGTGACAAACTTCACATCATGCTCTTTTCCATATTGAAGGTAATCTTCATTTGGTTGTTCATTCGTCACGACGATGTCTATGTCTTTTAAGTCACAAAACGTGGTCAAGGCATAATGGTCAAACTTACTATCATCGACTAATAAAAAGGTTTTGGCGTTTTTTTCAACGAGCGTTTTTTTAATATCTGTCTCAAGCGGGGAGGAATTCGTGACGCCATGATCAATGGATAAACCCGTTGATGCAATAAATGCTTTATTGACATTGTATGCTTTTAGACGCTCAACACTTTGATAACCAACGAAAGAATTTGTTTTTCGTTCTAGCATACCGCCGGTTGAAAAGATGGTGAGGTGTTCATAAGGCATAGCCTGTGTAATGAAATCCACGTTATTTGTCACAACGGTAATCCGTTTCTCCTTCAAATAGGGAAGCATCTCCAGTGTCGTTGTACCAGAATCAACAAAAATCATATCACCATGTTCAACAAAAGCGGCGGCAGCCTGTCCGATCAATTGTTTTTTACTCAGCTGACGAGTCTTTCGCTCTTGATACACTACCAATGTTGAGTGATTCACAGCGACGCCGCCGTACACTTTCTTTAGCACGCCGGATTCTACCAATGCTTGTACATCTCGGCGTATGGTGTTTTTTGAGACGCCAAAATGCGTCACAAGCTCATCAAGAGAGGCAGATTCCCGGTCAAATACATACTCTTTTATTTGCTGAATACGTTTTGTTTTTATCATGCTACAATCTCCAATCAATACGAATATGCTGATTCTATTATAACAATAATTCCACGTAAAAGATGTCACTGATCAACATGGGAGAATCGAATGATCTTTTTCTCTTATCTTTTCTCATTTTTCATAAAAGCGTATGATAGAGAAAAGAGGATAGAAAGGATTTTCACTTCTATGAATCAACACAACATACAATTTTCAAAGCTTGCAAATTTTAGAGAAGTAGGGGGACTCCAAACAACGGATCAGATGGTCATCAAACAAGGAATGATTTATCGCTCTGCCGATTTATCACGTCTCACGAAGCAAGACATATTGACGTTCTCAACACTTGGAATTCAAACGATTTGTGACCTACGTACAAGCTCAGAACGAAAATCACACCCGCCAAAGATCATGGAACATGACAAAATTGTTCATATCCCTATGCAGCCTGACAGCATGATGCCTAGCAAATGGACCATGTTTCGTATGCTGATAGCAGAAGGAAAATCTCTATCCTTTACACCGATCATGAAAGAAGTATATCAAAGCATGCTCTATGAGCGAAAAAAAGAGATTCAGCAATTGTTTACATTACTGTCCGATGAAAAAAATTATCCGCTTATGCTTCACTGTACAAGTGGAAAGGACCGTACAGGCTTTTTATCTGCTCTTATTCAATTAGCAGCGGGTGTGCCGGTGCATACCGTTTTAAGTGAATACATGCGTTCCAATGAAGGCGTGAAAATGCTAGTGAAAAGACAAGAACGATTTGTTCGCATGATGAGTTTATATCGGGTGTCAAAAGAACAAATTCAACCCCTGCTCGGTGTGCAGCAAGATTATCTTGAAGATGTACTGAATGAGATGATGGATACATACGGAAGTGCAGAGCGGTATTTAGTAGAAGCCTGCGACGTCCCTAAAGCTCAGCTGCTTAAAGTAAAAAACATCTTGCTTACACCATCTGCTGGCATTCCATCACAAAACGCAGAATAAACTTAATATGAGGTGATGCAAAACATGCTGAAAAAGATCAGTATGACGGTTCTGACACTAGTTTTCATGGGTGTCTTCTTATTGATTCCGTCTAGTAGTCTAGCTCGTTCGATGCCAAAAGGGAAGCTTGAGAGCACAAGAGAGATGCGTGCAGTGTGGGTCGCATCAGTTTATAACTTAGATTGGCCTTCAAAGAAAGGACTGTCCGCAGATGAGCAGAAACAAGAGTTCATTCAACTGTTAGACGATATCAAAGCGATGAATATGAACGCCGTCATCATGCAAATTAAACCAACAGCAGATGCCTTTTATCCATCGAAATTCGGGCCATGGTCTGAATATTTGACTGGTACACAAGGGAAAGACCCTGGATATGACCCGCTTGAATTTATGATAGAAGAAGCACATAAACGCGGTCTTGAATTTCATGCTTGGTTTAACCCTTATCGAATCACCATGAATCATACCGATCTCAACCGGTTATCAGCCGATCATCCTGCAAAAGCACATCCTGAGTGGACCATCGCCTACGGAAATCAGCTTTACTTTAATCCAGGCATTCCTGATGCTCAGGACTTCATTGTTGACGGGATAGAGGAAGTAGTGAAAAACTACGATATTGATGCAGTGCATATGGATGATTATTTTTACCCGAATAAAATCGCTGGTGTGCCATTTCCAGATCAAGAAACGTATGAAACTTACGGGCAGAAGTTCACTCATATAGAAGATTGGCGAAGAGATAATGTGAACGAGCTAGTGAAGCAGATCAATAACACCATTAAGAAAGAAAAGCCGTATGTGAAATTTGGTATTAGCCCATTTGGTGTATGGCGCAACATAAAAGATGACCCAACCGGTTCAAACACAACAGCCGGGATGACCAATTATGATGATTTGTATGCTGATACAAGAGAGTGGATACAGCAGCACCATATTGATTATATCACCCCACAAATTTATTGGAGTATCGGCTTTCAGCCCGCTGCCTATGATGTGCTGACGAAATGGTGGTCAAATGAAGTGAAGGGGCAACCTGTTCACTTGTACATTGGCCAAGCGACGTATAAAATCAATCAAAACAGTGATCCTGCTTGGTCTGATCCCGAGGAGTATTTTCGCCAGATCGAGCTGAACAGGCAGTCACAGCTCGTACAAGGAAGCATGCATTTTAGTCTGAAAGATATCAATCGGAATCCCTTGAATGTAAAGAAACGATTAATAGAAGAAACCTATAGCAAACCGGCTCTCATACCAGAGATGCCATGGCTTCATCAAAAAGCGCCTAAAAAACCAATCATTCAATCGGTGAAAAAGACAGAGGATGGTGCAGTTTTACAGATACAAAATGATCCGCGCTCTAGTGCATCCTATTATGCAGTCTATCGATTGTCGAATAAAGGGACATACGAATTTGCGCAAACGGTCAGAAAAGAAACAGGTTCCTTCACACAAACGAAAGACATTTTAGCAAATCAAAAGAAGAGCTATACCTATAAAGTGACGGCACTCAATCGCCTTCATCATGAAAGCAAACCTTCTACAAAAACAGTAAAATAACAAAGACAGCATAAATGAGGGGTTTCCTCCATTTATGCTTTTTTGCTTTCTCTATTTTTCTACTATTTTTATTTTAATTTTCTGAATTCAATCAAGCTTGGCATGAAGCAGCTATTTCAATAATAAATATGATAGAAAAGCGCCAAAGGGGGAAGCAAAATGGATTTTGAATTAACGAAAGAGCAGCAAATGATCCGTCAGATGGTCAAAGAATTTGCAAAAACAGAAATTGCACCACACGCCCAAACAGTTGATGAACAGGCAGCATTTCCGGTGAACACATTTCAAAAAATGGGGGAGCTCGGTTTTATGGGTATACCCTTTCCAGAAAAATATGGAGGTTCTGGAGGAGATACGATCTCGTATGCACTGGCAGTCGAGGAAATTGGAAAACAGTGTGCCAGTACAGGTCTAAGTTATGCCGCAGCGGTTTCCTTAGGCGCAAGTCCACTTTATTACTTTGGCACGGAGGAGCAAAAGATGGACCATCTTGTTCCATTAGCCTCTGGAACAGCGCTTGGCTCCTTCGGATTAACAGAACCAAACGCCGGATCAGATGCAAAAGGAACAAAAACAAAAGCCATTAAAGACGGACAAGAATATGTCATCAGTGGGGAAAAGTGCTGGATCACCAATGCCAATTATGCCAGAACGATTATTGTCACCGCTGTGACGGATCATGATGAAAACGGACGTCCGATCATCTCCGCTTTTATTGTAGAGAAAGGGCAAAAGGGACTTTCAATTACAAACCCATATGACAAAATGGGGGTTCGCGGTTCAGATACGGCTGAGATCATTTTAGACGAAGTGCGTGTACCGGCTCATCACATATTAGGAGATAAGTCGAAAGGATTCAAGCAATTTTTATATACATTGGACGGCGGACGAATTTCCATTGCAGCCTTATCTGTCGGAATTGCACAAGCTGCACTTGATGCTTCACTTTCCTATGCAAAAGAAAGAAAGCAATTTGGAAAGACGCTCTCATCCTTCCAGGCCATTCAGTTTAAGCTGGCGGATATGGCGATGCAAATAGAGCTTGCAAGACAAATGGTCTGGAAAGCCGCTTGGCTGAAAGATCAAGGCAAACCATTTACAAAAGAAGCGGCCTATGCCAAACTGTTTGCTTCAGAAATGGCGACAAAAGCAAGTCTTGATGCGGTCCAAATTCATGGCGGAACAGGCTATATGAAAGAATGCGGTGTTGAACGACTTGTGAGAGATGCCAAGCTCATGGAAATCGGAGAAGGGACCTCTGAAATTCAGCGGCTCGTGATCGCAAGACAGTTGTTAGCGTAATACCTTAATGAAAACGCTTACTAAAAATGAGGGAGGAAAGCAATGATGTCGATTCACCCGCAAACGATTGGCTCCCTATTAAGAGAAAAAAAAGAACAGCATCCATCACATGAAGCCATTGTTTACCCAGAACGTTCTTTGCGTTATTCGTACGAAGCGTTTTATCAAGAGGTCAAGGAAACAGGTAAAGGTCTCATGGCATTAGGGGTTCAAAAGGGAGATCACATCGCCATTATGGCACCAAATATACCTGAATGGCTCATTCTTCAATTTGCCTGCGCCTCCATTGGTGCTGTTCTTGTCACTGTGAATACCAATTTTCAATCACAGGAACTCGCCTATTTACTCAAGCATTCTGACAGCAAAATGTTGTTTATTGTAGACGGCTTTAAAGAAACGTCCTATGTCAACATGCTTGAAGAGCTGATTCCAGAACTTCAAACCGCTCATCAAGAGGAGATCACTTCCACACAATTTCCTTATTTAAAAAGATGTATCTATATCGGTCAGCATCTACCAAACGGCATGCTCAGCTGGGATCGTCTTCAAGTGGCAGCCAAAAGAACCGAAGAGTTTGAATGGGAGAAGCGAATGAATGAGCTCACGCCTGATGACGTTATTAATATGCAGTACACTTCAGGCACAACCGGCTATCCAAAGGGCGTCATGCTCAGCCACACAAACATCGTCTGTAATGCGAGTCAGATCGCAGATTGTATGAAATTAACAGAGCAGGACCGTATGTGTATCCCAGTGCCGTTTTTTCATTGCTTCGGCTCTGTTCTTGGTGTACTTGCTTGTCTCACAAAAGGGGGAACGATCATTCCACTTGAATCATTCCATCCAGAACGAGTCCTTCAAACAGTAGAAAAAGAAAAATGCACCGTTCTTCACGGTGTACCAACCATGTTCATCGCAGAGCTCGATCATCCAAATTTCCACTCTTATGACCTGTCCACATTACGAACGGGGATTATGGCCGGTTCACTCTGCCCATCCCACGTCATGAAAGCAGTCATTGAAAAAATGGGACTGAGAGAGCTCACGATTGCCTATGGTCAAACCGAAAGTTCACCCGTCATTACCCAAACAAGAACCGATGATTCGTTTGAAAGACGCGTTCAAACGGTCGGACGTGCGCTTCCTCAAATTGAAGTCAAAATTGCCTTACCAGGAACGTCAGAAGAAGTGCCAAGAGGACAGCAAGGGGAGCTTTGTACAAGAGGTTACCATGTCATGAAGGGCTATTATAAAAACGAAGAAGCAACAAATGAAGTCATTGATGAGGACGGATGGCTTCATACAGGGGATTTAGCTGAGATGGATCATGACGGTTATGTGAAAATCACAGGCCGGCTCAAAGATATGATCATCAGAGGCGGAGAGAATGTTTACCCAAAAGAGATTGAGGATGTCCTATACACTCACCCTGCCATTCTTGACGCACAGGTTGTTGGTATTCCTGACGAGACATACGGCGAGGAAGCAGCCGCATTCATTCGGCTAAAACAAGGGAAGTCGGTCTCAATTGAGACATTAACGAGCTATTGTCAGTCGCAAATGGCACGCTACAAAATCCCGAAATACTTTTTCATTACAGATGAGTACCCAATGACCGCCTCAGGCAAAATTCAGAAATTCCGCTTGAAAAAGCAGGCGCTTGATCTAATAAAGGAGTGAAAGCAGCGATGTTTGAACAAGTATTGATCGCCAATCGAGGCGAAATTGCCCGTAGAGTGATTCGGACATGTAAACGGCTCGGAATCAAAACCGTTGCCGTTTATTCAGAGGCTGATCAGCATGCACTTCATGTGCAAGAAGCAGACAGCGCCTATTATATCGGCGGTGCTAAAGTTTCTGAAAGCTATTTAAACATGGAAGCGATCATTAAGGTTGCCAAACAAACGAATGCTGATGCTATCCACCCAGGGTATGGTCTTTTATCAGAAAATGCGGCATTTGCTGAACGCTGCCGGAGCGAAGGCATTGCCTTTATTGGACCATCTGCACAAGTCATTCAGCAGATGGGAAATAAAATTGAAGCGAGAAAAACGATGGAACAAGCGGGCATCCCAATCGTTCCTGGTGTTTCAGCCCCACTCCATGATGCAGACGAAGGTGTTCATAAAGCACAGACACTCGGCTATCCCATTATGCTAAAAGCATCGAGCGGTGGCGGCGGGATTGGTATGCAGCTCGTCCGCAACGACGAAGAACTGCATCGAGCGTTTGAAGGAAATCAAAAAAGAGCACAAAGTTTCTTTCAAGACGGAACTTTATACATGGAAAAGGTGATTGAACACGCACGGCACATCGAAATTCAAGTTCTTTTTGATTCGTTCGGTCACGGCGTTCACTTATTTGAAAGAGATTGTTCACTCCAAAGAAGACATCAGAAAATTGTTGAAGAGGCACCAGCCGTCTGTCTTGAAGAAACGGTGAGACAGCAAATGGGACAGATGGCCGTCAAAGCTGCCAAAGCAATTGGGTATGAAAATGCGGGCACAATTGAATGTTTAGTCGATCAAAACCAGCAATTTTATTTCTTAGAAATGAATACGAGATTGCAAGTAGAACACCCTGTCACAGAAGAAATTACCGGGATTGACCTTGTCGAGGAGCAGCTAAAAATTGCCGCATTAGAGCCCCTGTCCTTCAGCCAAGAGGATATTCATCAAATTGGGCACGCGATTGAAGTTAGAATATACGCTGAAGACCCTGTGACATTTTACCCTTCGCCAGGCACGATCACTCGGCTTTCTACACCTGATGCCCCATATATCCGTCATGAGTCAAGCGTCACGAGCGGAAGTGTCATTACCCCATTTTACGATCCAATGATTGCGAAAATGATTGTGTACGGTGATACTCGAAAACTCGCCATAGAACGATTAAAAGCAGCATTACAAGCATATGAAATAGAAGGGATCAAAACCAATGTACCGCTTTTAAAGGAAATGGCCGAATCAACTGCCTTTTTACATGGCCGCATCACAACCGATTATCTGATGAAAAAAAGGGAGGAAAACCGTTCATGAAAACTGTCACGATACAAATGGCCGGAAACTTATGGAAGCTTCTTGTGAAACAGGGTGATGATGTGCAAAAAGGACAGGAAGTCGCCATCTTAGAATCGATGAAAATGGAGATTCCCATTGTTGCAGAAGAAGCAGGTGTGATCAGTAAAGTGTATAAGGCGGAGGGGGAATTTGTTGACGAGGGAGAGGTACTTTTGGAGCTGACAGAATAGGGGGAAAGCCGCATGGCATTACCAAAAAATGTGCTCATTAGAGAGGTCGGCCCGCGCGATGGACTACAAAATGAATCCGTTTGGCTGGACACAATGAAGAAGCGAACATGGATCCATTTACTCGAAGAAGCCCATCTTCCTTATATTGAAGTCACCTCATTTGTTCATCCGAAATGGGTTCCAGCCTTAAAAGACGCCAAAGAATTAGCCCAATCATTAAACAAAAAAGAGGATATCACCTATGCCGCACTCATCCCAAATGAAAAGGGATTAGCTCATTTTTTTGAAGCAAACCTTGAGGTAGGGGCTATGTTTATCTCATCGAGTGAGACACATAACAAAAAGAATATGAATCGATCTATACAGGAAACATTGCCTGTGATCAAACAAATGACAGCCGATTTAAAAGCAGAAGGACGGCAAACGCGGGCCTATATTTCAACCGTGTTTGGATGTCCTTATGAAAAACAAGTGCCGATGGACCAAGTGCTGCGATTAACGGAACAGCTGCTGTCCTTCGGCATTGATGAAATATCACTTGGGGATACCATTGGGGAAGCCCATCCGCTGCAAGTAGAAAGACGGTTAGACCTTTTACTTGAACGCTTTCCTGCTGATAAAATCGCACTTCATTTTCATGATACGAAAGGAATGGGGCTTGCCAATATTTATACAGCATTAAAAGCCGGCATCACCATATTTGATGCCTCTAGCGGGGGGCTTGGCGGCTGTCCTTATGCACCTGGCTCCAGCGGAAACGTGGCGACAGAAGACGTGGTGCACATGCTTCACAAACTCGGGATCGAAACAAATGTCGACCTTCCTCGCTTGATTAAAGCGGCTGAATGGATTGAAGCAAAAGTGGATCGAACCCTGCCAAGTCACTGTTTACGCGCTTTTCAGTCTCACACTACTTGATAAAGGGTGAATCACATGACTTCATTGATCAATTTTTCAATACAAGATGATCATATTGGCATCATGACATTAAATAGACCAGCGCAAGCCAATGCTCTCTCCGCTGCTATGCTAGAGGAAATCAACCAAACGATTCAAGAAATCAAACATGATGCAAACATCCGCTGTTTGCTCATGACAGGAGCTGGCGCTAAAGTTTTTTGCGCAGGAGCAGACTTAAAAGAACGGCGATTGATGACAGAACAAGAAGCCAAAGAAGCCGTTCTGACCATTCAGCAAACCTTTACAGACATTGAATCTTTGCCTGTTCCTGTCATTGCCGTGATAAACGGACACGCACTTGGCGGAGGTCTTGAGCTCGCGCTCGCCTGTGATCTCCGCATCGCAAGAGCGGGTGCAGCGCTCGGCCTGCCGGAAACAGGACTAGCTATCCTGCCGGGAGCAGGGGGCACACAAAGACTTTCGCGCCTGATCGGACCCGGGAAAGCGAAAGAAATGATCTTCACAGGCACTTCTTTACGAGCAGAAGAAGCCGTTCAAATTGGGCTGATTGAACGTATCTCTACAGCCGATTCACTGATGAATGATGCCATCACACTCGCAAAACAAATCACCAAAAATGGGCCGATCGCTTTAAAAGAAGCAAAACAAGCCATTCAATCCAGCCTTGATCACGATTTACAAACAGGGCTGACGAAAGAATACGAAGCTTATCTGCGGCTTATTCATACAGAAGATCGACTAGAAGGTCTCAAGGCTTTTCAAGAAAAACGAACGCCTTATTACAGAGGGAAATAGCAAGAAAGGGGAATGTTTATGATCGAAGAATATGAATTAAAAAAACAACGAATTGAAAAGGGCGGGGCAGAACGCTACCATCAAAAAAACAAAGAAAAAGGAAAATTATTTGTCCGTGATCGGCTCCATTTGTTATTAGATGAGGATTCTTTCATTGAAGATGCCATGTTTGCAGAGTGCAAAGATGAACATTTACCAGCAGATGGTGTCGTCACCGGAACCGGGCGTATGAATGGGCAGACTGTTTGTGTCATGGCAAACGACTCTACGGTTAAAGCAGGATCGTGGGGCGTCAAAACAGTAGAAAAAATCATTCGAATTCAAGAAACGGCCGAGAAGCTCAATTGTCCGATGCTGTATCTAGTCGATTCAGCGGGTGCAAGAATCACCGATCAAATCGCAATGTTCCCAGGCAGAAGAGGAGCAGGGCGCATTTTTTATAACCAAGTCAAGCTGTCTGGACGTATCCCGCAAATTTGTTTACTCTTCGGTCCATCTGCAGCCGGTGGTGCGTATATCCCTGCTTTTTGTGACATTGTCGTCATGGTCGAAGGAAATGCCTCTATGTATTTAGGCTCGCCGCGAATGGCTGAAATGGTGATCGGTGAAAAAGTATCACTTGAGGAAATGGGCGGTGCGAAAATGCATTGCAGCATTTCTGGATGCGGAGATATATTAGCCAAAACAGAGGAAGAGGCTATTCAAATTGCACGTGATTATTTAACCTATATGCCTGCCAACTATACAGAAAAACCAAAAACGACAGCAGCAAAAGCACCTAAACCATCTGAAACCACCATCCAAGACTTAATCCCTAAAGGCCAGAATACCCCATTTGATATGTATCAACTCATCGATTTACTGATTGATGAAGAGTCATTTTTTGAAATCAAAAAGCTGTTTGCCGCAGAGTTAATTACCGGCTTTGGCAGAATGAACGGTCAGCCTGTCGGTCTCATTGCCAATCAGCCAAGAGTAAAAGGCGGCGTATTATTCCACGACTCAGCTGATAAAGCCGCCAAGTTTATTCAGCTCTGTGATGCCTTTCATATCCCGCTGCTCTTTCTTGCGGACATACCAGGATTTATGATTGGAACAAAAGTGGAACAAGCCGGCATTATTCGTCATGGGGCAAAAATGATCTCCGCTATGTCAGAGGCGACCGTTCCGAAAATGTCCGTCATCGTCCGTAAAGCATACGGAGCAGGACTATATGCAATGGCAGGCCCTGCTTTTGAGCCAGACTGCTGTCTCGCTCTTCCATCGGCGCAAATCGCTGTGATGGGTCCAGAAGCCGCTGTAAATGCCGTCTATGCAAATAAAATTGCAGAACTCCCGCCCGAAGAGAGGGCTTCATTTATACAAGAGAAACGGAAGGAATACCAGGAAGATATGAATATCTATGAGCTTGTCTCTGAAATGATTGTCGATGGCGTCATCCCATTTGACCGTCTCAGATCGGAACTTTGTCATAGATTAGTAGCCTATTCATCGAAAGACATGACATTTACGAAACGAAAACATCCGGTCTATCCGGTCTAAAGGGGGCAGACCTCATGATCAACCAGAAACCAGAATGGATACCGGAAGAAAAGCAGAGCCAAAAAACACGTTTGCATCAGTGGATGAAATCTCTTGGTTTTTCTACGTATGACTCATTCTATCAAGCCAGTATTGATCGCACAGACTGGTTTTGGAGAGAAGCGGAAAAGACGGTCGGCATTCAGTGGAAAAAACCATATGAAGCGGCATTAGGTCACCACTCATTGATGTGGCCGAAATGGTATCAGGGCGGCACACTAAACATCACCGAAACGGCTGTGGACAAATGGGCTGAAAAAGAAGAGACGAGGCATCAGCCCGCCATCATTTGGAGCAATGAAGCCGGTGAAGAAAAGAAATGGTCATTTCTCGAACTTCAAGAGAAAGTGAGCCGTCTTGCAGCTGGCTTTTTGAAAGAAGGACTTCAAAAAGGGGATGTAGCCATCATCTATATGCCAATGCTTCCAGAAACGGTCGCCGTCATGCTTGCCTTTGCAAAGATTGGTGTTATTTTCAGCCCAGTCTTCTCAGGCTATGGAAGCGAGCCACTCGCTGTACGCATTCGTGCGTCAGGCGCATCCATTGTCGTCACAGCGAATGAAATGATGCGGCGAGGGAAAACGATCAACATGCGGGAATGTGTGGCGGATGCCATCAATAAAACCACAACTGTGCAAAAAGTGATTGTGCACACTTCCTCTCATACCGGTTATCAGGACGATGTCCTACTGAATGATTTGCTAAAAGAACAGCCGTTCACCGGCGCGACCTATGTCACAAATGAAGACCCGCTGATGATCTTGTATACGTCAGGCACAACCGGCACACCAAAGGGAGCCGTTCATACACACGCAGGCTTTCCGATAAAGGCAGCTTTTGATGCCGGGCTATGTATGGATGTGGCAAAAGGAGACCGGCTGTTTTGGCTGACTGATATGGGCTGGATGATGGGGCCATTCCTCGTCTTTGGCGGCTTGATCAATGGAGCTGCCATCGTTTTATATGACGGCGCTCCCGATTATCCAGATGAGCAGCAGCTCTGGTCATTCATCCACGAGAAGAAAGTCACTCATTTTGGACTTTCCCCTACATTTGTTCGTTCTGCGATGCAGCAAACGATTGATGGGGTCGAACTATCGCATGTCAAAGCCATTATTTCTACAGGGGAACCATGGAATGAAGCTCCGTGGCAATGGTTATTTCACACCATTGGTCAAAAGAACATTCCAATCTTAAATTATTCAGGAGGAACCGAGGTTTCTGGTGGCATTGTAGGCAGTACGCTGCTTCGCCCCATCAAACCGATTCTCTTTAATGCGGCGATCTTAGGAATGGCGGCAGATGTATACAATGAAGCTGGGCAAAGCGTGATGAATGAAGTAGGGGAGCTTGTGGTGAAAAAGCCATGGGTCGGCATGACATGTGGTTTTTGGAACGAACCGGAGCGTTATGAAGATACGTATTTCAAACGATTTGATGGTGTATGGACACACGGAGATTGGGTCATGCAAACAGAGGACGGAGAATTCCACATCACCGGCAGATCGGATGATGTCATTAATACAGCAGGGAAACGCATCGGGCCAGCTGAAATTGAATCCATCCTTACCTGGCATCCTGCCGTGCATGAAGCCGCTGTGATCGGGGTAAAGGATGAGGTGAAAGGGGAGGCGCTCGTCTGTTTCATCGTGACCAGTCCGCATGCTTTTGAAGAAGCTGCCCTTATCCAAGAGCTTTCAGCCCATGTTGGTTCACATGCCGGAAAAGCGCTCACACCAAAAGAAGTTCATCTCATTTCAGCTTTGCCGAAAACAAGGAATGGAAAAATCGTACGGCGTTTACTTAAAGGGGCGTATGAAAAGCAGCCTTCACCCGATCTATCTTCATTAGACAATCCAGATGTGTATAAGAGTCTGACCGAATACTTAAATAAGAAACAGAAAAAATAAAAAAAGACAGGATGGTTCCTGTCTCTTTTTTATTGCACATGAAAATTCGTTCCATCTGTTGTCTCTTTCACAATCCCTGCCCGAATGACAAAATCGCCGAAATGTTCATTTTCTTCTCGTTCTTTTGCGTAGCGGGGGAGAATAGAGCCAAGTTCTTTTAGAATGTCTTCCTCACCCACATTTTCACGGTATAATTTACTTAATCTGCTGCCATCAAATGCGGCACCAAGATACATATTATACTTACCAGGTGATTTTCCGATAAATCCAATCTCTCCAAGCGCATGACGAGCACAGCCATTTGGACAACCAGTCATTCGAATGGTGATTTCTTTATCACTTAATCCGTTTTCTTCAACGATGTCTTCGATTTTATCAATCAATCGTGGAAGGTAGCGCTCTGCTTCAGCCATCGCTAAACCACAAGTTGGCAAAGATACACAAGCCATTGAGCTGCGGCGCAGGGCAGAATGCTGCTGGCCGTCTGATAAACCAAACTTCTGAATGAGCTGTTCGATTTGTTTCTTTTTATGAGTTGTCACATTCCCAATGATTAAATTCTGATTGGCTGTTAAACGGAAGTCACCTGTATGAACCTTGGCGATTTCGCGGATGCCTGTCATCAGCGGATAATCATCATAATCTGTGATGCGTCCGCCTTCTACAAACATCGTATAATGCCATCTGCCATTAATGCCTTTTACCCAGCCATAACGGTCACCGTTATGATCAAAGTGATAATCCTTTGCCTCTAAAAGAGTAAACCCAAGACGGCGCTCAAGCTCTTCTTTTACATTCTCAAGACCAAGGCGATCCACCGTATATTTAAAGCGGGCATTTTTTCGCACGGAACGGTTTCCGTAGTCACGCTGAATGGTGATGACTTGTTTGGCAATTTCTACGACCTGTTCAGGTGTACAAAAGCCGATGACCTTTGCAAGCTGCGGATAAGTCGCTGTATCACCATGCGTCATACCCATTCCGCCGCCAATTGCGACATTAAAACCGACCAGTTGATCGTTTTCGATAATGGCAATGAAGCCTAGATCCTGCGAAAAAACATCAATGTCATTAGCAGGAGGGACCGCCACACCAATTTTGAATTTCCTTGGCAAATAAAGCGGACCATACATCGGTTCAACTTCCGTATCTGGCGTTGCCGCAACCTTTTCCTCATCAAGCCAAATCTCATGATAGGCTCTTGTTTGTGGGAGCAGGTCATCACTTAATTTTTTCGCCAGCTCGTATACATCATGGTGCACTTCTGATTGATAGGGGTTTGATGTACACATGACATTCCGGTTCACGTCGCCGCAAGCAGCAATTGTATCAAGCATAGTAGAATGAATGTCTTGAATGGTTTTTTTCATATTCCATTTTAAAATACCGTGAAGCTGAAAGGTTTCACGAGTCGTCAGCTTTAACGTACCGTTTCCGTATTTGTGAGCAAGCTCATCCATCACAAGCCACTGCTTAGATGTGGCGATTCCGCCAGGCAGACGGACACGCAACATAAATTGATAGGCAGGCTCAAGCTTTTGTTTTTGTCGTTCATTTCTCAGATCACGATCATCTTGTAAGTAGCTGCCGTGATGCTTCATCAGACGGTTGTCATCATCCGGAATTCCCGCTGAAATCGGATCAAGCATCACTTCTTTTAACGTACCCCGTAAATAATCACTTTTTTCTTTGATTTCCTCTACGTCGCTCGGAGGTCCATCCGGCGCTGTTAATGCTGTCTTCACCATGTAAGTAAAAGCTCCTTTCTTTCAAGCATCAAATCAATAAACGTCACGCTGATAGCGTTTTTGCTGCTGTAAGTTGGCAAGATAGCTTTCTGCTTTTTCTTTGCTCATCGCACCTTCTTCTTGAATGATGGATAGAAGGGTATTGTGGACATCATGCGCCATATGCTTTTCATCTCCGCAAATATACACGTAAGCACCTTGCTCAAGCCATTCAAATAATTCTTTGCTTTGTTTCTTCATTTGGTGCTGGACATATACTTTTTCCTCAGTATCTCTTGAAAAAGCCACGTCCATTTTCGTTAAGACGCCATCCTTTAACCACTTTTGCCATTCCGTTTGGTATAAGAAATCCGTCACAAAATGCTGATCACCGAAGAATAACCATGACTTTCCGTTTGCACCCAGTTCCTCACGTTCCTGCATAAATGAACGGAAAGGGGCGATGCCTGTGCCTGGTCCTACCATAATGATCGGTGCATCTGGATCTTGAGGAAGCTTAAAGTTTTGGTTGTGCTGAATATAAACAGGTAACGTATCACCTGGCTGCAGGCGCTCTGCACATAGAATCGAACAGACACCTTGGCGTTCTCTGCCGTGCGCATCATATCTGACAGCCCCTATCGTCAAATGAACCTCTTCGTCATTTGCTTTGAGACTGCTTGCAATGGAATAAAGGCGTGCAGGGATTTTTCTTAAAATGGACGTGAAATCTGCGGCGGTTCCTTCAAAAGGACCGAAATCACGAGCCGCATCTACTAAGTCCCGGCCTGCGATATATTCTTTCAGTTTTTCTTCGTTTCCTTCTTCTAAAAGGGCATGCAAGGATTCGCTTTTTGTCAGTTCAGCGATCTTTTGAAGAAGTGGTTTTGTTAAAACCGTGATCTCAAAATGCGAGGTGAGTGCGTCTTTTAAAGGAAGAGTGTCTCCATTTTTATGAACGGTGACGGATTCTTCTGCATTCCACCCGCATGTTTGAATCAGTTCGTCGACAAGCGCAGGATCATTTGTCGGGTAAATGCCAAGGCTGTCACCTGGCTCATACACGAGACCTGAACCTTCAAGCGAAAGCTCTAAGTGACGTGTTTCTTTATTAGATCCACGCCCATTTAAGTTGATATTTTCAAGAACTTCAGCATAAAAAGGATTCGTTCTTGAATATTCAGAAACGGCCGTACTGTTGGCTCCCGCTGATTCTCGCGGCAGTGATACAGCTTCACCTTCACTCAAAGAAGAGGCAACACCTTGAAGCCATTCTGAAAACGGCTCATCATAATCAAGGTCACAATCCACTCGGTCAAACAGGCGAGTACCGCCAAGTTCTTCGAAGCGTTCATCAAATTCTTTTCCTGTCTGACAGAAGAATTCGTATGAACTGTCACCTAATGAAAGGACAGAAAAGCTTAAATGATCGAGCTTTGGCGCACGTCTGCCGTGAACATATTCATGGAACGAAAGGGCATTATCCGGCGGATCTCCTTCGCCATGTGTGCTGACAATGACCAGTAAATTGTTTATTTTTTTCAGATTATTCGGTTTAAAATCGGACATAGAAGAGAGCGTCACTTGAAAGCCTTTCTCTTCAAGATGCTGGGCTGTCTTTTTTGCTAACCCTTCGGAATTGCCTGTTTGCGACCCATAAAGCACGGTCACATCTTTGCTCACAGGCTGTACAGGTGCTGCGGCAGAAGGCGCCGGAGTGACAGCTTCTGAGCCGCCAAGCGCTGCCTGCGCTGATAAATAACCAGTAAGCCAAATTTTTTGCTGATCTGTTAAAGTCGGAAGCAGCTGATTGAGTAACTCTGCCTGCTCCTGGCTAAACGGACTGTTCAATACATGAAGTTGCAACAATATCCACCTCACAAGGAATATAAACATAGATTAATTCGATAGGAATTATATATATAGGTTCAATTTGAACTTTACCGAAAGTTTGCCATTAAGTAAAATATATAATATTGATTGTCATGATTAAGATTTCTAATGACAAAACACGGATGAATAGGGGAGAGGGCACAAAAAAAGGAAAACGGATCACCGTTTTCCTCTTTTTCGCCTGACTTACGCCGTTGGAAGCCCCATCACAGCTTTCACTTCTAAATATTCCTCGATACCGAAGTCTCCCCATTCTCTTCCGATACCTGATTGCTTAAAGCCTCCAAATGGGGCAAAGTAATCTGTTTCTGCATTGTTAATGGTGATTTGACCGGCACGAATATGTTCAGCGACATATTTTAATGTTTTTTCATCTTGACCAACAACATAGCCGGCAAGACCATACACTGTATCGTTGGCGATCTCAAGGGCATGATCGAGGTCTTGATACGTGATCACACTCATGACTGGCCCAAAGATTTCTTCTTGCGCAATGGTCATATCATTTTTCACATTGGTGAAAATGGTATGCTTGGCGAAATATCCTTTATCGATTCCGTCTGGCTTTCCAGTTCCCCCAGCAAGAAGGGTAGCACCTTCTTCGATTCCTTTTTCAATATAAGATTGCACCGTATCCCACTGCTTTTTAGAAACAAGCGGGCCAGTAGCGTGATCTTCTCTCGGATCACCAACTGTAAACTTCGGCAGGGCGTTCAGCAGCGCTTTTTCAAACTTGTCTTTCATTGATTCTGGAATTAGCACACGTGTAGCTGCAGAACACACTTGACCTGTATTCATCGCAATATGATGAATGGCTGTTTCTGCTGCTTCGTCCACATCTGCATCGTCTAAGACGATAAGAGGGGATTTTCCGCCAAGCTCAAGTGCTACTTTCTTCACATTGTCCGCTGCGTTTTCCATAATTTTAGAGCCGACGGCACCTGATCCTGTAAATGAAACGAAGTCAATATCAGGATGTGAGCTAATGCCGTCACCAATCACGTCACCCGTTCCGTTTACTAAGTTGAAGACTCCTTTCGGTACACCTGCTTCATCAATAATGTCTGCAAGAATCATCGCAGCAAAAGGGGTAATTTCCGCTGGTTTTAAGACAACTGTTGAGCCTGCCGCAATGGCACCCGCAATTTTAAGAGATGTCTGATTCGTCGGGAAGTTCCACGGTGTAATCAATCCGCTGACACCAATCGCCTCTTTTATAATCGTATGTCCACCGCGGTCTTCGGTAAATGTATAAGATTTCAGTGCTTCCGCTGCTTTAGAAAAATGTTCATAACCCATTTTGTAATGAACTTCTTCGGATACTTTCAGCGGTGCACCAAGCTCTTTTGTCATCACTTCTACAAGTTCATCCTTGCGTTTTTCGTACCCGCGCACAATGTTTTCCAACATTTCTACTCGTTCATTTCGAGATGTTTTTGAGAAAGAAGGGAAGGCGGCTCGAGCTGCTTTGACAGCTTGATCTAAATCTTCTTTCGTTCCTAAACTAATGGTGCCAATGACTTCCTCTGTCGCAGGGTTAATGACCTCCGTCGTTTCGTTTCCTGTTGATGCGACCCATTCTCCATTAATAAAGTGTTTCTCTTGATTTCTCATTCTGACATGTCTCCTTTTTGTATGTGATTGAATCCAATATTCTGTTTTCAGCTCATATAAAACTGTACCCACTGTGAAAAATCTAAAACGGAGAAACTGCATGAGAAAAAGTTTCTGATATAATACGCAAAGTGGGACATATGTCCTTTTCAACATGAGGGCATCTATCATTTAATGAAACTAGACTGAAAAAAGAAGGAGCTTTTGAACGAATGAAAGGTGTTATTTTTGCATTATTAGGAGGCGCTTGTATTACACTGCAAGGCGTAGCCAACGCCAGAATTAGTCAAGATATCGGGACGTGGCAGGCGGCAACGATCACGCAGCTGACAGGGTTTATCATCTCTCTCGTCATTTTACTCATCGTACGGGATGGCCACTTTAAGGAATACAAAAAAGTGCAGCCTCTTTATTTAATTGGAGGTGCATTTGCAGCCATTATTATCTTTAATGAGGTCACTGCCATTCAAATCATTGGTGTGACACTCACCATCGCTGCTTTACTTATCGCACAGCTTGCGTTTACCTTTGCCATCGATGCAAAAGGATGGTTTGGTGTTCAGAAGAAAAAAATGAAATGGCCCCATTATGCAGGCATCTTTTTAATGATTGCAGGCGTCATCATCTTAAAACTATAAAGGAGGGCATCAGATGGAGGAGCTGCATGATGAATCTCTTTTTTCCTCTTATATGAAGACGCATCAGTTACAGAATGTCTTTCATCAAAAACTCATCTCACATGTGAGCTTGTGGCGCTATCAGCAAGGTGAGCTGATTTGTTCAAAAGGGGATAAAAGGGAGTATATGTACTTGCTGGTGAAAGGTAAATTAAAGATTTTCACCACCACAAAAGAAGGAAAAACATTTATTCTTTGCTTTAAAAACCCTCTTGAAGCGATTGGAGATATTGAATACGTTCAGCAGACAGATATGGTCAATACAGTTGAAGCCGTTACAGAAGTACATATGCTCAGGATTTCTCATCAAGCCCTCATGCGGCATGCAAAGGACGATCCTCGAGTTTTAACCTTTTTGCTCAAGGGCATCACAAACAAATTTTATACAAAATCAAATGATTTAAGCTTCCACCTTTTATACCCTGTAGAGGTCAGGCTTGCAAGCTATTTATTGTCTGTTTTAACAGGTGATGATGACGCGCACGCACGCACGCTTCGCCTCACGGATGCAGCGAGCTTAATTGGAACAAGCTACCGCCATATTAACCGGGTCATTCAGCAGTTCCAAGAAAAAGGGCTGATTGAAAGGCGAAGAGGAAAGATTACGATTTGTGATCAAAAAGGGCTTTTAGAAATAGCAGAACACAACATTTATGAATAGAAGAAACGAAGGGACTTATATATGATCATAGGAATAATATTAGCTGTCACTGCTGGGGCACTTGTCAGCTTACAAACCATTTTTAATAGTAAAGTCAATGAGCATACAGGCTCTTGGTCAACAACGACGCTAGTTCTAGGAATGGGCTTTATCGCTTCACTTTTGATGGGTCTTTTGTTAGAAGGGACCGGCATGTTTCAATTAAGGCATATGGAAGCCTGGTACTGGATAAGCGGAGCCATCGGGGTAGGCGTTGTCATCTGTCTTGTTCAGAGCATCAAACGTCTCGGTCCCACTTATGGAATCTCGATTGTTCTCACCTCCCAGCTAGGTTGTGCGCTTCTATTTGATTCGCTTGGCTGGCTTGGGTTAGAAAAAGTAACATTTTCTTTTACAAAATTATTAGGTGTACTTGTCATTGTGGCAGGAATCCTCGTATTTAAGTTAACCAAGCTTGAACCAGTAGAAGAGGAGCAGTCAAGAGAAAAAGGGCTGCCACAAAAGTAGCTGCCCTTTTATTTAAATCAACCGCCGCCATAAAACCGTTATGGTAGATAAACCAGTTAAAAGGAGCCTTTTCATGAAAGGCTTTTTTTTCTGTCCATAGTCGCTTGCTTTATATTCTGTTCGATCTTTCGCTACGAGAACACTATAAGCGATTTTTCGTTCGATTGCTTCCGTCAGAGATAACGCAAATGGTGCACTATCAATCACCAAAATCGATTCAGTATTTAAAAAGCTGGATCTTGCATCTAGATTATATGTTCCAATAATACTTAAGTTATCATCAATGACCATTGATTTGGCGTGAATTGAATACGGACCTTGATATTCATACAAATGAACACCTGTTTTCATCAATTCCTTTTTCGTGCTTAAATATCCTGCAAATGCTAAAGGGTTTGGTGTCGCTGTAAGAGAATTCGTCACGATCGTCGTTTGAATATCACTTGGTAATGGCGTGAGTCCGTCTTTCATTGGCCGTGTCGGTATGACATAAGGCGTCTGGATAAGAACCGAACGCTTTGACCGCTGTGCGAGATCGTTTAACTTTTTCAAGACGAGCGGACGTTTATTTAAGCGTTCCACTGGATTTGTGAAAAATGCAATCTGTTTTGCACGAATGGCGTCTTTTGCCCAATCATATGTGGACGTGACAAAGGGTTCTTTTGTACGAATGGCTTCCTGATAAGATCGAAGCAGCTGTTTTCTTAGCTTTTTTCCTTTTTTCGCTTTTGCCTTGGAAAATACATCTTTCGTTCTTTTCGTAAAATCATGATTCCACAAATAAACGAAATACTGTTCCATTTCATCTAATACTTTTCCTTTTTTGGCGTTGTACAGCAGCACATCTCGGTCATACGCAAAGTCTTTCGGCGGCTGATCTGCAAAGTATTTATCACCAATATTTCTGCCGCCCATGACAGCGACCCTGCCATCTGCCAAAAGAAGCTTATCGTGAAGGCGGTTATGCCACGTCCATGGCTTGAACAAACGAAAAGGCTCATAAAAACGAATGGCCATATTCGGATGATTCGCCACAGCATAACGCAAATGCTTTAGCGGTCCACGCAGGCTATGGCAAATGCCATCTAACAACAGCTGAACTTTTACTCCTCGATCAGCCGCTTCAATTAAAGCACCAAGCACCCATTCGGCGGTTTTTCCTTTTTGAATGGAATAATAACTCAAACGAATGTTCTTTTCAGCCTCTCGAATCATTTGAACTCTCACTTGACCTGATTCAAATCCGTCATCAAGCAGCATGACTTGATTTATGCCTTGGTCGTCTCCTGAGATAGAAGAGGCTTTATAGATGCAATGTTCTTTACATGTTTTTTGAAACGGTAAATAAAACAAGACAAATGCGGTCAAAAATACATACACCACATATAAAAGGATCAGAAAAAACAAGAATTGAAGCACAGTGATCAACTCCTTTCACACAAACCGTTCTTTTTCTTAGTTTATGTTAAAAACAAAATTTCACTCATCCAGCTTTCCCAATGAAAAATACAGGATAAAAGAATCACCTTGTTTTCATAGGGCATTTAATTATAGTATGAAATGAGTAAGGGGGAATCGCATTGAATGAACCATTATTTAATATACCAAGTGATGTGTACCAAACGTTAAGTGAAACAGAACGTTATCTACTGCATTATATTCACCAGCATTTAGAGGATATCTCCACCTTATCCATCGTCACATTAAGTGAAAGAGCCAACGTGTCGACGGCGACCATTGTCAGACTGATGAAGAAAATCGGATACAACGGCTATACATCCTTTAAATATCGATTGAAACAAGAAAAGAAAATGTCAGATGATAGTGATCAACTAAAAAATATTGACGAAGACATCAAACTAGCCATTCGAAAAAATGAAGAAGAGGTCTTAAAGACGATTCAACTGCAAAGTATTGGGCAAATTGAGGATGCGGTTCAAAAGATCCATGATGCAGACAAAATTTATATTTTTGGCAGAGGCTTTTCAGAGATGATCGCCAAAGAGATGACCATCAAATTGCAGCTCATCGGAAAAACATGTGAAGTTCATGACGACCCGAATATCATTCGGCTCAAATCGCGTGACATTGATAAAAACGAGCTTGCCATCTTTGTTTCGTTAAATGGAGAAACGTCGGAACTAGTAGAAGCCTGCCAAAACCTCAGTATGAAGCAGGTCACGACCATTACGGTCACAACTAGAATTGATTCTACATTAAGTAAAATATCAGATATGACACTCGTCGGATATAAAGGGGAACAATCATTCTTCCCAGATTATGAAGTCAGGTCCCGCCTGTCGCTTCATGTCATTGCCCGTATTTTACTAGACGCCTATGTGATTCGGATGAAATAAATACTCAAAAAGCCTTCCACACTTCATGATGGGAGGCTTTTTACCGTGAAAACCTTTACACAATCTGAAAACATTTTCACTGAATCGTATGAGATACTTTCTTTAGAGAAAAGAAAGAAGGTGAAACCAATTGATTTATACCTGCACCTTAAATCCTGCTATTGACCTATATATTGCATTAAAAGAAATGCGGGCAGATACAGTCAACCGCACGGAAGATGAGGATTATCAGCCGAATGGAAAAGGTGTTAATGTGTCCATTATGCTAAAGAAATATGGCTTCACCAGCACTGCATTAGGATTTATTGCTGGGTTTTCAGGTTCATATATTGAACAATCGTTAAAAGATCTCTCCATTCAAACTGATTTTATCCCAGTGGATGGGATTACACGCATTAATGTATTTATTAACACAACGGAAGAATACAAGCTTGTGAATCAAGGACCTGCTATTGAGGCAAAAGCGCTTGATGCGTTTCGCGAAAAAATCTCGACCATTCCAAAAGGAAGCATCTTCATTATGTCAGGCAGTCTGCCTAAAGGCGTTCCTGCTAGCATTTTCTCAGAGATAGCCGCTATTTGTCATCAAAACCACGTGAAATTTATTTTAGACACAAGCTCTAAAGCGGTTTTAGAAACACTTCAATACAAACCATATTTACTAAAACCAAATGAAGAAGAGATAGCCGCATTTTTTGGAAAAACCCACCGTTTATCAGAAACAGAACTCGTTGAATCAGGACGAAAGCTGATCGAGATGGGTGCAGAGCAAGTACTCATTTCCCGAGGAGGAGAAGGTGCACTATTCCTTACAAACGAAGCCGTATTAAAAGGAAATGCACCAATAGGAACGGTCGTAAACACGGCTTGTTCTGGTGATGCCATGCTCGCTGCATTCCTAAGTAAACAGCTGGAAGGACAACCTCATGAAGAATGCTTACGCTACGGCATTGCAACAGGGGCATCTACCGCCTTTTCAAAAGGGTTAAGTGATTTACATGACATTGATTCATTAATTGAGCAAATACACATTCAGAGCATATAAGGGGGAGTTCACATGAGCCGCAAGAAAATTGTCGCTGCCACTGGCTGTCCAACAGGCATTGCGCACACATTTATGGCAGCTGAAGCATTAAAAATCGCAGCTGAGCAATTAGGGGTCGACATCAAAGTTGAAACGCATGGTCAAGTAGGAATTGAAAACGCTTTAACGGATCAAGACATTTTGGAGGCCGATGGGGTCATTGTCGCTGCTGACAAAGATGTGAATACAGATCGCTTTCACGGCAAACCACTGATTGAAGTGCCTGTAGCCAAGGGGATTCGCACACCAAACGAACTGATTCAAGGCATTATCAATGGAGAAGCCCCCGTTCATCAAGTGAAAGGAAGAGCTTCTGGAACAGAAACAACATCTGCGCCTTCATCAGCTCAACAAAAGTCAGCGAATAAGTGGATACACACCATCTACAAACATTTAATGAACGGTGTATCACATATGCTTCCATTTGTTGTTGGAGGCGGGGTCTTAATTGCTTTATCTTTTCTATTCGGTATTTACTCAGCTGATCCTCAGCATGAAACGTATCATCCGTTTGCTGCCTACTTGAAAAACATTGGCGGACTCGGTTTTAGCTTAATGGTACCTATTTTAGCAGCATTTATCGCTGATTCAATCGCCAAGCGCCCAGGGATGGTTGTCGGATTTATCGGTGGCTTGCTTGCAAACGATGGAGGTGCTGGATTCTTAGGTGGTATTATCGCAGGTTTTGCAGCAGGGTATATCATCGTACTTCTTCAATTCCTGCTTCAAAAATTACCAGCATCACTTGACGGATTAAAATCAATTTTCATCTATCCTGTCATTGGTATTTTCTTAATTGGGGCTGTCATGACCCCGCTATTAGTTCCAATCACAGGGCTAAATAATTCATTAATGGATTTTCTCTCATCAGTTCAATCCACAAATCCATTGCTTTTAGGTTTAATTGTTGGAGCCATGTGTGGATTTGATATGGGAGGACCTTTTAACAAAGCAGCCTATGTCACAGGAACGGCTTTACTCGCAGAAGGTAACCTTTACTTCATGGCAGGGGTGTCAGCAGCATGTATCACACCGCCGCTTATCATTGCGATTGCCACAACGATTTTCCGAAAACATTTTACACCACAAGAACGAAATGCTGGGATGATCAACTATATTCTCGGAGCGACTCATATTACCGAAGGAGCCATTCCATTTGCAGCAAAAAACCCAGTCGTTGTCCTGCCAATTATCATGTTTGGTTCCGCCATCTCTGCTATATTGACGTATCTGTTTGGCGTACAGGTTCCAGCTCCGCATGGCGGATTCCTTGTCCTTCCAGTCGTCACAGGCGCATTCCAGTGGGTACTATCCATACTCATCGGATCACTTGTAGGTGCGATTCTATACGGACTTTACCGCAAGAAAATAGACAAACCCGCAGTTTAATAGGGAGGAAGAGAAATGATGGAACATATTTATATGAATCTACATGAAACAGCTTCTTCACAGGCTGGCGTTTTCGCAGCCATAGCTGACATTGCCTCTAAAGCAGGGATTTGTACATCTCCTGAGGCTGTCAAAAAAGGACTAGCTGAAAGAGAAGCTCTTAGTACAACCGGCTTTCAAGATGGATTTGCCATTCCGCATACACAGTCAGACACCATCACAAAACCGGCACTCGTCATCGTTCGTACAGAAACCGGAATCGAATGGGACGCTTTTGATGGGAAGCCTTGCTTTTTCTTCTTATCCTTACTCATTCCAAACAGTGAAGCAGGAACCACTCACTTACAAGCACTTTCTGCTCTTTCACGCGGATTAATGGATGAAACGAAACGGCAAAAACTGCTCGAAACAAGAACAAATGAAGAAATGCTCGCTGTATTAAAAACAGATATTTTGACGAGAGAGGATGTTTGACCATGCCTTTACTTTCCACAACACCTATGCTTGAAGCAGCAAAAAAAGAAAAATACGGAATTGTCGCATTCAATGTACATTCCTTTGATAGTATTTACTGGGTACTCGAAACGGCAGCTGAATTAAAATCACCTGTCATTTTGCAAACAACGGTTGGCACGGTCCAATCGCTTGGCGCAAAAGCCATTGCAGATACAGTAAAGGCGGCAGCTGATCAATACCAAATACCAATCGGCCTTCATCTCGATCATTGCACTGATTTTGATGTGATTCTTACTTGTATACGAGCGGGATATACATCCGTGATGATCGATGCTTCCATGCATTCATATGAAGAAAATGTACGCCGCACAAAAGAAGTGGTGGACCTTGCCTTAAAAGTAGGTGTGAATGTAGAAGCCGAGTTAGGCAAGGTAGGCGGGGTAGAAGATGATATTGTCGTGGATGAAAAAGATGCTCAAAAAGCCATTCCATCAGAATGCCGTCAATTTGTAGAAGAAACTGGTGTACCTACTTTAGCACCTGCGATCGGCACGGCCCACGGCATCTATAAAGGGGTGCCGGATATCGACTTTGACCGCATTGAACAAATTGCAGCGCTTGTCGATGTGCCGCTTGTCCTTCATGGTGGTTCAGCTGTACCAGATGAGGATGTCAAAAGATGTGTCGCACTCGGTATGGCAAAGGTCAATGTGTCCACTGAACTGAAAAATGCATACTCTGAAGCGATTCGTGATCATTTCTCAAACGAACCTGAAAGCTTAGATCCGCGTATGTATTTACAAAAAGCAAAACAAGCAGCCAAAGACATGGTCACATCTAAAATAAAGATCGTTGGCAGTGAAGGAAAAGCCCAACTTTTATATCAATAAGATGAAAAAAAGCAGAGCCGCATCGCTCTGCTTTTTTCACATTATTCGCTTTCTTTCATTTCATTTGATGTACGTACTCGTGCATTTCCCATAAATACGACCGTAATCGCCGCAAGTGCAATCGGGAATAAAGCAATCATAAATACATACGTAATACTTTGTGACATCGCATCAATCACTTTATTTAAAATATCAGGCGGAATTTGTGAGCGTGCCCCCTCTTGGAAAATGGCTTGTGGATCACCAACTTGAGAAGAAGATCCTTTCATTCCGCTAAAAGCATCTGCTAAACGATTTGTCAGGACATTGGTTTGAATCGTTCCAAAAATCGTCACGCCTAAAGTCATCCCAAGTGATCTCATGAACGAATTGGTAGAATTAGCACTGCCGCGGTAGCGCGGAGAGAGATCATTCATTGAAGCAGATGGCAGAAGGGAGAAGCTAAATCCAACGCCAAAACCTGAAATCATCATAAAGAGCGTAAGCCACAATCTTGCTGTATCAGGCGACATATTGGCAAGCAGCAGCATCCCAGCAAAAAATGAAATCACAGAGATGGTCATTAATCGTCTAAAAGGTACTTTCGTCTGCATCGTTCCGCCAATCATACTGCCAATCACGGAACCAATCATCATCGGTGTTAAAATGAACCCGGCACTTGTTGCAGATTCACCGTACACTGCCTGGACGAAGATAGGAATAAAGACAGCTAGAATAATAAACGTCCCGCCATATAAAAACGCCAAAATTTGAGATGTCGCAAACAAACGATTTTTAAACATCCAAAATGAAATAATCGGTTCTTCTGCCTTCCGTTCAACAATGAAGAAGATGGTGCCAAAGACAACAAACACAGCAAATAGTGTCAAGATTTGAACAGAATCCCACGCATACGATTTACCGCCAAGCTCAAGGGCGAACATTAAACTGACAACCGCAACGATAAGTGTAATGGCACCTGACCAGTCAATTTTCTGCTTGCGATGCTCGAGCGATTCTTGATAAAATTTGGCGATCAAGAACACACTGACAATACCGATTGGTACGTTAATATAAAACACCCAATGCCAGCCGATCGAATCCGTAATAATTGCTCCTAACAGCGGTCCTAATACACTGGATAGACCAAAAACTGCACC
Organism: Bacillus sp. FSL R5-0397; assembly: GCF_038593395.1. NCBI lineage: Bacteria > Bacillati > Bacillota > Bacilli > Caryophanales > Bacillaceae > Bacillus > Bacillus sp. FSL R5-0397. Next base: position 1,795,568 of record NZ_CP151992.1, on the reverse strand, counting down.
AAACATACCGGACATTTTCCCGCGCTTTTCTGGCGGGAAGATATCAAAGATAATCGTGAAAGCGATCGGAAGAAGAGCACCGCCTCCAAGTCCTTGAATCGCACGGTAAATAATAAGCTGATCCATCGTTTGTGCGATGCCGCACAGCGCAGATCCAATTAAAAAGAAAATAAGTCCAAACAGAAAAAAACGCTTTCGACCATACATATCTGAAAGCTTTCCATAAATCGGCATACCGGCCATCACTGCCACCATATAAGAAGCAGTCACCCAAGCAAATTTATCAAAACTGCCCAAATCGGCGACGATGCTTCCCATTGCTGTTGCGACAATGGTGTTGTCCATCGCTGCCATAAAAATCCCTAACAGCAAACCGATGACAACAAAGCGAGTGGATGCCTTGCCTTTATGATCCACGTTATTCATTTCATTTACCTCCTGCTTACGTTCTCTTCACTTTTTTGCTATGATCAAGTTAATTATAAAGTAAGAGAACATTTATCTTGATGATCAAGATAAATTGATTTTAAAGGGAGGAGAACAAGTTGTCAACAAAGAACGAGGCAGAAGATCGAGCGGACCAGATCATTCATACGATGAGACGCCTTGCTACACGAACAGTCCTATTTCACCAAGCAGCCGCTCAATCGCTCGGCCTTTTCCCAACAGATCTCAAATCAGCAGATTTGTTAAACGAACTTGGACCACTCACAGCAGGTGAATTAAGTGAAAAAACCGGTCTTAGCTCAGGTGCGGTAACCGCTCTCATTGACCGGTTAGAAAAAGCAGGCTACGTCAAAAGGGAGAAGGACCCAAAAGACAAGCGAAGGGTCATCATTGTTCCATTAACGGCTGGGAAATCACAGGTGAAGGAACTCTTTCTATCTTTATCGGTATCAACTAAACAGCTCACAAACGAATACAAACGAGAAGATTTAGACTTGATCATTCAATTTATTAACGAAGCAGCAGATATTATGGACCAAGAGCTACAATTGCTTAAGTCTAAGTCTTAAGAGAGCACAATGTTAAGGGGGTGCTTTTCTTTGAAAAATAAAATAGCGAGGATATGCTTCTGATCATTTACATATTAAGTACTGTTTTTGTATCTTTATTCCTATTTAATGACAAACTTCGTGTTGGTAAAATTGACCTTGTCAATGAATAGGAGGGAGTGACTTCTTCTGGGCAAGATACTTGATGCAAAAGCACTAACCAGTGCCATAGATACAAGGGCAAAACACTATCAGGAACTCCGCGAACAAATGATAGATTTAAAAAAGGCATTACAAGGTGTTGCCAACCTCGGTGACGACTTCACTGGAAAAGGTGCCGATAACATTAAAAGCTTCTACAAAGAACTCGCCGGAAATGTGGACATGTTTATTAGCTTCATTGATAAACAAAAAGCCTTTCATGAAGGTGTTTCTGGGACACTTGATGATACAAATTTTGGCGGCGACACCTTTGTAGAAGAACACTTTTTAGACAACGCTGTACATATGGGAATCAAGAATGCCAAAAGCATCGTGAAGGATCAAAAAAAGGCACTCAAAACGATTTTTCAAGATATTGATGACCTCATTTCTCTGGAGGTATTTGATAGTAAAACCTTTGACGAAAAGATTGCAGATGCGGAAGATGAACGGAAGAAAACGGTTAAAGATTTAATAGAACTTGATCAAAATCTAAAAGATGAATATGCTTTGTCAGAGACTGAGGAGAAGGCTACAATGGCATTGTACGCAGAAATGATGAATGCCACAAATGACGGAAAATCCATTTCGCCTATGAATTTTGACAAGAAAGCGTATCAAAATAGCGAAATCTACAAGGCAAAAAGCGATATTGAGAAGCAAACTTCTGAATATCTAAAAATCAAAAAAGATCAAGAAGAAGCCCGCAAGATCGCAAAGGAACAAGAAGCGCTAGCCAACCGTCCTTGGTATGAAAAAGCCCTTGATTACGGTGGGAATATCGTTAATGAGCTGACAGGCGTGAACGATGCAAAACGTGCCGCAACAGGTGTCGATCCGATCACAGGTGAAGAACTCACCGCAGGCCAGCGAGTCGCCGCAGGCGGCATGGCAGCAGCAGGCTACATCCCGATTGTCGGCTGGGCAGGCCGGATTTTCAAAGGCGGAAAAGCCGTCTATAAAACAACTCAAGCCACGTCAGCCGCAGTCAGGGCAGTGGACATTTACAAGACGTCACAAAAATCCTTTGACGCCCTGAAAACATCTCAAAAAGGTTTATATGGCCTCACCGCCACAAACGGCTTCAGCGAAGCAATTACAGGTCGAGACATGTTTGGAAACAAAGTCTCGAAAGAACAGCAGGAAGCGAGTATGAATGCGGCTCTGGGGATGCTTTTACCGTTTGGGGCAAAAGGGTTTCATGGGAAGATAGGGTTAAGTTCTCAAAGTCCAGAAGGATTTAATCGAAAAAGGGCTTTGCGACACGCTAAGGATTTAGGGGGGATACCTAGATCTCAACAACCTACTCGTCAATGGCAAGTAGGAGATAATGTTTTTAAGAAAGGGCAAGAACATCGTAATTATGAGTACAGTTCTAACCATACTCACCATGGTCGGTACTATGAATTTGATACCCCAAAAGGAAAAAGAGTTATAGTACAACATACTAATGATGGAAAATTACACACTCATGCAGGGAAACCAAAAGAGGGTGCCGATCCATTTAATTATGATTTTAAAAAAGAAAGATATTCAAATATATATGGACCAAATGGTGATCACCATATCTATTATAATGAATAACGAGGAATGAAAAAATGGTATATAAAAATGAAAAAATACAGAAAAAAATTGCTTTGATGAATGCTAAAAAGAAAATACAACAATTAGCATATATTGAGGTAATTGATTTTGAAGATGATGCTTCTCAATGGCTAAAATTATGTGAAACAGTATTAAAACAATTTCGTCAAATAGATTCAACACCTTCCGAAATATTAACAAATACAGACAAAGACTCGATTATGACTTGGTTAAAAAATTCATTAGATTTTCTCAAAGAGAAAAAAGAATGGTTTATTTTAATTGAAAATGACCCTTTTCCTGTTTGGGCAAATGTAAAAGCTTTAGATTTCGATAAGGCAATTGAAGAAATTTGGCTATTTTCAGAGAATCATAGCATCATTGTAGCAGATAAAATAACAGGTAAAATTGCTCAAATATTTTCAGAAGAAAAACACTTTGAACTTCATATTGGAAACTGCGCAATTTAATTGTAAGCAAGATTAATTAATCAAAGAGCAGAGCCACAACCTGAAATCTCTAGTTTGACATTAATTAGGTTAGCAAACACCACTACATTGTTTTCTATGAGATGAAGGTTTTTAAATTCGACTATTTAAACTGATAATTTTAATTATGACAGGTGATTCAATGAATAAGAGTTACAGTTATTTAGATAAGTTAGAAGATTTTTTAGGTGGTTCATTTCATCAGGATATCGTGTCACCAGAAGAAGCGTTAGATGAGTTTATTCATGAAGCTAGCAAAGAATGTCTGCTGTCCACTATAAAGGATTGTCAGGATTTTTCGAATAGTCCTTTAACAATACAGGAAAAAGAAAGCTTTATCGAAAATAATGCAGAAATCTACTTTCCGGCGATCTCATTAAATCCTCTACAGTGGTTTGATAAAGTAATAGAGGAAATGAAAGAAGCAGTGAAAATGAAGTAACAAAATGAATCTTGATTGTCTTTATGCCTTTTAAGGTTTTTGTGTTTGTTGCGCATCAAACCGAATAAAACCGAAACAAAGGATATTGGCCCTGTGATGAATGTCCGTTTTATGCAGTATATATATGGGTGAATCAAGAACGCGAAAGGCATTGAGAAATATTAAAATATAGGCATTCAAAAAGATTTACCAGGACATTCATGACCTCATTCCTTTCATAATAAAAGAAGACTAAGAAATCTTTGTCTATAAGGTTGAAAGCACACTCATACGGGTGTGCTTTTTTGACGAAAAAACAGCACCCAAAAGCTGCACAGCATTTACTGAAGACATTTGGACTTCTTTGACGCATGTGAGTTGATTAGACTTATAACCAAAGGGAAGAAGGGAGGAATTCCAACTGCACTTAACCAAGAGGGGCACGACTTTATTATCGATGCTGCTTCACACGACCACTTATCTATCAATTGAAGATTTACAGAATCGACTGAATGTCTCTACTCGAACGGTCTACGCTGAAATCAAGCGAATGAATAGCTGGCTGGAAACCCATCAGCTTAGTGGCGTCCAGCGAAAAGATCAACGAGGCTACTATTTAAATCAACACGAGAAAGAAGTCATTATCGAAAAAGCTGACACAGTTCTAGTCGGTCATGACTATGAACCATGTGTAAAAGAAAGACGTGCCATCTTGCTCCTATCCATTGCATGCAGTGAGAAGCATCTAAAAATTGATGATTTTATAGAGATGACGAAGGTAAGCCGCAATACACTGCTTGAAGATATGAAACAACTAAAAGAAGCACTTTCAAAACAGCAGCTTACACTTCATTATCAGGCGGCCAGTGGCTATTTAATTTCAGGAGAAGAAAGAACAATTCGGTTGGCGCTGAAACCTTATATTCATTTCATTCGCAACATGATAAAAAATGAAAAAACATTTCCATCGGTTTGGTTAAAGGGTCCTATCTCATATAAGAGAATACATGCTCTCCTTCAACAGTCCGAACAAGATCTGAAGCTTGAGTTTGCAGATGACATGCTGGATCAGCTGTCTATGGATCTCTTTTTCTACTTTAAACGGATGAAGCTAGGACGTGCTGTACACATTTCAACAGAAGAAAAACGGACACTGCAGGAAACAGATGAATGCTTGGCTGCTATTCGTTTCATGGCGCAAATTCAAAAAGAAACCAGTCTTTTGGTTCATGATGATGAAATCTATTTTCTTAGTACGCTATGGCTCAGTGCCAAAAAACAAAAACTTCCATCAAGTCAAAAACCAGAAGAACATCTCATTCGAACCATTGCGAGACAAATGATCATTGACTTTCAGCGTTATGCGTGTATTTCCTTCCAGGAAGTAGAAGTCTTGGAACAAAACTTAACCATGCATTTAATTCCGGCCTATTATAGGCTCATCTATCACATTGATATCATCAATGAATTAACAGATTCCATGAAACATGCACAGCCAGAGGTGTTTGACATCACGCAAAAGGTTGCTTGCCATTTAGAGAAGGCGACCTGTTCAAAGATGAGCGATCATGAAATTGCCTATGTGGCGATGCATTTTGGCGGCTGGATGAGAAGAGAAGGGATTTCGTCGATTGCGAAACGTTCTGTTTACATTGTTTGTGGAGAAGGAATTGGCACAAGTCACATGCTGAAAACGCAGCTTCTTGAATTAATCGGCTACATCGACATACGCGGACTGTTATCAAAACGTTCATATGAAGAATTAACATCCATTGATGTCGACTTTGTTGTATCAACGACACCTATTTCGTTTAAAGGAAAACCTGTTCATCTCGTTCACCCTATTCTCACTGCTTATGAGAAAAAAACATTGCTTCAATATGGAGAAGGCTCAGAACCTAAGCTTGATGAGCAACATGTGAATGCTTTATTCAATATCATTCAGCAGCATACCATCGTTCAAAATGAAAAAGCATTGCTTCATGACTTGAAGGAGCTGCTTCATTCCACATATGTATCACACCAGAAAGGGTGGAAACCAGTGTTAAACGATTTATTAACAGAAGAAACCATTCAGCTCCAGCAAACAGCAGACACATGGCAGGAGGCCATTACAAAAGCAGCGCAGCCTTTGCTTGATCAACAAGCGATTCAGGAAAGTTATGTGAAAGCGATGATCCAGTCTGTTCATCAAAATGGCCCTTATATTGTGATTGCGCCACAAGTGGCGATTCCGCATGCCAGGCCAGAGGATGGCGTGAACAAATTAAGCATGTCACTTATGTCATGTCATCAGCCCGTTTTATTTTCAAAGGATGGAAAAAAGCAAGTTCGGCTCATCATTGTATTAGCTGCCATTGACAGTATGACCCACCTGAAAGCACTCAAACAGCTGACGATGCTGTTAAGTGAAGAAAAACGGGTGAGACAATTGATTGAAGCAGAGGAATTAGCAACCATCCAACAACTAATCAATCAATTTTCACAAGTATAAAGGAGGAAAAAGAGAATGAAAAAAATTCTAGTTGTATGCGGAAACGGTTTAGGAAGCAGCTTTATTGTTGAAATGAATGTCAAAAAGGCTTTAGAAGAATTAGGACTTTTAGCGGAAGTGGACCACACCGATCTCAGTACAAGCAAAAATGAACAAGCAGACCTCTATATCGGCGCAACAGACATTATCGATCAGCTGGATGACGGCACAAGAAAGGTCGCTGGATTAAATAACTTGTTAGACCAGGAAGCCATTAAAGACGTCCTTCGCAAACACATATAATCGACGAAAAAAGGGGGATTCACATCATGATAGAACTGATCATGAACGATATATTGGGCACACCCGCAATTCTCATCGGTTTGTTTGCCCTGTCTGGTTTACTTTTGCAGAAAAAGTCAGCTGCCGATACTGTATCAGGCACCTTAAAGACAACAATGGGTTTTTTAATATTAGGAGCGGGCGCCACAGTCGTATCTGATTCACTTGGGGTTTTCAGGAAGATGTTTGAAGCAGCCTTTCACATTCAAGGGGTTGTCCCAAATACAGATGCCATGGCGGCCATTGCCCAAAAGGAATTCGGTACACAGACAGCGCTCATTATGATTTTTGGCATGTTGGTCAATTTGCTTTTGGCAAAATTCACACCCTTTAAATACGTCTTTTTAACTGGGCATCATACGCTATATATGGCGGCTATGCTTGCAGTCGTTCTGTCAACAGCTGGCATGCAAGGAACGCTGCTGATCACCACTGGTTCAATCGTATTAGGTGCAGCGATGGTCATTGCTCCCGCAATCCTTCAGCCGTTTACAAGGAAAGTCACTGGAAGTGATGATCTGGCGCTCGGTCATTTCAGTACGTTCGGCTATTTTACAGCGGGAATGATCGGCAAATGGGTCGGGCGCCCAGAGAAATCAACGGAAACCATTCAAGTGCCTAAATCACTCGGTTTTCTAAGAGATACATCGGTGGCCATCTCCATTACGATGGCTTTGCTTTTCTTTGCGATTGCACCGTTTGCGGGAATTTCATTCATAGAAAACATTAGTGGTGGTACGAACTTTGCTGTCTTCATTCTCATTCAGGCCATTACCTTTGCTGCTGGGGTGTACATTATTTTAGCAGGTGTACGGATGGCAATCGGGGAAATTGTGCCTGCTTTTAAAGGCATTGCCGATCGTTTCGTCAAAGGGGCAAAGCCGGCACTTGATGCGCCAACTGTTTTCCCATTTGCTCCAAATGCGGTGATCATCGGTTTTTTATGCAGTTTTGCTGGAGGCATCGTGTCTATTTTCCTTCTTCCTTTGTTTGGTTTAACTGTCATTGTTCCTGGACTTGTGCCGCACTTTTTCTGCGGTGCGACAGCGGGCGTATATGGCAATGCAACAGGGGGAGTGAGAGGTGCAGTCGCCGGTTCCTTTGTGAATGGAATACTCCTTTCATTTTTACCAGCTTGTTTACTTCCTGTGTTAGGCACTCTTGGCTTTGAAGGGACAACATTTGGCGATACAGACTTCGGTATCATCGGAATCTTGATTGGATTGATCAAATTTATATTTCATCTTTAAAAAGGAGGCATTTCAGGATGACAGCTATTTTCTCACCTTCATTGATGTGCATGGATTTAACGCACTTCCGTGAACAAATTCAGCTGCTGAACACAAGGGCAGACCGTTATCATGTCGACGTCATGGATGGTCATTATGTAAAAAATATGACCTTATCACCCTTTTTCATTGAACAACTTCGGAAACTGACAGACGTTCCGATTGATGTTCATCTAATGGCCGAACAGCCTCAGGAATTTTTAATTGATGCATGTATTGATGCAGGCGCAACGATGATTTGTTTACATCCAGAAGTGGTGCAAAGAGACGTTTTTCGAATCATTCGGCATATCCACGAAAGAAAGTGTGAGGTCGGCTTTGTTCTCAATCCCGCCACACCAGTTGCAGCATTAGATGCTTTTATTCATTTAATAGACCGGGTGACGATCATGACAATTGATCCAGGGTTTGCGGGTCAGCCTTTTATCAAAGAAATGCTTCCGAAAATGAAAGAGGTGAAAGAAATCAAAGAGAAGGGGGGATACTCATTTTCAATTGAGGTAGACGGCTCTTGTAATGAAAGCACGTTCCGGTTGCTTGCTGAGGCAGGAAATGAAATTTACATCATCGGCACCTCAGGTTTATTTGGACTTCACGAAGAATTAGATAAAGCATGGGAAATAATGAAGCAATTGTTCGCAAAAGAAACAGCCACAATGAAATCACCTTAGTAAAAAAGAGGATGAAGCCCATCCTCTTTTTTACGCAAATTTTACTAAATAAACTATCTCCTTATCAAAACATACTCAAAAACTTCATAAAAGCACAAATTTATAATTGAAAGCGCTTTATTTATGTGTTATTCTTCAAATATCTTTAGTAAACATTTAGTCAAAAATGATGAGGAGTTTGCCTATGACTACACTCAAAGATATTGCTCATGATGCAAAAGTATCCGTCTCTACTGTATCCCGTGTGTTAAATGGCGACCAAACGCTTGCCGTTTCACACGCAACAAGACAAAACATCCTCGACATAGCCAAGAAATTAAACTATACCCCAGTCAGAGCAAGAAAAGCCGATCAAGCAGAAGTAAAAAGCCCACCCGCCTCCCCAGTCATCGGTGTCGTTGTCGCCCAATCCATTGACGAAGAATTAAATGATCCCTTTTTTTCATCGATTCGAAAAGGAATTGAAAAAGAATATGCCAAACAAGGTCTGTCTACTCTCCACACCTTTCGCCTAAGAAACATGGATAAAGGGGCGATACTAAAGGATATTGACGGTTTGATTGTCATTGGACGAATCAGCCCTGATACGGTTGAAAAGATGACAAACCGAATGGAACATATCGTTTTTATCAATCATTATGCGGATGAAGATTTGTATGATTGTGTACATGTGGATTTTGTCAGAGCGGCAGATCGTGCCATTCGTCATCTGCAATCTCTCGGCTACACACATCTAGGCTATATTGGAGGGAAAGAGAGGGAGCATTATTTCGAAGGAAATGCTGTGATTGAGGACGAAAGACAAACAACTTTTATCAAAAGAATGCAAGAAGCGGGAACTCTTCATATGAATGACATCCACATAGGCGAATATTCCATGCAAGAAGGCTACTCGCTTATGCAAAAAGCCATTCAGAAAGGAAATCTTCCAGAAGCCTTTTTTATCGGAAGTGACTCTATGGCAATAGGCGCTATGCGTGCGCTACATGAAGCCGGTCTTCGTGTACCTCAAGATGTCTCAATCGTGGGGTTTAATGATATCGAAGCCGCTTCCTTTTCAAGCCCGCCGCTCACAACGGTTAAAGTATATACAGAACAAATGGGGGAAGTAGGTCTAAAGCTTTTGCTTGAGCGGATAGAAGGAAGAAAGCTTCCTCTAAAAGTCGTCGTGCCAACAAAGCTCATGCAAAGAGGCAGCACATGCCCAATCCATGAAAGGGGGTGAATATGCATTTCAGTAAACAAAAAAGAGACAAAAAAGCAGGAAGGGAGCTGCTGAGCATGATGGCCAGATCATGCTGAAAACAATGCAGTTTACCCAATTGCTCTCTTATCTCTTTGAAAAGAATAGAATTCCAGTATAATGGACTTCTTTTGTTTCCGCAACTGCATGAATTCTACCTATAATCGTCTGAATTTTCAGTGATCAAAAGGAGGAAACGATGAATAAAAAAAATTTGATGCTGTGTGCAGCTCTAGTTTTGTCGATAATCTTGTCTGCTTGTGGAAATAACGGTGCGTCTGAAGCAAACGGAAAAGTGACCTTGACTCTATTCTCTACAATGAGCAACAGCGGGGAGAGAAAGGCATTTGAAGAAGTGATCCGTGACTTTGAAAAAGAACATCAAAACATCCGAATTGATGCCAACTTCCCTGGCAACAGCTATGAAGATATGATACGCGTCAAAATGGGCGCAAACGACATGCCAGACCTATTTGATACACACGGCTGGGCCAAGCTGCGATATAGCGAATACGTGGCTGATCTAAAGGAGATGGACTGGGTAAAACAACTTGATCCTTCACTCGATCAAATTTTAAAAGACAAAGATGGCAAAGTCTATGCCTATCCGCTGAATCAAGCAAAAGACGGACTTAGTTTTAATGCCAATCTATTAAAAGAATATGGCATAAAAGTTCCTAAAACACTGGATGAACTGAGAAGTGCTTTACAGACTGTCAAAGAAAAAAGTAAAGGAGACGTTGTGCCGCTCTGGATACCAGGAGGCGATAATTCTAATATTGCCCAAGTCTTTGATGAGCTGGCAACGCCTTTACTCATTACCGATCAAAAACATCAATACGGAAAAGACCTTGAAAATGGATCGTTTGATTGGTCTCACTATACACCGCTTGCACAGTTTATGAAGGAGCTGAAAGATCAAGACCTTTTAAACAAAGATGTACTCACTGCGAAACTATCCCAAGCACCTGAGCTGATGGCACAAAACAAAATCGCTTTCACCTTTGTGGGAGGATCTTTAGGACCTGAGGCGACTGAACTCAATCAATCGATCAAAGTAGGCACCATGCCCGTACCAGCGATTCATGAAGGAGATGAGCAAAGCTGGATTGGCGGGGAACGCTTTACTGTTGCGGCATGGAAAGACTCAAAGCATCTAAAAGAAGCAAAACAATTCATTGACTTTTTAGCAAAGCCTGAAAACGCAAAGAAAATCGCAGAGGGCACTTCCTCTGAAACGGCTTTAAAAGAAGTCAAAGCCAAAAACTATTACTCTACATTTTACGAGCAATATGAAGATATTAAAATTGAACCATATTTTGATCGGAAATACTTACCGAGCGGCATGTGGGCTGTCATGGCAACGACCGGTCAAGAATTATTAGCAGGCTCCATCACACCGGAACAACTATCGAAGAAAATGGAAGAGGAATATAAGCGTCTGAAAAAACAATAGCAGGCTCATGCTGAAACAGGAGTGAAGCCAATGAGTGACATCACAAAAGAAAAACAGGCGGCGACATTTACCTCTTTTCCAAAACAGAAGATGAAAAATAGCCAAAATTCTTCACTTTGGTGGATGTATCTGCCTGCTGTTCTCGTTGTCAGTACCTTTATCATTTATCCCTTTTTTAACGGGATTCAGCTCTCTTTTACAAATTGGAACGGTTTCTCACAACAGTATAAGTGGATCGGACTGGATCAATACAAACGGCTACTACAAGATCCAACCACATGGCTTGTTGTGAAAAATACCCTTCTTTACGGCATCGGGAGCACCATCTTACAAAATATGATTGGTCTTGGATATGCACTCTTATTAAATCAAAGTTTAAAAATGAGAGCCATCACAAGAACGGTGATCTATTTACCCGTCATGATCAGCCCGATTGCTATGGGCTATATTTGGTATTTTGTCTTTGCGTACCAAGGTGGTGCTTTAAACGACGTTGTTACCTTTTTTGGATTTGATCCAATGAATGCACTTGGTAATCCGCAGCTAAACACTTGGATCATTGTGTTTGTGAATACGTATCAATTCGTCGGGATTGCCATGATCATTTATTTAGCAGGACTCCAAAGCATTCCTAAAGATTATTATGAAGCAGCACAACTCGACGGAGCTTCAGGTCTTCAGCAATTTTGGCGCATCACATTACCACTTTTAATGCCATCTATCACCATCAATGTTGTGCTCAATGTCATCGGTGGACTTAAATTATTTGATGTCATTGTCGCGCTCACTGGCGGAGGACCCGGAGATTCCTCGCAATCGATGTCGACCTTTATGTATGATCTTTATTTCAAACGGCAGGATGCAGGCTATGCAGCGACGCAAGGTGTCTTTATGGCTGTCATCATCCTTGTCGTTAGTGTCGCAGCGCTCATTTATTTCAAACGAAAGGAGACCGAGGTGTGATGGATAACGCCTATAAACGAAAGAAAAGATGGTACTCCTTACTCGCCCTTTTGATAACATTGCTGCACCTGATTCCATTTTATATTTTAGTCACGACCTCTCTAAAGGGGATAGGAGATTTTAGCTCAAAATGGCTGTTCCCATCAACGCTTCATTTTGAAAACTTTCTGATAGCATGGACAGATGCTCAGCTTGGCCAGTCCTTTTTGAATACAGTGATCATTACGTTCAGCTCGGCTGCCCTACTCATCATCTTTGGATCACTTGCCGCCTATCCACTCGCAAGAAGAGGAACAAAGCTGAATCAAGCGGTGTATCTCTTATTCATTGCCATTATGGTCATACCGCCGCTCACCGCCCTTGTCCCGCTATACAAAATGGTTGTACAAATTGGCATGATGAATACTTATCAAATCGCTATTTTAAACAATGTTGCTGCTTTTTTGCCACTGACGATTTTTCTATATGCCGGTTTTATCCGGTCGACGATTCCCAAGGAGCTTGAAGAAGCCGCTCGTATTGATGGCGCGGGAACACTTAGAGTCTTTTTCACCGTCGTTTTTCCGCTGCTGAAGCCGATTACCGCTTCTGTTTTAATCATTGCCTGTGTGTATATTTGGAACGACTATCAATTTGCCATCTTCTTCTTGCAAGATAAAGAGATGCATACACTGACAGTCGCCTTATCCAATTTCTTTGGTCAAAATCAACACCAGCTCCAGCTAGTTGGCGCCGCTGCTCTTATTGCGATGCTGCCAATGGTCACGATGTTTTTACTGTTGCAAAAATACTTTATCGCAGGGCTGTCTCAAGGCTCTGTTAAAGGGTAATCCAACCTTGATGTAAAAAGGAGTGTCGTCTATGTCTAAAATTACATTTATCGGTGCAGGAAGTACCGTTTTTGCTAAAAATATATTAGGAGATTGTCTGTTCGTTCCCGCACTTGCCGGCTTTGAATTTGCGTTATATGATATCGACCATAACCGGCTGAAAGAATCAGAAACGATGCTACGTCACTTAAAAGAGAACTACGGTGCACATGTGACCATTCAGTCGTATCACAACCGGAAAGAAGCCTTAAAGAATGCGAAATATGTCATCAATGCCATCCAGGTAGGAGGCTATCAGCCAAGCACTGTTATTGATTTTGAGATTCCAAAAAAATATGGATTAAGACAAACGATTGCGGATACGGTTGGCATCGGCGGTATTTTCCGTTCACTTCGAACCATTCCCGTGATGCTGGACTTCGCAAAGGATATGGAAGAAGTATGTCCACACGCTTTATTATTAAATTACACGAATCCAATGGCCACACTGACTGGCGCTATGCTACGTTATACTCGGGTTCAAACGGTTGGTCTTTGCCATAGCGTACAGGTGTGTACGAAAGATTTATTTCAATCACTTGAAATGGACCATGAAGGCATTGAAGAAAAAATTGCCGGCATTAATCACATGGCATGGTTATTAGAAGTGAAACGGGACGGTCAAGACTTGTATCCAGAAATCAAAGCAAGAGCAAAAGAAAAACAAAAAACGCGGCATCCAGATATGGTTCGTTTTGAACTAATGGATAAATTCGGCTACTATGTCACCGAATCCTCAGAGCACAATGCAGAATATCATCCGTATTTTATCAAATCTCGTTATCCAGAACTGATTGGACAGTTTAACATTCCGCTCGATGAATATCCAAGACGCTGCGAGGAACAAATCAACAATTGGAATACGATGAAACATGACCTTGTGGGAAACACACAAATCACGCATACGCGCTCTAAAGAATATGGTTCACGTATCATTGAAGCGATTGAAACGAACGTTCCCTTTAAATTTGGTGGAAATGTACTGAACACAGGAGGACTCATTCACAACCTTCCTGAAAAAGCCTGTGTGGAAGTGCCATGTGTTGCAGACCGGAGCGGTATCATGCCATGTTATATCGGAGAGATACCTGAACAATTGGCTGGACTCAACCGGACCAATATCAGCTCACAGCTCATGACGATTGAAGCTGCAATCAGCGGCAAAAAAGAACACATTTACCAAGCGGCATTATTAGACCCGCATACAAGTGCTGAATTATCAATTGATGACACCATTAAACTATGTAATGAATTAATTGAAGCACACGGGGAGATGCTCCCGGCTTATACAGAGCCGAGTCAATACGCAATTTCTTCTAAATAACTAACATAAACAGTCTTAGCCTGATGCACTTGGCATCAGGTTTTTTTAGATCAACAAACTGATCATTGACTGAAAGCGTTTTTAATATTATGATTTTTCTAAAGTTAACCAACAGTTAACCAAAAATACATCATCAATTAGTTAACATGATCATGGCACATGACACACAGATAAAACGACCTAAAAGGGGGGACAGATCTGCGGAACCAAAAGAGCTGAAAGCGATAGACTTCACATGTTTTATCAGAACGTAAAGCAAAACTGTGGTTTCATTTGACAAAGAGTGTATACAGATGAAGGCCCCTTAGATGAGACAATGACGATAAATCAACACACGATTGCATCACAATCCAAACAAAGAGGAGAGAGGGAACATGACCAAAACAGATGTACAAACGTTGAAAAATTATATTGGCGGACAATGGGTGGACGCCGAAACGAACCAAACGGAAGCTGTTTATAATCCAGCTACTGGCGAAGTCATCGCAGAAGTACCGCTTTCAACAAAAACGGATGTAGAACATGCAGTCCAAGCAGCACAGGAAGCGTTCACCACTTGGTCTAAAACAGCTGTTCCCCGGCGGGCACGTATTTTATTTAAATACCAACAGTTACTCGTTGAGAAATGGGATGAGTTGGCTGAACTCGTCACGCTGGAAAACGGAAAAAGTGTAACAGAAGCAAAAGGAGAGGTGCAGCGAGGAATTGAATGTGTGGAATTTGCCGCTGGTGCACCAACCTTAATGATGGGGAAACAACTGCCTGATATTGCGACTGGTCTAGAGTCTGGCATGTACCGCTACCCAATTGGCGTCATCGGCGGCATTACCCCGTTTAACTTTCCGATGATGGTCCCATGCTGGATGTTCCCGCTTGCCATCGCTTGCGGAAATACATTTGTTTTAAAGCCTTCAGAACGGACGCCAATCCTTGCTGCACGGTTAGCAGAACTATTTGAAGAAGCGGGACTTCCAAAAGGTGTGCTCAACATTGTCAATGGCGCTCACGATATAGTAAACGGTCTGCTTGAACATGAAAAGGTAAAAGCCATTTCGTTTGTCGGCTCTCAGCCAGTCGCAGAATACGTCTATAAAAAAGGGACATCACATGGTAAACGTGTCCAAGCACTTGCCGGTGCAAAAAATCACTCCATCGTCTTGAAAGATGCTGATTTAGAATCAGCCACAAAACAAATCATTGGAGCTGCTTTTGGATCAGCAGGTGAACGCTGCATGGCAGCAGCCGTTGTCGCAGTGGAAGAAGACGTGGCGGACGACTTGATTCAACAATTGGTCGATGAATCCAACCAGCTTGTCATCGGAAACGGAATAAATGAAGATGTCTTTCTCGGACCAGTCATTCGGAAAGAGCATAAAGAACGAACTCTTCAATATATCCAATCAGGAATTGAAGAAGGCGCAAGCCTGATTCGTGATGGCAGACAAGATAACGAAACAAATGGAGAAGGGTATTTTGTCGGACCAACGATCTTTGATCATGTCACAAATCAAATGAAAATCTGGCAGGACGAGATTTTTGCCCCAGTCTTATCCATTGTCCGTGTCTCATCACTCGCAGAAGCAATCGACCTGTCCAATCAATCAAAATTCGCAAACGGTGCCTGCCTATACACAGACAGCGCTTCAAGCATAAGAGAATTTCGTGAAAACATCGAAGCCGGCATGTTAGGCATTAACATTGGTGTTCCTGCTCCAATGGCTTTCTTCCCATTTTCCGGCTGGAAAGATTCCTTCTACGGAGACTTACACGCCAATGGAACAGACGGAGTAGAGTTTTACACGAGAAAGAAAATGGTGACCGCTCGGTATATGTAGCCTACATTTATTGAACATTGAGGAAGAATGCAGCTCCAAAATGGAGACTGCATTTTTTTGTTGTCTTCTAGTTAAAAAGTAAGGGTTTTCATCGCACTCTTTACAGGGTTTCACAGGGAGAAATCATTCTTTGTATTCATTCTTCATCACGAAACATCAACATAATTTGAAATTGGGCCTAAACCCCAATATCAGGAAGATGAAAACAGGAGGAAATGACACGATGAGGACGAGGATGAAGTGCAGCGTTTGTTCATTGATTTTCACTTTGGTACTGAGTTGTTTGCCGGTATATGAAGCGAATGCGGCAAGCACTCCTATTGCCAAGCAAGTAGGAAATGCAAACCCGCTCATTGACCATCACTTAGGAGCAGATCCGTTTGCGCTTACCTATAACGGAAGAGTGTACCTTTATATGTCGAGTGATGACTATGAATATCAAAGCAACGGAACGATTAAGGACAATTCATTTGCAAATCTGAATAGAGTATTCGTCATCTCTTCGGCGGATATGGTCAACTGGACCGATCACGGAGCGATTCCAGTAGCGGGGGCAAATGGGGCAAACGGCGGCAGAGGCATTGCCAAATGGGCAGGCGCATCATGGGCCCCATCAGCAGCGGTAAAGAAGATCAACGGAAAGGATAAATTTTTCCTTTATTTCGCTAACAGCGGCGGAGGGATAGGTGTCCTTACAGCAGACAGCCCGATCGGCCCATGGACTGATCCGATTGGAAAACCACTCGTTACGCCAAGTACACCTGGCATGTCCGGAGTTGTATGGCTTTTTGATCCGGCCGTATTTGTAGATGATGACGGCACTGGCTATCTATATGCCGGCGGAGGCGTTCCAGGCGGTTCCAATCCAACGCAGGGACAATGGGCAAATCCAAAAACAGCAAGAGTCTTGAAGCTAGGTGCTGATATGACAAGTGTGGCCAGTAGCGCATCCACCATTGATGCTCCTTTTATGTTTGAAGACTCAGGGATGCATAAGTATAACGGAACCTACTACTATTCCTATTGCATCAATTTTGGCGGCTCACATCCTGCTGATAAACCACCTGGTGAAATCGGCTATATGACGAGCTCAAGTCCGATGGGACCCTTCACGTATAAAGGACACTTTCTGAAAAATCCGGGTGCTTTTTTTGGTGGCGGCGGTAACAACCATCATGCGGTGTTCAATTTTAAAAATGAGTGGTATGTGGTGTATCATACGCAAACCGTTAGCTCTGCATTATACGGAAGCGGCAAAGGCTATCGCTCTCCACATATTAACAAGCTGGTTCATAATGCAGATGGCTCCCTTCGAGAAGTAGCAGCCAATTATGAAGGAGTGAAACAGCTATCTAATCTGAATCCATATCAACGTGTTGAAGCTGAAACATTCGCTTGGAATGGACGCATTTTGACAGAAGCCTCGTCAGCACCAGGAGGACCAGTGAATAACCAGCATGTCACCAATATTCAAAATGGCGATTGGGTCGCTTTAGGGAATGTAGACTTTGGTTCAAATGGCGCTAGAACATTTAAAGCCAATGTCGCATCGACAGTAGGCGGGAAAATAGAAGTACGCCTTGGCAGCGCGAACGGCAGACTGGTCGGTACACTGAATGTCCCTTCCACCGGTGGAACACAAAACTGGCGGGAAATAGAAACATCGATTAACGGCGCATCCGGAGTGCACAACGTATTTTTTGTCTTTACCGGAACAGGCGGGGGAAATCTATTCCAATTTGATTCTTGGCAGTTTACTCAAAGGTAGCGAATAAAGGTGCTTAAATGTTTGATAGAGGAGTGGGAAATTTGATGTCATGTATAAAAAAACCAATGCTTGCTTTATTGGTGTGTTTCACCATGCTATCTGTCATGTTCATAGGCCCCGGAGTAGCTGAAGTATCAGCAGCTGACGCAAACATTAACCTCAACGCAGAAAGACAAGTGATTCGTGGTTTTGGCGGAATGAACCATCCAGCTTGGATTGGTGATTTGACAGCACCACAAAGGGAAACCGCCTT
Organism: Bacillus sp. FSL R5-0397; assembly: GCF_038593395.1. NCBI lineage: Bacteria > Bacillati > Bacillota > Bacilli > Caryophanales > Bacillaceae > Bacillus > Bacillus sp. FSL R5-0397. Next base: position 1,777,393 of record NZ_CP151992.1, on the reverse strand, counting down.
TGGCAATGGACAAAATCAGTTAGGGTTTTCCATTCTTAGAATTTATGTAGACGAAAACAGAAACAATTGGAGCAGAGAAGTCGCGACGGCCAAACGAGCGATCGAGCATGGTGCTCTAGTCATTGCTTCCCCTTGGAATCCTCCAAGCAGTATGGTTGAAACATTCAACCGGAATGGATCACCTGCCAAGCGGCTTAAATACAATCAATACGCAGCATATGCTCAGCATCTGAATGATTTTGTCACTTACATGAAAAACAACGGAGTCAATCTTTATGCGATTTCTGTTCAAAACGAGCCCGATTATGCACACGAATGGACATGGTGGACACCTCAGGAAATCCTGCGATTCATGAGAGAAAATGCCGGCTCCATTAATGCACGTGTGATTGCACCAGAATCGTTTCAATACCTTAAGAATATCTCAGATCCTATCTTAAACGATCCACAGGCGCTTAGGAATATGGACATTCTCGGCGCTCATCTATACGGAACCCAAATTAGCCAGCTTCCGTACCCTCTTTTCAAACAAAAAGGGGCAGGGAAAGAGCTATGGATGACAGAGGTCTACTATCCGAATAGTGATAACAATTCAGCGGACCGCTGGCCTGAGGCATTAGGGGTATCAGAGCATATTCACCATTCAATGGTGGAAGGGGACTTTCAGGCGTATGTGTGGTGGTACATCCGGAGATCATACGGTCCTATGAAAGAAGATGGAATGATTAGCAAACGTGGATACAACATGGCGCATTTCTCCAAGTTTGTGCGACCAGGGTACGTCAGGATTGATGCAACGAAAAGCCCTGAACCGAATGTTTTCGTCTCAGCCTACAAAGGAAACAATCAGGTCGTCATTGTCGCGATTAATAAAAACAATGCAGGGGTCAATCAACACTTCGTCGTGCAAAATGGCTCTGTTTCTCAGGCGTCTAGATGGGTGACGAGCGGCAGCAGCAACCTTCAGCCTGGAACTGACTTAAACATATCAGGAAATCAATTTTGGGCTCATCTCCCGGCTCAAAGTGTGACAACATTTGTGGTCAAACGCTAAAGAAACACGAAAAGCCAATTTTCTCATTAAAAAAGAAAATTGGCTTTTTTCTGTGTAAATAGAAAGTTGATTTTTCACGACGTCAACACTTTGGGTATAATAATAACAATGACTTCAGGAGAGTGATCATCATGCCAAAGGTTCAAAGCAAAGTATTGATTATAGATGACGAAAAAGAAATTTTAGAATTAATCCATACCGTATTAACAAGAGAAGGCATTGACCAGGTGTTAACAGCTTCAACTGCCCGTGATGGGCTCACGCAATTTCATCAAGAACAACCAGATCTCGTCATATTGGATATTATGCTGCCAGACGGAGAAGGCTACGATATTTGCAAACAAATCAGAGATGTTTCGCATGTTCCGATTATTTTTTTATCAGCAAAGGGAGAGGAATCAGACAAAATTGTAGGACTTGCCATTGGCGGTGATGATTATATTACAAAGCCGTTCAGTCCAAAAGAAGTCGCCTACCGTGTAAAAGCCCAGCTAAGACGGTCATCCTACTTACAGCCTTCTCAAGCGGAGCCCGTGATCAAAAAAGGCCCATTTGAGTTAAACGAGCAGCAAGCCGAACTGACGAAAAACGGAGCGGCGATTGAGCTCACTCCGAAAGAACTTATGTTGATGACTTATTTCTTGCAGCATCCGAATCGCGTAATCAGTAAAGAAACGCTTTATCAAACGGTTTGGGGAGAGGATTTCTTCGGTTCTGATAATACCGTAATGGTTCATATACGAAGACTGCGGGAAAAAATAGAACATTCCCCATCTACACCAGAATTTCTCGTGACGGTCAAAGGGCTTGGCTATAAATTTGTTGTAAAGGATGCGTAAAGATGAAATGGCGATTAACAGGCAGATACATGGTCTCTGTCATTATCGTGACCATTATCACGGTCTTTATTAACTTATTTGGATTCATGATATGGCTTGTACTACAAGCAAGCAGTCAGCAAAACGAAGAAAATACGCCGGAAACCTTCACAAGAACATTTGAACAATACATCACCTTGTCTGATCAAAATATCACTGTGAGTAAAGAAGGACAGCAAGCCTTAAAACAACAAAATGCGTGGATTCAAATATTAGACGAAAATGGACAAGACGTCTATCATGCACTAGCACCTAAAGGCTTAAAGAGCAAATACACACCTATAGAAATTGTAAACTTACATAAATATAAAGATAAGCAGTTGATGTCGACGATCTATGCTGGCGGGAAAAATGGAAAGGGTAAGGAATACAGCTACTTCATCGGATTTAAGGACCCTTCCATCGGAAAATATTTATTTTCTTTTGATACGAAAGAATTAATATCGCAATTCAATATCGGGACGATGATTTTATTATCGATTGATGCCATCATTGCCTTATTCATTGGATACTTATTCAGCCGGCAACTCATCAAACCGCTCGGCCGTGCCATTTATGGCATCCAGCGGCTCGCAAACGGAGATTATACGACAAATCTGCCAACTAAGGGGATATATAAAGATGTGTTCTATAATGTCAATCACTTATCCGAGCAGCTCGCTTCAAGCCAAAAAGAAAAAGACAAATTAGAGCAAATGCGGGAAGAGTGGATCAGTCATATTTCTCATGATATTAAAACACCATTATCCTCTATTCAAGGCTATGCAGAAATCATGAAAGATCCAAATTATCCTCTTTCAGAACAAGATATCAGACATTACGCTGACATCATTGAGAATAAATCACTGTACATCAAAGATGTGATGGAGGATCTCAATTTAACAACAAGGCTGAAAAATAACGACGTGATGCTGCATAAAGAGCTTGTGAACATTGTGCCATTGCTGCGTGAAACGTTAATTGATATCCTCAACGATTCGAGATATGCAGATCAGACCATTGAGCTACAAACGAATGTAGACAAGCTTATGCTGAATATTGATACGATCCTCATACGAAGAGCGGTCACCAATCTTATTTTAAATGCCCTTGTTCACAATGATGCTGATGTGAAAATCATTGTACAGCTTGAACAAAAAGAACATACCCACATCACCATTCAAGACAACGGCAAAGGAATTGAAGAGGCAGAACTAGAAAAAGTGTTTGACCGCTACTATAGAGGGACGAATACAGGAGGGACACATGCAGGCTCAGGTCTTGGAATGGCGATTGCAAAAGATATCATCCAAAAACACGGGGGAGATATTACAATACAAAGTATGATAGGAGAAGGAACAACGATTGATATCCAATTACCCGCTTAAACGGACATACAAAAAAAACGGTTCTGCTCAATCACAGAACCGTTTTTCCATCTATTATTCTGAAAACACTTTAATGCCTTTCACAATGTTCCAAATGAAGAAGTAGATCGCCACAAGGAATGTCACAGCATACGTTGCAATTAAGAACGGACCAGCATGACTGATATCGTTCATGCCAAGTAAACCTGAACCGGCAATACCAAGACCGAAAATCAAATAAGGAATAATATGTGTCCATAGTGATTTTTTCGCATGGTATTTCACTTCGTCTTTTCCTAAGAAATAAACGATAATCGGAAATAGAAACGGTGCAAAAAAGATACTGAAGTAACATAATGAAGACAAAATTTTATTTTCTCTCAAAGCTTTTCACCTCTATGATTGATTTAGAAGAGGGGACCATTTGACTCATCCCTCAATTCCTTACAAACTCATTGTACAACCTCAACCTTAACTCGTATTAATCCGAACCTTACAGCAACCTTAAATATGTTAAACCATAAAATGATGATCGATATTTCCATTTATTTTTTCAGAAAAAAAGTTGACTTCACCCCCTCTGAATCTACAATCAGTAAAATCGAACCATTTGAAGATGTTCTACCCGGATGTTCAAGCTAGAGATCTCTTCGCTACAATCATTTGATAATAAAAGTTAGCCGAAAAATGTTTCACCTTGACCTTGAAGTGTAGTTCAACCTTTATAATGTACATATAGTAAAACAAAATAATAAAAAAGGAGTAACGATGGAGTTGATGACTAGAGGAGAACTTGCCAAAAAAACAGGAGTAAGTCCTGCCGCAATTCGTTACTATGAAGAGCACAACATATTACCTGCTCCAAGACGACGTTCAAACGGTTACAGATTCTATACAGACGACTATGTTGTGAAAATTCAATTGATCAAAGATGCGAAAACGCTCGGTTATTCATTAAAGGAAATAGCTGAAATTATGGACATGCTAAGTCAAGACATAGACCTTGATACCCTAAGACAAATTGTCCATCTTAAACATGAAGAAATTGAAAAGAAAATTAAAAGCCTTCGTCTCATTCAAGACCTTTTATCTAACTTATTAAAAACCCCTGAAAAGAAAGTACAAGTCTACCTGGAATCATTTCGTGTTCCAATGCAGGATGATCAATAAACCTATTGAGTGAAGGAGAGAAAAAAATGAGTGTAGAAATGTATCATGGTGAACGTTCTAAAGAAAGTATTCAATTTGAAACATTATTCGCTTCGCAAAGTAATAAAGAGAGTTTTTCCAGTATCGAACAGACAAAAAAATTTCTTGAGCAAAAAGGAATTGAAAATACGCAGCCTTATGCCATTGGGGATGATGTGAAGTTAATCAGTGAGGTACAAGAGCAGACATTCGAAGGCATGCAAGTTTTCACATTGAATGAACAAGCATCACAAAATCAAAAAGTCATTCTCTATCTACATGGTGGCGCATGGACAAATCAGCCTTTGAATGTCCATTGGTGGTTCATGGATAAAATGGCGCAATCACTAGGTGCGAAAGTAGTCGCTCCTATTTACCCAAAAGTACCTCATTATAGCAATCAGGATACGTATCCGAAAATGCTTAACCTATATAAAGACCTTCTGAAAACTGCCGGAAGTGCCAATCAATTGACGATCATGGGAGATTCAGCTGGCGGAAACATCTCACTTGGTCTTGCGCACCTTTTAAAGAAAGAGGATCTGCCGCAGCCGAAGGATATCGTGTTACTATCTGCGTGTGTGGATATGAGCATGAGCAACCCTCTCATATTTGAATACGCAAAAAAGGATCCGATTCTAGGTCATGAAGGAATGGAAGTCATCACAAAAATGTGGGCAGCTGATCAAAGTCTCACAGACCCATTGATTAGTCCCATTTACGGTGACTTTAAAGGGCTCGGGAAGATCACTCATTTTATCGGAACACATGATATGTTATATCCAGATGCCATAAAACTTGATGAAAAACTATCAGAACAAGGAATGGACATCAAAACCTTTGTTTATCCTGAAATGCTACATGTGTTTGTTGTCATGCCAATTCCAGAAGCGGCAGATGCTCTGAAGAAAATCATTCAAGTGATCAATCGTTAGGGATTCAGTTCACACCTAGAAAGGATACATGTTCTGGTGTAAATAGGCGAAAAGGCTGCTTACTTGAAAGCAGCCTTTTTCAATTGAATATGAAATACATTCAAAATGGCAATTCACTACAGATTAAACGGTCTTTTGGCTGGTTTGTAAAGGAGAGTGAAGTTCAGTTCATCACCTCATGTTTGGTATAATACATACGAGCAGTGAGGCGAAAGGGGAACGCAATGAAAACGTTTGATCTATCACAAGAAGATATCGAATTAATAGACGAAGCAAAAAAGAAGATTATCAGTCTTTATGAAGATGACAAGCATCATGTAGGGGCAGCGATCCGCATGAAAACAGGAGAAATCATATCAGCTGTCCATATAGAAGCCTATATCGGACGGGTAACTGTTTGTGCAGAAGCCATTGCGATTGGTAGCGCTTTATCGAATGGATACAAAGATTTTGATACAATTGTTGCAGTGAGACACCCTTATTCAGATGAAGAAGATAGAAGAATTAGGGTAGTCAGCCCTTGCGGCATCTGCCGAGAGCTCATTTCAGACTTTGGGCCAACATGTTTTGTCATCCTTGATATGGATGGGGAGCTGGTCAAGGTGAAAATCGAAGAACTCCTTCCGCTCAAATATACTCGAAACTGATGTACCACATAAAGATAAAATAGGAAAAGGGATGTAGCAAACGTTAAATGTGATCCTTGCTACATCCAAGATGACTGAAAAAGCGTTCAACAAAAGCGGCCCCATGTATGTTCTCCATATATTTCGTGTTAAAAATATACTGTTCCATTTGTTCAAGCTTCCGCAGACTCCGCACTAGTATTTTCCGATCATGGTCAGACAGAGTAGGATCATCATCTATCTTCTCTAAGGCCTTTTTCACACGTGCAGATACATGTTCAACATATAAATGGTGTTTGGATGCTGGCGGAATACATGCCGCTAGGTCACAGCCTATAAAACGAACACCATCAAGGGTGCAGTTTTCAAAATTGGCGATCAGCTTTTGTTTGCCATTTCCCTCAAACGTTATATCTATTAGCTTACCAGCAAAGGTACAATTGGCGATGTTCGCTGCCTGTAAAACACGGTCATTGAATCTACAATTAGAGAAAGTACAATCGATAAACGTAGCATTCTCCAATGTCATTCCCCTCATATCGCAGGAAGAAAATTCGCAATTGGTGAAGACGGCTTCGTTTTTGCCAATGCCCACAGAGCGCAAGTCTGAATGACTAAAAGTACAATGATCAATCGTACTACCGGCAAAAAATCTCGCATTCGTCAGATCACACGTATCAAATACAAGATGATCCAAGTGACAGCTCCAAAAAATAGGAGAACAAACATTTGAGTTGATGATCGTCGTTCTGCTGATTGTTTCGTTTTCATACCTGGCAACATCAGAAAATGTTTCGTTTTCTCCTGATATATCAGACTCAATTCTTCTCATCGCTATCACCCTATCATTTTTTCAGAATTTTTCACAATCATGATGTCCATTCAGCCAGTTCATTTTCTCTTAGCGCTTGTCTTTGACTCAAGATTATATCACAAAACGATATGCGTTTAATGGACCTTTTGTGATATGAGGAATGTCAGAATTCCTATTAAAGATTTTCGCATTGATGTCTATTATGCCAAAGCTAGTGATTCGTTTAGCGTGCATATCGTGATATGTTTCAGCGGTTTCTTTTGTTTTGAATAAGTAGATTCCCTATCGGGGTCAGCTTGTATACATTCTTTGACTGAACACTAAGGTAAATCACAAAAACCTAAACAAAATCCACCGTCATAAACAATGGGTATTTGTTTAGGTTTTTTAGCGATTGAATCGTTTTCGAAGAACTAGGCATGAGACAGCGAATACTACGAAAGCGCCCGCTGATCCAGCAGCAAACACCAACTCAAATTGTTCAGGTTTCGGTTTGAATAACAAAGGGACTGAAAGAATGAGCGCAGCACCACTAAAGCTTAATCCTAATATCAACATGGCCAATAATTTATTCATAGAAACACCTCTTACACTTAGAGTGAGAACAATGGAGACCTACTGATCTAAGTATCATTGTTATGATTCGACAACCTTTAACCGTCCTAAATGGAGTGTATCATATGATGGTGGGCGATTGGTTTCTTTTCATGAAAACACAATCGTACAACAAACAATTTTAAACGAACACTGTTCGTAAAGAACAGTGTTCGTTATAATATAAATGAAATGAAATTTAAAACGCTTTCCACAAAGGGATGAGGAGATGCAGAAGATGACGTCATTATCTAAGAATCAAAAGCAAATCGCTATCATTGGAGGAGGACCTGGGGGACTAACACTTGCCTTAATTTTGCAAAATTACGGTATACAAACAACCATCTATGAACGGGAGATGCATGACAAGAGCCTTGAACGAGGGGGCTCACTGGATATTCACGAAGAAACAGGTCAAAAAGCCTTAAAAGAAGCAGGAGTTTATGAGAAATTTCAAAGGAATGCCCGCTATGAAGGGGAAGATTTCCGATTACTTGATAAATCAGGAAGAATTTATTTAGATGAAGAAACGGAATCAGATCAAAAAGGTACTCGCCCGGAAATTGATCGTGGTGTGTTATGTGAACTACTATTAGAACAAATTGATGCTGAAACCATCAAATATGGATATAAACTAGAAAGATGCGTTTCATTAGAAAGTGGTATGACCGAGCTTCATTTTGAAAACAGAGTTGTCGAAACAGTTGACCTTTTGATTGGGGCTGATGGTGCTTTTTCTCGTGTGCGTCCTCTGTTAACAGATATTGAGATTGAATACTCTGGGCTCACGATGCTAGAACTGAATGTCTTAAGCGTAGAGGAGAACCACCCTGATTTAGCTGAATTTAATAAACGAGGTAAGATGTTTGCTTTGGCAGACCACAAAGGACTGATTGGGCAGTTAAACGGAGATGGCCGAATCAAAGTGTACGCAAGCTTCATGGTAGAACGCAATTGGATCGAGACTTGTGGTATACCGTTTCATCAAGCGAAAGAAGCAAAAGAACAATTATTAGCGTTATTTAGTGATTGGGATGATCAGCTGAAAAACTATATTCGTTATGCAGAAGATGCCATCATTCCAAGGCGGATCTATACGCTTCCTACCGGTTTTAAATGGAATCGTCATAAAGGAGTAACGCTTATCGGTGATGCAGCTCACGTCATGTCGCCATTCGCAGGCGAGGGTGTGAACATGGCGATGTTTGATGCAAGGGAGCTAGCACTTGCTATTGTCCGACATCCTCATCATATTGAAAAGGCGATTGAAGAATACGAAGACATGATGTACGAATATTCATCAGAAAAAGCGCATGAATCGGAGAATAGTTTAAAACTGTGTTTTTCAAAAGATGCTGCGATCAAGCTTGCAAATATGATGAATTCTTTTCAAAAGGATGATGATTGATGCTCAATTTACTATTTTACTTTGACATGTTATAAAGAGAGTATGAACAATTCAAATTGTCGTATGATAAGTCGCCGGTCTCGGCCGGCTAAAGAACCCTTAAGCCGTGAGCTTATTGTGAAAACGGCCTATGAGCTTCTTAAGGAGCAAGGAATAGAGGGCATGAGTATGCGTAAGGTGGCTAAAGCATTGGATACGGGACCTGCATCCTTGTATGTCTACGTGAATAATGTTCAAGAACTCAGTGCTTTCGTTTTGGATTATGGTCTCGGACAAATGGTTTATCCAGATTCAGAGGATGGCACATGGAAAGAACAGTTATTCGACATATTGCATACTTATTTCCTACTGCTATTCGAAAAACCGGGTCTCGCTGAAATTTCTCTTTCCACCATTCCACAAGGAACGAACTTTCTTCAATTGACCGAACGTATTCTCGCTGCATTGCATGAAGGCGGGATCAAATCTACATCCGCAGCATGGGGAGTAGACCTATTGCTGTTATACGTATCTTCTGTAGCTTACGAAAAGGTCTCTTGGAAGAAACAAGGCTCTTCACAGATTTCAGACACAAAAAAAGCATTTCTTCAAGCAGACAAAACGCAGTTTCCTTTCATTCATCGTGTAAAAGAAGAAATGTTTGCAGGTGATACCGTATCAATGGAACGATTCCGATGGGGAATTGACGTCATTTTGTATGGAATCCAGCAGGAAGACAATTAGAAAGGAGCATAAGCAAAAAGCAGTCAATGGCTGCTTTTTTTATATGGTGATTTTCATATTTGTGATCTTGTGAGCATTATAATATATAAATAAATCTATATATTGTTTTTATATATAAAAAATTATATAATCTAGTGGAATAAAAAAATGAGGTGCTTAGGCATGGAACATATTAAAAAGTTATTAGAGAGTTATATTCCTTTAGCAAAATCTACTGCAAAAATGTTTGGACCAAATTGTGAAGTGGTGATTCATGATTTAACAAATCCTCAAGCATCTGTCATGTTTACAGTAAATAACCATGTGACAGGAAGAGAAATCGGCCAATCATTTGATCATCTAGTCAAGACTGTATTACAATCAGAAGATTTTAAAGAAGATTATCTGGCTGGTTATACATTTGTAACAGAAGATAAGCGTACGATTCGTTCTTCGACTTCATTAATACGTGATTCAAAGCAAAAAGTGATCGGTGCTTTCTGTATCAATTTTGATGTTGAAGCACTGAATCAAATGCAGCAATTTATGGATACTTTTCTTACTACACAGGTGGAAGCTCAAGAGAAAGAAACAACATCAAATGATGAACTTGGAAATGTGGAAGAAATAGTAGATCAATTGATTCAACAAATCATTCAAAACAGTGTTCACCCAGTCATGAAACGTCATGAAAAAATTGAACTAATCAAATTTATGGATGAAAAGGGCATTTTTTTAATGAAAGGATCTGTTGAGAAGGTCGCATCTATGTTAGGTATTTCCAAAGTAACCGTCTATAGCTATTTGGATGAAATCAAAAATAAATCGAGGTAAGGAGTGTCAACATGGAAAGCATACTCGAGGTAGGAAATCTAAAATCAAACGGACACTATGCATTCGCAACCATTCATCAAAACACGGTCTATGTGTCGGGACAATTTGCCATCAATCCTGAAACGACAGAAAAAGAGTTCGGCCCCATTGAAAAAGAGACATTACAAGCGCTTAAGAATGTAGAGATGATTGTAGAGGCTGCTGGAAGTCAAAAAGAAAAGATTTTGCGCATGACATTATACATTTCAGATATTGAATTATGGGACAAAGTAGATGCGGTTTATACCGAATTTTTCGGTGAACATAAACCAGCTCGTACGATTGTACCAACGAATGAATTACATTTTGGTTTCAAAATTGAAATGGATGCCATTGCATATATTTAGAATATTTTTTTGACCACCCTATATAAAAAATTATATTTTATATAAAAAAATATTCAAAGGGGCAGATGAAGAATGAATCAATTAATTTGTAACCATTGCGGGGAAAAATATGAGATGACACCAACTCTATGGAAATGTGATTGTGGTGGAGTATTAAATCTAGTGAAAGATACCCCGAAAATAGACGTCACAGCTTGGGATCACTATCCAAATTCATTATGGCGTTATGTTGAAACCATGCCATTTCCAAAAGATTCTAAGACGTGGGAAACTGTGACAATGGGCGAGGGCCAATCTCCTTTAATCGTTCTCGATTCTAATGAGCCAAACACTTATGTAAAAGTTGAGTATATGATGCCGACACTATCATTTAAAGACCGTGGAGCAGCTGTGTTAATGACAAAAGCTAAGGAATTAGGGGTAACAAAAGTCATTGCTGATAGCAGCGGGAATGCAGGAACGGCAATTGCTGCGTATGCGGCGCGTTGTGGTATTGCCTGTGACATCTATCTAAGTGATCAAACATCACCTAAAAAAGTCGCTCAAATAAAAGCCCACGGAGCAACGATTAAAGAAATTCATGGTACACGAGAGGACATTGCAGCTGCGGCCCAAAAGGCAGTAGACGAAGAAAACGTTTTTTATGCAAGCCATGTCTATAACCCTTATTTTTTCGAAGGTACAAAAACATACGCCTATGAAATCTATGAGCAACTAAAAGGAGCACCGGATGCTTTAATCATTCCGGTTGGAAACGGCACTCTGCTGCTCGGTGCATATTATGGCTTTAGAGAGTTATTCGAAAATGGTCTCATTCATAAAATACCGAAAATTATTGCCGTACAAGCAAAGAACTGCGCACCCCTTGTGAAAGCCTATCAAAATGAAGAAGAATCAGCATCACCTGTCACAAATAAAGGGACCGTAGCAGAAGGGATCGCTATTGCTGCCCCGGCTCGCTCCAAACAAATTTTAGAAGCTGTATACAAGACGAATGGTACGTTTATTGATATTGAAGAAGAAGAAATTATACATGCACGCTCTAAACTGAGTGAGAAAGGATTTTATGTCGAAGTGACATCTGCCATCAATTTTGCTGGCTACATGAAATATCAAAAGGAATCAGAAGAAACCATTATCATACCTCTTTGTGGGGCAGGGATTAAATCAAAATAACCTTAGGACTCTGGTAGAAAGATGTTTGTAAGACCGTTGCAGTTAGATTACGTCAACTGATTCACAATTGGCCTGATGATGATATAGATAAGAAGAACGCTCTCTATCTGGCAGAAGAATGGAGTTAGCACATCAACAAAATGAGGCAATCAGATTGATATAAGATGAGAAGAAAGCTACTTTAAAAAGCATGTTTAAACCGTAGTAGCTTTCTTTCCACTCTACCTAATTATTTTTCATTTGTTCCTCTCCCCAATAACATATCTCATCTAATACAGGCATCAGTGATAACCCCTTTTCAGATAAACTATATTCTACTTTTGGAGGCACTTGGGGATATTCTTTACGATGAATTAAGTGATCCGCTTCAAGCTCTTTTAGTGTATTGGTTAATGTTTTAAAAGAAATCGTTCCGAGCTTACGTTTCAGCTGATTATAGCGAACAGGACCATCGTTTGAATATAAAGCATACAGAACTGGCATTTTATATTTCCCACCAATTAATGACAAAGTATACCCAAAACCAGTATCTTTTAGCTCAGCTTTCGTCTGGAAGGACTCCTCATTCATTTTATACTCTCCTTTGGGTTAGTATCGCACTTTGATTACCGTACTTGTAGTATGTTATAGCATACAATAAAATGAATGTACATCAAAAAATGATGCAAAACTCAGAAAAAGGGTGAATGAATAATGAAAACGATTGTCTATGCACATCCTTGGGATGGAAGCTATAATCATGCCATTTTGACTTCCATAACAGAAAAATTAGAAACAAAGAGAGAACCGTTTCAAGTAATCGATTTATATAAAGATGGATTTAATCCTGTTTTTACAGCTGAAGAATTAAAGCATTTTCATAAAGGAGAAACGCCTTATTCATTAGTGAAGGATTATCAAGAAAAATTAAAACAGTCAACAGAATTGGTATTTATATTCCCAGTCTGGTGGTGGGACTTACCTGCTATGTTAAAAGGATTTATTGATAAAGTGATGTTAAGCGGTTTCGCATTCATTGAAGATCAAAACACTGGTACTTTGAAAGGTTTATTGACAAATATAAAAAAAACAACCGTTATCTCAACATCAACTACAGATAAAGAGTATATAGAATCTGAAGCTGGAAATGCTATTCAAAGCGTTTTCATTGACAGAACGCTAGCTGATTTGGGATTGAAAAATGAATCCACGAAATGGATTCATTTTTCTAGAGTGAACTTAACAACAGATGAAAAGAGAAAGCAATTTTTAAAAGAAATATCCCAGATTATTTGATTTACAGTACAACAAATAAGGCCCATCTTCTACGACCGATTTAATTTATTGAGAAGGTCGTAGAAGTTTTGAAATTTGAAAGAGGTGAGATTTAGACAAAGGATAGACTTGTACAAGAAGGTAAATGTAGATCCATTGTATGATCTGATAAACAATAGCCGTATAAGAATCCCACTATTTAAAGTAAAGCTTTATAACTTTAGTGCTACACGTTTCAGCAGACTCTTTATCACCAGTCATTTAAGCAACAACAAATCGAGCCTGCCTAATTGACCTCTTGCACTCCTCCAAATACCCCATTATTTAAATCCATACCATTTCTGTGTTTTTTTAATATTTTTTATAGCACTGCCGGCTCAAGCAGATTGTTAACATCATTTTCATTAAAAATAATACTGACTCATACCATTTCTAAAGATAGGCAGTGTCTTAGTCACTAGCTCTTCTGATGAAATAAGTCTTCCATCCTTATTCCATGTGTATGCAGCTCCGTATATCCCCCAACTTAGCATAGTAGATAGGGTTGTTACCATTTGTTTATCCTCTAATTCGATGATGTTGTTAGTTCCTTTTAGCATAAGATCAGCTATTAGTTTCTGTAACTCCTCTTTAATTTTACTTTCGATAATAGTTCCTAAAGAATGATAACCTTTGGGACATAGGTCGCTTATCTCTTTATGGTGATCACACATGGCTAGAAAAATATTTGCAATGACTTTTTCATTGAATCCATCGTGATCATTGAGTCTTTTTTTCAATTTGTCTGTAAATGTATTGGTGATTGTAGAATGTAACAAATCAAATTTATCGTCAAAGTGCGCATAAAATGTAGCGCGGTTAATAGTAGCCTTTTCTGTGATATCACGTACCGTTATATGGTTGAAATCTTTTTCACTAGCTAACGAAAGAAAAGAGTCTACAATCAACTGTCTTGTACGAAGGATTCTCGGATCTTTTTTTGGCATAATCATTTTTTCTTCTCCTTTTAGGGTTCATCATCTTGTCTAAAAACGACAATACATATAGAAGTGTTGCGTAAACTACATATTGGCTATTTTGGTTATTGTTTATTATTCTTTTTCATCTTATCATCAATTATACAACGCGCGTTGCTTAAATAACACATGTTATTACGAAAGATTTTTGATCAAGGAAATCATTGTGATCATTTTGAATAACAAAAGGAGATAGACGACCATGAACATCACTATTTTTGGTGCAACTGGTGCAATCGGTCAACTTTTAACACAGTTTGCATTAGAAAACGGAGATTTCGTTACGGTATATGTTAGAAACCCTGAGAAAATCAAGCAAAAGCATTCGAATTTACGCATTGTAACGGGTGAACTAACGAACACTTCAGCTATTGAAACGGCAGTTTCAGAAGCTGATGTCGTGATAAGCACCTTAGGTCCCGGCATTGATTTATCTCGAAAACAAAAAGGTACACCGATCGCCGACGGACATAACCGAATTGTCAAAGCGATGAAGAAGTTCACCAAAAAAAGGTTGATTACACTCGCGACGCCAGCCTTGCAATCTGAAGACGATAAGAAAAGCTTATCGACGATATTGCCAAGAATATTGCCTAAACTTCTCATGCCAAATGGTTATGCCGAAATGAAGAAGATAGGAGAACTGATTAAACAATCGAACCTGGATTGGACAGTCGTTCGAATCATTAATCCTAATATCAAATACAACGGGCAATCTTACGGTTATTCATTCGGCGATCAGCCAGCTAAAATGTCCGTATCTAGGGAAAATGTCGCTAAACTCATGTATGACGCTGCTAGGCAACCCCAATTAATCGGAAAAATGCCCATTGTTTATAATCATTAAATGAGCTTTTTGTATGAGGTTGTTGATTCAGCAGAAATTATAGGAATCATTTAGAGTCATACCAAAATATTGCGTGTGAATTCTTTTTATAAGTATTCAAAATCAAAATCATAAAGGGGAAATGATCATGTCAAAAGTATTATTTGTTAAAGGAACACCTCAAAGTGAGGAACAATCAAGAAGTACGCAAGTTGCTAGAGCATTTATCAATGAATATAAGGAAGTAAATCCAACAGATGAAATAATAGAAGTAGATGTCTATTATGCAAATGTGCCATTAATCGATGCTGATTTTTTAACTGGACAAAAGAAGTTAAGAAGTGGGGAAGTGCTAACAGATGTTGAAGCACAAAAAATAGAAGCAGTGAATGCATTCACAAAGCAATTTATGGAAGCAGATAAATACATCATTCAGTCTTCAATGTGGAATTTAGGAATTCAACCTTTATTAAAAGCCTATTTTGATACAATCATGAGTGCTGGAAAAACGTTTAAATATACTTCAGAAGGTCCAGAAGGATTGATGAAAGGGAAAAAAGCAATCCATATTCATGGTATGGGAGGATTTTATTCGCAGGCAATTGGAATGGAACATTCCGATTCTTACGTAAGAGGTGCGCTAAAGTTTGTTGGAATTGAAGTGGAACCAACGATTTTTGTTGAAGGTATTGACTATGATCCAACTAGAGAAGAAGAAATTGTTACTTCAACAATTGAAAAAGCAAAAGCGGTAGCACGAACGTTTTAAAAAAAGCATTGGTGGGATTAGTTAAAAAGATTTTAATTAACATCATCCCACCTCGCACGTTCAAAAGCGTAATAAAGAAGAATAGACAAAATACATTCATCAAAATCATAAAGGGGGAACATATGATGAAAGTAGAAATTTGGTCTGATTTTGTTTGCCCGTTTTGTTATATTGGCAAACGTCAATTTGAAATAGGGTTAGAACAGTTTGAACATAAAGAAGAGGTAGAAGTCGTATTTCGACATTTTCAATTAGATCCATATGCGAAAAAAAATACAGGAATGGATATCCATCAAGTATTATCCTCTAAGCATGGTGTCCCATATGAAAAAGCAAAAGTACTGAACAATCAATTGAAACAGAAAGCAAAAGAGGTTGGTTTAGATTATCAATTTGATACAATGATTCCTACGAATTCATATGATGCACTTCGTCTTTCTTATTATGCAAAAGAGAAAGGGAAGATTCGGGAGTTTATGGAGCGTATTTTGAAAGCTCATTTCACAGATTCACTAGATATCGGTGATCACGCAACACTTGCTCAACTTACAAGTGAAATAGGTCTTGATGGCAACGAAGCTTTGGATGTTTTATCAAATGATCAATATAGCGAGAATATCGCAGCTGATAGAGCCGAGGGATCTAAAATTGGGATTCAGGGCGTTCCCTTTTACGTTGTGAATGATAAATATGTCATCTCAGGAGCACAACCTAGCGAAGTGTTTTTAGAAACATTACAACAGGTATGGAAAGAAGAGTACGCGAATCGTAAGGTTGAAGAGCATAAATTAGAGTCGTCGCTCGATGATGATTGTTCAGATGGAACATGTAAATTAATGGATATTCAAAAAAGATTCAGAAATCACAAAAGAATATTATAGTATTTCAAGGCACAGGTATTGTTGTTCTAAATCTTGCAGTAGTGCACTTGACTTGTATTGAACCTAATTGGTGCTCGTGTGATATAGCTGCTTTAAATACCACTTTATTATGAATCATTTACTTCCAAAAAATCAAAGGGGTTTAGCGATATGAAAAATACAATTTTCCAAGGCACAATCGAGCATTCAGGATTTGTAGTACCCGATATCGAAGTAGCAGTTGAATTCTTCACTCATATTTTGGGTTTTGAAGTCTTGTTCCGGCCAGGACGGATGCAGTTTGAGGACGATAGTTTAAAAAGATACTTTGGGGTTCACGAACAGTCAATTGTAGAAGGGGCGGCATTTTTGCAATATGGCGGTAGAAAGATTGAATACAACTTCATGGGGGATGGAGATTCAAATAATGGAATTACCCCAAAAACCTTTATGACCTATTTTTGAAACAGTTTGCTGAGACTGGAAAATAATGCTGCTTTTGAGTCAATTGAATATAAAATCTAATAATAAAGAGGATCAAGTCAAAGGTTCTCTTTTTTGCATTAATTAATATCTAGTTTACATAATATATATTCTAGGAAGTTAAATAACAATTGAATTTTCTTTGTCTCATTATTAAGTATACTTATCTTATTGAGATAAAACAAAAAATGAAAATCCAACGGTTGATTCGTCAGATTTTCATTCCTCTAAATGTTTTAAGATTTTTGCAGGATTCCCGCCAACAATCACATTTGCCGGAACATCTTTTGTCACAACAGATCCTGATGCAATGACAGCATGATCTCCGATTGTCACACCTGGATTGATAATGGCGCCGCCGCCAATCCACACATGATGTCCAATTGTGACTGGTTTGCCGAATTCAATACCTGTTTGACGTTCTTCTGGATTTAACGGATGTCCAGCTGTGTATATATGTACATTCGGACCTAACAAACAATGATCTCCAATTGTAATCTTGCAAACATCTAATAACACAGCATCAAAATTTGCAAAAAAATGCTCACCAACCTCGATATTGTATCCATAATCACATTGTATTCTGCCTTCAAATACCACATCATCTCCGCAAGCGCCTAAAAGCTCCTTTAAAATGGCCTTTCTCTGTGATGGCTCATTTGTTTGCTGATAGGCAAATGTCAATTGTCGCGCTTTTGCTCGATCTGCCATCAATGTGTGATCATTTGGGTGATAGTATTCTCCCTTGATCATCTTTTCTTTTTCTGTTTTCATGTTCATCTCCCTTTTATTGAAACTTCATTCATCGTTTGAATGAATGCCTCGGTGAATTGTGTTGTCGTCTCATTTCCTCCTAAATCCTTCGTTTTCAAGTTCTTTTTTAAGGTCTCATCAAGAGTATGTTCGATCAGACTGGCTGTCTGTTTTAACCTTTCATCTTGATATTTCACATGCAGCCAGTTACAAAGCATCACTGTAGAAAGAATCATGCCCATTGGATTGGCGGTATTTTGACCAGCTATATCAGGTGCTGAACCATGTGCCGCCTGTGCCATCGCTTGATTTTCGTTGCAATTTAATGAGGGTGCCATTCCTAAACTGCCGACTAGTTCCCCTGCAAGATCAGATAAAATGTCGCCAAACATATTTTCTGTCACAATCACATCAAAATCACCTGCACGTCTCACTAAATGAGCAGCCATCGCATCAATATGAATATCCTCAACCTCCACTTGTGGATATGCTTTCGCTACCTCTTGACATGTTCGTAAAAACAAGCCAGATCCTAATTTGATCACGTTCGCTTTATGAACAATGGTGACTTTCCCCCTCCTCTCCACTGCACGTTGAAAAGCTGCGTGGGCAATACGGGTAATTGCTTTTTTTGTAAACACACCTGTAGATATGGCGACATCTGGTGTAATCATCCACTCTCCTGTCCCCTGATACATATTCCGGTCTGGATAAAAGCCTTCTGTATTTTCTCGAAAAATGACAAGGTCGACGCCACTGGCAACGCTTTTCACACCTGGCAGCGATTGCGATGGACGAATATTTGCAAATAAATCAAATGTATGACGCAGTTCTCCACTTGGATTTCTTCTTTCTTTCAATTGATCAGGATATGAAGCTGAATCATGAGGTCCTAATATCCAGCCATGGCATTTTTTCAAGGCGGCTATAGTAGAAGCTGGCACTGGATCTTGATGAGAATGAATGGCTTCAGCACCGATAGGACACTCTACAAATTCCACAAATGGTTCATTGAACTGTGACAACGCTGTCTTTAAAATACGCATACTAGAATCAACAATTTCCGGTCCAATCCCGTCTCCCTTTAAAATACCTATTCGATATGACATATGTATCGCCCCTTTTGTCTTTATTCTATCAAAGAATGATGAAGTTGGAATATTTTCTTCATGATGATCCTCCCTCATGTTATTTACGAATCAAGAAGTCTCCTTTATAATCGAGTAGATTTGTTCTGTATGACTACATAGATATGAGGGATTAGATGAAATTAAAGTGGTATAAAGCGATTATTGTTATTTTTACGATGTCTGGGATCTCCATCTCCACTTGGTTTTCAAGAACACCAGAAGTGAGAGATTTATTGCAAACAGATACAGGCACAATGGGACTCATTTTACTCGGCTTATCTGTAGGTTCCATTGTCGGGCTGATTCTTTCCAATGTATTCGTTCGCAAAAAAGGCGGCCGACTGGCGATTGTGGTCAGCGCTTTTTTGATGTTTATTGGTTTCTCAACCCTTGCAATCGGCGCCGCCCTCTCTTCTACGCTGATTGTCACTGCTGGTCTTTTTCTTTTTGGTTCAGGCTCAGGCATGTGCAATGTAGCCATGAACTTAGAAGGAACGGAGATTGAGTATCAGATCAATAGAACGATCCTGCCGATTTTGCATGCTTCTTTCAGTATTGGAACGTTAATTGGTGCAGGTGCCGGAATTCTCTTTATTTATTTAGGTGTGTCTGTCCTCATTCACCTTCTCACCATTGCACTCCTTTTCTTTCTCAGCATCCTGATTTGTACACGGTTTATTCCGCACGGGACAGGAAAAGATCCGGATAAGACGCAGACAGAATCAGTTGAGGCTTCTCAAACATCATGGCTGAACAAACGGACGATCTCATTAGCGATGATTGCCTTATGTCTCGCATTTGTAGAGGGTTCTGCAAATGATTGGATTCCACTAGCAATGGTTGATGGCTATCAGGTTTCTCATTCAATGAGTACGGTCATCTATGCATTATTTTTGTGCGGGATGATTAGTGGCAGACTACTGAGCGGACGGTTCATTGATCGCTTTGGCAGGGTGCTTTTGCTAAGAGTCGCGATCTTATCTGCTGCCGCCGGACTATTCTTGGTGATTTTAAAGATTTCACTCGTCGTGTGTATGATATCTATCTTTTTATGGGGACTTGGCGCGTCCTTAGGCTTCCCGCTGACCATTTCAGCAGCTGGTGATGATAGCCGCTATGCTGTCAAACGTGTCAGTATCGTCACTTTATCTGGGTATACAGCTTCTCTATCAGGGCCCCCTGTTTTAGGACTGCTCGCCAATCAAGTCGGACTACTTCATGCGTTTATTTTTGTTCTGTTTGCCATTTGTATTGCAGGAATCTTTACAAAAGCTGTTGCAAAACCGACATCAATACATTCTTTTTGAAAAGTGCCAGATCTTTGATCTCGGTACTTTTTTTAAATTTAATAAATAAAATTGAAACCTTTCACGAAGTGAAACAGTCCTATAGATGTCTTGATGTTTATCGCTTTTTTAAAGAGGGAAAGTAAAAAAATAAGACTTTTCAAATAACTGAAAACGTGGTAAGATCATGAAAATAAACAGGAAGGGGTGAGAAAAATGAAAAAAAATATGCTGTTAAAATTAGCAGTTTTATTCATAGCACTTGCAAGTTTTCATTTGTTCTCAATGCCTCATTCCGTTCAGGTATACCATCATGCAAAGGTGGTTGCTGATCAAGAATCACATGAAATGAAAATCGTTCAGACAGCAGGCGATGAAAAGAAACAAAAACATGTGAACGCAGTATTTGCGGCATTTACAGCACTGCTAGTCATTGGCAGTATGGCAGCTGGATTTGCACGCATCACTTATACTGATCGATTTGACCGGAAAAAGAAGCATTTACTTGCAGTGTTCTACCAGTCTTCGAATTTCCGAGTAGCTCGTGTTAACCCAACCATTTAAATCAAACAAAAATTGGGAGGTTTTACACGATGTTATTTTTCTTAAGAGTATTCATTCTAGGTCTATTCTCTGTCACTTCACTTTCTCTTTTCGTTTACCAAGGAATTGAAGTAGTGCATGCCATCACAAGCATGTTTGGCAATCACGAGAGTTAAATTGACCTCATCATAAAAAACCCCCTGCCTTACGCAGGGGGTTTTCGTTTTGCTTATTTATTGTCATCTTGGTCAGATGCAGCAGGTGATAAAAGAACTTGAGTTACTTCTCCCTGCTCTTCCTCATCTAAAATAAACGATCCATTGCTATAACGATCATTTGCCCTTAGTGTTGAAATATCGAGCGGGATCGTGGCACCCTTTTCCGTATCAATCTCAAGTGTATCGTGCAGAGAAGCAGCAATCACAGCAACAATTCTGTGAGGGTTTTTCTTTAATTCTCTTAGCATGATCACTCCACGTTTTGCTCTTGATGTCTTATCAAATTCAGAGAGGTTCATCCGCTTCACAGCACCTCTTTGTGTCGTAAGAACAAGCACATTGTTCTTCGGATCAATGATTTGTCCAGAGACCACCTCGTCTCCGTCCTTCAAATTGATGCCTTTCACACCAGCCGCTCTCGGACCGACCACACTCACTTCTTCTTCATCAAACCATAATCCATAGCCATTTTTCGTTGCAATAAACAATTCTTGCTGACCTGTTGTGACATGAACATCTACAAGTTCATCATCACCTTTTAAATTCAAGGCGACAAGCGGTTTTGAATAACGCTGCGCTTTATATTGGAGAAGCTCTGTTTTCTTCACCATACCGCCTTTTGTAAAGAACAGGAGATACGATGATTCATCGAATTCTTTAATTGGGATCGCTTTTTGAATGGTTTCATCGCGATCAATCGAAATAATATTCGTAATGTGCTGCCCCATGTCTTTCCAGCGTATATCTGGCAACTGATGAACTGGACAGTAAATGTAGCTCCCTCTATTCGTAAATAGCAGAAGAACATCTGTTGTATTCATTTCAAACTGGTGAATCAGTCGGTCTGTATCCTTCATACCGAAGTCCTTACCGTTTGATGCAGCATAGGAGCGCTGGCTCGTCCGTTTGATGTATCCATCCTTTGTGACTGTGACGTACACGTCCTCTGATGCGATCATCACTTCAAGGTTAATCTTAATTTCTTCAATTTTTTCCTCAATGACGGATCGTCTTTCATCAGCATACGTCTTTTTCAACTTCTTCAAGTTGTTCGTAATGACTTTAAACAGCTTCTTCTCATTCGCTAAAATGTCTTCAAGCTCTGCAATTCGCACGTCAAGCTCTCTTGCTTCGTCTCTTAGTTGAGTGATATCTGTATTTGTTAAACGATATAACTGGAGAGAAACAATCGCTTCTGATTGTGCTTCTGTAAAATCATATTTTTCCATCAAATTGTTTTTCGCATCACGTTTATCATTAGACGAGCGAATCGTCGCAATGACTTCATCTAAAATGGAAAGAGCTTTAATTAACCCATCTACAATATGATGACGTTCTTTTGCTTTTCGAAGCTCGTATGCTGAGCGGTTCGTCATCACTTCTTTTTGATGAGCAATGTAAGCGTCTAGTACAGTTGTAAGCGTCATTAAAGTCGGTCTTCTGTTATGTATCGCGACCATATTAAAGTTATATGGGATTTGCAGATCAGAATTTTTATATAAGAAATTCAAGACACCATTCGCATCCGCTTCTTTTTTCAGCTCTACAACAATCCGAAGGCCGGTACGATCCGTCTCATCCCGAACTTCAGAGATTCCTTCTACTTTTCTTTCAATGCGGAACTCGTCCATCTTTTTGACAAGATTGGCCTTATTCACTTCATAAGGAATTTCTGTGATCACGATTTGCTGGCGTCCACCGCGGATGGTTTCAATCTCCGCTTTTCCGCGAATCATAATCTTTCCTTTTCCTGTTTCATATGCCTTCTTAATACCATCCACACCTTGAATGATCCCGCCTGTTGGGAAATCAGGCCCTTTGATGACTGTCATTAAATCTTCAACCGTACAATGCGGCTGTTCAATTCGCTTAATCACGCCATCAATCACTTCTCCTAGGTGGTGCGGCGGAATATCAGTCGCATAACCGGCTGAAATCCCTGTTGACCCGTTCACAAGAAGGTTGGGAAACATCGCTGGTAAGACAACAGGCTCTTTGCTTGTATCATCAAAGTTCGTGACAAATTCGACTGTCTCCTTGTCGAGGTCTTTTAAAAGCTCTGATGCAATTGCAGAAAGCCTTGCTTCCGTATAACGCATGGCAGCAGGAGGATCTCCGTCGATACTCCCGTTATTTCCATGCATCTCAATCAGTACATTTCGCACTTTCCATTCCTGGCTCATTCTCACCATTGCTTCATAAACTGAAGAATCACCATGCGGATGGTAGTTACCAATTACGTTACCGACTGTTTTGGCAGCTTTACGGAAGTTTTTATCTTGTGTATTTCCTTCTGCATACATCGCATATAAAATTCTTCGTTGTACAGGCTTTAATCCATCACGTGCATCTGGAAGTGCACGATCTTGGATAATATATTTACTATAGCGACCAAAACGGTCCCCAATCACTTCTTCTAACGGTAAATCATGAAATCGTTCTTGTTGTGCCATGTTTAAACCTCCTCAGCTAGCGACAAGTTTTCATTTTCAAGAATGTTGCTTTCCTCATCAAGTCCAAAGGCGACATTCTTTTCAATCCATTTACGGCGTGGTTCTACTTTGTCACCCATCAGTGTCGTGACGCGGCGCTCCACCCGTGCAGCATCATCGATCTTCACCCTGACAAGCGTTCTCGACTCTGGATTCATTGTCGTTTCCCATAGCTGGTCGGCATTCATTTCACCTAAACCTTTATAGCGCTGAATCGTATATCCTTTTCCAACTTTCTTTAGTACGTCATCCATTTCTTCATCAGACCAAGCATATTCAATGACTTCTTTCTTCCCTGAGCCTTTGCTGACTTTATATAAAGGCGGAAGGGCAATGAACACTTTGCCATGCTCAATGAGCGGCTTCATATAGCGGTAGAAGAATGTAAGCAATAGAACCTGAATATGCGCTCCATCTGTATCAGCATCTGTCATAATGACAATTTTGTCATAATTGATGTCTTCTACATTAAAATCGACACCAACCCCGCCGCCAATAGCATGGATTATGGTGTTGATTTCTTCGTTTTTGAAAATATCCGCAAGCTTTGCTTTCTCTGTATTAATGACCTTTCCTCGAAGCGGCAGCACCGCTTGGAATTTTCGATCACGTCCTTGCTTGGCTGATCCACCCGCTGAGTCGCCCTCTACTAGATACAGTTCGTTTCTTGCCGGGTTTCTAGATTGAGCAGGTGTTAATTTTCCGCTGAGTGTTGCTTCAGATTTTTTCCGTTTCTTGCCGCTCCTTGCTTCTTCTCTTGCTTTTCTAGCCGCTTCTCTTGCCTGCTGCGCTTTAATCGCTTTTTTCACAAGCAGTGTCGCCGTTTCGCGGTTTTCTTCAAGAAAATAAGCCAATTTTTCAGAAATCACGGCATCAACAGCTGACCTTGCCTCACTCGTTCCAAGCTTTCCTTTTGTTTGTCCTTCAAATTGAAGAAGTTCTTCAGGAATTCTGACAGAAATAACAGCTGACAGACCTTCACGAATATCCGTACCTTCTAAATTTTTGTCTTTTTCTTTTAAAAGGGTCACTTTGCGTGCATATTCATTAAAGGCTCTCGTCATGGCCGTTTTTGCACCAGACTCATGCGTACCACCATCTTTGGTTCTTACGTTATTGACGAACGACAAAATATTTTCTGAATATCCGTCGTTAAATTGAAAGGCAAAATCGACTTCAATGGACTGATGTTCGCCTTCAAACGAAACGACTTCACTAAGTACATCCTTTTCCTCGTTTAAATAAGCAACGAACGCTTCAATACCTGTCTCATAATAAAAGGTTTCCTGCACATCATGGCGCTCATCAATCAGCTCTATTTTTAGCCCTTTTAATAAAAAGGCTGATTCTCTTAAACGCTCTGATAATGTATCAAAATTATAGGTAGTGACACTGAACATCGTTGGATCTGGCTTAAAATGAATCAGTGTACCGGTCTTTTTCGTTTTCCCGATTTTTTCAAGTGATGTGACTGGCTTGCCGCCATGTTCAAAGCGCTGGTGATAAATAAATCCATCGCGTTCTATCGTCACGGTGAGCCACTCTGAAAGTGCGTTCACAACGGACGCCCCAACCCCGTGAAGTCCACCACTTGTTTTATAACCACCTTGACCAAATTTTCCGCCTGCGTGCAGGACCGTTAAAATGATTTCTGGTGTCGGTTTTCCAAGCTTATGCATACCAGTAGGCATTCCGCGTCCTTTATCTTGGACGGAAATGCTGTTATCTTTATGTATTTTGACAATGATATGATCTCCATGGCCAGCGAGCACTTCATCGACAGAGTTGTCTACAATCTCATAGACAAGGTGATGAAGACCTCGTGAATCCGTCGATCCAATATACATCCCTGGGCGTTTACGGACCGCTTCAAGCCCCTCTAGCACCTGAATAGAATCATCGTTATAATCTACTTGCTGCTTTTTAACCAAATGCTTAATCCCCTTTCACTAACAAACATAACCGGCTAATCATCAATGATCTCTCTAGATTTTAATGATGATCATGCTGCTCATTACTGTCCACTTTAATAAGCTGCATCATCACCATGCATGTGTGATTCAGCGATACATGCTCTTTTGCACGGTTATGAGAATGTTCTACATTCTGCAATCAGAACTAGAAGTCCATTATAAACAAGACTGTTTCATAAGCCAAATGCAATCATATGATGGTTTTAGCAAAACAGAACAAATGTTCTATATTTATCTTATCGCTCTTTTTCTCGATATGCAAGGTCACCGATAGGTCCCTGTCGCCTTATTTTATCGCTTTCTTCTAGAATCGCAAATATATTTCTGCAACAAAAAAGCAAAAATCCTTGAAAAACCAAGGATTTTTGACGATTTAATGAGTTTTTGTCATCGCATGAGCCACTTTGATACATAAGTCCATGATGGCGACCTTGCCATTTTCCTCAATCAGCCTTTTTGCCTCTTCATGATATACGCCTTGCTGCGCCCAAAAAACAGGTGCGTCTATTTCAAGAAATTCTTTCGCCACCTCAGGCAAAAACTCAGAACGTCTAAAGACATTGACGATATCAACAGGCTCTTTTATGTCTTTTAAAGAGGCGACCGCTTTTACCCCAAGTGCTTCATCAATCGTTGGATTGACAGGAATGATGTCATAACCGGCATCTTGCATGGCTTTTGAAACCATATAGGACGTTCGGTGCGGCTGATCTGACAAACCTACAACTGCAATTCGCTTACTGCTTTTTAATATACGCCCAATTTCTTGTTTTGAAGGATGATTCATCCAGACACTCCTTTTCTTCTATTTTAGCGAATTTCTTGTTAAAAACAAAGCTGAATTCATCGGCCATCGTTTTTTTCAAAAAAAGATCGCCATGTTTTTCATAAGATCATGTTAAAATGTAAGACAAGAGGGAGAATATAAAGGAGTTATGCAGATGTTAATTGCTTTGATGTTTATTTTGGCTTATCTTCTCGGCAGTATTCCATCAGGTCTCATTGTCGGGAAAGCTGCAAAGGGAATCGATATCCGTGAACATGGCAGCGGGAACCTAGGTGCGACGAATGCATTCCGTACACTAGGTGTGAAAGCAGGGTCCATCGTTATCACAGCTGATATTTTAAAGGGGACTCTTGCTTCGGCTTTACCGTTTTTCATGCAACTGGACATTCATCCCTTATTAGCAGGAGTTGCTGCTGTTATCGGTCACAGCTTTCCTGTCTTTGCAAAATTTAAAGGGGGAAAAGCGGTCGCTACATCAGGCGGCGTGCTGTTATTTTATGCCCCGTTCTTATTTATCACGATGATCGCTGCTTTTTTCTTATTTTTATACATTAGTAAATATGTTTCATTATCATCTATGCTGACTGGGATCTACACATTCATTTACAGCATATTCACCCAAGATCTATTTTTAATTATTGTTGTTGCTGTTCTTGCTGGCTTTGTGATCTTCAGACACATCGCCAACCTCAAACGAATTCTCAACAAAACTGAACCGAAAATCAAATGGCTTTAGCCGTTTCATCAATTTAAATATGTGGTAAAAGTAAAGAAAAGCTGTTTTTGCATCCTGCATTTAAAACAGCATGACTTCAAAAAGGGGCGATCACATTGAAATTAACGATAAAAGATGATGCACTCAATTGGTACAAGAATGAACTGGATTTAGAAAAAGGTGATCATGTTCGCTTTTTTGTCAGATATGGCGGGTGCAGTAATGTACAAAAAGGCTTTTCTCTCGGCGTCGCAAAAGATGAACCTCAAAATGCCGGCGCAACCGCTGAAGTAGAAGGCATTACTTTCTTCGTGGAAGAAAGTGATATTTGGTATTTTGACAACCATGATCTGCATATTGATTATAACGAGTCCGTGAAAGAACCAGAATTTCATTATGAATAAACAAAAAAGATACCTCATCCCTCGGGTATCTTTTTTGTTTATCACTCAATATAAAGTCCATACTCCTGAATGTTTCCTAATGACCGCTCTTTTTGCAAAATCCGTTTTTGCGAATCACCGATGAGATCAAAATGAGGAAAACCTTCGCGAACATGGATCCATTCTTTCTTTAATCCATGCTTTTGTCCCCAAGCGATTAATTGCTCCATATCCTGACAGGCTGCCTTTGTGACAGTATTCGCATGCGGAAAACGGTCATCAAGCCAATAGTGTGTCAAAAAGGCCACCTTCCCTTGCCGAACAGCTGATTTCCAAGCATTCAAATCTCTTCTTTTAATTCCAAAGGCCATGAATCAAACCTGCTTCTTGGACTGTTCGTATACGCTGTGCCATGCAGGGAAAGCTTTTCTAAATTGAATCGGTCTAAAGGTTTCTTTGTCCACACAAATATGTGAGGTGGTCCCTGTAATAGCCGTTTGTCCATCAGGTTTTTGTATTTCATAGCCATACACTGTTTTCACGCCGTTATATTCTTCAATCCATGTGTGAACTGTAGCCGTTTCACCGTACAGTAGTGGTTTCTTATATTGAACCTGAAGATCAACAACAGGTGCAAGGACACCGTCTGCCTCTAACTGGGCATAGGAAAAGCCTAATTCTTTAATTAACGCTGTTCTGCCGACTTCCATCCAAATTAAATAGTTGGCATGATACACAATGCCCATTTGATCTGTTTCTGCATAACGGACTTCTATTTCTTTTTTAGATACATACACGTTTTCATCGCTCTCCTATCAAAACCTAACGTCTCTGACATTTTACCACATTCCAAATGGTTCTTCTAAAAAGAGGCAATAAAATAAACCAGGAATCCCTGGTTTATTCAGTGTAACCGCTCTTTCTTGCTGCTTCCTCGTCCTTTATTTCAGAACGCATTGCGTCAATACTTGTTCTACGGTTTTCATTTTTTTGCTTGATCATCTTCTTTTCTTCCTCTGTTGAAAGACCCATTGCTGCTTCAGATTCATCAATATTTTCAAGTGTGTTTTCGATCATATCCTGCAGCTTCTCAACATTGTCAGAACGATCATCTGGATTGGATTGATATGACTTGTCATTCATCATGCTTCCCTCCTATTATTCGCCCTTCGTCTGTATCACATCAGGCTGTTCATTCGATTTATTATGCATCTTTTTGCCTTTATTTCGTTTGTATGCTACAGGTTTTGTCCCTAAATGGTCTGGTGTAAACTGCGCTTGTTTATCATGCTCTCTACCCATCATTCATCCCTCCCTCTTCTTTAGGATGAACGAAAAAGGACAAATCATAACTTATTTCTGTCTAAATCGCTCTTCCAACTTTTCTTCAAGCTGGTTTAAAAATTCCTCATTGCTTAATAATTCTTTTTTATTTTCAAGCACAAGTTCTTCAAATGTACGGCGCTTTCTTCTTCTCATGTCTATCACCACCTCCACTCTGTTCATACCATTTTCGCCAAAACATTTAGAAAATAAGCAAAAAGAGCTGAATCATTATAGATCCAGCTCTTTTTCAATTTCTTTTTTTGTGAGCATTTGATGCTTTACAGACAGGATACGCCCTTTTTCATCTAGTATGTATGTCGTCGGATAGGAAAGTACCTGATATCTCGCTTGAATACCTTTTTGATCTAATAAAACAGGAAAACTGACCTTAAGTTCATCAATAAATGAGGCGACGTGATCCACACTCTTTTCAGTGTTCGTCAAATTCACCGCTAGTACCTCAACTTGGTCATTTTCACTTCTAATTGCATCTAGATCTGGCATTTCTGTTCGGCAAGGTTTACACCATGTCGCCCAAAAATTGAGGAGTACTTTTTTCCCTCGATAATCAGATAACGATGCCGTTTTGCCATCAAGGGTTTTGAGCTCAAAATCAGGGGCTTTGTCCCCTGTTTCAAGACCGATGGCAGGTTCTTTTGGTCCGAATACATTCCATGCAAGTAAACCAATCAACACAAGTAAAACAGCGCTTGCCATTCCTTTTTTCCACATGATTGATCCTCCACTATGTTAAAAAAGAAGAGAAAGCTGTCTAAGCGCCTTCTCTTCTTTGCTTTATTAGTTGCTTGCCAATTTTTCACGCAATACCATTTGAAGGATACCACCATGACGGTAGTAGTCAATTTCGACTTCACTGTCAAAGCGAACAATTACTTCAAATGTTTTCTCGTTGCCATCTGTATCAATTGCTTTTACAGTGACAAGATCACGCGGACGAACTGTTTCATCAACATCTACTTCGAATGTTTCTGTTCCTGTTAGTCCATAAGTTTCTGCACTTTCACCGTCTTTAAACTGTAAAGGAAGTACACCCATGAAGACAAGGTTACTTCTGTGGATACGCTCAAAGCTTTCCGCTAGAACGAATTTAATTCCAAGAAGATTTGTTCCTTTTGCAGCCCAGTCACGAGAAGAGCCCATTCCGTAATCTTTACCTGCTAAGATCGCAAGACCAGTTCCATCTTCTTTATAACGCATGCATGCATCATAAATGGATGTCACTTCACCAGTTGGCCAGTACGTTGTATACCCGCCTTCTGTTCCTGGTGCGATTTGGTTTTTAATACGGATGTTTGCAAAAGTACCTCTCATCATAACATGGTGGTTACCACGGCGAGATCCGTATGAGTTAAAGTCTCTAGGCGATACGCCTCTTTCTTGCAAGTATTTACCTGCAGGTGTGTCTTTACCAATCGCTCCAGCAGGAGAAATATGGTCTGTTGTGACAGAATCACCGAACTTCGCCACGACGCGCAATCCTTTAAGCGGTTCAACTTTACCAGGTTCAACTGATAAGTTTTCGAAGAATGGCGGGTTTGCAATGTATGTGGAATCTTCATCCCATTTATACAATGCATCGTCCGTCGTTTTAATTTCATTCCAACGGTCATTGCTGTCAAATACAGTTTCATACTCTGAACGGAAGAGTTCAGGTGTAACTGTGCTTTTCACAACACTGTTGATTTCGTCCATTGATGGCCAAATGTCATTGAAATAAACGTTCTCACCATTTTTATCCACACCGATAGGGTCTTTTGTTAAATCAATATTGACCGTACCAGCAAGTGCATACGCCACAACTAATGGTGGAGATGCAAGGTAGTTTCCTTTCACAAGCGGATGGATACGTCCTTCAAAGTTACGGTTACCTGATAAAACAGAAGTGATCAGCAGATCATTTTCAGAGACAGCATCCTCAATTTCTTGTGCAAGCGGTCCTGAGTTTCCGATACAAGTTGTACAGCCATACCCAACGATGTTAAATCCGAGGTCTCTTAAATATGGAAGAAGTCCCGAATTTACAAGGTACCCTGTTACAACTTTAGAACCCGGTGCTAGTGACGTTTTCACGTAGTTTGGCACCTTCATGCCAAGCTCACTTGCTTTCTTCGCAACAAGACCTGCTCCGATTAAGACGTATGGGTTCGATGTATTCGTACAGCTCGTAATCGCTGCAATCGCAATCGCACCTGTCTTCATCACAGCTTTTTCACCATTTGCTAGATCAAATTCGATTTGTTTATCTAGCTCTGATTTTTCTAAGCCAAACCCTTGGTTACCAGCTGGGCTTTCGATGTGTTTATGGAACGTCTCTTTCATTTGAGAAAGTGGAATCAAATCTTGTGGACGTTTAGGACCAGATAAGTTTGACTCAATTTGAGAAAGATCAATTTCCACAACATCTGTAAAAATTGGCTCTTCTGCATCTGGCGTATAGAATAAGCCATTTGCGCGAGAATATTCTTCAACGATATTAATTTGCTCTTCATCACGTCCAGTAAGGCGAAGGTAAGCAAGAGCTTCCTCATCTACTGGGAAGAATCCGCAAGTAGCACCGTATTCAGGCGCCATGTTTGCAATTGTTGCACGATCTGCTAACGGCAATTGTGCAACACCAGGTCCGAAGAACTCGACGAACTTGTTCACTACGCCTTTTTCACGAAGAACTTGTGTCACTTTTAAGGCAAGGTCAGTTGCAGTTGTTCCGTTTGGAAGCTCTCCAACTAATTTAGCCCCAATGACTTCTGGCACTGGGAAGTAAGAAGGCTGACCAAGCATACCAGCTTCTGCTTCGATACCGCCAACGCCCCATCCAAGTACACCGATACCGTTAATCATTGTTGTATGTGAGTCAGTACCAACTAATGTATCTGGGTAAGTGATGATCTCGCCATCTTCTTCGATTGCATGAACAACACTTGCAAGATACTCTAAGTTCACTTGGTGAACGATCCCTGTTGCAGGCGGAACAGCTTGATAATTGTTAAACGCTTTCTTTGCCCAGCTAAGGAAGTTATAACGCTCTGCGTTACGTTCGAATTCTAAATCCATGTTAATGTTTAATGCATCTTCAGTTCCAGCTTTATCGACTTGTACAGAGTGGTCAATGACCAGGTCAACTGGAATTTCAGGGTTGATTTTATCTGGGTCTCCGCCCACATCTGCCATTGCTTTTCTTAAAGAAGCAAGGTCAACGACAGCTGGCACACCCGTGAAGTCTTGTAAAATAACACGAGAAGGTTTAAATGGAACATCAATTTCTTTTACCTCGGCAGTTCCCCATTTTGCCAAGTTTTCAACGTGTTCCTTCTTGATCACTCTACCGTCTACTTGGCGAAGCACTGATTCTAAAAGTACCTTAATGGAATAAGGCAGCTTCGAAACATTTCCGATTCCTTGTTTCTCTAGTGCTTCTAACGAATAATAGTGATACGTTTTCCCATTTGTCGAAAACGTTTTTCTAGATTGAAAAGCGTCTTGTTTAGCGACTTGCTGCTGTTTCGACATGTCCAAAATCCCCCTTTTGATGATCAAGATCAATTTCAATTCTCAGAAAAATCGTCGTATTTCACCACAATTTTCTCACAATTTCATCTTAAAACAAATTCATACATAAGTAAATAACAATGCTTTTATTAAATTCAATAAGTTTAGCTTATCATGAGGAAATGATTACTCTTCATAAACTGAGCAGCACGGGTTCATACTAATGCTGAGGTGATAGAACATGACAAAAAGAAAAGCAAATCATGTCATTGACGGCATGAACGCAGCCAAAAGCCAAGGAAATGGTGCAGGTTATATAGAAAATGATCAGCTCGTTTTAACAGAAGAACAAAAGCAAAACAATAAAAAGCGTAAAAAAAACCAATAAGAAAGGAGTGAGAAATGATGACGAACAAAAACACAGGGAAAGACATACGTCAAAACTCTCCTAAAGAGCATCAAGGCGGGCAGCCTGAGCCACTATCAGGCAGTAAAAAAGTGAAAAATCGCAACCATACAAGACAAAAGCACAATTCACATCATGACATGTAAACATTCTCTCTTAAGCCCGTGACCAAACGGGATGTTTTAGGTCTTTCACACATTTCAGCTTTTATCATATGATTTATTATGAGATGTGATGGAGGAGTGTTTATGGAGAATGAAAAGCAAGTGAATTCCTCTGATTTTCTTGAAATAGATGATTGGCTGAATGTATTAATGGACGATCCTTTTGCATGGTATGACGAACAGCTCCCAATAGATCTTTATGAAACGAGCCGTGATTATATTATTGAGATCGACCTCTCCACCCTATCGATCACTGATTTAAAACTGACCTTTTCCGGATGTGAGCTCATCCTCGCTTATTTGATTGATGAAAGAGAACAGCCGATTGAAAAAAGTGTCATGCTCCCTTTTTATTTGAATGACAAAGACATTGATACAGATTACGAAAACAGAATCATATCAATCAAAATCAAAAAGGATGCCCATCGTCAAGACGGAGCATTTTCCTTTCAAATGCCACACTTCAAACATTAAGAGCCCGCCTGTATACAGGCGGGCTCTCTTCCGTTCGTTTCAAGTCAATACCTTGTGCGAACCACCATGGCCAAATAGTAGAGTCGCTATACAATAATGTATTCCTTTTCTACTAAATGGTTTGGGTCATTCTAGTAAATGGGCGCCTCTTGATCAAAAAAGGCGTTTATAGAGAAAAAACACATACATTTTTGTTATTTTCTTCTACCTTCCCTTCATGTAAAATAGAATAGAGAGAGAAGGGATATAGGGAGTGAGAACATGTTAAGCGGCTGGTTTTTGTGGTTCATTTTATTTTGGGGTACAGTGATGATTGGATTACTAGCAATCGGTGGCTTTTTTATGTTTCGCAAGTTTTTAAAACGATTGCCGAAAGAAGACGGGAAATCAGAGCTTGATTGGCAGGATGAATATATTCAAAAGAGCCTGCACCTATGGCGCGATGAAGACAAACAGCTATTAAATGAGCTAGTATTACCGGTTCCAGAGCTGTTTAGAGATGTCGCCAAAGAAAAAATCGCCGGTAAAATTGGCGAGCTGGCACTTAAAGAACAAGCGGCCAGCATTAATTTAGACTTAATCATTCGCGGCTATATTATCGCTACACCGAAGCGGGATCATAAATTTCTACTAAAGCGCCTTCAAGAAAAAAAGATCGACCATTCACCATATGAATCTTTATTAAAATAACCTCCTTTTTAAAAAGGAGGTTTAATTTATTTGGGCCTGCTGCACATCTAATTGTTTAGACATCTTTCTAAACGACAAATACATCGCAACACGCCAAGGGACAATCATGCCAAAGGCTAGAATCCAAAACATCCCGCTAAGCGCACCATAATCAATGGAAGAGCTTAAAATCGTCTTCATTCCGATACGAAGGACAAGAAGCCCAATGAGAATAAACACAAATGCTTTTGAACGCTTCAAATAGATTTCATTGCCTCTAATTTCAAATTTCGATGTTTTAATTAAAAAGATAGAGAAAAACATCCCTACAGTAATCGCCTCTAAAAATTCAGCTCCAGTTACTTGAAACATTGGCACAAAAAACATCAGTGCACCAGTGCTCATAAAGATAGGAGGTAATATAATTTTTTTCGCGGTTGCAGGTTTTGCAGATGATTTAATGCGAATAAACATGACGGCTACCGCCATACATACCGCCACTATAGAAGAAATTATGATCATCATATCAAATCATTCCTTTATTCTTTAAGGTCAGCCTATGTATAATATACTCCAATTGACGAAAAAAAACCATTCGCCGCGACTGTAGAAAACGATTTCAAAAACCTCTAAATCCACCAAGCAGGGACGAGACCATAATGATAATCCAAGTCATAAGATCAAAGAACAGCAAAATCCCTACCACGATCATAATAACTCCGCCAATTCTCATAATGAGCTGCTGACGCTTTCTGATCCAAGCCATTTTTGTGATGAAAAAGGAAAGAACAAAAAATGGGATAGCAAAACCTAATACATACGCAATCATGTAGGTCACAGCGGACTCTGGCTTGTTGCTGGCAAGTGTGATGACAGCTGATAAAATCGGGCCGGTACATGGTGTCCAACCAGCAGCAAAACCCATTCCGATGAGAATCGATCCAAAAAAACCGGCTGGACGATTTTTAAACTGCAACCTCTTTTCTCCCATTAAAAAAGAAGGCTGAAATACACCAAGAATCATAAAGCCAAAGAAAATAATGAGAATGGCACCAATTTGACGAATCGCATCTTGATATTCAATGAAAAACTTCCCAACAAACGATGTCCCAAATCCAATGGCAATAAAAATGAGAGAGAATCCAATTAAAAAGAATAATGTATGAAGAAGACTTCTCCTTCTCAGCATCACCTTCTCAGATTTCACTTCATCTATACTAACGCCCGTAATATAGGATAAAAAGGCTGGATAAAGTGGCAGACAGCACGGTGAGATAAAAGAAAGAAACCCTGCTCCAAACGCTAAAAAGTAATTCAAATCTGACAAAAGAACACCCCCTTCTTACAATATACAATAAGAGATGACAAATTCATTTCATTTTTTTTACATCATCTCAATAAAGATGGTCTAATCTCTTAAAACCTTATATAATTTAATTTGACATCAAGATACCAAACCCTTTAAATTTGAAAATAAACCTTAAAATGGATATAATAGAACCGATTCTTTTTATCAAGATTTGCATGAAAGGAACATGACTTTGGTAAAAACATCATTATTAACTCAAATTGAAGAAAAAAGAGAAGAGTTGATGAAAGTTGTCTTGCATAATGGGATGACATCAACAGTGACCATCGAACATAGCCAGCAGCTAGATCATCTCCTCTTACAATATCAACGACACTTACACTCAAACTCAGCCAACTAATGATATCTCAAGATAGAAACAAATGCCGCACGATTTTAGAAAAGTTGATATGTGTGACAATAAAAGAAACAAAAACCTCTGCTCACAAGGGGTTTTTTGTTTTGTCTTTAACGGACGGTTCACGGCAAAATAAAAACCACTTTCCCTGCTTTATTCATGCAAGTACAGTGGTTTTATGCGTCTGATGAAGGTGACTTCAATAAAGAAAGGACATCGCTTGTCCAATCTTTAGGGACCATGTTCCATCTATGATCATAATAACGTACGTATTATTTCGCTTGGTTGTTCATGGCTTTCATCATTTGATTGATTTTCTTTTGGGACGGTTTCATGCCCATTTGCATCATCATCATTCGAAGCATTTGTTCATTAATTGGTGGATTCTTTTTTAAGTAGCTCATCATATACTTACGAGCAATAAAGAATCCGAGTGCAACTCCTGCAAGCAGTGCAACAACGCCTACAAGGATGACAACCCATAAATCCATAATTCTTCCTCCTTCATGTTGTCTCGTATAAAGTGTACTAAACAAAAGGCTATTATACAACATTTCACGTTCAATTTTATTTTTTTAAACAAAATTCCTCACTTTTACCGGATTGAGCCACCCGTGCTTCTTTGATCCAAAGTCCATAGCCAGGAAACAAGGACTAATTTTTCTGAGTACTTCAAAAAACACCGCTTCTGCCTCATAACTGCCTGTGGCAGACATTTGAATGTAACGGTCTTTTATAATGAATGCGGCTGTGCCTTTTCCATCTGGTAGCGATGCACTGTATATTGAGCCTATTTGTGTATAGTGAATATTGGTTAAATTGTTCATTAAACGCTGGTGCATATGAAAAGCAGGGATTCGTTTCGTTACATAATCCACTTGCTTAACAAGCATGACTAATTCGTCATCACTGCGGTTCGTCCAGTGTAACGATTCAAACAAATGAAACAAAATAGATTCTCTACCAAAATAATGATGAGCAAACTCATCCTCAATCCAATAAATATAATAATGGCGTTCCATGTCTATCCCTTCCTTTCACATTTCGTCAATCTCGCTTATTGCTTGTATTATACAAAAATGTGAAAGAAAGAATTGTCTATATATGAAGCAAGAAGAAACTAGTTTTGTCAAAAAAACAAGAAAAAAGAAAAAAGTTTGCAGAGCATAGTGAAAAGCTCTGCAAACCGACTGCAAAAAAGCATGATGCTTGGAGACTGATTATTTATTCAGCTTTGCTTTTACGCGGCTCACCACGTTGCTGACAGTGAAACCGTATTTTTCAATAATGGTTTCGCCTGGTGCAGAAGCGCCAAATTTATCAATCGCAATCACATCGCCATCAAGGCCAGTGTAACGTTCCCAGCCAAGTGAAGCACCCATTTCGATTGCAACACGTGCTCTCACTGCTTTAGGAAGAACGGACTCTTTGTATTCGTCTGACTGCTCATCAAAGCGATCCCATGCAGGTAAGCTCACGACAGAAACGCGAATGCCTTCTTTTTCAAGTGCTTTTTGCGCTTCAATGGCTAAACCTACTTCAGATCCTGAAGCAAGTAGAAGAGCTTCTGGCTGTGCATCAGCTGCTTCAACGACGACATATCCACCTTTTTCTACGCCTTCATACGCCTTCTCTGGTGCTTGATCAATCGTTGGAAGGTTTTGACGAGTAAGAACAAGCGCTGTCGGTTTATTCGTTGAAGATACAGCAATTTTCCATGCTGCAGCTGTTTCGTTTCCATCAGCTGGACGAATCACAGAAAGGTTAGGCATCGCACGTAATGAAGCGAGCTGTTCAACTGGCTCATGCGTTGGTCCATCTTCCCCAACCGCAATGCTGTCATGCGTAAATACATAAGTGACAGGAAGTCCCATCAATGCAGCAAGACGGATGGCAGGTCTTAAGTAGTCAGAGAAAACAAAGAATGTTCCCCCGAATACTCGAAGTCCGCCGTGAAGTGCCATACCGTTTAATGCTGCACCCATTGCGAATTCTCTCACACCAAACCAAATGTTTCTGCCAGCGTAATTCTCTCTGCCAAAGTCAGTTGTATCTTTGATTGTTGTTTTATTTGATCCAGCAAGGTCAGCAGACCCGCCAATAAAGAATGGTACTTGTTTTGCAATGCCATTTAATACTTCTCCAGAAGAAGCACGAGAGGCAAGGCTTGAACCTGCTTCATAAACAGGAACCTCTTGATCCCAATTCTCAGGAAGTTTTCCTTCAATCGCAAGCTTCAGCTGAGCTGCTAGTTCTGGATATTCTTTTTCATATTGCTCAAACAGTTCATTCCACGCTGCTTCTTTTTTCTGTCCAGCGTCTTTTACAGCTGTTTTGAAATGATCGTACACTTCAGAAGGTACATGGAAATCTTCTTCAAACGTCCAAGAATAAGCTTCCTTCGTTAGCTTCGCTTCCTCACTGCCAAGCGGTGCACCATGCACCCCAGACGTTCCCGCACGGTTTGGAGATCCGAAACCGATTGTCGTCTTCACTTCAATAAGTGTAGGTTTGTCTGTACTTTGTTTGGCTTTTTCAATGGCAGCCGTCACTTCGTCAATGTTATTGCCGTCTTTTACATAAAGAACTTCCCAATTCATCGCTTCAAAACGATTCTTCACATTTTCAGAGAAAGAACGATCGAGGTCGCCATCTAAAGAAATGTCATTTGAATCATAAAGAACAATTAAACGGCCTAAGCCTAAATGACCAGCAAGTGAAGCAGCTTCAGAGGAAATGCCCTCCATTAAGTCTCCATCTCCGCAAATGCTGTATGTATAGTGATCCACAACATTAAAGTTATCTTTGTTATACGTTTCTGCAAGATGTCTTTCTGCAAGTGCCATTCCAACAGCCATCGCAATCCCTTGTCCTAAAGGACCTGTTGTCGCATCTACGCCTTCTGTATGTCCAAACTCAGGATGTCCAGGTGTTTTGCTTCCCCATTGGCGGAATTGTTTTAAATCTTCGATGCTCAGATTGTATCCGCTTAAATGAAGCATGCTATATAAAAGCATAGAGCCATGTCCCGCAGATAACACAAAACGGTCTCTGTTAAACCAATTTGGATTTTGCGGACTTACGTTTAAGTGATTCGTCCATAAAGCGTATGCCATTGGTGCAGCGCCCATCGGCATTCCAGGGTGACCGGAATTCGCTTTTTCAATTGCGTCTATGGAGAGAGTACGTATTGTTGCAATAGATTTCAATTCAATCGTTTCCATATAAATCCCCTTCCGTATCTTGTGTACACCATTATCATAAATCTACTGTCCTTTTTTCACAACTATTTCACGCCGAAAAAGAAGGATTTTGTCACATTTAGTTTATCGATCACCTAAAAACTTATGCAAATATGAAAAAAGATGAGAATATTTCTCCCATCTTTTCAAAAATAAAGAAATGATGACCTTTAATGAAGATTCTGGTCTCTTTCTCTTTTTAATTTTTCTGGTGTGACATCGTTTCCTTCTGGATCGACGATTTTCACGGTTTTGAGTGTATTTTTCATAGAAGAACGAAAAGCCTTTAAATATTCCTCTCTTAATTGCTTCTGTTCTGTTTTCTCAGCGTCCGACAAACCGGTCTCTTTCGACTTTTTTGAAAGCTCATTGATTCTTGCAAGCTGTTCTTTAGAAATCATGACAAACTCCTTTAAAACATTTTCTCTACATACTACTAAATATCAGTCATTTTTACAACAAATCACGCTTTAAGTTGCAAGCCCTTTTTCATATTCTTGGTACCTTCTATGGACGGTTGCTTTTGAAATGTCAAAACCAAGTGCCTGCAATGTCGCTGCAATTTCAGCGAATGTCATGTTGTTTTTTCTTAATCGAACAATTTCAGAAATCGGTACTTCAATACGTTCGCGGCCAGGCGCCTGTTCTTGGTGTTTTAAATTTAGTTCGGGTTGATACCCTCGCTCAACAGCTTTTTTCATCCCACGCTTAATTTTCAAATTATGAATTTTACGCTGATACTCTTCTACAACGCCTACAATTTCAATGACCATCTCGTCTGCTTCTGAAAGCTCAAGCTCTCCTCTATGAAATACGCTGTACACCTTGACTTTTTCTTTAAACAGACAATGAAGAAGAGCGATTTTCGCCTGCCCTCTTCCAAGGCGTGTCTCATCTTGAATGAGAACAGCATCGATTTCTTCCTCTTTCAGCGCAGCCAGCATGTCAAAAACACCGTCACGATCAAGATCGTATCCACTCGCTTTTTCTTTAATCACTTTGACTACATTCATCTTGTGCGCTGCAGCTAAAGCAAGCAGTTCTTCTTCTTGTCTTTTAAGCGAGGTTTCTTGCTCTTCTTTGGCAGTACTTACTCTCGCATAAATGATTGCATTCATGTCTTCAATCGACCTTTCTACTGTACTGTTGCAAGTTGATATACGACTGGATGCTCTTTTTTAACTGGAATCACAAGGATATCTCCCGGCTGGATGTCAGTTGAAGCGAGATCATTGTG
Organism: Bacillus sp. FSL R5-0397; assembly: GCF_038593395.1. NCBI lineage: Bacteria > Bacillati > Bacillota > Bacilli > Caryophanales > Bacillaceae > Bacillus > Bacillus sp. FSL R5-0397. Next base: position 1,737,233 of record NZ_CP151992.1, on the reverse strand, counting down.
TTCAGTTACCCAGTCAATAAAAGCATTTTTATCGATTGATTTACTGTCGTTTACTTGATCAGCTAATCCCCAAAGAGTATCACCTGATTGAACCTCTATTTTAACATATTGATTTGGATCATTATGGCTAGTGACTGCAATAAGTGAGAGAAATATGCCAACGATGAATGAGAATAGCCCAATAAAAATAATAGATTCCTTTAACCTCATAATGTCATCTCTCCTAATAGAATGTGTGTTCGTTCTTTCTGACACTCATTATAAATACGAACAAACGTTTCTGTCAAACGTTTTTTTCGAACCTATGTTTGTACTGTTAGGAAAAACATGCTATAATTTCTTTAAAATTGACGTTTTGAGGTGCAAAAGATGACGAAGCTATCAAAAAGACAACTCGATATCCTGAAATTCATAAAAGAAGAAGTAAAAAGCAAGGGTTATCCCCCATCCGTTCGTGAAATTGGCGAAGCTGTCGGTCTAGCATCAAGTTCAACTGTCCATGGACATTTAGCTAGACTAGAAACGAAAGGTTTAATTAGAAGAGATCCAACGAAACCTAGAGCGATCGAAGTACTAGATGAAGAGGAAATGAATATTCCAAAGAGCGCTGTAATGAATGTTCCAGTCATCGGAAAAGTCACAGCAGGCTTGCCTATCACGGCTGTTGAGAATGTAGAAGAATATTTCCCACTTCCAGAAACTTTTGCAGCGCCAGATGAACAAGTATTTATGCTTGAAATTATGGGAGAAAGTATGATTGATGCAGGTATTTTGGACAAAGACTACGTCATTGTGCGTCAGCAAAGCACTGCCAACAATGGAGATATTGTGGTGGCTATGACAGAAGAAGATGAAGCAACAGTGAAACGTTTTTATAAGGAAGATACACACTTTAGATTACAGCCCGAGAATCCATCAATGGAACCGATTATTTTACAGAATGTGAGTATACTAGGTAAAGTGATTGGCGTATTTAGAAATATTCATTAAAAAAAGCCGGTATTTCATCAATTGCTGATGAGAGCCGGCTTTTTCTTTTATGAACAAGAATATGCAAGAATACTAGAGCTTGGGAACGAGCCAAATGTAAAGTTCGGCCATATGAAACCCGTTGTACGGCCAAAAGGCTGCGAGGAAAGAACATACATGAGAAATACTTGACCGTTTCTAAGGAACACAATGGTCCACCTTCTATTACATCCAGCTGCAAATTGAACTGTTTGCTGGCTTCCGCCTACACTCTGCCCCGCAATGAGCGGCTGCATACTTTGAGGCTGAGAGACTGCTTGTTGATATTGCGAGATGATATGCTGCGGCGGGGCTGGCGGGACCGATTGTCCTCCTGCACCTTGCCCAGTCCCTCCGAATGGCAATCCGGGAAATCCTCCAACTTGAGAAATAGGAAACGCCGGCATGCTTTGTACCTGCCGATCGTACAAGTACCCATTCCACGTACCTTCATATGGATTATACATACTAAACACCACTTTCTTAGACATTCATCACGACAGTATATGTCATACATAAAAAAAGAGTGTTGAGGAGACAAATAGAAATCTTTCCAAAAGACGTTTTATTCTTCTTTAGAACGGTTAAATACTAATGAGGAAGAAAAAAATAAAAAAATGAAAACTTTTTGTCTCCCTCAAACGTTATATAGATAGAAAGAAAAGAAATAAAAAACATTTAGATTTAATACTTGTAATATCTCTGTAACTATTGTAACATTTGTAACATAAGAAGTTTTCATTGAGAAAAGGAGGCAATCGCCTTGAAAAAATTATTTGTTTTATTAACCGCTATTATGCTTATGATCTCATTACAAACAACAACACTGGCCGCTTCCAAAAAATCAGCCGCTTTGACAAATAAAGAAGCGTTACATATTGCCCTTGATGCAAGAGAACACTTTTGGAGTGCGATGTCAGGCTACAACATTAAAGAGCATTCAGATTACAAATTAAAATCATTTACTTATAAAGATATGACTTACAACTACCTGTCTAAAACATTTGACACAAAGAAAAAACTAAACAGCTATCTATCTCAAGTTTTCACAAAAGATGCCATTACTCACGGTTTAAAAGACTATCAGTTCATCGTTCATAAAGGAAAAATGGCTGTGCCAGTTGGTGACGGAGACAATATGCTTAATTGGGATAAGGCAACACCTAAACTCGTCTCTAAGAAAAGTACAATCCGCACATACGAATTCACAGTTCCAACACTTGATGGACGCAAAGTAAAACGTACTGTCACTTTCGAGAAAGTACAAAACGAGTGGAAAGTAACAAAAATTGACGCTGTGATCTAAATAAAAACCAGGCCGTTTACTAGGCCTGGTTTTTATATGGATGAAAATTCAGTCATACGATCTAAAGCGTGAGCAAGTGATGAAGCCGTTTGAAATTCATTAAAAGGAAGTCCAAGCTGTACAGCCGTTTGAGCAATTTCTGGTCTAATCCCTGAAATGGTCGTATCAACCCCAATTAACCGAAGTGACGTGACAAGATCAAAGATTTGATGTGCTACCATCGTATCAATGATGACGACACCTGATAAATCAATACATAAATGTTGAACACCTTTTTGCGAACACTGTTTTAATGTATTTTCTAAGATAATCTTTGCTCGCGCAGTGTCAATATCTCCAACTAAAGGCAATAAGGCAACATGACTTTTTAACACAATGACTGGGGAACTCAGCTCATAAATCATGTCTCTTTGTGCAACGAGTTTTTTGGTGGTATTTTTCACATATTGCTGAATAAAGACATGAATTGAAATGTTAAATGCCTCAGATATCAAATCATACCAATAAAATATTCGATCAATGTCAATATCACCTTGATGCTGTTTTATAAACTCTTTTAAGTAATGAAGAACCACTCTTTGATTGGACATATATTCTCTCACGACGTAATCTAATGGCGTGTTCAAGTGCTTCGGATCACTTGCTAAGTCTTCAGACCATTTTTTAAATTTCGTATGTAAATACGTCTTGTCTTCAATAAGTGCGCGGATAAAATGCTGATAATAATCTTGATTTTGCCGTTTTAGCTCTGCTATGATGCTGGAATCTGTTGAACGATAAATGGATTCTGGATCATCATCCTCAATTGATTCATACCACGTTTCAGTCAGTTTCTCTGCATGTTGCATGAAAAAATCGTATAATGCACGGTTCTTTTCCATAAGCATATGTCCTTTCACATTTTCTACTTGTCAGTCTTTGTACCTGATGGATTGATTGTACCACTGAATCTTTTGTACCTGCTAGCTCGAATACGCTCCTGTTGAACAAAAAGAGCCCCTCTCAAGGAGCCTCTTGTCTATGTTTATTTAACAATAAATAAAATTCGTTTCCCGTCAGGATACTCGCTGATTTGATGCCCGACCCATGAACCAGCGCCTCTATTATCTGATGGACTGACATATTGAACGCTTGCCCCCTTTCCTCCTTCAAGACACACCGCCATCGGCCATTCATCCCGGTCAAAACCAGGTTTTGTGGGAATTCCTTTTAATGATTCTTGCCTGCGGGCATCTGCCCCATTTCGGTCAATGGTACACACGTCTGAGTGCCCTTTTCGAATAGCTTCTTGAATATGACTGCCTGTTTCAGGATACCGTTCCTTAGGAAATTGAATCACATGATCATAACGATCTGCTCCTTTTGCGGAACGATCCTCTCCAAAACCACCTAATAACGCACCCATCCAAATGACAAAACAAAGAACGACAGCAGCGATCCAGCCTTTTCTCATCTTCAAAAGCTCGTGACCTCCTCATACTTTTGATGAAATGATGTTGACTTGAAGGGAATGAGTCATTTTTAATGTATGAGTGGCTGAGTGATGACATGTGAAAAACATGAGCTGAATCTTCCTGGATACTGATCCATAAGAAAAAACGAATGATCTCTTCATCATTCGCCTTGTTCTACTTAAGATATTTCATCTACTCTATATAATGTTTCGTTTTGTGAAGACATCTCGGATGGCATCCCCTCTTCAGCTGATGTGGATCGTTTATATTCTTCAGATGAGATGACTGTACCATGTGATTTAATCCAGCTAACCAATTTGCTGTTAGCTGATGACTGATTGTCTGGTAATAAAAAGTATTTCACCTTTCCTTGTTGAATAAGTGCTTTTAATTTGTTGACAGTCAAAATAGGATCTGTCCCATTAAAACCGCCTAAAGCCATGACATTCTCATCTTCATCAATGATATATGGCGCTGCGGTAACAGTCGTAAGCGTTGCAAATAAATACGTTTCACCTGTTTGATGAGCCTTTAAATAAGTGAGTAAGCCTTGATCGACACTAGATGTAAACATGTTCCCACCTCGTGAACTAGCCAGCTGTACACCTGCCTCTGGAAGAACAGCATTTCCACCATATATGATTGGGGTGGCGGACCAAAAACCTGGAAACAGTAACAGCGTTGTCAAAGCAGTGATGAGCAGTCGTTTCATGATCAATTGTTTTTCTCTGTACATCAGCAAGAGGATAGCGATACTTGTTCCCGCAATCGCAATGGCATACATCCAAATACTGCTGATTTGAGTCGTATAGTTACTCAAAATATACCCTTGGAAGATGGCTGTAACAGCGATTGCTGCTGGAAGCAAATACGCAGATACTCCTTTGTTTGCCTTAAATAACTCTCCCATCTTCTTAGCTCCTATGCCGCATAGTGCTGCAATAGGCGGGGCAAGCATAATGAGATAGTAATGGTGAAAGAAACCCGCAATACTAAAGAATCCGGCAGCAGGAATCAACCATGCTGTCCAAAACATCATTTGTTTCCATTCATTTAATTGAGCTTTTCTCTCCTTCCACCAGCTGATGATCATCCCTAAAAGCCCAAACAAAGCAAACGGCAGCATCCAGCTGATTTGACCTGACAATGCAGATTGAAATAAACGAAATATACCGGGATTCCCAGTGCCATACATATTCATACTTTGTTGACCTACAGCACTTCCAGGCGGAGAACCACTACCTGAACCATGTTGAGGTGGCATCATTTGATTTTGGGATGGAGGCGGCTGATTTCTGTTTGACTGATCCTCTGACGAATTTCCTAATCCAGAATTGTCTGGCATCATCATACCTGCTTGCTGGTTCATGTCACCAAAGGATTTCCCTGTCGTCTGACCAAGCAGCCGTTCCGTGCCGTTATACCCAAAGGCAAGTTCTAACACTGAATTTGTTTGGCTGCTTCCCACATAAGGACGCTCACTTTCAGCTGTCATATCTACAGCAACTGCCCACGATAGAGATAAGCAGACTAATACGACGATTGAGCATAAAAGAGAGAAAATTTTCTTTTTTAACGGTACGCGAGCAGCAATGAAATAGTAGAAAATAAATGCTGGAACGACCATAAACGCTTGCAGCATCTTCATATTAAATCCTACCGCTACCAAAGCGAAGGCCATAAGAAGCCAGCGCATCTTTCCGCTTTTTACAGCACGCATCAAGAAATACGTACCCGCAAGTAATGTGAAGACAAGCATACTGTCGATATTGTTTGTTCTGCTCACAGCTGCGGCAATTGGCGTGAGAGCCATAACGGCCGCTGACACCCTTGCAGCACCTTGACCGAAAGCCGGTTTTATCATGAGATAAAGAAGAAGAACAGACCCCACTCCAGCAAGTGCCTGAGGCAATATCACACTCCATGTATGAAAGCCAAAAATAAGTGCACTGATGGTTTGAATCCATAAAACGACGGGTGGTTTATCAATTGATACGAATCCAGCTGCATCAAACGAGGCATAAAAAAAGTGATGGAAGCTTTTGGACATACTTTTGACTGCAGCTAAATAATATTGATTGGCACTGTCATTCTGCCAAATTTGATAAGTGTAGAGAAAAGCTGCAATCAGTAAAATCAACAACAATATCATATCTATTTTTTTATTTTTCACTCATATCTCTTCTTTCTTTTTCATTTATTTCATTCAGCATAGCTTGTAAATATGAAATAGTGATGAACAAAAAAAGAAACTTTTCTGCATTTGACGATAAAAAAAGCCTGTCCCCTGTAAAGGAAACAAGCTGATTGTTCTATTTTTTATTGCGCCTTCGCATAGTTGATAAATTCAACAAAGGCAGCAGTCGCTTTTGGTCCACCGTTGATCGTTCCATTTGAATAACCCGCATTATGGACCCCGACGATTTGTTGGTTCTGATCTAGCATCGCAGAGCCAGAGTTTCCGCTAAATGTATCGATCGTATAGTATGCGAGATTCGTATCTTCTCTCGTGACTGGACCTGACATTTCCCATTGTGACACTTTGCCAGTCGATCTCATTTTATCACCTGGATATCCAGAAATTTTAATCGTTGTACCTGTTAGATTTGTCACTTGACGAATAGAGCGGTAGCCGACCGTATTTCCAATGTTCGTATCTGTTTTAATGACGGCAAAATCATATTGACTCGCCCCCGTGTTGATATATCCGCTTGGTACATAGAATTCGGTCATGTTTGCTGAGCCGTTCACGGCCGTGCTGTCATTCATGCCTGGGTAGACAGACCCTTTTGCACTATAGCTTCTTGTGGCTGTATTGTAGACGCAGTGTCCGTTTGTCAATATTTTGTTTGGAGCAATGAGTGTTCCAGTGCAGCTAGATCCACCAAATGTAATATAAGCAATAGAATTATAGGGTGCTACTCTTGTATTCGTCACTTTTGTTCTACCATCGTCTCCAATGACTACTTTTGTTTGAAAGTCTTTTAAATATTTTGTGAGTGGTTTTACTTTTTCGCCAATAGTAGAAGAGAGATCATCCACTTTGTCAAAGGATGAGGGGGTTTTCATATCGTTGTGGAAGTCAGCTGAAGAAATCACCTTTCCGTCAGAAGTCACCATGTCATAATCAGACGTAAGTACTGAATCAGATGCTGCATGGGCAAAACTAGGCACACTTAAAGCACCAAAAACGAGTAGAGAAGGGATTAATTTTTTCACCTTTTTCATCATATTCCTCCTTTATGTCCTATATCAAAAATGATACGATTGTTTCATATTGGAGTAAATGAGAGAATATTCTTATTTTTTACAAAATATTTCATTTGTAAATTAGGTGTTTCGTATCTTCCAAATATTTATTCTAGCGATCTCTCTATGAAAAAAGAAAAACCGCCATTTTGGCGGTTTCAAGATTGTTGACGAAGGGCTAAAATGTGATTTATTTTAGCCCTTTGTCTTCTTTTCAACATGATCAGCTCCATACATCTTTTACATATCTGTTGTCATTGGCTAGAGATGTCAGCCATTGTTCAGCTGTTTCTTTCGCACACTGTTTCTCAGTCTGATACAGTTCAATAAGTGTTGCCTCGACATCTGGTGCCATGACCTTTCCATCCCCGCAAATATACAGGTAGGCGCCTTTGTCGAGCAATTCAATGAGCTTGGCTCCATCATTTTTAATGAAGTGCTGGACATACACTTTTTGCTCCTCGTAGCGAGAGTAAGCACGGTGGATGGTGACGACTCCTTTTTCTTGTGCAAGCTGCAGTTCGTCATAATACAGATCATCTTCATGCGGGTGGCGGCAGCCAAAATAAAGATGGGCTTCACCTAACGACTTCCCTTCATTTTGCCATGCTTCCCTTGCCTGAATGAACCCTCTAAACGGGGCGATACCTGTTCCTGGTCCAATCATGATCATTGGTATTTCAGGAGAAGGCGGCAATTCGAATCCTGCTTGAGCTTCATGAAGGAAGCAGGCCACCTCATCTCCTTCTTGCAGTCCGCATAAATAGTTTGATGCGACGCCTGCGTATTCACCGCGTCCGCTCCATGATTTTCCTTTCACAACAGCTACTGTGATACTAAGCCTCTTTTCATCTACCTTTGGCGAACTGGAGATCGAGTAATAACGAGGCTTCAATCCTGGTAAAAGGGCTAAAAAATGATCAAATGGCAGTTCACATGCTTCGTATTGTTCTAGTAAATCCAGCATGGTCACACGCTTCTTTAATACAGCTTCTTGATAAATGTCTCCCGCCATTTGTTCAAGTTCAATACGATGAGGTGGGCATACCGTATATTTTGCAAGATCTCTTAGCTGAGTACGTGTCACAGGCTCTTGTAGCTCTACATGTGACGCCAACAATTCTCCGACTTGAATCGGCTGATTTAATGGTAAATGACTTGCTTCTTTTTCCGAAGAGAGTATCATGTGCTGCTCTGGATCCAGCTTAAAACGATCGGTCACTCGCTGAACGAGTGTTGCACTATTTTTTGGCACGATTCCGATATGATCTCCTTCTTTATAGTGCTTGCCTTCAGGTAATTGAAGTTCGATATGCCTTGTTTGGCGGGTACTTTTTTCAGATTGTAATTCTTGATTTTTCAATACAACAGCTGAAAAGGCACCGTATGTTTTAGCAACAGGACGTTCCACTAGCTCATTCGTATATGCAATGGATAGGTTTGGCTTTTCTTGGCGTTTCTCCTGCAAGGTTAATTTGAATTCTTTTGCAAGCTCATTGAAGACTGTCTTCTGGAATGTTTCTTTATCTTCATCCATATCACCGCCCGCATCGCCTTCACCAATATCCGTTACACGCTTCGCCCCTTTTCTTTCAAGTGCTTCATCAATCAGACGAGGAATACGCTGATACGTGCTCGCCCAATTTCGATCCCCACACCCAAAGACTGCAAATGTCACATTTGATAGATCCTGCTCCTCATCCTGCGTCACCCAATCCACAAACTGTTTCGCATGATCAGGCGGATGACCGTTGTATGAAGCCGTTACAATTAAAATTGCGCCTGACTCTGGTAACTTTCGAGTATAATCATCAAGCGGTGCCGTTGTCACGTCAAACCCTTTTGCTTTTCCGTCTTCAGCAAATTCGTTTGCCATCTGCTTTGCTGTGCCCAGATTTGATCCGTACAAGACCAATAGCGGTGTTCCATGACTCGCTATTTTCACTTCAGCAGATGCCGTGCTTTTTGTTGGTTCTTCTTTCGGAGGCGCCATAAAGAATTGCTGCTTTCTTGGCCGCACTTTGATTTTAAAATCATTCGGCTTAATCGTCAGGGATTCTTTTAAATCCAGTTCATACGACGTATGGTCAATCAGTTCAAGGTTGTGCAGAACCATCGCCAGAACCATCGTGGCTTCATGAAGGGCAAATTGCATCCCAATACATGCACGTTGGCCATTTCCGAACGGTTTATAGGCATGCTGTGGAATCTTTTCAGGATGCATAAAACGTTCAGGCTTGAATTCTTCTGCATCCTCCCCCCAAACCGCTTGATCCCGATGTATTTTAGGAAGTAGCACACTGACACTTTGGTTTTTTTTGATCGGATATTTCCCTCCAATGACTGTATCCTCTTTCGCATAAAGAGAGAACGTAGGCGCCGTCGGCCAGAGGCGAAGTGCTTCATTTAAGACCATACGCGTATAACTTAGTTTTTGAACCTGCTTAAATGTCGGCAGTCCGCCTTGTAGCACGTCGTCTGCTTCTTGTACGGCTTTTTTTAATTTGTCTGGATTTTTTAGTAAAAAATATATCGCAAATGACAACAATCCACTTGTTGTTTCATGACCTGCTATTAAGAAGGTAATGATTTGATAACGGATATTTTCATCTGACAGGCGTTCACCTGTTTCAGGATCCTTTGCATGTAGCATGAGAGAAAGTAAATCATTGCCCGTTTTATCTTGTTTTTTCCGTTCTTGAATAATGTCATCTACTAATTGCTTCATAAAATCAACATCTTGTTCAAATTCTTTTCTTCTTTTGATCATTAATTTATCTGCGACCGGCAATCTACTTGCTTGATCCATCGCTTCATTTAAGCCATTTAGCATGCTTTCAATAAATGGATGTTGATTTTCTTTGTAAAAGCTGTTAAATCGAAAATCAAAACCGCATAGCCCGATCGTATCTAAAGTGAGCTTTGTCATATCCTCTGCTACTTCAATTTCTTCATCACGGCCCGTTCTTTGCCATTTTTGTACAAGCTGTGTGGCAATATCGAGCATCATCTCATGATAGCCCTTCATGGCCTGCTGGCTAAACGCCGGCATCAAGATGTGATGAGCCTTTCTCCAATTCGGCTCTTCTGTCCAACTTGTGAATAACCCATCCCCTGAAAATGTTCTCACTTTATTGAGACTGCTTCCAATGAATTTATCAAAACGCCTCTCATCAAATACTTCTTTGGCAAGTTCATGGCTGGAAACAAAAATACTTGTTGCTTTTGAAAATTCAAACTGAAAGATCGGCCCTAATTCATCTGCCAGCCGCCAAAAGGTTTGAGAAAGCTCTCCTTTTTTGATATGAGGAATATTTTTTAAAGGTCCGTATGTTTTTGGTTTTGGAATGATTGATGTTTGTTGCATGTGCCCACTCCCTTTATTTCTTTATGATGCAACGCTAATGGCACGCCATAAGCATTGCTCGATATCTTCTAAAAATTCAATCGTTGGCTCAATTTCCTCTGCTAAAATCTGTTTATGAAGCTGAACGAACGCTCCAAATACAATGGATAAAATCGTTCTCCCTGAAAGATTTGGATGAATTCCATCCTTTTTGCCTTCTTCAAAAATATGAAATAGCTCATTTAATAGCTGCTGCATCTTCTCTTTACTTGTCTCATCTAAATAGTGTGAGCGTTTGTCAATTTCTAAGAAGTACAGACCACTTGGATTCTCTTTTGTAAAGAGCACTAAGCAATAAAAGACATGTTTGAAATAAGCCCTGATACTTGCTTTAGGGTCTGGACTGTTTGTATTCACCTTGTCGATAAATGCAGTCAGGCTTCGCTGGTATAAAATGTTTACAAGAGCCTCTTTACTATCAAAATAACGATAAATGGTTCCTGCTCCAACATTGGCTCTTTTCGAAATCATCGGCATCGTTGTACCGTCAAAACCCCGTTCAATAAATAAGTCCAGAGAAGCCTTCATAATCTGCTCCTGTTTATCAGTAGTTGCTGCGGGCATTTCATCCTCTCCTTTCGTTTTAATAGGAATGAATGTTCATTCCGCTTGATGTATATTATATTGATATTTTAAATTCTTCTATTTATACTTAAACATACTTATTTTTCTCCGTCACTACATTTTCTGAAAATAATAATAATTGAGAAATGATACCTAGATAGATGACATCCAAACGACTTATAAATATTGGCAGTTCTGTGACGCGCGGGTGTCGTCCGTACTACATATTCATTCTTGGTCAATTGGAGAATGGATGTGATCGTCATATGTATCAATATATAAACTGCCATTACTTGAACGAACCGCATAAACAATGTCTTTTAAAGACAGTTGCCTTTTTTGAAGTTCTTCATAGATCCACTGCTCCGTTAATTGGTTTTCATGAAGGTTTTTCAAAATGAGCTTTCCGTCCATAATGACTTCAATGGGCATGTAACGCTCTGCCTGCACCCACAGGTTAAGATCTTTTCGCGTGACATAATCAAATGAAGGGTATTTTTTCACTGACATATGCCCATCTGTTTCAATCATTGCAAATTCAACTTCACTAATGTCAAACACATTCTTTTCTCTGAGCTGTTGATTTAAATAATCAAGTGTATACCTCATTCCTTTCATATTCTCTTCAAGGATTTTGCCATTTTGAATCACAAGCGTTGGTTTACCGGCCATAAATCCTCTCATCTTCCGGCTTCTTAAAGCAAGCAAAGAAATGACATAAATGATGATCACAAGTGACACAAAAGATATGGTTGTGTGATGAAGCGGAAGCGTAGTATTAAAAGCCAGGTTCGCCGCAATTGAACCTAGACTGATCGCTGCAATGAAATCAAAAATATTCATTTGCGCAATGGTTTGCTTTCCAAGAAGACGGGCACCGCCGAATAAAATAGCAAAAGCAAATATGGTTCGAAGAATGACTTCAATATGATCTGGCATTTCAGCTTCCACCTTTCGATTTCATGAAAAAAAGCCTTTTCTTTAGAAAAGACTCTTTGTTAGACTATGCATTTATTCCGTCATTATTCAAATGGCCCGCTTCCGTTTGCTCAAATTGTGAACGCAGCTCAATGATTGAGCAGTTTCTCACGTTTACTGGATCTTGCTCGAGCAGCCATGTATAAAATCTTGCTTGCTCTGCTGTTTGCAAAGCCTGCATATATTTTTGGGTGGAGCGCTTATCTGCAACACGCTGTTTAATGGATCGCATTTGCTTCCAAAATTGATAATAAGGAAGCTTTAACTTGGTCATAAAGCCGCTGTTATCCTCAATGACATAGCCTTCTTCTTTGATTGTGTCATCATGTGATACAGATTGATACCATTTATAGAAAGAGGTCCAATCATGAAACACTGCCACTTGCTGTTTGCACCGCATGCCAAGCTGTTCACTGAGCCTTTTCACTTCAGCAAATGGTTCTTTTTCATAGCTCAGCTGACGCTTCACGATATCAAGTAAAATGAGTTGATCATGATCATATGTGATAATATGCGGGTCTTTCTCTGACAAAATGACTTCAAATACAAGGGATACATGGTTGTCGCGTACATATGATTTGATGTAATCGACCTGCACATCGTCAAAGGTCGCATAAAATAGCTCTTCGACCCAAGCAGCATGCTGATTTTGCTTCACATGTGACGTATACGATTTGGACGTAAACACCAGTTCATCTTTTATGTCGTTAAACCCAACCGTACCTAAGTATCCATTTGCTTTATCATAGACCGTCACAGGAAATTGAAGATGATTCACTAGATGCTGCATTCTTGTTTCAGGACGTTCATCAATATTAAAGAACTTATTATAACTTCTAGACACAATCTGCTTTGAAGTCATATTGATAAACAACCCTCTTGCTTTGACATTTATTTCATCCCATTGTCTTTCACTAAATGCTTTTTTCGTGAAATTAAAAGATGAAATATCGTGTGGCAGCTTTAATTCCTGTACATATTCATGCTGATCTAAATGGGCTAAAAAATCATCCAGCGTCACATTGGGCTGCACAAAGACCGGTTGCTTGTTTTCAGAAGCTCTGTAGACAGGATTGTCAATTTCATGTGTCTCAATCCCGCCTGCTGTGATTTTTAACACACGCAGCTGTCCGCCAAATTCAACCTGACCTTCGAGATTATAAGATCTTTCCGCCGCTTGGATAGGCAGTCTATATAAATTGCGATGACCATGAATTTGAATGATATCTAATCCAGAAGTGTTTTGGACAAATAAGTGGTCAATGTCATCTGAATATTCACCTACTCCGTGAATAAGCTGCTGCGCTGAGACATGCAGAAGCTCTTCTGGCAAATGGGCAAGCCCACCATGGGTGACAAGAAATGTCTGACCATGATACGTAAAATAGGTGAGCTGATGAAAAGTTCTGACAAACTTCCTTAACTCTTTTAGGTCAAAACCTGCTTCCGCAATTTCAGGCGCAGTATGACGGTTAAACATATTACTTCTCACTTTTTCTTCATGTGCATATTTGTAAAGATGCTGATCATGATTTCCTTCAATGACGATCACATTGCGGCATTCTCTATGTGCCAGCATCCATTCTAAAACTTCCTTGTTTTCTATTCCTCTATCAAGCAAGTCACCTGCAAAGATATAAAGCTCGTTTTCTTTCAAGTCTCCTTGCAAATAAGTATTTAGAGCTGTGTAACAGCCGTGAATATCACCGAAGACGTGAATGGCTTCATACTGATCAAAAGACCTGGGCTGATACGTCATAATGACTGGATATTCCTCAGGCGTCAAAACGGTTACCCATGAAGGCACCTTCTCTGTCTTTAACCGTTCATTCATTTGATATAACACAGATTCCTTCACTACTTTGTGCGGCTCTCGACCGCGATTTTGCAGCAGGGCTGTTTCAAGAGGCACTTGCGTAAAATCGACGACATACACTCTATAGCGGTATGAAGTAGCTAATGATTTATACTGCGAAATGGACTTACTTGTGACATGTGTTGCATCAATGACAGTAAAGTCTCCTCGTTCCATTCGGGCTGTGAGGAGTTCAAATAATAAAGACCAGACTTTATGATCATGTTTGCTTGAAATTTCCGGTTTCCCATTGACTGATAACTGCGGAGGCTGGGTTAACAGACGGATTTGATCCGCTGATAATGTATATGGTTCTAAGCCTTGTTCTTTGATCCAAGTTGATTTACCTGCACCTGGGAGACCTCGTAAAAGGACTAAAGTTCTCATAATGGTTCTCCTTTAATGAGTGATATTTTACCTATTATAGATAAATTATGGATAAATCTCAATCTTTTATTGATTATGGTAATATATAGATATAAGGAGGGTTACACATGCCTAATGAAGCGAATACTGCATTCAACATTGGGGATATCGTATTCCAAGTATTTTCTCTTCTATTCATTGCATTGATCGTGACCATCGTTGTCATCGCGATTCGAATGATAAGAAGAAAACAAGTGGAATTGAAGAAAGTCGAGGCTAGATTAAATAAAGTAATTGAAAAAAATCATTTAAAAGAGTAAAAATCCGGGAGTTAACCGGATTTTTTTGTTTTCATCACGATTCCTTGTCGCTGCTGCATCAAAAAGAAAAAGACACCTAAAAGGACAAGTAGACCACCGAACATTTGTAGCAGCGTGACTTTCTCTCCAAGCAGTAAAACAGCGAGTATCGTTGCCCCAACAGGTTCGCCTAGAATACTCATTGAAATAGTTGTCGCATTCACATAGGTTAACAGCCAGTTGTTAATGACATGGGACATGGTAGGGATAATGGCGAGCAGTAAGAAAATCCCCCATTCTTTACCCGAATAGCCTACAAAAGGCGTTTGCTGTATAAGGTTAAATAAAATTAAAAAAAGGCCGGCAAAACCAAATACACAAAAACTATAAATCCAATGAGATATCTTTCTCACAGCTTGTTGACCGATTAATAAATAACAAACAACAGCGATTACACTGAAAAAGGATAAAATGTCTCCTATAATGGCGTCTTGGCTATGGCCGACATCCCCCCATCCGATCATTAGCGCACCAACAATCGCCGCACACATTGTGAAAATGGCTGACTTCGTTGTTCGTTCACGAAAAATGAGAAATCCGCCTAATAATGACACCATCGGCTGAAGTGCAATGATGATTGTAGAGCTCGCCACTGTGGTGAGCTTCAATGAGCCGAACCACAAAACAAAATGGAGCCCTAAAAAGAAACCTGACATACATAAGAAAAACCAGTCTCTCCGCTTTAACGAGACAAACTCTTTTTGACGCGGCAGAATAAACGGAAGCATCAAAACCGCCGCAAATATCATTCGATACATACTTAAAATAGCAGCAGGCGCACTTGACCACTTCACAATAATGGCCGAAAACGAAATCGCAATGATTGAGATCACAAGCGCCACCGCAATCGACTTCTTTGGAGCATTTGTCTTCATTTCCATTAGCAGCTTCCTTTACATCAGCAGTAGATGAGCTTCTCATCTTGTATGACGTCATCTTACTATGACTATTCGCCTAGAGGCAAGATGAATTTTAAGAATGTTTACATAAAAAAGGCTTTCTTCACGAAAGCCTCATTCATCATCTATTAATACATAAACAGCCCGCACCGGCCCATGAACACCAACCACTAAATTCATTTCAATATCGGCAGAATTACTTGGACCTGATATAAAATGAATGGCACCTTTCGTCTGCTCTCCTTCTTCTACTAGGCGATGAAGAGCTGAAACAGCATGAATCATCCGCGGGACAATTGTGCTTTTTTCAATACATACGATATACATCATCGGTAAAAAATGAAGTGCTCTCCCTTGACCTTGATGGGAGGAAAGAACAACGGTTCCGGATTCTGCAAGTGTGTAATCGCTGAATACCACTGCATATTTCGCTTGTTCTGCCTGCCTTATATTTTCTTCTCTTGATGTATCTGCATTCCAGCTAGTGACTGAGATTCCTTCTTTCCGCAAGGCTTGAAACATAGGATGACATTCATATTGTGCAAAACGTCTATCGCTCGAAGTCATCACAGGACCTTCTCCATACTCTTTCATCAATAATCGTAACGTTGAGGGTGCTTCTTTTGGCGTTGTTTCTACCACTCTCGTATGAATTTGCTGACATTGCACCTTCAATTGCTCTATCAATTCTTCTTTCGACAGACCTTCATTTGTTTCCCAATTGACTCGATGCTTCCAAACCGGACGCCGATTAGATGCAGGCTTGGAGGAGCTTTTGCCTAATTGTTGCTGGATATGTGCTAAAAATGGATCTCGATGAGAAATGGTACCTTTCATTGCCGCTCCTCCTTTTGTTTCTTTTTAAACCAATCCCGAAACCTTTCTTTGCTTGGCGCTGGGAGGTCACGAATTTCTGTCCAATTCTTTAAAGGACCCGCACCTTTTGAAATCTGTCCGTTTGAAGCCATACGTTTCAAGAGCACAGGGGCTGCTTTTGTGCCAAATCGATACATTCTAGGAGTAGATGCGCCCATTCCGAACATTTTCATTGCCATCATTTCCGCTTTAGGCGCTCTCCCCTCTTTTTCAACGATGACTTGTCGATGTTTGATTAATAATTCGTGAAGTGGAATTTTCACTGGACAAGCATCTGTACAGGCTGCGCATAAACTTGAGGCGAAAGGAAGCTCTTGGTAGTCGTCATATCCTCCAAGTAGCGGCGAAAGAACAGCGCCAATCGGACCCGGGTAAATTGAACCGTACGAATGACCGCCAACATGCCGGTAAACGGGGCACACATTGATACAGGCTGCACACCGAATACATTGCAAAACTGGCTGAAATTCCGTCCCTAATATATTTGACCGTCCGTTATCCACAATGACCAAATGAAACTCTTCTGGTCCATCTACCTCTCCTTCTCCTTTTGGTCCCACGACAGAGATATAGCTTGTTAACTTTTGACCGACTGCGCTTCTGCACAATAGACCGACAAGGACATCGAGCTCCTCCATCGTTGGTACAAGCCGCTCCATCCCCATGACTGCGATATGTGTCTTTGGAATGGACGTGACAAGATCCGCATTCCCTTCATTCGTCACAAGACAAATCGATCCTGTGTCAGCCACAGCAAAGTTACAGCCCGTCACACCAATATCTGCTTCAAGAAATTTTTCTCGTAACAAAGCTCTTACAAATTTGGTCATTTCTTCAGGAGTCTCTGACATATCATATCCAAGCTTTTCGTGAAAAACTTCCCGTATTTGTTCTTTCGTCATATGAAGGGCTGGTGCCACGATATGTGAAGGTGGTTCATGGTCATCAACTTGAAGAATATATTCTCCAAGATCGCTTTCAACTACCTCGCAGCCAATCTCTTCTAGCGCTTCATTCATTTCAATTTCTTCTGTGACCATTGATTTTGATTTCACGATTTTTTTTGCTGCTTTTTTTTGTGCTACATCTTGAATGTACGCCGATGCCTCTTCCTTTGTTTTTGCAAAAAACACAAGACCTCCACGTCTACTCACGCTCTCACTTAATTGATATAAGTAGTCATCAAGATGGGCAAGTGTATGCTGCCTGATGTCCTCTCCAAGTTCCCGCCACTTTTCCCAGTTTCCAAGCTCTTCACTTGCGGTCATCCGCCTTTTATACAGACGCTCCTGTGCTGAGGAAACAGCTCCTCTCATCACAGCGTCTTCTAATCCTTCGCCGATCCGCTCTTTAAAAGCCTTCTCTCCAATTTTCATACTCATGTGCCGTTCCCCCTCTTAGCTTCAGCGGCTATTCAACACTTCTGCGATATGCATCACTTTAACTGGCTTATGAAGACGATTCAGCCTTCCTCCGATATTGAGCAGACATCCACAGTCAGCACCGATGATATATTCAGCGCCTGCCTCCTCTATGCTTTGTACTTTTTCATCAACCATCTGCTCAGAAATGGGTGTCATTTTGATTGAAAAAGTTCCTCCAAATCCGCAGCAATTTTCAGCGCGAGGCAATGGTTCCATCACCAAATCTTTGACATTTGACAACAGTGTGAAAGGCGCTTCCTTAATTCTAAGCAGTCTCGTCATATGGCAGGAGGTATGATAGGTGGCTTTTCCTTTCAAACTCGCTCCTACATCTGTTACATGTAATATATCAACAATAAATTCCGTTAATTCATATGTTTTCGCAGCAAGTGCCTGAGCACGGGCGAACCACGCTCGGTCTTCTTTAAAAAGGTGCGGATATTCTAAAAACATGGCCTTACAAGAACCTGATGGTGTGACGACATATTCAGCTGATTCAAAGGCTTTCATCATATTTTTGGCCGCTTTGATTGTTTCTTTTGTATAGCCGCTGTTAAAGGCGGGCTGCCCGCAGCACACTTGTGCTTCAGGGAATTCTACTTCAACACCGAGCCGCTCTAACACCTCGACAGTCGCCTTTCCTACATGTGGCTGCATCGTGTCAATGATACAGGTGACAAATAAACTGACTCTCATCGGCGAACTTCCTTTCTTTTGCTGCACCTTGATTTATGTCTGGTCATCTGATGACTAAATAATGACCCTTCATTTCATTTTAATCCCAAATTTCTGAAATTTCAACGAACGGATTTGTTTAAAATTTGGAATTATGGCTCGTGTGACTAAATGAAAAAAACACCCTATGAAAAGGGCGTTTTGATGTTTATTTTTTGGTATTAATTATAGATGTTAATGAAAAAAGGCTCCCAAAGGATTATATTACTATTTATGAAGAATGTATCTAAGGTACTTACTACGTTTACTAGTGTTTATTCAATGTTATTATGTGATTTCTCAAACCAATCACTCTTTAAAATTACTATAAGAATGTGTCAACATATGAAAAACTTCTTCTAAACTATGAGTATTTTCATTCATTTGACTGTCTTGTAATCTTATTTCCTCCAAGCTACCGGTGGCAATACAATTTCCTTTTTCAATTATTACTAGTCTGTCACATAACTTTTCTGCTACTTCAAGTATATGAGTACTGAAGATGATGGAGTTTCCTTTATTAGTAAAGGCTTTTAAATAATCTTTAATCGCCTTTATGCTTTCTGGATCTAATCCTGTAAATGGTTCATCCATAATTAAAAGAACCGGATTATGAACTAAGGCACCCATTAATATAATTTTTTGACGCATACCTTTTGAATAGGTTTTGATTAAGAAATCAATTTTTCTTTCAAGAAAGAGTAGTTGGGACAGTTCGGAAATAAAAAGATCAATTTGATTAGAAGGAACTCCTCTTAATTCACCCATGAAGGTTACGTATTCCCTACCTGTTAAATAATCATAGGGACTTAAATCATCAAATACACAGCCAATCTGAGACTTATATTCTTTGGGATCCTCAACTTCATATAAACTTACAAATCCGCTGTCAGGTTTCATTAATCCTGATAATATAGATAAAGTTGTCGTTTTACCCGCACCATTTGAACCCAATAAGCCTAAAATTTCACCGGAACTTATGTGGAAACTTATTTTTTTAATCGCAGGTATATTGTCATATGACTTTGAAATATTCACTACATTTAACATATAATCATCCTTACTCACTAAATTCACTTAAAGATGCGAAGTTTTTAAATTCCGAATTAGTTAATTTTTTACAGCATAAATGGAAGAGTATTGAGCTAATCATAAATGCCATGCATGAAAATAATATTACGGTTAACAAAGAATTTTTGGAGAGCATGATGATTAAACTCCCAATGATAATAAATAAACTCGACAAAAATTTACTCATGATACTGGACCTTGTACTAGGCAAATCCAGATAGGTTTCTCTTTCATAATTCGGGAAGGTAATACTGGAGACTAGAGCAATCAGTATTGTAACAACCGTAGTTAATAGATTTAAAGGAAGAATTAATAAGAAATTGACGTGAAATACTAAACAGGTTGCTGAACTAACAATAATTGAAAAAGGCAGTGCAACTCCTAACAAACTAAGCACCTTCGCTAAGCAAATTTCTTCTACTCTCACAGGAGTAAGTAAAAGGTAAACGAAACTTTTTCCTTCAAAGTCGGGCGAAAATCTATTAAAGAGTCTATGGATTACCATGACGGCTCCTGAAAGATGGAGAATAGCAAAGATCGATAAATGATTTCCCTCTATAAAAGAAATATTTTTGGAGGCTAAAAGATAATAAGGTATAAATATCAATATGTATTGAAAGGTAATTAATAAAAATGTTTGATTAAATCTATACATCTGGATTCTTTGAAAATGTTTATAATCTTTTTCAACAATTTTCCTTGTTAAAAATGAAATAAATTTAAGATATTTTAGAACCATAGGCAATCTGGACAAATACAAGTTAAATAAGCTGTTTCTTATCTCTGTTCCAGAGACATTGGAATTATTCCGCTGAAAAAAAACAATATATGTATAGACTTCTAAATGTTTTAAAGATTTACCCATTAACAAACAAATACAAATCCCTATAAAAAGGGAGATAGAGAGAATTGTCCATTTATCACTTATAAAATGAAATGGGTTAAAGAATACTAGTAAAGACTGGATAATATAATGGTTGTAAATTAATAAGTATTTTTCCCTCACCAAGCTACTAGGTATATATTCAACAAAAGGAAAAAGAACAGAAAAAAAGAGTATAATTATTATTATTTTTGTGAATAAAAGAAACAGGCTATAATTCAATCCAATTCTTTTACTTACTTTAGCAGAAATTATTTTCATCACTATATAGATTTTTAACGTTGCTACAATTAATATTATAGGAGTTATAAAAAGAAATAAAAACATCCCAGTTGCTAAACTAAGGTTCAGCTTTGTGGCTATATGAATGAAAAAGAGCACGAATATTACAAAGAGTAGTAAACGTTTAAATAATTCACGCCCAATTAACTTACTGAGTATTATTTTATTAACAGATGGAACAATAGAAGATAGTAACTTAAAGTCTTTAAGATCTAGCATACGGTACACATTAGAATAAACATTGCTAGTCAGAATGAACAATATTATTAATGAAAATAGTCTATAGGCCCATTCACTTTGCTCTTTTCTAGTTAATGGTTCTAAATTCTCAAGCATAAATTCAACTGTATAAGAAGTAAAAAAATTAACAATAGTCAAAGTAACAGTGATGATGATACTTCCTACAAGAAATGGGAGATAAACACTATGCATTCCCCCATTTTTATGGTTATACAAAAATCTGTTTAAGATACTTCTAAATTTATATTTGTTAATCAAATAAATTTCTCTCATATCCATCTACCTCTAAACATCAAAATGATATTTAAAACTAACTTCATATATTTAGGAGTATTAATCCTTCAATCAATGACGCTGCGAATAAAAAAATAATATACATAGTAAGTAGGACAACCATATCTATTAAGTCCTGCTTCTGTATAAATTTCCGATTTCCACGAATGGATTCAATCGTTATTTCAGCAGGTTTTATAGCAAATGCAGTGACTAGAGCTATAGCAATCATCTCAAAAATCCCATGAAATATTGTGAATTTAATTACAGTTGAAATTGACATTGTTTGAGAGATGCTATAGATGGATACTCCAAGTAAATATCCTTGTAAGGAAACATATATTATTGATAAAAAACCGAGTGAAAAAACCCCAATTAACGCTGGCAGCAAGATAATGAAATTATGCGAAAAAATTGAGAAGCAAACAGCAAAAACATCATTCTCACTATCACTAATCCCTTCCTCCAAATAACTAAGGGGAATGGTAGTCACGTTCATATCATTGTTAATCGATAAAAATAATACAGTACCGAAAAAGCTAATAAAAACAACTAATAAAGCTAGCTTCAACACCCAGAAATTTCTCTTTATAAATAGTTTTAGCCAATTATAATTGGAATGGTACAGTTTAATCTTCATATAATCACCTTGTTGACTCAATTGGTTTTCTTTATGTTCTCAATTCGTTTTTCAAAAGAGGGGTGACTTTCACGCCATTCAGACTTTCTTCCATAATCTCCATCTTCTTCTTCAATAAGACTGCTTAATTTAATCAAAGTATTGAGATACAGTGTTTTATTCTCAAGATGGGAAACAGCAAAGTTATCAGCCTGAATCTCAAATAACCGGCTGATTTTCTTTGGCAACCATTCCGTAATAAAGATCATGAGAATTACTCCTACTGGGAAAATAAGAACATATTGCCACCATCCGTTAGCAAGCATCACCTGTCTGGCATAATACATACTGATGCCCATAAATAATGTTACGATCAAAGTTAGAAACATGGTATAATGCGCATGTTTTAACTTCGCATGCCCCATTTCATGGTATAAGATGGCGCGAATTTCATCTTTTTCAAACTTATCTAACAACCCTTCTGTCACATACACATCGACTCTTCTTTTAAATGGAAGTTTAAAAGAATATATCCAGGCATTCACATCCTGTTTAGAGTCTTTTTTGACCCAAATATTTACCTTTTGGTTTGTCTTATTCTCAATATCCTTGCGAATATTCATGAATGCTTCCGTATTTAAAAGTTCATATTTGTTTATTATTTTTTGAATGATTGAGTAACCAAAAATAAATAATATGATTAGGGCGAAGTACCAGCCACAAAATAGAAAAAGGTTATTCATGATCTTCGCTTGAAATGACAAAGGAAGTAATAAATATGATCCGAAATATAACAAAGATAAGGTGGCAGCACCAAACAAAACAACTTGCTCCCTAACATTCATTAAGAACGAATTTCCTGACGCGCCTTCATTTTCTTCTAAATCTTCAGGCGTATCTTTTGTAGTATACTCAAATGAATAAGCTGTCAATAAAATTGACAGGAAACTAGGTACAAGTATAGAGAGAATAATGCTTAATACATAAGAGCCTGTTATTGATAGCACATATCCCATTAAGAAATAATAATTTAATCCCAAGGGAAGAAAAACGGCTAAAACAAAGGGAATAAATAATGTGAATAGGTTTTTCATAGATTCATGAAGATTAAAAAATAAAAATAACATAGCTGGAAAAAGAATTCCCATTAACGTAATTAATATAATATATATGGTATTATGCTTAAAACCTGTTTTGACCTTAGTAGTTTCTGTTAAATTCATTAGATTGTATTTAGAGAAAAAAGGATTTTGCGATACCTGTTCCATCTTGATTTTATCATCATGAATAGGTTCAAAACCTCTTCTTAGAAAAACTGTTGCCTTATCTTTTATTAATTTTTCAGTTTCAATTGTGCTAATTCCACCCCTAGATGGAATCTCCGTGAAATGTATTTGCTTTCCCCCCAATTGAAAGGCTGCTTCTGATCGATCTTTGAAGGGATCTTCTTGATAGGTTAATAAAAAATCACCTTGATAAAGGGAATGGGAGATTAACACTTTTGGATTGTTATCTTTGTTCGAATCAAGTAGAACAAATGGAGAAACAACTGCTGAACGGATACCAACTTCAATCAAAATGACTATTATTGTAATAATGCTTGCAATAAAATAAGAAAGTGAGGCTTTTCGTAACATTTCATCACATCCTACTAACTGATTATAGGGTTAAAACAATTACATAAATGAAGTGAAAATCTCTGGAATTATTTTTAAAATTGTGTTTAGTAAGAAGGTGAAAGCGATAATCATTATGGACATCCACTTACTAGAACCCCTTAACAAAATTTTCACACCTAAATACATGATTATGTACTGCCAAATTACAAAAAAATCTATATTTTTTAAAAAGCTGCTTAAAAGAGAATTATCGGTATCTTTTAATATTCCAGAAAATCCTTTAATCTCGTACAATTCTCCAGAAAACATAACTAATAACGAGAAAGAAAACACCTTAATGGCTATAGGAACCCAACTATAACCGATAATACTGGATACCGCTCTGAATTCCCGGGTTTCAGTAGAAAACAGTGATACCATAAAATAGATGACAATTGATTGAATCAGCCACTCTATAAGTAATCCTCCACTTATAATAAAAGTGAAAATACCAATAATGATAGCTGAATTAGACAACTTGTCTTCTAGTTCAAACAGGTGAGAAATTTCCTGTATTAAAAATTGTGAAGTGGATAGCACTAAAAATATTCCGATTAGCATAATTAAAATGAACGGATAAAAATTCTTGGGTCTTTCAATTATTTTATTAAATAAAGCTACTGGTTCAAATAATACAGATACGAATGATTTGACGCCCTCTACAATTCCTTTCACCACACGGCTCCCCTTATACGTAATTAGTAAAGAAGAAGTAGTTATGAGAATCATAACTACTCTTCATTACTTACCATGTAACAGCTGCTTTTTTACCTTTTCGTTTGATATACCACTTTAATGACATCCTTGCTGCCCAAGCGATAGCCGTTATGGTTCCAAATGAAAAGAGACCTAACACTGTAGATATTGCCGTAGCAACGTCAGACCCCGTCATCACCATGTTGACAATTTTGGATGCCTTTTTTTGAGCCTGGTTCCAAGTAGTCTTTTTACTATGTTTATTAATGATTTTGGCAAGGTTCACTTCTAATGATGATTTTTCTAAATTTTGGATATTAGAATTACTAAATTCGTTTTGATTATACTTCACTGGTGACCCAATAGTTCCAAACATCACTAAAATAGATAAAAAGACCATCCCAAAAGCGGCTAGGATTTTAGAATGTTTACTATTAATTTTTCCCATAATTACCACCTCCTCCTATTATTATCTAATATTACAATAAATAAAATTAGAGTTCAACATTATCATGTAAAAAAATAGATACTATTTAACTATTTTCAATGTTAAAAGATTGTTAACTCTTACGGGTATAGGTTACGTCATGCGTCATTAAATGTCTCTTCAACATAATTAATAGCCCTTTCAATGTATCATTTTTTATATAAACATGTAGTCTCCATGAAAAAAATCGCCCTTTAAGGGCGATTGAGAAGATTTATTTTGAAATCATTTCACGAATTTTTTCTTTGATAGGTGTTAAGGATCTGCCTAATAAGGTTTCGAAATCATGGCTTTCGACTGCTAATGCCCCATCGCGAATTCCGCTTTGCATCGCTTTGACAAACGGAACAGCTTCTTTCGGTACACCATTTGACGCTAAAAATTCTCCAAATGTTTCTACATCCATGTGCTCTACTTTGATTTCTTTCCCGCTCACGTTGCTGACCATTTGTGCAAGTTCCGTGTGTGTGCGTATTGGTCCTGACAATTCATAGATTTCTTGGTCATGTGCCGGCTGTATTAACGCATTTGCTGCTGCTTCTGCATAGTCATTTCTTGTTGCCCAGCCGACTTTACCTTCACCAATTGGGCTGATAAACGGCGCTCCGTTGACTGATGCCAGAATCGTATCTTTTTCATTTTCCACATACCAATTGTTTCTTAAAAAAACATGAGGGATGCCAGAGGCCAAAATCGCTTCTTCTGTTTTTGCATGGTCATGTGCTAGGTTAAGCTGACTTTCTCTTGCATTGACTACACTTGTATAAGCAATAAATGATACATTCGCTGCTTTCGCTGCTTCGATGGCATTTAGATGCTGCTTCACTCGTTCTCCATCCCCAGACGAAATGATCAAAAGACGGTCAATCCCTTGAAACGCTGATTGAAGTGTATCCGGCTGTGTGAAGTCTCCTTTGCGCACATCCACCCCAGCTTCCTTTAGATGTACTGCTTTTTGCGGATCTCGAACACTGACCGCAATTTGTTCAGCTGGCACTTTCGCGAGCAAATGTTTGACGACGAGCGATCCAAGTTGTCCTGTTGCACCTGTCACTAATAATTTCATTAATTTGACCTCCTCATTTTTCGTTCAACGGTGATGTTCCTGAATGAAACAGCTTGTTTCTTACATCAGAGCATTCGTTATAATCAAAATGATTACAACGAAGGGATAAAAAAAGCTCTGTGTATGAGCTTTTTCTACTCTTCTGCCTCCATCAATAACTGCTTGATTGTCACTTGTTTTAGGCGATACTCAAGTGCAGACTGTGCTTCTTTGAGTTCTTTCCGCAGTCTCGTATCCATGGCTTGACCAATTCGACACGCAATGACTGGTTGATGAAAATTAAACAACTCTTCATCATCGATTACATCCACAGCCCGGTACACATCTAGCAGTGTGATGTCCTCTGCCGGTCTTTTTAAAGAAGCACCGCCAACTCCTCGGCGAATCTCAATGAGATCCGCCTTTTTGAGCATAGCCATCATTTTTCTGATAATGACTGGATTTGAATTGACACTTTCTGCAATAAAATCCCCTGTGCACTCTTTTGAAACACCCGCAATAAAAGATAAGATATGAACAGCAATGGTATACCTGCTGCTAATTTGTTTCACATTCCTTCACCACCGTTGTAATCAATATAGTTACAATGAGCGGTTTTGTCAATCAATAAACGGATTTTTCTTTCTTTCCCAATCTTCAAATGTCATCATCTCATGATGTTCTGCTGCATCAATTTCTAGCGGTGCAATACATTCAAGCAGATTCCCATCGGGATCAAGAAAATAAATGGCGGCATGAAATTGTGGTGGATTATCAAGTACTAAAGGCTGTTGCTCTTCCGAAAAGCCAAACATCGGATGTATGCTGATCCCTTTTTCTATCAGCCATTCTTTGATCTGTGCAATGCTGGATGTTCCCATTTGGAAGGCAACATGCCGAGTCGCTGGATGATATGGAATAGTGGACATATCCGCTTTCCATATGCCAAGCCAGCTCTTTCCTTTCTCAATCCATAAAAAGGCCACTCTTTCATTTTCATAAGCAAGTGTTAATTCCAACTTTTCAAAAAATGAAATGGATGCCTTGATATCACTCACAGGCAAATGCGCTTCATACAAACCTTTCAACATCATTTCAATCACTCCTTTACTATCTTCTATTGTGCAGGAATTGAAAACATTCTTCCTCAGCAAAACGATGTATTTCAACCAAGCCATTGGATTGAGATGGTTAAATGTTTGATCCATTGCATATGGGGGAAGGTGTTCAAATAAAAGAAAGGAGTGTTCAATATGCCTTGGACAATGGAAGATTATCCAGCTTCATTCCAATCATTAGACAAAGTCATTCGAAAAAAAGCACTTGAGATGGCCAACAAAATGGTGCAGGAAGGCTATGAAGAAGGTAGAGCGATTCCAATTGCGATCAATCAAGCGAAAGAGTGGAAAAAGAATGCGACGGAAAAAGAAATGGAGGACTTTCACTCTCATGGTTCTGTGACTCCTTCTAAGAAAAGCGGCTCTGCACGACCTGAGCTCATGGATCATGCTCAGCATGTCGTGAAACATGATGAAGGCTGGGCGGTTCAAACTGAAAAAGCGAAGCGTGCAAGTGAGGTAAAAGAAACGAAACAGGAAGCCATCGACCGCGCGAAAGAGATTTCATCTAAAAAAGGAACAGCAGTTGTCATCCACCGAACAGACGGGACGATTCAGGATGTGGTGAAGCCAAAATAAGACCGCCCTTTGGCGAGCGGTCTTTTCTTTATGCATTCTTTTCTTTTTTAGCGGGTGCTTTTCTTTTCTTAGGTGCTGCTTTTTTCGTTTTTTCAGGTTTTGATCGATCGATAGAAGCCTGCAAAGCGGCCATCAAATCGGTGACATTGGATGAAGCCTCTTTTTTACCTGTCGTTGCTGGTTGAACGGTATGTTCTCCAGAGATTTTGTCTCCAATTACATTCATCAGCTGCTCTCTGTATTCATCGCGATAAGCGGCTGGATCGAATGTGGTGGTCAGCTGCTCAATTAAAAGGAGTGCTGTATCCAACTCTTTCTTCACGATATTTTCCTCTTGCGGGATATTCGGGACATCTGATACTTGCCTAATTTCGTCAGGGAAATGAATGGTTTCCATTAGTAAAATATGTTCGTAGCACCTAACAATCGCTAATTGCTCCTTTGAGCGAATCATGATCTTGGCTACACCGATTTTCCCTGATTCTTGTAACGCTTTTCTTAATAATGAATAAGCCTTTGCTCCGCCGGTATCTGGAGATAGAAAATAACTTCTTTCATAATAGATGGGGTCGATCTCTTCTATCTTCACAAAATCAATGATTTCGACGGCTTTTTCTTCATTTTCTTTTCTCAGCCTTTCGAGTTCTTCCTCATCCAATTCAATGAATTTATTTTTGGCATACTCGTACGCTTTTACAATTTGCTCTGGCGCTACCTCCTCGCCGCAGTTAGCACAAACCTTTTGGTAATTAATCGGCGTATGGCATTCTTTATGAAGCTGTCTTAATTTAATATCTTTGTTTTCTGTAGCGGTAAACAGCTTGACTGGAATATTCACCAGTCCGAAGCTAATGCCACCCTTCCATACTGTATGCATCGTAACGCCTCCGTTCTTTTCTCCTTACTATGCAATGTTTTCATCTGAGTTATGTATGTTTATGAAAATTTCATCCCACTCTAAGAACACATGATGTAAGGAAGTGAAAAACACAATGAAACCGATGCGTTTAACGTCTGCACATGATATTCCTGTTGGAGCAGACTGGCTGTATGAATTAAAATATGACGGCTTCAGGGCCATTCTTATTTTGGAAAAAGACACCATCCATTTAGAGAGCAGAGCCGGAAAGCGATTAAATGAACAATTTCCTGAAGTCATTGATCAGTGCCAGCAACTAACAAAGCAGCTTGCACCTTTTTTACCGCTGACCCTAGATGGAGAATTGGTCTTTTTACTGAGTGAACAAGAAAGCGACTTTACAAAGGTTCAGCAAAGAGGCCGCCTGAAAAACACAGAAACCATTCAACGCCAGGCTAAGCGGTTTCCATGTCATTTGATTGCATTTGATCTATTGAGATTTAAAGGGAAATCCCTCGTTGATTTACCGCTGATTGAAAGAAAAGCTGAGCTGCATGAGGTGTTCCAAGCAGCAAATCTTCCTCCCTCCGTTCAGCTGAATCACCCCTCTCTTCTTCAAATCATCCAAACCGATAGCAGCCCTGATGACATGAAAAAAATCATGCTGACCTATTTAGCGGAAGGATTAGTTGCTAAAAAGAAGATGAGTAAATGGCAGGAGCACACCCGCTCGAAAGAATGGCTCAAAATCAAAAATTGGCGGTATGTATCTGTCATCGTGACTTGTTTTGATAAAGACAATGGCTATTTTCAAGGATGTCTTTATCAAGAAACGAATCTCATAGAGGTTGTCCAATTTAAGCATGGTTTTTCTAAAGAAGAAGAACAAACCCTGCGCACCTTATTTCTAACCAAAGGTCAAATGACTGGAGCATCACATTATGAAATCCCACCATCCATTGTCGCAAAGATTGCCTGTATCTCTTTTGATGGATCAGCCTTACGAGAGCCCCGGTTTTCTTCGTTTTTATTCGATGCAGATCCAGCAACGTGTACCTTTCAACACATGCTCAAACAGCTTTATCCGCTCCCAGCTATGATTGACGTCACCCACCAAGAGAAACCGGTTGTACCTGCCCTTCATATCACAAAGGCAGATTACTTACTTTATTTGAGGCAAGCCGCTCCCTATTTATTACCCTTTTTACGTGAAAGACGTCTTACGTTAATACGCTTTCCTCATGGCACTGGTGGAGAATCTTTTTATCAAAAGGCAACGCCCGATTATGCGCCTGATTTTGTTGAGACAGATCAAGCGCACGATATTTCTTACACAATCTGTAATGATCCTAACACGTTGCTTTGGCTTGGTAACCAGCTGGCGATGGAATTTCATATTCCTTTTGAAACGAGAGATACGGATCGGCCTGTAGAAATTGTATTTGATTTAGATCCGCCTTCTGTTAAAGCGTTTCACCTAGCAATAGAAGCAGCCAAACGAATCAAGGTCATTTTAGATGGACTCTTTCTCACCGCATTTATTAAAACAAGTGGTGGGAAAGGGCTGCAAGTTTATATCCCATTGAAGAAAAATGCCTTCACATATGAACAAACTAGACAATTCACTGCGTTCATCTGCCAATTTTTATGTGAACAAGCACCCGAGCTGTTTACGCTAGAGCGTCTAAAGAAAAACCGCGGCAACCGTTTATATTTAGACTACCTTCAACATGATGCTGGAAAAACAATCATCGCCCCGTATTCCCCGAGAGGAAACGAGCTCGGACTTGTTGCAACACCGATTGAATGGGAAGAATTAAACAGCGAAGAATGTCACCCTTCTTTATTTACGATGCCGGCTGTTATGAAACGTCTAAAGGAAAAAGGCGACCCATTCCGGCAAATGAGGCACCATGTGAATGATGATTCTTTTCGACAAGTTTTATATCAGCTGCAGGACATGTTACCAGCTCATAAAATGGACATACGCGGTCATTAAGCGTTACACTTATTCATTAGAGAGAAAGAAAGGGATGACCATTTTGACCGCACACTCAATACGAAACATTGCCCTGATGTTCTTATGTCTTACCGCAGGAATAGTGGATGTTATTGGCTATTTAAGCCTAGGGCACGTGTTTACAGCAAATATGACGGGAAATATAGTACTGCTTGGCATTGCAGCAGGCAGTTCATTGCAGTTAACCGCTCTTCATTCCATCACGGCACTTAGCGGATTTGTTCTAGGTGTTTTACTAGCTGTTGTCATAGGTGGAAAACAAGAAAAAACATTTTGGCCAAAAGCCGTTACACGCATCTTTATCATAGAAGTCATCATCTTGCTTCTATTTGCTCTTATGACCATTTTTCCTTATACGCAAGGTGCTTATTTTATGCTGATTATCCTTTTAAGTATGGCGATGGGCATGCAAACGGCGGCCGCACGCAAATTAAATGTCGCTGGCATTTCTACAACAGTTTTAACGAGTACACTTGCTAACTTATTTGAAGATTTGGCGCAACGCTTATCAAATCGGGAAAAAAGAAAAGCCCCTATTCAACATGTGAGCTTGCTGCGAATCGGTTCTATTGTCTTTTACTGCCTAGGAGCTGCTTTAGCTGCGTATACAGATGCGTACGATCCGTTTATCATCATTTGGCTGCCTATTTGCATCCTAGGGGTTATTGTGATCACAGCTACATTTAAGCACTTTCACCAATTGAAATAGCCAATCTTAGATGGCTATTTCAATCACTGTGATGAAACATTAATAACTTCTTACATAAAAACCAGGAGGACGCCCCAAAATGAATGTGGAGCCATATGGAGAATATCCAGAAAACGTCCCGAACCCCCCATATCCAGGGTAACCTCCTAAGCCCGAGAACACGCCAGGGCTCACATAATACCCGCCAAAGCCAATATGAGGTCCCACTGCTCCGCCGCTAAAACCGCCGCCATGAAAGCCTCCATACACCCGTGAATCCATACAATCACCTGCCTTCAACTTACACCTCACCTCATCTCATCATATGCGTGACAAATGGAGCGGTGTTCCCTCTTTTGTAACAATTTCTATGTACAATAGACCAATTTGATGAAATTTGAATGAAAAGTCCTGCAAAAAATTAAATTAAGCAAAGAAAGGTGACCTTTTTAACTTGTTGCTCTGCCCTATGTTTATTTAGAATAATGGAGCAGGTAACAAATTTGCACACCCCCTTTGTTGCGAATTCTTCTTATTAAACGTTCTTGCAGCGTTTAATAAGAAGAGCCTATTTTCACCCATATAAAAAACCCTTGCTGATCATCATCAACAAGGGCGAGATATGATTGGGTAATTAACCACCAATGATTTTTTCTGCTACTTCGAAAGAACCCGCTACATTTTCAGTTAAAACAGCCGCAGCGACCGCTAAACCTACAACGAATAATACTTTTAATCCTGTTTTCATCTTA
The DNA here is from genome assembly GCF_038593395.1 of Bacillus sp. FSL R5-0397. Classification (NCBI taxonomy): domain Bacteria; kingdom Bacillati; phylum Bacillota; class Bacilli; order Caryophanales; family Bacillaceae; genus Bacillus; species Bacillus sp. FSL R5-0397. The sequence continues at coordinate 1,705,505 of NZ_CP151992.1, read as the reverse complement.
TATCAACCCCATTCTTTTCATATGTAAATCCGCTTCTAAACTTTTATTCAAGTAAAAAACAGACTGCTCATATAGTGCTTGATTTTCACAATACTTTGCAGCAAAGTGAGAAAGCTCTTTCACTTCATGATATTCATTCTTTTCTTCTAACTTTCTTAATTTCTCATTAATTTGCTGAAATCTTTGTGGCACATTCGTTAAGTAAAGATCATGTACGATGCCTATTTTGAGCTGAAACACTTCATGAGAAGCTTCTTTCATTCGGGCATATGCAGCCTCTATATACTGGCTTGCACGCTGCTTTTCACCAATCACACAGAGTTCCCGGCTGATCAGATACGTAGAATGGAAAAAGAAATCTGAATCATAATACTCTTGATGAGACAATGCTTTTTCAAGATGTCGTATAGATTCTTTCGGTTTATTCCAAAATGAATATAAAATGGCCACATTATGGTGGTGCTGAGCCAGCATAAAATCATCCTGTTCGCTAGTCAACACCTCTTCCGCTAAACGATAATTCTCAAGCGCTTCTTCGTACCTGCCAATCTCTGTAAGGTTGGCTGCAATAAGAGAATATGAAAGTGCAGTTCTTCTTTCATAGTGCTTGTGACGTTTATAGACGTGTAGAGCCCTACGAATATAACTTAATGAAAGCATAATATGACTCAGGCGATAGTAAAGCCACGCGACCTTAAAATCGAAATCAGCGCGTTCAATTTCACTTGGAATTTTATCTAAGAGCTTTTCCGCACTTTGATACATCTGTAATGCAACCTCATAATTCCCCTGATGCTGTTCATACACACCCTCATAAAAATCAAAATAATAAGCAAGGCGATTAGACAAATCATCATCTTTTTTTCCATAATGGCCTTCTATACTTTTCGTTGAAACATTGCCTTTTTGCCCTCTTAAATTGTACATCAGAATATGATGCCTTTTCTCTAGAAGAGAATAATACATGAGGATGTCATTATCATCAATTTCCTCTACTGCCTGTTTCGCTTTAGCAAATAGCCGTTCTGCCTCATCTGCATGATCTTTTTTGATTTCCATGTTCCAGTCATTTAATAGTGATGCCAATTCCGCCACAGGAACTTTGCTCATTCTACACCCCCAATCGCCTTCAGCTACACCACATGATTTCACTAAATATGGAACTTCTATTAGCAATTGCTAATTCGTCCATTTGACATCATTTTAATATGAATCACTTGAATCTTCAATAACCGATTCCTTTGTTATTGCGTTTCTTTCTCCTAGTCAATGATGTATACACTAAAAATTCCGTCTTTTTTCTATCAAAAGGCACGGTTGAATTGAAAAAAAGCCCTTATTGGGCTTTTTGTTATTATTCCAATCTGATAATGGTTAATGCCGCTCCGACAGATCCCCCGCCAAGTAATACTACGGTTGCGACTAAACCAAATATTTGAAGAGATATTTGATTCCCTGCTGCAAGTGTTGTAACGAGAGATACATTGTAGGTAGATGTAGATAAAGCGGGCGTTAAAATAGACCCTGCTATGGGGGTTCCGTTGTTAATTACCCTTGTTCCTGCCAGAAGTGCAGCGTTTGTATTTACTTGATACGTGATGAAATACCGTCCTGAAACAGGTACAGTAAACACCGTATTACCACCACTAACGGTAAATCCATCTAAACTTTGGTTATTAGGCAGCGTCACTGCCGTTCCGCCTAAAACAACCAGCACCGTACTTCCCGACGTATTGGATGCGTACATCGAGTTAGTTGTTAAACTAGTACCGGTTGGACCTGTGTCACCTGTTGCTCCGGTTGAGCCAGTTACTCCCGTTGGACCTGTGGCTCCAGTTGTGCCCGTTGCACCGGTTGGACCTGTGGCTCCCGTTGGGCCAGTTACTCCGGTTGAACCCGTGGCTCCTGTTGCCCCGGTTACTCCTGTTGAACCTGTGGCTCCTGTTGGACCCGTCGAGCCGGTTGCGCCGGTTACTCCGGTTGAACCCGTGGCTCCCGTTGAGCCAGTTACTCCTGTTGAACCTGTGGCTCCCGTTGCGCCAGTTACTCCGGTTGAACCCGTGGCTCCCGTTGCACCGGTTACTCCTGTTGAACCCGTGGCTCCTGTTGTCCCTGTTGCGCCAGTTACTCCCGTTGGACCTGTGGCTCCAGTCGGGCCGGTTATTCCTCCACACATATTAAGTTGGGCGCACATGTCTCTCACTACTTTCAAACTGTGGAATCTTCAAGACATACACACTAATACTGATAATTGAGAGAAAACGAAACGACAATACTTCCAGTCGAGGTTCCACCAGTAGCTAAAATCCCAATCGAGTTCAGATCACTGAGCGTAATGGATCGACTCTCTCCTGGCGGTACCGTGAAATCAGGAACTGCTGTACCGTTTACCTCTAAAGCCACAGTAGGTGCTACAGCCACAATCCCATTGTTTTCCACCATGATGGTTCCGTTTATGACATAAGGTGTTCCATCTGTCCAGACGACAACTGCATCAGCTGCTGCTGCTAAATCAAGTGTGAAGCATACTGCATCATTTACAAAGCCCGCTTGTTCATTACTACATCCGCCTAAAATAGCCATTTTAACCCTCCTTCAACCTAGTCTTGATAGACTATGATCCATTGATATTGGATGATTGTGCGATTATCACAGCTTCAAAGCTTTATTTTTCTTCTTTGCACCATGTTGATTTGCATGTCTAATCGTGCTTGCACATTTTCAGTTGATGGAGATTTCAAGATAAATTTCACATCTTTCACAGTAATCGCACGACTTTCTCCTTTTTGGACAAGAAGATCATAACAAAATGTACCAGTTTGAATCCTAATTGCGACTGGTACATCCTGATGATCTTGATGATGCAACACAACAGTTGCCGTATTGAGAAATTTTGTTCCATTCCGCCATACTTCCACCGAACTGGGCGTTGTGGAAAAACAAAGAAAGATGTGGTGAGATTCTATGTTTTTTAAAATAAGCGCATCATATACAGGAAGCTCTACTTCAATGATTCCACATAAAAAAGAAAGATCTACAAGAATTTTCGAACTGGATCGATACAAAACTTTTTGAGAGCATGTTGATCTATTGCAGCACGGTACAAGAAGTTCCAACACCACACAATTCTGCTTTTCATTGATAGAACTCAAAGAAAAATAGCAAGTCTTAAACACACTTCTTTCAAAAAACACCCATGAGTAAAAAGGTTCCCCATCTTCCATGGTGAGCAAAAAGGGAGAACTCATCGAACGTTTGTGAGTAAAGCCTTCTAATTTTGTTTGATTGTTTATCTCTTTTAGTTTACTCATCAACAGGTTTGTCACTTACAATCAGCCCAATTCCATGCTGTATACATAACTATATGGTCTTTTATCATATGTGCCTTTGACTATTTTGTGCGATTGGATTAGATGATGAGCATAGCTTTTCATTTTTCAAGTTTCTCTATATAATATGAACAAGAACTTTCCGTGCCTCAGTAGCTCTAGAAGGGAAGAGCGCCGTAAAACAATTGTAGCTGGCGGGTCGCAAGGCAAGGGTTTCAGAAGCACCGAAAAGCAAATAAGCTGAGACAGGTGAAACTCCTGTCGGTGAAATTCCGTAGGGAAGCGTGTTGCCCCCCTAGCCTATGCTTACGAAAGGAGTGCGGGTTCGAATCCCGTCTGAGGCTTGATGAATATGGAGGATGAAAACAATGCAGGTTTTTGAAGAATATGTAAGCAATATCGGTCATCCAGAGCTGAAACAGCGCATGCAAGACATCTTACAATGGATTTCAGACACATTCCCTCAATTAGAGCCAAAAATTGCTTGGAATCAGCCCATGTTCACAGATCATGGCACATTTATTATTGGATTTAGCGTCGCAAAACACCACATTTCTGTTGCTCCAGAAGGAAAAGGGATTGATCACTTTTCAGCAGATATTGTACAAGCTGGTTATGACCATGGAAAAAAGATGTTTCGGATGAAGGAAAGCTTACCGATTGACTATCCTCTGTTAAAAAAAATCATCGAATTTAACATTGAAGACAAAGCAGATTGTTCCACATTTTGGCGAAAATAATAAACACCCCGATCTGATGTCATAACAGATTGGGGTGTTTTTTCGTGGACTTACATATTATTTGGTTCTCTCTCCTGTCCATTTCTGCTCCACCCATTCATAGCCTGACAGAAGCAGGCTAACGCCCTTTTGTGATAGCGGCCAATAAACCGTCTAAGAATTAACCGATTTGTTTCTATTTTATCCACAAGGCTCTCCTGACTGTTTGTTCTTTATCTTTGACTCTTTTAGATGGCATACACTGTTTTTGACACTCTGACCGTACTTATTTTTAAAAGTCCAAGTGCATTTTGCAATGAAATAACGTCATCAAAACTGCTATAATAGAACATAAGTTTCTATTTTATCAAAAAGGGATGACTTAAAATGATTAAAACGGTAGAAGGCAACATCTTAGAGGCAAAAGAAGACATCATCTGTCATCAGGTGAACTGTAAGGGTGTCATGGGAGCAGGATTAGCAAAGCAAATCAAAAGCAAATACCCAAATGTGTATAAAGACTATAAACGTTTATGTGCAGAACAAGGAGATGATTTATTAAGCTCCGTCCAGTTCATCACAACGAGCGACGGAAAAACCATTGCCAACTTATTCGCCCAAGTTGGATACGGAAGAAAAACAAAACAAACAGATGACGACGCATTACGCAGCTGCTTTGAACATCTAAAACAGACAGTGACAAATCTAAATGAAGAGAATCCCCTTCATTCTATCGCCATTCCTTATGGGATCGGCTGCGGCTTGGCAGGTGGCGATTGGACGGTTGTTCGAGAGATGATAGAAGAGGTCCTTGGTGAGTGTGAAGTGACGGTTTATCGGTTAAATAGGTAAAATGAGAAATTCTAATGAATTACAAAAACCCTCCTTCATTTATTTGGAGGGTCATTTACTATTTGTTATTTTCTTCTTTATTTTTCAAATAATTTAGCACAGCTTCTTTATCTTCCTCATCTTCAGGTAGAAATCCGAACGTTTCGTATTCCCAAACGGCTATTCTTTGTACATTGTCAATACCTAAAGAATAAACATCTTCGTATCCAAAATCAGTTGAGAATTTACCCGATTTCTCCAACTCGAGAGTAGCTGTTGTCCAAGCACCTAGACCATTTTTTATATATTCCTTCTTCAACTCTTCAAGAATTTCACTGAGCTCGACAAATAAATGTTTATATGTAGAGTTACTTACACTATATCGTTTTGGAATATCGTGACCATAGACTCTTTCTTCATTATTAGGTTCAGTAAAATAAAAGGTAATTCCTGCTGAATCATCCAATATTTCTGCATACATCCAAACTTTATCCCAATCACATGGAATCATTTCATTAATTGCTTCTGCTATTTTTTTATAATTCAATTCTAATCCTTCCATTATCTTTAGCCTCCAGGTTGATTCTTAATTTTTTCAAGATAGGATCGTTTTCCAATGTTATATTCGATGACGAAACTATCTGGTCTTAAGGAATCATCTTTATAGATAGGTTCAATGCTAACTTCTACATGTTTAGGTGGATCAGCCCTCAATGCCTTCAACCATCTTTGCTCCATCTCATACCATTTCCCGCCACTTCGATTAATTTGTGAACTCATTGGTACAAGATTATCAATATCTCCAGACCCTTTAAAAATAGAGGCAATTAAATGACCTCCATCATCTTTTAATAATCGATCCGGCTTACCTGAATTGGATTGAGCATATTGGTTTCTTTTGACCTCTCCATATTTTAAATTATTTGCTTCTACTTTGACAATGCGACCATAGTGATCTGTTGTGTAGGTGTAACCTTGCTTTGTTGAATAAACGACATTCGGTTTTAATACCTTTTTGCGTTTCCATCGCACATAGTGATCTCCGTAACTGACAACGGTCGGTGGTGATTTGGGTGCTGGTAATCTTCTGCCTGTCTGAGAGATACCGTATCCTGAGTTGTTGTCTAGACGCTTTGCCATGGAGAGGAGTTTATTTTTGAGGTTTTCTCCGTCAAACACGTTATAAGGGAGTTTCCCTCCACCTGCTAGTTGAAACTTTGGTGAATATGGCATTAGATTCGGAATAGAGACTCTATCTAATGATTTTGCTCCTTGTTCAAGGCTTTTCTTCACTGTTGTTTTGGCCGCTGTTGTCCCTGTTTTTGTGATGGCTCCTGCCCCTTTAGAACCAAAGACAATTTCTGCAAGAGAACCAGTCGCATAGGCGAACCAGTGTGACCGCGAATACGCATCACCATCTATGACCTCTTTTTGGAATGAGTCTGAAATCGACTTTCCAATCGCTTTCGACGTTTCAATTGGATGAGAAACAGCCGTTACGACTGATTCAACGGCACCTCCAGGATCTGTCACAAGATCGTAGATACCAACTACTGTATCTTTTGCCACATCATATAGACCCACTGCAGCACCTTTTACACTATCAACAAATACCTCCGATGCTTCTTCCTGTGCTTTGATTTGGAGAAGCTGGCTGTAATACATTTTTTGATCATATGTGAGATTCTCATAACCGATCTCATCTACAATCTCAAAGTACTTCGCTTCTGATAGACACGAAGGATCATTGAGCTTTTCTTTCAGTTCTTTGATTCTTCGTTTTTCTTTTTCATCTTTTTTCACCTTTAAATAGGCTTTCACTTGAGCATCAATCTGATCATGGTTCTTGTACACGTCTGTCTCATGAAATGCTTTTGCATCATAATACATTGGCTGCGCATTCTTTCCTTTTCCAGTAGCAGCCATCATCTTTGCATAAAAAGTGTTGAGGTGGTTCTCAACCGCTTCTGACTTTGCGTATTCCGTTTTTAAATCATTGTCTATTTGATGTAAAACTTCAATGGTCTCTTTTCTTTTTTTGTTCGCATCATCTAAATGTTCATTGACCTCTTTACTTGAAAAAATATGTAATTCAATTAAATCACTGATATCGTCAAAAATAGTGGAAAGAGCCTCTTTTTGTTCTTTGACCATATCTTTATTGTTTTGAATCCCTTGTTTCAATTGAGTGTCTAAAAAGTGCTCATCAATAAAAGTACTCCCGCCTAATGATTCATCATCAAGCTTTCCTTTGACTCCATCTAAAAAAGCCTTTTGCATATCGATAAAATCAAGATAAGCGTCTGTGTACAGCGCAAGATCCTCATAAAAAGATTTGATATTGTCTGCACCTTTTCCAGTAAATTCATCACCTAACCCTGACACACTTTTTAATGCTTTTTTCACAAGTTTCACTTCTTCTTGAAGCTCATGATAGGCCTTTGATCTCTGTTCTACAGCTGATAGTAAAGATGGAGCATCTAATATTTTCATATAAAAAAGACTCCTTTTATGGCATATTCTTTTACTAGAATACCATAAGGAGTCTGACACTTTAATCCACTTTATCGTTTTTTAACCAATTTTGAAGGATTTGAACATACTCATTGAATGAGATGCTGTTATCAATAGGAATTAATAAGGAATCCTTAATAAAGAGAAGGGCTTCACTCTTCTCTTATCTATCTCCATATACAAAGCTATATTCTGTTTACCATTCATTTATTTTCACACCTACATGTAAAGAAAGAACTTTCTCCATCCCTTACTCCAAGTAAACATAAAGCTAAAAAAGGTTAAACTATACTCCACTAAAAAAAGAAAAACCCTATTATAAGGGTTTTTCTTTTTTGGAATCGTAGTCTTTAATAATATCAATTGGATCAATCGCATCATCATCTTGTGTATATTCCTCTACATAAGGAGTAATTAATTTCTCAAACTGCTTTTCATCATCCACTAGAGCAATACAAGTTTCATACCCTTCAAAATCAGATGGGTATAAATTTGCAACAGCACTACCAGTTTTTAAAGCCTGATCTATCGCATTTTTTAATTCCAATAGACCCTTCCTGTTTCCTAAAATCAATGCTTCTCTGTGATGAGTTTCTTGAGCATATATATTACACATCTCTAAAACATCATCATCATCCACTTGAATAGACATTCAAAAGCACCTCTGAAGTTAAATTTTAGTTCATTATATAATTCTTAATGTCAACATGCCAAAGAGCCATGACCTCAAACGTCTGATCCCAATAGTGATTGCGGACACCGCAAACAAAAATAGCTCAAACTACTTAACGGTACTTTGCTCCTTTTTATATTTCATTACTTTTATAATTCTATAAACTATCACTGCAACATAGCATGTAACTAATGTAATCAGATATTCAAAAGGAAAATCTCTTTGTACACCTTGATAAAGAAAAATTGCCAAAAGGCCTGTAAACAAAACTATTTGAAAAACTTCTTTTTTTATCATCCAAATCCCCCGATATACATTCACTTACGTTTTATACTTTTAATTACAATCCAGAGAAAGTTATGTTACCGTGAAATTATAAAACAATCAGTCTTAACATTCTACAGTCAGTGCCATATTTAGGATTTAAGTAACAAAATTGAAAGTATGTTCTATATTTATTTTTATCTCAAATTGTTTTCTTCTCTTTCTTCATAAAAACATCCTGAAATTCTTCATAAATTTTTTTTCGTTTTTTCAGAATCCCATGCTTTATACACCTCTCGCATAAATATATACAGTGAGATTGGGTAATACCCAGAGTTCCTCTAACTGACACTGAAAGTTTCCTCTTCAAAAAGCTTAATACATTCATTTGTTTTTTTAGTATCTCTATACGCTGCCATCAAAGCAAATGGAGCACCTAATATTTTCATATAAAAAAGACTCCTTTATGGCATATTCTTTTATACCATAAGGAGACTGACACTTTAATCCACTTTATCGTTTTTTAACCAATTATCCTCCACAGTGATGGATTAAAACCCTATCCCTTTTATGATCCTGCACCTCTTGAGGAAAGTAACACTATCTCATTTTTAGCATCTGCCTGAGTTTGTTGTACAACAGGCATTCCAAGAATTGTACCTAATAGCAAAGCAGTAGTAATCATCATCATTATTTTTTTCATGATCATATGACCTCCTTTCCTATAAGCGTACAAGATTTTAAAGCCAATTCCAAGAAATAGTTACTTTCTTCATAAAGATTTAACTTCTTATAAATGGAGGCAACATCAGGAGCTAAAGACTCTATATCAACATATGCTTTTCTTCCTTCCAAAAGACCTAGTTCTTTCTTAATGTCCTCATAGCTTTCCTGTGGTGTTGTATAACATTTCTCAAGGATATTGAATTTTAAAATAAAGTTTGTGTTCTGCTGTTCTTTAGAAAAGGTTTTCCCCTCAGCAACCCAACTTATTGCCTGATCCAACTGATTTGATTTATAGCTTGATCTTGCAAATTCATACGCACATTGTAAGTATGAAACGGGAGCTGACTGTTTTAGATCATCTGCGGAAATTGCTTTGTTGAAATATTCAATTGCTTCTATATGGTGGTCATCCTGAATTTTTAGAAAGCCTAGATCATAATAAGCTAACGCTAACAATCTCTTATCGTTCTTTTCAATCAGTCTCTCAACACAATCCAAAAGCATTTTTTCAGCTTTGTCTAGTCTACCATCATCAATCAAATTCAGTGCCAACAACATATTACAGTTTATGGTCTGTATGCTGTAGCCTTCATGACCCTTGTAGATGTCCTTTGCTGTTTGTAGATGATGGTGAGAAAGGAGCGTGACCTTATTGAAATAGTAGAGTGTACCAATTTTATAATGGAACTCAGCCTTTTCAATTTCATCATGTACCTTGTCCAGTTGTCTCTCAGCTACTCTGAATAGGACTAGAGCTTCTGAATAGTTATTCTTTGCACTCTCATACATACCTTTAAAAAGATAAAAGTAAAACCTTAGCATGTCATCTGTTTTGACTCTTTCACTTTCTGTTATGGTTGGTTGCCCAACTAAATCTTCCATAAGCACCTTAAACCTGTAATCAAGAATATTGAAATAGAGTAAAACATCTTGATTTTCTTCCATTTCGCCTAACATATCTTGAATCTCATCCCTCAACTCTACTGCTTGTGAAACTTCCCTCTTTTTAATATGTAAATACCATTTGTTGAGAGTGTTTGCTACATCGACAGAAGAAATCAAATTCGACATTCCATTACCCCCTTGCTATCATTTCCTTTGTATAATTTTAACATGATATTTACAACATATGTAAAGACAAGATGTTTATTATAAAAGTTTTCGGTATCCCGCAAAATACAATAGTGTGTATTTATAAAAGGTATGTTTTGTGTAGAACGCATTAAAATAGGAATGACATGGCAGTATAGGTATACTGTAACACAAGAAGTAACAAGTGTTTTCTAAGGTAGATTTATTACATAGAAGAAGCGTTTCCTCTACAAAACATGATTGCTTAGAAGTGATATTGAATTTAGTGGTGTAGAAACAACTATAAAACATTTTCTATAGGAACACTTATTCTCTTTTTTAAAACACTGAAGCAAATGGCTTCAAGGGCTTTTTTTATTAATACTGAGACATATACTGATCGCGTTCCCATGGGTGTATGGGTGCGGATTATAACCTATTCTATTATAAACCTTGATTTATAGAGATTTTCCTCTTAAAAAAATAATACAAATCATAAAATGAAATTACGGGTGATTCATAGGTGTTTTGTGGGTATTAAAGGAGCATGAAATGAACATACTCTCAAAGCTATGCTTTAAGCACGAGTCAGCAACCTCTACTCTGTCAAGGTGAATGACATCTACCGAAGAGAACAAAATTACTTTGGAAAAGACTCATTTAATAAGGTTCTATGATGAGCCTTTCTGATAAAAAAGGTGAATTTCTGAAGAAAAAACTGAAAGAGTTCGTCCCCAATCCGTCCCCATAAAGAACAGACCATGTAGGGTCTGTTTTAATTTTGCGCTTTGAGATATTGTTTAAGGAAAAAGCTTTGCTATAGAGGTAATGTCCAAAGCTTTTCGATTAATTTCCGCTCAATTATTGGCTTTTCAGCTCACACTTTGATAGCCTTTTGTTTAGTTCCCACAAAGCTGTTTTGTTACTATCCCATTTTAAAAGAGTTACCGCTTCCTCAAAACACACCCATTTATAATCAACGTGTTCTTTAGATAATTTAATATTTTTTGTAGAAACTTTAACGCCAAAAGAAAATTCTTTTATCACATAAACATCTTTTCCCCAAAGAAATTCACCAACTACATCCTCTACGGGTAGTGAAGACACAGAATCGAGTTTTATATATGGACATTCTCTTATAATACCAGCCTCTTCAAACGCTTCCCGTTTTGCTGCTTCAATAGGAGTCTCACTATCTTCTCCACCACCAGCAATTCCTTGCCAATAACCATAATCTCTTCGATGAAAAATAGCATATTGAATGGAATTTTCAGTTTCTATATAAGGAAATATCAATACTTGATACGGTGCTCTCATTGCTTAACCTCTTTTTTAAAAAATTCACCTTAAATAATACTCTCAACCTCAATAAGAATAAGTTCGCCTACATTTACTACAAGTGGATCTTCATTACTTTGTAAGAAATTAGATATTTGTTGCATCAGTTCTTTAATATTATTATTGATTGGCATATTTGGATTCAATAAGAGAATGTTAATAATCGTATCAGCTACTTCATAAAGATCATCTTCATCTTTTGTTTTTTCAATGTGATATTGCATCTTTTTAAAAAACCATTCAATTTCGTTTAAATCAACCATCGGATAATATTGAATTTTATACAGATTATCTTCATCAAGGACGTCCAATTCAAATATGGCTTTAAGTTCTTCTTTACTTAAATGCTCTTCAGGAAGCTCATATTCACCCTCTGCTGCTTCCTCATCAACACTGTACTTAGCTGTATAAAGCCCCTCAATGAATTCATCAAAGGAATCTGCTAACTTAAAGTCTTCTTCCATCTCAACATCAAAATAATGAATTGCAGGATTCTCTTTCGTTTTTCGATAATCCATCGCTACCCAAGTATGGCCATCCCCGTTGATCAAAACAAGCCCTTCTGGCAGCTCCCACTCTTTTATCAAATAGGCACTATCCATAATTCCTTCATCTTCAGCAATTCCCAGCAGGTGATTAAATTGAATATGATCCTCAGCCCATGAATTAGAGTGAGTGGTTGGAAAAGCATTATGAATGGTATAACCACCATTCTGTTCTAATATGAGCTTTTTATATGTATCTGGCAAAGTGATTCCAAGTTTCTTTTCAGCTTTAGCTATTTCTGCTTCGTTGATCTTTTTTAACGTATAGTAACCTTCCTCGTCTATTTCCCAAAATAATTTCAAGGTGATGCCTCCTAGTAAAATATGCACATAAGTATACCATCTTGATGAGTATATTTGACAATTTAGTCAAAATAAAAGAAGAATATTTGTTACTTAGTCATTCGCAATGTCTATTTTTGTCGAAACGATAGTAAAAAGAAGGTACTTCATGTAAAATTTCCTTTGCACCTAAAAATCAGGAGGATCCAATATGAAGAAATTATCTATATTCATTTTTATTTGTTTAATGATGCTAACAGCTTGCAGTAGCGCAGCATCAAATGAAAAACAGCTCACGACAGCCAATATTATTGAAGCTTTTAAAAGTGCTGGGCTTGAAGCAGAAAAACCATCTGATCTTAAACAAAAAGAGTTTGGAAATATAAGAGAAGAAGGAAAAAGAATTCTTATTCCTTCCTTAGGTGAAAATGCTGGTGGAAGGATTTTTAAATTCGGAAATGAAACTGATTTACAGCAGGCGAAATCTTATTATGATGAGTTAGGCAATGCTGGATCTATGTTCTTCTCTCACACCTATTCAAAAGGAAACTTTTTATTACAAATGAACGGTGAAATGAAAGATTCTGAATTTGAAAAGTATAAGAAAGTAATGGATGAGGAAATAAAATAATTTCATATATTTTTAAAAGAAGGAAGGTCAATAAATGTCATCATTTTGGCTGCTAACAGTTATCCTTACGATTGTTATATTGGGTGTTTCTTTGATCTTTAAAAGAAAGAATGCACCTTTACAGTATGGAATACCATCGATTCTCATTCTCATCAGTATTATCTTATTATTAATAAGTTTTTTCGTAGGAAAGTGGGAAGGTTTAGGACTGGGTGCAATCAGTATATCTTTACTGATTGCATCTGTGATCACCTTAATTATTAATAGTACCTTGAGTTATTTTAGTCATAAATAACATAGAGCCACTTCTGCATAAGAAGTGGCTCTTTCGATTATTAAAAGTGAAATATGCATGAAAATATCACAAGACCAACTAATTAAATAAAAACCCCCTGAAGCCAATGGCTCCAAGGGGTTTTCTTTATTAATACTGAGACATATACTGATCGCGTTCCCATGGGTGTACTTGGGTTCTAAACATATCCCATTCGATTTCTTTTGATTCGATGAAGTGCTCGAATAAGTGATCGCCTAGTGCGTTGATCATGACTTCGTTTGACTTGAGCAGCTCAAGTGCTTCTGCAAGTGTTGCAGGTAAGTCAGCGATGCCGTTTTCAAGGCGCTCTTCTTTGTCCATGACATAGATGTTTCTGTCGATTGGCGCTGGTGCGTCTAGTTTGTTTTTGATTCCGTCTAGACCTGCTGCAAGTAATACGCTTAGTGCAAGGTATGGGTTTGCAGATGGGTCTACACTGCGTACTTCTACACGTGTGCTAATGCCGCGTGATGCTGGAATACGAATCAATGGGCTGCGGTTTTGTGCACTCCATGCTACGTAGCAAGGTGCTTCATAGCCAGGAACAAGACGTTTGTAAGAGTTCACCGTCGGGTTTGTGACCGCTGTGAAGCTTGTTGCGTGCTTCACAATACCTGCGATAAAGTGTCTAGCCGTCTCGCTTAATTGTAAGTCTGCTTTCTCATCAAAGAATGCGTTTTTACCATTTTTAAATAATGATAGGTTACAGTGCATACCAGATCCGTTTACACCGAACAATGGTTTTGGCATGAATGTCGCATGAAGTCCGTGCTTTCTAGCGATTGTTTTCACAACAAGCTTGAACGTTTGAATGTCATCACAAGAACGGATGGCGCCTGCATATTTGAAATCAATTTCATGCTGACCAGGTGCTACTTCATGGTGAGAAGCTTCAATTTCAAAGCCCATTTCTTCAAGCTCAAGCACGATGTCACGGCGGCAGTTTTCACCTAAATCTGTTGGTGCAAGGTCAAAGTATCCACCTTTATCGTTTAGTTCGAGCGTTGGCTCGCCTTTTTCGTCTAATTTAAATAAGAAGAATTCTGGCTCAGGTCCAAGGTTGAAATCACTAAATCCTAGTTCTTCCATTTCCTTTAAGATACGCTTTAAGTTGTTACGAGGGTCTCCATCAAATGGTGTTCCGTCTGGCTTATAAATGTCACAAATAAAGCGTGCAACTTTACCTTTTTCTGCTGTCCAAGGGAAAATAACAAACGTGTTTAGATCTGGATATAGGTACATATCTGATTCTTCAATACGTACAAACCCTTCAATAGATGAACCATCAAACATACATTTGTTATCGAGAGCTTTTTCTAACTGGCTCACAGGAATCTCAACATTTTTAATTGTTCCGAGAATGTCTGTAAATTGCAGACGGATGTACTTTACGTTTTCCTCATTTACTAATTTTACGATATCTTCTCTTGTGTACTTTGCCATTTCGTAAAACTCCTCCCCTACAAAAGGTAAAATGTGTATAGCAATGCTTTTGCTAATTGGTTAACGGAAGAACCTTGACATATCCCCCTGCCTAAAGGTCGTTCCTTGTTGGAAACGTCCAGCCTGAATGAGTTCCTTCTTCAGTAGCTTCCTGAGTTCATCATCTGTCAAGTTGTGCTTCGCTGTGGTTTTCTCCTCTGTCTTTGTTTCAGACGATGGATTTTCTGCCTCAGCTTTGGCAAAAAGTTTTTTGATTCCTGCCATGTTTACACCTTGTTCGATGAGGTTTTTGATTTCTAGTAATTTATCAACATCATGGAAAGAAAATAATCGGCGATTCCCATCACTTCTAGCTGGAAATACTAAACCATTTTCCTCATAATAGCGAATTTGTCTTGCAGATAATTCTGTTAGCTGCATGACAATCCCAATTGGGAATAAAGGCATTGAGCGGCGAATGTTATCACTCATCTCAACTGTCTCCTCCTCTTTGCTTAAATTTATTATATGTCATGTTATATTATGTGTCAACGAAATGTTAGGAATATTAACATGGATTTTTTTATCGAGCAGGCACTTCAATAAAACCTTGCTCTAGTAAGGCATCTACAGCACTGCAAATGGCATTTTTCACATGGGCGTACGTGAGACCACCCTGAACATAGGCTGTGTAAGGCGGTCTAATTGGACCATCAGCTGATAATTCAATGCTGGCTCCTTGGACAAATGTGCCCGCTGCCATAATAACATCGTCCTCGTATCCAGGCATATAGCTCGCATGAGGTGTGACATGACTGTTAATCGGTGATGCATATTGAATGGCCTGACAAAATGCAATCATTTTTTTAGGGTCTCCAAATTCTACAGATTGAATCAAGTCGGTTCTTTTCGCATTCCACGACGGGTTTGTTTGGAACCCGAGTTTTTCAAGAAAACGCGCTGTAAACACGGCACCTTTTAAACTTTGTGCAACAACATGCGGTGCTAAGAAAAATCCTTGATACATTTCCTGGAGCGCATACAGCGATGCACCCGCTTCACTGCCGATGCCTGGAGATGTCATTCGATAAGAACAAGCTTCTACCCATTTTTCTTTTCCAATAATGTAGCCGCCCGTTTTGGCAAGGCCGCCGCCTGGGTTTTTAATGAGCGAACCTGCCATAAGGTCTGCACCCACATGACACGGCTCTTGTAATTCAGTAAATTCACCATAACAGTTGTCAACAAATACAATGATGTCCTCATTGATGTCTTTCACAAATGAAATCATTTGTTCAATTTCTTCTATTGTAAAGGATGGTCTTGACGCATAGCCTTTAGAACGCTGAATCCCGATGACTTTTGTTTTTTGGGAAATAGATTCTTTGACTTTGTCGAAATCGACAGATCCATCTTGACGCAAATCAATGGCTTTGTAATCGATCTGAAAATCTTTTAATGAGCCTGTCCCTTCTTTGCCGCGAATCCCAACAATCTCTTCTAGGGTATCGTAAGGTTTCCCCGTCATGTAGATTAATTCATCACCAGGTCTTAGCACACCAAATAAGGCGATGGAAATGGCATGTGTTCCAGAAATGATCTGCGGGCGTACAAGAGCGCTTTCCCCTCCAAATACATCCGCATAGATCTTTTCTAACGTGTCTCTTCCCATATCATCGTAGCCATAACCAGTTGTCGGGTTAAAATGAGAGTCACTGACTTTATGTTTCCGGTAGCTTTCAAGAACCCGCCACTCATTTTGTTCGCTCTTTCGATCAATTTGCTGATGTATTTGTGAAATGTCTTGTTCTGCTTCTGCTGCTATTTTTTCTAAAATGGTGCCATGTTTTAAAGTGTGAAACATCGTGATTTAATTCCTTTCCTACAACATATACTTCTTGATTTGTCCTAATATGGTTTGCTCCTCACCACTAAATCCAGTGATGTCATAAAGCTCTGCTTCCTTTTGAAATTCCAGTGATTCCACCAAGGTTTCTGACTTCAAGGCAGATATGAGTTTCCCTTCATATGCCGGAATTCTTACATGATATGGCTTTAAAAAATCTTTTTTCAGTTCAGCCATGATATCCGCTTTTAACCGCTTCACATCTTCCTCGCGCCTAGCACTGATTAAAATGTGGCGCTGCTTTGAGGAAGGGATAAAATCCGGCCGGATTTGGTCTTTTTTGTTATAGACAGTCAGCATCGGAATACGGTCAGCTTCTAATTCTTCTAAAAGCTTATGAACCGTTCGTTCATGCCCTTCATAATCCTCATTTGAAGAATCGATCACATGAAGCAAATAGTCTGCTTCTTTTACTTCTTCAAGAGTGGAACGAAATGCTGCAATCAGTGTGGTTGGAAGGTCTTGAATAAAACCAACTGTATCGGAAATCAGTACACTGTAGCCAGATTCAAGTGTCATTTTACGCGTCATTGGGTCAAGTGTGGCAAACAGCAAATCTTCTTCATGGCTATCCGCTTCTGTTAACTGGTTAAACAATGTTGATTTCCCGGCATTTGTGTACCCGACAATAGCGATTTGGAATACGCCATTTTTCTTCCGTCGTTCCCGGTATCTCGTGCGATGTTCTTTGACTGCAGACAGTTGTCCGTGAATTTCGTGTATGCGGTTTCGAATATGACGTCTGTCTGTTTCAAGTTTTGTTTCACCTGGACCTCTTGCGCCAATTCCGCCGCCTTGTCTTGAAAGGCTGATCCCTTGTCCGCTCAGTCTCGGCAAGGCATACTGAAGCTGGGCAAGCTCTATTTGCAGCTTCCCCTCTCTTGTACGGGCTCTTTTGGCAAAGATGTCTAGAATCAATTGCGTACGGTCAATAATTTTCACATCTAAGGCAGTCGCCAAAGCTTTTAACTGGCTAGGCGAAAGCTCGTCGTTAAAAATAATAACGTCACAGTCTAACTCGTCGCAAAGCACTTCAAGCTCTTCCACTTTCCCTTTCCCGATGTAAGTCGCGCTGTCTTGTCTATTTCTTTTTTGCGTCATGATGCTGACAGCTTCACCGCCAGCTGTTTTGGTTAAGGAAGCTAATTCTTCCATAGAATATTGAAAGCGTTCATCCGTTATATGCGGCAGTTGACAGCCGACAAGGATCGCTTTTTCGATCATTTCATGTTCATTCAACGTCAGTTGTTTCCTTTCTGTACTTAAGTTTCAGTAGTACCATCATACCAAACACACCACACGTATACCACCATTCGGAAGGTTTAATTTCTTGTCTCTTTACAAAAAGGATACGCCATTTCAAGAAGGCGTATCCTCTTTCATTTGCAGATCATGGCTTTTAATCGTAAGTAAGTCTTTTTTATCATAATGATCCACAAGAAGCAGCCTCATCGCCTGAGTTCGAATCGCTTTTTCAATGGTGTTTCGCACAAAACGGCCGTTGCTGAATTTGGCAGGACTCGTTGTGCTCTTGATGTGCATTAAATAGTCTCGCAGTTTCCATTCTGCCTCTTGGGTAAAGACATATTCCCGATCGGCCATCATTCGTTTTGCAATATCCATCAGCTGATCGACCGTATAATCAGGGAAGTTGATATTGATCGGAAATCTCGATTGCAGACCAGGATTTAGAGAAAGAAAATGATCCATTTCCTTGGAGTATCCAGCTAAGATGAGGATGAATTCATGCTGCTTATCCTCCATATGTTTTACAAGGGTATCAATGGCTTCTTTCCCGAAATCCTTCTCTCCTCCGCGGGCAAGAGAATAGGCTTCATCGATGAACAAAATGCCGCCTAGTGATTTTTTAATCAAATCTCTTGTTTTTTGAGCTGTATGTCCAATGTATTCTCCAACCAGATCTCCTCGTTCTGCTTCAATTAAGTGCCCCTTTGAAAGAACATTCATTTCAAAGAAAAGCTTCCCGACAAGCCGTGCAACCGTTGTTTTCCCTGTGCCAGGATTTCCTTTAAACATCATATGAAGCGCTTGTTTTCCTACCTTTAATCCTTGTTCTTGTCTTTTTTGATTGACAAAAATCCAAGCATAAATTTCTTTTATGTTTCGTTTCATTTCTTCCATCCCGACAAGGCTGTTCATTTCTCGTTCTATTTCTCGTAAGATGCTGTGTTTGGCCTCATTTTTTTGCAAGGTCTCTAAGTATTCTGCCTCTGAATCTGCATCAACCAATACTTGCTTCTGTCCATTAAGTATAATGTTGATTTGGCCGTTATTTTTATATGTGACAGCTCGCTCCAACGTATTCACCTCTCGCTCTTCTCTCTTTAATCTATTCGGGTGGAGCTGTAATCGTGACAATCGCCCGCACTAGCATCTGTTTACTGTCAAAATGACCCGAGATACCGGTTATTGTAGGGGATTGTGCGGTTTCCCAGGAAATGATGTGCTATTTCCATTGTATTCATCCATTTCGGGCGGACAAACCAACAATTTGTTTTTTCTTAGAAAAATGGCGCTTTTTCATCACAAATTGTGCAGAAAAGAGTCTCAATGATTTCCGCATTTTGTACAGGCAATTTTTCTATTTCCTCATAAAATAAAGACGAGGTGATGAATAGATGGTGAAAATTTTTATTGATCCTGGCCACGGAGGAACAGATTCTGGAGCTGCTGCTAATGGACTTTTGGAGAAAAATATCACACTGCAAATTGCGCTTTTTCTGAGAGATATGTTGATTAGTGAATATGATGGGGTTTCCGTCCGCTTAAGTCGTTCAATTGACCAATCCGTCACGTTATCCCAGCGTACGAATGCGGCAAACAGCTGGGGAGCTGACTATTTCGTGTCTATTCATATTAATGCTGGCGGAGGCACAGGTTTTGAAAGTTATGTGTACCCTGGCGTTTCAGCACCAACCACCACGTATCGCAATGCCCTTCATGATGAGATTGTCCGCTCCGTTGATTTTGCCGACCGCGGCAAGAAAACGGCGAACTTCCACGTTCTGCGGGAAACTTCTATGTCTGCCATTTTAACTGAAAACGGTTTCATTGATACGGTAGCTGATGCAAATAAGCTCCGTAACGCTACTTTCCTTCAAGGGATCGCTCGTGCTCATGCCACTGGATTAGAAAAAGCCCTTCAATTGAAAAAAAAAGCAAGTAACCTATATAAAGTGCAAGCAGGGGCTTTCAAGGTCAAAGCCAATGCGGATGAACTAGCAGCTACACTCAGATCCAAAGGATTTGAAGCGCTGGTCGTACTGGATAGCGGCATGTACCGAGTCCAAGCTGGCGCTTTCCGTTCAAAGCAAAATGCAGATGACCTCGTCGCTCGATTAAAGCAGGCCGGTCACGACGCATTCGTTTTTCAATAATCTAAAAAACAAACCGGCTCAAGTCATCTTTAGAGCCGGTTTGTTGTCTATCCAATTATGCTAAAATGTTCACGACAAATTGAGACCATGTTTCAAGACGATCGAAGTACTCAGGCTTTTTCAAATCTGTTACTTTCATCCATTTGCCTGAGATTTGATCTGTTTCTTTTACTTCTACATGAGCACCTGGCGATAATTCAAGGGCTGATAACAGTCCGATGTGCACACGGCCGACACTGTTGTCATCATCATTAATGAGTCCAAGGGTTTTCATCTCAAGTTTGTCTTCCTCTTGAATCGAAAGTTCCTCGTCCAGTTCACGATCGGTATTTTCTTTTAGAATCTCAGCAAATTTTTTTCCTTCAATGAAATTCATATGACCCCCAAAGCCAAGAGATAACTTATGATGTAAGCGCGTCTCTCCCCCGCCTTGAAGTCTTTCATATACATACACTTCGTCCTCACGCTTAATCACGACATAAGGTATCGGCTGTTTGAAGTCAGGATTTTCTTCTGCATCGCCTCTTCGCATCTGCTCGAAGTGCTCTTCGATTTCTTTCATAATGGTGCTGATTGTTTTCTCTTCACTATTCACACCATTAAACGCAAGTGTTTCGTTTTGGAACACGCGTGCGCGCGGTGCAACTAAAATCATTTCGTCCATTTTTCCCATGTTCGGTAACCTCCAGTATGTAACACATTGTTAGAAATGGCAAAAAGCCAAAACGAGTGATGCGTTTTGACTTTTACGCTTTCTTATGATTCATCTCCAAAGAAGAAATCGTCATCTTTTAACGGCTCAACTGTTGCCTTTTTGTAGCCGTTCCCTTTCATTGAGAAGAAGTCATGTGACTTTGTTTTTGTATTGAGTCCGTTCAATACAATTGGGTTGATCTCTTCTTCTTCAAAGTAAGGGGCAAATCCAAGGTTCATTAACGCTTTATTGGCATTGTAACGAATGAACTTTTTCACATCATGCGATAAATTGACTTGGTCATAAATATCCTCAGTGTAATGAAGTTCATTTTCATAAAGCTCATTAAGCAGATCGATAGAGAAATCATAAAGCTCTTTTTGCACGTCTGGTGTTTGTTTGTTGTAAATTTCTTGTGCTAATAATCCAACATACACACCGTGAATCGCTTCATCGCGCAAAATCAAGTTAATGATTTCACCACTTTGCATGAGCTTTCCTTGACCATAGAAATATAGCGGGTAGTAAAAGCCGCTATAGAATAGGAAGCTTTCTAAATACACTGAAGCAACCATTGCTTTAAATAATGAAATCGGGTCATCCTTTTGAATGGAACGGTACAGACCTACAATCATATCTGCTTTTTTTTGCAAGAATTTATTTTTCTTGACCCATTCAAATACTTCACTAATCGTTTCAGTCGGTGCAAGTGTCATGAAGATATTTGAGTATGATTTTGCATGCACGGCATTTTCCATCATGGCCATAAAGTTTAACACGGCTTTACGCTGATGACCGTCCACATGTTCAGCCACTATCGGCATTCCTGTATTTCCTTGTTCTGTATCAAGTAACGTCAGCCCAGCCAGTACCTTCATGTACGTATCCTGCTCTTTTTCACCTAAATATTTCCATGTTAAGAGATCCCCGTTTAAGGAAATCTCCTCTGGAAGCCAGAATTGCTTGACGTTTTGGTTGTAAAACATTTGTGTAAAATCGTCTTCGTGTTTTGACCAGTTGGCTGCATCATAAATTTTTGTCACGTTAAACTCTCCTTTAATCAAACAACACAAGAAAGACAGCCTTCCTGCCCTGTATCCTTCGTTCTTGCATAATAAAGTGTCTTAATGCCTTTATGGTGTGCATAAAGATCGATGCGATTTAAGTCACGCGTTGTCATCGTATCTTTTAGGAATAATGTAAAGCTGATTCCTTGATCGACGTGCTGCTGAATGGTTGCGATCATATCGACCACTTTAAACATGTCCATATCGTATGCTTCTTTATAGAAGAACCAGTTTTGTGCTGAAAGTCCTGGCATTGGATAATACGTTTTGCTGTTTCCGTATGTTCTTTCTTCGATACGTTCCATAATTGGCATCACAGACGCTGTTGCCGATTGAACATACGAAATAGAACCTGTTGGCGCAATACATAATCGATAGCTATGGTACATGCCATTTTCCGCTACAAAATCTTTGAGTGCTGCCCAATCTTCTTTTGTTGGAATGTGCATGCCTTCAAATAGCGCAGCTGCTTTTTCTGTTTTTGGAGTGAAATCATTTTCTACGTATTTATTGAAGTACTCACCTGTTGCATAACCAGAGCCCTCATAACGGTGGAATGTTTCCCCTTTTTCTTTTGCAAGCTCACTTGAACGCTTAATGGAGTAATAGTTCACCATCATAAAGAACGTATTAGCGAAATCTCTTGCTTCTTCACTTTCATAAGCGATTTGGTTTTGAGCTAAATACCCGTGAAGGTTCATCGCACCAAGTCCAATTGACTTCATCGCTTTGTTCGCTTTTCTAACAGCTGGTGCATTGCGGATATCTGTCGTTTCAGACACAAGTGTAAGTGAGTCCGTTGCAAGCTTGACTGTTTTTTCAATGGATTTGTTTTTCATCACGTTCATGATATTTAAAGAACCAAGGTTACAAGAAATATCAAGTCCGATCTCATCATCTTGATCATAGTCCGTGTAAGAAGAGACTTCTGAAGCTTGAAGTACTTCTGAGCAAAGGTTTGAGAATTTCACACGTGAAATATGGTTCAGAGCGTGCTCTCTATTCACATTATCTTGGAACATGATATATGGATAGCCTGATTCTGAGCGCAGAACAGCTAATTTTTCAAGAAGTTTTCTCGGATTGACTTTTTCTTTTTTGACTTTCGGGTTTTCTACAAGCTCGTCATACATTTCTTCCATATCCATCTCATCAAGATGCTGTCCATAAGCTTTATAAACTGTATGAGGATAGAATGTGTAAGCTGTTTTATCTTCTCTAGCAAGCTCGATAAATTTATCTGGGATGACGACACCGATCGAAAGTGTTTTCACACGAACATCTTCATCCGCAGAGATTTTTTTCGTATCTAAGAAATCATTAATATCTCTGTGGAAAATATTCAGGTAGGCACTGCCGGAACCTTGTCTTTGTCCCATTTGATCTGCATATCGGAATGCATTATCAAGAAGTTTCATGACGCCTACGACACCTTTGGTCGCATTTTCAACATCTTTGATCGCTTCACCTTTCGCACGAAGCTTTGAAAGGTTCAAGCTGACGCCGCCGCCTAATTTAGACAGCTGCATGGAAATATCAATGGCTCTTGAGATATCGTTTAATGAGTCATTCACTTCAAGCAAGAAGCAGCTCACCAGCTCACCACGTCTTTTACGGCCTGCGTTTAAGAATGTTGGTGTACTTGGCTGATACTCTTGGTTGATCATCAGTTCCACAAACTCAAGTGCTTTCTTTTTGTCTCCGCCCGCAAAGAAAAGAGCCACAACTGAAATGCGGTCTTCATAGCGTTCAAGGATTTTCTTTTTGTCATTTGTTTTCAGTGCATAGTCATTGTAAAACTTAAACGCACTCATAAATGATGGGAATCTAAATTTCTTGGCATATGCAGCTTCAAATACTTCTTTAATATCTGACATGCTATATTGTCTTAAAAATTCTTCCTCATAGTAGTCGTTTTCTATTAAGTAATCAATCTTCTCTTCTAGATTATGAAAGAAGACCGTGTTTTGATTAATATAATCTACGAAATAACTATGTACAGCTTCTTTGTCCTTGTCGAACTGAAACTTTCCTTCTTTTTGAATCATAATCTCGTTATTTAATTGTATCCACTTTGGAACCTGATTTTGTGACAATTCTTTCTACCTCCTGTGTAAACAATTCAACATCCCTTTTTGTTCCGCTTAGTTCAAAGGTGTGCAAAATAGGAACTTGATATTGTTTAGAAATCGTATCGGCGCTTTTGGCAAAGTTATCTCCCCACACTTTGTTCCCACTCACCGCTACACCTAGTAAAAGGTGCGCATTTTTTTCTAAAAATGACTGAGTGGTACCAGGGACTTGTCCAAATCCTGTCGTAAAGGTGACGAGAATAAACGGCGTATCCAAAAACTCTTCTCCAGTCAATTTTCGTTTGTCTGTAAAAGGGGTCTTGTCCAAAAAGCGTTGAACATTTCCTGTTTTTGAATCAAATACGATTTGAATCAATTCCATCACGACCTAGTTTTTAGTATTGTTGATCATTTCGTTATTCACTATATATAGTATACTATGTTTTTTCAAAACACAACATATAGATACTCGAAACGAAAAAAATCAACCAACCCGGCCGAACATTCATAGCCGAACTCGTACGTTCAAATAAATAGAGCAGAGCAGGTTCTAAAAATAGACTGCCCTACTCCCTATTCAACTGAAACCGAAATCTATCATAACACGAAAAAAAATCGCTTAGTAGACTAGACTTTTTGTTTTATTTTTTGTAGGCATCGCACTGTAAATCTTCTGACACTTCTGTTATTTCCACTTCAACACCTAATTCTTTGAGCACCGCTTCAAGCGCAGAAACGATCGAGGCTTCTCTTACTAACTCTTTCCCGTTTACAGAAACGCTTGTTCCATATTCGAAACAGGAGTCATCTTCACAAGTTTGTTCCCAATGATTAATTTTAATTTTGTGTGTCATGAACTCATCCTTTTCTGTCTAGATGTCTAATGCATGTTTATAGTGTAGCGACTTCACATTCATTTGTAAATTTACGTGCTTACTCTTCATCAAAGTCTTCACTATCACCATCATCTTCATCCCATTCATCTATGTACTTTGTCGTAATGAGCGTCAGCTCTCCTTCTTTTTCATCAAACCGGTATACATGTACTTCATCATCTTTCACAACAGCAATGTGATTATTTTTTAGCGCAACAGATGATGGTAAAAGACCATCAACATGGCTCCCATCATGCTCACCAGAATGGTTATGCCAACTTTCTTGTCTCGTTTCGATGTTCGAGATGGTGCATGATCCAAATAAGACAACGATTCCAATCAAAAGAAGGATCACTCTAATCCTTCTCAATTCAAGCTCTGCATTTTCCATATAAATCCCCTCACCTTTTAAATGTCCAATAAGGATTTATACGCAACTTGGACAGAAAAGTTTCATGGCATACAAAATAGCCCCTCTGCACTGACAAAAAACGTAGCGGGTTTCGGCCGGTTTATTCGCAGCTGCATGGGGCTATTGGTGAAAACGGGTGTTTATTCTAATTCAAGATTTACATTTTTTTGAGGAGCAAATGTTGAAATCGCATGTTTATAAATAAGCTGCTGCTTCCCTTCTGTCTCAAGCAGCACCGTGAAATTGTCAAATCCCTTTACTTGACCGCGAAGCTGAAAGCCATTCAGTAAAAATACTGTGACAAATGTATTGTCTTTGCGGATCTGATTCAAAAATTGGTCCTGAATATTAATCGGTTTCATGTTTCGTCCTCCTTGATTCTGATAACTACAGTTTCGCTTTAAGTCCAAGCTTTCCTGCTATATATGCGAAAATTTCCTCTTTTTTGTCCGAAAAGTGGCAAGGTGGTGTCATATCAAACCAGGTGACATCCATTTTATTACGGAACCACGTAAACTGACGCTTCGCATATCTGCGGGAATTTTGTTTTAATTGCTGGATGGCTTCATCAAGTGAGCAATCGCCTTGAAAATAGGCATACAGCTCTTTATAACCAATCGCTTGAACAGACTGACAATCTTTCAAACCAGATTGATAAAGTGCGCTCACCTCTTCAATTAAGCCTTCATCTAACATCATATCAATTCTTTGATGAATGCGCTCGTACAAAAGCTCTCGGTCCATTTTCAGCCCAATGAAGGCAGTGTCATAAAGAGGAACTTCTTGATGCCCGTTTTGCATATCAGACATTTTCTGACCTGTTGTATGGATGATTTCAAGCGCCCTGATCACGCGGCGGACGTTATTCGGATGAATCGCTTTTGCAGCGTCAGGATCGGCCTCTTTTAGCTTTTCATACAGCTTGATCGGTCCATGCTGCTGCTTAAACAGCGTCATCTCTTCTCTAAAAGCAGGATCACTTTTCTCATCAGTAAACGTGTAATCATATAAAACAGACTGAATATATAGCCCAGTTCCACCAACAATCATGGGCGTTTTCCCTCTCGCAGCAATCTCTTTGATTTTTAAGCGGACAAGCTGCTGAAATTCAGCTGTAGAAAACGATTCATCCGGTTGTTTAATATCGATTAAATGGTGCGGTACGCCATTCATTTCTTCAGGGGTGATTTTCGCTGTTCCAATATCCATCCCTTTATAGATCTGCATGGAATCCCCGCTGATAATTTCTCCATTAAATGCTTTCGCTATATCAATGCTCAGCTTTGTTTTTCCGACAGCCGTCGGACCTACTAATACAATCACTGGTTGTTTTTTCATAACATCACTCTCTTTTACAAACTGCCTACAGTATAGCATAACTTCTCTTTCTCTCCTATATCCTCCCGTCACCAGCCAAGTGGTTCATTCCCGACCACTTCATATGTCTTTCCTTTTAAACGGTGCTTATGCGTTGGCCTTTCTTCATCTGGACTGTAAACGACTCCCCCGTATGGAATCGGGACAGAGTCGGTATAGGCAGAAAACGTGACTTCCTCAATTTCATGGTAGTGCGTCCCGTCCACTCTTGGGATAGCAGGTCCAGTGACGCCATAATATCTATGGAAATGCCCTCTTTCAAATGACGTGATCCCCCGGTAATAATGAGTATGTCTGTCGGTACTGCTTCCATTCACAGGCTGAGAAATACCCTCTATTAAATGATAATGTTCTTCTGTTACATCCGTTCGCGCTTTATAAGCATGTGCATGAGGTGGACATTTAGCCCAATCAGACGGATACAGGCCCATTTTTTACATTCCTCCTTATTTTAGGCATTCACCCAAACACAAGTGGGCCACTCGAATACACTGATGTCAGTTACAGTGATTTTATGTGAAAGGAGTCTTTTTTTATGAATTATTTTGACGCACCGTTTGTTCAAGATGAGATGAGAAGACCTTTTGGATTTGGACGCCCTGGTTTTGGTTTTGGAAGACCTGGGTTTGGGTTTGGGCGCCCTGGTTTTGGCTATGGGAGACCTGGATTTTTTGGACCGCCATTTTTAGGTGGTTTTGCTGGAGGGCTTTTAGCTGGGTCGCTTCTTGCTCCAGGATATGGCTATGGTTATCCTTATCCACCGCCATACCCGCCATATGGACCATACCCTTATTATTAAATATGACGATTTAGTGAAAACATCCTCTTATAAAATGAATCGATTGACACATTTGTTTTTCATAGGTTAACATTTACTTTACCGACCGTTCAGTAAAGTAGGTGTTTTTTTTATGTCTAAAACGAAAAAAGAACAAATTTTTGAGGCAGCAGCTCACACCATTCTAAAAGAAGGATTGAGTCAGCTCACCCTTCAGCAGGTGGCAGAACATGCAAATATGACCAAAGCCGGGCTACTGTATCATTTTTCGAGCAAGGAAGACCTGATCCAGCAAATGAATGAGCATGCGGTTTCCTCTTTTCGTCAGCAGCTTGACACGTATCAGGAAACATACAAAAACGAAAAGGCACCTTATGTACGTGCCTATATATTGGCCACATTAAATGACCTTGATAGACAAAACACCACACAGCTATGTACAAGCATGCTGGCTACTATGTCATTTGATGAAGCATTATTAAATCCTTGGCGTCATTTTTATGCGGAATTTAAAGAAAAAGCAACCGAGGAAATCAATGACCCTGCACTTAGCCAGCTGATCCGTCTTGCCTGTGATGGCATATGGTTTTCAGAAATGTTTCAGCTTGAACCATTGAACCGAGAGGAAAAAACCCTTTTACTTCATCGGATTTTACACATTTTAGAGGAGGGATGATGATGATCCTCGGATATCTTTTTTTGGCTATCGCCATTTTTTCAGAAGCAATCGGGGCAGCGATGCTGAAACTATCAAATGGTTTCACACGCTTTAAACCTAGCGCTGTCGTTGTCGCTGGCTACACACTTGCTTTTTACATGTTGTCATTGACCCTTAATATCATTCCACTTAGCATGTCTTACGCCACTTGGTCTGGGGTCGGTACCGTCCTCACGGCTTTTTTTGGCGTGCTCTTTTTCAAAGAAACCTTGAACCGTCAAGCACTTATTGGAATGGCGATGCTTGTTTCAGGGGTCGTACTATTAAATATGTCTTAAAGGATGTGAAGTGATATGAAAGGAATGCTTTATTTAACAGGAGCCATTTTGACAGAGGTTTTTGGCAGTACGATGCTGAAGCTTTCGCAAGGTTTTACACAGGTGCTGCCGAGTATGGGGGTGATGATCGGATTTGGATGCGCCTTTACCTTTCTCAGTTTGGCACTCAAAACAATTGATCTGTCATCTGCATATGCCACTTGGTCTGGGGTCGGTACAGCACTTACTGCTCTTGTGGGCCTCGTGCTATTTAACGAAACCATTCATATGAAAGGATTCATTGGTCTTGCACTTGTCATATGCGGCGTCATTGTCTTAAATCAATCCAAAAAACAAAAGGAAGAAAAGAAAGAACCATTCGATCAAACCGAATGGACGTCATAAAAAAAGTCATTTTCTCCATTAATCAAGAGAAAATGACTTTTTTACTTAATAACCAGCTTTGATGGTTTCTTCTAAGGAAATATGGACATTCCCTTGCACAGCTCTAGAGATCATACATGAGCTTTCAGCTTTATGTGCAAGCTTACGAGCTCGTTCTATGTCCTGTGCTGTAGCCGACTCTTTGAGAATGATGACAGGACGGTGAATGATTTTCTCATATGTAAACACACCGTTTGTCACATCGACAACTGCCTCAGAGCTCATCGATAAATCCTCTTTCTCTAATTGACTCCGCTCCATCATGGCTGCAAGTGTAATGATATAACATGTGGCCGCTGCACCTAGGAGCATCTCATCTGGATTTGTTCCAATACCCGGTCCATCCATTTCTTTTGGAATGGAAATCTCCGTCTTTAACTGTTCACATTCGATTGTCCCCACATCGTTACGCAGACCAGGCCAGCTTGCCTGAAGATGAAAATGATGACGCACCATATCTGTCTCTCCTTTTGTTATCACTTTTTATAGTGTAACAAGAATTCATCTTGCTGTCTTAAGATGTGCACCATCCTTACGTATATTCTTCATCCAGCACCGTTCGAATCGCCCTGACATACCGGTAGAACGTCTCGTTTTTTGTACTCGACCGCTGCCGAAAATCGAAACTGTCAAATAACGCTTCCCGTTGACTTCTACTAATCTCAAGCTGTACACTTTGCCCTGTTTTTGTAAGATTATTAATATTATGATTGCTCGTTCCGCTTAGGGTTGCGTGTGCAACTGCAAGTTCAGCAGAAAAACCGTTGCGCTCTAATGAGTTCACAATTTTCTCAGCACGGTTATAGTCTGTTCCGCCAACAAGGGTGTGATCAATTCCCGGCTCCCCTTTATAACCATGAACAGCTAAGACATAATCATGTGCTTTTGCCTGTGCGACTCCGATTGGTTCAT
Organism: Bacillus sp. FSL R5-0397; assembly: GCF_038593395.1. Taxonomy (NCBI): domain Bacteria; kingdom Bacillati; phylum Bacillota; class Bacilli; order Caryophanales; family Bacillaceae; genus Bacillus; species Bacillus sp. FSL R5-0397. Next base: position 1,675,934 of record NZ_CP151992.1, on the reverse strand, counting down.
CGAAGTTTGTACTTGTAATATGAAGTTCTGATGCATTTTCTCTAAAACCTTCAAATAAGTACGTAGAAAAATCGTTATCAAAAAAATGGACAATCTCACTAACGCCGCCTTCGATTCTCCCGCCATGAGGCGACATCACTAGAAGACGGCTGCCGGGCACTGGATTGGATGTAATTTGATAATGATCTGTTGATTCATTCTCTTCCAGTTCTTTAAAATTGCGATACATATCATTTGAACCGCTTTCGTCTTCTCCACCTGATGACACTGGCTCATCATGTTCCTGTGCTTGCATGGTATAATAGACGCCCCATCCGATGACAAGCAGGAGAAGCAAAGCAAAAAACTTCTTCATTCCCGTTCTCCTTTAACAGATTTCTAAGCCGTTTCTATGATTAATATTGAATCATCATTTCTTTTCATTTTTTCCACATTTTCTCTTCAAATTTGATCATAACACTCTAGATCATGAGATTCCTCAAAAATAAGATAATTGCATTTATATACACAGAAACGCCTCTCCTGATTGAAAACAGAGATAGAATAGTATGACAAACAAATGAAGTTATGTTTAAAATGACCTAGTCCTACCCAGTCTGTTTTCTTTAATTCGTCTTTTTTTTATGCGAATTTGATTTTTTTCATCTGGAATGAATCACATTTGTATGAGCATTGACCCTGTCTAGAACCCCCTTTTTTCTGCAGAATCCTCTGTTTTACTGGTTCTCTAAGAAGAACTCTCCCACCTATCATCGGCAGTTTTGATATGATTTCCACCTTTTTCTATTATTTTACAAAATGTAAGCGCTTTTCTTTTTAAAGGGAATGAGTCAGCCGCCAATATGAACAAAAGAAGGGACAAGAATCCGAACAAAGATGCTGTCATGTTCATAACGTAAGAGTGTACGAGAATGGATAGCTAGAATGGAGGGCATCACATGTTTGGATTTTCCATGGTACAAATGGTCAGAACACATGCTAGTAAATTGGATCAGCCTTTAAGAGAAACCGTCCTTCACCTCTATAAGCCTTTTAAGTGGACGCCTTGTTTTCTTCATCGTTTTTTTGAAGGAAGGTTAAAGAAGAGCAAGAAGCTTCGGGTCATCATTGAATTTAAAGAAGATGCAGTTGAAGCAGGTATTCAAAGCACAAAGCAGCTAATGAAAAAAAGCAGAAAAACAAACATCAAAAAACATTTTTCACATATTAACTGCTGCGCTGCTGATCTTACCCCTGCTGCTTTAGAGGAACTCTTAGCAAATGGGGAGCATATTCGCAAAATATATTTAGACAGACAGGTACATGCACTGCTGGATGTGGCAACACAATCAAGTCATGCGGATGAAGTCGTCCGAAATGGCACGACCTTAACCGGTGAAGGCATTACGGTTGCGGTCGTTGACACAGGCGTATACCCACATGAGGACTTAGATGGAAGAATTCGCGACTTTGTAGATTTAGTCAAACAAAAAACGAAACCTTATGATGATAATGGTCATGGTACGCATTGCGCTGGGGATGTGGCTGGAGATGGAGCTGCCTCAGACGGCTTATACAAAGGACCCGCTCCAAAAGCCAATATCATTGGGGTAAAAGTGTTAAATAAACAAGGCGCTGGATCACTTTCTACTATTATAGAAGGTGTTGAGTGGTGCATACAGTTCAACGAAGACCATCCTGATGACCCAATTCACATCATCAGTATGTCACTAGGCGGCGATGCACAGCGTTATGATGACGAACAAGACGATCCGATGGTGCGCGCTGTTAATGCAGCATGGGATCAAGGGATTGTCGTATGCGTTGCTGCTGGGAACTCCGGTCCTAACAGTCAAACGATCGCAAGCCCTGCCGTGAGTCAAAAAGTCATTACAGTCGGAGCCTATGATGATCGAAATACGCCAGAATCAAGTGACGATGTCGTGGCACCATTTTCGAGCAGAGGTCCAACGGTCTACGGTGAAACAAAGCCCGACCTCCTCGCACCAGGAGTCAATATCGTCTCTCTTAGATCACCAAGATCATTCCTAGATAAACTAGATAAATCAAGTAGAGTCGATGATGATTATACGACGTTATCTGGCACTTCGATGGCGACACCCATTTGTGCCGGTATCTGCGCACTATTATTAGAGCATTCACCAGATTTAACACCTGATGCAGTCAAAACTTTATTAAAAGAAAATACAAGCAAGTGGTCTGGAGAGGACCCAATGATTTACGGAGCAGGTGCCATCGACGCAGAAAAAGCAATCCAAGAATAAATAAAAAAGCCCTTTACGTTTTTCGTAAAGGGTGTTGTTTTGTCTGTTTTTATGTGTGAAGTCTTTCTTCTACTTGAGCAGCTGACATGTTATGCTTCGTTCTCATACATCTCATCTCCTTTTTGAATGTGCGTACGCGCTTCGATCACAATTTCAAAAAAAGTGGAAGATTCCTTGTACATGTCGCGTTCCTTATAATAATTAGCCGCATCAAGTGCCAATTCCTCTAAATCAGCAAACATTTTTTTGTTTCGTAGTCCCAAAAGGGCTGATCTCAATTGTTTAGAGCTGTCTGTTTCTATATAGAGTGCCTGTAAAAATTGGAATTTCAATTGATAAATTTCATCTCCCAATATAGAGGCCTGATTCATGCCTTCCTTTATAGTCTCACTCGCTCGCTCCATATCTTCGAGTTTAAAACAAGTAAGAGCCAGTGAAAACAATGATTTGATCATCGTTGCAGCTTGATCTTTTTGATAAAGTGAAATGGCTTGTTCAAAGAAGACAGTCGCTGTATGATAGGTTCCCATACTATAATGACAAGTTCCTAAGTTATTGAGGGCCATCGCCTTAAAATAAGATGTGCATTCTTTTCTTTCCATTGCTTCACACACTTTTAAAGCTTTTTCTAAATACGGGAGCGCTTTTTGATGCTGATTTACATCAATCCAATTACCTGCCATCACAAAATCGCATTGAATGCTTCTTTTTCCATAAAGCTGATGTTTCTTATAGATGTCTCTCGCTTTTTTCGCATAATGCATAGAAAAATAGGTTTGTTTCATATGATAGTATACTTCAGCAATTTTATAATAAAATTCCGCTTTTTCGATCTCATCTGTCACTAAGATCAGCTGATGTTCCGCATGCTTATAATAAGAAATGGCTTCGATATACCGGTGCTGGGTAAATGCATACATTCCATGGAAAAAATGAAAGTAATAGCCCAATAAACCCGTCATCTCATCTTCTGCCTCTTCAATTTCTTTTGGAAAAGAAACCGCTTGAAGCGATTCATTCCCTGCATGGACTGGCGTTAAGTGCTGAAGCATCATTTGATGGCGAAAATCCATGAGAGAATAATAGAGTAATAAATCTTGATCTTCTTCCATCTCATGAATGTCTTCTTCAACAAGGCGCTTCATATCGTTTGCCTGATCAACTTCAAATTTGCAAATATGTGTGTACCATTGATTGATTTTTACACCTACTTCGGAAGATGGTATTTTGTGTGCCATCCACTTCAGCCCCATTCTATCATATCAAACTGATAACTATTATTTTACATAATTTATGATTTTAAGGCAAATTGCTATTTATTTCATATTTTACGTTGGTTTTGCACATTTCTATCTTTTTTACCAAGTTTAAAGAGAGTACTTTTTCCCATCAAAACCTTTTTTCTACGAAGAAGGGTCGAATTCTCTAAGCACTTCTTTTAAACCACTGACATAGCGACTAAATGCTTTTTTCTTTCCTTTTCTCGTATCAAAGTTGTCAAAAAAGGCTTTTCTCTGCGCCGTACTAATTTCTAACTGGACACTTTCTCCACTTGCATTTTGATTATTAATGTTGTTTGGATCCGTTCCAGAGAGGCGCTCACCTTTTTGCACGAGCTCTGCGGAGAAGCCCCGGTCTTTTAGTTCTCGCACAACCGCTTCTTGCATTTTTTCGTTTGTCCCGCCCACAAGTGTATGTCTTCTATCACTTTTATAGCCGTGAATGGATATAGAAAAGGGATATGTTTTAATCATTTGAACCAAAATCGGTTCATCGAATTTTGTACTAGTGATATGCAAGTCACGATTGTTGTCTTGTTTTGTCCCTTCAAATAAATACGTAGAGTACTTCTTTTCAAATGCTTCTACAATTTCACTTGTTCCTGGTTCAATTTCGCCGCCATGAGGAGAAAAGACAAGTAAGTCACTTCCCCCTTTTTCATGAAACTCTATCTCATAGCCGTCTCTTTCATGCCGTATAAGCTGTTTAAAACTTTCATATTGATCCCCTTTTTTTCGCTCTTTCTTATACTTTTCTACTTCTTCATGATGTTGTTTTTGCTCTTTATTTTCTTGGATAGAATGGCTGCATTTCACCATTAAAAGAGCACACAGGATGAGAAAGATGAATCCACATATGAGTAGTCTTTTCATTTCACCGCTCCTTTTCATTCTCTTCGATGTCATCTTATCGCATTATTTTACTATCAATCGCTAAAAGAATTCAAAGAATGTCCGGCTCCTTTTCATGAATCAGGAGAACTTACCTGTTTTTTTATGTTGCCCTAGGTATTTTCGGCTTCTTTAAAACGGTTCATGTGCAAGTAAAAACTAAATCCTATGACCTCATTTTAGTTTTAGTCAAAAACGCCTACAAAATTGGGAATTTTCATCTTTTTTCAAATAAAAAAGCTGTAAACAAAAGGAATATCTCCTTCTGTTTACAGCCAGTCTCTGTATATCCAGCATTAAACTCTTAATTCATTCTCTAATGCTGTCAGCACTTCATCTTGCGACATGCCTTGTGCAAGTGAAATTTCGCTCACTAACATGCCCCGTGCATCTTCAAGCATCTTCTTTTCACTAGAATTTAAGGCTTTTTTCTGATTACGTCTCATCAGATCTTTGACAACGTCTGCACCATCTTCAATCGAACCTGTTTTTAACTTTTTCAGATTTTCATCATATCTTTGCTTCCAAGTAAGCGTGTCGTCGTTTGTTTCTTCTGCAAAATTGTTCATCACAACTTTCAGCGTAGCTTGATCAGCTACTGGACGTATACCTAGTTGATTGATTCTGCCTTTTGGGACCATCATCTGCATATTCGGCATTTGAATCAGAAAATATTCCTGCGTCTTACCTAAAATCTCTTTTTCTTCCATTCCTTCAATCACACCGGCTCCATGCATTGGATAAACAATTTTATCACCTATTTGAAACAAATCCGCCACCTCCGAAAGTATTCACAATATCATTATAACACATTTCAGCAGAGGATAAAAATTTATATTTTATCATGTTAATTTAGCACTAGTCAATTCTTTTTATTTGAGTTTTTAAAGAATTAGCCTTTTTTTACAAAAGGAGCGCCACCATCCAGTCCTCGTACACCTTGCTTGCATATACTAGCATTGAGTCACATTTAGGAGGGATGACAATGTGCAAATGCAAGAGCAAACATTCCCACTCAAAATGCTATAAAAAGCATGACGATCATCATCATATTGATCCGTGTGAAAAAAAGAAGTTTTATCATAAAAAAGATGATTGGTTTGAGAGCGATTTTTGGGATACGTCAAGAAGTTATGATCCCCATTATTTTCCTAAAAGTGTCTGCAGCAGATGTAAGAAGCGTCGCAGAAAAAGACATAGCTTCTCATTTTAGCGTTTGACGCTGCACCTGCTTTTTGTTTTCCCGGCTGAAAAGCCGGTTTTTTTGTTACATGTCGTTCTTTTCTTTCATATGGATAGGCTCATGAAACAGGTGCAGCTCATAAGATATGGCAACCTGAAAAAAAGGATGAGATACAAAATGAATAATATGAATAACCAAACCAACCATTACCATCAAGGAAATCCCTATCACACGTTTGAAAATGTGTATACAGCCAATCATGAGCATATGATCGCACCAAACATGCATGACCCTATGAATATGCCAAATCATTATCATACCGGTAAAAAAGATGCTTATAGCGGACACCATCCGCATCATCATTCAGCCTATTCCCCTTTTACGAAGCAGTATGAATCCTATTCAAACGTACAAATGAACGATCACCATCACTTCGGTCACTACGGCGGTTATGGTATGGCTCCCTACCATCCACACGGCTATCATGATATGCAGATGATGATGCCTGCAAATCATCATATGACAGGAAATGCTTACGGAATGAACCAACCAAATGCATTCCTACCTCGTTATTACTAAAAAACAAGCAAAATAAGGGTATAAAATACCATTTAATGACATATAGGAATATGGTAACCTTATAGGTAAATAATGGATGTAATCATCTATTATTTACCTATAATCAACAAGGGGGAAGGAAGAAATGAAGAAAACATGGACAATGATTATGATGGGGATGCTTACATTGGTCATGGCACTCTCAGTACCGCTAGCCGCATCAGCTGAAGGGGCTAAAACAGAGGAAAGCAAAGCTTCAACGAATGCAAGGCCAGCTGCCCTTTATGCAAAAATCACAGGAGCAAGTAAACAAGAATGGTCTTTTTCTGACATTGACCTGACTTACCGTCCAAATTCTGTTCTAAGTATTGGTGCAGTTGAATTTACTTTACCAGCAGGTTTTCAAGCCACAACAAAGGATATTATCAATGGAAAAGCTTTAAAAGACAGTTACATTTTGAACAATGGAAAAACTGTTCGCATTCCAGCTCGTTTCGATTTATTCGGAAGTTCCCAATATACATTACAACTTTCTCATAAAGTACTTCCTGCTGCAGGTACATATACGTTCCGCGCAGAAAATCGTGCGATCAGCATCGGTTCCACATTTTATGCAGAGGATACGATTGATATTAATAAACGGCCAGTTGTCGTCACACCGCCAAATCCTTGCGGATGCTAAACAAAAAAGCGCTCTTAGAGCGCTTTTTCTCATTTATCACATGTCTTGCCGCTGTGCTTACTGCATTTTATATAATTGTTACACCATATCTCATGATGGTCTGTCATCATTTAGTTGGCAAATCCATATATGGCGTTTTTTATTGTTATTTTTGCTCTTTTAGTTTTTTAAAAATCACAAATTGATATACGCCAAATAGTAAGGTTAGGATCATAATTGCGGTAAATAGTTGATCGACTGGAAGCAAAAAATATACGACAAAAAAAGATAAAAGCAAAACAAAGTAACCTATATTGAACGCTTTTTTGAATGTCATCATATTCCCTCCTTTTTACAATCATATCACGCTTCACCTAATCGTATAACCAAATAACAAAAACCCCTATTCATTTGAGGAAAGGGGTTATCCTTACAACATGACAGCGGATGTTTATCTTCACATCACAAAAACACGAAACAGACTATCGGATTGAAAAATTAATTGGTGGGCAAACCGATTCACCCACCAGCTAAAATCCTTCTACATCACCCGTTTAAACATTTTTTCCATTTCATATGTGGAATGATGAATCATAATCGGCCGGCCATGCGGACATGTAAATGGGTCTTGTGTTTGCCGGAGTTCATCTAATAAGGCTTTGATTTCATCGTGACGCAAATGACGATTTGCTTTAATCGAGCCTTTACAGCTCATCATGATCGCCGCTTCTTCTCTCAGTTTCTTGATATCCACACGCTTTTCATCAAGTACTTGCTGAATGATTTCTTCGATGAGTTCAGCCTCTTCTCCTTTAGGAAACCACTGCGGATGCGATCGAACGATATAGCTGCCTGATCCGAATGGCTCTAAGAAGACCCCTACTTTTGCTAAAATATCGATATGCTCTTCAATAATCAACATATCGTTTTTTGAGTAGTGAAAGGTTAATGGAACAAGCATTTCTTGCACTTCCTGTTCAATGTCTCCTACCTTTTCACGAAAGTACTCATACTTGATTCGCTCTTGGGCAGCGTGCTGATCGATGATATAAAGACCGCGTTCATTTTGAGCCAAAATATACGTTCCGTGCATTTGTCCAATCGGATACATCACAGGGACACGTTCACTTTCAGCCTGATGCTGGGCTGCACTGTCTTCCAGTATCACTTCGTCATGTTGTTCATGCGAAGCTGCAGATTCCTCTACATATACATGGTCAAATGTTTCTTCAGACGCTGGTAAAGTCGCTTCCGTACTTTCCGGTTCACACACCCCGTATGTGTCGTTCTGACTGGTCTCGTATACAGCCGATGCGAGCGAGTCCGGCTCATAGGAAACAGGTGTTTCCATTCGGCTATTCATTGTTTGTTTAGAATCAAAAGATAAAGACTGCTGCTCATTTTTCACTGCTGCTGGCATTGGTGCTTTTTTTGGCACTGAAGCACTTGGAATAAGCTGCTGCTTTTGAAAGACGTCTTTAATCCCTTGTTTGATCAACTCATGAAGTTCCTGCTCTTTACTTAGTCTGACTTCAAGTTTAGAAGGATGTACGTTCACATCGACTAAAATTGGGTCCATCTTCATCTCAATAAATGTAATCGGATGGCGTCCAATCGGGAGCAGTGTATGGTATCCTTCATGAATGGCTTTCACCAGCGGGAAATGCTTGACATATCTACCGTTGACAACAGAAGACATATAATTACGTGATGCCCTTGTCACTTCTGGTAAGGAAATATAGCCTTTCACTTCAAAATCAAGTGATTGTACATGTAGTGGCAGCATTTTTTTGGCCACTGCCGTTCCATAAATGGCCGCAAGCACATGCCGCACATCTCCGTTTCCATTTGTTTGAAGCAGCACTTTTCCTTGATGTCGCAAACGAATCGACACTTCTGGATGAGCAAGTGCAATTCGGTTCACAACATCAGAAATGTTGCCAAGCTCCGTATGAACAGTTTTCATGTATTTTAGACGAGCTGGCGTATTATAAAATAAATTGGTGACCACAATTTCGGTGCCGCGACGGCCAGAGGTTTTTTTCTCCGAAATGATCTTCCCGCCTTGGAGAGCTATGTGTGTTCCAGCACCTTCACCGGTACTTGTCTTCATTTCTAAGTGAGAGACGGAGGCAATACTTGGCAGCGCCTCCCCCCTGAAACCGAGCGTCCTGACACGAAACAGATCATTTTCATCTTTGATTTTACTCGTCGCATGACGCTGAAAGGCGAGCTTACAATCTTCAGCATCGATTCCCACCCCATTATCAATAATTCTAATAGAAGAAAGTCCTGCTTCTTCTACATCGATTTCAATGACAGTACTACTAGCATCGATCGCATTTTCCACGAGCTCCTTCACGACCGAAGCCGGGCGTTCGACCACTTCACCAGCTGCAATTTTATTTGATAGGTCATCGGATAACTGAATAATCTTTGCCATTTCTTGCTCACCTCACCTTACATTATAATTTCTTTTGCAATTCATATAGCTTTGTCATCGCTTCAAGCGGTGTCATATCCATTAAATTAAATGACTTCAATTCTTCGATCACTGCTTGATCTTTGTTTTTCAGCACAGGTTTTGTTTGCGGTTTTTCTTCCACTTCAAAGAAAGAAAGCTGCTGTTTTTCCTCAGCCATTTCTTTTTTCGGGGCTTTAGAGACGCGCGGAATCACTTCATGTGATCCGCTCTCAAGCTCTGTTAAGATGGTCTGGGCTCGATCAATGATCGCATCAGGCAGTTCAGCAAGCTGCGCTACATGGATGCCGTAGCTTTTATCCGCTGCTCCTTCTTTGATTTGATGTAAGAAAACAACTGTCCCTTCATGTTCTTCTGCTCGTACGTGGACATTTTTCAGTTCGCTTAATTGGGATTCCAGTACCGTCAGTTCATGATAATGGGTAGAGAAAAGCGTTTTGGCTCCAATATGATCATGCACAAATTCAATGATAGCCTGTGCAAGAGCCATTCCATCATAAGTGCTTGTCCCGCGTCCAATTTCATCAAATAAAATCAAGCTATTCTTTGTCGCATGTACCATCGCATTTTTTGCTTCGAGCATCTCTACCATAAAAGTACTTTGACCAGAAATCAAATCATCTGCCGCCCCAATACGTGTAAAGATTTGATCAAAAATCGGAAGGGTTGCCTTTGATGCTGGCACAAAACAGCCAATTTGCGCAAGAATCGAGATCAATGCCATTTGTCTCATATATGTGCTTTTCCCTGACATATTCGGACCAGTAATGAGCAAGGTTTGTCTCCCTTTGCCCATTTGGCAGTCATTCGGCACATACTCTTGATGATCCATCACTTTTTCAACAACAGGATGACGACCATCAATGACTTCCACTTCATCTGATGAAAATTCAGGGCGGACATAACGCCGCTTTTCACTCACAGTCGCAAAGCATTGCAGCGCATCAAGCTCACTCATTTGTTTTGCGAGCAACTGTAATCTAGGAATATAGGCTTTTACTTGTTCCCGAAGCGCAGAAAATAGTTCATATTCCAATTCACTAATATTTGATTCCGCCTCAAGAATAAGGGCTTCTTTTTCTTTCAATTCAGGTGTAATATACCGCTCTGCATTGGCAAGGGTTTGTTTTCTTTCGTAACGGCCTTCTTCTAATAAATGCGTATTTGCACGGGTCACTTCGATATAGTAGCCAAACACTTTATTAAAGCCGACTTTCAACGATCGAATGCCTGTATATTCTCTTTCTTGCTGTTCAAGACGAGCGATCCAATCTTTCCCGTTTCGGCTCGCATCACGATATTCATCTAATTTTGCATTGTAGCCGTCTTTAATCAAATTGCCTTCTTTTAACGTCATCGGCGGATTCTCATAAAGAGCATCTTCTAATAAATCAAGTAAATCACCGCATGGGTCAATGTCATTTGCTCTAGATTTCGCCATATCCTCCGGGAGAGAATGGACAAGCTCTTTAATAGCCGGCACTTGTTTGAGAGATTCTTTCAATTGAATAAGATCTCGGGCATTCACATTTCCAAATGCCACACGGCCTGCTAGACGTTCAAGATCATACACTTGCTTTAAACGTTCTCGCAGATCCTCTCGCTCAAAGAAATGTTCCATCAGAATTTGCACCATTTCCTGGCGTTCTTTGATTTGTGAAAGGCGGATGAGCGGACGATCGATCCATTGCTTCAGCAATCTTCCGCCCATTGCCGTTTTTGTTTCATCTAAGAGCCATAATAAAGAACCCTTCTTGCTTTTTGAACGGATGGTTTCTGTTAATTCAAGATTTCTTTTTGAGTAAAGATCAATTTTCATTGTTTGTTCAAGCTCAAATACTTGAACTTGCTGAAGATGATCAAGACTCCTTTTTTGCGTTCTTCTTAAGTATGCATAGAGTGTTAAAAATGCTATTTTCAGATGCTCGTCAAGATGAGAAACGAGTCGTTCAGCTTCATCTATTAATTCATCGCTATCTTCGTATGAGATGGTCGCTTGGCAGCGTTCCTTCAGGGTTTTCACTGTTTCTTCATCGAGCTGCTTTGATACCACAATCTCTTTTGCACCGACAGAATAAATTTCAGACACAACTTCATCTAACCGTTCAATGAAAGCCGCCATGTTTTCACCTGTTGATAAATCGGAAAGCGCAAGACCGTAGCCATTTTGAAAGCTGGAAACAGACGCGATAAAGTTATTTTCGTTTTCATTCAGTCCTTTGCCATCCATGACCGTACCTGGTGTAATCAGTTGAACGACCTCTCTTTTGACCACACCTTTTGCCGTTTTAGGGTCTTCCACCTGCTCACAAATGGCGACTTTATAGCCTTTTTCTATCAGTTGTTCTATGTATGCAGACGCAGAATGATATGGAACACCACACATTGGAATCGTGCCGCCATCCCTGCTTGTTAACGTAATTTCTAATTCTTGTGCTGCTTCTTTTGCATCATCAAAAAACATTTCATAAAAATCGCCTAAGCGAAAAAATAAAAAGGCATCTTGGTAATCTGCCTTGATCTTTAAATATTGCTGTATCATGGGCGTATAACTTGCCATATTTCTAATCCCTCACTATATTACTTTCGAATTCATACCATCTTTCATTATAGCATAAAAATTCACCTTTTTTCCCTAGATCAAGGCACAAAAAAACTAGGGGGATATGCGCCCTAGTCATCAATTACTCTTCTGGATCACCCGCGAGGAATTCTGGATGAATATCTTCTAATTCCTCATCCACTTCTTCTTCCCATTCGTGATCATCTTTTTCTTTCCAGCTTGAATTGACTTCTACAACAATTTTGGTTTCCCCTACTACTTCAGCAATGAATTCACGCTCTGCTTGAACGACAATTTTATTGCCATTTGGAGAAATGGTGACTTCTAAGCAATTGGGCTGCTGTAAGACTTTCGCAATCACTTCGTGCTCATCATCAAGAAAGTTTTTATCTTTATATCTCAGTTTGATGATATCTACATATTTTACACGTTCTGTGACCACTTCGGTTTTCGTGTTGTCTGCGTAAGAATACCACACGTTAATATCAAATGTACCTTCAATCTCAACTGTTTTACCGACCTTTTCAGCATCATACTTATGATTAATGATCCAACCGCCTAGGATGCTGGTTGGTTTTTGCGATGGAGAAATGGTGTGTGTGCTTTGGGTAAATTTCCTCCCTTTTGCAACCACCGCTTTTGTAATAATTTCTCTGTATTCAGACATTCCGGCATGCCTCCTTGTTCTTGATCGTTTTATCTTATGCTGGGCATTCGTCTAGTGTGTCACGATTTTGAGTCTCATGTTCAATTAAATTCATTTCTGTTTCAGTGTATGCATGGTCGCCCATAAACTTGCCTTGAAAATTGGAAAAGTTGGAGAGTGAGAGATTGGGGTTGACTGAAATGGTGTAATTTGATGTAATAAAGTTAGTAGCCCTTCTTTATATAGGGAGGGATTTTTGTGAAAGAGTTTCATATTATAATAAATATTTTTGGATTAAGCATTGAGTTTCAATTTAAATCTTCTAATCTGTAAAATCAATTCATTTTTAGTTTAAGACATTTTTATGGTATACAGGGGCTACTGCATCAACATTTTGTTGTTGGTGCAGTAGCAAAATACAAATTACATATATTCTATATAATATAAAAACCCCGCATCTGCGGGGTTTTCTCATTTAATGGAGCAACTTGGGGATGAGTTTTTCACTTTTGAACCGGTTTCTCCTAATAAGAGGTCACCACCGGTTGAAAGAATGATTTCATCCGTTACTTGATTAGAAATTGTGTGCGCTACAAGCTGAAGCAGGGAATTAACCTCTGTTTGTGATTCTTTGAATTCTTGAATCACTGGGATCTCATCCAGTTCTTCTTGCAGGGCATCAATTTTTTCTTCCACTTGTTTTAAGGCTTCATGTTTGCCATAATGCTTTAAATTCACAGCTTGCTTTTGAAGCGCCTTAATTTGATTAATGATCGCTGCAATTTTTGTATTTTCATTGATTTGCGCTTCTGCTTTTTTGAAGAAATCAACTTCTTCTGTTTCAGAAATCATTTTCGCGAGCTCTCTTGCGCGCTCGACAATCTCTTTCTTTGAATAAAGCGTCATTTTAATTCACCTCGATAGCTTCTCCAACCATTTCTCCGTCAAGAGACCAAGTTTTGGCTTGTGTGATTTTCACTTTGACGATGTTGCCAATCGCTTCTTTTGGTGCTTTAAAATTCACAAGCTTGCTTTTACTTGTATATCCGGCTAGGATCTCAGGGTTGTTTTTACTTTCACCCTCTACTAATACTTCGACAGTCTGCCCTTCATATTCCTTCATTTTTTTCGCAGAAATTTCATTTACGAGTGCATTCAGGCGCTGCAGACGTTCTTTTTTTACACGCATTGGCACGTTGTCTTTCATATTGGCTGCTGGTGTTCCTTCTCTTGGAGAGTAAATGAACGTATAAGCCGCATCAAACTCAACCTCACGATAGAGGGAAAGCGTCTCTTCAAACTGCTCATCTGTTTCATTTGGGAACCCAACGATAATGTCCGTTGTTAATGAAGCATTTGGCATTGCCTCTTTGATTTTGCGCACTAGGTCAAGGTAACGTTCACGATCGTATTTTCTTGCCATGAGTTTCAGCACAGAAGAACTTCCTGATTGAACCGGCAAATGAATATGGTCGAGAAGGTTTCCGCCTTTGGCAAGCACTTCAATTAAGTGATCATCAAAGTCACGCGGGTGGCTTGTTGTAAAACGGATACGTGGAATATCGATTTTACGCAGCTCATCCATTAGATGACCAAGACCATATTCCATGTCTTCAAAATCTTTTCCATACGCATTCACGTTTTGACCAAGAAGGGTAATTTCTTTATATCCTTCTGCTGCTAAGCGTCTGACCTCTTGAATAATTTCATCCGGACGGCGGCTTCTTTCCTTACCGCGCGTGTACGGGACGATACAGTATGTACAGAATTTATCACAGCCGTACATAATATTCACCCAGCCCTTAATTTTTCCTTGGCGGGCTCTCGGAAGATTTTCAATCACATCGCCTTCTTTAGACCAAACCTCAATGACCATTTCTTTTGAAAGGTAGCATTCAGATAATAGCTCTGGCAGGCGGTGAATGTTGTGGGTACCGAAAATCAAGTCAACAAATGGGTGTTTCTTTAAAATACGGTTAACAACAGATTCTTCTTGCGACATGCATCCGCAGACGCCTAAGATTAAATCTGGCTTTTCACGCTTTAATGCTTTTAAATGACCAAGCTCTCCAAACACTTTGTTTTCTGCATTCTCACGAATGGCGCAAGTGTTTAATAAGATGACATTCGCATCTTCAGTCGAATTTGTTGGTTCATAACCAAGCGCCATAAAAATACCAGCCATCACTTCTGTGTCATGCTCATTCATTTGACAGCCATATGTGCGAATATAAAACTTGCGGCCGTTCCCTAACCCTTGAAACCGCTCGTCAATTTGAAATTGATTGTATTCGACTTCTTCTTTACCCCGTTTTTTTGCATCTTTTAAGGAAGGCGGAATGTACACAGCTTCAAAATATTGGCTGTAGTCCTTCTCGGATTTTTTGTCCGATGAACTTACTTGTCCGCTCGCTTTTCTCTGCTCTTCATTCATGAATTTGTACTCCTTTCAAACCAAGCTCCACCCTACAGTATAGACTATTTTGTCGTGAATTGAAAATAAATTCATATGTGTTTTTTCTATGAAAAATGTCTATTCATCTCGACAGTCATCAATACTCTTGATCAAAAGAAAAGAGAGCCTCAGCTCTCTCAATCAAGTATATTCAGTTTTTTTGCTTCTTCTTCGATGATTGTCAGTGCACGGTCAAGCTCTTCTTTTGTGTGCTCTGCTGTGATGATGGCTCTAATTCTCGCTTTTCCTTTCGCTACAGTTGGGAAAGCAATGCCTTGAGCGAAAACGCCGCGCTCGATTAATGCTTTTGAAAAACGGAAAGTGAGTGCCTCGTCTCCAATCATCATCGGAATAATAGGCGTTTCTGTTGGTGCCACCTCAAATCCAAGACCGATGACTTTTTCTTTAAAATAGGCCGCATTCTCCCAAAGTGTTTCAATGCGCTCCGGTTCGTCTAACAGCACTTCAATGGCTTCTTCACAGGCTCTTGTGACAGCCGGCGGATGTGAGGTGCTGAATAAAAACGGTCTTGCTTTATGCTTTAAATAGTCGATTAAAACGGCAGAACCAGCGACGTAACCGCCTAGCACACCAACTGCCTTACTAAGTGTGCCAACCTGAATTTGCACTCTGCCGTCAAGTTGAAAATGATTCACTGTTCCGCGCCCATTTTCACCAAGTACTCCAGACGCATGGGCATCGTCTACCATCACAAAGGCATCATATGCTTCTGCAAGTCTTACAATCTCAGGAAGCGGTGCAATATCTCCATCCATTGAGAACACACCATCTGTCACGATAAGACGGACGCGGTAATTCATCGATTTCTTTAAAATTTTCTCAAGCTCTTCCATATTAGAATGAGCATATACTTTTTTATCTGCCTTTGTTAAGCGAATCCCATCGATGATTGAGGCATGGTTCAGCTCATCTGAAATGACAATATCATCTTTTGTGAGAATACTGGATAAGACCCCTTGGTTGGTCGTAAAGCCTGATTGGAATACGAGGGCTGCCTCTGTCTTTTTAAAAGCAGCGAGCTTTTTTTCAAGCCGTTCATGCATTGTCATCGTTCCAGCAATGGTTCGTACAGATCCTGTTCCAGCACCGAATTCATCAATCGCCTCTTTTGCCGCTTTCATCAGCCTTGGATGTGAGGTGAGACCTAAGTAGTTATTTGAAGAGAGTTGTATGACGGATTGTTCATTTAATGTCACCGTGGAAGATTGTTTGGAATCGATTTCTTTCAGTGTTTGATGGGTGCCTTGCTGCTTCATTGTGTCCAATTCATCTTGTAAATACGTAAATTCTTTCATCATTTCGTCCCCCTTTGATATGATGGCATGATCAGTACGACCTTCCCGCACGTACCATTTCTCATGAGCTCAAATCCCTTTTCAAAATCTTCAAATGGCAGCGTATGGGTGACAACCGGCTGTACATCAATGGTATTCATTCTTAAAAGTTCGGATACTTGACGCCACGTCTCAAACATTTTTCTTCCCGTGATCCCTTGCACGGTTAATCCCCTAAATACTATTTGATTCGTAATGTCAATGGTCACCGGCCGCTCTGGCAAACTTAGTATATTCACTTTCCCTCCATTTGCACAAGCTTCGAGTGCTTGATTAATCGCAACGGGATGTCCTGACATCTCACACATCACGTCTGCCCCTTCCATCCGCGTGAGCTGCTTAATCATGGCAACAGGATCATCTTTTCCGATATCCACGATATGATCTGCACCCATTTTACGGGCAAGATCCAGTCTGTATTCATTTTTATCAACAGCGAACACTTGGACAGCCCCGGAGGCTTTTGCAACCGCAATCGCCATTAAACCAATGGGACCACAGCCAAAAATCGCCACTGACTTTCCTGAAACAGGTGTATGCAGAACTGTATGAACAGCATTTCCAAGCGGTTCTTGAATAGATGCAAGTTCCACTGGCATTTGAGCTGGATTATGCCA
The DNA here is from genome assembly GCF_038593395.1 of Bacillus sp. FSL R5-0397. NCBI lineage: Bacteria > Bacillati > Bacillota > Bacilli > Caryophanales > Bacillaceae > Bacillus > Bacillus sp. FSL R5-0397. Next base: position 1,658,979 of record NZ_CP151992.1, on the reverse strand, counting down.
CACATTTTGTTCTGGTACTTTGACATATTCAGCAAAACAGCCATCAATGTCTACCCCTAAAATTTTCGTATCGCTGCACAAATGCTGCTGACCCGTTAAACACATATAACACTGATTACAGACAATATGCGTCTCAGCCGATACAAAATCCCCTACTTTTGCTCGTGAGACTTGGTTCCCCGTTTTGACAACTTCCCCTGTGAATTCATGACCAAAAATGTACGGTGCTTTGACTCTCCCCTTCGCCCAATCATCCCAATTATAAATATGCACATCCGTTCCACATATCGATGTAGCCTTTACCTGGATGAGCACTTCATGATCACTTATTTCTGGAATCGGCATTTCCATCATCGTCGATCCGTAAGCGCTTTCTTTTTTAACAATCGCTTTCATCGTTCCACACATGACGTACAACCCCTTTGTTAAAAAACTTCTCCCAATCCGATCTTATCATGTCTTATTTTAGACGTAAATACCACTGTCTTTCAGGAGAAGACAAATGAACACTCCACATATTTTTTTAGATATTTTTCTAGAAAAAAAAGCAAATCTCCTTTTATTCGGAGATTTGCTTTTAAGTTGTCAGCGTTTTTTTGAAACGGCTACATATAAAGCCGGCACAATCAGTAGTGTCAGAATCGTTGAGAAAAAGACACCTGATACGATGCAGATCGCTAGCGGCTTAAAAAGTGGGTCATTACTTAGAGCAACGGGCATAAGAGCGACAAGTGCTGTAAATGCTGTCAGCAAAATAGGTCTAATCCTTGCCCTCCCCGCTTCAATCACAGCTGCCTGTTGATCGAGACCTTGCTTGCGCCTCTGTTCAATAAATTCAAACAAAACGACCGCATTTCGGACAACAATACCTGCCAATGAGACAATCCCCATTGTGGCCATAAAGCTAAACGGCGTTTGAGTGACAAATAGTCCAATAATGGCTCCGGATATCGCTAAGTAAACCGTTCCAAGAACTAAAAGCGGCAGCATGAGTGAATTGAACTGGAAAGCGATGGTCACATAAATGAGCAGCAGGACTACCCCAAATAAGAGACTAATTTCAATAAAGAATTGGGTTTGATCTTCATTTTCTCCGCCCTGAGAAATGGTCAAATTCTTCGTTGCATCGCTTTTCCCAACTTCATTTATGACTTCTGTCATATCGTCTTTAAACGTATCTGATGTACCAGGATATGCCTTTAGCGTGATCGTCGGCATCCCGTTTTCATGCGGAATGCTTTCATACTGCTCTGTTTCTTTTTCCTTTACATATCGGCTAAGCGGCTCAAGTTGAGGCATTCCCCCCTCATTTGTACTCACAGGCACCTTGATGTCTTTTAACTTCAGTCCGTTTTGATGTGTGGTCATGTCTTGTTTCACTACGAGGTCGATGTCATCTGTTCCTTGTTTAAAGGTGCCTAATGGAATTCCTTCTGTGACAAGGCCAAGCTGTCTGCTGACAAACTGAGCAGTGAGCCCATCTTCTGCCATTCGGTCACGATTCAATTCAAATGAGATGGTTTTCACCGGCTGATTGACATCGTCTGTGATCAGACTTGCTCCGCTTTCTTTCATTTCTTTTGTGAGCTTCTCTTTCACATCCACGAGCTTTGAAAATTGTTCTCCTGCAATGGTTACGGTCACAGGCGCCCCAGTTGGCGGTCCTTGAACAATGGTTTTCATAAAGATATCAGCATCTTTAAATTTCTTTCGCAATGGCTCTGTCATACGATCGATCAATGCTTTGCTTGTCATCTGCTCATTATCTACTCTGACAACAACCTGACCCGTATGATCACTTGCGTTTGAGATACTTTCATTAAACAAGTTCGGCACACCGCCGCCTGCAAAAATGGCCGTCTCTTCAATGCCTTTTTGCTGTTTGATCTCTTGTTCTATGTTCTCTAATGTGTCATTCGTTTTATCTAAGGTTGTTTCACTTGGCAGTGTCACAGTGACAACCACCTCTTTCTTATTCGCCGCAGGGAAAAACTCAAATGGTGTGGCGAAAATAAGCAAAAAGGCAAGTGTGGCAACGAGCAAACCACTTAATCCAATGAGAAGTGGTCGCTTCACGATGTTTGTCAGTACTCGATCTGCATAAAAATCGGCTAACCTTTTTAATGGTTTGCCTAAAAAGCCCGGTTCTTTTTGAATCTTCTTGTTCTTTCTTTTTCGATTTGCTGTATATTGATACACTGGCACAAGTGTCAATGAAATGACCATTGACGCAAGTACAGTTGTGACTAGAACAGACGGTAACGCTCGAATAAATGAACCGTTCGCACCAGAAAGGAAAACAAGTGGCAAGAAAGCAAAGACAACAGCCAGCGTTGACGTCAAAATGGATCCAGCCACTTCTTTTACACCTGCAATTGTTCCTTTAAGCGGACTTTCGTATTTTTTCATCTGCCTTAAAATATTATCGTTGACCACAATGGCGTCATCTACAAGTATCCCTAACGCAATGATAAAGCCAATAATTGAAATTTGATTAAGGTCCACTTGTAAAAACGGCAGCGGGATGGTTCCGATCGTTATGGATAGCGGAATCGCAAGTGAAACGATAAACGCACCACCAATGGTTAGACCAAGTGTGGTGACGACAATGACGGCGATGACGGCCACGATCGCTTCTTTGATTAAATCGTTAAAAATGGCATCTACTTCACTTTTTTGTGAATAGTAGTCTATCCAATCCACACCATTTGGCAGCTCTTTCTCTTTTTCAATGACCGCACTGACTTTGTCATACATTTTAGGAATATCCAGTCCTGGCTTAATATTGACTGTAAATGAATAGGCTGGCTTTCCGTTATATGAAACGATATCACTTTTCTCTTTTTCTACTTCTTTTAAACGACCAAGCTCACCGATTGTAACAGGCTCTCGGCTCGTTTTTGAGAAAATCTCAATCTTTTTCATTTGATCTAAACGATCATAGGCATCAATGGACAGCTTGACCTTTTCTCCATCTGCCTGGACGTCACCTAGAGGGGATGTGTCAAATTCTTGATTGATGGCATTTGTGACATCGGTCACGTTTAACCCATTATCCTCCAGTTTACTTGAATCCAAGTTCAATATTGCTTGTTTGTCATTGAACCCTTTGATGACGACACCATCAACACCTTTGATGTCCTCCACTTTTTCTTTTAACGCACGCAGCGATTCCTGACTTTTTGCTAACTCAGATGAGTTACTTGCTACAATCATATAAGAACCAACTGGCACGTTGCCAAACTCATCCTTTACATCTGGCTCCATCACACCATCTGGAAAAGAAGAGGCGGCATTTGTGGTTTCACTCTTGATTTGACTTGCCACCTTTTGAAAATCGGCTTGATCATCAATTTCAAGCACAATATTTGAGAAACCAATAGCAGAAACAGAGCTTGTCTTCTCTACACCATTGATATCAGAAATGGCCGACTCGAGCTTATTGGTGACATCACTTTCTACCTGTTTTGCATCAGCACCAGGGAAAACAGTCGAAATGGTTACAATATTTGCTTGAAACTCTGGCAGTTCTCGTTTAGGAAGCTGTGTAAACAAATAACCTCCAGCAATGAGAACGATAAAAAATAAAATAAAAACAAGCTTTCCTCTTTTTAAAAAAGCTTCGATCATTATTTCACCTACTTAAATATTTATTTTTGATGAAGTATTTTCAACTTAATCTTAATTTATCATCATGGTGAAAAAATGCAAGCTCTAATATGTCATTTTCTATCTATTTTGTGAAAGAAATATGTTATATGAGAAATGTATAGCGGTAAACAAAAACAACCTGCTTACATGATGTAAGCAGGTTGAAAATAATAAAATTAGAATTATCGTGGTTCAACAATCAGTTTGATTGCTGTTCTTTCTTCTCCATCGATAAGAATGTCAGTAAAGGCTGGTATGCATATCAAATCCACTCCGCTAGGCGCAACAAATCCCCTTGCAATGGCGACAGCCTTGACCGCCTGATTCAGTGCTCCAGCGCCGATAGCCTGTATTTCCGCTGCACCGCGTTCACGTAAAACGCCGGCTAATGCTCCTGCTACTGAATTTGGATTTGACTTTGCTGAAACTTTTAAAATTTCCATTTTTGCTCCCCCTTAAATTTACAATGGATAAGTGAGTGTTCATTAGAACAATCTTTGTTAGATGTTGCTATTTTTTTGAAAATCCATCCCCAAAATGTTTTTCAAAAATAGCAGGCTACCTACCATTTTTACTATATTCACGATAGAGGGCGCATATTCCTTCTTTCTGATTAATATTTTTCTGAAATAAATATGTGAATATTTATTCAAAGAAAATATGGTCATCATTTATCAAAATTCGATCAATTTTGACAGCTTTTTTCGACGGTTCGTCAATTTCTACGATCACTGCACTTAATGTCGTGCGGCCTTCTGCAATTTCAAAACGGACAGGGAGGCTCGTTTTAAATCGTTTAATAATCGTTTCCCGATCAACACCTAAAATACCATCATAAGGACCAGTCATGCCAACATCCGAAATATAAGCAGTTCCTTTTGGCAAGACGCGGTTATCTGCTGTTTGAACATGTGTATGCGTTCCAACGACACACGATGCACGGCCATCAGTATACCAACCCATTGCTTGCTTTTCACTTGTGGCTTCACCATGAAAATCAATAAAAATAAACGGTGTACGTTTTGAAGCTTCTGCTATGAGCTCATCTACTTTTTGAAATGGGCAGTCAATCGGAGGTAAAAATGTGCGGCCTTGCAAGTTGATGACAGCTAGTTCTTTACCTTGTTTTTTAATAAAAGTGAGCCCTTTCCCTGGTGTACCTTGCGGGAAGTTTGCCGGACGAACAATATGGGGTGCATCATCGATGAAATCGAAAATGTCTCTTTTATCCCATGTATGGTTCCCCATCGTGAGCACATCAGCCCCAGCTTGAAGCAGCTCGTGATAGATTTTCTCTGTGAGTCCTTTCCCATGAGCCGCATTTTCTCCATTGACAATCGTAAAGTGTGGCTGGTATTTTTTCTTTAGCTTTGGCAAGTATTCTTTCAGTGTATCTCTGCCAGGTGAACCAACGATATCTCCAACAAATAATATTTTCATACGTTTTGAACCCTTTCTCTTATAAAATGATCTTCTTATCAGTGTTGCATATTTACACAAAAAAATAAAGCGGCGCTAAGCGCACCGCTCTATTTTGCATACTCTACTGCGCGAGTTTCTCGAATAACTGTCACTTTAATGTGACCAGGGTAATCGAGCTCGTCCTCAATCCGCTTACGAATATCCCTTGCTAGACGGTGAGCTTCAAGATCATTAATTGAATCTGGCTTCACCATAATACGCACTTCACGTCCAGCTTGTATCGCAAACGATTTTTCAACACCTTCATAAGATTCAGAGATATCTTCTAATTTCTCAAGTCTCCGAATGTAATTTTCAAGCGTCTCACTTCTTGCACCAGGGCGTGCTGCAGATAATGCATCGGCTGCCGCAACAAGAACAGCGATAATAGATGTCGGTTCTTGGTCACCATGGTGAGATGCAATACTGTTGATGACAACAGGATGCTCTTTATATTTCGTCGCAAGCTCAACGCCAATTTCCACGTGGCTTCCTTCTACTTCATGATCAATGGCTTTTCCAATGTCATGCAGAAGACCTGCTCGTTTTGCAAGCTTTGCATCTTCTCCAAGCTCTGAAGCCATGAGACCTGCAAGATGTGCAACCTCAATTGAATGCTTCAGGACATTTTGTCCATAACTTGTACGGAATTTTAAGCGACCGAGAATTTTGATGAGATCCGGATGCAAACCGTGAACTCCGACTTCAAATGTCGTTTGCTCACCCATCTCGCGGATATAATCATCGACTTCACGGCGTGATTTTTCCACCATTTCTTCAATTCGTGCAGGATGAATACGTCCATCCTGGACTAGCTTGTCCAGAGCTATCCTCGCTGTTTCACGTCTTATCGGATCAAATCCCGATAAGATGACAGCTTCAGGTGTATCATCAATGATCAGGTCAATACCTGTTAACGTTTCTAACGTACGGATATTTCGTCCCTCACGTCCGATAATACGACCTTTCATCTCATCATTTGGAAGATTGACTACAGATACTGTTGTTTCAGCTACATGATCAGCTGCACAACGCTGTAACGCAAGTGAAAGAATGTTTTTCGCTTTTTTATCAGCCTCTTCTTTCGCCCGGTTTTCAGATTCTTTCGTCATGACTGCAATGTCGTGGGAAAGCTCATTTTCAACTTGATCCAGAATGATTTGTTTCGCTTCATCTCGAGTTAGACTAGAAATACGCTCCAACTCAGCTTTCTGCAAACGAATCATATCATCCACTTTGCTTTCCATCTCTTCAATATGTTGTTGTCGTTCATTCAGAGAATGATCTCTCTTCTCCAACAGGGACTCCCGTTTATCTAAAGATTCATCCTTGCGATCAAGGTTTTCCTCTTTTTGAAGTAAACGGTTTTCTTGTCTTTGAAGCTCATTACGTCTTTCACGAACTTCTTGCTCCGCCTCTACACGAAACGAATGAATTTCATCTTTCGCTTCTAAGAGCGCTTCTTTCTTCAATGCTTCCGCATCACGCTTTGCATCCTCAACAATTTGTTCGGCCATGTTTCTTGCGCCGGATATTTTTGCTTCTGCAATGGTTTTACGAACAAAGTAGCCAACAACTAAACAGATTAGGCTCAGCAAAATGGAGATGATCGTAAACATCGTAGGCGACATATTTTCACCTCCTCTTGCTATGAACTTGGTTTTACAAATAAAGTGTCGGCATGTACATTGTTTTGTGTCTCAACATACAGGGCCTTCACAGGGAATGAGATCCTCACTGCCCTTGTCAAGTTTAAATTAGTTATCAATCATGTTAAGAAAAACAAGTGATACATTCCCATTGTAATTGTGTCGGAAATACTTGTCAAGCTAGTCAGACTAAGGCGTAAGTCGTTATTTCAAGCAAAGACAGAACTTTTGACCCGCTAGCTGTTATGTAATTGTAAAAAAAAGACGCTTTTCAGCGTCTTTTTAGTCATTCAATTCCAATTCTTCTTGTCCTTCTTCGTCAGTTGATTTCACTCCGTTTGTATCCAAACCATAGTGCTCCCTGATCTGCTCCTGAATCATAAGAAGAATGTCCTTATTCTCTTTTAGGAATTGCTTCGCATTTTCACGTCCTTGTCCAAGACGTTCCTCTTGATAAGAATACCAAGCCCCGCTCTTTTGTACGATATCTAGTTCGCTTCCAAGGTCGATGATTTCTCCCTCTTTCGAGATACCTTCACCGTACATAATGTCTACTTCGGCAATACGGAATGGTGGTGCCACTTTGTTTTTCACAACTTTAATTCTCGTTTTGTTCCCCATGATGTCGTTCCCTTGTTTCAACTGTTCAGCACGGCGTACTTCTAAACGAACAGATGAATAGAACTTAAGTGCACGTCCACCAGGCGTTGTTTCAGGATTACCAAACATAACCCCTACTTTTTCACGAATTTGGTTAATAAAGATCGCAATTGTTTTTGATTTGTTGATAGCACCAGATAGTTTACGAAGTGCTTGAGACATCAAACGTGCTTGAAGACCAACGTGTGAATCTCCCATGTCTCCTTCGATCTCTGCTTTTGGTACAAGAGCAGCTACTGAGTCAATGACAACAATATCAACTGCACCACTACGAACAAGTGCTTCTGCAATTTCAAGTGCTTGTTCTCCTGTATCCGGCTGAGAAAGCAATAACTCATCAATGTTGACACCTAATTTTTGAGCGTAAACTGGATCTAGCGCATGCTCCGCATCGATAAATGCAGCTTGTCCTCCCTGCTGCTGAACCTCAGCAATCGCATGAAGTGCTACTGTCGTTTTACCAGAACTCTCTGGACCATATACTTCAATAATACGGCCGCGAGGGTATCCACCTATTCCAAGCGCAGTATCAAGTGCTAACGAACCACTAGGTACTGTTGAAATACGTGTATCTGTTTGCTCTCCTAGTTTCATAATAGAGCCTTTACCAAACTGTTTTTCTATTTGTTTAAGAGCCATATCTAAGGCTGCTTGACGATCACTCATTCTATTGTTTCCTCCTTTATCAATTCCACTATCTATACTATACCTTGTTTTACGTCATTTGCCAAGAAAAAAACGAACACATATTCGATTTTTTCTTGGCAGATTATTTAAGAAAAGAGCTGTTTCTATTAGAAAAAACGCTCTTTTATAAAGGAGTAAACCTGATAAAAAACAAAATTAACTATCTTTTAATAATTTGAGAAGGTGGTGCAAACCATATTTCACAGCACGCTTGCGAATGCCTGATCGACTGCCAGTAAACATCCATTCAAACACGTCTGTCTGGTCTTTTGTCGATAGCCCGATAAATACTTTTCCAACCGGCTGTCCTTCGTGTGGTTCAGGACCTGCCACACCTGTAAAGCTAATACCGATATCGCTTCCCGTCAGTTTTCTAACGCCTTCGGCGAGCTCTAACGCACACTCTTTGCTGACAGCACCATGAGAAGACAATGTTTCTTCACGGCAGCCCAGCACTTGCTGCTTAACTTGATTTGTGTAACAAACCACACTGCCGTTTAAAATGGATGATGCCCCTTCGAGATCTGTCAGCCACTCTGAAAACATACCACCAGTCAGGCTTTCAGCCGCTGCTACTGTTTTCCCGTGTTCATGCAAGGCCTTTGAAGCTTCAAAGGCAAGAGATGTATTACCATATCCGTAGAAGTACTCGCCGACCCGTTCTAAAATTTGTGCTTCTGTTTCTTTTAACAGACGCTCTGTTTCTTTTTCATCCTCATGCTTGGCTGTCAGCCTTAGCGTCACTTCCCCGTCAGCTGCAAGCGGTGCAATCGTTGGATTGGTCTGTGCATCAATTAAATCTTCAAGATCTGTTTCCAGCTGAGATTCACCGATGCCAAAGAAACGCAAGACAACAGACACGATTTTTTCCTTTAGGCCGAGTTTTTCAGAAATAAGCGGCTTCGCTTCGTTTTCAAACATCGGGTGCAATTCACTTGGCGGTCCAGGGAGCAGAATGTAAAACGTATCTCCCTCTTGTATAAACATACCAGGTGCCATTCCGAAACGGTTTACGAGCACATCAGATCCCTCTAGAACGAGCGCCTGTTTACGGTTGTTCGGCGACATATCGCGTCCGGTTTTACGGAAGTATTCTTGAATAGACTCAAATGCTTCTTCATTTAGCACAAGCTCTTTACCGAGCGTACTCGCAATGGTTTCTTTTGTTAAATCGTCTTTCGTTGGTCCAAGACCACCTGAGAAGATAATAAAATTCGATCTTTCCTGTGCCACTTGAATGGCCCTTTTTAAACGCTCTGGATTGTCACCAACTGCTGTGTGGTAATAAACATTCACACCAATTTCAGCTAGTTGTTTGCTGATGAATTGTGCATTCGTATTCGTAATTTGCCCTAGCAAAAGTTCGGAACCGACTGCAATAATTTCTGCTTTTCTCTCTGACTTCAAAGCGTACACGTCCTTTTTAGTTAGAATTCTTTAAGGCTTCCCAGTTTTTCGCAAAGTAATCCCATCCTGAGACAACAGTGAAGAACACCGCTACCCACATGGCAAGATCACCAAAAGGGAATGATACAAGTTCAAACGGCAGGTTATGCAAAAGAAGTGCCGAAATCGCAATGATTTGCGCCCACGTCTTCACTTTTCCAAGCATATTGGCTGCGACCACTTCACCGCCTCCAGCTAAGACAAGCCTTAGGCCCGTTACAGCAAATTCACGGCTAATGATCACAATTGCCATCCATGCCGGTGTGAGATTGTATTGAACAAGTATAATTAAAGCCGCTGAAACAAGCAATTTATCTGCAAGCGGATCTAAAAATTTACCAAAGTTTGTGACTAAATTGAGCTTACGTGCATAGTAACCATCAATCCAGTCGGTTGTCGAAGCGACAATAAACAAGATCGCTCCAACAAGGTGAGTGACTTCGATGCTGACGTCACCAAAGCGCGCGACACCCCAATCTAATGGAGCAAGCATAATCAACATAAACACAGGAATCAAGGCGATCCTAGAAAGAGTAATTTTATTCGGTAAGTTAAACATGAATTCCAATCCTCCAATAAAGCATTTTTTTATGTATATAATAGTAGGAACAAAAGAAAAGTCATCTACTTGCTTAAGATGACTTTTCCTTTCCTTTATTCACAATCACAATGTTTTGTGTCATGGTGTTTTTAGGGTCTAATTCGTACTTCAGCGTTTCGTCATTGACTTTGATATCGATTCCTGTTGCATTTCCTAAGCGGATATCGACTTGGGAAAGATCAGTTAAGTCTGTTTTAAACGATTCGCCATCTTTCAATTCACCCATCTTCAGCACTTTTCCAGATTCGTCTCTCACACGAAGCCATGAAGCTTGTGAGGCAGAAATGGTTAGCTCCATCTCTTCTGCACCTGATACTTCATACGTTGTCGTAGAACCCTCTGTATTCGTCGCCTTCAAAGAAACATCTTCATCGTCTTTAGATGAATCCTTTGAGGAATCGTCTTTTTCAGATGATTTTTCTTGATCATCTGACGAAGCTTTATCCTTTTTCTTTTGATCCTTTGCAAGCGATGAATCCTCAGACACTTCGTATTTTGATTCTGATTGCTGAGGAGCCGCCTGATTATTTTTCTGTCCGCTATCATGATTAACCGCTTGAACGATCACATAAATGATAGCGATCACCACAAGGATCCCTCCAATGATTAAAATCGTCGGAAGCAGCTCCAGTACCTTTGAGGCAGGCTTTGGCAGCTCTCTTTGCGGTTTAATATTTGATAATTTATCAGACACTTCATCGTTATACGTACTTGGTACATCTTTACGAAACTCTTCGAACAATTGTTCAGGATTCAGTCCAACGGCTTCGGCATATTGTTTAATAAACGCTCTGACGTAAAATTTACCTGGAATGATATCATAATTTCCTTGTTCTATTGCTAGCAAATAGCGCTTTTGGATTTTGGTAGCCGCCATCAGATCCTCCAGCGACATCCCTTTTTCCTCTCTGGCCTCAACGAGCCGTTTTCCCAATTCAGTCAAAACAAACACCTACCATTACCATATTAAAAATCGAAGCCAGAAAAACCAGAATGATCAAACACTTGTGGTTCTTCAGCGTGCTCGTATGTAATTTCTTCGTCTGCACTATTACGCAATTCAATGATGTAGTCGAAATCATCCATTGTATATTCTGAATTTTGAATAAAGATATCTGGATGCTCTACAACCTTTGTAGCAGGCAGTCTCATAATTTCTCTTAAAAGCTGCAAGTGCTTTTCAGAACCTCTTCTTGTCGACACAATCCCATCAATAATAAAGACGTTATCTGGGCTGTATTCATCTGCAATCAGCTGACTGCGAATGGTCTGTTTCAAAAGAGTAGACGATACAAACAGCCATCTCTTACTTGCACATACACTTGAAGCAACAATTGATTCTGTTTTTCCAACCCGCGGCATTCCGCGAATTCCAATCAATTTATGTCCTTCTTTTTTAAATAATTCAGCCATAAAATCAACAAGTAGACCAAGCTCGTCCCTTTCAAAACGGAACGTCTTTTTGTCATCCGCATCACGCTGAATGTATCTTCCATGACGAACAGCTAAACGGTCACGAAGTTTTGGCTGTCTTAGTTTCGTTACTTTTATCGTTTCCATTGTATTTAAAATTGATTCAAGGCGCTTAATTTGTTCTGTGTGGTCACAGCGAAGAAGCATGCCGCGTCTTGATACATCAACACCATTAATTGTCACAATATTAATTGAAAGCATCCCCATTAAAGAAGAAATGTCTCCTAAAAGTCCGGGACGGTTCACCTGTATCTCATATTCAAAATACCATTCGAGCTTTGCCAAATGATATTACCCCCTTCATTGTGGCAAATTTTTACCTTCCTTTATCATAAAGCATTTTCACATTTTTAGAAAGCACAATGTTGTGAAACAGTTAAAATAAAAAGAGAGGCACAAACGACCCCTCTTTTTGTTTAGTGCGAGCTATTATTTTCAACCAGTTTGACCATCATATTGGCAATTGCGCGCTGCTCATCTTCTGATGCGACGCTCCAAAGGTCAGCAAGTACTCTTTCTTGCTCATTCTTTGCTTCAACTTCATTAGCCAGGTATCCGCCAATTTCATACGCAAGGTTATTGATAGTATCATCTTTTAAGCCTTTATCCTGCGCATGATTTAAACGGTCTCCTAAAAAGTTTTTCCAATGGTCCCAGTTCTCAAGTACTGACATGTCGATTCCTCCATTCGAAAAGATGAATTACAGCCATAGCTTTTGTCATGGAGTGACGAATTATACACGTTTTTAACAGTACCAGCCGCCATTAACGGATAAAATTTGACCTGTCATATAACTTGACTGCTTTGAGGCGAGAAACCAAATGATATCGGCTATCTCTTCAGGTGCGGCAAGACGGCCGAGCGGAATCTCCTCTTCCATCATCGCAAGGTCTTCTTGTGTGAAGCTTTTCATCATATCAGTTTGAACAGCACCTGGTGAGACTGCATTTGCTCTAATTCCACTTGGGGCAAGCTCTTTGGCAAGCCCTTTAATGAAAGCATTTTGAGCACCCTTGACCATACTATACAGTACTTCACACGAGGCACCCGTTTCCCCCCATATTGAGCTAACCGCAATAATATGACCTGACTTTTTTTGGATCATGGCAGGCAAAATGGATTGGGTAAGCTCATATGGACTTGTCACATGAAGCTGCACCATGCTGGCTAGAACTTCTTTTTCAGTATCTGTCACTAAACCAACATGACTCTTTCCGCTATTTAAAACAAGAATATCTGGATCAAGCGGCAGGCGGCTGACAAGCTCTGCTGCTCCGCCTGTTTTCGCTAAATCAGCTTGAACGACGTGCGTTTCTACTTGATATGTTTCTTTGAGATCAGCGGAAAGACGACTAGCCGCTTGTTCATTTTGATGATAATGGAGCATCAGATGGCAGCCTTCTTGGGCAAGCTTTTTGGCTGTCGCCTGCCCAATTCCGCCACTGGCACCAGTAATAAGTGCCCAACGACTCATACTTTGTTCCTACTTTCTTTATGGAATCCTTATTCTTTTCGTTTAAATGGGAACCAATTCGCTGATCCGAACAATTTGACCATCACAGGTACGAACAATGGTAGCACAACGAGTGCATACAATAAAAGCCCTGTGAGAACAAGTGTTGCAATCTGTAGGAGTGACAATACACCTGATGGCAGCATCGCTGCAAATGTTCCTGCCAAAATGACGGCAGCAGACATAATAACAGATCCCATATTTTTCATTGATTCAGTCATGGCAAACTGAATGTCTTTTGTTTTGTATTCATTGAAACGTTCCATTAAGAAAATCGAATAATCGACTCCAAGCGCCATTAAGATGACAAAGCCAAAGAATGGAACAGCCCAGTTGATGCCCGGATATCCGAAGAAATGGGTGAAAATAAATTCTGTTACACCAATGGCGGTAAAGTACGTTAAAATCAGCGATCCAACTAAGTAAAGCGGCATCACGAGAGAACGGAAGAGAATCACTAGTATTAAGAAAATACCGATCATCATGTAAAAAACCGTCTTATTGAAGTCTTGGTCTGACAGCTGTTTTAAATCAGCGTTCATACTTGATACACCAGATACGCCAAATGAAACATCTTTTAAGTTTGTTTCAGGAAGTGCACGTTTGACGGAAGCCTCTACTTGTTTAATCGTTTTCATGGCGTCGTTTCCATATGGATTGTCTTCTAAGATGACGTCAATCTTTGTCATCTTGCGGTCATCCGACATATAGGAATCGAACACTTGCTTGAAAGCTTTATTTTTCAGGACATCTTTTGGAATAAACCAACCGGCCATGTCTTGATCTGGTGCGTTTTTCAGTTCATCTAAGTAGTCTCCTGCACCCATTAAGCCGTTTGAAATTTTCTCAAGACCGTCGACACTTTTGTTTAGACCATCCGTCAGCTTGGTCAGATCGTCACCAAAGCCGCCAATTTTTTCTTTCATTTGTTTTTGACCATTAATGATGTCGCCGGCTCCATTTGCAAGTTTAGGCATACTATCAGCTAACTGTCCTTGGCCTTTAGACGTTTGATCTAGCCCGTTTTCAATGGCTTCTAAGCCAGCAATTAGCTCATCAATTTGATTTGTAAACACTTTTTGCTGCTCTGAAGCTTTTGCGATAAAAGCATCTGCTGCTTCAAGCTGTTTTTTTGCTTCTTTTGCTTGTTTTGCATAGCTGTCTGCCTGTTTAGCGCCTTCTTGCAAGGTAGTAGAAAGTTCGTTATATGAAGCTTTGATGGCTTGATATGATTGGTTTTCTTTCACTTGCGGAATTTGCTCTTCAAGTGTACTGAACTGTTTATTCGCTTGACTGATCAAAGCTTTCACATCCGCTGCGGCAGAGGATGACGTATCGACTTGTGCCAATGCTGCTTTTAATTCTTTGGAAATGCTTTTATACAGTGCCACTTGCTGATTCACTTGTTCGACTTGATCTGTTAATTCTTTTTTCGCACCCTTTATTCTTTCTTTAATTTCAGAAACACCTTTTTTGTTTTGATCAATTCCGTTTTGCAGATCTCTCATCGTTTTTTCGACGTTTTGAATACCTGATTTTACGGATTCGGTTCCAGAAATCAATTTGTTAATGCCTTTTCCAGATGCTTTAATTTGTGGTGTTTGATCCTCGATGGACTTACTCATGGTTGTAAGAGCATCTTGGATCTTTTTCAACCCTTCGTTACTTTTATCAAGCCCGCTATTTAGCTCTTTGGCTTGAGATTTCACGTACAGATCATTCAGTCCTTTTCCAACAGGGCGTGTCGCACTTCTTACTTTACTCACGCCATCTGTTTGCTCAATCGCACGACTGAGTTTTTCAACAGCAATCAGACCTTCGTTATTGTCTAAAAGATCGGATGATTTCACGACAACGGTTGCTGGAAGGGCTTCACCTGGTCCAAATTTGTCAGAGATCGTATTAAATGCATTGACGGATTCGTATTTATTGCCGATTTCGTCTAGGTTGTTATATGAAAGTGTTCCTTTATACATAAGAATCGCTGGAAGGGTAATAATTGCAACGATTAGCAAGCTGAGAAGTGGTTTCTTAAATGAGAAACGACCGGCTGTTTCCCACATTTTCGATTGCGGGTGGGCAATATCGCCTTTGATCGGCCAAAATAACACTTTTCCTAAAACCGCCATAAAGAATGGAACGACAGTGAGCAGTGCCACAATTAACACGGCGACACCAACCGCCACGGCTACAGCTGATTTATACAGTTGGAATTGGGCTAAACCGATACACGTAAAACCAATGAGGACAGCAATTCCGCTGAATAAAACGGTTTTACCTGCCGTCTTATATGTTGTAATAATCGCCTCAATCTTATCTTTTCCGTGAGATAGTTCTTCTTTAAACCGGCTTAGCAACAGGATGCAGTAGTCGGTTCCAATCCCAAACATGATGGCGACCATAAAAATTTGGGTAAAGGTCGAGAGCGGAAAATCAACATACTTTACTAGGTAAGCCACAATGGATTGGCTGACCAAATAGGAAAGCGCCACGGCCACTAAAGGAACGAACGGTGCCACTGCGGATCTAAAGACAAGCACAAGAACAATTAAAATAAACCCAATTGTAATGAATTCCGTTTTTTTCAGACCTTCTTGTGAGCTTGTGATGACATCATCGTCGATTAGCGGCTGCCCTGTCATTTCAAATTTCAGGTTCAGGCTCTTAAGCTTTTCATTGACTCTTTCTTTAAAATCGGATGCTTTGATTTTGTTCGAGTCGTATGTAACTGGAACAAGAAGTGTTGTTTGATCTTTAGAGAGCATCTGTTTTTTAATATCTTTGTTTGCATCAAAATAAGAAGTGATGTCTTCAACATGGAGATCTTGATCCTTTTCTAAAATCTCCATCGCTTTCTTTAAAGAGGCTTCTCTTTCTTTGACGATATCCTTTCCTTGAAAGACAATGACGATCGATTTTTCCGTATCCCCATTTTCAGACATGTTCTTTAATAATTGATCGGCGTAGGAAGAAGGATAACCATCTGGAACAGAAATCTGCCCTTTTTCTTTTGTTAATTGCGCCATATTAGGGGCGGTGATTAATAATACAGCCGCTAGTACGACCCAAAGGATCGTGATCAGCCATCTACCCTTTATGATTGCTCTCATTACTATGTTGTGCCTCCTCTTCGATGATAATTTGATAAATCTTTTCATATGTTTGAATAAATGATTCGATTTCTTTTTCATCAAATTTTTCTAAATATGACCGAACAAGATCCTGAAGCTGCTTTTCCATTCGGCTGACCACTTCTTTTCCTTCGGGTGTCACATAAAGATGAACGTTTCTTCGATCAGCTTGATCATGCTCTCGATAAATATAATCTTTATTAAAAAGACGATTGGTCATGGATGTCACAGCACTTTTGTTGACATTACATTCGATGGCAAGGTCTGTTGATGTACATCCTGGGTGTAAATTGATGTATCGAAGCGAGTAATATTGATCAAGTGTCAGTTCTTTATCGAGCTTTTCCGTGATCATACTCGATACTTTTTTCTCCATCATGAGATAGACGTCCGCATATCTCTGGATGAGCTGGGCAATTTTATTTTGTACCATATGCTGCTCCTTTAGTTTGATTGTTTAACTATTAAAGAGTTTAACTAATTACCGAAACAATTGTCAATCAATATCTTCGCATATAAAGCGCTTTCTTTAGCTGGACACAAAAAAGACAAACTCTTATACGTTGAGTTTGTCTTTTTTTCATTTATTTTGCTTTCGGTACGACTTTAAAAACTGACATTCTTTCTTCATCAATTTCTTCGTCTAAGATTTGCTGAATATCTGTTAATTGGATTTGCTCCAGTACTGGCACGACATCAAATAAGCTCATTTCTAAGAATGCGTATCGAGTGAATTGATTGGCGATGTACTCCGGGGAGTTCATTGCTTTTAAAAAGCTGCCAATTTTTTTCTTGCGAGCAAGTTCAATCTTTTCTTCTGTGATCAGGCTTTTTGCTTGAAGAAGCGTTTCTTTTAATTCATCTGCGAGTTGATCAGGGTCATTTGTATCTCCACCAACTGAAGTGAAGCCAAAGCCGCCTTCTTCCGTATAATCGTAGCTGAAGGTCTCATCAATTAAGCCTTTTTCATACATCTGTTCATATTGTAAGGAGCTTTTACCAAACAGCGTCTCTAAAATGAGATTCATTCCGAGCTCATGTTTTAACAGTTCATTGCCTTTTTTATGAGGATTCTTTGTTTTTAATCCAAACATACATTTTGAACCTTGTACGTTCATTGGAAGTTCGTATTCTTTTCGGTACACACCTTCAGGCTCATTGATGTCTTTTCGTTTGATCTCTGGCTGGTCTGTAAATGGCTTTTTCGCCTGATTCGCTCGAACTTGATCTAATATTTGCTTCGGATCAACGGGACCGACAACAAATAGAAGCATATTGCTTGGGTGATAGAACGTTTCATAGCATTCATACAAATGATCTTTTGTAATCGGAGCGATGCTTTCTACTGTTCCAGCTATATCAATTCTCACAGGATGCTCTTGATATAGATTTTCAATCAAACCGAAGAATAAACGCCAGTCGGGATTGTCATCATACATGTTAATCTCTTGACCAATGATGCCCTTTTCTTTTTCGACAGTTTTTTCAGTAAAATAAGGTTCTTGCACAAAATCAATGAGTGTCTCAAGGTTTTGTTCGACATTTGAGGTGCTTGAGAATAAGTAAGCTGTTCTCGTAAATGTCGTAAAAGCATTTGCGGATGCTCCTTGTTTACTAAATGTATGAAACACATCTCCATCTTCTTTTTCAAACAGCTTGTGCTCTAAGAAATGGGCAATTCCATCAGGCACTCGGATCATGTCTTCTTTGCCAAGCGGCACAAATTCATTGTCGACAGAGCCGTATTTTGTTGTGAAGGTTGCATATGTTTTGTTAAATCCTTGCTTTGGCAGTACATAGACGTCAAGTCCGCTATCCATTTTTTCATGATAGACCGTTTCTTGCAGCTGATCGAATTGAATTGTTTTCACTGTCATGAAGCACCCTCCGTTCCTTTAAGAAAATAGGTCGTATCCCATTCGATTTTTTGACCCACTTTGATGATGTCCTCTTTTGTCACTCTGTCTAACGCTTCTAAAAAGGAATCGAGGCTCTCCCCTGTTGGCACGACGGCATGCTGATATAAGTATTCCGCTGTTCCATAAGACGTATCAATGGTTTCGAGCAACTGGTTTTTGACGACAGCCTTTGTCTGTTCAATTGCTTCATCAGAAAAATTGCCTTTTTGCATGGCATCAAATTGTTCTTTGATGATGTCTACTGCCTGCTGATAGTTGCCGACTTCAATTCCTGACATGACCATCATCAAACCTTTAAAGCTCTCAAGTCTAGAAACAGCATAGTACGCAAGACTTGCTTTTTCCCGCACATTGATAAATAGCTTTGAATGAGAGAAGCCTCCGAATATGCCATTAAATAAATGCAGCGCCGGATAATCTTCATCTGCTATCGTTGTATGTGTGCGAAAACCAATGTTCAGCTTTCCTTGTTTTACGTCCTCTTCATCAATGACTTCTTTTGGCTCTATTTGTGATCTTGATGATTCGGTATTTTGTTTGACTGGCTCTCTTTCACTTGTTTTAAAGTATTGCGAGACCATTCGATTGATGTCTTGTTCATCAACGTCTCCCACAACATAGAGATCCAGCTGGTTGGACTTAAGTGCATGCTCGTATGCTTTAAAGAGCGCTTCTGCCGTAATCGCTTCGACGTCTTCCATTTCACCATTGACGTGCAGTGCATATGGCTCACCTTTACACATTTCCTGCACAAGTCTTAAGTTTGAATAGCGCATTTTGTCATCATAAACGGCTTGAATGCGCTGTTTCAATGTTCGTTTTTCTTGCTCAACGTACAATTCATGAAATACTCCGTTTTCCACGTACGGGTGGAATAATAGTTCAGAAAGTAAGGCAATCCCTTTTTCTAGTAAAGGGGTTTGATCCTTTAAATATTTTTCATTCGCCATTTCTAGACGGAAGGTAATGATGTGATTTTCACCTTTTTTCGCCATGTCTGCGGAAACGGTCGCCCCATAGAGCTCGTCGAAATAAGCACGAAGCTCTCCCGTTTTCGGCATTTTTTCTGTTCCTCTTAAAAGCACATGCGGGAAAAGGGAACGCATGGTGACGTCATCTTTGGATAAAGGCGCAAGCATTTTAAAAAGGATCGTCACGGTTTTAAATTTTTCTGTTTTGACAATATGAGTATGAAGACCAGGTGTATCAAATGTCTTCTCTTGTAAGTACGTCATGAGAAACCTCCTTTGTTCATCCTATTTATTATGTATTAGAACATAGCTGATATATACGTGAAACAGCCATTTAATAGTCATTATATCAATCAGAGGAAAGGATAGGAAATAAAAACGCCTCTGCTAAAAGCAGAGACGCAGGTTGTTATTTCATTCTAAACGGCCACCAATTCCATTTTCCAAAGATGCGAACCATGACCGGGATAAAGAGTGGTAGAACAACAAAAGCATATAATAAAAGTCCAATGAGTACGACCGTTGCAATTTCAACTAATGATAAAACACCCGATGGCAGCATCGCAGCAAAAGTACCCGCTAAAATAGCAACTGCTGAAATAATGACGGACCCCATATTTCTCATCGCTGATATCATGGATGCTTGAACATGCTCTCCCTTCCATTCATTAAAGCGATCCATCAGGAAGATCGAATAATCAATGCCAAGGGTCACAAGGATCACAAAGCTGAAAAATGGAACAGCCCAGCTGACACCATCGTAGCCAAAGAATGTTTTGAAAATCCATTCTGTTAAGCCAATGGATGTAAAATACGTTAATATGAGTGAAAGTGTTAAGTATATCGGCATGACGATTGACCTTAGTAATAAAACTAAAATAATAAAGATACCAATTAACATGAAAATAACCGTTCTGATAAAGTCACCGTCTGACGTTTCTTTTAAGTCAACATTTAAACTGGAGATACCAGATACACCGTAATTGGCATTTTTCAAACCACTTACAGGTAAATATTGATCAAGGGTTTCTTCGATTTTTGCTACACCTTTCATTGCTTCATTGCTGTATGGATTTACATTTAAAATTACTTCAAAGGTTGTTAATTTGCGATCTGGGGACATATACGTATTAAATATTTTCTTAAACTCATGGCGTTTCAATACTTCTTCTGGTATAAACCAGCCCGTTACTTCTTCATCTGGTGCTTCCTGAAGCTGTTTTAAGTAGCTGTCTGCCTCGGTAAAGCCGCTTTTTACTTGCTCAAGTCCGGAAATACTTTCATCTAATCCATCTGTTAATAGTGATAGTTTAGATGATAGCTG
This sequence comes from Bacillus sp. FSL R5-0397, assembly GCF_038593395.1. Taxonomy (NCBI): domain Bacteria; kingdom Bacillati; phylum Bacillota; class Bacilli; order Caryophanales; family Bacillaceae; genus Bacillus; species Bacillus sp. FSL R5-0397. Next base: position 1,638,492 of record NZ_CP151992.1, on the reverse strand, counting down.
GTTAAACCCTTTTTTCACGGCTTTTTGGCCATCTGTCAGCTGATCTGCGCCATCTTCAATTTTAGGCATTTCTTTGATGAGCTGTTTTTGGCCTTTATTCGTTTCATCAAGACCATCATAAATTTGATCTAGACCTGTCATCAGCGCCTTTACTTGTTGTTTGATTTCTTTTTGCTTGCTTGAGAACGTTTGAATGACTTGATCTGCTTTCTTGATCTTTTGTTTAAAGGCAGATGCTTCCTCTTCATAGACACTCATTTGCTCTCCAGCTTGATCGAGCATTCCTTTTGTGTCTTTGAATACTTTTTTGATTTCTTTGTATTCATTCATGTCTTTGATTTCTGGAAGCCGGTTTTCAAGCCCTTCAAATGATACGTTTTCATAGGATTGTTTCACTTTTTTAATCGTTGTCATCAGCTGCTCATTTGATGTTGCGTGACCTTCCAGTGTGCTTACGACTCGTTCAAGATCTTGAATCATGGTTTCACTTCTGCGATATTCTTGCTCTAATTCTTTTTTCGCTTGTTTGATTTCAGTGCGAATGGTTCCTACGCCCTCTTTACTGCGCCTCACACCATCCTCTAAAGAAATGAGTGATTTCCTCACTTCTCCGATACCGCCTTTGATGGCTTTTGTCCCATCAATCAATTGATCAATCCCTTTAGCGGATTCTTCAATTTTTGGTTTTTGTTTGAGAAGTGCTAAGTTTGTTTCGGTCAAGCCATCTGTAATTTTCCCGATGCCCTCGTGACCTTTCCCAAGCTCTCCTCCCAGCTCTTTCGCTTGAGAGGTAACGTAGAGCTGACTTAACCCGTCTCCAACTGGGCGAGTGACACTGCGAACCGCTTTCACTTCCTCAATGTCATTTAACTTACGGGTCAGTTTTTCAATCATGACGATCTTTTCTTGATTATCGAGCTCATTGTCACTTTCGACAAGCACATTCAGCGGCAGCGCTTCACCAAAGCCAAATTGCTCAGATATCGTATTAAATGCAGACACTGACTCATACTTTGTCCCAATCTCATTTAAACTATTATAAGAAAGAGTGCCGTCATACATCAGAATCGGAGGAACAGTGATGAGTGCAACTACACCTAAGCTGATGAGCGGTCTTTTAAATGAAAAGCGCCCAGCCCATTCCCAAATCTTACTTTGTGGATGACGAATGTTTTCTCTTTTAGACGGCCAAAAAAGGGATTTTCCGAAAACCGACATAAAAAAGGGAACGATTGTGACAAGTGCAATGAGCAGAATGCCAACGCCTACGGCAACGCTGACTGCTGATTGGTACAATTGGAATTTTGCGAAACCAATACTTGAGAAGCCGACTAACACAGCTAAGCCGCTGAAAAAGACTGTTTTCCCTGCACATTGATACGTGATGATAATCGATTCTTTGACATCACGCCCCTGACCAATCTCCTCTTTAAAACGGCTTAAAAGTAATATACAATAATCCGTTCCTATACCGAACATAATAGCTACCATAAAAATCTGAGTGAAATTAGAAATAGGAAATGGTGTATATTCTACGAGAAAAGCCACAATACACCGGCTGACAGCATAAGAAATGCCAATCGTAATAAGCGGAACAACAGGTGCCAGTATCGATCTGAATACAATTATTAAAATAAAGAAAATAAAAATCATCGTGATAAGTTCAGTTTTCTTCAGACCTTGTTGAGAGCTTTTAATGACATCTGAGTCCACAAATTTTTGACCTGTCATTTCATATGAGACGTTGTAGGGCTTTAAAACTTCCTCAATTCGTTCTTTAACCTTCACAGCTTTTGTTTCGTAGTGGTCGAATTTGAATGGAACAAGAAGTGTACTTTTATCCTTTGATAAAAGTTGTTTTTGAATGTCACGATCTACATGAAAATACGAAGTAATTCCGTCAATGTGGAGTTCTGGGGCATGTGTCATGAGTGCAGCTAAAGCCTTTTTTAATTCCTGCTCTTTGGCAGGGAACAAATGTTGTTCGGAGAATACAATCACACCAGTATCTTTTTCCCCATTATGATCTGAAAGCTTATCCAATAAGTGAAGTGCCTCAGCTGTTGGTGTCCCCTCTGGAACCTTTAACTGCCCTTTTTCTCTTGTTAATTCCTCTAAATCGGGCGCAGTAATAAACAGAATCACAGCTGTTATCATCCACACCATTAATACAATCCATCTTGCTTTAATTATTTGCAACATAGCTGCTTCAAGCTCCTTCTAGTTCATCAATCAATTTGCTGTTTTTGAGCGTGTCTGAAGTGCTGACTTCGTCTCCTTCAACGTGCTAATGGCAGGATGACCTATTCAATTGTCCTTTCGTGTTGAAGAAACGCATATCCATCATCAGCCACGAGCTCAATTTCTGCCTTAAAACAAAGACAGAAAATGAATGTTTTTGAACACCTCCTATTTGGGATAATTTAAAAGATATTACTATACATTAGTTTAACTATCAAAATTTTACATGTCAATTTATAAAAAAGAAAAAAGATGGCAAAATACCGTCTTTTTTCTATGTTTAAACCGTTTTCAATTGTTCACTTTCATCCTTTTCATCTGGCTGGATGAAAAAGAGGACCAAAAATAATGAAATGAGACTACATATGGTCGATAGAATAAAAACGATGGCGTCTCCTTTATCCATAAGAAATGCGTAAATTGGAGGTCCTAAAGCAACACCGATAAAACGCATACTGCTATAAAATGACGTAATGGTTCCGCACTGCTCTTTTTCAATCCCTTCTGTTATCAACGCATCAAGTGCTGGAAGCACAATGCCAATCCCTACGCCGCCAATACTTAAGCAGACAAACAACACGTAAAAACTGTGATTCCACCATAAAAATATATACGAAAGTGATAAAAGAGCCATACCAACGATGAGAAATATCCTCATTTTCCCCTTTTCTTTCCCGATTGTTTTCCCCGCAATGTACGAGCTGATTGATAAGAAAAGGAGCGGGATGCTTAGCAGCAAGCCTTTTTTGACACCCGTTATTTGATACGCTGCCTCTAGGTTATCTGACAAATAAAAGAGCACGCCAAAAAGAAGAAACATAATAAAACCGCCAATAGCAAAAATGGCATAAAGCCAGCGTCCCTCATGTTTAAAAATCGTCTTTGTTGATTTTAAAAACTCTTTAAATGTAGGCGGATCTTCCTCTTTCTTTGCGGATTCAACCATAAACAGTACCATCACAAAGCTGATGATTGAAAAGAATGGAATGAACCAAAACGGTACGAACCAAAACCAAGAAGCGAGAAGTGCCCCAATAATAGGACTTAGTACCTTTCCAGCTGTATTAGAAGTTTCAATTGCTCCAAGTCCCGCACTTACCTCTTCATCATCGTGAAACAAATCGCCAATAAACGGCATGACGACAGGTGCCGCTCCAGCTGAGCCAACTCCTTGAAGGACCCTGCCAAATAGAATCCACATGTACGGTTCTTTCATGATGGTTGAGGCAACAGCTGCCACAGCTCCTCCAAGCCCTGCGATTAAAAGACAAGGCAAAAGCACCTTTTTCCGCCCAATTCGGTCAGATAAATAACCGGCAATCGGAATACACAAAATCGCCACAACGGAGTATACCGTAATAATGAGTGACACTTGAAAGGAAGTGATTGAGAGTTTCTTTTCTATCTCTGGTAATACGGGTATTAGCATCGAGTTCCCAAGCGTCATGATTAGAGGCACTGATGATAATGCAATAATATTCTTTTTACTGACTGTTTTCTCGCCCAACATCATTCACCCAATTCTATATACTGTTACGTATTAGTGTGGCATGTTTCACGGGTTTTATGTATAGACAAACAAAAAGCAACCGCCTATGGAAGCGACTGCTTTGTTAAAATCGTTTACGTATGACATGGAAGCTGAATTTATCCGCTCGAAAATAATTGAGCGAGTATAAGACCGGCTGATCATCTTGATCATAGTGCATTTGTTTCAGTAATAGTAACGCTGTTTCTGGGTCACATTCTAATATCGGTGAAACCTGATCGTGATAACCAATCGGTTCGATGTCTGCCACTGCATATTTAATTCCGCTGTGCGGTTCTCTGCCAAACAGCTCAAAAAGCGATTCTTCCTCATGAGTAAAAGAAGCGGGGAGATGTTTGACCGGAATTTTATCTAAACAATAGACGACTGGCTGTCCATCTGCTGTTCGAACGCGTTCCATTGAAAAAACCTTCTCGGATTCATCACACTGAAAACGAATGACATCATTCTCCGTCGGCTCCCCTTCTTGTGAGGACAAAAAGATGGTACCTGGTGTCATATTGACCTGTTCAATCATTTTTGTAACACTTGTCAGCTGTTCAATGCCAGTAGAAAAAAGCGGTCTTGAGTTGACGAAAGTCCCCACACCATGCCTTCTTATTAAATATTTCTCTTCTTCTAATATACGAAGGGCTTCACGAAGTGTCGCTCTGCTCACGCCTAAAAGCTTTGAGAGCTCAAATTCAGAAGGCAGCTTTTCCTTTTCGGCATATACGCCTGTTTGAATATCTTCTTTAATACGGTCAATCACTTTCAAATATAAATGGCGATTGTCTGTTTTGGTCGACATGTTTTCCCTCCGTCTAATCAATGCAAATGATAAGATGAGAAATCTCTATTCCGAGATAAGATGAACATAACTATATCATGTTTTTGCAAATAAATAAATAGTCTGACATCCAGTTAACATAATCAATATATTGTTAACTTTATGTTAGGAAAGCTCTCTTCGAATTATGAAGAGAGCTCGTCATGTTGTTCTTTTGAGAGGAGGACTTCTCTCGGTTTACTTCCTTCATATGGTCCGACAACCCCGCGCTCTTCCATTGCGTCAATAAGACGTGCAGCACGAGTATAACCGATGCGGAACCTCCTTTGCAGCATAGAAACAGAGGCCGTCTGCATGCCAATGATCAGTTCAACTGCTTCATCATATAAGTCGTCGTCCACAGCCCCAAGCTGATCTTGCGTTTCTTCACTCGGGATCATTTCTTCTTGATATTGTGCTTTTTGCTGTGTGATGACATGATCAACGACATGTTCCACTTCTTCATCTGATAAAAAGGCGCCTTGTACACGAACTGGTTTGTTCGCACCGACCGGTAAGAACAACATATCCCCTCTGCCCAGCAATTTTTCTGCGCCTCCCATATCAAGAATGGTCCTTGAATCGGTTTGTGACGATACGCTAAATGCAATACGGGATGGAATATTGGCTTTAATGACACCAGTAATGACATCAACCGAAGGTCTCTGTGTGGCGATAATTAAATGAATCCCTGCAGCACGTGCCATTTGAGAAAGCCTTGTAATGGAATCTTCCACATCAGAGGAAGCAACCATCATTAAATCAGCAAGCTCGTCTACAATGACGACAATATAAGGTAGTTCTGGCTGCTTCGCCTCTTCTGATTGATTCATTCGTTTAATGTAATCATTGTACCCTTCAATATTTCTTGTGCCCGTATGAGAAAACAATTCATAACGGCGCTCCATTTCACTAACCACTTTTTTAAGTGCCTGTGAGGCTTTTTTAGGATCGGTTACAACTGGAGCCAATAGATGCGGGATGCCGTTATAAACATTTAATTCAACCATTTTCGGGTCAATCATCATCATCTTCACTTCATGAGGTTTTGCTCTCATGAGAATACTTGTGATAATGCCGTTTATACATACGCTTTTTCCGCTTCCTGTCGAGCCAGCCACAAGTAAATGCGGCATTTTGTTCATTTCAGCCAGCACAGCTTCACCAGAAATATTTCGGCCCAGTCCGATGAGTAGCTTGGCATTTGGGCGGTCATTTTGTTTCGATTCTAAAACCTCTTTTAAAGAAACCATCGCAATTTCTGCGTTGGGCACTTCAATTCCGATGGCGGATTTACCAGGAATCGGCGCCTCAATTCGAATGTCTTTTGCTGCTAATGCAAGGGCTAAATCATCACTCAAGTTGACGATCTTACTTACCTTCACGCCGACATCAGGGTATACTTCATATTTTGTGACGGCCGGCCCTAAATGAACTTGTGTCACTTTTGCTTTTACACCGAAGCTTTGGAAGGTCTTTTCAAGCTTTCTTGCATTTTCATAAATATTCTTCTTATCTGTTTGCTGACCTGAATGCTGCGGCTCAGCTAAAATATCAAGCGATGGCAGCTCATAATCCTTATTTTCAAGCTCCGTAAACGTCATAGGCGGAGCTTCTTTTGGTTCATCCCCTGTATCATGAGACGGAGTGCCTTGTACAGTTTCTTGAAGAGGATCTGGCTCATTGACCGGCTGATCTTTTTGAAGTTGCGGTGTGAGCATGTCATCTCGATCAGCAAAACTTGAGATAATCGGCTGACGATTGTCAGAAGCTTGCTCTTCTTCCTCGATCAAGATATGATCATGATCTTCTTCGGCCTCTTCTTGTATGCGTGAACGTTTTTTCTTTTCACTTGTTCTCTGCGCAGGTGCATTCTTTTTCGCCTGCCTTATGCCTTTCATATCTTCAATAAATGCTTTCCACTGCTTCACCAAAAATTGTGATACAGGCAGCGTCACTTTTTTGACCATTTCTTGCAGTGACCGGTTTGTGATCAGAACAATGCCGATCAGCATTAGCACAATGGCCATGATTTGCGACCCTGCTTGTGCAAACAAGAAATAGGAGGCCGCAAATAATACAGCACCGATCATACCGCCTCCTAAATCGGGTGAGCCTGTTTCACCTTTCATATCCATTAAGAATAACTCAAACGTATTTCTGATTACACTTTGAGAGCCTATCACGCCTGCAGCTGAAAGATGCTGAAAAAGCTTCACATGGGACAAAAGCAAGATACTCGCAATGATGCAGTATAAACCTGCTTTTCTTCTTGTCAGTAAATCAGGAATTTGTTTTTTCCAAAAGATCGTCACACCAAAAAGAAATAATCCGATAAGGCAGAGAATAAACCATTCACCTGCAAAGAATCGGAATAGATGTACAAAGGTTTGTCCAACTACACCTAGCTGTAAAATGGCAATGATCGCTATGGCAATACAGACTAACCCATTTAGTTCATATTTCAGTTTTAGCTGTTTATTTTGTTTTTTTCTTGTTTTACGTTTTCTCTTTTTCGCCATACTCATCACCTTACTACAAAAGAAAATATAACCTACGAAAAGATCAGAAAGAAAGCAGCCTGGTTTTGGCTGCATCTTGTTGTAAGTTTTCCCTTTATTATAGCATAGAATCATTCATATGAGTCGGTTTGATTGGTGCCTAAATGTAACTTCAATCGCTTACCTGGTGCAAGCTCCTGATTCAAAAAGTCCATTGGATTCGTACTCATCACTTGAACGATTTCCGCTTCATCTTCTTTCATTTCAACCATCACTGGCACGCCCTGAATGTTTACCTGCTGGAGTTTGCGTTCCCCTTGTTCCTCAGCGTAAATGGCTTCATAAGGCATAGGTGTATATAAAATCATTGGATCAGCCCCTCGTTTTGTGCTGCCCGTTCTCCAATGAGCTCGTTCAGCTTTTTAATCGCTTGTCCAACGCCGCCTACTTCATGCATCAGCCCGTATTCCGCCGCCTCATGGCCAACGACATTTGTCCCAATGTCTCTTGTTAGATTGCCTTTAGAGAACATAAGCTCTTTAAATTTCTCTTCTGTAATGTTTGAGTGACTCGTGACAAAATTTATGACTCTTTCCTGCATTTTATCTAAGTATTCAAAGGTTTGCGGAACACCGATGACTAGACCGGTTAAGCGTACAGGGTGAATGGTCATCGTTGCTGTTTCGGCAATGTATGAATAATCACACGATACGGCGATTGGGACCCCAATAGAGTGGCCGCCGCCAAGCACAATGGATACAGTCGGTTTGGATAAAGAAGCGAGCATTTCTGCAATGGCTAGTCCTGCTTCTACATCGCCGCCCACTGTATTTAAAATGATCAGAAGCCCTTCAATTTTTGGGTTTTGTTCAACTGCTACGATTTGTGGAATGACATGTTCGTATTTGGTTGTTTTATTTTGTGGCGGCAGCTGCATGTGCCCTTCAATTTGTCCAATAATAGTCAGGCAGTGTATGTTTGTATCTTGTGATAACTGCGGGACGGCTGTTTCACCAAGCTGTTGTATTTTGCTCATAATGCTATCTTTTTCTTCTGGTTTTCGCTCAGGCTGCTGTTCATTCTGTTCGTCCATTTGTCTCCATCCTTTCCTAAAAACTCTCCTCCTATTATGAACAAGATCGTCACATTCCATCCGCATTCATCATGTCACATCAAAAAAGCCCAAAGAGCTTGTGCTCTTTGGACTTTTCTCATCACACTTCCATAATAATTGGAATGATCATTGGCTTACGTTTTGTTTTTTCATATAGGAATTGATTTAGTACATCGCGCATGGATTGTTTCAGTGTTGACCATTCAACAATTGAGTTTTCCGTTTGCTCTTTCACAATCCCTTTGACCATTTCTGTTGCTTTCACAATCAGCTCTTCGGATTCTCTTACATAAACAAATCCTCTTGTGATGATCTCAGGTCCAGAAATTAATTGTTTCTTTTGTTTATCGAGCGTAATGACCACTATTAAGATGCCATCTTGAGACAATAGTCGTCTATCACGTAAGACAATATTCCCGATATCACCAACACCAAGACCGTCGATCAAAATGTTCCCTTGATGTACTTTTTCACCGATTTTGACGTTTTGTCCTCTAAATTCCACAACATCCCCTTTATCAATTAAGAAAATGTCGCTTCGTTTCATTCCTACTTCTTCAGCAATACGAGAATGTGCTTTTTGCATGCGATATTCGCCGTTTACTGGAATTAAATACTTTGGCTTCAGTAAGTTCAGCATGAGCTTTAACTCTTCTTGACAGCCATGTCCAGATACATGCACACGTTTTTGAGCAAAAATCACTTGTGCTCCGCTTCTTGTAAGGAAATCCACCGTTTTTGAATAGGTGAGTTCTTGTCCTGGAAGAGGTGTAGACGCAATCACAACCGTGTCATCTTTTTCAATATGAAGCTGTTTGTGATTTTGTTTCGCCATTTTTGTTAAAGCAGCGAGAGGCTCACCGTGGCTTCCTGCTGTGAGAATGACCACACTGTTTTTCGCCATTTTTTTCACTTCTTGGACTGGAACAAATAATTCTTCGTCTGCTGTCACATAACCAAGTTTGATCGCAAGCTGAAGAGTTGTCATCATATTTTTCCCTGCTACTGCAAGCTTACGGCCATTTTGGTTTGTGGCATTAATGATTTGCTGTACACGGTTAATATTTGATGAAGATACAGCGACAATCACACGATTTTCAGCATTGTACATCGCATTTGAGATTTCGTCTTGGACGAGCGCCTCAGAAGGTGTATAGCCTGGTTTTTCAGCATTTGCACTGTCTGAAAGAAGTGCTAAAACGCCATTGTTTCCAATTTTCGCAATCTCTCCGATGTCACAGGCTTGGTTAAGCGCTGGGGTTTGATCAAATTTAAAATCACCTGTGCATACGATTGAACCAAGAGATGTTTTGAAGCTGATTCCGACTGAATCAGGAATACTGTGATTCGTTCTAAAGAATGATACCTTTGTTGTTTCAAATGTAATGACTGACTTTGCATGAACCTCTCGCAAATCAGCTTTTTGATTGAAGCCGTATTGCTTTAACTTTTCTCGAAGTAACGCAAGGGTCAGCTTCGTGCCGTAAACTGGTACAGACAATTTGCTTAAGCAATGGAATACGCCTCCGATTGCTTCATCATGTCCGTGGGTAAGAAAAATTGCTTTCACCCGATCAGCTCGTTCTGTTAAATAAGAGATATCAGGAATGACCACGTCAATGCCTAGCATTTCGTTTTCTGGATGCATGAGTCCTGCATCTACAACATATATGTCGGAATCAATCTCAATGACATATAAGTTTTTCCCGATTTCTCCAACGCCTCCCAGTGCAATAATTCTTACGTTCTCTGTATTTTTCTTTTTCAAAATTCTTATCCTCCTAGTCTCAAGCCCGTCCATCATCGCTTAATGCTATTATAACTGAATCTAATTTTAGAAAACAAGATGAAGTCACATTTTAAGAAAGTGTTTATGTATAAAAAACGGTCATACTCAGGGACATCTGAGAATGACCGCTTACGAATTTTTTTGTTTTGATCAGCTGTTTAATACGCTGCTTAAATTCAGTCTCTCTTCTTCTGATAAAGGTAAAAGCGGGAGTCGAACAGATCCGACATCTAATCCTTTCAGCTGAAGAGCTGTTTTGACAGGCGTTGGATTTGGCGCTGAGAACAGCTGGTTCATGATCGGCACCAGCTTTTGATGAATCAATGCCGCATTCGCTGTTTGTCCTGAAGCGTAGCTTTTTAGCATTTGCTGCATATCAAGGCCTACGATATGAGAAGCCACAGAGACGACTCCTTTTGCACCAACCGCAACCGCAGGAAGCGTTAGGCTGTCGTCACCAGAATAAACGTCAAAATCTTCTGGTGTCTCTGCAATGATTTTTGTCATGGCATCTAGATCACCGCTTGCTTCTTTGATTGCGACAATGTTCGGTATTTGCGCAAGCTTAATCGTTGTTTCTGGTGCTAATGAAGCAACCGTTCTTCCTGGTACATTGTAAAGCATGACAGGAAGAGATGTAGACTCGGCAATTGCTTTAAAGTGTGCATACATGCCTTCCTGTGATGGCTTGTTGTAGTAAGGTACGACAAGCATCACTGCATCAACGCCCGCTTCTTCTGCTTTTTTCGTTAGTTTAATAGACGCATTTGTGTTATTACTGCCTGTTCCTGCAATGATTTTACAACGACCATTTGCTAATTTCACCGATTGCTGAAAAAGAGCGACTTTTTCTTCAGTCGATAAAGTTGGCGATTCGCCTGTTGTCCCTGCAACGACTAAAGAGTCACTGCCGTTTTTTAACAAGTAATCAATGAGAATTGATAGCTTTTGGAAATCAATGTTGCCCTTTTTATCAAAAGGTGTAATCATAGCTGTTGCGATATTTCCGAAATTCATTTTTTTCACCTCATCATGATTCAATCACATTTATCTTGAAAGTTCAAACACTTCATGAAGGGCATTAACAGCCGCTCTCATGTTTTCTTCGTTCACTAACACCCAAATCGTCGTATGACTGTCAGCGGACTGTAAGATCGGAATATTTTGCTCAGATAGTGCAGATACAATTTTAGATGTGACACCTGGTACACCCATAATGCCTGCTCCAACAGCTGATACCTTTGCACAGTTTGTCGTGACAATCGGCGTATAGCCCAGATCTTTTAGGATCGCCGTTGCTTTTTCAGTCATTGCACCTGTCACCGTATAGACGATTTCGCTCGGTGTAATGTTGAAGAAATCGACACTAATTTGGGCATTTGCCATTGCTTTAAAGACTTCTGTTTGTACGCTGTACTGTCCCTCTTTAGCTGGGACTTTGATTTGTGTGACATCATTGACATGTGCAATACCCGTAATCAGGCGGTCGTACACATCATGACTCATTTTATCTGAGTAGTGTGATGTCACGAGTGTGCCCTCATCATCAGAGTATGTTGAACGGACCCTCATTGGTACTTTTGCTTGCATGGCAATTTCAACAGCTCTAGGGTGAATGACTTTTGCCCCTTGGTATGCGAGGTTACAAATTTCTGTGTATGTCACGACTCTCAGTGGTTTTGCATTTTCTACGATACGGGGATCTGCTGTCATGACCCCTTCTACATCTGTAAAAATATCGATGAAATCTGCCTGCAATGCAGCGCCTAACGCAGCAGCTGACGTATCACTGCCGCCTCGTCCGATTGTTGTCACGTCTCCATTTTTTGCAGCGCCTTGGAATCCAGCAACGACAACCACATCATGCTCTGAAAGTGCCGCCTCAAGACGTTCACACTTCATGTCAATAATTTTCGCATTTGTATGTTCTTTATCTGTCACAAAGCCTGCCTGTGATCCTGTCATCGCAACAGCCTTTAGCCCGTTTTCATTCAGCATACTTGAAAAAACAACAGCTGAAATATTTTCTCCGCAAGACACGAGTAAATCTTTTTCTCGGTTTGTCATATGCTGCGCATTGCCGTAAAGCAGACCAAGCAGCGTATCTGTCGCATAAGGATCGCCTTTTCGTCCCATCGCAGACACGACAACGACCGATTTATAGCCTTTCTCTTTTGCAGATAGGATATGTGCAAGTGCCCTTTTTCTCCCTTGATCATCTTTGACAGATGTACCGCCAAATTTTTGGACAATTATTTTCACTGTTTTCACTCCAAGTTCATTCTGACGTAACAGAAGAGAGCAGGCGAAAGATGCCTAACTCTCTTCTATTCGTCCTCATCATCCATTGAATGTTAAACTAATTTTAATGCTCGTAAGCTTTCTGCAATTTGAACGGAGTTCCATGCAGCGCCTTTTAGCAGGTTATCAGATACAATCCACATATGGAAGCCATTTGGACGATCCAAATCCTTCCGAATGCGGCCGACAAATACGTCGTTTTTACCAACAGCATCTGCAGGCATTGGATAAATTTGCTGAGACGGATCATCTTGTAATGTGATGCCTGGTGCATCTTTTAGGATGGACTTGATGTCATCAACCGTTGCGTCATTTGATTCAAGTTCAACGTAAACCGATTCTGAATGACCCGTTTCAATTGGTAGTCTCACACATGTTGCCGCTACTTCCAGCTCTGGCAAGTGCATGATTTTTTTCGTTTCATTGATCATTTTCATTTCTTCAAATGTATAACCATTGTCTTGGAATTTATCAATTTGCGGAATCGCATTAAAGGCAATTTGATAAGGCATGACTTCTGGTTTCACATCTTCTTTATTTAAAATGGCTTGCGACTGGCTGTACAGTTCGTCAATGGCTTCATGTCCTGCACCTGATACTGCTTGGTAAGTAGACACAATGACTTTTTTCATGCCATACGCTTGACGAAGCGGTTCTAGCGCCGCCACCATTTGAATCGTTGAACAGTTAGGGTTTGCAATGATCCCTTGATGGTCATGCAAATCTTTTTCGTTTACCTCTGGTACGACAAGAGGGGTATTTTCGTCCATACGAAAAGCACTTGTATTATCGACAACAATTGCACCTCGTTTGACTGCTTCAGGAGCTAGCGCTTTGGAAACATTTCCTCCCGCACTGAATAGTGCAATATTGACCCCTTCAAAGCTTTCAGGTGTTGCTTCTTGAACGGTATACTCTTGACCTCTGAATGTCACTTTTGTTCCAGCAGAACGTTTTGAGGATAGTAGAGTAAGTGTATCCATTTCAAAATCTCTGTCAGCTAGTGTTTTTAACATTTGTTGACCGACAGCTCCAGTCGCTCCAACTACAGCTACATGCAATCCTCTTCCCATCAGTAAAACTCCTTCCGACCCATCCATGATTCTTTTCTTTCGGATGGCCATCCTATGACTTTTTACATTTTATTTTACCATAGAAAAGCAAGGCTTGAAGTACCTTTTTTGAATCTTTCATGATTTTCTAGTGAATCTATTATTCGTTTGATCCAATTAAAATGGGCTGAATTTGTCTATGCTCGAGCGCCTCTTCTACTGTTTTCGTCAGTAGATCCATATGCGCTACCATGGAAGTCGGTTTTTTGAATGGATCATCTTGGCCGAATGGAATAAAGAAAATGTTCTTTGTCGACATGAGTCTCATGAGATTTGTACCATTTAAACCTAATGCATCATTGGTGGAAATGCCTAAAACGACAGGGCGATGATTACGAATGGTCGCCTTAGCAGCCATTAAGACTGGACTGTCTGTTAGTGCATTTGCAAATTTCGCCATTGAATTGCCTGTTAAAGGCGCAATGACCATACAATCAAGTGGAAGTTTAGGTCCTAGTGGCTCTGCTTTGACGATTGAGTCAATCGCTTGAAATCCTGTCAGCTTCTCAATCCGCTCAATCCAGTCCGCTCCTTCTCCGAATCTCGTATTCGTATTTTGCACCGTATATGACACGACAGGACGCACTTCTGCCCCTTCTTTCACGAGTGATTCGATTTGCGGAAAAACGGCTTCGTACGTGCAGTGAGAACCTGTTAAACCAAAACCGATTCTTTTCCCTTTTAGTGTAGTCATGATTCCATCCCCCTTTTTTCCTCCGCAAGTTCACATAAGAGCCCAGATAGCACTTTTGCAATGATCTGCCCGGCTGTCTTTGGTGCCACAATCCCTGGAAGTCCTGGTGCAAGAAGCGCCTTCACTCCATGCTTTTGTGCAAAGTCAAAGTCTGTTCCACCTGGGCGGGAGGCGATATCCAAAATGAGTGTCTTTGGTGTCATGCTAACGATGACAGATGAATCTAATACTAAGCTTGGAATCGTATTAATGATGATGTCGACATCCGTTACTTCATCTTTTAAACGGTCCATTGAAAATGGATCAAGTCCCATCTCAAAGGCTCTCGCTAAATGGGCTGTATCCGCAGCACCAACTTTCACTTCCGCACCTAGCGCCCGAAATGTGCGGGCAATGGTGAGCCCTGTTCGACCAAGTCCGAGAACAGCGACATGTGACCCATGAATCGTATAGTCCGTTTGCTGAATGGCCATCATGATAATCCCTTCAACTGTTGGAATAGAGTTATATATGGCAATATCATCTCGCTCAAACAGCTTCACAAGCTTCCGGCTCACCTGCTTTGCCATATTGTCTAAGTACATATTAGAAATACCTGAGTACAAGGTACAATGTGCAGGGGTTCTTTCTAAATATTTAGCTTCTAGCACGACCTTCTCATTTGAAAAAACAGTGGCAACGACCCCTTCGTCTGTAGCACCTGATACCGGAAGGATCATACTATCCACTTGTTCAAATGGAAGCTCTGACATTTTCAGCTTTTCAGCACCAATAAATCCATGATCCAGCTGATCAAATCCGACCAAAAACACTTTGGCATGCTGCTGTGACAGCTTGCGAATGATTTCAAGCTGCCTAGCATCTCCCCCGATCACCGCAACCGTTAAACCGCTCAACATACTGACCGTTCACCTTCTTTATTTAAAAAAGTCTGTAATATTTTCCGAATCTCCCTTTCAGCATATGAGGAGAGGATTCAGCCTGTGAACAAATCGGAGAGAGAAAAGAAAAAGAGCACCCTTTTATGATGGGTGCTCTTTTTCTCCGTGCGGCTGAAGTTCTTCAGGCACATCGAGAATGATCATATCTGATCCTATTTTTTGAATGTGATTCCACGGAACGCGGATGTCATTTCCTTGTTTTCGAAAGCCAAACCATTTGACGGAAGGTATGATGAGTGCTGTAATTTGACCGTCCTGTTCATTTATTTCAAGGTCGGTTTGTCCAAGCACGCCAAGCCGCTCCGCTCTTTTAATATCGACGATCTCTTTTCCTGACAGCTCACTCAGCCTCAAAATCGCATCACTCCCCTTCCATATCATATATGCAGCAGGGAGGGGGAATAGACCGTCCCGTTCTACACGTCACGAATGAAGCCAATCTGTATACCAAACTGGTGTCAGTTGAGTAAAACGCTTATGGTCTGTCAGCATTCTCTCCACTCGATTCACCATGTCTTTTACATGCCCCGGGTCATAGGATAACGTCCAAACAATAGAAGAAAAACAGCTCATGGCTGTATAGATGGAAAAAAGAAGCCAAAAATCATGTGTTGTCTGCGTACTTAAATAGGCATCCAATTGCCCGGCTGAAAATGGAATGCTTCTTTCTCGACTAAATAAAGACAGTTTATAAAAGTCATGAATCGGATCGCCCCAGTCGGATTGATCAAAGTCGATCGCCCCAGCATATTGATGACGCTGTATAATGATATTCCCTAAATGAAAATCATCATGCTGGAACTGGTTTGGCCTCCCTTTTACCGCATCAGCATGTGACTGAATAAAATCTAATACGAACTGATCATGGGAAAAGGTCACTCCGCTTGATTGATAGGCATGTACATACCGTTCATGTTTCGCTAATACCTTCTTATCCCAGGGGGCTGCATAAAAAGGGGCATCGCATGTATGCATGATACTCAAGTCTCTGCCTGCCCGCCTTCCGATTTCATACTGCTCTTCTTCTGTGAGCAGATGAATGGATGCTCTAGCAATCTCTCCTTCGATAAATGGAAAAATACGAAAGGTACAGTTTTGTTCAGCACTCACTCCGACCTCCATCACTTCAGAACAAATAACGCCTCGATTTTTTAACTTCTGCTGAATGGACGCTTTCTTTTTCAAACTGGAATATTTCTGAATGTCTGATAGCTTGAGTACTAGCTTTTCACTAGGCGTTATGACCAAAAAGGTGCGGTCTCCCGAAAATCCAGATGTCATCGGCTGGAAAGAGATGGCTTGTTTAAGAAGCGGAGATAGCTGTTTCAGTTTTTCGTGTTTCATGAACGCAGAGCCCCTTTCTTCTTGGTATACAATAAACGGCAGACCTCTTGAGAAGTCTGCCGTGTTGTTTACATTATGATGGCTGATCACCCGTTGGACTAATAAGCGAGAGGGCATAATCTTCTGTAAAGATTCTTTTCGATAAATTGTTCACGCCATCTAATGAGACGCGATTGATTTCATCAATAATTTCATCAAGCGTACGATGTTTGCCAAGGAGTAATTCATTTTTACCATTTCGGCTCATCTTGCTGTTTGTGCTTTCAAGACTAAGCATGAGGTTTCCTTTCATTTGCTCCTTAGAGTTTTCAAGTTCTTTCTGCGTAATTCCCTCACGTTTTAAGACGTCTAATGTTTGTAAGATGGTTTCAGATAGCAGATTCAGCTGTTTCGCTCCAGTTCCACCATAGATCGTCAGCATTCCGTTATCTGCAAATGAACTATGATAGCTGAATACAGAATACGCAAGTCCTTTATCTTCTCTTACGTCTTGGAACAATCGGCTGCTCATGCTACCGCCTAGAACATTATTTAAGACGATTAAGTCATAGATGCCCTGATCTCCAGCAGGAAGTCCGTTAAAGCCCATGCAAAGGTGCGCCTGCTCTGTTTCCTTTTTGCGTGTCAGTTTGTCATAGTGGAATTGCGGGGCTTCGACAGGCTGCTTTTTCCCCTTTCCTTCATACGAACCAAATAATGTTTCGACCTCACGAATGAAGGTGTCATCGACGTTCCCTGCTACAGAGATGACGACGCGATCCGGCGTATAGAATTCGTCCATATATTTTCTAAGGGAATCACCGTTAAAAGTAGAGAGTGTTTCCTCTGTCCCTAAAATCGGATAACCTAATGAATGATCACCGTAAATAGCTTTGCTTAACAAATCATGAACGATGTCATCAGGAGTATCTTCATACATTTTAATTTCTTCATAGACCACATTTTTTTCTTTCTTCAGCTCTTCTTCGTCAAAAGCAGAGTTGAAAAACATGTCACTCAATACATCGAGGGCATAGCCAGCATGTGAATCAAGTACCTTTGCATAATAGCAAGTATATTCTTTTGACGTAAAGGCATTCACTTGACCACCAATGCGGTCAAAGGATTCTGCGATATCACGTGCAGATCTCGTCTTTGTTCCTTTAAAGAACATATGCTCTAAAAAGTGTGAGATCCCATTTACTTCTGGTGTCTCATGTCTAGAACCTGTTCCAATCCAGACGCCAATTGCGACAGACCTTACAGTGGGATTGTTTTCAAGTACAATTCTTACTCCGTTTTGGCATGTATACGTTTTGACCAAGTTTTGCTCCTCCTATTCAACAAACAGATCGCATCACGGATGTCTTTTTTCACTTAGGAGGTCAGAAACCGTTCCTAATTCATATCCTCTTTCTTTGATTTGAGTGATAAGTGCGTCAAGACTTCTCGCTGTTGCGTCTGTTGGATGCATTAATATCATCGCCCCATTGTGAATTTTCCCAAGCACTCGTTTTTGTAATACAGCTGGTGATGGTTTTTGCCAGTCGATCGTGTCTACTGTCCACATAATGGTTTCCATTCCTTCTTGTTTCGCAAGCTTTACTGTTTCTTCTTTAAAGCTGCCACTTGGAGGCGCAAACCATATCGGTTTTTTCCCAAGGGATTCTTCAATTTGGCGATTTGTTTTAATCATCTGCTCTAATGCTCGTTCTCTTGTCAGTGTGCGCATATCCGGGTGATTGTATGAATGATTTCCAATTTCATGACCATCTGCCACGATTTTTTTAGCAAGGTCTGGACTGTTTTTCACCCATTTGCCTTCTAAGAAAAAGGTTGCCTTCACTTGATGCTTTTCTAGTGTATTCAACATCTTTGTTAAATGCTCGTCGCCCCAAGCTACATTGATCAGGAATGCATTCATCTTTTTGTCTGGATGTCCCTTATAGATAGGTTCAGCACCAAGTTCATGTAAATGGACAGATGGTTTTGTTTCTTTAAAAACAAGCAGCTTCTCATCGAAAGAGCCCTGTTTTTTCATTTTTTCGTAAGAAGCATCGATATCGACTGTCTGTCCATTTAAACCAGGCATCTTTTTCCACACTTTATCAATCTTAGCATTTTGCGGCTTCTCTTCATAGTCAGAAGACTTCGATTCGATCTCTTGATACAGAATATCTTTTGAAACAGATGCTACCTCGGCGTGCTCTTTCATTGAATTCATATATGTAACAGCAGCCGGCTGCTTCATCGTTTGATATGACACGAGCAGTAAAAATACAAACACAAAGAATGGTATCGTTTTTTTCAATGGTTGTCCCTCCCCTTTACCACAAATTATGATAGGGAGAAACAAGCTAGAACTATTGTTGCGCGCAAGAAAAGAAAGAAGCCTGGCACGGATACCTGGCTTCTAACACATTTTATTTGTTCTCATTAAGACTGCTTTTCTTCTTTTTCCTTTTCTTCACGTAAAACAGCTTTACGAGAAAGGTTCACACGGCCTTGTTTATCGATCTCAGTGACTTTGACGAGTAGCTCGTCACCAATCTTCACGACATCTTCTACTTTGCCAACACGTTCAAGTGCAAGCTCAGAAATATGAACAAGTCCATCTTTGCCGCTGAAGATTTCAAGGAAGGCACCGAATTTTTCAATTCGTTTTACTTTACCTAGGTAAAGTTGGCCAACTTCAACTTCTCTGACAAGATCTTCAATGATTTTCTTCGCTTTTTGGTTCATGTCTTCTTCAGTAGAAGAGATAAAGATTGTACCGTCTTGTTCAATATCAATTTTCACACCGGTATCTTCAATGATTTTATTGATTTGTTTACCGCTTGGTCCAATGACATCGCGAATTTTATCTGGATTGATTGTCATCGTTAAGATTTTTGGTGCATAACGTGACAATTCTCCTCTAGAAGCTGGAATCGTTGACAGCATGCTATCTAAAATTTCCATTCTTCCTTTTTTCGCTTGTTGAAGTGCTTCTTCTAAAATGTCTTTTGATAGACCATCGATTTTGATGTCCATTTGAAGCGCTGTTACACCTTTAGATGTACCTGCTACTTTAAAGTCCATATCTCCAAGTGCATCTTCCATTCCTTGAATGTCTGTCAGCACTGTGTAGTATTCACCAGATTTAACAAGTCCCATTGCAATCCCTGCAACTGGTGCTTTAATTGGAACACCTGCATCCATCATCGCAAGTGTGCTCGCACAAATACTTGCTTGTGAAGTAGAACCGTTTGATTCTAACACCTCAGACACAAGACGAACCGTATAAGGGAAATCTTTTTCAGATGGAATGACTGGCTCTAATGCACGTTCGCCTAGCGCACCATGTCCAATCTCACGACGGCCTGGACCACGCATTGGGCCGGTCTCACCAACACTGAATTGCGGGAAGTTATAATGGTGCATGAATCGCTTAGACTCTTCAACACCAAGACCATCAAGAATCTGTACATCACCAAGTGCACCTAATGTACAAATACTGAGTGCCTGTGTTTGGCCTCTTGTAAACAATCCTGAACCGTGCGTTCTTGGAAGAAGTCCTACTTCTGAAGAAAGTGGACGGATTTGATCGACGCCGCGTCCATCTGGACGTACTTTCTCTTCAGTAATAAGGCGGCGAACTTCGTTTTTCACAAGCTTATTTAAGACATCCTTCGCTTGTTTAATCGTTGCTTCGTCACGCTCTTCTTCTTCAAATTTTTGAACAACAGCTTTTTTCACAGCACTGATGGCATCTTCACGAGCATGCTTCTCATGTACTTGAATCGCTTTCAGTAAATCCGCTTCAGCAAGTTGTTTTACTTCCTCTGCTAATGCTTGATCGACTTCATATAAAGGAATATCGATTTTTTCTTTACCGACAGCTTTCACAATTTCTTCTTGGAATTCGATTAAGCGTTTGATCTCTTGATGGCCGTACATGATGGCTTCAAGCATTGTTTCTTCTGGTACTTCATCAGCACCAGCCTCTACCATGTTGATTGCATCTTTTGTTCCAGCTACAACAAGGTTGATATCGCTTTGTTCAAGCTGCTCAACATTTGGGTTGATGATGAGTTTTCCATCTACTCGTCCTACTGTCACGCCAGCGATTGGTCCCTCAAATGGAATGTCAGACACACATAAAGCTAAAGATGAGCCAAACATTGCAGCCATTTCAGATGAACAATCTTGATCCACACTCATGACAATACTAATGACTTGTACTTCATTTCTAAATCCGTCTGCAAATAGTGGACGGATCGGTCTGTCAATTAAGCGGCTCGCAAGGATTGCTTTTTCACTTGGGCGGCCTTCTCTTTTAATGAAACCACCAGGAATTTTACCAACTGCATATAATCTTTCTTCGTAGTTTACAGTGAGCGGGAAAAAATCAAGTGGTTTTGGTTCTTTAGAAGCTGTTGCTGAGCTAAGCACAGCCGTATCTCCGTAGCGTACGAGAACCGCTCCGTTTGCTTGCTTTGCAAGCTGGCCAGTTTCAACTGTCAGTTGACGTCCAGCCCAGTCTATGGTGAAGACTTGTTTCTCTTGTCCCATTCTGAGATAAACTCCTCTCTTGTCGTAAAGTTTTTAGGTTATTTCTTATTATGAACAAAATGATTTTCACATATCAATGTGAAAGCTGTATGTAGAAGGGTTTTTGCCATTCTTTCAACATTTTAACCATAAAATATTAGTGATTATACGATAAAAAAGCGGGAATCCTCCCGCTTTTTACGATTATCGACGTAAGCCTAGTTTGTTAATTAACTCACGGTAACGAGTTACGTCTTTATTACGTAGATACGTAAGAAGATTACGACGTCTACCTACCATTTTCAAAAGACCGCGACGTGAGTGGTGATCTTTCTTATGAGTACGTAAATGCTCGTTCAAGTTGTTAATTGATTCTGTTAGGACAGCGATCTGAACTTCTGGAGATCCAGTATCAGATTCGTGTGTTTTGAACTCATTAATTAATTGAGTTTTACGCTCTTGAGTAATAGCCATCCTGTTTCACCTCCAAATCATGTTAGCCCCATCTACCTCGCAACCGTCGGTGAAGTCGGCCTGCCAAGTAAGTGGTTTTAAAGCTACAGGAATTATCATACTAAAAATATGCCGATTTTGCAAATGATAGAGCGGTTTTTCTGCGATTTTTTTGTTTAATGAAGATGATCTTGAAAAAACTGAATCGCTTCTTCTTTATCTTGACTAATTTGAGCCGTTAATTCTTGGATACCGTTAAATTTTTGTTCACTGCGAATCCGTTTGTACCACTGTAATTTAATCGGTTCACCATAAATTTCTTCGTTAAAATCAAAAAGGTTCACTTCAATCGCAGGCTGATCAGGACGTTTTTCATAAAATGTTGGTTTGTAGCCAACGTTACAAACACCGTCATACACCTTGCCTTTCACTTCCGCTCTCACTGCATATACGCCTGTTGGCGGGATGATGTATTCAGCAGATAAACCAACATTGGCGGTTGGAAAGCCAATCGTGCGTCCTCGTTTATCTCCATGAATCACAATGCCGCGCAGCTGATACGGTTTCCCTAAAAGCTCACTCACATATTCAACGTCTCCATTTTTCAATGCGGAACGTATAAGGGTCGAGCTGACTTTCCGGTCTTGGTTGGAAAGCTTAGGTACAATGGTCGCAGCAATCCGCCCTTTCCCGTATTCGTCAAACGTTTCCATTGTGCCTGCGCCAAACCGGCCGAAGGTAAAATCGAAACCAGCGACTGCATGCTTCACATTCAGTTCGTCCAAATATTGATCGACAAACTCTTGAGGAGACAGCGCTGCAAAGCTTTCGCTGAATTGCACAATGTATAAGTAGTCAGCACCTAATTGTTCGATAAAATCAATCTTATCCTCAAGCGGTGTGATTAAGTCTTTTGGTTCACGTGCTTTTTGCAGAACATGTGATGGATGCGGATGAAAAGTCATGACAGCTAGAGCTAAACCCTCTTTTTCCGCAATGTTTTTCGCTGCATCAATCACTTTTTGGTGTCCGAGGTGAACACCGTCAAAATACCCTAAAGCCATCACAGACGGGACTTGATCCTTTTGATTCAATGTATGTGGGTGTGAAATATGTATAGTCTTCACGAGATGGTCACCTTTTCTTTAAGATTGCTTGTCCTGTGATAAAATCTTCGCCGGCTTCATCAGGTTCTGTTTGGTCGGGTGCTTCATATAAATCGCCATACAACGGCCTGAAGGAGCAAAGACAGCGACACGATCTTCCTCTGCAAAATGAGCAAATTCATCAGGCATAGGTAGGACTGCACCGTTTTCCACTTTACTTGCTAATGTATCATTTATCTCCCATTTCGGCAAATGATTGAGCGCACGCTCGATCGGCACAAGATGTTCCTCAACCATTCCTTCTTCGCTGATCTCCCGCAACTCATCAAGAGTGATACATTCATCTAACGTAAAGTCACCAGATCCTATGCGAATGAGGTGAGACATGTGGGCTGGAAACCCAAGTTTTTTTCCAATATCGACGGCTAACGTTCTCACATATGTGCCTTTTGAACACAGGACGGTGAATCTAAAGGATACCTTTCCATTTTCAAATCTGACAGGTGTTGTCCGCTCGATACGATGAATGGTAATTTCACGGCTTGGACGTTCAATTTCAATGCCTTGCCTTGCATATTCATAGAGCTTTTTTCCGCCAATTTTCACAGCAGAAAACATGGGGGGGATCTGTTCAATGGTTCCTTCAAATTGTTTCAACGCAGCATCAATGTCATCTTCTGACATCGGTACCGGCACCTTTTTTTCTTCTACTACTTCACCTGTTTGGTCTTCTGTCGTTGTAGAAAATCCAATGGTGATTTCCGCATCATACGTTTTCGATTTATCTGTTAAGTACTCCACAATTTTTGTCGCTCGTCCAATACAAATAGGCAGAACACCTGAAACCTCTGGATCGAGTGTCCCTGTATGTCCCACTTTTTTTGTGTGTAAAATCTTTCTCACTTTAAACACACAGTCGTGAGAGGTCATGCCTCTTTCTTTATGTAATAAAAGAACACCGTTTTGCACCTGCGTTCTCTCCTTTCATAAACGATGAAAAAGGACAGACGATCATCGCCTATCCTTATTTCAACGTCTTATTCGTGATCTTTTGTGTTTAGTTCAGCAATCAGGCTTTCAATTCGGTTACCGTAATCTACAGACTCATCGAATTCAAAGTGAAGCTCTGGTGTTTTGCGAAGTCTGATTCGATTGCCAATTTCAGAGCGGATATACCCTTTCGCCTTTGCAAGGCCTTTTAAGGTTTCCTCTCTTTTCTTCTCGTCGCCAAGAACAGAAATGTAGACTTTGGCAATTTGCAAATCACCGGATACTTCAACATCCGTTACAGTCAAAAAGCCGATTCTTGGATCTTTTAGCTTTCTGCCAAGGATGTCGCCTAATTCTTTTTTCATTTGCTCACCCACACGGGTTGCTCTCATACTCATGATCTTATCACCTCTAATTAAAACCACTCAGTTTTCGTGATCGTTCGTTCAATTTCCGGAAAAGAATCAATAAAGTTTAACACACGCTGAAGTTCCTTTTCCACTTGAACCCGGGAGGAGGAAATGACGGCGATTCCGATCGAAGTACGCTGCCATGTATCCTGATAGTCCATTTCAGCAATGGTCACATTGAATTTATGGCGCGTTCTTGTCATGATACGCTGCAGAACCGCACGTTTTTCCTTCAGTGAGGATGCATCATAGATCATACACTCACACTCGGTATAACCGATCATTTTCTTTCGATTTCTTGCATAACGAATGATTCCATGACATCACCTTCACGGATATCATTGTATTTCTTAATGGTAATACCACATTCATAGCCTTGTGAAACTTCTTTCACATCGTCTTTGAATCGTTTTAATACGTCGACTTCACCTTCAAAGATGACGACGCCATCACGAATTAAGCGGATACCACTGTCTCTAGTAATGGTACCTTCAGTGACATAGCCACCAGCAATTGTACCGATTTTAGATACTTTGAACGTTTGACGAACTTCAACTTGACCGATGACTTTTTCTTCATATTCAGGGTCAAGCATCCCTTTCATCGCAGCTTCAATTTCATCGATGACTTTGTAGATGATGCGGTGTAAGCGGATATCTACGTTTTCTGTTTCAGCTGTGCTCTTCGCATTGCCATCAGGACGTACGTTAAATCCAATCACAATCGCATTAGAAGCACTTGCTAAAATGATATCAGATTCTGTAATCGCTCCAACACCCGTATGGATGATTTTCACTTTGACGCCTTCTACTTCAATTTTTTGAAGAGCTGCCGTCAGTGCTTCAGCAGAACCTTGTACGTCTGCTTTTACGATTAAGTTGATATCTTTCACATCACCTTGTTTGATTTGCTCAAATAGGTCATCAAGAGATAATTTCGCTTTGTCTGAACGCTGTTCATCAAGTTGTTTAGACGCACGCGCCTCACCGACTTGACGAGCTGTTTTTTCATCTTTGAATACGAGGAACTGATCCCCTGCATGCGGTACATCATTTAAACCAGTGATTTCAACAGGTGTAGATGGTCCTGCAGTTTTCACGCGGCGTCCGATGTCATTGACCATTGCACGTACACGGCCAAATGTATTTCCGACAACGATTGGGTCACCTACTTGAAGTGTACCAGTTTGAACGAGAAGGGTTGCAACAGAACCTCTTCCTTTATCAAGCTCAGCCTCGATCACAGTTCCTTTTGCCGCACGATTTGGGTTGGCTTTTAGTTCTGCTACTTCGCTGACAAGAAGGATCATTTCGATCAATTCGTCAATGCCTTCACCTGTTTTTGCAGATAAAGGAACGAAAATCGTTTCGCCGCCCCAAGCCTCAGGTACAAGACCATGCTCAGTTAATTCCTGCATCACGCGGTCAGGGTTCGCTGTTGGTTTGTCAATTTTATTGACAGCCACAATGATTGGCACCTCTGCCGCTTTTGCGTGGTTGATCGCTTCAATCGTTTGCGGCATGACACCGTCATCTGCTGCAACGACCAAGATCGTCGTATCTGTTACTTCAGCACCACGTGCTCGCATCGTAGTGAAAGCTGCGTGTCCTGGTGTATCAAGGAACGTGATTTTCTTGCCGTTTTCTTCAATTTGGTATGCACCAATATGCTGCGTAATTCCACCCGCTTCGCCTTCAACAACTTTCGTTTTACGAATGCTGTCAAGAAGCGTTGTTTTCCCGTGGTCAACGTGTCCCATGATCGTTACTACTGGAGGGCGTACTTGCATATCTTCTTCTTTATCTTCAACTTCATACTTTTCAAGTTCAGTTTCTTCTAAAATGATCACTTCTTCTACTGGAACACCATATTCAGAAGCAATTAATTCGACTGTATCTTTGTCGAGCTCTTGGTTGATCGTAGCCATGACACCAAGCATCATCAGTTTTTTGATGATTTCAGCAGTTTCTTTGCCAAGCTCGTCAGCAAGCTGGCCGACTGTCATTGAATTTGTAAATTCAATTTTTTCAGGAAGCTCTTTTTTCGGCTTCACAGGTCTTGCTTGCTGATGCTGCGCCTTGTTGTTGCCGCCACGTTTATTTTTGTTTTTGTTTTGGTTGTTGTTTTTTTTGTTTTTATTAAATTGATTATTCTGCACGTCATTCTTCTTTCTATCATTGTTTTTGTTAGATGATTGTTTTTTTTGTTCTGCGGGTTTCTCGTTAGCTGTCTCTTTTGCTTTGGCTTTTTTATAGATAGCGTCTAGCTTTTTCACAGTGTCGTCTTCAAGCGTCGCCATGTGGTTGTTCACTTCCACGTTCATATCCTTAAGCGCTGCTATAATATCTTTACTTGAAACATCTATGGCTTTTGCGTATTCATATACTCTCACTTTAGCCATTCGTTCACCCCCAAATAAATTAATCGAGCAAGCTTATGAGCTTCTTAGCGAAGCCTTGGTCAGTGACAGCGACAACTACGCGAGCTTCCTTCCCAATAGAACGTCCGAGAACGGAACGGTCTTCAACTTTTCTAACCGGAACATTGTAAAATTTGCATTTGTCAGATACCTTTTTCTCTGTGTTGGATGAGGCATCTGCTGCAAGAAGAACCAGCTTAGCACGCGCATGTCTAATTTCTTTGATCACCAGATCTTCTCCTGACACGACTTTACGAGCTCGATTTGCTAGACCAAGCAAAGGATACCATTCAGATTCAGTCATTAGGTTTTTTCACCTTTTCAGCTAGTTCTAGTAATTCTTCAAAAATGTGTTCGTCAATCTGTGTCTGAAATTGCTGCTGTAAACTACGTTTGTTCTTCGCCGCAAGAATGGTTTCTTTATCGAGAGAAAGGTAAGCGCCGCGCCCGTTCATTTTTCCGGTTGCGTCAACAGACACTTCACCTTCTTTTGAACGAACAACGCGAATCAGTTCTTTCTTTGGTTTCATTTCTCCCGTCACGACGCATTTTCTAAGCGGGATTTTTTTTCGGCTTTTCACCTTTTATATCACCTCTTATTCGTCAGATTCCTCAGCTACTGGTTCAGCCTCTAAGAAAAGAGATTCAGAGTCTTCAGTTCTTGGGAAAATACCGAGTTCTCTTGCATCTGTTTCGCTTTTAATGTCAATCTTCCAGCTCGTTAGTTTCGCTGCAAGACGCGCATTTTGACCTCTTTTGCCAATGGCTAATGACAGCTGATAATCAGGGACAATGACAGTTGTCGCCTTATCTTCTTCATTTACAATGACATCAAGAACTTTTGATGGACTTAACGCATTGGCAACAAATTCAACCGGGTCATTAGACCAATGGACAATGTCAATTTTTTCGCCTTTCAGCTCATTGACAATTGCTTGTACACGCTGACCTTTAGGTCCAACACAAGAACCAACTGGATCAACATCAGGATCATCTGTACGAACAGATATTTTAGAACGGTCCCCAGCTTCTCTAGCGACAGATTTAAGCTCTACAGTACCATCATAAATTTCTGGGACTTCGATTTCAAATAAACGCTTTAAAAGACCTGGGTGTGTTCTTGATACATAAATTTGTGGTCCTTTTGTTGTTTTTTCTACTTTCGTAATGAACACTTTAATGCGGTCATGTGGTTTGTAGTCCTCATTTGGCATTTGTTCATTGACCGGAAGAAGGGCTTCGATTTTGCCAAGTGACACGTAAATGAATTTACTGTCAATTCGCTGAACGATTCCCGTCATGATGTCTTCCTCACGATCGATAAACTCAGTGTAAATCACACCTCGCTCTGCTTCTCTCACTCGCTGCGTCACGACTTGTTTCGCTGTCTGAGCTGCAATGCGTCCGAAATCTTTTGGTGTGACTTCAATTTCAACCACGTCACCAACCATGTAATTCGGGTTGATATTTGCTGCATCATCTACTGAGATTTCAAGGCGAGAATCATACACTTCATCTACAACATCTTTTCTTGCGAATACGCGAATCGTTCCCGTTTCACGGTTTAAATCAACACGCACATTTTGTGCTTGGTTAAAATTACGCTTGTATGCAGAAATGAGTGCAGCTTCTATCGCTTCAATAATAATTTCTTTACTAATGCCCTTCTCTTTCTCAAGAACAGTCAGGGCATCTAACAACTCACTACTCATTTTTATGGTTCCCCCTTATATCAATGAAAAGGTTAATTGAACGAAACTGCTAATCTTGCGTTAGCAATTTTTTCGTATGGAATATTGATCTCTTTCTTTCTTGTCTTGATCTTCACTGTCACTGTTGCAATCTCACCATCAAAGCTTGTAAGCTCACCTTCAAATGCCTTTTCACCATCAATTGGTTCGTATGTTTTCATGAAAACATTTTTTCCAAGTGCTTTTTCAAAATCAGCTTTTTTCTTTAATGGGCGCTCCGCTCCAGGAGAGGACACTTCAAGAAAGTAGTTTTGGCTAATTGGATCTGCCTCATCAAGCTTTTCGCTCAAGGCTTCGCTCACTTTGGCACACTCCTCGATATCGACGCCTTTGTCAGAGTCAATAAATACGCGAAGGAACCAGTTTTGACCCTCTTTGACAAATTCAACATCAACGAGTTCAAGCTGTAAGCCATCTAAAATTGGCTGTACCATGTCGCTTACGATGTCCACTACTTTTTTGCTCATTCTCTTCCTCCTTGTGCTTTCGATAAACGCTCTTATCAATCATTCTGCATAAAAACCCTGCTTTATTGTGAGCAGGGGGAGCAGAAAACGGATGAATAATGTCGAGACAAAAATTGCCTGTTCAATACAAAAGAGCGGGTTTCCCCACTCTTGTCTCGGTAATCGTTAGCATTTCCATAAAAACTATACCATATCCAATTTTTTTATGCAAATGAAGTTCCTTATAAACAGGCATTCTTCATCAGTTCTTTTCATTCATTCTTTTGGCGTGTTCACGAATGATTCCTGCCTCCCGGCTCTCCTTTAAAACTCGAAACCCGTCATAATCCGGGTAGAGGGAATCATCGTCTTGAATGCTTGTTAAAATCCAAAATTGGCTACCTGCGCCTCCGAGCTGTTCAATTGTCTTCAGCCAGCTATCATATACATCAGGACGGGCTGCTTGATTTTGATAGCCAAACTCTTCTAATACAACAGGTTTGCCAATTGCGTTTCCTCCGGTGATATGATCTTTAATCCATTTCACTCCCCATGCAGCAGACTGATTCCAGTGATCCGGGTATAAATGATAGGTTCCATAATCAATATGAGGGAGAGCAGTCAAACGATCCCAATCAACACCTTCTCCCCCATTGTAAAACCAATCGTCATGACCTGTCATGCGAAAGAACCCTTCGTCTCCTACTGCAACAAGGTGATTCGAGTCAATTGATTTGATCCATGCACTCATTTCATCTGCCCAGTTTACTAGTATATCTCCCGAAGGGTCTGACTGAGCGCGCGGCTCATTGGCGAGCTCCCATGTCATAATAGCAGGATCATCTTTATATTGAACACCTGAGTACGTATTGGTTCTCTCTAATACATAGCGCACATAGTTTTTGTAAGCTGTTTTAATCCGAGAATCTGTATAAAAGTGATCATGTGATCCTGCCTGAAACCACTTCACATATTGATTCATCCCGCCAAAGTCATCCCAATTGTTCACGAGTGGGATGACCAGCTTGATTCCTTCCTGCCCTGCTTTATAAATCGCATAGTCTAGTTTTTGAAAACCGGATTCTTCATAAACACCTGGACGAGATTGTAAGACTGAGTTTTCTTGAGGGGTACCATCGTGAAATCCCCAAATACGAATAACCTTTAAATCCATTGCCTTCATATCGTCAAAAACAGCATCTACCATCTTTTTTGATTTGTAATGGAAATAATAATTATTTGTGCCAGCAAAGTAAAATGGGTGGTTGTTCAATACAAAATGTGTACCAGATGTTTGCACATAGGAGGAGGCCTTTACGGTCAGAGTGAACCAACCCGCCCATAAAGTGATCAGCAGCATAAAACAAGCCACCCGTTGAACCCATTTTTTCATTCCATTCTCCTCCTCACAATCTCTTATTCTACTGGTACGATGATATCTAGTTGAAGCGGTGTTTGTTTAGTTGAATCAAGTTCAATCGTCTGCTGCTGCAACATTTTACTTTCTTCACCAATTCGAACCTCATACGTCCCGTGAAACGCTGGACATGTCACTTGGCCATTCGCATCTGTTTTTTCCACTCTTTGTGTCGTCCACTCCTGTAGAAGCTTTTCATAACGCCTGCCCGCTTCATTTAACGACCAATCATGATTCACGATGGCTGCGTGCTCACCTCTCCAATGAGCACCCGCCCAAAATCCCCACATCAGCACACCTTTTACGGCTGGATGACTAAAGGCAACCCGATATAAAGCTTCTAAGTTATCCGCTCGTCTATTGGCATCCGGGTGAACAGAGTCATACTCTGTCACCCATATCGGTAGACCAAGCTCAGCAAGCACATCTAGTCTTTGTTTTACAACGACTGGATCCACTCGATCTTCAAAGTGACCTTGAACTCCAATGGCCTCAACTGGTGCCCCCAACTGACGAAGTTCATTGATATGTGCTTTATATGCGTGATGTTCGCCGTATGAGATTACATTATAATCATTGACAAACAGCAAGGCTTGAGGATCAATTTTTTTCGTTTCTTCATACATCCATTTCCAAATCTGTTTCCCAAACCGGTCTTTAAAAAATGAACCATGCATCATTTCGTTGTTTACATCCCAATGACGGAATTTCCCTTTGAAATGATTGCCTGCATGCTCAAGCCGCCTTTTCATGGCTTCATATACTTCATGATTCGGTAATGATTTCAGCCAGTTTGGATTGGCATCCTCTACCTCCCAAAATAAGGCGTGCCCCCTCACTGGAATTTGGTGTCTATTGGCAAAATTCAGCATGGCATCTGCTTTTTCGTAGGTTATTTTCCCTCTTTCAGGCTCATTTGCATACCATTTTGCCTCATTTTCAAACACAGCCCAATTAAAATGTTGAACAAAAAAATCAGCATACGTTTGATTGAATAGTACTTGGTCATTCATTGCTGAACCAAATGCAAATTCATGTCTGATTTGTTTTATTTCTACCTCTATTCCGGCAACTGGCTTTTGTTCCTTATTGATGACGTTTATGACAAGCTCTCTTTGTCTATGTTGTAAGATTCGATTATTTGCTTCTTTTCTCCAGCTTTGATTTTCTTGTTCCTGTGATCCGCCATTCGATGAATGATTCATAAATTCTTTCTTATTAACCATGATGACATCACCTTTGCTTTCATTTCATTTATCTTATTAGGAAACCGCCGACTAAAAAAGCCGGCAGCTGTACTACGTTCTATTCGTTTATGAGACGATGGTATTCTGCATAAGCCGTAGCCATATCAACTTGCGACCAGAAACGGTGGTAGGTGAAACTTGGCGCTCCGTTTTCCCATTTGCCTGTTGCTTCATTAAAAGATGATTGATATTTACTCTCCAGTGCTGACCAGGCTGGGTCTTGCTTGATTTTCGGACGAAGATCTGCAAAGCTCGTATACACTCCGTTACCTCCTCGCTGCGGGTCAGAAGGAATGGTACTGGAACCAGGAATCTGATTTCCTTGACCAAATGTTCCATTCCAGCCATTTGGGAAGTACACTTCTTTTTTAAAGAAACGGTGGTAGTCTTCTCTGTCTTCCTCTGTCACAATCCCTACACCATCATTGTAATTCCAAGCAACCTCAAGGAGCTGTGCCGCTGTCTCTTTTGCTCTTATGCCAAGTGTTGTGTAGTTTCCTGTCTCTTTCTGTGTTGCAGCAGCAAAGAATGTGAGTGCTTTGATTAGACTGCCCAGTACACCAGTATCTTGAGTAGGATCTTTTGTAACTGCCGTTAAATTTGGATTACCTGTTGCAGATTGGAACCCGCTCCAAGTGTCAGGCTGACCGCTCCATTCTATATTCCCAGGAATCCAAAACTCTCCCGGTGCACTCGTCGTAGCAACAGCAACATTGGTCCCCCCTAGAATTCTTTGACCCTGACCATCTAAAAAATATCCATCTTGATCCGACACAGGACGCGTGCCAATAAAAATATAATCTAGTGAATAGTTGACCCATTTTGTGATGACAGATTTGGCCATTTGGAAATTTTCAGATGTTTTGTCGCCATCTTTTGCAAAGATATAATAAAGCTCTGCTACACGCTCAATCGGCCATGCTTGCATTCCAAACCAGTTATTGGACGGAGGATCATGGTAAACAGGCGCATCTTCATAAGCCATATCATAAAATGTGCTTCTTCCTGCAGGATAAGCGCTATAGTCTCCATTCCAGCTGTTGGTAGCACCTCCTGCAATCGCTCCCTCTTTTGATTGAAGCCAGACGTAAAATTCAAGCTGTCTCTTTAACGTCTTTTCCCAATCACTTGCAGCAGTCGGTGACGCTGGCTTTAAGCCTCCCTTATCTGAGGATAAAGCGTAAGCAGCGACTGGATTTTGATACCCTTGATGACAATGGCTCGCACCGATACGCCATGACCAATTTGCATATTCGCCAAGTCCCCCGCCCCAAGAGGTATACCATGCCATTAAGTGATGACATGCACTTTTTCCATTCCCAGGATACGGATTACCTTGCTTGCCGCTTCCAATTGTTTGAAAATATTTATCATACATTCCGTAGCGAAGGAAATCACCCATCTTTTTCGCTTTATTAAGATAGGCTGACCCATTATAGCCAAGTTCCTTTGCCCAATACATTGCCTGTATCGCACGTGCATCAGCGTCCGTCGCATTTGTGTAGCGCCACTGGGCGGCTGGCGCTTGATTTTCTTTTGTGAACAAGCTCATGAAACCTTCATTGGGCTTTCCGGCTGTTTTATCATCTTGTGATGGATGAGGGATGGCCTCCCATACGGATTCTTGCGGACCCCGCTGAAATGTGTTTACATATGCAGCTGTATGTGATGGGTTGAGCAAATTCCCATATTCATACCAGTTGTCTACATCAAGAAGCCAGTGCATTAAATACGTTTCATTCGTTCCGTAAGTTGACCTCAGTTCATGATCAATTGGATCTTGACCAGCAGGGCGAGCACCCGTCAACTGGCTCGGATATTGATCTGGATATGGTTTTTCTGAAGCGTATGTGGCTGGGCTGGATGGATTGTAAGAGCTCATATGCGGCTGTTCGTCATGTCCATCTTCGTTTACTGGAATGATAAACTTCTCCATATTATCCCAAGCCGCTTCTAGTTTGCTCCAATCGCCTGTGTAGTGACCATACAATGCTTCAAGCCATAACCAATAGCTGTAAGCTTCTGAAGTTGTCATATGCCCGTAATCAGGTGCCTCACAAATGAGTGTCTCAACGGAATGATACGGAATGCCTTCTTTTGAAAAATATCCATTCGTCTCGTTTTTCATTTGATGATAAAGTGTTAAAAACCGTTCTTTATTTGTCATGTCCTCACCCTTTATATTTATTTATTCGGAAGCGTACCAAATACTAAATCACCTTGATCAAAAACAGGAATTCTCGCTGTTTTTTGCATATTGGATGTTAATCCTTGAAAGGAATAATCATTTGAGGCATCCCATATATTCGCACCATTTGGCGCAGATAACCGGAACTGTATTTCCTTCTTATGAAGCGATTCGCCTCCTGGAAAAATAGCTACGCCAGTAAAATCGATTTCTGTAAAATAGATATGGGATGATGCGTCATACACCGTTAACGGAGATAAGGAAGCGCCTTCATTGTAGACAGCTGTCACTTGAATATCTTTATCAGTGAATCCCTTCGCAAATATCTCGCTCAGATTGACATAATATCTAAAAGAAAGTGATTGACTACTTCTGGCCGGCCAGCCTGATCGATTGTATAGAATGGCTTTGATCTGAGTAGATGTTGTATCGTTACTCATGACAGCTGCCTCTACAAAAAACTCATCTTCCACTTTTTCTTTAGGCGGAAAATTTGGCAGTTTTGACTGCCCCTGACCAAACAGCTGCACCATTTTGGCTACATTTCCAGTAAAGGCGGCATTATAGTCTGTTGCTACCTCGTTTGATACATAGTCAGAGATGTCATCGGTATACTGATCCTGTGCATTAGGCCCCCCAACAAGCGCTCCATATAACGTGTGCCGATGAGAAGAAGGAGTTGTCAGCTGATTAGACCATGAGCCATGTGCAGTTCGATGGTGTGGATGCATCGGCGGATTTTTGCCAAACCCAACGACATAGCTTCTATTTTGCGGATTATCCCCTAACATATAGTGTGTTTGCCTGATCGCAAACGTTTGGTATCGATTCTTTTTTTCTTGATCAGAGACCCAATCTGCGTACACAAACGCTAAAAATGCAGCATTTGCTGTATAACGAAGTGAACCCCATTGATCTAACCACGCTAGTCCGCCAGGCGTATAAGTGATTCTTTCTACTTTTCCATTTTGAACAAAACCCGTCGACCAGTAATCGAGATTACGCTCCGTCGATTCGATAAACCTTTTCTCCTTTGTGATTCTCGCAAGTAAAATTTGCGAAGCAAAAAAGGTATTGTCCCACGACATCGTAAACGTATAATCCCAATCCTTCGGCCATTCTTCGACTGCTTTTAGTGCTTTGTTTAAATAGGTCTGGTCATTTGTCGCCAAGTAGAGCCATATTCCACCCCAAATGAGCTCATCAATATAGCCGCTCCAAGAGTTATAAAATGGCTGCGCATTGGTGACACAATCTGTATACTCACCGCGATATTGGTCAGCAAATGCATAAAGCTGCTTTGCATGGGTGAGAAGCTTTGCTGCATAAGGCGCATCAGTTTCTTTAAAAATAATTGAACCCGCTGCTAAAGCGGCTGCGGTTTGGGCGGCTACTTCTGTTCCTGGACACTGTTCATCAATTTTAAATGCTGGCCGGTTCATCGGCATCACTTCTGCTGGACCCCACCAGCCATGATCTGCGTTCCCATCGCCTACTTGTGCCCAAAATTCATTTGGACCTGTATGGGCTTTCAAAAAATAATCGGTTGCCCACTTGATTTGATCTAACATATCATCAAGCAGCTCTGCCTCTTCGTAAGCTTCTCGGTACTCATAGACTGTCCATGCAAGCACGGCTGCCGAGTAAGCCATCGGAAGTCCGAACTTCACATGATCACCAGCATCGTACCAGCCGCCTGTTAAATCATGACCAACATCTTTCCCATCCTCTAGTCCAGAATCCCCTCGCCAGTTAAGACGATTGCTTTCAGGAAGCTTTCCGGAACGCTGGGCTTCGTAAAACAAAATGGATTTTTGAAGCACCTCTACATAGTTGTAATCTGACATGTACCTACTTCTCACCCCTTCTTTTTTCTTAAACGTGAAACATTGAACAAGAAATGACCACCTCCTTGTTATTCCGTTCGTGTTTTGTACAGTGTTGAAAAGAATCAAGCGTGTTTCAAAAATGTGCATAGTAAACAGCCATCAGCTTGACGCTCACCGAGGGTGGTTTTCTCCTGATTCTTCATGTGACTGTACCCAAAATGATCATATGTCGTATGAGAACATTTCAGACGGCTAAATTCTCTTTTTTGCTCTATTTGGGTAGAAAGAATGACATACAATCTCTTCTCTCAAAACACGACGTTAAATCAAGATATATGAACCAACAAGAAAATAATTCCAGTTAAAATATTTAGTTAACATAATAATATTATTGTATATACAAAAAAGAACGCCCTTTAAGGGCGCTCCTCATTTTTCACATTAGAACAAAGAAAGCTGGTTTTGATCAGGAAGTGCTTCTAAGCAACCTTGACGATCCAAATACTCAAGGATGGTCTTAGACACTTTTCCTCGTTTTTGTAAATCTTCTTTTGAAAGGAATTCACCATCTTGGCGTGCGCGTACAATATTTAACGCAACGTTTGTTCCGAGTCC
Source organism: Bacillus sp. FSL R5-0397 (assembly GCF_038593395.1). Lineage (NCBI taxonomy): Bacteria > Bacillati > Bacillota > Bacilli > Caryophanales > Bacillaceae > Bacillus > Bacillus sp. FSL R5-0397. Next base: position 1,602,715 of record NZ_CP151992.1, on the reverse strand, counting down.
AGGGATGGAGTTGAATGGCGGGATTAGCCCGTCTCCATCAATGATAAACTCAGTGGCACTTGACCGGTATAGGTCTACTTTTTTAAAGTGATAGCCTCTTTCACACATTTCAAGTGCAAGCTCTAGTACAGTTAATAGGTTCTTCTCTTTCGGTGATGCATCAAGACCTTTTGAGTTAATATCGTCCATGACCGCTCGAATCGCATTCGATCCTTTTGTCATCGTTTCAATATCAAAATCATCAGCACGAACGGTAAAATAAGCCGCATAGTACAGAAGTGCATGGTGCACCTTGAAATAAGCAATCCGAACGGCCATTAATACATAAGCAGCCGCGTGGGCTTTAGGGAACATGTATTTAATCTTTTTACAAGAATCAATGTACCAGTTCGGTACGTTATTATTCTTCATTTCTTCTTCCCATTCAGGAGGAAGTCCCTTCCCTTTACGAACAGATTCCATGATTTTAAAGGCAAGTGACGGCTCTAAACCTTGATAAATCAGATAGACCATAATATCATCACGACAGCCAATCACTTCGCTTAGTTCACACGTTTTATTATGAATCAGCTCTTGGGCGTTGCCGAGCCATACATCTGTACCGTGAGATAGACCAGAGATCTGAACAAGCTCCGAGAAGGTGGTCGGTTTTGTATCCTCAAGCATCTGACGAACAAACCTTGTGCCAAACTCTGGGATCCCAAGTGTTCCCGTTTTACATCCAATTTGTTCTTCTGTGACACCGAGAGGTTCCGTTCCTTGGAAGATTTTCATGACCTCAGGATCATCTGTCGGAATCGTTTTTGGATCAATTCCGCTCAAGTCCTGAAGCATCCGAATGACCGTTGGATCATCGTGTCCAAGAATATCTAGTTTCAGCAAGTTATCATGGATTGAATGGAAATCAAAATGCGTCGTTTTCCAATCAGAACCTGTCGCATCTGCTGGATATTGTATTGGTGAGAAATCGTAAATGTCCATATAATCCGGCACGACGATAATACCGCCTGGATGTTGGCCTGTTGTCCGTTTGACGCCCGTACAGCCCTGTACGAGCCGGTCAATTTCAGCACCTCTCATATGAAGGTTATGATCTCCTGCGTAGCCTTTCACATAACCATATGCCGTTTTTTCTGCAACGGTACCGATTGTACCTGCGCGGTATACATACTCTTCACCAAACAACTCTTTCGTATAGTTATGGGCAATCGGCTGATATTCTCCTGAGAAGTTCAAGTCGATATCAGGCACTTTATCTCCTTTAAAACCTAAGAACGTTTCAAACGGAATATCGTGTCCGTCTTTTTTATACGGCGTCCCGCATTCAGGACAGTCTTTATCAGGAAGGTCAAATCCTGAGCCAACCGATCCGTCATTAAAGAACTCAGAGTGCTTGCAACTTGGACATACATAGTGCGGCGCAAGCGGGTTTACTTCTGTAATCTCTGTTAATGTCGCAACGAGAGATGAACCAACTGATCCCCTTGAACCAACTAGATATCCATCATCAAGTGATTTCTTAACAAGCTTATGAGAAATTAAATAAATAACAGCGAAACCGTGACCAATAATACTCTTTAATTCTTTCTCAATCCGGTCTTCTACAATTTTCGGTAAATCGTCACCGTAGATGCTACGAGCCATGTTATAGCTCATTTCCCGAATTTCTTCATCTGCACCTTCGATTTTTGGTGTATAAAGATCGTCTTTGATTGGTTTAATACTTTCGACCATCTCAGATACTTTTTGCGTATTCGTCACGACAATCTCTTTCGCCTTCTCGTCTCCAAGGAAAGAGAATGCTTCTAGCATTTCATCAGTTGTTCTAAAATGAACTTTTGGCAGTTCATGACGATTCAGCGGATTCGCCCCGCCTTGTGATGAAATTAAGATTTTGCGATAAATTTTGTCTTCTGGATGCAGGTAGTGCACATTTCCAGTCGCCACGACTGGTTTATTCAGTTTTTCACCAAGTTTCACAATGTTTGTGATGATCTCTTTTAATGCACGTTCATCCCGAACAAGCTCCAGCTGGAGTAAATGCTGATACACTTCTGGCGGATGAACTTCTAAATAGTCGTAAAATGCGGCAATGTCTTCTACCTCATCAGGTGACTTCTGCATCATCCCTTCAAACACTTCACCCTTATCACAAGCAGACCCAACAATTAAACCTTCTCGATATTTCTCAAGCTGTGAGCGAGGGATACGCGGCACGCGGTAGAAATAATGAATATGAGAAAGTGAAACAAGCTTAAATAAATTCTTTAGACCCGTCTCATTTTGTGCAATCACGGTTGCATGGTAAGGACGTGAGCGCTGATACGCATTGGACTGTCCCATGTTTTCATTCAATTGATCGTGGTAAGCAATCTCTTTTTCAGCCGCATCTTTTAGCATCTTCAGCATGAGGTAACCAGTTGCTTCTGCATCATAAATCGCCCGGTGATGCTGCGTGAGTTCAATATCAAACTTTTTACACAGCGTGTTCAGCCGGTGATTTTTAAATTCAGGATAAAGGAATCGGCCGAGTTCTAGTGTATCAATGACAGGGTTTGACGCTTTATCTGTTTTTAACAGGCGCTTATATGCTGCATTTAAAAAGCCCATATCAAAGCTCGCATTGTGAGCAACAAGGATATCTTGTCCAATCCACTCTTTGAAATCTCGAACAACATCGACCACATCTGGTGCATCTCTCACCATGTCATCCGTGATACCGGTTAGTTCAATGGTTGTTGCTGATAACGGATGATGAGGGTTTGCAAATGCCTCAAAGCGGTCAATGATTTCCCCGCCTTTGATTTTCACAGCTGCAAGCTCAATGATCGTATCATACACAGCAGAGAGTCCCGTTGTCTCAACATCAAATACGACAAACGTCGCATCTTCTAACAAGCGGTGCTCTGGATTATACGCAATCGGCACCCCGTCATCGACTAAATTGATTTCCACCCCGTACATCATTTTGATGCCATGCTTTTTACTTGCTGCATACGCATCTGGAAAGGATTGTACAACGGCGTGATCTGTCAGGGCAATGGCCTCATGCCCCCATTTTTTTGCTTGTTCAACAAGTCTACCGATGCCAGTGACAGCATCCATCTGGCTCATTGGCGAATGCAAATGAAGCTCAACACGCTTTTCTCCCTCTGGTGCAGTATCTTCTTTCAGCTGAGGTTTCATTTCATTGACGTCATTTGCGATCATGACAAGATCTCTCACAAACGTATCGTTTTGAATGCTTCCTCTTGCTTTGACCCACATCCCTTTTTTCAAGGATTTCATGAGCTGAGCATCTTCTTTTTCTCTCGCAAACATTTTGATCAAAATACTATTCGTATAATCGGTAATTTTAAAGATACAAAGGGTTCTGCCGCTTTTTAGTTCGCGCGTTTCTGCATCAAACACGTATCCTTGGACGGTGATTCGTCTTTCTTCGTCCATAATACTATCAAGCGTACGTATTTCTTCATTGTCTTTGATTTGATAGCCAATCATCAGTGGGCCAGAAGGAGCTTCCTCTTGATCCTCACTTTCCTTCTTCTCCATCTCAACAAGGGCTTGCATGGCTCTTTCTTGATCTTCAGCAAGTTTTTGTTCTCTGAACTTCTGAATCTCTTGATCTGATACAAAAATTTCTGTATCAAATTGAAGTTCTGGAAAACCGACTTGTTTAAATGCAGCCTGAAGCATTGGGCTATATTTCTTCTTGATGGCCAGAGCCTCAGTTTCGCTTTTTGTTTTGATGATGATCTTATGTCCAGACAGCACTGGTTTTTGCTGTTGAAGCAAGCTGATGATCGGGGGAGAAATTCCTTGAAGCTCTTCCACACAATGTGACCAATACGATTGAACGAGCTCTTCAGATATGTGCGGATCATTGACTTCAATCGTACAAGTGACTTGTGCGATATGAGAAAATGCATTTGTCAGCCTGCTTAAAAACATTGCATATACTTTGTAAGGCAAAAGTGCCTTAAATTTAAAAAGAAAATGCCACGTTTTTGCCGCCTTATGCACCGTCAATTTGACGATCTCGCCTTCTTCAAAGTAACGGCTGAGGTCATCATCTGTCATTTGAATCTGATTGAGTAATATATGAAATTGCCGCCGGGTAATCGGTAATTGTTCATCCAAGACAGGACCCTCCTTTTGCAAATCAGAAAGGTACCTCTTTTTTGCAGGAGGTACCTTCATTTTTTTGTTCGTTTTTTATGCTTGGCGTATAAATGAAATCAGTTCATCAACAGATACTTCGTGTGATTCACCTGATTTTCTGAATTTCACTTCGACAATTCCTTCTTCTGAACGTTTCCCGCAGCTAATGCGAATTGGCAGTCCAATTAAGTCACTGTCGGCAAATTTGACGCCTGCACGCTCTTGGCGGTCATCGAAAAGGACTTCATAGCCCTCTTCCTGTAAACGCTCATACAGCGTTTCAGCCAGTTCCTTTTGTGCATCGTTTTTCATATTTAAGGCAAGTAGATGAAGATCATATGGCGCAACTGTTTCTGGCCAAATAATCCCCTTGTCATCATGATGTTGTTCAACAATCGCAGAAAGGGTTCTAGAAATTCCGATGCCATAGCAGCCCATGATCATTGGCTGCGCACGTCCATTTTCATCGAGGTATGTTGCATCCATTGCCTCTGAATAACGTGTGCCTAGCTTAAAGACTTGTCCTACTTCAATTCCTTTTGCGAACTGGATTGTACCTTCACCATCTGGAGAAACGTCTCCTTCTTGAATCAAGCGAAGATCTGTATATTCCTTCACTGATAGATCACGAGCAGGATTAACATTGACATAGTGATAATCCGATTCATTTGCACCTGCAACTGCATTTGTCATTCCTTTTACAGCGTGGTCTGCATAAATCGTTACTTCCGCTTCAAGCTTCACTGGTCCAACAAATCCTGGTTCTGTTCCGATCACGTCTAGTACTTCCTCACGTGAAGCAAGCTCTACAAGCTGTGCTCCAACTAAGTTTTTCACTTTCACATCATTTACTTCATGATCGCCTCTTGTCAGGACAAGTACATACGCATCGTCCGCTTTAAACAAGACAGATTTGATACATGTAGAAGGATCCACTTCTAAGAATGACGCAACATCTTGTATCGTCTTCACCTGCGGCGTGTGTACTTTCTCGAGTTCTTTGAAGTCCGCAGGGTTTGCTTCTTCTCCGTGATACACAGCCTCAGCCATTTCAATGTTCGCAGCGTAGGAAGATGTGTCAGAGTATGCGATTGTATCTTCTCCTACTTCTGACAGTGCCATAAACTCATGTGTATCTTTTCCTCCCATTGCCCCAGAATCGGCAATGACGGGTCTAAAGTTAAGACCTACTTTTGAAAAGACATTCGAGTAAGCTGTAAACATTTTGTTGTATGTGTCATCAAGGCTCTCTGGTGAAGAGTGGAATGAATAGGCGTCCTTCATAATAAATTCACGTCCGCGCAATAACCCAAAGCGAGGTCTTTGTTCATCACGGAATTTAGATTGGATTTGATAAAGTGTCAAAGGAAGCTTTTTATACGATTTGACTTCACTGCGTACGAGTGATGTGATCACTTCTTCGTGTGTTGGGCCAAGTGCAAACTCGCGGCCGTGGCGATCTTTCATACGCATGAGTTCTGGACCGTATGTATACCATCTTCCTGACTCTTGCCACATTTCTGCTTGCTGCAGCACTGGCATTAACAGCTCAGCTGCACCCGCCTTTTCCATTTCCTTGCGAACAATGGATTGAATGTGCTGAATCACTTTATGTGCTAGCGGCAGATAATGATAGATACCGCTCGTGTTTTGTCTAATAAATCCAGCTCTTACTAATAGCTGATGACTTTTTGCCTCAGCATCTGCCGGCACCTCTCGAAGAGTTGGAATGAAAGTCAGGGATTGTCTCATGTCGTTACACCTCATTTAAGAAATAGGACTTCTCACAAAAACTCTTGTTTCCCAGAATGAGAAACAAGAGACATTGGTTTTTATAAAAATAATCGCTGGATGTCATTCCATGTCACTACTAGCATTAATAGCATGAGGAACGCAACACCAATGAAGACAACAAGTGCCTCTTTCTCACGATTAATTGGTTTGCCGCGAATGGCTTCAACGAATAGGAAAAGTAATCTTCCTCCGTCTAATGCAGGAATCGGTAATAAATTCACGATCCCTAAGTTGATACTAAGAAACGCAGCAAACTGCATTAATGTTAACACACCTTGTTTCGCTACTTCTCCTGTCATGTCATATATTCCAACAGGACCTGCAAGCATATCTAATGAAAATTGTCCTGTGACAATCTTTTGCAAGTTCGTTAAGATGAGACCTGCTGTTGATATCACTGTCGTTCCTGAGGATGAGATGACTTTGAGAAAGCCATTTTCTGTTGGCGGGTAAGAGCCAAAACGGCCAATGGTTTTTCCTTCGGCCTTCACAGCTTCCGGTACAACTTGAATGGTGCTTTCTTTGCCATCTCGGTCAATGACGACATTCATTTTTTTATCTGGGTTCTTTTGAACCGTTTGAACAACGTCTGTCCAAGAATTCATTTTATCCCCATTAATTGAAACGATATGATCTCCCTGCATAAGCCCGGCTTGCGCTGCCCGGCCGTCTTTTGTCAGCTTACCAAGTACAGGATCATCCACGGTTACACCTTGAATAAATCCTAAAGCCACTAGAATCACATATGCCAGGATAAAGTTCATAATCGGTCCAGCTGCAATGGCTTTAATACGCTGCCATACTGTTTTTGAACCAAACTGACGGTTGTATGGCGCAATTTGAATTTCTTCACCATCTGCAATATAGAAGCTTGTTTGGCTTACATTGTAGCCAGTCAGAATGTCTTCATTTCCAGCCTCATATCCTGAAATTCTCATCGCATGATCTAAATCAATTTGTTCAACTTCAATGACAAGTGCATCAGGATATTTTTCTTTATCATTTAAAATGATTTTTTCTACTTCATTTTGCTCATTGAATAAGAGCCCCACTGTATGACCCGGTTTAATTTCAATGACTTCAGGGTCTTCTCCAGCCATTTTAACAAATCCGCCGATTGGCAGAAGTCTGATGGTATAGACGGTTTCTTTTCGTTTAAAGGAGAAAATCTTCGGTCCAAAACCAATTGCGAACTCGCGGCATAAAATGCCTGCGCGCTGCGCCATAATTAAATGGCCAAGCTCGTGGAAAAAAACGAGCGTTCCAAAAATAATAATAAACGCAATCACTGTATTCACGAACATACCACCTTATGCGAGGATTGATTGAACAAAGTCTCGTGTATCTTTGTCCACTTCATGGATATCTTGCAAACTAGGCGTTGAAATCACATGATGTCTGTTCAGTGCCTTTTCAATCAATTCTTCAATTTGCAGGAACGTTACTTTGCCTTTTAAAAATGCATCAACAGCTATTTCATTGGCTGCATTAAGCACAGTAGGCATTGTCCCTCCTATTTTACCTGATTCATAAGCAAAATGTAAGCAGCGATACCTGTCAAAATCCGCTTTTTGGAAATTTAATTGTCCAATCTCCCAAAGGTTTAATGATTTCGCTTCTTTTAATGGCGCTCTATCAGGATAAGTGAGCGCGTATTGAATCGGAACCCTCATGTCAGGTGTACCTAACTGAGCCATGACACTTTTGTCATGGAATTCCACCATGGAATGGATGATGCTCTCTTTATGTAACAGCACATCAATTTGATCGTATGGGATATCAAACAGCCAATGCGCCTCAATCACCTCAAGCCCCTTATTCATCATGGTCGCTGAATCGATCGTGATTTTTGCGCCCATGGACCAGTTCGGATGATTCAGCGCTTCTTCTACCGTTACACCTTCAAGCTCCGTGCGTTTTTTATCTCGGAAACTGCCGCCTGAAGCTGTGACGATTAAGCGTTCAATGTTTTTAGCTTGTTCACCTTGCAGGGATTGAAAAATAGCGGAGTGTTCACTATCGACAGGAAGTAAAGGCACGTCATACTTTTTGGCGTACTCTTTTACTATATGACCAGCTGTCACAAGTGTTTCCTTATTTGCAAGTGCGATCGTCTTTTTTTGTTCAATGGCTTTTAATGTCGGTACAAGTCCGACACTTCCTACCAGTGCATTGACCACAACATCCACTGCATCATAGGTCGCTGCTTCGATGTTCGCTTCATCACCCGCAGCCATTTTGACATCGTATTGAAATGAATGACCTTTTAACGTGCGATAGGTCTCTTCGTCTACACATCCAACAAATTCAGGGTGAAATTGTTCAATGATAGGGATGGCCTTGTCTATATTTCTGCCAAACGTCATCGCTTTCAACTTGAATTTGTCTGGATGCTGCCTGATCACATCTAATGTTTGTTCTCCAATTGATCCTGTTGCGCCTAATAGCGAAATATATTTCAAATTGCCACTCCTTCTCTCGTTCAATTAGTTTCTATGAGGTTAGCTAGCAAACGTGGCCAGCAATAGATATAAAAACGGCAGAACGAATAAAAAGCTGTCAAACCTGTCCAAAATTCCGCCATGACCTGGGAGTATTGTCCCTGAATCCTTCACATGGTAATGACGCTTTAAAGCAGATTCCACAAGGTCGCCAAGCTGTCCAAAAATACTGAGCAAAAGAGTAATAAACATAACAAGCAGATATGATGGCAAAAATCCTGTAACCGCCTGGAACACAAGTGACAGCACGACCGCTGTGACGATTCCGCCGATAAATCCTTCTACTGTTTTGTTTGGGCTGATCTCTGGCCAAAGCTTTCGTTTCCCCATAGATTTCCCAATAAAATAGGCACCTGAGTCAGTGGACCAAATAATCACCGCTGCGAAGAAGATCGCACTCATGCCATACAAGCCTCTAATTTGAATAAAATAATAGAAACTAACGCCAATATATAATGTGGCTAATATAACAAAAGCAACCTCATCGAATGTGAAAGAGTTTTTGCTCAGAACTGTATAAGTTAAAAGGATTAAGACTGCAAATAAAGCAATCTGCATTTTTGATGCGTCTACGTTCGGGAAGAAGCTATTTTCTCCGCCCATTAAAAGCCAAAGCAATATTAAGCTGACAATGCCAGGAAAGCTGAAAATCGAAATCTTTTTCATTCTAAGAAGCTCAAAGAGAGCGACACTTCCCATTAAATAAATCAGCAGGGTAAACGGCATTTGTCCATAAATCACTGCAAGTAAAAACACTGCAGCTGCCAGAACACCCGTCAAAATTCTTTGTTTCATCTGCACCACCCTCTAAATTCCACCGAACCTCCGGCCGCGGCGCTGGTACTCTCCGATAGCGCCTATGAGATGCTCATCAGAAAAGTCAGGCCAAAGCACATCCGTAAAGACAAACTCGCTGTATGCAATTTGCCAAAGCATAAAGTTGCTTAATCTAATTTCTCCACTCGTACGAATAAGCAAATCCGGATCTTGAAGAGATTCTGTCATTAAATAAGCTGAAAACATCTCTTCTGTGATGTCTTCTGCTCGAAGCTTGCCTTCTTTGACTTTTTCAGAAATTTGTCTGCATGCAGAAATAATTTCTGTCCGTCCTCCATAATTGAGCGCAAAATTTAAAATGAGTCCGTCATTATTCGCCGTACTCTTCACTGCGTTCTCTACCGCTTTTTTCGTATGCTGCGGGAGGCCGTCTGGATCACCTGTTAAACGTACACGGACATTTTCCTCGATAAGTTCAGGCAGATAGATGTTTAGAAACTCTTCAGGAAGCTTCATTAAAAAGTCTACTTCTAGTTTTGGACGTTTCCAATTTTCTGTAGAGAAAGCATACAAAGTCAGCACTTTGACATTCAGCTCATTTGCAAGCTTGGTCATGCGCTTGACAACTTTCATTCCTTCATGATGTCCTGCTACCCGTGGAAGTGCACGTTTCTTTGCCCATCTTCCATTCCCATCCATGATAATGGCGATATGTTCAGGAATTTCTCCATTTAATATGTCTTCTTTTGTCAGGCTTTCTAAGTTGGAAGCTGCTGTTTGCTGATTCTTCCAATTTTTGAGTATATTGAGCATGAGATTCCTCCATCACCCAAAAAGGTTGCGTTCCCGCTAATAATATAGTCCTCAACAGTATTAACAAAAAAACCCCCTGTAAACATGAAGAGGGTCTTTTCACTATTATCTATTGTACATAGTTTTTTCTTAAACTTCCATGATTTCTTTTTCTTTATCTTTTGTCACTTCATCAATTTTAGCGACATATTCATCTGTCAATTTTTGAACATCCTCTGTAGATGATCTTAATTCATCTTCAGTGATCTCCCCATTTTTCTCTAGCTTTTTCAATTCATCGTTTGCATCACGACGAACGTTACGAACAGCTACTTTTGCTTCTTCTGAGTATTTTCTCACAACTTTTACAAGTTCTTTACGTCTTTCTTCTGTTAGTGCTGGGATCGCAATACGGATCACGTTTCCGTCACTTGTTGGTGTGATACCAAGATCAGACTTTTGGATCGCCTTTTCGATATCACCGATCGCTGTTTTATCGTAAGGTGTGATAATCAGCATACGTGCTTCTGGCACTGTAATTGACGCAATTTGGTTTAGTGGTGTTTGCGCACCATAGTAATCCACTGTTACTTTGTCTAAAAGGGAAGCATTAGCTCTGCCCGCACGGACAGTTGCTAGTTCACGTCCGTATGCTTGAACGGCTTTTTCCATTTTTTCTTTTGTTTGGTTCAACACTTCTTTTGACACGTTATTTCCCCCTCACGATCGTTCCGATTGATTCGCCATTGACGGCACGTTTAATATTTCCTTCTTCCATAATAGAGAAGACGATTAATGGAATGTCATTGTCCATACATAATGAGGACGCAGTAGAATCCATTACAGCAAGCCCTTCTTTTAGTACATCAAGATATGAAAGCTTATCATATTTTACTGCATCCGCATCTGTACGAGGATCAGCACTGTAGACACCGTCTACATTGTTTTTCGCCATTAAAATGACATCTGCTTCAATTTCAGCTGCACGAAGTGCTGCTGTTGTATCAGTAGAGAAATAAGGGTTACCAGTACCTGCAGCAAAAATCACGACACGTTTCTTTTCAAGGTGACGGATCGCTTTTCTTCTTATGTATGGCTCTGCAACCTGTCTCATTTCGATAGAGGTTTGTACTCTAGACTGAATGCCAAGCGTTTCTAGGCTATCTTGTAATGCCAATGAATTCATCACTGTTGCAAGCATCCCCATATAGTCTGCTGTTGCCCGGTCCATTCCTAAGTCACTGCCTGTCTTACCACGCCAAAGGTTTCCTCCGCCTACAACGACTGCAACTTCAACATCAAGTTCTGCAATTTCTTTTACTTGCTTTGCAATTGATTGAATGACAGTTGGGTTAATTCCATTTCCAGCATCACCAGCTAGTGCTTCTCCACTTAGCTTCAGTACAATGCGATTATATTTCGGTTTGCTCATGATAACCTCCAAGTGTAAACTATACCGTCTCTTATTATGCGTAAGAAACCGTCTTTTGTAAATCAATATCCTCTAAAAAATAGGGAACACAGTGCTTGTGCTCCCTAAAAAAGCCCCAGAGAGCTTTTCAAACATTATTTTTTCACTTGGCTCATGACTTCTTCAGCAAAGTTGTCTTGACGCTTTTCGATACCTTCGCCCACTTCATAGCGAACATAAGTTTGAACAGTTGCGTTTTTCGCACCTACAACTTGTTTCACTTTTTCATCTGGGTTTTTAACGAATGCTTGGTCAAGTAAGCAAATTTCTTCGAAGAATTTGTTTAGACGGCCTTCTACCATTTTAGCAACGATATTTTCAGGCTTTCCTTCTTGAAGCGCTTGTTGTGTTAATACTTCACGCTCACGGTTCGCTTCTTCTTCAGACACTTGGTCACGAGAAATGTATTTAGGGTTTACAGCAGCAACGTGCATTGCGATGTCTCTCGCAAGCTCTTCATCAGTTGTTCCGTTAAGAACCGCTAATACACCGATGCGTCCGCCCATGTGTAAGTAAGAACCGAATGCAGCGTTATCTTCTTTTGTGATGACTGAGAAACGGCGCAGCGTAATTTTTTCTCCGATTTTCGCAATTGCAGAAGTAATATGTTCTTCAACTGTTGAACCATTTTCCATTTTAGAAGCATGTGCTTCTTCAATTGTTGCAGGTTTCGCAGCAAGTAAATGATCAGCAAGTTCGTTAAGAAGATTTTGGAATCCTTCGTTTTTCGCAACGAAATCAGTCTCAGAGTTCACTTCTAGGATAACACCAGTATTGCCGTCAGTTTTAATAAGAGTTAATCCTTCTGCCGCAATACGGTCTGCTTTTTTCGCAGCTTTTGCGATCCCTTTTTCTCTTAGAAGATCGATTGCTTTGTCGATGTCACCATCAGTTTCTGTTAACGCTTTTTTACAGTCCATCATACCTGCACCAGTTTTTTGACGCAGTTCTTTTACTAATTGAGCAGTAATTGCCATTTTACATTTCCTCCTTCTATGTTAAAACACGGATTACTAGGTGAAAAAAAGGTGATAAAAGGCAGTTCCCTCTTATCACCTTTTGAATAGGTTACGCAGTTGTTGTTTCAGTTTCTGTCGTTTCTTCTACAACAGCTTCTTCTTCGCCTTGTTTAGACTCAAGAATCGCATCTGCCATTTTAGCAGTTAGAAGTTTTACAGCACGGATTGCATCATCGTTTGCAGGGATCACAACATCAATTTCGTCTGGATCACAGTTTGTGTCAACGATACCGATAATTGGGATATTCAATTTACGAGCTTCTGCAACTGCAATACGCTCTTTACGAGGGTCGATAATGAAAAGTGCATCTGGAAGACCCTTCATGTCTTTGATTCCGCCTAGGAATTTTTCAAGACGTTCTAATTCTTTTTTCAGTTGAACGACTTCTTTCTTAGGAAGAACTTCGAACGTACCGTTTTCTTGCATTTTTTCGATATCTTTTAAACGTTTGATACGTTTTTGGATTGTTTCAAAGTTTGTTAACGTTCCACCAAGCCAGCGTTGGTTTACATAGAACATACCAGAACGGATTGCTTCTTCTTTCACTGAATCTTGTGCTTGCTTTTTCGTACCAACGAAAAGGATTTTTCCTCCGTCAGCAGCAAGGTTTTTCGTGAAGTTGTAAGCTTCCTCTACTTTTTTCACCGTTTTTTGAAGATCGATGATGTAGATACCGTTACGCTCTGTAAAGATGTAACGCTTCATTTTTGGGTTCCAACGGCGTGTTTGGTGACCGAAGTGAACACCAGCTTCTAGCAATTGTTTCATAGAAATAACTGACATGTTGTTGCCTCCTAATATAATGGTTTTTTTTCCTCCGCTTAAGTCATGTTCACATAAAACTGCGCCACGGCAGCACCTTCATACGAATCATTAAGCGTGTGTATTTAACACCAAGAAATAATATAACACATGATGGACTGACAATCAAGAATCCTTTACAGCTTTCCGCTAAATTTTAATAAAAGCTCGATTTCTGTCTTGCCCGTTTTTAACTCTTTCGCTATTTCTTCTAATGATAGCCCTTGATCATATAAGGCCTTTACTTGATCCTCGAATGTTTCTTCTCTTTCACTTTCAGAAGGCGCAGAAGCTTCTGTTTCGAGACTTGAAACGGGTTCGTTTACCTTCTCTTCCTGCACCTCAACTTCGCTAAGGAGAGCCGACAGGTGCTCTGGAACTGGATCTTCACTTTCTACCGATTGCTGGGATTCAATTGGTGGTTGTGGCTGCTTTGGTGTCTGAAGATCCGATTTCAGCTCTTCAGCAGAAAAATCAGGGGAAGTGGCTGCAGCTTTTGATAGTTTTTCATTCTCTTCTTTGACTTCCATCAAAAATGCAGCCAGGGTATTTTCCGTTTCTTCTAAAAGCTCTCGCTGCTTTTGTTCTGTTGCCTTCAGCGAATTCATTCTCGTGTATAAAATGATCACAAAATAAATAAGTGCAGCATGAAGCATAAAGCTAATCAGCCATAGCATATTTTTTCACTCACTAACTCTTTAAGATTGAATGGCTTTATCAAGCAGATGCTTAAGCTTGAACAATGCCTTTGAATGAATTTGCGAAATGCGGGAGGTCGATAAATTAAGCACTTGACCAATTTCCGTTAACGTCAATTCCTCTTTATAGAAAAGACTAATCACAAGCTTTTCTTTTTCCGAAAGCTCTGTCATTTTTTCGGCAAGCTGTTCAATTAATTCATCTTTCAGCATTTTTTCTTCAGGTGTCACAGTCTTTTCGTCGCGAATCATGACTTGAACGTTTTCTCCGTCTTCTTGATCATGCAGCTTCTCATCAATCGAGAGCAAATTCGCAAAGAACCCTTCATTCATCGTTGTGACCACATCTTGTTCACTCATGCCGAGTTCTTCAGCAACCTCTGTTGGTGTCACATTTCGTAAATATCGCTGTTCAAGCTTTTCAATTGCCGCTTCTACTTTTTTTGTTTTTTCTCTTGATGTACGAGGCAGCCAGTCCTCTTTACGAAGACCGTCGATGATGGCCCCGCGAATTCTGAAGGATGCATATGTATCAAACTTCAGATCTCTTCCGGGGTCAAATTTTTCAAGGGCATCATATAAACCGAGCATCCCTAGACTGATCAAGTCTTCTTTGTGCACTGACTTCGGGAGACCGATGGAAATTCTTCCAACATGATATGTGACGAGCGGCATATAGCGGCGCATAAGATCATCTCCAGCAGCTGGGTCCTTCCACTCTTTCCATCTAGCCCATAGCGCCTGATCTTCGTAATTTAAGGATTGCATCTTTCTCCCCCTATACTTCCTTAGTTATATCTTCATAATGCCTTGTTTCACAGTGCGGATCTCAAGTTCTGTTGTAAGCGGATCGAATTCAATCGTGCGTCCATTGTTTCCGCCCGTGTCCTCACTAATGATCGGGATATGATGAAGAGACAGATGTTCTTTCACAGCTGATACATTTCTAGGTCCAATTCTCATCAGATCATTGGTTGACTTAAATTTAAACATTTCTGCGCCGCCAGCAAGCTTCGCTTTTAGCGCATGTTTGCGCGCTCCTTCTTTTAAGAGCAGATCAATTGTATGCTTGACACCTGTATCTGCATACTTAGCCAAGTTCTCTACCGCTCCTTTTGAAAGAGAGGAGTCTGGAAGCATGACATGGACAAGTCCTGCCAGTTTTTTTTCTTGGTCAAAAAGGACAAGTCCTACGCAAGAACCGAGACCGGATGTCCGAATACGGTCCGGTGTTTTCACAAGCTGAACATCCGCTATACCAACCTTTACAACTGCCGGAATCTGCACGTTCATTATAGGTTACCTAATGCTTTGAACAGTTTTTCAAACGATTCAAAGTCTGGTAATAGAAACATATTTCCTTTCAGCTCTTGCTGGTTTTGATCATCGAAAATCGATGTATCAATCACAATCGCCTGATCGCCGAGAGGGCTAAACTGCATTAATCCTTCACTAATGACAGCCCCGAACATGTCGAGCGTGACATCTGGAACGCTTGGGTGAAGCTGCAGTTTTGTTAAATCGGCAAGTGCTGATAAATAAGAGCCTGCTAAAATATTTCCTAGCTCATGAAGCGCTGATGTTCCTAGCATGTGTTCATGAATCGTATCAATATCAAATGCTGGGTCCTGAACAAGCTCTCTTACAAATTGTTCAGCTTGTTCAAACGGCATAATGAAAAAGATTGAACCGGTAAGGTCACCCTCCATTCGCAAAAAGATACTGGCAACTGGAAGGTCTGCTCCACCAAAGAAATCCATTAAATCTTCAAACGAGAGAACTTTGACAAAAGGAACAGCCATATCAATTTTGCGATTCAATAGGCTGGCAAGAGCAGACGCTGCATGGCCTGCTCCGATATTCCCAACCTCACTTAATATATCTAGCTGTTCATCTTTAATTTCATTGAAAATGCTCATCTCACATCCCCCTTAATGAACAGGTGCATCTTGCACGCTCTTGTCGAGGACCGCACCAGCATGAATGATATTGAATAGACGCTGATCATGCTTAATAATTCCTGTCACCCATGACAGTCCTTCTTTTTCAGCTGAATCAGTAGAAGTTTCTACCTCTTCCTGATGAACAGTAATGACATCATTTGCTTCATCAACAATCCAGCCGACTTCAATGTCACCAACTTGTACAATAATCATTCTTGTTTCGTCTGTAATCTCGTTGTCAGTTGATCCAAGTCTCACTCTAAGGTCAATGACAGGTGTCACGACACCACGTAGATTAATGACACCGCATATATAAGGGGCAACGCCAGGAACTCTTGTCGGCTGCTGCCATTTTTCAATGGACTTTACTTCTGATACTGAAATGGCGTATTCTTTTTTGTTTACGATAAACACAATCATCTTTTCGCCAGTTTTGATATCTGTACTCATTTCAGACCGCTCCTCTATTGTTTTTTACTTAATCAGTGCATTACAGTCAACGATGAGTGCAACCTGACCGTCACCTAAGATTGTTGCGCCTGATATCGCAAATACGTTTGGTAGGTAATCTCCAAGTGATTTCAATACAACCTCTTGCTGACCGATAAACGAATCGACCACAAATGCTGTTAGCTTGTCTCCTTTACGGACAACAATAATGTGCAGTTCTTCTTCTAAATCATTCGCATTTGGTACGTTGAACTGTTTCTTCAAGTACACAACCGGTACGATAAATCCACGGAAATCAATGACTTCACGATCATGCGTTTGAAGGATGTCACTCTTCTTAATGACAGCTGTTTCTATAATAGAAGAAATCGGAATAGCAAATGTTTCTTCCTCTAGTTTCACAAGAAGTACGGAAATGATCGATAATGTGAGTGGAAGCTGAATTGAGAACAGTGAGCCTTGACCTTCTGTTGAGTTAATACTCACAGAACCACCTAATGATTCCAGCTTGTTTTTCACAACGTCAAGACCTACACCCCGGCCCGAGATATCAGAAATCGTATCCGCTGTAGAGAACCCTGCTGCAAAGATCAATGAATCAATTTGGTGATCTTCAAGCGTTTCCGCTTCTCTTTCTGTAATAACTCCGCGCTCTAATGCTTTTTCAAGGACCTTTTTACGGTTAATCCCGCCGCCATCATCTTCTACTTCAATGAAGACATGGTTTCCGCTATGATATGCTTTTAAAAGAACAGTTCCTTTTTCTGGTTTGCCTTTTTTCACACGTTCTTCTGGTGATTCAATCCCGTGATCGAGACTGTTTCTAAGTAAGTGTAAGAGCGGATCGCCAATTTCATCGATCACTGTTCGATCAAGCTCTGTCTCAGCACCTTCAATGATCAGTTCAATTTTCTTATTGAGCTCTTTCGTCAATTGACGAATCATACGTGGGAATCTGTTAAACACCGTTTCTACAGGCACCATTCTCATGTTCAAGATGATCGATTGCAGGTCTCCAGAAATACGGGACATTCTTTCCACTGTATCCGTGAGTTCGTTGTTTTCAAGTTCTTTAGCAATCTGTTCTAAACGTCCTCTATCAATGACAAGCTCTTCAAACAGGTTCATAAGCGAATCTAGACGATCGATGTTGACACGGATCGTTTTCGTTCCGCCGGCAGCTGCACCGTTATTGCCATTTGCTTTTGGCGCATCGTTTGCTGGCGCTTTAGCAGCAGGAGCTGCGGCTTCTTCATTTTTCTGCTCAGGTTTCTCTGCTTTTGTTTCAGCCGGAGCCGCTTCTTCAAAGGCAGAGACTTCAGAAATCTCCACTTGTTCAACCTCTGAGATCGCTGTCACGATTTTTTTCACTTCTTCCATCGGCTGTTTCGATAAGTAAGAAATGCTGAATTCAGATTCAAAATCTTCTGATTCTAAAAGTTCTGCATTCGGAACCGTTTTGACAACTTCTCCTGCTTCGTTCAGTCTTTCAAAAATCATATAGACACGAACGGCTTTTAATAAGCATGCGTCACTTAATGTCACGTTCAGCTCATAACATTTAAAGCCTTGTTCTCTCGCTTCATCAAGAACTGTTCGTTCAAATTCGTTATAGTCTAGGTCGCTTGCAGCTGATGATGCTTCAGCAGTCTCAACGGCAGATGCTGTTTCTGCATGGCTTCCTGTCACATCTAGTTTTTTACTAATCTCCGTGACATCACGCTTTCCATCCCCGCCCTCTGCAATCGATTGAACCATTGCTTCAAGGTGATCAAGTGCTTCAAACATCGTATCCATTGATTCAGGAGTGACAATCATTTGTTCGTTTCTGATGGCATCAAACATGTTTTCTAAATGATGTGTTAATTGAGCCATATCATCAAAGCCCATCGTTGCACTCATGCCTTTCAGTGTATGAGCGGCTCTGAATATATCATTCACTAGCTGCAAGTCTGTTGGGTTATTTTCTAATTCAAGAAGTTTTTCATTACAAGTTTGTAAGTGTTCTCTGCTTTCATCTAAAAAGATATCTAAGTATTGGTTTACATCCAACGTGTTCACGCCCTCTCTTTTTTCATGGAGCTTATAATTGCATGTGCGATGTCATCCACATGCCTTGTTTCATGTGCAAGGCCTGCTTTAATGACTGATTTAGGCATTCCGAAAACAACACATGATTCTTCTTTTTCTGCAATGACTTTTGTATGACCGCTTGCGACCATTTTTTTGACACCTTCTGTGCCATCACTACCCATTCCTGTCATAATGACAGCGATTTTCTCGTAACCTTTTATGTTGCTGATGGATTCAAATAAATAGTTAACAGAAGGTTTGTGACGGCTGTCAGTGTCTTCTGGGGACAGCCTGATCACTAAAGCTGCCCCTTGTTCATGAAGTGACATATTCAATCCACCAGGAGCTATGTAAGCCACTCCATTTTTAGCGATGTCTCCATCTTGAGCTTCTTTGATCGTAATTTGTGATAAATGATCTAATCTAGTAGCCAGCGATGCCGTAAATCCTGCCGGCATATGCTGCACAATCAAAATCGGCGCCTCTATGTCTTTTGGCAGCTTCGTGACGACTCGTTGAAGCGCCCTAGGCCCTCCCGTAGAAGTTCCGATTGAAATAATCTTTCGGAGTGATGAACCGCTTCTTACTTCTTGCAGGCGGGGAGCGACCGCTGGAATTGGACTTGGCGGCTTCATGAACGGCTTAGGAGAAACTTGTTTCTCAGTACGTTTTCTAGACAGGCCTGCCGCAAGTACCCGCTCTACAATTTGACCTCTTACTTTGTGTAAATCGAGCGAAATACTTCCTGAAGGCTTTGTCACAAAGTCAAAAGCACCGAGTTCTAAGCAATGGATGGTTAATTCCTTCCCTTGCTTCGTCTGGCTTGACACCATAATCACAGCAAGGTCGTGTTCAGCCAGAATTTGTTTTAATGCTTCTGTTCCATTTAGAACAGGCATTTCCACATCAAGTGTGACAACATCTGGATTCAATTCCTTAATCCGCTTTAAGGCATCTTCTCCATTTCGCGCCGTTCCGACGACTTCAATTTCTTGCTCGGCACTTAGGAAATCACTGATGAGTTTTCTCATAAAAGCCGAGTCATCTACTACAAGCACTCTAATCATGAGTCCACCTTCCTCCTTTTAAAAAAAGAGGACAACTTATCTATAAACGTATGCTGCTCTCTCCGTGCCTCTCTTATCTGCTGATGATACAGTGTTTCAGCCAGCATTTTAATGGTTTTACTTAGCCTTGAATGAGGCTGCTTCATATAAAATGGCATTTGTTCAGTGACTGCTTTAGGAACAGCAGGATCATCAGGCACCGCCCCAGCAAACACAAGCTTTCGGTGTAGAAAGGACGTCACCACTCCTGCTAATTTCCGGTACGTTTCAGACCCTTCTGACGGGGTTTTACACCGGTTGACGATGATTTGAACAGACTGTTCAAACTGATGAATGGCTAAGTGCTTAATTGCGCTGTAGGCATCCATGATGGATGTTGGTTCTGGCGTTGTCACAACGACCACCTCTCCTGCTGATAAGACAAAAGGGAGTTGATCTTTTGACAAGCCTGCACCCATATCAAAGAATATACAATCAAAGTCATTCAATATTTTCTCCATCTCTTCTAAAAAGAACGACCATTGATCTTTGTCTAAAGAAAACAGCTGTTCAAGCCCGCTTCCGCCAGAAATGTAATACAGATTGTCCGTTCCTTTTGTCATAGCCGCTTGGAAGGATTTTTTTCTAACAAGCACGTCTAATATAGAGCTGGTCGATGTTTTCCCTAGTAAAATATCAATATTCCCCATGCCAAAGTCGAGGTCGATGATGAGCACTTGCTTGCCCGTACTTGCGATAGACAGTGCCATATTCAGCGTCAAATTCGATTTACCTACTCCGCCTTTACCGCTCATGACAGCAATGGTTTTCGCCTGTCCATTCGCATGAAGAGAGTTCGGTACAATCAGTTGATTCTGCTGAACAAGCTTTCTTAAACCTTCGGCTTGGTCAGGCTTCATCATTGTAAGACCATCCTTGTCAAATCAAGGGGGGAACTCTCAAGAATATCCTCAGGTACATTTTGACCATTTGTTAAAAACCCGAGCCCGATTTGAGATTCTGCAATGATTTGAAAGATCGTTCCCATCGTGTCTGTTTCATCAACTTTTGTAAAAATAAATTGATCGATTGGAACGTGTTCAAAACGTTTGACCATGGCTTTCATATCTTGATATTTCGATGTCGCACTCATGACGAGAAAACTTTGAATGCTTTCATCAAATGGAATGATATCTGTCAGCTCTTTGATGTACGCCTCTTCTTTAAAGTTACGGCCTGCTGTATCGATGAAAATATGATCATAGTCTTTAAAGGTCTGCTGTGCTTTCACAAAGTCCTCTCTTGAATAACAAACCTCAAGAGGTGCATTCAGCAGTTCAGCATATGTTTTTAGTTGTTCAATCGCTGCAATCCGGTACGTATCTGTTGTGATAAAAGCAATTTTCTTTTGCTGCTGAATAGCCGTTTTCGCAGCCAGCTTTGCAATCGTTGTCGTTTTACCAGCACCAGTTGAACCAAACAGCACAATGTATTTCGAACGAATCATCGGCTCATCAGAAGTGTGTGCCGGCAACATCCCTGTGAGTAGTTTTTCAAGTTCTTTTTCAATCTGCTCTTCTTTCACAGCACCTTTTGTTAAAAGACCCTTTAAGCACTCATCTCGAATCTCATCATCAAGACCTTGATCCTTTAGTTTTTGATCCATTTTCATGAGAGAATCCGGCAAGATCCCGGCATGGCGTTCGTTTCTTGCATATTCTATAGGCTGAGAATAAGAAGGCGCTGCTTTGACTGCTTGAGCAGCAGCCGGCAGCTCTTGTGTAAGGTGTTGAGTCTGCTCCTTTTTCGGTAACACCGGGATAGGCGCAGCTGCTGGTTGTAATCCTTTGCCGGCTCTTTCTTCAAAATCTTGATCCAGCACTGCAATCACTTCGACCATTTGCTGTTTCTTTAAACCGAACAGCTTTCGTTTGACAACGGTTTTCGAATTTAATATGACGGCATCCTTCCCAAGCTGCTGCCTGATTTGGATCGTTGCCTCCTGCATAGAATTCGCTGTGATTTTTTTCATTTTCATTAGATATCCACCACTCCGATGCTCTGTACTTCCACATTTGCTTCTAGTTCGTTATAAGATAGTACCGGTAAATCTGGGAAATATCTTTCTAACAACTGTTTGACGTACATTCTTATAGGAGGTGAGCATAATAGAACCGGCGTTTCCTGACGAAGCGAAAGCTGTTCAATTTCTCTCGCCACTGATTGAATCACACTTTCAGAGGATTCTGGATCTAACGATAAGTAGTTCCCATGCTCTGTTTGCTGCACGCTGTCTGCAATCACCTTTTCGACTCGGCCAGAGCATGTCACGACTTTCAGTGATTCATTTTCTCTTGCATACTGTGCAGTAATCTGTCTTGCAAGTGCCTGTCTAACATACTCTGTTAGCAAGTCTGTATCAGTCGTTAATTTTCCGTAGTCTGCAAGAGTCTCAAAAATGGTCACAAGGTTTCGAATGGAGACCTTTTCTTTCAGAAGCTTTGCAAGTACTTTTTGGATATCCCCGACTGCTAGTGGATTCGGTGTTACCTCATCTACTAGAACTGGATAACTTTCTTTCAGATGATCGATTAATTGCTTCGTTTCTTGGCGTCCAAGCAGTTCATGGGTGTTTTGTCTAATCTTCTCTGTGATGTGGGTAGACACAACAGATGCTGGATCGACCACTGTATACCCAAGCATTTCAGCCTGATCTTTTTCTGCTTCTGATATCCATTTTGCCGGCAGACCAAAGGATGGTTCGATTGTTTCAATTCCTTCAATCGGATCATCATCAGGCGTTGGAGACATCGCTAAGTAATGATCGAGCAGCAGCTCTCCTTTTGCCACTTCGTTCCCTTTTATTTTGAGCCTGTATTCATTCGGGTTCAGCGCAATGTTGTCTCGAATACGGACAACTGGAATGACAAGACCTAGTTCGAGAGCAAGCTGCCTTCTGATCATGACAATTCGGTCTAGCAGGTCTCCGCCTTGATTGGCATCTGCAAGCGGGATCAACCCGTAGCCAAATTCAAATTCAATGGCATCCATTTGCAGGAGATGAATGACGCTTTCTGGACTTTTCATCTCTTCTACCTCTGCCTGTTCTTCCAGTACTTCTTCAATCTCTTCTTGATCCTGTTTGTTTTTCGACATCATGTACGCACCGAGTGCAAGTAAACCTGCGATCGGCCCTGTCAAAAGTACGCCAATTGGCGTAAACAATCCAAGCAGGAAGATCGTACCTGCTGTGACGTAAAGCATGGCAGGGAAGGCAAAGAGCTGACCCGTAATGTCTGAACCAAGGTTTCCGTTAGAAGCCGCTCTCGTGACAACAATCCCTGTCGCTGTTGAAATAAGAAGTGCAGGGATCTGGGAAACAATTCCGTCCCCTACTGTTAACAGAGTAAAGTGGGAAGCTGATTCTTGAATTGACATTCCTTGCTGAATCATCCCAATAATGATGCCAAAAATAATATTGATAATAACGATGATAATACCTGCGATGGCATCCCCTTTAACGAACTTACTTGCACCATCCATCGCACCATAAAAGTCTGCTTCTCTGGCTACTTTTTCACGGCGGTTTCTAGCTTCACTTTCTGTCAGCATTCCTGCATTCAAATCTGCGTCAATACTCATCTGTTTACCTGGCATCGCATCGAGTGTAAATCTGGCCGCAACCTCTGATACACGCTCTGCCCCTTTGGTGATGACAACAAACTGAATGATGATCAGAATAAGGAAGACAACCAGACCAACGAGTATATTGCCCCCAACAACAAATGATCCAAACGTTTCGACAACCTTACCAGCATCTCCAGTTGATAAAATAGAACGGGTTGTAGAGATGTTAAGCCCTAAACGAAACAGTGTTAAGAGCAAAAGCAACGATGGAAAAATGGAAAATTGCAGTGGTTCTTGCATGTTCATTGTGGTGAGAAGCACGATAAGCGCAAGAGAAATATTAATAATAATTAAAATACTTAATAGGACGGGCGGAAACGGTATGACCAGCATCGCCACGATTAAAATAACACTGAATAAAACAGATAAATCTCTTGCTGACATGCCTGTTCTCTCCTTTTAAAACCAAAAATTCATAAAATCTTTTGTTTCGTTTTATATACGTAAGCCAAAATTTCTGCGATCGCCTTAAAATATTCTTCCGGCACCGCTTGGTTGATATCCACTTGATCATAGAGGGCACGGGCGAGCGGCCGGTTCTCTACAGTCATGACATCGTGTTCTTTCGCAATTGTTCTAATTTTCAAAGCCAAAATATCTGTTCCCTTTGCCACAACAAACGGCGCGTCCATCTTTTCTTCGTCATATTTCAAGGCAATTGCGTAGTGGGTCGGGTTTGTAATGATGACGTCCGCTTTTGGGACTTCCTGCATCATCCGTCTCATGGCCATTTCCCTTTGCCGCTGTTTAATTTTTGATTTTATGAGCGGGTCACCCTCTGATTTTTTATACTCATCTTTGATGTCTTGTTTAGACATCCGTAAGTTTTTTTCATAATCAAATTTCTGATACATGTAGTCAAGCCCGGCTAAGATCAGAAGAGCACCTGCTGCATATAGCCCCATAATCAAGGTCATATTTGCCACGAAATGAAGGGTTTCCTCTGCAGTGAGTAGAGGGAGCCGCAAGATTTCGTCAAAGTGCATCCATAGAGCGATAAATGTCGCAAAACCAACAAAACCAATTTTCAAAATGGATTTTAATAGCTCAACGAGTGCTCGAATACTGTATATTCGTTTAAACCCTTTGATTGGATCGAGTTTTTCTAATTTCGGTTTGATTACTTCTGTCGAAAAGAGAAAGCCAACCTGCAAATAGTTACTAATGATCCCTGCAAGCATCCCAACACCAAGAATTGGCATGAGGAGGAGACCTGTCTCTTGAAGCAATTCCAAGAATAACTGGTGAATATTAGATGTGCTAACCTTCATTAGCATCGTTGTTGAATAAAAACGTTCAATGAGCGCAATAATACGCTCTTTCATAAAAGGCCCAATAAAAAAGAATGATAAAAAGATTAGTAGAAATGAGATGGCTGTATTGACGTCGGTACTTTTGGCAACCTGCCCTTTTTTACGTGAATCCCGTCTTTTTTTCGGTGTTGCTTTTTCTGTTTTTTCACCTGCGAAAAATTGCAAGTCGAGTCTAAGTCTTGTCGTCATGACGAACCACCGACCAATGCTAAGAAATTCCTCATGGTGAGCACAATCGTTTCAAATGTATTTTGGACGACCCCGAAGATGACACCCATACAAATGATGATCATAATAAAACTCACGCCCATTTTAATGGGAAGTCCAACGACAAATACGTTCATTTGTGGAACTGTACGTGCCACAATTCCTAATGCCAAATCGACTAAAAACAAACTAGCCACAACAGGTGCTGAGATTTGAAAGGCTATGATGAACATTTGGTTGAAGCTCTTTGCAATAAAGTAAGCAAAGGATTCACTACCGAAGTTCAGCGCATACTGATCAACTTGAATATATTGAAAACTGTAATAGATTCCATCAAGCAGCAAATGATGTGCATTTGTTGCCAGCATCAGTAGCAAGGTCACCGTATAAAAAAACTGCCCCATCAGCGGCGTTTGCGCCCCTGTTTGTGGATCAATAATATTGGCGATTGCAAAACCCATTTGAAAATCGATGAATGAGCCGGCAATTTGAACTGCGGACACCATGATATATGCAATCAGTCCAAGCAAAAGTCCGACCATTGCTTCTTTCACGGCAAGCATCATGTAAAGACCGTCGATATCGAGTGCTGGCGGTTCTTTAATGGTGCTAAAACT
The DNA here is from genome assembly GCF_038593395.1 of Bacillus sp. FSL R5-0397. NCBI lineage: Bacteria > Bacillati > Bacillota > Bacilli > Caryophanales > Bacillaceae > Bacillus > Bacillus sp. FSL R5-0397. Next base: position 1,577,364 of record NZ_CP151992.1, on the reverse strand, counting down.
AATGACAGCCAAAAACAGTGAAAAACCAACTCTGTGAACTGCTGGTATCGTTCGATGCGCTAATAGCGGCACTGTCACGAAAAAAGCGGTGATCCGAATGAAAACGAGAAGAAAGGCAGGAAATAATTCTATGATTGACATCTCTGATTAACCTGCAAATCGATCTAAATTCGAGAACAGCTCTGTTGTAAATGACACAATTGTTGAAAGCATCCACGGACCAAACACAACAAGTCCAATGAGCACTGCAACAATTTTTGGAATGAACGCAAGCGTCTGTTCTTGGATTTGGGTTGTCGCCTGAAACACACTGACAATTAGTCCCACGATTAGTGCGAGCGCTAGAAGCGGCCCGCTGACAAGTAATACAACATACACTGATCTTTCAGCCATCGTAATGACAAATTCTGAACTCATGTTTTAAGCACCTACTCTAAAAGCTTTGCAGCAAAGATTTAACAATCAAATACCATCCATCAACTAATACAAATAACAATATTTTGAAAGGGAGCGATATCATAACCGGCGGAAGCATCATCATCCCCATCGACATCAGGACACTTGCGACCACCATGTCAATAATTAAAAATGGAATAAAGATCATGAAACCAATTTGAAATGCCGTCTTTAATTCTGAAATTGCAAACGCTGGTACCATCGCCGTTAAGGGAATATCTTTAATCGATTCAGGGGTATCCATTTTTGCGTAACTAAGAAATAAAGCCAAATCTTTCTGTCTCGTATGTTTACTCATAAACTCTTTAATTGGCACTTCGGCTTTTTCATAGGCCTGATTTAACGTAATATCATCATTTAAAAGCGGCGTGAGTGCCTCTTTATTAATCTCTGAGAACGTGGGTGCCATAATAAAAAATGTGAGAAACAAAGCAAGTCCTACAAGCACTTGGTTTGGCGGCATTGAGTTGGTTGCAAGTGATGTTCTGACGAACGAAAGAACAATCACAATCCGTGTAAAACAGGTCATTAAAATAAGAATGCCTGGTGCAACTGAAAATACAGTTAACAATAAAAGAAGACGGACAGATGTGCTAATATTCCCTGCACCACTGGAATTAAATAAATCGATAAACTCATTCATTTTGTTTCGGGCCTTTCTTTCTGACTTCTGATTGGGTCTTTTTCAATTCGGCTAGCTGCGCCTTTAAATTGGCTGAAAAAGAAGAAGTGGTCGGCTGATCGTGTTTCTTCACTTGCGATGTTAATTTTTGCATCATTTTCGGTAAGTCAGTCTTACTTTCCATCGCTTCTTCGTATTGTTTCACAATCGCTTCGCATTCTTGTTCATCATCGATTTCTTTTAGTAGCTGGATTGAGTCTGCTACGCCGACAACTAATACTCGTTTGCCCACTTTGATCAGCTGAACTGAACGATTTTGACCAACCGTCGTTCCGCCAATATTTTCAACATAGCGAAATGGCTTGAGTAAGCGGTTTTGCTTTCCAACAAATCTCACCAATCCGTAAATGAGCAGGATGACAAAAAGTAAGGCACCAATCATTTTGACAAAATCCATAATGGAGACAGAAGAAGAGGGAACTTCTTCTGCCGGATTCGTTTGATTGTCAGTGGTTTTCTTTTCTGTATCCTTTTTGCTTTCTTTCTCATCTTTGATCCAGTCATTCACCATGCCATTTTCAGGATCTTTTGTTTCAGCAAGCAGTGAGGCTGGCTGCGCTGTCAAGAAAAGCATAAAACTGATCATTGCTATACATATCAAACGTTTTTTCAACAAGTCTTACACCCTTTTTTAGCCTAACGTTTTATTAATTGCTTCAAGTACACGGTCTGCCTGGAATGGCTTCACGATAAAGTCTTTTGCACCTGCTTGAATGGCATCAATAACCATTGATTGTTGTCCCATCGCTGAGCACATAATGATTTTTGCAGAAGCATCGATTTGTTTAATTTCTTTTAATGCTGTGATCCCGTCCATTTCTGGCATTGTGATATCCATTGTGACTAGATCAGGAGATGTTTCTTTATATTTTTCAACAGCTTGTGCGCCGTTTTCTGCTTCTCCTACTACATCAAATCCGTTTTTTACAAGAATATCCTTAATCATCATTCTCATGAATGCTGCATCATCTACGATTAATACCTTAGTAGCCATTTACTTATTCTCTCCCTATATGTTTGTTTATTTTAAATTAGAAAGTCTTTCAGACTGACTTAAAATGTCAGTCACACGTACACCAAAGTTCTCATCAATGACAACAACTTCTCCTTTGGCGACGATTCGTTTGTTGACCAGAATGTCGACTGGCTCACCTGCAAGTTTGTCCAGTTCAATGATACTTCCAGCAGAAAGTTCAAGTACTTCTTTCACACTGCGCTGCGTTCTTCCAAGCTCCACTGTTATGGAAAGTGGAATATCCATCAGCATATCAAGATTACCGAGCTGACTTGTAGTATGCTGAGGCTCACTAAATGCCTCAAATTCAACTGGCGCCACATTGACAGGTTCTGCCGGCTTTGGCTTCGCCTGTCTTTTCGGCGGTGCCGATTGCTGCATAGGAGCAGATTGTGCTTGCGGAGCAGCCTGCTGTGGTTCAGGTGCACTCTGAGGTGCTTCTTGAACCGGCTCTTCTTCCGCTGGGTCTGTTAATTCTGCAATCAAATCTTTCGCAAACGTAATAGGGTAAAGCTGCATAATATTTGAATCTATGAGTTCACCTATTGTTAATCTAAAGGACACTTTGACAAGCATCTCTTCAGCTGGAATGCGGTCTGTGCCTTCTCCTTCTTTCACATCAAGCAACTCAACGCGAGGCGGAGAAATATCAATCTTTTTATTAAAGACTGTTGACATGGACGTCGCTGCTGAACCCATCATTTGGTTCATCGCTTCTTGTACTGCACTTAAGTGAATTTCACTTAACGACGGGTCAGCATTTGTTCCATCTCCGCCCATCATTAAATCCGCAATGACTGCCGCATCGGTTTGCTGGATGACAAGCAGGTTACTAGCGCTGAAGCCTTCCGTATAATTCACTTCAATCGCGACATACGGATGAGGAAATTCCTCATTCAGCTTGCTTTTTTGAATCACTGTGACAGTTGGAGTTGTAATCTCCACTTTTTGACTTAATAGGGTTGAAAGTGCTGTTGCAGAGCTTCCAAATGATATATTTCCGATTTCCCCAATGGCATCTTGTTCCATTGCAGAAAGGAGTGTATCAGGCTCTATATCGTCATTGCTGCCTCCTTTAAGGAGCGCATCGATTTCATCTTGTGATAATTTACTTCCGTTATTCTCCATCTTCTTCACCTCTTATGTCGTGATCTAGAATTTGAATCGCCTGTTTCCGATTCACGCGGCCGGCCTGTCCCAAGAATTTCGGTTTATTTCCGACCATAACAGTAAGAGGCGCATTTACTGGTTTGTCCAAGGCAATACAATCACCAATTTCCAAATTCAAAAACTCTTCCACCGTCATTTCCGATTGTCCAAGCTCTGCGACTACCGGTATTTTCGCCGTCATAATCCGTTTTTCAATGGCCTTTGTTTCTTCTTGTTTCGGTTCATTTCGTTCAGATTGCATCCAGTAGTGTACAGACAGCTTCGGAATAATAGGCTCTAATACTACGTGAGGAATACAGAGGTTAATAACCCCGCTTACCTCACCAATTTGTGTATTAAGAGAAATGACGACAACTGTTTCATTTGGTGACACCATTTGAACAAACTGGGGATTTACCTCGAAATCTGCCATTTCTGGCTCGATGTCGGTTATGGACTGCCACGCTTCTCTGTAGTTTTCCAAAGCTCCCTCAAACATGTTTGAGATAATCTTTGTTTCGATTTCTGTCAGTGATTCTGTCTTATTATGACTAATGCCAATCCCACCCATCAGCCTATCCATCATGGCATAGCCAATCGTTGGGTTCACTTCAAGCATGATTCTTCCTTCAAGCGGGCTGACGTAAAATAAGTTTAATAATGTCATATTAGGAATCGAACGAATAAATTCTTCATATGGCACTTGGTCAACCGAGCTGACAGAAATTTGAATATATGATCTTAGCTGCGCTGAAAAGTGTGTGGTAAGCAGTCTAGCGAAGTTATCATGAATTCTTGTTAAACTTCGAATCTGGTCTTTTGAAAAGCGCAGTGCACGTTTAAAGTCATACACTTTCACTTTTTTCGTCGTTTCTTCTTTTTTCAGCTCTTCTGCATCCATTTCGCCTGTTGATATGGCGGATAATAATGCGTCGATCTCATTCTGGGAAAGCACTTCTCCTGACATTTCTTCACCTCCATCGTGTCAATTAATCGCCTCTATTGCAGATTAAAGGAGGTTATATAAACTTCTTTCACCTTGCCATCTTGCAAATAGTTATTCACTTTGTTTTTGACCTGTGTTTTAAAATGTTCTCTGCCTTTTTTGCCATCAAGTTCATCTGCATTCGTGTCTGATAAAATGTCAATCACGGCATCTTTCACTTGGAAGCTTCTTTTTTCAAGCTCTTCTTTGGCTTTTTCTGAATCAGTTTCAATATTTAGTACAAGTTTAACCGCATTTCCTTCAGATTTTAAATTGGTCACAATCTCAGGAATTTCAACAGAAGCTTTTACGACTTCATCTGCTGTTGGCTCTTTTTCTGCTTTTGCTTCGTCTGACCCATTCACCAGAAAGACAATACCTGCTCCAATTCCGACGATAGCAATAATCATGATTAGCATTACTACGACTAATTTCTTCTTCATTCAAACTCCTCTATTCCTTGATTCAATGAAATGACTTGGATTTTTCTATAGAAAGAAATGATTTTCTCCTGAAGCTGCTCTTCATCTTCTTTCACAACGAATTTCTTTCCATTGGCGAGTGTAATGGTCGTGTCTGGAAAGCTTTCGATTTGCTCGATATGGAGAGCGTTGAGCATAAATCCTTTGCCATTTAATCTTGTCACTTCAATCATATTAAGCAGAGAAGCGATAAACCGCTCCCCCTACCTCCTATCGTTTCAGATTCACAAGTTCTTGCAGAATTTCATCAGATGTTGTGATCGTCTTTGCATTCGATTGGAATCCACGCTGTGCGATAATCATTTCTGTAAACTCGTCTGTTAAATCAACGTTTGACATTTCAAGTTTACCTGTTTGGACCACGCCCGTTCCTTGTTCACCTGGTACGATTGGATTACTTGGAGCACCTGAGCTTAACGTTTGGCGGTAAAGGTTGTCACCAACTTTGTCTAGCCCTCCTGCGTTACGGAAAGATACGAGTGATATTTGACCAACGGTTCTTGATACATTGTTTTCAACAACCGAAATCGTTCCATCTGGACCAACACTTACACTTGAAACACCGTCTGGAATCGTTATCTTTTGTCCATTCATTCCAAGTAGATAATTTCCATCAGAGGTGACTAAGCTTCCCTCTGAATCAGTGTCGAAATTTCCTGTTCTTGTATAAAGAACTTCTCCTTGAACTTCAATACGGAAAAACCCATCTCCATTGATATAGAAGTCGTAAGGTTCATTTGTATTTTGAGAAGATCCCGCTGACATGATTTTATCGATTGAAGATAAAGATGACCCTAAACCAATTTGCTTTGAGTTGATTGAACCAGAGTTGTTCGTTGGCCCACCAGAACTTCCAATGGTTTGGCTGACCATATCTTTAAAAGTGATACGGCTTTTTTTGTATCCGTGTGTGTTGACGTTGGCTACGTTGTTGGCTACAACATCTAATTTTGATTGGAAGTTTTTCATTCCACTAATTCCTGAGTAAAGTGAGCGTAACATTTATTTTCCTCCTCGATTTGCTTACGATTTTTCTCCAACAGTTGTAACATCCCATGGGCTGATTTTCGTTCCATCTTCTAAATATAGGAAGTATTCATTGTTTATGTTTTTCACAGACTTCACAGTGCCAGATATGTCTTTATCATCTTGTTTGCCCGCTACTTCTTTACCAATCCAGCCTACATATGTCGTAAATGGATCTTGGTGTGCAACAAATGTAGACATGATCTGATTCATTTGAGTGATAGATTCGTTCATATTCATTTGCTGTTCTAAAGAAGAAAATGTTGCAAGCTGTGTGACAAACTCACGGTCATCAATCGGGTTTGTCGGATCTTGGTTTTGAAGCTGCGTAAGCAAGATTTTCAAGAACTGATCTCGGCCAAGTGTATCTGTTTTCTTTGCTGCGTTTGAAGAAGTGTCCGCTTGTGCGGCTGTTCTATTCGTCGCATCAACAGTTGCCATTAGATCTCCTCCTCTTCTTCTTCTGATCCAACAAGCGCATCTAGTACATCTTGGAATTCAGCTTCCTGTTCATCAGGCTGCTGGAAACTTTGTCCTTTTGATGGCTGCTGCTTGCCTTCCTCATTAAATTGTCCAAAAGACGGCTGCTCATTTGACTGAAGCGGTATATGGAAACGGTCAACTTGAACCGACATATTCGGTAGCGCCTGCTTGAGCTGCGGCAGATGATGCTCGAGCAGCTCTTTTGCTGCTTGCGTTGAAGCTGTAATTTTACTCGCATACATCCCGTTTTGTTTCGTTAGCTGGATGGTAATAAACCCTAGATTTTCTGGATTTAATCGTACGGTAAACCGTCCGCTTGAATTGCCAAATGGTGTGAACTTCATTTGTTTCCACGTATTTAAAATCTGCTGATCAACCGTGCCTGGCTTTTCGTCAGTTGTTTGCGTCTGCTGCACAGGAGCAGCTGATTGCAGTTGGAAGAACTGTTTATGCCCTGGAAGCAGCGTATGGGTGATTGTTTTTTCAGAAGCAGGTGCCGTAGTGCCTTGACCTTTGGTGACTTCTTTTTTCAGAAGCCATTCAAGTGAGGCAACACCTTTTGCTGGAGATGAGAAGGAAGATTCTTGCCTTGGAGCAACCATTTCTTTTAACTCTCCTAAGGAAATTTTCCACTCTTTATCTGACCCTTTCGCATTCGCCATCATATGATCGATTAACTGATTAAAGTGTTTCAGCTCGCTTTGTGACATATTATTCAGCTTAGGTGCCGATCCTTGCGAGAAGAACTGCTCTTTTACTTGTTGAATGAGCTTTTCATCTGCTCCGTTTTTCGTTAGAAACTTGATGAACTCTTCACCTTTTGCTTGAATATCCTGTACAAATTTTGCATCAAAGCTCACCGGCTGCTGATTCAGTATTTGATATAAGAAAAAGTGGACTTGTATGAGCTGTTCACTATGTTCAGCAACTGGCTTCTTATCCTGATCGCCATAGATCACCGATTCCATCTTTTGAAATAGCTCTTCAAGTGACTTTAAGTCAGCCCCTTCAAGCTTTTGCCCTTGCAGCGCCTGAAGTGCCGCAAGAAGATCTCCATCTATTCCTTCTTCAGGTGATTGCATCCATTTTTCAATGATTTGCATCGCATCATTCATGGATAGATTGGTTTCCGCTGGCTGAGAAATAGCTGGACCACTTTGAATACCTGCGCCATTTAACAATTGTTTAAACAGGCCGCGAGCAGATACTGCCCCCTCTCCCTTTAGTCCCGAGAGACCTTGGGAAGATTGCTGTAAGGCTCCAATGTCCAATAGCTTCACTTATTGTCCACCTCCATTTTCACTTTCTTCTTTTTTGGCAAGCTCCTTCGTGAACGTTGCTGCCCTCTGAGGTGTCAGTTTTGCTAATATGTCCGTCAGCTTATTTTTACTCAGCTCTTCAAGGATCTTCAAAGCCTCTTTATCACTTAGCTCTGATAGAATTTTGGCAGATTTTCCTGCATCCATGCTTTCATAAATGCTGGCGACCTTTCCTTTTGATTGCTGATTAGAAGATGCTGACGAATCAGTTGAAGATCCTGATCCGTTATTACTTGATGATGTACTGTTTGATGAACTGTCACTTGCTGACGTGTTCTCTTTATCAGATGTTTTTTCAAGTGAATTGATTTTTTGATTCAATCGTTTAATCTCTTCATCACTTGTCTTCAAGTCTTTTTGAGCAATTTCAAGTTCATTCTCTTGTTCTTTAATCGTCTTTTTCAACGCTTTCAACTCTGTATCACGTTGATCGTTATTTGAAGATGACGTTTTTGATGTGTCATCTGATCCAACCAAGCTGCTAATCCCCGGAATGTTTTGGAGCGGTTTCTTTAGATCATAACCTGCCATATAAAGGATTGTGCCCGTTACAATCACAAGCACAACCAATGGGATAATGACAATAAACAAGATCCATTGAAATTTACCGCCGCCGCTTGATTCCTTTGTTTTTTCCTTCTTAGGCATTCATCTCGACTCCTAATGTCCTTGAAACATGAATTGGCTGATAGAGATATCATCCATTTCTTTCATTTCAATTGCCTTATGTTCAAGGGAGAACTTTTCAAATTGCTTTTCTTTCATTTTTTCAAACTTTTTAAACTCAATATTTTTTTCAGTTAAATCAGATTGTTTTTCATTCATTTGATGGCGTTTCATGATCACAAGCTGCTGATAATGATGAATGGTGTTATCTAAATTCGTCACAAATTGCTGATAATGACGCATTTCTTGAACACTCATCCCACTTCTCAGCTTTTCTTCTTTGCTCTTTTCCATTAGCTCTTTTTTACTCATATTTTCATAGAGTTTTTCAGCGGCTTGCTCAAATGCCGAAACGGATTGTTGATACGCTGCGAGTGATTTGTCTTTTTCACTTTCTTTCAATTCTAAGAGCTTTTGAAATTTGTATTGATATCTCACTGTTTTTGTCAATCCTCTCTATTCATCAAACTGAGCAATATCCTCACGCTGTCTTCAATCGATACAGCCTCTTCAACATCCTGCTTCAAAAATGAAATCAGTTGTGGGTAAGCTTGCATGGCCTCATCAATATCTTTAGAGGAGCCTTTTTTATATGCTCCAATGTTAATGAGGTCTTCAGCGTTTTGATATGTGGATAAAAGCTGGCGGAACCGGTTAGCCGCTTCCTTGTGATCATGACTTGCGATATTACTCATGACACGACTGATACTTTTCAGAATATTGACAGCTGGAAACTGTCCTTTGTTGGCCAGTGCACGATCAAGTACTATGTGGCCATCTAAAATCCCCCGCACTGTATCAGCGATCGGCTCATTCATATCGTCACCATCAACAAGCACTGTGTAAAACGCTGTGATGGAACCAAGTTGATTTGTACCAGTTCGTTCTAGCAATTTTGGCAGTATAGCGAACACTGAAGGCGTATATCCTTTTGTTGTTGGCGGTTCACCGGTTGCAAGTCCTATTTCCCGCTGTGCCATGGCGACCCTTGTGACAGAATCCATCATAAACATGACATTTTTGCCTCTGTCTCTGAAATATTCGGCAATAGCTGTTGCAGTATAGGCTGCTTTTAATCTTGTCAGTGCGGGCTGATCTGAAGTTGCGACAACAACAATCGAACGCTTCAGTCCTTCAGCTCCTAAATCTTTTTCGATAAACTCGCGAACTTCACGTCCACGCTCTCCAACAAGTGCAATGACATTGAGATCCGCTTCTGTCTGCTTGGCAATCATCCCCATCAAGGTACTTTTACCAACACCGCTTCCCGCGAATATGCCAATTCTTTGACCAGTGCCGACTGTGAGCAAGCTGTCAATCACTCTGACACCAACGCCCATTTTTTCACGAATAGGCGGTCTGTCCATCGGGTTTGGAGGAGATTGTTCTGTTGAGACAGGTGCAAGTCCTTTAGGAAGCATGCTGCCGTCCAGTGGATCACCGAAGGCATCAACAACCTGCCCGATTAAACCAGTTCCTACTTTGACCTTTAACGATTCACCTGTTGCTTCAACAAGACTGCCTGGTGAGATGTTAGAGGCTTCTACGTAGGGCATGAGTAGAATGTTTTCATCTTTAAAGCCAACGACTTCTGCTTTGATCGGATGATTCTTACTCCCTTTTTTGTGAATAAGACATACATCACCGATTGAGCTTTCTGGCCCCTTGGACTCGATCATCAGTCCAACAACTCGATTGACTTTACCAAAACGTTTATAAGGATCGGCGGTTTCAATCGTTTCTTTTAGCACATCTATGTTCATTTGTGATCACCTGAATCAATGACTTCTAATAACTTTTCTTTTAACTGATTCATTTGGGTATCAACACTCGCTTCCACTTTTCCAAAGCTTGTTTCGACGTAACAAGTACCTTTTGGTGCTTTTTCATCCGAGTAAATGGCAAGATGTGTATTCTTTTGAAGGATTCTATTTAATTCGTCTTTATATTCCATCACATGTTCGTAATGTGCAGGGTCGACATAGATGGAAATATCGTCATATTCCTTCACTTCTGAAACGACCTGCTTCACTAGCGTTAAAAATTGTTCTTTTGTGTCCTCAGCTGCATTCCATACTCGTTTAGCGAGCTCAAACGCAAGTTCGACAATTTCTTCAGCAGAGCTTTCGATTTTTGCTTCATAGTCCTGCTTTGCAAGGCTGACAATGTCATTCGCTTGATCAAGAATCGATTGATACTGTAAATTCGCATCTGCTTCGCCCTTTTGAAAACCATCTTGATATCCTGTTTGTTTCGCTTCTTCAATGAGCTGTACTCTTTCTGCTTCAAAATCAGCTCGCCGCTGATTGATTTCAGCCATTGTTTGTTCCAGCTCACGATTTGCTTGTTCTAAAATACGGCTTGCTTCATCTTGCGCATCACTTAATACAAGTTGAGATGCTTCTGTCTCGTTGACAAGCTCTTCTTCGTGATGTTCTCTTTTGAATTCCACTTGCTGCAAGGGAATGGTTTGACGGCCTTGTTCAGGAATAACAGATGTTTCATGTTTGATAATCCTAGACAATGATATCGTCTCCTCCACCTCGAGCTATGACGATTTCTCCAGCCTCTTCAAGTCGTCTTACGATGCTGACAATACGAGTCTGTGCTTCCTCGACATCTCTAAGCCGGACAGGTCCCATAAACTCCATTTCTTCTTTGAACGTTTCGACCATACGTTGCGACATGTTGCGGAAGACAATTTCTTTGACTTCTTCGCTTGCCACTTTGAGTGCAAGTAGTAAATCGTCATTTTCAACATCTCGAATCACACGCTGAATGGCTCTGCTATCAAGAGTAACAATGTCTTCAAAGACAAACATACGTTTCTTAATTTCATCAGCAAGCTCAGGATCTTGAATTTCCAGTGTATCTAAAATGGTTTTCTCCGTTGCACGGTCTACACCATTCAGGACTTCGACTACCGCTTCGACTCCGCCCGTTTGGGTATAATCTTGCGTAAAGGTTGAAGAAAGCTTTTGTTCAAGAATACGTTCCACCTCATTGATGATCTCTGGAGATGTGCGGTCCATTAAAGCAATTCTTCTTGCAACCTCGGTTTGTACTTCCTCGCCTAACTCAGATAAAATCTGTCCAGCCTGTACTGGATCTAGGTAGGAAAGAATGAGCGCAATGGTTTGTGGATGCTCATGCTGGATAAAGTTTAAAATTTGCTCTGGGTCAGCCTTTCTAGCAAAATCAAATGGTTTCACTTGAAGTGAGGATGTTAAGCGATTTAAGATGCTGTCCGCTTTGTCCTCACCAAGCGCTTTTTCAAGCACTTGTCTTGCGTACATAAGGCCACCTTGTGATATGTAGTCCTGCGCGATGGCAATGCTGTGAAATTCTTCGATGATCTCATCTTTTTTAGCAGTATCTACACTTCTTACATTTGAAATTTCTAATGTTAATTTTTCTATTTCGTCTTCAGACAGATGTTTGTATACAGATGCTGACACGTCTAGCCCTAAGGAAATCATTAGGATTGCTGCTTTTTGTCTGCCTGTTAGTCGATTTGGATCTTTTCTCGACATGTGTATTCCTCCTAATCCTCGGACAGCCAGCTGCGTAGCAATTTAGCAAAGTCTTCTGGTTTATCTTTTGCCATTTTTTCAAGCTGATTTTTTCTCACCATTTCTTCTGTTTCTGGCTCAGTATCGATATCAGGAACATGAATTGGTGTACGTTCATCAAACTCAAACTCTTCTTCCTCATCTTTTCTTCTCTTACGTACGAGAAGGATAATGAGAGCGATAATGGCAAGTAGTAGCACACCGCCAACAATATAAACCCAAATTGGAATATTGTTTGAAGGGTTTTCTGCTGCCGTTTGCTGTTTACCGTCTAATTTTGATACAGATAAAACGATTTTGTTATCTAAGTCAGCTTGAGTGAGCGCTTGACCGTTTGTGTATTCTTTATCAATCGATGTACTGATGATGGTTGAAAGAATTTTTTTGATATCATCCTGCCTTTCAGCAGTTAATGAGTTCGGATCGTTTGCAGTAGGTGGTTCAACCAGTGCCTGAATGCCAACGTCTCTGATTTTATAAGGACTTTCTTTGATATCTTTATGAATGCGGTTGACTTCATAATTGATACGATCTTCGCTCTTTTCGTAATCTCCGCTTCCATTCGTTCCATCGGCACCTTGATAATTTGTGACATCATCGTCACCTGTTCCAGCGGTGCCTCCAGCTGCTGCACCATTGCCTGAATAAGTTTCAGCAATCTTTTCAGCGCTGACAGCAATTCCTTGCATGTTTTCTTGATCAACTGGTTCGACAAGATCTTCTTTTCTTTTTTCTTCAGTAAAATCAATGTCTGTAGTGACCGATACGGCAACTTTCTCTTGACCCATCATCGTTCCAAGTAGCTGTTGAATTTTTCGTTGAAGATTCTTTTCAATCTCCTCTTTTTTCTGCTGCTGTGCATCCATTCCACTTGCATAGGAATCTGAGCTGCTGTTTAAGTCATAGTAGTTGGAATCTTGGTCCATAATGACAATGTTTTCTGTTTTTAAATTCGGCACACTTTTTGAAATAAGATGATAAAGGCCTTTTACTTGTTGCTGAGTAAGCGTGTAGCCTGGTTGAACTTGCAGCACAATTGATGCTGATGCATTACTTTGCTCTTCTCCAACAAAAACGGAATCTTTTGGCAGGTTAATCATAACCTTTGAATCTTTAATCCCATCAATCGTGTTGATCAGATTGGATAGTTCTGTCTGAGTTGCGTCTACTTTCAGAACATCAAATTCATTATCTGTTAAACCGAAGCCGGAATTGTTCGCAAAGAAGGAGTAATCAATATTCCCCGTTTTAGGAAGTCCTTCTGATGCAAGTGTTACTTTTAAAGTGTCTGCTTGCTTTTCTGGAACTAAAATCGTCGTTCCGTTATTTGCAAGTTCCGATTTAACGTTTTTGCCATCCAGTTCCTGTTTGATTTGTCCTGCTTCTGCCTCAGACAAATCTCTAAACAACGGAACCATTTTTTCAGAAGAAGCAAAGATGCTAACAACCGTAATAATGATTGCTAGGGCAGCTACGCCGCCAATCATGAGTATTTTTTGTAATTTTGATCGATTTCGCCAAAACTCAACTGTTTTTGTTCTTAATTGCATTAAAGTACGATTCATCTTAACCCCCGGTCATTCCATTCAGTCTATTTTTTGTCCACCAGCACCTCCTACATCTGCATTCTCATAATCTCTTGGTACGATTCGACTGCTTTATTCCGAAACTCGGTTGCAGCTGTGAGTGTCACACTCGCTTTTTGTGAAGCAATCATGACTTCATCGAGATTGACATCTTTCCCTTGTGCGAGAGCATTCGTATACTGGTCTGATTTCAGCTGTGATTGATTTAATGCCTCAATGGAATTCTTCAGCACATCAGAGAAATTCGTTTGACTTTTAGGTGCAGCCGCCTGCACAGACGATGCATTCGTCAATTCACTTGCTTGCTGAGCGGTTTGAAGCTGGAAAGGAGATATTGCGTTAACCAATTCTTTTCACCTTACTTTCCTATTTCTAAAGCTTTCATCAGCATGCTTTTATTCGCATTCAGCGCAGTCACGTTTGCTTCATATGATCTTGAGCTGCTGATGAGATCAACCATTTCCTTTAATGGATCAACGTTTGGTGTTTGAACATATCCATTTTCATTGGCATCGGGATTTGTAGGATCATATTGAAGGTTGAATGGAGTTTCGTCTTCAGTAATTTTTGTTACTTTGACGCCGTTTCCTAATTTGCCGCTCGAATTCATGCTTGAGTTCAATATAGATGAAAATGATTCACCTGACGGCTGTAATGTGACGAGCTTGCGTCTATAAGGCTCCCACTTGCCATCAACCTGTTTAGCTCTTGTTGTATCCATATTCGCAAGGTTAGAGGATACAACGTCCATTCTGAGCCTCTGTGCTGTTAATGCTGAGGCCGAAGCGTTCACGCCTGAAAAAATCGACATCACTTACCTCCTGTCAAAACTGTTTTAAGAGAATTGAACTTTCCGCTCATTCTTTCAACCAACGCATTATACTGAATTTGGTTTTTAGCGAGTTCACTCATCTCTTGATCAATATCGACATTATTTCCGTTTTCTTGATAAGAAGTACGGTTACTCGAAACAACTGAATAATTAGACCCTGTTTTAGAGAAATCAATGTGACCTTGGTATGTTTTTTTAGCATCTAATTTGATTGACGCATCATTTAGCATGTCGTGGAATGCAACTTTTTTAGACTTGTAGTTCGGTGTGTCTATATTCGCGATATTATTGCTTATGACTTTTTGCTTAACGTTCGCTCTGCCCAAGGCATTCTCAAGGTTACTTATCGTTCCAGAAAATATATCCAAAACCATATACCTCCAATCATATGTATTTCATTCCATTTAATCATGTCGAGATTTGTAAAACCATATGTTCATTGTAAGAAATAATAGGATTAAAGTCTATGATGTAATTGTAAAAAAAACTCGTAATATATATCTATTTTACGAATAGGTATAAAGACCTAGATTCAAAGCACTACAGAATTGTAAGGGGTTTCTTCGAAAAAAGAGTGTCATTTTTCGGACAAATCCTCATTTTTTATACAAAAAAACCCTTTTCAGCATTTATTTCGGCCGAAAAGGGTTTTTTTTGATTAGTGAGATTTTAAATTTTCAAGTTCAATTAAAAATTTGTTGTTTAATACTTTGATGTATGTTCCCTTCATTCCAAGGGAACGAGATTCAATAACGCCTGCACTTTCTAATTTACGAAGTGCGTTTACGATCACTGAACGAGTGATTCCTACACGGTCAGCAATCTTACTTGCCACAAGCAGCCCTTCGTTTCCATCAAGTTCTTCAAAGATATGCTCAATCGCTTCAAGCTCACTATATGAAAGAGAGCTGATTGCCATTTGAACAACCGCTTTACTTCTTGCTTCTTCTTCAATTTCTTCCGCTTTCTCGCGAAGAATCTCCATTCCAACAACTGTTGCGCCGTATTCAGCAAGAATTAAATCATCATCTGTGAATGTATCTTGCAAACGAGAAAGGATTAACGTCCCTAAGCGGTCTCCGCCTCCGATGATTGGTACAATCGTTGTCAAACCTGATTGGAATAAATCACGGTTCTCAATCGGGAAAGCTGTGTACTCACTGTTGATGTCAAGGTTTGAAGATGTTTCAGGGACATTGAATAAGCTTTTTGTATATTCTTCAGGGAACTGACGATCTTCCAGCATTTTTTTCATACGTGCATTTTCAATCTGCTGGTTAATGGAGTAGCCAAGAAGTTTCCCTCTTCTGCTTAAAACGAAAATGTTTGAATCAATGACATCTCTCAATGTTTCTGCCATTTCTTTGAAATTAACCGGCTTCCCCGCTGCATCTTGCAGCATCGAGTTAATAATCCTTGTTTTTTGTAGTAACGCCATAATAATGATCCTCCTAGATTACTTTATTCATTTGTTAAAGTATAAATTGACTTAAGTCTTTATTATTTGCAATCTTTCCTAGCTTCTCTTCTACATACTGAGGGGTAATGGTCACTGTTTCCATTGTAATATCAGGCGCCTCAAATGAGAGCTCTTCAAGCAGCTTCTCAAGTATGGTGTGAAGCCTTCTTGCACCGATGTTATCCGTCTCCTGATTGACGTGATAAGCCACTTCGGCAATCTTATGAATAGCATCGTCAGAAAATTCAAGAGATATACCTTCTGTTTCAAGTAAAGCCTTATATTGCTTTAATAACGCGTTATCTGGTTCCGTTAAGATTTTCACAAAGTCTTCTATACTTAATTTATCTAATTCTACACGGATTGGGAAGCGCCCTTGAAGCTCTGGAATCAAATCCGAGGGTTTCGCCATATGAAAAGCGCCTGCTGCTACAAATAGAACATGATCTGTTTTCACAGCCCCATACTTCGTCATCACAGTGGAACCTTCTACAATCGGTAAAATATCACGTTGAACCCCTTCACGAGAAACATCTGCAGACGATGCACCACCGCTTTTGGCAATTTTATCGATCTCATCGATAAAGATGATTCCTTGCTGCTCTGCTTTTTGCACGGCTTCCTGACCGACTTCATCCATATCAATCAGTTTTGAAGCTTCCTCAGCAGTTAACGCTTTTCTCGCTTCTCTGACGGTCAGCTTTCTGCGTTTTTTCTTTTTAGGCATGAGATTGCTAAGCGCATCCTGCATGTTCATACCCATTTGCTCCATACCCGAGCCTTGAAGCATATCAAACATGGAAGGCTGCTGCTCTTCGACTTCAATCGTGACGTAATGGTCTTCAAGTTCACCCATCGCCAGCTGGTGCGCAATGCGTTTTCTCGTCGATTCAAGCTCTACTTCTTCACTTGAGTGATCTCGATCACTTTCATCAGCATCAGAACCACCAAACAGCATCTCAAAAGGATTTTTCACAGACTGACTTTTTTTCTTTCCAGGAACAAGTAGATGAACAAGCCGTTTGTTTGCTTGTTTTTCCGCTTCTTCTTGAACATCCTTCATTTTTTCTTCTTTGACTAGTCTGATTGCTGTTTCCACTAAATCTCTGACCATTGATTCTACGTCACGTCCGACATATCCAACTTCAGTAAACTTCGTCGCTTCCACTTTAATGAAAGGTGCACCAGAAATCCTTGCAATTCTGCGGGCAATTTCTGTTTTCCCCACACCTGTCGGACCAATCATTAAGATGTTTTTAGGAACGACTTCATCCTTTAGCTTATCATGTAAAAGACTTCTTCTGTAACGGTTTCTTAAAGCCACCGCCACTGCTTTTTTCGCATCAAGCTGACCAATAATGTACTGATCGAGCTTTTCAACTATCTCTCTTGGGGTGAACGGCTTTTTCTCCATACGTCTCATGTCCTTTCTATTCAAGCTCTTCTAAAGTGATTTGATCGTTCGTGTAGACACAGATTTCTCCGGCCGTTTCAAGAGCCGCCTTTGCAATCTCTCGAGCTGAGAGATGGTCACCTGCATGTTTTTTGAGTGCTCTCCCGGCGCTAAGCGCGTAGTTACCGCCTGAACCAATAGCCAAAATGCCATCGTCTGGCTCGATGACCTCTCCTGTTCCAGATACGAGCAGGATGCTTTCTTTATTCATGACGATCAGCATGGCCTCAAGCTGTCTGAGCATCTTGTCACTTCGCCATTCTTTCGCCAGTTCTACAGCTGCTCGTTTTAGGTTACCACCGTATTCTTCAAGCTTCGTTTCAAACTTCTCAAAGAGTGTAAATGCATCTGCAACTGAACCAGCAAAACCTGCGAGTACTTTGCCTCCGAAAAGACGGCGCACTTTTTTTGCTGTGTGTTTCATGACGACAGCCTGCCCAAAAGTGACTTGACCGTCTCCAGCCATCGCACTTTTTCCTTTATGTTGAACGGCAAAGATTGTGGTTGCATGAAATGATGACATGAAAAAACCTCCTTTTAGGATCGTTTAAAAGCCCTTGGGTGATGAGACATGTACGTTTTTCTTAAAGAATCTTTTGATACATGCGTGTACACCTGTGTTGATGATAAATTTGAGTGACCAAGAAGTTCTTGAACACTTCTTAAATCCGCTCCCTCGTTTAAAAGATGCGTAGCAAAGGTGTGCCTTAACATGTGAGGATGGATATGTAATGTGCCAGACGCCTTTTTCATTAATTCAGTTAGAATGAATCGAACGCCTCTGTCTGTAAGAGGAGCTCCGCGCTGATTCAAAAACACATGTGAATCAGCACGATCCTTTCCCCTCACTTTCAGCTTCTGCCTTCCATCCTCTAAATATGTGGAGAGCGCTTCATGTGCATAAGAGCCGAAAGGTACATACCGCTGTTTGCTGCCTTTCCCATGAACAAGCACTGTATCCATCGATAAATCAAGATCAGATTCTTTTAATGAACATAACTCACTGACCCTCATACCTGTTGCATAAAGAAGTTCTAAAATGGCTTGATTTCTTTGACCAAGCGGTGTATTTACATCAGAAACTGTAAATAGCTCTTTTAGTTCCTCTTCATACAAAAAGGAAGGAATTCGCTTATCCTGCTTTGGTAAGCTAACGAGTAAAAAAGGATTTTCTTTCACAAGCTGTTCTCTTAATAAAAATTTATAAAAGCTGCGAAGTGCAGAGACTTTCTTACTAATCGTTCTTCTTGTAAGGCCTTTTTCATAAGCTTCTGTTAAATAAATTCTCGTATCTTGATAGGATACCTCTTCAAAACCGTCTATTCCTTGAATGTTCATAAATCTGACAAACTCTTCAATCGCCTCAGTATAACCCGAGATCGTTAAAGCTGAATAGTTCTTTTCAATCTGCAAATATTCAATGAATAAGTGGACAAGACGCTGTTTATCTGTCATTTTTACACCTCTTTAAGGCTTTTAAATGGTATCACATATCTTGCTTCCCGTGCAATGTTTTACTACAGAGATTTCGAAATAGTTTGAATAGTTTCGATTGCGCGTTTAGCGTACTCTGCATAGCGCTCTTGTTTGTTTTTAATTCGAACGCCAAGATCTTTCAGCAAGCCAAAGTTTGCATTCATCGGCTGGAAGCTTTTCTTGTTTGTTGATGTGATGTAGTAAGCCATACTGCCAATCGCTGTTTCTTCTGGAAGTGTCACAAGCTCTTCTCCTTTAACAAAACGAGCTGCGTTGATTCCAGCCACTAGTCCTGAAGCTGCGGACTCAACATATCCTTCAACACCAGTCATTTGTCCGGCAAAGAATAAGTCGTCTCTATTTTTAAATTGATATGTCGGTTTTAGAAGGCTTGGCGAGTTAATAAATGTATTACGGTGCATCACACCATAGCGAACAATCTCTGCCTCTTCAAGACCTGGGATCAAACGGAATACTTCCTTTTGATCGCCCCATTTTAGATGTGTTTGGAACCCAACAATATTATATAAAGTACCTGCTGCATCATCCTGTCTTAATTGAACCACAGCGTAAGGTCTTTTCCCTGTTTTTGGATCTTCAAGTCCGACTGGTTTCATCGGGCCAAACAACATGGTTTTTTTCCCTCTTTTGGCCATGACTTCAATGGGCATACAGCCTTCGAAGAAGATTTCTTTTTCGAACTCTTTTAACGGCACAGTTTCAGCAGAAATGAGCGCCTCATAAAAACGATCGAATTCTTCTTCTGTCATCGGACAGTTTAAATAAGCCGCTTCCCCTTTATCATAACGTGATTTCAAGTACACTTTATCCATATCGATGCTGTCTTTCTCGAGGATCGGCGCTGCTGCATCGTAGAAATATAAATACTCTTCACCTGTTAAGGATTTTAATTCTTTTGAAAGTGCTTCTGATGTAAGAGGACCCGTTGCGATAATCGTCGGACCTTCTGGAATGCTTTGCACTTCTTCTTGAAAGACCGTCACATTCGGGTGATTTTTCACGCGGTCTGTGACGTTAGCTGCAAATTCATGACGATCTACTGCAAGCGCTCCACCAGCAGGAACCGAGCTTTCATCTGCTGCTGCGATGATTGCTGAGTCTAAATGACGCATTTCTTCCTTTAGTACACCTACTGCGTTTGTTAAAGCGTTCGCACGCAATGAGTTACTGCATACGAGCTCCGCAAATTTATCAGTGTGGTGAGCTGGTGTTTGTTTAACAGGTCTCATTTCATACAAATGAACTTTAATTCCGCGCTTGGCAATTTGCCATGCCGCTTCACTTCCTGCTAAACCTGCTCCAATCACATTTACAAATTGACTCATTGTACAACTCTCCTATTTCGTAAGTTCTATTTGATGACATAAAAAAGCAGGTGAACAAGGCTGCTCACCGCTATTTTTGTTGTTCCTCTTTATAATCACAGTTCACACATTGAACTTGAATGCCTTTTTTCAGCTTTTTCTCTACAAGCATATTTTCGCATTTTGGACACTTTCTTTCAATTGGTTTGTCCCAAGACACGAATTCACACTCTGGAAAACGATCGCAACCGTAAAAAATGCGGCGCTTCTTAGATTTCCGTTCAACGATATTTCCTTCGTGACAAGTCGGGCATTTGACACCAATATCTTTGACAATTGGTTTTGTGTTACGGCAGTCAGGGAAATTAGAGCATGCCATGAACTTACCGTATCTCCCCATTTTGTACACCATTGGATGACCACACTCTTCGCAATCAACTCCGGCGTATTCAGGCTCGATCTCAACTTCCTGCATCTCTGCTTCTGCTTTTTCTACCCGTTTTGCAAAATCTTGATAGAAACTGTCGATAATGCGTACCCATTCAATCGTACCTTCTTCAACGCTATCAAGTTCTTTTTCCATTTTCGCAGTAAATTCTACGTTAATGATTTCAGGGAAGAATTCAATAATTAAGTTGAGCACAATCTCTCCAAGCTCTGTTGGAATAAACCGTTTGTTATCAAGTGCCACGTAGCCGCGCTTTTGAATGGTATCTAATGTTGGTGCATACGTCGATGGGCGGCCGATACCTAGCTCTTCAAGGGTTTTGACAAGTCTAGCCTCAGTGTAGCGTGGAGGCGGCTGCGTAAAGTGCTGCTCTGGTTCAATATCTTTTGAAAGAACGGTGTCTCCCTCTTTCAGATCAGGAAGCATTTTGTCCTTTTCTTCTAACTGGTCGTCCTTCCCTTCAACATATACTTTCATAAATCCAGGGAATTTCACCTTACTCCCATTTGCACGGAAAGTAAGCCCGTTATTTTCAAGATCCACACTCATTGTATCAAGAACAGCTGGTGCCATTTGGCTTGCCACAAAACGTTCCCAAATCAATTTATAAAGACGAAGCTGATCTCTGCTTAGCACGTGTTTGACATCTGCTGGTTTTCTTAGTGTAGAAGTCGGACGGATGGCTTCGTGAGCATCCTGTGCATTTTCGCTCTTTTTGGTAGTACGTTTTGTTGTATTCAAGAAATTCTTGCCATACGTTTGATCAATGAAAGCAGATACTTCTTCAATTGCCGTATTGGAAATACGTGTCGAGTCCGTTCTCATATATGTAATGAGACCTACTGTACCTTCTTTACCAAGATCAATTCCTTCATATAATTGCTGTGCAATCATCATCGTTTTCTTCGCACGGAAGTTTAGTTTTCTCGCTGCCTCTTGTTGTAAGGTAGATGTTGTAAACGGAACAGCTGGGTTGCGTTTACGTTCTTTTTTCGTCACTTTTTCAACAGAAAACTTGCTTCCTTTTAATTTCGAAAGGATTTCTTTTACATCTTCTTTTGTTTTTAGCGGATGTTTTTTGCCATTTACGCCAAAGAAACTCGCTTCAAAACTTTCTTTCCCTTTTAGGAAGGTGCCATCAATTGTCCAGTATTCTTCTGGTTTGAATTCATTAATTTCATTCTCGCGGTCAATAATCAGGCGGAGTGCAACTGATTGAACACGACCGGCGCTTAAACCCTTTTTGACTTTCTTCCATAAAATCGGGCTGATTTTATATCCAACGAGACGATCTAAAATCCGTCTTGCCTGCTGCGCATCAACCAAGTCCATATCGATCATACGTGGATGTTTAAAGGAATCTTTAATTGCATCTTTTGTAATCTCGTTAAAGACAACGCGGCAATCTGAAGAGAGGTCAAGGTCAAGGCTGTGGGCTAAATGCCAAGCAATCGCTTCTCCCTCTCTGTCGGGGTCAGCTGCGAGATATACTTTTTTTGCTTTCTTCGCTGCTGTTTTTAATTCTTTTAAGACTGGACCTTTTCCTCGAATCGTAATATATCTCGGTTCGAAGTCATGCTCAGTGTCAACACCAAGCTGACTTTTCGGTAAATCCCTTACATGCCCCATTGAAGCCTTTACTTTATACTTTTTTCCTAAATAACGCTCAATCGTTTTCGCCTTTGCTGGCGACTCAACGATGACTAAATAATCAGCCATACTCAAAATCCCCCTTAAGAGGTGTTCTCTCTTTATCCATTTCACAAATTTATATTTATGTTAATTGCACCTATCTAACAGGCAATCGTTAAAAATTCTTTATGATGAACATCATTATAAACCCGAAAAACAAAGTGTAAACTTAAATCCTCACTATTATTAAATATTCCGATGTCTTTTGTCAAACGATATTTTTATGGGAGTTCAGTATATTGAACACCACTCAAGGAGAATTCCTCTAAAATATCCTTCGTTGAATGAACAAGCTTGGCACCTTGCTGAATCAGTCTAGCTGGACCTATAGAATTAGAATCAAAGATCGATCCTGCAACAGCAAACACTTCTTTTCCTTGCTCTAATGCCTGGTAGGCTGTAATAAGCGAACCGCTCTTTTCTTTGCACTGGACCACGATGGTTCCTCTTGTCAGGGCACTAATTAATCTGTTTCTCATTGGAAAATGCCATTTTTCTGGTTTGATATAAGGCGGATGCTCTGACAACAGTAAATGATGTTCTCCCATATATTGAGCCATTTGCACATGTTCTTTTGGATATACATGTTGAAAGCCGCCAGCTACAACACCAATCGTTTTTCCTTTTTTTCTTATGCACTCTTTGTGTGCAAGTCCATCAATTCCTTTTGCTAAACCACTCACAATCATCCAATTCTCCTCTACAAGTTCTCCAACAATTTTCTTCACGCACGCTTCTCCGTAAGAGGATGGCACTCGTGTACCTACTACACCTAGACTTTTTTCTTCATTTAAATAGGTAACGTTTCCTTTTAGGAATAATACTGGGGGAGGATCATAAATGTGTTTTAGTGAGCTGGGATATAAAGGTGATGTGATGGGAATCATGTGAATATTTTGCTTTAAATAGGCTTGAACGATGTGTTGAAAAATGGGGAATTCATTTTCTTCAGCTTGTTGTAAGCGGGTAAAGTCGATCTTTTGTAATGATCGATCCTGTTTGAAATGATGTGTTTCTTCATTTATATATAGCTCAGGATCGACTTTCCACCATTTTGTTAACAAAGAGGGTGAGATGAGGCCTTTTAAGCGGTGAAAAATCATTCTTTCGGACACGTTGTACATACCATTCCTCCAGTTTAAGATAGAAAGAAGAAGACTTGTCAAAGAACAAGTCTTCTTGTGTCATTAATGCGTTTTACAAGCTTCGAAGAGATTCTTCTCTTTTAACACTTTAATTAAGGTTTCTCCCATGACAGATGGTGTCTCTGCCACTTCAATTCCACATTCACGCATTGTTTTTACTTTTTCATCAGCAGTTCCTTTACCACCAGAAATAATGGCACCAGCATGTCCCATACGTTTTCCTGGAGGCGCTGTTTTACCGCCAATAAAGCCAACAACCGGCTTGGTCATATTTGCTTTTACCCATTCAGCTGCTTCTTCTTCAGCAGTACCACCGATTTCACCAATCATGATCACAGCATGCGTTTCAGGATCTTCATTGAAGGCTTTTAATACATCAATAAAGTTCGTGCCATTGACAGGGTCTCCGCCAATTCCTACAGCTGTTGATTGACCAACACCAGCCTCTGAAAGCTGATGTACCGCTTCATATGTAAGCGTTCCAGAACGAGACACAACACCAACATGACCTTTTTTATGAATGTAGCCAGGCATGATGCCAATTTTACATTCTTCAGGTGTAATCACGCCAGGACAGTTCGGTCCAACAAGTCTTGTCTTCTTACCTTCCATATAGCGTTTCACTTTAACCATATCCAGAACTGGAATGTGTTCTGTGATACAAATCACTAGATCCACTTCTGCATCAACAGCCTCTAAAATGGCGTCTGCTGCAAATGGAGCTGGTACATAGATAACAGAAGCATCTGCTCCAGTTGTCTGTACTGCTTCAGATACAGTATTAAATACAGGAACTCCCTCTACTTCAGTTCCACCTTTTCCAGGTGTGACACCGCCAACGATATTTGTTCCATACTCAATCATTTGTTTTGTATGGAATAATGCGGTTGAACCGGTAATCCCCTGAACAATTACTCTCGTATTTTTATTAATAAATACACTCATTTAGGTTCCCTGCCTTTCTGCTCTACTTGACTAAAGATACAATCTTTTCTGCCCCGTCAGCCATAGACTCAGCAGAAGTGATATTTAAGCCTGAATCACTCAGGATTTTCTTCCCTAATTCAACGTTTGTTCCTTCAAGACGTACAACGAGTGGTAATGTTAAGCCGACTTGTTTCGTCGCTTCAACAACACCTTCTGCGATGACATCACATTTCATGATGCCGCCAAAAATGTTCACGAAAATCCCTTTGACATTTTGATCAGATAAGATGATTTTAAATGCTTCCGTTACTTTTTCAGCAGTTGCACCGCCGCCAACATCAAGGAAGTTTGCAGGGTCCCCGCCGTAATGCTTGATGATATCCATTGTAGACATCGCAAGGCCTGCTCCATTCACCATACAGCCAATATTCCCATCTAGAGAAATGTAGCTTAGGTCATATTTAGATGCTTCAATCTCTTTTGGATCTTCTTCATCAAGGTCACGGTATTCTAATATATCTTTTTGTCTATATAAGGCATTGCTATCAAAGTTTAATTTTGCGTCAAGTGCCATGACTTTTCCATCACCTGTTACAACAAGAGGATTTATCTCGGCAATTGAACAATCCTTTTCAATAAACGCATTGTAAAGGCTTGTCATAAACTTAACAGCTTGACCAACTAATTTTGTTGGAATATTAATTTTAAACGCAACTTCTCTCGCCTGATAGGCTTGGAGACCAATCGCTGGGTCGATGACCACTTTCACGATTTTTTCTGGCGTTTTTTCTGCTACTTCTTCAATTTCAGTACCGCCTTCTTCAGAAGCCATCAAAACAATTCTTGATGTCGCTCTATCCAAAACGAGTCCTACATAGTACTCTTTTTGAATATCGCAGCCTTCTTCAATAAGTAAGCGTTTTATTTCGCGCCCTTCAGGCCCTGTTTGATGTGTGACAAGTGTCTTGCCGAGCAATTCCTCTGCAAACCCTTTCACTTCATCTTTTGTTTTTGCAATTTTTACCCCACCTGCTTTACCACGGCCGCCTGCATGAATCTGTGCTTTTACGACATATACAGAGCTTCCTAGCTCTTCTGATGCTTTCACTGCTTCATCAGGTGTAAATGCTACTTTACCATTTGGAACTGAAACCCCATATTTTCTTAGGATTTCTTTTCCTTGGTACTCATGGATATTCATTTCCCATCCTCCCAACATATGTAGAAACAAAAATTATAAAATAGACTGCGCTTTCATTTTAAAGAATAAAAAAGAGAATGTCTAGGGTTCTATGTAAAATCGTAAAATCCTTCTAAACATTCAAACTTTTATTTTATTAAAAATATAAATTTTTCAGTCAAAACACTTATTTTACCTTATTTTTTCATTTTTTGATCCAACCGATAGATAAATGAAAATATTTCTGCTACAGTATCGTATAACGCTTCTGGGATTTCCTCATCGAGCGTTAAGTGGCGCATCAGTTCTACTAAATTACGGTCTTCTTGGATAGGGACGCCAGCTTTTTGAGCTTCTTCAATAATATGATCAGCCACATAGCCGCTGCCTGTTGCAACGACTTTTGGCGCTTTTTGTTTTTCTTCATCATAGTGTAGAGCGACCGCTCTTCTAAGCGGTTTTGAATCTTTCATACTCGTAAGTCCAGCCCTTTCTCGCTGATTTTATGAAAGTGTTCATCTAGAAAGTCAGACGGATCAATTGGCTCTTCTCTCTTTTTCGC
The DNA here is from genome assembly GCF_038593395.1 of Bacillus sp. FSL R5-0397. Taxonomy (NCBI): domain Bacteria; kingdom Bacillati; phylum Bacillota; class Bacilli; order Caryophanales; family Bacillaceae; genus Bacillus; species Bacillus sp. FSL R5-0397. Next base: position 1,551,444 of record NZ_CP151992.1, on the reverse strand, counting down.
TGTAATCCCCGTTAAACTATACCCTAGGGCATTTAAATTCTCTCGAACAGCTGGAATCATTGGATTAATGGTCCCTTGAAGTTCGTGAGCCGTCTCGACTGTAATTGACATCACTTTTTGCTGAATCGTACAGTCTATTAACGTTTCTTCTAAGTTCTCCATGTTTAAATAAAACATTAAACGGCACTGAGAAATATCAATAGAGCCATCTTTTTTCTTATGCCCTTTTAGAATAAAGGTTAAATCTTGAACACTATGTTTTGAGAAAAGAGGGTAAGAAACCATCATTTGACTAACTGTTTGGTTTTCCTGATGCACTAGTAACTGCCCATTTAATCTATGGAATAATTGATCCATTTCTTTTTTTACGGGTTCCGGAACATCAGCTTGCCTTGCATCATTTAAAACCATCTTTAATTGGTGAAGCTCTTGGCTTTTGACATCTTGGCTGCCCTTTTCCAGTAATTTCAGCATCCCAATTTCATCTCGTACACCTATCGCTTTTTTCATCGTCATCAGTAAATCGAGTACATCGGTTTTATTGCTTAATGCTGGTTCAGTCTGCTGAATGACCTTTGCCAATGCGTTCGTCTCTGTTTTTGAAAGAAACGGAAATTCCTTTTGAAGCACGGCTGCCTTTGCGTCAGCCTGTGGCCCTGCCTGCTGGACTGCTTGAACCAGTGATGTGAGTTGTTTTACATCAAGCTGCTGCTGTCCGTCTGTGCCTTGCTTTGTGATGCTTGTCAGAATGCGTTCTATTTGCTGAAGCGGGAGCTGTTTTGGACTTAATAATTGCTGCACGCTGTTCTGATTCACTGTATCCACCTGCCGCCCTTGTATAGCGGCGGGCTGGCTCTGCTTTGTTTGCTGAGCCGGATTGACATGAGGCTGCACCTGCTGCAAGCTTTCTCCTTGCTTCGTTTGACCTTCTTTTGCTCCTAGAAGCACCGATAAGAGCTTTTCTGCATGAACAGTTGTCTCAGCATTTACAACCGTACGAACGGCCTGTGTAAGAGCCTGTGTGGCTTCTGTTTGCTTCGGAAGCTGTGTTAATCGATCTAGCAGTGCTGTCACATCCTGATGAAGTGCAGAGGGGGATTTCATCGCTAATATTGATTGGAGCACTCCTTGCTGAATCGGCAAATCTTTCTTTAAAGCAAAAAGAAGTGCTTGCAGACCTTTTTTGATATCCGGGCCTTGAAGTTGTTCAATCCATTTTACTGCCGTTTTTAACTCTGCTTCGTTGATGACCGGTTTTTCTTTTAAAAAGGCTGTAGCTGTTAACATTTGTTCAAGTCCATTTTTAAGCGACAGACCTTCTAGTAGTTTAGCTGCGGCATCCTTTAATGTTTTAGGATCTTGGTCAAATTGCTGAACAGGTCTTAATTTACTCAGACTGCCTCCACCTTCTTGTTCTAATTGGAACCAGTAGAAAGAATCGGCTTTTAGCTGAGCCGCTAGCTGCGCTTTGATTTTGGTCGAACCTATTTGAACAAGTGCTGTATCATCACCAAGCATTTTCAGTACTTTGCCGAGAATGAGCCGGTGAATATTTTCCTTTCCTTCCGTGTTAAGCGGAACAGATTCTGCCGTATTCAGCCGACTATTCAGTGCAGTATGTATATCTTCAACTCTTGTCATCACAGGCAGCCTCCTTTTGTCAAAATATTTATGAAATAACAGATTTCACTGGTGCAAATGATAACCGGTGGATAGGTGTGGCGCCATGTGTTTGAATGGCAGCCAGGTGCTCTTTCGTTCCATACCCTTTATTTTTTTCAAATTGATACTCAGGGTACTGGCGTCCATACTCTTCCATCATTTTGTCCCTTGTCACTTTGGCAATACATGCACCAGCTGCGATGGATGCGCTTTTAGCATCTCCTTTGATGATATTCTCCTGTTGAGTAGGAAGCGGGAGCGTCATCGCATCTATGAGTAGATAATCAGGTGTGTGAGTGAGCTGCTTTACAGCCTTCACCATCGCCAGTCTTGATGCTTCGTATATATTCATTTCGTCAATCGTTGCCGCATCAACAATGCCGATGCCGATGTCGAGTGCTTCCTTTTGAATGAGCTCATAATAGGTCATTCTTTTTTTCTCAGATAGCTGTTTTGAATCATTTAAACCGAGTAGGACGGTATCTTCTTTTAATATCACAGCTGCCGCAACAACTGGGCCAGCCAGTGGTCCTCTTCCTGCTTCATCTATGCCTGCGATACAATTGTATCCTTGCGCTCTTGCTTTGGTTTCAAATTGCAGCATTTGCTTCCATGCTGCATGCAGTTCTTGCTGTTTTTCTCTCTCTTTGTTCCATTTGTCCATCAGCTTATGGACACTTTTTCTTGTATCGTCTTTCAATAGTTCACGAATGTATGACTCGTCGTCAGCATGTTGTTCTATTAATTCTTTTATTTGTTTGACCGTGTACATTGGCTTTTCCGCAGCCTCCTTCTTTATATCGGCAGTTTTTCGCAAAAAATAAAGACCCGCATGAGCTGCGTGTCTTTTAGCTTTCAGGCTTCTCAAAAGTGAGGGGACCAAATTTTTCCGTTCGAATATCCCGAATAATGATTTCGGTCGTTTTGTCGTAATTAATGAATCCTCCACTCATCAGACAGCCGCGTTTTGTGCCAATGGCATCAAACAGCTCAACTGTATCTTCAGGTATTTCTGCTAAATCATAGCGTTTTTTTAACCGCTCTGGATAGTGCTCTTCTAAAAAGCGGAGCGCATACACTGCGACATCCTGCAAGTTGATGATTGAGTCTTTAATCGCTCCAGTGACGGCCAGCCTAAGACCTACTTGTTCATCTTCAAATTTCGGCCAGAGAATTCCGGGGGTATCGAGCAGTTCAAGTTCTTTTCCGACCTTCACCCATTGTTGTGACGTCGTAATACCAGGTCGATCTCCTGTTTTCGCAATATTTTTCTTTGCCAACCGATTGATCAGCGTTGATTTGCCGACATTGGGAATTCCGATAATCAAAGCTCGAATGGCACGCGGCTTAACACCTTTTGCTTTCATTCGATCGAACTTTTCTTTTAAGATTTCTTTTGATGTCGTAATGATTTGATTTAACCCTTGTCCATCGACAGAATTAATGGCAAGTGACCGTACACCTTGCGCTTCAAAGTGTGCCTGCCACTCTTTTGTCATACGAGGATCTGCTTTATCTGCTTTGTTCAAAAGCATAATTTTCGGTTTATTTTGGAGGATTTCTTCAATCATTGGGTTTCTAGAGGACATCGGAATTCTTGCATCGGTTAATTCAAATACGATGTCGATGAGCTTTAATTTTTCTGTGACTTCCCGTCTTGCTTTTGCCATATGGCCTGGAAACCATTGAATTGTCATATGTGCACCTTCTCTCTTCTAACGGTTGTCTCTATACATTGTACAAAAAAAGAGCCTGTTACAGGTAACAAGCTCTTTCTTTTGATATCATTATCGTCTGATTTCTTTGATACGAGCCGCTTTACCGCGAAGTTCACGTAGGTAGTAAAGTTTCGCACGACGTACCTTACCGTGACGTACAACTTCGATCTTAGCGATTTTTGGTGTGTGTACAGGGAATGTACGCTCAACGCCTACACCGTAAGAGATCTTACGAACTGTGAAAGTTTCGCTGATTCCACCACCACGACGCTTAATTACAACACCTTCAAAGATCTGGATACGCTCACGAGTACCCTCGACAACTTTCACGTGTACACGTAAAGTGTCACCAGGACGGAACGCAGGAAGATCAGTGCGTAATTGTTCTTTTGTGATTTCTTCAATCAATTGTTGCATCGTTTTCAACTCCTTCCAACAGATGCTCATGTCCTCTTTCTTCATTGCAGCGGAACATCGTTTTCAAACTTGAATCGGCAAGCCGTCCAAGTCACAAGTAGTATCATACCACACCTGTATACCTTGTGCAATACAATCTAGTCATTATGAAGCTGCCAAAGCCATCTTTTTTCTTCATCCGTTAATGTTTTGCAAGAATCGATCAAATCTGGCCGTCTTGTATAGGTTCGCTTCAACGATTCTTTACGCCGCCACTCTTCAATTTTGGCATGATTTCCAGAGAGAAGCACATCTGGTACTTTCAATCCTTTATAATCAGCTGGTCTTGTATAGTGCGGATGCTCAAGCAGACCTGTACTAAATGAATCTTCGATATGAGACGCTTCTTTTCCAAGCACATGAGGCAAAAGCCTGACCACACTGTCTGCAATCATCATCGCCGGCAGCTCTCCGCCTGTGAGAACGAAATCTCCGATTGAGATTTCATCTGTGACAAGATGCTCCCTGATGCGCTCATCGTAGCCTTCATAGTGGCCGCAAATGAACATAAGATGCTCTTCTTTTGCAAGCTCTTCTGCTTTCTTTTGTGTATATCTTTCTCCTTGAGGACAGACAAGAATAATGCGGGGCTTCTTGTTTGCTTTTTTCGTTAAATCTTCTACCGCATCAAATACAGGCTGTGCTTTCAGAACCATGCCAGCACCGCCGCCATACGGATAGTCATCCACTGTTTTATGTTTATGATCGGAATACTCCCTAAAATTCACGACATCAAATGAGACCGCATCTTTTTCCTGAGCTTTTTTTAAGATCGATGAGTGAAGCACTCCTTCAAACATTTCAGGAAACAGTGTTAAAAAGTCAATTTTCATTCGTCAATGAGTCCTTCCATCACTTCAATGTGTACTTTCTTGGATGAAATATCAACTGTTTTGACGACAGATGGAATATACGGGATGAGGGCATCTTTTTTGCCTTTTCTTCCAACCACCCATACATCATTTGCCCCTGGCGTTAAAACTTCTTTGATTTGACCAATCAGTTTGTCCTCTTCATCATATACTTCACAGCCGATGATTTCGTGGAAATAGAATTCCCCTTCATCTAATGAACCAAGATGTTCTTTTTCTACTTTTAAAATCGACTCTTTTAATTGCTCAGCTTCATTTAATGAACCGACTTCTTCAAATGTCAGTAAATCAAATTGTTTGTGCTGTCTATGTGATGCGACAGTCACTTTTAGCGGTTCTTTTTGATTTTGTTTGAAAATATAAAGGACGCTGCCTTTTTTGTAGCGTTCTTCTGGAAAATCAGTCTTTGACACAACACGTACTTCTCCGCGCACTCCATGTGTATTGACGATCTTTCCGACATTCAACCATTCTAGCTCCATGTTCTCAATCACCCCTGACGTATTTCCACAATGGTGCCGTCTTTCACGACGATGACATTGTCTTGCATTTTGTCATCCCATTTATCACCTATTTTTACTTCAATCAGCGCATCCACTTCTGTTTCTTTCATTTCACTGCCAAGAGGCAAGATATGCAGCTGCTCGACTTGAAAGTCAATTTGCCTCATTTTCTCTTGTCTTTTTTCAATGGCTTTTTGAAATTGAGGGATGGCTTCTTGCTGATGTGGTTCTTTTTCATGCTTTTTGAGTTGAAAATATAGTTGATTGCACTCACGTTCTAGTCTTTCTTTTTTCTCCAAAAAAGTCGTTAACAGTTTGTCCTTACTGCTTTCAGTTAATACTTGCATGACGGTGACATGTTGAATGATCTGCATCTTCCTTTTTGTCCCCCTATCCGAAGGCATTTGTCCTCTACAGTATAACGAAAAATAGATTTAAACGTGTAAAAAAAGGGGAGGTCCTAAGCCCTCTCCCTTTTTAGTCAGCAATCTCAAGTTGAACTTTCTTAGAAGACTCTGCACTTGCTGCAAACATGACTGTTCGTATCGCTTTAGCTGTACGTCCCTGCTTTCCGATCACTTTTCCGGTATCTTCAGCATTGACAGACAGTGTGTAAATGACCTGCTCATCTTTTTCTAATGAAGATACGTGAATATCTTCAGGGAAATCAACAAGTGGCTCGACGATGGACACAATCAATTCTTCCAAGGACAGCTCATTCATTATTTGCTGTTTTTCGCATTATGAAATTTTTCAAGAATTCCTTGGCTTGAGAAAAGGTTACGAACTGTATCAGATGGTTTCGCACCATTTTGAAGCCATTTAAGCGCTAATTCTTCGTTGATTTTCACCTCAGCTGGTGATACCACTGGGTTGTAAGTTCCAACTGTTTCGATGAAACGACCGTCACGTGGTGAACGAGAATCTGCTACAACAATACGATAGAAAGGAGATTTTTTTGCTCCCATACGTTTTAAACGAATTTTTACTGCCATTTTACTAGCACCTCCGAAAATATTTCAACAAGATAGTATATTAACAATGATAAAAGGGTTTGTAAAGTGTTTTTTCTTAACAACGGTTTTATCATGTATAACCAATTACATAAATGGTAATTTAAAGCCGCCTTTTTTCTTTCCTTTGGACATATTGGTCATTTGCTTCATCATCTTTTTCATTTCGTCAAATTGTTTTAAAAGGCGATTGACTTCCTGTACAGATGTTCCGCTTCCTTTTGCAATCCGTTTTCTTCGGCTTGCATTGATGACCTCTGGCTGTTCTTTTTCTTCAGTCGTCATTGATTTAATGATCGCTTCGATGTGATTGAGCTGCTTTTCGTCTACTTGGACGTTTTTGAGCCCTTTCATTTTACCGGCTCCCGGCATCATTTGGATCAGTTCATCAAGTGGACCCATGTTGCGAACCTGCCCAAGCTGCTCGAGGAAATCATCGAGCGTGAAGCTCATTGTCCGCATTTTTTGTTCAAGCTCTTTCGCTTTATCTTGGTCAACGTTTGCTTGTGCTTTTTCAATAAGCGTGAGCACATCTCCCATGCCAAGAATTCTCGATGCCATCCGCTCTGGATGGAATGGTTCAATTGCATCAAGCTTTTCACCTAGTGCGGCGAATTTAATCGGCGTATTTGTGACTGCACGAATTGACAATGCTGCCCCGCCTCGCGTATCACCGTCTAGTTTTGTCAGAACGACACCTGTTAAACCAAGCTGTTCATTAAAGCTTTTTGCGACATTGACAGCATCTTGACCAGTCATCGAGTCAACAACGAGGAAAATCTCTTCTGGATTTGCGACTTCTTTTACTTTCTGAAGTTCATCCATTAAGTCTTCATCAATATGAAGACGTCCTGCTGTATCTAAAATGACATAATCATGATGTTCTTCTTTCGCTTTTTCAATTGCCTGTTTGGCAATTTCGACAGGACTAACTTGATCACCTAATGAGAATACGGGCATATCAAGCTGTTTCCCAAGCGTTTGAAGCTGCTGGATCGCTGCTGGTCTGTAAATATCAGCGGCCACCATCATCGGCTTGCGATTATGTTTTTTGCGAAGTAAGTTGGCAAGCTTTCCAGTTGTGGTCGTTTTACCTGCCCCTTGAAGACCAACCATCATAATGACAGTTGGAGACTTTTTCGCTACAGCGATTTTACTCTCTTCCCCGCCCATTAATTCAGTGAGTTCTTCTTTTACAACTTTAATGACCTGTTGTCCTGGGGTAAGACTTTGCATGACCTCTTGTCCAACTGCCCGCTCGCTTACTTTTTTCACAAAGTCTTTGACTACTTTAAAATTGACGTCAGCTTCAAGAAGGGCAAGGCGCACCTCGCGCATCATTTCTTTTACATCTTGCTCTGACACTTTTCCTTTGCCGCGGATTTTTGAAATCGTCTGCTGCAGTCGGTCGGCTAATCCTTCAAATGCCATACTGTGCCGCCTCCTAATCTAATTTCTCAAGCGATTCAATTAAAGCTTCTGCTTCTTCCTTTTGCGCGGAATCTGCTACAAGCTCTCTCATTTTTGTGAGAAGTTCTTTACGCTCTTTAAATTTCTTAAACAAGAGCAGCTTTTCTTCATATTGTTCAAGCATCGCTTCAGTCCGTTTAATATTATCATAAACAGCCTGTCTTGATACTTCATATTCATCCGCAATTTCACCGAGGGAAAAATCGTCTAGGTAGTAAAGCGACATGTAGCTCTTTTGTTTTGCGGTCAACAACGATTGATAGAAATCAAACAAGTAGTTCATTCTCGTTGTCTTTTCAAGCGTCATGGGCTCTCTCCCCTTTGTTAAGTTCATTCCCTTTACAACAACTAAGTTTACACGGTTCTGATCTATGTGTCAAGTTTTTATCTTGTCACTTCCTGCGGCGATATTTAAATAAAAAAGCCGGCAGTTTTGCCGGCATTTTGATTAGTCTTCTTGATCAATCATGTCTGAGAATAATCCGTACACATACGATTCAGCATCGAACTCTTGCAGATCGTCTACTTTTTCACCTAATCCGACAAGTTTTACAGGGATGTTGAGCTCATTGCGAATGGCAAGAACAATCCCGCCTTTTGCAGTACCGTCAAGCTTTGTTAAAGCGATACCTGTCACGTTTGTCGCTTTAGAAAATTCCTTCGCTTGCGCCATCGCATTTTGACCCGTTGTCGCATCAAGGGCAAGCAGTACTTCGTGCGGTGCATCGGGCACTTCGCGTTCAATGACTCTCTTGACCTTCTCTAGCTCTTTCATCAAGTTGACTTTGTTTTGCAGTCTGCCTGCTGTATCACAGATCAAGACATCTGCTTTTTTGGCTTTAGCTGATTGAACGGCATCATAGATGACCGCTGCCGGGTCAGAGCCTGCTGTTTGTTTAACGACAGGAACACCAGAGCGCTCGCCCCATACTTCAAGCTGCTCAATCGCCCCCGCACGGAACGTATCACCTGCTGCTAAAATGACGGATTTCCCTTCATTTTTTAGCTTGTTTGCCAGCTTACCAATGGTTGTGGTTTTACCGACACCGTTCACGCCTACGAATAAAATAATGTTTAAACGGCCGTCTTCAATGTTCAGTTCAGAAATTTGTTCCTCACCGCTATTGTAAATCTCCACGAGTTTTTCAGAGATGACTGCTTGTACTTCACTTGGGTCTTGAATGTTTCTTAATTTCACTTCTTTTTTCAGCTCATCAATCAGTTCCATCACAGTCGTGAAACCAACATCCGCACCGATTAACACTTCTTCTAGTTCTTCAAAAAAGTCTTCATCCACTTTACGATAGCGAGAAATGAGTTCATTTACTTTTCCCTGAAATGAATTTCTCGTTTTTTCAAGTCCATCTTTAAACTTTTCTGATACTGAATCGGTTTGCTGCGTAAATTTTTCTTTTAATTTCTTAAAAAAGCTCATGGGTTCAAAAACCTCCTTTAATTACTGGACAAGCTCTTTCGTTTCCTCTAGTTTGACAGATACCAGTTTTGAGACACCTGACTCCTGCATCGTGACACCGTACAGAACATCTGCTTCTTCCATGGTTCCTTTTCGGTGTGTAATCACAATGAACTGTGTTTCTTGGCTGTATTTCTTTAAATACTGAGCAAAGCGGAACACATTCGCTTCATCAAGCGCCGCTTCTACCTCATCTAGCACACAGAATGGTACTGGTCTCACTTTTAAGATCGAGAATAATAAAGCGATGGCTGTTAATGCTCTTTCTCCGCCTGAAAGTAGGCTTAGATTTTGCAGCTTTTTCCCCGGCGGCTGCGCCACAATATCGACACCTGAGTTTAGTAAATCGTTTGGATCTGTCAACTTAAGGTCTGCTCTTCCTCCGCCAAATAATGCTTGGAAAACAGATTCAAAATGCCCGCGGATTTGAGAGAATGTCTCAGAGAAACGTTTCGTCATCTCCTGATCCATTTCTTCAATGACTTGGAATAACGTATTTTTCGCTTCTGTCAGATCATTGCGCTGTTCAGTTAAGAAGAGAAAACGTTCATTCACACGTTCATACTCGTCAATGCTGCCTAAGTTCACTGTTCCAAGCTCTTCAATGGCTAGTTTGATCAATTTCACGCGTTTTCTTGCTTCATCCGGCGATAGCGTCAAATGATACATTTCTTTTGCTCCTTCAAACGAAAGGGCATACTCTTCGTTTAAATAGGCGATGAGGTTATCAAGTTCAACTTCCATGCGGCCAAGCTTGATTTCTTCATCTTTTAAGCTTGTCGTGAGCTGTTTATACAGGCGTTTTTGCTCCTTCAGTTCACGTTCAGCGAATTCTAATGTTTCAGAAAGAGCCAGGCGCTGTTTGCGTCGCTCTGAGATAAGCGCTGTCGTTTTGTTTTTATGTTCCAGTTTCTCTTTTGCCGCTTCTTCCAGTTGTTCGGCGCCGCTTGAGCTGGATGACATTTCACTTGTTAAGAGGGACAAATCTTCTTTTGTTTCCGTCAGCGTCTTTTCAGCCTCTTCTAATTCAGCCGTTAAGCTCGACAGTTTTTCTTGTTCATTTGCTAAAGACTGCTCTTTTTTGGCAAGCGAGATTTTCAGCTCTGTTAATTCGGAAGAAATGGTTTCTTTCGTTGAGCTTTGGGTCTGCTTCCGTTTTGTTAACGTGTTGATCTCTTCGTCAAGAGAGGTCAGTTTCTCACCTATAGATGTTTCAAGGGCTGCCTGCTCTTTATCCTTGCTCGCAAGTTCGCTAGAGCGCTGCTGCAACTCTTCTTTTTCTTGATCATAGAGCTCTAGATGAGCGTTAATATTTTTTTCAGCTACTTGCAGTTCATATAATGTCCCTTTTAACTCTTGCTGCTTTTCTCGAAGCATTTCGCCGCGCTGACGCAATTCATTTAATTGGACTTCGCTTTCGGCAATCGATTGCTTCGTTTCTTTTGTTTCTTTTTCAAGGATCGTTGTTTTTTCTTCCATTTCAACGAGCTGCTTTGTTAATGTTTCAATCTCTCGGTTTCTGGAGAGGAGGGAATTGTTCTTTTTCTTTACGCCTCCCCCAGTCATTGAACCGCCTGGGTTGACGACGTCCCCATCAAGGGTCACGATACGATAACGATGTCCAAGCATTTTCGCTAGCTCGTTGGCACCTTTTAAGTCTTTCACGATTAGGACTGTTCCAAGCAAATTCCGAATGACTTTTTCATACTTTTCGTCAAAGGAAACGAGCTGACTCGCTACGCCGATAAATGCGTCATGCTGCTCAGCTGTTTGAATATCTCTGAACTGAATGGTTCGTTCTTTGATGACGTTCATCGGCAGGAAGGTCGCACGCCCAAAGGAATGCTGCTTTAAGTATCCAATGGCCTGTCTGGCAGCCGCTTCATTTTCAGTAACGACATGCTGCGTGGCTGCGCCAAGTGCAATTTCAATCGCTGTTTCATGTTGCTGCTCTGTTTGAATCAGCTCTGCAATCGCCCCGTGAATACCACCTAACCGATCCTTTGCCTTTAAAACCTCTTTCACTCCTTGGAAAAATCCTGAGAAGTCTTCCTGCATGGATTCAAGCATTTCTTTTTTAGATTTTGCCTGCTGTACATATTGATAGGCTTGGTAAAGTGCCGTTTCTTTTTTCTCGTATTGACGTTTCATCTGCTCTAGCTTTTGTTCCGCTTCTCTAAAGCGTTTCACCTGAGCCAAAATGTCTTCTTCTCGTTCTGAAAGTTGCTTCTCGGCTTCTGTTTTCTTTTCCTTCACAGATACCCGTTCTTCGATATGTTTCTGATTATTTTGCGTTAACCGCTCTAGCTGCAAGGCTGCTTGGCGCTGCTGTTCTTCTAGTAATTTACGTTCGTTTCGGATAGAAGCTTGCTCGTTTAATAGGTCAAAATAATCGCTTTTCAGCTGTTCAATTTGCCCTTCCACATCTTCACTATGAAGAGACAGCTGATGCTGTTTTGTTTTCACTTCATCTTTTAGCTGCTGCACTTCTGTTTGCAGGCTGTCACGTGTGACTTTCTGCTGTTCAATCTTTTCCGTTAACAACGCCTGTTTTTCGGTTAAACGCACGAGCGTATCTTCTAGCTGACCTTGGTTAGCGGCCGCATTTTTTTTCCGTTCTTTTAGAACTTCTTTTTTCCCTTCAAGCTTTTCTAGTTCTTCACTTGTGAAAAGGAGGAATTCTTGGAGGTCATGAATCGAATCGTCAAGCGCCTGAATACGGTCTCTCGATTCTTCGATTTTGGCTTCCTTCGCTTGAATGTCTGTGGACTGCTTCGTTTCATCTTGTTTGAACCGCTCGACAGCTTCACCAAGTGTTGTCCATTTTTTGTGCAGTGCTTCAATATCATGGACGGTGAGAGCAATTTCTACATTTTCAAGTTCTTCTTTCTTTTGCAAATAGTCTTTTGCAATAGATGCCTGCATTCTTAGTGGTTCTACTTGATCTTCTAGTTCATGCAGAATATCTTCTACCCGGTTTAAGTTGTCCTGCGTTTCAAACAGTTTATTCTCGGCTTTTTTCTTTCTTGTTTTATATTTCAGGACACCAGCTGCTTCTTCAAAGATGCTACGTCTTTCTTCAGCTTTACTCGATAGAATCTCTTCTACCTTACCTTGGCTGATGATCGAAAAAGCTTCTTTTCCAAGACCTGAATCCATGAAAAGATCAATAATATCCTTTAAGCGGACAGATTGATTGTTAATGAGAAATTCACTTTCTCCAGAACGATAGACTCTTCTTGTCACACTGACTTCGTGAAAATCGATCGGCAAAAAGTGATCTTCGTTATCGAGCGTTAATGTCACTTCTGCTAAGTTGACTCGTTTTCTTGAGTCACTTCCTGCAAAAATGATGTCTTCCATTTTTCCTCCGCGGAGGCTTTTTGCTGATTGCTCTCCAAGTACCCAGCGGATCGCATCAGTAATATTACTTTTGCCGCTTCCGTTTGGTCCAACAACAGCTGTAACCCCTTTGACAAAGTCTACAGTCACCCGCTGTGCGAAAGATTTGAATCCTATCACGTCTAAACGTTTGAGGAACATGAGAGTGATCCTCCTTATGTATTTAAAGTACTATTATCTTACCATATGAACTGAAAAAAGATGATGGAAAACAGAGTGAAATCCCCCTGAATCACGAGGGGGATTTTATTGGTTCATATGATGTTTCTGTAATTTAGCAAGTGCTTCCTGTGCAGCATGCTGTTCCGCTTCTTTTTTTGAACGGCCATTCCCAATTCCGAGCACTTCTCCTCTAAGGGATACATTGGCTTCAAATTCTCGGTTATGTGCTGGGCCTTTTTCATGCAGGATTCGGTATTCAAGTACACCTTTTCCATCTCGCTGAACAAATTCTTGAAGCTGGCTTTTAAAGTCCATGACATGTGAGAATGCCCCGTCATTAATTTTTGGGTACACATAGGCTTCAAGGAATCGTTCAACAGGCTCAAGTCCTTGATCTAAATAAAGCGCTCCGATAAACGCCTCAAATACGTCTGCTAAGAGTGCCGGACGCTTTCTGCCGCCTGTCATTTCTTCCCCTTTTCCTAAAAGAACAAGGTCTCCGAAGGACAGCTCATGTGCTAATGACACAAGTGATGGCTCACATACGATCGCCGCTCTCAGTTTTGTTAAATCTCCCTCGCTCATGGCTGGATACTTTGCAAATAAGAACTGTGAGATCGTCAATTCTAAAACAGCGTCCCCTAAAAATTCAAGTCTTTCATTATCCTCATAAGGTTTTTTCCGATGCTCATTCACATAAGAGGAATGTGTAAAGGCTTGATAGAGTAGTTTTTCATTTTTAAAGTGTACAGAAATGCGCTGCTGAAATTCTCTGAATTGCTCTAGTTTTTTGCTCTGTTTCTGTTTGTCTTTATAGTGTTTTGGCATAGCAACCTCCAGGTAGGCGTCATCGCCTTTAAGGATACTGATTATATGGAGTCTCTCTTTCTACATGCAAGGAAACCGTGCTCCTTAGCATCTGAAAAAGGCTGACAATTGATCAGCTGAATATGTTGAAACTAACATAAATTTTCAAAGTCCCGCCATGAAAATAGACGGGACTTTGTTACGCTTATTGCTGGCTATTTATGTAGTTCACAGCGTCACCGACTGTTGCAATTTTTTCAGCATCTTCGTCAGAAATTTCCATATCGAACTCATCTTCAAGTTCCATAACTAGCTCAACTACATCAAGGGAATCAGCGCCTAAATCTTCTTTAAATGAAGCTTCCATTTTCACGTCAGCCTCATCAACGCCAAGGCGGTCTACAATAATTTTTGATACACGCTCTAATACGTCTGCCATTGCCTTTCACCTCCCCTCAAAGTATTATAGTTGATTCGTTTTTAAAAAACTAGAGAAAACGTAACGAAATTTTGATATTTCTTAGGACATAACCATTCCGCCATCCACTTGGATGGTTTGGCCTGTAATATAACCTGCTCCTTCTGAAGCTAAAAAGACAACAACGTTGCTTATATCTTCAGGCGCACCAAAGCGTGCGAGCGGGATTTGCTTTAGCATTTCTGTTTGAACATTCTCATCAAGCTTGTCAGTCATATCAGTAGAAATAAAGCCTGGTGCTACGGCATTGACTGTAATATGACGGCTTGCCAGCTCTTTCGCTGTTGTTTTCGTTAAACCGATCACACCAGCTTTTGCTGCAACGTAGTTTGCTTGTCCAGGGTTTCCGCAAACGCCGACAACAGATGCTACATTGATGATTCTTCCGCTGCGCTGTTTCATCATTTGACGTGTCACAGCTTTTGTACAGTTGAAGACACCTTTTAAGTTTATGTTAATGACATCATCCCATTCATTTTCTTTCATTCTCATGAGCAGGTTGTCCTTTGTAATTCCAGCATTATTCACAAGAATGTCGATTGAACCAAATGTATCAACGGCTTGTTTCATTAATGCCTGTACTTCTTCTGCATTTGACACATCCGCTTTGACAGCAAAAGCCTGCTGGCCAAGTGCTTTGATCTCATCTACGACTTCATTTGCTTTTGCTTCGTTGCCTGAATAGTTCACCACAACATTGGCACCTTTTTTCGCCAAATCGATCGCAATCGAACGACCAATACCGCGAGATGCACCTGTGACAACGGCTGTTTTATTTGTAAGCATCAAGAATCCCCCTTGAGTGTTTGAATGGCTGCTTCAATTGTTTCTTGATCTGATACGGAAATGGTCGTCAGGCGGCGATTGACTTTTTTCACAAGACCTGAGAGCACTTTACCAGGACCAATTTCAATAAATGTTGTCACACCTAAGTCAATCAGGCGTTCTACACTTTCTTCAAATCGAACAGGAGAATACAATTGTTCAATCAGCTTCGTTTCAATTTCATTACGTGATGTCACGATGTCTGCTGTTACGTTTGAAATGACTGGCGTCGCGGCATCAGAAATGTCTAATTTAGATAATACATCTGTGAATTTTTCAGCTGCTGGTTTCATTAATGCAGAATGGAAAGGTCCACTCACTTCAAGTGGAATTGCGCGTTTTGCGCCCTTTTCTTTCGCTTTCTCTGATGCAAGTTCCACACCTTTTGCTGTACCAGAGATGACGATTTGGCCCGGACAGTTTAAGTTCGCAAGTTCTACAAGATGACCGCTTTCTGTCACTTCTTTTGTCACTTCTACAAGCGCTGCTTGGTCTAAGCCAAGAATCGCCGCCATTGCGCCTTCTCCTGCTGGAACGGCTTCATTCATTAATTCGCCGCGCTTTCTCACTGCGAAAACGGCATCTTTAAACGAAAGAGCTCCCGCTGCAACAAGGGCTGTATATTCACCCAGGCTGTGCCCTGCTGCATAATCTGCTTTGATTCCGCTCTCTTCAAATTTCTTTAAGATCGCGATGCTTGTCGTTAAAAGAGCTGGCTGTGCATTATATGTCAGCGTCAGTTCTTCTGCATCTCCTTCAAAAATCATTGAAGATAAATCAAAACCAAGGGTCTGATCTGCTTCTTCAAACACAGCTTTAGATGCTGCTTCTTGGTCAAATAAATCTTTTCCCATGCCAATTTTTTGAGAGCCTTGGCCTGGGAATAAAAAAGCAATTTTACTCATGCTGCTCTACCTCCATTACGACTCATTCGTGTCTTCTTTTTGAACTTCTTGATGAATGATAGCTGAAACGTCTTTTTTAACGATGTCGCGCGCCTGACGAATGGCATGAAAAATCGCATTTTCATCAGAGGAACCATGCGCTTTAATAACGGGTGCTTTTAAACCAAATAATGCGGCACCACCATATTCGGAGTAATCCATTTTAGATTTCATCTGCATTAATTTTGGCTTCATCATACCTGCTGCTATTTTAGCTGTGAAGCTGGATGTTAAGGTTTCTTTCAGCATTTTAAAAACAGAAAGGGCTGTGCCTTCGATCGTTTTAAGGGCGATATTCCCCGTGAAACCATCTGTGACAACGACATCAGCTACACCCTCTAATAAATCACGCGATTCTACATTTCCTACGAAATTCAAATCTGATGCTTTTAATAATTCAAAGGTTTTTTTCGTTAAATCGTTGCCTTTTTTATCTTCTGTCCCGACATTTAAAAGTCCAACCCGTGGATTGCTCTTCGGGAAGACATGCTCTGCGTAAATAGATCCCATCATGGCATATTGCACAAGATGCTCTGGCTTTGCATCAACGTTTGCGCCGACATCCAATAATAAGAACCCGCTGCCATCAAGTGTTGGCAACGTCGGAGCAAGTGCTGGTCTGTCAATGCCATCAATTCTGCCTACGATAAACAGGCCTGCTGTCATGAGTGCCCCAGTATTTCCAGCTGAAATACAGGCATCTGCTCTTCCTTCTGAAACTTCCTGCGCCATTTTCACCATAGAAGAATCCTTTTTACGTCTCACTGCACGCACTGGTTCATCCGTTGGTTCAATGACTTCTTTTGCATCTAAGATCGTGATGCGTTCATGATTTGTTATGTATGATTTGATCTTGCTTTCATCGCCGACTAGTGTAATCTCGATATCTGAAAATGCTTCTAAGCTTTTTTGCACACCGTCAATAATGGCTTTAGGGGCATGATCTCCCCCCATTGCATCGACTGCAATTCTCATGTTATGTGCCACCTTTTACTTTTGTTTTGAGCGATACATGACGAAATCGCCTGAGAAGACAACTTCCTCACCTACATAGCTGTTTACTTCAACTACGGTTCTGCCTTTTTCTTTATCATGTGAGGCAACTTTGGCTTTTGAGACGACTCTTTCGCCTTGTTTGACCTGCCTTGTAAACTTAATATTTGCTTTTGCTGTCAAAGCCAGTTCATCGTCGATGACGGCTACTGCCAGCGAATTTGCCTGGGCAAAAAGATGATGTCCCCTGGCAATTTGGTTACGGCTGAATACATGCTCTTTTCTTACTTCAAAAATGGAAATCGCTTGATCATCAAGCTCTACATCAATCATCTCTCCAATGACTTCATCCAGCGGAAGAGACTTCACTTCATCCTCTAATGTCTTTTCGGCCACGTGCTTAATTCGTTCGCGTAATTCAGGGATTGACAGCTCCAAACGGTCAAGTCGAACTGTTTGAATGCTTACACCGAACTTACTTGCCAATTCTTCATCAGTAATGAACGGAGTCGAGCTGATCGTTTGCTGGAGAAGCTTTTGTCGTTCTTTTTTATTTAGTTTCATATGCAGACACCATCCGTACATTTATGACTAGGTACTAATAGTAGTATATAATCTCATAGATGATAAATCAATCCTTGTTTCAAAAAGACAAGAAAATTCCTCCAGCACTTGATCAGCTCAATTTATCTCCGCCAAGCACACCGCTGTCTACGAGTGTTTGCCTAAGTTCTTTGTATTCAGGGTCTGTCCAAAAGGCTTCAGACTGCACGAGCTCTGCCGCATCTTTTCTAGCGGTTTCAAGCGCTCTATAGTCATGAACCATGTCTGCCACTTTAAATTCAGGCATTCCGCTTTGTTTTTTGCCAAAGAAGTCGCCAGGGCCTCTTAGTTCTAAGTCCTTTTCAGACAGTTCAAAGCCATCCGTTGTTTCAGACATGATCCGCATGCGCTCTTTACCGGTCTCTGATTTAGGGTCCGCCATTAAAATACAAAAAGATTGATGCTCTCCGCGTCCGACCCGGCCTCTTAACTGATGAAGCTGTGACAGTCCAAAGCGGTCCGCATCATAAATGACCATGATGGTCGCATTTGGCACGTTGACTCCAACTTCAACAACTGTCGTTGACACAAGGATTTGCACTTCATTGGAAGTGAAATCTCTCATCACTTGATCTTTTTCATCACTTGCAAGTTTCCCATGCATTAAGCCGATCGACCATTTTCCGCGATACGCCTCTGTCAGCATGCTGTGAACATCAATCGCATTTTGGACATCCAGTTTGTCTGATTCTTCTATAAGTGGACAAATAATATACGCTTGTCTGCCTTTTCTCAGCTCTTTATCAACAAAAGCAAGAATCCGCTCAAGCATGTCATGCTTCACCCAATACGTTTCAATCTGCTTTCGGCCGGCTGGCAGCTCATCAATGACAGAGACGTCCATTTCTCCAAATACTGTGATGGCAAGCGTTCTTGGAATCGGCGTTGCGGTCATAAACAACACATCTGGGTCCTGCCCTTTGCTTCGCAGTTTTTTCCGCTGTTCCACGCCGAACCTATGCTGTTCATCTGTAATAACAAGACCAAGCTGCTGAAATTCCACTTCATCCTGGATAAGGGCATGCGTGCCGACTAAAATATCAATATCTCCCTCTTTCAGACGTTCAAGCAGTTCTCTGCGGCGCTTTCCTTTCACTGAACTCGTCAAAAGAGCAATATTTAGCCCCCATTTTTCAAATAGCTGATACAGTGAATCGGCATGCTGTTCAGCCAAAATTTCAGTTGGCACCATCAGCGCACCTTGAAAGCCGGATAAATGAGCGGCATAAAGGGCAATTGCCGCTACAGCTGTTTTCCCCGATCCAACATCCCCTTGAAGAAGCCGGTTCATTCGGTACGGGGATGCCATATCTGACATAATTTCATCCAGCACTCTTGATTGTGCTTTTGTCAGTGGGAACGGCAGGCTATGAACAAACTCAAAGACCGCCTCTTTTGAGAACGGATGCTGGATGCCTGATGTTTTTTCTCGTTCTTTTTTTCTGATCGCCTGCATCTTCAGTTGAAAGATGAGAAATTCCTCGTACACGAAGCGTCGTCTTGCTTGCTTGAGCGAGTCTCTCGTTTCAGGGAGATGAATGGTTTTTAGTGCTTCTTGATAAGACATGAGTTTATAAGCAGCTACAAGCTGCTTTGGCAGTGGATCTTCTGCATGATCTACATAGAGTGACAACGCTTGTTTTACAAATCGTCTCATCATCTTCACGGTTACATTTTCTTTGACTGAATAAACAGGTTCTATACTGCCATCTTGTTCGTGTGTTCCTTTTTTAAATTCCTGAACCATCATGGATTGCCGGTTTTTATCCCACTTCCCTGTGACGGATACCGTATCGCCTAAAACAAGACTTCGTTTTAAATAAGGGCGATTGAAGCATATGGCTGTAATCAAAAAACGACCGACAAGCAGCCTGAATGTCAGCCTGCTTCGTTTTTTTCCATAATAGGTGAGAACGGGCTCACTGTGCACTTTTCCTTCAACTGTGACACGTTCGTCATGCCTGACTTCTTCTAAGTTGCGAAGCTCATAGTCGTCATATCGATAAGGGAAGTAGCCGAGTAAATCGGCTACTGTGTAGATTCCAAGTTCATTTAGTGTTTTTTCTGTTTCTTCTCCAATCCCTTTCAAGGCAGAGATCTTATCTTGCAATTTCTGTATCACGAGATGAGGTCACACCTCCGAAAATCTTCTTTTCAAGCTCCCTAGCTGTCGGTGTTGCAGCAAGTCCGCCTTGTGCAGTCTCACGAAGAGCGGTTGGCATCGTTTGACCAATTTTGTACATCGCATCAATGACTTCATCACAAGGGATGCGGCTTGTAATGCCGGCAAGTGCCATATCTGCTGCAATCATCGCATTAGAAGCGCCCATTGCGTTTCGTTTCACACATGGCACTTCCACAAGTCCTGCGACTGGATCGCAAACAAGACCTAGCATATTTTTTAGGGTGATGGCCATGGCTTCAGCGGATTGCTGCGGCGTACCGCCTGCCATTTCTACAATGGCTGCTGCTGCCATACCTGATGCAGATCCTACTTCTGCCTGACAGCCGCCTGCTGCACCAGAGATACTTGCGTTATTGGCGACAACAAAACCAAATGCACCAGATGTAAATAGGAATCTGACCATTTGTTCCTTTGTTGGCTTTAATGTTTCTTTCACCGCAAAGAGCGTTCCTGGCACAACACCTGCTGAGCCAGCTGTAGGCGTTGCACAGATCGTTCCCATTGCTGCGTTCACTTCATTTGTTGCCACTGCCTTACTGACAGCATCTAAAATGGTATGACCAGACAATGTTTTGCCTGATGCGATATATGCTTGAAGTTTCACCGCATCCCCGCCTGTTAAACCAGATAATGATTTCACACCTTTCAGTCCGTTTTCAACGGCCTGTTCCATCACTTCTAGGTTGCGGTACATCTGCGAGAAAATGTCTTCACGTGACTTCCCTGTCACTTCCATTTCTTGAGTAATCATAATTTCTGAAATGGAGGTATTCCGTTCTTCTGTTAGCTGCACGAGTTCTTTGACGTTTTTAAACATCATACATAACCTCCTTGTTGTTACTCTGCAATTTGTGTGACTTGAATAATGTTTGGCAGCGTCTCAAGCTCTGTTAAAACCGCTGGATCAATATTCTGATCCACTTCAATCGTCATGAGTGCTTCTTGCCCGACCTCTTTACGTGCCACTTCCATATGACCAATGTTGATGGCGAATTTCGCTAACACATTGGCAACTGCTGCAATCGTCCCGTAACGGTCGTTATGAACCACAAGAATGGCCGGGTGATTCCCTGAGAGTCTCAGTTCAAAGCCATTTAATTCTGTGATTTCAATTTTACCTCCGCCAATGGAAATCCCGATTAATTCAAGGCTTCCATTCGCATCTGAAATTTCTACTTTTGCTGTATTCGGATGCGCTGGCACCGCATCTTCTTCTTTAAACTCAATGTCGATTTCTTTGCTTTTTGCAATATCGATCGCTGTTTTAATTCGTTCATCAAATGTATCAAAGTCAAGAACACCGCCGATAATGGCTACATCTGTCCCGTGTCCTTTATACGTATCTTTAAAAGAGCCATAAAACGAAACAGTAATTCGTTTCGGTTCTCTTCCGAACAAGCTGCGAGCCACTCTTCCAATACGAGCCGCACCCGCCGTGTGCGAACTTGATGGACCAATCATGACGGGTCCAATAATATCAAACACACTTCTAAATTTCATAGGTCTTCCCCTCTCATCACCAATCACAGATTGGTTTGTTACTCCCTTTAGACTAATGGATTCATTCGATTCCCGCAACTCATTTGACGAATGAACACATAGTAAAAAAATGCAAAAGAAGAAGAAGGGCTTCATGTGCCCTTCTTTCTTTATTCAACAGCCAAAATATATGAATAAAGCGGCTGTTTTCCATCGTGGACTTCAACTTCTACATCTTCAAATGTTTCTTCAATATATGCTTCTAAAGCTTCCATCTCATCAGATGATGCATCTTCCCCTTTGATGATTGTGACAATCTCATCATCTTCTGTCACCATTTGGGTCAAAAGCTCTTTTGCTGCATCTAATTGATTTTTAGCTGTTAAGGTGATTTTTCCATTGTATAGGCCCATATAATCGCCTTTGGCAATGTCGATCCCATCAATTTGAGTATCTCTCACTGCAAAGGTAATTTGGCCGCTTTTCACATGATCAATCGCTTCTAACATCGCTGCTTCATTGTCTTCATTTGAAGCTGTTTCATTTAGAGAAAGAAGTGCCGACATTCCTTGAGGAACGGTCTTTGTCGGAATAACAACGACCTCACGACTTGAGACAGTTGCCGCCTGTTTAGCTGCCATGACAATATTAGAATTATTAGGTAAGATAAAGACGGTTTCGGCATGAATGCTATCAATTGCTTTGACAATGTCTTCTGTGCTCGGATTCATTGTCTGTCCGCCTTCAATGACGACGGATGCTCCGATACTTTTAAACAAGTCAGCAATCCCTTCTCCCATTGCGACACTCACTACTCCAAAACGCTGTTTTTCAGCAGCTGTTGCTTTTGGTGCAGCAGGCGAGTGATCTTTTTCTTCATTGACGATCGAGCTATGCTGCTCTCTCATGTTTTCAATTTTCATATTAATTAAGCTGCCGTAGCGCTGTGCATATGATAAGACATCTCCTGGCTGCTCTGCATGAATATGAACTTTTGCAAGCGTATCATCAGATACCACAAGAAGTGAATCTCCGAATTCGCTTAATTCTTCTCTGAAGGCATTTTCGTCAAAGGACTGTTTGTCTTCTTCGAATTTCACCATAAATTCTGTACAATAGCCAAATTCAATATCTTCTGTGTTCATATGGCTTTGTGCACTTTTATGATGCTCTGCACTCACTAATTCTTTTAATGTTGGCAAAGAGGCCGTTTTAGGAGGAAGCTCTTCTCCTCTTAATGAAGCAAGGAAACCTTCATATACACAAAGAAGTCCTTTACCGCCGCTATCTACAACGCCGACTTCTTTTAAAACAGGAAGGAGATCTGGTGTGCGGTCTAGTGATGCTCTTGCTTCCTCAATCGTTAATTCAAGCACACGATCGATTTGGTCTTCTGTTGCTGAAACAGCAACCGCTTTCTTTGCTGCGTCTTTTGCAACCGTTAAGATGGTTCCTTCAATCGGTTTCATGACGGCTTTATATGCTGTATCAACACCAGCCTGCAAGGCAAGCGCAAATTCTTTTGCGTCAATTGTTTCTTTTTGTTCTATATTTTTGCTGAAACCTCTGAAGAGCTGAGACAGGATCACACCTGAGTTTCCTCTTGCCCCCATTAACAGCCCTTTCGACAGAGCCACCCCGACCTTACCAATGTGATCGGTATTTGTTTCTTCAACTGCTTTTGCCCCTGAAGTCATTGACAAATTCATATTTGTCCCCGTGTCTCCGTCTGGCACTGGAAAAACATTTAACGCATCAACAATTTGTGCGTTTTGAGAAAGATGGTGAGCACCTGCAAGAATCATTTTTGCAAATGAGCGGCCACCCAGATTTCTAATAGACAATATATTTCCTCCTTACTACGGGTTCGTAACTTTTACTCCTTGTACATAAATGTTGACTGAGTCAACTGAAAGTCCAATCGTGTGATGAATCGTATATTTGACTTTCGTTTGAACATTATGTGCGACTTCTGATATTTTTGTACCGTAGCTGACGATGATGTACATATCAATATGAATGCGATCTTCTTTTTGACGCACAAGAACACCCCGGCTGAAGTTCTCTTTGCGGAGAATATCCGTCAAGCCGTCCTTTATTTGATTTTTGGACGCCATGCCAACAATACCATAGCAATCGATCGCAGCGCCTCCTGCCACCATTGCAATGACTTCATTTGATATATCAATTTGTCCGTATTTCGTTCTAAGTTCAATGGACACATTGGTTCCCCCTTTTTGAGAAATTGCCCTGAGTTATCACTATTTTACTATAAGACCCTTCTTTTTAAAAGAAATCATTCAATCCGACCCAATCCTACTTATACTATAGCCTTGATTTTTTATCAAGATGTCAAGGTATTTTTCTTGAAAGAGGAGCAAACAATCCTTGCAAACCCCTTGAAGCTGTGGTAAATTATTAAAGTATCTTGAGGCATCTCTAAGTACGTATATGAAGAATATGATGATGTTTTCGCAGTTAGGAGGGAAACAAATGGCACGTAAATGCGTTATTACAGGCAGAAAAACAAAAGCTGGGAACAACCGTTCTCACGCAATGAACTCTACAAAACGTACATGGGGCGCGAACCTTCAAAAAGTTCGTATTCTAGTGGACGGTAAGCCTAAAAGAGTATATGTATCAGCTCGAGCTTTGAAATCTGGTAAAGTTGAGCGTGTATAAGCAAGAGTAAACGCCTGCTACATTTAACTGTAGCAGGCGTTTTTATGTGGAAATAAAGGAGATTACTCATTAATCTTTCTTAAATGAACCAAGCATCGCACGGACAATGCCGCCAAGAAATCTAGGCAGTTTGATTGTATAAAATTTCATTTTGTCCCCCTCCTAAAAGTACCGCTTGCAGCACAATTGAGCTTAATCAGCCATCCACATTGATAGGTTGGTCAATCTTTGCTTCTTACCATTATTAATATGCCTTCATGAAAAGAAAAAGTACCATTTGAGTGGATGAGTTCGTTACTAATACATAGTGTGGAACCAGGCTCAATATGACAATTTTTCAGAGGATATTTGAAACCTTTTAATGTCAGCTTTTCAACCGATGTACCGAAGGGCAAAAACGACACATATTTTTTATCGGGGTCTTGTTTGATTTCGTATGTACCAGGTCCAAACATTTGAATGATATTTTGTTTATCTACAAGGGTCATGCTCTGTTTATGCTGAATGCCTTTGTAAAGGAGATGGATATTCCCAAGAAAATGATCTGCTCTTCCGCCTGTGATGCCGTAAATTTGAATATGTGCTGGATTCTGACGCAAAGACCAGTTCAGCGCAAGTTCTAAATCCGTTTCATCTTTCTCTGCCTGAAATAGATTGAGTGCAGGCAATTTCTTTTTCAGTTCATGAAGCTCTTCTTCTGTCACACTATCAAAATCACCAAATGCTCTATCAGGTACAATGCCGTGCTCTAGTAAGAAAAGGGTTCCCCGATCTACGCCGACCCAGAGAATGTCCTCCTCAGATGCTTCATGATCAAGCGGCGGGATGTACGCAAAAGGACCGCCGGCTACGATATGTATGTGCATGATTACGCTCCTCTCCATTGAAAAAGAACCAAAGATCACAATGACTTTGGTTCTTTTTCTTATGCTTCTCGAATGGCCTGAATGGCCGCCGCGCGGTCATCTTTCCCATATACCGCTGAGCCGGCAACAAGTAGATTAGCGCCTGCTTCTTTGCAGCTCTTTGCTGTCTCTACATTGACACCGCCATCTATTTCAATGAGTAAATCAGTTAAGCCTTTTTGTTCACTAAGTGTCTTTACTTCTTTTACCTTTGAGAGAACAGAGGGAATAAACGCCTGTCCGCCAAAACCAGGGTTCACCGTCATGAATAAGACGAGGTCAACATCCTCTAATACATGCGCGATTTGAGAAACGGGTGTGTGCGGGTTTAAAACAACCCCTGCTTTGACACCTTGTTCTTTTATATGCTGAATTGTGCGATGTAAGTGTGGACACGCTTCAACATGAACAGAAATAATATCAGCGCCCGCTTTTGCAAATGCAGGGATATACTGGTCTGGCTGCTCAATCATTAAGTGAACATCGAGCGGCAGCTTTGTATGCGGCCTGATCGCCTCCACTACATTTGGTCCAAATGTCATATTCGGTACAAAATGACCGTCCATCACATCAATATGAATATAATCCGCTCCACCTTTTTCCACATCACGGATATCTTTCTCCAGATTGGCAAAATCGGCTGATAAAATGGATGGGGCAATATAAACCATGATTTAGTACCTCGGCTTTCTGTCTTTAATTTCAGTTAAAAACTCTAAATAATGCTGATAGCGATACTCTCTGATGCGATCGTGTTCTACTGCCTCTTTTACCGCACATCCAGGCTCTTTTACGTGCAAACAGCCCCTGAATTTACATTCTGCACTCTTCTCTCTGATTTCTAAGAAATAGAGCCCTAAATCTTCCGCTTCGATACCTGTAAATTCAAGCGAGCTAAATCCTGGTGTATCGGCAATGAGCCCTTCAGCCGTTCGAATGAGTTCCACATGTCTTGTTGTATGTTTCCCCCTGCCAAGATGGGAGGAAATATCATTTGTTTTCAGTGCTAAATCAGGACTCATCGCATTTAAGAGAGAAGACTTCCCTACACCTGATTGACCTGCAAATACAGTAATTTTGTGATGGAAATGCGGGGTCAGTTTTTCAATTCCATCCCCTTCGATTGTCGATGTTAAATGAACGTCGTATCCAATTTGGCGATAGTCTTCTGCATAGGCTTGAATCGTTTCTCGCTCTTGGTCTGTTTTCAACAAGTCCATTTTTGTGATGCAGATAATCGGTTCAATCTGGCTCTCTTCAACAAGCACTAGGAATCTGTCTAACAGCGATGTACTAAAGGTCGGCTCTGCTGCTGAGAAAACGAGCACCGCTTGATCAACGTTGCTAATAGGCGGGCGAATCAGCTCATTGGTCCGCTCTTTTACTTCCAGCAAATAGCCTTCCTTATCGTTATCTGCTTGATAGACGACATAATCTCCAACAAGCGGGGTTATTTTGTTTTTACGAAAAATCCCTCTTGCTCTACACTGAATTACTTTGCCACTTTCTAGAGACTCATCCAGCACATAATAAAATCCGCTTAATGCTTTAATAATTTTGCCCTCAGGCATAAAGTCCCTCCTTTATTCATCATCAGGGTATTCAATCGTTTTGGAGCTCACTACTTTATCATCCACTGTCACCTGATAGTATCCTTTTTGACCAGGTTCTATCTTAAATTTAATCGTTCGCTCAGTGGGCGCAGTGATTTTAAAGGTTTCATATAAATCAGAAATGCTATGTTCTGCGTCATCAATAGATATTTGAACATTCATTTCTTGTCCTTCTGTTTCTGGTTCATACGGGATCGCAATCTTTTCAGTCACCGTTTTAGCCGGTTTCTCTTTTGGGCCAAGAGAGAACGTAATTTTAACCGTATCACCAGGTTTAACAGCTGTCCCCGCTCCCGGTTCCTGCTTCATGACCTCACCTTTTGGCACATCGTCAGAATATGCTTCTTTTTCATCTAACTTTAGTCCATTATCCTCTAGATAATTTGATGCGGCCTGTTTACTATACGTCGTTAAATCCCGTAAGGTAATATCGGCAGGGCCTATACTGACGGTCAATGTGACTTCTTCATCTGCTGCGACAAGTTCTGTATTTGCGGAAGGTTTCTGTTCCATGACAATGCCTGATTCTGTGTCATTATCATTCACTTCCTCTACAACAACCTGTTTAAAACCTTTTTTCTCTAATAGTTCTTTTGCTTTCTCGACCTTTTCACCTGTTACATCAGGTAATTCGGTTTTTTCTTTACCTGTACTTTGATAAAGCTGAATTTCTGTCCCTTCTTTTACCTTTGTTCCGATTTTCGGGTCTGTTTTGACAACCAGCCCTTTTTCAATCTTCTCGTCGGCAATATCAATGGGTTCAGAAGCGACGGTAAATCCGGCTTTCTTCAAGGTGTCTTCCGCTTTTTCAACCGTCATGCCAGAAACATCGGTTACCTCTACGTCTTTTGGAAAGAGTAATCCTGGGAAGACCGTGATCGCTAAAATGGTCGCAGCCGTCAAAATAAATAAGATCGACGCTACAATCCACGGCCATTTTTTCCGTTTTTTCTTCGGCTTTTGTTTCTCTTTTTTCTTTGGTTTTTGAACCGGGTGGACGGCTGTTTTTTCATTGTCTTGATCGACTTGATGATCTTTTATAATAGGAATGGCTTTTGTTGCTTCATGATCTTCTTCAATGACAAAGCGCTTTTCTTTTAGTCTTGCAGGGTCAAAAGCCGTTTTTAAGTCTTTTTGCATTTCAGATGCATCTTCGTATCGATAGAATGGATCTTTGGCCATCGATTTTAAAATGATGTTCTCCACGCTTTGTGGTACAGATGGATTCCACCTTCTCACAGATGGCGGCTCTGATTGCAAATGCTTCAGTGCGACACTGACAGCGGATTCTCCTTCAAATGGCATGCGTCCTGAAATCAGCTCATAAAGAACAATACCAAGTGAATAAATGTCTGACTTTTTCGTTGCAAGACCGCCGCGCGCTTGCTCTGGGGACAAATAATGCACGGAGCCAAGAACAGAATTCGTATGGGTAATGGTCGCTGAGCTAAGTGCCATGGCAATGCCAAAATCAGTGACTTTGATATTCCCCAAGTTGTCTATTAATATATTGTGAGGCTTAATGTCTCTATGGACGAGCTGTTTCGCATGGGCTTCTTCCATCGCCGCAACGACTTGCTCCATAATGCGAACGGCTTCTTTTGGATGAAGCGGTCCATTGGCGTGTATGTATTCTTTCAGCGTCATCCCTTCGACATATTCCATGACAATATAATAAATGTCATCTTCTTCTCCTACATCGTAGATACTGACAATATTCGGATGATCTAAGCTGGCTGCTGATTGCGCTTCTCTCCGGAACCGTCTAATAAAATCATCATCGCTTGCAAAGTCAAACCGTAAAATTTTAATCGCCACTTCGCGATCTAAAATCATATCCTCCGCCAAATAAACGTTGGCCATTCCACCTCCGCCTATGGCGCGAAGAATTTGATAACGGCCGCTGATCCTTTTTCCGATCAACACTTGCTGTCACCCTCCTCTGTTTGGGAGGAGATTTCTAACAGTACTGCTGTAATGTTATCTTCACCGCCGTTGTCATTCGCTGTTTGAACTAACTCTGTTACTTTTTCATCTGGTGCGGTTGTTTGCGATAAAATCTGAATCAAATGTTCTTCTTCTACTTTATTCGATAATCCGTCTGAGCAAAGCAAAATTTGATCTCCTGGATCCACTTCAAAAGTTCGTGCATCAATTTGAACGTGTTTATCCGTTCCTAACGCTTTGGTCAGCACATTTTTTCTTGGATGATATTCTGCATCCGCTTTTGAAATCTCTCCTGTTTTCACTAACTCATTCACTAGTGAGTGATCATCTGTTAATTGGGTCAGCGCGCCTTCTCTTAGCAAGTAGCAGCGGCTGTCACCAATATGGGCAATTGTGACCGTTTGCAAATGCACGAGCGCACAAACGATGGTCGTCCCCATTCCTTGGCATTCCTCATTGTTTTTCGCATGTTCGTATACTTGGTCATTAATGTCGCTAATTTTTGAGATTAACCAATTTTCTTGATCGGCTGGTTTATTTGGAATTGAAGATGTTTCCTGCCAGTATTCTTTTAAAGAAGAAACTGCCATCTTGCTGGCTACATCACCAGCAAGATGACCTCCCATTCCATCTGCTACAACAGCTAGAAGTGTGTCTTCTTTTGCTTCAAAAATACCTGCATCATCTTCATTATGCTGACGGACTTTTCCTGTATCGGTTTGAAAGGCTGCCCTTATCAACATTCGTCACCTCGTCTCTTCCTGACGCTCCTTCGCTCTTAGCTGACCGCAAGCAGCATCAATATCATGGCCTTGCTCTCGTCTAATCGTTACGTTTACGCCTCGTTCTTTCAGCGTTTTTTCAAATAGGAAGATTTGTTCTCTTGGTGTTCTCACGTAATCTCTTTCTGGTACATAGTTCACTGGGATGAGGTTTACATGGCATTTGATTCCTTTTAATAAATCAGCAAGTTCTTCTGCGTGATGAACTTGATCATTGACTCCGCCAAACAGACCGTATTCAAAGCTCACGCGTCTGCCTGTTTTTTGAATGTAGTATTCGATAGCTTCCATTAATTTTGGCAGCTTGTATGCCTTATTGATTGGCATGAGGCGGCTTCGAATTTCAGTATTTGGTGCGTGCAGGGAGACAGCAAAGTTGATTTGCATTTGCTCATCCGCAAATTGATAAATCTTTGGAATGATCCCGCTCGTCGAAACCGTAATATGACGTGCTCCAATATTTAAGCCGTTGTCATGGTTAATTATTTTAAGGAATGCAAGCATTTCATCAAAGTTATCAAACGGTTCGCCAATTCCCATAATGACAACTGAGCTGACACGTTCATCTGTTTCATCAAGCGCCTGTTGTACTTTCAAGACTTGGGCCACAATTTCTCCCGCCTCAAGGTTACGTTTCAATCCACCAAGTGTAGATGCACAGAATGTACAGCCAATCCGGCAGCCAACCTGTGTTGTGACGCAGACAGAGTTGCCGTATTCGTGGCGCATTAGCACGGTTTCAATGGTATAGCCATCGTGTAATTCAAATAAAAACTTGATCGTTCCATCTTGAGATGTTTGTTTGATCACTGTTTTTAAGGTCGTGATGGCGAATTGATCTTTTAATTTTTCTCTTAATTCCTTTGAAAGGTTAGACATTTCATCAAAGGATGTGACGCGTTTTTCATAAAGCCACTCAAAAATTTGTGTTGCACGGAAAGGCTTTTCGCCTTGTTCCTTTAACCAGTCTTTGATTTCATTTAGCTCAAACGAGTAGATCGACGGCATGTCTGTTTTCAGTTCTTTTCTTACTTTTTGTTTTTGTTCTGTCATTTTTTATCCCTTCTTTCTCATGCTGCAAATAAAGAAACCATCTGTTCCGAAATAATGAGGAAGTATTTGTACACTTCCGTTTTGAACAAACGGAGCAACCTGCTCAGGCAGCCGTTCATTAAGAGATAGATCGGGTTCGAAGTCTTGGTGTTCTTGTAAAAACGCATGAATCACTTGTTGATTTTCTGTTGGATCCATTGTACATGTACTGTATACAAGGGTTCCGCCTGGCTTTAGCAGCTGGGCTGTTTCATGCAAGATCGATTGCTGAATTGTCGCAAGTCTTGCTGAGTCTTCCGAGGACTTTGTATATTTCATATCTGGTTTTCGTCTGATGACGCCAAAACCTGAACATGGTGCATCAATAAGAATACGGTCAAACGAAGCATCATCATAATGGTCGGATGCTTTTCTTGCATCAAGCGCTTTTGCCTCAATATGCGTTAAGTTCAGACGCTTTGCCGCCTGTTTGATCAGTTTTACTTTGTGCTCATGTAAATCAAGAGACACAATGTTCCCCTCATCGTTCATTCGCTCTGCAATATGTGTTGATTTACCACCAGGGGCGGCACAGGCATCAAGCACCATTTCTCCCGGCTGAGGGTCCAGCGCTCTTGCGACAAGCATGGAGCTTTCATCTTGGATCGTGACAAAGCC
This sequence comes from Bacillus sp. FSL R5-0397, assembly GCF_038593395.1. Classification (NCBI taxonomy): domain Bacteria; kingdom Bacillati; phylum Bacillota; class Bacilli; order Caryophanales; family Bacillaceae; genus Bacillus; species Bacillus sp. FSL R5-0397. The sequence continues at coordinate 1,520,759 of NZ_CP151992.1, read as the reverse complement.
CTCTTGAAAGAAAGGAGTGGATACGATAGATCCTTTCATGAGTTTGAGTGCATCCTCAGAGAGATCGCCGAGCTCTGTCTCAATTCCTGCATCCATGAGTTCTTGCTGCAGTGCAGTGCGGGTTTTTTTCATTTGATTGACACGCAATGTCTGCTTTGGCGGGACTAAATGAATACGGCACATGCTTTCTGCTGCTTCAAAACCGTACGCCTCCACCCATTCTTGTACGAGCCACAATGGATGGCTTGTCTCAACCGATAGCCGCTTGACCGGATCTTTGATCGCATCAAATGATGGCACGCCTTCTCTTTGCACAGAACGAAGAACGCCGTTGACTAGTGAAGAAATACCTTTATGTCCGCGCTTTTTCGTTAGTTCCACTGCTTCGTGGATGGCTGCACGATCTGGAATTTTTTCAAGATAAACCATCTGATAAAGAGACATCCGCAAAAGCTGCATCACCCATGGAGCCACTTTTTGCGGTTTTTTCACAAAGGGTGTGAGCATATAATCAAGTGCCAGCTTGTTTTGCAGTGTACCGTATACAAGTTCTGTTAATAGCGGTTTGTCTTGATCGGAGAGTTCTTTCTCTTTCATCACTGACTGCAAAAGCAAGTTACTGTAGGCTTGATTTTGTTCGAGTTTGATTAAAGCGTCTAGTGCTACTTCTCTCACATTACTTTTCTTCATTGATTAGCCCTAATTTCTGTCCAATTTCGATATTTGCGCCTCTTAAGAAGTCTTCACCGCTCATTTTTTTCTTTCCAGCGGGCTGTACACTCGTTAATAAAAGGCCTTGCTGATTTCCTGTTCCAACGACTGGTCCTTCTTTTTGAAGCTCAATCACTTTCCCAGGTTCTTCTGGTGTTTGAAGCGGAACTTTTTTCGCTTCCCATACTTTTAAGTTAGCACCGTTCCATTCAGTATAGGCAACTGGCCATGGATTTAAGCCGCGAACTTGGTTGTAAAGCTCTTCTCCTGGCTTGGTCCAGTCTAACCTTTCCTGCTCCCGCTTAATATTTGGTGCATACGTTGCTGCCTCTTCATTTTGCGGAATTGGCGAGATAGACCTGCTTAACACATTTGGAACTGTGTCTTTTAATAAGGCCGCACCAGCCACACTTAATTTATCGTGCAGTGTTCCGACGTTGTCTAATTCATCAATTTCTACTTCTACTTTGCTAATCATGTCACCTGCATCAAGCTTTTCTACCATATACATGATCGTCACGCCTGTTTTCTTTTTGCCTTGCAGGATCGCATAATGGATCGGTGCACCGCCTCTTAGTTCTGGCAGCAGTGAGGCATGAACGTTGATACAGCCAAATTCAGGTTCATCAAGTAATCTTTTTGGCAAAATTTGTCCGAATGCTGCTGTTACGATCAAATCTGGCTTTAACGCAAGCACTTTATCAATTTCTTCATCAAGACGTACCTTTTCAGGCTGTAAAACTGGAATGCCGTGTTTTAAGGCTTCTACTTTTACAGGAGGTGGCGTGAGCACTCGTTTTCTGCCTTTCGGGCGATCTGGCTGTGTGACGACCCCTACCACTTCGTATCCTTCTGTTATAAGTGTTTGCAGCACAGGTACTGAGAAATCAGGGGTTCCCATAAATACGATACGTGCCATTTTCTTCACCCTTCCATTTCCGCAAGTTCTTTTTCTGTATACGTTTGAATGATCTTCGACGTGAATAATACGCCGTCTAAGTGATCAATTTCATGCAATAAAGCTCTTGCTAAAAATCCTTCTGCTTCTATTGTAAATGGTTTGCCTTTCTTATCAAAGGCTTTCACCTTCACATAATTTGGTCTTTCAACCGTTCCGTACAAAGATGGAAAGCTCAGGCAGCCTTCAATGTCTGTCTGGCTCCCTTCCACTTCAAGAATCTCAGGATTTACTAAGTCAATCCTCCCAGAATCTTCTCCGATATCGACCACGGCGATTCTTTTTGAGATGCCGATTTGTGGTGCGGCTAGGCCAACTCCATCTAGTTCAAGCATTGTATCATACATATCATCCAGCAGTTTTTTCAGTTTTTTATCGAATGTATCAACAAGCTCTGTTTGTTGTTCAAGCACGTCTGCAGGATGTAAGACTATCGGTTTGATTGCCACGAAAAGACCTCCGTTTTACATCATCATATATGGATTCATATCGATTGATATCATCAACTGTTTTTGTTCCATTTCTTTTTGATAATGATCTTGTATTTTTCGTAATAAACTTGCCAGTTCATTTTCCCTTTTGTATTTTATCACGCATTGATATCGATATCTATCTTTGATCTTAGCGATCGGAGAAGCAGCAGGACCGAGAATTCTTGTATTCGGTGCACAATTCATTTTCAGGAACTGAACAATTTTGTCTGTGACATGCGCTGCCTTTGTCACTTCTTCATGTGATACAGTCACCATCGCCAAAAAATAAAATGGCGGATAGGACTGATGACGACGGTGCAACATCTCCTGCTCATAAAAGGCTTCATAATCATGCTGTTTGGTTAATTCAATACTATAATGCGAAGGTGTATATGATTGAATAATGACTGATCCCGCTTTTTCATGACGTCCCGCACGTCCGCTTACTTGTGTAAGAAGCTGAAACGTTTTTTCACTTGAACGAAAATCAGGGATGTGAAGAGACGTATCCGCACTAAGGACACCGACAAGTGTAACATCTGGGAAGTCTAATCCTTTTGCAATCATTTGCGTCCCAAGCAGAATGTCTGCTTCTTTATTACCAAAGGACGTGAGAAGCTTTTCGTGCGCACCTTTCCGAGAGGTTGTATCTACATCCATTCGGATGACCCTTGCTTCTGGCAATACCTTCGTCAGCTCTTCTTCCACACGCTGCGTGCCTGTACCAAAATAGCGAATATGCTCACTATGGCATTCTGGACATTCTGCAGGTACAGGAGCTTCGTGACCGCAGTAATGGCACTTCAGCCGTTTTTGAAAGCGGTGATAAGTGAGAGAGATCTCACAATGAGGACATTGTTCCACATATCCGCAATCCCGGCACATCACAAAGGATGAATAACCTCTTTTATTGAGAAATAAAACCGCCTGCTCTTTCCTTTCAAGTACTTCTTTTAACCTGAGCATTAATTCTTCTGAGAACATGGAGCGGTTGCCGTTTCTTAATTCTTCTCTCATATCAATTAAAGAAACGTGCGGCAGCTGCTGCTGATTGACGCGCCGTTTGAGCGTCAGCAGTGTATACACACCCTTTTTCGCACGCGCATATGACTCAAGTGAAGGCGTTGCACTGCCTAATACAACCGGACATTGGTGCCGCCCTGCTCGTTCAATGGCCACATCTTTCGCATGATACCGAGGCATTTCTTCTTGTTTATATGAAGATTCGTGTTCTTCATCTATAATGATCATTCCTAAATTCTCAAACGGGGCAAAAACAGCCGATCTTGCGCCAACGACAAGTTTGACTTCCTTGCGGTGGATTTTCCGCCATTCATCGTATTTTTCCCCAGTCGATAAGCCGCTATGAAGGACAGCCACATTGGAGCCGAAGCGCTCTTTAAAACGCTGGACCATTTGAGGCGTTAATGAAATTTCAGGAACTAGGACGATCGCTTCTTTTCCCTTTTGGAGGACATGATCAATCGTCTGTAAATAAATTTCGGTTTTACCGCTTCCTGTGACCCCGTGCAGTAAAAACGTTTCATGTTTTTCATCGCTCACTGCTTGATGAATGGGTTTTGCCGCTTCTGCTTGCTCTGTTGTGAGATCAAGAGGAGTAGATGGTGTAAACTCCCTATCCCGATAAGGATCTCGATAAATCTCTTCATAGCTTTCTGTTAACAGGCCTTCTTGAATCAAAGCTTTTATCGTTTGAGAACTAGCACCTGTTTGCTGCTGCAAATCTTTTGCTAAAAACGTCGTTTCATTCGCTTGAAATAAAAAGGTAAGCAGCGCCTTCTGTTTCACCGCATTTTTCTTTAACTGCTTCTGTTTTTCTTCAAGTTTTTCTTTCGTAACTGCTACCTGAAGTGTCCGCACCTTTTTCTTTCCGGATTTTTGTGAGACGTGATATCTGACTTCTAGATGGCCTTTTTGGACATGCTTTTGAATAGGCTTCAGCTGTTCAGGCGGAATGTCAGCGTAAAGGATGCTCTCTTGCTGACCGAAAAGCTCTTTCAATGACTGCGGAAGTTCCTCAGCTGATAACACCTGAATTTCTTTTTCATATTTGGCTTTCATCGCTGCTGGAAGCATCGATTGAAGCGCCGTAATATGATAGGACAATGTTTTTTCCGTCAGCCAGTGGGAAAGCTCCAATAGCTCATCTGTCAGAACAGGAGATAAATCAAATAAATCGACAATGTCCTTGATGTTTCCTGACTGTACGTCTGTTTCTTCTTTGATTTTTGTCACAAACCCTTGAATCTTCCTTGGGCCAAAAGGAACCACTACCCTCATACCAGCCTTGACAAGGCCTTTAAAGCGGTCTGGCACACGATAGTCAAATGGCCTGTCAATGGCTTTCGTTGTGACATCGACGATCACTTCAGCAATCATGCTCGATCACGCTCTTTTGGCAGCAGCTGCTTTGCCTCCTGTAAGATTTCAAAGGCAAGATCTTTTTTGCTCATCATTGGCAGCTCTTTTTTTGTTCCGTCTGCTTTGATCAATGCTGCGACATTTGTATCTGTGCCAAAGCCTGCGCCCTCTGCTGCAACATTGTTCGCGACAATCATATCTAAATGCTTGGATTCGATTTTCTTTTTCGCATAGTATTCAACATCCTGCGTCTCAGCTGCAAAGCCGACTAGCACCTGATGTTCTTTTCTTTTCCCAAGCTCTTTTAAAATATCTTTCGTCCGCTTAAATTCAACCGCTAGTTCACCGTCTTGTTTTTTCATTTTATGAGAATACGTCGTGACGGGCGTATAATCGGCAACGGCTGCTGATTTAATCACTATATCTGCTTTCTCGTACACCTCTAACGCTGCTTGATACATCTCCTCAGCCGATTCCACTTGCACCACATTCACATGCTCAGGCGCAGTTAACGAAACAGGTCCTGAAATGAGCGTGACATCAGCCCCCATTTGCTCGGCAGCTTCTGCAATGGCATAGCCCATTTTCCCAGAAGATCGATTTGAAAGGAAACGAACAGGGTCGATCACTTCTCGTGTAGGGCCAGCTGTGACCACGACTTTTTTGCCTGAAAGCGGCAAGCTGGTTGGCTCATCAAAAAACGCACGGATTTGTTCAACAATTTTTTCAGGCTCCTCTAAGCGTCCTTTTCCAATGTAGCCGCATGCTAAATAGCCTTCACTTGGCTCTATAAACCGGTAGCCGTCTTCATATAAAGTGCGGATGTTCCGCTTGACAGCTGGATGGTCATACATGTGCACATTCATAGCCGGTGCAACCCATACAGGAGCTGTTGAAGCAAGCAAGGTCGTTGTGAGCATATCATCAGCAAGTCCTGCGGCCATTTTACCAATGGTATGTGCTGTTGCAGGGGCAACAAGAATGAGATCGGCCCAGTCAGCTACATCAATATGCGCTATGACTTTTGGATTATTTTCTTTAAATGTATCCACATACACCTCATGCCGAGATAGGGCTTGAAAGGTGAGCGGAGACACAAACTCACGGGCAGATTCTGTCATAATCACTCTTACGTTTGCGCCTGCCTGTACGAGTTTACTAGTGAGTGCAGCTGCTTTATATACGGCGATTCCTCCGCTGACGCCGAGTAAAATATTTTTTGACTGTAACATTTGTTTGTCCCCCTTAACGGCCTTTTTCACAAATTCGTCTACAATTCAAAAAAGTCAAAACCAATCATAGTTTTGACTTTTTTGAACGTATCGTATCTGCATAGCAGAAGCGATGTTATTCTTGCTCTTCTTTTTCAAATGTCAAAAGACCAGCATCGATTTCTTCAAGAGCTTTCCCTACAAATTTATAGGATTTTGTGTTTTCGATTTGTTGATCTTGATGGATTTGCATTTCACGTGCACGGCGTGCAGACACTGTGACAAGTGTATATTTTGAGTCAAGTTTGTTCATCAATGAGTCAATTGAAGGATCTAACATGGTTTATTCTACCCCCAGCATTTTTTTATATCTTGGTGCGACTCTGTCTCTTCGCAGGTGCTCTGCAAGGACGATCGCTTTAATTCTTTCACATGCAAGCTCGACATCGTCGTTTTCAACGACATAGTCATAAGCATCCATCATTTCAATTTCTTCTTTTGCAGCAGCCATTCGGTTACGGATGAGATCCTCAGATTCTGTCCCGCGTGTAATAATGCGGTTTTGAAGTTCTGAAAGACTTGGCGGTGCAAGGAAAATAAAGAGACCTTCCGGGAATGCTTCTCTTACTTGAAGTGCACCTTGCACTTCGATTTCAAGGAAAACATCTTTTCCTTCGCTCAATGTTTGTTCTACATAGTCAACAGGCGTGCCGTAGTAATTCCCGACATATTCTGCCCATTCTAACAGCTTTTTGTTTTCAATCATATGTTCAAATTCTTCCCTGGTTTTAAAGAAATAATCAACACCATTTCTTTCACCTTCACGCGGTTTGCGGGTTGTCACAGAAATAGAGTATTCAAATTTCGTATCTTCCTGGGAGAAAATGGCTTGTCTGACCGTTCCTTTTCCAACTCCCGAAGGTCCAGAGAGAACGATTAAAAGTCCTCTTTCTTTCATAATGGCGTATTACCCCTGCCCTTCATCTATGATTTCTTCTTTTACAGAAAGTCTTTGCGCGACAGTCTCAGGCTGAACGGCAGATAAGATGACATGGTCACTGTCCATAATGACAACAGCACGGGTTCTTCTTCCGTATGTCGCATCAATGAGCATGCCTCGATCTCTTGCGTCTTGTATCATTCGTTTAATCGGTGCTGATTCCGGACTGACGATCGAAATCATCCGATTCGCTGAAATGATGTTTCCAAATCCGATATTGATCAACTTTATGGTCATCTTCTTTCGTCCCCCTGTAATATAAACGTCTCTAGTCTCGCCGAAAGAGACGCACTGTAAACAGCATACACAATGACTATTCTATATTTTGCACTTGTTCTTTTATTTTTTCAATAGCGCTTTTCATTTCAACCACCAGCTTTGTTAAATGGTGATGGTTTGCTTTTGATCCAATCGTGTTCACTTCACGGTTGAGCTCCTGTACAAGAAAGTCAAGCTTTCGTCCGGCAGCGCCGCCTTGCGTCAAAATTTGCTGGAACTGCTGAAAATGACTTTTCAGCCTGGTAATCTCTTCTGTAATGTCACAGCGATCAGCAAAGATGGCCGCTTCTGTGGTCAGTCTGCTCTCTTCAAGCGCCTCTCCGATCCATTCTTGCAATCTTTGATTCAATCGTTCTTTGTACTGACTCACAACCTCTGGTGCAAACACTTTGATTTCTTCTGTAAATGCCTCGAGTTCAGACAGCCTGAGTTCACAGTCTTTTTGAAGTGATGTTCCCTCCTGCTCTCTCATAAAGCAAAGCTCCTTGACAGCTTCTTCACAAGTGTCAATCAGCAAATGCTCCAGCTGCTCATTCCGGCTGACTGACTCTTCCACCTGAACAGCCTGTTCCAGCTTCAGTAAGTCATGTGCATGCTGAATACCTGAGATATGATAGCGGTCCTCAAGGTCTTTTGCGGCTTTCATATATTCATCAAGCAGCGGCCAGTCAATCTGTAAAGACCGGCTTGCAAGTTTACCGCCTTCAATCGTAACAAACAGCTCAATTCGACCGCGCTGCACGTGACGAAGAATGATTTTTTTTAATGTATCTTCGAAATATAAAAGCGGCCTCGGCAAACGGGCATGAACCTCTTTAAAACGGTGATTGACCGATTTTAGCTCAACTGACACTGTCAGTTCTCCATCCGTTTTACTCGCTTGGCCGAATCCCGTCATACTGCGTATCATGTGAAAACACCCAATTCTTTCATATTAATAAAATGAAAAAGGTAATAGCAGACACTATTACCTCAAAATTATACCATAACCAATTATTTTTTTCTTGTCAAAAGTGATCCCGCCAGTAAAAAAGTTGGCAATGCAGACATACCGATGATCAGAAGCCAATCGACTGGTGCGACCGCCACCGTTTTGAAAATTGGCTGAAGCGGCGGATAATAAATGACCACAAGCATCAGCAGAAGGGAAGACACAACGGCGCCGATCAAGTACATATTCCCGAATGGATTGCGTTCAAAAATAGACCGTTCACTGCGGCAGTCAAACACATGAATGAGCTGCGCCAAAACGAGTGTGCTGAATGCAACCGTCTGCGCATATTGAAGATTGTTCGGATCACGGTGATACACAAACATAAAGGCTAACAAAGTGGCAATCCCGATCAGAAACCCTCTTGATATGACCTTCCAACCAAGCCCTCTTGCAAAAATCCCCTCTTTCATGTTCCGCGGCTTTCTCTTCATGACATCGCCTTCTGGTTTATCCATTCCAAGTGCCATAGCCGGCAAGCCGTCTGTGACAAGGTTTACCCACAAAATTTGAATTGGAACGAGAGGCAATGGAAGCGCAAGAAGCATCGCAAACAGCATGACCAAAATCTCTCCCACATTCGATGCCAGCAAATAGCGGACAAATTTGCGAATGTTTTCATAAATATTCCGGCCCTCTTTAATAGCGGATTTAATGGTCGCAAAGTTGTCATCAAGCAAAATAAGAGAAGAAGCTTCTTTGGCAACGTCTGTTCCGGTAATCCCCATGGATATGCCGATATCCGCCTGTTTAATCGCTGGCGCATCATTCACCCCATCACCTGTCATCGCGACAATATGGCCATTTTTTTGATAGGCCTTCACAATTCTCAGTTTATGCTCAGGTGATACACGGGCAAAGACGTACACATCTTCTGCTGTTTGCTCCAGCTCTTTGTCGCTTAGCTGATCCAGAGCTTTTCCATCAAGCACCTTTCCTTGCTTCGGTAAGAGACTTAAATCTTTAGCGATCGCTTTAGCCGTTTCTACGTGATCGCCTGTAATCATCACTGTTTTAATGCCAGCATCCCGGCATTCTTTAATCGCTCGTCTCACTTCAGGACGAGGTGGATCAATCATGCCCTCTAGACCGATAAATGTGAGGCCAGTTTCTGCCTGCTGAACAGAGGTGATTTTTTCTGTCAGGCTTACTTTTTTATATGCAATCGCAATGGTTCTAAGCGCTTGTCTTGCTAAACCTTGAATGGCAGCTTCTGTTTCTTGCCGGTGGGCCTTTGAAAATGAGGCGGTGCGTCCGTCGTGCATCATATGACTTGAACGGTTCATCAGCACATCTGGCGCCCCTTTGGCAATGACATACCGCTCCTTCTGATTCGTTTCCACGACGACTGACATCATTTTTCTTTCAGAGTCAAAAGGGAATTCCTCCACCACACGAAATCCCGCTTCGATGAATTGCTCTGTAAAACCCGCTTTACGCGCAGCGGTTAGAAGTGCTCCTTCTGTCGGATCACCATCAAGTCTCATCTCTCCGTCTTTTTCAACGATGGTCGATGTATTACAAAGTGCTCCGTATAATAGCACCTTTTGCAGGCTTGGATGTTTGTCGACATGGACAAGTTCTCCGTTTAAGGTAAAATCACCTGACGGCTCGTACCCAGTGCCAGAAATATTCCACGTTTTCCCCTCTGCCCATACATGTGTCACTGTCATTTTATTTTGTGTCATTGTGCCTGTTTTATCTGAGCAAATAATCGAGGCGCAGCCGAGTGTTTCCACAGCCGGCAGCTTTCTGACAATGGATTTTTGTTTAATCATCCGCTGCACACCTAGGGAAAGTGCGACAGTGACGATCGCCGGCAGTCCTTCTGGAATCGCAGCAACAGCGAGAGATACACCCGCTAAGAACATATGATACAAATCATGACCTTGCACCACACCAAGAACAACCACAAGCACAGTTAAAAATAATGCAGCAACAATTAAAATTTTCCCCAGCTGCTCAAGGCGTCTTTGCAGCGGTGTTTCCATATTACCTGCTGAATCAAGCATACCGGCAATTTGTCCCATCGCCGTATTCATCCCTGTACCAATGACAACCCCTACACCGCTTCCTCTTGTGACAAGCGTCCCCATAAAGGCCATGTTCGTCAAATCTCCAAGTGAGACATGATCTCGCGAGAGCGGACTCGCATGTTTGACCGCTGGGATAGACTCTCCGGTGAGGGCAGATTCTTCGATTTCCAAACTCTTTGTTTCTAGTAATCTGATATCTGCCCCAATTCGGTCCCCGCTTGAAAACTTCACAATATCTCCCGGCACGAGGTGCTTGGATGGGATCTTGACCCATTCATTGTTTCTCCTTGCATAGACATGCGGCGTTGATAATTCCTTTAGTGCTTGGAGGGACTTTTCCGCACGGCGTTCCTGATAAAAGCCAAGCACACCATTTATCAGCACAATCGCCACAATCGCCACAGCATCAATGTATTCACCTAAAAAAGCAGAAATAATCGTTGCCGCAAGCAGGATTAACACCATAAAGTCTTTAAATTGCGCTAAAAAAATAACGAACGCCGACGCCTTTTTCCCTTCCTGCAATTCATTTGGCCCATGCTTTTCAAGCCGCTTTTGCACATCTTTTTCTGACAGTCCGTCACCTATCGATGTATTCATTGTTTTTAATAAATCGGTTTGGTTCAGTTCATGCCAATTCATTTGACCTCGTCCACTCCTCTTTTGTTCTCTCTCTTATGCAGTGTTCTATAAGCCAGTTTATTCAGACTCGTCCTAAATCATGCTATAATAATAAGACTGCCTAAAGAACGAGAAAACGTAAGGTTCTTTCAGTAGATTTGTGTGAAAAAAGAGGGTGTATCCAACATGTCATTTGACGGCATTTTTACATACGGTATGACAAATGAATTGCAAGAAACATTAACTGGCGGAAGAATTTCGAAAATACATCAGCCATACAAGCATGAGCTGATTTTTCATATCCGGTCAAAGGGGAAGAATCATAAGCTTCTTTTATCCGCTCACCCGAGCTATGCAAGGGTACAGCTCACTGAGCACCATGATGATAATCCGAGCGAACCGCCAATGTTTTGTATGCTCCTCAGAAAACATCTTGAGGGTGGGTTCATTGAACGTTTTGAACAAATCGGGTTAGATCGGGTGATCGTGCTGCACGTGCGAAGCCGAAATGAAATTGGCGATGAACAAACCCGTAAGCTGTATATTGAAATTATGGGCCGGCACAGCAACTTAATTCTCGTGGAGGACGAAACGGAGCAGATCATTGACGGACTGAAACATCTTTCTCCATCTGTGAACAGCTATCGAACGGTGCTGCCCGGACATCAATATCTTCTGCCGCCGGCACAGCAAAAGCTGAATCCTTTTGACGTGACGAAGGAAGATATTTTAAAGCATTTACGTTTTCAAGAAGGGAAAATCGCCAATCAAATTGTCGATACATTCTCTGGGGTTTCTCCGCTGTTTGCTAAGGAAGCTGTCCACAGGGCCGGTCTTGCCAATCAGGAAACGATTCCAAGTACATTGCTCGAGATGTTTCAGCTCATTCAGGCGCATTCTTTTACCCCTCAGCTCACGAGAAAAGATGGGAAAGAGTATTTTTATTTATTAGAACTTCAGCACGTCGATGGTGACATGAAGACGTTTGATTCTCTTAGTGAGCTACTTGACCGTTTTTATTTCGGAAAAGCTGAAAGAGACAGAGTCAAACAGCAGGCGGCTGACCTTGAACGTTTTGTTGCGAATGAAAAAAAGAAAAATGAAAACAAGCTGAAAAAACTAAAAAGAACGCTTGAAGAATCTCAAAATGCGCATAAGTATCAGCTTTATGGTGAATTGCTTACTGCCAATATATATGCGATTAAAAAAGGGGATAAAGAAGCGACTGTTATCAATTATTATGATGAAGAAGGCGGAGAGATCACGATCCCGCTCAAAACAAACAAAACCCCTTCTGAAAATGCACAAGCGTATTTTACAAAATACCAAAAGGCAAAAAATGCAGTAGAGGCCGTAAATGAACAAATCAAGCGAACACATGAAGAAATTGTTTATTTTGACGAGCTGATCCAGCAGCTGTCCTCTGCCTCACCAAAAGATTTAGAGGAAATAAGAGAAGAACTGGTGGAAGGAAAATATTTGCGTCCCAAACAAAAACGCAACGCCAAAAAGAAGAAACCATCGGCCATTCAGCTTGAAGCATATGAATCCTCTCAAGGTGTTCCGATTCTCGTCGGAAAAAACAACAAGCAAAACGAATATTTGACCACAAAGGCGGCAGCTCGTGATGACATTTGGCTGCACACAAAGGATATTCCTGGATCACATGTCGTCATTCGTCACAAAGCGCCTGATGAACAAACCTTGCTTGAAGCGGCACAAATTGCTGCCTACTTCTCGAAGGCAAAAGAATCAAGCTCCGTCCCTGTCGATTATACGAAAATCCGGCATGTGAAAAAACCAAACGGAGCAAAACCGGGCTTTGTCACGTATGATCAACAGCAAACGTTGTTTGTGACGCCTGATGAGGATGTTGTCCTAAAGCTGAGAAAATAAAAAAGAGCCGATTAAATCTTTAGATGAGATTTTATCGGCTTTTTCTTTGTCTTTTTTTTCTTTCTATATAGAGCTCATCCAGTGCATCTACATCCTCTTGTTCAAGCAAGGTCTCAATGGCCGCAGCCAGCTGTTTAGTGCGGGCTGGGCTTGCACCACTCGTAGATATGGAGATTGTCACTTTTCCTGCCCTTACAACCTTTGGCACAATCACATTGCCTAGCTCTGACTGGCTCACACAGTTGACGAGCTGATGCGGAAGCGCTGATTGCGTCATCCACTCGTTTACTGAAGCATCATCTGTAGCAGCAACAATTAAAAATGCATCCTTTACATCTTCCGCATCCACTTTCTTTTTCTTCCAAGTCAGTTGATATGTCTCAATGAGATTCGCCATTTCATCACAAATGTCAGGGCTCACAATGGTTATGTTGCATGGCTCCATGCATAGCGCACTCGTCCTTCTAGCCGCAACCCTTCCACCGCCGGCAATTAGCACGTGTTTATTGGTTAGATCAAGATGAACTGGAAGCATGGCTTTCTCCTTGAAAACGAAACGCATCCTCTTTGTTTAAGATGGTTTCCTGCACACGTTCAATATAAGCTGCTTTTACATGGGGATGAAACCCAATATATCGGCAGACACGGACATCTCGCAGCCGCTCTCTCGCCTGATTCGCTTCACTCTCAATCTCTTTCATTAAAATGCCGGTAAATAAAAGATAAGGCACGAGATAGACAGGCGTATCATCATCTACTGTTAACTGTGCTAAGACGTCACGATAATTCGGTTCACACGCTGTAATAAAACACGGAAAAACCTCTGCACAAGGTAACATGCTTCGGACATCATCTGCAATGCCAAACACATCCCGCTTTACATCTGGATCAGAGCTTCCACGGCCAATTAAGAGAATTTTTGCGTGCTCTCCCTTGTATCCTGCTTCTTCAATCCTTGCGATAACCGCTTTCGTGACTTCTTGGTTCACGCCTATAGGTCTTCCATATGTCACCTTCACTTGTGGGAAACGTTTTTGTACTTTCACAATCTCATCTGGAATATCTGATTTGGCATGCATGGCAGTTAAAAGGAGGAGCGGGACGATCGCAATGTGGGTTGCTCCTTTTTGTACACAAGTCTCAAACCCTTCTTCGATTGAAGGGTCCGTCAACTCTAAAAAACAAATTTCTTGGATATCTGCTTCCACTAACGGCATACAGCTTTTCATAAAAGAAATGGCTTTATCCTGTGCTTCTTTTACCCTGCTTCCATGCCCAACATAAAGGACAGCTTGTTTCATTTGACTCCTCCTTGCGACCTTAGTTTTATTCAGACGAAAAGACACGATGTCTACACGTGTCTTTTCACCTTTGTTCTCATTTCTCAATCAGTGCTGGTTCAAACCAGTTCAACTTTTGATGAAAGTGAACAACATCTCCTACCACGATTAAACTTGGGTGCTCGATCCCTTCTTTTTCAACCGTTTCAGATAGTGTCGCCACCGTGCAGCAAGTCGTCTTTTGCCTTGTGGTCGTTCCCCAGTGAATAAACGCAGCTGGGGTTTCAGGATTCCGCCCATTTTTCAAAAGCAGCCGCTGGACTCTTTCCACGTTTTTGACGCCCATGTAAATGACAAGGGTATCTATCCCCGTCGCCAGCGCTTCCCACTTTTCTTCAAAATGTTCATCCTTTTGATAATGCCCTGTCACAAACGCAACATTTGAGCTGAATTCTCGGTGCGTGACTGGAATGCCTGCATAAGCAGCGGCTGCAATGCCAGAAGTAATCCCTGGGACAACTTCATACGGAATACCATGCTCAGCTAAGCATTCGATTTCTTCACCGCCACGGCCAAATACAAAGGGATCACCGCCTTTTAGACGAACGACTATGTTCCCTTCCTTCGCATGAGCAACAAGTGCTTCATTAATCGCTTCCTGTCTCATCGTATGATGATTCGGCAGTTTGCCGCAATAGATCAACTCCGCCTCCGGTTTGGCATGGGCAAGAATCTCTTGATTGACAAGACGATCATATAAAATGACATCTGCCTGCTGTATTGCCTTATGGGCCTTTAGCGTAATTAAGTCTGGGTCACCCGGTCCGGCACCAACAATGTATACTTTCCCCATCTTGCTTTCTCCCCCTGCCATCAGGCGATTATTTCGTTTTATCCTTTACATAATCAACAAGGCGCTGTTTTGACTCCTCGCGTGATAATTCACCTGTATCTAGGACGAGCTCAGGCGCAGCTGGCTCTTCGTATGGTGAATCGATTCCCGTGAAAAATGGAATTTCGCCGTTTCTTGCTTTTTTATATAATCCCTTTGGATCACGCTCTTCACACACGTTCAGATCACATTTCACAAACACTTCGTGAAATTCTCCGTCTTCGACTAACTGTCTTACGATTTGGCGGTCTTCTTGAAATGGTGAAATAAAAGCAGTAATGACAATCGTTCCTTGCTCAACAAATAATTTCGCCACTTCACCGATGCGCCGAATGTTCTCTTTTCTGTCGTCATCTGAAAAGCCTAAGTCTTTATTGAGTCCATGGCGTACGTTATCGCCATCAAGGACTGTCACTTGGTACCCCTGTTCAAACAGCTCTCGAGCCGCTGCGTTGGCGATCGTCGATTTACCTGAACCGCTTAGTCCTGTCAGCCAAATGATCCCGCTTGTATGGTTGTTTTTCTGTTGATATTCTTTTTTAGTAATAGATGAATCATGCCACACGATATGTTCGTTGCTCATGTCATATCCTCCTTTAAGATACCGTCGTTTTTAATCCTTCGATTAATGTTTCAATGACTTCTTTTCGGCTGAACGTGCTCGGTGGTAATTCACCATTTCTCAGCATCGTTCTTACCTTTGTACCTGAGAGAATGACATGTTCGCTTTTATCATGTGGGCATGTTTTTGGTGTTGCCATGGCTTCACATGTATTGCAGTAAAAGCTGTGCTCAAATTTTAATGGTGTGATCCCAATTTCTTCGCTTGTAAATTGTTCAAATAGCTCCTGCGCTTCGTATGTGCCGTAATAATCACCAACACCTGCATGATCTCTGCCGACAATAAAATGTGTACAGCCATAATTTTTACGCACAAGCGCATGAAAAATCGCTTCCTTTGGTCCAGCATAACGCATGGCAGCAGGAAAAACACCTAAAAAGACGCGGTCTTTCGGGTAATAACCGTTCAGCAACACTTGATAGCTTTTCATTCTTACATCTGCTGGAATATCATCAGATTTTGTTTCACCAACAAGTGGATTTAGAAATAGACCATCCACTGTTTCCAGTGCTGTCTTTTGAATGTATTCATGCGCACGATGGACTGGGTTTCTCGTTTGGAAACCAACAATGGTTTTCCAGCCGTTTTCTTTAAAATGTTTTCTTGTTTCTTCTGGCTCATACGTAAATTGCGGGAAAGGTTTTTCACTGCGTTTCGTCAGTGTAATTTTACCACCAATATACGTATCACCGCGTTCAAATAATTTTTTCACGCCTGGGTGATTGCGGTCATCTGTTTTATACACATTCACTGCTTCTTTTTCCTTATCAGGTGTGTATTGATCTTCCACCTCAATGACCCCGTATACTGTTCCATTATACGATAGACGAACAATGTCACCTTGATTGATCTCCGCTGCTTTTTCCTTTGTGACAGGCAAAGTAATCGGAAGAGACCAAACGACACCACTTGCTAGTCGCATACTGCTGACAACTGCTTCATAATCAGCTTTCGTTAAAAACCCTTCAATTGGACTATACCCGCCAATGGCGATGAGTTCAAGGTCTGCAAAAGAGATGGCATCCAGCTCAATTTCTTTCGCAGCTGTGCTTAGATCAAATTCTTCATTTACTCGATTAATTAATACGCCACCATGTGGTGTTAAACTCATTTGTTCATCTTCCTCTCAATGTTCATATTTATTAGATGTTAATAGTCGGATTTATATTTAAATCCCGCCGCCCTGTTCATGAATCGAGCTGCTCTCATTTTTAACTGCCTTCATAAGACTCAGTGCACCTAGTGAAGCAAGCAGTACACTCATCATGATAAAGATAGAGTAATAGTCTCCTTTTAAGAAAAGGCTTACCAACAAATAAGATAGACTAAGTGATAAGAAAGGTGACACAACCCATACCTTCAGCATTTTTTTCACAACATGTTTATGAAAAATGTTCGGTCCACCCTTTGCCATACCAAGCCCAATAATGGACGAGGAGGTAATTTGAGTAAGGGGAACAGGGAGTCCGAATATAGAGCTGACGATGACAAGTCCTGCACCGGTGCTCGATAATAGAATGCCTTCACCCGTTTGATAGCGTGTAATTTTCTTTCCGTTTGTTTCTAGTACCCTTCTTCCTAGAAGCAGCGCCCCAATGGCCACAAAGATTCCGCCGTAAAGGGTTCCTTGCCCGACTGATAAAACACCTGATGCGACAAGCGGGCCGACCGCATTGGCGACATTGTTCATGCCGGCTGAAAATGCTTCTAAAAACCCACTGATAATCAAAACAACAGATAAGATCAATGTACCTTTTTTGGATAATGTCCGTTTAGGGAACAATCTGATGATTTTGACAACAGCAAAGGTAAAAACAAAGGCAACAATCGGAATAATCACCCAAAAAGAGACAATGACTAAGATCGATTTCACATACAGCACTTTATATGCGGCTGCCACACCGACCACAGCTCCTACTGTGACCTCACTTGTGGATAAAGGAATGGCCAAGAGGTTCGCTATGAAAAGTGATAATGCGGCCGAGCCAATGATGATACACACAATTTCAAGTGTGATGACAGATTCAGGCATAATCCCGGAGCTGATCGTTTTGACGACCTCGCCGCCGCCAATCACTGAACCTGCTAATATTCCAACTGCACAAACGCTGAGCGCGTATATTGGCTTTTTGATCGCACCTGAACCATATGCGATGCCCATCGAAGCGGCTGCTCCGCTTGCGCCAATATTTAAAGCAAAGAATAAGCTAAATAAAATTGCGGCGATTTCCATACATTATGCTCCCTTACTCATGTAATCCGCACTCAGTCTTTGCTGTCCCTGACCATCTTCCAGAACGCAAATCATCAGCAGTAAATGCCGGCTGTGTACAAGGTGCACACCCGATGCTTGGATATCCTTGGTCATGCAGCGGATTATAAGTAAGATCCTCTCTAGACGCATATCTCCATATGTCCTTCCACGTCCAGTGGATGAGCGGACATACTTTGACTGATTGGAATTTTTCATCCTTATTTAAGAAGTTCGTACCTGCTCGTTTAGGCGACTGCTCTCTTCTTAAACCAGACAGCCATGCCGGATAGCCAGATAGTGCCTCTTGCAATGGAATGACCTTTCTCATATGACAGCAGCTTTGAGGATTCGTTTCCCATAATTTATCACCATGCTGCTCATTCTGCTCTTCCACCGTCAGCTCAGGTGTTTTCAGCACGATGTCTAAACCAGGATATCTTTCCTTAACTGCATCAATGGTGTCGTATGTTTCCTTGAAATGCAGACCTGTATCTAAAAAGACAATTCTTGCATCTTTTTTTACTTTCGCAATAAGATCGATCAGGACAATGCCCTCAATGCCAAAACTGCATGCATAAACGAGCTGATCACCATAGTGGCCGTACGCCCATTTCAGCACAGATAGGGCCCCTTTATACAAATCGTCCTCTTGAAATGTAATGGACGGCTCTTGCCAATTTTCATAAGTTAACATTGTTTCTCCCCTTCCGGAGTACTGCTTCTATTGCTATTCTCCGCACTACTTTAATCTGATTTTTTCATTTTTTTCCACTTGAATCACTTGACCGTCCTGAACGATCAACGTAATTGAACCGAATTTCATATCCCCAATCAGCTCTTGCATATGCTTCACTAAGTCCTCATCCTGGTTTTGTTTCAGTTCCATCTCCTCTTCCTCCTCACCGTTAAAATAAAAAAACTTTCTTTCAGTCCGAAAGAAAGATGAGGAAGCTCACGATTTCCTTATCTTTCAAAATAGAATCATTTTGCAGGAAGTAGCACCTTGCAAATCGCAGGTTGCCGGGCTTCATCGGGCCAGTCCCTCCACCTCTCTGGATAAGAGTTTTAATTTGTATTAAATATTAACACAATTCAAACAAAAGTCAACCCGACTTTATTGATAGGATTAGTTTTTATTTAAATTTGAGTCTATTTTACTATTTTTAACCAAATAAAAAGCTGTGCAGTGCAGCACAGCTTTTTTAAAACAAGACAAGCTTTTTAGACCGTTTCTTCCATCCAAGATTCAGACGAAGGATCCTGTCTCCAGCGTTTTAGTTTATTCATAGCAGAAGGCTCAATTGCTTTTAGCTCAAGTGCCACTTCTGTCAGTGTGTCATAGTCTGTCAGCGTGACATAGGGAATGTTTTTCTCTTGAAAAGCCGCAGCTGCTTTTGGCAGTCCATAAGTGAAGATCGCAACAACTCCGAGTACGTCACAGCCTTCTTCTTCTAGCGCAGCCACAACTTCAAGAACGCTGCCTCCAGTTGAGATGAGGTCTTCTACGACAACCACCTTTTGTCCAGGTGATACGGCTCCTTCAATTTGATTTCCTTTTCCGTGTGCTTTTGGTTTACTTCTTACATAACACATCGGTACATTCAGACGATCAGCTGCTAATGCCGCATGAGGAATGCCAGCTGTAGCTGTACCTGCGACAACTTCCGCTCCTTCAAAATGAGTGAGAATCAAGTCTTTTAAACCTTCCGCAATGTCCCCTCTGACCTCAGGATAAGACAAGGTGAGGCGATTGTCACAGTAAATCGGTGATTTGATACCGCTCGCCCATGTAAATGGTTCGTCTGGTTTTAAAGAGACAGCTTTGATTTGTAATAAATGCTTCGCGATTTTCGTTTTCATCCGGCAGTCACTCCCACTCTTTCAAAATTTGTTGATAAGCTTCCACTGGGTTTGTGGCTTTTGTGATCGATCTTCCCACAACAATCTGTGAAACACCCTGTTCTTTGGCAAAGGCAGGTGTCGCCACACGCTTTTGGTCATCCGTTTGATCATTTGGTAAGCGAATTCCTGGTGTCACAGTGAGAAAGGAAGGAGAGATTTGTTCATGAAGCTGTTTTGATTCATGAACAGAGCACACCACACCATCAAGTCCACTTTCATATGCCAATTGTCCATAATGAAGCACAGCCTCTTGCAATGGGCGGTCAATTAGTAATTCTTTTTTCATCATATCTTCTGACGTGCTTGTCAGCTGGGTCACTGCAATAATGCCTGGGCGATTTTGCCCGGCAGGGGTTCCGCTTTCAAGCCCCTCTACGGCCGCCTGCATCATTCTTTTCCCGCCGCCTGCATGCACATTCACCAAATCAACACCAAGTGCAGCAAGCCTGTTCATCGCTTTTTGCACGGTTGTTGGAATGTCATGAAGCTTCAGATCAAGGAAAATACGGCAATTTTTTTCTTTCAGTGCGTCAATAATGGCAGGACCTTCTTGGTAAAACAGCTCCATGCCGACCTTTACGAATAATGGAGTGCCTTCAAAACGATCTATAAAGGCGTGCGCCTCCTGTCCTGATGGAAAATCAAGCGCGATGATGGGCAAGTGCTTCATGTTTCCAGCTCCTTCCGATGCATTCCTCTACAGATGAATACCCATAAGCCGCTAACACATTCGGCAGTTCATCAATGATTTCCGGGCAAATAAATGGGTTCACAAAATTGGCTGTCCCAACAGCTACCGCACTTGCGCCAGCTAGTAAAAATTCAAGTACATCTTCAGCGCTTTGCACCCCGCCCATCCCAATAATCGGAATAGAAACGGCCTGACTGACCTCATGCACCATTCGGATGGCAACAGGTTTTACAGCAGGACCTGATAATCCGCCTGTTTTATTGGCAAGAATGGGTTTGCCTGTTTTTAAATCTAAACGCATCCCAATCAAGGTATTGATCATGGTGAGTCCATCCGCTCCAGCCGATTCAATCGCTTTAGCAATCTCAACGATATTGGCTACATTAGGTGACAGTTTCACATAAACAGGAACGGAGGAAACTTCCTTAACAGCTTTTGTCAATGTAGCCGCCATTTCTGGATCGGTCCCAAAGGCAATTCCGCCTGTTTTCACATTCGGACACGAGATATTCAGTTCAAGGGCGTGAACATTGCTTGCTTGACTAATTTGCTTTGCTACTTCAACATAATCATCAACTTGTGATCCAGCAACATTGGCAATAATAGGGGTATCGAACTGCTCAAGCCAAGGTAATTCATGTTCAAGCACGCCTTTTAGACCTGGATTTTGGAGACCAATCGCATTCAGCATACCGGCTCCTGTCTCAGCTACCCTCGGTGTCGGGTTGCCAAATCTCGGTTCAAGGGTCGTGGCTTTAATCATGATGCCGCCCAGCAAGGAAAGGTCATATAATGATGCGAATTCTTTTCCAAATCCAAAACAGCCTGATGCAGGAATGATTGGATTTTTTAAAGATAAGCCGGGTAATTCGATGTTTAGCATGATAGCGCCACCTCCTCCGCTTTAAAAACAGGTCCATCCAGACAAACTTTAACGTACGGTTTCTCGTGCTGATCGGTATGACAGACACAAGCAAAGCATGCACCGATTCCGCAGCCCATTCGTTCTTCCATTGAAATATAGACAGGCTTATCGGGATAAGAGTCTTTTAGTGCTTTTAACATAGGTGTCGGTCCACAGGAAAGCAAGACATCAAAGTCCAGCTCATTCTCTTCAATGACATTTGTCACGAAACCTTTCGAACCATATGTCCCATCAACGGTTGCGATAAACGTATCTCCGAGTGCTTGAAACTTCTCCTCATAAAATACATCCTTTTTCGATTGAAAACCGAGAACATGCTTTACGATGACGCCTTTTTTCGTTAACCGCTTAGACAGTTCATATAGCGGAGGCACACCGATTCCTCCACCGACTAATAATGCGGTCTGTCCGGCCTGAACGACTGAAGGGTCATAGCCGTTTCCAAGCGGACCTAACACATCGACTGACTCTCCCGCCCGCTTTTGGGAAAGGAGCTTTGTGCCCTCTCCCTCTGCGCGGTAAATGATGGTTGCTTCTTGCTTTTCGGCATGAATGTTGGCAATACTGATCGGTCTTCTCAGCAGCGGTGTCATGGATTCACTGACCTTTATATGAAGAAACTGTCCAGCTGTTTGAAAGGATTCAACAAGATCACCCTTTAATGTCATTTCGTAAATATGATCAGCGATCTCTCGGTTCGAGACGACCGTCAAGTATGCTTTTTTCATATCGTTACTGTCACCTCAGCATTCGTTTTCACTTCTGGCATTTCATCTGCTCTAAATGTCATGCTCTCTAGCACTCTTAAAATCGCTTCCGCTGTATCTAGTGACGTTAAGCAAGCGACACCATTTTCAACAGATTCACGTCTAATTCTAAAGCCGTCTCTTGCTGGCTGTTTTCCTTTTGTTAAGGTGTTGATGACAAATTGGGCTTCACCATTTCGAATGACATCCAGCAGATTCTTTCCTTCTTCTCCTATTTTGCCGACAACACTTGATGGAATGGAAGCTTGTTTTAAGTAATTCGCTGTTCCTTCTGTTGCTAAAATATGATAGCCGATGGAATGGAATCTTCTTGCAATCTCAAGTCCTTCTTCTTTATCTTTATCAGCCACTGTCAGGAGAACCGTTCCGTCTTTTGGAATTTGAATGCCTGATGCAATCAGCCCTTTGTAGAGGGCTTTTTCGATTGTGACATCTTTCCCCATGACTTCACCTGTTGATTTCATTTCAGGCCCTAGTGTAATATCTACTCTTCTTAGTTTTGCAAAAGAGAAGACTGGAACTTTAACATATACGCCTTCTTGCTCAACATGAAGCCCTTCTTGGTAGCCATAGTTTTTCAGTTTTTCTCCTAAAATAACCTTTGTAGCTAAGTTCGCCATTGGAATGCCTGTAATTTTACTTAAGAATGGGACAGTCCGGCTTGAACGCGGATTCACTTCAAGTACATACACTTCACCTTTTGATAGAACAAATTGAATGTTCAAAAGCCCAATGATGTTAAGGCCTTTTGCGAGTTTAATCGTGTATTCTGCGATTTTCGCTTTGATGTCCTCAGACAAAGTTTGCGGCGGGTAGACCGCAATGGAGTCTCCAGAGTGAACGCCGGCTCTTTCAATGTGTTCCATAATGCCTGGTATGACAACCGTTTCTCCGTCAGACACAGCATCTACTTCAATTTCTTTTCCTGTCAAATACTTGTCAATGAGCACTGGATGCTGCGGATTGACTTTCACCGCATTCTCCATGTAGTGAAGGAGCTCAGCTTCTTGATACACAATTTCCATTGCACGGCCGCCTAATACATAGGAAGGACGGACAAGCACGGGGTAACCGATTTGATTCGCAATCGCTACTGCCTCTGGCACAGACGTTGCTGTCTTACCATTTGGCTGCGGCACGCCGAGTGTTTCTAATGTTTGTTCAAACTTGTCACGGTTTTCCGCACGGTCAAGGTCTTCAAGCGAAGTTCCAAGAATCTTAACCCCTCTATTTGATAATTCATCTGCTAAGTTAATCGCTGTTTGTCCGCCAAACTGAACAACGACACCTTCTGGTTGTTCAAGGTCGATGATGTGCATCACATCTTCTACAGTGAGTGGTTCAAAGTAGAGCTTATCTGAAATACTAAAGTCTGTTGAGACGGTTTCAGGGTTGTTGTTAATAATAATGGCTTCATAGCCTGCTTGTTTGATTGCCCACACTGAATGAACGGTCGCATAATCGAATTCAACCCCTTGTCCGATTCTGATTGGACCTGAGCCTAGCACGATGACACTTTTCTTATCTGTTCGTTCGGATTCATTTTCATCTTCATATGTGCTGTAGAAATACGGTGTTTCTGATTCAAATTCTGCCGCACATGTGTCCACCATCTTATACACAGGAACGATGCCTGCTTCTGTTCTTAGGTTATAGACATCTGCCTCATTCATATTCCATTCGCGACTAATATAAATATCTGAGAAACCTTTTTCTTTCGCTTCTTTTAAAACGTCTACATTGCCTTTATTTTCTTTTAGTGTCTTTTCAAAAGTGATGATGCCTTCCAATTTATGAAGGAAGAAATAATCAATTTTCGAGAATTCATGAATCTGTTCGACAGTATAGCCTCTTCTTAGCGCCTCAGCGATATAAAACAGACGCTCATCTCCTGCTTTGATAATCCGCTTTTCAAGCACTTCGTTTGTAATGTCCGCTTCGTCTTTTAATTCAATGTGATGTACATCCGCTTCAAGTGAACGAACAGCCTTTAAAAGAGACTCTTCTAATGTGCGGCCAATCGCCATGACTTCACCCGTTGCTTTCATTTGTGTTCCAAGTCGTCTGTTGGCAGATTCAAATTTATCGAAAGGCCAGCGCGGGATTTTTGAAACAATATAGTCAAGTGCTGGCTCGAACGCTGCATATGTTTTACCTGTGACTGGGTTCATCATTTCATCAAGTGTTAGGCCGACTGCGATTTTCGCTGCAAGTTTTGCAATTGGATATCCAGTTGCTTTAGACGCAAGAGCAGAAGAACGGCTCACGCGCGGGTTTACTTCGATGATATAGTATTGGAAGCTGTCTGGGTCAATCGCCAGCTGTACGTTACATCCGCCTTCAATGCCAAGTGCACGGATCAGTTTGAGTGACACATTACGAAGCAGCTGATATTCACGATCACTTAGCGTTTGACTTGGTGCCACAACGATACTGTCACCTGTGTGGATGCCGACAGGATCAAAGTTTTCCATGTTACAAACCACAATGGCATGATCTCCGCTGTCACGCATGACCTCATATTCAATTTCTTTAAAGCCTGCGATACTTTTTTCAAGCAAACATTGTGTCACCGGACTTAACTTCAGTCCATTCTCGACGATTTCTTTTAATTCTTGTTCATTTGTACAAATTCCGCCGCCTGTTCCGCCTAGTGTATAGGCTGGTCTAACAATGACCGGGAAACCGATTTGATCTGTGAATGCCATCGCTTCTTCAAGATTATGGATGATTTCACTTTCTGGTACAGGTTCATTTAATTCATTCATTAGATTACGGAATAAATCTCTGTCCTCTGCTTTTTGAATAGCTGACAGCTTGGTGCCTAGTACTTCAACACCGCATTCAGCGAGTACACCAAGATCTGATAATTCAACAGCAAGGTTCAATCCAGTTTGTCCGCCAAGTGTCGGCAGAATCGCATCAGGACGTTCTTTTCGAATGATTCGTGTTAAAAATTCTGGTGTCAGTGGTTCGATGTATACCTTATCGGCCATTTCTGTATCCGTCATGATCGTCGCAGGGTTAGAGTTCACAAGAACGACTTCATAGCCCTCTTCTTTTAGCGCTAAGCAAGCCTGTGTGCCTGCATAGTCAAACTCCGCTGCCTGACCGATGATGATTGGACCTGAACCGATCACTAAAATCTTTTTGATATCTACGCGTTTTGGCATACTTCTTCCCCTTCTTTCTCAGTTGTATGAATCATGTCCATGAACTCGTCAAATAAGTAGTTCGCATCTTCTGGACCCGGTGATGCTTCTGGGTGATACTGGACAGTGAATGCTGGTGCTTCTTTATGTTTTAATCCTTCAATCGTATTATCATTTAGCGCAATATGTGTGACTTCAAGCACGTCTTCATTAATGGCGCTAACCGTGTAGCCATGGTTTTGAGACGTCAAGGTTACCTTGCCAGTTGCTAGTTCTTTGACTGGATGATTGGATCCTCTATGCCCAAATTTCATTTTTTCTGTACTTGCGCCGCACGCAAGTGCGAATAATTGGTGTCCTAGGCAGATACCAAAGAGTGGTACCTTTCCGATCAGCTGCTGAATCATTTCAACCGCTTCTGGCACATCGACTGGATCCCCAGGTCCGTTTGAAAGCATGATGCCATCTGGTTTTAACTGTAATACTTCATCTGCTGTGATATTGTATGGCACCACAATGACATCACAATCTCGCTTATTGAGTTCGCGCAAAATGCCATGCTTCATGCCGAAATCGACAAGCACAATTCTTTTGCCTCTTCCTGGGCTTGGATACGCATTTTTCACAGATACTTGGCTTACTTGATCTGTTGGTAACTGCATTGTTTGAAGGCGGCTCACAACGTCTTCTACTTGTTCATCCGGTCCTGCAAAAGCTCCTCTTAATGTACCTGCACTTCGAATCATGCGCGTGAGCTTGCGTGTATCAATACCGCTAAGACCCGGGATATTTTTCATTTTTAAATACTCATCAAGTGAGTATGAAGAGCGCCAGTTTGAAGGCTTTTCACAAAGCTCTTTCACGATCAGCCCTTTCACAAACGGTGTGATCGATTCAAAATCATCACGGTTAATGCCATAGTTGCCGATCAGCGGGTAAGTGAGTGTGACAATTTGTCCGCAGTACGACGGGTCAGACAAAATTTCTTGATAGCCTGTCATCCCTGTGTTAAAGACGACTTCTCCGACTGACGGTTCTAAGCTGCCAAAGCCTGTTCCTTCGAATACTGTTCCGTTTTCTAGCACTAAGCGTCTCTTCATTTTACTAGTCTCCCCTCTTCATAAACGACTTTCCCAGATGCAAGTGTCATGACCGGCCATCCTGATACAGTCAATTTGTCAAACGGTGTATTTTGTCCTTTAGATAAGAAGCTTTTTTTGTCAATTGCCATTTCTTTGTTTAAATCAATCAGTGTGATATCAGCGATTTGACCTTCTTCCAGCTTTCCGTATGGAAGAGCAAAGGCTTCTGCTGGTTTGATGGTCATATAATCAACAAGTTCTTTTAATGTCCATTCCCCTGTTTTCACAAAACGTGTGTACAGAAGCGGGAACGCTGTTTCAAGTCCGACAATCCCAAATGGTGCCCTCTGCATCGTTTCGTTCTTTTCTTCTTCTGTATGCGGTGCATGGTCTGTGGCAATAAAATCAATCGTGCCATCTAAAAGTCCCTCGATCAGTGCCTCGCGATCTTCCGCTCCTCTGAGCGGCGGATTCATTTTATAGTTTGTGTCAAGACCTGGAATGTCTGCATCACATAAGAGAAGGTGATGTGGAGAGACCTCAGCCGTCACACGAATGCCTGCTTTTTTTGCATCGCGTACCACTCGGACGGATTCCTTTGTACTGATATGACATACATGATAATGACAATTCGCTGCTTCTGCTAAGAGGACATCTCTTGCAATATGCACCGATTCACAAATGGACGGTATTCCGTTTAACCCATTTGCTTTTGAAAAGTCTCCTTCATGAACGCATCCTCCATAAATGAGTGAGTTATCTTCACAGTGCGCCACTATGGCTTGATCAAGGCTCGCTGCCTTTTTCATTGCTTCGTACATCATGCCTGCTGTTTGAATACCAACACCGTCATCCGTAAAGGCAAAAGCGCCCGCTTCTTTTAACGCTGCAAAGTCTGTCATCTCTTCGCCAATTTGTCTCGTCGTGATGGAAGCGTATGGCAGTACTCTTACAGAGGAGGTCTCTTTGATTCGATTCATCAGCCATTCCATTTGTTCTTTTGTATCTGGAACTGGTCGTGTATTCGGCATTGCTGCAATGGTCGTATACCCGCCTCTTGCTGCTGCCTTAGAACCTGTTTCAATGGTTTCTTTTTTCTCGCCGCCTGGCTCTCTTAAATGCACATGCAGATCAATCAAACCTGGTGATACAAATAGCCCTGCTGCATCAATGACTTCTTCTCCGTCTCCTCTTTCTAAGTAACCCATTGCTTGGATCACTTTTCCTTCTACCCTAATATCCTGCTGCACTCTTTCCCCTGTGCTTGTTAAGATAAAACCGTTTTTAATGAGATATGACATAGACAGAATCTCTCCCTTTTTGATGTAGTCTGCTATTTTGAAAAGCTCTTTTTAACACAGCCATTCGGATATACACACCATTTTCCATTTGTTTAAAAATCCTTGACTGTTTTGACTCTACTAATGAATCATCTATTTCAACACCTCTATTTACTGGTGCTGGATGCATAATAATCGCTCTTTCTTTCATGTTGCTTGCCCTGTCTACTGTTAATCCATAAGTCGATAAGTAACCCTCGTTGCCCATCTTTTCTGAGTGTCTTTCATGCTGAATTCTCAGCAGCATCACCACGTCAGACCGCTTCATGGCTTCGTCCACTTCGACATACGTTCCATGAGGGTTTTGTTCATCTTGGAAAGAAGCTGGTCCTGAAAAGAGCACTGTCGCTCCTAGTCTTGCGAGGACTTCAGCATTGGACCTTGCCACCCTGCTATGCTTGATATCACCATGAATCGAGATCGTTAAGCCTTCAAAACCGCCAAACTCTTCATAAATCGTCATCAAATCCAGCAATGATTGGGTAGGATGCTGTCCGCAGCCATCTCCCGCATTAATGATTGGAATCCCGACCTTCCCAATCAGCTCTTTGTAATATTCGTCTGTACTGTCTCTGATGACACATGCCTTGACTCCGATGGATTCAAGTGTTTTCACTGTATCGTAAAGGGTCTCTCCCTTTTGAACAGAGGTACTTGCTGCGTCTAGGTTCAGCACATTCATTCCAAGTTTCTTCTCTGCCACCTCAAAGCTAAAACGCGTTCTTGTACTTGGTTCAAAGAAGAGGTTCGCTACAAATTCACCTGCTAAACCATGTTCCTTTTTCCCTTTTTTCAACGCACATGCTTCTTCAATCAGCTGTAAAATTTCTTCCTTTGACAAGCTGCTCATTGTCGATAAATCATTCATTTTTTCTGCCCCCTCTAGTTTTTCATCACTTTCAGGTTCAAAAAAACCCTAAGCCTCGGCAGCTTAGGGTTCTCCAAAAGAAGCAGGGGTGCTTTCGCACGTTCTGCTCCGTTTAGAACCCTTGTCAGCCTCACTGGACTTCTTTTAAAAGGTTTTCGGTATTCGATTCATTTGACTCATCATCTTCTGCCTTCTGATGCGGCAGAATCATGTTTAACAGGACGCCAGTAATGGCAGCGAGTGCCATTCCTGACAGCGTCAGATTGATTTGTTTCACCTCAATGAATGCCCCGCCAATTCCAATGACTAAGATGACTGATGCGATAATGAGATTGCGCTTTTCTTCAAAATTCACTTTATGATCAATCAGGATTCGCAGTCCGCTTGAGGCTATGATTCCAAAGAGCAGGAACGAAACGCCCCCCATAACCGCGGATGGTACTGTACTGATTAATGCTGAAATTTTCCCAACAAAGCCGAAGCAGATCGCAAACACCGCTGCTCCGCCGATAACGAAGATACTGAACACTCTTGTGATCGCAAGGACACCAATGTTCTCTCCATAAGTCGTTGTTGGAGGTCCGCCGATGAGTGAAGCGAAGATTGTCGCCGCACTGTCTCCTAAAATGGAGCGATGAAGACCTGGCTTTTTAATAAAATCTTGTCCAACAACTTTGCTTAACACGACTTGATGGCCGATGTGCTCAGACATGGTCACAAAGGCAACCGGCACCATCACTGTGAGAATGCTTAAGGTCACAGCAGGTGTATAGTCGACAAATGGCACAACAAAGTCTGGTACAGCAAACCATTTTGCGTCAATGACTGGCTGGAAGTTCACAATGCCTTGTGTTAAAGCAAAAAGGTAGCCGCTGATAATGCCGATTAAGACTGGAATCAAGCTAAGGAATCCTCTTAGGAAAATCATACTAATAATGGTGACAGCGAGCGTGAAACCTGCAACCATTAAGTGCTTCAGGCTGTAAACAAGCTCCTTTGCATTTGGATCCACATACATCGCCATGTTAACAGCTGTTCCAGCGAGTCCGAGTCCGATGACCATAATGACGGGGCCTACAACAACAGGCGGCAGAAGCTTCATTAACCAGCCTGTGCCGAGCCATTTGATAAATAATGCGATGAGTGCATATGCCACACCCGCCATAAAGGCACCTACCATTGCGGCTCCTGGGCCGCCGGTGGCTTTTACATTCAAGATAGGGGCGATAAAGGCAAAGGACGATCCAAGATACGCCGGAATCTGTCCTCTTGTGATGATTAAGTACACAATGGTTCCAACCCCGCTTGAGATGAGCGCAACGGCTGGGCTCATATCAATGATCTTTGGTACAAGAATGGTTGCACCAAACATGGCAAACAAGTGCTGCAGGCTGAGTGACAGCCATGTGAACGGTTTTGGGATATCTCGAATGCCTAAATTGGCTTTTTGCTGACTCATGATTTTCCTCCTAGATGTGTCCTTTTCATTAAAAAAGCCTCTTTGCGAGTATGCGCAAAGAGGCCTAGAAAAACCGTACACGTCACTTTAGTCGTGTGCTCGGTGTCTCTGTTATTGCCCTCTTTGCAAACTCTCTGGAATGCATTTAAAAAGGTTATTTTTCATATATAGCGACAAGGTCGTTTTGATCTACTTCATTGAGCTGAACCATGACTGTCTCTGCTTTTGATGTTGGGATGTTTTTTCCGATATAATCTGCCCGAATCGGCAGCTCCCGGTGTCCCCGGTCGACTAGAACAGCCAGCTGAATGGAAGATGGTCTTCCTACATCCACAAGCGCATCCATAGCTGCTCTCACCGTTCTGCCTGTGAACAGCACATCATCCACGACAATGAGTGTTTTGTCATTAATGTCAGCTGGAATGTCTGCACCCTTGACAAGCGGGTCTTGATTCTCTGTCTTTTTTGTCAGGTCATCACGGTATAGCGTAATATCCAGTTCACCCACAGTCACGGGGTTTCCTTCTATTTGCTCGATGCGCTCTGCAAGGCGCTTTGCAAGATGAATACCTCTTGTCTTGATCCCGGCCAGGATGACATCCTTCATCCCTTTGTTGCGCTCAATCATTTCATGTGCAATACGGGTAAGCGCTCGTCTTATCGCTTGTTCATCAAGAATAACTGCTTTTTGTTCCATCTTTTACACCTCTTTTTGACAAATAAAAAGCCCCTTCTGCAAAGGGCAGAGAGGGGCGCTCATTTGTGCATACTCGTGCACAAATTGATCCGTTATCCTTCTCAGCCTCTCTGGACTGTTTTAAAGAATCTCAATTTCTTCGTTTATTATTTCAAAAAAAGAACGGCCTGTCAATCGTTATTTCTTAATGAATCGATAAAGCCCCGCATATCAGCTGGAATTGGAGCTGTAAACTCCATATATTCTCCTGTTCTAGGGTGATCAAATCCTAACACGCCTGCATGCAGCAGTTGTCCATTGAAATCAACGGTTTTTCTCGGGCCATATTTTGGATCTCCGGCAAGAGGATAACCAATGTATTTCATATGAACACGAATTTGATGGGTTCTTCCTGTTTCAAGGCGGCATTCTACAACGGTAAAGTCTTTAAAGCGCTCCATCACATCAAAATGAGTGACTGCCTGCTTTGCATTTTCTTTTGTGACCGTCATGCTTTGGCGATCTTTTTTGTCTCGACCAATTGGTGCATCAATCGTTCCAGTATCATGCTGAATGATGCCATGAACAACGGCTGTGTATTTTCTAGTGACCGTTTTCGCCACCAGCTGATTGACGAGTGATTCATGAGCCATATCATTTTTTGCGACCATTAAAAGCCCTGACGTATCTTTATCAATCCGGTGGACAATTCCTGGTCTCATCACACCATTAATGCCTGACAAATCATTGCAATGAGCCATGAGGCCATTAACAAGAGTACCTGTCACATGTCCTGGTGCTGGATGAACGACCATTCCTCTTGGTTTATTGACCACTAGTACATCTTCATCCTCATAATAAATATCAAGATCCATTGATTCCGCTTCTACATCTAGTGCTTCTGGATCTGGAATCTCTACTTTGATTTGATCTCCAGCTTGTACTTTATAATTGGCCTTCACTTGTTTTCCATTTACTTCGATGAGCCCATCTTTCACCCACTGCTGGACTTGGGTTCTTGACCATTCTGGTTCAGTTGTGCTTAAAAATTTATCAAGCCGTTCACTCGTTTGTTCTTCTGAAACGGCAATGTTTACTTGATTCATGTAGTTGACTCCTTATTTTTCTTTCCATCTAACAGCATTTGAATAAAGAGCAGAATGACCCCCACACATAGAGAGGAATCTGCGATATTAAAGATTGGATAATGGTAATCCCCAAATACGAAATGAGCAAAATCAACCACTTCTTGACGGAAAATACGGTCAATAAAGTTTCCAATCGCTCCGCCAAGCATTAAGGCAAGCGCTACGCCAAGTAGCTTGTCCTTTTGTCCATGTTTTTGCAAATAATAAACAATTCCTGCAATAACAACGAGTGTGATCACATAGAAAAACCACATTTGTCCTTGGAGAATCCCCCATGCGGCTCCTGAATTTCGGTGGGATGTGATGTAAAAGAAGCCATCAATCACAGGAATAGAATCACCGAGCATCATATGTTTGACAATGAGCCATTTTGTTAATTGATCTAAACAAATTATCACGAATGCGATTATGTAATAGAACACACACGTTCCTCCATCTTCATACTTTGGTCTTTATGCATTTTATCAAGAAAACAGGATGGAGTAAAGAAACTTTAGTTGACAGACAAAAACCTCCCTACATGTGGAAGGCTTCAAAATGAGAATCGTTTGATTCATAAGGATAAGGGGTGAATGCTTTTTTCTCGTATTGCTTATGATATAAAAAGTCGTCAGTCGTACGAGCTGTCGGAAGAATACTCATTTGTTCAATGGGCATTGTATGCCCTGTCGCCTCGCATATGCCATAAGTTCCTTGTTCAATTTTTGCAATCGCGAGCGAAACATCTTGCAGTTCTTCTTTGATGTGATAAAGAAGCGTGGTCGTTTTTGCTTGATCGAACGTGACATGTTCAGCGGGTGAACGCAATGATGCATATTCAAACAGTTTCGATTGCAGTTCTTCTCTCATTTGAAGGAGTTCCATGTAAATCGTCTCTAGATCGCCATTCATGTCGCTGTTTCAACTCCTGCCCTGTCGTGATAATCATATTGTTGCCCCGCCTGTTCACTTTAAAGCCATAAGATTTTTCCTTTCGTTCTAAACGCTGTCATTTTCTCTATATCAAAAACGCCCCGCTATATGCAGGGCGCTAGTTGGTGATATCACGCTGTTAATTCTGGTAATATTTCTCCACGATTTCAGCATTTTTGAGTGACAATGTTGGGTATTTTGGATTTGCGCCAACATCTTTTGAAATAATGCGGGAGCGTTCGCACAGTTCGCCTTCTGCTTTTCGAACAACAATACGTCCTGATGTGTATTCAGGCGCTGATGCGTCTGCATGCTTCTCATCTTCTACTGTTAACTCAGAAATGATAAAGAGCTGCTTCACATCTTCTTTAATGGATGCAAGAAGGTTTTTCACTTCCTCTGTTGCATAAAGGGTCACACTCGCTTCAAGTGAACGTCCGATGACTTTCTCATTACGCGCAATTTCCAGCGCTTTTAGCACATCGTCACGTACTTCCATAAAGCGGTCAAACTTCACTTCTGTCGCTTCTGCTTGAGGAACAGCTACACCTTCTGGCATATCTGTTAACTGAACACTTGGCTCTTCAACAAAGCTTAAGTGGCTCCATAGTTCATCTGCTGTATGCGGAAGAATTGGTGCTGTTAGCTTCACTAACGCCATTAATGTTTCATAGAAAACCGTTTGCATGCTGCGGCGGTCTGGATGATCCGCATGCTCAATGTATACCACATCTTTTGCAAAATCGAGATAGAAAGAGCTAAGCTCAATCGTACAGAAGTTGTGGATGGCATGATAGACAACCGCAAATTCGTAATCATCATAAGCTTTTTTCACTTTATCAATCAATTTGTTTAATTTGATTAAGATATACTGATCCACTTCGCGAAGCTCTTCGACTGGTACTGCATTGACTGCTGGATCAAAGTCAAACAGGTTACCATGCAAGAAGCGGAACGTGTTACGGATTTTACGATAAACTTCTGCGACTTGTTTTAAAATGTCGTCAGACACTGGATGATCGGCTTGATAGTTGACAGAAGATACCCAAAGTCTAAGAATCTCCGCACCAAGCTGCTTCGCCACTTTCGTCGGATCAATCGTATTGCCTAATGATTTACTCATCTTGCGTCCTTCTTTATCAAGCGTAAAGCCATGGCTGAGAACACCTTTATATGGCGCTTTTCCAGTGACTGCAACTGCTGTAGATAAAGATGAGTTAAACCAGCCGCGATATTGATCAGAACCTTCAAGGTAAAGGTCTGCCGGACGAACCAGGTCATCTCGTTCTTCTAATACCGCTTGGTGAGAAGAACCAGAATCAAACCATACATCCATGATATCTTGCTCTTTTGTAAATTCACCGTTCGGGCTGCCTGGATGTGTAAAGCCTTCAGGCAATAATTCTTTTGCTTCTTTTTCAAACCAAATATTCGAGCCATGTTCTCTAAATAATTGAGAGACGTGCTGAATCGTTTCATCTGTGATGATTGACTCACCATTTTCAGCATAGAAGACTGGGATTGGAACGCCCCATACACGCTGTCTTGAAATGCACCAGTCACCTCTGTCACGCACCATATTGAACAGGCGCGTTTCGCCCCAAGCTGGAACCCATTTCGTTTCTTTAATATTATCTAATAGTGCTTCTCTGAAATCTTTAATGGAAGCAAACCACTGAGCAGTTGCACGATAAATTGTTGGTTTTTTCGTTCTCCAGTCATGCGGATAGGAGTGCGTGATAAAGTCGAGCTTTTTCAATGCGCCTTTTGCTTCAAGCTGTTCTGTGATGGCTTTATTGGCATCCTCGTAGAATAGTCCTTCAAAACCAGGTGCTTCTTCTGTCATCACACCTTTTTCATCTACTGGACATAACACATCAAGACCGTACTTCATACTTACGATAAAGTCATCTTCCCCGTGACCTGGCGCTGTGTGAACACAGCCTGTTCCTGCATCTGTTGTGACGTGATCGCCAAGCATCACAAGAGAATCTCTATCGTAAATTGGATGTGCTGCAACGACCTTATCTAATTCTTTACCTTTTAAGGTTTTCACAACTTCGTACTCTTCAAAGCCAAGTGTTTTTGCCACTTGTTCAACTAGCTCAGATGCGATGACATATCGCTCAGCACCCACTTGAAGCACACTGTACTCTAGGTTTGGATGTACACAAATGCCAAGGTTTGCAGGAAGTGTCCAAGGTGTTGTTGTCCAGATGATGAACTGCTCGCCGTTTTCAAGTACGCCTTTGCCATCTTTCACTTTAAATGATACGTAAATCGATGGTGAACGTTTGTCCTTGTATTCAATTTCTGCTTCAGCAAGTGCTGATTCACTTGATGGAGACCAGTTAACAGGCTTAAGACCTTTGTAAATATAGCCTCTTTTCGCCATTTCACCAAAGACAAGAATTTGCTGCGCTTCGTATTCAGGCTTCAATGTCACATATGGATTATCCCAGTCTGCTCTTACGCCCAAACGTTTAAACTGATTGCGCTGACCTTCGATTTGTTTCCATGCATACTCCTCACATAGTTTACGGAATTCTGCTGTCGACATTTCTTTGCGTTTGACTTTTTTATTTTTCGTAAGGGCTGTTTCAATCGGTAAGCCATGTGTATCCCAGCCCGGTACGTACGGTGCATGGAATCCATTCATTGATTTAAAACGGACAATAAAATCTTTGAGGATTTTATTGAGTGCGTGCCCCATATGAATGTCACCATTCGCATATGGAGGTCCATCATGCAAAATAAAGGTCGGGCGTCCTTTTGTCCGCTCTAAAACCATTTGATAGATGTCTTTTTCTGCCCACTCCTCTTGGATTTCAGGCTCTTTGTTCGGCAAGTTCCCTCTCATCGGGAATTCTGTTTTTGGCATTAATAAGGTGTCTTTGTAGTTCATACCTATTCCTCCACATGCAAATTCGTATTAAAAAACAATAAAAAAAGCCCTCTCATCCCATAAGGGACGAGAAGGCTTGTCTCGCGGTACCACCCTT
The DNA here is from genome assembly GCF_038593395.1 of Bacillus sp. FSL R5-0397. Lineage (NCBI taxonomy): Bacteria > Bacillati > Bacillota > Bacilli > Caryophanales > Bacillaceae > Bacillus > Bacillus sp. FSL R5-0397. The sequence goes on along the minus strand of NZ_CP151992.1, from coordinate 1,485,229 downwards.
TTAGACAAGCGCTTTGAAACTGCCGCTTATCCACTCTAAAATCGTAACGTGATCAGACGCCTTTTCTTACTCATACATTTCAGAAAAGGAACTAAAGGGGTGATCTCATTGCAGCGTTTCGTAATGTCAGGCTTCCACCGTCCCTGATTCGCTTTATTACGCATGTAACCGCTGCGAGTGTCCCTTTCAAACGTTTATCTCTTGTTAATTTATGATGGTATTATATGCAACATGAGCACGTCATGTCAAGGTGATGCGCTTATTCTTTTTCGTCAAAGACAGCGTCAACTTCATATTCCAGCAAATGATCCCAATCATCATTTTTCAGAAGATCAAGCTGAGCTTCGATGAGCATTTGGAAACGAGTTCTAAAGACTTTCGACTGTTTCTTGAGCTCTTCGATTTCCATTGCAATCTTTCTTGATTTTGATAACGCTTCGTTGATAATACGGTCTGCATTTTTCTCAGCTTCACGAATGATCAATTTCGCTTCTTTATCAGAATGACGCTTCACGTCTTCTGCTGCTTCTTGCGCCACAAGAATGGATTTGTTTAATGTTTCTTCAATTGTTGCAAAATGGCCTAGTCTTTCATCAAGCTCGTTGACTTTGTCTTCAAGCTCGTTCTTTTTGCGAAGTACGATCTCGTAATCTTTACGTACTTGGCTTAAAAACTCATTTACTTCATCTTCGTCATAGCCGCGAAAACTTTTTGTGAACGTTTTATTATGAATATCATTAGGTGTTAATGGCACTCTTGCCACCTCCAGATTCAAATTCGTTATGTCAGAAGCTCAAATGTTACTTTGAATTTATCTTTTTTCGTCTTCCCATCAATTGTTTTTAAGCTAAAGCGGCCAAATCCCCTGACAGAGAGCTGATCACCTTCACCAATTGTAAAGGAAGGGTCTTCAGTGACTTTCCAGTTTACTTTGACAAGACCATTTTTGACCAAAAGCTGTGCTTTTTGCCGAGACTGACGGCTGACAGCAGCACATACAGCGTCAAGCCGCAGTGAAGAAATCGTATCTTCTTTGATATCGGTTTTGCTGATGACTGGCTGAAGATCTGCCTTGCTGATTTCCTCTAATGAAACAGATGCTCTGCCGACATGCGTCAGCTGAGCCCGAACAAAATCGGCAACATCGCTTGTACAAATAAATTGCACGTTGTCCTCTGAAAACAACAAATCACCGAATTTTTGACGCTTCAGGCCTGTCCCAATGAGCGAACCGAGAAGGTTGGGGTGTTCTATCGAAATAAACTTTTTCGCATAGTTCACCTGAAAATAAGTCAGTTCAAAATCCTGTATGGTCGGTGCTAAATAGTCAGGATAGATCAAAGCCCTTTTCCGCTCTGCTTCCTCATACCCGCCAAAAAACATGAGACCCAGTTCATCAGAATGCTGAATCACGGACTGGGTAATGAACTGCTCACGCGGATCAAGAAAGTCTGTTAATTTCATTCGATATTGATCGAGTGCGATGTTTTTCCAGCCTAATACTTGGTCGACAAATGGCTGTTCGTCTTTTCTAAAATGTTGATAAATATCGCTCATTTTGTTCCCCTTTTATGTAAAAGAGCCTGGCAGATGCCAAGCCCGGCAGCCTGTTTACATGAATCGTACAATCATATTATAAAGACCAGTTAGTCCATACAATGATGCGAAACGAATCACAAGCAATGCCACAATTGGCGAGATGTCTATCATGCCAATTGGCGGAATAATTTTACGGAATGGTTCTAAATACGGTTCGCAAATGTTTGTCAAGAAGCGACCAATCGCTGTTTCTCTTGCAGATGGTACCCATGACATAAAGATGTAAATAATGATCGCGAATGAGTAAATCGTTAATACAGTCTGTAGAAACTGGAAAATGTAATATAGAGTCACTTTGGTTTACCACCTCTGAGGTTCTTCCTCTGTCAATAGCTCTGATATTGTGCCAGATACATCCACATTATCAGGAGTGCAGAGGAATATATTCGAGCCAATACGCTGAATGTCTCCACCGATTGCATAAACCGTTCCGCTTAAGAAGTCGATGATTCGCTTTGCTTGATCGTGCTGAATGCGCTGCAAATTGACGACGACTGCACGCCGATTTTTAATATGATCTGCAATCTCCTGTGCCTCTGCATAAACACGCGGCTCACTTAACACCACTTTAGAGGATTTTTGCACGCTTTGCAAGCTGACGACATTTTGTTTTCCTGCCTGAGGACGCTCTTGAAATGCCGCTTTATCTTTTGTGTTTTTTTCTTCTTGTGCTGGTTCTCTTTCTTCATCAATATATTCGTACTCATACTCTTCATCATCGAGTGTGAAGAAGCTTTTAAACTTATTTTTTATGCTCATGTCACGCACCTCCTGTTTCATTTCCAACAAGTGAAGAGCCAATCCGAACAAATGTCGCACCTTCTTCAATTGCGATTTCAAAATCGTTTGACATGCCCATCGATAAATGCTGACAAGGTGCATTTACTTGGTTCAGTTGTTTTACCTCTTGTTGAAGGCTTTTTAATGTTTTAAAACAGTTTCGTATCACCGTGTGATCATCTGTAAATGGAGCCATCGTCATGAGTCCAGCAATTTCAATATGTTTGAAATCAGCCAGCTGTTTGACAAATGGAATCACGTCTTCGCTTTGTAAGCCGTGTTTTGACTCCTCAAGTGATGTGTTCACCTGTACAAAACAGCGAACCGTGTGATCCGCTCTTTTTTCAATTTCATTCGCAAGAGACATTCTGTCTAGCGAATGTAAGTAGTCAATGGTCTGAATGACAGATTTCACTTTTCGCGTCTGTAAACTGCCGATGAAGTGCCAGCTAATGTTTTCATCGGTTATGGCTGCCTGTTTTTCAAGTAACCCTTGGTCACGATTTTCACCAAAGTGCAAAATTCCGGCATCCTTGGCTTCTAATGCTCGTTCAATCGAGACATACTTTGTGACAGCGACAACCGATACATCGTCTGGATGTCTACCTGCTCTTTTACATGCTTCGTTTATTTGTTCATTTATTTGTCTGAGATTCTCTCGTACATTCAATTGCACTTATGCCTCCTTAAACCCGACAAAAGACATCATACGTCCTGTTTTCCCTTGATCACGCCGGTGTGAGAAGAAATGCTGCTCATTGCAACTTGTGCACATCGAACTGACATGTATGTTTTCTTCTTTTAATCCTGCATGAAGTAATACGTTTTTGTTTAGTGTTTTTAAGTCAATTTTGTATTGTCCTTGTGACATCTCGGAATACACATCCTCTGTTGAAAAAGGAAGCTGTTTCACTTGATCTATGACAACATCATCTACTATGTAGCAGCAGCTGCCAATGGATGGTCCAATGACGACTTGTATATGATCGGCATCAGCGCCTTCTTGGCGAACCCATGCATCAACCATGTTGGCGCCAATTTGTTTGACGGTTCCTTTCCAGCCGGCATGAGCCGTTCCAATCAGCCCAGATTGCGGTGCTAGAAAATAAAGCGGAACACAGTCAGCGAAACAAAGAGCGAGCATGATGTTTGGTTCAGAGGTGTATAAACCATCTGTTCTAGAGAGCGCTTCATCATACTGAAGACTTCCTCTTCCCTTTTGTTCCTTCGTGACTTTCATGATGCGATCCTCGTGTGTTTGGTCAGCAAACACCCAATTAGAGAGCGGCACAGCAGTAGCATCTGCAATGACTTGACGATTCATTTGGACACTAGAAGCATCATCTCCTACATGGAGTCCAGTGTTCATTGATTGATATGGAGAAAGACTAAAGCCGCCATTTTTTGTCGTAAAACCGGCCAATATCTCTTTTCCAGAACATGTCATGTTCGTCCAATCATGAATCAGCATTGCATAAGGTGATTTCTGCTGAAAGGGGTCATATTTGTCTATCAAAGCTGCCTCCCACCTTTCATTCATCTCTCTTTATATCGCTCCTATTTTACCACAAGACCTGCTAAGACAGTTAGTGGGATTCATTAAATATTACACTCAAATGTGCCCTTTCTACAGGTTTTTTTTCAAATTGATATGAAAACGTAATCTTTTTACCCGAAAAAGACATTGATTGCTGAGAATGGAGAGCTTGTTTTAAGGAAAATTTGATCTATTAGTTGAGGAATTTACACAAATTAAGAAGACAAACGGACAAGTATCACATCTTCGCCAATTTTTACTATATTTCGCCACGGGACAATCATTTCCTCTTCTTTTCCGAAAAATCCCATCATTTTACCTGTACCGCCAATGATAATCGCTTGTATTTTACCGCTCGTGACATTGATTTCAATGTCTCCAATAGTACCTAATTTTTTTCCGCTGGACACATCGACGACATCTTTGATTTGGAATTCAGAAATACTGATCATCTGTCCTTCCCCGCCTTTCGTTTTCTACTATAATATGTATGATGGAAAAGCAGGGAAGCAGACCAATAGTTTCTCTTATCTACAATTTACTTAAGTGAGGACGGCCGTTTTGCCACATGACTTCGACTGGACATTCAAAAAAGGAAGAAAGCAAGTCACTTGTCATCATCTGCTTTGTCTCCCCTTTATGAAAAACAGTACCTTCTTTTAATAATAAAGTGTGCTGAAAAATCGGGAGAATCTCTTCTGCATGGTGGGTTGTATAGAGCAATGTGGGCGCATTTGGTTTTGATGCAATCAATGAGATCGTCTCTAGCACCTGTTCTCTTGCTAAAAAATCAAGACCCGTCACAGGTTCATCTAATATTAGGAGCTTCGGATCATTCATTAAAGCTCTTGCGATGAGCACTTTTTGTTTCTCTCCTTGCGAGAGGGTTTCATACGTGCGATTGGCATATTGAAACGAGCCAAATGTTTTTAATAAATCAATCGCCTTCTCTCTTATCTCATCTGTCGGTGTTTCATACAGTCCGATGGAAGCAAATGCCCCGCTCAAAACAATTTCAAATGCATTGTCATCTCTGTGCAGCTTCTTTTCAAGACCAGCAGAGATGAGACCAATTTTCTTCCTTAGTATTTCACCAAGCGCTTCCTTGCCAAACACATGGCCTAACACCGTCATCTCACCTGACGTTGGAAAATAATATGAGCAAAGCATATTTAATAAAGCCGTTTTCCCAGCACCATTTAAACCATAAAGCACCCAGTGTTCCTGGTTTTTCACCTGCCAGTCAATAGAACGAAGCAGCCATTTTCCATTTCGTTTTAAAGAAACATCCTTCAAGTCAAGCGACACGATCTTTTCCCCCTGAATAAAAATTCTGAATATACAAATAATAACGTCTACAGCATATCGCAAATGTTTCAATCAGTAAACCTAACGCAAAAAAGCTGCTCCCTATAAGGAACAACTTTTTCCATGGTTACGAAATTTCAATTCGTACGCCTTCTTTAATATCAGGAAACGTATGCGGGGATGCAAAGACAGCTCCCGGTAATACATCATCAAACGGCTCTTGGAAGTAGATCGAAATATGGCCGAGTTCCTTAAAGTTGTCATTTGCTTTATTGCCTAAAGCAGTAATGGTATAAGTTTGGTCGCCCACTTGAATCGTTCCGCCTAATTTTAGCGGCTCTTCTTCTAAGTGTTCAAACTCATGAATGACAGACATATCTCTTAATTCCTGCGGCGCTGCTGGTCCAAATAAAACAATCAGCTTATCTTCTTTAAACTGCGGGACTAAGATCCCAATTTCTTTTACGACAGATTGTGTTACCATGTATCTCGATTCCTCCTTTAATACGTTTAATACATACCGAAGCTGGCAACGTATGCGATCACAACAGATAGAACGCCTGTAATGAGACGGCTATACAAAACAGCTGGTACCCCATATTGTACCGTTTCCGGCTTCGCTTCACCAAGTGATAGCCCAACCGGGATAAAGTCACACCCTACTTGACCGTTGATCGCAAACAGTGCTGGAAGAGCAAATTGAGGCGGAATGTTTCCTAGTGCAATTTGACTACCAATCAGTACACCGATGACTTGTGCGATGACTGCCCCAGGTCCTAAGACAGGCGACAGGAACGGTAAGGTACAGACAACAACGAGCAGTAAGAGCCCCCATAAAGATCCTGCCAAAGGTGAAAGGAAATGGGCAATCAGATCACCGATTTTTGTATAATTGATAATTCCAATTAACATACTGACAAAGGCCATGAATGGAATAATGTTTTTAAGGAGCATATCAACAGAATCACGACCAGCTTGATAGAATGTGCCGGTTACTTTTCCGATTCCTCTTGAGAATCTCATGAGGAAATTCCCTTTTTCTTGACGTTCGATATTTTCCTCTTTCAGTTTTGAATAGGTTTCTTTGAAATTCTCTTTGTCAATTGGGCCGCTGCTTTCTTGACCTTCTACATTCCCTTCACTATCAGATGCTTCAGCAAAGGAAATATCTTTTTCTGTGACACCTGATACGAAGATATCCTCTGTAATGTGTTTTGCAAGCGGTCCAGAAGGAGAGGATGCCAGCACATCGACAGTTGGAATGCGTTTCATTGGATAAAGTCCGATTCGCGCTGTTCCTCCGCAGTCAATGACAACACACATCATTTCATCTTCTGGTATAGAATTTTTAAAGCCATCACATGCTTCTGTCCCTGTCATTTCTGCAATTTTTCGTGCAACTGGGTGAATGCCTCCTCCTGTAATGGAAACGACCTTTCTTCTTTTACCGGTTGGTTCAAGCTCTAATCCTTTTCCCCATCCGCCAGCACCTTTTGCAACAAATACTTTGTGGTTTGTCATGTCTAACCCTCCCCTATTGTGAATTCGCTTTCATTTTTCCTGCTAAGTACTTTGTGATCCATTCCGTAATGATTCCGCGAAGTAAAATGACAACGATCCCGACTAAGAAGTAACGAACAGCCAGCTCTGACATAGAGTATCCAGCTTCTTTAATCCCGTTCGCAATTCCTAAGTAGACAAACAGTTCTCCTGCGTTGGCATACGGGAACAGCGATGTCACCGGATGAACAAATGAAACAGCTGAATCATAGAATGCTGGTTTTTGTTTTTCAGGTAAGAAGCGGCCAAACGTATAAGCCATTGGGTTTGTCAAAATAAGAACGGATAAGATCGGCATTAACGTATAGCGCAAAATGGTATATTTCGCTGCAAACTGAATCGCTCTATTCACTCGCTCTTCTCCAATAAACTTCATGACAGCATAAGTGAAAGTAAGTAACACAACAAGCGTTGGAACGATACCTGTCACAAGACCCATGAACTGCTTTCCGCCGGCTTCAAACATCCCGATAAAGTGCTCTCCAAACCATTGAATCCATTCCATGTTTCATCTCCCCTTTCTTAGTTCACATTTGTTATATTTTTTTTAGAAATCGAGACAAGCGCCTGCTCCGCTGCCATGGAGAGTGCTTGCATGACAGCTGGTCCCCTTTTGCGCTTTTTCAATGTTTGTTTCATCATGTGATGCTCATCAAGCACAGCCCCCACATGTTTTCCTTCATAGGAAGGCAGTTCCTTAAATTTAGACAAAATCGAGACGCCACCCAGCACATGACACTTTTGAATGATGTATGATTCATCGACAATGATGAGCGCAATGGCTCCAGGACCAAATTTGCGCCGCTCCATTCCTGAAAACAAGTGATAGCCTTGTTTCCCTTTATAGTCGTCAATCAGTGAATCCATGCTCTTGCGGTAGTACTTGATTTGAATAAACGATAAACCATACTGCACAATCAGAATGATACAAAGTACGATTGCTAATTTTTCCATAGCCTCACGTCCTTATGATTGAAATAAGTGATCTTGTAATGAACGCAGCTTCCAGACCGTTGTGCTTGCATCAAGTTCTACATCATCATGAGATAGGAATTGCCCCAATTTGATATCTTTTTTCGCTACCACTTTTCCGCTGATTAAGCCAATTGGGATGTGGCCGTTCGCTTTCATGTCTTGATGTGTTTCAAGTACACCTCTTACGGAGTATCCGCCAATACCATCAAGTGTTTCTCCTGCTTTAATATCTCTTTTCGCCACAGCGACAGTTTCTGATACTGGTACACCAATTGGATGGATTGAAGAATCGTGTTGTAAGACTGCTTTTGCGATCGTCACTGGTGTTTCAAGACTTGCTAAGTGGAAAGGACGATACAGTGTGTAGTGAGGACCTTTTCCAACTTTTAAGTAGCGAAGTTCTTCATCTACTGGCTCAAGATCACTCTTGACGATGACAAAGACACCTGGTGCCAGTCCGTTTACATATTCAACGACTCCGAAGTTATCCAGTACGCCGCCCTGCTGTTTTTGATTTAATTTATCTGCTACATTTTCTAAATTCGCTTCTACTCCATGCATGCCGACTTTATCAGGCAAAAGTCCTGTTGCATTACTTAATAGGTTCATTTCTGCCATCGTTTTTGTTCCGTCTTGGAATGCTGCTAGCATGTGGGCACTCATATGTTTACTATCTGCTTCAGCTTTACACGTATCTGGGTTTGCTTCTGGGAAGAATGGGTTGTTCTTACCTTTCCCAGCAACCAATACTTCAAGCCCCATTGTTTTTGCAAATTCGTATAGTTCTAGCGTTGCTGCTGGTTCATCTCCAGCTGATCCAGAGTAAACAAGTCCTGCATTCGTGAATAATTTATGCATGACCAAGCCGATCGTAATATCGACTTCTACATTTAAAAGAACAAGATGTTTTTTTGAATTAAGCGCTTCCAAAGAAATGTTTGCTCCGACCTCTGGAACACCTGTTGCATCCACAACGACTTCCACAGTATCTGATTGAATCACTTCTCTGTAATCATTTGTGACGACCATTTGATGTGGTTTCGCATGTTGCTTGTAAAAATTCGCTGCTTTCTCAGCTGCACTAAGATGAATATCACAAACACCTGCAACAATCATGCCTGGAATTTTAGAAATTTGTGAAATGAGTCCAAACCCCATTTGGCCTGCCCCGATAATCCCAACTTTGATTGGATCTCCGCTGCGTTCTCGTGCTAACAATTGTTGATAAATTGACATCTAAATCATCCTTTCAGGTTTTCTTGCTTCACAATAGATTGCTAGAAAAATAATCTGAAACTTTTAACAAATGTTATAAAAATTAACAAAAATCTGTCTCTTGTAACATTTGTTATTTTATTTATCATTTGTTATGAACTTAGTTTATATGATGTGTCAACTTTGTGTCAAGATAAAATCGATAAAATTCTCAATCTTTTTGAGTCTAAAGACTCAAAAAAACTACCTAATCGGCTTAGGTAGTTACTTTAATAGGGCATCTCCGGTTTGTTCATCTGTAATTAACACATGAATTAATCCACCTTCTAACGCTGCCCTGATCGCTTCAATTTTTTCTTCTCCTCCAGCGACACCAATCACAAGAGGGATCTCTTTCAGTTTTAGAGGACTGATCCCCATCACCCGGTCGTTCCACGGATGCGGATACACTTCACCTTTATGATCAATAAAGTTATAACAAATGTCACCCGCGACATCTTTCGCTTGCAGGATATCTTCCTCACCACTTGTCATATAGGATTTCACCATCGTTGAATGTTGAGGAACCCCGCCTATTCCTACGACTGCGATATTTGATGATTCTCCTAATTCAATGACTTTTTTGATCGACGGCTGTCTAATGAGTACATCTTTCGCTTCTTTCGTATCAAGCATGACAGGCACATGTAAAAACTCACATTTGGATTTGAGTGCTTCTGAGCATCTTCCAATAATATAGTTGGCATGAATATCAACATCTTCATTTCCGACGCCTCCGACTAGCGGAACAAATGTTACAGACGGAAAATGCTGAACAGACGTAAGCGCTTTCGCCATTTCATGCAAGGTTGTCCCTGATGAAAAACCGATGACTTGTCCATCCTTCATGACTTTTAATAAAAAGCCCGCAGCCGCAGCTCCTATTCGACTTTTTGTTGTTTCTTGACTGAGAGATTCCACACACACGACTTCTCGCAACCCGTATTTTCGCTCTATTTTTCTTTCTAACGAACCATATTGTTGATTTACTTCATCATGAATAATGATTTCCACGATTCCTGCTTCACGTGCTTTTGCCAAATATTTCGATATGAGCGAACGGCTAACCCCAACAGCTTCTGCAATTTTAGATTGAGTGGCGCCTTCTTCATAGTACATATGCGCAACCTTAATGAGCAGCCTTCTTTCATCATGGAATGTCATAATAACCCTTCTTTCCGCTTCTCTATTCCCTCACAAATGATATTTTAAATAACATTTGTTAAAAACAGATTAAATGAAAAAAATAACAGAGTCAATACTACAGATGGGTTCTCTAAAAAGAATGAAAAAAGCCGCACATTAGCGGCGGCTTTAAAAAATATTTTTATTCATTTGTTTGATTGCTGCTTTTTCAAGCCTTGATACTTGTGCTTGAGAAATGCCGATTTCTTCTGCCACTTCCATTTGTGTTTTGCCTTGGAAGAAGCGTTTGCGAAGAATCATTTTTTCTCGATCATTCAATCTGCGCATTCCCTCTTTTAAGGCCAATTCTTCTACCCATTGTGTATCTTTGTTCCGTTCATCACTAATTTGATCCATCACATAAATCGGATCTCCTCCGTCATTATAAATCGGTTCAAACAAAGAAACAGGATCTTGAATGGCATCTAGGGCAAAAACAATTTCCTCATGAGGGACTTCTAACACTTTGGCAATGTCTTCTGCCGTTGGTTCCTTGCTTGTCTCACTAATCAGTCTCTCACGGACTTGAAGCGCCTTATAGGCAATATCTCTTAGTGAACGAGACACCCGGATGGGGTTGTTATCGCGCAAGTATCGACGGATTTCTCCTATGATCATAGGGACCGCATAAGTTGAAAATCTGACATTGTGGCTTAAATCAAAATTATCAATTGATTTCATTAATCCGATACAGCCTACTTGGAAGAGATCATCAACATACTCGCCTCTGTTGTTAAAACGCTGAATCACACTTAAAACCAACCGCAAATTGCCATTGACTAGCTTTTCTCTTGCTGTATCATCACCTTCATCTTGCAGCTGTCTGAATAATTTTCTCATCTCGTCGTTTTTCAGAACAGGCAGTTTGGAGGTGTCGACTCCGCAGATTTCCACTTTATTTCTGGACACTTTTTTCCCTCCCTACAGGAGCTGTTGTACAAAGTTCAGTATCTCCGTGGGATGGAAAAATATGCACGGTCTACGACGAGAAAGATGTGAAAAAATGGTGATCCCTTTGACAGTGCAGGGATAAAGCTTTCAAAAAAATTTTTTTAGACCATCTTATTAAATTCTTTTTGCAATCGTTTAATAATTCTTTTTTCGAGCCTTGAAATATAGGACTGAGAAATACCAAGCATGTCGGCAACATCTTTTTGGGTTTTTTCTTCACCGCCAACTAAACCGAACCTCAGTTCCATGATCTGTTTTTCACGATCGTTTAATTGTTCTAACGCTTTTTTCAGTAATTTTTTATCGACATTTGCTTCAATATCCCGGGTGATAATATCATCATCTGTCCCAAGCACATCTGATAAAAGCAATTCATTTCCGTCCCAGTCGATGTTAAGCGGTTCATCAAAGGATACTTCTGAACGGATTTTATTATTTCGGCGCAAATACATCAAAATCTCATTTTCAATACATCTAGACGCATATGTGGCCAGTTTGATCTTTTTTTCTGGATTAAACGTATTTACTGCCTTTATGAGGCCTATCGTTCCGATACTAATCAAATCCTCAATGTTAATGCCTGTGTTTTCAAATTTTCTTGCGATATAAACGACCAATCGCAAGTTTCTTTCGATCAAAATGGCTCTTGCTGTTTGATCCCCTTTAGGTAATTTAACGAGCAATTCTTGTTCTTCATCCTTTGATAACGGCGGAGGCAGTGCCTCACTTCCACCAATATAATAAATCTCATCACTCTTTAGCCCTAGCTTCATGAGGAGTTTATACCAGTAGTAAGTGAGTTTAAATTTTAATTTTTTCATCTTCTTCTCCCTTCTAAATGTCCAGTTGACTTCGTAAGATAAAAGACATCACAAAAAAACTACGACACCCCTTGTATCATTTTTCCGTCTAACATCTCTGGATGAATGATGGATTGAAATTCCTGATCTGCTGATAATCCACTTAGACTCATCCCAACAAAACACTTCGCTGGCTGGATCATATGCGTTTTTGTATAAAGGACGACCGTATCTGGTTTAAAGCATAGTAGAAACCCGTGATCATGACCGACTGCGCGATACGGAACGAGTCTTAAACGATCGAGCAGCGGAAAATGGTCATCGAGCTTTTGCATCACTTCAACAGGATGAAACTGTTTCATTTTTTCTATAAATGGCTCTCCGAAAATAGATGTGAGCTGATCGAGCTGGACGATCATGACAGGTGTTTTCGTCAATGGATCATACAGCTGATTTCCAGAATCGACTAGACCATTTAAGCGGATCGTTTCTCCTTGAATGTGTATCTCCACAAGTACTTGTTCGTCATATTGTCTTTTTTTCGCACCAACCTCTCCTAATCGTTTCTTTGAAAACAGCCAAATGGCCGGAAAGCCAGTGAGAACAAAAAGCCAGCTAATGGGATCACCAAATCCATCATTTTGTGAAATAAGCAGTCCATCTTGAATGACTGTATTTGTCTGCAAAAACGAATGAACCCCGATCATGCCCCCTCCCATCAAAAATGTGACAAAGTAAAAAGCAAACAGGTTTTGAAAAAAGGAACGAAATCTTTGAAAGCCAAAGGTTCCAAGCACGATCAAGACAGAAAAAAGCAGTTTGCCTAAAGGGTGCGACACAATCATTGCAAATGGCGTAAAGAGCAAGAGAACAATGCTCGATCCAATGAGAGCTCCTAACATATATCGCCTTTTTTTCACTTGTCGTTTGAGAATAAATGCCGTGAGTAAGAGCAGCAATAGATCAAAACAAAAGTTTAACAGCCAAATGACATCTAAATAAATGACCACCTTCTGCTCCTTTCATCTGAAACAAAGAATCAAAAGCAGTACTTGCACTTGTTTGTACCAGTATAAAACAGTCATCGGATGGAAGTCTGTCAATTCTTGTAGGGGATGATAGAGAACTTTTGGTGGATTGTTATCGTTTTTGTCGACGTATGAGACAGAAAGAACATCCGAATGATTTGTTGGACAAGTGTCTCCTCTACCCATTGCACAAAAAAAGACACGCTCCGAAGAGTCGTGTCTTTTTCGCTGTCATTCTTTCTCATTGATGGTGAGTGTTCCTTCTGCCTTCTGTCTTGTGACATTTCCATAATCATCTTTGACAATGACTTCAATCACTGCACCTTTTGCTTTTGCAATAGATGTCGCCGTCCAGTAGCCTTCATACGTTCCCGGTGCTACTTCACGAATCGGCAGTTCGGTTGTGTTTTGAAGTTTTGATCTAGCATTTGTCAGCGGCATATGAAGAACAAAGGTGGCATCTAGCTTTTCCCTGCTTTTAAATGAAATCTTAACCGATTCACCTGATGATAGATTCATATTATCTTTTGGCGTTAATTCAGAAATGACAGGTGCATCATATTGAACATCGATGTCGACCTTTTTAGTCGTTTTGTTTCCAGCTGCATCTTTTGCTGTCACTTTGATTGTATTTTTCCCGTTCTCAAGCAGCACCCTTGCAGAATATGCCCCATCCTTTACAGTCGCTTTTTTTCCATTGACTGTGACTTGATCTAGATAATCATCCGCTACTTTCCCTTCCACCGTGAGTGATTCTCTATTAGACTTGTCGCCTTTTTTCGGTGTATCAATGGTCAACGTCGGTGCTGTTTGATCGATGATCACCTTGACTGGCTTGGAATGTTTTGTTGAGCCTTTATCCGTTACAGTCGCCGCCGTGAAGACATGCTCTCCACTTGGAACAGATACATTTTCTTTGAAAGTACCCGACTCATCTGATTTGACGTTGGCCACCTCTTCATCATTCTGATAAATGGCCACATCGAGACCCGGAGAGGCTGTGCCTTCAATCGTCAATTCACCTTGATTTGTAATGGTTCCTTCCTTTGGAGAAGTGATTTCTGGTACATCTGCTTCATAGTTTACGAGCGCACGAATCATATAATTCCCCTCTTCTTTCGGAGAAGGAGAAAAAGCACCGCTCGTCAGCTGCCAGCTTCTTTCAGCATTAGGGCCATCTTCATCTGTGGCAAGTCCCGGCGATTCGGTATTCTTTTTCGTTTGAATATAAACAAGATAGAAATCACCATCTACTGTAATGGCTTGATCTTCTAAATCTACTTTTGTCCATTCACCATTACGCAGTGCATTTGCTTTTAAAGGTCCTGCGATTTTCTCACCTGGTGCGCCACCCTTCCCAGAAGCATCATATACTTCAACAGCAAATTCATCGCCTCCAGGAGCTGGCCATTCTGATGTCCAAAACCGGAAAAGACCACCTGTGACTTGTGCTTGTTTCTTTCCTTTTTCTAATGAAAACTTCACAGCCCAGCCATTGCCAGGATCGTAGAAAGCCCGTGCATTTTCAGCCGTTCCATCATCGTAGCCAATCTCTCCCGGAAAACCGATAAAAGGCTCAAGTTTCACTGACTTTTCAAGTGGCTTTTCCGTCACATCCGCTGTAAACGTATAGCCTTTAAACCCCTTTGCAAAAATTTTGACTGTATAGACACCGCTTAATGCCTCTAGAGAAAATTCACCGGATTCATCTGTTTTCACCGGCTCAATTTTTGCGTCCTCCACAAGATAAACAGTTGCATTCTTCACCTTTTCACCAGTTGTTTCATTGACGACCGTGCCGGAGATCGTTCGTTTCTCTAGCGGCTGTAAGGAGAAATTCGCTTCTGCTGTTTCTTTTGATGCCACTTTGACTTTTTGGGACCGTGATTCAAAGCCGTAAGCTTCCGCTTTCACTGTCCATTCTCCTGCTCCTTGAGACAGCTGATATTTCCCTGTCGCTTCATCGGTGGAAGTTGATTTTCCGCTTTCTAGAACACTGATTTGCGCTTTCATTGGAAGAGCTTGAATAGATGGAGCATCATGACTGTTTTGCTTTTGAATGTGTACATGTTTATTTTTTACTTTAGCAGGCTTTGCCTTTTTTGGATCAACTGATTTCTTATTCTGGCTTGTGGATTTTTCTTTTTTGATCACACCTAGCTGGTTCTTAGCTTGTTGAGACAAAGCCTCATCTGTGATTTTCACATCATCTAAATAAAAGCCATCTTTTGTGACACTGCCATCTGTTCTTATCTGAAACAGGACTCTCACTTTTTGACCTTTATAAGCAGATAAATCAACTTCGCCTGCTGTCCACGCATTTGTTTTCCCCGTATAAGCTGTCACTTGAACGGCGTCTTCACCCTCTGGCTGTACATAGACATGCACATAATCATAATTGGCTTCGAGATCATGCCAGTATTGATATTGCAGGTAGGAAGAACCTGAATCTGGTACAGCAATGAGCGGCATAGACAAATTGGCGTCCGTTTTATTTTCATAAGGACTGTCTAAATTGGTGGCATAGACATGTTCCCCGCTAAATGCTTGTTTTGGACCTGTGGACGGTTTTCCCCACTGCCACGGATCTTTTGTTCCACCACTGAACCATCCACTTGGCCATGCTTCAAAATCTTGTGAGTAGCCAGTGGTGATGGATGTTTTAATTGGAAGTGTATAAGAATCTGATGCCGCTTCATTTTCTCCAAAATCTTTCACAATCCATCGGTACGTCACGTTTTCCCCCTCAAGTTCAGGGAGCTGCACCGTATAGTTTCCTTTCAAATGATTTCCATCCGTGCGGTTGGCTTGCAACGTCTCCCATTCACCTTGATCTACTCGGTAAGTCAAAGAAACATTTGTCACTGCTATCCCATCTTCTGCAGTGATGGTCAATGGGGTTGGCGTTGCAGCAAAAATTTCATTCGGACCTTTATGTGAAAAAACAGGTGGTTCTGTATCTTCTCCCTCTTTTGTCACCTGGCCTTCAATCGTACCGATTCCATTGGTTAAAGCCGTAATCGCCTCTCTTGCATCAACTAACCCTGCCCCATAGCCGTTGTTAGGGGATTCAGGAAATTGCTGATCTGTCAGTGGTTTCGCTGTCTCAATGAGAATTTGCTGAATTTCATCAACAGAAAGGTCTGATTGCACTTGGCGAAGAAGAAGAACAACAGCTGAGACATGCGGACCTGCCATCGATGTACCATTCCACCCATCCTCATATCCTTTTCCCGGGATCGAAGAACGAATGTTTACTCCCGGAGCAGCAATATCTGGTTTCATTACGCCATATGGAGAAGGACCCTGAAGGGAGAAAGACCCTAACTTGTTGTCATGATCTGTTGCGCCTGTAGCAAAGGCTTCTTGATAGTTAGCGGGATTTGCAATCGAACCCGCGCCACCTGGATTGAATAAATCGGTATTACCGGCTGAAAATTCTGGAAAGATGTCTGCTGCTCTCCAAGCATTCACTACATCTTTATACCAATCATCAAGACCTGGGCCACCGCCCCACGAATTATTCACAACATCAGGTGCCTTTTCTGGGTGAGGATTTCCGTTTTGATCTTTCGGTGCTAAAACCCACTCACCGGCATCTAACAGATCAGCATCTGTACCGCCATCTTCTGAAAAAGCTTTCACTGCAATCCATTCTGCTCCCGGTGCGACCCCAATTTGATTCTTTCCATCTGGCTCAGAACCAACCATTGTGCCTGTCACATGGGTCCCGTGCTCCAAGTCATCATAAGGGACTTCAGAGCCTGTCGTGGCATCATACCAATTCAGTTCATGAGATGGTTCGTTCGGACGAGCAGGATCAAACCCGCGGTATTTTTCTTTTAGCGCAGGATGATCCCATTCGACACCTGTATCAATACTTGCCACAACGGTTCCGGTCCCGTCATAGCCTAAATCCCACGCTTCTGGTGCATGCACCTGAGCAATATTCCATTCGACCCCATCTACTGCTTTGATTTGTTTGTTTGGCTTAGCATGCTTCAAATCAACAGGACGATGAAGTTGACGTGTTTCATTCGGCAGCACTTGAGCTACTTCTGGAAAAGAAGCAATCTTTTCCATCACTTCTTTTGTTGCCGTCACAGCTAGACCATTCACAATATAGTAGGAATGAATATCTTTCACTTGCTTATTCTTTTTTTCCTTTTGTAAATACGCTAGGAGCGCTTGCTGCGTTTCATCAGATGTTGCTCTCAGCTCAGATACAACGGATGATCTTTTTGTGTACTGCGTTTTAGCCGCAGTTAATTTTTGTTTTTTTGCTTTTGATACAGCTTCTTTTGCTACTTTTTGTACATTCGTTTGTTCCTTCATTTTGACTAAGAAGGTCACCTTATCTTCCTTTTGAAACTGCTTCTTTAATCTCGAAGAAATCTTGGCTTTTGTTGTCTTAGAGGAAACGGCTTCCTCCTGATATGAGGTAGAAGTCGATTTTGCTTGAACCATCCCAAAGCTTGTCATCGTTAAAGTACCAATCACCAAAAGACTCATGAAACGATAGACGGCGGTTTTGCGAAACTTCACTTTCAATAAAATCCCTCCTCCTCAAATGGTCAAACAGTGTGTATCCTGCCCCTCCCCCTTCTTTTTGATCATGACAAGTTTCATGGTGTTCTCATTAATGTAGTCAAATAAAGTTCAACATTTTGTCGTTTTTTGTAAAGGAAATGAAAAATGATTCTTTTGACTTAAAAGACTCAAGCCAAAACACATACAATAGTTCCAAATAACATGCGGAAACAAGACTTTTATATCAATCAAGCTCAGGATCTTCTCACCATGCAGACATAAAAAACCCCTTCCAAAGGAAGGGGTTGAATCGTGCTTGCTTATCGTTTGTTGCGGTTACGTAAGAACGTTGGGATATCCAATGTATCATCACTTGACTGTGCATTTTGTCTTGGTTGTGATGATGTTTGTTGATGTTCCTCACGTTTTACTTCACGCTTTGGTGGAATGGATTGATTTTGCTTTAATCCTTGTCCTAATGGATTTCTTTGAGGTTTTGTCACTTCCGGCTCTTGCTCAATAAAACCGGTTGCGATGACTGTGACCACAATTTCATCCTTCAAGTTATCATTAATGACAGATCCAAAGATCATGTTGACATCTTCATCAGAGGCTGATGCAACAATATCCGCTGCTTCTTGTACCTCATAAAGACTGAGGTTCGTACCACCAGTAATATTCATGATAACACCTTGCGCTCCATCAATCGCTGTTTCAAGAAGTGGTGAAGAAATGGCTTTTTTCGCTGCTTCAGCAGCACGGTTTTCGCCTGTTGCGACACCAATTCCCATAAGAGCTGAACCTTTGTTAGACATGATCGTTTTCACATCAGCAAAGTCAAGGTTAATTAAACCTGGTGTTGCAATGAGATCTGAGATCCCTTGAACACCTTGTCTTAACACGTTATCTGCTGCACGGAATGCTTCAAGCATTGGCGTGTTTTTATCGACAATTTCAAGCAGGCGATCGTTTGGAATCACGATTAACGTATCAACTGCTTCTTTCATAGAAGCAATCCCTTCAACTGCTTGAAGCTGACGCTTTCTTCCTTCAAATGTGAAAGGACGAGTCACAACTCCAACTGTCAAGGCTCCAGAATCTTTTGCGATTTTCGCAATGACAGGTGCAGCACCCGTACCAGTTCCACCGCCCATACCGGCTGTCACAAAGACCATGTCAGCGCCTTTTAGGACTTCTTCAATTTGTTCTTTGCTTTCTTCAGCAGCTTTTTTACCGACTTCAGGATTCGCACCTGCTCCAAGCCCTCTTGTCAGCTTAGCACCGATTTGCATTTTTGTTTCTGCTTTTGATAAGTTTAACGCCTGTGCATCTGTATTCACTGCAATAAAATCGACACCCTGTACGTCATTTTCAATCATTCGGTTGACAGCGTTATTTCCGCCGCCACCTACACCGATTACTTTAATTGATGCTAGGCCGTCTATATTTGTTTCAAACTCCAACATGCTGAATCCTCCTAATCCGTCGAAAATCTAGTTCTATTCCCAGAACATATTAAATAGTTTTTTCATTTTGCCCGGTTTTTTATTTGTCTCTTGTTGCGCTTTTTGTTTCACTTTCGGTCTTGGCTGAGCTTCTTTTACTTGTGGTGTAGAAGAAACCGGCTCCATGGACGCGCCTACTTCATGAAATGCTTCATCCGGCATTTGGAATCCAACCTGTCTGCCCTGAATCTTTGCATTGCGATAAGCAAAATGGATCAGGCCCACTCCTGTCATATATTGAGGTTCCCTGACCCCAATATAATTAGGACTTGCGATTCTTACATTGTTTTGTAAGACCGTTTGTGCCAGAGAAAGGATACCTGGTATAGCTGCCTGTCCACCTGTTAGAACGAATCCGCCAGGCAAATCATGGACACCCATATTGCGTAATTCCTCTGCCACAAAAAGCAGAATCTCTTCCAATCGTGCTTCAATGATATTGGCTGCTTCAAGTTGTGTATACGTCTGTTTTTGGTCCGTACCGATGACGGAAACTTCAAATGTCTCCTCAGACGATGCCTCATCATAGAATGCATGCCCAAATTGCTTTTTGATTCGTTCAGCTTCTTCAGTGGAAGTTCTAAGTCCTATAGACAAATCTTTTGTAATGTTCTCTCCGCCCAATGGGATACTGTGAGTAGAATAGAGATGCCCGTTTTCAAATACGGATATCGTAGTAGAGCCGCCGCCAATATCGACAAGAGCTACCCCTAGATTTTTTTCATCTTTCGATAACGCCGCTGAACCCGATGCGAGTGGCTGCAAGCAAATATCCATAATTTCAATACCAGCCCGCTCTACACATCGGAGCCAGTTATGTAGAATCGTTTTAGAACCTGTGATTAACGATCCATCCACTTCTAGCCGTACACCTAGCATTTTTTTCGGATCTGTGATCTCATCTCTTCCGTCGACGATAAATTGTCTCGGAATTACGTCTACTACGAGATGTTCTTGCGGAATAGATACTACCTGTGCAGCATCCAAGACACGTCTCACATCTTCAGCATGTATTTCTTTATTTTCACTAGACACTGCGACCACGCCGCTCGTATTCTGAATATGAATGTGGTTTCCGTTAATTCCGACTATCGCCTTTTGTAAAGGAAAACCTACCATTCTCTCAGCCTGTTCAAATGCTTGTCTAATAGAATGAACTGTTTCATCTATATCAACAATCGATCCTTTTTTTAACCCCTCTGAAGGGACATTTCCAACACCTATAATGTTAAGCGAATCATCCGCCATTTCTCCGACGATGACTTTTATATTGGATGTACCGATGTCAAGGCTGACGTAAATTTCATTGTTGTTCATTCTATGGCACCTCCTCACATATCAATACTTTCTATTCTATTATTTGCTGAACAACAATACAATGAATGTGTTTTTACAAGTGTGTAACAAAACTTAAAAAATCAACATTTTTTATTAGGATTACTGAAAATATTCGTTACATCATATGTATATCCTTTTTTATGACTCACTTTTTTTCTTTTTTTCTCTAGAAATTGTCCATTTTGTTAGTAGAATTCTTCGAATAACGGCGATATTTTGAAACAATCTAACACCGAATGCAAACATTCCGACTAAATACAAGTCTACACCAAGATGGACGCCCAGAAAAGCTAAACTTATTGCGAGTATAATATTAAAGAAGAAACCTGATACAAACACTAGTTCATCGTATGCCCCTTGCAGATGTGCTCTGATTCCACCAATCAATGTATCAAGCGCAGCAAGTACAGCGAGGGAAAGATAGTTAGAATACTCATTCGGTATCGTAAAATTCGTTAAGAAACCGATCGCAACTCCTATGATTAAACCAAGTACAGGAAGCCACATTAAGATTTTCCCTCCTTTACATCGTCAAGAGGCTTCAATTCATTTAATTGAATTGTACCGTCAAATGCTTTTAAATGAATTTTTTTCTTCGGCGGTCTAATACTCAAACTGAAATTTTCCTGAGCAAACAAATCACCAATATCTGATACATTTAAACGGCTGTATAATTTATCGGCCTGCTCACTGACCATCTCAATCGTGACTGTATCACCATCTATGCTGTAACCATCCATTTTCGTCGTACCATTAATATCTCGAATAACACTGGTGTTAATCACCCGGTGTTCATTAATGGAAATATGTTTTGCCCCAAACATATTGGCTTCGTTGATTAATTTTTTCAGAAGATCAGGTGGTATATTTTTGACTTCTTCTCCGGTAAGTTCCTTAGAAAAAAGCTGAGTAATTTCTATTTCAACTCCTTCACCCGTTACCTCTGTAAAACCAGCCTTTTCTTTCAAATCCTTCAACGTTTTTGTTAATTGTGCTTCTTTTGATTGATCTTCTTGGTTGCCATACTTTTTTAGCATTTCATCATATTTATCAATTTCTTTCAATAAATCCAGTTCTTTACTTTTAGATGCAGATAAATCCTCTCTTAATTCCCAAACGTCTCGAGTATCGCGAACTTTAGGCTTTTGTAGAGAGTTAAACTGGATGGAGACCATGATGCCAAATATGACCATCAGGACTGTCAAACTAAGTAATGGCTTCTTTTTCCTCAACACCACTCACCTTTTCACATTTAATCTTTGTTTCTTAGAAGAGGATTCATACGAATATCCTTCTTTTCAATCGTCATGGAAATATGATCACTTGTCAGCTGATCAACCACCCCGCCTGCAATGTTTAATGCAGGAATTAAAACAGCTGGATCTCCAATAGCAGAAATGACAAATGGTGCTGGATGTTGAACACCATCAACCGTGACGACTGGACCATTACAATGTATGTATGATTGGTGTGTGATTCTTTGTCCGTTTATAGCTACAGCAGATGCACCTGATATAAATAGTTCGTTTATCACATGGAAAATGTGGCTCTCATGCACAATGTAATTATTGACATTTTGTCCACTCGGGATATAAGATGCATCTTCAAGAGATACTTTTACCCCTTTCCCTTTTACACCTATTTCTCCTGTAAACATTCTGTATTTCTCAACATCTTCTAAAACATTAAAATACTGCTCTTTTTCATTTTTCAAACCAAACTCTGTTTCTTGGACCTTTGATTGAAGACGATAAAGTTCTTTTTCAAGTTTTTGATTCGCCTTTTCTTGCTTTGTTAGCTGACTTTTCAAAGAATATTCTTTTTTCCATTGTTCTGTTCGATTGACATCTGCTCGATGCTGCTTCGTATATTGGTATGAAAAAGAAATCAGAAATCCAAGAACAAGCATTACAATTGAGAATATGACGGTTTTGCCTCTCAACGTTCATCTTCCTTTTTCTTAGATTTAAAAGCTTCAAAATACGTAGCTACTTCCATATGAATCGTACCTTTCTCAGAGGACGAAAGCTCTTTGACAATGGCAGGGTACGTCGTCATTTTATCTGCGAATGTTTTAATTGATGCAATAACGGTGTTTCCATCATTCATATAAAATTTAACGAGCCACTGATTGGAGCTAGTCGGTACGTAATATACTTCTGAGATTAGTTCCTGAATAGAAGCCGGCAGTTGATTCAGAGCTTTCACTGTTTGCTTCAATTTCTCTTTATTGTCCCAATCGACAAAAATAGGTCCTGCGTGACTTGGTGTTACTTCATCTGGCAAAGCCGTCCCGTTTTCAAGAAGCTCATAATAAAAATGTCCCTTTTGCAGATACGCAATATTTGCATACTCTTTGACAGCAATACTGACCTTATTAGGGAAATGTTTTTTGATACTGACACTTTTAATCAATTTATTTTGCTTTATATGGTCTGCTGTTATATCTTTATTTAAATTCCAAAACTCTGTCTCGCCTTCTTTAATTTGCGAAAGTTTAACGAGCTGTTTTGTTGGTACATGTTCATTACCAGTAATGGTTAAAGAAGAAATTTTACTGATTGGTGTTTGCAAATAGACAATAATTAAAACCATGATAAAAAACAGCAGAATAAAAGAGATTAATCTCCGATTCGCTTTCTGCTTCCTTTGTTCTTTAATTTTAGGGATTCGCTCTTCTATATTGACGATCTTTTCATTTTCATGATCAGGCCGCATATATACTCTTCACCTCATTCAAAGCTGCTTGTCCGCACCTTTGGATCATTCTTTATCTCATATTGATTAGAAAACAAACGGCATGAAAAAATGCCGTTTGTTTTCCTGTGATACCATCATTCATAAGTAGTAGCCTTTAATTTGCTTCACCAATAATTTCTACTTCTGTATGCATCTCTACATTGTAGTCATCTTTGATTTTCTTTTGAATGTACTGAATTAAGTCGAGTACATCTTGAGCCTTCGCCCCACCAGCGTTGACAATAAAGTTTCCGTGCATATCAGAAATTCTAGCGCCGCCAATCTGATATCCTTTTAAATTCGCCTTTTCTACAAGCTGTCCTGCATATTCAGGTAATGGATTTCGGAAAATACTGCCGGCGCATGGTTTATTATACGGTTGTGTTTCCTTGCGATAATCTTTATTTTGCTGCATTTTCTTTGTGATTTTCTCACGTTCGTCCTGTTTAAGCTTGAACACTGCTTCGAGAACAATTCCAGGGCGTTCCTTTTGAAGCACAGAAGTTCGATAGCTAAAATTCATTTGCTCATTAGTTAACCACTCGATCGTTCCATCTTCAAATAAGACTCTCGCTTTCACAAGAATCTTGCTGATATCAGATCCATGTGCCCCTGCGTTCATATAAACAGCGCCACCAATAGATCCTGGAATACCAGCTGCGAATTCCAATCCTGACAGCCCCTGCTTACTAAGAGACGTCGCGAGTCTTACAACTGAATAGCCTCCACCAACTGTAATCTCTTCATCATTGACAGTTAAGTGATCAAGCCCAGCGCCCAGCTTTAAAACGACCCCGCGAATTCCTTTATCAAGGACAAGTAAATTGGATCCTCTCCCAATGACCGTCCATTGAGTATCATGTTTTTTTACCTGATCCATAATTGTTTTGACAGCATCGATATCTTTAGGGATGACTAATAGATCGGCCGGTCCGCCTATTTTCATTGTCGTATGATTTGCAAGCGGTTCATTTTCAAGTACTTTACCAACTTGCGCTTCTAATAATTCATTCTTCAAGTTCTCCATATTACCCTCCGCCTTACCTCATATCATTCATCATGAAGTCGTAATTTCTTTTAACACATTATATAAACGTGTGGCCGCATCTGGTACTCCAAGTTCTTTTGTTAAACGGCTCATTTGATGTAGTTTCTCGTCATTACCAGCAATTTCATCAATTGCATGAAGCAAGCGATCTCCAGAAAGCTCTGATTCTCTTAAAACGATCGCAGCATCATGTTTTTCAAGTGATCTAGCGTTAATTTCCTGATGATTTGCGGTCACGTATGGACTTGGAATGAAGATGGTCGGAATTCCAAGTGCCGTCACTTCAGCAATCGTTGTGGCTCCCGCTCTTGCAACAATGACATCAATTGATTTTAAATACTCCGGCATTTGATGCAAGAAAGACTTTGTGATCATATTCGGTGCTTCACCTTTTTCTTTTAATTCGTTCAGCACTTTTTCATAATGAACCTCACCTGTAATATATAAAAGCTGATAGTTCTTTGCCTTTAATTCATCTTGCATGTCAATCACTGCTCGATTGATTGGAGCTGCACCTCTGCTCCCGCCAAAAATGAGAACCGTTTTTTTCTTCTCATCCAGCCCAAACTCTTTAAGAGATTTTCCCTCTTTAATAGAGACGACTTCAGAGGCTCTTGGGTTTCCCGTAAAAACAACCTTTTCTGAAGGAAAGTGTTCCTTTGCTTCTTCAAAACAGATGGCTACTTTATTCACATACCGTGCCAGAAACTTATTTGTGATGCCTGGCAGGCTATTTTGTTCGTGAATGATCGTTGGGATTTTTAGCTTAGACGCAGCATAAACAACTGGACCACACACATAACCACCTGTTCCAATAACAGCATCCGGCTTAAATTCTTTTAAATAAGATTTACTTTTTTGGACGCCCTTTAGAAACCTCATCACTGTTTTTACATTATGAAAGGAAAGCTTTCTTTTAAAACCTGAAATTTCAATTGATTTAAAAGGGATATTTTCTCTTTCTACAATTTTCTTTTCAAGCCCATTCTCAGTGCCAATATATAAAAATTCCACATCAGGATGCAGTCTTTTCACTTCTTTAATAAAAGCTAGAGCAGGATAAATATGCCCGCCTGTTCCGCCTCCACTAATAACTATACGCATTATACCATTTCCCCTCAATTTTTTTCTGCTCTGAACAAAGTATAAACCCTGTTTTAAACAACAGGGCTCCGTCAAAACCTGTAAAGAAGAGTCAATCATCATGTTTTCGAAACAGAAACTGCCATTTTCACTCTTCAAATCATTTTTTCATACTTTTGCAAAATAAAAGTCTATATGGTTTCATGAACTAACAGCACATTAATATCTAGCATACCTGCTTACATTCAAAAGTACGCCAATTGCCATCAGCATTAATGTCAGTGATGAACCGCCATAACTTAAGAATGGGAGTGTGATGCCCGTCACAGGGATGAGACCAGTGACAACTGCGATATTAATCATTACTTGAATGGCAACCATTGAGATGATGCCCACTGCCAAGAAACTTCCATATAAATCTGGTGCCCCAAGGGCTATTCTAATGCCTCTCCACAATAGAACACTAAAGAGCAGCAAAATGAGTGATCCACCTATAAATCCAAGTTCTTCAGACAATATAGCAAAGATAAAGTCTGTTTGAGGCTCAGGCAAATAGAAGAATTTTTGTCTACTCTGACCTAGCCCCATTCCAAACAGACCGCCTGGACCGACAGCGTATAAGGATTGAATAATTTGAAACCCGCTACCAAGTGGATCCTCCCAAGGATTTAAATAAGATGTAATTCGTTTTATTCGATAGGGTGCTGATAAGACAAGTGCGGCAAATCCGCTAAGCCCTAAAAGACCGAGAAAGATAAAGTGAGCGATTCTCGCACCTGAAACAAATATCATAATAATACAGGTTCCAACCATAACCGTTCCTGTACCTAGGTCCGGCTGTAGCATAATGATGGCAAATGCAGAAAACACAATGCCTAGTGCTGGGGCGAAACCTTTACGAAAGGATGTGATATTCTTTTGTTTTTCAGATAAGAATTTTGCAAGAAACGCAATCATCGCAAGCTTCATAAATTCAGAGGGCTGAATACTAAACGCACCGACACCAATCCAGCTTCTTGAACCATTTCTCTCCATACCGATACCAGGAATCAAGACAAGCACGAGGAGGAGAAAACACACTGCAATCAGTATCTTTGACCAAGTCCGCCACGTCCAATAATCGACCCGCATAATGAAAAACATTGCGATAACTCCGATTCCGGCAAACAAAAGCTGTCTTTTTGCAAAATAAAACGAATCATCAAATTTATACGATGCCCACACAGCACTTGCGCTGTACACCATAATTAAACCAATCGTCAATAAAAGTAACGTAATGACAACAAGCAAAAAATCCGGAGAAGTTTTCTTATTCGTCAAGAGACCGACACCCCAAGCATAATTTCATTTGGGCTGTCAGTCATATGAGAGACAAGCCCTTATTTAAGCATATGCACGGCGTTTACAAACATGTCTCCACGTTCTTCAAATGTTTTATGCTGATCCCAGCTTGCACAAGCTGGAGACAATAAAATCACGTCTTCTTCTTCAGATATGCTAAACGCCGCAGGTACTGCTTGTTCAACATTATCGACATGTTTTACGTGATGTATTCCCAGCTCTTCACCAAGCTTCACAAACTTAGGCGCAGTCTCACCAAATGTAATTATTCCTTTTACATTCTTCATAAAAGGTTTTAATTCATCAAATTCATTGCCACGATCCAGTCCACCTGCTAGTAAAATGGTCGGCTGCTTGAAGGCAGACAAAGCTTTACTTGTTGCCAGTATATTGGTCGCTTTACTGTCATTATAAAATTTTCTATTTTGAATCGTCTCCACAAATTGCAAACGATGCTTCACTCCACTAAATGTAGTAAGAACTTGCGCAATCGCTTCGTTTGAGCAGCCTGCATTTTTTACAACACAAATAGCTGCTAGAATATTTTCTTGGTTATGCTCACCAGGAAGAACAACATCCTTGAGGTCAATGACATGTTCATTCATATAGTAGATGGCACCATCTTTAATAAACGCTCCATGTGCTACCGGCTCTTTAACAGAGAAAAACACTTTTTGCGCTTTCGAATCTTCTGCTAGTTTGACAACAGATGGATCATCTAGGTTAACCACAGCTATGTCATCTTCTTGTTGATGTGCATACACTTTCTGTTTTGCTTTTTCGTATTCTTCACGCGTGTGATGATAGTCTAAATGTGCGTCAAAAATATTTAATATTAAGCTGATTTTAGGTCTGAATTCAACGGTTCCCATTAACTGAAATGAAGAGAGCTCAGTTACGATCCATTCATCGCCCGCTGCACGCGCGGCAACTTCACTTGCGACCGTTCCGATATTACCAGCTACCAATGTTTTTTGGCTGTCTTTTTTCAACATTTCATAAATCAAAGTGGTCGTGGTCGTTTTTCCATTTGATCCGGTAATCCCAATAAAAGGAGATGAGGTCAAATGATACGCCAATTCTATTTCAGTCCAAACTGGAATTTTTCGGCGAAGCGCCTCTTGAACCATCACATTCTCATAAGGAATTCCAGGGTTCTTAATTAAAATCGTAATTTCTTTATCGTCAAACATACGAAGAGGATGACTGCCACAAATGACATCAATCCCCTTTTCAGAAAGTAACTGAGCAGGCTCGTTTTCTTCAAAAGCTTTTTGGTCATTGACCGTCACGTTTATTCCGTGCTCGTGAAGAATTGAGGCTGCCGCATATCCGCTTTTTGCAAGGCCTAGTACTAGTACATGTTCGTCTTTTAACATTTGCATCCTATTCAATTATAACCACACCTCGATGTAAATTCCTAAAACAGCAAGCAATAAACCAGCTGTCCAGAAGGTGACAACTACTCTCCACTCAGACCAGCCAACTAACTCATAGTGGTGGTGAAGCGGGCTCATCTTAAAGATTCTTTTTCCAGTTGTTTTGAAGGAGATGACTTGAAGGATAACGGATAACGTTTCAACAACAAATACTCCTCCAATAATGACGAGTAAAATCTCAAGTTTCGTTAAAATGGCAATGGCCACTATGGCACCGCCTAAAGCAAGCGATCCCGTATCACCCATAAATACTTTTGCAGGATGCGCATTAAAGACAAGGAACCCAAGGACAGCGCCTGCTACTGCTACCGAAAAGATCGCCACATCATACTGAGATTGATTCCAAGCCAATATAGCAAAAGCTCCGAATGCAATAGCAGCTGTTCCAGATAATAAACCATCAAGTCCATCCGTAAGGTTTACCGCATTAGAACCACCGACAAGCATGAAAACGACGAGGATAAAGTATGCCCATCCTAAGTCAAAGCTGACATCTGTTCCTGGAATGCGAATAGTCGTTGCAAACTCATAATAATGGAAGACTGCATAGAAAATCACAGCAATCACAATTTGCCCGATCAGTTTTTGTTTCGATGTTAAGCCAAGATTTCGCTTCATCGCTACTTTAATATAATCATCTAAAAATCCTAATAATCCGTAGCCAAGGGTGACAAATAACAATAAAAACATTTCTGGACTAATCTCAGAGAATTTGTTAATCATCACGATCGTTGTAATTGTAATAGAAAAGATAATCATAATTCCACCCATTGTTGGGGTACCAGATTTTTTTTGGTGAGACTGAGGTCCTTCTTCTCTAATACTTTGACCAAATTTAAGCCTTCTTAAAAACGGAATAAAAATCGGGGATAAAAGAACACTGATTAAAAATCCCATTATGATTGTAAACAATATCACCTGTTCAAGCATTGTTCTTTACTCCTTCCGAATTTCCAAAGCCGTTTTCCATTAGAAAATAGCATTCATTATTATGATATTCATTCGTGTCTTTCGTATGTTGTTTTTGTACAAAATGCTTCATTTCATTACACTCTTTTCATCATTTTTAAGATTTGTTTAGATCTAAAATAGCGTCCGCTGCCACCTTGGCATCATCAAAGTCATAGACTTGATCACCAATGATTTGGTACGTCTCATGGCCTTTTCCAGCTATTAAGACTGTATCGCCCTTTTTTGCATTAGCAATGGCAAAAAAGATGGCCTGTTTCCGGTTCACAAAGCTGTGATAATAGGCGTTTGGTACGCCATTTTCCATGTCTTTCAAAATGGCTGATGGATCTTCACTTCTTGGATTATCTGATGTAAAAACAGGCTCATCTGCATATTTCACAGCGATTTGGGCCATCTGAGGGCGCTTGGTTTTATCACGGTCGCCCCCGCAGCCAACTACACAGAAAATTCTACCTTCTGTTAATTCTCTGCACGTAGTCAGTACATTTTCTAAACTGTCAGGTGTGTGCGCATAATCAACGATGACTGGGAAGTCTTGATCAAAATTCACAAGTTCGAATCTTCCTTTGACTCCCTCAAGTTCTTCAATGGCACTAACGATCGTTTCAAACGTTAAGCCTGATACAATTCCTACTGATACAGCTGCTAGAATGTTATACACATTGAATTTCCCAATAAGGGCAACCGTCACGTTTTTTGTGCCGATTGGGGTAATCAAATCAAATTGTGTTCCCTTTGGTTTGATTTGAATGTTCTTTGCCATTACATCTGATTCTTGCTCTAAGCCATACGTCATAATTTCAGCAGCTGTGACTTTTTCAAAATAATTAGACGCTTCATCATCTGCATTTAAAATGGCATGCTTCGGCTTATCGTGCTGAAAGGCACTTCCGAGCTGGGAAAAGAGCAAGCTTTTTGCATGTTTATATTCTTCCATTGTGTTGTGGTAGTCCAGATGATCTTGGGTAAGATTTGTAAAGACGGCAATATCATAATCACATCCATGAACACGCCCAAGATGCAAAGCATGTGATGACACTTCCATAATGGCCGTATCTACCTCTTGATCAAGCATCTGCTTAAAGGTCTTCTGAAGGGTGACACTCTCAGGTGTTGTGTTTTTCACTTCGAGAATTTCATCGTTTACCTTCATATACATCGTACCGATTAAACCTGTTTTTTTATCGGCTTTTCTCATGATTTGCTCAATCATGTGTGTTGTGGACGTTTTCCCGTTCGTTCCTGTAATACCAATTAGATTGAGTTTATGAGTTGGCTGTTCGTAAAAAGCATCTGCCATTCTTGCAAGTGCTCTTTGAGAGTGTTTTACAATAATGACTGGTACATCTGTTAGGTGAAGTGGGTGTTCTGCTACAATCGCTGCAGCCCCGCTTTTCACAGCTTTTTCAGCGTAATCATGTCCATCTACTGTATAGCCTTTTATACAGACAAAAAGACTCCCTTTTTTCACTTCTCTTGAATCCATTTCAATGGAAGTAATCTCCGGATTTTCGTTTATCAGTTCACTGTTTTCACTTTTAAAGTATGTAAGGAGTTCTTGTAATTTCATTTCATATCAAACCTCTCAAATTCGTTCACGTGCATGTCTTGTGAAAAAAACACACAGTCTATATTTTATCGTAAAAAAAAGGATACATCCAGCGTATTCCTTAAGTTTCTCTTGGAAAAAACACACTTTATGCTCTTTTTTTAAAGCGACCCTTCACTTTCAACAAAAAGAGGCAGCCGAATGAGTGCGGCTACCCTCTGTTCATTCTTTATTATTCATCATTTAAGTATAATCGGATCGTGGAACCTTCTTTGACCTTTGTGCCGGCAGCAGGCGATTGCTTCACCACTTTACTGCCAGTTCCTGAAGCATCAATCTTTAAATTAATCAGGAGTGATTCAAGGTCAGAAACAGATCCTCCTACAAGATTCGGTACCTCAATGGTTTTTGTGTCCAGCCATTGATACTTCTTTTCAATTTGTCCTTTTCTTTTTTTCACGCCCATTTCAGGCAGACTGTCTCGCATAATATGGCCCACAATAGGTGCGGCTACTGTCCCACCAAATTGAATCGTGCCTTTTGGGTTATCTACTGCTACATATACAACAATGCTTGGATCATCCGCAGGTGCAAACCCGATAAATGACACAATGTGGTTATTTTCCATGTACTTTCCGTCTTTTACTTTCTGTGCTGTTCCTGTTTTTCCGCCCACCCGATATCCTTCAACGAATGCATTCCGACCAGTTCCTTGAGCGACTACACTTTCAAGGGCATACCTGATTTCTTTAGACGTCTCCGCTGAAATGACTTTCTTCTTGGCAATTGGTGATTGCTTTTTAACTACCTCTTTTGTAATTGGATCGATCCATTCTTTTGCAATATACGGCGTGTAAAGCGTTCCTCCATTTACTGCGGCTGCCAC
This sequence comes from Bacillus sp. FSL R5-0397, assembly GCF_038593395.1. Lineage (NCBI taxonomy): Bacteria > Bacillati > Bacillota > Bacilli > Caryophanales > Bacillaceae > Bacillus > Bacillus sp. FSL R5-0397. The sequence continues at coordinate 1,453,822 of NZ_CP151992.1, read as the reverse complement.
TGCAGCCACTTGTTGAATCGGCGTAACAGATACACCTTGACCAAAGGCTGTTGTTGCCTGTTCTACAGGACCAACACGATCAAGCGGGAACAAAATTCCTCTACCTTCTCCTTGAAGGTCGATTCCTGTCTTTTGACCAAAGCCGAAATTTTTAATATAAGAAAATAGTTTATCTTTTCCAAGACGGTCGCCTAGCTCGACGAAACCTGGGTTACAAGAGTTTTGTACCACTTCTAGAAACGACTGTGATCCATGTCCTCCCTTTTTCCAGCATCTGAGCCTTGCGCCATCCACTGTCACAGATCCGCTGTCAAAAAAATGATCACGTTTTAAATTCACTTTATTTTCTTCCAAGGCAGCTGCCAGTGTAATGATTTTAAACGTCGATCCTGGCTCATATGTGCTCCACACCGGTAAGTTTCGGTTAAATACTTTTGAATCAACTGATTGATAGTCAGCCGGATCAAAGTCAGGTCTGCTCGACATTCCCAGCACCTCACCATTTTTCGGATTCATGGCAATGGCAATCATGCCATCTGGGTTATATTTTGCCTGAGCATTGTCTAGTTCTCGTTCGATGATGGTTTGCACTTTTGAATCAACTGTTAATTTCATATCAAGGCCATCTTTAGGCGGTGTATAATCATCTGCTTCATCTGGCATTTTCTGCCCTTTTGCATCAGAATAAAATTTCACAGAGCCTTTTTCACCTTTTAGGTCATCATCATAGTACGCTTCTAGCCCAAGTAAGCCTTGATTATCAATTCCAGCAAAACCTAATACATGAGATAAGAAACTTCCAAACGGGTAATGTCTGATGCTGTCTTCTGCTACATAGACTCCATCTAAATCAAGTTCTCTGACTTCTTTTGCTTTTTCATGAGATACTTTTCTCCCCTCTGGGGAAATTCGTTCTATAGACGTTTTCTTGGTGACATGCTTGTACGCTTTCTCCTCAGACATATTCAGTACTGCAGCTAATTTTTTGCTTGTTTCTGCTGGGTCTTTCACCTGCCGCGGCACGACTAAAATAGAGGGCGCACTTTTGTTCGTCGCAAGCTCCACCCCATTTCGATCCAAAATATCTCCTCGTTCTGGTTCAAATGGGAGGTTACGGCTCCATGAATCTTTCGCTAAACTTGTCAGCTTCTCGCCCATAATAAACTGCACATATCCTAATCTAGTATCTATGATGAAAAAAATGATCACCCCAAACAGCAGCACGAAAAGCAATCGTTTTCTCACTGTTACACTTGACACTCGCACGCCCGGTTCACTCCTTACATATGGCTTGTTTTCATCATATGCAGGCTCGTCTTTTTATAGAACGATCTCGTCCATCGCTCAAGCAAAAGAAAAAAACCCAGCAAATGATTTGCTAGGTTTTCAAGTTAATTTGGACTTTTGAAGGTCACTGTGACGACTTTATCTGAAATCTCTGCTCCACTTTTCACGCTTTGTTTGACAGCATATCCCTGTCCATTTGTTTCAATATGCACACCTGAAATAGACGCATATTGAAGAACTTCCCTTCTGGACCAGCCTGTCATATCAGGCATTTTAATGGTTTTCCCTGCTGTTTTCAAAAAGACTTTCTGGCTTTCAGAGAATTCAGAGCCCGCATTTGGCCATTGGCGTTTAATGGATAAACCGTCACCAATGACAACAGGTGATAACTTTTTGTTTTTTGCTTCTGTTTCTGCCTGTTTCACTTCTAAATCTAGGAATGACGGCATTGTTTCTTGTTTTATTTTCTGTTTGCCAGATTTTTTATCGTCTGTTTTTGTTGGTGCGATATTTAAATAGAGCAAACTATTTTTCATCACAGGGTTAAAGATTTCTGAAACAGGGGCAGAGCCTGTCTGTGTTTCAGATAGCTGAGGCTGTTGGACAGCCACATAAACGAGTAGCTTCGGATCATCTTTTGGTGCCATTCCCATAAATGAAAAGACGTAATCGTTTCTCCCTTGAAGGTAGCCGCCAGCACCGCCAATTTGTCCTGTACCCGTTTTCCCAGCGACATCAAAACCTTTGATTTGGTATGGCTGTCCTGTGCCAATTTTTGAGGAAACGACCTCACCTAAAATGTCACGGACTTGCTTCGCTGTATCAGAAGAAATTGGTTTTCCTGCTACTGTTGGTTCGTGCTGTAAAATTGTTTTGTTTGTGTTCGGATCTGTAATATGATCGATTACATATGGCTTCATCATCGTTCCACCGTTTGCAATGGCTGTCGCCGCTTCAATTTGCTGAATTGGGGTAATCGCGGACGCCTGACCATAAGCAGTCGATGCTTTGTCATATTCGTATCTGAAATTGATTTTACTAGACGCTTCGTTCGGCAAGTCTATGCCTGTTTTGTCATAGAAATGGAATTTTTGCAAGTATTGTTCGTAGCGTGTGAAACCTAATTTTTCTTTTGCCAATTTCGCAAAAGCTACGTTTGAAGAACGTAGAACACCTTCATGAAAATCAATTTTTCCCCAGCCATTTCCGTTGTTATGGTCTCTTACAAGACCGCCGCCTACTTTATAAGTACCAGACTGATACTTGTCACTGCCTTGGTACACTCCTTCTTGGATAGCAGCAGCAAGTGTAAAAATTTTCATCGTTGAACCTGGTTCAAATGCGTAAGAAATGACATCGTTGTTATAATTCGTAATGTCGAGTTCATTTAAATTAAAGCTTGGCCGCTGTCCCATTGCAAGAACTCTTCCAGTTTTCGGATCAACGACTGTCGCAATGATTTTCTTCGGCTTATATTTTTTAGCGACCTGCGTCATACTTTCTTCAAGAAATGCTTGAATTTTTTGGTCGATGGTCAGTGTGACGTTTTTCCCATCTTTCGGGGCAACGATGTCTTCTTTACTATTCGGAAGTGCCCATCCGCTTCTGTCGCTGTTATACGTTACATAGCCATCTTTTTCTTTTAAATATTTATTCAGAGCCTTTTCTAGACCCATTGCGCCTGACATGTCCTTGGTGGCTTCATCTAATCTAGCATAACCGATTAAGTTCGAAGCGAACATGCCGTTTGGATAATACCTCTTTGTATCTTTTTCAAAGGCGATCCCAGGAAGTTTTAGCTTTTCAATTTTTTCCTTAGTTGAAAAACTAATATCCTTTCCGGCTTTACCAAACTCGACTTGGAACGCATCCTTTGTATTCAGACGCTTTAAAATTTCACTCTCACTCATATCAATGACTTTTGACAGCTCTTTTGCTGTCTTTTCTTTGTCAACGACATGCATCGGATGCTTTGGATCGACCGTCATTTTCTTGCTCATGATCGCAATCAGTTTATACACAGATGTATCTTCCGCAATCACATTTCCGTTTCTGTCTAAAATGGAGCCTCTTTTGGCTTCAAGTGTTTTTTTCGATTGATATTGTTCATTGGCTTTTGCAGCTAACACTTGTCCATCGACGGTTCCCGTAATCTGAATATAAATAAAACGTGCAAGGATGATAAAGAAAAACAGGGCGAAGCAAATACTCGCAATTGCCGCGCCTCTGTTCATCATTTTATTCTTTTTAGGCATCGCCATGTTAATCGACCTTCTTAACATCTTTCGACATGCTTAAGCCTGCTTTTTTAGCGGCTTCAATGATTCTCTCTGGTTCACTTAGTAAATCTTTTTGCTTTTGCAGTTCAGTGATCTTTTTCGATTCTAAAGTCACTTGCTGTTCTAGCTTCTGCACTTCGATATTTGCGTGATAAACAGCAAAGGCTTTAGAAATGATGAGGATCGAGCTGCACATGAGAGCCATGACAAACATGACAAGTAAGATTTTTTCACCAAGTGTAATAGAACCTCTTCTTCTAATCACAACCGATTGACCTTGTTGCTCGGTTTGATGTTGCTTTACTTCTCTTTGGTAAGCCAAATTACTCATAAGAAACCTCCTTTTTATCATCATCTATGGTGTCGTTTACTTTTTTTCTGCAATTCGGAGCTTCGCTGAACGGGCACGGTTGTTATATTCCAGCTCTTGTTCTGATGCAACGATTGGTTTTCTCGTGATCAGCTTCAGTTTTGGTTCAAGTCCTTCTGGAATCACTGGCAGTCCGTGCGGAAGTTCTGGAAGAGAAGACATTTCTTTAAATGTACTTTTACAAATCCGATCTTCAAGTGAATGGAATGTAATGACAGAAATTCTCCCCTTCGGATTGAGTAACTCTATTGCTTGTTCTAGTGCTTCTTCAAATACTTTCAATTCATCATTTACGGCAATTCGGATCGCTTGAAATACTCTTTTCGCTGGATGTCCGCCTTTTCGTCTTGCAGGTGCGGGAATTCCTTCTTTAATAATGTCGACAAGCTCTCCTGTTGTTTCAATTGGCGCTTTTTTTCTGGCTTCTTCAATTTTGCGTGCGATTTGCTTGCTGAACTTTTCTTCCCCATATTTGTAGAAAATCCGAACTAGATCTTCAAATGGCCATTCATTCACCACTTGTTTTGCCGACAAAGCAGCGGTTTGATCCATTCGCATGTCAAGAGGTGCATCATGGTGATAACTAAAGCCTCTCTCTGGTGTGTCAAGCTGAGGTGATGAAACCCCAAGGTCAAAAATCACACCGTCTACGCTTGTAATTCCTTGTTCATTCAGACGTTCTTTTAAATATCGGAAGTTGCTTTTTATGAAAAGAATGTTCGCTTTAACATGTGCGAGCTTCTCTCGTGCATGATCCAGTGCAGCATCGTCTTGGTCAAACCCAATTAATGTACCTTTTTCTGATAATTGAGATAGTAAATATGAGCTATGACCTGCGCCGCCTAGCGTGCAGTCCACATATGTACCGTCTTCTTTGACGTTTAAACCGTCAACTGTTTCTTTTAATAATACTGTCTCATGTTGAAACATGATGATATGGTCCCACCTTTTTCAAATAGAAATGAATGTGTAGAAAGCTTGCTGCACAAGGGATTATTATATATCAAATCCAATCATGTTTTCAGCAATTTCAGCAAAAGAATCTTCTTGCTCTTCTGTATATTGTTCCCAGATCGACTTACTCCACAACTCAATTCGATTTGAAACGCCGATGACCACACATTCTTTTTCGAGTTTTGCATATTGGAGTAGGTTGGATGCGATGTTAATGCGCCCCTGCTTGTCCAGATCACATTCAACTGCGCCGGAGAAGAAGAACCGGGTAAACGCGCGTGCATCTTTTTTCGTTAGCGGCAGTGCTTTGAGTTTCTCTTCAATTAGTTTCCACTCACTCATAGGGTAGCCAAATAAACATTGATCAAGCCCTCTCGTCAGCACAAACTGTTCTCCGAGACCGTCTCTAAATTTAGCAGGGATGATCATGCGCCCTTTTGTATCAATCGTATGTTGGTATTCACCCATGAACATGATCATCAGAGCCCCACTTTCTCACCTATACTCTCCACTATCCACCACTTCTCTCCACAAAACTTATTTTACACTGTTTCTACATAAAAAAAAACCCTGAACTAGTCAGGGTTCATTAAAACTTTATTTCAAAGTTTGACAATTTGTTGCTTGTTTTGAAATGAAAATGGCAGATTTTTGAACGTTTTGAAGAATTCTGGACCATATTTGTTTAAAAAGTACATGATATTCCAAATTCTTTCTTGTGGTGCTTCGAGTGGTTTTAAACTATTTTCAATCCGTTCAAAATCTCGAAGGATGTATCCTTCCTTCTCTTCCACACGCTTTGCAACCTTTTGATAAACAAATTGAAGCTGGTCTTCTATAAATTTGGCATTTTTATCTAATAGCTGTTCAAAGCTTGGTTCGATCTCTAGCGCTTCTTGTCTCATGGCCTCGTGAACATTCGCTAATTCACGTTTGGCATGTTGAACCGATTGAACGAAGCTGTCTGGAAGACTTTGCTGAAAGTGCGCATCCTTCTTTTCTTTCACGCCTTTTGTCAGCACTTCTTCAACCGACAATTCTCTTATCGGCAGCTTCTTATCAATATGCCTTTCAAGAATGGTGACGTGCAATCTTGGAAGAACGGGTGCCATTTTGACATCGAAGTACTCGAAGATGCCTTTCAGCTCACCCCAATAGTTCACTTCACCGTGTCCAGCCATAAAAGCAAGCGTTGGAAGAAGGGTTTCCTGCATCAATGGACGGGTCACCACATTATTGCTAAACCGCTCTGGGTGCTCCTCGACTTCCTGCAAAAGCTCATCTTTTGTCCAAGTAAGCCCCACTTCAGATATAGAAAATTGGCCATTCTCTTGTTCAATGAGGAAACGCTCATCATCATATTCGTAAAACAAGTTGGCTTGATGGTCACCAGCTTCAATAATCGGCTGATACCCCGCTTGTTCCATGGCAGCTTGCGTGTTATTTAAGTGAGCCACGATCGCATCACTCGACTCCACAATTTGCTTGAATAACGTACGTTCAAGTGGCTTCACGCCGAAGTCTCCTGAATTCAATAACAGCAGTCCATCTTCTTCAAATAGATCGCAAACAATCCACTCAAAGAAATCAGTAAACGTTTCTGATTTGCGTAAACATCGAAGAAGCTGATCAAACAAGTCATTTGTGTAAGCAGATTCCTCATAGGTTGAAAATACATCACGAAGCCATCTCTCTGTTTTCTCTTGGTGGAGAGGTGTTCTTTTCGCAGCTGTTTTTTTCACATGATGTAATGGAAGCTTTTGTTTGACTGGGCCTTTTTCGCCAGACGTGTACACAAAGTTAATTTCGTCTACGTCGTGATCTTCACCCGCTACCCAAAAGACCGGGATAACAGGAACGCCAAGCTCTGATTCTTTTTCTTTGGCAAACTGAATAATGGAAATGATTTTATGTATGGTATAAAGCGGACCTGTCAGTAGGCCTGCCTGCTGTCCTCCAACCACCATGACGCTCCGTTCATCACGGATCTTCTCAATATTCTCACGCATCGCAGCCGAATCAAATTTTGCATGATATGCGCTCATATAATCCGCTAAAGCCTCGCGCGGGAAGCTCCTTTCCATGAGATCGTCGTATCTCTTTTTCCATGTGTGCTCAGAATGTATATCATAATCAAAAAAAGCAGTCATCTCTTTTTTTTCTTCTATATAATCACGTATGAATAAATTCTGACTTCGGATGGAAAGTTCAGTCAATTGCATGTTTAGAACTTCCTTTCTTCAATAAATAGTTAGTTTCCCGAAAAAAGTATAGCATGTAAATGAGCTCACTCAAAAGATTTTGTTTGCTTTTTTTCCAATACTTCCAAGCTTCTATTCAAGAAAGTGAGGAATGGCGGCGTCATCCCTTGACCTTGAGCTTTTTTTAAAAGGTAGCCAATGATTGCTTTTCTTTCAGTTTGGCGGCCTTTGACGATATCTTGCAGCATCGACGATTGATTGGCAGCCGTTTGATGGCAAATTGATTTCACATGAGCCCATAGACGATCTTTCTCAAGCAACCCTAGAATGGAAACCGCTTCTTCAAATGCACATGTCATCATATGTTCATATGACGGGTTCGATACCAATTCCCCATTATCCACATGTAATAAAGCCGTCAACGGATTAATACACACATTGACGAGCAGTTTTTCCTCCAGTACTTTCTTCCATTCATCTGTATAAACCATTTGAAAATCGCCCGTTGACAGTTCACTACTCATAGGTCCTTTTTCCTCATGCAGAAATGCTCCCCACTTGATGACACCAATTCCTGTATGGTTTACTGCGCGATCAGACACCTTCATTGCGCCATGCTCTACTACACCAATATATAACTGATGTGCCGTTTTCCAGTTCTTTAAATCGACGAGGTGGGCCATTCCGTTCTGCAAAAATAAGATCCGATGACGAGGCAGTCCCGATAATTCCCCTAGAACATCTTGCAGATGATGATACTTCACTGTCACAATCAGCAAATCAAATATTCCTTTGACCCTCGTATCGGCCCCAACAGCTGATTGAATGGTTTCCCCTCTTACCATTCGTTCGATGCCTAATGCTCGAATTTCTTCTGCCTGCTGTTTTCTTCTTGTAAAGACGGTGATGTCATGATGCTCTGATAAATAACTGGCACAAAGCAGACCAATCGCACCACCGCCAATGATTCCAATTTTCAATTGCCGCACTTCCTTTTTTCTGTTTACTTCATGTTATCAACCATTTTACCAGTTTCGTGCTACGATGCAAAAAGCAGATAACGCGCTATGATTGAATTTTTTTAATTAAAAAACTATAATAATAAGTGTAAAAACTTTTTTAGGCGGATGGGATGAAAACGCCTTCAATGACATCACTGTCGACATTATGTGTGTAAGGGGGAAGATCACATGACACAAGTAAAACGTCTTCTGATTAACTACAAAACATTAGAGGAATTTAAACAATTTAAGGAATATGGCATACAAGAACTTTCCATGCTTGAAGACCTAGAAAGTAATATGATTGAAAATGACAGCAACTCTCCATTTTATGGGATTTACTTTGGAGATAAGCTTGTGGCACGTATGAGCCTCTATCAAGTAGATGGCTCGACGACGACGTATTTTGACCATAATCATGATTATCTAGAGCTGTGGAAGCTAGAAGTGTTGCCAGGATATCAACGTAAAGGATACGGCGAAGCACTTGTTGATTTCGCAAAATCTTTTGGCCTTCCAATTCGAACGAATCCACGCGTCAAATCCGCCGGTTTTTGGGATAAAATGGGCTTTGAAGCGGTGAAATATGATATGGAACGCGATAAAGGAGAAAACCCACTCATTTGGGAGCCTGCACATATTCAAAAGAACACAGGTGAGTCCGCTTAATCATTTTAATCATTAAGAAAACGCCCCTCTTTCCATCTATGAGGGGCGTTTTCTTATTTTGCGTAATCTTTTAAGCTGATATTCTGTTTGACTCTTTCAACAATACCAATAAGTGCCCGGTAATCTTCTTCTGTCATTTTTAATTGACGTTTCAGCTGTTCATTTTCTTCGTTGAGTGATTTTAATTGATGCTGTGCATCTTTAAGCTCCTCCCGTAAATAAGCTGGACCAGATGGTTCTTTCTCAAGCTGCTCTAGAAACCGAATTACTTCTCGAAGCGTCAGTTCAGTCTGATCAGAAGATGCCTTCTCTTCTATGGTGAACGCATGCTGCGGTAAACCCGAAGAATGGATACCAATTTTTTTACGCAGTTCTTTTCGCTGTTTTTTGGCAAGCTCAATGCCTGCCTGGTACTGCTTTCTGACGTAAGAATTCCACCTGAATCCACATGCTGCTGCTGTTCTTGACAATGCTTTTCCAACCTCTTCAAATGCTGAAAGCTGGGTACCCCCATCTCGGATATGCCTTAAAACAACTTCTGCTAAAAGTAAATCTTCATCTTGTGTCCATGCGTCCTGCCGTGTAATCGTCAACTCATCATCCCCCCTGAATCTGAATACCACATCATATGCGCTTACTAGAGTAGATAGACTATTTGCAGGAGAGAAACCTAAAAAATAGATCAATAAAAAAACGCAAGGGAAGATTCCCTCACGTTTTTTTATCAAGCATTAGTTGCTTTTTACGTCTTTGCCTTTGTATGTTCCGCAAGATTTGCAGACACGATGAGAAATTTTCATTTCACCGCATTCTGGGCAAGCTACCATACCAGGTACTTGTAGTTTGAAATGCGTACGACGCAATCTTTTTTTCATTTTAGAAGTTCTTCTAAAAGGTACAGCCATTATTCCCACCTCCTTAAAGAGTTAAGATTCATTATTTTCTTCTAAGAGCTTCTTCAAGCCTTCCAGACGAGGATCAATTCGGTTTTGATGTGCATCTTCCGAAATGACCGCCCAGTCATTCCCTTCCTGTGGTGCAGCACCTTTTACGTCAGCTTGGTCGCAAAAGATTTGCATGGGCACTTCAAGAAGTATTTCTTCCTTGACTAAAGGCGTTAAGTCGATGATATCGTCTTCTACAATAGAAACGTCTTCATCTTCTATATCGTCTGTCTTATGAAGTACAAATAGTTCTTTTGTTGAAATCGCAAATGGATAATTTACATCAACAAGCGTTCTTGAACAAGGCAATGTCATTTCACCTGTGATGGTTAAATCAAATGCGACTTGCTTTGATTCGATCACTCCAGTCCCTTTCACCTCTACTGGTGAAATGCGACGTATATCTGAATGAAGGCTAGTAAGTTCATTTAAGTCAACCGTCTCATGAAAATCGAAGCTGTTTTTAGCTTTTTGATGTAACTGATAAACTGTCCATTTCAATTGTATCACCTCTAAGAGCAACAAACATGATTATAGCTTTCATCATGCTATTTGTCAATATTTTTTCTTTACAGTCCTTCATGATGTCAAAGGGCTGTTTGACATCAGTTCTCGGAATGCCTACACTGAAAAAAATGGTCTTCATTTTTCCCTTATGCTACTGTAGCACAGACCATTTAACCATAGCAAGAAAGGCGGAACATCTATTGAAAGCAGTGGGAGTCGTTGTCGAGTACAATCCATTTCATTATGGGCATGCCTATCATGTGAATCAGGCGAAAAAACAAACCTCCTCAGATGTTGCCATTGCCGTCATGAGCGGTTCTTTCCTCCAGCGCGGGGAGCCTGCCATCGTCTCAAAATGGGCACGTACAAAAATGGCACTGCAAAACGGTGTAGACATTGTGTGTGAGCTTCCATACATATATGCCGTACAAAAGGCAGAAACCTTCGCCAATGGCGCTGTGTCTATCCTCGATGCATTAAAATGCCATTCTCTTTTTTTCGGCAGTGAGGATGGAGAAATCAAGGCATTTGAGCGCACAGCACACGCTTGGCATGAAAAAAAGGCAGAGATTGATCTTTTAACAAAAGAAAAGGTGAAAGAAGGTCTTAGTTATCCCGCAGCAGCAGCAGGTGCGTTTCAAGAGGCCATTCATTCTGAACACTTACTGGATTTGTCCAAACCAAATAACATTTTAGGCTTTCATTATGTTAAAGCCATCTTAGAGAGAGCTCCTCACATGCAGCCTTTTACGTCTCAAAGAATTGCATCTGATTATCATGATGAAGAACTGCCTGACACCCAAAAAATCGCAAGCGCCACAAGTATCCGAAAAGCTTTAAAAGAACAGAGCTCATTTCAAGCAGTCAAGCCCTACCTCCCGGACGCTTCTTTAAAGCAATTACACGACTATCATTCTTCATATGGTCTTTTACATACGCAAGAAGCCTATTTTCGCTTTCTGAAACATGTTTTTCATACAATGGATACGAGTGAATTAGAGGGCATCTATGAAATTGAAGAAGGCATTGAACACCGCATGCAAAAAGCCATGACACATGCGTCTTCCTACGAGGAGTATCTATCACTTGTCAAAACAAAACGATATACGTGGACAAGGTTACAGCGGATGAATACGCATCTATTAATGAACGTGAAGAAAAAGACGATGCACGAGCTGCTTGAAGAGAAAAAAGCGCCCTATATTCGTTTACTTGGAATGACAAGGAAAGGACAACAGTACTTGTCTCTTGTAAAAAAAGAGTTGGATGTACCACTTGTGAGTAAACTGTCTTCCTTTTCACATCCCGCCCTTGATCTTGATATTCGCGCTTCAAGGGTGTTCAGCCTTCCCATCTCTGAACCCATGCAAACAGAGTTAACAAAAGCAGAGTTTAAAACATCACCGATTCGATATGATGAAGAGAGCGGACTCTTTTCATCTCGATAGAAAAAAAGCAGCCTGCAAGTCAGGCTGCTCTTTTTTATGATGCTTTCTCTTTTAATTTGTTTAAATAGTTTAGTGCGTCCTGCATGGTATCCACAGGAACGATTTTCATATCACTTTTAATATCTTTTGCTGTTTTGACTGCATTTTTGTAGTCAGAGTTTGGGTCACCTTTATCATTCGGTGCAAAGAAGATGTCTTTTCCTGCTTTGTCTGCTGCAACAACCTTTTGATCAATTCCGCCAATCGGTCCGACTGTACCATCTGCATCAATCGTTCCAGTTCCTGCGATCGCATAGCCATGTGTTTCATCTTCTTTTGTCAGCTGATTGTAAATTTCAAGTGACATCATTAAACCAGCCGATGGACCGCCGATGTTTTCAATATCCACTTTCACAGAAGGAGACACTTTCACATGACGGTCTGTAAATAATGATACGCCAATTCCCACTCGTTTTGGCTCTTCTTTAAATGGTTTTAACGTCACGTTCTGCGTAATTTCTTTGCCATTACGTTCAAGTACAAAACGGACAGTCGTGCCTGCTTTTTTACTGCTGATATACGAAACCATTTTATCTGCTGACTCATATGTATGGCCGTCGACGCTTTTGATCTTATCGCCAACTTCAATCTTCCCATATGCAGGCATTCCTTTCATCACATAGCTCGCATATACCCCATTAAACGTATAATCTACTTTTTTCCCCGCTTTTGTATAAGCGGCAATCATCGCATTTTCTTGAGAACTTTTCATGAGCTGCAGCTGCCGTTTCATATAATCCTCATCAGACTCTCCGTCCGCTTTAATATTTTCTTCTGGAACGATTTCGTCATACTTGTTCATTTTTGCAAGCAAATACGTATATGGATTGGCTGGACCTACTTTAATGGTCATAAGAGAAAAGCTGCCCTTCTCGCCATATCCTCCGTCCACTTGAATGTGTGGCGCAATTTCTGTGGCATCACCTGGCTTTGTGACGTAATAGGGCAGTTTCACAAAAGTTAAGCCAAATAAGACTAGAACAACAGCAAAAAAGCTGAGCCAGCGAATATTTAATTTTTTCATTCGATTAACACTCCCATTTATCAATGACATCTTTCAGTTTTCCTTTTAGTTGGTCGGCGGCGAGTTCACCTGCTTCAATCATTTCTTGAACCTGTGTAAACGCACTAGAGCTAAAGGTCTCGAGCTTCGGCCGAATCATGAGATCTGCATGAATGGTTTGGTGACGAACCAATTCATTTTGAAGGATGTCCAAACTTTGCATAATGACATCCGATAATCTCGTTGCCTTTTCTGTTTTTTTCACCCTAGATACATCAGAGGCGATAATGAGATCTGCCCCCATTTCTTTGAGAACAGAGACAGGAATGCGGTCCACTACCGCTCCATCCACCAATTGCCTGCCGCCTATTTCATGCGGAACAAACACACCCGGAATGCTAATGCTTGCCCTGACTGCTTGTGAGACAGACCCTTCTTTGAACACAACCTTCTCCCCTGTCTGAAGGTCACAGGCGACAATCGCAAGAGGCATGCGCATTTCTTCAATATTCTTCCCATATGTAAACGTGTGAATCAGCTGCAAAATTCGATTTCCTTTTAACAGACCGATTTTTGGCAGTGTATAGTCAGCATAATACTTTCTTCTGAAGACAAGTGCAAGTTTTTTCATTTTTTCTACGTCTTGTCCTGCTGCATAAAAGCTCCCCACAAGAGCACCAATACTGCTTCCTGCGATCATATCCACCTGAATTCCTTGTTTCTCAAGACTAGATAAAACCCCGATATGCGCCATCCCTCTGGCACCCCCGGAGCCCAGCGCAAGCCCGATAATCGGTCGTTTCATGAATCCACCCTCCTCTTTCTATGCATATATACGAATCTATAGGTCTAAACATGCCCCTTCTCATCGTATAGTAATAGAAGACAGGCTCGGCTAGCATCTCTTTTTCTTTAATCACGAGCTCGCCAATAGATTATAACGGCAAGGGGCGACATCTCCATGAAAAAATGGAACACTCTGTTCATCGCTGCTTTTTTTATCTTTTTAACAGCCACTGTGATTACACATCCACAAGCCTCTTTGCAAGCATCGAAAAATGGACTTGCAATGTGGTGGGAAGTGGTTTTTCCATCGCTGCTACCTTTTTTTATTTTGTCCGAGCTATTAATCAGTTTCGGGATTGTCAGATTTGTCGGCGTATTATTAGAGCCATTTATGCGGCCTATCTTTCGGGTGCCTGGTGTCGGCGGATTTGTGCTGGCGATGGGAATGGCCTCTGGTTTTCCTTCTGGCGCTAAATTGACGACAAGACTTCGGCAGGAAGGACAGCTGACGAGAATTGAAGCAGAACGCCTTGTGTCGTTTACCAATTCTTCAAACCCTTTGTTCATTTTTGGAGCAGTGGCTGTAGGATTTTTTCATCACCCAGCTTTAGGCATTGTGTTAGCCTGTGCACATTATTTAGGAAATCTCGCGGTTGGGGTGACAATGCGCGGATATAAAGCACGTCATGATGCGCACCTCAGAAGCCGAAAAGGATTTTTATTGCCTCCAATTCGAGAAGCATTCAGCGCTCTTCATATGGCAAGACTCGCAGAAAAAAGACCACTTGGCCAAATATTAAGTGACGCTGTCATGTCATCTGTTCAAACGCTCTTTATGATTGGCGGCTTTATCATTTTATTTTCTGTCTTTAGTCAAATGCTCGCTGTCGTTCATGTAACAGATCTTCTCTCTATCGGGATCGGCTCTATACTGAAAACGATGCACCTTCCGCCGGAATTAGATCTAGCCATGATTGCGGGTCTATTTGAAATCACATTAGGAAGTCAGCTCACAGGGTCACAAGAGGTTTCCCTGCTCGCTAAAACAATTGTGGTCAGCTTTATTTTAGGATTTAGCGGATTCTCCGTTCAAGCTCAGGTAGCCGGCATTTTGGCAGCAACCGATATACGCTTTAAACCCTTTTTCTTCGCCCGTTTACTTCACGGTATTTACGCAGCCGTCTTTGCCTTTTTGTTATTCAAACCCCTTTATGTCTCTAAAGCAGACATGGCGCTTCCAGCAGGGGCATTTGAAACAAGCGAGCAAGTCGTGATGTTTAGCAGCGTGTTATGGAATCAACTTGTATCTGTTGGTCCTCTCATCACCTTGTTCAGTCTGATCGTGTATATTGCGCTCTATTATCAGAAATTAAAAAATGGATGAGTGCACAATGCACTCATCCATTAAATTTTTCTTTCAGCGCAGCTTCGACCTCTTGCGGTACAAGCTCTTTGACTGATCCATGATATTTCGCTACTTCTTTAACAATGCTTGAACTTAAGAAGGAGTATTGATTATTCGTCATCATAAAGAACGTTTCAATGTCATCATTCAACACTTTGTTCATTGATGTCCCTTGCATCTCGTATTCAAAGTCCGTCACCGCTCTAAGTCCGCGCAAAATGACTTTCGCCTCTTTTTGTTTCGCATAATCAACGAGCAGTCCATGAAAGGATTCCACTTTGATATTTGGTAGCTCCTTTGTTGCTTGACGAATGAGTTCACATCGCTCTTCAACAGTAAACAACGGCTTTTTTGACGAGTTATTGAGGACGCACACATATACTTCATCAAAAATCTTTGCCCCTCTTTTGATAATATCCAAATGGCCCAATGTGACTGGATCGAAGCTACCCGGACAAACGGCTATATTCCCCATGCTTTAATTTCCCCGCTTTCTATAGATCGTAATGCCAGTCATTCCGTACATTTCCTGCCTTGAGATATGCAGCTGTCCTGCTTCCTCTGGCAGTGTCACATCTTTATCATGCTCACACACAATGACGCCATCATCTGCTAATAAGGAATGCTCATCAATCGTATCAAGAAGTGCTTTCAACTTTTGATCTTTATACGGCGGATCAAGGAAGATGGCTTGAAAAGATTCTTCTCGCTTCACTACAGCGGCGAGTGCACGGTTTGCATCATTTCGAAACACTTCACTTTGATCCATCAGCGACAATTGATTCAAGTTGCCTTTAATCGTCTGAATCGCCTTCACATCTCGATCCACAAATATACAATGATCGAATCCTCTAGAAAGCGCTTCAATTCCTAAACCACCACTTCCAGCAAATAAATCAAGGGCCCATCCCCCATCAAAATACGGTCCAATCATATTAAAAATGGATTCTTTTACTTTATCTGTTGTTGGTCTTGTTGATTGGCCGGGTACGGCTTTCAGCGTGCGGCCTTTTTTTGTTCCAGAAATCACTCTCATTTTTCCACCACTTTTTCTGCTTGCATCTATTGAATATTGTTTGATGACAAAAAATTCAACATTATCTTACCATATCCACTCCACATGGGACAATGCACTGAATTCCATTCATTTTCTATGTATAGATCACAAAAGAGAGGGTCATACTACTGTTAACAGCATCTGATGTGGTGCTGTTGCCAACCGCGGAGAAGACTTACGTTTCCCCATAAGTTCTTCCTCCGGTTTCTCCTCTCCCTTTGCCTTCTCCTTAATGAATCATTAAGAATAGAAGGACCCCGCGGGTGATGCCGCGGGGATTTTTTTGTGTCTTTAAAAGCCCACCTTATAATCATACTCTTTTGCTTTGTCCAATTTCGATTCGTACTCTAATTTAATAAAAGGTTTATAGGAAGGCTCAACACGTTTTACAAATGGCAATGAACTGAGCTTTGCCATGTGGCGCTCAAGATCATTCATATCACAATAAATCACTGCATATTTCATTTTCCTTGAAATATAGTGAACATTCCCAAATTTCCTTAGCGCTTTTGACTGCTTTAACGAATGCAGCCAAACGACCATCCCTTGACGTTTGGTATCCATCTTTTCACCTGCCGCTTTTCAATTCTTTCCGTTCATTATGTAAAAGACGAGACGTTCAAGTCTCGTCAAGATACTTTACAGCCACAGCTGCCTCCTGATCCACAGCCACCGCCGCATGATGATAGACCATCAAAATATGGGTTCCCTGTTGGAACTTTAATATATGCTGATACAGCTTGACCGATTTCAATACTAATCTCATCTAAGATGGATTGAATCGCTGTTTCTGCTTTTTTGAAATCAACCACTGTATCGTGAAGATCTAGCTTTCTTTTGACCTCACGCATTTCTTTTGAGATCGTTCTATAGTCCGGATGGTATTTGCCGAACCGCTGCACATCTTCATATTGCTCTTTTACTTTTGTAAAATGGGCAATAATTTGTTGGGCTTCTTCGTCTTGCTGGAGACGCTTAAAGCAGTTGCGGTAATGTTCAGCCTCCTCCGACTGAAGAATCATGGCAGCCAATTGATTTGCTTCCTCTTGGAGCTCCACGAATTCGATTGTCGCATACATAAATGTTGCACCTCCAATTCATAGTTTACCACGAAACCTATGGATCAGAAAATGCTTTTACGTGACAAATACATCCCACGTCTCTCTTTTCTGCTTATATTCAGGGTGACGAGAATTTAGCACAACGGTCATTTTATGCTTTCCTTTTGAAAGGTGCTTGACCACAAACGCCGCAGTATACTCATTGCCTGCCCGTTTCCCGTCTACATACACTGTAAAATATCCCGCCTTCTTATCCTTTTTCAAGGGTGAAGGTTCAAGGTGAAAATCTTGAAGTGTACTTTCTATATACACAACAGATCCCTGCACTTTGTATTTTAAAAAGCCTTGCTGCTTCATTTCACTTTGCGTCTGTTGCATGACTGGTACTGCTGGTTCTTGCCTAGTTACTTGCTCTTGATCATGTTGACTTTGACATCCGGTGAGAAGAAAAAGCAATGCGCATATTGACAGCATCCATTTCATGTTCTGATTCTCCTTTCGTCTACTTTCATAGGATGCTCATGAAATAGACATCTTAATCAACTCAAAAAAAGCCTCACCCGGCTCCATTTTGATTGCGCATTGCTTGGAACATCTGGATCATCATTTCAGCCATTTGGACACTATTGCTCAACTGGCTCACACGATGAGGAATGGTTTTTTCGTAAAAGTTCATTTTATCTAATTCAAACGAAGTGACATTTTCAGGATGCCGCGTTAACTGTCTATACCAGAGTGGGCGCTGCCTGATGAATTTGATTCGATCCTCTTCGGCCATGACAAACTCTTGTACTTCTCTCCGCACCAAAAGCATCCCCTTTCAATTAATCTTTCCTGAAGGAGAATGGGTGCTGGCTGCCTCCAGATGAACCCTTCTTTGAGCCATTTGATGAAAATTGACCGAGTAAGCTTTGTAAAGAGGAAATAGACTGGCTCATTTTATTAATTTGTTCATTCATTTGATCAGCGTCCATTTTTTTCACTGCAGAAACCATTTTAGACATAAAATCTGCTTTTCCCGGTTCACTTTGCTTAGCGGCTTTTTCTTCTTTTGCTTCTTCCGTTTGTGTTTGCCGGTAAGGAGACCACATGTCATCTTCCTCACCAAACATGACCCAATTCTCGTATAAACTTTGCCAGCTTTTTTCTTGCGTCTGCACTTCTTGAATTAATTTCGGATGGCGTCTGACGAACTGTTTAAATTCATCAATGGATGTTTGCTTTTGCTTATTTGTCATATCCTCACCCCCCATACAAATGCCTACTATACTATATACATCTGGGTCTATTTTGGTGAGCCCTTTTCATAAAAAAACAGCCGCCATCTGTGCGCAGCTGTTTAGAGGATTAAGACGTTTTCTTAATGAAGTTTTGTGTATAATACTTTTCTTTCACACCAACGCCAAGGTGCGTGTAATCTTGATTTAACAATGCCTTCCGGTGACCTTCGCTATTCAGCCAGCCTTCTACAGCTGCAGGGCCATCAACATAATTATACGCAATGTTTTCCCCCGCAAGCTGAAATGCGACCTCGCCTCTTTCTAACCGGTCTTTCAGCGTGCCATATTTTTTAGATTCATGGGAGAAATAATGATGATCCTTCATGTCCTCACTATGCATGAATGCCACTTCAGAGGTTTCATCGTCCCACTTTAAGGTCGGCAGTTTGTACTTATGGCGGATAATATTGGTCATATCAAAAATTTGTTTTTGACTCGACGCTTCAATATCCTTCCACTTTTCGCCTGATATCGCCTCAGGTTCAATTAATTGACCTCGATAAACGACTTCATACGGCTTTTGTTTGACAAATGTATCTGCATTAAAGGCTCGAATGCTCGAAAGAGTGCTTTCAAACTTATCCATGTAGAGCTGGACATACACATCATCTCCCACTTTCACCGTCGGCCTGGTATTCATATCATCTTCTGAGAATTCAAAGCGATATGAATTTCCCTCGTCCTCTACATGAATGTAAGGAGCGATTTGTGTTTTTTTAAATACTTCACTTGTGGCTTGACCGATTTTAAACGGCTCAACATTCAGCCCATCCCCTGTCGCAAACAAGGTCACCACTTTACTGTCCTTTACCCCTACTTGAATATAGTGCTTCTTCGATTGATTGTATATCCACCAGTCATAATCATATGCGGAAGGATCAATGCGATCTGGTTCCCCTAGCTGTTTAAGCACTTCGTTTGAAGACTTCCCCATAAAGGACATGAGACCTTTTTTCGGAATGTTGATCGGCTTATCGCTAGATGTTTCTTCATTAGACACCTTCGGCTCATTGCTGTTTTCTTTTTCTGGTGAAGATCCATATTGAATAAACAGAACGTACGTTCCAGATATAATCAGGAGGATGAAGAGTGTTTTCAGCACAGTTTTCAAATAAACACCTCCGTTAAATTGGCAAGGTACAAAAAGTACCTTCTACTGTCATTTAAACAAAACTTGCTCCATTTATCAACGACAATACAGCCTATTTAACACGAATTTAAAATATGCCCCTCCTAATGAAGAAATCCTTGGCCATGATCCTGGTCTTGTTGAGAGATTTCCGTCAGGGCATCACCTGCACGATCGTTTGATAAATCTTCAACTGATAAATCCCCAAGGGCTACGATTCCTGTGAGTGCCCCGTTTTTGACAACCGGGATACGGCGGAGCTGATGTTCTGACATCAACCTGACAATTTCTTCTAGGGTTGCATCTTCTTCAGCTGTCAAAACTTCCTTCGTCATGATGGCACCAACCTCTTGTGAGTTCGGCTTTTTCTCAGCAATACCTCTAAGTACAAGGTCGCGGTCTGTGACAATACCAACAAGCTGATCTCCGTCGACTACCGGAATGGCACCAATGTCAGCATCTTTCATTTTGACTGCCGCTTCATACGCATTGTCGTCCTTTTGCAACGTCACTACTTTTTTCGTCATGATATCTTTGATTTTTTTCGTTTTCACGTTGATTCCTCCATCCGTTATTTTCTTTATTACTGTAACCAGCTTATAAAAGAACATACCCTTCACAGTTGAAAGTTTAACGCTTTCATACTATGATTGTCAGTAAAGGGAATTTTTATAAGGAGGGGTTTTGGGTGAAGTTTGAAGGTACGGGGATTGAAAAGGTATCAGCTGACTTAAATAAATTGGATTTCATTATGGAAAGTGAAGGATTTGTACGAGCCGATCAATGGGATTATGAGCGTGTGACGTACGACAGGAAGTATAACATGGTAGAGGGGACGTTTTACTTACGGATCTCTGGCTACGCCACTGAGGGAGATGTCGGCTCCAAAAAAGCCCACATCCAGCTGCTGACACCTTTACTTGGAAAACACTATTATCCGCATGGTGTTGAATATGGAGAAGGCGAAGATTTCCCTAAATCTCTTATTCAATCCAGCAAAAAAACACTGAACCAATTGAAAGAAAAACTAGAAGCGATCACTGCTGAAGCATAAAAAGCACAGCCCCTGCGGCTGTGCTTTTCATTTATTCATATTTCGGAATGAGCGCATCTGGTACGGCATCTTTCGCTCTTTCTTTTCTCGCCCAGTCAAAGAAGACAACAGCAAGAATGGATCCGTATACAATCTCTTGAATGATTTTCATCAAAATAGCACCTAGCTGCTGATCTTCTAGCAGCGGCAATGTATGAAACATGTCAGGTCCCGTAAGCGCAAGACCTGCAAGCATATCACTCGGTACGCATAGGTGCAGTGCTTGTATCCATGCGCCGGCATCTGAATAAGTGGCATAGATAGGCGCTTCACTAAACATAATGAGTGCGCAGGCAGGTGTCATTAAAATCCCATCTGCCATAATATATCCAAGCTTTAAAATGCCTGTAATCTGCGGCTGACTTTGCACTTTATGGACAAGCGGCCACCACATGAAAAAGGCAGCGATAAAAATGACAACCGTCATCAATGCGTGATAAAACGGATCTGTTTTGACAAAATCGAACACAAGCGGAATATGATACAGCGAAAACAACCCGTTAAATCCGAGTAAGGCAATCAACGGCTTAGAAAACAAGCGGAAAATCGGCTGAATACCCCGTGTTTGAATGATCCGCTCCCAAATCGCCGCAGGTAAACCTGTAATAAGAAGGGGCGGGATGACCAAATAGAGCACTGCCATTTGCGCCATATGCGCACTGAACATAATATGCCCCATTAAATCAATCGGGCTCCCCTTCACTGCATAAAGCAACACAAGCCCCGTGAGAAACAGCGTTTTCTCTTTCACCGTCGCACGGTGCTTACCCTTCGTCACGAGAAGCAGATAAAAAGCGGCTGCTGCTACAATACATGTCAAATAGTAAGGACTCCATAATGCACGAAATCCAAATATCTCTAAGTTTTCCATTGCTGCGCCTCCTTCAAGGGCAAAGCGAGCTTACCACCAAATAATGGTCAAAAAGGCTAAAACGGTAATAAACGCGACAAACACACCTGAGTAAAGAAACAACGCGGGTGTTTCATGCCCTTTTTGGTTCATGTGCATAAAATAATAAAGCTGAAAAGCGACCTGAATCACTGCAAGCAGTAAAATAAAAGGGACAGCGAACCAATTTCCGACGTCTTCAGAGGCGATTGTTAAAAAGGCAACAAACGTTAAACCAATCATCAAGCCGAAAGAAATGAGCTGATGCTTCATTTCTTCGGCATTTTTCTTTTTCCGATAGACAAGATCGACTTTGGACTGATTTGTGTTTTTATTTCCCATTCTTATCCCACCATTCCCATTAAATATACAACGGTAAAGATGAAGACCCACACAACATCAATGAAGTGCCAATAAAGGCTTGCCACATAATATTTTGGTGCATTGTATAAATCGAGTCCGCGTCTCATATTCCGAATCATCAGAGCGGTGATCCAGCAAAGTCCAAATGCGACGTGAGCCCCGTGTGTTCCAACAAGCGTATAGAAGGAAGAGCCAAGTGCAGAGCTCGTAATGGTAAATTCATACGCATGCACATAATGATAAAACTCATAAATTTCTACCCCTAAAAATCCAGCACCTAAAAGAACGGTTACACCTAACCAAAGCTGCATTTTTTTAAAGGCAAAGTTTTTCATATGATACATAGCATACACACTCGTTAAACTGCTCGTTAACAGAAGCATTGTGGCAATAAAGACAAGTGTGAGGTCAAACATTTCAGTTGTTGTTGCACCGCCTGCATTTGAATTTTTCAGCGCCAAATAAGTGGCAAACAAAGATGCAAACAGGACCGTTTCTCCCCCAAGAAACAACCAGAACCCGACGAACTTATTCTTTCCTTCTAACGTGGCTTTCTCAGGAGAAGCCGGAAAGGTTTCCGCTGTCATTTTTTGTGGTTCCATTATGCTTTCACCCCTTTGTCATCGTCATCCGTCAAATCTTCTTTGTGAATATGGTATCCATGATCATCTTTAAGAGAGCGAACGAGCATGGTCGCAAACGTGATGCCAAGACCAATGAAGATCACCGGTAGACCCCAGCTGTGTTCTTGACGATACATAAAACCAAACGCTGACACAAATAGACCGAATGAGATAATGATAGGCAAGATGGAATTATTCGGCATGTGAATATCATCGAGCGGTTCAGATGCTGTCATTCCTTTTTTGCCATCCATTTTCTCAATCCATAATGGATCAAGTCCCCGTACAAGAGGCAGCTGCTTAAAGTTATATTCTGGCGGAGGTGAAGATACTGCCCATTCAAGCGTTCTTCCATCTCCCCAAGGATCGCCCGATACACGCTCCCCTTTTGCTGTCGTCCAGATGATATTAATCAGCATGATGACAACTGCTACAAACATGAACAGTGCCCCAATCGTACTCACCAAGTTCCCAAGGTCTAGACCCTGACCTGGCAAGAATGTAAAGACTCGGCGCGGCATGCCCCAAAGACCGAGAAAATGCTGGATAAAGAACGTTAAATGGAAACCGACGAAAAACAGCACAAAGCCAATTTTCCCAAGCTTCTCATTCAGTATTTTCCCAAACATCTTCGGCCACCAATAATGCACACCTGCTAAAATACCGAAGACCACACCACCGATAATGACATAGTGGAAATGCGCCACAACGAAGTACGTGTCATGGAACTGATAATCCGCTGCTGCTGCTGCAAGCATGACGCCGGTTACACCGCCAAGTAAGAATGACGGAATGAACGCAACTGAATATAGCATCGGCGTTGTAAACTTCACATTACCGCCCCATATGGTGAGCAACCAGTTAAATACTTTAATTCCAGTTGGCACCGCAATCGCCATTGTGGCAACGGCAAAGATCGCATTGGCAATTGGACCAAGTCCTGTTGTGAACATGTGATGCGCCCACACCATGAATCCAAGGAAACCAATTAATACAGTCGCAAACACCATGGACGAATAACCAAACAATCTTTTTCTTGCAAACACTGGAATGATCTCAGAGAAAATCCCAAATGCCGGCAAAATCAAGATATAAACTTCTGGGTGTCCAAAAATCCAGAACAAATGCTCCCAGATGATTGTATTTCCTCCGAGCTCTGGATTAAAAAAGCTCGTATCAAACATTCGATCAAGCATCAGCATCGCAAGCCCTGCTGTCAGCGGCGGGAATGCGAATAAAATTAGTGCAGATGCCACAAACGTCGTCCAGGTAAAGAGCGGCATTCTCATATACGTCATACCTGGCGCTCTCATATTAATAATCGTTGCAAGAAAGTTGATTCCGGCAATTAGCGTACCAATACCCGCTATCTGCAACCCTAAAATATAGAAATCCATGCCGTGCCCTTCTGAATTCAGCGTGAGCGACGCATAGGCAGTCCAGCCTGCATCAGGTGCTCCGCCCATAAACCATCCAAGGTTTAAGAAAATACCTCCGAAAAAGAACAGCCAAAAACCAAGTGAATTCACAAATGGAAACGCTACGTCACGTGCACCAATTTGAATGGGTACAACCGCATTCATTAATGCAAATAAAAGCGGCATTGCTGCAAGGAAAATCATCGTTGTTCCATGCATCGTCATGACTTCATTGTAAAACCCTGCACTCACAAAATCATTTTCAGGGATGGCTAGCTGAATACGGATAATCATCGCTTCCAGGCCACCAATTAAAAAGAAAAATCCCCCTGCCACTAAATATAGTATGGCAATTTTTTTGTGGTCAACCGTCGTTAAGTAATCCCATAAGACAGCGCCAAACCCCCGCTTTTTAGCTATTGTACTCACCATGAAATCCCCCTCTTATCTCCCATTTGCCCCTTTTCATATCAATGTCTATCTTCACGTTCTAAAAACAGACTATATCTGACAGATGACTTATTCTTGGATGTAGAGACTTATTCGGGAGCTCTTAACAAAAACTTCACATAGATCGTATACCCTTTTGAATGTGCGCAACTTCAAGCTGCTCAAGGCATTTACTGTATTTTAAGACCTTTTAAATACTCGTAGAGTGCATCTGCTTCTGAGTCATTTAGTTTAGGGTACGTCCCTGTCATCTTATTACCTGGTTTAAAGCTCTCTGGATCTTTCAGCCATGCTTTGACATTTTCTTTATTCATGTCTTTAATTCCAGCTACTTTTGTCCGCTCTCCGAAGGTTGCAAGGTTTGGTGCAGTCCTTGCCGCCTCTGGCCGTTCATCTCCAGGCTCTACCGCATGACAGCTTAAACAGTTTTTCTCTTTAAAGAGTTTTTCACCCTCAAGGGCTAGATCTGACGTAGATGCAGGCTTCTTATAATCTGTCATCTTTTTCGTCCAGCCTAAAAACTCATCTTGAGAAAGCGTTTTAACTTTAAAGTCCATTAAAGCATGTGATGGACCGCAAAGCTCTGCACATTTCCCATAGAAATATTCTCCAGCATCTTTCGTTCGTTTTGAGTCAAATGTTAAATAAAACTTGTTCTCGTTGTCTGTATTTGTATCAATTTTACCCCCAGCTGATGGAATCCAGAATGAGTGTTTCACATCAGATGCTTTCAGCTTAAAATAAACCTTTTGATCAGTTGGAACAATCAATTCCTGACTTGTCACAATCCCATAATCAGGGTATTCAAATTCCCACCAATATAAGCTGGCTCTTACATTCACTACAAGTGTCTTTTCAGGATCTCGTTTTTTCTTATCCATGGCGCTTGTATCCCCTAGCTCAAGCGTGTATGCCACAACAGGTACAACGAGAATAATGAGTAGAAGTATCGGAATCGCTGTCCACGTAATTTCGAGGTTACGGTTCCCTTCTACCTGTTTAGGAATCGTATCTTCTCCCACTTTAGAACGTTTGAATTTAATGATGACGTAAAAGAAAATGATCGATACAACAATAACGACAAGAACCATAATAAGTGTACTCAGTACCGTTAGGAAAAACTGTTTATCTGCTACTTCCCCAACTGGCTTGAGTGTTGATAAGTATGGTTCACCGCAGCCCGCCAAAACGAGCGTCAGTAAGAGAAACAGTGAATAAACACGCCATTTTCTTATCATAATTTGTCCCAACCCCTTTTGCTTGATCTCCTTTGCCTTTCGCTTTTACCTCTTATTTATAAAATCACCTTTCACCCATCCATAACCCCCGCCTCTTATAAAAGCACTTACATTTCCTCTTTTCATAAAAAAATGATGTTTTTACTCAAAATACCATCTATGTATAAACAGAAAGCCGCCTAAATAGAACTGAATATCAGGCGGCTTTCATAGTTGTAAGAAAATGTTGTGTTATAAGATATAGCCATTGTTTTGATGTGATCAAAGTGTATTTCACTCTAGAATAGTGTAATAATAATCATCGCAACGAAAAAGATCGTTAAGTAGTTTAATGAATAAACGAACATGAGTGTTGACCACTTCATGATATCTTTCATTTTAAAGCCCATAAGACCAATGACGAGCCATCCAATGTTCAGCAATGTGCCAAGTGCGACAATCGGCCATCCTAATCCACCTAAGAAAAATGGAAGCGGAAGAAGACATGCTGTCCAAATGATGATTTGGCGTTTTGTGACTTCAAAGCCGTAAACAACTGGCAGCATTGGAATACCTGCTTTGCGGTAATCTTCCGTTTTCTTAATCGCAAGTGATAAGAAATGCGGAATTTGCCAGATGAACATAATCATAAACAGGACCCAAGCCGTTGTGTCGATGGTGCCTGTAACAGCTGTCCAGCCAATTAATGGCGGAACCGCACCAGATACACTCCCAATGACTGTATTAATGGTGTAATGACGTTTAGACCACATCGTGTATAGAACTGCATAAGTAAACACACCGATAAATCCAATCACTGCTGATGTAACAGTTGTCATCAGAAGCATAATCAGTCCAAGTACAACAAGCAGAATACCAAATGCATACGCTTGACCCGGCTGAACTTTACCTGTCACCGTCGGTCTTGTTTTTGTTCTTTCCATTAGTATATCAATATCACGGTCAAACGCATTATTAATGGCGCATGAACCGGCAATAATAAGAGAAGAACCAATCATTGTTAACAGCACAATATCAAGATTCCCAAGAAAACTCATACCTGTAAAATAAAAAGCAAGCCACATTCCAGTAAATGTTGTAATGAAATTGGAATTGACGATGCCCATTTTAATAAGAGCAAGAAAATCTTTTAAAGCGGTTGTTTCTTCTATTTGTCCATGAATAGCTGCTTCCGCGGCTGTTTTGGAATTTGCCAATGTGTATAACCTCCCTTGCCCAAACCTTCAAACGAACGAATAAAACGTAAAATCGTTACAACTCTATCATACAAGATAAAGAGCTGTAAAAAAACATCCTATTAAATAATAAACGACAAACTTGAAGTTATTTGTGAACTTTTCGTGAATTT
This sequence comes from Bacillus sp. FSL R5-0397, assembly GCF_038593395.1. Taxonomy (NCBI): domain Bacteria; kingdom Bacillati; phylum Bacillota; class Bacilli; order Caryophanales; family Bacillaceae; genus Bacillus; species Bacillus sp. FSL R5-0397. Next base: position 1,426,980 of record NZ_CP151992.1, on the reverse strand, counting down.
ATTAGGATGTGCGTTTCAGAAGGCGGTGCAAAATGAAATATTCTCTCCTCTATTTCTATCAGACTGTCAAAGAAAGATCAAGCACTCTAAATCTGTAAACTTTGTGAACTAACATATCATTTTTTTGTGAACTTTGGTCATTATGAATTGCAACAGAACACGCATTTGGCTTAAACTTGAGAGCATGTGAGGTTTTCATTTAGATCAGAAGTTATTTAGAGAAGGTGAAATCATTTGATGAAATTTGCTTTAAGGTTATTGAGCGTTGTCACAACATTTGTGATGCTGATCGTTCTGATTGGCGGTGCGCTTGTGACGAAAACTGGCTCCGGTCTTGGCTGCGGCAGACAATGGCCCCTTTGCCACGGTCGTTTCTTTCCAGAAATGAACCCTGCTTCCATTATCGAATGGAGCCACCGCATGTCAACAGGAGTTTCCACCATTCTTGTATTGGCACTGGCGGTCTTATGCTGGAAAAAAATCAGTCCAGTATTCCGTGAAACCAAATTTTTGGTCATCATGTCCATTATATTCTTACTGCTTCAAGCGCTGTTAGGGGCACTCGCCGTTGTGTTTGGTTCTAACGCACTTGTCATGGCACTGCACTTCGGTATTTCACTGATTTCTTTTGCTTCCGTTTTACTGCTGGCACTGCTTGTGTTTGAAGCCACCAGATCTGAAACAAAGCTTGTGAAGCCGCTTCATATCGGCAAAAGAATGCAGTTCCATATTTATGGGTTGATCACATATACGTATATTGTGGTGTATACGGGCGCCTATGTGAGACATACAAAATCAAGTCTTGCATGCTCTGTCTTCCCATTTTGTTCAAAAGACGGCGCACTTCCAGCGTATTTTAATCAATGGGTTCAAATGTCTCACCGAGCAGCAGCCCTTCTTTTATTCGTTTGGATATTTGTTGCGATGTTCCATGCCCTTAAACATTATAAAGAACAAAAGCAGCTGTATTATGGATGGATCATTTCAGCCATTCTGATTACACTTCAAGCGATCTCTGGTGTCATGTCTGTTTATTCTCAGCTCGCACTCGGTTATGCGCTTGCTCATTCATTCTTTATTTCTTGTTTGTTTGGGGTACTATGCTACTTCTGCTTACTCATTGCCCGGTTTAAATATGAAAATAGAGAGCCTTTCAGATAAACATACAATCCCCCTTTCATCCGAAAAGGGGGATTTCTTTTATGTTTGTTTCGCTTCTTCGAATAGCGAAATGGCCTTTTTTCGTCTTTCTTGATGATCGACTGTAGGCAGAGGATATGTATCCCCCAGCACACATCCCGATTTCATTTGCTCATCTATCGGCATTTTACTCGGTTCATGAATCCATTTTTCATTCACATGCTTTAGTTCTGGTACATACCTTCTAATATATTCTCCGCTTGGGTCAAATCGTTTCGACTGGGTCGTTGGGTTAAAAATACGGAAGTAAGGAACAGCATCCGTTCCGACAGAGGCTGCCCACTGAAATCCTCCAATATTCGAAGCCTCATCATAGTCGACAAGTTTTCTCGCAAAATACGCTTCGCCCATTCTCCAATCGATGAAGTAATCTTTTGTCAGGAATGAAGCCGTCACCATTCTCAAACGGTTATGCATCCAGCCTTCTTCATTTAACTGTCTCATCCCAGCGTCAACGAGCGGGAAGCCTGTTTGTCCTTTACACCAAGCTTCAAAAAGTCTCTCATCATCATTCCATTTTATATGTTGAAAGGAGGCGTTGATTTCTTTTTCTTTCATCTCTGGATAATGCGCAAAGATCATATGATAAAAATCACGCCACGCCAGCTCTTTCATAAATGTTTCCTTGCCCTCATCTTCAAAAAGTTCTTCCTCATTGACCGCATGAAAGATTGTGCGAATAGAAATGGTCCCGGTTTTTAAGAACCGAGACAGCTTGCTCGTCCCAAAAACAGACGGAATATCTCGTTTCTCATGATAATGCGTCAATCTTTCTTGAATAAAGCCGCCTAGCGTGCTCATCGCTTTGTCTGATCCAATCTGATCGAATTTCCTTGTACATTTCTTGATGATGTCCCTTAGTTTCGCATCTCCCTTTTCAGAAAGTGACTCATCACAAATCGTATGCTCACTGCTCAGAAATGATTTGTCAACTTTTATCACAGACTGCTTCTCCTGCTTCCGCCACGCTTGGTAGTATGGAGTAAACACTTGATAATGAGAACCATCCGCTTTTAAAATATCTCTCGCCCCATGCAGATGCGTATCTTGCCACTTTGACACATGAATGCCCTTTTCTTCTAAGAAACGGGTCACTTGCTCATCACGTGTTCGACCATTTCCTACTTCGTCCTCATTAAAAAAGACCGCATTGATGTCATAAGCATCCATGAGCTTTTGAAAAGCGGACAAAATATCATCATGAATGAGATGAACATACATGTGAGATTCTCTCGCTTCCTTGACGAAATTGGCCAAGTTTTGAAAGAAATGTTCGTTGTTCAAATCCAGTTCCATTTCTGTAAAAAACGGATCTAGATGATAAAAAGCAAATAATCGGTACTGATGTTTTTTTGCATATGTAATCGCTTTTGATAAGGCGATATGATCATCCAATCGCATATCTCGGCGAAACCAAATCACGACAATTTCCACTCTTTCTTCACCTCATTCTATAGTGTAATCACTCTAGCGGGCGGCTGCACATTTTAATGTGCTCAACAAAAAGACACATCGCAGTAGATGTGTCTTGGATTGTTGACAAAGGGCTAAAATGCTCTTTATTTTAGCCCTTTGTCTTCTTTTCAGCGTGATAGAAAGCCCTTGAAGTCTAGGAAGAACGAGTACTGGAGCGGAGCGAATTTGACATTCGTGAGCACCAGCACGCAGGACTGACAAAGAATGCAAGGGTTTGTCTATACGCTGAGACACATCGCAGTGGATGTGTCTCACTCATTATTCAGGCTTTAAGACAATCAACAGATCTCCAGTTTGAATCCCTTCTCCATTCGTGACATGAATTTCATCCACGACTGCCGAGAACGGTGCTTGTACCGTCGTTTCCATTTTCATCGCTTCATTGATCATCAAATGCTCACCTTGAGAAATTTTCTGTCCTTTTTCAACAAGTACTTTGATCACAGTGCCTGGCATCGATGCCGCAATGTGATTTGGATTTGAGCGATCTGCCTTCATTTTTTCTTGAACGGAGGATTTGATGCTTTCATCCTTAATGACCACTTCACGCGGCTGTCCATTCAGTTCAAAGTAAAGCACTCTTGTAGCGTCCGGATTCGGTTCTCCAATGGACACGAGTTTGACAATGAGGGTTTTCCCTTTTTCAATTTCTACCTCAATTTCTTCACCAAGTCTCATCCCGTAGAAGAAGGTTGGTGTGTCAAGAACAGAGATGTCTCCATAGCTTTCTGCTGTTTGAACAAATTCAGAAAAGACTTTCGGGTATAAAGCATATGCAATGGCATCTTGTTCTGTCAACGTCAGATCATGTGATTCTTTGAACTGCTTTTTGATTTCTTCAAAGTCCACAGGCTTCAGTTTCTCACCCGGTCTGACAGTAAGCGGCTCCTCCCCTTTTAAAATCAGCTTTTGCAATTTTTCTGGGAATCCGCCATGAGGCTGTCCTAAATAGCCTTTAAACAATTCAACAACCGAATCTGGGAAATCCAGTGTTGCTCCTTTTTCATAGACATCCTCTTCTGTCAGATCGTTTTGCACCATATAAAGTGCCATATCTCCGACCACTTTAGAAGACGGTGTTACCTTCACGATATCACCAAACATGTCATTTACACGTCTGTACATTTCTTTTACTTCATTCCAGCGTTCGCCAAGGCCGACACCTTTCGCCTGCTGCTGCAGGTTACTATACTGACCGCCAGGCATTTCATGCTCATAAATTTCTGTATGCGGTGAATTCATTCCGCTTTCAAACTCATGGTAATATTTTCTGACGGAATCCCAATATTGAGAAAGACGTTCAACCGCTTGAACATTCATTTCTGGCTTTCTTTCATGTCCGTCTAAAGCATAATATAATGAGCTCGCACTTGGTTGTGATGTGAGCCCCGCCATAGAGCTGACTGCAACATCAACAATATCAACACCTGCATCAATCGCTCTTGCATAGGTGAAGAGTCCATTTCCACTCGTATCGTGTGTATGAAGATGGATTGGAATCGTGAGCTCGTCTTTTAGAGCCGATACAAGCTCATAAGCCGCTTGCGGTTTTAATAATCCCGCCATATCTTTAATGCCTAAAATATGAGCGCCTGCGGATTCAAGCTCCTTCGCAAGAGAGACATAATATTTCAAATCATATTTCGGACGTGATGGATCAAGAATATCACCTGTATAACAAATCGCTGCCTCTGCCACTTTGCCGGATTCACGAACAGAATCAATGGCAAGCGTCATACCTTTGACCCAGTTTAGACTGTCGAAAATACGGAAAACGTCAATGCCTGCCTCTGCCGATTCCTTTACAAATGCTTTAATCACATTATCCGCATAGTTTGTATATCCGACAGCGTTTGATGATCTTAATAGCATTTGGAACAAAGTGTTTGGCACTTCTTGACGAAGCTCTTTCAATCTTTCCCAAGGATCTTCTTTCAAGAAACGATATGCCACATCAAATGTAGCACCGCCCCACATTTCCATACTGAATAACTCTGGCCATAAGCCTGCTGTTGGCTGCGCAACTTTCTTTAAGTCGTGCGTTCTAAAGCGTGTTGCAAGCAGGGATTGATGTGCGTCTCTAAAGGTTGTATCCGTTAAGAGTACACCGCTTTGTTCTTTCACCCAATTGGCGAGTCCCTCAGGTCCATGCTTGTCTAACAATTGTTTTGTTCCAGAAGGAATCGTTTCATGGACAGCAAGTTTCGGCACATTTGGTTGATCAAAATGAGGCTTCTTATTTTCCGAAATACCAGGGAACCCATTAATGGTAACGTTACCAATATAAGTAAGCATTTTCGTTCCGCGGTCTTTTTGCTTAGGGAAGTTAAATAGCTCAGGTGTTGAATCAATAAACGATGTATCATATTCCCCTCTTAGAAACTTCTCGTGCTTTGCGACGTTTTCAAGAAACGGGATATTTGTTTTAATGCCGCGAATCCTGAATTCTTGTAAATTTCGGACCATTTTAGCCGCAGCTTGATCAAATGTAAGTGCCCAAGTTGACAGCTTGACCAACAGTGAATCGTAATAAGGTGTAATCACCGCACCTTGGAAGCTGTTCCCTGTATCAAGACGTACACCAAAACCACCGCCTGAACGGTAAGCCATGATTTTTCCTGTATCTGGCATAAAATCATTCAAAGGATCTTCTGTTGTGACCCTTGATTGAATGGCAAATCCATGTGTAAAGATATCTTCTTGTTTTGGTATCCCGACTTCTCTGCTGTGGAGGTCATGTCCTTTTGCGACAAGAATTTGGGTTTGGACGATATCGACACCTGTGATCATTTCTGTGATCGTGTGTTCCACCTGGACCCTAGGATTGACTTCAATAAAATAAAACTCGCCATTTGCCACTAGGAATTCTACAGTCCCTGCATTGATATACGATACATTCTGGGCCAGCTGAACAGCCGCTTCACAGATGTCTTCACGCAATTGATCTGAAAGGGACACACTTGGTGCAACCTCAATGACTTTTTGATGACGCCTTTGAACAGAGCAGTCACGCTCGTATAAATGAATGATATTGCCGTGATTGTCTCCAATCACCTGCACTTCAATATGTTTCGGATTTTCAATCAGCTTTTCAACGTATACTTCGTCATTTCCAAAAGCCGCTTTCGCCTCTGACTTTGCACGGTCATAGGCTTCGCTCAGCTCCTCTTTTGATCTGACAATCCGCATACCTCGGCCGCCGCCTCCAAGTGAAGCTTTAATAATAAACGGGTAACCGTATTCTTCACCGAATTTTTCGACTTCTTTGACCGAATCAACTGGCCCGTCACTTCCTGGAATGACTGGAATCCCAGCTTTTTTCGCTTCATCTCTCGCTTTTACTTTATCTCCAAACATATCTAAATGTTGAGAAGTTGGGCCGATGAATTGGATGCCTTCCTCTTCGCATCGTCTTGCAAAATGAATGTTTTCAGATAAAAATCCGTATCCTGGATGAATCGCATCCACGTCATTTCGTTTTGCAATTTCGATGATCCCCTCAATATCAAGGTAGGCATCAATCGGCTTTTTCCCTTCTCCAACTAGATATGCTTCATCGGCTTTATAGCGATGATAAGAGCCCGAGTCTTCTTTGGAGTAAATGGCCACTGTACGTAAGTTGAGCTCCGTACAGGCCCTAAAGACTCTGATAGCGATTTCCCCTCTGTTTGCAACTAGAACCTTTTGAATTGTTCTCTGTGACATTCTCACTCCTCCATATCCCTTAAAATTTTATATGTACTCTATAATAAAGGAAGAAATGAAAACTGTACACTTTTGTTTTCTAAAGATTCAAAGTTTTCTGCAATCCATTTTTTTGAAGCGATGGTTTGCTGATTGATTTTTTCTTTTTATAACGCTCTTTATATTCAGTGAACATGCTGATATTCAGCAATATTCCCATACATCCACTCAGTAAAATGATAGAGGATCCCCCGTAGCTGATAAACGGAAGTGTGACCCCAGTAATCGGAATGAGACCTGAAACACCGCCCAAATTAATACACGTTTGGATGGCAATCATTGAAGAAATTCCTATTGCAAGCAAACTTCCAAACGGATCTTCACACTTTCTCGCAATATAAAAACCTTTCACGACAATAAAGCCAAGGAGAGCAAGGACAAAAAATACACCGAAAAAACCAAGCTCTTCCGAGATAATTGCCATGATAAAATCTGTATGCGGTTCTGGAAGGTATCCATACTTTTGTACACTCTCTCCAAGACCAAGCCCAAAAAAGCCGCCTGACCCAATCGCATAATATGAATTAATCAATTGATGCCCAGAAGCGCCTGCGTCTTTAAATGGATCTTGGAAACTCTCAAAACGTCCAAGACGATTCTGCGTGAAAATTTTATCCCAAAAAAGAATAATAAACGGTGTCACAACAACCATCACCGCACTAAATAAAGCGAGCAGCTTGGCCAGCGTTTTACCGCTAAACCCTGAGCATAAAATCATCGCAAGGGCAATCATACCAATGATAAAAGCTGTCCCATAGTCTGGCTGCAAAATAATAAATCCGCATAGGATGGAGACAACCACAATTGGAGGTGTAACCCCTCTTAAAATATGGTCAATATAATGCTGCTTCTTTGCATAGACAGCAGCAAGATAAATGATGACAACGATCTTCACGAATTCCGCTGGCTGAAGACTAAAAGGCCCAAATTTGATCCAGCTTCTAGCATTCCCTGCAATGTGACCGCCAAAGTACACATAAATGAGAGAAAACACAGATAGCAAAAGCATCACAATTTGGAATCTTTTATTTAAGAGCAGCTGATACGGAATGAGGGCTGTAAAAATCAAGATGACCGCCCCGACAATCATAAATAAAAGCTGTTTCTTGAAAAAATTATCTGGCGCAGCATCATATCTGATCACAGATGTAATCATACTTGAGCTATACACCATCACCAAGCCGAATGCGCTAATTAATATAATGGCGAACAATAATGAGTAGTCATACGATTTTAGCATTCTCTTTAACATATAATCCTCTTCCTAACGTCTATTTCTACTGCTTGATATTCTCTTCTCTTAGCTGTTCTTATTCTACTACATTTTCTCCGTTTGATCCCGTTTTACCTCTTTATATTGTTCGTCTTTCATGAGACAATCAAGTCCGTTTGGCATCAATCAAAATAAAAAGGCGGACAAAAAAACTCAAACTTATGTTGTAGAAGTTTGAGTTTTCAATCATTATTTTTTTGTGAACGCATCATGAAGTGCGGACAGTTCTCTCTCAAGTTTATCGAGTAGTTTTTTGCCTTCATGTTGATCAACTAATCCAAGCCGGACAGCGAAATCAATTTCTCTCGATAATCCGAACATTTGAGTATCTAAAACCTCTTCATAAAGAGGACATTGCGGCATCGTTAAGTTGTCCATTTGCACTTGGATCAATTTTAAAATTTTATCTGCATCCAATTTTAATAAAGCCAGTGCTTTTTGCCGATGATCGACTAAAATTTCTGACGCCAAAAGTATCCCTCCGTTCCCCAGGCGAGTACCTAATTCTTCTATTTATCATAAAGCGAAACGCCCAAAATTGCAAGCAGATTTGTACAGTTCGCTCTGTAAAAATAAAAAGAAGCCATTCGTCATTAAAAGATACTCATCTCATATTTTTCACTCATGAGTTCAAGCAGCTTAATACCCGCAATACTATTCCCTTTTTCATCCAAAGCAGGCCCAAATATACCTATCCCAAAGTCGTATGGCGCCGCCCCCATAATTCCGCCTGAAACACCACTTTTAGCAGGGATTCCGATATTGATTGCAAATTCCCCGCTCGCATTGTACATACCGCATGTGACCATAAACGTTTTACAAATTCTAGCAACATCTTTCGAAAGGATTTGCTTTCCTGTCTCTGGATGCCTGCCATCTAATGAAAAAACACACGCGATCTTCGCCAAATCCAGGCTATTCATCATGACGGCGCACTGCTTCGTATAGACATCCATCACCTCTTCTACATTCCCTTTAATGATATGATATTGCTTCATATAATAGCACATTGCGCGGTTAATCATTGATGTTTCAAATTCGGATGCAGCGGTTTCTTTGCAATATGTAATGGTGGTGTCATTGGCAAGCTCTCTAATAAAACCAAGCAGACGGTTCAACTGATCTTGCGGCGTTGCCCCTCTTATTAAACTTGTAACGGCAAGCGCTCCTGCATTAATCATTGGGTTAAGCGGCTTATTGGGGCTTGCAGTCTCTAGTTTAATCATCGAATTAAACGGGTCGCCAGTCGGTTCTTGTCCAACATATTGAAACACTTTTTTCGGTCCTTCTTCTGAGAGCACGAGCGCTAGTGCTAACACTTTTGAAATACTTTGCAGGGTGAATCGTTTATCAACATCTCCCGCTGAGTGGCACGTATTACTCACATGATAAACAGCGACAGATAAATCCGATTGATCCGCTTTACCGAGTGCCGGAATATAGGATGCTACCTTTCCATTTTTGGCCACCTTTTTTGCCTCTTCTACAAATCGCTGAAGCTCTTCATTGTCACGACATGCCATGCCCAAAATCCTCCCTATTTTTCGTCTAATCGTAGTGTGTACAAGGAGGTGCATGTTTATGAAAGTGACAAAGCGGGCGAAAACTTCTATAATTTATGTTGGAAAGGGGTTGTCTTGAACATGAGTATTATTCAAATCAAGGGGAACGTACAATACAAGATCACCATTGATCCGAGTGTATGGATTTTTGATGACCGTAAATTTTTAATGGATTCATTTTTTGAGAAAAGTGCAGCAAACGAAGAGCAGCAGCTAGATCAGGAACTCGATCAAGAGCGGGTCATAAGAGAAGGTCAAACACTTCCACCCACATTAAAAACAGAGAAAAAGTACGAAAAAGAAAGGCTTGTCACAGGCAGCTTCGGGATGAAACTTGGCGACATGATAAAAAATGCAGAACCGCTCGAACAAGCGGAGACGTGTGAATTTGTCACAGAAACAGAAACAATTGCTGTTCCGCTCTCTAAGGCGATGGATAGCATTGCCCATTTCAGCCAAAATGGAAAGCCTATAACAGAAGAAGGACCAATCCACGTTTATTTCGAGGATCAGTCCAACATCACTCAGCCGATTAAAAGCGTCAAAGAGTTAATCATTACATAAGATGACGGGTCTGGACTATAATAAATCAGCTGCAAGCTGTGCAAGTCCAGACCTTTCTCCTTTGACAAGCTTGACATGTCCAGATATTTGCTGCCCTTTGAAACGCTCAATGACATATGTGAGCCCATTATTTAAGCTGTCTAAATAAGGGTGATCAATCTGCTCTGGGTCTCCCATGAGCACAATTTTACTTCCCTCACCAACCCGCGTTAATAATGTTTTTACTTCGTGTTTTGTTAAATTTTGCGCCTCATCGATAATGATAAATTGATCTGGGATACTTCTCCCGCGAATATATGTTAAAGCTTCCACTTGAATTGAACCGATGCCCGCTAGTATCGCATCGAGTTCACCAGGTTTTTTTGTGTTAAATAAAAATTCTAGGTTGTCATAGATCGGCTGCATCCACGGTCTGAGCTTCTCTTCTTTTTCGCCTGGCAAATACCCTAAGTCCTTACCGACAGGAACAATGGAGCGGGCCACGATGAGCTTTTTAAACATGCCGAGGTCCTCTGTCTGCATTAATCCAGCAGCAAGTGCAAGCAGTGTCTTTCCTGTTCCCGCTTTTCCGATAAGTGTCACAAGCGGAATATCGCGGCGTAAAAGTAACTCAAGCGCCATCGTTTGCTGGACATTTTTTGGGCGAATTCCCCAAATATGTTCTTGGTCATAAATAAGCCGTTTCACATGCTCTGCTTTTTGATCAAGCATCCCCAAAGCAGAACCACCTTCATTTCCCTTCATAATGATAAATTGATGAGGATTTAATGGCGCCTGGGTGACGTCTTTTATCGGTAACTGATTTTGCTTATAAAATGTATTCAGCTGCTCAGTCGGAATATAGAGCTCGTGATAGCCGTTATCAATGTCTTCATTTTGTAGCACTCGATCGCTTAAGAAATCCTCTGCTTGCAGACCAATGGCATCCGCCTTTACTCGCACTAGGACATCTTTGCTGACCAAAATAACAGGCCGGCCATCCGGTTTTGTTTCTTCCTCTAAGCTCAAATTCTTCGCAACAGCCAAAATCCGGTTATCGTTTGTTTTTTCGATGAAAATTTCTTGAAGTTCATGGAAAGAGCGATGATTCAGCTCAATACGCAGCGTTCCTTTTGACTCCAGCGTAATTTTTTCATGCAGTTTCCCTTTCGATCTCAACCCGTCGATTAAACGTGAGACACGTCGTGCATTTTGCCCAACCTCGTCCATATATCTTTTTTTCGAGTCTACTTCTTCTAACACTACGGCCGGAATCACGACCTCGTTGTCTTCAAATGAAAAGATTGAATTCGGATCCTGTAATAACACATTTGTGTCTAATACATAAATTTTACTCAGGTCCTTCGCCTCCTGATCGGGGTTTCATTCATCCTTGTCTTTCCAAAAACGATTGTTAAAATATATGTTTTCATGAATAAAGTTAGAAGGTTAATTCAACAATAAAATAAATCATGCAGTTTGTGAAGGAGGGAATACACATGCGACTATTTTTGACGTTATTCATGGTTCAAACCATTCTTTTATTAGGCGCTTGCCAGCATCAAGAAAAGCCTTTGGCACAAGAACATCAAGACGGAAACAAGCATTTAGTAAGAGTATCAGACTCATCCAAGAAAAACACTGACAAAGCCCGCCCATCAACAGATGTGGCAAAGCACCTAGTGAATGTGACTGAGCATGTAGCAGATGTAAATGATGCAACAGCGATCGTCATCGGCAAGTATGCTGTCGTCGGCATTGATGTAAAAGATGATTTAGATAGAAGCAAAGTTGAAACCATTAAATATTCAGTCGCCAAAGCGCTAAAAAATGACCCAGAAGGTGCGAATGCTGTTGTCGTCGCTGACCCTGATACAGTAAGCCGTTTAAAGGAAATGGGCAAAGAAATACAAGCTGGCAGGCCAGTAAGCGGAATTATGGACGAATTAGCAGCCATTGTGGGCCGTGTTATGCCAGAAATGCCTCGAAATGAAATCGACCGCAACGAAACAGATCCGACGAATGATCCGAATCATCAGCTCAAACAACAAGATCAAAAGCAATTAGAAAAAAACCAAAATGATCAATCAAACCATCATATGAATCAGAAGAAATAAAGAGAACGGCTTATATCTCTTGTGATATAAGCATCAGATTGTTGACAAAGGGCTAAAATGAACTTTATTTTGGCTCTTTGTCTTCTTTTCAGCGTGATAGAAAACCTTTGCAGCCCTAGGAAGGACGAGCATCGGCGCGGAGCGAATTTGACATTCGTGAGCACCGAAGCGCAGGACTGACACCGAATGCGAGGGTTTGTCTACACGCTGCGGCTTATATCTCTTGTGATATAAGCCTTTTTATACTGATTTTAAGTGGTTCAAAAAACATGCTATAATGAAGGCATGACCAAAGTGAGGTGAAAATGATGAGAGTGAAGTGCTCATTATGTGAAAAGCTTGAAACCATTAATGATGATACACTTGTTGCTAAACGGTTAAGAAATCGACCGATTCATACATATATGTGCGATGACTGCCAAGAAAGAATTAAAGTAAAGACAGAGGCACGCATCAAAACTGGCAGATTCTCTCTTTATCAAGATCCTGCGACGAAAGAGAAAAAGAAGAAAAAAGGAAAAAAAGAACAGAAGACATAAAAAAGACCTGACACAAGTTCAGGTCTTTTTTATGTACTTACTGTTCCTTCTTTTTTCGCACGATGCAGTCGTATTTTATAAATAATCAAAATGACAGCTGCCACAACCAGGCCTTCTGCGACTGGCAAGAAGATACCTAGAAATGTGAGAAACGTGCAACCAAAAATCAAAAACAAATAAATGACAAGTGCTTTTAAAATCGGTAAACGTCTAGCAAATCCGAGTTTAAAAACAATAATCGCTAAAACAAGGATGGTGCCATATAAGAGCCACATCCCTGTTTGCGGATTTTCATCGACACGAAACAGCATCGCGAAAAAGGATAGATTCTCACTTACTTCCTGATCATTCAAAAAGATTCCCTCCCCTTATCTTTCAGGGTTCTATCTTTTTAATTCTTCATGGAATTAAGATAATCCTGCTAGCTTTTTCTTCTTCGCAGCTTTCTCACGTTCGTTTTTATCTAAAATTTTCTTTCTTAAACGGATCGATTCCGGTGTAACCTCACAGTATTCGTCTTCATTTAAGTACTCAAGAGATTCCTCAAGTGACATAATACGTGGTTTTTTCATACTAACCGTTTGATCTTTTGTCGCTGAACGTACGTTTGTTTGCTGTTTCATACGGCTCACGTTGACAACAAGATCGTTTTCACGGTTATGCTCACCAACAATCATTCCTTGGTATACTTCAACACCCGGCTCAACGAAAATCACACCGCGCTCTTCAACGCCTTGGATTCCGTAAGCAGTTGCTTTACCTGTTTCCATTGAAACAAGTACACCTTGACGGCGTCCACCAACTTGACCAGACTGCATCGGCTGGTAGCTGTCAAATGTATGGTTCAAAATACCAAAACCACGAGTTAATGAAAGAAATTCAGTTGTATATCCGATTAAACCACGTGATGGCACTGTAAAGATCAGGCGAACTTGACCGTTACCATTATTGATCATGTCAATCATTTCACCTTTTCTTGCACCCATTGATTCCATAACAGAGCCAGTATGCTCTTCAGGTACATCAATTTGAACACGCTCTACAGGCTCACATCGAACACCATCTACTTCTTTTACAATAACTTCTGGCTTCGATACTTGCAGTTCAAATCCTTCACGTCTCATATTCTCAATCAGAATGGATAAGTGAAGCTCACCGCGTCCTGATACGACCCAAGCATCAGGTGAATCCGTTGGATCTACACGAAGACTTACGTCTGTTTGAAGCTGCTGTTCTAAACGCTCTTCAATTTTACGTGATGTCACGTACTTTCCTTCACGTCCTGCAAATGGGCTGTTATTCACAACAAATGTCATTTGAAGTGTCGGCTCATCGATACGAAGGATCGGCAATGCCTCTTGGTGTTCTACCGGGCAGACTGTTTCACCTACGTTGATGTCTTCCATACCAGATACTGCGACAAGATCTCCAGCTTTCGCTTCATTGATTTCCACTCGTTTTAACCCTTGGAAACCAAAAATCTTCGTCACGCGGAATTGTTTTACACTGCCATCCACTTTCATTAGAGCAACTTGCTGTCCTACTTGCATCGTTCCTCTAAATACACGGCCAATTCCAATTCTTCCAACATAATCATTGTAATCAAGTAGTGCCACTTGGAATTGAAGCGGCTCTTCATGGTTGTCGACTGGGCATGGGATATGGTTGACAATCGCTTCAAACAACGATTCCATGTTTTCATCTTGCTTACTAGCATCGTTACTTGCTGTACCATTGATTGCTGATGCATACACAACTGGGAATTCAAGCTGTTCTTCTGTTGCATCCAATTCAATGAACAAGTCAATGACTTCATCGACTACTTCAGCTGGACGAGCAAAGTCACGGTCAATTTTATTGACAACAACAATTGGTGTTAAGTTTTGCTCAAGTGCTTTTTTTAGCACGAATCGTGTTTGAGGCATACAACCTTCATATGCATCCACAACGAGAAGTACACCATCTACCATTTTCATGATACGCTCAACTTCACCACCGAAATCGGCGTGTCCTGGTGTATCTAAAATATTAATGCGTGTATCTTTATAATGGATCGCAGTATTTTTAGCTAAGATCGTAATACCGCGCTCTCGCTCTAAATCATTTGAATCCATGGCTCTCTCAGCGATATTTTCATTCGCACGGAAAGTACCAGCTTGATGGAGCAATTGGTCAACAAGCGTCGTTTTACCATGGTCAACGTGGGCAATAATTGCGATGTTGCGAAGGTCTTTTCGAAGTTTCACATTTTCATCTCCTAAAATAATTAGATAACTTTCATATTATATCACAATCCCCTTTAAATGCCGATCGTTTTTCTGTAAACTTATATTAACTCTAAAAAAAGGGATGGAGACAAATGAAACAAATCAAATGGCTTCTATTATTATGTGCATTACTTGCGGTTGTCAGTATGGCGTTTATTGGGGTAACTCTTGCAGAAAAAAACGTGCTGGGTATTTGTCTAAGTATTGTGTTCGCCATGATTTTCATGGGTACAGGATTTACATTAAAACGAAAATTAAACGTACAATCATAAAATTTATGAAAAGCCTTTTACATTTTACATGTAGAAGGCTTTTATTTTGGGTAAAAACAAGACCAACCACCTATGTAACACTAATGATTCAACTAAAAATTTCATATAGTGTTGGCAAATCTAAGCAATCTGAACTCTTCCATTTTTCGACAAGAACTTTTATAGTTCTCCAAAATCAAACACAAAGTTACATTTTTCCTATTCTTCCACAAAGTTTCTCATGGTATGCTGTTCTTGCAACAAAATTTAACAGAAAAGGGAGAGAAAAGAAGCATGAAGAAGTTTTTGAGCAAATCGCTCAGCTCTGTTGTATTTTTCGCTTTAGCTATCATTTTTACTTTCACAACAGTAGCTCCTGGGCAAGCAAGTGCTGCAACTTTCAAAGGGATTCCTTTTGAGCAGCAACAAATTATTAAAGAATTATTGGAGAAAAACGAGCGTGTCATCAACATTCTCATCAATTCATTTGTTGAGGAAGACAACAACTACACATTTGATGTGAAAAAAGCTGTTGAGCTCGGTTTGACTGAAGAAGAAGCGGCGACTGCTGAGAAATTCTTAGATCGCGCAGCTGTTCTTACAATCGTTTTCAGTGAAAGCATCACTAAAAACGAAAAAGGAAAATTAGTTTTTGATGCAGAAAAAGCTGTTGAACTTGGTCTTACTAAAGAAGAAGCAACTAAATTCGAAAAGCTTTTCAAATCAGTGATCAGAATTGCTGATCTTGCTGGTGATGCACTTGTTCTAGACAAAAAAGGAAACGTTGTAATTGATTCTAAGATCGCTAAAGGTCTTGGATTCAGCTCTACTGAATTACTTGTTTTCAACCAATTGCTTAAGAAAATTCCTCAAGAGCAATTAAAAACATTCTATGATGCAGTTCAAATTGCTAAAGAAAAATTGAACTAAGCTCAAAAACCCCCATCCGGTTCATCCAGATGGGGGTTCTTTCTTATATCCAATAGATCAAGAGCATGATGAGATAGACGATACTAAAAACGATACTTGCCCGTAATAACAGTTTTCCATAGTAGCGCTTTTCAAGCTTTCTTTTTTCTTCTTTTTCATCTATGAACGGTATGAAATCAGTTGACTTTGCAATAGAGACTGGTTCTTTCATTTCTTCATATAGATGAAGGCATTTTTTGCATGAACGTAAGTGCTCATTCACTAATTGATTTGTTTCTTCACTCGTGTCCCCTTCTATATAAAGTGGTAATAGTTCTTCAATCAAATAACAGTTCATTTGTTGAACTCCTCACAATGTAGCTTTCGTTTCAGCTCTAATCTTGCTCGATGAAGGGTTGTCTTTACTTTAGATAAAGTCCAATTCAAAATTTCCGCTACTTCTTCATACGATAATTCCTGAATATCTCTTAAAATGAGGACTTCCCGGTAAGAATCCTTCAATTGATTGATATGGCTCCACAGTCTTTGAATATCCGCTTGAGTTTCTAAATGCTCTTCAGGTGTCATGAATATCTGCTGCTCTAAAAAGTCAGCTTTTTCTACATCCGTAAAAGTTCGTTTTACTTTTCGGCGATAGTCGTTGACAAATGTATGATAAGCAATGGTGTAAAGCCATGTTTTAATGCTTGAATGTCCTTTAAAAGAGGATAATCCATGCAGTGCCTTGATAAATACATCCTGCGCAAGATCCTTGGCTGTTTCGACATTTCCCGTTCTGCGATATAAATATTTGGTGATTTCCTGAAAATATTCTTCATATATTTTTTCAATTTGATTGGTCGGTCTAGACATCAAAAATAAAACCACACAGTCATCCAAATTGATAAAACGATAAAAAAGAAGTATAACGAAGAAATAAACCACTTCATGCGTTTTAATTCGTGATAATCGCTCTGATCCTCAGTGTGGACAGGAGCAAACTCGTTTTCCTTAACGGAATGCTGAAACTGCTTCTCATGCATCTTCATCCAGTTAGAAGCCTCTTCTCCAAGCTCCCCTTCCTGATACAATTCATATAAGTCTTGAAAGATGGCTTGTTTTTCTTTATCTGTCAAAACGTTGCACCTCTTTTGTTCGTCCATTTACTTCATATATTTTCCGCTCATTCGATCCGAAGGTTTGAATGATCACAAACCACGAAATGCTCATTTTCCCCTCTTTGTCGATCATTCTCACTGGCTTGATTTGTTTTTTATAGATGGCATAAGGTTCATACTTTTTGAGAACTTGCTGATAGACTTCATCACGTTCTTGATTCGATACCGTATGCGGTAAAGAAGAGTCTGATTGCCAATTCAACTCAATTCCATCGGCATCTCTCGTCACATGAAGTAAATTTGATGACCCGTGAAAAGTATATTGTTTGTGTTCACGAGTTCCTGTTTCTGTCTTCACGTCTTTTGACTGTTCCCCTATCAATTCCAACAAATCTTCGTCACTGATATTTCCTTTTTTCTGTTGAAGAATCGATTTTGATAGCTGTATTTTGAGCAATTCTTTCGTTGAACCATTAAACAGAAATTCAGATTGATCGGCTGTCTTTACCGCCACTTCATGCTGCCATTCAAAATAAAAAGCATCAACGTCTGTGATCTGGTAAGCTGGTGGCTGTAAATTTAACTTTTTATAAATACGATTAATTTTCGTTTTCATTTCTTTGTTTGTTAAATTGATCCCGTCTACATCCTTCAATTGAAAGATGGCGTTCCCATATTGCGCTTGTCGAAGCGTCTCTTTTTTCCAGGTGGCAAACGCTAAGCTCTCATCTTTATTCTGAGACATTTTTGGCAAAAGAAGAACGCTTGTCTCCCCGTCTTCTTTTTCAACCACTACATGAATGCGGTCTAGATCAACGGATCGGCCGCTTCTTTCAAAAAATTCAATGGTTTTTCCCCTATATTCTTTATCGGTCAAATGCTGTCCCTTTGCGCGACCATGATAAAAATAGCTGTTTAATTCACCTGTAAACGCAGAAACATTCACTTCATACTGATCGGCTGCAAACACGTAGTTATCAGAGATCGGCTGCTTAATAGTCGTTGAATATAATGAAATGTCCGCTGGTACAAACTTTGAAGCGAATGCTTTTGCACTTGCTTCAGATAAAGGGCGATATTCTTCTGAGAAAGTATCTGTCAGTTCCGTTTTAGTAAATTGAAACATGATATGTGGGAGATTTAGGATCGGGTTTAGCATCAGCATAAAAAAGACGACAATTCCCCAAGCACCCCACTGTCTCAACTTCACCTTGTTTTGTAGTAACGCACATAACAAATGTAAGGTCATAAAGCTTCCTGCGGCCGCTACTAAAATCACAATGGATTTAAACGAAGATTGCAGCTCATGCTTCGAGATAGAAGGATAAAAAATATACAGCAGCGCAGCGAAAATCAGGCCATAGAAAAACAGCAATTCTTTCCACTTCTGATGCCAAAACAAACGAAAGAATAGGTGAAGTACCAAAGCGGCAAAGCCAATCATAAGCAAAATGATGATTAAATCTCTCCATACCAGCTCCGTATCACCGCTGAGAAAGAACTTTTTGCTTTCAACTAACACAATAAATACCGTTTGACATAAAGGCAGAAGTAACACAGATAAATCAAACGCAAAAAACATGCCCCTATTTTTTAAATAAGGAAGAGAAATCACATAGAAAAGTGATGCAAGCAAGACATAACCATAGATGAGAAATTGCATGAAATCTGTCAGCACTTCAAATGTTTCGATCGTATACTGTCTAGCTAGCACTTGGTGGATCATCTCAAGTGTCATACTCCCTAGCAGAACTACTCTTAATATGATTCCAGCATAAAATACATAACTACTCTTCTTTTCTTTCCATATGGGAAGTGTAATAAAAAGGACAAATAGTCCAAGCACACACCATTGAATCATGTGGATACTGTACTCATTTAAAATAAAAAACCTTTCAAAATGGAGGGATAAATCACTAAACAAATCAAACATCGCTACACAATCCTTTACTTCAAATTAAGGCCTCGCTCGTATAGACATTTGACTTGTCAAAAAGTTTCATCAAATACAAAAAATCACTTCATTCTCATGAAGTGATGTTGTTTATTTTTTATTTCCGCTTCCTTTTATGTAATCATGCAAGATTTTTTCACAGACGGATCGATTTCCAGCAACAATGCTATTTTTCTCTAGAAACGTCAAACGTTCTCCGTGAATATTCGAGTAAACAGCGCCTACTTCATCAAGTAACACACATCCAGCCGCATAATCCCAAGGCGCTAACCTTAACGTGACATATGCATCGCTTCTTCCGCTTGCAATATAAGCTAGTTCAAGTGCAGCTGACCCAATCGTTCGTGTTCCTCTCACATCGCGTACGAGACGTGCAAACGGTTTAGCGTCAAAATGGGGGCTTTCAATCGCCCATGTTGGGTTAATGCCGACAATGGCTTTTTCAATGGCGACATCTTTTAAAGGCGGGAGTAAGGTATCGTTCATATACGCCCCTTCTCCTTTGACTGCATGATAGAGCTCGTCATGGATGACGTCATAAATAAGACCGATTTTCCCTACACCATGTTCAAATATCCCAATTGAAATGGCAAAATTTCGTTTTTGATGGATAAAGTTCATGGTGCCATCAATTGGATCAATGATCCATACTATCCCGTCTAGAGAGGTCACTTCTTCCCCTTGGCCCTCTTCTCCTAAAATATGATGATCTGAAAATGTCGACTGTATCTTTTCAATGAAGAAACGTTCTGTTTCTTTATCGATGTTTGTGACAAGATCATTTGGATTTGATTTTGTTTCAATTGATAGACCTTCCTGCATGGATGCTTTAATGCGGCTACCCGCTTCTTTTACCCAAAGCTTTGCAAGTCGGTCAATTTCCACCCAGTTTGTCATCGGACTGTAAACCTCTTTTCTATGTAGTACCTATTTGTATTAGCATACTGATATTATGTACGTAAAAGCAAGAAAAAAGCAGCTTCATACAAAAACGAACCGATGAATTGGTTCGTTTTTACCTCACCTTGTTTTACCCTTGAAGCTGCTCCCATTCTTTTCTTAGGCGCTCAAGCTTTCGTTTGCTGCGTTCTACCTGGATATCATCTTTTTGCTCGATGGCTTCATGAAGCGTAGAAAGCTCATAATCAACCTCTAATCTCCACACAGCGATGCGATTCTTCTTCTCTTGTCTATACCCATGCTTCACGATTTGCTTCACTGGTCAACGCCCCTTCCAGAGAATGATTCATTCCTTGTCAGTTTTCATTGATAAAAATACAATCGATAAGAGAAATGGTTCTTGCTTATATCGTATGAAGCGATCGCATAACCGCAACGACATTCTGAAAATTGTGTTTTTACCTATTTGTTATGTACCACAAAATCGAAGTTTTTAAACGCCGAACCAAGATCCCTGCTATCTTTCTCTTTAAAGTGCATCTTTTTTTGAGCTTGACCCAAGCTATGATAAAATATGATCAGCGAAAAGATACAGGAGGCATAACATGAGTGAAATGCGTTTTAGAGATGAAGATTTTGAAACATTCACAGTAGACGGTTTAGATGAACGTATGACCGTATTAAAAGAGAGAGTCCGTCCAAAGCTTGAAGCACTTGGTGAACATTTTGCACCGCTTCTTTCTTCTATTACAGGTGACGAAATGTTTGTCCACGTGGCAAAACATGCAAGAAGATCAGTCAACCCGCCAAATGACACTTGGGTGGCTTTCGCTAACAGTAAGCGTGGGTATAAAAAGCTCCCTCATTTTCAAATTGGGCTTTGGAAAACTCATGTATTTGTATGGTTTGCGCTCATTTATGAATCTCCAGTGAAAGGTGAATATGGGCAACTATTCGAAAAAGAGCTGGACACGATCCAAAAGAAAATACCGCAAGACTTTGTTTGGTCTAAGGATCATATGAAACCGGACGTCCTCCGCCACAGCGAACTTGATGCTGAACAGCTGAGAACACTATTTGAACGTGTTCAAACAGTCAAAAAGGCCGAACTCCTTTGCGGCATCCAGCTTCCTAGAGAAGAAGTTATTCAAATGAATAATGAAGAATTCTTATCGAAAATTGAAGATGCCTTCCGCACAGTAACTTATCTATACCGCTTTACACAAAAAGAATCTGTATAAAAAAACGAGCCTATGTTGGCTCGTTTCAGATTGTTGACAAAGGGCTAAAATGAACTTTATTTTAGCCCTTTGTCTTCTTTTCAGCGTGATAGAAAACCTTTGCAATCTAGGAAGGATGAGCACTGGAGCGGAGCGAATTTGTCATTCGTGAGCACCAGCGCGCAGGACTGACAACGAATGCGAGGGTTTGTCTACACGCTGAAACGAGCCTATATTGGCTCGTTTTTTACATCCGTATCATAGCTGCTTCTTCAGCCTCTCTTGCACTTTTTACTGTGCGATAAGGGGAATACCCACTTCCCTTTTCAAACGCCGCACAATGCGTCTTTTCTTCTGCTTTTGATGGTACAACTTCTTTAAATCGTTTATAAGCCTCTAGTAACGCTTGTTTCGCAATTCCTGTTTCATAGGCTTTTTCAACGGCTTGAAAAAATGAAATGACCGCCATCTTTTCTTCAGTTGTCCAGTCGACATCCATTGGATATTGATATTCCATTTACTTGTCCCTCACTTTAATCCACATTTCTTATTTGAACTTTTATTATAGCATCTGTTTGATCAGAATCCGATTGATTTTATGCTTTACATTCCGATCAGTTCATAATATAATTCTTTTGTTTTATGCAATGAAATCTGCTGTTATTGGGATAATAATAGCAGGTATTTCGATGAAGGTGGGAAAGCAATTGTCACAACATGATACACCCTTATACACTGGACTAAAAAAACACGCTTCAACCAATCCAGTCCAATTTCACATTCCAGGCCATAAAAAAGGGGCCGGAATGGATCCTGAATTTAGAGCATTCATTGGAGACAATGCATTAAGCATTGACCTTATTAATATAGAACCTCTTGATGATTTACATTCGCCTCGAGGAATGATCAAAGAAGCACAGGAGCTTGCAGCAGAAGCATTTGGTGCCGACCATACGTTTTTCTCTATACAAGGAACAAGCGGCGCGATCATGACAATGGTGATGACCGTCTGTGGCCCTGGAGACAAAATTATTGTTCCACGTAATGTCCATAAGTCGATTATGTCTGCAATTGTATTTTCTGGTGCAGTACCTGTTTTTATTCACCCGGAAATTGACAAAGAACTTGGCATCTCTCATGGCATCACGCCAGAGTCAGCTAAAAGAGCGCTGACTAAACATCCAGATGCGAAAGGGCTACTTGTGATTAACCCAACGTATTTTGGCATTTCAGCTGATTTAAAAACCATTGTAGAGATTGCTCATTCATATGACGTACCTGTTCTTGTAGATGAGGCACATGGTGTGCATATTCATTTTCACGATGAGCTTCCACTGTCTGCGATGCAGGCGGGAGCTGATATGGCAGCAACAAGTGTGCATAAACTTGGCGGCTCTCTCACCCAAAGCTCGATTTTAAATATAAAAGAAGGACTTGTTTCAAAGGATCGAGTACAATCTATTTTAAGCATGCTGACAACTACGTCTACTTCTTATTTGCTTTTAGCCTCCCTGGATGTCGCTAGAAAGCGATTAGCGACTGAAGGAAAGGCACTTGCAGATGAAGCCATTCGATTAGCTGAATCAGCAAGAACTCGTTTAAACGAAATTGAAGGTATTACTTGTATTGGTCAAGAAATTCTCGGCTCACCTTCTACTTACGATTATGACCCAACAAAATTAATCATCTCCATTAAAGACCTTGGACTCAATGGCCATGATGTGGAGAAATGGCTAAGAGAAAGCTACCGAATTGAAGTAGAGCTCTCTGACCTATACAATATTTTATGTATCGTGACGCCTGGCGATTGTGATGAGACGATTGATACGCTTGTAACGGCTATGAAGGAAATTGCGGCCACCTCTGCACGTCAAGGCGGAAAACAAGCCGTAACAGAAGTGTTACTGCCTGAGATCCCTTCGCTTGCGATGACGCCGCGTGACGCTTTTTACGCAACAACGGAAGTCATTCCATTTAAAGAAGCGGCTGGCCGAATCATTGCAGAATTTGTCATGGTTTATCCGCCTGGTATTCCTATTTTTATACCAGGAGAAATCATCACAGAAGAAAATATCTCCTATATCTTTAAAAATATCGAAATCGGTCTTCCTGTTCAAGGACCTGAAGATTCCACACTAAATATGATTCGTGTCATTAAAGAACAAAAAGCCATTTTATAAAAAAGAAACATGCAGCCCCAATTGGAGCTGCATGCTTTTTTATTTATTCAGAGGCTTCATCACAGCAATGACAGTGACCACATGTTCCATAAAGTGTTGTCACTTTTTCATTTTCAAATTGATCAATGGTTTCATTGCAATCTTGACAAATAATTGTACCCACGTACATTCCCCTTTTCTTTACTCAAAGTTTGAAAGCGTTTAATCTATTTCATATCTCTATAATATGATGTCACATTTAAGTTGTCAACGGTCAATTGTATGACACATTTAATCATTTTTTATAAAAATATGCTTTTTTCTCATCATATTGAGGAAACGTTTCAAATGTATTTTGCTTCATATCAATTCTGTAACAATTGAGTAACAATCGAAAATTGTCAAAAAGGACGTGATACACTAGAGTGACTAACAGGGAACTGGCTCCTAAAAATGTTGGTACAACCCCAAAGGATTTTGAGGTGAATAGATTGAATTTTATGAGGACCCTTCTCATTATATTCCCTATGCTCTTTGTACTTAGTTCATGCTCATTTGCGTATATCATACCGAATCAGACAGACCAGGTCAGTCATATTCAAAAGCCGAGAATTCTCTTTTTTACTGATGCAGAAAATCTTGATAAAGAAAGTCCTTATTATGACGCAGTGCTCGATTTAAAAAATGAATATCCGAAGGAAATGTCCAAGATGATTGTCAAAGAAGATCGTAAAGGCTGGAAAAATGAAGTAGACGAACTGCCGGCTATTTTACTTGTCAATAATGAAAAGGTCATTGTGAAGGTGGAAGGTAATGTCCGAAGTAAAGAGGATATCTTATCACCTATATGCCAAGCATTAGATCGAGTGAATACAAATTAACGATTCGACTTTGCACTTATATATCCATATGAAAAAAACCCTCAGCTCATGAGGGTTTTTCTTTTTCAGCGAGGTTTCACATTCATAAAAAACCCTCTCCATGTGGAGAGGGCTTCAGCGTGTAGACAAACCCTCGCATTCTTTGTCAGTCCTGCGTGCTGGTACTCACGAATGTCAAATTCGCTCCGCGCCAGTACTCGTCCTTCCTAGACTTCAAAGGTTTTCTATCACGCTGAAAAGAAGACAAAGGGCTAAAATCAAGTTCATTTTAGCCCTTTGTCAACAATCTGAAACCCTCTCCGTGTGGAGAGGGTTTCAACGTTCATTATTTTACGATATGGATTGGGCTTCCGATTGCTACTTCAGCCGTTTCCATTGTAATTTCACCTAAAGTTGGGTGAGCGTGAATTGTCATTGCGATATCTTCAGCTGTCACACCAGCTTCAATTGCAAGGCTAAGCTCTGAAATCATATCAGAAGCACCAACACCTGCGATTTGTGCACCGATAACTAGACCATCCTCTTTACGAGTGATCATTTTCATGAAGCCATCAGTTGCATCAAGAGAAAGTGCACGTCCGTTCGCTGCGAATGGGAATTTCGCTGCAACGATGTCGATTCCTTCTTCTTTTGCTTCTGCTTCAGTATATCCAACAGTTGCAAGTTCTGGCTCAGAGAATACAACAGCAGGAATACCAAGGTAATCAATTTCAGCTGGCTCTCCAGCGATTGCTTCAGCAGCAATTTTACCTTCGTAAGAAGCTTTGTGTGCAAGTGGTGGTCCATCAACGATGTCACCAATTGCATAGATGTTTGAAACGCTTGTACGGCATTGTTTGTCAGTTTTGACAACTCCGCGGTCTGTCAATTCAACACCAACTTGCTCAAGACCAAGCTCATCTGTGTTTGGACGACGACCAACAGTCACAAGTACGTAGTCAGCATCGACAGTTTTTTCTTCACCTTTTACTTCGAAAGTAACAGTGACACCGTCAGATTTTTCTTCAACGCCTCTTGCAAGAGCGTTTGTGTGAATTTCAACGTTTCCTTTTTTCTTCAGGTTACGTTTCACTAATGAGCTCATTTGCTTTTCAAAACCTGGAAGGATTTCGTCTCCACCTTCAAGGATGACAACTTCTGTTCCAAAGTTCGCATAAGCAGTACCAAGCTCAGTACCGATGTATCCACCACCGATGACAACTAACTTTTTAGGTACTTCTTTAAGCGCTAAAGCACCAGTTGAGTTAATCACGCGGTCTGTGTATTTAAATGTAGGCAATTCGATTGGACGAGATCCAGTTGCAAGAATTGCATTTTTAAATGTATAAGTCTGCGCTGAATTTTCATCCATGACACGTACAGAGTTGCTGTCTACGAAATAAGCTTCACCTTTGACGATGTCTACTTTATTTCCTTTTAGAAGACCTTGAACTCCACCTGTTAATTTGTTTACAACAGAAGCTTTCCACTCTTGAACTTTTGTGAAATCAACTGTTACGTTTTCAGCTTTGATACCCATGTCTTCAGAATGCTTTGCATTCTCGAAACGATGTCCAGCATTGATCAATGCTTTTGAAGGGATACAGCCGACGTTTAGACATACGCCGCCAAGTGTTCCTTTTTCAACGATTGTTACTTTTTGTCCTAGCTGTGCAGCACGAATAGCAGCTACATATCCACCAGGACCTGCACCGATGACAAGAGTATCTGTTTCGATTGGGAAATCTCCTACTACCATGAATTTACGCCTCCATTAAAATTAATTGTGGATCATTCAATAAACGCTTGATGTGGTTAAGGGCATTTTGCGCAGTAGCTCCATCAATCATACGGTGGTCAAAGCTTAGGGAAAGAGCTAAGACTGGAGCTGCAACGATTTCGCCATCACGAACAACCGCTTTTTCAGCGATACGGCCAATACCAAGGATCGCTACTTCTGGGTGGTTGATGACTGGAGTAAACCATTGTCCACCAGCAGAACCGATGTTTGTGATTGTGCAAGATGCACCCTTCATTTCAGCTGGAGCCAATTTACCATCACGTGCTTTTGTTGCAAGCTCGTTGATTTCGTTAGATACTTCGAAAATCGCTTTGCGATCTGCATTTTTCACAACTGGAACAAGCAAGCCTTTTTCAGTATCAGCTGCAATTCCGATGTTGTAGTAATGCTTTTGAACAACTTCATCTGTTTTATCATCGATAGAAGTGTTAAGTACTGGGTACTTTTTCAAAGCAGAAGTTAGAGCTTTTACAACGTAAGGCAAGTAAGTTAACTTGATTCCTTGATCAGCTGCAACTTGTTTGAATTGTTTACGATGTGCAACAAGGTTTGTTACATCAACTTCATCCATTAATGTTACGTGAGGAGCTGTGTGCTTAGAGTTCACCATTGCTTTCGCGATCGCTTTGCGGATTCCGCTCATTTTCTCGCGAGTTTCTGGGAATTCTCCTTCTAGAACTGGAGCTGCTGCCGCTTTTGGAGCCGCTTCTTCTTTCGCACTTTCAGCTGCTTGAGGTGCTGCTTCTTGAGTTGCTGCAGAACCGCCATTAAGGAAGCTGTCGATATCTTCTTTTAGCACGCGGCCATTTTTACCAGTACCTGCAACTTTGTAAATTTCAACGCCTTTTTCACGCGCATATTTACGTACAGATGGCATAGCAATAACGCGTTTGTTAGGATCAGCATCTACTTGCTCTTGTGCGCCAGCACCAGTTGCTGCTGCCGCTTCTTCTTGAGCAACTTCTTTCTTTTCAGGCTCGTTACCAGCTTCAGCAGTACCTTGTACTTGAGCTTCAGTTTTCGCTTCGCCTTCTTCTTCGCTGCCTTTAAATTGAAGATTTTCGTAACCAGGTGCATCAAACGTAATGATTGTTTGTCCTACAGTTGCAACTGTTCCCTCTTCAACTTTTAATTCTAATACTTTTCCTTTAACAGGTGAAGGAATTTCTACAACTGCTTTATCATTTTGTACCTCTGCTAAAACGTCATCTTCATTGATTTCGTCGTTTGGTTTTACAAACCACTTAACGATCTCACCTTCGTGGATACCTTCTCCGATGTCCGGAAGTTTAAATTCAAATGCCACTGTTTTTCGCCTCCTAGATTATGTTAAACCCTTGTTCTGTCAACATTACACGGTCATGTAATTGATAAAGGGGAAGAGAAATAAATTCTTTTCCCCTCTGTCATTTAATTAAAATTCAAGAACTTTCTTAGCTGTTTCAAGCACGTCTTTATGGTTTGGAAGCCATACGCTCTCAGCTTGAGAGAAAGCAAATACAGTATCAGGTGCAGCTACACGAAGTACTGGTGCTTCTAGGCTAAGAATTGCTCTATCATTGATTTCAGCTACTACGTTTGCTGCAATACCAGCTTGTTTTTGTGCTTCTTGAACAACGATCGCACGGCCTGTTTTTTCAACAGAAGCGATGATTGTTTCAATATCAAGCGGGCTCACTGTACGAAGGTCAACGACCTCAGCAGAAACGCCTTCTTTTTCAAGTTCTTCAGCAGCTTTAAGTGATTCGTGAACCATTGCACCGTAAGTGATGATTGAAAGGTCAGAACCTTCACGTTTCACGTCAGCTTTACCGATTTCAATTGTGTACTCTTCTTCAGGAACTTCCTGACGGAAAGAACGATAAAGTTTCATATGCTCAAGGAATACAACCGGATCGTTGTCACGGATTGCAGAAATTAATAGTCCTTTTGCATCGTAAGGTGTTGAAGGAATAACAACCTTGATACCAGGCTGTTGTGCAATAAGACCTTCTAAGCTGTCAGCGTGAAGCTCAGGTGTGTGAACTCCTCCGCCAAATGGAGAACGGATTGTCACTGGAGAATGCCAGCGTCCACCAGAACGGTAACGCATACGAGCCATTTGTCCAGAAACAGAATCTAATACTTCGTAAACGAATCCGAAGAATTGAATTTCCATTACTGGGCGGAATTCTTGTAGTCCAAGGCCAATTGCAAGACCGCCAATACCAGATTCAGCAAGTGGAGTATCGAATACACGATCCTCACCAAACTCTTTTTGCAATCCTTCAGTCGCACGGAATACGCCGCCGTTTTTACCAACGTCTTCTCCGAAAACAAGAACGTTTTCGTCATTTTTCAGTTCTGTGCGTAACGCATCAGTGATCGCTTGAATCAATGTCATTTGCGCCATGGCTTACTTCGACTCCTTCTGTTTGTAGATTTCAAGCTGTTCAACCAAGTTAAATGGTTTCACATCGTACATGTTTTCAATCAAATCAGTGACTTTCTGCTTAGGCTGTTCGTCAGCTTCTTTGATTGCTTGTTTGATTTGTTCTTTTGCATCTTCGATGACTTTATTCTCTTCTTCTTCAGACCAAAGGCCTTTGTTTTCCAAGAATTTGCGGTAGCGTACCAATGGATCTTTTTGCTCCCACTCATTTTCATCTTCTTTTGTACGATATCTTGTTGGATCGTCACCAGCCATTGTATGTGGGCCGTAACGGAATGTAAGAGTTTCAATTAATGTTGGACCTTCACCATTTACAGCACGCTCACGAGCTTCAGCAGTCGCTGCATATACAGCTAATGCATCCATACCGTCAACTTGTACGCCTACGATACCAGCTGCAGCTGCTTTTTGTGCAATCGTTTGTGCAGCAGATTGCTTTTCAACAGGTGTAGAGATCGCATATCTGTTGTTTTGGACAACAAAAATCGCTGGCGCTTTGTAAGCCCCTGCAAAGTTAATACCTTCGTAGAAATCACCTTGTGAAGCTCCACCATCACCAGTGTAAGTGATTGCAACAGCATTTTTACCGCGCTTTTTCAAACCAAGAGCTACACCAGCAGCTTGAATGATTTGTGCACCGATAATAATTTGCGGAGAAAGTGCATTCACATCTTCAGGCATTTGGTTTCCAACAAAGTGTCCACGAGAGAACAAGAATGCTTTTGTTAGTGGAAGACCATGCCAGATTAATTGTGGTACATCACGATATCCTGGAAGAATGAAATCTTCTTTCTCAAGTGCAAAGTGAGTTGCAAGCTGAGAAGCTTCTTGTCCAGCTGTTGGCGCATAGAAGCCAAGACGTCCTTGACGGTTCAATGAAATTGAACGTTGATCTAATACACGTGTAAACACCATACGGCGCATTAATTCTTTTAATTGGTCATCTGAAAGATCTGGCATTGCCGCTTCGTTTACGACTTCGCCTTTTTCGTTTAAAATTTGGAACGTTTCAAACTGCTTTTTGATGGCATCGAATTGCTTTTTGCTATCAACAATTGCTTTTTTTGTTTTTGCAGCCATTCTAAAGTCACCTCTTCCTTTCTTTTAACAGTCAATTTGTCGTGAATCCATTTATACATACAGATATAGGATAACCCAAAATGCTCATATGACTCCTGTATATAATAGCCACAAAGATCATTGTCGAAACATTGGATGATCGCTTGCTTTTGAGTTTTTCTAACTGTATTAACGATAGTTCACAAAAAACTAATACAACTTCTGTTAACAAGGAATAGTTTACAACAAGAAAAATAGTCCGTCAATTGATTTAACGGCTTTATTTAAATAAATGTATTCGCTTTACTTTTTATGGTGACCTGTATCAATCTGTTTAATCAACAACACAAACTGTACTAGTATAGAGTGGATCACTGTACTACAATAGCACATGTTTGTTTTTGTCGAAAAATAAAAAAAGAGCTATTTCCAGCTCTTTTGAACGTGATGGACAAAGGGCCAAAATGAACTTCATTTTAACCCTTTCTCTTCTTTTCAGTTTGACATCTTGGAAAAACGAGTAACGACACGCAGGCACTTTGTGAGTAGCAGCGATAAACAGAGCTAGCAAATAAAGTACTGTTTTTAGCTATTTTGTGATTCTTTCTGAGCTGTTTTGTATAAAGCTTGTTTATATTCGTTCAATTGATCTGTATATTGATTGAACTTCTTGCTTTCTTTTCTAACTTTACTATAGGAACGATTGACTGTTTTCAGTTTGGATTTCAGTTCGGCGTATCCTAAGTCTTTTCTTTTTAAGGATTCATACAAGTGCTTGTCTTGTTTCAACGCCTTTTGATACTCACGGTAAAGCTGATCATACGATGCATATCTTTTTTCAATTGATTTGACTGTTTGTTCTGCTTTGTCTTTTACTTCCGCATCTTTTATCTGTCTAGCGAATTCCTTTACAGATTGAAATTCTTTTTTCGATTGATCCATGCTGTCTTTTTCTGTTTTTAAATGTTCTTCACGCTTTTCTGCCGATGCTAATGCTTGATCAGACAAGTTTGAGACGGTTTTTGTGTGGTCTTTTGTTGTTTGAATCATTTTTTTATACAACTGCTGCTCTTTTTTTTCATAGCTTTGCAGTGCGCCTTGTTCTTTTTCAAAGGATGCTTCTTTTTCGCTCATTTTTGTCATGGCATCTTGCATCTCATAAAGCGGATTTTGGCCTCCGCAGCCCGCAAGCAAGAGGGTACATATCCCCGCTAAAGTTGCACCTGCTTTTATTCTTCTTTTCATCTGTTTCAATTACAAGGTCCCCCTTTACATCTCCACATACCACTATAATTTTTCAGGGCGGTTGTGACAAGGAAAGAGGATGGTTTTTTGAGGGGAAAGAAGATTTTTTTCATGCTCTAGGCTCATGACTATACAAATAGTGCATTCATACATAGTTTATATTACACGCTTCGCCTTCACTTATGAGAGGCCGAGTGTATTTCCAAAGGAGGTCAAAAGTATGTCTAATTATAGTCATGGAAGTATGTATGGTGGATACGGCGGTTACGGTTATGGATACGGCGGCGGTTGTTGCTATCCAAGTTATGGTGGTGGATACGGTTACGGTGGTGGACGTACATTCGCTTTAATCGTCGTCCTATTCATTCTATTGATCATTGTTGGCGCAGCATTCTTAGGCGGCGGTGGCTGCTGCTAATGGCTGAATAAGCCTCTGACCGGTCTCATACGACCGGTCTTCTTTATTTCATTGCATATGTTGTGTATCATTTTATATACTTTACATACAAAGGAAATAGGAGTGAAATTTTGTGATTACCATGGATGATATCGTACGAGACGGGCATCCCGTCTTAAGACAAACAGCTGAAGCGGTCGAACTCCCGCCAACAGAAGAAGAAAAACAGCAATTAGCTGACATGATTGAATTTGTCAAAAACAGTCAGGATGCAGACATTGCTGAAAAATATGAACTTAGACCCGGTGTTGGCCTAGCAGCTCCGCAAATCAATATCAGTAAACGAATGATTGCTGTTCACTGTGAAGACGAGGGCGGGGAACTTTACAGCTATGCATTATTCAATCCTCGCATTGTTAGCCATTCAGTCAAAAGAGCTTATTTAGCTACTGGAGAAGGCTGTTTATCTGTTGATGAAGCCATCCCTGGATTCGTCCCGCGCTATGAAAAAATCAGGGTGAAAGGTACAACGCTTGAAGGTGAAGACATTGATATTCGCCTAAAAGGGTTTCCGGCCATCGTTTTTCAGCATGAAATTGACCACTTAAATGGCATTATGTTTTATGATCATATTCAAAAAGATCATCCATTCGCCGAGCCAGACAACGCGGTTGCGATCGGCAGATCATAATATAAAAACAAGACCCGTCCATCAGCGGGTCTTGTTTTTTATTCATCAATAAGGCCTAATTCAGTCACAGCGTGGAATATGCCATCCTCATCTACAGGTTTGGTGACAAAGTCAGCTAATGTTTTTAATTCATTGACTGCATTCCCCATCGCAACGCCTGTTCCAACAAACGAAATCATTTCTCGATCGTTCAGCCCGTCACCGAAGGCAATTGTGTCCTTTTGATCGTACGGAAGTCTTTCAATGACTCGTTTAATTCCTTCAGCCTTTGATCCACCTTTTGGCAGGACATCAGTAGACAGCTCATGCCACCTGACGAGATCAATTTCTTCACGGAACGCTTCATATAGATGTTCCTCTTCTGCTTTACAAAATAGTAGCATTTGATAAATGACGTTTTCTTTAAAGAATGACAAATCATGCTCGGGATGCTCTGTTTTTAAAGTGCCAATCCCTTCATGGATAAATGGATGGTTGGGCACAGACGCCTTCATCGTCTTCTCTCCCATGAAAACAAGCGGATGATCATGTTGATCCGCTGTTTCATAAATTTTATCCATCAGCTCTTGCTTAAGCGGATTGCCGTAAATGACTTCTCCTTCGTACATGACATACTGACCGTTATAAGCAATAAATGAGTCAAGCCCTATTTCTTCTAAAATAGGCTGGATGAGAAAAGGCGATCGGCCAGATGCAATGAAGAGATGATGCCCTTTTTCTTTTAATAAACGAACAGCTCGCTTCGTTGATTCAGGTATTTTTTTATCATGGTCATATAAAGTACCGTCGATATCAAAGAAGATGACTTTTTTATTCATATCTCGTCTCCTGTCTCTTGTTATGTATACCCTCTCCCCTTCATCATACAGAAAGATCTTCACTGACGAAACCACTTCCTCTTAAAACGCCCATTTCCCACATATAACCATGTAACATTAAGTGGAAACATCATATAATACAAGTATATAGAGAGAACGGAACAAATGGCTGAATGAGACTCATACCGAAAGGAGGCGATCCGCGATGCTTCGTCGTCTGCGCAAGAAAATTCGAAGACAATGGAAGGACATGCTTCGTAAAAAATCGATTGCTTAAAAGGATCTTCCGCACATTTGCTGAAGGTCCTTTTTTCTCTGAGACTTTTCTTATGCGCGTTTTTTTAATATAATAGAATAAGCGAGTGTAACATACGGTATTTAAGGAGAGATTTGGATGATATATAAGGTATTTTTTCAGGCAAGTACGACTGAGGTACCTGTGAGAGAACACACAGATTCACTATACGTTGAAGCGGTTTCTGAAAGAGACGTACGCGATAAGTTGAAAAAACATAACTACAATATTGAATTCATTCAGCCTGTAGACGGTGCTTTTTTAGACTATGAACGAGAAAGTGAAAATTTTAAAGTATTGGAGCTATGAGAGGAATGAAATTTGTAAAAAACGATCAGGCGGCAGTTTTTGCGCTCGGCGGATTAGGCGAGATCGGTAAAAACACGTATGGCGTTCAATTTCAAGATGAAATCATTTTGATTGATGCTGGTATTAAGTTCCCTGAAGATGAACTTCTTGGAATTGATTACGTCATCCCTGACTATACGTATTTAGTTAAAAACGAAGATAAAATCAAAGGTCTTTTTATTACTCACGGACATGAAGACCACATCGGCGGTATCCCTTACCTTCTCAAGCAAGTGAATATTCCAGTTTACGGAGGCAAACTCGCAATCGGCCTCCTTCGTAACAAATTGGAAGAGCATGGTCTATTAAGACAGACCAAACTTCACATCTTTGAAGAAGAAGATACGATCAAATTTAGAAAAACAGCTGTGTCTTTCTTTAGAACGACGCACAGTATCCCAGATTCTTATGGAATTGTCGTGAAGACACCTCCTGGTAACATCGTACATACAGGCGATTTCAAGTTTGACTTTACTCCTGTTGGCGAGCCTGCCAATTTAACGAAAATGGCTGAGATCGGGAAAGAAGGCGTTCTTTGTCTTCTATCTGACAGTACAAATAGTGAAATTCCAGAATTTACGATGTCCGAAAGACGTGTAGGTGAAAGCATTGATGACATCTTCAGAAAAGTAGATGGACGTATTATCTTTGCTACATTTGCATCTAACATTCACAGACTTCAGCAAGTCATCGAGTCAGCTGTTGCCAATGGCCGAAAAGTCGCTGTGTTTGGACGTAGCATGGAGTCTGCCATTGATATTGGACAAGAGCTCGGATATATAAAATGTCCAAAAAACACGTTCATTGAACACAATGAAATCAACCGCCTTCCAGCAAACAAAGTAACCATTCTTTGTACTGGTAGTCAGGGCGAACCGATGGCCGCTCTTTCTCGTATTGCCAACGGTACACACCGCCAGATTTCAATTAACCCTGGAGACACTGTTGTCTTCTCGTCTTCACCGATCCCAGGTAACAATATTAGCGTAAGCCGTACCATTAACCAGCTTTATCGTGCTGGTGCTGAAGTCATTCATGGCTCACTCAATAATATTCATACCTCTGGACACGGCGGGCAGGAAGAACAAAAGCTGATGCTCCGTTTAATTAAACCAAAATTCTTCATGCCGATTCACGGTGAGTACCGCATGCAAAAAACGCATATTAAACTTGCGAATGATTGCGGAATCCCTGAGGAAAACTGCTTTATCATGGATAACGGTGAAGTTCTTGCACTGAAAGGTGACGAAGCAAGTGTCGCTGGCAAAATTCCTTCAGGTAACGTGTATATCGACGGTAGCGGTATTGGTGATATCGGCAACATCGTGTTAAGAGACCGCCGCATTCTTTCAGAAGAAGGTCTTGTCATTGTTGTTGTCAGCATGGATATGAAAGAATTCAAAATTTCTGCAGGTCCTGATTTAATCTCAAGAGGTTTTGTCTACATGAGAGAATCTGGAGACCTCATTAATGACGCGCAAGATCTCATTTCAAAGCATCTTGAAAAAGTAATGGAACGTAAGACGACTCAATGGTCAGAAATTAAGAACGAGATTACTGACACTCTTGCTCCTTTCCTTTATGAAAAAACAAGACGCCGCCCAATGATCTTACCGATTATTATGGAAGTGTAATGACGTACAAGGAGACACAGCCAATTGGCTGTGTCTCTTTTTTATGCGCAATAAAAAAACCCGCATATCTGTACGATACGTGCGGGTTCAGTCATTGTTTTACGATTGAATCGGGAGATGCTGAAAACTTCTCACATCAAACAATCCTTGTGTTGTCATTTTCACATCAGGGATGACTGGCAGTGCCAAGAAGGATAATGTCAAAAACGGATTAAAGTCTAAGACAAAGCCTGTTTCCTTTAAAGCATCATGGAGTGCATGAAGGCTTTCATTGACCGTATGTGCAGGTTGATCTGATAATAAACCGGAAATCGGTAATGGAAGCGTATGAAGAACTTCTCCGTCTTTTACAACGGTCAAACCGCCCCCTGCTTCTTTTAACGTCTCAATGGCTTTGATCATATCAGCATCATTTGTTCCAACAGCAATTAAGTTATGCGAGTCATGGGCAACTGTTGTTGCAATCGCCCCCTCTTTTAAGCCGAAACCGCTGACGACCCCTATCCCAATTTCAGATAGACCTTTATGGCGTTCGACAAGTACTATTTTTAATACATCTCGATCAATATCACTCGTAAATTGTCCATCGCTTCCAGAAGGAGATATTTGTTCTAATTTCGTTTCAAGCTGATTCGGTATAATGCGAATGACATTCATCTTTTGGTGATCTGTTATAGGCAGCGTTAGATCTTTCTCTTGAACGTCCACTGCATGTACCGATTGCATGAGCGAAGAATTTGGCGTGATCTTGTCGACACTTGGCAAATATTCTCCATGTTCAGAGACCAATTCCCCTGCGATAAAGACGCTTGTAATTCCTACCTCATGTAAGTCAGAAATGAGCATAAAGTCCGCGTCAAAGCCTGGTGCAATTGCTCCCTTTGTTTTGAGACCGAAGCACTCCGCTGCGTTTAAACTTCCCATTTGATATGCTAAAAAGGGGTCCAATCCTTCTTGTATCGACATCCGTACTTGTTCATCAATACTTCCTTGAGCCATTAAATCATCTAAATGTTTATCATCCGTACAAAAGAAAAAGCGTCTCGCATTCTTCTCATTGACAGCAGGTAATACGTTTTTCACGTTTTTAGCAACAGAGCCTTCTCTCAGCATGACATACATGCCTCTTTTGACACGTTCAAGGGCCTCTTGAGCTGTTGTCACCTCATGATCCGTTTGGACATTAGCTGTTCGGTACACATTAATTAATCGGTCCGTTAATCCTGCTAGATGGCCATCAATGAGTTTATGTTCATGTTGAGCATCAAGCAGTTTTTGAAGCATATCTTCTTCCGCTTGTTCCACCGCGACATAATCCATCACTTCGGCAAGACCAAGCACTTCTTTCTCCTGATAAAGAGGCTTTAAATCTTTTGCTTTTAGTGTAGCACCTGACCGTTCAAAGCTGACTGCCGGTACACAGGATGGCAGCATGAAATATATATTTAAAGCAGCTTTTCTCGCTTCTTCGAGCATAAAACGGATACCTGCAACACCGGATACATTGGCAATTTCATGCGGGTCTGTTACAACAGTTGTCACGCCGTGAGGAACGACAGCTTTGGAAAATTCAGCAGGAGTCACCATCGAGGATTCGATATGAACGTGGCCGTCAATGAAACCGGGAACAAGCATTTGACCTGTTGCATCCAGCTCCTGTTCTCCTTCATACTTCCCAATTCCTACTATTTTTCCATTTTCAACAGCGACATCAGCGTCTATCCATTCCTGGTTAAACACGTCCATAACCTTCGCATGTTTAATCACTAGGGCTGCTTTTTTTCTCTTTGCAGCTACCTCAATTTGATGTCTGAAAAGCTCCTTATCCAACGACACTGCCTCCTCCGAGTAAACAATATAATGTTTCTTATCGTAAACGAATCTGTTTGTCCAGTCAATGACATTTAGAGAAAATCAACCATATCAAAAGATTGATTTTTATTTCTGAATAGTGATAATTGGCTGAAAAATAATCATGTTCTATTTTGCTGTTCTTTTAGAAAGCAAACGGCTCTTTCCCACTTTGTTCTCTCCCACAATGTCCGCCCCATATGTACAGTTCTAAAACAAAAAAACACCCCTTCTCGGAGTGTTTAATAGTCGTTCTGCATTTCCCGTTTTTCAAAGCGCCCGATATCTGCCACTGCCCCAATGACAATGAGGATATCTTCTTTTTGAATCATTTCATCTGCGAGCGGTGAAACGATCACTTCTTTCCCGCGTTTAATTGCCACGATATTGATCCCGTACCTTGCACGAATGTCGAGATCTAACAAAGAGTGCCCAGCGAGTCTGCTGTTGGCGACGATTTCAATGAGGCTGTACTCATCTGACAGCTCTAAGTAATCAAGCACGTTGTTAGAAATAATTTTATGTGCAATCCGTCTGCCCATGTCTCGTTCAGGATGAACAATACGGTCCGCACCAATTTTATTCAAAACCTTTTCATGGTAGTCATTTTGAGCTTTCACTGTGACCATTTTGACACCAAGCTCTTTCAGCATAATCGTTGTTAAAATACTGGCCTGAATATTTTCACCTATCGCCACGATCACATGATCAAAATTGCGGATGCCTAGGTTTTTTAGGACAGATTCGTCCGTCGAATCACCAATCACGGCATGTGATGCAATTTTAGCATATTCGTTCACACGATCTTCATTCATATCCATGGCCATGACTTCAAGTCCTTCTTCGCTTAGCGCCTTGCAGATACTTCCGCCGAAGCGTCCAAGACCAATGACTGCATATTCCTTTTTCATGTTCAGACTCCTTTTATATCACTTACCATGCATTTTACTACGGTTTCATTAATGAATCCATATGCGACCGTATTTTTTTACGGAACGCTTCACTTAAGTAAAGGTCTGCTCCTTTTTCGATTTCACTGCGATAATGACCAGGAGGCGCAATTTCTTCGCTCTTTTTTAAAACGAGAAACGTCAAGCAGTCCTCATACACTTGATCACCTACTGTGACATCGACAAATGCTGGACGATAAGTCCCTTCATTCACACCTTCTCGTTTGTACAAATAACGAATGGCATCAAAAGGTACTTCATATAGAACACCCTCTGTTTCTCCGCCGTCTTCTACCATATCTGCTCTTGATCCATCAGGGCGCACCAATGTAAACCTTGTGGTAAAACGATCAAGTGTGCCGCCGCCGATGATTTGTTTGAAATAATGTTCCACTTTCGCAAGCTTAAACCTTGCATCATCCATACAGGACCCATAGGCAAAATAATAGAAGGAAGACGGTTTGCGCTCCCATAGTTGATATGACTTCCAGCAGCCGCTTTCAATCTCCTTCAGGCTCGATGCCTTCTGCTTACATATTGTATAAGCAACGGCTGACCTTGGCCCCTGGTCTGTCATAACCTCTATTTCCTGCTGGTCATACCCTTCCTCTAGCTCATCTATCTTATGCAGCGTTTCATCACTGACCTCATACAATTCTCCATATACTGTGTTTTGTTCCGAGACAACACACACAGGGTAACCCTCACCTGTATCGTACAGTCTCCCTTTTATCCAAGCAGATGCTGCTAATGGACTGCTTTCTTTCATCAATGTCTCGTGATACTTTTCGTGCTTTAAAAGTGTCCCATACACAAATAACGTCTTTGTCTCTTTCGTCATCACACATCCTCACCTTGCTACTATCTGCTTTTTTGATACACAGGTAAGTAAATATCAAAAGCCGTCCCTTTGCTGAGCTCGCTCTTTACATCCATTCTTCCATGGTGATCTTTTAAGATCGTCGCACAGATCGTTAAACCAAGTCCTGTACCTTCTTTTTTAGTCGAAAAGAAAGGATCATATATTTTCAGAATGTCCTCTTCGGACATTCCTTTTCCTTCATCTTGAATCGTGATTTTCCATTCATTCATCACTTTTTCTGTTGATATGTATATATTGCCGCCTTCAGGCATCGCCTCGATCGCATTTTTGATTAAGTTAATGAACAGTTGCTTCATTTGATTGGCGTCTGCTAATATCGTGCCAGCATCCTGCTTTTTAAATGGCTGTTTGAGATCAATATTTGAAAGAACGGCATTGGTCTTTAATAACGTAATCACCTGCTCTAGCAAATCATGGAGCTGTACTTCTTGAAATTGAACCGATTGAGGTTTTGCTAAGACAAGCAGCTCACTTAAAACAAAATCAATGCGTTTAATTTCAGAAAAGATGATATCAAAATAATCGGTTCTTTCAGGATATTGCGTTTTCATCAGCTGCAAAAATCCATTGACTGAGGTGAGCGGATTTCTGACTTCATGGGCAATGCCAGCGGCTATTTGTCCTGCAACAGCCAGCTTTTGTGCCTGCATTTGTAATTGCTGATTTGATCTTTCAAGTTCAAGCTTTGCCTGCTTTTGTTTCGTGATATCTGCAACCGTTCCAATACCTCCAGTAAACTGGTGCTGTTCATCGAAATAAAGCTTATAATGCACATCTCCCCATACCTTTTTTCCTTCTTTATGGAGAAGCTGCAGCTCCACCCGCCCTTCATCCTTATGCTCTTTGATCACAGACAACAAATGCTGAACGACATGCTCTTCTTGATCAAAGTACTGATTGTACATCGTACCTAGACACTCCTCTATGTCGTAACCCGTCATTTGTTTCCATGCTTGATTTAAAAAAATGATTTCACCTTTTTCATTAGTTTCAAAAACGATTTCTTGCAAGTTATCTGTTATTCGATTCAGCCGCTCTGTCAGTTCGTGTGCTTCTTTTTCTCGTTTATTTAAATCTGATACAAGCAAATTCAACCGGTCCACATAGCCTGAGATGGTCCAAATACCGGCCAAAACAACGACTGTAAAGGCTAGATCGAGCGGCCAATTAATGTGATAGCCGCTAAGATAATAAAAGAAATCCCAGCTCAAAATTAATATAAATGCAAGAACGGATAACAGGATCCGTACTTGATATGTTTTGTTCAAATAATTCCACCTGCCGCCCTGAGATTCTTTGTCAATTGTACCATTTTCCACTTATTTTTTGAGGGAGATGCGGCATTTTTAAGGAACTTTTTTAGAAAAAATAGCCTGCTCTCAGCACAATGGGAGAGAACAGGCTATTTTAATTTACTGCTGAAGGGCTTCTTGAAGCTCTTTTAGCAGTAGTTCTGCGCCTTCAGCGCTTAATGTAATTTGACCATTTCCATACTCGTGGTTCTCAGAAGTAATCTCACCAGTCATCAGGCATACGCCCTCTGGCTGATATTTTTTCAAGACGATTTTATCTCCATCTATAAAAAATTCCATACTGTCTTTAATAGCGATATCAAGTGCTCTTCTCAATTCGATTGGCATCACAATACGCCCTAGTTCATCTACTTTTCTTACAACTCCGATAGATTTCAATTTCGTTCCCTCTTTCTTTCATTAGCTCAAGATCAATCTGTTTTTCACCAATTGATATATCGTAGACGTAAGAGATTCTTAAAAGGTTTCTCCTGCATAAAAATTTTTTTCAAAATCGAAAAACCAAAGGGAAAATTTATTGTGATTGTCAAAATGAGACTTGAATTTTACAGATTCATTTCAAGGTGATCACAAACCCCCACAAATGACCTCAACCCTCTGAACTTTTAAATGTAAAATTGTTTAAAACAGCAAAAATAGAGATTGGGTGAAAACATGTTTCAAAATGCCGAAATTGGAATTGATTTAGGAACAGCTAACATATTGGTTTACAGTAAAAATAAAGGAATTATTCTCAATGAACCATCCGTTGTGGCAGTAGATACGGAAACAAAAACTGTCCTTGCAGTGGGGTCAGAAGCAAAAGAGATGATTGGGAAAACACCTGGAAAAATTGTAGCGATCCGTCCGATGAAAGATGGTGTCATCGCTGATTATGATATGACAACCGATTTACTTAAACAAATTATGAAAAAAGCAGGAAAAAATATTGGGTTTACCTTTAGAAAGCCGACTGTGGTTGTTTGTACACCTTCAGGTTCAACAGCTGTCGAACGCCGCGCGATCAGCGATGCTGTCAAAAATTGCGGAGCAAAGCATGTGCATTTAATTGAAGAACCCGTCGCAGCTGCAATCGGTGCTGATCTCCCGGTGGACGAGCCTGTTGCCAACGTCGTTGTAGATATTGGCGGAGGAACAACAGAGGTAGCGATCATTTCATTTGGCGGAGTTGTCTCTTGCCACTCGATCCGAATTGGCGGAGATCAACTGGATGAAGATATCATTACTTTTGTGAGAAAGAAATACAATTTACTGATTGGTGAACGGACAGCTGAGCAGGTAAAAATGGAAATTGGTTATGGACTCATTGAACACGAACCTGAGTCATTAGAAGTTCGTGGACGCGACCTTGTCACAGGTCTTCCAAAAACAATTACACTTGAATCAACAGAAATTCAAGGTGCTATGCGAGAATCACTTCTTCATATTTTAGAGGCGATTCGAGCTACATTAGAAGACAGCCCTCCAGAACTGAGTGGTGATATCGTAGATCGCGGCGTCATTCTAACTGGCGGTGGTGCACTATTAAACGGTATTCAAGAATGGCTCTCTCAAGAAATTGTCGTCCCAGTTCAT
The DNA here is from genome assembly GCF_038593395.1 of Bacillus sp. FSL R5-0397. Taxonomy (NCBI): domain Bacteria; kingdom Bacillati; phylum Bacillota; class Bacilli; order Caryophanales; family Bacillaceae; genus Bacillus; species Bacillus sp. FSL R5-0397. The sequence continues at coordinate 1,385,597 of NZ_CP151992.1, read as the reverse complement.
ATCGCAGCAAATCCTCTTGAATCTGTCGCAATTGGAACAGGTCGTTCATTAGAAGTAATCGACAAATTGCAAAAAACATTAAAATAATCTTCATGTTCTACTTCTTTTTTCATCATTTCGATCATATCGTGATGAATGGATAAACGTGAAGGAGGAAGAACATGTTGCTTGATTTAGGTAAACGGGTCGTTGTCACAGTCATTTTAACCGGTATTATTTTAGGAGGAATGAGCCTGTCGTTTTCACATATGCCCCCTTCTAATGCACAGCCTGTGAAACAACTGAACCGCTAAAAAAGCCGCACGAAAGCGGCTTTTTTATTTTGCTTCGGGACGGCTCCCCATTTTCCTTTTCGGTCTTAAATCTGATATGATGAACATGACTAAAGGAGGGTTTTTTATGAGTTCATTCGAAAAACAACTAGATCAATATGCAAAAACCATCGTTGAAGTAGGTGTAAATGTTCAAAGTGGTCAAGAAGTGGTCGTATCTGCGTTCACTGAATCTGTAGACCTTGTCCGCCTTGTGGCAAAACACGCATATGAGCGTGGAGCGAAAAACGTACATATCCGCTGGAGTGATGGTGTTCTGACCCGTTTAAAATATGAACATGCCCCACAAGATGTGTTTGAGCAATTTCCAGAATGGGAAGCACAGATGATGGAAACCATCGCAAAACGTGGCGGTGCTTTTATTACGATCTTGTCAGAAAGCCCTGATCTTCTAAGTGGCATTGACTCGAAAAAAATTGCTTCACAGCAAAAAGCTGCAGGTTCAGCACTTCATACATATCGTCAATACGTTCAATCTGACAAAGTTGCATGGACAGTCGTCGGGGCTGCATCAAAAGATTGGGCGAAAAAGATTTTCCCTGAGCATGAAGATGAAGAAGCTGTTGCATTATTATGGGAACAAATCTTTAAAGTCGCCCGCGCTGATCAGCCAGATCCTGTTGAAGCGTGGAAAAAGCATGATGAATCACTAAATGAAAAAGTAAAAGTATTAAATGAACGTCACTACCACAAGCTGCACTATGAAGCACCAGGTACAGATTTAACGATTGAACTTCCAGAGCAGCATATTTGGGTAGGTGCTGGCAGCGTAAGTGAACGCGGCGTATCATTCATGGCCAATATGCCAACAGAAGAGGTCTTTACCGTACCTAAAAAAGATGGTGTAAACGGAACTGTCTCTAGCACTAAGCCACTTAGTTATGCAGGAAACATTATCGATGAATTTACGTTAACCTTTGAAAATGGGCGTATTGTAGATGTGAAAGCAAAAGAGGGCGAAGACATTTTAACCTCTCTCGTTGAAACAGATGAAGGCTCACATTATCTAGGTGAGGTTGCCCTTGTACCAGATGATTCACCAATTTCTAACTCAAATATCCTCTATTACAATACACTTTACGATGAAAATGCATCCAATCACCTTGCCATCGGCAGCGGTTATGCATTTAATATCGAAGGCGGTAAAGAGATGAAACGTGAGGAATTAGACGCAGCTGGTGTGAACAGCAGTATTACACACGTCGATTTCATGATTGGTTCAAAGGAAATGAATATTGATGGGATCACAAAAGATGGTAAACGTGAACCGATTTTCCGAAATGGAAATTGGGCTTTTTAAAGAAAAAAGACATCCTCATGTGGATGTCTTTTCTTTATGTTTATGCATACAGTTCTTGTAGTCTTTTTTGAATCTCTTGATCTGATAAGAACTCATCATAAGTTGTTTGTTTATCAACGATGCCATTTGGCGTCACTTCGATAATCCGGTTTGCAACTGTTTCAACAAACTGATGGTCATGAGATGAGAAGAGCATAGCCCCTTTAAAGCTCATTAGACCGTTATTCAGCGCTGTGATGGACTCTAGGTCTAAATGGTTCGTCGGCTCGTCTAACAGCAAAATATTCGCTCCAGACAGCATCATTTTTGATAACATACAACGAACCTTTTCTCCACCTGATAAGACGCTTGCTTTTTTCTTCACTTCTTCCCCAGAGAAAAGCATACGGCCTAAGAAACCACGCAGGAAGCTTTCACTTTGATCATTAGGAGAATATTGACGAAGCCAATCAACAAGATCTAAATCGCTTCCTTCAAAATATTCGCTGTTGTCTTTAGGGAAAAAGGCTTGAGATGTTGTCACGCCCCATTTAAACGTCCCGCTGTCTGGCTCCATTTCACCAGCAAGGATTTTAAATAAAGTAGAGACAGCAAGCTCATTACGGCTTAAGAACGCAATTTTATCCTCACGATTCATAATAAAGCTGACGTTATCCAGTACTTTTACACCGTCAATCGTTTTTGATAGACCTTCTACTTGAAGGACATCATTTCCGATTTCACGCTCTGGCGCAAAATGAACATAAGGATATTTACGAGAAGATGGTTTAATGTCATCTAGCGAAATCTTATCAAGCAATTTCTTTCTTGATGTCGCTTGCTTCGATTTAGATGCGTTCGCACTGAACCGAGCAACGAATTCTTGAAGCTGCTTAATTTGTTCTTCTTTTTTCTTGTTGGCATCCTGGCTGAGTTTTAATGCCAGCTGGCTTGATTCATACCAGAAATCATAGTTTCCGACATACACTTGAATTTTTCCAAAGTCAAGGTCTGCAATATGCGTACATACTTTGTTTAAGAAATGACGGTCATGCGATACGACGATGACGGTATTCTCAAAGTTAATGAGGAACTCTTCTAGCCACTGGATCGCTTGTAAGTCCAAGTGGTTCGTTGGCTCATCGAGAAGGAGAACGTCAGGTTTACCGAATAAAGCTTGTGCTAAAAGCACTTTTACCTTTTCAGATCCGCCAAGCTCAGACATTTTCTTCGATTGCAAGCTCTCTGGAATGCCAAGACCTTTTAATAGGATCGCAGCTTCACTTTCCGCTTCCCATCCGTTTAACTCAGCAAATTCACCTTCAAGCTCTGCTGCACGAATCCCGTCTTCATCTGAGAAATCAGGTTTCATATAAATCGCATCTTTTTCCTGCATCACATCATATAGACGTTTGTGACCCATGATGACGACTTTTAACACTTCAAACTCTTCGTATTCAAAGTGGTTCTGTTTTAAAATCGCTAAACGTTCACCAGGACTCATATGAACATCGCCCGTTTGAGCTTCAATTTCTCCAGAAAGAATCTTTAAGAACGTTGATTTACCAGCTCCATTGGCACCAATTAGTCCGTAGCAGTTGCCAGGAGTGAACTTAATATTTACTTCTTCAAATAATTTACGATCAGCAAATCGCAAACTAACATTATTCACTGCAATCATTTATTAATCCTCCATCACTCATTCATCAATATGAAGTATAACATGAATAACGATTGATAGAAACGTCTCTCGCTAAGAACAAAGGCTTTTTGTCCAATATGGTATAATAAGTGGGAATGTTTTTGTTGAAGGAGTTCGGGCGATTTGAGATTACTCACACTCATGGAATACTGTTTATTGATTTTCTTTATGGGCATTTATTTATCGGCGACTGGCTTTAATGCAAGAGACTTTGGCCTTTATATTGGACTTGTCCTCATTTACACACTGGTCCATATCTTTTCAAAACGGTTTTTACAAAAGCGCGGAAAAGACAATGTGAAAATTGGATTATTCCGTTCTGTTGTGGCGATTACCGGGTCCGTTTTCGCTTCTGTTTTGGCCATTGTCATCATTGTCACGATGCTCACACCAAATTAAAAACGACCCTACATGAAGGGTCGTCCATTCAAGCACCTTTCTTACGCATTGAGAAAGGTGTATTTATTGTGTTTGTCGAATATCGCCAAATGGGAAGAAAACAAATTCTGATGTGCCGACAATCCGATCCTTTTCAATGAGTCCGAGTCCATTTCGACTGTCCATAGAATTCAGTCTGTTGTCACCCATAACAAAGTAATCGTTGTTCGGTACTTTCACTGGACCAAAATCTCCTGTTAAATGTACCTCATACTCTTTGGCATGCGCCTTGTTCTCTTTTAAATAAGGCTCATCTACTTTTTTACCATTAATGTAAAGCGTATCATCCTTCATTTCAATCGTGTCGCCTGGAAGGCCGATCAATCGTTTGACATAATGAATTTTCTGACCGTCTTTTCCATTAATAATCACGATGTCACCACGTTTGACTCCACCGAGATAGTTGATGGTTTTGTTAACAAACAGCTTTTCTCCATCATGAAGGGTTGGTTCCATTGACTCTCCTTCCACCACATACGGCTCAAAAATAAACGTACGGATGATGAGGACGAGGGCAAGTGCAATTAAAATGGCTTTGATCCATTCAAACAGAGAACTTTTCTTCTCTTTTTTGGCTTGTTTCCCATCAGATTGAATGTCATTTTCGTTTTGTTTGTTTTCTTCGTTCAAAATACTGCTTCCTCCTAAGACTTTCTGCTAAAAGACTTGAAACGCGAATTGAATAACTTTACTTTATCACATGTCATTTGAAAATTCACAAGACAACCATTCAATTAGATATTTTTTCCTAATTTGCTGATGATTAAACAAAAAGAAGCACCGCTCTTCACGATGCTTCTTTTCAAATTAAGCTTCTTGTCGGACTGGTTTTTTTAGAATTCCGAGAAGTAGCGCTGTAACAATGGCACCGATTAAGATGCTGATGATGTAAAGAACTGGATGATTTGTTACCCAGAAAACGAATAGTCCGCCGTGTGGTGCAGGAAGCGTCACTCTAAAGAATTCTGTTAATCCACCTGCAACTGCTGCACCAATCACAGCTGAAGGAATGACGCGCAGAGGATCTGCCGCTGCAAACGGGATCGCCCCTTCCGTAATGAACGCAGCTCCCATGAAGTAGCATGTAATACCTGCTTCGCGGTCACGTTTAGAGAATTTGTTTCTAAAGATCGTTGTCGCTAGGGCAATTCCTAGAGGCGGCACCATTCCACCTGCCATAATCGCAGCATGCGGTGCATAGTTGCCAGCAGCAATCATCGCAAGACCAAATGTGTAGGCCGCTTTGTTAATCGGACCACCCATATCAATGGCCATCATACCAGCTAAAATAATCCCCATTAATACAAGGTTTCCAGTACCAAGTGATTCAAGCCAGTGTGTTAATCCGTCCATGACCATTTTAACAGGTGTGTTGACGATGTAATGCATGATAATCCCTGTAAAGAAAATACCGAACAATGGATAGAGCAGAACTGGTTTAATTCCATCGAGCGACTGTGGTACAAAAGTGAATACTTTTTTGAGTAGCACCACGATGTAACCAGCAAGGAAACCAGCAATCAATCCGCCTAAGAATCCAGCTCCTGCTGCAGAGGCCATGAATCCGCCAACCATACCTGGTGCGAAACCTGGACGATCTGCAATACTCATTGCGATAAATCCAGCTAATACAGCAACGATTAAGGCAAGTGCATTATCTCCACCAATTCCTTTTAATACAGCTGCAAATGAATTGAAAGAAGGATCTTTAGGGTCAGCTGAGTTAATTCCCCAGAAGAATGAAATCGCAACGAGGATACCGCCCCCAACAACAAACGGAAGCATGTTGCTTACACCGCTCATTAAGTGCTTATAGAATCCACTTCTTCCCTTACCTGACGATTCATTTTCATCTTTTGAAGAACTGCCGCCTGAACCTTTATAAATCGGCGCATCTTGATTGATGGCTTTTTCGATCAATTCTTGCGGACGGCGAATTCCAGCTGTCACAGGTACTTCAATGACATGTTTGCCTTTAAAGCGTTCCATTTCCACTTGTTTATCAGCTGCCACAATAATAGCTGGCGCTTCTTCAATTTCTTTTGCTGTCAGGGCATGTTTAATTCCACTAGAGCCGTTTGTCTCAACTTTAATGTCAACGCCCATTTCTTTTGCTTTTTCTTTCAAAGCATCTGCGGCCATAAATGTATGCGCGATGCCTGTTGGACAAGCTGTCACCGCTAAAATTTTAGCAGGTTTTCCCGGTGCAGCCGGTTCCTCTTTGACTTCCTCTTCTTCTTCATCGTCTTTATCATGTGTATTGATAATTTCAATGATTTCATCTTCAGTAGCCGCTTCAAGAAGTTGCTTTCGGATCTCTTCACGCATGAGAAGTGTGGATAAACGAGAAAGTGCTTCTAAATGCGTGTTGTTTGCGCCTTCAGTTGCTGCAATCATAAAGACAAGATGACTTGGCTGTCCGTCTAATGATTCATAATCTACACCAGCTGTTGAACGGCCAAATGCAATGGCAGGTTCTTTCACACTTGCTGTTTTCGCATGAGGAATCGCAATTCCTTCTCCGATTCCCGTAGAGCTTTGTTTTTCACGATTAACAACAGCTGCTTTGTAGCCTTCTTTATCATTTAATTTACCAGCTGTATCTAATACAGTGACCAGTTCTTCAATAACGGCTTCTTTTTGCTGGCTGTCTAATTGAAGCTTAATCGTATGCTTCGTGAGTAGTTCTGTAATTTTCATGATGACTCCTCCTTTAAATGCGTGTGACTTTTACTTGTGGCAATAATGTATCGACAAGCTCTTTTGTTCCAAGTTCCTCAGAAAATGCTGTAGCACTTCCTGATGTGACGCCAAGCTTAAATGATTCTTCTATGGAAAGGCCTTTAGAAACGCCAGCTAAGAATCCTGCAACGACTGAATCCCCTGCACCAACTGAGTTGATCAGCTTGCCTTTTGGAACATTAGATTGAAAGATCCCTTCCTTACTGAATAAGAGAGCGCCGTCTCCAGCCATAGATACAATGACATGTTCAGCACCTTGTTCCAACAGCTTTTTCCCATAAGGAATGGCTTCTTCTGCAGATGAAATACTGGTTTCAAACATTTCACCTAACTCATGATGGTTTGGTTTCATTAAGAATGGTTTCAGATCTGCTGCTTTTTTTAAGGCTTCTCCAGAAATATCAAGTACTACTCTTCCCCCTTGCTTCGCACAGACTTCAGCAATGCGCTCATATGTGTTATGAGGCAGTGAAGAAGGAATGCTGCCTGCTAATACAACGACATCGCCTTCTGTTAATGAAGTGAATTGGGATAAAAACGAATCGAACTGTGCTTCAGTAATACTTGGACCGAGCCCGTTGATTTCCGTTTCTTCGCCTGTTTTTAGTTTCACATTGATACGTGTATCTTCTGGCACCTCATGAAAGGCTGTTTGTAATTGTTCGTTTTGTAAAAAGTCTTGAATATATTTGCCTGTAAAACCGCCAATGAATCCAAGTGCTTTTGATTCAACACCGTGCCGTTTTAAAAGCCTTGAGACATTGATTCCTTTACCACCTGGATATTTTTTGTCATAGGTTGAACGATTTAAACCGCCGACCGCAAAATCCTCCACGTGCACGATGTAATCAACTGATGGGTTTAAAGTAACTGTATAAATCATGTTTTCACTACCTTTATAACCGTTTTTTCATGGTAATTATCGAATGAATCCTCTTTTGCGTCGTTTGTGATAATGGTGGCTTCCTGTAAACTAGCAAAGGTTGAAAACGATATTTCGCCAAACTTTGAGGCATCTGTTAAGATGTAGGTTTTTTTCGCCTGCTTCATAGCTCTTTTTTTAATGAGCGCTTCTTCTGGATCAGGTGTTGTAAACCCTGCCTCGGGATGAATGCCGTTCGTCCCAACAAAGCTTTTGTCAAAACGGTAATTTTCCATAGCTGTCAAAGCTGCGGCTCCCACCATGGCTCCTGTTCGATGTTTCACTGATCCGCCTATCAGGTAAAAAGAAATGCCTTTTCTCATGAGTGCTTCAATGTGCATGACACCATTTGTCACCACCACGATATCTTGATCTGGATCGATAAAGTCAATCATTTGCTGTGTTGTCGTACCAGCATCTAAGTAAATACAATCGCCTTGTTTTAAAAGTGATGCAGCTGCCTCTGCAATCAATGACTTTTCATGAAGGTTTTTGGCAGATTTCTCAAACACATCTGGCTCAAGACGAATACTAGATATTTTAGCAGCTCCTCCGTGAACTCTTTTAAGAAAACCTTTTTCTTCGAGGGCTGATAAATCTCTTCTAATTGTAGATTCAGACGCATCCGTCATAATCGTTAAGTCCTGTATTTTGATGACATCGTTTTCTTCTAAATAGTCGATAATGAGTTGATGTCTTTCTGGTGTTAGCATTGAAAACACCCCCTTTTGAAAACGTATTCATTTTGCGCGCACCTTTATTGTAATCGCTTTTTTCAACATTATCAATACAAAACAATCAAATACATTCAATAACTATCAAAATCTTTCACAATGGTCATCTTACCTTTATATGTACCATTTGTAAACTGAAAAATATGTGACATTGAGAAGAAAGTCATGATATTAGCATTTCTATCATTTTTCATTTCATTCAATTGAACGAAAAAAAGCCTTTATGCGTTTTGCATAAAGGCTTCAGGTGCGGAAAAGCAGGCAACATATCTCGTTCTACCTTCTTGTCAGCACCTTGAACGTTAACTTTAGGATTATTCATATCTAAGTGATTCAATAGGATCGAGCCTCGCTGCTTTATTGGCAGGAATCAGTCCAAAAATAATACCAATGAGCATACTAAATAGGACGCCTCCACATACGATCTGCCACGATACAAGAGAAGGCCACCCTGCAAACAGTGACACAAGTGAAGCACCTCCTAAGCCAAGCGCGATTCCAAGTAACCCACCGATCAGTGTAAGGACGACAGACTCAATTAAAAACTGAACGAGTATTTGAGTCCTAGTTGCCCCAAGTGCCTTTCGAATTCCGATTTCTCTTGTTCTTTCTGTGACTGATACGAGCATAATATTCATGACACCAATGCCGCCGACAAGTAATGAGATACCAGCAATTGAGCCAATGATTGTTGTCATGACAGACGTAATCTGACCAATGCCTGCTGCAATCTCTTCCAGATTGATCATTTCGTAAGCATCGTCTGTATGGTGATTTTTATTTAATCGTGCAGCCGCACTCTTTCCTACTTCTTTCATTTGATCAGCATGTGCGACTTGAATAGACAACTTATCATATTCTTTCACACCAAATGCAGTTGTCAGCATTGCAAAAGGGACATATATTTCATTCATATCAAATGAAAACAGCCCTTCCTGTTTTGCTAAAACTCCGATCACCTCAACCGGCTGTCCATTCATCCAAATCAACTCGCCTACTGCCTTCTCTCCATTAAACAATTCTTTTTGTATCCCTTCTGAAATAACAGCTGCCCTTCTTCCGCTCCTAAAATCGATTTCACGTAAGTCCTGTCCTTCTGCTATATGTAATGAATGTACATTCGTGTAGCCTTCATTAATCCCATTGACCGTTGCATCTATTGTTGTATCTTGGAACCTTAATTGCATGCCTTGTGCCGTAGAGGAGGCAACCTGTTTAACCCCATTCAATGCTTGAACACTTTGAATGTCTTCTTCAGTAAATGTGGCTTCAAATAACGCATTCGGATTCGCATTTAACTCCTCATCAGAGGGTGTATAGGTCATATCAATGGTATTGTTTGGCCCTGAAATTGATTCTTTCAGCATTTGCTCGCCGCCTTGACCGATGGCAACGACTGCAATCACCGAGCCAACCCCAATAATAATGCCAAGCATCGTTAAAATAGACCGCAATTTATGAGCTAGGACAGAATTCAGCGCTATTTTGATATTTTCAAAGAGTTTCATTCATTGTGTCTCCTTGTATCAATCTATCTTGAGCGAGGCGTCCATCTCTTACAACGACTATCCGGTTTGTATACGCAGCTATTTCTTCTTCATGAGTAACGAGCACAACCGTTGTTCCTTCCTCATTGAGCTTTGTAAACTGTTCCATAATCGAGCCGCTCGTTTTTGAATCAAGAGCGCCTGTTGGTTCATCTGCCAAGATGAGCTCCGGCTCATTGACAATCGCACGTGCGATGGCTACTCTTTGCTTTTGACCCCCTGACAACTCGTTTGGCATATGCTTCATTCGATCTGCCAAACCAACCTTTTCAAGTGCCATTTCCGCACGCTCTTTTCTTTCCTTTTGACTGATACCAGCGTAAATCATCGGAAGTTCAACATTTCGCCTCGCATTTAATCTAGGCAGTAAATAAAATTGTTGAAAAACAAAACCAATGGATCGATTTCGAATCACTGCCAGTTCTTGATCCTTTGCTGCCGACAGCTCCATACCTTGAAAATGGTACTGTCCGGAGGTCGGGTGGTCCAGACAGCCAATGATATTCATTAACGTTGATTTTCCAGAGCCGGACGGGCCCATAATGGACATATACTCGCCTTTACCAATGACGAGGTCCACTTCACTTAATACATCAAATGTCTCCTCAGCGACTTCGTAGCTTTTTGTCACGTTTGAAAGCTGAATCATTCAGCATTCACTTCCATTCCGTCATACATATCATCTGATGGCTCTGCAATGATTTGATCTTCTTTTGTTAAACCTTTCGTCACTTCAAGATCTTGACCTGACGTTTCACCTAATGTCACTTTTACTTTCTTCAGTGCATTCTTTTCAACAACATAAACGTATGAACCATCTTTGTCTTTTTTCACAGCTGTTTCAGGAATTGTGTGCACTTGACGCTTGTCCGTTTCAATTTCCATGATCATTTTAAAGCCTGGTTTTGCATCCGGCTTTTTCCCTTTTATTTCAATTTCGACTGGATATTGTACGGTTTGATCACTAGCAGCTGTTTCTGCTGTTGACTGGGCAGGCACAGCGCCCACTTTTTTCACCACTCCTTGCCAACTCTTTCCGCGAATGACATCAGACGTTACCTTTACTTTTTGTTTCTTTTTGACTTTCATAGCATCATACTCACTGATTAAGCCTCGTACAATCATTTTTTTCTCATTGCCAATATGGATTAACGGCTGTCTCTCTTCTAGCTTCCCTGCGCCAGCATCTTGCTCGATGGAGATGACTGTTCCTTCAATTTTGCTATGTATCGTTAAATCTTCTATTTGTGCCTTTACTTTTTCTTGGTTAAGCTCCGCTTGTTTTTGCTCTAATTCAGCAGCTTTGAGTTCGAGTTCAAGCTGATCTCGCTCGTTTTTCGAATCAGAGCCCGCCTTTTTTCCCTGATTTTCATCTAATGAATTGAGTCTATTTTGTAATTGTTCAAGCTTTAGTGTACTTGATTCAGCCGCAAGTGCTTGCTGCTGTTCTTCAAGCTCCAGTTCCTTATTTTCATATGTAAGGAGCGGTGTTCCAGCTTTCACTTTTTCTCCTTCTTTCACAGCGATATGATTCAGGCTTCCCTTCTCCTCTTCTGTATAAATAAATTGCTCCTCCGAGAATGAAAGTGTTCCAGGCGTCATCACCTTAGAGGTTATTTCTTTTGATGCAAGTTGGACTGTTTTAAATGATGCCGTAGAGGCAGGCTTTGATTGGTTTTTTGCAATATTAAATCCAATAAATAGACCAATCACAATAATAATAATGGATCCGATGATGATTTTCTTTCTCATAAAAACATTCTACCTCCAGCTTACTGCATGTTGATGGTGATCGTAGTTCCTATATATTGAAAAATTAAAGATAATACATAAAAGACACTCACAATAATCCAAGATATTCTTGGCGAAATGCGGCCGACCTTGATCAATAAAAAGCCTGTTAAAACAAGATTCCAGATCACAAAAAGGTCAATATTTCCTAACACAGCATGCCATGAACCAGACATTCGAATGAATGCGTTTAATGAGGTAATAGTGATATCTTTTGGCACATGAAACATGATGATCGCTAAATGAGAAATGATCGTACCAATGATCGTAATAGGTGTGATATAAAGCACACCTGAAAATAGCTGCTGAAACGTTGCATCACCTTTTGCTAAAAAGACGATGAACTTGTATACGGCAGTATTAATGACAATCCCAATGACCAAACCAATGAGCGTGATCACATAAACGAAAGGGATTGGTAAAATTAAATCTGCCCACATTCCTTCATTCACTAGCTGAGACAAATAAGTGACAACAACTGTTAATACAAGCACACATGATAAAGGCCACCAAACGAATGGCTGCTCCCACACTCTTTTTAAATGCTCTGATGGTCTTGTGCTTACGCCTATAATTGTGGGTTTTTGCGTTGTTTCTTTCATCAAATGTCATCCTCTCCATGTGCTGTAAGTATGGAAACGTTTTTTCATACTCTTGTTGTTTCTATTTTATCAAAAGATTGCCAATAAGTGATAGATCATTTGATTTTCTTATTTTCATAGTGATAGGATTGAATCTATTATTCTATTTTCATGAACGACATCCTTCAAATGATACCTTGATCCGACCATATTCATATGAAAAAATCATGATTTTACTGACTGAAAAACATTTTATGAAGTAAACAACATGTCTTTCGGAATAAATATCCTTTTCCTTTGGATTCAGATGGTCTCAGTTAGACACAACAATTTTTTGTTAAAATATTCCTAGTAATTTCAATGAATCCCGGCTTTATAGGACTATGTTTAGCGCCTTTTATAGAACAGATGAGCCTTTAGTATCAATACTTTCATATTAAAAAAATAAAAATAAAAGGATTTTACTTGATCAAATGTTATTTTTTCATATAATGTAAAATAGAGGTAGGTTAAATGATAGTGGAAATGGAGTCAAGTGAATGTTAAGAGAAAAATTGAAAATGCAATTGATTTTACTTTATGAAAAGGAACAAGAAGCATGGCAATACTTTAGAAAGGAAAGAGAACTGATTTATCATGAGCTCAAATTACTTGATATGAAAGAGAGCAGACCTTCTAATGACAAAATATACTACGCAGCAAGGTGTGTAGATATTATTAAAGAAAAAAAGGGAAGCATCGTGAGCACAAAAGAATTAAAAGAACAGCTTCAAGCACGAACAGATTTCAATGTGAGACGAATCAGCGAATTGTATGATCTCATTCAACAGCTCGATCCTCACATTTCTAAAGCACGCCGGGGATGTTTTATTTACGAAGATCATACCCAAGTACCTCTACAATCTTTTCACACATAAAAAAATTGGTTACAGCCGCCGGCCATAACCAAATCCTCTAATATCTATTATCCACCACTTACAGGAGGAATGAGTGCAACAGTGTCCCCGCTACGCACTTCAGCATTTCCCTTCGTATATATTTCGTTGACTGCAACCATCACGTTTTGTGCAGTATCAACACCATATACCTCCTGTAATTCTATTTTAATCTCATCAACCGTTGTTTGATCTTTTTGAATGATGATTTGTTGTTTACCGGCCTTCTCAGCAAGGCCGGCGAACAATAATACGCTAATCATGCCGCTTCCCTTCTTTCTCGTTAAGTTGGAGAGTACTAGGTTTTCCTTCCGGGTATGAAACGGTTTCAAGTTGATCACCTATCCAAGCCTCTCCATCTTCCCAGTATTCCTTTTTCCAAATAGGAACGATTTCCTTTATTCGTTCAATCGCATATTCATTGGCTTCGTATGCAGCTTTCCGATGAGGTGATGAAACAGCTATTGCCACTGCAATGTCACATATCTCAAGAGTGCCAATACGATGCACAATAGCAGCTTCTGTATCAGGCCAGCGTTTTTTAATTTCTTGTCCAATTTGACTCAACATATTTTCCGCCATTGGTATGTATGCTTCATATGTTAAACGCAGCGTTTTTTTGCCATTTGTCCATTCTCTTACCGTTCCTATGAATGTCGTAATGGCTCCCGCTTTGCGTCTTGTGACATGCTGAATCAATTCATTCACATCAATTGGCTCTTTTGTGATGTTAAAAAGTTCATTCATACGAGGCTTCCCCCTTCAATAAATTAAACGCAAATGTGATCCCGCGCTTGTCAAATGCTGAAAACACAGGAAACGGGTATTTCTCAGTGAATTGTATTTCTTTATTGAAATAAATGGCTGCTTGTATATGAGAAAGTGTTGAAAGATCAATGAGTTCCTGTTCGTCTTTGACACACAGGATTTTGCGGTAAGGCGCCTGTTTGTATCCTTCGATCAAGACGGCATCTAAAGGAAGATGCTGACACATGTTGAGTAGTTGCGCGAATGTCATGTGCCGTATGAAAAAGTGACATTCACCTTCTCCCTCCACACCTGCGGCAAATGCACCCGCTTGAACATATCGATCCGTATCTTTTTGTTTGAACAGACGGTCTGGCTTTCCGCCATGTCCGTGATGTTTGAAGCAGCCTAGCTGCATTTCTTCTTCATCCGCCAGCTGACATAATTTTTCGATCAGCGTCGTTTTACCACTATTTTGATAGCCCACGACTTGTAGAATGTTTAATTTGTCATCCAACATGGAGCACCGCCTTCGTGGTGAAATAGCAGAACGCTGACCTGGTCACCTGCACTAAACCCTCTTGTTCCTCCGGGCAATACAATGAAACAATCAGCATGAGCAATAGATGTCACCGCACTAGATTTATCAAGACCTGTTGGCGTCACACTTAGCTGGCTGCCAGCGAAATCAAGTGATGCTCTAACAAATCGTGTGAACGGATTGGCTTTTGGAAAATCATGTGTCAGCTTCGCCTCAGCAAAAACGGGAAATGGATTTTCTTTCAAACACCATTTATAAATGATCGGTTTGACAAATAGTTCAAAGCCAACAAAACAGGCAGCCGGATTTCCTGACAGCCCATAAAGCAATTGACCATTTGGCAACGCAGCAACGGTCGTCACACTTCCAGGTCTCATGGCCACTTTATTAAACAACACATCTGCACCAAGTTTTTCATAAATAGCAGGTAAAAAGTCAAAATCACCTACCGATACACCACCTGTTGTGATGAGCATATCAACTTTGCTTAAGGCTGCTTTTACTGCTTCATAGCTTTGATCAAAATCATCGGATACACCGCCTAAATCAAGCGGTTCTCCTCCAGCTTCAAGAACCTGAGCGTACACCATACTTAGGTTACTATTTCTAATTTTACCGTCCACCATGGCATCACTTACTTGTAGGAGCTCGGTACCTGTTGAGATGATACCGATGACCGGTTTTTTGACGACCGGCACAACCGCATACCCGAACGTTGCCAATATCGCCGTCACGCCTGGGGTTACTTTTGAGCCTTTTTTGATCATGACGTTCCCTTTGAGGGTCTCTTCTCCTTGCCGAGAAATATTGTCTCCCTTTTTCAGAGATCTTTTAAGTGACATCATTGATTTGCCGTCTTTTTCAAACGTTTTCGTCAATTCGAGCATGATCACAACATTTGCTCCTTTTGGAATCTTCGCTCCTGTCATGATGCGAATCGCTTGAAAAGGGCCGATCGTTTTTGCAGAAACAATACCTGCCCCTATATGATCAATGACCTCAAATTCAACCGGATGCTCGCTCGATGCATCCTTTGTATCTTCTGCTCGAAGTGCAAAACCATCATACGGAGAACGATCAAAGGCAGGAACATCGTGATCTGCTAAAATATCCTCTGCAAGCCATCTTCCAAGGCTGTTCTTTAAAGGAACCCATTCGACTTGTCCATGTTTTTGAAATTGGTGGACTTTCTTTACTGCCTCTTCTACTGGAATTGGCTGTCGTCTTTCCATCACTTCTCACTCCTATATGCCTAGCAGTCTTGCTAGTAATGAATTGGCTACTTTTTCATCATTTGTCCCATGGATTAATACACGTCCTCCTTTAAAACAAACGATACGGTGTCTTTCATAGCGTATATGAATTAAAAAATCGTTCACTTTCACCTCACAAATAGAGGACAGACGCTCTTTTACATGCTGAAATGAAAGGTTTTCTAAATCCTTCGATATGATTTGAACGGTGTCACGTCCACAAAGAACCGCTGTTTTTTTGCGCTGTTCCTGTAAATATGGATACGTTCTATTTGTGCCGCAAGAAGGACAGCTCTCCTGCTTCGTACGAGATACATCCATTTTAAACGAAGACGACTGCCACAAATCAAACGTGACAAACTTTCGCTCCATTTGCTCTTCATGCCCTGTTAAATATTTTAATGCCTCTGTTTGCTGATAAGCCGACACCATTTGGACAGCAGGAGAAATAATACCAGCTGTATCACATGTCAAACCCCCAACAGGCATTGAGGTAAACACACATGATAAGCAAGGTGTTTTGCCCGGCAAAATGGTCATATACATTCCCTGACTGCTCACACAGGCACCGTAAATCCAGGGCGTATTTGTTTCTAAGGATAAATCATTCATCACCATTCTTGTCTCAAAATTATCAGTCGCATCAATGACGATATTTGCTTTTCGGAATAAAGGTCTTAACAGCTCTACTCCTGCATCTTCAATAAGAGCGTGTATGGTCACTTCATGGTTGATCTCTTGGAGACGTTTTTTAGCCGCTGCCGCTTTTGGCACATGCATCTTTGCATCGTGTTCAGTGTACAGCTGCTGCCGCTGTAAATTTGAGAATTCGACATAATCACGATCTACAATCGTCAAAGTACCAATTCCTGAACGGACAAGCCCTTCAGCAGACGCTGTTCCAAGTGCACCAGCTCCAACAATAAGGACATGACTTTCGGCAAGCGCAGACTGCCCTTTTTCCCCTACCGGAGTGAACAAGATTTGCCTTGAATATCGCTCGTTCAATATTGTTCTCTCCTCCTCGTTTTTATGTATCATATCATACCGTTTTCAGGTAAATCGCTTCTTTTATTGATATTGTGAAATTCATTTGGTGCCACGTTCAGTTCGTCGGCTGGAACAACCTGGACGTGAAGTTTTTGTAATAAGTCTTTAATAGCTAATTGATTCTCTTTTAAGCACGCAGAAATAAACGGAAGACTGCGGCGGTGATAAAGCGCAAATAACGGCTGTAATCTTTCCTGCACCATCGGGACCACAGCATCTACATGCTCATGGCAATAAGAAGATAAAGCGACGGCTGTCTCTTTTCGTATGAATGGCATATCACATGCCGTCACTAAATACCACTCTGCTTCTTGCTTTTGCATAGCGGTATATATGCCTGCAAGCGGGCCATACCCACGCACCTGTTCATCATCTAACCAAACAGCTTGTTCCCCTCTTGCTTTGAAAAAAGGCAGAAGCTTCGGGTGACTGATGATGATGGTTTCCCCTTTCAAAAGTTGCTCTTTCACATGTTCATATAGTGGTTTCCCCTGATAGACATGACTTGCCTTTGGCCCTCCAAAACGCCTAGAAGCACCTCCGGCTAGTATCACATTCACTATTCTCATCATCTCATCCCCTTTGATATGGTTGTTCTAATCGCACTCATTTCGCATACTTTATTGATAACATGAATAAGGAGGGTCTACCTATGAACCGGCGCCATGCTTCTCCCCTATTCCATGATCTGTCTCAAGAAAATCTATTTTTAAAAGCTGAAACGGCCAAATATCAACAGATAATTTCAGATTTTCAGTCCACATATACTTATGCTAAAAACAAGAAGCTATCTCAAGAATATCATGAGATGAAAAAGGATTTCACTCAATTAAAACAACAATTGGATGAAATGACCATTGACCAGGACGAAGCATCATCTAAAATACAGGATCTCTCTTATAGCAAATCGGAATTATTACATAAAATCGTCCTTCTTCATGAAATGCTGCAAAAGGAAACCTATCATAGACGAAAAGAAACAGAGGAAAAGCACCGATTGCATTTGAAGGTTGTAAAATATAAGGAAATGTCTCAGCAACTACAGGAGCGATTACTAGACCAAGATAAACAGCTTGCAAAAGAGGAGAAAAAAGGAAATACTTTATCCGCTGTGATTGAAAAACTGCAGCAAACTCTAGGCGATAAAAACGCAGAGCTTCTTTTATTACAAGAAGGCGTGCGGCATCTACAGGAGCGTTTTTATGAAACACAAGAAAAATTACTGCAAATCGAAAAAGCAAAAGAAGCCATTTTTTATGAAACGCTCACGAGCTACCAAAAACAGTTAGCCGAAAGCGAGGAATGGATCGCTTCTCATTTTGCTGATATCGACCAGTCAGCCCAAACAAATGCCGAGCCGTTCTCACAAGACCCTATTTTGCAAACAACCGAAGAAATAGGACCGATTTTGAAGAAACTAAACGAACAAGTAGAAACGCTCCAGGCAAAAGTTGATGCGGTGCAGCGGAGTGGAGAGGTCATGACAGTGAAGATCGATGGATTTAAAAAACAGCGCGACAACATGCCCAAAGAACGAAAGATTGTCTATACAGTTGATCAAAAAAAGTGATCCGTTCATCACGTACGCAAGAAAAAACTGCTGGCATTTACGCCCAGCAGTTTCTTTTTTATTTATTCGTCTTCTGTTTGAATGTCGCCTTCTAAAATATACTGTCCGCGATAAGGTTTCTTCACTTCTGGGTACATTTTAATTAAGCTTTGCATAAACGTTGTCATATTTGGAATTTCAAGACCGCTCTCTTTTTCAATCTCTTTTTGAAGTTCAGAGCTTTTAATCGCCGCATTATGACGCTTTAATGTTTTGATTGCAGCTTCACGAAGCTTAGCTGCCTTTGATCCAGGTCTAGCTGTGCCTCTTCTGCGTCTTGTAGATCCTTCAGGAATACCTACAGGTGCACCATTTAGCTGACCTGTTCCTAAAGATGATGTAACGTTTGACTGCGTTTGCGCAGGCTGATTGTAGCTTCTCATTTCTTGTGCAGCCAGCTCAGCTAATACAGGCAACGAATCCGTTTTTCTCTCTGTACGCACTTCTTTTTTTGTATCTGTGACGAGACCTGTACCTTGACGGTCTAATTCTCTTAGTTTTGCGTAAATCGCATCTCGTTCAATTTGATATTCACGGATGACCTTTACTTCTGCTTCATTTAATTGTTCCAATCGTAAACGTAACGCTTCCCTCTCATTAAACAATGGATTTCCCCCTCATCATATAAAAAATATTCTATAGTAAATATTAGATTAGAAAACTAATTTTATCAACTATTTTTTTATCATTTTACAGTTTGCTATCAGATAGGTATTTCCAACTAAAATTTTGCCAAAGAAGAAAAATCGGCACCCATTTCATTGCCACTATAGGCTTTTGACCACCTTTAAAATATTGTAAAAATTTTGAATAAACGCTTATACTACTTGATTTATATAGTTATTTACCAAACTGAAATTTCTTTTGTGCAAAAACGTTCTGAATAGTAAAAAGTTAAAATCTTTACATTTTCATTTCAAAATAAAAATGTAAATAGGTCATAATACCTTTTTGTTTCAGGAAATTTTTTTAATGAAATCCCTCATTTTCTCTTTTCTTAGGCATTCCACCTACAATCATATTCATCCAGTGCAATATGCCTCCTATTTTTCCCCATGAAAAAACCCCCATTCATGGGGGGGAAAGCCTATTCTGCAGCCTTTTCAGACTCAGAAAGAACTCGATTGACACGTTTTTCAAGCATTTTCATACCGCTTCCGCCAGCTTGGAAGTGGCGTAAAGCACCTGTTTTATCGAATACATAGTAAGCTGGTACATATTCGTTCTCAAATGCTTCTGTTAATTTATGGTCGCTGTCTACAAAGATTGGCTGTGTGATTTCATGCTCATTTGCAACCTCTTTGATTTTTTCTAGATCTAGGTCATCCTCTGAACGTGGCATGTGAACTGCGATCACGTTTAGTTGATCCTTGTATTCATCACGGAATTGGTTCACTTGCGGCATCGCCTCTTTACAAAGGTGACAGCTAACTGACCAGAAGTGGATCAATGTTGGTTTATCACCAATTAATTCTTCTCTTGTTACTTCTCCATTTAACCATTCTTTTGCACCAGTTAGTTCTGGCATTGGTTGACGTAATTTCATTTTTAAGCGCCTCCATCCATTGTATGTCTCGAAACAAAAAGGTCTAACATCAGTTAGACCCCAGCATGTAGACAAACCCTCGCATTCTTTGTCAGTCCTGCGTGCTGGTGCTCACGAATGTCACATTCGCTTCGCGCCAGTACTCGTCCTTCCTAGGGCTGCAAAGGTTTTCTATCACGCTGAAAAGAAGACAAAGGGCTAAAATAAACAACATTTTAGCCCTTTGTCAACAATCTGAAGGTCTAACATCAGTTAGACTGTTTCTTCAACTATCAATTAAAGTGTTTTTTGACCAGGCTTCCAGTTCGCTGGGCAAAGTCCACCAGTTTGTAATGCTTGAAGAACACGTAGTGTCTCATCTACATCACGACCGATATTGTTGTGGAATACTGTTTGATATTGAAGTTCGCCTTCTGGGTTAATGATGAATAGACCACGAAGTGCAATTCCTTCTTCTTCAATTAAAACACCGTATTCTCTAGATACTGTGTGGTTTGTGTCAGCAGCTAGTGGATATTTTAATTCTCCAAGACCATTGTCTTTACGATCTGTGTTGATCCAAGCAAGATGCGTATGGATTGTATCAGTAGATACACCAATGATTTCTGCATCTAAATCTTCAAACTCATCATAACGATCGCTCATTGCTGTAATTTCAGTTGGACAAACAAAAGTGAAATCCATTGGATAGAAGAAAAGAACTGTCCATTTGTCATTTTTGATGTTTTCCTCTAAACTCACTTTACCAAATTCCTTATTAGCAAGTACTGCTTCCATTTCAAAACGTGGAGCTTGTTTTCCTACAAAACGCTCTGCCATATGTAAATCCCTCCAAAAATAATATCTTTATACAGACTTCTTAGCTGTATATAAAATGAGAATCAATAGGTTAAATTCTCATTTAGTTAATAACTTCACAAATATAATTATAATACTTAAGCGATTTTTAGTCAATATTAATTAATAATAAATTTAATTAACGATTTGTCACAATCTCTCGCTCCAACTATTAAAAGTTTAACATGACTTGCATAAGGGAACAAATGATTAGCTTCTCATTTCGCACATACATAGAAAGGTTTTGAAGATCATGAAAGCACTTGAACAAGTAGATTGGGTTTCCATCATCATGAATATCAGTATGATTTTGCTAAAACTCATTGCTATTTTTGTGATTTATTTTATCATCAGAGCGATTGGAAATAAGATGATTAAGCGTGCCTATTCAGCATTCTCTGAAAAGCATGATGTCTCTTTATCACGAGCTCAAACGCTGCAAAGTCTTACCTTAAATATTTTCGCCTACTTGCTGATTTTTATTCTAGTTGTGATGATCCTCGACTTATTTCATTATAACCCAACCGCCTTGCTGGCTGGGGCAGGTGTTGTAGGACTTGCCATTGGATTTGGCGCTCAGGGATTAGTGAGTGATATTGTGACAGGCTTCTTCATACTGCTGGAAAAACAATTTGATGTCGGCGAGTATATAACGGTTGCTGGTTTCGATGGGATCGTTGAACAAATTGGACTGAGAACAACACAGCTTAGAAGCTTTGATGGCACTCTTCATTTCATTCCAAACCGAAGTATACTTAATGTAAGCAATCATTCACGAGGGACGATGCAGGCACTCGTTGATATCGAATTATCCCCAGATGAAAATGTGGATCAGATGATCACCACTTTGCAAGCAGCCTGTGATGAAGTTCGTGAGAGCATGCCGCAAATCATCGAAGGTCCTCAAGTCGTTGGAGTGGAATCATTTGGCTCCTCATCCCTCGTCCTTCGTATCATTGCAAAAACTGAAACGATGGAGCAGTGGCGTGTCGAACGAATTCTGCGCAAAAAAATGAAAGAAGCACTTGATCTAGAAAAAGAGCAAAAAGAACCAGGATCATAAAATCCTGGTTCTTTTGTTTGTTTTATTGAACACGCTGTTCTACTTCTTGACAAATTTCATCAGCCGTCATACCTGACGCTGTAATGACAGATGCCTTTGTCGTTGTGTCTGAAATGCCAAGAACATTTGAATCTAACCCTGTAACCACATAGCAGTCACACTGATCCATTTGCTGTTCATTTTGAATACGTACGACATCATACCCTTTTTGCTTCAAAAGCTCTTCTACATCGGATAAAGATTGTTCTACACCAATTCTTGTCATAATCAAGAACACCTCCTGTACATAAGGTGTACAGGAGGTCATTTGATTATTCATTCACCTGCTTGCTTTTTAAAATAAGCCGTCATGACGTTCACAGCTGTTTCAATCGCATTTTCGTCAGGAGTCAGCTTGGCATGGTGCAGTCCATATTCTGAATCTACCCCTAACCAAAACATGAACCCAGGGTATTTTTTCAGCATGTAGCCGAAATCTTCTCCTGTCATCGCTTCTCTGCATTCAATGACATTCGCAAGCCCTTCTTCGGCTACATATGACATAAATTCCTCTGTCAAATCCTTTGAAT
Organism: Bacillus sp. FSL R5-0397; assembly: GCF_038593395.1. Classification (NCBI taxonomy): domain Bacteria; kingdom Bacillati; phylum Bacillota; class Bacilli; order Caryophanales; family Bacillaceae; genus Bacillus; species Bacillus sp. FSL R5-0397. The sequence continues at coordinate 1,363,379 of NZ_CP151992.1, read as the reverse complement.
TGTCCACTTCGTAATAAGCTGAAGGGTATCGAACTGTCGCCTTGCATTCGTAGCCAATTTCAATTCCCTTTGCCAGTGCTTCAATTCGTTTTCTCACCTTTTCCATAGACTCTGGCGAGAGCGTGCGAATGGTTCCATCCAGCTTTGCGTGCTGCGCAATGATATTTTGAGCAGTGCCACCTGTAATCGTGCCAACTGTAATGACGGCACTATCAAGAGGGTCCACATTACGTGAAATCACCGATTGCAGCTGCCCTACTAGTGCACTTGCAGCCACCACCATATCATTTGCTAAATGAGGGTATGCGGCATGCCCGCCTTTTCCTTCAAGATCGATCACAAGCTCACTCGTATTAGCAAATAATAGGCCCGGCTTTGTTGCAATCGTGCCGACTGGATATTCAGGTGCAATATGCAGCGCTGTAATAAAGTCTGGCGTCCACTTTTTTAGAACATCACTTGTAAGCATTGGTTCAGCTCCGCCTGGCCCTTCTTCTGCCGGTTGGAAAATAAATAGCAGATCTTCTTTGATTGGCTGATGCACGAAATGATCAATGATACCAAGAGCAATGGTCATATGAAGATCATGTCCACATGCATGCATGTGGCCCTCATGTACCGATTGAAATGGGTAGCCCGTTTCTTCAGGGATAGATAATCCGTCCATATCTGCACGATACGCAAAGACGCGCGTAGGATTTGTCCCTTTTACTTTCACAAAAAGTCCAGTCCGCCATGTTTCCATCTCGATTCGATCTGTTGGGTACGATTCGAGATGCTTGATGAGGTAAGCTTGTGTTTTAAATTCCTTAAAACCAAGCTCAGGAATTTGGTGCAAATCTCTTCGAATGGATATTAATTGCTCACGATTTAACAAGTGAACTCGCTTCCTTTCCTCTATACGAATAAGACGTGGATATATCATCCACGTCTATGTCTTCAGCTGCGAATTGTGTCAATTAAAGCTGACGCAGTTCTTGTTTGATTTCAGTTTTACCTTTTGTTTTTTCATCAATGTCTTTGATTTTCTTTGCAGGTGTACCTGCTACAACCGTGTAAGGCTCGACATCGTTCACAACGATCGCTCCAGCTGCTACAACTGCACCTTTTCCAATTGTCACACCTTCTAAAACAACAGCGTTTGCACCGATGACAACATCATCTTCTACTACAACTGGCTTAGCAGAAGGCGGCTCAATAACACCTGCAAGAACAGATCCCGCACCGATATGACAGTTCTTACCTACTGTCGCACGGCCGCCAAGAACAACGTTCATATCAATCATCGTACCTTCACCGATGACTGAACCGATATTAATAGATGCACCCATCATGATGACTGCATTATCGCCAATTTCCACTTGATCACGAATAATTGCACCTGGCTCAATACGTGCTTTGATGTTTTTCAAATCCAACATAGGAATCGCAGAGTTACGACGGTCATTTTCCACGACAACATCTTCAATTTTGTCTTTGTTTGATGCTAGAGCTTCTTGAATTTCGCTCCACTCACCGAAGACAACACCAGTATTACCTGTGATAAATGTTTTTGCATGTTCACCAAATTCAATACCTTCTAAGTCCCCTTTAATGTAGACTTTAACAGGTGTTGATTTTGTACTATTTTGAATAAATGAAATAATTTCATTAGCGTCCATTTGTTTCATGTATGTATGTCCTCCTCTTAATTTATACTTCATTACTGTACCAAAGGAGAGTTTTAATGACAAGTGAAAGAATTACTTGCGCCTTGGCAAATAAAACAAGCGGGCCTCTTTATCCCGCTTCTTGCTGGTGAAGATGAACAAATTGTCTACCAAAAGAAATCAATTCCTCTTCCTCGTTTCCTTCTGGATTCAGCTCAATTTTGATGGATGGTAGGACGATATCACCGCCCAGCTCCTTCACTTTTTCTTCAATTAAATCCACAGCTCCGCAAAAATGTTCATAAGATGTATCTCCAGAACCGAATACAGCAAATGCTTTACCCGTCAAATCAAGCTCTTCCATTTCCTCATATAGATCAATAAAATCATCTGGAAGATCACCATCTCCCCAAGTATATGCACCTAACAGAATGTGCGAGTAATCATGAAGAAGTTCAGCATCAATATCCATCGCTTCATGCCGGTCCACGCTAGCCCCAGCTTCCTTTAATCCTTTTTCGATTAAATCAGCCATTGCTTCTGTATTTCCTGACATTGTGGCATACACCAATAAAACTTTTTTCGTCACTTTTTCTTCCTCCTTATTAATGAATCAGTGCAGGTTCCTCATAAGGCCTGACAAACTTACTTTCATATAAACCCGCACAAAAAAAATTCTCCTTTTGATTGGCGACACGAAAACCGTGCCCTTTGATCGTATCAAACCACTTGAGCTCTTTTTGCTCTATATCAAGCTGATACACCTTAGAAAATCCATGCTCATCCTGTGAGGTGGTCACGTACACAATGCCGTTATCCTCTGACACATCCAAAAATGATTCCTCTCGCGCAAAAGCTTGTGATTGAATATCATGCAGCATATTTGTATGTAAGTCTAAAATTTGAACAGACCCTCTTTTCCCTTTTTTAGAGCCCAACGCACAGACAAGGAGGTGTTCCCTGCAAAGCAGCATAGAAGCAGTCATTCGGTGCTCTTCTCTGTTTAGGAGAAAAATCTGTTCACTTTGCAAGTCATACACCCATATTCCTCCATGCACCTCATGAATCTGCGTTCCAATATAAAGATAATCACCGGCTACACATAATGAACGAATCACAGGGGGCTGATTCACATGAGCAAACGGCTTCATAATTTCCCAGGAAATTCCGAAATCGGTTGACACATAAATACTATGCTTTCCATGTGCGCATACAAACCCATCTTTGCGTCCTGTAATAGACCAAACAACTGCATTTGTTGGAAAAGATGATAGCGCCCATGTGTGGCCCTCATCTCCTGATCGTATGACAGTTCCATTTTCACCAACTCCGAACAAATACGGACCAATATAACTGATAGCGTGGATTTTATGCTTGAGCTTAAAAAGCTGCTGCCATCCGCCTTCCACACTGTAATGAAAAATACCTTCTCGTTTGACAGCAACAAAGTAGCCGCCACTTTTAGACGCAGCAACAGCTGTCGCACCTTTATGAAACATGATTTTCAACTCTTTTCTCAGACAATGATGCCCACGTTAAAAAGCTTGTTGCAAACTCCTCACAGCACGCCACATCTTCATCTGTATCTGGCGCAAGTTCCATTTTCAATGTTTCAGGAAATACGGATGCACCTGTCGATTTCAGCATGTCATGAAAGGTATGAACAGCCTCGCAAAACTTCGGATAACTGTAATCGCCTGATCCAAATACCGCCGCTTTGATGTGACTAAGTTCAAGTGCTGAGACCTCTTCATAAAAATCTTCAGCTTCATAAGGTAAATCACCGTCCCCCCATGTATAAGAGCCGATCATGACATAATCGTATGAAGAAAGATCTTCTGCACTTGTGTCGTCAAATTCCATCATCTCTGTCTCTATCCCTTTTCCTTCAAGCGTTTGTTTTAAGATCGCTGCCATGTCTTCCGTATTGCCAGACATACTCGCAAATGCAATTAGTGCTTTCATCTATTGGTCACCTCATCTAAATGATAATCATTTTCAATTATTATATGTACACTTTAAATGATAATGATTTTCATTGTCAAATGTTTTATGAAAAGGTGCTGTTCAAAATAAACATGACGTACATCAAAAAACCGCTCATTCCAATTGGAAGGCGGCTATAATTGATCGTGACCCTATGTCACTCGTTTTTTTATTTCTGAATAAAATATGGACCGCAATCGGATTCGTGCGTCATCACAAATGTCCAATTTTCTTCCCAATCCATGACATACAGATCGCTATAGTCCATGTGTCCGTCTGTATACGGCAGTTCCTTCACTGACAGGTCATCGGCGTTTTCAAACAGATACGCTTCTTGAGTAAATTGATAAAAAATAGTACATGTATGCTTTGATTGCTGATGAAAGGCGTTTATCGCTGCCTCTTTTTCAAGGCATTCAACTTTTTCCCAGCTGCATAAGTGCCATAGGAAGCCATCCATCCCTATCTCTTTTTGTTCTTCTAAAGAAAGATGACTTGCAAAACGTCCACGCCATCTCTCGCGTAAATAAGTTCCCCACTTCGGTATATCCATCTTCTTTTTTTGTTGATTTCTCATCATTTCTTCCAGCTTTCTGCTTTTTCAGTAGATAAATCTATTAGAAACCTAATCAAACCACTTATCCTAAAAAAGCACCTCCTCTTCTAGAAGTACTTACACTGCCTCACTTTCAAGCATTTCTTTCACCACACCAACAAATGCTTGAACTTGTTTTAACTGAAAAGAGGCTTCATATCCTAACAGCCACGTGTCACGTCCGATTTGCTCTCCATTTGCGTCTACGAGCGGGGTTTTGTGTACGCTTTTCTCATGATCATATAAGGTGACCGAAGGCAAAATGGCGTAGCCGATACCGTGATAGGCCATTTGTTTACATGTCTCAATCTGGTCCACAAGAATCGTCTGTTTTGGCGACACTTTAAACTTTTGATGCCACCAGTGCTGAATTTCTTGATAATAGGTGCTATCACTTTTAAATTGAATAAACGGGCGTTCTGTCTCAATTAACTCATCCACGTCCTTGATGACAGAATCGACTAAATATAAATGATCGGTCATTAAGTATTCCTTTGTGCCCTTCCAATCAGGATTCCCGCGAATGATGCCAATATGGACATGGTCTTCATACAGACTTTTAAGCATCTCACTGCTCCAGCCTGTCACAAGAGATACTTTGGCATTTGGGTATTTCTCGACATACCGCTTCAGCACCTTTGGCAGCCAGTGCTGACCAATAATGGACGCAACGGCAAGCTTGAGTGTACCGTGAATTTCTCCTTCAAGCTCGTCAATTCTCTCTCGCACTCGATCCTGCTCAGTCGTGACCTCTTTGGCGAATTGAATAATCTGTTCGCCAGCTGAAGTGACTGTCAAGCCTTTTTGTGAACGAAAAAAGATTTTGGTTCCCCACTCTTTTTCAATCGTTTGCAGCCTTTGAGATAAGGCAGGCTGAGAGACAAAGAGCCGCTCTGAAGCCTTTCTCATATTCAATTCCTCACTAAGTACAACAAGCATATGTAACTCTTGAAGCTGCATGAACGCCCTCCTTCTCTTGATAAGTTTTTCTTATTTTATATAGTCATTATATAAATAATAGCTTATGAAGGCAAAAAAAATAAGCTGGGCTACAGCTCATTTTTTTGCGGAATGAATGACTTCATTTAAGCGCTTTAATACAACACGCCGAGTGAAAATTCCTTCGAATACTTGCTCTTCATTTTCCACACAAACAAATCCATTATTCGTCACAGCGTGAACGCCTTTTAAAACAGGATCCGTCGTTTTCAGTCTTGGAATATCTGATAGCATGACCTCTTCTACCTTCAATTGGTCGAGCTTTTCAAATTCAATTCGTTCTAAGCCAAAGATTTTATCCATGATCATATTTGTTCCAATTAACCCATGAAGGTGATAAGAAGCATCCAGAACAGGTATCGCTGTATATCCTGTTTTTGTCAGGACCAATAGGGCGTGCTCAAGATTATTTCCAATTTGAACGTGTGCCACTTTATCTGCATCAATCATATGCTCAGCTACTGTTGACTCAAGTAATTGAGCCGGTTCTATCTCTATCATGTTTCTTCGACCCCTTTTCTCTCAATCATCAATCATACATTCCCCTTTAACATTAAGCATAAACTAAAACGAATTTTGTCGAAAGATTTTTTTTCTGCATAAAAAAGATACTCAGCGTAGAGTATCTAATAGAATGTTCAATCGATATTAATTCTCAAACCTTACTCTGTCATACAATGTGATCAATTTCTTATACGTATTGTCGTCGACATTTTTTGTTCCACATTCTATATCATTGATCTCACTGCTTAGTAATTCGACAGCATATTCCTGATTCAGTAATACGTTTAATAATAGCTTTTTCTCTTCTTCATTAAAACGATTTTCGATGACGCTCATTCAACATCAGGCCCCCTGTTTCATATATGCTTTTATATTGATTAGCAGGCGTTTGAATGTCTGCTTCCTCTCTATACAGCTAGAATAAGGAACTAGAATCGAATCGTCAACCGCACGTTTCGACAACGTTTGGAGAAAAATGACGGAATTTATTTTGTGTATCGATTGGCGTAGCAAAATGCTGCGTATGAGTCGGGTTTTATTTTTGCTTCAATTCCCATGGCTGTGATCATTCCGGTCATTTCCTGGATCAGCTCTTTTGTACTTCCTTTTTTGCCAATATCTAGATGGACTTCAAAACGAAGGTCTGCCCCTTCCTCAGCAAACGGAAGAAGCAAATCCATCAGTTCTGTTAAAGGTCCCTCAAGGATGTCTGCACATACCTTTTGGCTAAACGCTGTCTCTAATGAAATTTTTTCTCTAAGACTTTGTACAGGCCGATTCAACACTTGCTGCGTGAGACAGCCCCAAGCTCCTTTGCCGATCCGGTGAAGATGAATTGCAGTCATAAATCTTGTGACATTCTGATTGACCTGAGAGTCCGTACCAATTGATAGTACATAAACAGATCTCGGGTCTTTCTGAATAAAGTCTTTCATTCTCATGACAACATCAGAAAACGCTAAATGCTCTTCAGAAAGATTAAAGAAAAAAGAATCACTCACAGAAAGGAACTCCTTTTTAATGGTCTCTTATCCGAATATTGCACTGAATGATCATCTTCCATTTGTTCATCACTTATGAAGTGTATGCTTCCGCAATCAACGAAGGAATTCTTAGAAAAAACATTTCATACGATTCAGCTTAGGATTGTAGAAGCTCAAAAATCTCAATCGAAATCATATCAATGTTGTCAAATGGGAAAGTGTTTGGCTTATCCCCTTGTTGAAAAACAGTCAATTCAAACGTTTGATTCTTTTCGAAATACTTAACACTACAGATTTTCTCACCGTTCACTTCGAAATAACGCTGTGCCGGCTCGTTTGCAGCTTCTGCTGTCTCTTGAAGACTTTGCAGCCTTGTAATGATACCCATTAATTGTGACATTCTAAAAAAAGACTCCTTTCAAAAAAACAACTCAAGATGAACCCGTATTGATTATACACAAGTCCTACAAAGCATCATACCATAAAGTGTTCTCAGATGATATTTTTCCTCTTGAATTCAAAAAAAGAAAAAGAATCTGTTTTTTTATTTTGAGTCTTTTTTCTTATCTCATGCATCTTGTTTTTTATAAACCGGCCGATCTCATCAGGCGTTTCGCAATTTCGTCAAAATCTTCTTTCGAAATACCTGGAGCAAACTCTTCCGGCAAATCTCTATAATCTGGCACGGGTGCACCTTTTGGCGTGCCCTCAATAACTGTCAGCGGCTTTCCATCAATCGGATGGTTTCCTTTCCAAATTTGATTGATATCCTTATAATCCGTATCACTAAATGTATACAGTTTTGTATGAATATTCTGATCTTCAAACTTTCTTGCAGAGTCAAAGTATTTATTGTCGAGATTTGGAATTGGCAGCATCTTCCCAACATCTACCCCTGTCGCTACCTCAAGGGCTTTTGCATACGCCACAACATGAACGCCGCCTCTGACAAGTAAATAACCGATCATTTCTCTTGCCGTAGGGTGATCCGTCATTTCATATACACGCATTTTATGCGTGCGAGCTCCGCACTCTAGGAAGAAGTTATGAAGAAGATCCAGAATCAGATTACCACTTGAGAACACATTCTCACCCGTCCACGGCTTTGCCATGGAGTCAAACGGATAGCCTGTTTGTGCCGTTTGGATAAAATGCTGCGTATTTCGTTTATCAACAGCCGCTTTCATCGGGGTCGTATCTGGATCGCCCCCATGGGTGGTTCCCGTAATCATGAGATTGACTGCAGTTGTCACAAGCTCTACATGACCGAATTCTTCAGCTGTAATACTTGATACAAGATCATAAAATGGTTTGAGCTTTCGTTTCCCTCTAAAGTTAAACGATTGAAACATGTAGTTGTTTAATGTGGACATTTCACCAAATTTTCCGCCGAGTAATTCTTGCACAGCCGCTGCACCATTTGCATCTGGGTGATCTGGCATTGGTAAATCAATCAGCAGCCGCTTGTCACGTTTGATCATGACTTTTCCCTCCTACTGTCTAACTATCATCATTTAAGGTGTATGGATGAATTGGGATGTCCTATGCATGAAGGGAATGATTGGCGCACAAAAAAAACTTGGCGGGGGTAGCGCCAAGTTTTTTGGATCTTGATCTGATAGAGGGGTTGGGGAACAGAGAGTAGATTCTCTCTATAACTAAATGATAATGATTATCAGTTTCATTGTCAACCATTTTTTCTATCTTTTTTCTAATAAAAAAAACAGCCTTGACGGCTGCTTTTAAATTAATCCTTCCTGCTCATATAGATAAGCATACGGAAGATCTACAAACAAATACACGTCTCCCTCTAACGGATAAGAAAACGTACGTATTCGTTCTCCAGTTTCTAAATCACTGTAGATATCGCTGAAAAATCCTTTTCCGCTAATTCTCATTTGAAGAATATTTGCTAGAAAATAAGGGCGCCAGCTCCAGTTTTTCTCTATATACTCTGGCTGAAACAGCCATTCTTTCTCTTTCTTAAACACATTTCCAGTGATTTGAAACCCTTCTTCATTACACATATAAATGCGAAAGCTGCAATCGGTTAGTTCAAGTGCCAGTTTTTGTATAAGTTCATCATTTGTGCTGCATGATTTTTTTAACGTACTGACGGCTTGATGAATTCGCTTATAAAAGGTTTCAGAATGTTCATAGACAGCTTGGAGTTTCTTTTTCTCATGGGCAATGAATTGTTGAAATTCTTCTTTAAGCTGCTCTTTTCGTTTGTTACGGTCAATTAATTGTGCGGCAGGCTCGTGAAGGTAGAAGCCTTGAAAATATCTTCCGCCATTTCTCCATGCATATTGCAGCTGAAAATTCGCTTCAATGTCTTCATAGATTAAAGCCGCTCCTATTTTTCTTGCAAGAAGTGAAATGCTGTATAACACATATTCATAGGAAGGAGATGGAGACGAAGCCCTTAAAGCCTGTAGATCTATTTTTAATAGATCAGGTGAAAGCAGAGCAATCCGGTCAAGATTGCTGCTTTCTTTTCCTATATTAGATACGGCGATTTTGATCCCATATGTACGATAATACGTTAACGTATGGTAAAGCTGTTCAATGTCGCCGCTAAACGTATGTTCAGTAATTTCAATGACAAACCGGTTAAGCTGAATACCCCTTGCTTCATATTCTTTTAAAAGTTCTAAAAAACTTTCGCCATGATCAAGCATGAGGACATTCGCATCATGATTAATAAAGATGAGCAAATCTTCATCTGCGGTCGTGAAGAGATCAAGCGCTTGACTTAATACTTTGTGATCTACTTCCAATTTATATTCGTCAGGAATAGATGAATCCGTAAAGAAGGAGCCTAGACTAACTGTTCCCGACTCAAGCTTCATTCTTCCAAGAATCTCATAGCCTATCACTTTTTGTTCCTCCGCACTGAAGATCGCTTGATAGTGCGGGAAAACATCTTCAATATTCGTTAAAATATCCAATGGATCGACCATTTTCATCACCTGCTTCTCTCTTTGTGTGATTATACCATATCAAAAGCAGGTCTTACACGGTCATTCAAAATGGTGATTGGTTGAGCCATTGCCCCCCATCCATCGTGATACAATCTCCATTAATATAAGATGCATGCTCAGATAATAAGAAACTCGCAAGTTCTGCAATTTCTTCTGGTGTGCCAAGTCTACCGAGCGGAACACTATCTAATGTTCTTTGGGCAGCCTCTTCTGATTCCCACAGTTTATCTGCACCACCTGTTCTTTCAATTGGCCCCGGCGCAATGGCATTTACGCGAATCCGATATTGCTTTCCCCATTCGACTGCAAGCGTTCGGGTAAGTGATAGTACGCCTGCTTTTGCGGCTGCTGAATGCGCTACACCAACACCAGCCCCCCATGCATATGTGGCGACCATGTTGATCATACTTCCGCTTTTCTTTTGACGAATCCAATAGTTGCCCACTGCATGGCTGCAAAAAAAGGTGCCATTTAGCACAATATCAATGACCGCTTTCCAGCCGTTAGGAGACAGTTTTTCTGCTGGAACTAAAAAGTTGCCTGCCGCGTTATTAATAAGTGCATCCACATCACCAAATGTATCTACCGCAAACTTCACCATTTGATCAGCATCTTCTGGATGTCGCACGTCCATTGGAAAATAAGCGATCGAACCACCTTGCTGTTTGATTTCATTTGCCGTTGTTTCAAGGGTCTCTTCTGTTCTTCCAGTAATCACAACATTCCAGCCCCCGAGTGCCAAATGAGTCGCCATCGCCTTTCCCATTCCGCTTGATCCTCCTGTGACAATCACTGTTTGCTTCGCCATTTGTTCTCCCCCTTTGTGTGTTTTGAATGACTATTCATTCATTATCCATCTATCATATCATGATTTCCCCTCCATACACCATATGGGAGATTCATCAAAAATCATGCTATACTTAATTTTATTTTTAAAGGAGTCTTATATGAAGCAACTTTCCCGTAGGCAGTTTTTAAAAGGAGCAGCTGGTGCGAGTATTCTCGGGCTTTTGGCAACCACATCCGGTTATGGCTATGCTCGGTACATTGAGCCGCGCATGATCGACACCGTATCACTCACCATTCATGATGCTCAGCTACCGGCTTCTTTTGACCAGTTTAAAATTGCGCAATTTAGTGATGTTCATTTAAGTGATACATTTCCGGCAAAAGATTTAGAGACTGTTGTCCAAAAGATCAACGCTGCATCTCCCGATCTCATTGTGTTTACAGGTGATCTTGTTGATTTTGAATCATCGATTAAAGAACATGAAAAAGCCAAAGCCTCTTTGTCTAAGCTTGATGCTCCGTTTGGAAAGTTTGCCATATGCGGAAATCATGACTACGGACCCTTTGGCATTGATGTATATGAAGAAACGATGAAAGCTTGCGGTTTTACATTATGTAAAAATGAAGTGTTTCACTTAGAAAAAGAAGGCGGACGCATACAGATCGCTACACTCGATGATCTCATGATGAGTATGCCTGATTACCATTTCATCAAACGAGAAGTCTCTTCTGATCTCTTTACGTTATTGCTTGTGCATGAGCCTGATGCCGCACTAGAACTTGAAACAACACCTATTAACTTGCAGCTTTCTGGGCATACGCACGGCGGTCAAATACAGCTTCCTTTCTATGGACCGATTCTCACAGCACCTTTTGGGCGTACATATGTCGAAGGCTTATACGGTAGCTATCAGCACCGTATCTATGTCAACCGCGGGCTTGGGACAACTAGACTGCCGCTTCGGTTTTTAGCCAAACCTGAAATCACTTTTTTCACCTTAACATCTCACGTGTAAAGAGAAGCCAAATCACCTTTTCCTGCATATGTATAAACAAAGATCTTTCTCATGACAAATGTTAGGAGAAACCTTACTGGGCCTGATCCCGTCCATATAGTATATGTGAGGCGGGGATCATGGCTTCTTTTATTTGAGTAAAAGGAGTGTGCTTTCGTGCTGCGATACACGGTAAAAAGTGGAGAAACACTTGCTTCTATAGCACTTGATTTTCGAACAACGACAGATGATTTAAAGGCTGCAAATCCGTCACTTCAAGCCCGCGAACCAGAACAAAATGAAGTCATCATCATCCCTGGGTTACCGGATCCTAACACGATCCCTTACCGCATATCTGTGTCAATTTCAGCGAAACGTCTCGTGCTGTTTTCTGGATCACAGCTCTTGCGCTCATACCCGATTGCAACCGGCAGAATATTAAACATGACACCGACAGGTTCTTATTATATTGTCAACAGACAGCCAAACCCAGGAGGTCCCTTTGGCGCCTATTGGCTGAGCCTTTCAAAAGTTCATTACGGCATCCATGGAACGAATAACCCGTCTTCAATTGGTAAAGCTGTGTCTAGAGGGTGCATTCGCATGTATAATCAGAATGTTATCGAACTTGCTTCAATTGTTCCAAATGGAACACCTGTGACCATTAGCCAGTAGGAGAAATCAATTGTACGAATGGTTAAAATTTTATATGATAGAAAGTGGGATCTTCAGGTTAAGGAGCGTATTTATGGATATTTTTAAAAACAGAAATTTTGTTCGTCTCTTTTTTGCAGCACTTGCCTCGCAAATGGGGACAACAGTAGGCAATATGGCGTTTGCCTTTTATTTGCTCGACCATTTTAGTCATCAGCCCGCTTATGCCACTTTAGCAGAGCTAATGTATTCACTGCCTACGATCTTTGTCTTTTTTATGGTCGGTGTGGTCGCAGACCGTTTTGATCGTAAAAAAGTCGCAGAGAATTGTGATTGGATACGAGCTGGGCTGACGATCGTTTTATTTATCGTCATTTATTTTAATTCACTGCCGCTTATTTTCTTGATCTTGTTTATACGAAGTGCCATTACGAAGTTCTTCTATCCAGCTGAAGCCTCTCTCGTTCAGGCCATTTTAAATAAAGATCAATATGCAAAAGCTGCTGGTTTAAATCAGATGCTGTTTAGTTTGTTTATGGTATTTGGTGTTGGAATTGGTGCTATTATGTATAAAACGATTGGACTTCACGGTGCCATTACCATTGATTTGGTCAGCTTTATTATTTCCGGTATTCTCATTCGATCATGCAATATTCCAATTGAAGCACGACAGCCTAATGGACAAGCAGGCTGGAAAGGCATGACCGTTAAAACGTCTCTAAAAGATTTTAAAGAAGGCATTCTCTATATTTTAAAAAATAAATTATTGGCTTCTTTAATTTTTGGCTTTTTTGTTTTTGGTCTTGTGAATGGCGCATTTGCCGTTCTTCCGATGTTTACAATGAAATACGGTCTTTCACCGGACCATTTTGAACTGCATACATCCTTTTTTACGATCGCAATCGGTGCCGGACTTCTAGTTGGAAGCTTACTTGGCTCTATTCTTGCGAAAAAGGTAAAGATGCAATATCTCATGTCGATTCCAATTCTAGTTGCAGGTATTTTAATTTTTGTCCTTGGTTCTACCCATACATTATGGTTATTTTATGTCACATCATTTGTCATTGGTACATGTATTGGTCCAGTCAACATTGTCATTGGAGGCTGGCTCCCAAGAATTGTTCACCCTCGTCTGATGGGACGCGTATCAGGGTGGGTTGATCCGCTTACCATGTTTGCACAATCAATGACGCTAGGTTTAATTGCCGTGTTATTTCCAAAGCTCATCACCAATGTTTCTTACATTTATTACGGAATGGGTATTATTATTTTACTCGTCTTCCTTTTTTACTTCATTACACTGCCAAAGTTCAGCAGAGAAGCTGCCGACTTAGATGTACAGCGTGAATTAAAAGGTCAGGGAGTACAATAGATGAAGCAAAAAGGACTTTCTTCTATAGAAAGTCCTTTTTTCATGGCAGTAACACAAACGACGCTTATTTTTTCTGCTCATCGAAATGAATTGAAGCAAAATGAACGATTCTATCGACTGTATAAATGCTAATAAATAAGATGAGAAAAAGAAGAAAAGGATGAATCGGCTGATCATCTATCACGTACACAATGCCTCCAACGACAAAAGCGACCAATAAAGGCGTTAAAATATCTTTCAATCTAAACCGTCCTTTCTGTTCTCATTGACTTTGCTCTTCTTATCTTATAACAAATTTTTCTTTTTATGAAATAAAAGGGATGTGTATAAATGCAATATTTTTAATAAAAATTCTTTACAATATTGGAAGTTTTATAGTAATATAGTCAGGTTGGAGGTGAGAGGTATGCTAAAAAGCTATTATTTTATTCATTCAAAAAATGAACAAGGACAATATGTTGTACATACAGAAGACTGCGCATTTTTAGGTGATGCAGCAAGCCGTACGTTGATTGGTCTGCACATGAACAGTGAAAGCGCCATGGATGAAGCCAAAAAAATGACGAGTGAAACTGATTTTAACGGCTGTTTTTACTGTGCTTATTCTAGCCATACGAAATAGTCCATGTTTTTAAGCCATATGTTCGACTTTGATTGTCTTGCATATGGTAAATTTTACACGATGAACCATCTATACTTTGATAAACTACCCATTGATTCAAATAGGTAGTTATCTTGTTATGATAGTTCACTTTGTATACATTTCACTACATCCTCTAATGATCGAAAACAAACGATCTTTTAACTTATGCACCCCTACTGCATCTTCTACCAATGCTCAGCCAATTCCTACCACTTGAATATTTAACATAATGGTATGCTTTTCATCTAAAACAGCGAGACATTCATCATAAAAGTGATAGAAAGATGTGTCGACCTCTTCAAATTTCAGCAAGGTTTCAACATTATGATTTTTGGCTATTTTAAATAATAACCATGTAATCTCATTGCTTTTTACAATAAGACTATTTGCAATTTACTAATAAAAACGTATAATTTATACTAAGCACAGGAAGACGAAAGACAAAGGAGAGAAAAAATGGACGATTATGCTCATACTAAAGACATAGAACCTACAGCAGAAAACATCGCAAAAGCCATTTATACTGTTAACCGCCATGCTAAAACCGCACCAAATCCCAAGTTTCTTTATCTTTTGAAAAAACGTGCGCTGCAAAAACTATTGCAAGAAGGTAAAGGAAGAAAAGTGGGCCTACATTTCTCTAACAATCCCAGATATAGTCAACAACAGTCCGACGTGCTGATTGAAATCGGAGATTATTATTTTCATCTGCCACCAACTAAAGAAGACTTCGAATTTTTGCCACACTTAGGAAATTTAAATCAATCATATCGCAATCCGAAAGCGAATATGTCATTAAATCGAGCGAAACAAATACTTCAAACGTATGTCGGTTTAAAAGAAAAACCTGCCGCCACAAAACAAAAATCACATTATACAAAACCCGTCTTCAAACGGCTCGGGGAAAGTTATTTTTAAACAGAAAAACCACTCAAAGCGAGTGGTTTTTTTCTTTAGATAATAAAATGATCTACTTTTTCAATCAGCTGATGAATTTCTGGTTTACTAATTTGATCATCTGCACCGATGGTTTCCCCTTTATGACGCAGATCGTCCGTAATTAATGAAGAGAAAATGAGAATTGGAATGGACTGTGTTAAAGGATTATCCTTCAGCAGCTTTGTTAATCGATGTCCATCCATTTTTGGCATTTCTATATCTGTAATAATCATATCAATTTCTTCTGTCACACTAATGCCTTTACTGACAAGATCCATGACATGGTCATATGCTTGTTTCCCATCTTCAAAGGTTACAATGTTTTTATAGCCTGCCTCGGTTAATTCATTTGTTAATAAGCGCATGAGAAGCGGAGAATCTTCAACAACATACAGCTTCTTCCCTGTTCTTCTCTCGTCTTTCTCACCGTCAAACATATGATATGTGTCTACGCCAGATGCGGATTCAATATCATAGATGATTTTTTCGTAATCTGGAAGGAAAATCATTTTCTCGTCAAGCTTGATGATCCCTGTTAAATGACGGTCCATTCCTTGATTGAGTGCAGTTGGTTTTTCAATCTCTTCCCAGCTGACGCGGTGAATTTGTGATACCGTTCCTGTATGGAACACAAATTTCCGTTGGTTGAATTCAGTCACAATGTATTTCTCTTGTTCTGACTGATCTGACTCGACATTAAAAAAGGAAAATAGATTGATGACTGGTAAAATCTCGCCTCGTAAACTAATCATCCCTTCTACATCTTGGTGAGAGTGCGGTATAACTGTCACCTCAACTGGCTGAATAATTTCTCTTACTTTCATGACGTTAATGCCGAATTGATTTGAACCAATTTCAAACTTCACAATTTCCAATTCATTAGTACCAGAGTCAAGTAAAATTTCTTGTTTGTTTAAAGCCACGGAAATCCCTCTATTCTTCAATATAAGATTGTACTTTTTATATCGGCAGCATGGGTAAAAAGTTGACGTTTCTTTACGCTTTCTCTCGCACGAATTGATGAATCACAAGTCCTATGGCTGCAAGGATGAGCAAAGACCCTAATGCAAGACGGCTTGCGAGATTCCCATGTGCTGCAAATAGCAGTGTGACGGAGCCATAAATGATGGGACCAACAATTGAAGACACCTTTCCCGAAAACGCAAAGAGACCAAAAAATTGCCCTCGTTTTTCTTTAGGCGTCAGCTCAATAATGAGGATTCGTGATGATCCCCAGCTTGCGCCAAGTGAAATTCCGAATAGACTGCCTGCTACCCAGAAGACCCATTCAGTTGTCGCTGTCACAGCTAGAATGAGCGCCACAATTAAAATGACATACACGACTGTAATCGAGCGCTTTGCCCCGATGGCCTTTGTGACATATCCGAATAGAAACGAGCCAATGATACTTGAAATCGTGGACACAAGATAAAGCAAAATAAATTGACCTGCCGTAAAGCCAATGATAATTTTCGCATAAACCGCCATCATCGCAATCGCTGTCTGCAACGCATCATTCATAAAAAAGAAAGCGATCATAAAAATAAAGGCCGGTTTGTACTGCTTCATCTCTTTAAACGTACGAATAATCTCTTTATACCCGCTGAAAAAAGACGCCTTTTTCTCTTGCTGCGGGAGAGGTTGAGGATCCTTTATAATAAAGAGAAAGGGAAGAAAAAAGAGAAAGAATAAAAGGGCTGTCGGAATAAATGCTTCATGAAACTGGTCATTTCCTACAAGTAAATAAACAGAAAGGCCGACAAGTGTACCTAAATAGCCGACAGCAATACCGAATCCAGAAATGAGGGGGATTTCATCCTTTGTCCCAAGATCGGGCAAAATGGTGTCATAAAAAACAAGACTAGAGTGATAGAAAAATTTGGCGATGACGAACAAAGTAACCACCACCAATAAGGAGACAGGAAGACCAAACCATTCGCTTGAGAAATCAACCCCAGCAAAGATCCCCATCATAAAGGTACAGGCAATGCAAATCAGGGTAAACACCGTGATATACCGCTTCTTTTTCCCTGTACGATCAATCAGCACACCGTATAAAGGCGTAAAAATGACGAGGAAAAAGCTTGCAAGTGCGTTCGCATAAGAAATAAATGTACTGGCGATTTGATCCATCCTCGCACTGTCGCCTATCGTCTCCTGCAAGTAAAATGGGAAGAAAATGGTGATCATATTCGATGAAAATATCGTATTTGCAAAATCATACAATGCCCAGGCCAAAACAGGTGCTGTGAAAAAGAGCCCGAAGCTTGCCCCTTTTTTTTGAACAGTCATTTTCCCTCTTTTCAATAGATTGACTCCCTTCTCTGCTTTTATTTTCACTATCATTCTACTTTATGTGACGTTTCCCTCTTCCATACAAGCAATCTATACAAAAAGCACCCCTTACTATTTAGCAGAGGTGCTTCTTTTCATTATTTCTTTACGACAATGGTACTTGCAATCAAATCGTGAAGTGCTTGTTTTTTTTCTGTGAAAAACGCAATGATGTAGCCAATACATAAGATTGGAGACAAAAAGCCTTTTGCAAAAAAGCGGCCTGTCGCGCGCCCGAATGTTATTTTTCCACCCGTTACTTTTGTCACTTTGATTCCAAGAGCCATTTTGCCAAGAGTTCCTTGCAGCTTTGATGATTCCATGATCGCATAATACAGCCAAGTCACCGCGATACCGACTAAAATCGTTACGCCATAGAAAAAGATAAAGCCCATTATGACTGCCCATTCTTCATCCGTGATCACCGTTGAAGAATAGTAATAGCTATCATCATACATTAAAAATGCCGCCTCAGGGCTTGAGACAAAAAAGAGTGTTGCGAGAATAAATACAATGAATGAAAATGGTACACTAATAATGACACCGTCTAAAAGATGAGCAAGAAAACGATAACCTACACCAGCTAGTTCAGGATGTTTTTCTTCTTGAATAGGTGCTTCTGACATGTTTGTTTCCATCCTATTTCTCCTTTATTATGTATGTTTTCTATAAATTTCTTATAATCATTCGTTATTATATCTTATGAATATCGCAAGATCAATGGAGCTTTACATTTTTACATGAATTTTAGATCATTTTTCAAAGATGATTTATGTGAATAAATACTGAAAATTCACAGAAATTATGGCACATCTAGTTCTTTCAACGCCTGATTTTTTAACATTTTGTGATATTTTTGTCTCATTCCGATTCTTCTGTTGACAATCATGTTTCACATGGTACAATAGTCAAGGATTTTTTAAAGAAAGGTGTTCATGATGGGAACTGTCGTACTATTAAAGAACAACGAAATGACTGTGATTGAAGATATTTGCGAAGCTGATTTTTTAGATATGAAACATGGTTTATCTAATGAAGATGCTGCTTATATCTCTTGGTATGAAGATTACGATACTGCTTATGGATATTGATTTCATTTCATAGATGAAGCGTAAAAAAAGGCGATACAACCTTCAAAGAGGTGGTATCGCCTTTTTACGTTTGTGTGCTTCTTTCACTTTCAGGTTCTACATGAATAAAGATTTGTGCATGCGGAAACGCCTGCTGAATGTTCTCTTCAATTCGATCACATAATTGATGAACATCTTCAATGGTTGTTTTTCCATGAACAATCAAATGGAAGTCAATATATTCTTCAGCACCGGATCGTCTTGTTCGAAAGTCATGATATTCAATGAATTCTTGACTGAATGTTTGAATGATGGCCTCTATCGCTTGTTCTTCTTCCGGGGTTAACCGGGCGTCGACAAGCGGCGGGAAGGCTTCCTTCATGAGTTTAAACGCTTCACGCATAATATAGAGCGCTAGCACCATTCCAATAATCGGATCGAGGAAATACCAGTCCGTTAATGCAACAAGCAATAAACTAATGGCAACCCCTAGTGACGTAAACACATCTGTTAAAAGATGCAGTGCATTCGATTTCATGGCAACAGAATGTACTCGCTCTGCCTCCTTGTTCACAACTCTCGACACAACAAAATTGATAAGTGCCCCGATCAGCATGACCACAATACCAAGTACCGGCAGTTTAACAGGCTCAGGATGCATTAATTTATGAACACACTCATAAATGATCCAAATCCCAGCAACAAAAATTAACAAAGTTTCAATCGTTCCAGAAATATTCTCAACTTTTCCATGTCCATAAGGATGTTTTGAATCTGCCGGCTTTCTTGAAATACGAACAGAGATAAATGCAATAAAAGAGGCCATTAAATCGAGAAAAGAGTGAATGGCTTCTGATAAAACCGCAACAGATCCAGTTAACACCCCTACAATGATTTTAAGGACCACAACAAACGTATTACTCATGACGGATAAAAAGGCTATTTTCGATGTCTTTGCTGATTGATCCATCTATTATCGTCCTCCTTCTGGAGATCGTATGCCTGTGAAAGCAATTCCCATGACTTGATTCTCTCGTTCTTTCAGTTTATACCGTTTTGCCTTATTCTAATCATCTTAAGCAGAGCTGTATTTTCCGAGCAGGTTACGCTATAATAAATGTTGCTCTTTCTTCATATATCACTCATGCTGTGATGGATAGGAGAATAGACTACATATAACGATATCCGAAGCCTTTCCGCAGGTGACATTTATGCAGTGAATGGTAAAATAGGATAAAAACATAAATTTTTAAGGTGATGAGAAATGGAGCATTTGCTGAATCCAAGAGTAAAGGATATTGAAATTTCAGGCATTCGAACATTTTCAAATCTCGTATCTTCATATGAGGATGTCGTTTCATTGACCATAGGTCAGCCCGATTTTTATACGCCGCATCATGTCAAAACAGCTGCCAAAACAGCCATTGACGAGAATTTCACCTCGTATACTCATAATGCTGGATTTTTAGAGCTAAGACAAGCGATCCAGCAGTACATCAAAAAGAAAGTCCATCTTGATTATGATGCAGAGACAGAAATCATTGTGACAACAGGTGCGAGTCAAGCAATTGATGCTGCGTTTCGAACCATTTTGACTGAAGGCGATGAGGTCATCCTGCCCGGCCCTGTGTACCCTGGCTATGAACCGATCATTCGGATGTGCGGTGCGGTGCCTGTGCATATCGACACAACAAATGCCGGTTTTAAATTAAACGCCAAGCTGATTGAAGATGCATTAACGGAAAAGACAAAGTGTGTTGTCCTTCCATACCCTTCAAATCCAACTGGGGTCACGCTATTAGAAGAAGAATTGAAAGAAATTGCACAGCTTCTTGAAGGAAAGGATATTTTTATTCTATCTGATGAAATTTATAGTGAGCTGACATTTGATCGTCCGCATCATTCCATTGCTTCTTTCTTAAAGGAACAGACGATTGTCATCAATGGATTGTCAAAATCTCATAGCATGACCGGATGGAGAATCGGCTTTTTATTTGCTTCCGCTCCTATTGCTAAACATGTATTAAAAGTACATCAATATAACGTGTCTTGTGCCTCGGCTATCTCACAAAAGGCGGCACTTGAAGCAGTGACAAATGGTGTGGATGATGCACTAATCATGAGAGAGCAATATAAGAAAAGACTCGACTATGTATATGATCGACTCATTTCTATGGGGCTTCCGGTCATTAAGCCTTCCGGCGCTTTTTATATTTTCCCTTCCATTGAATCGTTTGGGATGAGTTCATTTGATTTTTGCATGGAGTTGTTAGAAAGTACAAGACTTGCGGTCGTACCTGGTTCTGCTTTCTCTTCACTCGGAGAAGGATATGTGCGCCTTTCCTATGCATATTCACTTGAAACGTTAAAAGAAGGACTTGACCGTCTCGAACAATTTGTTCTTGAAAAGCGTTCCATACAATCAATAGACGGATGAAACAACGGCTCTCTTGCCGTTGTTTTTATTTTGCGGGAAACATGATGTGAAACACAGTCCCTTTCTCTGGGTGGCTATCTACCCGGATGGTTCCGTTGTGATTTTCTAAAATATTAAATGTCACCATGAGCCCAAGTCCTGTTCCCTTTTCTTTTGTCGTTAAAAAAGGTTCGCCGATCCGCTTCATGACCGATTCAGGAATACCAATTCCTTCATCTCTAATCGTGACAAGTATCCCTTCTTTTTCGGCTTTGGCGGTAATGTCTACCTTCCCTCCGTCCGGCATGGATTCGACGGCATTTTTGATTAAATTGATAAACACCTGCTTCAGCTGGTTTTGATCCCCATTCATCAGGAGATCCTCCTCGATATCACTTGTGTTCATCAAAATTCCATTTAAGTTGGCCTGTGTTTCTAGCAGAGCGGTGACTTCGCTAATGATTTTTTTCAAATCAAGCGTCTGCATGGATGCTGTTTGCTGCGGCTTCGCAAGCATTAGTAGCTCACTTAAGATGATTTCAATCCGGCTCAGCTCAGAGAAGACAATTTCAAAATATTGATCACGGTCTTTTGTTTTTGGTTTAATGAGCTGTAAAAAGCCCTTAATCGCCGTCAGTGGATTCCTTATTTCATGTGCAATGCCTGCTGCCAATTGACCTGCGATTGATAATTTTTCAGAGCGCAGCATGAGTTCTTCTGTCTGTTTTCGTTCAGATATATCTCTTAAAATAATTTGAACGGCTGTTTCACCAAAAAATGTGGTAGGGATACAAACCATTTCTGTATAAATCAACCGGTGTTTAAACGTATGGCAGCTCATCGTCACAATCTCAGAATCTGATGCTCTTTCGATTATACGTGATAAGCTCTTTTTGACTTTTTGCTGATCACATGAATGGATTTGATGAAAGATATCTTTTCCGATTAATTTATCGTAATGTTCGGCTTCAAATAATTTAATACCTGATTCATTCATAAATACCCATTTATGATCGTGGATGACGGCAATGGTATCAATAGAATTTTGGATAAGCAGCTGATACCGCTCTCTGCTTTTCTGAAGAACGGTTTGAAATTTTTTACGGGAAGAGATGTCCACTAATAGTAAAAGTTCTGCCCGTTGATTTTGATAAATTGCCGGAGATGACTTCACTTCAATATGAATCATGCTCCCGTCTTTCCTTTTCCATATTTGTTCAATCATTCCGACTGGAAGGCCTTGCTGCAGTCTTTTGATTCGGCTTCTCACAATGTCATGGTACTCCTCGGCAATAAAATCAAACGCAGACTTGCCGATCATTTCATCTTTTGTACATACACCCATTAATTGCAGCATCGCATCGTTGGCATACACAATTTTCCCAAGCGCCGTAATACATAACGGATTTGGCAGCATGGCAATCAGATTTTCAGCTTCACTGACATCTTGGAAAGCCGGTAGACTGCCTAACGACTGTTCTGACATTTCTGTTGGTTGAAATGCTGCTTTTTGAGGCTCTGTATTCATTACCCTCATTTTCAGGATCATTTCTCTACTTAAATCGTTGTCTAACCCATCACAAGCTACAAAATCAATGCTTGCTTCTACCCATACAGCTGTAAGATCACTTCTAAGCAGTCTAAAGTGGCAAATCTCTAGCATGTGCTGATTATAGAAATAACTTTCGACGAGAAATTGATCTTCGGTATGAACAAAGTCTTTCAAAAAACACCCTAGTAAATCCTTTTGTTCATAGAGCAAAAGCTGCTTACAATTGGAAGAAATGTAGAGAAAGCGGCCATTAGAAGAAAGAACGGCATGTAAATCAATATTCGAGTACAGCTGATTCGAATCTTTCATTTTTTGTTCCATCGTCGTCCGACCCTCCTTTAATTTTTTTAGGGTTGTCCTTAGTTTGATGTATAAAAAGGATTCGCTAGAAAAACCGTATTTTCCTCCCAATCTCGTGTGAAACGTCCATATTTTCAGCAAAAAGGGAGCACTTTCTCTTGCTGTGCTCCCTGCTGTTTATTGCTTTTCATATTTCTTTTGTAATTCAACGTACTTATCAACAATTTTACTTGGAATGGTTTTAATGACAGGATCTTTATCTGATACATACGGTGTGACGACACTAAATGCCACTTTCGGATTGGAAGAAGGATAATATCCTCCAAAGGTTAAATTGTACGTGGCATTCCCCCACCAACTCCGGTTGGCACCATAGTAGAAGGTTTGGGCTGTACCCGTTTTCCCTGCGACATCATGCTGACCGAACCGGCCAGCGGCAGTCCCGCCTGTTGATGTGACCATTTTTAGTCCCATTTTGACACGGTCAATATCTGCTTTCGAGTTGTTAATGGTGTTCAGCACCTTCGGCTCATATTTCTTCACAACAGGACCTACTTCTTCCTTATTCGTTGGGAAGTGAACACTTTTCACCACTCTTGGCTGAATACGGTTACCTCCATTTGCGATGGTCGACATGTATTGTGCGACTTGAAGTGGTGTATACGTGTCATACTGGCCAATCGCTTCATCAAGTAAGAGTCCGCCGACTGTCTTAGGATGCGTCTGCATTCCGCTTGATTCCTGCGGCAAATCGATGCCTGTTTTTACGCCAAGACCGAATTGAGCATAGTAGTTTCTCATTTTTTGTAAGTGTTCAGGTCTTGCCGGTAACGGGCCATCCTTTTGATAGGTGATCCCTGCCATTCTCATCGCTACTTGGAACATGTAAACGTTGGAACTCTTTTGGAGTGCCTGAAGGTCGTTAACCCACCCAAGATCTTTGTAAGACCTCTTCGGTTTTCCACTTCCCGCAAAATACAGCGGTGTATCCGTATAGGATTGGTTGTGTGACATGCCATCTTGATAACCAGAGAGGACAGTAGCTCCTTTGACAACAGAGCCCATTTCATACTGAGTCGTAAATGTTCCGATCGCATAATCTGTGACGTCTCTTCCGTCCATTTTCTTACCTGACATTGCGAGAACATCACCTGTGTTAGGGTCCATCATCACAACAAAGGCACGGTCCATCATATAGTTTCTTGCACTAGCGGATCTTAGCTCTGATTCAACGATTTTGTCGACTTCCTTTTGCAGCTCCATATCAAATGTGAGTGCAAGGTCAAGTCCTCTTCGTCCTTCTGTCCGCTTGATTTCATCAAGCAGTTTGCCGCCGACCTGTGTATATTGAACAGTTGCTTTTTCTGGATTGAGAAAATCTTCATATTGATATTCTAAATAACTTTTTCCTACTCGGTCATTTCTCGAGTAACCTCTTGCCATATAGTAATCTTCACGCTCTTTTATAATACCTTGCTCTGGGGTGGTGACACCGCCAAGGACATTATAGAGGGTTTTTTCATACGGATATTTCCTTGTCCAGTCATTGATGACATTTACACCAGGCAGTTCATCAAGATGCTCTGATACAAGTGAGATCTCTTCGTATGTCAAACTTACGGATGATGTCTGTTTTGATTCTTTTGTTTCATCAAGCAGCGCAACTTTTTCGTCCCCTTTTTTCTCTTCGTTCGGGTCCATTGCTTTCACGATTTGAGGTTCAAAGGCATATCCGCCTGTAAACCTGCGATAGATCGCTGCAACTGCTTTTTCCTCTGCATCTTTTTCGATCGCCTTGACTTCTTTCTTAGGCACACGTTCTACTTGAAGAGGATAGACATCTTTTGCTTTAAGATTCTTTTGCTCTGCTTTTGAAATGAGCTTATCCGCTTCTTTCGGATGGCTGGCCAGCCAAAAATCTCGAATGTCACGCTCTCTCAAAAAATCTGTATCCATTTTTATATAAGTCGCAAGTTTTCTTGCTACTTTAATCTTATCCTCCGCTTTCACACCGCTTTCTGATGTATAAACGATGGCAGGTACACTTTCGTTATCAACAACGACTCTTCCTCTCGCGTCATACATTTTTCCTCTTGGAGACGGGTATGATGCTGTTTTGACCTCAGTTCGGTTGGCTTGCTTTTTATAATCCTCACCATTGACGATTTGCAGCACACCGAGCTTGATGACAAGTCCAGCAAATAAACTAAATACAGCGAAGAAAAAGAGATTAATTCTCCAGGCGTTCCGGCGCTTCATTTTTTTCTGCTCGGCAGCCCCTTGATGCTGTTTCTCTCCCACTTATGTAGCTCCTCTCATCCTTTCAATCTTTTACAATTACCACTCATTATTGTAACACTTTTGTAATAGTTGTTACAGCGAAACAAGTGAAAAAAAGCTGTCAATCCCTATTCTGCAAAAAAATATACTAACACTTTAAAATATTGGTATGTTTATGTCGTTTTCTTTAAATAGAAAGATTCTCCATTCATTGATATGAGGAGATTCTTTCTATGACTTTAACAAAAATGACAAATGGGCGTTGTCAATGGAGGATGCTGGTACGTTTATAACAAAAAGTCCATGTTATGATTTTCTGTGAGAAAACAAAACAAAGATTTTAGGAGGAGTTACAAAATGAAAAAGAAATCATTCATTTTTTCAGCGCTGACAGCTGCTGCATTGATCACGTTCACTGGAGGGCATTCAGCTGATGCGAAAGAGCTTAACCTGAAACAAGTCATAAACGTACAGCATCAAGCCATTGATCTTCATACATTAGCTGCAAAATTACATATCTCTTCAGATGTAAACAAGCTAAGCACTTCAAATCAAAAAGAGATCGAAGCTCTATTAAACAAGCTGATCAAAAGTGGTCAACCTGTTACTGGAACAAAAGTGGTGAAAGAAGTAAACAAAGCAAAAAATGAGCAAAAACAAGAATCAGTGAAAAAACCAGCTGCTTCTAAACCAAGCACACCAGCAAAAGAAAACACAACGAACAACAGCTCAAAATCTGATCAAAAAGACACAACTGCAACAAAAGCAGACAGCAGCTTAAATGCATTTGAACAAGAAGTGGTTGAGCTGACAAATAAAGAGCGTGCAAAACAAGGCTTAAAAGCTCTTTCTGTTGATTCTAAATTAAGCAAATCTGCTCGCGCTAAATCACAAGATATGAAAGATAAAAACTATTTCTCACATACAAGCCCAACTTACGGATCTCCATTTGATCAAATGAAGCAATTTGGTATCACGTACAAAACAGCAGGTGAAAACATTGCGCAAGGTCAAAGATCACCTCAAGAAGTAGTCACAGCTTGGATGAACAGTGAAGGTCACAGAGCGAACATTTTAAACAAAAACTATACACATATCGGTGTAGGTTATGTAAAATCTGGTAACTACTGGACGCAGCAATTCATCGGAAAATAAGATCAAAAAACCTGTCTCTTTTCGGGACAGGTTTTTAGTTTGTCTTCTTTTTTCAGCAATGTGAGGGCTTGTTTACACGCTACAAACTGTTCCACGTAGGCGGGGCAGTTTTTTTATTTCACCCATAATTTATAGATGCTTTGTGTTCCGCTGTTTTCTTCGCCCTGTTCGCTGAGCTTTTCATATAATGACTTCGCTAGTGACAGGCCTGGCATCTCTTCTCCCATCAGCTCTGCTTCTTCAAGTGCAATGCCCATATCCTTAATAAAATGCTTCACATAAAATCCTGGCTCGAAATCACCTTTCAGCATTCTTGGTGCAAGGTTTGACAAAGACCAGCTGCCGGCTGCTCCTGTTGTGATGCTTTTAAGTACCTGCTCTGGATCAAGTCCTGATTTTTCCGCATAAGCCATTGCCTCTGCCACACCTACCATCCCTGCTGCGATAGCAATTTGGTTACACATTTTTGTATGCTGACCACTTCCTGCAGGTCCTTGATATTGAATGTTTTCGCCCATTTGCTGAAATAGCGGCAGGCACGCTTCATAGGCTGCTTTTTCTCCGCCAATCATGATGGCCAGCGTGCCGTTTTGGGCTCCAACGTCTCCGCCAGAGACCGGCCCATCTAATGCAAATAGTCCTTTTTCCTTCGCTTTCGCTTCAATTTCTTTTGCCAGCTGAGGTTTCGATGTGGTCATATCAATGAGGTATGTACCATGCGCAGCATGTTCCAAGAGTCCATCTTCTCCTAAATAGACTTCTTCTACATCTGATGGATAACCGACCATTGTGATGACGGCATCTGCCTCCTTTGCGATCTCCTTTACGGTCGATTTCCATAGAGCACCTTTTTGAACCAATGTGTCTGCCTTTTCTTTTGTTCTTGTATAAACGAGAACTTCGTAGCCAGCATCCATTAAATGCCCTGCCATACTACGTCCCATTACACCGATTCCAATAAAACCAACTGTTTTGATTTGTGCCATCAAGAATTCCTCCTTATAGAGACTTTGTCAATCCACCATCAATGATGAGGGTTTGACCTGTCATATATGTATTGGCTTCAGATAAAAGAAAAGCCGCATATGCTGCAAATTCCTCTGGCAGTCCGTAACGGCCCAGCGGAATCATCCGTTCAGCTTGTGCTTTGATCTCTTCAACCGATTGTTGCTCCTCCTGTGCACGGTGTTTGTCCAACTGTTTCACGCGCTCTGTTTCAATTTTCCCCGGGGCTAAGGTATTGATCAAAATACCATCTTTGGCAAGCTCCTGGGCAGCTGTTTTTGTCCAGCCGGTAATGGCCGGTCTAAATGTATTCGACAGCATCAAGCCTGGGATCGGTTCTTTGACCGACATAGATGCAATATTTAAAACTCGTGCACCTTGTTTTTTTAAATACGGCAAGGCTTCTTTTAATAACCGAATATAGCTGAGTAAATGAAGCTGAAAGGATTCCATCCAATCTTCATCTGTTAAGGTTTCAAGTGTTCCTGTTTGAGGACCGCCTGTATTGTTCACGAGTATATCAAGGCGTTTTTCATCACCTGCTGCTGCGACGACAAGCGCTTTAATTTGCTCGGCATCAGATACATCACATACTTGATACGTCAGCTTCCCTTTTACAAGCGGGGATAATTCTTTGACCGCTTCTTGCAGCGTGTGCTCATGTCTTCCCGAGAGCATCACATCTGCTCCCTCTTTTGCAAGATGAAAGGCAATGGCTTTACCGATACCTTGACTGCTTGCAGCGACCAATGCTTTTTTTCCAGATAGATTAACATGCATGTTGGCACCCTCCTCTGTTCATATTTTATCATACAAAAAGAACCTTGCTCACATGGCAAGGTTCTTTTCTGCAAGATTATAGTTTAAACCGATTGACTGCCTGACGCAGTGCCTGACTTGATTCGTTCAACATTTCTGTTGAAGTTTTCGTTCTTTCTAAAGCTTGTACTTGTTCGTCTGTGGAAGCATGTACTTCCTCAGCTGAAGCGGCGGATTCTTGTGAAATGGCCGCAATACTTTGAATGGAATCATTCATTTTCTGCTGTTCTTCAGTCATTTCATTGATTTGTGTATGAATGCTGTCAATGGAGCCGACAAGTGCCTGCATTTCCATTGTGATACTGCTGAGTGCCTCACCTGTTGAATTGATGGCATCACCTTGTTCTTCATTCATTTTGCTTGCTGCTGTCATCGCTTCAGCTGCCTTTTTCGATTCATCTTGAATGAGTTTTACGGTTTCACTAATATGTTTCGTTGATTCTGCAGATTGTTCAGCCAGCTTTCTGACTTCTTCTGCAACAACAGCAAATCCTCTTCCGCTTTCTCCTGCTCTCGCTGCTTCAATACTTGCATTCAGTGCGAGTAAATTCGTTTGATCTGAGATTTCAGAGATCGCTGTTACGACGTTTTCAATATTTTTTGTTTTATGCTCAAGGTCAAGCAGCATTTGCTCTACCTTCTTCGATTCTTCATTCGCTTGTGTTGATTTTTGGACGAGCAGACCAAGAGCATCAAGTCCTCTATAGCTTGCATCTTCCGATGATTTTGAGTTGGTTTGCATTTGCGTGGCAAGCTCACCCATATGACGAACTTTTTCATACAAATGCTCTGATTTTTCATTAATGGTTTCCGCTTCTGATGCTTGTTTCGTCGCTCCTACAGCGACCTCTTGAATAGCCGTTGCAATCTGTTCACTAGACAGCAAGGTCTCGTTTGAAATTTGGGTCACTTCATCCGTTGATTTCACAACCTGATCTGAAGACTCTTTCACTTTTTCAATTAAATCCCTGATGCCTTCAGTCATTTGATTAAAGCTTTTCGTCAGGAACCCTATCTCATCCTGAGACTTCGACTCAAGCGAGCTGGTTAAATCGCCTTCAGACACTTTACGAACATGCTCGATGAGGCGTTTAATTGGTGTTGTAATGCTTCTAGCCAATAAGTAGCTTAGAATCATGGCAAGTATAATGGCAATGACAGAAATAATGATACTTGTCTGATTCATTTGTTCAGTGATCCAAAGAAGTTTCTTTTTCTCGAAGCTCACACCGATCGTCCAGTTTGCCTCTTTAATTTTTGAGATGACGGTCAGCTGTTTGTCATCATCAATACCCGAGTTGTCGATCGCTTTTTTCACAGAAGCGACTTTTGAGATATTTTTTCCTTGCTCTGTTGGATGTGCCAAAATGGTCCCTGTGCCGTCAACTAAGAAAGCCGTTCCCATATAAGGAATCTTTTGTTCTTTTATATAAGACTGAATGGAAGCCAGTTTCAAGTCAAGTCCAGCGACACCGACTACTTTCCCGTTTCGTACGATCGCCTTTGTGGCTGAAACGACCATTTCATTTGTTGCTTTATCAATGTACGGATCTGTCCATAGGACTTCGTCAGGCTTTTCAGCCGCTTGAATATACCAGTCTCGTTTAGACGGATCATACCCTTCACCAAAATCGGACTCCGGGAAAGCGAACATTTTACCATCACTTGTTCCTATATAGGCAAGCGAGATGAGTTCATCCTGCTCCTGCAATCCTTTTAATTCATCGTTTTCAAATGCCAATGTCTGCTTTGTTTGTTTCTGTGCAAAATCTTCAGTAAGTGTACTTGTTGCCAATTTGTTAATCGTATCACCGTAATTCTCAAGCTTTAGTGCTATGATGTCTCTCATGCTTTCTGCCGTTGCTGCTGTCGTTGTTTTCGCATCTCGTTCAATCAGTGGTCTTAATACTAAATTGGAACCCACTTGAACTGCGACAACGGTTAAAATTAAAATAACTGAGATGAAAACAGCTATTCTCACTTGAAGTTTCTTAAACATCTCATCACCCCTACATCCTACTTTCGCATCTTAATGTGTATATCGGCAAAATTGGTACCGCATTCAATAGTTGTAAGAAAATTTAAATAGAAAAAACAAGCCATAATGACTTGTTTTAAGTAAAATATTCAATTTTTGCAGACGGAAAGTACTGTTCTATATATGATTCTAATGTCTGTCTAAGTTCTTGTTCTTCATCTTTTTGATAGATATATTTTCCAATTCCATATCTACCCCACTTATATCTTCTCTTTTCTTCATCTAGTTCTAGTTTTGTTTTTGGATAGTTTTTTTGGATGACACGCTTCGCCGGTTTTGTAAAACGGTGCTGAATCATTTCAAAGGTGATATCTTGTCTCACTTCTTCAGAAAGAGCTGCATCGAGTTTTTCAAATAGGACTTTATAGCCCTCTTGCCAGCCTTCATGAATGTAAATAGGGGCAATAATAAAGCCCAGTGGATAGCCTGCTTTTGCTACCTTTACAGCCGCTTCAATCCGCTGATCGAGTGGTGATGTTCCAGGTTCGAAATATTTAATGACATAATCGGCATTGATACTAAAACGGAATCTTGTTCGTCCATTGTGTTTTGCATCTAACAAATGGTCTACATGATGAAATTTTGTAACAAAGCGTAGTTTGCCAAGATCGGTTTGACCAAAGTATTCAATCGCTCGTTTGAGTGTGTGAGTCAAATGGTCAATTCCGACGATATCAGATGTACACGAGGCTTCAAATCGCGTGATATCAGGCGCACGCTCGTTCATGTACTGTTCAGCCTGATCTAAGATCTCTTCTACATTGACATATGTGCGAATGTACGGCTTACTCCCCATAGTCGTTTGCAGGTAGCAATAATGGCAATGCCCCATGCATCCTGTCGCAAACGGAATGGCATACTCTGCAGATGGTTTAGATGTATCAAATTTTAAGGTTTTTCTCACGCCGATAACGAGCGTCGACTTTGCATTACGGTACTTTTGCAAATCATTTTTCCCCGGAATATTTCTCACTTGGTTGTGTGAGGTTGTTTCTCTAATTTCAATTCCCATGCCTTCAAACTTTTCTTTCAGCTCTTGTCCTAATGGGTACTCTAGCGCCCGAGGTTCAATATACACAAGCTGGGGAACGAACGGTTTGATCATAATTAGCACATCCTTACCTTATAGGTTCATATCGTTACTTTAACCTCTCAGGATGGCTTCTATCCTTTCTAAAATCTCCCTTATTCAAACAGATCTTGATAAAGGGCTTCTGCTTCTTCGTATGTTGGAAATACGGCATCATCAGGGGCTAATGGGTGATATGTTTCAAGTAGAAATAGCGCAAGCTCTTGCTCATTGTAAGGGTGTGAAACGATTTCCGCTTCTTTAATTTGTGCGACATTGGCTGCATGTGGATTTCGATAAATGACATATACTTGATCACCCGGCTTATAGTTAGAGAAAGACAAACTGGTCACCTCCATTTTTTTATTTTAGGATGCCCTTCTCTGCAAGCGATATGACTGATTATGATAAAATTCGACAAAAAAACCAGACAGTTTGACCTGTCTGGTTTACATCACCTAGTTATGTTGAAACGTTTTTTTCACGAAATCAACCACTTCTTCAGTTGTACTCAGTGATAAGATATGCTCTTTAAATGATGCAGCTTCTTCCTTAGAAAGCTTGCTTAACTGCGTTCTTGCTGGAAGAATCGATGTTGCGCTCATTGAAAATTCATCTAATCCTAATCCAAGTAGGAGCGGGATTGCGATTTCATCTCCTGCCATCTCACCGCACATGCCAACCCATTTACCTTCTTTATGCGCTGCTTCAATCACAAGCGTTATGAGGCGTAAAATAGCTGGATTGTATGGCTGGTAAAGATAAGACACTCGTTCGTTCATTCGATCAGCAGCCATTGTGTATTGAATCAAATCATTTGTTCCAATACTGAAGAAATCTACTTCTTTTGCAAATTGATCTGCGATAACAGCTGTTGATGGAATTTCTACCATCATTCCGATTTCAATGGAATCAGATACTTCTGTACCAGCAGCAACCAATGCTTCTTTTTCTTCAAGTAAAATAGCTTTTGCTTCTCTAAATTCTGATAACGTCGCGATCATAGGGAACATGATTTTCAAGTTTCCATATGTACTTGCACGAAGTAACGCGCGTAGCTGTGTTCTGAAAATCTCCTGCTCTTCAAGGCAAAGGCGGATCGCTCTATAGCCAAGGAACGGGTTCATTTCTTTTGGAAGCTGCAAGTAAGGAAGTTCTTTATCGCCACCAATATCTAGTGTGCGGACAACCACTGCTTTGCCTTCCATCTTCTCTAAAACGGTTTTATACGCATCGAACTGCTCTTCTTCTGTTGGGAGCTGATCTCTGCCCATGTATAAAAATTCTGTACGGTACAATCCAACTGCTTCGCCGCCATTTTCAAGTACACCTTTCACATCTTCAGGTGTTCCAATATTCGCAGCTAACTCTACGTGAACGCCGTCTTTTGTGACCGTTGGCTGGTCAACAAGTTTCGCCCATTCCGCTTTTTGAGCTAAGTAGTCTTCATGCTTTTTTTGATACGCTTTCACTTCATCTTCAGAAGGCTGAATGATGACGTCTCCACTAATACCATCAACAATGATCAGATCATTGTTTTTCACCGTTTTTGTTGCTTCTTTTGTCCCAACAACTGCTGGAATTTCCATTGATCTAGCCATAATCGCTGAGTGAGAAGTACGACCACCGATATCTGTCGCAAAGCCTTTGACGAATTGTCTGTTCAGCTGAGCTGTATCAGAAGGTGTTAAATCTTCAGCAATGATAATGACTTCTTCAGAAATCATGCTTGGATTCGGAATGTCAACGCCTAGCAAATGACCAGTGACACGTTTTGTAACGTCGCGAATATCCGCTGCACGTTCTTTCATGTATTCATTGTCCATTGCTTCAAACATTGTAACAAACATTGTTGCTGTTTCTTTTAAAGCAAATTCAGCATTTACTTTATCCGATGTGATTTTATCCTTCACTGGGTTGAGCAGCTCTGGATCACTTAACACAAGAAGGTGTGCAGAAAAAATATCCGCTTTATCTTGGCCAAGTTCTTTTAGCGCATGTTCTTTAATTGCTTCAAGTTCTTGCTTTGAAACATGAATTGCTTCTTCAAAGCGTTTCACTTCTGTCTCTGGATCATTGATGTCTTTTTGGTGAACTGTTAAATCTGGTTCTTCTAGACGATATGCTTTTGCAATCGCAACGCCTGCTGAAGCACCGATTCCTTTCAGTTGTTGCATTACTCGCCTAGGCCTTCACTTTTCATTGTGTCTTTTAGCGCAGCAAGTGCATCATTTTCATCAGAACCAGAAGCAGAGATTGTGATTGTAGCACCTTTCGCAATTCCTAGAGACATTACACCCATAATAGATTTCAGGTTCACTGTTTTACCATTATATTCTAAGTTGATATCAGCATCATATTTACTAGCAGTTTGTACAAGAACTGTTGCAGGACGTGCGTGAATTCCAGAATCTGCAGTTACTTTGAATGTTTGTTGAGCCATTTTTATCAATCTCCTTTTTATACATTTCATACATCCACAATATTATATCATACTGCCGAGCTTGTCATCTAACAAGAACGGCAGTTATGAAAATTATTTTGAAATTTTCATGATGTTTTCTTGGCCAGCTTTGATTTCACCGGATTCTTGAAGGTCAATAAATTGTCCTTCACTTAAGTTTGTAAATACAATTGGTGTCATTAAAGATGGTACTTCTGACTTAATTTTATCAATATCAACCTCTAAAAGTTTTTGACCGATTTCTACTTGGTCTCCCTCTTGTACAAATGCTTCAAATCCTTCTCCTTTGAGGCTGACTGTATCAATCCCGAAGTGAATCAAGATTTCAAGTCCACCATCAGACTGGAGGCCGATGGCGTGTTTTGTTGGGAACACATTTAAGATTTTTCCTCTTACTGGTGAAACCACTGTTCCCTCTTTTGGCAAGATAGCAAAACCGTCACCCATCATTTTCCCTGAGAATACTTGATCTGGCACATCTGTAATTGGATGCAGCTCCCCTGTAATTGGTGAAGCAAACGTTTCTTCCCCTTGTTCGTTTTGAAGCGGTTTTGCAATGACTTCTTCAACCTGCTGACTGACTTCTTCTTTTGCAGAAGGGTCTTTCGCTGGTCGAGGTGTGCGCCCTGCAATAATGTCTTGCATTTGTGTTTTTAAATTATCAGAGCGTGGACCAAAGATGGCCTGGATGTTATTCCCTACTTCAAGGACACCTGAAGCACCAAGCTTTTTCAAGCGGTCTTTATCCACTTTTTTCTGATCATTTACAGTGACACGTAAACGCGTAATACAAGCATCTAGGTGTTTAATGTTTTCTTGGTCACCCATTGCTTCAAGAATTTCATAAGGTAAGTCATCGCCTTTTCCAGATTGAGCGCTACTTGCACCGTCAGCTGCTTCATCTTCTCGTCCTGGCGTTTTCAGATTAAACTTGCGAATCGCAAATCTGAATCCGAAGTAGTAAATGACAGCCAGTACGAGACCGACTGGAATAACAAGCCACCAAGCGGTTCTATTCGGCAGGATACCAAATAGGAAGAAGTCGATTAACCCTCCTGAGAAGGTCATTCCGATTTTCACGTTTAGAATATCCATTATCATAAAGGATAATCCAGCAAATACACAGTGAATCGCAAATAATATCGGTGCAACAAACAAGAATGAAAATTCAAGCGGTTCAGTGATCCCTGTTAGGAAAGAAGTAAGGGCCGCTGATCCCATAATTCCTGCTACAAGTTTTTTATTCTTAGGTTTTGCTTCATGGTAAATCGCAAGTGCTGCTGCTGGAAGTCCAAACATCATGAACGGATATTTCCCTGTCATGAATGTCCCAGCTGTCAGCTGAACACCATCTTTGATTTGCGCCATGAAAATACGCTGGTCACCACGGATAATATCTCCTGATAAGCTCTTATAGCTAAAAAATTCATACCAGAATGGTGCGTAGAATATGTGGTGTAGACCAAACGGAATTAATGAGCGTTCAATGACACCGAATACAAAGGCAGCCAGCGGCTCATTCGCTGCAAGCAGTCCAGTTGAAAATGAGTTCAATGCACCTTGGATTGGCGGCCAAATGACGAGCATCAAAAGCCCTAAAATAAGTGCTGAAATCGACGTAACAATTGGAACAAAACGCTTACCAG
This sequence comes from Bacillus sp. FSL R5-0397, assembly GCF_038593395.1. Classification (NCBI taxonomy): domain Bacteria; kingdom Bacillati; phylum Bacillota; class Bacilli; order Caryophanales; family Bacillaceae; genus Bacillus; species Bacillus sp. FSL R5-0397. The sequence goes on along the minus strand of NZ_CP151992.1, from coordinate 1,328,139 downwards.
CAAAGAAGCCAAGATATTGCGGGAGCTCAATTTTGTAAAATTTATTAAACATATAAGCGGCTAATACCCCGACAATAATCCCGCCAAAAACGCCGGTAGACAAGGTCGGTATGCCGAGCATATTCACATACGCTGGATGACTTTCCTTAAAGAACTTAGCCAATTTGATTGAATCGGATGGAATGGAACCGTTGGCCATTAATACGGCACTCATCGTTACGTTCATGACAAGGTAACCGATGATCGCGGCAATCCCTGCCACACCGTCTCCATTGGCAAGACCGATGGCAACCCCTACAGCAAATAGGAGCGGAAGATTCGAGAAGACAATATTCCCCGCATTCTCCATAACACTAGCAACAAGCTGAATTGTATCATTGCTTAAAAATTGAGCGACATCAATCAGCTGCGGATTTTGCATCGCATTTCCGAGTGCTAGTAAAATACCAGCAGCAGGAAGGATCGCAACTGGAAGCATAAGTGCTCGTCCAATTTTTTGCAACACACCAAAAAGTGATTTAAACACTGGTTGAACCTCCTTTTGTTTTCGCTTACAACATGCATTTCAATTATTCACTGACGTACATTTCATAATTAACCGTTTACATTTCACTTTCAGAACACAAAAAAGGCATGGTGATATAAGGTTGCGCAAATAACAGGATCTTATCCTGTATTTACCTTAAGTCACTCATGCCTGATCGAATCAGTTACACGTTTCAAGGAAACTATGAAATTTTATTCGTCAATCTGTACAGGTGAAGTGTCAAATAGACAGCTTCGGCATCTTGTACAGGCTTTTTCAATGCATGTTGCAAAATTTTGATCATTTTCCAAGCAGTATTGTAGCATAAAGGATATTCATTTTTCAATAGATGAAGCAACTTTTCTGGCTCCTCTAATGATTCTTCCCGTTTAATACGCTCAATCGAAAACGTAATATGGCGCAGTAAGCGTAAATAATGAATACTTTCTCTATCTACTTTCATATGAAATGCATCTTCTATGACTTGGACCATTTGTGTCATGAGCTGCGAATGACGGTTGACCTCGGATAAAGGCCGGTTCGTTAAAGCAGAGTGAATGTGGAGCGCAATAAACCCAATCTCTCCTTCGGGCAGCTTTGTTTCAACATCTGGCCGCGCATTTATCAGTTCCACGACTTCCTTTGCGACCTCGTATTCTTTCGGGTATAAGGATTTCGTTTCAAGCATAAAAGGATTGGTGATATCATAGCCTTGCTTAACTCGTTTAAAACTAAAGGCAATATGATCTGTCAATGCAATATGAATATGCTCATTTAAACGATGCCCCATTTTTTCTCGTATATGATAAATGACGTCATTGGCAAGCTCAATCATGTCCTCATTAATGTGGTGCAGCAATTGTTTGTATTCTGTTTGCTCTTTTGTATTCTTTAACACAAACATTTTCTCAAATGCCGCTTGATCGAGAACGTCACCCGATTTTTTCCCAAAGCCGATCCCTTTATCAATCAGGACCACTTCGCCTAAAGAAGGGTGTTTTGCGATGATGACATTATTATTTAACGCTTTATCAACGGTGAAGGATTCCATGAACATCCCCACCTCCTTCTTATTCAATCCTTCTTATCGTACAAAACAGATGAAACGTGCGTCAACGATTGTTTTTCAAAATAGTCGTTGTGCGCTCAACGAGTCGATATGACAGCACCCTTTTTTCTGGTGCCTCACCTTGTAATACTTGGTTGAACAAGTCAAATGCTTCCTGCCCCATTTGTTTGAGGGGAATATCTATACTAGAAATCCCCAATGCTTCACTCAATTGATCGTTTTGAAAGCCAAGTATGGCTGGTGATTCTCCAACGTTTATTTGGTGACGCTGTGCCTCTAGTAAAAAACCTGCTGAGACATCATCGTTTGTAATCAGTAAGGCTGTCGGACGATTTTTCATCTCTTTCCATTCTGTAAATAATTGCTTGCCATCAAAAATGGTTAGTTTTCCTTCAATGACCCATTCATCATCAATGTCCTGCCCAAGCGACCGCATCATTTCTTGATAAGTCTGAATGCGAACTTGGCTGTTCTCCCCTTCTGTTCTAGCAAGAACGATTGCGATTCGCTCATGACCGCATGCCGCTAAGTGTTCAAGCCCTTCCTTAAAAGCCTGATCATGCGCAATCGATACCGATGAACATGTATCATGCGGAGTAGGATGACAAAAGATAATAGGACCAGATTCCTGCCACTTTAAAATTTCTCGATCACTTAACGCATTTGAGCAAAAGATTAAACCATCCACACGCTGCTCTTTTAAGCTCATTAATGCTTCTTTTTCCTTTAATGGGTCATATCCTGTTTGAAACAAGGCAAAATGCATTCCGCACTCCTGTGCTTTCTCTGCAATCCCTGTGACAATTCCGCTGAAATAGGAGTGATCAATTGTCGGAAGTACAATTCCAAGCATATTGGAATAGCCCTTCGCTAAATGAACTGCCTGAATATTCCGTGTATATTTGAGCTCTTTCATCGCACTAAGTACGCGCTCTCGCTTTTCTTCTTTGACATAAGGATGATCATTCATCACTCGTGATACGGTGGTAACCGATACACCCGCTCTTTTCGCAATATCCCTTATGTTAGGCATTTTTTCTCCTACTTTCTCTTGATATGGTAAGCGTTTCATACTTTAAGATGTATGTGAGCTGAACAAATCACTGGGTGGAAAGGGGAATTCAAGATGGGTATTATCATATGGATCATATTATGTTTGACTATTTTGTTTTCTGCTCGATTCGCACTACATCCTTTAGGAAAAGAACATAAAATCAAGCCGTTTCAATCAATTGATGATTTTTTTGTTGATAAGGATCGCAAAGAGTGACAAAAAAATCACGATGACGCTCCCAATACTTGGACGTTCATCGTGATTTTTTTCATTACTTGATGATCGTCAACTCTTTTGGATAATTGGTTAAGGTGACTGGGCCATCTTTTGTAATGAGAACATCGTCTTCAATTCTAACCCCGCCGACTCCTGGTACATAAATACCCGGCTCGATCGTATAGACCATCCCTTCTTTTAGAAGGTCATCATTTGCTTGACTCATAGAAGGGAACTCATGAACAGAAACCCCGAGTCCATGCCCTAGACGGTGCGGGAAGTATTCGCCATATCCTGCTTCTGCGATCAGCCCTCTTGCTTTTAAGTCAAGGTCACCAATTCTCACACCCGGCTGGCTCATATCAAGTGCTGCCAATTCGGCTTTCAAGACGGTGTTGTAAATATCTTTTTGTTGTTCAGACGCTTCTTGATAGATGAAGGTTCTTGTAATATCTGAACAATAGCCATCCACAATCACGCCGAGGTCAAATAAAACAAAATCACCTTTTTTCAAGGCTGCCTGCCCCGGATTTCCATGAGGTTCTCCTGATTTTTCTCCGAATAGTACCATGGTTGAAAAGGACATGCCCTGAATGCCTTTTTTCTTCAGTTCATATTCGATGACAGCAAGAACTTCGGTTTCCGTCACCCCTTCTTTTAGGGCATGAACCCCAATTTTGACGCCTTCGTCTGCCAATTGAGCAGCTTTTTTCAATGTTTCAATTTCAGCTTCGTCTTTAATTAGTCTTAGCTGATTGAGCACATCTTCTGCCCGAACGAATGTTTCTGCCCCAGTGACAGCTTGAAGCTGCTCTGCTCTTTGCAAAGGAATGGATTCTTTTTCAATCGCTAGGCGAGTCGCTTTTACTCCTCGTTTTTCTAGTGCCTTTTGTATGAAATCAAAGGGGTTTTCATGGTCTTCATATCCAATGAGATCTCCAGCCCATCCCGCATTTTTTGCTTGCTCAACTTCCATCTTAGGCAAAATGAAAAATGGATCTGCTTCCTGAAAAACAAACAGCCCCATCACTCTTTCATGCGGCTCTGTGAAGTATCCAGATAGATAGAATACATTCTCCTTTGTATGTATAAATGCACCTTGAATGTCTTTTTTCTTAAGCCAAGAAGACAAGTTTTTCATTCGATTCATCGTGATCCTCCTCACACGTTTGACTACTGATCTATTGTATCAGTTTTCACTGTATTTCGCACAAAAGCGCACTGACCTAAAGCCAGTGCGCTTTTGTGATTTGCTTAAGAAGCACGAAGCAAACGAAGTCCGTTTAAAATAACCAAAATCGTACTGCCTTCATGCCCAATGACACCAAAAGGTAAATCAAGAACTTGTAAGAAATTCGCACAGATTAACAAACAAATAACTGTTAATGAAAAGATGATGTTTTGTTTAATGATTCGGTTCATCTTTCTTGAAAGACGGATCATCTTTGTTAGATTGTTTAAGTTATTTTTCATTAAAATGAGATCTGCTGTTTCTAAAGCAACATCTGTGCCTCCGCCCATTGCGACGCCAACATCCGCTGTGGCGAGTGCAGGTGCATCATTGATTCCATCTCCGACCATAATGATCGAATCACCTTGTTTTTTCAGTTGATTGACTTCATGTACCTTTTCATCTGGAAGACATTCAGCGACAACGGTTTGGATGCCCGCTTCCTCTGCAATCGCTTCAGCTGTTTTTTGCTGATCCCCTGTGAGCATGACGGTTTGGATGCCTAAATCATTCAGCTCCTGAATCATTTTTTTGGCCTCAGGTCTGATTTGATCCTTCAAACCGAGACAGCCGACGACTTCTTGATTTTTTTGAACATAGACAACTGTATATCCTTTGGATGAAAGAACATCACCATTCACTTCAATATCACGATCCATTGAAGCTTTTCCGGCAAAATCTTTCTTCCCAATCCGCCATGTGTCCTCATTTAATTGTGCTTCCACACCAAAACCTGATGTTTCTTCAATGGTTACGTGGGCTGCCCGCTCTGTATGATGCTCTTTTGCCATATCAGAAATGGCTTTAGCTAATGGATGGTTTGACTGACTTTCAATTTGATAGAGCGCTTGATAAAAGGTCGATTCATTTTGCCCTTTTGCCAAAACCACTTTTTCAACAGCTGGTTTTCCACTTGTAATCGTACCCGTTTTATCAAATGCAATCATCGTACTTGTACCCAGTTTTTCTAAAAAGACACTTCCTTTTACAAGCATACCGTTTCTTGCACCGTTTGAGATGAGTGAAAGAGCTGCTGGCATAATTGAGGCAACAAGTGCACAAGGCGAGGCAACCACCATAAACACCATCGCACGGTAAAACGTTTCACTCATGCTCCAGCCAAGTACAAAATGAGGAAGGAACATTAAAATCGCCACAGTGATGAGCACACCTTTTACATAGGCACCTTCAAATTTTTCAATAAATGCTTGGCTTGGCGATACACTTTCTTGTGCAGATTCCACAAGCTTAATGATTTTATGAAAAAGTGTTTCTTCATTATGTTTTGTTACTTCTACTGTTAATGAACCATTTAAATTCACTGTTCCTGCAAACACATCTTCCCCTTGCCCTTTTTCCTGAGGCACCGATTCACCCGTTAAGGCAGATTCGTCTACACTTGTTCTTCCGCTCATGATCACACCATCTGCTGCAATTCGTTCGCCCGCTTTGATTAAAATACGGTCGCCTGGCGTAAGTGAAGAAGCAGCGATTTGGATGGTGGTGCCATCTTCTTCAATTAAAGTGGCTTCATCTGGAGCGATACTCATTAAGGCCGTTAAGTCTTTTTTACTTTTATTTGACGTATACGTTTCTAGCGCACCGCTAAGCGAAAAAATAAAAATTAAAATGGCGCCCTCTGCCCAGTAGCCAATGATCGCTGAGCCTATCGCAGCAAATATCATTAAAAGTTCTACATTTAATGTCTTGGATGAAATGGTTTCTTCAATTCCTTCCTTTGCCTTTGCAAAACCACCAATAACAAAAGCAAGAATGAAAAGAGGAATACTCCACATCGTTTCATCCTTTAGAAACCATCCAATCAAGATGAGAATCCCCGAAATGCCTGCTGCGATTAATTCCCCGTGCTGTGCCCATTTTTGAAAGAGCGAGTTGGATCCCTTTTGATCTGTCGTTTGATAAAGTGCTGTATTCTCATTCATGATTACTTTCTCCTCTCTAATTGATAATGATTTTCACATTATCAATCGTTGCCCGTTCCGTTTATCATCTATATTTTCTGCTATTTCAAGCTTTTTATAGGTCTGTAACTCATTATAACAGGTTCTGATCAATTTTCAATTAATAATTATTATAATTTCTTTTTGATAATAATTATCATTATTAGTATCCGACATTTCTTCCTCTTTCTGAGCACATTTTATTCATCTGAAAGGTAATTGAACACAAAAAAGAACCAACGGATCGCCCATTGGTTCTTTACAGAAAGCTTGTGTTCTACGAATTTGTCCACTCTTTGATTTGTTTTTTCGTCAGCGGACCTACATGGTTTTTGACCACTTCACCCTTTTCATTGATGAAAAAAGTCGTCGGGATCGTAATAATTTGGTATTTCTTCATCATTTCGCCGTGCTCATCGAGAACGATCGGAAATGTGAACTTTCTGTCTTTCACAAATTGGGCAACTGCATGCTTGCTTTGCTCAGCACCAAGTAAATTCACAGTCAGTATGTCTACATCACTTTGATTTTCTTTTACGATCTGTTCAAAGGCTGGCAGCTCCATTTTGCAGGACGGGCACCACGTTGTCCAAAAATGCAGAATGGTCCGCTTCCCTTTCACCGGGATCACCTGCGTTTCACCTGTTAATGTAGGAGCTTCTATCCTCGGCGCCATTACAGGCTCTTTTGCTTCAGCCTCTATGTTCATCAGAAATAAAAGAAGGGTCATCATGAGAAGACTGGCGGGTAGATATTTACGATTCATCAGCATCTTCCTTCCTGATTTTCCTATAGCTTGCCCGCTAGCTGCACATGACATTCAAGCTTTTTTCAATGTAAGAAACATGGAGACGCCGAGTTCCTTGCAAATCGTCGCATAATGCAAAGCCGTTAAAAGCAGCATCCCCGTGTTCATTCCTAAGATAACGCCCATCATATTTAAGGATTCGATGGATCCTAGAAAATACACCATAGAGAACGACACCACGTGCACCCATATATTATGTAGGAACACATCTTTAATGAGACCCATACCAATTAAACACGCTTGAAACGGCATGACGAACAAGTGGCATAAGAAGTAAGGCCATAGCAGCTGCAAGTAGACGGCTGCTTGAGGTGAGTCAAAAAAGAGCTGCGTGAGCGGATAAGCGAAATAATACATGATCATCACGGCTGGCACCCCATAGCCAAACGTAATGAGAATCGCTTGTCTGACACGTTTTTTCACGAGATCATACTGCCCCAAGGCATAGGCTTCTGATACATTCGGAATCATCACAATCATAATGGAATGAGCGATAAACGCCGGAAAAAAACCAATCGACATCGCTACGCCAGCAAGCATTCCGTAATGATCAACAGCAAGCGTACCAGAAATGCCCGCTGCAACGAGGGCTCCTTTGATTAAAAACGGTTCAACCGCATTAGCAATGGCATGAAAGATACGCATACCTGTTGTCGGGATGGAGACTGCTAACAAACGTTTTCTGACGTCAATCCCTCTTAACTCAACCGATCTGACATTCACAGCATTTTTCGCCATGACGTATTGGGAATATAAATAGATAAAGACGACGAGATCACTTGCAACAATCACACCAATCGCGATAAGCACCGCTGTTTCAATATCAAACGAATACCAATGAAAAAACAAAAACAAACAGATAAGCTGGATCGTTTTTTTCAGCATATTGGCTAGAGCAATTCTGCCCATTTGCTGCTTGCCCATAAAATAGCCGCGTGCAATGGACGTAAATGCGATGATTGGAATAAGTGACAGAACCAAGCCCTTCATCAGCGGATGATACGATTGAAATACAGGAATGATAGGCAGTACAATGGCTGCTATTGTCGTTGTTGTGCATGTCACCACAAGCGTCATTTTAAATGCATGGCGAAGCATACTTTTATGAAGCCGCTCATGCGATTCTGCAATGAATTTAGAAATGGAGACTGGCAGCTCCAAGCTGGCGATCACAAGCACAAGCATGATGATGGGAAGGATGCTCATATATAAACCCATTCCATGTTCTCCAAGCTCTCTCGCTAAAATCATATTGACTAAAAACTCGATACACTCAGCAATGAAAGCTGCGACAGATAGCAGAATGACCCCTTTTACAAATCGATTCATGTAGCCTCCCCTTGTCTAAAAGCAAATTCTTTTCACATTCTATGAGACAAGTCCTGAAAATATTTTAATAATTGAAGACAAAAAAACAGCGACTGATTGATCGCTGCTTTTCTTTACACTGCAAACACGTGACGGCCAATGCGTTCTACAATTTTACGAGAACGAATCCAGTTATCTGTCGCCGTTTTTGGATTATAAAAATAAATCGCCTTTGTTGTTCTGTCATCTTCTTTGACAACCTGCTTCACAGCTTTTACGGAATCCTGGTCTGCCTTATCATTGATACTTCCATTTGATACGGGCTGGAAGGCATTTCGCTGATAAATCACGCCTCTGACACTGTCAGGAAAAGAGCGGTGTTCCACGCGGTTTAAGACGACGCTTGCTACAGCTTTTTTCCCTGCGTAAGATTCACCTTTTGCTTCGGCATGTACCAAGCGAGAAAGCAAGTCCATTTCTTCATTAGAATAGTGTGATTCATTTCTTGAGCTTGCTGGCTTTGCCGTTTCCTTTTTCTTCGGCTTCGGCCTCGGTTTTGATGCCTTTTCCTCTGTTGATGTGCTTAGCATTTTCACTTTCGGCTGATGTTTCTCCTCTGAAAACGCAGGAATCACGGTATGCTTATTATCTTGATCTATATATGAAAGCTGATGCTTTTCAGGTGCTTGTTCAAGTTTCTGACTTAATGTGCCCTCTTGCTCTTGTATATTGTCCATCTTGATCGCTGAGATGAGCATAAGGATGGCAAAAAGAGCTGTATGAATTTTGATCATTCGCCTCATTCCTCCCTTAATTAATGTAGGCCGTAAGATACTTGTCCACTCTAACAAGAGCTTCTTCTATTTTCACGCACAAAGATTTTCATGCCTGTCCAAATTCCGTCATTAAATGGCATGTCCTAGTTGAAATACGCATGAATTGGTAATGTAAGCGTTTAATATAGTCTCTTTTTAGCCTATAATCATCCTTATGCTCCTGATTATGGGTTATTACATTTTCTTTTCATATGTATCAAGCTGGTTTGAAGTGTGACAAAAGAACCAAAATAAAAAGCTTTTTCTCATGAATGAGAAAAAGCTTTAGCTTCTTGCTTCTTTAAGATATTCAAAAATAACATCTCCACCATGCTTGGCGATTCCGCGAAAATGTTTAAAATCATCTTGATTGACCAATACAGAACGAAATGTTAAAAAATCATCCTTTTGAATGGTCACTTGTTTTTCAGTACCATTCCGTAATGATTCTAGTATTGTGTTGATGTGTTCTTCAGTCAAAAAAACCGCTCCTTTTCAGCCTTGATCAAATATTAAATATACCATTCGTTTTCAAAGCGTACAACGAAAACGAAAGAAAAACGTCTTTATCCTTTACATTGGTATGAAAATATTGCAAAATACTTTTTAATAGGGAATGAAATCTGTTTTTAAAGGAGAGGGATCGGTTGAAGATTGCAAAAATTGGGAATGTGATCGAATTTAGAAATGGTTTAACAGGTGTAGTTGAAAAAGTGAATGAAAACTCTGTTATTGTGGATGTCACCATTATGGACAACTATAGAGATTTAGAACTGGATTCACTAACAGTCGTTAATCATAAAAACTATAAAATCATCAAAGACTCCGTACATTAATTTGCAATCCTCAATTCAGACTACCGTTACATAAAGATATACACAGCAAAGCTGACTCGTGTAACAGCTCTGTTCTCTTTTGACAATCACATATGAAAAAGGCTGACAACCATATAAAGTGGCGTCAGTCTTTTTGCGCGTGAAAGGTTTGCATTTCCGCTTTTGTTTTGTACATATCAACTTCTTCAGGTGTTATCACGCCTTTATCAATTAAAAGGGCGATCACTCCAAGTAATGTGGAGGCACTCCATTTATATCGTTCTTTGTTTTGATGTTCAAGCATCTGAAGCTCTTCCCTTAATTCCATTAGCATCTTCTCTGTTTTGTCTTCTTTGTTTGCCAACACAAACGCCTCCATTTTCATTCGCTCGTTTCAATTTTATCTTAAAGTAAATATATGAAGAATAAAAGCATGATACACCTTTACAAACATACGTTCTGTCGTGTATACTATACATACGAGCTGGTAGCCCCCAGCCGTCCTAGCAAGTTCTATTCCTATTGGTATGAGAAGAGTGACATGACTCTTCTCTTTTTTTATATGCCATCATAATCTATTCCATAAAAAAAGACATGTCATCCACATGTCTTTTCTATTTATTAGCGATTATCAATCGTTTCTGGATACATATCGTGATTCATCATACGATAAGATGCCATCTCTTCATACTTTGTCCCAGGTTTTCCGTAGTTCGTATACGGATCAATTGAAATACCGCCTCTTGGTGTAAATTTGCCCCATACTTCGATATATCTTGGGTCCATTAATTCAATGAGATCGTTCATGATAATATTCATACAATCCTCATGGAAGTCACCGTGGTTACGGAAGCTGAACAAATATAATTTTAATGATTTACTTTCGACCATGATTTCATTTGGGATGTAGCTGATATACACGGTCGCAAAATCTGGCTGCCCTGTTTGCGGGCAAAGTGATGTGAATTCTGGGCAGTTGAATTTCACAAAATAATCTCTATTCGTATGTTTATTCGGGAACGTTTCAAGCACTTGTGGTGCATAGTCAAACAAGTAATTGGTCCCCTGATTTCCTAGTAAAGTGACACCTTCTAATTCTTCTGGTTTTCTTGTCGTCATTTTGTCTCTTCCTTTCTATACGCCTCGTTTATTTCCCCACAATAGCGTGTGCAGCTGTGGTAAGACTCTCACACGATTCAAATCAGGATCTTGCGCTACTTGATCTACAAGCATTTCGTATTTCTTTAATAAGTGCGTTAATAAGTACGCATCATCAGCTGTCGTCGTATCATCATTTCCAACTTGCAAATAAAAGGGGAGTTCTGGGTATTTCGCATGAACATCCTTTGCATAGGCTAGATCAAGATCATCAAAGATCACGACCTTCAGGCTTGCATGTTGCAATCTGTTTCCATTTTTCAATTCATCTATGATACGTGTAAGTTTCGTAAAATCGGTTTTCATATTTGAACTTGGTGGTTTTGGAGAAATGGTTAAATCATCTATCTTCAAAAACCAATCTTGATACATCGTTCCCTGCGTTTCAAGCGCCGTATCAATTCCTTCTTCATGCAATAAATCAATAAGTGATTCCATTTGTTTTAAAAGCGCAGGATTCCCACCTGAAATGGTGACATGAGAAAAAGCCTTTCCACCTATTCTCTTCAGCTCTTTTACAATGTCCTCTGCCTGAAGCCACTGAATATCATGCTTAGCTGATCCATCCCATGTAAAAGATGAATCACACCAGCTGCAAGAGTAGTCACAGCCAGCCGTTCTGACAAACATGGTTTTTTGGCCAATGACCATTCCTTCTCCTTGAATGGTTGGACCAAAGATTTCTAAGACAGGAATCGCTTTAGTCATTGAGCTCAACTCGTTTCGGACGGTAAATGCAGTAGCTTGTTGGTGTCTCTCTGACAAAAACTTGAACACATACTGGTTTGTTCGCTAAAGTCGTTAAATATGCGGCCACTTTATCATACACAGTCTTTGCGACAACCTCAGTGGTTGGCATCGCATATGGATCATTCGATGAGAATTCTTCATGGTCATTGAGCAGTGTATGGTCGTACTGTCCATGAATGAGTTTTTTTAGCGTGCTAAAATTCACAAGGAAACCTGAATCATCTAGATGATCTCCTGCAATCGTAATGTTAATCGTATACGTATGACCATGTACGCGGCTACAAGCGCCAGCATCTTCTCTCGGGATAAAATGGGCTGCCGATAGATGCATATCTTTATTTAATTCAAACGAAAATGGATGATTCGTCTGTGGATAGATTTGAGAAAGCATTTAGTTCGCCTCCTTCATGTCCATATAAGTGTCATAGCCATTTTTCCGAAGTTTACATGCAGGACATTCCCCGCAGCCATCAGAAATGATGCCATTATAGCAAGTGAGCGTTTCATTTTTCACAAAATCTAGCGCATTCAGTTCATCAGCCAGTTTCCACGTTTCAGCTTTATTCAGCCACATGAGCGGCGTATGGATGACAAATGGTTTTTCCATTGCCAAATTCACGGTGACGTTACAAGATTTCACAAACTCATCTCGGCAATCTGGGTAGCCGCTAAAGTCTGTCTCGCACACACCCGTGATAATATGACGTGCTCCAATTTGATACGCAAGAATGGATGCAAATGATAAGAAAACTAAGTTTCTCCCCGGAACAAATGTGGAAGGCAGTTCTCCTTCTTTTTCTTCAATATCAATGTCATCTCTTGTTAAGGCATTGGGTGCAAGCTGATTTAAAAGAGACATATCTAATAGATGATTTTTCACACCTAGCTTGTCAGCAATTCTTTTGGCAACATCAATTTCTTCTTGATGACGCTGATTATAATGAAAGGTTACCGTTTCAACCTCTTTAAATTGTTGAAGTGCCCATAGTAAACATGTCGTACTGTCCTGTCCCCCGCTAAAGACAACGACCGCTTTTTCATTTTTCATTTTTCCTTTTCCTCCTTTTGCAGATCCGCACCTCCGCACAAAGCTGCATCTGAAAGGTTCATGAAAACCCCTATTTTTCTCAAAAGAAAAGACACCTTTACATGTGTATGAGGTGTCCCAGCCATAAAAAATAAAAAATGCCACATCCAAGGATACGGCAAGTCCTTAGTTTTTTATAGAGGGTTTTGCTAGAACCTCTCCCGTTTTCACGGATTTTTGTTCAATTTTCACAGGGGATAGTGTACCACATAATTGGTGTACAAGCTATCCCTTCTTTACTTATCACCTAATGCAGGCACTTTTTTCAGACAAAGAAAGAGGATAAAAAAGATACTGACATAGCCAAAAACAGGGTAAACCGTTGAAATGAGTGTGCCGTATCCAATTTTACTGATGACATAACAGCAAAGCAGAATAAAGGATATCGTATACATACTGTTCAATCGGATATACGCCCTCACCTGTCTTTCGAGACCGTATAAATTCCCTATAACGGATGTAAAGACTTCACCAAAGATCACGAATAAATAGATGAGATGAATAGAGTTTGCGACTTGATACACCACTTGGGCCATCGGAATATCATACGCCTCCAGCATATCTAATGAAGAAAGGGATAAAAAGCAGGCGAGCAGAATGAGTGTCAGCATCAGACCTCCAAGCACCGCTCCCCTTTTTATGACGGCTTCGGATGTCATTTCGTTTGCGACCGGTACTAATACGGCTTGAGACAGCGCTAAATTAAATGCACCATACGAAATCGCAGACAACATCCATTCGCCCTCTCCCATTTGCAGCCCCAGAACGTGGCTTTCACCGCTACTAAACACAAATGAGTCTAGAAACACAATCAGCGAAAAGAAAATCAGCATTGGAACGACAAGTACATTGACACCAAATAACCCTTTTGAACCTTTAAAAAGGACAATGACACTTAAAATAATCGTTAAAAAAATACCATATTCTTTTGAGATGCCAAGTTGTTCTTCAAAAATAGCGCCTGCGCCAGAAATCATCACTGACGTCACACCTAGTAATATAAAAAACATGACGATGTTAATATATCGACTCGCAGCAGCTCCAAATAAAAACCGATTCATATCTTGATAAGACTCCGCTTCAATTCGTTTGGAAATAAGCATCATTTTTGCGCCAAGGCCGGTAAAAATAACACCGCTAATCAAAATCCCGATCAATCCAATCCAGCCAAAACGAACAAAAAATTCTACGATTTCTTTTCCTGTCGCAAACCCAGCTCCAACCACTGTTCCTACATATACAAAGGCAAGCTGAAAAGCGGATTCATTTGAACGTTTCATATGACCCCTCCGCACCCATCACTTTCGATTGTCTCTTTTTTATCCTATGAGACAAGTTCCTTGAAAAGAAGGACAAACCATGATTAAATGCAAAAAAGGATTTTTCATTCAGCTATGAGCAAAACAGTTGAAAGTCAAAATAGGTCAGAGTATACTATAGTCAAAGATGGTCAAACAACAGACCATTTTATTTAACATTCATTGGTCAAATAAAGTCAAACTTTATTTTAAGGAGGTCATGGCTCATGCGTTGTCAACATTGTCAAGTAAATGAAGCAACTATTCGCCTGAATATGCAAGTAAATTCGTCCCGTAGCCAAATGGTTTTATGTGAAGACTGCTATACCTCTTTGATGGAACAGTCAAAAATGAAAATGGGTCCTAACCTTTTCGGAGGCAGCTCATTCTTCTCTGAGCAAGCAGGACATGCGACGAGCCAAGAGCTGCCTAAACAAAAAGGCTTACTCGATGAGCTTGGCCGGAACTTAACGGATGGCGCACATGCTGGTTTAATCGATCCTGTCATTGGCCGTGATGAAGAAGTCACAAGAGTCATTGAAATTTTAAATAGAAGAAATAAAAACAATCCTGTCCTCATTGGTGAACCTGGTGTTGGTAAAACGGCCATAGCCGAAGGACTAGCACTAAAAATTGCAAATGGAGATGTACCAAATAAATTAAAGAACAAACAAGTTTATTTATTAGATGTCTCTTCACTTGTGGCAAACACAGGTGTACGAGGTCAATTTGAGGAACGGATGAAGCAATTAATCAAAGAATTGCAAAGCCGTAAAAATATCATCTTATTCGTTGATGAAATTCATCTTCTTGTAGGCGCAGGCTCTGCCGAAGGGTCAATGGATGCCGGAAACATTTTGAAACCAGCTCTAGCTCGAGGGGAACTGCAGCTAGTAGGTGCGACAACATTAAAAGAGTATCGTCAGATTGAAAAAGATGCTGCCCTTGAACGCAGGTTCCAGCCTGTCATCGTTGATGAGCCAACACAGGATGAAGCATTCGAGATCTTAAAAGGCATTCAGGATAAGTATGAAGCCTATCATGGCGTCACCTATTCTGACGAAGCCATTAAAGCGTGTGTTCAATTATCTTCGCGGTATATTCAAGACCGCCACTTGCCGGATAAGGCCATTGATTTAATGGATGAAGCAGGTTCAAAAGCGAATCTCTCCATTGATGCAGCAAGTGAAGATGAATTAACAAACCGTCTTGCGCAAATTGCCGCTGAAAAACAAGCTGCTTTAAATGAAGAACGATATGAAAAAGCAGCGAAGCTTCGAGACGAAGAAGAAGCGATTGAAGCGAGATTGCAAAACAAAACAAATGACAAAGAACATGTCGTCACAGCTGAGGACATTCAGTCGATTGTAGAACAAAAAACAGGTATCCCTGTCGGCAAACTACAAGCAGACGAACAAACAAAAATGAAAGAAATTGATGTCCGCTTAAAAGCCCGCGTCATTGGTCAGGAACATGCGGTTGAAAAAGTGGCGAAAGCCGTAAAAAGAAGCAGAGCCGGCTTAAAATCAAAACACAGACCAACTGGCTCCTTCCTATTCGTTGGGCCAACAGGCGTCGGGAAAACCGAATTGTCTAAAACATTAGCGGAAGAATTATTTGGCTCAAAAGAAGCGATCATTCGTTTAGATATGAGTGAGTACATGGAGAAACACTCCGTGTCCAAAATCATCGGTTCTCCTCCTGGTTACGTTGGACATGATGAAGCCGGACAGCTCACGGAAAAGGTTCGCAGAAAACCATACAGCATCATTTTGCTCGATGAAATCGAAAAAGCGCACCCTGATGTCCAGCATATGTTCCTTCAAATCATGGAAGATGGCCGGCTAACAGACAGCCAAGGCAGAACCGTCAGCTTTAAAGACACAGTCATCATTATGACAAGTAACGCTGGCAGCACAGATAAAAAAGCAGTCAAAGTCGGATTCCAGTCTGAACAAGAAGAAGCCATCGAAGAACAATCATTGATTGATTCACTGAGCGCTTATTTCAAACCGGAATTCTTGAACCGTTTTGACAGCATCATTCAGTTTGATTCATTAGATAAAGACGATTTAGTCAAAATTGTGGATCTTCTGCTCAAAGATTTGTCAGAGCAGTTAAAAGAACAAAATCTAACTGTTCACGTCACAAACGAAGCGAAAGAAAAAATCGCTGAACTTGGTTACCATCCAGCATTTGGAGCTCGTCCGTTACGAAGAACGATTCAAGAGCATGTTGAGGATCAAATGACGGACATCTTGCTTGAAGAAGAACAACTTACTGGATTTACAGTCGATGTTGAACATGACGAAATTGTTGTGAAAAAGAGCTAAGTACATCCTAAGGAGGATCTTCAGCTCCATCATGTTGCAGTGTCTAAATTCCATCTGAGCGCCGACGCTTCCCCGCCTCTTTTCCTTTACGATAAAAGAAAAAGAGGTGGATCACATGGATCACATGATCAATTGGAACTACGATTTGATCAAAATCATACATGAAGAAAAATTAAAAGAATTGCTCTTAGATGAAACAGCTCAAAAAAGATGAAGTTGAAAACTCCCTTTTATATGAGGGAGTTTCTTTTTTTACGGCTTTCAGAAAGCGCTTTCGTCAAAATTTCTTCACATAAACTGTCTTAATTTTATATTCTGACTAAAACCCTTCTAGAAGACACCGATATTAACTATAGAAAAAGATAGTTAAAGGATTTGGTGAGATAATGGACAAAACATCGTTAATTGGTATTATTTTAGCATTTATTGCACTGAGTGTCGGTATGGTTTTGAAAGGTGTGAGTCTAACCGCTCTTATCAACCCGGCGGCTATATTGATCATTGTGGTTGGGACAATTTCAGCTGTTGTCATTGCCTTCCCATCTAGTGAAATTAAGAAAACACCAAAATTATTCGGCAAAATTTTCAAAGATAGCAAGCTTCCAACGATACAAGAAATGATTCCTCTATTTTCAAACTGGGCACAAATTGCTCGTCGTGAAGGTCTTTTGGCATTAGAGGCAAATCTTGAGGAAGTCGATGACGATTTTCTAAAGAACGGCTTAAGCATGGCAGTTGACGGTCAAAGTGCTGAATTTATTCGCGACGTCTTAACTGAAGAAGTCGATGCCATGTCGGAGAGACATCAGTCAGGCGCATTAATCTTTACACAAGCTGGTACATACGCTCCGACTCTAGGGGTACTTGGTGCCGTTGTCGGACTTATTGCCGCACTTGCAAACATGGGAGACATTGAAGCACTTGGACATGCGATTAGTGCTGCCTTCGTCGCCACACTGCTTGGGATTTTTACAGGGTATGTGTTGTGGCATCCATTTGCTAACAAGCTGAAGCGTAAATCAAAGGAAGAAGTAAAGCTTCGTCTCATTATGATTGAAGGGATTCTTTCTGTCCTTGAAGGCCAGTCTCCAAAGGTCATTGAGCAAAAACTTCTGATGTACTTACCAGCAAAAGAACGTGCAAATCTTGTCATTGAAGAAGGAGAAAAACAGAATGGCTAGGAAACGTAAAAAACATGATCATGAAGACCATGTAGATGAGTCTTGGCTGATCCCTTACGCCGATCTTCTTACGCTTCTTCTCGCCCTCTTCATTGTGCTGTTTGCATCTAGCTCCATTGATGCGGCAAAATATGAACAGATGGCTAAATCGTTTAATGTTGTCTTTACTGGCGGCACTGGCGTAATGGACCAATCAAGCATGCAGAGCACCGAAGAAACAGAAAACAGCAATCAAACCAAAAAATCAGCAGAAGATGAAGAAGAAGAAGCAAAAGCGAAAGCTCGTGACCAAGCGGTATTAACAAAGGTTAAAAAGCAAGTAGATTCATTCATTGCGGATAAAAAACTTGGTTCGAAGCTTGAAACAAAGCTGACGGATGAAGGTCTGCTTATTACAATTGAAGACAGCATCTTCTTTGATTCTGGGCGAGCGGTGATCCGCTCGCAGGATGTTCCGTTAGCCAAAGAAATATCCAAGCTGCTCGTCATTAACCCTGCTCGTGACATCGTCATTAGCGGACATACAGATAACGTTCCGATTCGGAATTCTGAATTTGAATCCAACTGGTATTTAAGCGCCATTCGTGCGGTCAACTTTTTAAATATTCTCCTTGAAAACAGCAACCTAGACCAAGAGAACTTTAGCACAAAAGGTTACGGTGAATTTAAACCGATTGCCTCTAACGATACCGCAGAAGGCAGAAGTAAAAACAGACGCGTCGAAGTTCTTATTTTGCCAATTGAGAAAAAAGCTAAATAAATAGGAAGCCAGCAGCTTCCTTTCAGATCATGACAAAGGGCTAAAATGATGTTTATTTTAGCCCTTTGTCTTTCTTATGAGCGCGATTGAAAGCGCTTGTCGTTTATCGGTGCGCAGGACTGACACCATATGCGAGGATTAGTCTACATACTAAAAAGGAAGCCAACGGCTTCCTTTTTTATGTGTTTATTCTTTATGATCATATAAATGCTTGGCACGCAGTCCTACATGTTTGAGCATATCGATGCAGGCATCCTTCTCCTCTTCACTAAGCACACTGATCATCTCGTGAATCTCTTTTGCATGATCTGGGAAGATGTCATCAAGCAAAGCTCTTCCCTGCTCCGTAATATGTGCAAATGTCACCCTGCGGTCTTCTGCACAAGCTTTCCGGCTAAGGAGTTCTTTTTTCTCCAATTTATCAACCACATACGTGATGCTTCCGCTTGCGAGTAAGATCTTATCACCTATTTGCTGAAGCGGCTGATCACCTTTATGATACAGCAATTCTAATACAGCAAATTCAGTCGGATTCAGACCGTGCTTCACAATATGTTTGTTCATGTGGTGATTAATGGAGCGATAGGCACGTGATAGTACAATAAATAATTTCAAAGATTTCTCAACATTATGATTTTCCATTTTTTATCATCCTTTATGAAATGCAACCCACTAATGTGACATTAATAAACAATAAGTAAAATGTCAACATGTTGAACCATTTTTAGCATGAAAAAGAGACCAGAACGAATCACCTAATTTTTTAAAAATCTCACAAGTCATCGTAATAAAGATAGGTTCAATGCTATAATAAGTCTATTAGGTAATACGTTGGAGCGATGAATCATGAGTATACTGAAAGGGTTTTGGAAGAAGATCAAGCTTTACCTTATTTTGGTCGTAATTCCAACCCTCATCATTAGTTATTTTATCTACGAAAAAGAAACTGAGAAAATTGATGTAAAAAACAAACAAACCGCTACACTTATGTTAAATATTCACAAAAACCAAATGAATTATTTAATCAGTGAAACAGAAGCAAGATTAACTTCCCTTGCCATGGGATTTGACCAGCCGCTTGAAGCGAAAAGAGTACAAAACATCCTAGAGAAAATCTATAAACAAGAACCTCGTTTTTCAGGCCTGTATCTCCTAGACCAAAAAGGAAATGTCACAGCCAGCACCACACCATTAAAGGAAAAAATCAACCTGTCATTTAGAGATTACTTTAAACGTATTCAAGTCACAAAACAGACCGTCATTACAGATAACTATGTAAGCCGCATTACTAAGCAGCGGATTCTCTCCATTTGTGTCCCTGTTTTGAATGAGAACGACGAAGTCACGGATGTGCTAGTCGCTGCGATTCAAATTGATTATTTAAGAAATATTATGAATGTATTAAACCCAGAGCTTCATTTTAAGATGCTGAATCAAAATGGAGACGTTGTGTTTACAAGTGGTCCACAGCCAGCATCTGAAAGTGATAGCACCGTGTCTACATATTTAGATGAAAACAGCTGGAAGCTGGAGGTTTTTCCGCAGCGTGCGACAACTAGTGAAGTACTGTCTGTGATGCTGTTTCCTTTATCCAGTGCATTTATTCTCTTAAATATCTTATTCACACTCGTCCAATATATCATTTTAAGACGACAAACCCAGCAGGAACGCCACCAAAATGAAGCACAAAAGCTTGAACTCATTGGAACACTTGCGGCAAGTACAGCGCATGAAATTCGCAATCCATTAACAGGCATTAGCGGGTTTATTCAACTTTTGCAAAAGAAGTATCGTTCAGAAGAGGATCAGCTTTATTTTTCTGTCATCGAGGAAGAAATTAAACGGATTAACCAAATCGTCAGTGAGTTTCTTGTGCTAGGAAAACCAACGGCTGAAAAGTGGCAAAATAATTCTGTGAAGGAAATTGTGAGTGAGATCATGCCCATTGTATTTTCTGAGGCGAACCTTTATAATGTCGAGGTTGATTTGCAAATCAATACCATTCAAGATGTTGGCGTGTATTGCACGAAGGATCACATTAAACAAGTGGTATTGAATGTAGCGAAAAACTCGTTAGAAGCGATGCCAAATGGCGGTCATTTGAAGATTGTCATTGAGGCTGAAAAAGAACAGGTCATCATAAAAGTGAAAGATACAGGTGAAGGTATACCAGAAGAGATGCTGAAACATATCTTCCTCCCTTTTATTACGTCGAAGGAAAAAGGAACAGGTCTTGGGCTTGTTGTGTGTAAACGAATCATTTCGATGTATGGGGGGACAATCGATATCGAGAGCGAAGTGAACAAAGGAACAACCGTAATCATCATGCTCCCTTCTGCACACTAATAGCTGAAGCATTCATCCGGTTTTGCTAATGGCAAGACCGGTTTTTTGATGTCAATAAGAAGGACGATTGACAGAAAGGAGACTCATTTGTGATACAAGATCATGAAAGGAAGCAACAGATTGTTGTTCATGAAAAAGAAGATACTGATACTCATTCATCAGGTTGTCCAGTTCTTGACTATATTTAATTGTCGTCTCACCTGTATAGCCTTCTACTTGAGCAGCTTCTACCATTTGTCTTCTCTTTTCATCAATTGACATTAATAACTGTTCTTTCCGTACATAAATATTCATGATCTCAGCTCCCGCTATGAATTCGTCTGTCTACGCTCTAAATGATCCGACACCAAAATTATACTTTATTTGTAAATTAAATTAAATATGCTTATTTTATTTAATTTTTTACAGCCTAAAGACCTTTTACCCAATGAATTCTGGGGGTAAACTTCAAAATTGGACAGGACTGACACATTGATTAAACAGAATTTTATCCTATGCAGAAGACCAAAATCAACTATTTTCTCTCTCATTTTATGTCTATTTTCCTAAAAAAAAGCTGATCTTCCGCCTCATGCGAAATGATCAGCTCCCACTATTAAACCGTTTCTTCTTCGTAAATTGGCACCCAGCCCTCAGTTGTGACAAATATGCGAACTGCGACGACTTGACGATCTTCTTGAAGTGTAAAGTAGTGACGAATATTCGGGGGCACAGAAATTAAATCACCTGGATTCAGTCTCACATCAAAAAAGACGCCGTCTTTGCCTTGAATGGCAAAGATTCCATGACCGCTCACGATAAATCTGACTTCATCATCCGTATGATGATGCTCACGTTTAAAGTTTTGAAGCAGTTCATCCAGGTTAGGGGTCGCATCTGATAATGAAATCACATCCTGCGCTTTGTATCCTCTTCGCTCGGAAATACTCTTTATTTCCTCTTGAAACACAGTTAAAATTTCTTCCTTTTCATCATCTGTTAAATCGTACTTTTCTGATAACTGTTTTGGTAGTTTTTCAATATCCCAATGTTCATAAATGACCCCTTGCTGTTCTAAATACGCCTGGACCTCTTGTTCGTTCTCAAGTAACGTGTTCTCTTCATTATGAATGTAAATGGTCGCCATGTGTTTTTCCTCCTTTTTATTTAACAAGCTGCTTTTGATAAAGCGCTACTTTCAAATGATAGGTAAATAAAAATTCATAAGCCTCTAAGACTCGTTTGGCTTCAAATGCGGTTTTCCCCCAAACGGTGATGCCATGATTACGAATGAGTACAGCACCAGCATCGTCCGTCAGGTGCACTGCAAATTGCTCTGCAAGGTGCGGAATATGGGCTGGGTTTTCAATAATAGGAACAGCAACTTCTGCATCCTCTTCCCAATAACCAAGCGCTTTAATGATTTCGTTGCCTTTAAAACGAACTTCTCCTTTATCGCCATACAGCTCAGAAATGACATTGTTATCGATCGTGTGGACGTGAAGACAACATCCTGCTTTCGTCCGCTCATAAACGTATGTGTGAAGCAGTGTTTCAGCTGATGGCCTGAGCGGCTGATTCGGATGAACCGGCTGACCTGCTGCATCAACAAGAACAAAATCTTCATCGGTTTCTTTTCTTTTATCTTTGCCGCTTGCCGTCACCAAAAACGTGATGGGATCATCCGACACTTTTATCGATAAATTGCCGCTTGTTCCGTAAAACCAGTCTCTTTGTGCCAATTCACGTTTGACGTCTGCTAGTTCCTTCCAGTGTTTACTCTTCTCGTCTGCCATTCCTTCACTTCCTTTATTTGATCAAATTGCGCTTTTAGATCAACAAATGTTTCATACTCTTTATGTACGAGCCCTAGCTCTTTACATTCGTTCAGTAAATAATCACGCGCAAACGTGAGATCCGCATGTTTCGCTGCCTCAATATCAGTCACTGAATCACCAATCATGATAATAAAATCATCTTCCTGCGTCAGCTCTCGAATAATGGAAGGCTTGCAGCAGCCACAGCCATTTTGGCATTCTGAATCACAGGCATGCGGCCATTCAATTTGAATATGATCTTCTTTAAATGATGCATGGTTACAATAAATATTCTCTTGTTCGACAATCCCTTCAAGGATAGGATAGACAAAAAAGTCCATACCGCCGCTGAGTACATAGAAAGGAATGTCTGCTTTTTTGACATCATCGACAAACTGTTCAAATCCTTCACGAATCTCTGTATCCTCTAAAATAAATGACCGAATGGCTTCTTTCTGATCACTCGTCAGTAACTGAAACATCTGCCCGACGCCTTCTTGGATCGTGATCTCTTTTGCTAGAACACCATCCTTCCATTTCGTCCATTCTTTCGGAGCAAACTGCTTCATGATGCGAATGATATTATCATTTTTCGTAATCGTGCCATCAAAATCACAACATACAATTGGTTTTTTCATTTATTCTGCTACCCTTCCCCAAAGATCAAGTGCTGCTTGTAAGTCTTGACAAGTTGATGCTTTTTCTTCGATAGACTCTTTTTTGACCACCGCATCAATGATCGAACGAAAGGCTTTCCCTCCTCCAATTGCTCCCCGCGGATGTCCGTGAATCCCCCCGCCTGCATTAATGACATGATCAAGTCCAAAATCTTTGACTAAGATCGGCACCATTCCCGGGTGAATGCCTGCTGAAGGGACAGGAAATGTTTGTTGAACTGTATCCTCTTTCACACATGCTTCGAAAATGCCAATGGCATCTTTTTTCGGAAGGGCGACTGATCCATAAGGAGAGGGAAAAAGACTTAAATCAGCGCCAGCATATCGATTTAATTTGCCTAAAAGAAGAGAATGCGAGAATCCATAGTCTGGAGATGATGTCATTGCACCGCTCACTGCCGGATGTGCCATGATCGGCAATGGGATCTCTGGATCTTCAGCCAAGCTTTGCATGACATCAAGTCCATAGGCAAAAACATTGAATAAAAGCGCATCAGCCCCGAGTTCGGCTGCCTTTCTTGCTCGATCTTTCAAATCAAAAGTTCTACCAGTTAAATTAACAGCATAAAGCGTGCGATGTCCTGTCTCTTCATATGTTTCTTTTAATATCTTTTTTCCTTCCTTGATTCGATCTTCAAAAGGGGCTAATGGGCTTTCAAATAAAATCTCATCATCTTTGATGAAGTCTACTCCACCTAAAGCCTGTAAGCGGAGCTGTTCTTTTAAATCCTCCATATCACGGCCGATCACGCCTTTAAATATACTCATCAATAGTGGCCGATCAAACACGCCTACTTTCTTTCGTATCCCCTCAATGCCAAATACCGGTCCTGGCAGACAGCTTTTAAACCTTTCCGAAAATTCGATATCGACGAGCTTTACTTTCCCATCCAGTGAAAGCTTTCCAAAAATCGTCGTCAACACCGCTGGTATATCAGCTGAAAAGTTCGCCTCAGGATAAGCAATGGTCACCTCTGTTTGATACAGACCACCATTTGCGGGAGACTGTTCTTTTACGCTCACCACACGGCCTTTATGTTTTTTCAGCTGCTCCTTTTTGAGCTGCGGCAAGTCCGTCCATGACCCGACCGTTAACCCAAGTGCGATCTGCTCTGCTTTTCGGTCTATTTGTTCATCCTCTCGATGTGTTAGTACGTATGTTGCCAGTAGTTCACTCACTAGGAATCCCCTTTCGATTGCGTCCTGTATATGGTCAATAAAAAAACCTCTTTAAGTGCTTGATCAGCGCGTTAAAGAGGTTTCGTCTCATTCATCCGAATCTTATCTCTCAGCGCTTGCTGCAAGAATTAGCACCGTGCTTCATGGAAGTCGGTTGCCGGGCTTCATTGGGCTAGTCCCTCTGCCTACTCTTGATAAGAATATTCAATTTTCTTAAATATTGCCTGAATTATCGCACCATTTTTTTACGTTGTCAATGGCTTTTTTTCAAATAACTGCAAGGCAGCGATACGATCAGCTGCTTCCTTTAGCCGCTCCTCACTTGTTAAAAGTCCGACTCTGACGTAGCCTTCACCGTGAGCACCAAAGCCATTCCCGGGTGCCACAACAACATGTGCTTTTTCTAATAATACATCAGAAAAAGTTTCAGATGTATACCCTTCAGGCACCTTTAACCAAGCAAAAAACGAGCCCTTTGGCGCACTGACGTCCCAGCCAATCTCTTTGCATGCAGCAATCCAAGTGTTTCGTCTTTTTTCGTACCGATCATTTTGTACTTGTACGCACGTTTGATCGCTTAAAAGTGCTTCTGCTGCTGCATCTTGAGTTGCTTTAAACAGTGACACAAACAGGTGATCCTGATAAAGCTCAATGGCTTCGATAACAGAGGCATTCCCTGCTGCAAAACCGACTCTCCAACCAGCCATATTATACGTTTTGGACAATGTATAGATTTCAATACCTGTCTCTTTTGCTCCGTCTATTTGCAGGAAACTAAGGGGCTTTTCGCCGTCAAATCCTATGCCGCCATATGCAAAATCATGGACTACACACATCTTATTTTCATTCGCAAACGCAACAGTATCTTCAAAAAATGTCCGGGTTGCAGTCGCACCAGTCGGATTATTTGGGTAATTTAAGTACATCAATTTTGCTTGATTCTTATCCTGCTCTGACAATTGGTGGTAGTCAGGTAAAAAATCATTTTGTTCAAGAAGAGGCATTGTGACCATGCGAGCTCCGGCAAGCACAGCGCCTGACCAGTAATCAGGATATCCTGGATCTGGAACAAGCAGCGTATCACCTGGATTCAGTAGGCATTGCGGCAATTCGACTAGTCCCGCTTTCCCTCCAAATAAGATGGCAATCTCTGTCTTTGGGTCAAGCGTGACGCCATATTCTCTTTCATAAAAAGCAGCTGCAGCTTTTTTTAGTTTCGCTGTCCCGCGGAATGAGGAGTATTGATGATTTTCAGGTTTTGCTACCGCTTCCTGCATCGCTTTCACAATATGTGGAGGAGTGGGCTGATCAGGATTTCCTTGACCTAAATTAATCACATCTGC
Organism: Bacillus sp. FSL R5-0397; assembly: GCF_038593395.1. Classification (NCBI taxonomy): domain Bacteria; kingdom Bacillati; phylum Bacillota; class Bacilli; order Caryophanales; family Bacillaceae; genus Bacillus; species Bacillus sp. FSL R5-0397. The sequence continues at coordinate 1,302,428 of NZ_CP151992.1, read as the reverse complement.
CCCTTCCTGCACTTTTTTCTGTACTTTTTGTACAAGCGACGCAAAAAATTGTTTCGGTAAATGTTTCAATACATCCGATTGCTGGAATTCCATTTTTTCACCTTCTATTCAAGTTACATGACAATACAATCACTGTAATGGATTGTTTTATGAATTGTAAAGCAATTTTGAAAAAAGATTGACATGTGAACTGCAGCTCTGATAATATCTAGAATTAAGAAATGCAAGCAGACATGAAACAATTACATATTGATTTCTCTTATCGAGAGTTGGGCGAGGGATTTGGCCTTTTGACCCCAACAGCAACCGACCGTTAATACCACTGTGAAGTGGGGCGCAGCAAGTACAGCGCCAAGACAATTGTCTTATAGGGCACGGTGCTAATTCCATCAGACGTATGTGCTGAGAGATAAGAGAGGCTTCGAGCATACACGCCATCAAGCCTCTTTCTCTCAGGAGAAAGAGGCTTTTTTATATGATTTGGAGGGGAAGCAATTGGTTACACTTACGGCATCATATGAAGAATTAACAGAAAGTTCGGCAGTTGCACTTGCCATTAGACTTGGATTGATTCAGGAGAGCAGTCATTTAACATGCACTGAAATCGGTGACGGAAATTTAAATTACGTCTTTCATATTTATGATCACAAACAAGCAAAAGGACTGATTATCAAACAGGCCCTTCCTTACGCAAAAGTCGTTGGAGAAAGCTGGCCGCTGACATTAGATCGTGCAAGAATTGAAAGTGCAGCACTCATCAAGCAATCAGAGTATGCACCTCATCTTGTACCAGCCGTCTATTATTCGGATACAGCTCTTGCAGTGACGGCAATGGAGGATCTATCACACCTTGAAATCGTCAGAAAAGGGCTAATTGCCGGAAAACATTATCCGTATTTATCAGATCATGTCGGAGAATTTTTAGGCAGAACACTATTTTACACGTCTGACTTTGCCACAAATCCTAAAATCAAAAAACAATTCGTGAAACAGTTTACGAACCCTGATCTTTGTGACATTACAGAAAAACTCGTCTTCACAGATCCTTTCTTTGACAGCGAAACGAATGACTTCGAAGAGGAATTAAGAGAAGAGGCACAAGCACTATGGGCTGATCTTGAACTGCAAGCAAAAGCAGCCGAATTGAAACGGATCTTCTTAACCTCTGCTGAAACACTGGTACATGGAGATCTTCATACAGGCAGTATTTTTGCAAACGAAACGGAAACGAAAATCATTGATCCAGAGTTCGCTTTTTACGGTCCTTTCGGATTCGATATCGGTCACTTTATTGCCAATCTGTTCATAAATGCTTTATCTCATGAGAATGAGCAGGATCAGCAGCACCTTTTTGATCATGTCGTCAATGTGTGGGCAACATTCAAAGAAGTGTTCACAAAAGCATGGAAAGAAGACAGTATTGAAGCGTTTAGTGTATCGGACAGCTTTTTAGAAACAACGTTTGACCGTATTTTAAAAGAAGCCACCGGCTTTGCTGGCTGTGAGCTTGTTCGCCGAACCATCGGTCTTGCACATGCGGCTGATCTCGATGCGATTCCATCACATTCTAGAAGGCTTCAGCAGAAAAAAGCAGCACTTACACTAGGAAAAACATTCATCAAACAATATCAAGCAGTGGAAACAGCGTCTGACCTCGTCGCATTATTCCAGCAAACTGTAAAGGAGTGACGAGTTTTGTCTAAAGAATTTGAAGTTCCCCGTTCCGTCGAATGGGAAGAAAACCGTATCAACATTTTGAATCAGCAAAAATTACCCGCTGAAACCGTGTTTGAGCATTTATATACAAAAGAAGATGTGTATGATGCCATTGTGACACTAAAAGTACGCGGAGCACCTGCTATTGGCATTACAGCGGCTTTTGGGCTCGCACTGAGTGCACAAGAGATTGATACAGAAGACATTGATCTCTTTAAGCGAGAAGTCGCCCGCCTGAAAGAATATTTAAACAGTGCTCGTCCAACCGCTGTGAATCTTGCCTGGGCATTAGACCGGCTTTATCAGCGCATTGAGCGTGCTGCTTCGGTGAATGCAGCCAAAACTGATCTTGTCCATGAAGCCATTCAAATTCAAATCGAAGATGAAGAAACATGCCGGCAAATCGGTCAAAATGCTCTTCAGCTCTTTAAATCTGGTGATCGAATTATGACCATTTGCAACGCAGGCTCCATTGCCACAAGCCGGTACGGAACAGCGCTTGCACCCTTTTATTTAGCGAAAAAGAAAAACCTCGATCTTCACATTTACGCATGTGAAACACGTCCTGTCCTTCAAGGCGCTCGTCTGACGACATGGGAATTGATGCAGGGTGGCGTAGATGTGACGCTTATCACGGATAATATGGCAGCCCATACGATGAAAGAAAAACAAATTTCTGCCGTTATTGTTGGTGCAGATCGAATCGCTAGAAACGGTGATACAGCAAATAAAATTGGAACGTTAAGTCTGGCTATTTTAGCTAAACACTTTCAAATTCCATTTTTTGTGGCTGCGCCTCTTTCGACCTTTGATGTGTCAACTCAGGATGGGTCAGATATTCCGATTGAAGAACGCGACCCACAGGAAGTAAAGGAATTAAACGGCATCCAAATTGCGCCTCCTGACGTGCAGGTATTTAACCCTGCCTTTGATGTGACTCCTCACCACCTCATTTCTGGAATCATTACAGAAAAAGGCATTATCACTTCCAACTATACAGAAGAAATTGATGCACTATTCACCGAAAGCGCGTCACTTTAATCAAACAAAAGCGCGGGGTTCTTATCATTTAAGAGCACCGCGCTTTTTTGTTTCGTTCGTTTTTGCTAATATTTCTTTTTTCTGTTCTTCTGTCAACACGTTCATTTTGACACATAGTGATGTGACGGCGTACATTTTATCTTTTTTGCCCCATAACATGTTAGCAGCCTCCTTTTTCCCTAGACCAACTTTTTTAGCTTAATAAAAGGATATGTCGCTCACTAAACATTTGGAACAGGTCAATTCATTTATTTTTGAACAAATGGGATGCCTTCTAATTCTAATAAGATCGCTTTCATCCCTGTCTTCGTCCCTGCATAACCAGTCAGAGTCCTGTCTTTTCCAATGACCCGGTGACACGGGATAAAAATAGGCAATGCATTGCGTCTATTAGCTTGTCCAATGGCTCTGACAGCCTTTGGATTGCCGATCGCTTCTGCAATATCAGCATAGCTTTTTGATTCACCATACGGAATAGTAGAAAGTGCCTCCCACACTTGCTCTTGAAACGGAGAGCCTGCTTGCTTGAGCGGGAGATCGAACACTTTCCGATCGCCCTTAAAATATTCATCCAGCTGTTTTTTCGCTTCTTTTAATACAGGCGTGTCTTCTTGTTTAAAACGGTCTCTCTGTTTTTTGACCAAAAACGATTCATCATCAAACTTCACTTCAATGATGGCGCCATCATTCTCTAGTATGTATAATGCCCCGATTGGTGCGGTATAGACTGTATAATACACATTAAAGCTCCCCTTCTTGTTTCTGCTGCCGGAGTGGAAGCGTGAGATGGAACACTGTTCCGACCCCTTCTTCACTCTCTACTTCAATGGTTCCTTGATGCTCTTCAATAATTTTATAACTAACCATTAACCCAAGTCCAGTGCCTCTTTCTTTTGTTGTATAAAATGGTTCTCCGAGACGCTTTAGTTTATCCTCTGTCATGCCGCAGCCTTCATCACGAAGAGAAATCACAATGTGCTCCTCCCCCTTCCTTTGAATGCTCACGTATACATTTCCTTTCTGAGGCATTACTTCAATCGCATTTTTTAAAATGTTAATAAAGACTTGCTTCAATTGATTTTGTTCACAGTAGATGAGCGGAATATCATCGAGCACATCTAAATGCATTTGTACATTGCCAAGATTGGCCTGTGCGTGAAGAAGGTCCATCGTGTCTTTGACAATTTGCACGACATTTTTTTCTTCATAGATGATGGCCTGCGGTTTCGCTAAAATCAAAAATTCTGTAATGATGGATTCGATTCTTTTTAGCTCTGATGTGATGACATTAAAATAGAGCGAATACTCCCCTTCAATGTTTCCTTTGAGCAGCTGAATGAAACCTTTTAAAGCCGTCATTGGATTTCTAATTTCATGGGCAATTCCAGCGGCAAGCTCTCCGACAACATGAAGCGTATCCGATTTTCTTACCCGCTCCTCTAATTCCTTGCGCTCAGTCACATCTCTAAAGATGGCCAAATTCATGTTATGAATAATATTTCGTTTAAAAGAAAACTCCAAAATACGTTGATCTGGATGGTTCAGCACAAATGGAACTTCATTGTCCATCTCGTCTAATGACATCGCCTGAGCTGGCTGTGCCAAATTTTCAATTTGATATGGCGCAAGGATATGAAAAAGGTTCATTTCCGTTAAGTGATCATCTTTGAGGCCAAGCAGTTCACTTGCGGATGGATTCACATCAATAATCCGGTATTGATTATCGAAAAGAACAATGCCATCCATAGAGCCATTAAATACTTTACGGAATTTGAGCTCACTTTCTCGCAGCTCCTCTTCCATTCGCTTTCTGTCACTGACATTCCGTAGAATGGTTAAGTGCTGCCCTTCTAATACCGCATGCTTAGAGGTGAACTCAAGCTCTTTGAATTGGCCATTCGCCATTCTAAAGAGGAGTTCTTCTCTGATTTCAAGATTCCTTATATACCGTCTTCTTGTCGGCCGGTATCTGCGATCAGATTTGACTAGAAAATCCATGAGTTTCTTGCCAATCAGCTGATGCATCGGTAATTCAAAAATTCGGCAGGCTGATTCATTTGCCCTGACAATTTCTCCATCATCCGCCCAAATGATGATGGCATCCATCGCATTTTCGAATATTTCTCTAAAACGTTCTTCACTTTTTAGCAGCTTTTCTTCCATTAATCTTTTTTCTGTAATATCACGCATGATGGACATGTAAAAACCACTCATCACATTGGATGTGATGGTCAGTTCGAATAATTTGTGCTGCCCAGATTGAAGGGTAACAGGAAGTTCTCCCTTTGCTTTCCCTGTTTCTTTCAATGAAGTTAAGAGCTGCTGGAGCGCTGGAAGGTTTTCTTCTTCAACAAATTCATTTAAGTAGCGGTCTGTTAAATCTGTTTTTTGAAGTTCAAAGCTCTGGCAAAAAGAGTGATTGGCGTCAATCATACAACCATCCTGATCAAAAATAACCATACCGTCAATCGCTCGATCAAATAAATCTTTAAACAGCTGCTCATTCATCGAACGTTCTCGCTCTAATATTTTCTTTGAAGAAATATCACGCATGACGACAATATATTGTTGATTCACCACGTCGTGCTCCGCTACAAATTCAATATATTTTGTCTCTCCATTTTCAAGTTGAATGGAGATCTCTCTTTTTAACGTTCCTTTTCGAAAAAAAATCTCAAGCGAGCAGTCAATTTTGTTTTTCGGGATGCCGTATAGGAAATCTAGAACGGATTTATTGAGGAGGTCTTCTTTCGGTGTTTGCACAAGCCTGCATGTCGCTTCATTGGCTTGGATAATGTTGAGGTGCTGATCAAATATAAAAATCGCATCTAACGTCTTATTTAACAGCATTTTGTGCTGTATCAATTCATTTCGCAAATATTCGTTCTCTTTTTCTAATTTTCTGATATTTTTCGCACCATCGAGCGTTTCAGTCATTCTCTTACACTCCTTTTCCAGCCTCATTCCTCTACAATATTTCTACAAGATTTTCATTGTTCCTTCATTCGACTCATAAAAAAAGAGAACTTTTTACACGAGGCTTGCTTCATTTGTTTCATTTGGATGACACGATTGTATAACGATTCTCTTTTCTTACGCTTCTTTTACAACCGTTCTACAATTTCACATCAAATAGCGAAATGAGCCAATTTGTATTTTAAAATGGGGCAAATGAGGGAACAGTGCACTTAGAACGTTTATGTTCGAAAAGAAGCAGGAAAGGTGATGTTATGACGTCAACGAGAGACAGTTATTTTGATAATGCAAAATTTCTTCTGATTTTTCTAGTTGTTTTTGGTCATTTGTTACGGTCATTCATACATGATAATGACTGGATACTCTACTTATATAAATTTATTTATACATTCCATATGCCCGCTTTTATATTGGTGTCTGGCTTCTTTGCCAAAGGTTTTAGAAAACCAGGTTTTATGAAAAAAGTCGCAGTTAAGCTGATCATCCCATATTTGATTTTTCAGGTCATCTATTCTGTGTATTATTATTTCTTACAGGATCAAAGCATCTCTAACTTAAATCCGATTGATCCGCAATGGTCTTTATGGTTTTTAATCAGTTTATTCTTTTGGAACTTACTACTCATTCCTTTTTCAAAACTGCCATTCCACTGGGCAATGATCGTCAGTTTATCGATGGCGTTACTTGTCGGTTACGTGGACAGCATTAGTGATACGCTCAGCCTATCTCGTACGTTTGTCTTTTTGCCGATGTTTTTAGCTGGCTTTTATTTAAAAAAGCAGCACTTTGAATTTATCCGAACAAGCAAAGGGAAACTGACTGCACTTCTTGTACTGATGGCCGTGTTCATGTTTTGCTATTTTTATGAATTCGATTATTCCTTTTTATTTGGGTCACAATCGTACGCTTCTCTTGGAGATGAAGGACTCATTGCAGCGATGAAACGAATGGCATGGTATTTACTTGCATTTGCTGCTACCTTTAGTTTCTTTGCATTAGTCCCTACACGCCGGTTCTTCTTTACCAAATGGGGCACAAGAACGTTATATGTCTATTTACTTCATGGCTTTGTGATTAAGCTTTTAAGAACGACTTGGTTTGATGATTGGGCTCTAAATACGGCAAGTGTATTGATTCTATTGCTGCTTACGGTTCTCTTAACCTTTACCTTATCTAGCACATTTGTTAAAACTGTTGCACAACCAGTCATCGAGCTCAAAATGACCAGTCTGATGCGAACCATTACTGGCAGACAAAACAGTTATATTAAATAGAAAAAACGATCTCTCAGGATCGTTTTTTTCTATTTATTTTTGTTTTTCTGTTCAGTGTGACATTCATCGTTTTTTTTAGGCTTCATTAAGGTATCAATCCATTTACTGCTGTTTATATCTCCCAGCTCGCTGCCAAATTCCTCTTCCAAGATATCGGGGTTCATCGGTTTTTTATGGTCTTTCATATCTTTACTTTTCACATGTTTTTTAGTCACGAGATGCTCCCCCCTGTTTACCTTGATGAGAATTTCGGTTCGCCTGGCGGTCTTCTGATTGCTCGTCAAATTGTGTTTGTCCTTGATCGTGCGCCATGCTTTCTGTAGGCGTCATATTATTCGTGAGTGCTTCATTTTTTGCTGTTTTTCTTTTCATTTGTCATCATTCCTTTTTAACATGTTTAGTTCTTCGCTCAATTGATCAAACAGCTCTTTCATTTGTTTGACTGTCACTGGTTTTTCCTCAGGCTTTAACTCATATCCAATTTGCCCATTCGCTTCTAGTGTTGCTTTTTTGAGACTGCCAATGTCTGTGATGCCCTGCTGCTTTAAGCGCATTTTGAATTGATCCCTTGTCAGCCGCGTTTTTTTCAGCTTGTGTTCAAGCATTTCCCCATCCTCTAAAATCACCACAGACTTCCCTGAAACCAATTTTTCAAAAAAATCAAATTGGATCGACAGCTTTTCCATAATCACAAGCGCCACAATAAAAATGGCGGCCGCATAAATGGTTTCAAGTAAATTATGCTCAATAAAGGGTTGGATAATAATCGATCCAATCGAAATCATGATGACTGTCTGTTGAACCGTTAATTGACTAATGGATTTAGGCCCTGCTATTCTCAGCAGCAAAGTACCAACGAGCAGCATTACAATTGCTTTCCATAACACATCCAGCACGTCTCTTTCACCTCTTACCTATAGATTGCGAACATCCTTTGTGATTTAGCCAGTTATATAATGGAAATAAAAAAACCAGCATTCAGTAGGAATGCTGGTTAGCCGATGATCACACGCTCTTTCGGATAATGATAATTCGCTTCACTTTCCCGGCGGCCAATTAAATACAAGAAGCTTGGAATTCCAATCCGTCCTATAAACATGACGACCATAATAATACACTTACCAAATACGGACAAGTCAGACGTAATTCCGAGCGACAGTCCTGTTGTTCCGAAGGCAGAACAAACTTCAAATAAAGTTTCAAGAAGTGTATGATGGTCTGATAAAGTTAACAGAAACGTAGCACCAAACACTAAAATAAAGGCCATCATCGTCACCATGAGGGATTTATTAATATCCGCTTGATGAAGCTCTCTTTTAAAGATTTTAATGGACTTATTCCCTCTCGCAAAATGAAACAAAGCAAGTAAATTAAGGGCAAACGTGGTTGTCCGAATTCCGCCCCCTACCGAGCTTGGAGATGCCCCGATAAACATCAGCAAACATAAAAATAACAGTGTCGGCTCTGTCAATTGCGTAATATCTAATGTCGAAAGCCCGCCACTTCTGGTAGCTGTTGATTGAAACAAAGAATAAAACAAGATTTCATGCCAGCTCTTCCCTAGAAAAGTAAACCGGGCTTCAAGTGCATAAATCCCAATTGCCCCAACGACAACAAGGAGGCCAAACGTGATCGTTGTAATTTTCGTAAACAATGAAAACGATGCATGTTTTCGGTCTTGATTGAATAAATAATCCTTTACTTCGACAAGTACCGGAAAGCCAATAGCGCCAAAAATGATGAGCAGCATCGTGATAAATTGGACGAAATAGTCATCTTTATAAGGAATTAACGAATTCCCAGTAATATCAAAGCCTCCATTGGTTGTGGCACTGATACTAGAGAAAAATCCGTGTAAAAAAGCGCCTTGCACATCGTAATACTTTAGAAAATACATACTTAAAATCAGACCGCCTACAAACTCAATCAGCAAGATTAAATACAAGACCTGCTTCATGAGTTTTACAATTCCTGATAAGTTGCTCTGGTTTTGGTCTGCCATAATTAATTTTCTTTCTTTAATGCCGATCCTTTTTCGCATAACCAGCCAGACGAATGTACCAAGGGTCATAATGCCGATACCGCCGATTTGCAAAACAAATGCAAGGATCCACATCCCGGTCACACTAAATGTTTGTGACGTATCGACAACAGTCAGACCCGTGACACTGACAGCACTCACAGCTGTAAACAGCGCATCAATAAATGTCCATTTGACTCCTTCTTGGTGAGCCACTGGTAGACTGAGTAGAATGAACGACACGGTCACAGCAAGAAAATAATAAAGGGCAATCAACTGAAAAGCCGACAGCCGGTCGATTAGTTTTTTCATTGGATTCATGGTTATTCCTTCTTTTATCTTTCTTTTCGAATACTATATCATTTTAATGAAAAGAAAAAAGATTTTAAAGGTATTTTGTGCTTTATTTACTTTTTCATCAAAAAGAAAAAGACATCCTTACGCAGAATGTCTTTTGATCTTTCTTATTTTGCTTCTAGTCTTCTAATTCTTTCGTTTAAATCAGGGTGTGTTGAGAAAAGAGAAGCTTTTCTTTTACCACTGATTTTCAGTGTAGCAACAGCTGCTTGATCATCATCTTTGATTCTTGATGTATACGCCTCTAGTGAACGAAGCGCATGAATCATTTTATCTTTTCCTGCAAGGTCCGCACCGCCGCGGTCTGCATGGAATTCGCGATGTCTAGAGTAAGCAAATACGACAAGGCTTCCTAAGATAGAGAAAATAATTTGGAAGACGATCACAGCGATAAAGTGAACAATCGGCACAAGCTCTTCACGTGGAACGAAACGGCTTGCGATCCATGCCGCAATTCTTGAAAGGAAGACAACAAACGTGTTGACGATCCCTTGGAGTAACGTCATTGTAACCATGTCACCGTTCGCTACGTGAGCGACTTCGTGAGCGATAACCCCTTCAACTGCTGCATCATCCATTTCATGAAGCAATCCAGTTGATACGGCAACAAGCGATCTTCTTTTAGAAGGGCCTGTCGCAAATGCATTTACTTCAGATGATTGGTAAATACCGACCTCAGGCATTTTAGAAAGGCCTGCTGCTCTTGATAGTCTGTGAACGCGGTCAACAAGCTGCTGCTCATCATATGTTAAAGAATCCTTTTCTGGATTTAACACACGCACACCCATCATCATTTTTGCCATCCAGCGAGACATCGCTAGTGACATAAACGAGCCTACAAAACCAACAACTGCACTGAATACAAGAAGATAAAGGATATTAAGTCTTCCGTCTGCTCCTATATAAGAACCAACACCAGTTGCTGCACTAATAACCGATAGGACAATACCAATCGTAGTGATAACAAGAATGTTCGTTAATATAAACAGAAATATTCTTTTACCCATACATAACCTCCGCTGTCATATTAAGTTCATTTGAACTTATTAATAAAATTATAAAAATAAACGTCTCAAATTGCAAGGAAAAAGGAATCGTTTTCTATGTTTATCATACTGGCTAAAACCTCGTCATTTCAATGATTACGCTACTTGCATCCGCAAACAAGTGAACAAATTGTGACGCATCGGTCCTATTTTAGTTTATTTTGCATTTTCATTAAAAAGAGATTATGATGTTGAATTAGATCAATAATCACGTTTTTGACGTACAAAATGAGGTGGAACATGGTGACTTTTAAATTAACGAGAATTGACATGACGAGACTTCTGTATTCTCTAAAAGGCGAGGGAGATCTGACTCCGCTTCAGCTTTTGAATTTATCTGTAAAAAGCGATAAGGAACATGAATATGATGAATTAAAAATCCCTTCTTTTTTTGAAAAACTCGAACGGCGGAAGCAAAAATCAGAGCACGGGCTTTCAACGAACGAAATCGTTGAGCTTGGCAACTTGTGTGAACTGACTTCTCTTAAATCAACAGCCATTCAAAACTGGATCAAGCGCGATATTAAAGATATGATTGGCCATCCAGAGCTTGGCAAGAAGTACTCCATTGATCAAGTCGTTATTTTATTAATTGTCCGGGATTTAAAATCAGTATTTGATTTTGATGCTATTCGTACGATTTTATCTGCCTTATTTAATACGATCACAGATCGAACGGATGATATTATCAGCCCCATCCGTTTTTATGAAGCATATGCGCACGTCCTTGATTTTATTTATCACCATACACATTTTCCATTAAAGGAAACGAATTTACGAGAAATGACTGAAGAGCAGACGGACAAGCTACACGAAGAGTTTACAGAATTGACGAAGCCGCAATGGCATTTGATTAAAGGCATTATCAGTTCTACCGTTTTCTCCGTTTTCACTTCTCACTTGCAAAGCACAGCGCAAGAAATGATGTTTAATACGCTTCAGCTGAAAAAGGCTTAAAACTGAGCCCGAGGTGACTTTCATCACCTCGGCTTTTTTGTGCAGCAATTGCCAGCATAATTGCAGGCTGTTTTTTTCAAAATAAGAAGGCGCAACAAACATGAGGTGAAAGGAGGAATATGTGATGGCAAATCGAAATCAACTTCTTGTTCCTGGAGTAGAACAAGCTTTAGATCAATTTAAATACGAGATCGCTCAAGAATTTGGCGTGAATCTCGGTTCAGATACAGTCGCACGTTCAAACGGTTCTGTTGGCGGCGAGATGACAAAAAGACTCGTACAGCAGGCGCAATCTCAAATGGGCCATTCAACTAAATAAAGACATGGTGAAATACGCCGGATCTATTCTGGCGTTTTTTTACTGTTCATATGTAGGCTCATCCCGGTTTTCACGGTATGAGGGCGATGTGTTTTTTCCTTTTTGTTTGACGCCATCTCTGTTACGTTCGACGTACGGACGATTCTGACCACTGCCGTTTTTTTTTACATGCTTTTCAGTATCACCACGTGATGTGCCGTTTGGATGTTTTTTTTCATTTGGATCAGTTGAGTGATTTTTTTTTTCCTCTTTGTCTTTTTCAAAAGAGCGATCCTTTTCTTCTTTTCCCTTTTTCTCTTTGTTGTCAAGATTAGGGCTTGTTTGGTGAGGCTTTTGAACAGCTCCTTGCTCTTCCCTCTCAACTTCCTTCTGCTCTTTGTCTTCGCCTTCAGGAGCCTCTTTATCCGGCTGCATCTCATCGCTATCGTCTGTCTTTATGTCTTCTTTTTTGTCTTCGTCTTTTTGATCTTCATCAGCATTTTTCGGCTCTTCTTCTTTGACAGCCTCGTCATCTGCTGGATCTTCATCATCTTTTTTAACGTCCTCTTGTTCGTTGTCTTGCATTTCTTGATTTCTAATATAAGTTCCTGTTGAAATGCCTGCTTTTTGTGCCTTTTCTCTTGTTTCCAGGTCACCTTCCACAGTTTCCAGCTTATAATTGCGCTTTTGATATTCCCCCGAGATGGTGCTGATTTTACTTTTTACGTTTGTTTTGTATGTATGATCCTGCTTGTTTTCATAAACAGTTGAAATATAAATGCTTTTAGAGTGGTTCACGTATCCTTTTTTATCACAATCATCGATGATTTCCTGCACGACTTTGGTCATGTCGTTTTTTTCTAAATCTTTCATACTGGCCAGTACTTGCTTCGCATCTTTATTCAGCGGAGTGACACCGATCACTTGATAGTTGTGATCGAGTTTCAGCTCAAAGCTTGGGTTAATGTCAATCGTCATATATGCATATGCTTTTTGACTTGAGAAAGATGGCATCATAGTGAAGATCACGACAATAATTGCTGCAATTGATAGAATTCCTGCATTTAACGGACGTAAACGAAGCAGGTCAAAAAAACCGGCTCTTTTTCTTTCGAGACGTGATTCATTCGGAAACGTCACTTCTTGACCGATTTCATAGTCTTGCTGTTCATACTTTGTCCGCAGAAATTGTCCATCAGGGGTCAGCAGTGTGACATATTTTTTGTTTTTCTCTACTATAATGCCTCTTCTCATGAATTAAGCACCCCTTTAAGGTAATCTTTCAAATACACATAATCACCTGTCATAATGATCGCCATCGCAATAATATATTTTCTATTTCTCTCAATCGTTTTGCGGCTGACTTCCACTAGCTTTTCCAGCTGTTTGACTGGCAATTGTTTTTTCTGAAATAAAATGGTTCTCAGTTCATCGTGCTTAACGAGTGTATGGGCCACTTTAATGGCATTTTGTCTCGCATCCGCATGCTTTGGTGAATGCTCAAGCAGTTCTTGAAACGTAAGACCATATACTTTCAATCGTTCTTTAAAATGTTCAATCTCTTCTCTTCTATGTTCTTGTTCAATTAAACGCCTATATTCATTTGCAGAAAGCTCTGCTTCAATCATGCTTTGCGAGTATTCGCCATTCTCACTTTCTTGAAGGTCCATTTGAACCGTTGGCGCGTTTCTTGCTTCTTTTCGAATATAGTCGATTACTTTTCTTTTAATAATTAACTCCGCAAATGCAAGGAGTGAGTTGCCTTTTTCGGCAGAGTATTTTTCTATCGCTTCATTAAAGGCAATTAAGCCTACGCTGAATTCATCATCTTTTTCATCAATATATCGTTTACAAACGGATGAAACCGTCTTAGCGACAAATGGTTTGTATTGCTCTATTAATGCATTTTGCAGCTCGGTATCACCCTGTTGGATGTTGATTGCCGACTGCTCTAATGTTTGCTTTTTCTTTCCCTTTTTAAACAAAAGGCTAAGCAATGGTTTCACCTCAGTTCTCCCTATATTACTCATTTATGATAGCTAATTTATGAGGGAAGCGCAAAGGAAGAAATGAGGAATTCATTTCCTGTTACTCAATTGTGACATGTATTTCTTTATCTACTTTACAACGTTTCGTTTAAAAGCAAAGAAATAAGGGGGTATCCCCCCTTTTTTGTAATATACGTGTTATGAAAATGAAATGATATTTCTTTCAAAAAACCTACTCTTCCAGCCGCTTCTCTTGTTTTTCCTCGTTTTGTTGGCCCCCTTTTCTTGATGGACTTGATAAAAACCAACCAAATGCTGCAATTGCGAGAAGGACCGTCCAGAAAATGATTTTCCATAATGTTGAATGAATGAAATGAGAGGACACGACCCCAATAGCTGGATGAGAAAGTGTATAGAGCGTCAGCTTCACGCCAACCCATCCGACAATGACAAATGCTGCTGTTTCTAGGCTTGGTCTCGTTTTAAGCAGTTTCACAAATACAGTCGCCGCAAACCTCATGATCACTAGACCAATGATACCGCCTAATAGAATGACAATAAATTGACCGCCATCAAGCCCACCAATTTGTGGAAGGTTTGTTGCTGGCAGAGTCACAGCTAATGCAACGGCTGCTAAAATAGAATCTACTGCAAATGCAATGTCAGCAAGCTCAACTTTCACGACGGTTGCCCAAAAGCCGCTTTGTTTCATGTTTGTGTCTGCTTCCTTTTTCTTAAATACGTGCGATTTTAAAATATGGTGAATCGAAATATATAGAAGATAAATTGCGCCAATGGCTTGAACTTGCCACACATCTACTAAAAACGAAATAAGAAAAAGAGAACCAAATCGCATGACAAATGCTCCCGCAAGTCCGTAAAACAATGCCTTTTTTCTTTGTTTTTCAGGAAGGTGTTTGACCATCACAGCCATAACCAGCGCATTATCAGCTGCTAAAATCCCTTCTAACCCAATCAATACGAGAAGAACCCACCCGTACTCTAAAATAATTGCTGCATCCATCATCATTCCTCCTTATTTTTTATCTATTGTCCCACAACAGACAAAGGCTTATGAATGCAAAAAAGACCTTTGCCTGTAATGGCAAAGGTCTTGCTAGACATGTGATATGTAAATCATGCCAACAAAGCCGATGGAATGAGATTCCATGTAATGACGACTTTGTTTCCGGTGATAACCGGACGCTACTCCCCTTTGGTGGGATTAAGAATATTTAGATTACTTATATCATAATCAACAGATCCCGGATTGTCAACAGGTGACTTTCCATCTTCACCCGCTGATTAAGCCGTTGGTGTTTCTGTTTTTCTTTTTCTTCGTTTGAGCCACACGTAGACAACAAACAACAAGAGCACACCAATACCAATCGGCAATACATATGGTTCTAAAATGGTTCCAACCTCTTGCCAGTTCTCTCCAAGGACAAATCCTAAATACACGTACACAAATGTAATCGGCGTAATCGCCAAAAACGTATACAGACAAAAAACCCATACATTCATCTTCGCAATCCCGCACGGAATGGAAATAAGGGTTCTGACCCCTGGAATAAACCGGCCGCTAAACGCAACAAATCCGCCATGCTTTTCAAAAAAGGCATCCGACTTATCAAGTGACTCAGGTTTAACAAAGAAATACTTCCCATATTTATTTAAAAAGGGTCTCCCTCCATAACGCCCTAACCAGTACAAGGTCAAGGGGCCTGCCACACCGCCAATAGAACCGGCAGCCACAACACCGATGAAGGCCATGTCCCCTTTTGAAACCCAGTAACCTGCAAGAGGCAACACCACTTCAGCAGGAACAAATTCAATGCATAATGCAAGAAAGATGCCGAAGTACGACAAATTCTTAAAGGCATCAGCTAATGAAATAATAAAATCTTCGATGTTTATCAATCCCTTTCACACATAATCAGTTTGACAGGCTATGCTTGCAAATCGTACCGTGCCACCTATTAAACGAATAAAAAACCAAAAATGATTCACTTTTCTTCGTTTTTTTACATTAAATTTGATTTTACTATAAAAAATGTTCAAAAAAAATGCTGAATGCCCTTTTTAAGTAAAGGAAAAGTGAACACAGGCGCCACTTGATCCGATATATTAAGTATATGTCTGTTTTTAGATACAGGAGGTTTTCTTACATGACACATTTAACAGGAAGCTACAACGGATGGCTTGTCTTTCTGTCAGTCGCTGTCGCCGCTGTCGCCTCCTACTCAGCTCTTCAATTAGCCAGCCGGGTGATCCAGTCGAGCGGCGCAAAGAAAAGAGTATGGTTGATCATTGGTGCGATGATCATGGGGATGGGAATATGGTCAATGCATTTTATTGGCATGATGGCGTTTCATCTACGCTCTGGTATCACATATGAAACTCCCTTACTCATTTTATCGATTTTGGCCTCTTTTATCGGTTCTTTCATTGCTTTTTCAATATGTATTCAGCAGCAACTTTCTACAAGACGACTTTTGATTAGTTCGATCACGATGGGCTCAGCTATTTGCAGCATGCACTACCTCGGATTGGAATCAATGGCGAATGTCACCATCAGCTATGACCCTGTTCTCTTTTTTCTTTCGTTTTTTATTGGTGCGCTCGCTTCATTCTTTTCATTACACCTTTTTTTCCGGCTCCATCGCTCTGAGAAAAGGCGGGAAGATCAGCTGTTAAAAATAGCGGGTGCACTGATGATGGGCGGTGCTATTGCGGGCATGCATTACACTGGCATGGCGTCTTCGACGATGTTTTTTCATTCAGATGGTCAGGTCGCTACGGGTGGTTCTCTTGAAATGTCACCATTTAGCCTGTCCATTTTCATCGGCCTGATGACGCTTATCGTCCAATCACTCATGATTTTCGGCGCCTATATTGATCAACGGATTATGTCACAATCAGATCAGCTAAAAGAAAATGAACAGCGGTTCCAATCACTGATCAAACATAATATAGATGGTATTATCGTGTTATCTGTTGATCGAAAAGTGATATCGGCGAATGACCCAGGCAAACACATTTTGAAAATGTGCAATTCCTGGATTGGTGATGATGTGAGTCAATACGTCATGCCGACTGAGATGTGGGAAGACTTTATTTATCAATCAAAAAAAGCAATTACGCGTGAAGCAGAACTGAAAGCAGCAGATCGTTTTTATTATTATCATGTTACATACATACCCGTACACGTCAACCATACACTTGACAGCATTTATCTCGTTTTAAAGGATTTAACACAGCAGAAGATTGCTGAAAAAGAAATTCATGTGATGGCACATTATGATGCATTAACTGAACTTCCGAACCGTCGTCACGGAATTAATCATTTAAATGATGTATTATCCGCTCAAGAAGAGACAAAAACGTCAACGGTAGTTCTTTTTCTTGATTTAAATCGGTTTAAAATTATTAATGATGCCCTTGGTCATAACATAGGCGATCTGCTGTTGAAAGCCGCCGCAAACAGACTAACTAAATGTTTGCCTGACAATGGCTTTATTGCAAGAATTGGCGGGGATGAATTTTTAATGATCTTTCCTCACATGGAGCATAACACACATAAAATTGAACAGCTTTTGAAAAACATCATTCGCCAATTTGAACGTCCTTTTTTCATTCAAAACCATCAGCTCATTACATCCATTAGTATTGGAATCGCCATCTCTCCGCAAAACGGAAAGAATGGTATGGAATTGATGAGAAAAGCAGATATGGCCATGTATTTATCAAAGAAACATAAACAAAGCCGCTATGAATTCTTTACTGAATCTATGGAGAGATTGAGTGAGGACAGACTCAATCGCGAACTGGAGCTACGAGATGCCATTCAAAGAAAGCAGTTTGTGCTTCATTATCAGCCGCAAATCAGCGCCAAAACAAGACAGATGACAGGTGTTGAAGCCCTTTTAAGAATGAAAGCACCAGACGGTTCTCTAAAATCACCAGAGGCTTTCATTGAACTTGCTGAAGAATCGGGCCTGATTATCGATATTGGAAGGTGGGTCATTGACACAGCATGTAAGCAGGCAAAATTGTGGTATGACAAGCAATTGAAAATCCCTGTAGCGGTCAATTTATCTGCTAAGCAGTTTAACTCTGAAGACTTAATTGATTTGATCAAGCTAACGCTAAAAAAATACGACCTTCAACCATCACTTCTTGAGCTTGAAGTGACAGAAAGCATGACAATGGACAACATCAAGCAGTCAAAACAAGTACTGACATCTCTAAAACAACTTGGCGTCCGTATTAGTATTGATGATTTTGGTACAGGCCACAGCTCTTTGAGCTATTTGAAGGATTTGCCGATTCACCGGCTGAAAATTGATAAATCATTTATCGAGGATATTTTGAGCGATTCAAAGTCTGAGCAAATCACAGGGGCTATTATTGCAATGGGGCACCAGCTATCTCTAGAAGTCATTGCTGAAGGTGTTGAAACTTTTGCACAAGCGCAACTTTTATCTGCGCAGGGCTGTGACGATCTACAAGGCTTTTATTATGCCAAGCCACTTCCAGCTAGTGATATTGAAAAATTTATCGCCTATCCTGCTCATCAGCTGGATACATAAAAAAGGTGCCAACCATGGCACCTTTTCGTTTTATCTAAATAACAAATGCTGACTGTGAATACCTGCTTTTTTCAGCAGACTAATTAATTGCTCCTGTTCTTCACGCGAAAGACCAGAAAACGCCCGCGCAATTCGAAGAGAATGGATTGGATAAATTTTATCCAAATAACTGCGCCCTTTATCTGTTAAATGGGCATAAACTGACCGCTTATCCTTTGGGTCCTGTTCTCTTTCAATGAAACCATTTCGTTCTAACTTGTCAATTACGTACGTAACATTCCCGCTGACAAGCAGGAGTCTTGAGCCGATTTGCTGAAGTTTTTGAGCACCTCTCGTATACAGTAATTCGAGAACGGCAAATTCAGTTGGATTGAATCCATGCTCCTTGCTGTCTCTAATACTGTGTTCGGAAACGCTTTTAAATGCCCTTGCAAAAACTTTGTAAAGCGTCATTGAACGTTCTACTTCTTCTTCATTAAACGATAGTCTCATCACATATCTACCTCTTATAATATTTTTTTAACTTCAAGGCTTTCTTGCGGTGCAGTTGGAGCCTTTCGTAAAAAATAGAAGTACGTTTTTGAAAACCCTTTCAACCACATAAGTGACTCCATTCGTGTTATGTATAAGATTTCGATATAAACTTTTAAAATCCTTCTTATTTTTCACAATCATCTCGAAAAAAAGCTTTTCCAGCAAACCATCATGTTACGACAAATTTTAACATAATCTGTAAAGGCTCTATATTTTCTTACATTTGATTCGTCAAATTTCTACAAAATCCAATATTGCTATAATATTAAACACAAAAAAAAGAACCCTTCATGTGACAACGCACATGATAAGGGATGTTAAAGATAGCGATCTGTTTTGTTGAAAAAGAAATGATACTCTTTTTTTAAGTCACTAATTGTCATGTTCTTGGTCATATCAGGGCTATACACTCCAAGTGAGCAAAGCTGCTTCGTATAATAATGTCTTTCTTTCGCTAAAGCTTCTTTTAATATACGCCGCATGACATCTCCCCTCCTATCAATGGATATGGATCGGGTGCTTATGAGGACTTTTTATACAAATCATTTTGTACGGCTCTAAGAAGAGCATGTGCATTCTGACCCGCAGCCTGCATGAACTGCTCCAGCAGTTCATCCCTCTTCACATCTAATGCGATGATTTCTTTTGCCATACGGATGATCTGTGTTTTCTCCATCAAGTGCACCTCCTCCTTATTTTTTCTTTTTCTTATCATATGTTCACGTGATATGATTTGCACTTTATATGTTAATTTTCCTTCCATTGTTTTTCGATTTTTTCATTTTTGTGTTATATTATCTAACAAACGTTAGGTTTTTTTACTGACTGTTGGATATAATATGAAGAAAAGACTTGCAGGGGTGAGGATATGACGCAGGAAGATGTATCTTATAAAGATAAAAAAGTCATTTCAATTGGGATTGTCAGTGAATTAACAGGACTTTCCGTCAGGCAAATCCGATATTATGAGGAACGTAAACTCATCTACCCCCAGCGCTCAACAAGAGGCACACGGAAATATTCTTTTTCTGATGTAGAACGTTTAATGGATATCGCCAATAAACGGGAAGATGGTGTGCAGACAGCGGAAATTTTAAAAGACATGAAGAAAAAAGAACAGGCATTAAAAAGCGGACAATATAAGAAAAAAATGCTGGAAGGACAGATCAACGCGCACTTCCGGTACAAGAATCGATGAACTAAATAACAATCGCTTACTCGGCAAAATAGACTTAGCATCTGACGACCTGTTTATGAAACGATGAAAGCACGAACTGACCCAAAGACCGATTCTTGCTGAAGAGTCTATTTCAGGTAGCGAAAGGAAATGCGTTACAGCTCATCTTGAATCATTGAAGCAACAAAACGAGGCAGCAATTGCAGCCTCGTTATTAGCTAAAACAACCATTCAACTATTTATCACCTAAGATACTTGATCTTTAACAATTTAGTTTTTCAAATTTGTTCAGGAATCGAAACAGTTCGCTCATTGAGCACATTCCCCGTGTTTAGCGTCGTTTTGGGTTCTATTAAGAGCAAGTGAACTTCTTCTTCAGCAATTGGCTGATGTTCAACTCCTTTTGGAATCACAAGAAATTCTCCTTCATGAAGCGTTATTTCCCTATCCCTAAAACGGATGACTAGATTGCCTTTCCACACAAAGAACATTTCATCCTCATCATCATGGTGATGCCAAATGAATTCACCCTTCATTTTCACCATTTTCATGTATGAGTCGTTCAACTCTCCACCTATTCTAGGATTCCAATAATCATTTATTTGCGAAAATTTTTCTTCGATATTTACCTTTGAAATCAATCGATTCCCCTCCTTATTAAATGGAAACGTCTGTTTTAGTTGCCACAGCTAAAAAATTCTCATTTTCTCCTCTCGATCTGATAAAAGGGACACCGCAATGAGCATCAACCTCTTCTATCATTTAGTTTACATACTTCTTTGGATCACGTAAAATCAAAAAATAGCATATAGATCATCACGATTTGTGATGCAAAAAAGGAGAGTTAGTTTGGATATTAAATCTTTGGAAGTATTTAAAGCCGTTGCCATTGAACAAAGCATCACAAAAGCTGCTCAAAAATTAAATTATGTGCAGTCCAATGTCACCGCAAGAATCCAACGTCTTGAACAAGAGTTAGGTGTACCTCTTCTCTATCGATATCATAAGAAAATATCTTTAACGCCTGCAGGACGTGAACTGCTGCCCTATGTAAATAAATTACTATACGATTACGAAGAAGCGATAGAAGCAGTAAAGCTTTCCTCTACTCCGCGGGGATCTTTACACATTGGATCTATAGAGTCCACCGCATCTACAAGATTGCCCAGCATTTTCACAGAATATCACAAAAAATTTCCACAAGTAGAATTGAGCTTGTATATGGCACCTACAGTCGACCAAGTTAGCGCTATCCTCAACTACAAAGTAGACAGCGCGTTAGTAGATGGGCCAATTCTTCATCCAGAAATCATCGAGTATCCTGTATTGGAAGAATCCCTCGTTCTCATTACAAGCTACTCCACGGAGCAATTCCAGGTAGAATCTATTTTACATGAGCCGTTGCTCTCGTCATTCGCCCATTGTATTTATTTAGGACGATGGCAAAAGTGGCTAGAGAACAACGGCTATCCTCCTATGAAGGTCATGGAATATGGTACGTTAGAGGGCGTCCTTAAATGTGTTGAAAGCGGGCTGGGAGTGACTATATTACCAAAATCTATGGTTGAATCTCGGGGGGAAGGCAAATTTACCTGTCATCCATTACCGGAACCACATCGGATCGTGCCCACTGTGTTGATCAGGCGACGTGATTCGTACATGACCAGTGCTCTGTCACAATTTATGGAGTTAATAGGCATTACGAATATGTGATCTGAGACAAATCATTGTTTTCATTAATAAGATCATGTGTGTTAAAAAAAGAGGATAGATAGAGCGACATTCTTTCAGCTCTTCTATCCTTTTACATTATCTCAACTTATGCCTGATTTATCATAAAGCATATGAACGATACTTTTTATTTAGATGAAGCGTCAGTTCCTTCAATAACCCCTACAAAGTCAATTCGTACGCCGCCTTTTTCAGGATCTTCTTTCACCCGAAAGGCAAGCGCCTTTTTTTCTCCAGTGTTTACATCTTTATAATTTGCATGAAAGACATGGATGCTGGCTTCTTCCAATTGAAAATCTTCATAAGAAAGCGTCTCAATTCCCCATTCCTTTTTCGATTTAAGAATGTCACTTGGGCTTGGGACTGCGCCTTCGACATAGACATTGTCCATTTTTCGTTTATTTCCTTCAGTTATCGCTTCAAGCATATGCTCTGATGCCACAAGTCTTCTGTCTTTCCCCTCGTCTTCTCTTGAACATGCACTTAGCAAAACAATGCACATGAAAATGAATAAAAACTTCTTCATTTTTTTCTCCCACCTTCTCCTTAAAATGTAAAGGATGGAAGCGCTATATGCAATCTTTATTCAAAAAAGACTGTAAAACGTTACATTTTACAGTCTTTTGACTACATCAGTGTATGAAGAAATGCTGTTGCAATTCCAAAATAGATGAGTAAGGATAAAATATCATTCAATGTTGTGATCAGCGGTCCAGATGCAATGGCTGGGTCGACGTTTAATCTGTGTAAAATAATCGGCACGACCGTACCTGCCATTGTCCCAATAATCAGTGTTGCAAGAAGCGAGGAACCAACAACAAAACCTAAAATCATATTGCCCTGCCATACCATGGCAACGACCGTAATAATGATTGAACAAACAATCCCAATATAAATACTTGTTCTCAGCTCTCTGAAAATCAAGCGCATAATGGTTTTTTTCGTTAATTCCTCTTTTGACAATCCTCTAATGACAACCGCTAGAGACTGTGTCCCTGTATTCCCTGTCATACCTGCAATCATCGGCATGAAGAATGCTAAAGCAACGACTTGCTGCAAGGTATCTTCAAAATAATTTAAGATACTGCCTGAAATCAGCCCAATGAATAGAAGCAAAATGAGCCATGGAAGACGGCGGTATGCCGCCACAAATGCCGGTGTGTCGAACGTGATATCTTTACCAGAGGCAGCAAACTTTTCATAGTCTTCTCCTGCCTCTTGAATCACAACATCAATGATATCATCGACTGTCACAATTCCGACTAAGACATTGTTCTCTTCTACAACAGGGATGGCAAGGAAATCATATCGCTCAATGAGTTTTGCGATTTCTTCCTGGTCTTGAAAGGCACCAACGGCAATGACTCTTGTAAACATAAGATCCTGCACTTTTTCATCCGGTTCACCTAAAATAAGATCCCTGTATGAGAGTACCCCTACAAGCTGTTTTTGATCATTTATGACATATAAGTAGTTGATCGATTCTGCAATTTCAGCAAAGCTTTTCAGCTTCACCACGGCATCCTGAACCGTATAATGCTGCGGAATCCAAACGTACCGATTGGTCATGATCCGGCCTGCTGTCTCAGCAGGGTAATTCATGAGAAGCTGGACGGCCTTGGATTCCTCTGCTTCCATGTTAGATAAAAGCTGATCCTTCAGCTCATCCTCCATCTCATCAAACAAGTTGGCTAGATCATCGTTATCCATTTTGTTTGTGACGAAGGTGGCTTTGTCTTTCCCTACTTTTTCAAGAACAATCTCTTGATATTCCCGCTCCAGTTCACCCATCATTTCCGTCACGTCATCGACTGTTAAAAAGCTGAGAAAGCGGCCGCGGTGTTTTTCTGGAAGCTCCTTGAATAAGTAGGCCATATCATAAGGCTGAAGTTCTTCCATAATGTTTTTAAATTCTTTACGTTTTCCATCTCTTAGTAAAATAATGATGCGTAAAATGAGTTCATCGTACGTAATGTTCTGTATCATCGCTGTTACCTCCCCAAAATCAGGAGATACCCGAATCCCTTAGATTGTGCGGGGGTCAGGATCTCCTCTATCTGATGCGTCAATCTGATCTTTTGACATACTCTCTATGTGTCTCGAATCGGGATGATCCATCCCCACACCTCCTTTTCTCATAAAAAAGCACCTTCAACCGAATGAAGGCGCTTTTTAAGCATGACAAATAAACACTTGCTCCTTCAATCGTAGAGCTTTAGCACTGTATGGCATAGGATTCATCCAGCTGCATTAAAAATCACCTTATGTCGATGATTCCTGTTGACCCATTGGCGTCTTTGGACATTTTTGGGCAGCAGCGTATCTCCATACAGGAGCCTCACCTAACGAAGTCTCATATTGTTGACACACTGAGATTACAGAAAAAGCGCAATGATGTCAATAAGCAAGATGCCAAGTTTTCTGATGTATTCGCTTACTTTTCAAAAAAAGAGCGATAGACAAGTTGACCATCGCCCTTTCATGTCTTCTATTCCTCTTCCGGCTGATTCATATCCTCTTGGGAGAGGAGATGAAAAGAATCATGCAAAAACAAAGCATATCCTTCTCCATCAGGATGGGGAACATATTCCGCACGATCCATCGTCTGTTCTTCTTCTTTTTTCTTCATCATATTCTCTCGCCTCCTTTTCAGTAGTTTGTCCCAATGAAAAAACCTTACACATAAAAGTGTAAGGTTCAGCGTGTGCGTGCTGGTGCTCACGAATGTCAAATTCGCCCCGCGCCAGTACTCGTCCTTCCTAGGGCTGCAAAGGTTTTCTATCACGCTCAAAGGTTCATTTATAGCTTAATCGTCCCATTCTTGCTTGAGGATTTTGCCTGTTTTAGCGGAAATCTCAAAATCAACTTCTTCACCGCTTGGTGTCGTAATTTCAATTTCATACAAGTACACACCATTTTCTTTATCTAATTCTGAATCTGTGACTGTTCCTTTTACTTTTGCAAGGGCAATTTGTTCAGCCTGTTTTTTGGTGATTTTTACATTTTGTTTCTTTTCTTTGACTGGATCATTGAGCGCTTTGCCTGTTTTGGCATCGACATATACTTTATATTCAAAGCCGCCTTTTTTAATCTCGACCTCATATACCCATTTTCCTTTTTTACGCTCAAGATCTACATCATCTACATAGCCTTTCACAACTTTTAATGCTGCTTTTTCAGCCTGTTTCTTTGAGACAAATGAAGATTTCTTTTGCACCACTTGTTCGGCATTTGCCGTTTGATTTGTATTTTGCGCTTGAAGGGTGAAACCACCTGCGACAAGGGCTCCTGTGAATGCTGTAGCTACTAGTACTTTTTTTATCATGTTTAACTCCTCCTCTGTTTGATTTCTCCTTTATCTTAAAAAAACAAGATGATAAAGGAAGGAAAGGAACATGAGAAAATCATGAGAAAATGATTAGTTTTCGTACGTAATGCCTTCAATATCTCCTGTATAGGCATTCACTAATACCTC
The DNA here is from genome assembly GCF_038593395.1 of Bacillus sp. FSL R5-0397. Classification (NCBI taxonomy): domain Bacteria; kingdom Bacillati; phylum Bacillota; class Bacilli; order Caryophanales; family Bacillaceae; genus Bacillus; species Bacillus sp. FSL R5-0397. The sequence continues at coordinate 1,277,246 of NZ_CP151992.1, read as the reverse complement.
TGCCTCTCTTCCATCCGGCAAATCGAGCTCTACCTCAAACACGAGCATTCCGCTAAAAGTTTCAAGATCTGCATCATCCACTGTGCCGCCCACTTCTTTTACGGCAATCTGAATGGCTTCTTCTACCGTTATTTTTGTCAGCTTCTTTTCTTTAGAGGTTGGCTGTTTCTTTTCTGCTTCAATCACCTTGAACGTGTCTTTCTCAACATCCACTTGATACAGTTCTTTTTTTGATTGAATCGTAAAGATAAAGCGATCCGATTTTTCTTTCTTTTGAATCACGGTACCCTTCACTTTTTTCACTGCCACTTCTTCTGCTTGGAGTTCGGCATTTTTCTCATTTGGTTTTTGATAGCTCTTTAACTGTTTCATCTCTTTCATTTGACCGCTTGAGGAAGATGCAATGATTTGATAGATGCCATTTGAATTTTCAAGCGTCAATGTATAGTCCTGTTTATGATTGATCAGATCAATATTTGTGATGTTTCCATTGTAGTCTTTTGCGATGATTTTTTTAATGTCTGCTTCGCTTAATATTTTTTGGTCAATGGTTTGAATCATAAGCATTGCAAAGGCCACAAGAATGAAAAGACATCCTGCGAGCGTAAGCAGCATTTTCATTTTTTTAGACATGCAGCGCCTCCTTCCTATTTCCTATTTTATAAGGAGGAAATGAGAAATTGATGAGAAAAGACCTACTTATTTCTGAAAAAGAATGGTCATCACGGTTCCTTCACCGATACGGCTGTCTACCTTTAGCTCAGCCCCATGCTCTTCAGCAATTTGCTTCGCAATTGACAGGCCAAGCCCAGTTCCGCCCGTCTCACTGTTTCTCGCTTCATCCACACGGAAAAAGCGGTCAAAGATTTTCGGCAGATCCTCTTCTTTTATGCCAATTCCTTTGTCAACAACCGAAATAAACGGTTTCTCTCCTGCTCGTCCGCAGTTCACATCAACTGGCTCTGCACTATATTTAACCGCATTATCAATCAAGATGGTCAAAAGCTGTTTGATCTTCTCTTCGTCCCCTTCAGCAATCACAGGCTGATCTGTTTGTACATGAGTAAGGATGGTTCGATTGGTTGCCACTTCAAGTGTATGACCAACTTGGCTGCACAAATGACCAAGATCAACCGGCTTCATGTCCAAGTAAAGCGGCTGCCCATTTTTCGCCAGTGTGAGTAGTTGATCTGTCAGCCTTTTCATTTTTTTTGCCTCATCATGAATGGCTTGAGAGGATTCTTCTACGACCTCTGGCCGGCTTTGCCCCCAGCGTTTTAGTAAATTGCTGTAGCTCATGATGACGGTAATGGGTGTTTTCAATTCATGAGAAGCATCGTGTAAAAATTGCTGCTCTTTCTCATAATGTTTCTCGAGAATTTCGGCCATTTCATTAAAGGTTTGACCCATTTGATACAGTTCATCCTTTGAATCGCCTGTTAATTCAATTCGTTTAAATGCCTTTTCTCTCATACTTGCTTTCATCGTATTGGTCATTCGACTAATTGGGCGGACAATTTGTTTCGTTAAAATGTGGCCTGCAAAATAAGAAAGCACAATAAACAAAACGCCAGTAGCGATTAAAATCATTTTTAATAACGCCAAGTTCTCTTCTGTATTTTCAATTTCTTCATATACTTGCAGCGACACAATGTCCCCATTTGTCCAAATGACAGGGATAGCCGCGAACGCAATCATATGCTTATTGTATTCTTGAATTTCTGCTGTCTGACCAGATTCGTATGTAAAAGGAAGTGAGCTAAACGTAGATTCCTTCGTGACGGTCAGCTTTGATTCACCTTTCTCTGTGACGACACGGATCATACCATTTTGAGGCAGATACGCTTTCAGAAGCTCTGAAGATGGAAGGCCCTCTTCTTCTGACTTCTTTAGTGCAATAGCAATATTTTCAGCTACTTCCGACAGTCTGGACATATCTTTTTGCGTCAAGGTCATCGAAAAAATAAAATAAATCGCTGTATGAAACAGCAGCACCATTAAAAACAAGGACAACGATGTATAAAGCTGGATCTTATTTTTTAATCTCATGCTTTATCCTTTCATCACATAACCCACACCTCTCACTGTGTGAATCAATTGTTTTTCAAACGGGTAATCGATTTTTTTTCTTAAATAGCGAATATAGACATCAACCACGTTTGTGTCACCAAAATAATCAAAACCCCAAACAGCTGTTAAAAGCTGATCTCTTGTGAGCACTTGCTGCTGATGTTTCAATAAATGAACAAGCAAGTCATATTCTCTCGGTGTCAGCTCAAGCGTCTGATCGCCTCTTTGAATTTCTCTTGTTTTCTCATTCACCGTTAAATCTGCAATACTTAGCTCAATTTCCTTTTCCTCTTGCGCATTGTGATTGAACCTCAGCTGTGCACGAATTCGCGCTAATAATTCTTCTATATCAAAGGGTTTTGTAATATAATCGTTTGCCCCAAGATCAAGACCGCTGACCTTATCGGGAACACTTCCTCTTGCGGTAATCAAAATGATCGGTGTTGCCGTATTTGTCTTTCGAACCCTTCTAAGCACTTCAAGTCCGCTTAATTCTGGAAGCATGACATCTAGAAGCACTAAATCAAAACTCTCCTCTTCGAGCGCCTGGAGTCCTTTCATCCCTGTATCTTGGACTGTGACCTCATATCCTTCATATTCAAGTTCTAATGACAGCACTCTTGCAATTTTCTTTTCATCTTCTACCACGAGTATCTTCCCTTTGTTCATCTCTATCTCTCCTATCTGAAAGGCAAGCTTGTCTTTCCATTATTATATGTTGCCTTTCTCCATTGGAACAGTCACAATCTTCATATCTTATTTTTCATGAATGAGGAATTGTTATGTAATATGGTTGATTTTTATTTTCAGCTGATCCTTTCACATTACACAAATCAACAAAAAAAGCCTCTTTTCTGAGGCTGGTCCCTTACTTCTTTTTAGGTTGACTGACAAAAAGCTCATCTACAGTCGTATTCAAAACAGAGGCGATGTCAAAGGCTAATTGTAAAGTGGGGTCGTACTTATCGTTTTCAATGGCATTGATGGTTTGTCTCGAGACCTTACATCGTTTAGCAAGTTCTTCTTGGGATAATTTAATGGATTTCCTTAGTTCTCTTATATGATTTTGCAATTTAATCACCATATTTTTTTCTGTATATGAGTAATGTAACTAAATATATGACCGAAATCACAGTTAGGAACATGATGGGAGAAATCCCAAACCCCTTATCAGAATTGTTCCCTTGGGTCGTTAAAAATATAGACTCTGCGACTTCTAATAAAAGCATACCAATGACCACCATAAATGCATACGATTGAGCTTTTGAGTAGATAAATCTCTTTCTTTCATCACCCTTTTGAATCATGGGCGCGATAAAAATGAACAGTCCGACCACTAATAAGATGACTGAATACACAACTTTGACAACATCCAACGGTTAGTCCCCTCCCAATCAAAATGTCAAATACTTTTTACATTTCAATCATATCATCCGCTTAAAAAATGTCAAATACTTTTTACATTTTATATTCCTTCGATCATTATAATGAAAAAACAATTATCTGCACATGCCATGTACCTTTTTCTTTTCTGTCATCCTATATCTCTTTATATGATTGTTTTTTCGATCTGCCTTTTTTAGTTCTTTTCACCCATTTTCATCTGTACAGGTGCAAGCTCACTATGCAACATTTCATTCTTTTTCATATGATACTAAGAGTTTTCCTCAAAAGGTGACTTCTTTCGGCAAGATATGAGGAGAACTGCACAATAAATAATTATTTGATTATTTGAAAAATTATTACAATTGACCCTTTCCGATCAAACATTTGTTTTATACAATAACATTACGCAACCTGAATCTACTTTGAAAACAAAATAAGGAGGGCTTTCTTATGAAAGGTGAAATTCGCTTAATTCCGTATGAAGTAAAAGCCAATGTGATGGAAGCGAAAGAGACGCCGGAAAGTATTCAGGAGATTAAAGCACCCGAACTTTGGTCAAGTGGCTTCAAAGGAAAAGGCATAACCATTGCTGTCCTTGATACAGGTTGCGACACGGAGCATCCCGATTTAAAAGATCAGATTATCGGAGGAAAAAACTTTACCGATGATGACAATGGCGATGCTGAGAATGTAAAAGACTACAACGGGCATGGTACCCATGTATCAGGAACGATTGCAGCAACGGATCAAAATGGCGGCATTTTAGGTGTTGCGCCTGAAGCCAAGCTGTTGATCGTGAAAGTTCTTGGAGGGAAAAATGGCAGCGGGAAATACGAATGGATTATCAATGGCATTAACTATGCGGTTGAACAGAAGGTTGATATTATTTCCATGTCTCTCGGTGGGCCAAGCAATGAACCAGAACTACAAAAGGCCATCCAACATGCGGTAAGCAGCGGTGTGCTTGTTGTCTGCGCAGCAGGAAATGAAGGTGACGGAGACGAGCGTACTGAAGAGTTCTCCTACCCAGCTGCATACAACGAGGTCATTGCCGTCGGCTCTGTCTCTCTTGCAAGAGAATCCTCTGAATTCTCCAATGCGAATAAAGAAATCGACCTCGTCGCTCCAGGTGAAGACATTTTGTCCACTCTCCCTAACCATAAATACGGAAGACTAACAGGCACTTCCATGGCTGCCCCTCATGTGAGCGGTGCACTCGCCATTATTAAAAATGCCGAAGAAGAAGCGTTCCAGCGTAAGCTGACAGAACCTGAGGTATATGCTCAGCTCGTACGGAGAACCCTTCCGCTAAAACAATCGAAAACCCTTGTAGGAAACGGGTTTTTATATTTAACTGCACCAGATGTACTTCTTGAGAAAACATTAGAAGCAGAACTTTTGTCTCTATAGGTACATGTTAGGTCCTGAGAAAAGATAGAATTTTCTCAGGATTTTTTTAATTAAAATTATTCAAAATTTACTTTGACGAAATGAAGTGAACGTTATATAATCGAACACAATAAATTCATAGTTTGAGAGTCGGTAATTCGATCACACGTCGAATTTTAATTGGGAAGACCGGTGAAAATCCGGCGCGGTCCCGCCACTGTAAGTGAGGAGAGCTTTTCGTTAATCATCCACTGTCGTGAAGATGGGAAGGATGAAAAGCTTGCAGATTCACTAGCCAGGATACCAGCCGCTCTATCACATCAAACCCCCTACGGTTGATAGGAGATGTCGGAAAAGCGTTCGTCATTGATACTTACGCCTTCTTTCGCACACACATTTTGTCTTTTTAAACCAGACATTTGCCCTCATCAATCTTGACCATGAGTGTGAGTGTCTTTTTATATTTAGAGGAGGAATTGGAATTGACAATTGTTAAAACAAGTAATCTAGGTTTTCCGCGAATTGGTTTAAACAGAGAATGGAAAAAAGCACTTGAGTCTTATTGGAAAGGTCAAACTGACCGAGAAACCCTCTTAAGCACACTCGATGAACAATTTTTAGCCGCTATTAAAACTCAAATTGATCAACAAATTGACGTTGTTCCTTCTGGGGACTTCACCTTCTACGATCACGTGCTGGATACTGCCGTTATGTTCAATTGGATTCCAGAGCGCTTCCGCAGCTTGAAAGACCCGCTAGATACATACTTTGCGATGGCAAGAGGAACAAAAGATGCTGTCTCAAGTGAAATGACAAAATGGTTTAATACAAACTATCACTACATCGTTCCAGAATACGAAAAAAGCACAGAATTCAAACTCACACATAACAAACCGCTTGAAGCATACGAAAAGGTGAAAAAAGCGTTTGGTGTTGAAACAAAACCTGTCGTTCTTGGTCTTTATACATTTGTTTCTCTTTCTAAAGGCTATGAAGCCAATGAAGTGAAAGAGATTCAGCAACGCCTAGTGCCGCTTTATACTCAGTTGTTAAAAGAGCTTGAAGAAGCCGGTGTAAAATGGGTTCAAATTGATGAGCCTGCTTTAGTCACAGCTTCAAGTGAAGACGTGAAAGCAGTAAAAGCCATCTATCAAACGATTAAAGAAGCTGTACCTGCCTTAAACGTTCTCCTTCAAACATACTTTGACTCAGTAGATGCCTATGAAGAGCTTGTGACGTATCCTGTTGAAGCCATCGGTCTTGATTTTGTCCATGATCAAGGACGAAACCTTGAACAATTGAAAAAACACGGCTTCCCAAAAGATAAAATTTTAGCAGCCGGTATCATCGACGGCAGAAATATTTGGAGATCAGATCTAGGAGAAAGATTATCGTTTATTTCTGAAGTGATTGCTGATGTGCAGCCGAAAGAAGTATGGCTGCAACCTTCAAGCAGCCTGCTACATGTCCCAGTTGCAAAACATCCGAGCGAACAGCTTGAAGAAAAACTATTAAACGGACTTTCTTATGCCACTGAAAAACTGGCTGAATTAACGCTATTAAAAGAAGGCTTATCAAAAGGAGCAGCTGCCATTGATGCAGACATCCATGCAGCAAATGAAGCACTTCTGACGTTAAAAGAATTCGCGAAAGGAACGAATGCGGACCTGACAGCAGAGCGCAACAGCCTTTCATCAAAAGATTTTAAACGTCCAGTTGCTTTTGAAGAACGACTACGCATTCAAAATGAATCTCTCGGACTGCCGCTTCTTCCAACCACAACAATCGGAAGCTTCCCTCAGTCAGCTGAGGTGCGCAGTGCTCGTCAAAAATGGCGCAAAAATGAGTGGACAGATGCAGAGTATGATGAATTTATTAAAAAAGAAACAAAAAGATGGATTGATATTCAAGAAGAGATTGGCCTAGATGTACTCGTTCATGGAGAATTTGAACGTACAGACATGGTTGAATACTTCGGTGAAAAACTCGCTGGATTCGCCTTTACAAAATTCGCTTGGGTTCAATCTTATGGATCACGCTGCGTGAAGCCGCCGATCATTTATGGAGATGTAGAATTTACAGAACCAATGACAGTGAAAGAAACGGTTTACGCTCAAAGCTTAACGGAGAAAAAAGTCAAAGGAATGCTGACAGGGCCTGTCACGATCTTAAACTGGTCTTTCCCAAGAACAGATATCTCTCGTAAAGACATTGCCTTCCAAATCGCTTTTGCTTTACGTAAAGAGGTAGAAGCGTTAGAAGCAGCGGGTATTCAAGTGATTCAAGTGGATGAACCTGCGCTAAGAGAAGGTCTTCCTTTAAAAGAGAGTGATTGGGCAGCATACTTAAACTGGGCAGCAGAGTCATTCCGTCTATCGACATCGTCTGTTCAAAATGAAACGCAAATTCATACACATATGTGCTACAGCAACTTCGAGGATATTGTTGATACGATTGAAGACCTTGATGCAGACGTGATTACGATTGAGCATTCACGCAGTCATGGCGGGTTCCTCGATTATTTAGAAAAACACCCGTATTTGAAAGGCCTTGGACTTGGGGTATATGACATTCACAGCCCGCGCGTTCCATCTGTTGAAGAAATGAGTAAAATCATTGATGATGCACTGAACGTATGTCCGACAGATCGCTTCTGGGTCAACCCTGACTGTGGACTGAAAACAAGACAAGAACCTGAAACCATTGCTGCTTTGAAAAACATGGTGACAGCTGCTGAAGTCGCTCGTAAAAAGCTAGCGCAGCACGCATAATGGACTCACTCTTCCCCTGCTGAACATTTGGCAGGGGTTTTTTATCCGTAAATTGTCCTGTTCGATCTCCTCCTACAATGATTCCTTTTCTATCATGATTCGTTTATACTAGAGAAGTCAGTCGAACAAAGGGAGGAAGACAATGAATCACGAAGCTTTTTTACAACGCGCAATTGATCTTGCAGTAGAAGGAGTAAATAGTGGCACAGGCGGCCCTTTTGGAGCGGTCATTGTCAAAGACGGTCAGATTATTGCAGAGGGAAGCAACAATGTCACAACGAGTAATGATCCAACTGCACATGCAGAAGTGACAGCTATTCGAAAGGCGTGCCAAACACTACATACATACCAATTAGAAGACTGTATTTTGTATACAAGCTGTGAGCCTTGTCCAATGTGTCTTGGTGCTATCTATTGGGCTAGACCAAAGGCCGTATATTTTGCCGCTGGACACAAGGATGCAGCGACTTCTGGTTTTGATGACTCCTTTATTTATGAAGAAATCAATAAAGAATACGAATCAAGAAACATTCCATTTTACCAGCTGACCCTTCAAAAAACCCTCGCTCCATTTGAAGCATGGGACACATACGACAAAAAGAAAGAATATTAAAAAAAGACACCTGCTCCACAGCAGATGTCAGTAGATTCTTGAGAAAGGGCTAAATTTTAGCCCTTTTTTCTTTTCATTAGTCCGCCACTTCAAGCTCTACTTCGATGTTTCCTCTTGTTGCTTTTGAATATGGACAGAATTCATGTGCAGCCTCAACAAGCTCTTTCGCTTTGTCATGATCAAGCCCTTTAGCGGAAACAATCAGCTTCACGCCAAGTTTAAAACCGCCATCACTTTCATCTTTTAATAGACTGACATGTCCTTCTACTTCTGATTCAATTTCGACACCTTGCTTCTTGGCGACTTGTTCAAGCGCCCCTCCGAAGCAGGCCGCATAACCCGCTGCAAATAATTGTTCAGGATTCGTACCAGTTTCTCCATCTTTCTTTGCGTTTGGCATCACAATGTTGTGGTCAAGCACACCATCATCAGAACGAACATGTCCTGCTCTTCCGTGCTGTGCTTTTACTTTTGCAGTAAATAATGGTTTCATCTTGATCTCCTCCTTCTTCTACTTATACCTTTCACGTTCTATTCGTTGCTCAAACATTTATGGCACATTGAAGAATTTTTCATTTTTAGTCTGTATTTATTTTAAAAAGGAAGAAAATCTTATACAATGATAAGTATGACAAAAAATAGTTGGTGACAGATATGACAAATGAATTTGAACATATGAAGCTGGAAAATCAGCTTTGTTTCTTGTTATATGCAAGTTCAAGAGAAATGACGAAGCAATATAAACCATTATTAGAAGAGTTAAATATCACATACCCGCAATATTTGGCACTGCTTTTGTTATGGGAGCATGGGACATTAAATGTGAAAACAATGGGAGAGCTTTTATATTTAGACTCCGGTACACTCACACCTATGCTAAAACGAATGGAACAAAATGGACTCATCATCCGTGAACGTTCAAAAGAGGATGAGCGTTCGGTCCAAATTCGTTTAACAGAATACGGAGAAGCTTTACAAGAGAAGGCCACTTCGATTCCATTTCAAATGCTGTCTGGAACAGGCAGATCAGAAGAAGAGCTGAAAACACTTCGCGCTTCTTTACATGAGCTTCTGCAAAAATTAACACAATCAAAAGGCTGAGGGAATATTCCCTCAGCCTTTTTTTGATGTCTATTATTGAGCGACAGCTACTAATTCTACTTCAATGTTTCCTTGCGTTGCTTTTGAGTATGGGCAAACGCCGTGTGCTTTATGAACAAGTTCATCAAGTACAGATTGCTCAATTCCAGTTCCTTTTACTTCTAATTTAACACCTAGTTTGAAACCGCCGTCTGAACTGTCTTTGATTAAGCTTACATGTGCCGTTACTTCACTTTCAAAACGGATACGCTCTTGTCTTGCGACCATTTGAAGGGCTGAATCAAAACATGCAGAATAGCCCGCTGCGAATAATTGCTCTGGATTCGTTGCTTTCTCAAGCTTTTTCGCTCTTGGCGTTCCTGGCATTGCTACATCATGCTCTAGTACACCATCTGTTGACACAACCTTACCTTCTCTTCCTCCTACAGCTGATACCGTTGCAGTAAATAAAACTTCTGACATGAATATAACCCTCTTTCGCTCTATTAATATTTTCTACAATTTAATTGTACACAATCTAAATTCAAGAGTCAATGAAAAACACTCACTTTCATCTTTCCTCCATTTTTTATTTTTATGAATGTGCAACCTACGATGATTGAAGCGGTCAATAAAAAAAGCCCTTTAAAAAGGGCTTTTCAGATCGTGATATGCTGCGGATTCGGTTTTTCTAGCGTATGGTTTCTGTTATCGGGGTCGGCATTAGGTGATGTGATCCATAATGCCAAGATCGTGATGCTTGTACAGACGACTGCCCATTTTTTAAAATTCATATAAACAATCCCCTCTCTGAATATAGATACGAGCATGTTCCGCTTCCCCATAGAACATGGAAGATTTTTCATAATCCTCCATTTCATTATAATACTTTGCGGTGTCTAAAGCCAGCTCTTCTATATCTGGATATGCATAGGAAGATTCTAAAAAATGGAAAATCCGTTTAATATGCTCTGCATCTTGTCGTAAGTACAATGCTTCTAAAAAAATGGTCTTCTGAATATGAATGTCATCCTGCAGAGCTTCTGCTCGTTTCATACATTCTTCTCTGTAATATAATGCTTCATCGTTTTTACCTTGTTTGTATAAGATCTGAGCGGCTGTATAAAGAGGGTCTATCGATCGACGAAGATGATCAGATTGGTTTTGATCAAATAATGAGATGGATTCTTTCATTAAGTCGAGTGCGCGGTTCAAGTCTCCCATTCTGTAATAACTGTTGCCCATATTAAACAAAGAAGAAGCAATAAAACGCACATTCTGAAAGTCTCTTGATCTTGCAAGTGCTCTTTCGAGATGTGGCAATGCCTTTTCATGCCTTCTCATATCATCATAATTACCGGCTACAATAAATTCACACTGAATGGTACGAAGCGCATATAGTTCGTGCTGAATATAGACATCCAGCGCTAGTTTGGCATGGTGCATCGAAATGTGTGTTTGTTTCATGTGATAATATATTTCTGACATTTTAAAATGAAATTCTGCACGTTCAATATCGTCGGATACAAAAGAAAGCTTGTGCTCTGCCTTTTGATAGGACGATATGGCAGCAATGTACTCTCTCCGGCCGAACTCATACATGCCTCTGAAGAAATGATAGTAATATTCAAGCATGCCTGTGACATGCGTTTGATGCTCATCTATTTCTTTCGAAAGCTCGGAAAAGTTGGCGCGAAGCTTTCCTTCCTTTAATGGCTTTAAATAATCGAGCATGACCTCATGCCTGAATTCCATTAAAGAAAAATAGAGAAGCAAATTCTGATCTTCTTCCATTGAATCAAGAGAGGTGCGAATTTCCTGCTTTAACTGTTCTGCTTGTTCTGAATCAAATCTGCGGATTAATTCATACCACTTGTTGATTTTCACTCCAATATCCGAAGAGGGAATGATTTTCGCCATACGTTGCCTTCTCCAATCTTCTCAAAATATAAAACATTACCATATTTTATCATACTTGACCGAAGAAATACAAAAATGAAAGGAAAAAGAGAGCCTTGTGCGATAAGACTCTCTTTTTGGATGGGTTATTCTCTTATTTGTCCTTGACCACGAATGACAAATTTTTCAGAGGTTAGGGCTGGCAGACCCATTGGTCCTCTAGCATGCAATTTTTGTGTGCTAATGCCGATTTCCGCTCCGTAGCCAAATTCAAAGCCATCTGTAAACCGGGTAGATGCATTATGATACACAGCGGCAGCGTCAACGGCTGTTAAGAAAAGTGCCGCATGCTGCTCGTTTTCCGTAATGATCGCTTCAGAATGCTTAGAGCTATACATTTGAATATGCTGTATCGCCTCTTCCATGGTCTTGACGGTTTTAATACTGACAATCGGCGCTAAAAATTCCGTTTCAAAATCAGTGGTCGTCGCTAATGTGGCACTAGGTGCAAGTGCACATACTGCTTCATCGCCCCGTATTTCTACACCATGTGTCTGAAGTGCTTCAAAAAGCGAAGCGCCATGTTCTTTTGCCCATGTTTCATGAATGACAATGCTCTCAATGGCATTACAAACAGATGGTCTTTGTGTTTTCGCATTCAGAACAATTTGTTCAGCCATTTCTTTTTGGGCTGTTTCATCAATGTAAATATGACAATTCCCTGCACCCGTCTCAAGTACTGGAACAGTAGACTCTCTCACAACAAGATCAATTAAATGTTTCCCGCCGCGTGGAATAAGGACATCTAGATAGTCATTTAAAGTGAACAGGGTTTTAGCCGTCTCACGGCCTGTATCTTCAATCAATTGTACACTGTCTACGGGAATATCCGTTGGTTGCAGCGCTTCATGAATGACTTTCACAATCGCTTTATTACTATGAATGGCCGATGAACTTCCTCGAAGAATCACAGCATTTCCAGTTTTCAAGCAAAGAGTGGCCGCATCGACTGTCACGTTTGGTCTTGCTTCGTAAATCATCCCAACCGTTCCAAGAGGCACACGTACTTTTTCAATGAGAAGCCCGTTTTCTTTTTGAATGGTCTCTAATGTTTCACCAATTGGGTCTTTGAGCTGAATGAGTTGATGCGTAGCGTCTGCAATCGCTTCAATTCTCTCTTCTGTTAATGTAATTCTGTCGATCACAGATGGCGTGAACTCTTTGTCTATAGCCGCCTGAACATCTTTTTGGTTTTCGGCAATTAAATAAGCTGAAGATGCTTTTAATGCTTTTGCAATAGCGTCTAATGCAGCATTCTTTTGTTCAGTCGTTTTTAATAGCAACTGATCTTTGGCTGCGCTTGCCTTTTTTGCTTTTTCTAGAACTTCATTCATCGTTTTCCCTCCTCAGTTTTGTACGTGCTGAACCCAGTGATCTCGGTGAATGACTTCAGGTTTTTCATAAGAAAGCTCCTGACTTCGCATCCCTTTAATGCCAAGAAGCTCATCTGAATCATACAATGTTTGCCCTTTACCGACTAACCCGTTTGGACCAACAACTTCGACGACCTCTCCTTTAGAAAATTCACCAGCTACATCAATGACACCAGCTGGAAGAAGACTCCTTCCATTATGCAAAATCGCCGCCTCTGCCCCCGCATCAATCATGATCTTTCCAGAGACTGGTGAGTGGAATTGAATCCATTGGCGACGGTTATTGACTGATGATAAGTCTTGTTCACCAATATATGTGCCGTCCCCTTGACCAGCGAGAATGTGAAGAAGCTTGTCTTCCCCTGCACCTGTACCAATGAAGACTTTAACGCCAAGGGAGAGAGCTGTTTGTGCAGCTGAAAGCTTAGATTTCATCCCGCCTGTTCCAACCTTTGAACCCGTACTTTTCGCATATGAGAACAATTCATCTGAAATGTGAGTCAGCACATCAAACCGCTTCGCATCAGGATTCTCACTTGGATTGGCATCATAAATTCCGTTGATATCTGTTAAAATGATCAATTGGTCTGCATGAATTAAGCCACTGACCAGTGCTGATAACATGTCATTATCACCAAAGGTAAGCTCCTCGATGGACACAGAGTCATTTTCATTAATGATCGGTAAAATTTTTCTTTCGAGCAGTTCCATCATTGTTGCGTAAGCATTTCGATATCTTGTACGATCTGAAAAGTCATTACGTGTTAAAAGCATTTGTGCAGGCGTCATCTGAAACTGTGAAAATAGTTCTGTGTATTTCTGCATTAACAAGCCTTGACCTACGGCAGCAGCAGCCTGCTTCCCTTTTAAGGTCACAGGTCTTGACGGATATCCTAAACTGCCAAATCCCGCCGCAACGGCTCCTGACGAAATGAGAATGATTTCATGTCCTGCCTCTTTTAGCTTTGCAATGGCTTTGACATGATCCTGCATTTTTTGTTCATCAATGGCTCCCTTTTGCTCTGTTAATGAACTGCTACCAATTTTTATGACGATCCTTTGCTTTTTCATCATTGATTCCCTCCGCTATACCTTTCACCACATAAAAAATCCCTTTTTCTCCTTATGTAAAGGACGAAAAAGGGATTTTCCGTGGTACCACCTTCATTGAATAAGCATACGTCTGCTTATTCCACTCAACTCCTGTAACGCCAGGCATGCGCTTAGATTTTTCCTCTAAGGCTCAAAGGGTAGGTTCAGCAGCTGTCTGCGGCAAATGTTTCAGCATGTCATTTGCTCTCTTTACACAGCAGGTCCTGCTTACTATTCCTTCTCAACGCTCGTTAATTTTTTTATATTATCACCAATTGCTTTAGAAAAGTCAAGCGGTCAATTAAACACAATCGTTTTATTCTCATGGACAATGATTCGATCTTCCAGATGCCATTTGACAGCTCGGGCAAGCACACTGCGCTCAATCGTGCGGCCAATATTTTTTAATGCCTCTGCATCATCTCTATGATCTACCCGCTCAATATCCTGTTCAATGATTGGCCCTTCGTCTAAATCATTGGTGACATAATGGGAAGTCGCGCCAATTAATTTGACTCCCCGCTCGTATGCCCGCTTGTATGGGTTTGCACCGATAAACGCTGGCAGGAAAGAATGATGAATATTAATGATTTTGTTCGGGTGCTGTTCGATAAAGGCTGGCGTCAAAATTTGCATGTATCTAGCAAGCACAACCGCATCAATATCATATTCTTCTAATAAGGCAAGCTGTTGTTTTTCTGCATCTTGGCGAATGTCTTTATTTGCTTTCACGAAGTGGAATGGAATGCCGAGTGCTTCGACTGTATCTTTTGCCGTTTCATGATTGCTGATGACAACCGCTATTTCAGCCATTAAATTACCGCTTTGCCATTCCCATAAAAGTTCATGTAAACAATGAAGCTCTTTGGACACAAAGATTGCCAGCTTTTTTAGATCACTTGCACGCGACATGCTCCATGTCATGTGAAATGATTGCGCAATTGGCTCAAAACTGCTTTTCAATTGATCTAAGTTGGCAGAAATGTCTTTCCAATCAAATTCAATTCTTAAAAAGAACCGGCCGCTCTCATGATCTGTTGTGTATTGACTAGATTCAATGATGTTTGCTCCATGTTCAAATAAAAAAGTAGAAACAGCTGACACAATACCAGGCTGATCCGGGCAGCTGACTAAAAGCCTTCCTTTTTGCTCATGCTTTTGTCTGTGTAATTCAAGTTTCTCTGTAATCAATGTTCTCATGTCTTATGACCTCATTTACGTTTTTCATTCTAATGAAATATTATACTGGACTGGAAACAGAAAAAGCAATTAAGTGGCGTATTTTTTATTGAATATTCATTCAATTCTGCACCTGGCGTGATATAATATGAATAGACCTTTTATCACAAAAGGAGTGATGGAGATGAAAAGCATGACTTTGTTTGGTAAAGTGAGCTTTTGGCTCGGCATCGTATGTCTAATCACGGGCATTTATCTATTTATGACCGGAGAAAGACTCATTCCTTTACTTACATTTGGTGTATGTTTTCTGCTTGTGAGTCAGCTTTACCGCAAAAATGAAAACGATTCCAATCATCATTCGATGTAGCAAAAAGGCTGGCTCATGTTTGCCAGCCTTTTCTTATTCAATGATTTTTAACCCGACCGCTGCTGATAAAATGAGTGCGATAAAGAAAATACGTTTTGCGTCTTTCGACTCACCATAAAACAACATCCCAACAATCGCTCCTCCAGCTGCTCCGATTCCTGTCCAAATCGCATACGCCGTTCCCATCGGAATTGTATTCATCGCAAGAGACAGCATCAGAAAGGAAAGCGAAAATCCAGCTGCTATGAAGAAAATCCATTTGACATGGCGATCTTTCTGGAATTGATTCATCATGGTGACACAAAGCATTTCTAAGATGCCTGCTCCAATGAGTAAAAGCCAGCTCACGATTCAGCCTCCCCTTTCTTTTCACCTGTGGTCAATTTGAGTCCTAATACACCGCTTAAAAGCACCATGATCAAAAGTAATTTTACTAGCTGTACCGGCTCACCCATGACCATCCCTACTATAACCGTACCGGCTGTTCCAAGTCCGGTGAAAACGGCGTAAAGTGTGCCAACTGGAAGTACCGTCGTGGCTTTTAGGAGTAAATAAAAGCTGACGACAATACAAACGATGGTTGCGCTCCATTCCAATATAGAGCCAGCATATTTCAACCCCATTACCCAGCCAACTTCAAATACGGCTGCAATCAAAACATTTCCCCATTTCATTCGATCTCTTCCTTTCTTACCGATTCCAAGCAATAAAAAAAGCCCGGAAATCGATCGTTTGATCAAATCTCCCGGGCTTTTATCCCTCCGTGTCCATACGGTCTATTGTCTAGACCCTATGTGTTTTCTCTCGGTCCAGACTGCGCTGCCCGCACGGAACCCTAGAAAACCAATTCATGATAATCAGATCTAGCATACAGCCGATTCTGTATGAAAAAGTGTATCACACCCTGATATGCCGGTCTACCACTTTGCTTTTCCCCTTCAAATATACTTGTTCATTTTTCGAAAGAAAGTGGATGAAAGCGAAGTATACTAAATGTTAGAAAGAGGAACGACCACATCACTGATATAATAAAACAAGAGGTGGATTCAAATGATGATGACCGACGAACAAAAACACGAATTTTATCAAGCACTTGTTGATAAGAATCCGCAATATGACGGCACGTTTTTTGCTGGTATTAAAACAACCGGCATCTTCTGCCATGCCACGTGCACTGCTAGAAAACCAAAATATGAGAACTGCGAGTTTTTCTTTACAGCAGAGGAGGCGCTGCTTGCAGGGTATCGGCCGTGTAAGCGATGCACGCCTTTAACATATCCTAACAGCATTCCAGAAGAAGTCAAAACACTTGTATCAGCAGTTGAAGAGAGCCCTGAGAAACGGTGGAAAGAAGAAGATTTTCGCCAATTAGGGATTCACTCTGCAACAGCTCGGAGAAAATTCAAAGAAATCTATGGAATGACCTTTGTTCAATATGCTAGATCACGCCGAATGGGGCTAGCGTTTAAAGAGATTCTGAACGGAAAAAAAGTCATTGATCAGCAAGTCACCTTCGGTTATGAGTCTTCCAGTGCCTTCAATGATGCCTTTACGAAAATCATGGGAAATCCACCCAAAAAGGCGCAAGTCAATATTTTGCATGCGAATTTTATTTCTACTCCGATTGGGCGGATGATGAGCATTTCAGATGCAACCCATGTGTATTTGCTTGAATTTATGGACAGGCGAGGATTAGAAAGAGAAATTGAGAACATCAGAAAAAAACATCATGCCCGTATTTTAGTTGGAGAAACAAACGTTCATCAGCAATTAGCAAAGGAATTGGCCTTATATTTTGACAAGAAACTCACGCAGTTTACTGTGCCACTTGCTATACAAGGCACCCCTTTTCAGAAAAGGGTATGGGATCATCTATTACAGATTCCGCCAGGCGAAACGAGATCGTATAGAGATCTTGCCATCATGCTTGGCGATCCCCATTTGGTTCGGGCAGTTGGAAATGCAAATGGTGCCAATCAGTTGGCCATCATCATTCCTTGTCACCGAGTCATTCAAACAAGCGGTGAACTTGGCGGATACGGCGGGGGAATCGAACGAAAGAAATATTTACTTCAGTTAGAACAGCGTCTATAAAAGAAAAAGCGGCTCTCCTTATGATTCAAGCGAGCCGCTTTTTCCGTCACGAGTAACACTGTAAACATCAATCATTTGATCCCATTTTGAAATGGTTTTTTCTTTTTTCATCCCCATTTTCATTGCGACCTTGACTGACGCTTCATTGTCAGGGCGAATTAAGCTGACCATTCGTCTCACCTTCATTTCGTCAAAACCATACGCAAGACAGCCTTTTGCAGCCTCAACAGCATATCCTTTTCCCCATGCCGATCTCTTTAGCATATAGCCAATTTCAAGCTCTGTTTGTCCTTCGACGTTTTGGAGAACAATTCCGCTTTGTCCAAGTGGTTCTTTCGTTTCTTTTTCTTCAATGATCCACAGAGATGTATGGAATGTGCGGTCATTCTTTTGATTCCAAGCAATCCACTCTTTTGTCTGCTTTTCATCCTTTAGTGAAGGATAATACTTCATGACCTCTTCATCTTGGAACAGCTTTTCATATAAAAAAGGCGCATCGTCTTCATCCATTGTTCTCAGTCTGAGACGCTCTGTTTCGAGCACGATCCGTGTTTGATGTGCCATTTTTTATCCCCCCTGCTTACTTGCTAAAAATATCTCCGAACAACCCATTTGAATCTGGGGCAAAGTAATGGAACCCCGCACCCGTTAAACTAGCAGCTAATGCGGTCCACATGATTAAACTGACCGTCATCCACACAGTGACTTGTTTTCTTTTCGTCCCGAAGCTCATACACATAAAAGCCGCTAAATGACTGCCAATGATAAAAGGACCGATAAGTGCCAAACCAGGGAGACCGTACCGTTCCCAAACCTTTCTGGCTTTCAGCTGTTTTTTCTCTCCTTTTTCATCATGTTTCTCCTCTTTCCTCTTCAGCCACCACGCTTTAAATCGGTCCACGAAGACGATGAGTAGCAAGACGGTAAGAAAGTTGCCGACGAATCCAATAACTGCCGTTGTCACAGGATGCAGACCACTTAAAATCCCCAGCGGAACGACACCAACCACTTCAAAGAAAGGTAAAGCAGCCAATATAAAAACGAGTACATACCCCCATACAATATCCAATCACAGAACCCCTTTTCATTTTTGTCCTCTTCTCATTGTAAAGAAAAATGTGATCCCATATCTACATTTTTTTAGAAAAAGAAAAGCACATCGCAAGTGATGTGCTCCAGATTGTTGACAAAGGGCTAAAATGAACTTGATTTTAGCCCTTTGTCTTCTTTTCAGCGTGATAGAAAACCTTTGCAGTCTAGGAAGGACGAGTACTGGCGCGGAGCGAATTTGACATTCGTGAGCACCGGCACGCAGGACTGACAAAGAATGCGAGGGTTTGTCTACACGCTGAAGCACATCGCAAGTGATGTGCTCTATCTACATTAAATGTTCATTTTTCTTGTTTGTTTTCTGTAAAAAAGCGATTGTGAGCAAGACTAAAATCACAATGGATACCAGACTTGTGAAAAGAAGCATGAGAGGTGATGTCCATCCAAGCCATTCGAATAGGAGTTGCGGTCCAAAGAAGATCACCGGAATGAGCGACACCATATTGGCTTTTAAAATGGCATTTAATAAGACAATACACAGTAGCAACAGAAGAATGACGCCCCATCTTTGGCTCGAGGTCAGCACAAGTAAAGGAGTACCAAGTTTTTGGTCCAATAATTTCACTGTGATCAAGGCTGTCATCTGAAAAACACCTAATATCCAAAAGTAAAAGAATGCCCTCCTGCTTGTTTGAAAGGCAGAAGCCCTAAACATCACAATGGTCATGATCACATTGGCCACTATGATTAGCGGATAACCAATGAGTGCATACCAAGAATATGATAAACTTTGACTGATGGCATCTGCTAACATCATGTAAAAAAGAGATCCAATTAAAAAAGCACTGACAAATGGAACCCAGTCTTTATGATTTCTAGAGAGCTCTTTTGCTAGCTCGTCAGCAAAGCCCCGTGGATCTCCGCCAAATACATCTTCCCCTGTTTTCCCTTCTTTCTCAGCTTCGACAGCATGTGTTGTTAATTCATCCATCACCTCGTCGATCTCGTCCTGATTTTTCCCTTTTGATATGAGATAGAGTTGCAGCTCTAATAAGATGTGTCTCGTTTCTTTTGTTACCATCTTCTCACTTCCCTTTATGTAATAATCGCTCTACATTCCCTGACAGCTCATTCCATCGCATGGT
The DNA here is from genome assembly GCF_038593395.1 of Bacillus sp. FSL R5-0397. Taxonomy (NCBI): domain Bacteria; kingdom Bacillati; phylum Bacillota; class Bacilli; order Caryophanales; family Bacillaceae; genus Bacillus; species Bacillus sp. FSL R5-0397. The sequence continues at coordinate 1,257,675 of NZ_CP151992.1, read as the reverse complement.
AAAATCCGTCAGCGCTTCTTCGCCTCTTTGTGTGAGCGTATAGTATTTCCTTTTCGGCCCGCTCGCCGATGCTTTTGTGGACGTATGAACCAGTTGTTCTTTTTGCATGCGCAGCAAGATCGGATAAATACTACCTTCACTAATTTGATCAAACCCATAGTGAGCAAGCTTCTTTGTCATTTCATAGCCATAAATTTCACCTTCAGAAATAATCGACAGCAGGCATCCTTCTAAAATTCCTTTTAGCATTTGTGTTGATTGTGTCATCATCGATCCTCCGCTTTCAGTACCTTGCATGACAAGATAGTTTGATCTTACCACACACTATCTTGCCATGCAAGATACCGACTCAGAAAAAAATCACCGCTTAAAGGGTGATTTTTAGGCCCAAGGCTTATCCGTCCCAAGTGCGTCAGCCAAAGCTTTACTATGCTTCCGGCGGCTTTTTCTTTCCTCTGCCCGCTGCTTCGCTGTTTGATGAAGCATGATTTCTTCCTCTGTTTCCGGCATGACTTGTGGAACTCGTTTTGGCTTCCCGCTTTCATCAAGCGAGACAAAGGTAAGAAATGAAGTTGCTGCGAGTCTGCGCTCTCCAGACATCAAGTTTTCCTTAATGACTTTGACGAATACTTCCATAGAAGATGTGCCGACCCATGTCACATAAGATTCTAAGCAGACGGACTCTTTCTGTCCAATCGGCTCTAAAAAATCAACTGAATCCATTGATGCGGTGACTGTTTCACTACGGCTGTGTCTTGCTGCCGAGATGGAAGCAATGTCATCTATATAACTCATTAATTTCCCGCCAAATAACGTTTGGTGGTTATTCGTATCGAGGGGGAATACCCTGCTGGTTTTCACAACTTTCGATTCCTTGCAGTATTTGAAATTTTCTTCACTCATCGTCATAGCTCCTTCTTGCTGTTTTCGTTGATGCGGAACGACTTTTATTAAACACTATTCTATTAGGTTTGTCTAAACTTTTTGCTTTAGTCTCTCATGAGAGATTTTCTTTCGGAAATGTTTCAACATTTACTAGAAGGAGGAATAATATAACTATCGATAAACAAGGAGGCCCTTTGATGGATTCTATGAAATCAGAGAAAGTGTATAAAACGCCGCAATGTATGAGTGAATATGATGATTTACAAGAAGTCCTCTTATGCAGTCCAATTTATATGGAAATTAAACAGATCATCAATGAAACCCAAAAGCATTTTGCAAGAGAAAATATTTCTCAAATCAAAGCCCTCACGCAGCATAAGCAATTCATCCAAACGCTGAAAAACCATCATGTCCGGCCTGTCCTTCTTCCTGCAAATGAACGTTTCCCTGAACAAGTCTTCACTCGGGATATTGGGTTTACAATTGGACAAACTTTATTTGTTTCAAACATGGCAGCCCCTGTCAGACAAGGAGAAGAACATTCTTTAAAAGAATGGGCACAGACAAAAGGATGGACAACCATCACGCTGGATGATGGAACGATTGAAGGCGGCGATGTGCTTGTAGACCAAACCCGGGTATTTGTGGGGATTAGCAAAAGAACAAATCTAGCCGCCATCCAGCAGCTCAAAAAAGAACTGCCGAATCACGACATCATTCCTATTCATCTTCCTTCTCACATTTTGCATCTTGATTGTGTGATGAATATTCTTTCTCATCATGAGATCTTGATTTACCCTGAAGCTTTTACGGAAAAGGATCTTCATATGCTCAAAAAGCATTATGATCTCATTGAAATAAGTGAGCAAGAGCAGTTCACACTTGGACCAAATGTGTTGTCCATTGGTCAGAAAAAAGTCATCAGCTTACCAATCAACCAAAAAACAAATGCTGCATTAACAGCCCGCGGCTACACCGTCATTGAAGTGGATTTTTCAGAAATCATTAAATCCGGCGGCTCTTTTAGATGCTGTACATTACCTATTAGGCGTTCATAAAAGCCAAAAAGCCAGCTTGTCTACTCGCTGGCTTTTTAAATGCTTACCTTCTTCCCTCTATCTATTTCCTATCATATAAATGACAAGCCACTTCATGTCCTTCTTCGACTGCTTGTAATACTGGCTTTTTGTCCGCACATACATCCATTGCAGCAGGACATCTTGTCCGAAATACGCAGCCGCTTGGCGGATTCACTGGACTTGGAATTTCTCCCTTTAAAATAAACCGCTTGCGTTTATCTTCCACATCAGGATCTGGAATCGGGATAGCAGACAGCAATGCTTGTGTATATGGATGAAGCGGTGTTTTATATAAAGCATCACTGCTGGTCATCTCCACGAGATGTCCTAAGTACATGACACCGATTCGATCGCTAATATATTTAACCATCGATAAATCATGGGCAATAAATAAAAACGTCAATCCTTCTTCTTTTTGCAGTTTTTTCAGCAAATTCACGACTTGAGCTTGAACGGATACATCAAGTGCAGAAATCGGCTCATCTGCCACGATAAACTTTGGCGATAAGGCGAGTGCTCTAGCAATCCCTATTCTTTGCCTCTGACCTCCGCTGAATTCGTGAGGATAGCGTGTAGCAAAATCATGACTTAGCCCCACCGCTTCAAGCAGTTCCTTCACACGCTCGAGTCTTTTCTTTTGACTGCCATACAATTGGTGGATCTCCATCGGTTCTAGCATAATATCTTTTACAGAGAGCCTAGGATTTAAAGAAGAATACGGATCTTGAAACACCATTTGAATTTGCCTATTGAAATCAAATGATTCTCGGTTCGATAAGTGATGGAGACTTTTCCCTTCATACAAAGCTTCACCTTCTGTCGGGTCATAAAGCCGCATGAGTACTTTTCCAAGTGTAGATTTACCGCAGCCTGACTCACCAACAAGACCAAAGGTTTCGCCTTGTTTCAGCTGAAAGGTGACACCATCTAATGCTTTTAACGTTCTTCCTTTCGATAGATGAAAATGCTTTTTTAAGTTGTTGACTTGCAGAAGTGGTTCACTTCCCATCACATCTCCCCCTTTCAGCTTTCAAATACCGCCTTGTTCCTGCCCATTCCTGTTCATATGAAGTACCAGAAAGAGAAAGAAGTTCAATCTGTCTGCCCGTTTTAGGCGAGTGAAGCATCATGCCATCTCCAGCATACATCCCTACATGGCGAACTGCTCCCTTCCCATTGTCATTGGCAAAAAACATGAGATCACCTGGCGCCAAATGGTTTGATGCGACTGGAGTTCCTTGAACTGCTTGGTCACTTGCGTCTCTCGGTAATAAACATCCACACGCTTTGTACATGCTGTAAACAAAACCCGAACAGTCGTAGCCATAGCTGCTCATGCCGCCCCACAAATATGACAGTCCAATAAATTGTTTTCCTATAGCTAAGACATCCTTACCGCTCATAGAAGAAGGTGATGAAGCACGGCGCACATCTTCTTTTTTGATTTCTCTTCTTCCTACTGGAGTCAGAACATCAAAGGAATCGCTCATTTCTTCAACAGGTGCTAGTTCTGTTAAAAAACTAACCTCCATATCCGGTGTTCCGTTTTGATATAAAACCGCTTTTTTTTGACAAACAATCAAGGGACTAGCAGGTGGTTCACTCTCTGATACTTCATTTAATTGCTCTACAGGGATATAACCTGGATAGCCTTGCGGGTGTTTCCGGCTTGTCTGCTGCGGGATGACAACTTTCATCCAGCCATCTGTTTCCTCCAGCCCAATGACTCGTTCGCCAAGTAGTACTTGGGTTTGAATAAGGTTTTCTTCACATAAGGCCAATTTCTGTTCATATGTTTGCTCATCAATCCATTCTTTGATCTGGACGGAACTTTGAAGAACGTGTCGATCTATTTCTCTCGGCGACTGCGGTGCTGTCCATATATTTGCGACTGGAACCTTTGATTCATATAACATCATAAGACCCCTTTCACTCTTTGAATGCCTAACCCATGATGCGGCGGAAAGAGAATATCTTTTCCTTGATAGATAATTCCTCCGTCTATTAAGTCCTCTTTTAGCATAAGCGGCGCATCAAAATCGTAACGGGTAATATTCGGTTGGCTTGCAGCAAGATGAGCGGCTGCGGTAATCCCTAGTTTTGATTCGATCATACTGCCAACCATGCACTTGACGCCGTATGCTTCTGCTAAACTATTGATTTTCAGCGCTTTTTTGATACCGCCTGTTTTCATTAATTTTAAGTTGATGAGATCACAACTTCTCGTTTCTAACACCTTGATGGCATCATGGAGGCTAAAAATACTTTCATCTGCCATAATTAATGTGTCTGTTGCTTCCGTCACCCGGCGCAGACCCTCGATGTCTTCTTTAGGCACTGGCTGCTCGACTAGTTCAATATCAAGTGCCTCCATTTTTCGAATGGCGACAATCGCTTCCTTCCATGTCCAGCCTTGGTTGGCGTCAAGCCTGATTTGAATATCCGGCCCGACTTTTTCTCGAATCCGTTTGATCCGCTGAATATCCGTATCTATATCATCTTTTCCCACTTTGATCTTTAAGGTACGAAAGCCTTCAGCTGCATATTGCTTCGCATCCTCTGCCATTTCTAGCGGACGGTTGACACTAACCGTGTAATCCGTTTCCAGCTGATCACGATAACCACCAAGATATTGATAAAGCGGCAGGCCAGCCTGCTTCGCTAAACCATCATAAATCGCCATATCTGTTGCAGCCTTTGCACTCGTATTTCCTACAAGTACACGGTCGATCGCTGAAAAGATTTGTTCATATTGTGACAATGAGGCCCCAATCAAGAGCGGCCTCATCACAGCGCAAATAGCATAGTCGATGCTTTCCAGTGTTTCACCTGTAATGACCGATGTCGGCACTGCCTCTCCATAGCTGACATCACCTTGATCATAGGTGATGATCACAATAAGAGATGCGGCGTCATACACCGTTCTTAATGCTGTTTTGAAAGGCTTCTTTAGCGGTACACTCGTTCTGCATGTGCGAACATCTACGATTTTCATTTAATCGCCTCTTTCGCTGCAACACCTGGGGAAATATGCAGTTTTTTCCCTGTAGCATCTAATGTAGCCTGCACGCCGATTGGAATGGCGAAGTTTGGAGAGGAATGACCGATCCGAAATCCGCCAAGTGCAGGTTTCTGTTGCGGGACAATATACGTCTCCCATAACTGATCCAGCGTTAACGACTGCTCTTTCTTTTTCGGCTCACATTGATGAAAATCACCAATGATAAATCCCGCCGCATCATGTAATTTTCCTGCAGATGCTAAGTGCTGCATCATTCGATCGATTTTATATGGTTCTTCGTCAATATCTTCTATCAATAAAAGCTTCCCCTTTGTATCAATTTCAAAAGGTGTACCAAGTGTCGTGACAATAAGGGCAAGATTTCCTCCGGTGATTTCGCCTGAAGCCGTGCCATGATAAAAAGTGTGAAGAGGTGACAGGTGGTTCGTATACGAAAAGGCTTTCGGAGTGAATAGCTGTAAAAAGGTATCCTTTGTATACGGATGAACCTCTTCAAGTCCCACATCAGAGGAGAGCATTGGACCATGAAAGGTGACAAGACCCGTCTGCTGCTGAATGGCTGTATGTAAAAACGTAATATCACTGTATCCCCAAAAGATTTTTGGGTTCCGGCGAATCAAGTCATAATCAATGGCTTCTGCAATTCTTCCTGTTCCGTATCCTCCGCAAGCACAAATCACTGCCTTCACGTCTGGATCTTGAAACATGTGATGAATATCTTCCACTCGTTCATGATCATGAGCTGCTAAATAACCATACCGGGAGTTGATATACTTCCCCTTTTTCACCTTTAGCCCTAAGCTTTCTAAAAAAGAAATACCTCTTGCTAATTTCAGCTCATCTGGCGGGCTTGCTGGTGCAATGATTCCCACTGTATCTCCTGTTTGAAGTGCCACTGGCAGATGGTTCATGCCAATCCCCTCTTTCTCTTCGTTTCTTTCAATCTATGGGCATCTTCTTCATAACATGAACAAATAAAGGAACAGACGCTTTTTTCAAAGCGCCCCATTCTCTCATTTTTTCATTTACTCTCCATCTACCTGTGCCCATTTCAAATCAATGTAACCAACAGGATGACGGACAATGCCCTTTACGCCTTCTTTTTGTAAATAGACTTGGTTATAAAAATGAATGGGAATGATCGGTGCTTCTTCCATCAGAAGTGCCTCGGCATCATGCAACATACGATTTCTCTTTTGTTCATCTGCTTCTTGACTCGCCTTTTTGATCAGCTGATCATACGTATCATTTGACCAACCTGTCCGGTTCATCGCATTTCCTGTTTGGAAGCTCTCTAAGAAATTGATTGGGTCTGCATAGTCAGCTAGAAATGAACTTTGCGAGAATTGGAATTTGAGTGCCTTTTGATCTTCTGCAAACACATTTGCTTCCATGTTGGCAAGCTTCACATCTACCCCTAGCGCTTCTTTTAATTGCTGCTGAATGGCTTCTGCTTTTTTCTTATTTTCAGGCTTTGTACTATATGTTAATGTGACGGGCGGCAGCTTTGAATAGTTCTCTTCCTTCAACCCTTTTTCTAATAGTTTTACAGCTTCACTCGTATCATGTTTGACAAGGTCGCCACCAGCTTCTCTGAAATCTTCACCCTTTGAATCTAAAATTCCTGGTGAAACGAAGGCACGTGCTGGCTTCTCTTCATTTTTCGTCACATACTCTACAATATCCTGTGGATTGATCGCCATTTGAAAGGCTTTGCGAATGTTCTTATTTTGAAAAGGCTCCATGTTGACATTTAGACGATAAAAAAACAGCCCTGCTTGATCCTCAATTTGCACATCTTTGCTTTTTAACAAGTCTTCACTTTGTTCTGCCGGAACGAAGGCCGTATCTAAATCTCCCGATTGATACATTTGATAATCTGTGTTTCGATCACTGATCATGAGCCATTTCACTTGATCTAGCTTGACCGTTTGTTTGTCCCAATACGTGTCACTTTTTTCCATTGTAAAGCTTTCATCATGCTTCCACTCTGTCAGCTTAAACGGTCCATTGCCGACAAAGGTTTTCGCATCCTTGGCCCAGTTCGGGTCCTTTTCCACTACCTTCTCATTCACTGGAAAAAAGGCAGGGTTTGCCGTCATATTTAAGAAAGATTTCTGCGGGTATGCTAGCTTGACCTCTAGCGTTTGATCATTAACAGCCTTGACTTTTACATCTTCTTTCTTCCCTTTTCCGCTGTTAAACGCTTCGCCCCCTTCAATCATATAAGCTAAGAATGCCGCAGAAGACCCCGTCTTTGGATCTAGCAGCCGCTTCCACGCATATTCAAAGTCACTTGCTTTGACTGGATCACCATTTGACCACTTAATCCCATCCCTTAAATGGAACGTGTACGTTTTTCCGTCCTTTGAGATGTCCCATTTTTCCGCCATGGCTGCAGATGGTTCGTGCTTCTCATTCAGTCTCGTTAATCCTTCCATTAAGTTATTGAGCCCTTGCCAGGACACATTATTAAAACCAATGGGCGGATCAAATGATGTCGGTTCGTTTTCGTTATTTAATGTTAAAACTTTCTCTTCACCCTTGCTTGAAGATCCTTTGCCTGCTTGCTCATTGGCTGTACATCCTGCAAGCAGCATCACTGTGATAAAGCACATACTGAGAATCCAACCTGTTTTTCTCATGAAAAACTCCCCCTTTGTGTTGAAGATAAAACCGTTTGCTTCGCTCGTTCATCTTGAAGCCAGCAATGTACTGCATGTGTAGGTGAACGCTGCGTTTCATGCGGCATAATATGATCACACACTTTCATCGCAGACGGACATCGATCGGTGTATGGACAACCTTTTGGCGGAGCAAATAAATCTGGCGGGCTTCCTTCAATAGGAATGAGTTCATCTTTCATATCCAGCCTTGGAACGGATTGCAGTAGCCCTTTTGTATAGGGATGCTGTGGACTGTAAAAGATATCTCGCCTTGTCCCAACTTCAACGATTTTCCCCCCGTACATGACAGCCACTCGATCAGCGACTTGTGCTACGACCCCTAGGTCATGTGTGATTAAAATAATCGTCACACCTGTTTTTTTCTGAATCTCTTTAAATAGTTCTAAAATCTGCGCCTGTATGGTGACATCTAGTGCAGTTGTCGGTTCATCTGCAATCAGCACCTTCGGCTCACAAATAAGAGCCATTGCAATCATGAGCCGCTGCCTCATGCCACCGCTGAATTGATGCGGATATTGCTTCAGCCTCTCTTTCGGCTGCGGAATCCCCACCAAATCAAGCATACGAAGCGCCTCTTCTTTCACTTCTTTTTTTGTCAGCTTCTGATGCACTTTTGCAGCCTCCATCAGCTGATCTCCAATTGTCAGCGTCGGGTTGAGTGCCGTCATAGGATCTTGAAAAATCATGGAGATATCGACACCACGTATGCTGCGCATGTCTTTTTCAGATAATGACAGCAAGTTGCGATCACGAAACCAAATTTCCCCTTGATCGACTTGTGCGCTGTATGCAGGGAGAAGCCGCATGATACTTTGAGACGTCACACTTTTTCCGCAGCCTGATTCTCCGACAATGGCGAGGGTTTCTTTTTCATACACATCCACATTCACCCCGCGTACCGCTTGAACAGAACCGCCATATGTCCGAAAGCTAACATGCAGATCGATAATCCGAAGCATTTTTTTCATCACGCCATCACCTCTTCATCTTCGGATCAAGCGCATCTTGCAAGCCATCACCTAAATTATTAAAGCAAAACATCGTCAGCGAAATAAAAAATGCCGGAAAGAATAAACGCCACCAGTGACCATTATCTGACAGCACTGTCGGCAAGGCATCATTGGCCATCACACCCCAGCTTGCAAACGGCGCTTGAATCCCTAAACCAAGAAAACTTAAGAACGCTTCAGCAAATATCGCTGTCGGTACAGTCAGCGTCATCTGGACAATAATCGGTCCCATCGTATTCGGCAGTAAATTTCTGCGGATGATGCGCAAACTTTTTGCGCCAAAGGTTTTCGAGGCAAGGACATATTCTTGGCTTTTCAGCTGAAGGACTTGACCTCTCACGATTCTTGCCATCCCGATCCATCCTGTGACAGTGAGCGCCACAATAATAGTGACAAGCCCAGGCCCCATCAGAACCATCAATAAAATGACGACGAGTAAATACGGCAGACCGTAAAGCACCTCGACAATCCGCATCATGACATGGTCATACTTCCCGCCTTTATAGCCTGCAATACCGCCATAGATGACACCGATTGCAAAATCAATGAGAGCGGCCATCACGCCCACAAATAATGAAATGCGTGCGCCGTACCAAGTACGTGTAAACACATCACGTCCAAGTTCATCTGTTCCAAACCAGTGAGCAGCTGACGGTGGCAAGTTTTGCATGGAAAGCCGCTGTTCTGTCACACTATTCGGTGCAAGGAGTGGACCTAATACAGCCATGACGAAAAGAAAAATCAGCACCGATAAACTAAACATAGCGAGTTTATTTTGTTTTAACCGTCGCCAAGTATCTGCCCAATACGAAAGTGAGGGTCTTTTAATGGCATGGACTTCAGATGTCTTTTGTTCTTTAGGAGCAAACCATTCATCTGGCACTTCATGCGCTTGATTCGTTTGATCATGCTGAAGGTGTATACTCATGCCTTTCCTCCTTTCTGATGCAGCTGGATCCTTGGATCAAGCAGACGATATGTCACATCTACAATGAAAAGAAGGGTAATTAAGATGATGCTGTAAAAAACAGTGGTTCCCATGATGACAGGATAGTCACGGTTGTTAATACTCTCGACAAAATATTTTCCCATTCCTGGGATCGCAAATATTTTTTCAATCACAAAACTGCCTGTTAAAATACTTGCGACAAGCGTGCCAAGGATCGTGACAACAGGTAAAAGCGCATTCCGCAGGGCATGTTTAAACACAATTTTATAAGGGGAAAGTCCTTTCGCTTTTGCAGTTCGAATATAGTCCTGCGACAGCACTTCTATCATGCTCGATCTCGTTAACCGGGCAATGATAGCCATTGGACCTACCGCCAGTGCAATGGTAGGAAGCACCATATGCATTGGACTTGTCCACATTGCTGTAGGAAAGAGCTTTACATTCACAGCAAGCTGCTGAATTAATAAGGTAGCAAAGATAAAGTTTGGTATGGATATACCGAAAACAGCAATCGTCATGGCGATATAATCAATCAAGCCATTATGCCGGAGGGCAGCCATGATTCCGAGCAAGATGCCGGAGATGACAGCAATCAAAATAGAGATAAGACCAAGTTCTAATGAGACTGGAAAACCTCTCGCCAATAAATCATTGACACTTTCAGAAGGCTTTTTAATGGAAGGACCAAAATCAAAAGTAACGATGGATTTTAAATAGATCATATATTGAACATAGAGTGGTTCGTCTAAGTGATAGTAGCTTTCGAGGTTTCGCTGGACAGTTTCGTTTGTATTTCGTTCTTCATTGAAGGGCGATCCTGGGATGACCTTCATTAAAATAAACGTTAACGTCGTAATCGTTAAAATCGTAGCAATCATCGCAATCAAACGCTTGAGCAAAAAGCTGGCCATCTGCTGTCTCCCCCTCACTTAACAAAATGTTGTACGTGCGGCAAGCTCTGTCATGACAAGCATCGCTTGGTAGGCTTCTAATATATTCTCTGCTTGGTACGTCACCGTTGTTGTCCCTTCGATGATGGCCGTACCTGGCATTAAATTCGCCCATTCGGCTTGTCCATAATTGGCAAACTCGATTTTCAGCACTGGCTGCTCAGGAGGCGTGAGCGGCTTCATTTGATGAATTTGTTTCATGGCAGCTTCCACTTGCTGAGAGATGAGGGTGCTCACTTTCGCTGGTGTTAAGCATTTCACAGCAGATCTTGAAATGGTTTCTTTTACCGCCACTGTTTTCACGCCAGGCATTAACTTTTCGGCTTCAAGTGCCGCTTGATCGTCTCCGCATACAAGAATGACTGGAACACCATAATAGCCTGCGACATACGCATTAAAGCCCATTTCACCAACTGGATGATCATTTATGTAAAAATGTCTGACACCAAAGATCATACTGTGAGACATCACACCTTTCATTGATGCCCTCGCATGGTAGCCTAAAAAAACAGCGGCATCATACGTTTGATCTAATCCTTGAACCATTGAATAAGGCTTTACATCCCCTGATATGAGAGATGCTTCCTCATGCAAATCTTCAATCAACAGATTATTCATTTTAGAATGGCTATCATTCACTAAAATCTCGGTCGCCCCATGTGTAAGAAGAGCTTCTACACAGGCGTTCACTTCACCTGTCATGATTTTTCTCCCGCGCTCATAATTGTGCTGGCGGCTATCAACAAATGTATGATCAGCTAGACCAGTAATTCCCTCCATATCGACTGATACATAGAGCTTCATCCCCATCCCCCTTTAATTAAACTTAAAATTTGTGTATATTTTTCTAAATTTTCTAAAAAATTATATGAGAACTTGATTGATTTTTCAATACAATGTCTGAAAATAAGGAAATTAGACTCAGGTAATACAGGTCAAAAGAATTGATGCGAAAGGATTTATTTTACAGAAAAAACACCACTAGCTATGTCTTTAGTGGTGTTTGTCTGCTTCATCGATTTGCGATTTTAGCTGCGCATATTTTTTCATCGTTTGTGTAAACAAGTCATCGAACATTTGCGGTGCCTGCTGCTGGATGACTGCAGCGCCTTCTCCTGTAATCCCGCCTTTTGTTGCGACCCTGTTCACCGTTTCAGCAAATGTCAGTTCCTGTTCAACAAGAATTTGTCCTGTACCGAGCAGCGCATATGTTAAAAATTCATAGGCTTCGTCTAAAGAAAGCTCACTATTCCGAACAGCGGATCTCGCCATTTCTTCAAAGATTGCTGCAATAAAGCCCGGAGAAGAGCTTGTCAAATTACTCGCCGCATCAAACCGGTCCTCTTCCACTTCCCTGACGATACTAAAAGCTGAAAGCAGGCGGTGGAGTCGTTCTTGTGCCTCCTGCCCAGCGGTTTCACCATGCGCCACAAGGGATACACCTGTCCCTACAGCTGATGTCAAAGTGGGAATGTATCTAGACACCGGCTGATTCGTATGTTGCATTAATTTGTCTAACGTGACAGCCGCTGCCACTGATACGATATGAAGAGATGTCTTTGCGGGGCTCAGCTGATCTAATACGTCAAGTACAGCAAGCGGTGGTACACAAACAAACACGACATCACATGATGCAGAGATGTCATCTAAAGAGCAAATGTTGACATGCTGGTTCTTCTCTTTCAGCTGTTGCAGCCGCTCCGTTTCACTTCTTGTATGGATCATAAATTGACTGGCATGAAGTACTCCTTTGTCCAGCCATTTTTGTACCATCATATCTGCCATGCTTCCATATCCAATGATTCCAATAGTCTCCACAGTTTAATCTCCTCTATTTTGCTTAGATTCACTACTTATTTTAACAATTTCCCACAATGTTTTCATTTTTATCCCACACTTTTTTCTTACGATAAAGTCAGTATCCACCACATACGGTCAATCACCTTACACACATACATGTAAAAATCGATGAAAGAGAGTGATCTTGATGACACATCACAAAGATGAAAAACACACTTCTTATGAATTACAAACCATTGAACAGCCGAAACAAAAGCAGAAGAAGCCAAGTGGCTGGCTGAAGCCATTTGTCAGCGGGATTGTAGGAGGTACGTTAGCGTTAGGTGTTTACGTTCTAACTCCATATGCTCAGCATTCAGAAAATAGTTCAACTGATTCGTCAACGAAAACAGCCGCTGTATCGACAAATGATACAAGTACAAATTCGTCAAAAACAACAGCGTCACAAACATCGAATTCGACCAGCAGTATTTCCAGTATGGTCGAAAACGTATCACCAGCCATCGTCGGCATTACAAACTATCAAACACAAAGTCAAACAACCACAGATTTTGGCGATATGAACACACCTTTTGATGGATCACAGCAAAATCAAAACAGCAGCAGTCAAGAACAAGAAAGCGGTACCGGATCAGGGGTTATTTTCAAAAAATCCGGCAGTAAAGCCTATGTATTAACAAACAACCATGTGATTGAAGGAGCAAATAAATTAACAGTCTCCTTGCATAATGGCAAGACGGTAGCAGGAAAAGTGGTCGGTTCTGACCCGCTGACCGATCTTGCTGTCGTGGAAATTAGCAGCAGCGGCGTTACAAAAGTCGCTGAACTCGGAGACTCCTCATCCCTTCGTGCGGGAGAAACCGTCATCGCAATCGGAAACCCGCTTGGTGAAGATTTATCAAGAACAGTGACACAAGGAATTGTCAGCGGTGTCGATCGAACAGTTTCTATGGATACATCAGCTGGCGAAAGCAGTATTAATGTCATTCAAACAGATGCCGCCATTAACCCCGGTAACAGCGGCGGACCGCTTTTAACAACAGACGGAAAGGTTGTGGGGATCACCAGTATGAAAATTTCTGAAACAGGTGTGGAAGGTATCGGGTTTGCGCTCCCAATCAATGATGTCAAACCAATTGCAGAGCAGCTTCTCACAAAAGGAAAAATCGAACGACCTTATATCGGTATCAGCATGCTGGATCTCGAACAAGTACCAGATGCTTATCAGAAGGAAACGCTTGGACTGACAAGCAGTCAGCTGGATAAAGGCGTGTACGTAAAAGAAATCGCTGCTGGCTCACCTGCTGCAAAAGCTGGATTAAAGGCAGAGGATGTCATCACCGCCATCAATGGCAAAAAAGTGACAACCGGCAGTGAATTACGCCACGAGCTTTACACGAATGCAAAAGTAGGAGATACCATCAGCATCACACTCGTTCGTAATGGAAAAGAAGAAACAAAACAAGTGACATTAACACAATCTGAATCAAAGCAAGTCAGTTCTTAACGAAAAAAGCAGCTCATAAAAATTGAGCTGCTTTTTTCATGTTCACTTGATTGGGACCAATCTTTGTTCAATTTCTGCTCGTTTGTGCTCTAAAAATGGCGGAAGTGCTAATTGATCACCAAGTTCATCCACGCTTTCATCCACTGTAAATCCCGGACCGTCTGTTGAGATTTCAAACAAAATGCCGTTTGGCTCTCTAAAATATAGGGCTTTAAAATAAAAACGTTCTACAACACCAGAGTTGGTGAAACCGGCTTTGGCTATTTTATCATGCCATTTTTCAAGCTCTTCTGCGTCCGCTACACGAAAGGCTACGTGATGAACACTCCCTCTGCCAGATCGCTCAGCAGGTCCTTCTGCTTTTTCAATGACATGAATCTCTGTTCCAGCTCCGCCCTGTCCTGATTCAAAAATCGTCACGATTTCCCCATCATTTGATTGTTCACGTGCTTTTTCTGTGAAACCAAGGATGCTCGTTAACACACTGATCGTTTTATCTGCTTCTGCGACTGTTAATTCTACTGGTCCCAAACCTCTGATCGCAAAATCAGCAGGAATCTCATCATGCACTGGCGGCTTCGCTCCATCTTGCACGCTTGGTTCTACAGTCAAAAACAGCTGCTGTCCTTCTGGATCTGTAAATTTCAAAGCAGGTCTGCCGCCTCTTAAAGAAGCTGTTTCTTTCTTTACACCTTTTTCTTCAAAGCGCTTTTCCCAAAAGGTGAGTGCCTCTTCTGAAGTGACAATCAAACCTGTGCGTGAGATCGCATTTGTTCCGTCCAACCGGCGGGCGAGCATCGGTATTTCAAAAAACGTCAGCTCTGTACCAGGTGAGGCGACCTCATCTCCATAAAATAGATGATACATCGATGGATCATCTTGATTGACTGTTTTTTTCACCAGTTTTAAGCCAAGGATTTGGCGGTAGAAATCAACGTTTTTCTGAGCATTTGCTGTTAGTGCTGATACGTGGTGAATCCCATTTATTTTCATTGTGTTCACTCCTATTATAAAATATCTCGAATTCAAGATAATATCCTTATGAATAAAATAGGTCATTTTAGAAGAAAAGTCAACCATTCGGCTGCATCTTTATTGGACGTTCGGCTTTCGCCTATTAAATTAACATTAAATCAAAAATAATCTTCTATTGTTCGCTTTTAAGATAACATTCATCCTAATATCTCCAATAAATGAACACTTTTAAATACAAATACGAAAATCAGAAAATTTTTTTAATTCTTGTTTTCCTAAAATCGTATTACAATGAACAAAATACATGTCACAGTAACGTACGAAAGTGATGCAGGAGGTCGTGTGTAATGAACAAAGAACAACCAGCGTTAAAACAAGACATCGGCTTATTTTTTGCCCTATCTCTTGTCATCGGAACAATTATTGGATCTGGCGTTTTTATGAAGCCTGGCAACGTCCTTTCTTATTCAGGAAGCTCAGGCATCGCCTTATTCGCATGGCTGTTAGGCGGGATCTTAACCCTTGCAGGCGGACTCACAGTCGCTGAAATTGGTACACAAATCCCACGTACTGGCGGTTTATATGCCTATCTTGAAGAAATATACGGTGAATTTTGGGGCTACTTATGTGGCTGGGTGCAAATTATTATTTACGGGCCAGCGATTATTGGTGCTCTTGGTCTTTATTTTGGTTCATTATTAGCTAATTTATTTTCTCTTTCTTCTTTATGGGCTACAACGATTGGCATTATCACCGTTCTTTTTTTATGTGTGATCAACATCATGGGAACGAAATACGGTGGTTTTGTCCAAGGACTGACCACGATCGGAAAGCTTGTTCCAATTGCAGCAATTATTGTGTTTGGCTTATGGAAAGGAAATGAACATATTTTCACAGCCGTCAATGAGAGTATCGCACAAATGAACTTCGGTGCAGCAATTTTGGCGACGTTATTCGCCTATGATGGCTGGATTTTGCTTGCAGCGCTTGGCGGTGAAATGAAAAATCCAGAGAAACTGCTTCCTCGTGCGATGGCAGGCGGTATTTTAATTGTCACAGCATGTTATCTCTTTATTAACATCGCCCTTTTGCATGTGTTACCAGCTGATCAAATCGTTCAACTAGGTGAAAATGCAACAAGCACAGCTGCTACAATGCTCTTTGGTCCAATTGGCGGTAAAATTATTAGTATCGGAATCATCATTAGTATCTTTGGCTGTTTGAATGGAAAGGTTCTTTCGTTCCCGCGTGTCATTTTTGCGATGGCAGAACGAAAACAAATTCCGTTTGCCAAAGCCATTTCACGCATTCATCCTACTTTTCAAACACCTTGGATCGCTGTATTTGTACAGATTTTGATTGCCATTGTGTTTATGATCGTCAGTAATCCCGAGAAGCTGTCAGAAGTTTCGATTTTCATGATTTACATCTTTTATGTGATGGCCTTTTTCGCTGTCTTTAAGCTAAGAAAACAAAACAGGGGAATGAAGCGCGCTTATAGCGTACCACTTTACCCGCTCACACCGATCATTGCGATTATCGGCTCTTTCTTTGTCTTAATCAGCACCATGATCACCGATTGGCAAAGCTGCCTGATCTCCATGCTGATCGGCATTGCTGGACTGCCGATTTATTACTACATGAAAAAAACACAAAATAAAGCAGAGCGCTAAGACAGCCTCTGCTTTATTTTTTATATTGCTTAATGACCTTATAAGATTCGTTTAAATATCTCATCAGCCGGTATGGCTTACTTAAAACCCGGATGGGGAGTCTTGAAATGAATCCATTCAGATTCGCCTTATACTCCTGCGTCATCCGCTTCGGCTTTGTGGCAATTTTTTCATATACTTCTTTGTAAAATTCCTTCATGATGTCGACTTGCACACTGATCTTCTGATGACACTCTGTACACTCAACGCTTTTCATCTGATCATTCACATAAACGATGCTGTGGAGGGTCTCTTCTTGGCACCGAGTACAGTGTAGGTTTGCTTCCATTTCGGTTTTCTTCAAGATACACAGCTCCTTTCTCGTTTGATGTTGCTCTTTTTATACAATACGATGGCTGTCAGCTGTTTATTGGACAGATGCTTCCTTTAAAATAGCTGCCGCAGTCAATTCATCGGTGACGAGCACCTGAATAAAGCCACCGTTTAAGGCTCCTAAAATACTTTCAGCCTTATGGGTTCCTTCCACAACTGCGATGACTTTTTTCACGCTCTTTAATTGTTCTAACGATAATCCAATCACCTTTTGGTTCAGCTCATCTTGGACTGGTTTCCCTTCCCCGTCAAAGAAACGAAAACCAATATCACCAACAGCTCCTGATTGCCTTAAACCAGACAAATCCTCTTCTTTTAAATAACCGACTGTTTTCAATGTAGAGCCTTTATGCGGATTCCCAATACCGATCAGGGCAATATCAACATTTCTGCCTTCTTCAAGCACAGCTTCTATGTCCTGCATCGCCATCAGCCGCTCTTTTAATTCTTCTGTTTCTAAAATCGCAGGTGCATATAAATAGGAGCACGTACCATTCAACTTCTTTGCCAGCTCATATGCCAGCTGATTCGCGTGAATGTCGACCGCCTGCCTGCCCATTCCGCCCTCTAAAGGAATGACTTTGACATCGTTTCTTCGCTCAAATGGATATTCCTTCACTAGCTCGGCAAGTGTGGTTCCCCATGAAATACCGATTTTCTCAGCGCCTTTCATGTTTTTAGACAGATAATAGGCGCCCGCTTGACCGACTGCCCGTTTGACCATCTCAGACATTGTCCCGACACTTGGGACAACGACAGCATCCGTTAATTGAAAGGTCGTTTCCAGCTGCTTTTCAAGTTCCACTGTATGAATACTTTCGTCTTTAATGTACACTTCAACGATTCCCACATCTTTTGCTTTTTGTAAGAGCTTTGAAATGACTGGTCTTGAGACATTGAGCTTTTTTGCAATCTCCTGCTGCGTCCACCCGTCTGTATAATAAAGATGAGCAACCTTGACGAGCTGTCGTCTTTCTTCCCAATTCAGCATGTGACATCATCCTTTTAATATACTATGATTACCAGTATACCAAACATTCGTTTCTAATTGGAACAATTGTTATGAAAATAAAAAAAGAGCGATTAACTCTCCGCTCTTTTTCCCTCGCTATATTTAGGCTGATACGTTCTCCCGCCATCTAATAAGAGTATCTGTCCGTGCAAATAGCTTCCCTCGTCACTTGCGAGAAATAAAGTGACTCCAGCAATATCTTCTGGTTTTCCTAATCTCCCGATAGGAATAAGTGATCGAAGCTGACTTTTCTCAAGCTCAGTCGGATAGAGCGTATCAAGCATCTGAGATTCAATGACGCGCGGTGCAATGACATTGATGCGGACGTGATGGGAACCCAATTCCTTTACAAGCGAACGCATGAGACCAAATGCCCCGGCTTTTGACGCGTAATACTGGATGCCGCCGCCAGAGCCTGTTATCGCAGATCCTGATCCAATAATGACAACGCTGCCTTCTTTCCGCTCACATAGATAGGGTGCTAATGCTTTGATGCAGTAGAAAAGACCATATAGATTCACAGCCAGTGTCTTTTTCCAAAGTGAAAAATCAACCTCTAAAAAAGGAAGGGATTTCGTCATTCCTGCTGAATAGACAAGATGCCCAATGCCACCCAGCTCTTTTTCAGCTGCTGACGCCATTTGCTGAACACTTTCCCACGATGAAACGTCAGCTTGGAACGTCAGCAGCTGAGGATGCTGTTGTTTTAAAAGCGAAAGTCCCTGTTCATCTATATCTGACACAGCTACACGATGCCCTTCTTTTAAAAAACGCTGAGCAATTTCTTTGCCGATGCCTTGGGCGCCACCTACGATGAGAACTGGTTTTTGTTGATTAGCCAGCGCTCTCACCCCCATCGAGCATAATCGCTGCTCCATCTGTAAATGCACCGTACGACGTACTTAAGAAAACCGTCATATGAGCCACCGTCTCCTTGATTTGCTCTTTGTCAGGAAGCAAATGGAGAGGCGGCGGAAGTAGTGCCAATACCCGGATGCCTTTGTCTTTAAATTCGCGCGCTAATCCTTTTGTCATGGCATTCAACATACTATTTGATGTAGCATGTGAGATCCCGCCATCACCTGTTATGCTGCCTGATGAGGAAATATTAATGATGCAGCCCTGCTTCTGATCCACCATATGCCACACAGCGGCTTGACTGGAAAGAAAGACTGTATTTACGGATCTTTCCACTTCATCGACCCATATCTCAGGACTTACGTCATCAATCTCCTCATCTGCTTTTTGCTCGGCTTGATTGACTAAAATATCAAGCTTGCCGCATGTATCGATGACTTGTCTTAGCATAAGCGTAGCATCACGCGGTGTCTCAAGCGGATTGATGACAACAGTCGATTGGCCGCCTAATTTTTCAATGTCTTCGCTTATCGACTTTGCTTTTGATTCATCACGAAAAGCGTGTATGAAAACATGTGCACCTGCCTGGGCCAAAGCTAGGCAGATGGCTTCTCCAAATCCATCTGTGCTATCTGTCACAAGTGCCACTTTCTGATGAAGCTGGACGTGCACACGGATCTCCTCCCTATCCCTTGTTTGGCATTTATTTTCTCAGCTTACTCACAATATCAAGAGCTGCTTCATAAAAGCCTTCTGAGATGGTTGGATGCGGGTGAATCATTTTGGCCATCTCTTCCGCTGTTCCTTCTAAATACATAAATGAGGAAGCCTCTGATATCATCTCCGTTACATGCGGACCAACCATTGTAGCGCCAATGACTTCACCATATACGGTATCGTACACGAGTTTAATAAAACCGGTTTGAACACCTGCTGCCAACGCTTTCCCGCTTGCAGCTAAATCAAATCGCTCTGCCCGCACGTTTAGCCCTTTGGCTTTTGCCTCTTTCTCTGTCAGTCCCACACTCGCTACTTCTGGCAATGTATAAATACATCTAGGAACGATGTCGTGATTCATTTTTTCAGGCTCGCCGCATATATTGCTGACCGCAACGGCTGCCTCTGCCATCGCCGCATGAGCGAGCTGATAGCCGCCGGCTACATCTCCAATTGCATATACACCTTCAACACTTGTCTTCATCTCGTCGTTTACTTTAATAAAAGGACCATCCAGCTGAAGATCAAGCTGACTGACAGCAGAGACATTTGGTCTTCTTCCGACGCAAACTAGCAGTCTTTCAGCCGTAAAGATGTGCGTCTCTCCTTTATCGTCTGTCGCATGAATCGCTTTGACTCCTTCACTTTCTGTTACCTCTGTCACCGTCGTTTTCTTTGCGATATGGATGCCTTTTTTCTTCAATTCTTTTTCTAGTAATTTCGACGCTTCTTCATCTTCCTGCGGAATAATCGACGGAGCGGCTTCTATAATGGTGACTTTTGATTGGAGACTCTGGAAGATGCATGCCAGCTCAAGACCAATTACACCCCCGCCAATAATGACGACAGATGCAGGAATATCTGGGATGTCAAAGATCGTATCACTTGTGTCAAATTGAATCTCTTTGAGCCCTGGAATAGGCGGAATAGCAGGTGATGAGCCAGTGGCAATGATCAGCTCTTTTGTTTCAATCGTTTCTGATCCATCTTGTTTTTCAATGTCAATGCGATTTTTTGTCACAGCTGTGCCTCTGCCGTTATATACATCAATCTTTCCTTGCTTTAATAAAAAGGCGATTCCGCCCCTGAGTTTTTCGATGACATCATCTTTACGTTTTCTCATTTTATCGAAGGAAAGAACCATCTCACCTGTTTCGATTCCCCAGCTTTTTGCTTTCTCAATGGATTCAATGACTTCTGCATGTTTGAGCAGTGTCTTTGAAGGGATACAGCCTCGATTTAAACAAGTCCCCCCTAGAAAATCCTCTTCAATCAATGCAACTTTGTGTCCACGTTCAGCGGCTTGAAGGGCGGCAGTGTATCCGCCAGGCCCTCCGCCAATGACTGTCAGATCATACGTTTTTGTCATCCGATTCATCTCCTACATTAGCAATTCAAATGGTTGTTCAAGCACTTTTTTAAGGTCTGTTAAAAAGGCTGCTGCTGGTGCACCATCTACCACTCGATGATCAAATGATAAACTGACGCCCATCATTGGCCGCACCTGAATTTCTCCATCGATCACTACAGGTTTTTCTTGAATGCGTCCAACGCCTAAAATCGCCACTTCCGGCTGATTAATAATTGGGGTAAACGTGTCAATGGCATACATCCCTAAGTTACTAATGGTAAATGTAGACCCCTTCAACTGGTCTGGCAGTAGCTTTTGATCGCGTGCATTTCGACCAATTTCTTTTGCTTCTTTTGTGAGCTGTTTCAGCCCTTTTTGATTTGCATGAGAGATGACCGGAACCATTAAGCCGTCTTTCACAGCAACCGCAAGACCAATGTGCACATCCTCATGGAAATGGAGCTCATTTTGTTCAAACGTCATATTGATTTGCGGATGGCGCGTGAGGACACTGCTGACCGCATGGATGATGATTTCTGTAAACGACAATCTGTAGCCTGTCTCTTTTTCAATCGCTGGGAGCAGCTGTTTGCGCACTTCTTTTGCTTTTGTCATATCAATTTCACTTGTTAATGTGACGTGCGGCGCTGTAAAGGCACTTTGTGACATGCGATCTGCGATCACTTTTCTCATCCCGGCTAGTTTTTGTGTTCTCACTGGAGCAGCCTCTGCCTTTTGTGCGCCTGCTGCTGTCACATCACTCTTCATGATTTTGCCGTGAGCGCCAGAACCAGCAACATTCGCTAAGTCGATCCCTTCACGAGCAGCCACTTTTCCTGCAAGTGGTGATACGCGCTGGCCTTCCTCGTTCGTGTGAAGGGCCGCTTCGACATCCCGTTTTTGAATTCTGCCTTTTGGTCCTGTACCAGATACTTCGTGAATGGCTACTTGGTGATCTTTTGCCGTTTTTCTCGCTGCAGGAGTTGCGCGTACTTTCTCACCCACCGCTGGTTCAGCTTCAGTCGAAACAGATGGTTCAGATGGTGATGACGTTCCGCTGTCTTCAGAAGATGCTTCATCTGACTGCGCTGGCGGCTCGCTCGGCACCTGCTCATTAGCCTCTCCGATATATCCAATGACAGCATTAACTGGAATCTGATCATCTGCTTCGTAATATTTCTTTAGAAAAACGCCATCATCATAGGCTTCAACCTCGATATTGATTTTGTCTGTCATAATCTCAAATAGAGGCTCACCGATTTCAACCGAATCTCCTTCTTCTTTAAACCATTGAAGCAAGGTACCGATCTCCATCGTACTGCTTAGCTTCGGCATAAATATCTCTTTTGGCATGATCTTCTCCCCTTTACTTAAGAGCGCACGAGCTCTTTTGCTGCTTCAATAATATCTGGCACTTGTGGAATGACTGCTTTTTCCAGCGTTGGGTTGTACGGTATTGGGACGGCAAGACCACCAAGTCGTTTAATAGGCGCATCTAAATAGTCGAAGGCTTCACTTTCCGCTATCATACTGGCAATCTCTCCGCCGTAGCCGCCTCGTTTCACTGCCTCATGCACAACGATACATTTGCCTGTTTTTTTCACAGATTCAATAATGGTTTCTTCATCTAATGGGACGAGCGTTCTCGGATCAATGATCTCGACATCGATTCCTTCCGCTTCTAGTTCCTTCGCTGCTTCGAGCGCTTTGTGCACCATAATGGCTGTTGCGACAATTGTGACGTCCTTTCCGCTTCTCTTCACATCCGCTTTCCCTAAAGGAATCGAGTACTGCTCTTCTGGTACTTCACCAATTGTTTTATATAAAAGCTTGTGTTCATAGAAAATGACAGGGTTGTCATCATCCATTGCTGCTTTTAAAAGTCCTTTTGCATCATAAGCTGTTGAAGGCTGAACCACCTTTAGTCCAGGAATATGAGCCATCCACGCTTCTAAGCTTTGGGAGTGCTGCGCTGCGGCACCTGTCCCGGAACCTGCTGGTGTTCTGACAACAAGCGGCACTTTCCCTTTTCCGCCAAACATGTAACGTGTTTTCGCTGCTTGGTTTACAAGCTGATCCATTGCAATTGTAATAAAGTCAGAGAATTGTAGTTCTAAAATCGGACGCATCCCTGTCAAAGCCGCTCCGACTGCGCCTCCTGCGATGGCAGCCTCTGAAATCGGCGTATTGCGGACGCGTTCTGGACCGAATTCCTCGATCATCCCGCGCGTGACACCAAATGCGCCACCGTATACGCCGATATCTTCACCTAAAATGAAGACATCTTGATTTTTTCTCATTTCCTGACTCATTGCTTCTCGAACGGCTTCTAAATATGAAATCTCTCTCACTGTCGTGTTTGTCACGTGATTCCCCTCCTAATTAGGCGTATACATCCTCTAATAGTGTGTCAATTGATGGTTCTTTACTATTTTTCGCAAATTCAACAGATGCCTCGATCTCTTGCTTCGCTTCTTCTTGTAAACGAGCAGCCTGCTCTTCTGTCAGAACATCTAGCTCCATTAAGAGTGACTTAAAGCGTTTAATTCCGTCTTTTTGTCTCCATTCTGTCTCTTCTTCACGTGTACGGTATTTTTTCGCATCACTCTTTGAGTGACCCTTCCAGCGATACGTTTTCATTTCAATGAGTGATGGCCCTTCTCCAGCTCTTGCACGGCTGACCGCTTCATCAACTGTATTCATAATCTCAACCATGTCATTTCCATCAACTGTTTTCCCTGGCATTCCGTAGCTTTCTGCTCTTGTTGAGATGTCTTCAATGTTGATCATTTCTTTCACAGGACCAGACATGCCGTATTGGTTGTTTTCACAAATAAACACAACAGGTAAATCCCAAATGGAAGCAAGATTCAGCGCTTCATGGAAGCTGCCTTCATTTGTGGCGCCGTCTCCGAAGAAACAAAGGACCACAAAGCCTTCCTTTTTCATCTTGGACGTGAGCGCCGCACCTGTTGCAAGCGGAATACCGCCGCCAACAATTCCATTTGCCCCAAGGTTTCCTTTTTCTAAGTCGGCAATATGCATGGAACCGCCTTTTCCTTTGCAGTAACCTGTTTCACGTCCGAACAGTTCAGCCATCATTTTATTGACCTCTGCACCTTTTGCAATACAGTGACCATGTCCGCGGTGTGTACTGACAATCTTATCTTCATCCTTTAACACAGCAATAGATCCAACAGCCGATGCTTCCTGTCCAACACATAAATGGGTCGTTCCATGGATTAATCCTTTAGCAAAGAATTGATCGACCTTTTCATCAAAATATCTTACTAACCACATTTGTTTATATAAATCTGCTAATTTCTCATGACTAATCTGTTCAGGCAAAGTGATTTGTTTTTGCATTTCTTCTCTCCCCTTTACATTTGTTCTTATGTGTTACATTTGTAATTATCATACGTTTAACTCTCATTGAAGTCAAGCATTTCCGTTTATTTTTTAAGCGTTTTCATCTTTTTTCAGAAAAAAAGAGAAAGGCAAAGCCCTTTTCCAAAGACCTTCTCTTTCTCTCCATCTCGTACATTCTCATTCATCTGGATACATCATGATTTTGACGCTTTCACCTTCTGGATGCCTAGCGCATTCTATCGCCTGACGAAGCTGACTTAATGGATATCGATGCGTCACCATTTTTTCTGTATGAACGACTTTCGCTTTTAAGAGCTCCAGCGCTTCACGATAATGGTATGGATGCGAGGAATAAGCTCCGACTACTTTCACTTCATCATGGAAAAAACGTTCTGCTGGAATGGAGACATCCCCTTTCGGAAAGTGAGCAAAGACCAAAATCGTTCCGCCTCTTGCGACAGCTTGAAATGCTTCTTTTAAAAGCGCACTACTACCCACAGAAATAATGACAAGGTCGGCTCCCTTTCCATCTGTTTCTTTCATGACGCGGTTTTCTACTGGCTCAGATGCTGGATGAAAAGCGACGTCCGCCCCAAGATTTCTTGCTTGAAGGAGCCTGTTCTCATTTACGTCTGTGATCATCACTTTTCCAGCCAAATAATATTTGGCAAGCTGTAATTGAATGCAGCCAATTTGCCCCGCTCCAAGAATCAAGACCGAATCTCCAGGATGAACGGGCGCCCTTTCAAAGCCGTGAAGACAGCAAGCAACCGGCTCGACCATCGCTCCTTGTTCATATGAGACGTCATGTGGGAGCTTGCCCATTGTATGCTTAACATGTAAAGCAGGAACACGAATATATTCTGAAAAACCGCCCGGCTCTACATTTGTGGCTGCAAATTGCGGGCACATTGTATAAAATCCTCTTTGACAAAAGTCACAAGTAAAACAAGGGACATGATGCGCTACATACACCCTGTCTCCCGTTTGAACATGTGTGACGTGACGGCCTGTTTCGATAATGTCACCAGCGATTTCATGCCCTAGCACTGTGCCAGGAGATACCGTCTCATGTGTCGCTTTATAAATATCCGTCCCGCATAACCCGCAGGCACGCATTTTTAATAACACTTCATCATCACCAATGGCTGGCCGCTTCCGCTCCTCGTAACGAATGTCCTCTGAAGAATAAAAGACAGCTGATTTCATTTAGCCGCATCCTCCTTTTCATCACATGTCGCAAGACTCTGCAAGGATTGAACGAGCTGCTTGTACTCACTCATCTCACTTGAAATCCAGTAGCGTCCGCCAAATATTCGCGCAGGTCCCACTCTGACATATACTTTCCCGATATGAGGATATGGTTTTAAAAACAATTTTCCTTTAATATCGGACACGGCATATGTGTGCCACCTGCCAAAAGCACCTATTTTCAGCTCATCTTCACTAATCATGATATTCGTTGGCTGATTCAGGCCAGTGATGCTAGAAAGCATAAGGATAGGCAGCGTATAGACACCTAACACAGCTAATGGCTCAGGTCCTGCCGACATCAACGTATAAAGAGACCAGAGAAAAAACACACATATTAACAAGGCCGGAAGGAAAATAGAAAACATGGCAGACGTTCGGCTATAAGCATGCTGCTGCATGAGAGCTCCCCCTTTCAAATGACATGGAAGGAGCTTTCGCAGCTCCTCCACGCAATCATCGTTCACTTAATATGATCGATAATTTTTTCAATATCATCTTCAATGCCAAATCCCGTTAAAAAAGATAACGTTTGAATCACAGGCGTTCCTTTTGTATCACTAACAGGCGTTGTCGTCACAATTAAATCAGCACCCTCCGCTTTCTGCGGAACCTCAGATGCCTTACACTGTTCAACGATGACATCGTATCCTTTTTCCTTTAATGTCTCTTCTACCTTTTTTGCCACAACCGTTGACGTTGCAACTGCCGTTCCGCAAGATACTAATATTTTTTTTGCCATGAGAATCCCTCCAGGTCGTTTATTGATCTTTCTGATCTAAGCCCATTTCTTTTGCATACTGCTTTTTAATATCATTTCGCACCCAGTACCAAAGAAGCGCATATGCCAGTGCACAGACAATCGCTGCAATGAAGTAAGGATTGCTCGGATCAAGAAGTCTCACCATGATCCAAGGAATGACGTGTGAACCAAGATCGATACCAGAGATCATATTTGCCCCTTCTGGGAAGTCGAAACCAACTGCTTTCCCCATTGTTGTGGCGAGTGGTGCAAGGTTCGTTGCAATGAAGAAGACAATCATTAAGGTAAAAATACTGTTAATGAGGCCGCGAATAATATTCCCACGAGCGGCTGCTACTGCCCATACTACTGTAAATGGCAGAACCGATAAGTCTGCAAACGGCAGCATACCATTGTAAGGAAGAACGACAGCGAGCAAAATGGTGATTGGCACCATCAAAAGGGCTACAGCCATATTCGCTGGATGACCAATGACAATCGCTGTATCCAAACCAATATAGACATTTTTTCCAGGGAAACGCTTTTGAATATAAGAACGAGCACCCTCAGAGATTGGAATAAGTCCTTCCATTAATAAAGCAACCATTCTTGGCATTAACACAAGCACTGCAGCCATTTGAATTCCAAGGGTCATGACACCTTTTGCATCATAGCCCCCAAGAAGACCAATAATGATACCAAGTATAAGACCCATCACAAGCGGTTCACCAAAGATGCCAAAACGTTTTTTCAAAGTTTCTGGATCCGCATGAATTTTGTTTAGACCAGGGATTTTATCAATCACGCGGTTTGACGCATACATGAGCGGAGCGAAGTTGACCGTTTCAGCATGAGCCATCGATACGCCTTTTAATCCGAAATGGTGTTCAATCGTCGGTGCCGTCCAATCGGCGAGTTTTAGTGTAATCGCAGAAACGATTAAACCAACGGCAAGAGCTAAGAACATATTATGATAAGCGTAGTAAGTAACAGAAGCAGCGAAAATCAAATGCCAGAAATTCCAAATATCCACATTCAATGTTTTCGTAAAGTTAACAGACAGCAAAATGACATTTAACAAGAGCACAAGAGGAATCATCAAAGGGGCTACAGGTGTACCAAATGAAATGGCGGCTCCAATCGGCCAGCCGACATCTAAAATATCAAGCTTTAATCCAAGGGAATTGACCATGGCTTTGGCTGCTGGTCCAAGACCGCTTACAAGTAAATTAATGACAAGATTGACCCCGACAAATCCAATTCCGATGGTAATACCTGCACGGAAGGATTTTTTAAATCCTTGCCTTAAAATCATACCGAATAACGTCATAATAATTGGGAGCATAATTGTTGGCCCTAAGTCTAAGATGAAATCGACGGCTTGCTTGATCATACATCCACCTCCTGATTTTAAATAAAGCGCTTACATTATGTCGTGAATAGCTATTGGTTTAATTCTTTTTGAAGTACATCAACGGCTTCTTCATACGATGTCATGTGAGATAAACTTGTCATTACTTCTTCTTTTCTAAAAAGCGTCATCAGTTTCTCTAACATCACGAGCTGTTTACTAGGTTCAGAGATTGCCAGAACGAACACAATTTTGGCTTGAACTGTCTCATGAGGGCTTCCCATCTTATGAAAAATAACAGGTTCCTTTAATGTCGCTACACTGATCGCCGGTTTGTTTACATGTTCAGGATCTGTATGGGGAATGGCTACCCCAAAGGTCGCAAGAGGAAGACCGGTCGGATATGTTTTTTCTCTTTCAAGCACTGCTGGTAAAAAGCTCGATTTAATATACCCTCCAGTTTCTAACCTTTCTGCTAAATAGGCAGTCACCTCCTCACTTGAAGATGCTTCGTACTGCAGCTCAATCAGCTGTTGATCTAACTCAAACAAGCTGTTCAAACAACCACCCCTTTCATTTGGTATAAATATGAACACATGTAACAAATAGAATGAACATTTTAAAATAGAACCTTTTATAAAGCGCTTACATATAGATGTTTTGTAAAATGTTCAATACTGTTACCTTTGTAAAGATATTATAATATTCGAAATTATAAGTCAATGTTCCTAGGAAAATTTTTATAAAAAAAGATGCAGCTTTTTGCCGCATCTCTTTCATTACATCACATCAATTTCTTGTTAAATATGGCTTCCTATATCTAAAAACTCAGATACAAAAAGGTTGTCTGTCTGCTCTGTCATTTCTTTTTTTGTGCCGATTTTTTCGATTCTTCCCTCATTCATCACCACAACACGATCAGCGATATCAAACGCTTCTTCTTGATCATGCGTCACAAAGATGGTCGTCATTTGAAATTCTTGATGAACTTTTTTCAGCCAATGTCTTAAGTCTTTTCTCACCTTTGAATCTAGTGCACCAAAAGGTTCATCTAAGAGAAGAGCTTTCGGTTTGACGGCAAGAGCACGTGCAAGTGCTACACGCTGCTTTTGTCCACCTGACAGCTGCTCTGGATAACGATGTTCATACTGCGTTAATTGAACGACTTTCAGCAACTCATGCACGCGCTCTTTGATGTCTTTTTTAGGCAGCCTTTCTCCTCTAGGTTTCATCTTCAATCCATAAGCCACATTATCAAATACCGTCATATTTCGAAAAAGCGCATATTGCTGAAAGACAAAACCAATTTGCCGTTTTCGCACTGGAATGTAAGTATAATCCTGTTCTCCAAATAAGATCTGTCCAGTATTCGCATCATCAAGCCCTGCAATAATTCTTAATAAAGTCGTCTTACCTGACCCAGACGGTCCAAGTAAGGAAATCAATTCCCCATTTCCGATCGTCAAATCCACGTTTTGCAAAACCTTCGTCTGCCCAAATTGCTTTGATATTTGTTTCACTGTAATCCCCAAGGCTGATCCCTCCATTTATTTTGAACGCTTGCCAAGCCTATGATCTCTCTGCTGAATGATCTGCTTGATGATTAATGTGATGACCGCAACAAACGCCATGAGAGAGGCCACGGCAAAAGCCGCTTGGAATTGATACTCGTTGTATAGAATTTCTATATGAAGCGGCATCGTATTCGTCATTCCGCGGATATGACCGGATACAACCGACACTGCACCAAATTCACCAATTGCCCTAGCCCCTGCTAAAATGGCGCCGTAAAAAAGGGCCCATTTTATATTTGGAAGTGTCACAAGGAAAAAGGTCTGCCATCCACTGGCACCAAGCGTAAGCGATGCTTCTTCCTCATGAATGCCTTCATTTTGCATAAATGGAATTAACTCTCTCGCAACAAAAGGAAATGTCACAAAGATGGTCGCAAGAATCATCCCCGGTACAGAGTAAATCACTTTCCATCCATTTGCTAAAAGCCACGGTCCTAAAAGTCCATTTGAACCAAATAAAAGTACAAATACAAGTCCTGCAATGACAGGTGACACCGCAAACGGAAGATCAATGACAGTCGTTAACAAACGTTTTCCCGGGAAATGAAATTTTGTGATGAGCCAAGCAGCACTGACCCCAAAAATCATTTGAAGCGGCAATGTGATCATCACAATGAAAACAGTCAATTTAATTGCCGCAAGCGTGTCTGGATGTGAGATGGCAAGAAGATAAGAACTCCATCCTTTCTCAAAAGCCTTTGAAAACACAGCAATCAACGGCATGAGTAAAAACAAAATCAAAAAAGCATACACCACACCAATCAACATACTCTTCACCGCTTTTGATTCCGTCACAGGACTCCTGTACTTGATGCGGTGCTCTTTAATAAGCTCCCTTTCCAATCATCTCACCTCACTTCCACTTGTTTTTTCCGCTCGACAAACCACTGCAATCCGTGAATCAATAACAAAATGACAAATGATAAGAGCAGCATGAAACAGGCAATGGCTGCGGCACCTTGATAATCATACTGCTCAAGCTTAGACATGATCATCAGTGGTGTAATCTCTGTTTTAAACGGAATATTTCCCGCTATAAACACAACGGAGCCATATTCACCGAGTGCTCTTGCAAATGCAAGAGAAAATCCAGTCAGCACCGCTGGAAACAAGGCAGGCAGCAGTACATGAAAAAAGGTCTGTTTTCTTGTAGCACCAAGTATAGCTGCGGCCTCTTCCACTTCCTGCTCAAGCCCCTCAATGACCGGTTGAACCGTTCTTATGACAAATGGAACGCCAATAAAAATCAGTGCCAAAATAATACCGAGCGGGGTGTATGCCACCTTCACATGCAAAAATTGCCCAATCCACCCATTCGGAGAATAAAGAGTCGTCAAAGCGATGCCAGCCACTGCCGTTGGAAGAGCAAACGGCAAATCAATGAGGGCATCCAGGATGTTCTTTCCTGGAAACGAGTACCGCGTGAGAACCCATGCGATCAGTACACCGAAACCTGCATTGATGAGTGCAGCTGCAAAAGAAGTCGTAACCGTAAGCTGCAACGACTTTAGCACCCGCGCATCACTAAAGACATTCCAAATTCCTTCTGCTCCTAATGAAGCCGTCCAAATAAATACCATAGATAAAGGAATCACGACAATCGCACTGACATAAACAAGTGTCACTCCGAGACTCAGCCCGAATCCAGGCAATACACGTTTTCTTTTATTGGCGGCAGCATAGCCTTTCTTCATCACGTCGCCCCCTATTTTTGTCCGCTATATATTTGATCAAATAATCCGCCATCATCAAAAAATCTTTTCTGCGCCTTTCGCCATCCGCCAAATGCCTGATCAATGGTCACCATATCAATCTCTTTAAATTGATCTTTATATTTGTTTAGCACTTCTTGATTTCTTGGGCGATAATAGTTTTTCGCCGCAATTTCCTGTCCTTTTTTAGAATACAAATAATCTAAATAAGCCTTTGCCACTTTCTCTGTTCCTTTTCGTTTCACATTTTGGTCGACAACAGCAACGGGCGGCTCTGCTAAAATACTAATGGAGGGACTGACAATCTCAAATTTGTCTTTGCCTAATTCATGCAGTGTTAAATAGGCTTCATTTTCCCAAGCAATTAACACGTCACCAAGACCGCGCTCGACAAAAGTTGTTGTGGCGCCACGAGCACCTGAATCGAGCACCTCGACATGCTCATATAACTTTTTCACAAAATCCTTCGTTTTTTCTTCATCCCCATGAAAGGTTTTATCGGCATATGCCCATGCGGCTAAATAATTCCATCTTGCACCACCTGACGTTTTTGGATTAGGTGTGATGATAGATACACCTGGCTGAATCAAGTCATCCCAGTCTTTAATATTTTTGGGGTTTCCTTTCTTCACAAGAAACACAATAGTAGACGTATAAGGTGTGGACTGATTCGGAAATTCTTTTTGCCAATCCTTTGAAAGTAGCCCTCGATCTGCAATGGCATCAATGTCGTACCCAAGAGCAAGTGTAGCCACGTCTGCTTCGAGTCCATCGATAATTGATCTCCCCTGCTTACCTGATCCTCCATGAGACTGCTGTATCGTCACATCTTCACCGGTTTTGTCTTTCCAATAAGTCTGAAAGGCTTGATTGTATTCCTGATACAATTCACGGGTAGGATCGTATGACACATTCAACAGCTCAATCTTTCCCTTTTGATTTGAGGCTTCATTCGCATTTGAGCATGCAGCACTTGTGATGATGAAAAGTGTCATCGCAATAGAAATCCATATCCATTTTTTCATGTTATCCGCTCCCTTTCACATTGAATAGTGACACCAACCTTGCCGTTTTCAGTTCTATACGCAAAAAAGGCTCTCAGCGATTGAAGTACAAAAAAGTCCTGTACGTCAATGCCAAGAGCCTTCGGTTGTCCGATCAGCTATGTATGATTGATGTTAGTCTATATATTATTCAAACTATTCACAGGTGTCAACTGTGTTTTTATTTTAATGAAAAAAGAAACGCCTTCTTGATGAGGCGCTTCTTTTCCCGGGAAATGCTATTGATCTGCAGCTACCTTTAGATTGACACCAACAGCAGTTCCATTTCTCGTTGAATCAGCTACTCCAGTGAATGTCCCTGCTTTTCGATCAATCAGTAAAGCTTGCACATTCCCTATATCAATAGGGGAACTGCCAAACTGGTGACCCATATCATTTAACTTTGTTCTTACATCTAGAGGGACACCTACTTCATAACGATACGAAGTTAAGCTGTTTGTGTAGATTCTCGGCTCTTCTACCGCATCCTGAAGCTCCATGTCATATTCAAGTAAATTGAGAATCGTCTGTGAAACAGAAGCAATAATCGTCGTTCCACCAGGAGACCCAACAGTCATGACTGGCTCTCCATCTTTAAAAATGATCGTCGGAGTCATACTTGATAATGGACGTTTATTAGGCTGGACTTCATTTGCCCCACCAGGTCTTGCATCAAAATCAGTCAGTTCATTATTTAAGAAAAATCCATACTCTGGAACAAGTATCCCTGTACCAAATAATTGTTCAATGGTTGTTGTAAATGACACAACATTTCCCCACTGATCTGCAACAGTAAAATGGGTCGTCTCACCAATGGTTTTATCTTCTGGCTGAGGAACAATTGGGGATGGATTTTTCTCATCCTCATATGCCCAAGGATCTCCTTCTTTCGGGCTGCGATTCATTTGATCTAATTGAATGAGAGAGGCTCTTTCTGAAATGTAATCATCGTCTAGTAGTCCTTTTAGTGGAACATCTACGAATTCGGGGTCGCCGGCATATGCGGCTCGGTCAGCATAGGAGAGGTGCATTGTTTCAGCAAGCAGCTGATATTTTTCGAATGATTTGGGGTCATACTGAGACAGGTTAAAATGGTCAAGTATTTTGAGAATTTGTAGCATAAACACCCCGCCTGAGCTTGGTGGAGGCATGCTTGCAAGCTGATATCCTTTATAGTCTCCCCAGATTGGCTTGTCAGTCTTGACTTCATAACGTTTGATATCTTTTGAAGTCATCGTCCCGCCAAAATCTTGAACTGTATTTGCAAGTGCCTTTGCTACTTTTCCTTCATAAAATGCTTTGCTTCCTTTTTTCGCAATGAGTTTAAATGTTTTTGCAAGACCTGGCTGGACAAGCAGATCTCCTTCTTCGAGCGGCTGATCATTTGGAAGAAAAATTGGCGCTGCGGCCGTTTTTTTCAATTTTCCTTGGTGATCATCAATCGCTTTTGCCAAGACAGAATCAATTTCAAAACCATCTTCTGCAAGTTGAATGGAGGGCTCAATCAATTCCTTCATAGAACGAGTACCCCACTTATCTAATGCAGCTTCAAGACCTTTTACAGTCCCTGGAACACCTACCGCATTTCCATGTGTAGATCGCTCAGCAAACGGAATCACTTTTCCATCATCTGTTAAAAACATGTCAGGTGTTGCGCCCTGTGGTGCTCGCTCTCTGCTGTTGATGATGGATGTTTCCTTTGTCTTCCCATCATAAACCATCATAAATCCGCCGCCGCCAATTCCAGACATCATTGGCTCTGTTACGTTAAGTGCGTACTGAATGGCAACAGCAGCATCCACTGCGTTCCCACCTTTTTTCAATACGTCAGCACCAATCTCCGATGCAAGCGGATGTGCAGTAGCCACCATACCATCTTTGCCAACAGCTACTTTATTCCCATGAGTTTCGTTTGCAGTGACTTGGCTGACCGGCAGGAAAAACGAGAAAACAAACAGACATATGGACAAAACAGTTAGAGAAATGCGTTTCATGAACAACACCCCTTCCATATTCTTACTTTGACCTTACCGACTTCTTGACCAGAATACAATAGATTATTCTAAAATTTCAAAATTTTTCATTCTATCATCCTATATCTGCCAAACAAAACACATGTTTTCAAAACATATGACATGCACATCTCGTAGTAATAAAGACATACGTTTTCCAAGTTTGAAACTTCACGATATAATAAACTCATAACAAAGGGGGAAAAAGAATGAACCACAAAAGCACTTTATTTTGGGAATCTTATTGGGAAGAAAAATCAGAAAAAACTCCTGATCACGCCTCTGTTTCTGCTTGGGCATTTGGCGCAAATCCAGATCACTTGCTTGACCTTGTACAACAAGGAAAAAAAACAGCCACTTGTTCTGGATACCTTTTTTACGAAAAAGAACAAGAGCCTCTTCCAAAACCCGGTCAATATGCGGTCATTTTGGACAGCCAGGAGGAACCAAAAGCCATCATAGAGATCACGCAAGTAGATATCATGCCAATGAATGAGGTTCCTGAATCATTTGCAAAAGCAGAAGGTGAAGGCGATCTTTCATATGACTATTGGTACAAAGAACATGAAGAATTTTTCACAGAAGCCCTTAAGCCGTACGGATTAACATTTAAGGAAGATATGCTTCTTGTTTGTGAGCGATTTAAGCTTGTTTATTCAGCTTCTTAACTTTTAAGCGGTGCCAAAAATGGTCCGCTTTTTTGCTTTCTTTTCCCCTTTCTGAAAAAGGTGAGTTGAGATCACATCTTTAGGTCAGAATAAGATCAAATAGAAAAAGTGAAGAAATTTTCGACTACACCTGTTTTTTTTCGACAAAAGAATATATAATTATTTGATGTGTGCATTGTCTCATTTATACAATGGAGGGTTTTTACATGTTAAAAAGGAAAAAAGACAAGTTTTCCGTCTTGTTAACGGAAATTGCTAAAAATTTAGATGAAACTGCTGAGTATTTTGTTAGCTATAAAGTAACAAATCAAACCACTCTGAAAGAATTTTCTGACACATTGAAGGAATATGAGACAAAAGGTGATAATCATGTTCATACCATGATTAAAGAGCTGAACAAAGCCTTTATTACACCGATTGAACGTGAAGACATTCTTCAATTGACGAATAGCCTCGACGATGTTTTAGACGGCATTGAGCATTTTTCAGCAACTTTAGAAATTTATTCAATTACAAGCTCTGACGAACATATCGACAAATTCAGCCACTACATCAGAGAATGTGCGAAAGAAATTTTAACGACTATTGAATTACTGGCTGATAATCGCTTGAAAGATATTCATCCGCACGCAATCAAAATTAAAGAGATTGAGCATAATTGTGACAATCTTCACCGCAAATCACTAAAGAACTTGTTTGGAAAAGAAACAGATCCAATTAAGGTCATTCAATACAAAGAAATTTACGAAACACTTGAAGAAATCGCAGATTCCTGTCAAAGTGTTGCCAACAATCTAGAAACAATCATTATGAAGAATGCGTAACGGGGTTAGTTAAACATGGATACATTACTCATCCTTACCATACTTATTGTCATTTGTGCACTTGCTTTTGATTTCATTAACGGATTCCACGATACAGCAAATGCCATTGCTACTTCTGTTTCAACAAAGGCGTTAAAGCCTAGACATGCTATTATTATGGCAGCGTTTATGAACTTCTTAGGAGCAATGACATTTACAGGTGTGGCAAAGTCCATTACAAAAGACATCGCAGATCCTTTTACACTTCAAAACGGATCTGTCGTCATTTTGGCTGCTTTAATTGCAGCCATTACTTGGAACTTGCTTACTTGGTATTACGGGATTCCGAGTAGTTCTTCACACGCACTGATCGGGTCAATTGCAGGAGCTGTTATTGCCTCTGCTGGTTTTGGCGCTTTAAACTATTCGGGATTCATTAAAATCATTCAAGCACTATTGCTTTCACCTATCCTGGCTTTTGTTTTGGGATATATCGTGTATACCATTATCAAAATTATATTCCGAAACAACAATCTCGCAAAAACAAATAAACAATTCCGACGTGTTCAAATTTTAACGGCTGCACTGCAATCGTATACCCACGGAACAAACGATGCGCAAAAAGCGATGGGAATTATTACGATGGCTTTAATTGCAGGTAATTTGCATACAACAGACGACATTCCTTTCTGGGTACAATTCTCTTGTGCGCTTGCAATGGGACTAGGTACGTCTATTGGCGGCTGGAAGATTATTAAAACAGTCGGCGGTAAAATCATGAAGATTCGTCCAGTAAACGGAGTATCTGCAGACTTAACGGGTGCAGCTATTATCTTCGGTGCAACATTTATTCACTTACCGGTTAGTACCACTCACGTGATCTCATCTTCTATTCTAGGTGTAGGTTCTGCACATAGAGTAAAAGGAGTTAACTGGGGTACGGCAAAACGTATGCTTGTCACTTGGGTGATCACATTACCGATTTCGGGAACTCTAGGGGCACTTATATACTTTGTGTTAAATGCGATTCTTTAATTTAAAAGACCTGTCTAACAGGTCTTTTTTTATTTGTTTGCATCCTCAAATGGTCTTTTTCTGCAAGCCATTTTTTCATGAAGCAGGGTTTCCAAACATATCCATAGAAATAAATAAGTATCCATCTGTCTATGGGAGAGAAGAACATGCTATTATTTTTTCAATTGACTGTTTGGTTATTGCTAGGTGCTCTTGCTGTATATGTATTTGCGGTATGGCGCTTTGAACAAAAAGTAAAAGAAAAGATGTTTGCGATTCGTAAAACGTGGTATTGGATTTATGTAGCGGGTGCTGTTGTGTACTGGACAAATGACCCTTCTTCAATCTTCACCGATTGGATGCACTACCTGATTATTGCTGTTTTTTTCGCATTAACTGATGCCTTTATTTTCCTCAGCTCCTATATTAAAAAACTCGGAAATCATGAACTTGAAACCGACACCCATCAACTCCTAGAACAAAATAACGACCTGCTTCATTCTTACCTCAATAAACTAAAAACGTACCAATACCTATTGAAAAACGAACCGATCCATGTATATTATGGAAGTATAGAAGCTTATATAGAGGGAATTGAACGACTGATCTATTCTTTTGCAGAAAAAATGAATATTCAAGCAGTTCTTTGTCCTTATGATACGCAGGAGCAAAAAGATGACCTGCTGCGGACACTTGATCAGAGAGCGCTCATTCAAGCAAAGCTTGACAGGCAGGAAGTGTATTACGATGATTTCGGCAAATTGGTTCTCATCCCGTTTTCAGTAGCGGATGCACACTTTGTGATTAAGCTGACCTCTGAGGAAATTGTCACTGAATTCGACTATTTATTAATGACTTCACTTACAACGATTTATGACCTAATCTTGCCTGACGAAGAGGAAGGTGATGAAGATGGAACACGCACTTCAAGGGGATAATAACAATCGCAAGAAAAACCCATTTAAGATTTTAAAGAAAAAGCGCCATATTAGTATGGCTGATTACAAAGTAAGTCCCCATACGGAGCGTATTTTCAAAAAGAATGAACAGCTCCTAGATGAGTATAAAAATAAAAAAGCTTGATTACACTAAAGGACGCGGAACTTCATCCGCGTCCTACTTCCGTTTTCACATCTACTTGCATACAATAAAACCAACTGCTGCAACGATTGAGGTGCCAATATGAAAAAGAAACTTAAACAATTAAGGTATGTTCAGTTTGCTGAATTTAAGCCATCCCCTTATGTCTGCCGATTGCATGAAAAAAGTGAAGCCGTCATTCAAGCGGTCAAAAAGAAAGACTCACTGATTTAATAGTTGAAGCAACTTCACTTTTGTTTTAGGACCGTATACTCCATCACTTGTTAGACCATTCATCAGTTGAAATCGCGCGACGGCATTGGCTGTTTTTTCCCCATAAACGCCATCAATGCCCTTATCTACAGCTGTTTTGTCAGGATAAAAATACACAGCAGCAAGCGCTTTTTGGACGAGACGTACATGCTCCCCCTTTGTCAGAGGTGATGTCACCTTTAACACCCCATCCGGCAGTTCATAACTGAGCTTTTCTTCTGCATGATAAATCTTGAGAACTTGTCCAACTCGAATCATGTTCGGGTCACTAATCTGATTCCATGTCTGTAAATCACTCACTGTGACACTATGGGCTTTGGCAATACTCGTTAGCGTATCCCCGCTTTTCACCACATATGTGATAACCGTTTCCGGATCACCTGCAGTCTCAATTCCTCTTTTAAATTCATCCCATGTAGCTAGCAGCAGACGTGGACATGTTTTTCCTGACCAATGCTGATGCGTCACCACATTTGCTAATGGAATGCCATGTTCTTTTAAAAGCTTTTGAATAAGCCACTGGGCATGTTTGACAGCTTGTTGAAAGTTTCCATCCTCATTTTCACAAATTTCAATGCCAATCGATTTTCGGTTGCCATCTCCATGTCCATCCCCAGCATGCCATCCATTTTCATTTAAAGGGAGATGCTGAAAAATTTCCTTGTCATCCACTGTAAAGTGCCAGCTTACCTCTGTTGTTGAGCGTTTGACATATGCCGCGTGATTTTTTGCGTCAGCTCCCTTAGATGTATTGGCTGTGTTATGCACAGTTACATAAAGCGGCGTCATAGCATATCCTGGCCGATTTCCGTTTCCAACTGGAATAAAATCTTGATAAATTTGTACCATGTTTTGCACTCCTTTTTGTTAAATTGATGTTTGATCTTGCTCATCAATCGGTGGCAAACGTAAGACAAATTTGTTTGTTTTCGTCATAAGACTATGGTAAAATTTGAATTCAATCGCCGTTTTATCTTTGTAAAATATAAAAAAATAGAATAAAAAACAGGAAAAACTTCCAATTTTCTTTGATTTTATGTTAAAATTGTTAAAAACAAGCCGATATAAAAAGTAAGCGATAGCTTTATTAGCCATTTAGTCCTATATGGACTTTTCTTTTACGGCAAAAATAGAACATACGTTTGTATGGAGGTTTTGACATGACTTATTTTTTAACCCATTTAGAAGAAGATATTAAACGGTTATACACTCAACTGCAAATAAGCGGTCCTGCCTATGTAGACATGCATAGGATCGCCGCTGAATTTCATGTATGGGTACACTACGAGGATACTGGCAGCATGATGATCAAACATCAAGGTCTTTACAGTATTATTTTAAACAGAGCCTTATCGTCAGAAGAACAGTGGCAGGATTTCGCCCACGAGCTTTGTCATGTGCTGAAGCATACAGGCAACCATTTTAACATGCACAAGCTCTTTCGAGAACTGCAAGAGTTTCAAGCAAAACAATTCATGTATCACTTTTGTGTTCCGACTTTTATGCTGCTGCAAATGACGCTCCCAAACCTTAGGCAGCAAGCCATTTTGCATATTGCTCAAACATTTCATGTCACTCGGGATTTTGCTGAAAAACGGCTTGCTCTATTTGAACAGCGAAGAGCCGGCATTCAATTTCAAAAAGAATTCACTTCTTATTTAATGAGAGCAGGCAAGGTCGCAGAAAATGAAGTTGCGTATCAAACAAAAGCGTCTGCACACGTGACGTCAGAAGTTTATTCATAAAGGCTTAACACTTGTTTCAGTACATTTGTGTATTGATAAAATTGTTCGGTTTGTGTATCACGCCTACGGCTCCGCCTAAAGTCTTGAAAGAAAGCTCTTCTCTGAGCTTGGCTAATTTCAATTTGAACACTTTTTCCTGTGAGGCATTGATTATTAATATTTTGAGGATGTGTTCCAGCAAATTGATCCGATTCAGATAAAAGTAAGGCATGGAAGCCATTTTGTGTGAGACACTTCACTGTTTCAGCAGCTTTTTCCCTGTCGGTACCGCCAACTAAAGTTTGTAGGACGTCTGTTTCTCCATAGCCGTGGAGTGCAAACGTATAATGATGTGTATGCACTTGAGAAAGACAAATCGGCTCATCAAAACGTGTGCTCGTAATATGAAGAACATGATTGCCTTTCACTTTAAGGCCCTCGAATAAATACATAGAATAATCGGTTGCTACTTCATGGACCAGCTCGCTCACGCCAGATTCAATTCCTCCCGCATGAGGTGACAGGACGAGAAGCTGATCCCCTTTCCGCTGATGAAGAATCTGATAGTCGATCCCTTTTCTTTCATGAGCGGAAAGCTCTTCATAATTTTGATACATATCTATGATTTGATTCATTCCATCTGCCCCATTTCTCTATATGAGCATAAGTCTACTGATCGCAAATTCTTTTGTAAAGTGTTTTCGAATAACCAGTGTGATCTGAAAAGCATCCTTAAAATTTCCTTATCTTTACGGGCTAACTGTTGAATGTTGAGAAAAAATGACCGATAATTGAAATGAATAGAACTTTTGGACTATATGAATCTTTTTGTAATCTCTCTCATATATTAGAATATTGCGATCTACACCTGGAGGAATTCATGTTTAAAAAGAAAACCACCATCATCCTTGCCATCTTATGTCTTAGCTTCGCCGGAATTATTTACTGGAAATGCTTCTCTCTTCAAGGCGTGTCTCACGGAACATTCATCCGCTCGATATCATCACCTGATGGAACCTATACCATTAACACATATCGACATAGCGGAGGAAAACTAAAAGAGAATGCGGTCAGAGCAGAAATTGAAAACAAACTCACCCATCACAAAAAAACAATCTACTGGAAGTACCCTGATAAAGATCCTCTGATCAAATGGGAAAATGCACAGCTCGTTCAAATTGGACATGAGTTTTTAAATGTGGTCAAAGGTGAAACATACGATTATCGCTTTGATCAGAAAAACAGAAAATAACGAGCCAACAAAAAAACGAACCCTTTTTGGATTCGTTTTTTACGTTGACATCACCTTTTGCATAAATTCTTTCATTTCTTTGCTAACCGGCGTCAACCTATCTACAATTTCACTAAACTCCGTCACTAATAAAGCCTGTTCTGAAGATGACCCTTTCATATGGCCCATACTCTCAAGTAATGTATGTATATTAGAGGATATCCCTTGCAATGAGCTTTCTATGTTTTCTGTTGCACGTGAGGTTTCGCTTGAGAGCTTTTGAACCTCGCTCGCTACCACACTAAAACCCGCCCCCTCTTTCCCTGCCCTGGCTGCTTCAATTGAAGCATTCAATCCTAGCAAACTCGTTTGTTTAGAGATACCTTTGATCATTTTTGTAATATCTGAAGTTTTTTTCGAGCTTTCAAGTGTTTGCTGTGTTTGGAATGTCATTTCCTCACTTGTCGCAGAGAGCTCTTCTGAATGAGCCGCCACCACATGTACTTTTTCTTGAATACTTTGAATGATGTCGTTCAATGACTCCATATACGCCTCAAGTTCTATTTGATTTTTAAGTGGAAAACCTAAAGCGATTGCACCAATGACTTGTTGATTTTCATCGAAAATCGGCAATCCCATTGCATTTAAAGGCGTCCCATACACCGATTCAGGTACAAATGTACTTGATGTTTCGCCTCTAAGCGCATTTTTCATATTCTGATCATCTGGTTTAATGGGATCTCCTGTCCGTATTTGAAAATCCACATCTTTTGATGGCAAATACAGCAAGAATTTTTCCCGATCAATGACCCCCATCGTCACTTCATCTTTTAAAATCTTCATCATATAAGGTGCTGCTGTTACAATACTCTGTAGTATATCCATCTTCTCTACCCCCTTAATGTATTTATCGGTCATTCCTCTTAAATTTGATCATTATTTTTTAAAAATAATGATCATGATTGAAGTTTTTTCATATTTACGAGTAAAAAGTATGCCAATTCCTTTCTATATTCAAAAAAACGAGAATTTGCTATACTTAAAAAATCAACATATGATGAAATGGTCATGTAACCATTTTATATATTCACTGGAGGCGCATGTTGTGACACAACCCATGAAGTATGAGCGGGCGATCGTCATCGGAGGCGGAATAACGGGAATGCTCGCTGCAAAGGTTTTATCAAGTTTTTACCTGGAAGTATTGATTATTGAAAAGGACGAATTGCCAGACGCTCCTGAAAATCGTTTTGGCACGCCTCAAGCTTTTCATCCACATAGAATGTTGCCACTAGGCAAACAAATCGTGGAACGTCTATTTCCTGGTTATACAAAAGAATTACTCGAAATGGGCGGGTACAACACATGGCATCAGACATCTCGATTTATGACAAAAGATGGCGAGTTAGTACTCACCGATACTGAAGAAACAGCTGTCACACGACGTGCCATGCTAGAGTGGGTGCTGATGCAAAGAATGTTACGTGAGGAACGTGTACAATTTTTAGAAAAACATGAAGCGATCGCTCTTCTTTTTGAAGAAGAAACGACTAAAGTGAGTGGATTACAGGTCAAAGATCGGAGGATAAAGCCTGGAATCATCAACAAAATGAGTGCGGACTTAGTCATTGATACGTCTGGAAGAATGTCTAAATTGCCAAAATGGCTGAAAAGCGCAGGACGAACCTTGCCGCAGACAGATGAGCTAATCGTGTCTCTTGGCTATAGCACAAGATACTACCAAATACCATCTGAGGCACCGAACCTAGAACCAATGGTCATCGTTGGACAGCCAAATAAAAAAATTCCAACAGGACTGTTTGAACGTGTAGATCATGATTTAGCAGCGGTTCTTCTCTCAGCAGCTGGCGGCTCTCATTATCCAACAACGGACGCTGATCAGTTTGATGTAGAGACCGCTAGGCTGACCAATCCCTCGATAGCAGAAGCCATCACTCATTTAATTCCCTATACGAAACCAAAAGGATTTAGAGTTCCGGCTTGTGTCAGAAACCACTATGAACAAATGGAAGATTGGCCAAGCGGCTTATTGGTCATGGGTGATGCCTTATGCACATTAGATCCAATACATGGTCAGGGAATGACAAAGGCAGCTCTTGAGGCACAGACACTTGAGCGTATGCTCAAACAAGCACAAGAAGATGGGCTTATTTCTTTTGAACGGCATACCTTACAACAAATGCAGCATGCCAATGAGCTTGGCTGGTGGCTTTGTGCAATTGCGGATATGGCATGGGAAGGCGTCGAGTTAAAAGGAACCCCCATTTCCCATCTGACATTTGTACAAGAATTTTTCAATTATTATGTACAATATGCCGTTCAAACAAAACAACCTAAATACCTTGAGGCGTATCATCGTATGCATTCATTCTTAATAGAACCGAGAAAAATCATCAACCTAGAGCAGCTGCAAGACATGATTCAAGCTGACTTCACTGGTGAGGTCGGCCACTGGTGGCATAGGTGGGATCAAAAGAATGATGAATTAAATCGAGCTTTCTTCTATGAAGCTGTTCCAGATTTTCAATTACATCTGTTGCTAAAATCAACATAAAAAAAGCCCCTCAAAGGGGGCTTTTAATTAACGTAATAATTGAAGTACGTTTTGTGGCTGTTGGTTCGCTTGTGCAAGCATTGCTTGAGAAGCTTGAGAAAGAATGTTGTTCTTTGTGAACTCACTCATTTCTTTCGCCATATCAACGTCACGAATACGAGACTCAGCAGCTGTTAAGTTTTCAGCAGAAGCGCTAAGGTTGTTGATTGTGTGCTCTAGACGGTTTTGGACTGCACCAAGCTTAGATCGCTGAGCAGACACTTGCTTAATAGCTGTTTCAATAATACCAAGTTGTGCATCAAATCCAGCAGCTTCCTCGCCATCTTCACCACTTGCACTAATAAATTTTGTCACATCGATTCCAGCAACAGAA
Organism: Bacillus sp. FSL R5-0397; assembly: GCF_038593395.1. Taxonomy (NCBI): domain Bacteria; kingdom Bacillati; phylum Bacillota; class Bacilli; order Caryophanales; family Bacillaceae; genus Bacillus; species Bacillus sp. FSL R5-0397. Next base: position 1,214,033 of record NZ_CP151992.1, on the reverse strand, counting down.
CCGGCTCCATCTTCACCTTCAGCCGTCCCATCTGTACCTAAAACTGAAGCACCCATGTTTTCGATGTTAAGTGTAATTTGTTGTGTTGCGTTTGCACCGATTTGGAATACAAGGCTTTGTGCCTCACCACCGTCATCAGCACCCTTAGACGAATAAGTTCCATCTAATAATTTCTTCCCGTTAAACTCTGTACGAGTAGAAATACTTGTAATCTCATCTTGCAAGTTTGAGATTTCATCTTGAATGGATGCTAAATCTTCTTCCTGCTGTGTACCTGTGTTCCCAGCTTGAACAACTAGCTCACGAATACGTTGAAGTATCGCATGAGATTCAGTCAATGCGCCTTCAGCCGTTTGAATAAGAGAGATACCATCTTGAGAGTTTTTAGTAGCCATTTCTAGACCACGGATTTGACTTCTCATTTTTTCAGAGATCGCAAGACCTGCTGCGTCATCCCCTGCGCGATTAATGCGAAGACCAGAAGAAAGTTTCTCCATGTTCTTTTGGCTTGAACCGTTGTTAGTAGAAAGACGATTCAATGTGTTAAGTGCTGCGATATTGTGGTTAATTCTCATATTAAATGACCTCCATGTGTTTGAACCAATTAGACATCCATGTCTAAAAGTTCTAAATTAGAATTTTTCTGTAAGCCTTACAATCCATTTATCGAACTTTAATGGAATATGTTTAACAAAAAAGGAATAAATAAGGGGAAAGTCTCATTCAATATGATCGTTTCGCTAGAGTATGCCAAATTTAAAGGTCGTTTTTCATGATTTAATAGAGGGATTAAAGAATCACAAGTGAAGAGAAGGAGAAAAAAGAGCATAAAAAAAAGCCCCATTAAGGGGCCTTTCATTAACGTAGTAATTGAAGTACGTTTTGTGGCTGTTGGTTCGCTTGTGCAAGCATTGCTTGAGAAGCTTGAGAAAGAATGTTGTTCTTAGTGAACTCACTCATTTCTTTCGCCATGTCAACGTCACGGATACGAGACTCAGCAGCTGTTAAGTTTTCAGAAGAAGCACCAAGGTTGTTGATTGTGTGCTCTAGACGGTTTTGAACCGCACCTAGTTTAGCACGTTGAGTTGATACTTGGTTGATAGCTTCATCAATTCCAGCAAGTTGGTTATCAAAAGATGTAGTTGCGAAAGCAGTTACATCAATATCACTGATTTTTACTGTCGCACTTCCTAAATCAGCTGCTTTCATGCTGTCAATGTTTACAGTCAGTTGTTGGCCACCATTAGCTCCAATTTGGAATACTAAATCAGCTGTACCACTAGCAAAAGAACCATCTAAAAGGTCTTTACCGTTGAATTGAGTACGATCAGCAATACCTTTACTTCCAGTTTCTCCACCGACTTCTTCAATTAAAGCTTTGATTTCTTCTTGAATTGAACTTAGATCTGTATCATCTTGTGTACCTGTGTTTCCAGCTTGAACAACAAGTTCACGAACACGTTGAAGAATTGAGTGAGTTTCAGTCAATGCACCTTCAGCGATTTGGATAAGAGAGATACCGTCTTGTGCGTTTTTAGAAGCCATTTCTAATCCGCGGATTTGTCCACGCATTTTTTCAGAGATTGCAAGACCTGCTGCGTCATCTCCAGCACGGTTGATTTTAAGACCAGAAGAAAGTTTCTCCATGTTCTTTTGGCTCGCACTGTTGTTTGCAGACAAACGGTTTAAAGTGTTAAGTGCTGCGATATTGTGGTTAATTCTCATTTCCTATTACCTCCATGTATGTGGGACCTGACAGACGTCCTTGTCTGAAAAAAGTCCTTTATTCTAGGGCTTATCAACCCTGACAATTCTATTATCGGACGTGGTTATGGGATGTTTAGCAGATTTTTAAAAAAATATCTTATTTTTTTATGATGTTCATCCTAATTTTAACAATAATGTAAAATATAAAAAGCTGCTAATCTATTATCAGCAGCTTTCATTTTATTAATATTGCTTGATATCAAACATTAAGATATTTTGGTACACCACGTAATCTTTCTTACTTGTGAAAGGTTCTTTATTGTGTTCATCATTGATCTCATAAAAGTTTATTCCGATTCCAAAGCTTCTTTCTTTATACCAATTAAGAAAATCGTTGATTTCTTTCATTGAGAGCAGATAATCCTTTTGTAACCCATTGATCATGGTAATGGAAAGTATACCTTTTACAGTTTCTTCTCCTGGTTTTGTTCCATCTTGGTCTTTCGGCTCTTCTGTTGTGCCGTCACCTGGCTGTGTCCCGTCCTGATCTTTCGGTTCTTCTGTTGTATCATCACCTGGCTGTGTCCCGTCCTGATCTTTCGGTTCTTCTGTTGTATCATCACCTGGCTGTGTCCCGTCTTGATCCTTTGGGTCTTCTGCTATCCCATCATCCGGCTTTGTTTCGTCCTCAGTCACTTGTAAGTCTTTTAATGAAATAGAAATCACGGATCTGTAATCACTTTTCACAGAAAGATGTCTCATAGATTCCGAATAGTTACGTCCGCCAATGACATACAATTGGTCATCAACAATTGCTGCGACAGCTGATACTCTACCTTCTGGTAAATCATATGCTGAATTTTTAAATTGGCCATCTTTTGGATTGAAAATCTGAACTTTGTTTACCATATTTTTTGAACTATCACCATATAATTGCCCACCAATAATAAAGAACTTGCCGTTGTAAGTTTCATAGGAGGGTTCATATGTATAAGATGTTAACTGAACATCAATTAATCTCTTCCAAGTATCTGTTGAAATATCATACTGAAACAAATACTTTTCTCTACTATGCCCTATCGAATTTTCGCCACCTGCAACATATATATTTCCGTCAATTGCAGAAATGGCTCTCCCATTCCGAGATGGTAAACCCGATGAGTTCAAGCTCTTCCATTCACCAGAGACTGTATTGTATTCATAGACATTATTCTTATATGAGTTTTTTGAAGATACAATATATATCTTCTCTTTCACTGCAACTGCTTGTAAAGTTCCTTTACTATAAGCTGAAAAAACCGGCTCTCTTGGAATTCGAATCGGCTCTTCAGCCCACTGATCAAGTTCTGCATCATAAATATCTATAGTGTTATAAGCTACTTCTGTCTCTTCATTAATTCCACCTATTAGATAGATTTTTTTACCTACAGTAGCGTAAGTACCGCCTGTTCTATTTCTTGGCATACTGGCTTTCTCTTCCCAAACATCTTTTTTTGGATCATACATAAATGTTTGGTTATTTAACTTATTTTTTTCACTAGCTCCACCAAATACATAAATTTTCCCATCAACAACGCCCACACCAGCATTAATACGTTCTTCTGGTAAATCAGCTCGTTTCGTCCATCCAATTGAATTTTCTGCATTTGCTTTAAATGGACTAAGAGTACTCATTAATAGGAGTACCGTGATAAATAATAAAAACCTTTTTTTCATTTTCTATTCCTCCAACTCGTTATGTTCCCTCCTTTTATCGTTCTATTTTTTACAAAGTTTACAATTTAAAGAAGTTTTAAATATAACTTTATATACATTCAAAATGTTGTGCGCTAGAGATGCGGCCTAAGCATTACCTTTTCATAATCGCTTCTTCATTTTTCAACTGAATCATGAGTGAGGATTGAATATATAATAAATTGATAATACGTCGTGCCATTTCTGAGGGAGATGCATTGTAGTCATTTCTGATCCATTCAATGATAAAACCAAAGATGCCGTATGAACGATACTGGACAAAATAACTGTCGTTGATTTCTGCATAATGATCACTCACAAATGACATTCTATTTTGAAAAATATATTGTATTTTCTTAAGCAATTGTTCTTGTATGTGGGGAATTCGGTCTTCCATCACTAATAAATCATAATAGTCGCGATTTTCAACGATATATTGAAATACATCGGTGCCCTCTGGTTTCATGCGAGTTAAATCCAACAGTGGATTTTCACGAGTCGGCTTACAAAATTCATATTCGAAATCTACCATTTCCCGGTGAATAACATCTGCTGCTAATTCATCTTTACTTTCATAATGCACATAAAACGTCGTCCGATTATAGTTTGCCTTTTCCACAATATCCTTCACTTTTACGTGCGAATATCCTTTTTCTTTTACTAGTATTTTGAATGTTTGACGAAGTGTTTCTTTTGTTCGCTCAACACGGCGATCCTCTTTTTTGATCATGGGCCCCTCCTTTAGACACTTTTTAATAAATGTTGATTAGATATACATAAATTTATTTGTGTTGAAAACCTATACAAAAAAGATTTTTTGCTGATTGAAACGGAAAATCTTTCGTCCTACAATCAACTTAGTCATAAAGAAATGAATTTTTTGTGACATTTGATCTAACCTTTCTTCAGAATATCATACTATACAAAAAGTGAGGGCACATGATATGGAAATTCAAGCGATGGTCACAACAAATGAAAAAGATTTCGAGAAACAAACACTATTACTAGATGATCCAAAAGCAGATGAAGTGCTTGTCAAAATCGTTGCATCTGGCGTTTGTCATACAGATGCCACAGTATTAGATGGTACGCTCCCTGTCCCACGTCCTGCTTTATTAGGACATGAAGGCTCTGGCATTGTCGTAAAAGCAGGTTCTAATGTCACAACCGTTCAAGAAGGAGACCACGTTGTACTTGGTTTCGCTTATTGCGGTCATTGCCATAATTGTCTTGACGGGAACGCTGGTGGATGTGAAAACATGATTCCACTGAATTTTTCTGGTCGTAATAAACATAATGAAACGCCTATCCATACACATGATCATCAAGATGTATCACAATTTTTTGGTCAATCGTCATTTGGTACATATGCAACGGTTGATGAGAAAAATGTGGTGAAAGTAGACAAAGAAACTGATTTACGTTATTTAGGACCATTCGGTTGCGGCTTAATGACTGGGAGCGGTACTGTCTTAAATTCACTTGCTCCAGCTCCAGGTACAAGCTTTGTTGTGTTCGGTACAGGTGCTGTTGGTTTAAGTGGGTTAATGGCAGCAAAAATTGCAGGCTGTGATCCGATAATTGCCGTTGATATCCATGATAGCCGCCTTGAGCTAGCAAAAGAATTAGGTGCAACACATGTCATCAACAGTAAACATGAGAACCCAGCTGAAAAAGTGAAGGAAATCACAGAAGGAAAAGGGGCACATTACTCATTTGAAACAACTGGAGTACCAGAAGTCACGCTAGCTGCCCTTCACTGCCTGCGTGTCAAAGGAACTTGTGCAACAGTAGCAGTAGGAAAGCACGATTTAACGTTTAATGTGACCAATGATCTCATGCTCAATGCGCTCACGTTAAAAGGAGTGATAGAAGGCGATGCCGTTCCTCAACTATTCATTCCTAAACTAGTCAAGTTCTTTAAAAATGGACAATTCCCAGTTGAGAAACTAGCAAAATTCTACGAATTAGAAGAGATTGAACAAGCCTTTGAAGATTCTAAAAACGGATCTACGATTAAACCAATTCTTATTTTAGATAAAGAGTATCGAGCTTAAGCCGAAATAAGACGTGAAACTCAAAATCCCCCTTTATAAAGGGGGATTTTTGGACTTTCATGCTGTCCTTACTTTCACACATACATCACCGGCGTCGATATTTTAATAATCTTCCCGCCTCGACGATAAAACCTTGGAACACGGCGGCTTAATGTTGCAATGACTTCATAGTTAATCGTATTGAGCATTTCAGCAATTTCATCAACAGAAATTTCTCCGCCCTTTTGACGGCCATAAATGACGACTTCCTCGCCTTGCTTTGCTTTCATCTCTCCTAAGCTGATCATCGTCATATCCATTGTGACTCGGCCAGCAATCGGCATTCTTTCTCCGCGGAAAAGCATAAACCCTCGATTAGATAAAGCACGTGAGTACCCATCTGCATAACCAATCGGTATGGTCGCAATGACTTCGTCAGGCTTTGCCACATAGGTTGCCCCATAGCTGACCGTTCTTGGCTTTGTCACCATTTTCTTCACGAACGCAATTCTTGCTTTTAAACTGAGAGCGGGCTCTAGCTGAACAGCGTCTAAGCTTTCAATGTATTGCGAGGGATACAATCCATAAAGTCCGATACCAAGCCGGATCATATCGGCGCTAAATTCAGGAAACGCAATCGAAGCTGCTGTATTGTTCATATGTACGGTCGGCAGTTTGATCCCTTCTTCTTTCAAAAACCGAAGGAAATCAATGAAGATGCTGTGCTGAAGCAACGTAAAATCAGGATCAGGCTCATCCGCAGTGGAGAAATGCGTAAATATTCCATCCCACCTCAGGTTTTCACTCTTTTCAAGCGCCTTCACCACCGCTAACAGCTCTTCCTTTGTCCGTACACCTAATCGCCCCATCCCTGTGTCAACATTGACATGAATCCCAAGCCGGCGCTGGCTTTCTTCTTCCGCTAAGATCTCATTTGCTTGAGCAATCCAATCTTCACGAAGGCCAGATAGATCAATTCTCCAGGCTGCGGCCCTTTTCACACAGTCGAGCGGGGTAAATCCAAGAACCAAAATCGGCGCTTCAATTTTTGCTCTTCGCAGCACAATGCCTTCCTCTAAGCTAGCAACTGCGAGCTCCGTCGCACCGCTTTCCAGTGCCTGCCGCGCTACCTCCACTGAACCGTGTCCATAAGCATTCGCCTTCACGACAGCCATGATCTTACTTTTTCTTGGTATATGCGCTTGAATCGCTTCGATATTTCTTTTAATCGCATCAAGATTGACTTCGATCCAGACTTCCCTGCAAAGCTTTTGCATGTATGCTTCCTCCTCATGACATGAGTCATTTCAATATGAATGTTCGTTTTCGTGTCTAGTCTATCTTTATTCATTTTTGAGAAAAACATTCAACTACAATGACTGGACTGGCTTTAACTTGATTGAGATAAAAAAAGAAACCACATCAAAATGTGATTTCTTCTTTATGAACAGGAATTTAGTTAATATACAGATTTCATCATCGAATTAATTTGATGATAAATCTCCTCCAAATTTTCTCGTTCAATCAAATATTCAGCGGTGCTCTTACGAACTGGCACATCAAATTGCAGGAAGGTGATCGTGATCGTTGATGCTTCTTGATCATTCATCGTTAATCTTAATTGAAGTGTAGAAATCTCTTCATTATTATCACTCTCAGTAGAATGTTCAATCGGTTTACCATCTTCTAACACGTCAACTTGTTTCAACTCTTTCAAGGAAAGCTCTGTGACTTCAAACCTGAATTTCTGAGATGAGCCGCCAGGTTGACGTGTAATAAAGCGCATTTTCTTTCGCTCGTCATCAATCGCAAATCCTTTATCAACATTTTGTGAAAAGATGTATGTTGAGGACTGAAATCCGTCTTCGTGAAAGAGCATCATCATCTTATCTAATAAGATGTTTGGATCATTCTTTTCTTTTTTTCTTTGCAGCCTTCCCGCTATGAATAAAATGACCATTCCCCCAATGATGCTAAAAGCCGTTCCCAACCCATTACCTACATCTACGAAAACAGTAAAGCCTAAAATAGCAACAATAAAAGCGATTACAATTCCTATGATGAATATCACACCATGCTCCCCCTGACATAACCTTTCATTGTTTTAGCCCATAGTATATCATTTGGATCAAGTACTTCAACGAAAAGATTTTATTGGTTTTTAAATGAAAAAAATCTACTATAGACTAAATAGATGCTACATTTATCACTCTTTAAATAGAAAGGATATTTAGGATGAACCTCTACTCGACAGACGAAATCATTGATGCTTTATATAAAGCCTGGTCCTCTCAATCTAGTTCAAAATGGAGTAAAGACAACCCAGCAAACGGACAATGTGGCGTCACTTCTTTAGTTGTCCATGATCTTTTAGGCGGAAAAATAAACAAGACCTCATTACCCAGCGGATGGCACTTTTACAACGTAGTGAATGGAACAAGAATTGACTTTACTTCTTCGCAATTCTCTGAAGAAATTTTTTATATGGATGTACCTTCAAATCGGGAAGAAGCATTTCAAGATACGAATAAGGATCAATATCGTTATTTAAAGGAACGAGTCCTAAACTATTTAAACGTGTAGATTTTATATTCATGAAAACAGACCACAAGAGGTCTGTTTTCATGAAAGTTAGATAAAATGTTTAAAAGATAGGCAGTAAGAATTCACACACCTTATCTTCGCCTTCATCTTCTCTATATCTCTCCATAATAGGTGCATGGCGTATGTTCAATTCATTGTGTTGGATCATTTGAGGTAATTGTCTCCAAAACAAATTCACTTTTTCGGCTGTATGTGTCACCGTAAACACAGCATACTTTCCTCCTTCAACATGACCAGTCTGAACAAGTTGATCTTTGGAGAAATCTCTATTTGTCATGAACATGAGGTCATATCTGCAATTTTCAGGTAAAGTTCTTGCAGGATCATCTTGAGGGACACCGTATATGCCATGTTTCTTTAATTCATCATTGAATTGATGTTCGTTGATCCATTTTTTAAATTTCTTCATCATCTCTACATTCTCTTTACTGCCATACGGTCCTATATTTCTCATATACACCATTTTCATATTCGTTAACATTTCAATTTTGCAACTCATGATTCCCCTCCAACTCTTATTGGAAGATTGGCCAATCATTTCTTACATCCAACGGTAACACCCTTTAAAATATAATGCATTAGGATATTAAAAATAACGGAATCTCATATTCTCATTCATAAGATGTCCAATTTTTAAGCATAAAAAAGAACGGATTTTAGCCGCTCCTTTGTTATTGATTTTCCTTTGAAGAAATGGCTTTTAGAAACTGACAATCAAAAAGGCCCTATAAAGGGCCGTGTGAATGATAGATAACATGACTTCTATTCATAAATAAGCACCCAGTACTTCGCCCCAGGCTCCCCTTCCTCTACAACAGCCTTCCATCCTCTTTTTTGATAAAAAGACAAAGCTTTGTGATTTTCGGATACACATTTGAGGGTGACTGGTGTTCCCAAAACTTTTATAGCTTGCTTAAGCAGTAGATCGCCAGCCCCTTGACCAGCAGCTTCTGGATGTACAAACAAGAGATGAATAAAACGATCTGGTACATATAATGAGATGAATCCAAGGATTTTATTGTTCTCCTCAGCTAAGAAAATTTGCTCTTCCTGCGTATCTTGATCAAAATCTTGCAGTTTGATTTCTTCTGTATTGAGCCAGTGAAAGCTCTGACGTCGGGATTCTAAATAGATTTGTCTTAATTGTGGATAATCTTCTATGCTTGCTTCTCTAATAAACATCGCAACATCTCCTATGTTTTTCATTTGAATGTTAATTCGCTTCTAAAATGTGTTTTGCCTGTGTTCTGCCTGCCAATAACAATTGATCACTGAACTGCGAGTCATTGACAGCACGCGCAAGAGCAATTGTACCAATCATGCTGCTTACTAGTGCGTAACTCTTAGAGTGATCTATGTTTCCCGTATCGGCTATAAACGCCATAAACCGTTTCAATTCATCGGTATAAGCTTTCCGTACCTCTTGCGATAATTGAGCAATCTCCCCTGCCAGTGCAGGCAGTATACAGCCGACTTCCGTCTGATCACGGTGAACGGAACTTAAATAAAATTCAATGATCGTCTGAATTCGAGGCTGATCTGCCTTTTTGTCTGCAACACTTTGTAGCATCTTAGTATCAGTAATAGCAAAATGAAAAGTCTCTATCACCAACTGATCCTTGTTCTTAAAGTGAGCGTAAAACCCTACATGAGTTAGACCTGCTCCTTTCATAATGTATGGCAAACTGATATTACGGACGCCATTTGTTCGAAATGCTCGTGCAGCACTAGCGATGATCTGCTCTCTCACTTTTGACTAATGACCTTTCGGATAAGGCATCCTCTTTCCCCCCCCTTCATTATGTGAAATGATCATGGAGGCTGCAGAAATGGCCACTCGTAAAGTTGAAAAATTTCTTTCACGATAATTCATTCAGGTGCATCTTTTAAAGATTGAGCAAAATAATCGTCATAGTCTACTTAGAAATAGGCTAGCGATTTCAATTGAGTGATGATATAAAAGCAGTGGTATACTGATCTTTAATTGGATACCTCATCACGTTTTTCCCCTAACTTCATAGATAACTGCACGCCAATCATCAGCATCACGATGGCGAGCATTGCGACAATAGCAGCTTGAAAATGTCCGCTGATATCGAAAATCAAACCGATTAAAAATGGACCAAACCCTCCCATGATGTACCCGCCCATCTGTGACATCGCTGACCATGTACCGGCTTCTTCTGGTGTACGCGTTTCAATAATAGGCAGCATAAGCGCCAAAGGAAATAATCCACCTGCTCCAATCCCTAGAAAAATAACAGCTGGCAGGATCGGCATTGGCAGTAGAAGGAATATGAGGCCAATCAACTCTGACAAACTGCATAAGATCAGAAATAATTTCGGCTTTCCTAGACGATTGACGATGTTTGGAACGAGTAATGCCACCGGAATCTGAATGAGTGTAAATATCGTAAGCAGCATGGCGGCATACTGCGGACTATTCCCAAAATCAAGCGCAATGGGTGAAATCCACGCTGTTAACGAATAGAACATGCTAGACATAAAGCCAAAGAACAAGGTGAATTGAATGGCTTTTTTGTTTCGCAGCGGTAATTTCAGCGGCACGTCTGCAAGATCCGCTTGTTGGTTTTGACGAGCTAGACCGAGCCATAAAATCATGGCAATAACGCCTAAAATCGCCCAGCAGGATAACGCAAGTGGAAGGTTATGCTCACTGCGAAGGTAAATCGGAATGGTCAAGCCCGAAGCAAGTGCAGCTCCAACTGTCATCGATATAGAGTACACACTGACAATCCCAGGACTTTTCGGGAAATACTTTTTAATAAAACTAGACAACAATGGTCCGGCAAAACTAATTCCAACTCCTCCTGCAAAAGCAGTCGTAAGAAGGATGGTAACTGTTTGACTTGTACCACGCAGTCCAGTCGCAATTGTGATAAGAAAAATCGAGAAAAAAAGGGTTCTCTCTAATCCAAACCGGCGGCTTAGTTTCGTTGCTACAGGGGCAAACACTCCCATGCACAAGACCGGCAAAGTGGTTAAAAGACTTGCCGTGAGTGCACTAACGCCAAGGTCTGATTGAATCATGCTCATCATAGAAGCTACGGATGTAATGATTGGGCGCAAGTTTAAGGCAGCTAAAAATAAAGCAGCTAAATAAAATATTTTTTTTATCAATACTCTTCTTCCTCTCTCATCTTGTTGAGGTTACTATGAGTATAAATCCGCTTCATTCATTGATCAATACAATAATTCGTATTATGATGATAGGAAAATACTATCATTAATGAAAGGATGGCATATGGATACTCGTCACATTACCTATTTTATGGCTGTATTCGATCATTTACATTTTACAAAAGCTGCAGAGCAACTAGGTATATCACAGCCTACATTAAGCCAACAGATTCAGCTGCTTGAAGCTGAAGTTGGGATGCCGCTTTTTGACCGAATCGGTAAAAAAGTAGTTGCAACTGAAGCTGGTACGCTCCTTTATCAATATGGCATGAAAATGCTTCAGGCTGAACGAGATGCCAAAAATGCTATGAAAGAACTGTTATCTGAACAGCGGGGTACCGTTCGGCTTGCCGTCCTTCCCTCTGATCTTGACTTTCAGCTTGTTCCGCTTTTTGTAGAATTTAAAACGCTGTATCCAGAGATCAACCTAAAGGCTTTTTCGACCATCTTTGTTCGTGACGAGGTGCTCTCACATAAAGTCGATATCGGAATTGGGCTGCGCAGGCCTGCGGATAAACGCCTGATTCAAATTCCACTTGGCGATGAGCCCTACGAATTGTTTGTTCATTCAGACAGTGAACTGGCAAAAAGGCGTGAAGTGACGCTAAAAGAGCTGACAAAGCATGCACTGGTCATGTATCCAAAAGGCTATCTAGGAAGAGATTTGGTCGATGACGTATGTAAAGAACACGGTTTTGAATTGGACACGGTCATGGATGTTGGGTCTGCCACTTCATTATTGCAGTTGGTTGAAGCCGGGATCGGCGCCACCATCCAGCCAAGAGGGCTGTTAAAGCAACATTCAGCATGGCCTAATATTGTCTCTATCCCTATTTCTGCCCCTGCTCCTGTTCGGCATCTTGAATTAACGTATTATGCCGATCGATTTGTGACCAAAGCGCAAAAACAGCTATCTGAATGGCTAATAGACTTTTTCAAATCAAGAACAAACTAAAAAGTGAGGGTAACACATGAAGAATGCAAACAGCATATTTACAAAAACAAACCGGGTTGTGATTCGCCAATTTGATAAACAGGATATTGAAGCATTTTATCAGTACCGAGCAAATCCCTCTATTGCAAAATTTCAATCCTGGGAAAACTACACGCACGAAGACGCTGAATCATTTGTACAACACCAAATGACGCAACAACCTAATCAACCAGGGACGTGGTTTCAATACGCGATTGCCTTATCTGAATCCAATCAGCTGATAGGAGATTGCGCCATTCATACACTCGGCAGCGAGCCTAGAATCGTTGAAATAGGATTTACACTCGCGCCTGAATTTCAAGGAAAGGGCTATATTTATGAAGCCTTGAATTCAATGGTCGAATATATTTTCACTACACTGAACAAGCATAAAATCATTGCCTTTACAGATGTACGAAACGAAAAATCCATTCGAGTGCTGGAACGTTTAGACATGAGACGCGAAGGACATTTGCTACAAAATTATATGTCAAAAGGACATTGGGTCGATGAGTATCAATATGCTATTCTTCAATCCGAGTGGGCCGCGAAGCGTCATTAATCATTTATTTCCTATTTAAAATCCCTAAATAGGCGCTCCACGGTCCTACATCGGTTCGATATCGTTCCGCCATGACCCGAACAATTTGGGAGATATGGGTGAAATCATGGACAACCCACGTAGAAAGTAATTCGCTCACTTGCACGACGCCGAATTCTGGATGGACGCCCTTTTTCTCTAGATCAAGACTTGAATGTGTCATACGCTGAATTTATGCCACATTCTCCATCCGCACATGATGAAACTCTGCTAGTGCTTGTTCTATCTGTCTTTCAGTTTGATTCAAATGGGCGTAGCGGTCAAATGCAGGAAATGGGGTATTCTCTCCATCAGCAAGAATGACATTTAATCGTGGAATCCAGTTGAATTTCTCTGCTTCAATCAAATGTTCAATGACTTCAACGGGATTCCACGTTCCCTCCCCTTCACGACTGTGAAGCCAATCCTTCGATAAACCTGACAAAAGACTTTCTAATGTACGAGGAGTTCGACTCAACATATCTAAAGCTTCATCCAAATTGAAATTCATATGGTAGCTCCTTTATCAATTTTTCTTTATTCTAATGTTTTTTGATTAGATTGCAACTCATACTGCAAAACAGATAAAGAAGAAAATAAAAGGTGCTTTTGATCAACCTTCTATATACAAATAGAACTTTTCTATAACACTCACCCTCCTTACTTTTTTTATAATAGAAAAAAATGAAATGTGGTGATAGTGATGTCTACAACGATTGGGATTATGGGTGGTATGGGCCCTTTAGCGACGATTGATCTGATGAAAAAAATCATCTCTCATACACCAGCTATTAAAGATCAAGATCATCTCCATGTAATTGCTGATAATTATCCGCAAATCCCTGATAGAACCAATGCCATATTTGGGAAAGGCGAAGATCCTACAGAATATATGATTGCATCAGCTAAAAGATTAGAACGCGCAGGAGCGGACTTTATTCTGATTGCATGCAATACCGCTCACTTCTTTTTAGAAAACGTACAACAATCCACTCATATCCCTATCATGAATATGCCATTAGAAACCGCAAAGCACCTGAACAAACATCACTATACGTCTGTGGGCTTACTATGTACTGATGGCACATTAAAAACCCAGCTCTATCAAAAGGCTTGTGCCCATCACAAGATTGATGTCATGACTCCTAGTGAAACTCTTCAGAAAAACGTGATGAATGGGATTTATGCCGTGAAAGCAGGGAAATTGAGTAAAGGCGAAAGTGAACTGGCGTTAGCTGCAGAAATTTTAATCAATCAAGGAGCAGAAGCCATCATTGCCGGCTGTACAGAAATTCCTTTAGTTCTAAGGTCAACCAAAGCTGTGAAAGTGATTGACCCTACTGTCATTTTGGCGAAAGAAGCTGTAAAATTAGTGTATGAGCTTGAAAAGCTCAACATTTAAAGAACGTCATATAAGGGGATAACATGAATATTGAGAATATAGAAGCGTTTATTTATGTATGCCAGCTAGGCAGTATCAATAAAGCTGCAGAAGCACTGTATTTAACCCAGCCTTCTGTATCGGCACGTATTCAATCGTTAGAAAAAGAATTAGATCTGAAATTATTTGATAGACAGAGAAATAAATTATCTCTGACGGAAAAAGGTGAACAGTTTTACCCGCATGCCAAAAAGATTCTCCATTCTTATCAAGAAGCAAAGCATAGTCTCAAACAAACGATGATCCCTTATGAATTGACGATTGGATGCGCATCCTCTATTTCCAATAATCTATTGCCTAACATATTGCCCGCCCTAAAAGAAAAATACGAAAACCTGAAAGTGAAAATTGTAACAGGACATTCAAAGGATGTTGTCCAAAAAGTGATTAACAACCAAGTAGACTTTGGCATTGTCAGGACTGAAACACATCCTCAAATTGAATCAATCCCGATTTTCAGCGATCCAATCGGGCTGTTCGTCCCAACTCATCACCCTCTTGCCAGCCATGACAACATCAATATGAATGAACTAGAAGAACAACCTTTTATTTTCTTTGACTATGGGTCATTTGATTGGTTGATGCTCCACCGATTATTTCAAAAAAACAATATTACACCGAACATTTCCATTGAGGTTGATCATATGGAAACTGCAAAAAATTTGGTGCTGCAAGGAATGGGACTATCGTTTCTTCCTCATCATTGTGTTAGAAATGAAGTAAAACAAGGAACATTAAAACAAATTTCTATCGATCCATCTATCAATTTCAACATCAATATTGAGTTTATCTATAAAAAGGGAAAATCCAAATCCGTTTTCATTGATCAACTCAAACAGTTTTTTCATGAATTTGATTAAAAAAAGCCCCTTTTGGGGGCTTTTTTTGGATTTGTTCTGATAGATTAGCTTCCGTTTGTCAACATGTATGCTGCAGTTTCATACATATCTTTCAATCCTGATCTCTGTGCGTACTCGGCCACAGTGATCGCACTTGTAGCCAGAAGTTCTATTATATGTTCATCCATTCCTGACCAAGTTCTCCCGCCTGCTTTTTCATACGCATGGATAAGTTTCGTTAATCCTTCTTTCCCAAAGAGAAGTTGATGCGACAAAAAGTCGGCAGATACATCACCAATCCCCACTTCAGACCAATCAATCACACCGGTAACACATTGATTTTCATCAATCAGAATGTGGCCAGGATGCAAATCTCCATGCTTCACTCCCACAAAAGGCGGCCATAAAGAATCTTTAGCTAGCCATTCTTGCCAACGCTCCCATAAACCGCTGTTAATGGTGTATTGCGATTTGACACGTTCCATTCGCTGTTTCATTGATCCTCTTAATTCATGTGCACTGATCATCTCCACACCGATCGTTTTAAAAGGCTGTTGATCTAAGGAATGTACATTCGCTAAAACTCTTCCTAATGATTCATAATAAGCTTGCGGTACATTCGTTTGGTCAAAACTCCACATATAAGATTGCTGTTCCACATCAATGCTAGCTGCCGGTACCCCCTCTAATTGTTTATAAGCAATCAGATTTTCTGTAAAGATAGACCACTTAGGAACCTGAAAGTGAACCTGATTACTAATGTAATCTAATGTCTTTTTTTCTTGTAAGGTATGTTTCATTGATTCAGGTCTGCGAGGCATTCTTAATATCCATTGATCACCATGTAAATCTTCGACGTGAGCGACACGGAAATCCACACCTGATTCATTTATTTTGATGGTATTCTCTAAAATCTCTAATCCGTGATGTTTGACTAACTGCTTTAATTCCAATCTGTTCATATCCATTCCTCCAATTGCTCATTTAGTCATGATCAATAGGCATCAAGAATATCATCACAAAACCCACAAACAGGCTACTTTATGTGGTCAGAGTAAACAAAGCTAGACATATGCCTTTCTTTGCATCATAAAAAACATACAAAAAAAAGACAGATCGATTAGCTGCCTCTTTTCTAGTGAAATTGCATACTTTCCCGCTGAAGATCATTAAAAATGTGCAGACTACCCCGTTTACTCCGTTTGATGAAAACAGAGCCTTTGAACATATGAAATTACTGATTGTTCAAAGTTTTCTGACGTAATCTTCCTGAATGCATCATCTTTAACCATCCTCCTCTTTATCATATAAATTTACTATACTTTATTTAAATATGACTTTCAATAAGATGACAAAAAGAAGGATTTAAAATCATCAAACATCCTTTAAATTACATAAAATGAAATAATTTCATTTTTCTGTGTTATGATATGGCTATTGATTCTTCTGTCTAATATAATTTATTAAACTCAAAAACCCGATGTACTATGAATTTTGAGTGTATGAGAGACAATGAGAACAAATCAAATGTAGCTAAGTCATTTTTAAAAGGAGAATGGATATGACTCATTTAGAATTCGCATTCGGCTTGCTTCCAGTAAGTATTTTGATCGCTTCATTAATCGTCACATTATTTGTACAAAAGGTTTATTTCATGCCAGTTGTGAGCTTTATCATTTTGCTCATTCTGACATTTACACTTTTTAATGTCTCTTTCTTTGACTGGGCTGTTGTTTACACTTTGGGCTCATTCATTGCTTCATATATAGCATTATTCATTATGAAAATTTTAAATAAAAAGAGATCATAAACTACATTCGAAAAGCCCTAGAAAGGGCTTTTCATCTTTCACTATCGTTCTTTCACTGGATGAATGCCCTCTCCCAAAAAGGCAGTATTCGGATCTCCACTATTTTCTAGAAATTCAGCCATTTCTTGCAGCTCTTGATTAATACAGTCATTCCTTGGCATATCTGGGTTTAACAGAAGGTTGGAGTGAATAGCAGTAGCTGTTTCATACAAGACATGTTGATCTTTTATCTGTTGAATGCACTGTTTCATGCGCATGAAAAACCATGCGATCTCTTCAATGTCTTCCATCGGATAATGTGCCATTTTGAAGAGATTCTGCTGACGAAGGTCTCCTCTCTCAAAAATGTGTTCAAGCTCTTCTTTACTGATATATAAATCCGAAGCTTCCTCCTCAATCTCTATTACTTCAACCATGGCGTCGTCAGCTGTATATAACCGCTCAACAAATTCATCGAAACTATCTGCCAGCTTAAAATCTACTTCCAGCTCTAAATCGAAATAGTGAATAGGAGGATATTCCTTCGTTTCTCGATAATCCATGGCGATCCATGTATCTTCTTCCCCGCTGATGAAAATAAGTCCCTCGGGCAGCTCCAATTCATCACTTAACTGAGCGCTATTCATAATTCCATCATCTTTGGCGATTCCTCTTAGATGGTCGAATTGAACATGATCCTCTGCCCATGAATTCGGCCGATCGGTTGGAAAAGCATTACGAACTGTAAAACCACCATTCCATTCTAAAATGAGTTTTTTGTATGTATCAGGTAAAGTGACACCAAGCGTTCCCTCTGCTTCACGAATTTGTTCCTCATCTATCTTTTCTAACGTAAAAGGACTCTCTTCTTCTTTCTCCCAGAATGATTTCAAAGTGGATGCCTCCTCGTATCTATCTGAGATAAGTATAACATTGACCAACTGTTCATTTACTCATTCTACTTTATAAAAAAACAGACTCTTAAAGTCTGTTTTAATCTTGTCTATACGTTTTCAGAAGTTGTATTTCGATCAATCATAGTCGTGTTTAGATATGATTTTTGTTCCTCCATTGTTGTATTCCGAATTGATTTCGTTTCAATGATTTTTAAAGTTTCTGCTGTTGAAACACTTAACAATACAATGGATACAATGATTAGGAGTCTTTTAATCACCATACAGACACTCTCCTTTTTGAATATCATTTTGAGCTTTAAGAGCCTTTCTATTCTGCTACTCTTTCCAAAAAGAAATCGTAAATAAAGAGCTCCCTCTCAGGAGCAGTGTGCTAAATACGCTGTCATAAACCATAACTCAATGGACTACTTGTGTGTCTGATTTTCTTCTAATAATTTTATAATCTTTTCATTAGATTGTTGAATATTTCTCAAAATCGATACCATGTTTCCTGTAAATCCTATCAATATAATGAATAAAATAATGATCATCCACATTAAATTGCCTCCTATGGTTGAATTAACGTTCTAATAGAAGAATAGCCTCTAAAATTAACTTCCTCAAATTTAGTACTATTATCAAAAGGTGCAGGAAAAGCAATGACTTGAAAATTCTTTTCCTTTTTCACTTTTGGCAATTTTATTTGATAAACATTTGTTTTTTCACTTTCTACAGATACATACATCACAGGTTTTCCATTGAATTTTTGTTGATCGAATTCCGAGAATGCGACTAAAGCATAATTCATTTTTTCTTTACTTGTATTATCCACTTGGAGATAGACCGGCATTTGACTTTTTGAAGTATACAGCACTTTATTTGAAACCTTTCCTGAAGCCATGAAAATTTCTTCTCCAGTTAATTCATCCGTTTTATATATTGGAGAAAATTCACTTCTAATATGATGAGATGAAGCTTTTTTTGTAATGAATCGCATAATATAATTTTCTTGTAAACCTGTCGCTATATCTATATGACTATCTTTCAAATGATACTTTGCTTCGGGAACAATAATAAACGCTATTTCTCCAACATCTTTTGGTAATGTCGCTTTGATTGGTAATGTCATCACCTGGTCTTTAGCCATCTCAAATGTGTATGATTTAGCTGGTCTATGATTATCTGCAGAAAATGCTATTTGATTAAAATTTGCTAGTAAGAATAACGTGTACTTTCTATCTGCGTCTATGTAGTGTGAGAAGGAAAGAACTTTGTTCATTTGGTTATTCTTAATCAAACCGATATCTAGAGTATCAAGAAGCTTCCCCTCAGGTTCATACATACCATATGATACGGTCTCCGTTCCTGGTCCAGTAACATCCAACATTTCATCATTATAGTCTATATCGCCAGAGACTTTTCCTTGTCTGACAAATAAAATAAAAGTCATTAGTAATACGATGAAAATGGTTATGAATAAAATTGTTCTATGTCTCATCACGACTATTAAATTTTAAAAGTCTTTTGGCGACTAACAGTTTTATAACCACTATCTTTATATAAAGAGTTTCCAATCGCTTTACCTTTACATCCCCAACCACCATCAACACCACAGGCAGCATTCGCTCCAGCATAATTTGATTTCTTCGCAGAATCGGTCTTGCTTTTAGAAAGTCCTCCATCTCCTCCATATAGTCGTGATTTTGCTTCTATATAATCAATTTTACCCTTTGACTTCGCTGTCGTTAACATGCTGTAGTTACATTGAAATATCTCGCCAATCAATCCACCAGTTTTTCTTAGTTTCCAATTCGTAACATAGTCAGCTTTTGCCGATTTTTTGTTAGTTGAATGCGATACAGAATCCGTTGAAGTATCCTCTGCAATTGTTATCCATTCAGTTTCATTTTTCTCAACAGTAGTTGCTGAAACAGTTGCAGGGAATATCGTGCTAGCTAAAAATATTGAAGACAGTAATAATGTATTGCTTTTTTTCATCATGTAAACCACCTTTATCAATTTTTAGAGTAAATACATATACATTTAATTCAATATAATGATTTTAAGATAGAGTGAGCATACATTTTTTCACATCCGACAAAATCACTGCTTTCTTCTATAAGAATCTGCCCGCCCTTTTTACAGTTTCAAAATATTCCATTACTCGGTAGTTCATCACCTATCATTAATTAATTAATTTAGAAGCTTACATGACAAACACTCAGAATCATTTTTCAGGCCTACTACTCTTGAAGACAGTTTCAAGCTGAAAATTTCTATATCCCTATCCACACTCCACCAAATTCCTTTATATTACATTTATTATCACATAATGGAATTCATAAAACACCGAAAAGAAACCGCAAAAATAATTGAGAAACAAAACATGTTTGCCTTATTTGCAAACTAATAACTTCTTCATCACACAACAAATAAGCAGACTCGTTAAAGTCTGCTTTATGCTAACTTCTATAAACCATTGGAAACCTCTTGCAAATCACTCCTGACATTCAGGTCATATCCAATGAATCGTCTAACCACTCTTCACAATGTTCAATAAGCCACCTCAAATATTCCACATATTGACCGACATGATAGCCATCACAAACAGCATGATGGACTTGAATCGCGACTGGCAAGGTGATTTTTCCTTCTTTCATCTTAAATTGACCTAACGTAAATATTGGTAGTAAATAAGTTATATCTGTAGATACATTAAGGTTAAAAGAAGTAAAATCAATCCACGGCAGACTTGAAATATTGAACATGTTTTCTGGCATATGAGGTTTCGGAAATAGGTTGTTACTTTTGCTGTAAGTGTCCATGTCCGCTACACAGTTTTTATAAAACCGAGCAAAGTTTTCGTCATAAGGCGTCCAAATACTTGAAAACGTCTTTGTTTCTTTATTTAAAATCGTATAACTAGGATGGAGAAGATCCCAGTGACCAAGTTCATCGTTCACTAGATCCATCCGAAACTCCGGTATTTTTTGCACAGCTCTTGCTAACAAATAAATTTGCACAGGATATACTTTTAGCCTTTTTTCTTTTAATATTGCATACAATTTTGTGATGTCTAGATCGATCACCAGACTATATGTGCATCGGGTTACCGTCATATAATGATGAAAGTGCTCTTTTCTCGGGTAATTTTCATCTATTTGTTTAAACATTTTTTATCTCCTCCTGAATGTAATTTCTTGTATTCAGGAGGAGACTTTATCTGTTTTTACCACCACAATCATCCTTTCAACCGGTAGGTTATGTTTCTGTCTACCACTACTCTAAGTTATAACGTTTTCATTCAATGGCTACCATAAGCCTTAGCCTACGATAAAGCCTTCAGCAATTCTTCTTAAGTGATCTTGACTAACGTGAACTTTTCTAGTGCTCTATATCTTTCTCAGCTTACAAAGAAGATATAAAAATCCTGTAATTATTAACGATATACTGTATTCACTTCTATCTTTTCTGTAGAAGCTATTTATCCTCCTCTTCTTCTTTAATATCCCCCTCTGGTATTACTTCGTTTTTAAGAGCAAAAAAGATATTCCTTTTTTTATATTCTACGAATGATTTAAATTCTTTGCTAGTCATGTCTTTTCGTAATTAATATGTATATTGTACCATTCTATCCTATAACAAATAACCTATTTACTTCATTTATTTACAAATGATAACATTATTTAAAGAAGGAAGAATATTTCTAACAACTAAAACAATTATTGAATTATTAATTACGTTGAAAGCTTAATCTAAAAAATATTCCAAAGTAGGAGCTTATTATGGGAAAATCAAGTACTTCCAAAGGTTTAATATTATCAATGGTTGCAGGAATTTCTGTTTTTATACTCTCACCTTTTGCAGAAGCAAATGCATCTAAAGCTTTTGAGAAAGAACAGTTCTATTCTTATTCATTTGTAAAATCTTCTTTTGATCAAGCAAAAGAGCCTACAATAGATGAGATAACACAGTATTGGAATTTAAATGAAGTAGAAACAGAAAAGTTCAAAAAAGCAATTAAAGGAGCTCAATCAAAATCAAATGGAGAAGCTATTACACACGGTAAATTCACATGGGCTATAAAAGCAATAAAAGAAGCTTATGATCAATTACCTACAAAACTGAAAGTAATGATAGGCGGTGTTACAGGGTTAGAAACAATTCTAATAACTATTGAGCATTATACAGGCACTCTTGAACATGGTATTTATTTAGGTGCTCTTAAAGTTACTGGAAGTGAAAATGCAGCATGGTGGGTTGCTAAAACCATAATGTTGTTCGTTTTTTAAAATGTACTAAAACACACCTAGATGCTGAAACAAAAAGGAGGTTCTTGGTTAATGACACAGGAAAATAAAGCATCCAAAAGTTTGTTAATTACTTTACCCATCGCTATTATAGCTGTTGTCTTGATTTTAGGGAAAATTGATACACCTGTAACAAATATTTTATTTTATGTAGTAGCTTTCGGTGTAATGGGTTTAACTGTTTCAAGCTTAGTAAAAGACTACAAAAAAAAGAAAGATTGATGACTTGTCCGCAGGCGCATATTACCAAAATATAGTTTCATAATCTTAAACAAACTATGAAACTAATCTATTGTTAAGTGACTCACCTATCGTATCTTAAATTGACCACACTGAAAAATGCAGTGTGGTTTTTAATTTTACTAATGTTTTCTTTTGCTTTAGAAATACAAAAGCCTCTCGACTATCTCAAGAATGGCTCTGTATCAACATCTTTTCATATGATTCCGACTGGGTTCGAACTAGCGATCTCTCCACGTCAAGGTGAATGACCTTATCCGCAGCTACCAGATGTTCTCTTAAAAAGACTGATTTAATAAGATTCTATGATAAGCCTTTCTGATAAAAAATGTGCATTTCTGAAGAAAACTGAAAGGGTTCGTCCCCAATCCGTCCCCATAAAAAAACAGACCCTGCATGGTCTGTTTTCATTTTGCCTATACGTTTTGAGATGTGTTTCTAATACCTTTTGATCAGCAGCCGTAGCTTCTTCAAATCGACCTTGTTTCTCATACTCATCTGCATATACTATATAGCATGCTTCAGCATAAGCGAAACACTGTTTCTGCTCTAAATACTGAAAGACCTCGGGCAACTGCTTCTCATTTATATTAATAAAATAAATCGGTTTATACCATTTTAACAAGTAGAAATATCTCATCCTTATTTTAATATTGGCTTACGTTAAACTTGTGAAAAAAACATATTCATGTATAATACAATTGATGTATAATACATGAATTTTAGGAGGGTGACCTTTTTGAAAAGAGAAGATGCCTTAAAACTAAGATCAGATATTAAGAAAATGATTATAATAACTGGGGTTTTTGAATCTCAAAATTTGCCCAATGGACCATTTGAAAAACCTCTACCAACTTCTCAAATGATGGCGTTAGAGGAACTAGAGGTGGAAAAATTAACTGTTTGGCAACTATCCAATAAACTTAGATTAGAGACTTCAACTGTAAGTAGACTGGTAGATAAGTTAGTAAAAAAGGGACTTGTTTATCGTGAAGTAAATGAAAAAAACAGAAGAGAACTTTTTCTGCACCTCACAGAAAAAGGTCACATTACTGTTAATCGCTTAAGAGAACAATCCCTTACATTTTATCAACGTATCCTCAATAATTTATCAGAATCAGAACAAAAAATAGTTGTGGATGGTTTTGAATTATTTATTGATTCTATTTCTAAGTCTTTTGATTAGAGTGAGGTAAATCATACCCTTTGGAGGATAAAATGAGTTTGGATTTTGAACGTCCTATTATTGAACTAAAAGAGAAATTTGATGAATTAAAGAAAATGATGGAAGAACATAATGTAGATTTATCATCAGAAATCCATGTATTAGAAAAACGTTTAAATAAAATACAAGATGAAATTTATTCTAATATTACACCTTTTCAGCGAGTTCAAATTGCAAGGCTACGTAACCGGCCCACGACATTGGACTATATACCTTTATTGTTTACAAACTTTCTAGAACTTCATGGTGATCGATTATATGGTGATGATCAAGCAATGATAGGTGGTATTGCAAAATTTAAAGGGATGCCCGTTACGGTTATTGGTCATCAAAGAGGAAGAAGTACAAAGGAAAATATAGAAAGAAATTTTGGAATGTCACATCCAGAAGGATATAGAAAAGCGCTAAGACTGATGAAACAAGCTGATAAATTTAATCGCCCTATTATTACATTTATTGATACAATTGGCGCCTATCCAGGCAAAGGGTCTGAAGAACGTGGAATTTCTGAAGCGATAGCTCGAAATCTATTGGAAATGGCTACACTTAAAGTGCCAATTGTTTGTATTGTAATTGGAGAGGCATCAAGTGGTGGAGCTCTTGGTATTAGTGTCGGTAATCATATCCATATGTTAGAGTATTCATGGTACTCGGTCATTTCGCCAGAAGGAGCAGCATCTATCCTATGGAAGGACGCTAAGTATGCTCCAGAAGCTGCTGAACATATGAAAATTTCAGCAAAAGATTTAAAGCATTTAGGAATTATTGATGAAATCATTCCTGAAATTAAGGGTGGAGCACAAAATGATATAAAATCACAAGCAAAATTGATTGAATCTGCAATCGAATCATCTCTTAAAAAATTGATACGATTATCCTCGGAAGAGCTTATAAAACAGCGGTATGACAAGTATAGACAAATAGAGAATTATAAATGAAAATCTATTACATTTCTGAGGATTCTTACGAAAAAGTTCTAAATATTTTGTAAGTAACCTCTTAAACTTGATATGCTGATACTATTAAAAGTGTGTGATCGGTATGGAAAAGGGATTTTTTGATTCTAAAAATACTGAGAAACAATCTGGCGGATAAAGTTCGTCCCCAATTCGTCCCCAACCAAAAGAAACAGAACGAATATTCGTTATCAGAAAAACAAAAAACCCTTGCTAGGCAAGGGTTTAAACGATGATTCCGACTGGGCTCGAACCAGCGACCTCTACCCTGTCAAGGTAGCGCTCTCCCAGCTGAGCTACGGAATCGGGTTATGTATCAGTTCTGGGCTTTCTGTTACTGACAATCTCTATTATATAACCATCATGATCAGTCGTCAATGGTTTTGTTCAAAAAAGGCGAAAAGCCGGTATCCGCACCGGCTTTTCACTAACTTTTATGACTGGTTCACAAGAGCTGGCTTTAGTTGATCTAGTGCTTGTTTGAAGTCCCTTTTGAGGTCTTCTCCGTTTTCTACGCCCACACTTAATCGAAGTAAACCATCCGTGATGCCTCTTTTTTCTCTTTCTTTTTTTGGCATAGCGGCATGGGACATTTTGGCCGGATAGGAAAGAATGGATTCGACTGCTCCGAGGCTGACGGCGAATACAGGTAATGTGACGCCATCGACCAATTCTTTGACAGCCGCTTGGTTTTCTAGTTCAAATGAAAGAACAGCACCTGCACCGCTCGCCTGCTTCCGCTGAATGTCTGCCCCTGGGTGATCATCTAATCCTGGGTAATATACTTTTTTGACCGCAGGATGTTCTTTGAGGAATGAAGCCAGTTCTAATGCGGTTTGACTGGCTTTTTCTAATCTGACTTGAAGGGTCTTTAATCCTCTAAGCACAAGCCAGCAATCCTGTACGCCAAGCACCGCCCCGAAGGAGTTTTGCAGCGAATAAAGTTCGTCTCCTAGCTTCTCATCTTTCACCACGGCTAAGCCTGACAGTACATCACTGTGGCCGCTTAAAAATTTCGTTGCGCTGTGCAGCACAACGTCAACACCAAGGTCCAGCGGACGCTGAAGCGCAGGCGTTAAAAACGTATTATCTAAGAAAGTCAGACAGTCATGTTCTTTCGCAATCTGTACGACACCTTCAATATCCGTAATACCGAGTGTAGGGTTTGACGGTGTTTCCATGTAAATGACTTTTGTATTTGATTGAATGCCTTGTTTCACTTCATTCAAATTGGTCATGTCCACAAAGGTATGCTCAATCCCAAATCTTGAAAGAACTTGGGTGATCATTCGGAAAGTCCCGCCGTACACATCTCTTGTGACAAGGACATGATCTCCTTTTGATAATAGAAGAAAAGCGGTTGAAATGGCTGCCATACCTGACGCAAAGGCAAGCCCTCTCGTTCCTCCTTCTAGCGCTGCAATGGTATCCTCCAATGCCTGACGTGTAGGGGTGCCTGATCTGGAGTAGTCATATTGACCAAAGTCATCGAAGCTGCTTTGGTGAAACGTCGATGCATGTTGAATCGGCACACTGACTGCACCTGTTGAACGGTCTGTTTTAAACGCATTATGAACGAGTTGTGTTTCTAGTGTCCAATCGTGTGTGGTCATTTCGTGTGTACCTCCTCTTTCACATTTGATAGTGCCTGTTTCAGGTCTGCTTTTAGGTCCTCCACATGCTCAATCCCGACTGAGAAACGGAGCAATTTGTTACACACACCGTTTGAAATACGAATCTCTTCTGGGATGTCCATATGAGTTTGCGTTGCAGGATACGTAATGAAGCTTTCGACTCCGCCAAGGCTTTCAGCAAAACAAATCGTTTTCAGCTGCTTCAAAAATGGATTGACCCAGTCCTCTTTGGCTACTCGGAATGACAGCATGCCTCCCTTTCCTGGGTAAAGGACATCTTGAATTTCCGGCTGCTGCTTTAGAAAATCAGCTAATTCCTTCGCATTTGCTTCGTGCTGACGCATTCTCAGCGCCAATGTTTTCATTCCTCTCATTAAAAGCCATGAGTCAAATGGAGATAAAACCGCCCCAATGGCGTTTTGATGCTGGAACATGTCTTCCGATAGCTTCTCTCCTTTTGTGACGACAAGTCCGGCAAGAACATCGTTATGTCCGCCTAAATATTTAGTGGCACTATGAATGACAATGTCCGCTCCGAGTGTAATCGGCTTTTGCAAGACGGGCGTATAAAAGGTGTTATCCACAATGACCAATGCACCATGTTCTTTTGCGATCTTCGCAACCTTTTGAATATCCGCTTCCTGCATGAGTGGGTTTGTTGGCGTTTCAATAAAGACGGCTTTTGTATTTGGCGTCATTTTAGAGCGTAAACAGTCTTCATCTGAAAAATCATCATAAACAAAGCGCAGTCCGTACTTTTTCCATTCGTTTTCAAATAGACGGTATGTACCGCCATATAAATCTGATGAAACAATGAGTTCATCCCCGCTCTCAAACAGCGCCATGATCGTTTGGATGGCAGCCATTCCCGAACTGAAGGCAAAACCGGCCGTTCCTTCTTCGAGTGAAGCAATTGCATCTTCTACAAGCTGCCTTGTTGGGTTTTTCGTCCGAATATAATCAAATCCTGTTGATTCCCCAATGCCTCTATGTCTGTAAGCTGTTGAAAGATAAACGGGAGGACTGACAGTACCAGTCGCCTCTTCGCTGCGGTTTCCAATTTGCGCTAACTTCGTTTCCACATGTTCTGTCATTTGACACCATCCTAAGTAAAAATCTAATTTCAAAACAGAAAAACCCCTTCTTCATAAGAAGAAGGGGTTTAATCGCTTCCTCTTATCTTCCAAGCAAAAAAGCTGCTTGCTGGATTTAGCACCTTGGTACATCACATGAAGTGATGCATACCGGTTGCTGAGGTTTCAAAGGGCCAGTCCCTCCACCTCTCACGATAAGAATGTGTTGTCTGTCTGTTCTAATTCTTAATACTGTAACGCATTAAACCTCATTTTTCAAGGGGAAATGTAACGATTAATTAAAATTTTCTGTATTTTGTAGCAGATTGGATGTCAGCCAATTTGATTGCATGTTAGCATATAGGAACAACGCTGTTTTTCGTGTTACAATGAATGGAAACGTTTCACTTATGATGAATTTGGTTAGCTGGAGGAATGGATTATGGTGAAGAAAACAGGCATCATTCAAGAAGAAACCTTACAGTCAAAAGAACTTGGGGCAGAAATGACCATTTTGATTTATTTGCCAGTCAATTACTCCCCCCTTTATACATATCATGTCATCATTGCACAGGATGGTCATGATTATTTCCGTCTAGGTAAAATAGGCAGACAAGCGGAAGAATTAATGCAAAACAAAGAAATGGAACGCTCGATTATCATTGGTGTCCCATATGAAAATGTTACTGAAAGACGAAATACGTATCATCCAGACGGACCAAAGTTCGAGGCGTATAAACGCTTTTTGGCAAATGAACTAGTTCCGTATATTGATGAACACTATCCAACGTATCAAGTTGGATCAGGTCGTACATTTATTGGTGATTCATTAGGTGCTACGATCTCACTTATGACAGCCATTGATTATCCTTCGTTATTTGGCGGACTGATTTTGCAGTCTCCTTACGTGGATGAGTCGGTTCTGCAAGCAGTCAAACAGTCATCATCCCTTGCTCATTATGCCATTATCCATCAAATCGGGTTAGAAGAAACAGCTGTGAAAACGACAGATGGGCAAGTGCTAGACTTTATTCAGCCGAACGAAGAATTAAAGGTCCTTTTGGAGAAGTCCGGTGCGGATTATTTATTTGAGACATTCGAAGGCGATCATAAATGGACGTTTTGGCAGCCGCTCATTTCACCTTCGTTAAAAAGAATGCTCCCATATTCGTTAATCAACTGAATTTTGTTATAATAAAAAATAATAAATACTTTCTTAATCAGGAGGGAACATGATGAAATACGGAGTTGTTTTATTTCCATCAAAAAAATTGCAAGACATTGCGAACTCTTATCGGAAACGTTATGATCCGAACTATGCACTCATACCACCTCATTTAACATTAAGAACACCTTTTGAATTAACGGATCTAGAAGCAGCTGAGGTCGTCTCCACCTTGCGAGAGTACGCAAAAAATGCTTCTCCTATTACGTTACGTATTAAAAAATTCAGTTCATTCGCTCCTGTAAACAACGTGATTTATATGAAAGTAGAACCGAACGAAGAATTAATGACTCTTAATGAGAAGTTGTACACTGATCCGCTTGCTGGTACACCTGAATATGCATTTGTCCCGCATGTGACAGTGGCTCAAAAGTTATCAGACGATGAGCATTCAGACGTTCTAGGCACATTGAAGCTGAGAAAAATTGACCACGAGGAAACGGTTGACCGCTTCCACCTTTTATATCAATTAGAGAACGGTTCTTGGACCGTTTATGAAACATTTATCTTAGGAGAAGAGGGTTAAAGACATTTGAATACAGTCATCGTAAAAGAACAAACACAACGAGAAGATGCTTATTATGTTCGAAAAGAAGTTTTCGTAAAAGAACAAGAAGTCCCGTTAGAGATCGAAATTGATGAACTTGAGGACGAAGCCATTCACTTTGTCATTTATAATGATGACAACAAACCACAAGCTGCTGCTAGACTGCGCATAATTGAAGGTCATAAGGCAAAGCTTGAACGAATTTGTGTATTAAAAGAGGCGCGCTCTTTCGGTCTTGGCCACCAGCTTTTAGAAGCACTTGAGTCTGAAGCGATGGCAAACGGAGCGAAAGAAGCTGTCATGCATGCACAAGTCCAAGCTCTTCCTTTCTACGAAAAGAAAGGCTACAAAGCCGTTTCAGAACCGTTTGAAGAAGCAGGGATTACACATGTCAAAATGACAAAAACACTATCCGTTTAACGAAAATAAAAAGCCAGGGCATCATGGATGCTCTGGCTTTTTATTGATTCCATCTCGTTCGCTCAGGAAGAAAGCGCAGTCATTTAGACGTAAGTATTGATATGAACGCCCTTACCTTCTTCCATAAACATATCTCGTACAAAGCGTTCCCGCTTTTTTTGCTGTACTTTCGTTTCCGCTTCTGTCACTAAGTCCTCTTTTTTCTCCAGCTCTCTGTATACCTTGTCATGAAAGGTGCGGGTGACCTTCGTCACTTTCGCATAGTCTTCTTTATCCTGAGGAGCAGGACGATTGATATATTGAAAATACAGATCCGGCTGAATCGGGGCTATATATCCCATCAAGAACGCCTCCTTTGCTTCTCTTCTACTCTACTATTCCCTAATTATGACTGTTTGAAACACGCCTCATTTGATATGATTAGATGTGTTTCTTTTTAAGATTGATTGACTATTGGAGGACTAGCTTTGAAATGCGCACGACGACATGATCGAACGATCTCATTACATACATATTCGAGAGAGCACTATCAATTCCTCCATGATGAGGGGAAAAAAGGGCATTTATCTTGCCCATATTGCGGACAACCCGTCTTTTTTAGATTAAATATACATGAAGAACCTGCCTTTATCCATAAGCAAATATCTCAGCAAGAGATTTGCGAAAAAAGAGAACAACAAGAGGAAAAGAAACCGGCTGAACGAGAGGAAGATGCATCCTACAAAGAACTTGGCGGCTTTCGCTTTCCAACCGGCAAACAGATCAGCTCACAAACAGAAGAATCGGATGACTGGCAGGAACCACGATCCATTCAATTTGGCGAAACCTTTCATTTAGACAAGAATGAAGAAGTGCATACCATTGACCTCTTTCCACACATCACCTTTAGCGCACCGCAGCTTCAAGCAGTCACACACAAAGACGGTCCGATGCTTGTGCTAGCTGGCGCCGGAAGCGGGAAAACAAGGGTACTGACAGCAAGAGCTGCTTATCTGATGTCGCACCATCAAATCCCCGCTCACCATATCCTGCTCGTGACCTTCACCACAAAAGCAAGCAGTGAAATGAAAGAAAGACTGCGTATGCAGTATCAGCTTCATCCTTCACAGGCGAGCCAAGTTGTGACAGGCACATTCCACAGTTTATTTTATAAAATGCTGCTTCACGATGATCGGGGCAAATGGAACGGACAGCATTTGATTAAATTCGACTGGCAAAAAGAGCAGTATATTCGCAAAGCGATCATGAATGAAGGACTTGATGAAAAAGACTATCCAACCGATCAAGTGCTGCAATCAATCGGCTATTGGAAAAATGCTTTTTTACCAAACGAACTTCCTGAGCTGAAAGATGAAAAGGAAAAGCAAATGTGGACAATCTATCAATCATACGAACAGCAAAAGCGTGAAAATCAACAATTTGACTTTGATGACATGGCGATTGCCTGTTTACACATGCTGAATAAGCAGCCTGAATTGCTCAAACAATATCAAGAACGATTCAAGTATATTTTAGTAGATGAATTTCAAGATATTAATCCCGTACAATATCAATTAATCCAGCTTTTAGCTGGAGAATCCGAGCAGCTATTTTGTGTAGGCGATGATGATCAAGCCATCTATGCATTTAGAGGAAGCAATCCTGCTTTTATTCTTGACTTCAAACAGGACTATCCTTCGGCCGAGATCGTCCATTTACATGCAAATTACCGCTCTCATCATACGATTGTCGCAAGTGCAGACGCCATTATTAAGAAGAATCAGCATCGTTACGAGAAAACGTTAAAAGCCGTACGCGTGGAGAAAATTCCGCCGACTCTTTTTTATCCATATGACGAGGAAGAGGAAGCGACCATGATCGTAGCAGATATTCAGGAGAAAATTAAAAACGGTGCAAAACCGAATGACTTTTGCGTGCTGTTTAGAACGAATACAGGAGGCCGCGCGATTTATGAACGTCTTCATCAATCGGCGATTCCGTATCAAACCGATGCTGGTGTAAAAGCCTTTTATAGCAGAAGAATTGTTCGGGTGCTGCTCGCTTTTCTTTCGCTAAGTCAGGATGCAGATGATGTCGCCGCAATGAAGCTGCTGCTGCCCGTTTTCTTTTTAAAGCAGCAAACACTGAATACCCTGAAGGCGCTGACCATTACAGAAGATTGTTCTATGGTAGAGGCACTTGGAAAGCTAACAGACATTCAGCCGTTTCAGCGCAAAAAACTGCAATCGATCGTTCCCCTGTTTCGAACGTTAAAATCGTTAAAGCCATCTGAAGCTGTAGCGTTTATTGAACAAAGGATGGGACTTGGTGATTTTTTAAAAAAACGCGTGAATGATACGAATGTGCTTGAAAAAGGAACAGATGATGTACGAGATGTGAAAACAGCGGCGAAACGTTTTGAAACAATTGAAGCCTTCCTCGCTCATGCCGAACATATGAAATCTGCTGAAAAGGAAAAATCAGATGAACCAGGCGTTCAGCTCATGACGATCCACCGTGCGAAGGGACTAGAATTCCAAACAGTGTACATCACGAGTGTGGTTGATGGGGCGCTCCCTCATGACTTTGCACTTGATGAGCTGAGAAACGGTGATGAAGAAGCCATTGAAGAGGAGCGACGCTTATTATACGTTGCCATGACGAGAGCTGAACAATCCCTTTATCTATCAGTTCCTTCATATAGAAGAGGAAAAACTGCTCACCGCTCCCGCTTTTTGTACCCCCTTTTAAAGAAAAATCGTGAATTATTCACACAAAAACAACAGGCCCCCCTTTAAATGGAGAGCCTGTTGTTTATTTTTTGTTGTTCATCATTTTAGCGATTGTATTAAAATCAAGCTTTTCTTTTCCACTTGTAATCGATTGAACGATTTTGTCTTCCATTTCTTTAGGTACACGTTTGTTTGCAAGCTGCGCTACTTTTTTAATGACACCTCGAACGGTATTCTCATCTTTAAAGTTCGCGTTTTGCAAAGAACCTGCAAGCTTAAAGACATCATTCATATTTACACCTGTTTTATTTTCCACACTTTTAAAGAACTTATTATCCATTCCTTTGCCTCCTCTTTGTGGAGTAATCACCTTACTATATGAAAATAGGCGAGATATGTGCCTATCCTGCTGCCTTGTTAGCAAAGAGAAAGGAAAGCAAAAGGCTTCCCTATTGCTTCCCTCACCTTCTTACTGTTTAGTTAAAGAAAGAAGCACCAACGATGATTAGAAGGATGAAAAGCACGACGACAAGAACAAAAGTTGAACCATAACCGCCGCCGTAGCCGCCACCATAACCTCCGCAATAACCGCCACCGTAACCGTAACAACTCATATTTAAGCACCTCCTCTTCTCCCTTACAAAATATGAAAAATACATGAAATGGTTTGGACGATCACATAAAAAAGTGCGGAATTTTTATTTCTGCTGTTTAAAGACGTAATCTGCCTCTCCATGACGGATCATGAATGCTTCTGTTTCTTTCGCAAAAGTATCCATTTTCTCGCCAAATGCTTTTAAGTGCTCTTCAAGATCCTTCGCTTTATTCGCTAAATCCATTTCAGCTTTTTCGTGCGCTTGCTCTTTCCCATCATGGGGTTTAGTGAACAAGGAACCGATTAATTGTTCGAATGCATCCATTCTGGTCACCCCTTCTCTCTTACATATGCATCACCCAAAAAAAGGGCAACAAAAAAACCGGATAAATCCGGCTTTTGTTTTTCCCTATTGAGGTTTCTTTTTCTTCCCGCAGCCGCAGCCAGTCTTCTTGATTTTCTTCGTATATACAGATTGTTGATTTGACTGCGCTGGATACCCTTGAAGCATATGTGACGGTGTTTCAGTTGGTTTCATCGCAACCCTTCCTTTCCTATTCCATGTTAGTATATGCATTTTCTTTAAGCGTGTCTGATCAGAATGCCTGTTTATTTCACAAGCTTCGACACGACTGCTTCAATCAAGCCTGCTGCGGCGGCAATCGCTAATAGTAAATTAAGCCACATGCTGATGACAGGAAAAAATATGTATATCAGTAGTAAAGCAGCAGTGCACCACATACCCGTACACCAATAACAGCTTAACAGCTCTCCTATCCAAGATCGCAGTCCCTTCCCCTTAATGACGATATAGGTCTCGACTTCACCTTGTTCGTTTATCTCTTCTTGCTCTTCATGAAATAGACGGCGAAAGGGGGCTGTAATCGTATCAAACACGATCAATCTCGTCAGCCTAAAGGATGCGAGGGCAAATATAGCAAATGACAAAGCGCCGCTCATGGAACCTCCACCTCCTTCATTCTTCTTTTTCCGTCCTTTCTTTATATATGCAAAAAGAAAGACCACCATGATGAATCGGGTGCAAATAAAATTGGGTTGTACTTTTTCATGCTTTCCGATTCCACCTTGAGCCTCTGCTGCATTAAATAATGTATAGATAAGAAAGGAGTGAAAGTATTGTCTATTGAAGAAAGTGCTGATTTATTATACACACAACTGTTGAACGAATTAATCAGCAATTATGATGATTTCATCGAGATCAAGGATTCCGAAAATGTCACGATTCATAAAACAGATGTAACAGCCGCACTCTCCCTTCAAGCGACCGTAACGACAATCATTACTCTTTTAATTCAAATTCTTGTACCAGATGATGAAGTGGCTGCAAACATCACAGAACAGCTTTTAGCTGCACAACAAGTGACAGTTCAAAAGAAAACCGTGATTCAAATCATCAATTGTTATAACGTCACGATTACATTATCTGATGCATCCATTATGAACTCCGTACAAATTCTCACTCAAACACTGAATGTACTTTTAGTTGAAGCCGGCATTCTTTGACCCTTTCTTTTTCTAACATCACGTATGAAAGAGGTGAAATAATCGTGGCTGAAGAGAACGAAAAAAAGGAGTTTCAAATCAACACTGATGTTGATCCATTAACAAGCCTTCTTGTGAGTGATATTTTAAACAAAAATAATGTCACAGATGATCAGAAAGCAAACCTTTCAGAAGATCAAAGAAGGATGATTTTGAAGCTGGTTCAGGATTTACAAAAGAAAGCAGATGATTTCGTACAGCAGCAGCAGGAGAAAAAGCGTCAGGCAGAGGCAGCAAAACATGCAGAAGAGGTCGAGCCTGAACCACAAGTGCGCCCTAAACGAAATTCACTTCGAGAACGTATCCAGCAGCGTCGTCAAGCGCAGCAAAATAACGATTAAATAAAAATGGGTTGCCTGCTAGGATAAATGCCCGAGACAAAACCAATCATTCCAGCATTTAATAAAGTAAACGGAAGGAGGAAAAGAAATGGATTCTAAACCATACTCTTGGGTCGCTCTAGATCGCAACTGTACACACCACGGCGATTACCATCATAACTACGAAAGAAAAGCAGTTTGTGACGGCCACTATTATGATGATGAAGATGTTTTACAAGACTTTGATCAAGTGAGTGTGACAAAGCAGACATCTGAGGAAGTCATTATCGTTAGAGATTCTTGTGACATTAACGTCTCTTCTGTTGATGCACAGGTTGCAGCATCTATCCAAGCAGCTGTTCAAACAGCGATCATCACCATTACAAACATCTCAATCGCTGATGGTGACCTAGCTGACCGCGTCACGCAAGATCTATTGCAAGCAGCTAGCCACAAACAAACAAATCGCCAGAAACTTGTCATCGAAAACTCTAGAAACGTTACTGTCTCTACAATCGATGCAGACATCTCCATTGCCATCCAAACGCTTACACAGACACTTGTTGCGACGATCGTTGCAATTGGTATCCTCTAATGTACAAAAGCAGAGCGAAAAGCTCTGCTTTTCCTTTTCTAAAAATACAACAAAGATAAATAGTCATTTACCCACACCAACTAGAGGGCGCATACATATGTTGTTAAGGACTAAAGTCAAATACCTTGTTAAAGGAGCTGAAATCCATGAGCTGCGGAAAACACCATGGCCGACATGATGAAAACTGTGTATGCGATGCGGTTGATAAGATTTTAGCAGAGCAGGAAGCTGTAGAAGATAAATGTCCTACGAGCTGCTACAGTAATTTATTAAGCCCGACAGTTTCTGGAAAAGATACGATTCCGTTTTTACTTTTTGATAAAAAGGGCGGATTGTTCTCTACTTTCGGAAACATTGGAGGATTTGTTGACGATTGCCAATGCTTCGAATCCATTTTCTTCCGGGTTGAAAAATTGCATGACTGCTGTGCCACATTATCTGTATTAAGACCTGTTGATGTACACGGACATACGCTAAGCGTTTGTCACCCTTGCGATCCTGACTTCTTTGGTTTAGAAAAAGCGGACTTTTGTATCGAAGTTGATTTGAACTGTTTCTGCGCGATCCAATGTTTAAATCCAGAACTTGTCGACAGAGTCATGCCAACAAAAGATAAAAAGCATCATCACCACGGCTAAACCAATCGCCCGCTCATCTAACTTGTCATAAGTCAAAGCATCCCCTTCCTCACGAATGACAACCAATCATGCGGAGCAGTCAGCAAAAGGCGGCCGCTTCCGCATTGATTGACATTAGATGCATCAACCGGCGAGACACATAATAAAGCTTATAGATGATGATGACAGTGCTCAAACACTCAAACAAATTTCCTTGTATAGGAGGGTTGAATATGAGCCGCAAACATTCATGGAACTGTGTAGCAGAGGCTGTTGAAAACATAAACGACTTACAAAATGCCGTCGAAGAGGATTGCCCAACCAGCTGTTACAGCAATCTCCTTTCTCCATCACATTCATTAGGTGACACTGTCCCGTTTGTTCTATTTACCTCAAAATCAAAACCATTCGTCGCATTCGGAAACGTCGGAGAAGTAGATGCTGGCCCTTGCTTCAGCACTGCATTTTTCAGAGTCGAACACATCTCTGATCACTGCGCAACACTCAGCTTGCTTATTGCATTTGACAAAGATCGTCATATTTTAGATTTTACAGATAAAGATTCCGTATGTGATGTGTTCCGTTTAGAAAAATCAAAATATTGCATTGAAGTAGACCTTGACTGCTTCTGCGCAATCGAGTGCTTAAATCCAAGACTCATCAACCGTAGCTGCTAACAAAAAAAGTCCCGTTATGGGACTTTTTTTATGTTCATTAAAAACCAAGTGGATGAATAGAAGAAATATCACCAATCGCTAATTCCACTGGATTACCGCCGCCTGCTGTGCGGATGACGACCATATTGTCTTTTCTCTCCATGATGATTCCTCTGTATGTTTTTCCATCGGCTTCGATGAGGCAAAGCGCTCTCGGCATATTATGCGGCAGACTTGTAAGAAAATCGACTTTCTCCTCGATATTCATTTGGCTTAACGGCTTCTTCACTCGTTTTCTTCTTGGTTCTTCTTTTGTTTCATGAAATACGCCTTCTGGCTGTTTTTCTTGTTCTTGTACTGGCTCTCGATTTTGTGAATTATCTTTTTCTTGATTGATCTCCCGCTCTTGCTGTAGCGTAGGCGGCTCTTCTTTTTTCTGCTTTACTTCCTGTGATACAGGTTCTTGCACGCTCTCTTCGATTGCATGCTCTTTGTCGCTTTTTTTGGTTTCTGAAGGTTTTTCTGACTTCTTGCGCTTTCTCACAATATTTTGCATGGCCGGCGCTGATTCATCATAGCTCGGCTGAACAATATACATAAGCGGCTTTTGATTCTCATCACCTTTATTTGACATACTAATCCCTCCCGAATGATTCATTCCTTATATATATGAGAGGACACCCCAAATCAGAAGAAAAATAAAAAACAGCATACCAGTGATTGGTATGCTGCAAATCATTTATTCGTTTAGCGGGCAATGATATGGAAGCCAGAATCAACATGAAGATTCTCACCTGTCATGCCGCGCGATAAATCACTGAATAAGAATAGTGCTGTATCGCCAACTTCTTCAGGAGTCGTTGTACGGCGAAGCGGTGCACGCTCTTCAATATCCTTCAGGATCGTATTAAAGCCGCTGATTCCTTTTGCAGATAACGTACGAATTGGACCAGCAGAAATGCTGTTCACACGGATGCCTTCCGCTCCAAGATCAGCTGCTAAGTATTTCACACTTGCTTCAAGGGCTGCTTTTGCTACACCCATGACATTGTAGTTAGAGACAACGCGCTCTCCGCCTAGGTAAGTAAGTGTGACAATGCTTCCGCCTTCTGTCATGAGCGGACGTGCTGCTTTTGCTACAGCTGTTAGTGAATAGGCACTAATGTTGTGCGCTAAAAGGAAACCTTCACGGTTCGTGTTCAAATATTCACCGACAAGCTCTTCTTTGTTCGCAAATGCAATCGCATGTGCAACACCATGGATGACTTGTACTTTTTCTTTAATCGTTGCAAAACATTTTTCGATTTCTTCATCACTTGTCACATCACAAGGAAGAATAATGGAATCATCACGCTCTAGCGTGCTTGCTAGCTCTTTCACTGATTCTGCCAGACGATCTCCAACATAAGTAAAAATCAAACGAGCTCCTGCTTCGTGAAGTGAACGAGCAATTCCCCAAGCGATGCTTCGTTTATTGGCAACACCCATCACCACAATATTACGGCCTTCTAAAGAAAAGTTCATATGTATTAAAGCCTCCTATTTTTTCAAGACATAGTATTAGTACCTGATCATAATCTTATCACAAATCATGAGATATTGACAATTTTGCTGAAAGAAAGTTTTTATTTCAGAAAAAAGACCGCCCTCACAAGTGAAGACAGTCTTCTTTTTATGCTTTGACTCTGTTTTGCTGATAAGCAAAGTGGTTAGTCGGTCCGTGCCCAGCGCCAATATTCAGAGGAAATTTGATCGCCTCATGGACAAAGGTTTCTGCCGTTTCAAAGGCTTCCTTCATGGAATGACCTTTTGCTATTTCTGCCGTTAATGCCGCTGCAAATGTACAGCCTGTTCCGTGTGTATGTGGTGTATCAATATGTTCATTACTGAGTTCAAAAAAGCTTTTTCCATCGTACAAAAGGTCTGTAATGAGGCCGTCTGAAGGGCTATGACCTCCTTTGATCACAACATAGGACGTGCCAAGCTCATAAAGTCGTTCTGCTGCTTTATGGCGATCGTCTTTTGTCTGAATGCGCATGCCTGTCAGCACTTCTGCCTCAGGGAGATTCGGTGTGACTGCATAACTGACAGGTAGTAACTGTGTTTTCATAGCAGAGACCGCATCTTCATTTAATAAAGAAGCGCCTCCTTTAGCAATCATGACTGGATCGACAATTAGTTTCAAGTCATATTGCTTCGTCTTTTCAGCAACGACACTGATCATGTCGGCACTCCACAGCATCCCTGTTTTAGCGGCATCTGGCAACAAGTCTTCTGCTACTGCATCAATTTGACTTTCGAGCGCCTCGATAGACAGTGGATAAATACCGTGAACACCAAGTGTGTTTTGAGCTGTAATGGCCGTAATGGCGGACATTCCGTACACACCAAGCTCCTGAAAGGTTTTCAAGTCTGCTTGAATACCTGCTCCACCACCAGAATCAGTACCTGCGATGGTTAATGCTTTTTTAATCGTCATGTCATCTCACCCTCTCATTAGCCGATCCATTGATGATAAATCGTTCTCGCTTTCGCAATATCATTTGTCCCATGTACAAGCGCTCTGCCATCTTTGAATAAAACGAGCTTGTACTCATCCTTCTGACACGAAAGCAAATAAGGATTTTCCAGCACATCCATTCCTGCTTTCTTTAGCTGACGGGCTACTTCATGCAGCGCCGGGGGTGCCCCTAGTGCACTGCGAATTTGGACGGTATTTCGTCCACATAATACATCTGCTTTTGCTCTTTGATCATATGAGAGAAATGGGTATGTCTTAAGACCGCAGCTTGGACATTGTTTCTTTTTTAAAGACGTAACGGATCGAATATCAGATCGCTCGTTTGTCCATAAATCAAACGATCTTAATACCGGCGTGATGTGGTGTCCTGTTAAAAGCTTCAGTGCATCCGCCACTTGATAGGCCGCAACCTGCTGTACAACTGGACTAATAATTCCTGCTGTATCACATGTCATGCCTTGTGCAGGTAAATGCTCAAGCAGGCAGTGTAAACATGGTGTTTCACCAGGAATCACTGTGAATTGAATACCGTAGCTTGCTACACAGGCTCCGTAAAGGAACGGAATTTGATGTTTGACGGCTGCATCGTTCGCAATCATTCTCACCTCAAAATTATCCGCTGCATCCACGATGATGGATGCCCCGCTGACGTACTCATCAATATTTTGAGCGGTCACGTCAATGACGATTCCTCTCACATGAACATCACTGTTCACCTGCTTGAGTCTTTTCTCAGCAGCCACAGCCTTTGGCAGCCGATCAAGAACATCTTGTTCTGTGTATAGCTGCTGACGCTGCAGATTGCTCCATTCAATATAATCTCTATCCAAAATGGTGACAGATCCTACGCCGGCACGAACGAGCATTTCAGCACTCGCTGTTCCAAGTGCCCCAGCCCCAATAATGACGGCCTTTGAGGCATGTAGCCGTTTTTGTCCTTCCTCTCCAATAGGCCTAAAAAGCTCTTGGCGTGAATAACGTGTGCTCAAAATGCTGGCATTCCTTCCTGCGGACTGCTGGCTGTTCCATAGTTTTTGAGTGGAATACGGCCTGCCTCGAACCCGAGTCTTCCAGATTCAATCGCCAGCTTCATCGCTTTAGCCATTTTCACAGGGTCCTTTGCGCCAGACACGGCTGTATTCAGTAATACAGCATCAGCGCCCAATTCCATCGCATAAGCAGCATCCTTCGGAGAACCTACACCCGCATCAATAATAACTGGCACCTTTGCCTGTTCGATAATAAACGATAGATTCAGAGGGTTTAAAAGCCCTTGACCTGAACCGATTGGAGAAGCACCTGGCATAATGGCATGGACACCAAGTTCTTCTAATTTCCTTGCCAACACCACATCATCTGACGTATATGGCAGCACGATAAAACCTTCTTCTAATAACATTTCAGATGCTTTTAACGTTTCGACTGGATCTGGCAGAAGAGACCTTGAGCAGCCAATGACTTCTACTTTGATCATGTCACACAGTCCAGAAGCTTTCGCTAAACGGGCAATCCGCACCGCTTCTTCCGCTGTACTTGCCCCGGCAGTATTTGGCAGCAATGTATAGGCTGATAAATCGAGCTGCTCTAAAAAATTGGGCTGTGATGGTTCAAATATGTTCATTCTTCGCACAGCAAAGGTCAAAATTTCAGCTTCTGATACGTTGACCGCCTCTTTTTGAACTTCAAATGATGGATACTTTCCTGTCCCTAGTAATAGTCTTGATGTAAATGTTTTTCCGCCAATATGCAGCATGTTGTCATCCTCCTCCTACAAAGTGAACGATTTCAATCGTGTCATTTGGTTGAATTTTTACCTGTTGAAAGGCTTCTTTATCTATAATTTCTTGGTTCTTTTCAACGATCACCACTCGGTTTTCAAGTTGATAGGCTGATAGCAGATCAAAAATCGTGCCATTTTCCTTATCGAAATCAACCATTCTTCCATTCAATTGAATTTTCATACGAACAATGCCTCCTTTCGCCCAATACGAAACGCATGAAGCCATTCCTTGTGAACCGACTCGCCCGCTATTAAGCCGCGAATGATTTCCCCCGTAATTGGCGCAAGTAAAATGCCATTTCGGTAATGTCCCGTTGCAAAAAGAATACGCTCGTCTTCCGGATGTTTTCCGATATAGGGGTGCCGGTCGCTTGTCGCTGGCCGTAGACCTGCCCAGCATTGATCAATCGGCATCTCTCGAATAGAAGGCATGAGCTGAGATGCTTTGTGAATAACTGCTTCAATACCGCCAAGTGTCGGAACGGCCTGCCAGTCATTCGGTTTCATCGTTGCACCAATCACTAGCTTACCGCTATCCCTTTGAACGATATAACAATGATCATGATAGATGGTGTGTGCAAGCGCTGGACCGTTATTCCAAACAGACACGCATTCTCCTTTTACTGGATAGAGAGAATGTGATAACCCCAGTTCTTCTAAAAAACGGCCTGACCATACACCACTTGCTACAGTCAGATGATCACATGTGAAGATGCCTTTAGCTGTACTGACTGTCAAAGTTTCTTTTCCCCTCTTCACATCGATAACGGGGGTAAACTCCTTCACATCCGCTCCGTGCCGAACAGCCGCCTGCCAAAAAGCCCTGCATACCGCATATGGCTCGACATGTACATCATCTGCTATCAATCCTGCTCCTACGATGTCATCTGCTATTTGAGGCATACGTTCTTTTACGCTGCTTGCTTCAAGCCATTCAAATGTGGGCAAATGCTGCATCCGGCAAAGCGCTCGCTTTTCTTGTTCTGTAAAAGCCACCTTCATAATCCCGCCCACTGATGTCCGAATATCAATGCCCGATTCATGCTGAAGGTCGACCGTTAATTTTTCATATAAAGCCTGACTTTGTCTGCCTACTTGAAAGAAAATATCCTCATCACCTTCTCCTTCAGCATGTGCACCCAGCATGCCAGCAGCCGCACTCGTCGTTTGCTTCCCGATCTCATTTGCCTCAAATAAGACAATCTGCTTTCCTGCTTTTGCAAGGTGATAAGCGATCGACATCCCTATGATTCCACCACCAATGATTGCAACATCATAATGCTTGTTCATAAGGATTCTCCTTTCGCTTTTTAGAAAATGTTTGCGCCATTTTGCGCGGCTGAGGATGAGCAAAAATCCCCGACATGACGGCTATTCCCTTTAAATCAACATGCATCAATTCTGGCAGTCGTTCTGGTGTGATTCCACCAATGACAACGACTGGAATGGACAGCGAAGAAGTCATGTCTTCCACAACCTTTATGCCTCTCGCCTGAAGTCCGGGTTTGCATGCGGTATCATACACATGCCCAAACATGACATACTCTGCCCCGTTCTTCTCTGCTACTTTGGCTTCTTCTATCGAATGAACCGATACCCCCGCATGGAGATGAGGAAATTTTTGTCTTAATTCCTTTGGTGAAAAGCTGTGTCCTGGAAGATGAACCCGGTGAATATTGGTCAGCAGCGCAACGTCAACTCGGTCATTTATAATCAGCTTTTCTTTCGGAACACCTTCTGCTAGTAGTTGTTTCACGAGGTGAACCAGCTCACCTGCTGCCTTCGATCGTTCACGAATATGAATAAAGTCTACTTCAGACGCAATGTCTTTTATTTGCTTGATGAGCTCCCTGACAGGAAGCGTATCATTTGTCACTGCATGGAGTTCCATTTGCACCAACCCCATCTAAGCATGCTGTTTGCCACATTTCTTTTTCATACGCCATCTCCCAGAAATGGTATTCGTAATAGCTCGAAATCACGAAATTTTCTTTCATATTAGCCCGCACATGTTC
The DNA here is from genome assembly GCF_038593395.1 of Bacillus sp. FSL R5-0397. Taxonomy (NCBI): domain Bacteria; kingdom Bacillati; phylum Bacillota; class Bacilli; order Caryophanales; family Bacillaceae; genus Bacillus; species Bacillus sp. FSL R5-0397. The sequence continues at coordinate 1,171,230 of NZ_CP151992.1, read as the reverse complement.
TGGCGCTTTTTCTGCAAGTTCATCAAAACGGTTCACCTGTTCAAAAACAAGCTCTTTAAACCAATCCCCGCCATATGTCAAAATCCATTCTTGATAAATCGGATGGTCAGGCGTTGTTTGTTTCAGTTTTTCTCCTACCTCATAATAAAGCCAGTAGCACGGCAATAATGCGGCTAAAATTTCTTCAAAACGACCGCTTTTCACAGATCGGTACATATGCGAGGTATATGCATAAGCAGTTGGAGAAGGTTTAAAGTTTGCCAGCGCTTCATCAGAGATCTGGAGCAGTTCTGTGAAATTTCTATGCAGTGATAGCTCTGCTTCATACGTACCCTGCGCATGATATGCCATTCTGCCTGTCGTATGTAAGTCCTCACTAATGGCGGCTCCATACGATTGTACTTTTGCAAAATGAGTTAAATAGTACGAATCCTGCATCACATAATAAGTGAAACGATCGAGTGAAAGTGTGCCATCACCAATCCCTTTCACAAAAGGGTGTGTAAAGCTCCCATTCCACCATCTAGCTGCTGCTTCTTTACATTCGTTCGAAAATGTCATGTTCCTCTCCTCCTGTTTTTCCATATAAAAAAACCACTTTCCGCGTGGAAAGTGGTTTGGAATTTGTAAAAAGCATAGTCAAACACCGCACCACTTCCCTACGCAGGTATGAACCTGTTCAGGTAATGAGGGTCTAAAAGTCTACACTTTTATCTCAGCCCTTTTAAAGGACTCCCCTAGTGGATCAAACATATATTGTTGTACCTCTATCTTAATCAGGATTTGTTCATCGGTCAAGGGTTCATTGCAACTCTAATTGGGCTCTAAGTCCTGCCACATACTCCCGGGAGCCAGACACAAGCACGCGGTCACCGCTTCTAAGCGTCGTATCCCCATGCGGTACTAAGCTGTCAATTCCTCTAAAAATACGGACAAACACCAAATCGCCGGTAAAAGGAAATTCCCTCAGCATGACATTATGATACCGATGATTGTTCATTTGAATTTGATACAAAGAAGAATCCTCATTTGTTAACAAGCGAATCGCATCAGGTGCTTCAATCAATGCCCTCAGCACCGTTTTAGATGATAAGAAGTTAGAAAAGGTATCGATCCCTGCTTCCTTTAAAGTCAGCTCGGCTTCCGCTTTGTTAACACTTGCAATGACTTGTTTAGACCCTTCTTCTTTTGCAAATAAAGCAATTTCCTTATTTTTCGTTTCACTGCCTGTAGCCACAACGAGCACATCCTCTTGCCCGATGCCAGCCTGCCTGAGCGTATCATCGTCATATTGTTCAATCGCTTCAACTTCAAAGATGGAGTCAGCAAGTAAGGATTCTTTATTTTCCTGAAAGACGTGTAAAATACGGATGTCATATTCATCCTGATGCAAATCAAGCGTCACAGGTAACGTCAGCTGATTCGCTCCAATAAACGTCACACGCTTTTTATGATTGGTTTCACGTTCTTGTTTAAATAACGCCTTAAACCAAACAGGTGTTAAAACACTCGTGAGCACAGCGACTAGAATAAGGGCTCCTGACATTTTATGATCAATGACACCAAGCCGCTCACCAATCGTTGCAGCAGCAATGACAAGGGATAACGTCGAGGTTAATAAAAAACCAGAACCGATGACTTTTTTCATGTCATACCATTTTTTTAAATAAAGAATCGGAACGAGTTTACTAAGCAATAATGCGATAAACAGCAGCGGAATCATGATCATGATGGTTGGATCTTTAAAGAGTGACCATATATTCAGGTCCACACCGACCATCACAAAAAAGATCGGAATTAAAAATCCATAGCCAAACGAGTCCAGCTGCTGTACGAGCTCTTTATTAGGTGAAAGAAGAGACACAAGCACACCTGCTAAAAAAGCCCCAAGAATATTTTCAGCACCGAGTGATTCAGATAAGGCAACTAAGACTATAATGAGAGTAAAGATGGCTCTTGTCCCAATTTGCACCGTTCCTTTTGACATGGACTGAAAAATGGACTTTGTCTTAAATACCCGGCCAAATAAATAAAGAAGAATACCTGCCGCAAATAATAATAAGAGCAACCACATGTTCCCTGTTCCATCGCCATAAATGGAGGAAAACACAGCAAGTAAAATCATTGTCACCAAATCAGCAATGACGGCTACAAGCAAAATGATTTGACCAATATTCGTCTGCATCAACTTTTCCTCTTTTAAGGTAGGAACTACCACACCCAATGAGATGGTGGAAATAATAAGCGTCATTAAAAAGGCATTTTGAATAAATCCTGCAAGGACAAACGCATAAGACAGGATAAAGGACATACAAAATACGCCAACAAAAATAATGGTCGCTGTTTTAAATGTATTCGGTTCTTTTAAACCATTTGGCAGTTCTCGCGCTTTCTTCTTTGATTCAAAAGAAGAAAAATCTATTTCAAGTCCACTTAAAAACATAAGAAAAATAAAACCTAGCATGGATAACGTATCTAGCCATGCGTCGTGTTCAACAACTAGTTGAAGACCGCTTTTTCCAATGATGAGCCCCATGATGATTTCAGCGACAACGACCGGGATGGTCAGCTTAAATCGGTGCAATAAAATGGGGGTGAAAAAGGCTACAATAATAACGACAACGAGTGATGAAACAGATGTATGCTCCATTGGCTAAAGCCTCCTAACATTCATGTTTAATTTTTAAGTTTTACGTTAAAGCATTGATTCTAACAATTGCCCAAATGAAATGAAAGCCATTCGTTATATTTTCTAAAATTCAAACTTCTTTATATCCGATCAATGGATGAAAAAATCAGGAGGAACCTTTATGAAATTCGATATCATCGGCGATATCCACGGCTGCTACGAAGAGCTGCTTACCCTCATACACAAACTAGGATACGAACTCAAACATGGACTACCTGTCCACCCTGATAAGAGAACACTGGCCCTTGTTGGTGATTTAACAGACCGCGGCCCTCGATCAGTTGCCGTCATGCAATTTGTCATACACGCCTATTCTAAGGGCGCAATCCGCTATGTGCCTGGCAACCATTGTTTTAAGCTGTATCGCTATTTGAAAGGAAATCCCGTAAAATTACTGCATGGCATTGAAACAACGGTGAACGAAATCAAAAAACTGCCGCATGATGAACAAACCATTTTATCACGTGAATTTAAACATTTATTTGAAAAGGCACCGCTTTATGATGTATTGATTCCGAATGAACTGATCATTGCACACGCAGCGATGAAGGAAAAGGATATTGGCAAAAAACCGAACAAACAAATGAGGTCTTATCTATTATTTGGAGCAGTCACCGGAGAAACATGGCCAGACGGTCGACCTGTCAGGAAGGACTGGGCAAAGGAATATCACGGAAAACCATGGATTGTCTACGGGCATACACCCGTAAAAGAACCAAGATTTATCGGTAGAACGGTTAACATTGATACAGGCTGCGTCTTTGGCCACAAGCTCTCTGCCCTTAGATATCCAGAGCTTGAGACAGTATCTGTTCCTTCATCTATGCCATATGACGATTCAAGATTTCAGCATTTCACGCAATAAAAAACCCGGTCCACCATGACAGGTGACCGGGTTTACTTGTTTACTGAAGCAATAATGTCATATCATCCGGCAAAGGAGCCGAAAAGGTCATGGACTCCCCTGTTATCGGATGCGGAAAAACAAGGGTTTCACTATGAAGTGCCTGCCTGCCTATTCTCTCGCTTGTTCCACCATATAGCGTATCTCCAACAAGCGGATGACCAAGGAATTGCATGTGAACACGAATTTGATGAGTTCTTCCCGTTTCAAGGGTAAGGGACACATCAGACATATCTAAATGAGTATGTACTGCCCGCACCGTATAATGTGTTACGGCTTCCTGACCAGATTCATCCACCATTCGTTCAATAATGCTGTCCCCTTTTCGAGCAATTTTTGCTCTAATTGTTCCTTCCTTTTGCGTGATCATGCCATGTGTAATGGCTCTATACGTTCGCTTGACTTCCCCTTTTTTCTGCGCCTTTGATAAAAGGCTGTGTGCAAAGCGATGTTTAGCGACTAACATGACACCAGAAGTATCACGATCAAGACGGTTCACCAAGTGGACAGTCAGCCGAACGGACTGCTCAGCATAATGGTGAAGCACCCCATTTGCAATACTATGCTCAGGGTGCTCTCGAGAAGGAATCGATGGGATATACGGCTTTTTATTCAGCACAAGCACGTGCTCGTCCTCAAATAAAATATCAAGCGGAATGGCCGCAGGTTTTAGCCCTTCACTCACTTTTTCCTCGGGGAATAAAATGGTGAGCCTGTCTCCCTCGCGCAGCTCATATCTCACGGTCACATGCTCTCCATTAATCAGAAGATCACCGCCATCAAATTTAATATCTGTCAGCATTCGTTTTGAAATGCCAAGATCGATTAAGTAGTCCTTCAGCAGCCTGCCTTCTTCTTTGGCTGATATGGTTTTGTTTATCTTAAAGTATTCCAGCGAGAACAACCTCTTTCTTATTCTCCTTTGCCGATAAAGGAATCTTGCACCCTTTTCCAAAACGGAAATGGTCTAAATCGGGCAAACCGGACATTCTCGTCTGCCACTCGGCATTGAATGGATTTCACATCTTTATGCAGCAGCGACAAATGATCTATCGTCACCTGAAAATCCACATCATTAATCGGTTTGATCACACACGTATGGTGGTCGGGCAAAATGAGCGGCGAACCGACCGTTCTAAACACTCTGTTGTTGATTGAAGCCATTTCTGCCAGCTGGATCGCCCTAATGGATGGGTGAATAATAGCCCCGCCAAGTGCCTTATTATAGGCTGTACTGCCAGATGGTGTAGACAAACAAAGACCATCTCCTCTGAATGTTTCAAAAAGCTGACCCCTAATCTCAACATCTGCCACAAGTGTACCTTCCATACTTTTAATCGTACATTCATTCATTGCTAAATATTTTTCTTCCCGGCCCCCATCGTTGTACCTGACGATGACTTCAAGAATCGGATATTCCACAATATGATAAGGCGTTTTGGCAATGGCTAACACAAGCTTTTCAATTTCACTCGGGACCCAGTCCGCATAAAAACCAAGATGGCCTGTATGTACGCCGACAAAAGCGGTTTCGTTCAGACGGTTGCTATACCGGTGAAAAGCGTATAAAAGGGTTCCGTCTCCGCCAACTGTAATGACGAGATCGGGTTCCTCTTCATTTAATTCCATTCCAAAATCCAATAAGTAGGTCTGTATTTTATTTTTAAGTGTGTCAGATACAGAATTCCCTTTCGAAGAAACTGCAAATTTCATGAATTCTTCTCCTTTTCCACCTTGCTGCGACGAGAAAGCAGCATCATATTTGATCAAGCTTAGGCTCAGCTATCGTTTTTCTTTTTCCGGGAAAATGCCACTTGCGCTTCTTGAATTTCCCCTCTGATTTCAGACATCTCATCATCAAGAAGAGATGCTGCCTCAGATGCTCTTTGAAGGCGCTGCTTGACCTTCTCCGGGATATTCCCACTATATTTATAATTCAGAGAATGCTCGATGGTCGCCCAAAAGTTCATGGCTAATGTACGGATTTGGATTTCGACGAGGAGCTGCTTCTCTCCATTGATCGTTTGTAGCGGATATAACACAACAAGGTGGTACGAGCGGTATCCGCTTTCTTTATGTTCTGCAATATAGTCGCGTTTATCTACAACCACGAAATCTTTTCGTGACTGGAGCATTTTCTTGACGACTTGTATATCTTCTACAAATTGGCACATAATGCGAAGCCCTGCAATATCCTGCATCGTTTCAATCTCATGCATCGGGATGTTTTTACGCTTTGCCTTTTCCAATATGCTGGCAACGGGTTTCACTCGGCCAGTGACAAATTCTACTGGTGAATGGTCATCCTCAAATTCATACAGTTTTCGAATGCCTTTTAGTTTCACTTTTAATTCTTCGACTGCTTGCTTATATGGTGCGAGGAATTGATCCCATTGTTTTTTGTCCATGAAACTTCCCCCAATTCCAAATACCTAATTATTTCAGAGGAATGTGCTCTTCACTTTCTCTTCCATATCTCCGTAATTGGCATTGTCTTTAATATTGTCGATTAAATAGTTTAATTCCTGATGAAGTTGAATGAGTTCTAGCGTTTGCTCTTCCGCCGCCAAATAGACAGGGATTTCACGATTCATTGCTTCTTTTAATGGAGCCCATGTATGTTCTCCTAAAATAAGATACGTAAAAGACTCCTCAGTCTCAAGTATGTAAACGAACGCAAAGTGATCAGAATCAACAAGCATTTGTCCTGATGCTTTTGCTTTTTGAATTTGCTCATCTGACTGGACCGTCAAGATCAGCCTGTCTTCTTTTAAAGTTGCTTCTGTGATTTCAATTCTGTTTTGCATCATGATCTCCTTTACAACAAAGTACAGCTTTATTTTATCATATCAAGTTCAATATTGATAAACCGAACTTTTTGAGAAAATTTGATTTCTCCATTTCGTTGTTCATTTTGCCTCATTTAGCATCTATATACGTCTCTTTTTAAGGAATAAATAAGAAAAAAAGAAGCTTTTCATGTACAATAATCATATTTCCTCTAAATGAAAGGTTGATGTCAAAATGGCACAGGAAATTGAGATAGAACTAAAACAATTATTAATGAAAGAAGAATTTGAACAGCTAAAAGAATACTTTCAATTAAAGGACGAGGACTTCCACACTCAAACCAACTATTATTTTGATACACCTCAATTTGATATAAAATCCAAATTCGCTGCATTACGAATGAGAGAAAAAGGCGGGCAGTGGGTCCTCACATTAAAGGAACCGCATGAGATCGGCCTTTTGGAAACTCACCAAACGATCGATCCTCCCGCAAGTCTTGAACATTTCCACCTCCCAGAAGGTGAAGTGGCAGACAGATTAGTACACCTTCACATTCAAAAGGATCAAATCGTGTATTTTGGTTCACTGGAAACGTCAAGAGCAGAAAAAATGATCAAAGAAGGCTTAATTGTTTTGGATCACAGCCGATATTTAACAGTAGAGGACTATGAACTTGAATTTGAAGTGAGCGATTTAGACATTGGACAAGCCGCTTTTACAGCATTGCTTCAGCAATTTCAGATCCCACCAAGACACACGAAAAACAAAGTCGTACGTTTTTATGAAGAAAAAATGAAAACAAAAGAATAGATGAATTCCTTGAAGGAGGAACATGATGAACGTCAATCAACTTCAATCCTTTATGCAGCTTCAAGCACTCAAAACGTTACAATCTGATAATGGACAAACACAACTCACAGCTGGACAAGAATCAAGCGCTGAGACTTCATTCCAGTCGCTGTTGCAAGATTTTTTAGGCGGATCAGAATTATCTCGTCTCCCGCTTTCCATTTCTGCTTTCATGGGATCGGACCCATCAACGTCTCCGAACACGCAATATGCACGCATGAATCCATATTTATCTGCGATAGCGGGCAGTGAACAGCTTCAATCTCAGTCTCTTTATGCAAATGACAGCCAATTGAATACCGCAAATGGTATTGGAAACGTCTTAAATAACAGCTACACACCACCGCTTCAAAAAGCTGTTTCAGGCTCTTCATCAAAAGAGATTAATCAGATCGTCTCACAAATGGCTCAAAAGCACGGAGTTCCAGAAAAGCTGATCCACGCAGTGATCAAGCAAGAATCCGGTTATCGCACGAATGCTGTCAGCCATGCAGGTGCACTTGGACTGATGCAGCTTATGCCGTCAACTGCTAAATCACTTGGCGTGAACAATGCCTTTGATGCAGCCCAAAACATTGAAGGCGGAACGAAGTATTTAAAACAAATGCTGCAAAAATATAATGGAAATGTCTCACTTGCCTTAGCCGCTTATAACGCAGGCTCAGGGAATGTAGATAAGTACGGAGGCATTCCTCCATTTAAAGAAACACAAAATTATGTAAAGAAAATCACAGCTCAATATTTCGCCTAAACCGAAGAGAATAACCTCTTCGGTTTTTTGTATGTCGCTTTTCACCCTTTTTTGACTGAATGTGTTATGATATGGTCAATTGAACACGGAACCTGTCTCCCTCACTATTCCCAAAGGACCAAAGCGGTTTGTTTGTGGAATTGAGTAGAGGTTGTTAAAATAAGTATACAAGAATAGAAACAACAAAATAGAACAAACTGAATATCACTTTTGAAATACATGAAATTCGCAATAGGGTGAGCCATCCTATTAGCTACGAGTTAAAGGAGTAGTCAACATGGTACAATCGTTTAACGCACCTTACGAAGCGGTTGGAGAGGAACTTCTATCGCAACTTGTTGATACTTTTTATGAAAATGTAAAGTGTCATCCTTTGCTTCATCCTATTTTCCCGGATGACTTAAAAGAAACAGCAAGAAAACAAAAACAGTTCTTAACTCAATATTTAGGCGGACCGCCGCTTTATACTGAGGAGCATGGTCACCCAATGCTACGGGCGAGACATCTCCCTTTTCCGATTACTGAGGAGCGAGCGGACGCATGGCTTGAATGCATGGAGGATGCAATGGATCAAGTAGGACTAACCGGCGATATTCGTGACTTTTTATTTGAGCGACTGTCTTTGACGGCTCGTCACATGGTCAACCAAATACCTGAAAAGGACGGACGATCTTGAGCTGCAATCCGCATGAGCAATATTTCTCACATTGTCACGGACATCCTCAAAAGCCGATTGAAATCTATGTATTCATTGATCCTCTCAGCCCGGACTGCTGGTTATTAGAGCCATCAATTAAAAAGTTGAAAATGAAATATGGCCGTTTCTTCACTTTACGAACGGTTACAAGTTCTAGTATTAATGCTTTGAACCGGAAACGAAAAAAACATTTACTAACAGAAGCGTGGGGGAAATTTGCCACGAAAACTCAGACCAAAAAAGAACAAATGCTGTCTGAACAAATTGTGACATCACCTTATCTCGCCTCTCTTGCATTAAAAGCAGCTGAACTTCAGGGCAGAAAATGCGGAATGAAATTTTTACGACTCATTCAAGAATCGCTTTTTTGCCATCAGCAGGACGTCACCAGTGAACAAATCTTGCTAGAAAATGCAAAAACGGCTGGACTGGACATTGAAGAGTTCCAGCGAGATATCCATTCTCAAAGTGCTGTCAAAGCGCTCCAATGTGATATGAAAATCGCAGCTGAAATGGATGTGTCTGAGCTTCCCACTTTCGCCTTTTTTAATACGATAAATGGTGAAGAAGGATTAAAGATTTCAGGTGCATATTCTTATGATATCTACGAGGAAATTCTCTTTGAAATGATTGGCGAAAAACCAACACCTTCAGAACGACCGCCAATTGAATGGTTTATCGCTTACTTTCAATTTGCATCAGCAAAAGAAATTGCCGTTGTATATGACCTGACCCTTGAAGAAGTTGAACGCGAGATGAAAAAGCTCGCATTTGCTAAAAAGGTAGAACGTGTACAAGTACATCAGGAAATGTTTTGGCGTTATATAGAAGGAGACAATCATTCAGATCTTGATGTCTACCGCTGTGAGAATGAACATGGGTGCTGACCCATGTTTTTTTCTTCACTCCCAAAGGAACACTTGTTCTATTTATAAGTACGAAGAAACCGCGCCGGGATAAGCGCGGTTTCACTATGTCTTAACGACAACAAAGGGGATGGGAGAAATTTTTCACGGTCAAACAAAGGGGTAATGTTTGTATGTGATTAATTTCACATCTGTAGTATATCAAATTTTGTCGACTTATGACAACCGATATACTATATGTTCATATTTTTGTCACAAAACATAAGAGGACTGTCACTTTCATATAGTGAAAGTAACAAAAAAATGGGGGGATCTGCATGCGCAGCACAACCATTGGACTTGTTGCCATTGGCTTATGTTTCTGTTTAAATATATTAGGCTTAATGAAGATGCTGCCTCTTTACCTGACATCTCCACTCCTATTCGCTTCCATTCTCTTTACACTCTATCGAATGAATCACCGAAAAACCTTCAAAGGATTTAAAGCGTAATACAAACCTCGTTCATATAGACGAGGTCTAGCGTGTAGGCAAACCCTCGCATTCGGTGTCAGTCCTGCGTGCTGGTGCTCACGAATGTCAAATTCGCTCCGCTCCAGTACTCGGCCTTTCTAGCCTGCAAAGGTTTTCTATCACGCTAAAAAGAAGTCAAAGGGCTAAAATCAAGTTCATTTTAGCCCTTTGTCAACAATCTGGTCTTTTTATTTCAAGAAAAAACTCCTGCCAAAAGGTGAGTTTGCACTCACACATCTGACAGAAGTCTTCTCGTTACTCACCAGTCTTTGAGATGAGCTCTTCCATTTCCTTTAATTTTTCTTCAAACAATTGACATGCTGCCTCAATTGGCTCTTTCGATGCCATATCTACACCAGCTTTTTTCAGCACGTTGATTGGATAGTCAGAGCTTCCTGCTTTAAGGAAGTCTGTATAGCGCTCCACCGCAGGTTTCCCTTCTTCTAAAATTTGTTTACTTAATGCCTGAGCCGCACTATAGCCTGTCGCATATTGATACACATAATAGTTGTAATAGAAATGCGGAATTCGCGTCCATTCTAATCCGATTTCCTTATCCACAACCATACCGTCGCCAAAATACTTCTTATTCAGGTCGTAATACAGGTTCGTCATAAACTCTGGCGTTAATGCCTCCCCTTCTTGCGCTTTCACATGAATCAGGTGCTCGAACTCTGCAAACATCGTTTGTCTGAATACCGTCCCTCTAAATCCTTCTAACAAGTGATTGAGCACATACAAGCGCTGCTTTTTGTCCTCTAAATGATTGAGTAAGTATTCACCTAGTAATGCTTCGTTTGTTGTAGAAGCTACTTCCGCTACAAAAATGCTGTAGTTTCCGTAGGGATATGGCTGATGCTTTCTTGTATAGTAGCTATGAACAGAGTGACCAAATTCATGAGCCAGTGTAAATAAATTATCAATATTATTTTGCCAGTTCATTAAGATATAAGGATTCGTACCATAGCTTCCAGAAGAATACGCGCCGCTTCGTTTCCCTTTATTCTCATAAACGTCTACCCAGCGATTTTCGAGTCCCTCTTTTAATACCGAAACATATTCTTCTCCTAATGGCGCTAACCCTTTCAGCATATAATCCTTTGCTTCATCATAGGTCAGCTTCATGCCAGCATCTTTTACTAATGGTGTATACAAGTCATAATTGTGCACTTCATCAAGCTTTAATACCTTTTTACGCAATTCAATGTAGCGGTGTAATAACGGTAAATATTGATGAACTGTATCAATTAGATTGTCATACACTTCTTCAGGAATACTGTTGCGTGATAACGCTGCTTCTCTTGCAGATTTGTAATGACGTACTTTCGCATAAAAATTATCCTTTTTAATCGAGCCGCTGAGTGTAGACGCCAAAGTATTCTTATATTGATCATACGTTTTATAAACGGCTTTAAAAGCATTCTTTCTCACTTCACGATCATCACTGTTTAAAAAGGTAATGAAGTTGCCATGAGTAATTTTCTTTTCTTCTCCATTTTCATCCTTAACAGAAGGGAATGAAATATCTGCATTATTAAACATACTAAACGTAGTGGATGATGTTGATAAAGGTTCAGAGGCTTCAGCTAATAAAGCTTCTTGCTCCTCACTTAAAATATGCGGACGCTCTTTGTTAATTTCTTCGAGAGCGTGAGAATAAAGTTTTAATTCTTCTTTTTCCAAAATAAATTGCTGCAGCTTATCTTCTTGAATAGATAAAATTTCCGGAACAATATAGGCAGATGTACTAGACAGCTGTGTAAATAAATTGGATGCTTTATCATTTAAAGCCTGAAATGATGAATTTGTTGTATCTTCATCGTATTTCATATGCGCATATGTATAAAGCTTGCCAAGTTTTTCAGAAAGTTGATCCTGAAATGTTAGGGCTTCATACAAGACATCAGCAGAATGGGCCAGCTTGCCTTTAAATTGGGCGAGCTTCGGAATTTCTTTTTTTACAGCTTCGAATTCCTTATTCCAAGAATCGACACTTTCAAAAATATCTTCAAGGCGCCATTTGTTTTCTTCTTTTACTTCGCTTCTGTCTGGTAAATGATTGTTGTTATTTTGTGAAGTCATATGAATCCCCCTTGCATGAGTTGTGTTGAACCAACCTTTCGGAAAGTGAAAGAAATTGGTGTTGTATTTATCTTCTTTGTTTTGAACTATATTTGTCAAATCATATGCAGAAATAAATACCAAACAAACTAAAAAAATGAGAAAAAAGCGTTTCTTTCTATTCAATAGCAGCACCACCTTTTTCTTATCATGATCAAAGTGGGCATGAAACATGCTAATGAAATAAGAAAGCATCTCGTTTTATCGCTTCATCTGCTGTTTGTATAGGCTTTTGATTCGACGTTACTTGATAATTACCCTCTTTCGTCATGTATAAAAACCCTAGATTCACAAGCGCCCGTACATATGAAATGATCACCCCTTTGATTTCTTCTATTGTGACATTGGTATATCGGAGCTTCACTTCTTTATTCTGGACACATCGCTCAATTTCTTTTAAAAGAAGATGAATGGTCACTTGTTCTTTTCCCTTTCTAACCATCCAATCATAAAGACATCCTTGCCACACATAAACAGGGCTTGAAAAGATATATGCTTCTGTCAGGGGGATAAATAATTCTGTCGGTAGAAATGGCCATGCTGTTTGATGATGCTCATAAAAAATGGTTCTTAAACGCTTGCTTTCATTTGCTAAAATGCGGGGTGGCCGCTCCCTAAATTGCCGAATACACTTGAGCCACTCTTTATACAATTGATGATTGCTCGAGGAAACAGATAAGAGTGCTGGTAGTTGGCGATAAGCTGAAGGCGGTCTAACGGTCATTGAGGCACATATTTTCGTTGGCTGAAACACGAGAAGTTGATCCAGGTGGATGAATCTATTTTGGATCGGACAATAAAAAATGAGTCTCCTATTCTTTGACTGCCTTAAAATTCCCCAATGAATGGAGGAGAATGAAAAGAGCTGGCCAGCCATTCGTTTTAAACGATTCGCCCCTATGATCCATATAGGATAGAGCCCAGCAGCACGGAGACCTTCCGTTCGTTTATGCAGCTCTTTCCAGGAAATATTTGCACATTGAAATTCGATGGCATAGCTTTTATTTTCTATAGCAACGGTCACATCAGGGCGCTGCTGAATGTTTGAAACATATTTCTCTAGTAACGGCTCATATCCAAGCTGCGTGAGCCAATCCTTAAGAGCCATTTTCCCTGCCTGATGATAAGCTGTTTCACCGGTGGACCCTAATGGACATGCCGAGAGCTGTTTATGTGCAAAATGATGGACACGATGCTCACCTAGCTTTAATAGAACCTCCTGCCTACATTCAGGACAGTAAAATTTGCACGTAGCTCTTACATGCTCTAGCCGCCTTTTAGTCAGATGTTGTGTGATGCGAACCAGCTTGCCATTCTCCATGATCGCTGCATTCATATATTTCGCCCCTTGCTCTTTGATGACCGTATTATAGCTTTTTCTCTCACAAGAAAGCGAATATCGAAAATGAACTTTTACCGTGTCAAAACACGATTTCAACCTGCTTACCCTTAGTAAAATCAAAAATCCCCCTTTTAGAAAAGGGGGAAAATACAATTTTTATAAAAGTGGTGATAATAATCTTGCCGTTGATTCAAACAGCCTCACCCTCAAAGGTCTCTTCGCAAATTCTTCTGGAACAATTTCATGCGACTGCTCTAAATCACCTAAGAAATCGTTGACCAGCTTCTCTGTGCTTTTTGTTTTATAGAGGAAAGCATTCACTTCAAAGTTCAGATGAAAACTTCTCATATCCATATTTGCTGTACCAATTGATGCTAGCTCACTATCCACAATGATAAACTTGCTATGCATAAAGCCTTGATCATATTCGTATACCTTCGCACCTGCTTCTAAAAGTTCGGGGAAGTATGAACGGGACGCATGAAATACGATGCGTTTATCTGGATTTTTCGGCGCAATGATTCGCACATCGACTCCGCTCAATGCAGCAATTTTCAGTGCGGACAAAATATCATCATCAGGTACAAAATATGGTGAAGCAATCCAAATTGATTTTTTGGCGGAGATAATCATGGAGAAAAAAAGATTTTTAATGACTTCCCACTGTTTATCAGGACCACCCGCAATCATTTGTACGCCTTCTGCTCGACTCTCCATATGGCTGAAATCTTTAAAATAATCCACACCCGAGCATCTTTCATTGGTCATGTAATACCAATCCTGCATAAAAATCTGCTGCAAATCACGAACGGCCTCACCTTTAATCATCAGGTGTGTATCACGCCAAAATCCATATTGTCTGCTTCTACCCATATATTCGTCCCCAATGTTAAGTCCTCCGACAAATCCTACTTCTCCATCAATCACCACGATTTTCCGGTGATTTCGGAAATTGATTTTATTATTTAATAAGGGCAGTCTCACTGGTAAAAACGGAACGATCTGCACGCCAGCCTTTTCTAAGTCAGCAATATATTGACGGGAGAGTTTTAGGCTGCCTACATCATCATATAAAAAGCGGACAATCACACCATTTTTTGCTTTCTCGATTAAAATGTCCTTTAATTCTTGTCCCAGATCATCATGACGGAGAATATAATATTCTAGGTGAATGTGATGTGTTGCTTTTTTGATCTCTTCAAAAATATGAGAGAACGTTTCTTCTCCATTGGTCAGAACTTTAGAGGATGTGCGATACGTAATAGGGGTATGTCCAAGTCTGTGGGCCAGCTTAAATAAGAGCTGCTGATGGTCACCCATATGAGTCATTTTTTCAATTGCTTCTCTGTGGATACGTTCATCTTCCTGGACAAGCTGTTCATCCAGTACCGCTTTCTTTTCAAAAAGTCTGCGCTTTTTAATATTGCGTCCAAAGAAAATATAAAACAAAAACCCGAAAAGCGGAAAGCTCCCAAGCAGCACAAGCCACGTAATCGTTTGAGAGGGATTTCTGTTTTCTAAGAAAATGACAAACCCGATGAAGATAATCGATAAAGTGAATAGAACACTGACGGAACTTAATACACTTACCGCTAGATCACCGGCAAAAATTTGGATAATCAAATAAGCACCTATCGTAATGATAAGAAAAAATAGAACTTTGACTACATTTCTCATTTCATTTTCTCCTTGCCGATCACTTTATTTACTTTTTCATTCAGATAAAAAAGTCGATTCCTCTATAGAAATCGACTTTTGGTTGTTACGAGAAGTGCTGTTGAATCGTTTCAAGCGCATTCTCTTTGACAATCAGCTGACCGTATTCTTGCAGTCTGTAGATGCTGACCACTGATTCATGAGCATATTCAAGCAGAATACTAAGCTTATTCTCCACCTGCTCATCTGACAAATCCTCGTGGAAGTCAACATATAGATAATAACGGTTTTCAAACGAATATAAACTTGTCGTAAAATCCTGCATATTTAATTGAGAAAGTGCAATCAAATCTTCAAAGTCATCCATTTTCAATACGAACTGAAGTTGAAGTTTTTTGTCCTTCTCATTATGATCTTCTTGATCTTGCTCTTCTTTATGAAAATCATCAAGCAGAGCATCTAAACTTTCTTCATCTGTTTGATCTTTTTTATCTTCTGGAATCGGCAATTCGAGCTTTTGTCCATCTTTAGAAAGTTGGGCTTTTGTCACGACAATTTCAAGACCTTTATCAAGTGCCTGTACTTGAATCCAAAGTGGTCCCTCTACTGCAAATTCTTCTTCTTCGTGCACTTCGTCCATCACTTCCCAGAACAGCTCTTCACTGCGCTCACGATTATACCAAATCTCTTCACGGTCAAAACCGCGATCTTCAATATCACCGTAGGAAATATAAAATTTGACTGTATGTTCATTTATTCTTTCGATTTCCATTTTGCCAACCTTCCCTTCTATATAAGATGTTGAAGGGACATACAAGCTCCCAATTAATAGTACTTTACTACACTTTACCCGTTCCGTCTACATGTTAACCATTTAAAGAAATGAGGTATTGCTGTGTACTGTCTATTTTATGATAAAACATGAATAAAAGAAATAAAAACGCATTTTTTGCAGAGAAAACTTGCAGAAACATATATTTGAATTGTCCTCATATATTGGTTGTACGAGCTATTTTAGTGAAATGAGGTGAACTGGATGGAAACAGAGTGGATCGTATCCTTACTGATGATTATTGGCATAGACCTCATATTAGGCGGAGATAATGCATTAATCATTGCGATGGCCAGTCGAAGCTTATCAAATGAAAAACGAAACAAAGCCATATGGATCGGCACACTTTTGGCAGTGCTGATGAGAATCACCATGACTGGTGCTGCCGTTTATTTATTGACCATCCCCTATTTGCAATTTATCGGCGGTCTCTTTCTCCTTTATATAGGATACAATTTGTTAATTGAACAAAAGAAAGAATCCATTCGGATTAAAAGCAGCGGCTCCCTTTGGCGTGCTGTTCAGACCATCGTGATTGCAGATCTTTTTATGTCACTTGATAATGTGATCGCTGTTGCAGGGGCAGCTAAGGGGAACATGGTGCTCACTGCCTTTGGCTTAATGATTTCAGTTCCGATTATTATTTGGGGGAGTAAGCTGATTCATGCAGCACTAACCAAGTTTCCGATTCTTTTATACGGAGGGAGTGCCCTTTTAGCTTTTACTGGCGGAGAAATGATTGTCCGTGATGTAAAACTGAATGAATTTATGGCGCAGCATACAACACTTGAATTGTTGCTTCCTTTTTTAACCGTCGCAACCGTTATTTTAGCCAGTCTCTTTTACGAACAAACGGCTGAAAATAAATAAAAAAAGCTGCCAAATGATCGGCAGCTTTTCGTGTTGTCTATTAGTTAGCAAGTCGCTGAGCTTCTCGAAGTTGGAATGTACGAACCGTTCTAGGAAGGAAACGTCTAATTTCATCTTCGTTGTACCCAACTTGCAGTCTTTTTTCATCCAAAATAATTGGACGTCTTAGAAGACCAGGGTGCTCATTGATTAGTTTATACAATTGTTGAAGCGGCATTGTCTCAACATTTACATTTAGTTTTTGGAATACTTTAGAACGTGTTGAGATAATTTCATCTGTACCATCTTCCGTCATACGAAGAATCTCTTTGATTTCATCGATTGAAAGAGGCTCAGAAAAGATATTTCTCTCTTGGTATGGAATATTGTGCTCTTCTAACCACGCTCTTGCTTTTCTACATGATGTACAGCTTGGTGATGTGTATAATGTTACCATAAATCTTCACTCCTCAATTTGTAGAATGAATATTGATCTGTATTCTTAAATTAAAATTGTTCTAAATAAGTAATCTTTATAGTGATTATACTATAAAAAAGTAAGTGTGAACAGATTTTCTTGCAATTTTTGTGACAAAAACTAGACAATTTCATTCTTTTTGTGCAGATGTTTGAAGTCTGAACATTCTCATTTAGTCGAGATGATCGAAAATATTTTTTTGTTTTCTATTTTCAACGAGCTTCAGCACATCATCAACATCCTCATACGATTGTCCATACCATTCTTCGTCTTTATACGTATGGATTCTTTCGTACGTCTTTCTCATGGCCTCCATCATTTCTTCCTCATTATCTGTACGAGGCGACCAATAAAGAATTTCCATGCGGTTCACTTCATTCGTTGCAAGTGACCTGCGTTTATAACCAATTGATTCAGCATGCTTGAAGTGCTCTCTCTGATAAAACTTTAGGCGTTTTGCAGTATCTGCATCATCTTCATCTACAGGCTCGACCTCAAGCAAGATCGGTTTTCTTTTTTCCTTCAGCTTATGAATGAGCTTTGAGCCGAGGCCTTCACCTCTTGCATCCTTGGAAACAAATAAATAATCAATAAAGATGAAAGAATCAAATTCAGCGTACATCATCACATGATGAGGCCCTTCTTCTTTATGATAAATATCACTTCTTTCCTTTAATAAAGCTTCCATATGCTCTTTTGACTTCATTTCTTCTATCGGGAAGTATTCACTGAGCTTTTCATACCAATTCATGGATCCGCTCCTTATGATGTAGTTAAGAACCACTTCCTTATCTATTCCCGATTTCCTGCTATTTAAACGCCTGTACTAGTAAGACGCAGCAATGCCATTGGTGGTTTCACTTTTTTTCAAGAGAAAGCAAAAAAGTTTTATATCGAACGATTCATGAGCATTTGAAAGCAAGTAAACAAAAGAAGTGTCATGGCGATCTGAAACATGATGAAATAAAGGTACTTCATACGCCGGACTTCTTCCTTCTGTTTATTCGTGCGCCGATACACAGCAAATTCAACCGAAAACGAAATGATGCAAATGAGCACTAAAAATGCGATCATCCACTTTCCTCCGTTTGGTTCCGATAAAAAAGATATTGAAAAAAGCATCGTGACGATAAAAAAGTGAAGACATGAATAGCGAAACGTCTTCCATAACAACATTTGATTTCCTCCTGGTTTACTCACTTTACATAAAAATTACCATCAACTTGTTTTTTTGTAAAATAAAAAAAGAAGCACTGATATCGCAGTGCTTCTTCTCTATTCTTATTGTTTTGCTTTGATCTCTTTGAATTCTTCCTCAGTACAGCTGACAAAGTGACCTGGCTTCACTTCACGAAATTCCGTATTTGTTCCTTTATGAACAGATGGATCGTATTTAATCCGTTTGCGGTTACGCTCATAATCAGGATCTGGAAGCGGAATCGCAGATAGTAATGATTTTGTGTATGGATGAAGCGGGTTTTCATATAATTCATTCGCTGGTGCCAGCTCAACCAATTTCCCAAAATACATCACACCGATACGATCGCTGATATATTTCACCATGGAAAGGTCATGGGCAATGAATAAATACGTTAAGCCCTTTTCTTCTTGCAGTTCTTTCATTAAGTTGACGACCTGCGCTTGGATCGACACATCTAGTGCAGAGATTGGCTCATCGGCAATGATGAAATCCGGCTCAACAGCTAACGCACGAGCAATCCCAATACGCTGCCTTTGACCACCTGAAAATTCATGTGGGTATCTATTCGCGTGCTCTTTATTCAAACCAACCGTTTCAAGCAATTGATATACACGGTCTTTACGTGCTTGCTTTGTTTTCGCAAGGCCATGAATGTCAATCCCTTCTGCAATGATATCAAGAACTGTCATTCTAGGGTTAAGTGAAGCATATGGGTCTTGGAAAATCATCTGCATTTGACGGTTAAATTCAAGCATTTTTTGTCTTGATTTCTTTCCGTGAACGCTTTCCCCCTTATAGAGAACTTCGCCATCTGTCGCATCATAAAGTCTTATGATTGAACGGCCAGTTGTCGACTTTCCACATCCAGATTCACCTACAAGTCCAAGTGTTTCACCTTTATAAATATCAAATGAGACACCATCAACTGCTTTTACAGTCCCTCTTGCTGTATGGAAATGCTGCTTTAAATTTTTAATTTCTAACAGTTTTTCTGCCATGCTATTCACCCTCTTTTACTAATACAGGTTTTTCGTAGCTACCTTCTAGTTCACGCATTCTCGCCTTTACGGAAGCAGGCGGTTCAACTTTAGGGGCATTCGGATGAAGTAGCCATGATTTCACATAATGCGTATCTGATACTTTGAACATTGGTGGTTCTTGTTCAAAGTCAATTTTCATTGCATAATCGCTCCGGAGTGCAAATGCATCTCCTTTCGGCGGGTTTGTTAAATCTGGTGGTGTTCCTGGAATCGCCGTTAGTTTCCCTTCAGCTCCTCCATCAGTGTCTAGGCTTGGCATAGATGCTAAAAGTCCCCATGTATATGGATGTTTCGGATTGTAGAAAATTTCATCAACAGTCCCTGTCTCCACAATCTGTCCAGCATACATAACGGCTACACGATCAGCAACATTGGCCACAACACCTAGATCATGGGTAATAAAGATAATAGATGTTTCGACTTTTTGCTGAATTTCTTTCATTAATTCTAAGATTTGTGCCTGAATGGTTACATCAAGTGCAGTCGTTGGCTCATCAGCAATCAATAGCTTTGGATCGGCTGCAAGTGCCATCGCGATGACAACCCTTTGTCTCATCCCGCCACTAAATTCATGCGGATATTGTTTGATTCTTTTTTCAGGCATTGGAATCCCAACAAGCTCTAAAAGTTCAATGGCTCTTTTTTCAGCCGCTTCTTTTGAGATTTGTTCATGCTTGAAAAGTACTTCTGTAATTTGTTTCCCGACCTTCATGGTTGGGTTCAAAGAAGTCATCGGATCTTGGAAGATCATCGAAATGTCTTTTCCTCGAATGGTTTGCATTTGCTTTTCCGTTTTCTTGACAATATCCTGCCCATCAAATAAAATCTCTCCGCGCTTGAAATAACCTGGCGGCATCGGGATTAATCTCATGATGGCCTGTGATGTTACACTTTTTCCAGAACCAGATTCACCTACAATAGCAAGTGTCTCGCCTTTATTTAAGTGGAAGTTCACACCGCGAATGGCTTGAACCTCTCCACCATATGTTTTAAATGAGATTGCAAGGTCTTTCACCTCTAGAATACGTTCACGTTCCATCCTAATCACTCCTTATTTACGCAACTTCGGATCTAAAGCGTCTCTTAGTCCGTCTCCAACCACGTTAAAACCAAACATTGTAATACAGATAAATGCGGCTGGGAACCATAATCTCCATGGATAATACGTCATGGCCGGAATTCCATCAGAAGCCATTGTTCCCCAGCTAGCTAATGGAGCCGGTACACCAAGCCCTAGATAGCTTAAGAATGCTTCTGTGAAAATAGCAGAAGGAATCGTTAATGTCATTGTGACAAGAATGGGTCCCATTGAGTTTGGAATCAAGTGTTTAAATAAAAGTCTAGATGTTTTTGCACCTAATGTTTGTGCTGCAAGAACGTATTCTTGGCTCTTTAATTGTAAAACTTGTCCCCTAACGATACGTGCCATGTTAATCCAGCCTACGACTGTCATAGCAAGGATAATCGTTAATAATCCTTTTGGCAGAACCACCATCATTAAAATAACCATTAATAGTGTTGGAATTGCCCATAAAACGTCTGCGATACGCATCATGACTTCATCTGTACGGCCGCCTTTGAATGCAGCAATACTTCCCCAGATGATTCCGATGATCACGTCAAGAACTGCTGCAGCAAGACCGATGAAGATCGAAATTCTTGCCCCTACCCATGTACGAACAAACATGTCTCGGCCTAGATCATCTGTACCAAACCAATGCTCTTTTGATGGCGGCTGATCTGCATTAAGCAAATCTGTCGTTGAATAATCATATTTCGAGAACACTGGAACGAAAATGGCCAGAATCACAATAATGAAAATGATTGCAAGTCCAACCATTGCAAGTTTATTTGCACGGAAGCGAAGCATGGCATCCTTCCATAAAGATAGACTAGGTTTAGAAATTTTTTCAGATTCTGCTGCGTCAGCTGTCGCAGGCACAAATAAATCTTTTCTCATCTCTTCCATGTGTTAGACCCCTTTCTTCGCCTTCGTCAGTTTAATTCTAGGATCAATAATACCGTAGAGGACGTCAACAACTAGAATACTGACTAATAGAATAATACTGTAGAAGACTGTGACACCCATGATGACGGTGTAATCACGGTTTGTAATGCTTGTAACAAAGTGAGAGCCAAGACCAGGAATACCAAAAATCTTCTCCACGACAAAACTACCTGTTAACACTGAAGCAGCCATTGGTCCCATGTATGTGATAACAGGTAACAATGCGTTTCGAATGGCGTGTTTGATCGTCACAGCTGATTTTGTTAATCCTTTTGCTCTAGCCGTTCTAATGTAGTCACTATTTAATACTTCAAGCATACTTGACCGTGCAAGTCTAGCGATAAATGCCATTGGCATGAAGGAAAGTGCAATAGAAGGTAGTACGGTGCTTGCCCAAGACTCCCATCCTGCAACTGGGAAGATCGCTAAAAAGCTTGCCTCAGATGCAAATACATATTGTAATAGCGCCGCTAAGATGAAACTTGGAACTGAGATTCCAAAGATCGTTAAAATGGCAATCGTATAGTCTTGCCACTTGTTATGATAGAGCGCTGCAAGGACCCCAAACAATACACCAAATGCTAATGCGAGGAGAATTGCCTCAATTCCGAGGGTAAAGGAAACGGGGAATCCAGAACTGATTAAATCATTAACAGTTTGTCCTTTATATTTAAATGAGGGACCAAAATCTAATTTTGCAACTGACCCTAGGTAGCTCACGTATTGAACAAATA
The DNA here is from genome assembly GCF_038593395.1 of Bacillus sp. FSL R5-0397. Classification (NCBI taxonomy): domain Bacteria; kingdom Bacillati; phylum Bacillota; class Bacilli; order Caryophanales; family Bacillaceae; genus Bacillus; species Bacillus sp. FSL R5-0397. The sequence goes on along the minus strand of NZ_CP151992.1, from coordinate 1,148,911 downwards.
AGGGTTTGTCCAACCCGTAGTGCTCGTTTAGGTTTGCTTCAATTTCAGCAGGAAGTTTCTTCTCTCCAGAGAATGGACCACCAGGTGCTGCCTGCATGAGAAAGAAAGTTGCAGTTACAATAACAAACAGTGTGATTAAAATATATATTAATCGCTTACCGATATATTTAAGCAACGGAATTGCACCTCCATGATTTTACAACAATTTCTCTAATCAGCAAGAAAGGTATATGGAGAGACATCCTCCATATACCTTAAGATCCTTGCCGTAGATCTCTTACACTATAACTCTTACTTTTCGAAATGTGCCCATTTGTATTGAACATCACCAAGTCCAGATACAACCACACCTTTAAGTTTTGGATCTTGTACCCAAAGTTGAGTGTAGAAGTAAATAGGCGCTACAGGCATATCGTCGATGATGATTTTTTCTGCTTTTTTCAGCATTTCTTCACGCTTTGTTTTGTCTGTTTCTTTTGCAGAATCATTCAATAATTGTTTGTACTCTTTGCTTTCCCATCCAGTGTCATTGTTTCCACCGTCTTTATCTTTGTAAAGCTCAAGGAAGTTCACTGGATCGTTGAAGTCACCTAACCAGCCCATACGTCCGATTTGGTAGTCTCCACTGTGGATTTTATCGATGTATACGTTCCACTCAGAGTTATCAAGTTCAACGTTCACACCTAAATCTTTTTTCCACATTTCTTGAATTGCTTGTGCAATCTTTTGGTGGCCTTCATCTGTGTTGTAAGACAATTTCAATGTTGGAAGATCAGAAACTGACTTATAACCTAATTCTTTCGCACCTTTTTCAAGAAGTTCTTTAGCAGTCGCTACATCATGATCTTTGAAGTAACCAGTTTTGTTATCCGTGAATCCTTCCATTGTTGGAGGAACGATTGCCATCGCTGGAACTTGTTCACCTTGCGTAATTTTGTCAACGATTGCTTGACGGTTGATTGAGTAAGCAAGGGCTTTACGGATGTTCGCATTGTTTAAAGGTTTTACTTTTGTATTGAATTTGTAGTTATAGATACCAGCGATCGTTTGAATTTCAAGACCGCCTTCTTTTTTCAACGTTTTTAAAGACTCAGTTGGAAGGCTTCCAGTTGGAGAACCAGCCCAGTCAAGTTCGCCTTTTTTGAACATACTAAGTTCAGTGTTTGTATCTTTGATCATAGACATGTTAATCTTTTTCAATTTCACAGTGTCTTTATCCCAGTATTCATTGTTCTTTTCAAGTGTGATAGAACCGCCGTGTTTCCATTTAGAAAGAACGAATGGTCCATTAGATACGTAGTTTTCACCAGCATTTGTGTACCAGTTTTTATTCTTTTCAGCCACTTTTTTGTTGACTGGCATATACGTATAGAATGCAGTTAGTTCAGTAAAGAACGGTGTTGGGTTCTCTAGCTCAACTACAAGCGTTTTGTCGTCTTTTGCTTTAATGCCAACATCAGAAACTTTTGCTTCCCCTTTGTTAGCAGCTTCAGCACCTTTAATATAATAAAGCTGGTAAGCATATTGAGATTCATTTTTAGGATCTAATGCCCATTTCCAAGCATATTCGAAGTCTTGTGCTGTGACAGGGTCACCATTAGACCATTTTGCATCACGAAGTGTGAATGTGTAAGTTTTACCATCATCACTTGTTTTGATATCAGAAGCCATTGCGTTTTCTGGCTTACCTTCAGCGTTAATTCTTGTTAATCCCTCAAAAGTCTGACGGATGACACTTCCTGAAGTTGAATCATTTGCCAATCCCGGATGTAGAGAAAAAGGCTCAGTGGAGATATTCACATTTAATGTTGTTTTAGCCTCTCCAGAACTGCTCGTGCTGTCGCCTGATTTGTTTCCGCTGAAACCACAAGCGCTTAATACAAGTGTGAAAATAAGCATTAAAGTAACAACAGACCAACGCTTTTTCAACTGTATTCCCCCTTATAATATGTTTTTAGTTCAAAGGTCTCGATAGAAGATGAGATTCAGATTTAAGAAATAGCGTAAAAAAGTCCCTGAATAGCTTACTTTCTATTTCTTTTGTTTTTTCTGAATTTTCACTATGTAAAGAGCCTAGCACAAACGTGTGAACAAATTCATTATAATGAATAGAATAATTTATTGCAATATCAATTTCACATATTTTTAAAAAACGTAAATGGGGATAAAGATTGATTTTTATAAACTAAAGTCTCAATCACTTCAACAAATTAAAGCGTAAATTGATTAAAATAATTTGACAAATTCAGCAGGAATAATGTTTTATACATATAATTAATCATCCTTTTTTAAAAAATTCTGACAGATAGTTACTATTTTATCTAAAATTTTAAGTGTCAAACGACATGATGAGAAGGTCACAAATAGGCTTCGTGACTTTTTCATGGTCATCCTTTATAATAGATAGACATACTGTTGCGATGAAAAAGAAGAGTACATATATTCACCATTTACAGAGAGTCTGCGGTCGGTGCAAGCAGATAATGGCATGTATGGAATGGGCTTTGGAGCAGCTAACCGAACACTTGACAGAGTCAGTAGGCTTAGACGGAGCAGTCTCCGATATCAACGTCTTGAGTGATTTCGTATTGAAATAACAAGGGTGGTACCACGGTTCATTCGTCCCTTTTCTGTTGAAAAGTGATGGGTGGGCCTTTTTATATTGAAGAAAAGAGGTTTTAGTATGACAAAAAAGACGATTTTCTCAGGCATACAGCCTAGCGGTTCTGTGACATTGGGGAACTACATTGGAGCGATGAAACAATTTGTCGATCTTCAGCATGATTACAACGGCTACTTTTGTGTGGTCGATCAGCATGCCATCACGGTCAGTCAGGATCGTTTAGCCCTTCGACAAAATATTAGAAGCTTAGCCGCTCTTTATTTGGCAGTGGGACTTGATCCTGAGAAGGCAACGTTGTTTATCCAATCAGAGGTACCTGCCCACGCCCAGGCAGGATGGATGCTGCAATGTGTCGCTTATATTGGGGAATTAGAAAGAATGACTCAATTTAAGGACAAATCTGCTGGTAAGGAAGCAGTCGTTTCAGGACTATTAACGTATCCGCCATTAATGGCTGGCGATATTTTGTTATACGGTACGGACTTAGTTCCTGTAGGAGAAGATCAAAAGCAGCATCTTGAATTAACGAGAACGCTTGCTGAACGCTTTAACCGAAAGTATAACGACATCTTTACTGTACCTGAAGTCAAAATTCCAAAAGAAGGCGCTCGGATTATGTCTTTAACAGACCCAACGAAAAAGATGAGCAAATCTGATCCGAACCAAAAATCTTTCATTACCTTATTAGATGAGCCAAAACAGCTTGAAAAGAAAATCAAAAGTGCTGTGACTGATTCAGAAGGCATCGTCAAATATGACAAAGAAAACAAACCTGGAATTGCCAACTTGCTGACGATTTATTCTGTATTAGGGAACGTATCGATTGCAGAGCTTGAACAAAAATACGAAGGCAAAGGTTATGGTGAATTTAAGGGAGATCTTGCGAACGTGGTCGTGGATGCGTTAAAACCGATTCAAGATCGCTATTATGAACTCATTGAGTCAGATGAGCTTGATCGCATTTTAGATGAGGGTGCTGAAAAGGCAAACCGTGCGGCAAACAAAATGCTGAAAAAAATGGAGAATGCAATGGGTCTTGGCCGGAAACGCAAATAAAACAAGCTTGCAGCATATTCAGCTGCAAGCTTTTTCTAATTCACTTTTGATTCGTTTTCCATTTCCCAAAGTTTTTCAAAAAATGGCTGTCCTTTAATCATTTTTTCACAAAAGGCTAAATGGTTTTCTGACCATCCATCAATGGTTTCGTTATAAAGCATGTTCCAAATTTCCTCGAAAGACATTCGTTTGATCTGGTTGTACATGCGCGGATTCCATTCTGTATACCAATAGGCAATTTCTGCTCGGTTTTGAAGCCCCTTTAGTTGATCTAGCGCCATAAACATCAGCTGCTTCAGCTGTCTTTCTTTTCTCGTTAATCCGCTGATATGCTGCGGTGGTAATGATAGGATGTGATATTCTTTCGTCGATTCAAGGCTGTCCGGCGTGAATTCATACTCCTCTGCCTTCACATCTTTCACCATTTCATAGACCAATTGCTCCTGTCTTGGAATCAATCGGCTCTTTCTCACAGGGATGGAATAACCAATCGTATCCACAGCGATGATTCTTATCCCGTCCGTAACCACAAAGCAATACTCTAATTTACGGCGTTCATGATTTTTTCGAATATATGATTTCTCAAATACAGTCTCTAGCAGCGTCTTTGGCAGCTCTGATAGATCATTCTCTATGTAATCAAACAAAGGACTCTGCACCTTGAGTAAAGGTACTTGATCTAACAGCTCCACGCTGTCCTCCTTGCGCCACTCATGAAAATGACACACATTATAGCCATTCTCTTCCCCTTCAAACCAATTCACCCATACGTCATGAAGAAATAACATAACCAATCCCTCACTTTTTAAAAACTGTTGTCCACAGTATGGGCAAGGGATAGAGAAATTATTCCAACTTTATTAAAACTTCGCCCTGACGGAAGGACGGCTTTATTTCCTGGGAAAAGGAGAACGTCTCGCAGAGTCCTTTCACGATCTTCTATAAGCAGAACCTTATTTTAGCTTTTTAGGATCAAGAGCATCTCTCAGTCCATCACCTAAGAAGTTAAAGCATAAAACGGTAAGTAGAATCAGTAAACCTGGGAACAGTGGATACCACCATGCTTGCACCATTATGGAGAAATTTTGTGCATCTTGAAGCATGTTTCCCCAGCTCGCCGTTGGAGGCTGGATGCCGAACCCTAGATAGCTAAGTGTCGACTCAGCTAAAATAACAGAACCGACTTTCAATGTAGCAGACACAATGATAGGGCCGATACAGTTCGGTAAAATATGCGAAAAGATGATGACATGGTTTTTCGTTCCGATCGTTCTTGCTGCGAGTACGAATTCTCTTGTGCGAAGTGACAAGAATTCACTGCGGATCAGCCTGGCGGTTGTTGTCCAGCCAGTCAGTGCAAAGATTAAAATCAATTTATCAATACCCGGTTTAAAAATTGTCACTAGCGTGATCAAGAGAAAAATATCTGGAATAGACAATACGACATCCACCATTCTCATGAGCACAGAATCAACAAAGCCTTTAAAGTATCCCGCTACCGCCCCAATGACGGTACCAATGGTGATGGCTCCGATTACTGAGACAAAGCCAACTAATAGAGACACCCTCGCTCCGTATAGCACCCTTGAAAAAATATCTCGACCAAACTTGTCGGTTCCCATAAAATGCTCTGCACTTGGAGGCTGTAGCCGTTTCAACAAGTCTTGCTGTTCCGGTGCGTAAGGTGCGATCACCGGGGCGAAAATAGCGGAAAAGATAATGACCAATAAAATAGCGGAGCCGGCAACCGCCAATTTATTTTTGAAAAATTTCTCGCAAAATAAACGAAGCATCGTCTCTGGTTTTGGCGGAAGGCCTTCTTTTAATTTGAGATCAACTGGAGGTGTTCCCATATTAGGTTGTGCCAATTGTGCTTCAGCTCCCTTCTAATATTCAATACGCGGATCAACGATCGCATAGAGAATATCCGCTATTAAGTTTCCAACGACCACGAGCACAGCAGAGATAACAGTCATCGCCATAATGACGGGATAATCTCTTGAAAAAGCAGAATCGATAAACAGTTTCCCAAGCCCTGGCCATGTGAAGATTTGTTCCACCACGACTGCGCCGCCAATAAAGGATGGAATCATGAGTCCAAAGATCGTAATAACAGGCATCAGACCGTTTCTCAATCCATGTTTGAAGATGACTTTGTTCTCTCTAAAACCTTTCGCTCGCGCCGTGCGAATGTAATCCTGCCGCATCACATCGAGCATACTTGACCTTGTATATCGTGTAAGGCCGGCCATATCAGCTGTTGCTAAAACAAAGGCCGGTAAAATAATATGATGAAGCCGGTCAAATAGATTAAAATCTGCATTTAAGGTAGAGACACCCCCGGTCGGAAACCATCCTAAATTCACTGATAACACCATAATCAGGATCAAACCAAACCAGAAATTCGGAATAGCCAGTCCGATAAATGATGTAACCGTAATACCATAGTCAAGTTTTGTATACGGACGTTTTGCTGAAAGAACACCAAATGGGATGGCAATGATCAGGGCAACTAATGTAGAAAAGATCATGAGGATGAGGGTATTTGGCAGCCGGGCAAAAATCAAATCCGACACGGGCGTTCCTTTTTTTACAATGGATGTGCCAAAGTCACCTTGAAGCATATTGCCGAGCCATTTCATATATTGCACATATTCAGGATCGTTCAAGCCGTACTTATCAATAAAGGCTTCCCGGTCTGCGGCACTAATGGTCGGGTCCATCATGAGTGACATCGGATCGCCTGGTGCTGCTTTCATAATCGCAAAGGACAAAATCGTAATACCAAACAAAATTGGGATGGAAAGAAGTGTCCTTCTAATGATATATGTAACCATATGCACAACTCCTTTTTCATCGGATGGCCATACTATGATGAAAAAAGGGGAGACCCCTCCCCTTCTTCACTAGCAGACTACTGTTCAATCCACCATTTTTCGATTTTGTAATATTCATCTTTCGGGTGGTAAGAGTAGCCTTGTAGATTAGATGGCATCGCGCGATGTGAGTTGGCATAATAAAGGAACGTATACGGCTGGTCTTCTGCAATCAGCTCATAAATTTTTTCATACGCCTTTGAATACTCTTTACGATCACTCAAGTTTTTGGCATCAACTAGCAGTTTATCGACTTCTTCATTTTTATACCAAATGTTATTTAAGCCTTTTTCAGACTGACTCGAATGGAAAATGCTGTATTGGTCAGGGAATGTCGCTAAGCTCCAGCCGAGTAATAACGCATCATAATCCCATTTTGGCGGGGTTGTTTGTTCGATTAATGCACTAAATTCTACAATTTGCGGTTTTGCTTCAATGCCAATTTCTTTGAGCTGCTGCTGGACAACGACAGCAATATCTTCACGGACTTTGTTTCCTTGGTTCGTCTTCAAGACGAAGGAGAACTTCTTACCGTCCTTATCAAGATAACCATCTCCATCTGTATCCTCCCAGCCTTCTTCTTTCAGCATCTTTTTCGCTTTTTCTTGATCAAATTCAAATACTGGGACTTTTTCATCTTTTGGGTAGTTCCATGACAGCGGGCTTTCTGGGATGTTGGCTACTTTCCCGTCTCCATCTAACACTTGATCGACAATCGTTTGACGATCAATGGCATGGGTAAGAGCTTGACGGACTTTTTTACTTTTGAACAGTTCGTTTTTCTGATTCCAGCCAATATATGAATAATTTAGCCCTAGATCAGATTCAATTTTGATGTTACTAACTTTTTCAGCTGTTTGCAGTTCTGCTCCAGGCACTGCAAAGAAATCAATATCACCTGCGGATAACTGAGCCATGGCTGCATTTTGATCAGGAATCGTTTTAATGGTGACTGTATCAAGGTATGGCCGTCCATCCCAATAGTCATCAAATGCTTCAAGTTTGACATAGTCTCCTTCTTTCCACTCGGCAAATTTAAATGGACCGGAGCCGATTGGATTTTTCCGGTTAAATTCATTTTCGCCAAGATCCTTTATAGGGACATCACCTAAAATATGCTTTGGTAAAATCCCATAGCTTCCTAGCGTGACATTATAAAAATATGGATCTTTTTTATTCAGCTTAAATTCGACCGAATAGTCCCCTGTTTTTTTGACAGACTCTAATACTTCAAAGCCTGATCCACGCTCACCATTATAATCCTTATTGATCGGAATGCTGTATGTAAACACAACATCATCAGCAGTCAGTTCTTCTCCATCATGAAACTTCACGCCTTTTCTAATGGTCACATCAAACTGTTTGCCGTCATCGGATTCTTTAATATCTTCTGCCAACGCCAGCTGTGGGTTTAGCTTTCCATCTGTTTGCAGTAAAAAGCTATAGATTCTTTCTTCAATATCAGAACTTGCCACGTCTGTTGAGTAAAGTGAGTTAAATAATGTAGGCTCTGCAATCGAACCAATGACAAGATCGCCGCCTTGTACAGGTTTACCTGTGGATTTCTTTTCACTGTCTCCAGACGTTTTATTTCCACCAGAACAAGCAGCAAGGATCAATGTAAAGATCAGCAGCAAACTGACCAAAATGGACTTTCTCTTTTTATCTTTCATAGACAATTCCCCCTATCTTTTTTAAAAAATGATGACAGAAGCCCGTTTTATCCCCCCTCTCAAAGATGAGATCATACAAGCGTGATCAAGTGTCGTAGAGGTGGCAGGCCACAAAGTGGTTCGTTTTTAATTCTTGAAATTGTGGTACTTTTTCTTTACAGACTTCTTTCGCTTGCGGGCATCTTGTATGAAACACACAGCCTTTTGGTGGATTTGCAGGGCTTGGTAAATCCCCTTGCAGCATAATCCGTTCCCTTTTCACCTGACCTTTTTTACGGGTGACTGGAACGGAAGATAAAAGCGCCTGTGTATACGGATGAAGCGGATCATCGTACAGGCTATGCTTATCTGCCAGTTCCATCATTTTCCCAAGATACATGACGCCCACTCGATCACTAATGTGGCGGACCACACTGAGATCGTGAGAGATAAAGAGATAGGTGAGGTCAAACTCTTCTTGAAGCTCTTCCATCAAATTGATGACCTGTGCCTGAATGGAGACGTCAAGCGCTGAAACAGGCTCATCTGCTATGATCATTTCAGGATTCATGGCAAGTGCACGAGCGATACCGATCCGCTGCCTTTGTCCGCCGGAGAATTCGTGCGGGTATCGATTCGCAAAACTTGGGTGAAGGCCGACTTTGGATAAAAGCTGTTCTACTTTTTCATTTCTTTCTTTTAAGGAATATAAGTGATGTGTTTTGTAGGGTTCTTTGATGATACTTCGAAGTGTTTTTCTAGGGTTGAGTGATGCAAAGGGATCTTGAAAAACCATTTGGATGTTTTTCCTTGTTGATTGTCTTAGTTTTGATTCAGATACATGAGAGATATCTTGCCCTTTAAATAGAATTTGTCCTTCTGTTGGTTCATATAAACGAATCATCGTCCGTCCTAATGTGGATTTACCGCATCCAGACTCTCCAACGATGCCTAACGTTTCGCCTTTATAAATGTTTAAGTCGATGCCGTCAACCGCTTTGACTGCTCCTACTTTCTTTTGCAGCACCCCAGCTTTAATCGGAAAGTGTTTTCGTATATTTTTTAATTCCAGGATGGTTTCTTTCTCAGATCGATCTGTCATGTATGGTTGATTTTCAGCAAGTGTCATGTTTGGCTTGCCTCCTCATATAAGAAACACCTGACGCTTCTACCATTTTCAAAGGTTGTCAGTTTGGGCAATTCACCTATGCAGCGTTCCATTACTTTCGGGCATCTAGGCGCAAAACGGCATCCTGCCGGAAGCTGATCTGGCGCAGGGACATTTCCTTTTATCGCCGTTAATGGCTGAATGTCTCCGTCAATGACTGGAATGGATTCAAGCAGTCCTTCTGTGTATGGGTGAAGCGGCTCATCAAACAACTCTTCAACGGTTCCATTTTCAACAACCTGTCCGCAGTACATGACAATGACGCGGTCTGCTACTTCCGACACAACACCTAAATCATGCGTAATGAGAAGTATAGATGTACCAAAGGTCGAACATAAATCTTTCATTAAGGTCAGCACCTGGGCTTGTATGGTCACATCGAGAGCAGTAGTCGGCTCATCCGCAATGAGGAGCTTCGGATCACAGCTTAGCGCAATGGCGATCATGACTCGTTGACGCATACCGCCGGATAAACGGTGCGGGTAATCTTTGATGATTTGTTCCGGCCTGGAAAAGCCTACAAGCTTTAGCAAATCAATCGCTTTTTTGGTCGCTTCTTTTTTTGAAAGTTTTTTGTGGTAAATGAGGATTTCTGTTATTTGTTCCCCGATGGTTAAGACGGGATTAAGCGAGGTCATGGGTTCCTGAAAGATCATGGATACATCATTACCGCGAATATTGCACAATTCCTTTTCACTATATGTAACAAGGTCTTTTCCATCAAGCTTAATGGAACCATCCATAATCTTCCCACCAGTCCCATTAATCAGACCCATGATGGATAAAGACGTAATACTTTTACCAGACCCAGACTCACCGACTAATGCGACTGTTTCCCCTTTTTTGATACTAAAATCAACGCCATCAACAGCAGGTATTGGTTCCTTTTTTCGAAAAAAATAGGTTTTTAAGTTTTGCACTTCAAGCAGTGTGCTCATGCATTCGCCCCTTTCTCCATAGATTAAATGAACCGAATCAAAAAATTCCGTCTTTTTAGAATAAAAAGAATTATCAAAATTTATATTTGTATATTATTACATCATCATGACGAAATCAAGAAGTATTTAGTAAAATTGTAATATGTCACTTTTTTTGTGAATGTTTGTCTTTATGATTCTATCGCCTTTAAAAACGTTTCCGCTGGCTCCGCAATCATAGACTCCTCGCTGATTGGGTGCTCATCGAAATACTTTTTCACGATATAAAATCCAGTGGCATAGCCAAGCATTTTGGGGTAGTTCCCCTTTCCATAAAGGAGATTCTGTATCAGCCTTTCGTCGTCCTGCACTTTCTGATAAAGGTGACTGGATACCCATTTCTTGTACATGCGCTGCAGCTGCGATTCGTCATATAAAGTCGTCCACTTTGCTGTATAGCTTTCTCCATATCTATGATAAACAGCATATTCAGCGAGCCCCTCCATCATGATTGTATCAAGGAATGTAAAATCTTTTTCTTCTTTCGTGAGAAAATGCAACCTGCATACATGATGATATTCATGCGTCAACAACGTACCGATTCGTTCCTTCGGTGTATGCGGGGATAAAAAAAGAAAGATTTTGTCATCAAATGCCATGCCGGATTGAAAGTAAAATTGTTCTCTGATCTCTTTGCTGCTCTCATTAACAGGCAAAATAAAGACGGGGACATCAGGACCTCCCCACTTTTTTTGCAGCGCTTTGTATTCTTTCATCACAAGCTTGAAATACCCTTTTTCTTTGAGCTTGTCGATCATTTCCTGGCAGGCGTTCCATGATCGCACCATTCCGTGATGTTGTAAATGGGCGAGAATAGATGATCCTTCTTTTTTCTCCGCTCCTTTAAAATAAGGGACAAAACGTGCCGCCAGCTCCTGAAATGATGATGATTGTTGGATGAGATATTGTGTATTGATCAGACCCATACCGCTGAACACCTCCATTTTCATCATATGCAAAAAGGCGGCGATCTGTTTATAGATCGCCGCCTTCTTAAGACATATTACGCTTCGTATTTTTTGAAGATAATTGTCGCATTGTGCCCGCCAAAACCAAGTGAGTTGCTCAACGCAACTTGTACTTCTTTTGAACGTGCTTCATTTGCTACATAATCAAGATCACATTCTTCATCTGGTGTTTCAAGGTTAATCGTTGGCGGAATGACACTGTCTTTAATCGCCAGCACAGAGAAAATCGCTTCTACTCCGCCTGCTGCACCAAGTAAATGACCTGTCATTGATTTTGTCGAACTGATCGCAAGCTGATTCGCATGCTCTCCGAACACTTCTTTAATCGCCATTGTTTCAAACTTATCATTATACGGTGTGCTTGTTCCGTGGGCATTGATATAATCAATTTCTTCCACTGTTAAACCTGCATCACGAATTGCTTCTTTCATTGCACGTACGCCGCCTTCTCCGTTTGGAGCAGGTGCTGTGATATGGTATGCATCTCCAGTTGAACCGTAGCCAACGATTTCTGCATAAATGGTCGCACCACGTTTTAACGCATGCTCTAATTCTTCAAGAACAACAATTCCCGCTCCCTCACCCATCACAAATCCGTCACGGTTTTTATCAAATGGACGACTTGCTGTATCTGGATCAGGATTTGTCGAAAGGGCTTTGTTTGCACAGAAACCAGCAAACGACATTTTCGTTAATGGTGCTTCTGTTCCACCTGTAATCATCGCGTCTGCATCTCCGCGCTGAATCACTTTAAAGGCATCACCAATGGAGTTTGTTCCTGTCGCACATGCTGTCACTGTACAAGAGTTAACCCCTTTTGCGCCAAGTGCAATCGAAATTTGACCTGTCGCCATATCTGGAATCATCATTGGAACGAAGAACGGGCTTACGCGTCTTGCTCCTTTATTTGAATACACTTCGAATTGCTCTTCGAATGTTTCAAGTCCGCCAATACCAGATCCAACCCATACCCCAACACGAGGTGCGTTTTCATCTGTAATTTCGAGGCGTGAATCTTCTAAAGCCTTTTGAGCAGCAACGACTGCATATTGTGTGAAGCGTGCCATCTTTCTCGCTTCTTTTTTCTCCATGTAATCTTCGATGTTAAAATCTTTTAGTTCTGCAGCTACTTTTGCTGTATATTCACTTGAATCAACACGTGTGATCGGACCAACACCTGATACACCTGCTACAGCATTTTTCCATGTTGTCTCTACATCGTTGCCAAGAGGTGTCAAAGCACCTAATCCTGTAACAACTACTCGTTTCTTATCCATTAATTTGTGCACCCCACTCTTTTATCGGCCCCATCGCATAGCGATTGCGCCCCACGTTAATCCTCCACCAAAACCAACCATTACAATCACATCGCCGTCATGAATTTTTCCGGCTTCGATTTCTTCACATAGTGAAATTGGAATGGATGCTGCTGATGTGTTTCCATATTTATGGACTGTTTTCGACATTTTTTCAACTGGCAGCTCTAAGCGTTCGCGTGCTGCTTCCATAATGCGAATGTTTGCTTGATGCGGAATCAAGAAGTCTACGTCTTCTTTTGATAGTCCAGCTTTTTCAATCACGTTTACACTTGACTCGCCCATTTGTCTAACAGCAAATTTAAATACTTCTCTTCCATTCATGATTGTATGATCTTTTTCATCTAAGTACAAGTGCTTCCCGCCTCTTCCATCGGCTCCAAGCTCAAATGATAGAATTCCCTTGCCTTCGCTGACTGTTCCTAGTACAGCAGCACCTGCTCCATCTCCAAACAAAACAGCTGTGTTGCGGTCATCCCAGTCGGTAATGCGAGAAAGCTTTTCTACACCAACGACAAGCACATGTTTGTAAGTGCCAGATTCGATAAATTGTTTTCCAGTAACAAGCCCATACATAAAGCCAGCGCAGGCAGCGCTAATATCCATTGCACATGCTTTATGTGCACCGAGCTGCTCTTGAATCATACAAGCGACTGTCGGAAATGCTTGATCTGGCGTAACTGTCGCTACAAGAATCATATCAATATCTTCTGCAGCCACATCTGCGTCAGCTAATGCTTTTTTTGCAGCAGCAAGCGCCATATGAGATGTATTGACATCATCAGATGCAATTCTTCTTTCTTCTATACCTGTTCTAGTACGAATCCACTCGTCAGAAGTTTCAACCATTTTTTCTAAATCACGATTTGTTAATACTTTTTCAGGTATATAGCGGCCAAGGCCAATAATTCCAGCATTCATTGAATAAGACTCCTTTTACTCATACGAGCATGTGATATTGTGATCTTATATTAGTATCTGGTACTAATTTTACCTTATTTTTTTCTCCTTGGCAATACAAACGTCTAACCTTTCCTCTCACTTTTTTCATAGATTAATGATATACCAATAGTAGAAAGGAACATGTGATATGGCGCAAAAGGATATTTTCTCAGCAATGATGTTTGGTCAGCCGCTTGAAAAGGAGAAAAACAAGACAGAAAAAAAGGAGGAGCGTGCAGAGACTTCTTCAAGTGATGACTCCATTGACTACATGCATGTCATGAATCAAATTGGAAACATTATGAACTCCATCGATGAGCTGAAGCCTGTGTTTAAAGATGTCGGTCCTATGATTAGTGCCTTCAAGAAAAAATTATCATAAAAAAAAAGCCACTATTCTGTGGCTTTTTCTGATGCTGCATCTGCTTTTCCAAGCTCATATGCCTCTTGCATGACAGATGTAAACAAAGAGAGAAGCGGCTGAAGTGCTTCTGGATCAAGCTGAATCCCTGCTTTATCTAATTCTTCTTTTGCTTGTGGAAAATACTTCATCGCAATTTGTAAAAACTCCATCGATTTTTCGTGTTGCATGTTCAACGTCCTCACTTTTCATTTGGCAATTTGCCTGTTTTTTTGTAATTCGCAATATCCTTCTCAATGTCTTTCACAAAAGCGCGGTCTATGGTTGAGCTAAATTTCCCCATTTCGATCACTCCTTCTTTAAAGTCAAAGGAGTACTCACCTTGTTCGTTTAGCTTGCCTTCATTAAACTTCTTCGCAATGATACTGTACGCTTTATCGACATGCTGTACAGTGCTAGTTAACACCGTATGGCTTCCAAGGTTGGATTGATCAGTGACATATCCGATCGCAGATAAATTGTCGGTTTTGATTTGTTCAATGACAGGGATATTATAACCATCACCTGCTGGATACACAACATCTACACCTTGTTTTTTCAATTTTTGATAGAGGTTCACCGCTTTGTCAGCATCATCCCAGTTTTCGACAAATTCCGCTAGGACTTGCACATGTTCGTCCTGATATTTTGCACCTTTGATAAAACCGTCTACTTCACTTTGCCAATCATATGTAGCCAGAATACCAATCTTTTTTGTTTTGGACATATGTGCTGCTGTCATGCCTCCGAAAAAGCCCATTGCTTCTCCTTTAAACGTGACGTTTGTGACATTATCAGCTTGAGGCTTGCCTCCATTGACCGTGATAAATTGTGTTTTCGGATAATCTTCACTGATCAAGTTGAAAATTTCGCTGTATTCATTGCCATGGCCAATAATCAAATTGACTCCTTTTTTATGAAATTCTTCAATGGCATCAACGATTTTCTCCTTGTCGACCATCCCTTCCTTATAATAAACATCTACACCAAATGTTGATTGGATATTTAATAAGCCTTTATAACCTTTCGTTCCCCAAACTTGATCATTAATCGTATCGGGGACGAGTAAACCCACCTTCTCAATATGTCCTTTTAACGGCGCCTGCGAGCAGGCAGATAGCATAAGAAGAAGGAACGAAAAGATCATGACAAGCCGCTGGTACTTCATGCCATGTTCAACTCCCTTTGCAACACGCAGGCATGAACCTGTATGTTAAATATAGGTTTATTTTATACTGAAAAAAGATAAGATGGAAGATCATTCTTGCTTTTTGTCGAAAAATGTTGAGTTTTGTCTTTTCCATTCTGCTATGATTTCTTCTGCTTGTTTGTCATCTGTTTGTCTTTCTACCTTCAATTGATGGATCATTTCCTGCCTTTGATCAGTCCGTGCCCACTTTAAAAGCTCCTTTGCGACATCTTCTACAAAAAATGCGTGATCGTCCTTTATTCGTCTCTCTTCATGGAGTGTCCACGGACCAAACATGCGTGGAAGGATAACAGTCGAAACGCTTTGTTCATGCGAATGGCTTTCGGGTTCTTCGTAAAACAAGCGGAATATGCCATGCTTCGCTTCGAGGTCTGTCTCTCTGTTCATTGAATCATCTGATTGAAAAAAGATCAGGTCATATGCCTCTTTCCTATCTTGACCATCAATAACGCGGACAAGATCATTGCGGCCGAGCCACATCATTCGCTCTTCTAATAACATTTTTTGCTCCTCTGACTGCTCCTTAGGATATGTGATATCCACTTGTATGCCCTCTTTCATCATATATTCACAAAGTGTCAGTCCAAAAAATTCATCTGCACCTATGATCAGTCCTGTTTCCATGTTCATGTCCCCTTTTTTAGCATATCGAATAAAAAGAAGAGCCCTTTCCATGAAGGGCTGTTATCATCCTATTCATTACAATTCTCTTTCATGCGATTTATAAAACTTGTGAATGGACTGAAAGATTCTTCTTGGATGATCAAACATATGCAAGGTAAGGTCCATCTGACAATGGTCTGGATTCATCATATGTTGATCAATAAAAGGCTTTGCATGTAGTTCATAGGCATACGGTGCGCCGTTTAGTCTCTGCCATATATGAATCGGTACATGAGCTGAATGAACGGGGCAAGAAGGAAGTGGATACGTTTCTGCTTCCTTTGCAGAGCACCCATAGCTCTGTGCGAGTTCTTTCATGAACTGTTTGTAGAAGAATTTGTGTTCCTTTTCTCTTTCTCTTTGTGCTTGCAGGTGTAAACATGGATTCATCATGGCTATAGACCTTAGCACTTCTGGCATTTCTTCGGCAAGACTCATGGCGACAAGTGCGCCCATTCCCTCTGCCAGCACATGAATTTCCCGGTTTAATATTTCTTGTTTTAATGTGTGATGAACAAGCTGTTTCGCACTAAAAACAGCATCTTCACATCCCCAGTGATTCCCATGAAGATGACTATTAAACAATGTATATCCTTCATCCTTTAAAGCAGTTAATAGCTGGTTTCTTCCGTAATGCTGAAGCCAGAATGATGTATTTTCCTGCACAAAGTGATTTCGGTCACCGAGGATTAGAATGCCAAAGCCATTTGGTTTTTGAGGAAGGTGAATGACGTTCCACTGGGAACCAAGCTGGAAAAAACGTTCGCTTACACCCATATGGCCAGCCTCCTTTCAGTGATTCTGCTTTCTATGATATGAACAACAACTCTTGTAGGAATAAGGAAATCCCCTAAAGACAGAAGAATTCTTTTTATTTTTATAGTAGAAGGTCTCAAAATGATCACATAAAGGCGGAAAACAGTCTTTTCTCTGAACTCGTATCTATGGTATGATAGTCAATAGATTGTTACATAAAGGACGGTGGAATAATGCATTACATTATCACCCTCATTTGGACTTTTCTGCTGACACATATGGCTGGTTACATCGTTTCATCTATGAATGGAGCTGCTTATGATTTTACGTTAACTTCCATTCTTGCCATAGTGTTTACGGTTATTTTATTCATCTTTGCTGAAGTAAGTCCAATGAAAGAAACAGAAAGTTCAACAGAACATTCTTAATATTGCTGGAAAAGAGCTAATGATTTGAGATTAGCTCTTTTTCTTTTTTTCAGAATGATGACTAGAAGTTGAGAGCGCACGCTAAAACCCCCTGCCGTCAATTACAGGGGGTTTTTGAGTTACACCTCAACCGTTTCGGACTTCTGTTTGTCTGCTGACAAATGGCTTTTCGCTAGCCCTGTGAACAGGAAGATCGCGATGCCCGATAAAATTTCAAGCACACCACCCCCCGCAATGACAGGTCCTGCTCCAAAGCGTTCTGCCAGGACGCCCGATATGACGGCTGCAAGCGGGAGAAAGACATTTGATGACGCATTGATCACGGCATATACTTGCGGCTGATCTTCTTGGTCAACAGACGTTTGAATAATGACCATCTCTGGGACATTGATCGCACTGACGGCTGCACCAAAAATAAAGGAAGCTAGAAGAACGACTGGAAGCCATGTACTCATTCCAGTGATAAAGAATGCAGCTCCTTCAATCATGCCTGCGACAATAAAGAACAAGCCGAATCTTTTGATTTTCACCTTCGCCAGTGCAAAGCCCATCATAAACGCACCGACTGCAGCGACACCTCTTAAAATGGAATACACCATTGAATCACTTTGCAGCGCTTCTGCTACATATACAGCGGATAATGCCTGCCACGGAGCTGCGGCGACATTCATTAAAATACAATAAAGGGTCAGTGCAAATAAAATATGATGATTTTTAACAACTAGAAAGCCTCTTTTTAAGTTATACAGATATGTATTCTTTGCTTGTTTAATGTCTGCTGCTTTTTCTGCATCTGACTTTTGGAGTTTAACGCCAATAATGAACAAGCCCGATATGATAAATAAAGCAGTGGTGATTAGGAGCGTATCTGCAGGGCCAATTAATTTGACCAAAAGACCAGCGACCATCACCGCAGCAAGTGCGACAATTTCAAAAGATGATTGCAGGATCGCATTTGCTTTTTGAATGAGATGCTTTGGAACAATCTGCGGCAGGATGGCCACAGAAGCCGGGTTATATGCTGCACCTGTTGCCGATTGAATAACCATTAATGAGATCAATAACCATAGAGGCAATATGTGCGAAAAATGCAGTAGTGGAATAATGAGTACAATGGTTGCTCGAATGACATCTGAAGCAAACATCCATTTAGATAAATGATGTCTTTTCATAAGAGGTCCTAGTATTGGGGCCAACAATGATGAAGGAAGAACTGTCACTGCTAGAAGAAGTCCGGTACCGAGCGCTCCATCACCTCTTAAAATCAATAACCAAAGAACGGATGTAAAAGCAAAACTTTCTCCTGTATTTTTTATGAGTCTTGATATGAACAATGAGGTGAAGCGTTTATTCCAAACACTTTCACTGAGATTCATCTTTTCCATCACACAAATCCTTTCAACCTTATACTATTCTTACATATTTTACCTTAATCTTTCTTTTTTTCATACTATTTATTTGAAAATTGGAACTTAATTGTTTTTTATTATAAAGAAAAAAGAGGCATGACACATGCCTCTAAAGACTTATTCATATGGACTCTTAGTCA
Organism: Bacillus sp. FSL R5-0397; assembly: GCF_038593395.1. Taxonomy (NCBI): domain Bacteria; kingdom Bacillati; phylum Bacillota; class Bacilli; order Caryophanales; family Bacillaceae; genus Bacillus; species Bacillus sp. FSL R5-0397. The sequence continues at coordinate 1,130,327 of NZ_CP151992.1, read as the reverse complement.
ATTGCTTACGGCTTTCTTTGGTACGTCCAAACGCGGTTATGGTTCGAGTTATCCGGAAAGACGTCTCCTGCTTTAAGCTTTATCTTTAAAGGATCTTTCACCATACTACCGGTCTCACCGATTTCGATATAAACACCATTATTAGGTGCCTTATTACCAGATTTAAACTGATGCTGTTGACCCATTTCCATCCTCCTTTCTCGATTGATGTTATTATGTCCCGTCCATTGCCTCTCCAATCCAATATGTAAAAAGTCCCTGCTCAGTCGAGACAGGGACACTTGTGATTTATTTAGGTTGTTGATACATGAGCTCTTTGATTAACGCTTTTTGCACATGCAGACGATTTTCTGCTTGCTGGAATACTTTAGAGTGTGGTCCATCAATGATATCAGCCGTCACTTCTTCTCCGCGGTGTGCCGGCAGACAATGAAGGAAGATATAATCTGCTGCTGCATGTTGCATGAGTTCCTCATTGACTTGATATTCTTTAAATTCTGCTAGACGTTTCTCTGTTTCAGCTTCCTGTCCCATGCTTGTAAATACGTCTGAATAAATGACATCTGCATCCTGAACAGCAGCTACTGGATCTGTTGTGACGATGACTTCTGCGCCTGATTGTTTTGCAAACGCCCGGGCAGTGTCTGTCACCTCTTGAAGAGGTTCATAGCCTTTTGGTGATGCAACGGCAATGTCACAGCCTAACTGCGCGCAGCCGACCATTAAGGAATGAGCCACATTATTCCCATCACCGATGTACGCCACTTTCACACCTTTTAGTGTGCCTTTTGCTTCTTTAATCGTCAGTAAATCAGCCAGTGCCTGACATGGATGAGAGTAGTCCGTTAGTCCGTTGATCACTGGAATAGAGGCGTATTTTGCAAGTTCTTCTACCTTCTCATGTTCAAAGGTTCGAATCATAATGCCATCTACATACCCAGACAGCACCTGCGCTGTATCACCAATCGTTTCTCCTCTGCCAATTTGCAGATCATTTGAGCTGAGGAAGAGCGCATGTCCGCCTAGCTGCGTCATGCCCGCTTCAAACGAGACACGGGTTCTAGTTGAAGATTTTTCAAAGATCATCGCTAATGTTTTTCCTTTGAATAAATCTTGATATGGATGTTGTTTCATTTCTTCTGCTTTTTCAATTAAGTACGCAATGTCATTGATCGAAAAGTCTTTTAACGATAAAAAGTCTTTTCCGTATAATGCCGGTTGCACGTCTACTTGGCTCATGCCGTCACTTCCTTTTTATATAATTCGTGGAGAGATACTGGTGATACATCTCCATCTTTTCCTTGCAGGAACGCTTGCGCCGTTTCATATTCGGTTAGAACTTGAACACCATGTGTGAGTGCTTTTACACGCTGTTCTTTTGCCTCTTCATCATCACCTAAATGAATGTGAAGCGATTTATCGTCTTGTTGCAGCCACGATTCAAAGCTGCCAGTCCAGACGTCAAAGCCTGCTCGTTTTGCTTCATCTACGAATAATTCACTGCCTTGTATAAAGAGGCTTCCTTTCTGTTTCCAGATCGGTGCAAACACTTTTTTCAAGGCGCTTTCGACGTTCTTTCCTACACACATTCCTTCACCCGTCGCCTTCATTTCAGGTGTGAGCTTTAAATCGATATCTTGAATGGCATGTGAGGAGAAGACTGGGAATTTAACAGCTGTGCCCCCCTTATTCTTCGTTGCCGGTTTCAATTCTTCAAGCGTTGCACCAGCTAACAGCTGAGTCGCCATTGGGATCATGTCAACACCCATGACTTTACTTACAACTGGAACAGTCCGGCTTGCCCGAGGATTCACCTCTAATACGAGCGCCTGATTCCCTTTTATCACAAATTGAATATTCATAATGCCTTTAAAAGCTAATTTCTTTGCGATTTGTTCAGAAGCGTTATACACCTGTTGTTTGATGTCTTCACTAATAGAGACACTTGGTAAGATGGCAAAGCTGTCACCTGAGTGTACGCCCGCTTTTTCAATATGCTCAACAATGGTTGGAATGAATGTCGTTTGTCCGTCTGAAATAAGATCCACTTCCACTTCTTTTCCAGTGACATACTCATCAATTAAGATCGGATAAGGTAAATGATCTGGCTGATCAAGTAGTTCTGCCAATTGAGCTTCTGTATGAACAACGATCATGCCCATTCCACCAATGACATATGATGGACGAATAAGAACAGGGTACCCGATGCTTGCAGCATGCCCCAGTGCTTCTTCTTTTGAATGAGCTGTATCTCCTTTTGCATGAGGAAGATTCAGTTCATCAAGAAGCTGATAGAATAAATCGCGATCTTCTAATGCATCTAGTGTGTCAAAGGACGTGCCTAACAAGGTAACGCCGGCTTTTTCTAAACCTTCCGCCACATTGATTGCTGTCTGCCCGCCAAATTGAACGATGACAAAATCAATTTGCTCCGCTTCAACTACGTTTAAAATATGTTCTAACGTGATCGGCTCAAAGTATAAACGATCTGCAATCTCATAATCGGTACTAACCGTTTCTGGATTATTGTTCATCATGATGGTTTCAAATCCAAGCTTTTGTAAAGTAAGAACGCCGTGAACGGCACTATAATCAAACTCGACCCCTTGCCCAATTCGAATCGGACCAGAGCCAATGATGAGTGCACGCTCCTTTGTTTTCTCTTGATGCTCTCCATCACTTTTGCCAAAGTACGTAGAATAGAAGTAATTCGTTTTTGCATCGAATTCAGCCGCACATGTATCGACAATTTTAAATGAAGCGGCAATGCCATACTCTTGGCGAAGCTGTCTGATATCTTGTTCACTGCGATCCGTCAGAGAAGCGATTGTTTCATCAAGGAAACCTTTTTCTTTCACCTTTTTTAAGGTGTCTTTGGATAGCGTCCCCTGATGATTCTTCAATTCTTGTTCGAGTGTGATCATATTCTTGAAGACATGTAAGAAAAACAGATCAATCTTCGTCGTTTCATGAATCGTTTCAACGGTTTCTTGTCTGGAAAGAAGCTCCATGACAGCGAAGAAACGGCGATCGTCCGGTGTTTTGATTAATTCAAATAACTGTTCAGTCGAATGTTCTTTCAGTTCAGGCAAGTGGAAGCCCTTTGTTTTGATTTCAAGTGATGCGACTGCTTTTTGAATGGCAGATTCTAAATTACGGTCAATCGCCATGACTTCACCAGTCGCCTTCATTTTTGTGCCTAATTTCCGGTCTGCCTGTTTAAATTTATCGAACGGCCAACGCGGGAATTTCACCACGACATAATCGAGTGCCGGCTCAAAGCTAGCATACGTTGTTCCTGTAAGCGGATTTTTCAATTCATCTAGTGTATAACCGACCGCAAGTTTTGCCGCCATTTTGGCAATCGGATAGCCTGTTGCTTTCGATGCGAGAGCAGAAGACCGGCTGACCCGAGGGTTGACCTCAATGACAAAATATTCTTTGCTAAGTGGATCAAGAGCGAACTGGATATTACAGCCGCCAACGACATCAAGCGCTGAAATGATTTTTAAGCTCGCTGAACGGAGCATTTGATAATCCTGATCCGTTAATGTCTGTGACGGTGCAACGACAATCGAGTCGCCTGTATGCACACCAACTGGATCGATATTTTCCATGTTACATACAGTGATACACGTATTTTGACGATCTCTCATGACCTCATACTCGACTTCTTTAAAGCCAGCAATGCTTTTTTCAACTAAGCACTGATGAATCGGACTCGCTAGAAGAGCACCTTCAATCAGCGGTTTAAAAGCCTCTTCAGTTAAAGCGATGCCTCCCCCTTTACCACCAAGTGTGTAGGCTGGTCGAAGAATGACAGGAAAGCCCACTTCTTTTGCAAATTGAAGGGCGTCTTTCGCATTATCCACAATTTCACTTTCTGGTACAGGTTCATTCAAATGCTTCATGAGAGCACGGAATTTCTCACGATCTTCACCGTTTTCAATTGTTTCAACTGACGTTCCGAGCAGTTTTACCCCATGCTTTTTCAGCACACCGGCTTTTTCCAGCTCGACAGCAAGGTTTAAAGCCGTCTGTCCGCCAAGATTGGCTAAAAGACCATCTGGTTTCTCTTTTTCAATGATTCTTGTCACTGAATCAACTGAAAGCGGTTCAAAATAAATTTCATCAGCAAATGACTCGTCTGTCATAATGGTTGCTGGGTTGTTATTCACTAAGATGACGTTGTAGCCTTCTTCTTTTAAGGCCATACAACCTTGTGTTCCTGAGTAATCAAATTCTGCTGCCTGACCAATGATGATTGGACCAGACCCGATGACTAGAATGGTTTGTATGCTTTGATCTTTAGGCATGTGCGACTTCTCTCCTTGCTTGTTTCACTTTCTCAATAAAATCATCGAATACCCATTCACTTTCTGCAGGGCCTGGATGTGCTTCTGGATGAAATTGAACGGACATAATCAGCTTCTCTTTATGAATGAATCCTTCAACAGATCCGTCATTCACGTGGAGGAATTTGACGTCCACTTCTTTGTCATTCATGCTTTTTTCATTGACCACATAGCTATGATTTTGGCTTGTCATAAAGACACGTTTTGATTCTGTATCTTGTACAGGATGATTCGCCCCGCGGTGGCCAAAAGGAAGCTTATACGTATCCCCGCCAAGCGCAAGAGCAATTAATTGATGACCTAAGCAAATGCCTAGTGTCGGGAAGGTCATCATGATGTCATGAATGGTTTTTAAATATGGCTTCATTGTTTTTGGATCTCCAGGTCCATTTGACAAAAGGATCGCATCTGGCTTGATATCAAATACCTTTTCCATTTGTTTGTACGGAATCACTGTGACTTTACAGCCGCGCGCTTCGAGTGAGTCCGCAATAGATTTTTTAAAGCCAAAATCAATGAGCGCTACATGTTCCTCGCCGCTTCCTTGTGTGTATACTTCATCTTCTGTGACCTGCTCAATCACATTGTCTTGCTTCATTGCAGGAGGCGTTTCATTTTCGTCTAAACTAAGCACTGCATTCATCGTTCCATTTGCTCGAATGTTCTGCACGACTGCGCGAGTATCTGTATGTGTAAGAAGCGGAATGTTCCACTTCTGTAAATAATCTTTTAAGCTTACGGCTGCAAGGTGATGAGAAAAATGGTCAGCTGCCTCATAGACAACGACCGCCTTCACTTGTGGTTTTTTGCTCTCAAAGTCTTCATGATTGATGCCGTAATTTCCGATGAGCGGATATGTGAAGACAATGATTTGTCCTTTATAAGAAGGATCTGTGAGCACCTCCTGATAACCTGTCATCCCTGTAAAAAAGACCACTTCACCTGTAATGCCAGCTTCTCCTGTCAGATCTCCTTCAAAAGAGGCTCCATCTTCTAAATTTAAATAACCTTTCATGCTTGTGTCACCCCATATTGAATAATTAATAATATAAATGCATGTTTATGCGTTCTGGTGTAAAAAAATTTAGACCGTTACTGCTTCATTTGCTAACACTTGAATGATGGCTTCAATGGCTTGATCCAATTCAACTTTTTTGACATTCAGCGGAGGTAATAATCGAATAACATTCGGACCAGCTGGAAGCACAAGCAAACCTTGCTCTCGAAGGGCTGTGATGTAATCACCTACTGGCTGATGACACTCAATTCCTGCCATTAATCCTTTGCCACGTACTTCTTTCACGATGTTCAGCTGCTTGACTTCTTGCAGTCTCTTTAAGAGGTACGCACCCTTTTCTTTCACTTCTGAAAGAAAGTCTTCTTTAAATATTACATCAAGAGTTGCGTTCACAGCTGACATAGCGAGCATATTGCCACCAAATGTTGTGCCATGAGAGCCTGGAGAAAATGCATCCCCTAAAGCTTTTTTCCCTATCACTGCACCTACTGGAAACCCATTTCCTAAACCTTTTGCGGCTGAAATAATATCAGGATCAAGTCCCGATTGCTCATAGGCAAATGCTGTCCCTGTTCGACCAATACCCGTTTGGATTTCATCTACAATTAGCAGTGCTTGATGTTTTTTGCAAAATGTTTGAACGGCTTCTAGAAATTCAGCTGTAGCTGGATTCACTCCACCTTCACCTTGCACCACTTCCAGCATGACCGCTGCGACATCATCGATTTCACACGCTGTGATCGCTTCAGGGTCATTAAACGGTACATAATGAAAGCCTTCCAGCATCGGTCCAAAACCAGTTTTGATTTTATCTTGACCTGTGGCAGCCATACCAGCATACGTGCGCCCATGGAAAGAGTGCAAAAACGTCACAATATTTGTTTTACCTGTTGCTTTTCGGGCCAATTTGATAGCCCCTTCATTCGCTTCAGCCCCGCTGTTGCAGAAAAATACGAGATCTCCTGAACTGTTGGCTGCCAGCTTTTCCGCTGCTTTTTCTTGCAGTCCATTTTCAAATAGATTTGATACGTGCCAGACCTCGTCAAGCTGCTTCTTGATGGCTTGATTGACCTTTGGATGATTGTGACCTAAATTCGTGACCGCAATGCCTTGTATAAAGTCTAAATATTTTTTCCCAGTTGTATCAACTGCCCAAGAACCTTCTGCCTCTTTAATTTCAACATTCCACCGTCCGTACGTTTGAAAGAGATGACTCACAGGACCGCCTCCTTTTGTTTTACAATTCGAGTTCCTTTAAAGGTATCTCCTGTAAAAATACTGCCTTTTCCATTCACAATCATGACTTCATCCACATCTCCTGATAAAGCACTTAGCGCAGATTGCACTTTTGGAATCATTCCCCCGGAAATAATACCTTCATCGATGAGCTTGAGAGCTTCTTGTTCGGTGACAACGTCTAACAGCTCACCATTTTTTAAAATTCCTTCCACATCTGTGACAAACATGAGCTTATCAGCTTTCATAGCTCCTGCGAATGCTGATGCTGCAAGATCAGCATTCACATTTAACGTTTGGCATTCTTCGGTCATAGATAGCGGCGCAATGACGGGAATGAATTGTTTCTCCATTAGTGCTTCTGCCATCTCTGGATTGACTTCTTTGATTTCGCCAACGTACCCATATACATCTTGATCGAGAAAATCGGCGACAAGCATCTGTCCATCTTTACCAGATACACCGACAGATGATATATCATGCTTTGCCAACTCTGAAACAAAGTATTTATTCACCGTTCCTGAAAGGACCATTTCGGCTACCTCTAACACCGGCTTTGTTGTTTTGCGCTGTCCATCTACAAATTCCGTTTTCACTTCTAATTTTTGCAGCATGCTCGTGATTTCAGGACCCCCGCCATGTACGATAGCCAGTTTAAATCCAGCAGCTTGAAGTGAGCGGACATTTTCATAAAAGGTATCGGAAAGTTCTCGAATGACACTGCCTCCACACTTGAACACGATCGTTTTATCCATGTCTATCTCCTTCATTATGTGCGATAGCTCGCGTTAATTTTCACATAATCATAGGTAAGGTCACAGCCCCATGCTGCCGCTTCACCATTTCCTTCATTCATTTGAATGAAAATCGTAATCTCATCCTGCTCTAGATACGCTTTTGCTTCCTCTTCTGAGAAAGACTGAGGTTCATTATGTTTAAACAGACATTGCCCGCCTAAGTAAACTTCAACCTCTTCTGGCGTGACAGAAGCTGCGCTATGACCGATTGCTCCGATAATCCGTCCCCAGTTGGCGTCCGTACCGTATACGGCTGTTTTCACAAGACTTGAACCTACGATTTTTTTTGCAATAATACCCGCTTCTAAGTTGTTTTTTGCACCAACAACTTTCGCTTCGATTAATTTGGTTGCGCCTTCTCCGTCTCTTGCAATCTCTTTTGCTAGATCTTCACAGGCTAGTTTTAATCCTTCTTTAAACAATGGCCATTCTGGATGTTCTTCATTCAGTGCCTGGTTTTCTGCCATTCCATTTGCCATCACAAGCACCATATCGTTAGTTGATGTTTCTCCATCGACGGTAATTTGATTAAACGTCACATCTGTAATGTCACGAAGAGCATTTTGCAAAGCTTCTTGTTCGACATTTGCATCGGTTGTGACAAACCCGAGCATTGTTGCCATGTTCGGATGAATCATACCAGAGCCCTTTGCTGCACCTGAAATGAGAATCTCTTTCCCGTCTATCGTCAAGGAGTATGTCGTATTTTTAATGACTGTATCTGTTGTTAAAATCGCTTCTTCAAAGTGGCCATTTCCTGCTTTTGCTTCTTTTAGCTGAGCGATGCCTGTTTTGATTTTATCCATATCCAGACACTCTCCAATGACACCAGTAGAAGAAACGGCAATGTAATCAGGCTCTGTGCCTAACATGTCTGCACAGGCTGCCTGCATGTCGTATGCATCTTTTAATCCCTGCTCACCTGTGCATGCGTTGGCGATGGCACTATTGACAATGACACCTTTTAGTTTGCCCGTCTTTTTCAAGCTTTTTTGTGTGACTTGAAGAGGCGCAGCTTGAAAGTGACTTTGAGTGTATACCGCTGCACTCGCTGCTGGTACTTCACTGATGATCAAGCCAAGGTCTTTTTTTGAATAGCGTAATCCTATATGAATCCCCTTTGCTTCAAAACCTTTTGGTGATGATACGTCCCCGTCTATTTTGACAATACTTTTTTCATTCAATTCGATCATGTTTGTTGTCTCCCCTGTTCTTATGGATAGAGAGGTGTCATTGTGAGGCCCGCCTCTTCATGTAAGCCTTTGATGATGTTGAAGTTTTGAACCGCTTGGCCGGCTGCGCCTTTCATGAGATTATCTATGACAGATACAATCGTCAGTCTGCCTGTTCGCTCATCTAAATGAAAACCAATGTCACAGAAGTTACTGCCGTATACTTCTTTTGTTTGCGGATATATCCCATGATCTCTCACTCTTACAAAATAGGAATCTTCATAAAAGTCCTTCATCCGTTTCATTAATTCTTCTTTTGTGACATCTGATTTCAATTGTGTATACATCGTCGCCATAATCCCTCTTGTCATCGGGACAAGGTGTGTTGAAAATGTGATGTTCGCCGTTTGCGGGTTCCATTCTCTAAGTACTTGTTCTATTTCAGGTGTGTGCTGATGTTCATTCACCTTATAAATTTTAAAGTTATCGTTCAGCTCTGAAAAATGTGTGCCAAGTGAGGCTGATCGTCCTGCACCGGACACCCCGGTTTTTGCATCTATTATGATCATAGATTCATCGATTAAATTCTGTTTCATCAGCGGTGCTAAACCTAGAAGAACTGCAGTAGGAAAGCAGCCGGGGTTTGCAATGACTTCCGCTTGCTTAATGGTTTCACGATTCAATTCAGATAATCCGTATACAGCTTGTTGAACCGATACTTCATCCGCTGCCCTTCGTTTATACCACGCTTCATAAACAGTTCCATCTTGAATGCGCAAGTCACCTGATAAATCAATAATTGGCACCCCTTGATTCATGAGCTTCGGTGTGAGTTCACTTGAAACGCCTGCTGGTGTCGCTAAAAACACAGCATCTGTTTCTTGCACAATGGCCGCCGGATCAATGGCTTTTAATGTTTGGTCAGTAATCGTTGTCAGATGCGGATAAGATTGACTGTATAATTGCCCATCACCACTTGATGAATACAATATACATTCCTCCACATGTGGATGCTGCTTAAAGATACGAACTAATTCCGCACCGCCGTACCCTGTAGCACCTATAATACCTATTTTCAACGTCAATACACCCTCTTGATCTTTGTGAAATTATTTAACATTATAACATGTATAAAAATTAATTCAATTGTATATTTAATATTTGTTTTCATTTTTTTTCATAAAAAAATCCACATATCTTCGTGAGACATGCGGATTTTATCTATTGTTCTTCATATTGAGGACCAGAAGCGCACTGCATAAATATAATAGGGAACTTGCATAAAAAATCAAATGAATGGTGAAGAAATCAGCAAACAGGCCGCCAAGCATAATGGCGATCGATGAAAAAAGCGCTGTCCAAAAATGATAGTGCCCAACTTCTTTCATACGCTTTTTCTCATTTGTGAGTTCGGTGACGAGTAATTTCTCTCCGTGCTTCTGAACACCACCTAGCACACCTAAGGCAAGCTGAATCATATAAACTTGCTCTACTTCTGTGATATGTGGAAAAAGTAGAAGAAGAAACGCCATACCAAACGCATGAATGATTAAAAAGAGACGCTTGTCGGTCGTTTCAGGAAGTTTTCCTAATAATAAATGAATGAACGCACCGCTCAAACCAAACAGACCATAAGCAAGACCAAATTGAGAATAGCTCGACCCAACATTTTTAATAAAAAGAATATAAAAAGGGAAAATGAGACTACTGGCGAAAAACAGTAGACTTTGTGAATAGACGAACCATTTCATTGCTTTAGCATTCATTGTGTATTGTACCTTTCATAAAAGTAGTTGATAAATCTACCATCTGGATCTGCTTGCTTTTTCTTTTGAAAGAATAGATCGGTTTTTGGATACGCTTGTTTCATTTGTGCTTTCGTTTGATACGGCATGTATGGTAAGTAATAGCTTCCATGGTGCCGCAAGGTGATATCTGTCATTTGCCGGATGACCCGCTCCGCTTCTGCCTTCTCTTCTTTCTCAAAACCATAATTCACTAACAAAACAAGTGCAAACATATCTTCTTTCGCATATGAGAGATCCGCTTTTTCATTTTTTTGTACGTAGCGGATCGTGATGTTCATTAAATTCAATTCTTCCTGTTGTAAAAAGCTTCTCATGTCATCGATATACGCACGAAAACGATCAACTGGAACAAAGTATTCTTGAAGCACATCGGTATCTGACTCATTTTCATATTCTAAAAAAGCAGAATCAGACCGCATCACGTTATTTCTTGTGATCAGCTGGTCATTTTGACTTTGAAAATACTTCTTTTGCAAGTTCCATAGCAAATCTTTCCCCATATCAAATCTTCTCGAAAGGCCGAGCATAAATTTTAAAGGGATGACGAGCTGATCTTCTTTGAGCTCGCGGTATGGATCGATCTGTTGATCAGAAGTAAGCGAATAATTCGTCACATACATCTCTTTCAAAAAATTTGTTTTCGCTGTAGAGATTCTTGCGAGATGCATGCGCACTTCTTTATTGTTCTTTACATGCTTTTGAAAATAATCAGTGTATTCATCGAAGTGTAGAGAGGTTGTCTCCATTTTATATAATTCATCCTTTGTTAAGGACAGCTCAACATCTAAAATGACACCGAATAAGCCGTATCCTCCAATCACGGCAGTAAATAAATCATCGCTAGGCTTTACTGTGATGATCTCTCCATCTGCTTTTAACAGTGTGAAAGAGCGCACAGTGTCAATGAGTGAGCCGTAGCGAATGTCACGTCCATGTGCATTTGCACTTAACGAGCCACCAATCGTAAAGATGTTTTGAGATTGCATCACCTTTACTGCAAGACCATATGGGTTCACATATTTTTGAATATCATCCCATGTGGCGCCGCTCTGGACCCGAATGGTCTTCTTTTTTTCATTAAATGATACGATTCGGCGAAATTTCGTCATGTCTAGTACAATGCCATTTTCATAATACGTGTGGCCGCCCATACTATGCTGCTTTCCGGCGATTGAAATGGGCAGATTCTTCTCTTTTGCTTCTTCTAATACTTCTTTTAAAGATTCTATTTCTTTTCCTTGCACGACTTTTTTTATTTTGACCGGCATAAGGTGACTCACATCTGTAAACGCCTCAAGTCCTTGTCTTTTGTGTGCTTGACCTTCACGTATAGAGACTGATGCAAAAAAGGCAGCGCCATATCCCATCAAAAGAACGATCCATATCCACTTTCGTTTCATTATAGGTACTCCGTTCTATAAAATTACATCCATTATATCAAGCCATACTCCTCCTCTACCTTAATTTTTCATAAAAAAACCTGGTACGAGTTCAACTCATACCAGGCATTTTTCGTATTTACTTATTGAATACCAAGCGCAATTTTAGCGTATCTTGACATTTTGTCACGTGTCCAAGGTGGATTCCAGACGATGTGAACTTCAGTTTCCTTCACTTCAGGCAAGTCACTTAATGCTTTTTTCACTTCATCGACGATAACTGGTGCAAGGGGACACCCCATTGATGTTAAAGTCATCGTGATATCCGCTTTTCCATTCTCATCAAGATCGACATCATAGACAAGTCCAAGGTTGACGATGTCTACGTTTAACTCAGGGTCAATCACCTGTTCTAGGGCGCCTAAAATATTTTCTTTCAATGCTTCATCCATGATATCCACTCCTTTTTCAACTAGTATAACGTACTTTTCCTTTTGGCTAAACGTTTGTGCTTTTCAGGTGTGTCACAAACCAGTCAATGGTTTCAAACATTGCTTGTCTTGAGACCTTATGGCCAGCCTGTCCATCTGTGATAAAACGAATCAGGTGCGGATCTTCTTTATATTGGGTTTCTGCTAACTCGTCATAAAGAGCTTTTGCATGTCTGTAAGGGACAACTGGATCGTTTTCTGCATGCCAGAATAACAGCGGTCTTTTGTTTAATCGATCTGTTTGCAGCGTTAAATCATAAGGGCGCAGCGCGTCTAATTGCTGATGAACCTCTTCATCTGTAATCTCTTTCATCAACCCTTTGTGCCGCATGTCCATAATTTGTGCTTGTAGGAATGTCGTATATTTCGGACTGCCCATCAAGCTGACTGCCGCTTTAATCCAATCATGTTTTGCGAGTGCACCAAAGGTCGTGATGCCTCCCATGGAAGTACCTGCAACACCTATTAGATCGGCTTCAATCAATTGTTTTTCTTGAAAATATGTTTTTAAGATATCGATTTCACGTATTTCGTTCAGGACGATTTCCCAAAACTTTGATGCCAGTTCCTCTAAGCTGAGGTTTTCTGATCTTACACCATGATAAGCACAGTCAGGCAAAATGACTCTCATGCCTTTTTCCGCCAAATGAAAGGCGAAGTGTAAGTTGTGCTCGCGTGCACTTGTAAATCCATGAATAAAAAATACAAGCGGCATCGGTTTATCTTTATTTTCAGCTTTTACGATATGTAAAAATGGAATATCGTGCGTCATTTGCTCATCAATGGTGATCACAGCCTATGAATCCTCCTTTATCATTCCCGTCTTTGTTTATTTTAACATGTAGACAACGAAGATGTGATAAAGATACACTATAGGTGGAGGCACCCGCACCAGCTGCCTCCTATTACTTACAGATCAAAGGAGATTTTATGGAGACTAAACCTTATCTAATCGCACTTGACCTGGATGGCACGTTATTAAAAGACGATAAAACGATTTCTGCACACACACTTGATGTCATTCAAAAAGTGAAAGACAGCGGGCATCATGTCTGTATTTCAACTGGCCGGCCATTTCGTTCCAGCTCTCCTTATTATCAGCAATTGCAGCTCGATTCACCGATTGTGAACTTTAATGGAGCGTTTGTCCATCATCCTCTTGATGAAAAATGGGGCAGATTTCACACATCACTTGATCTTCAAGTCGTGAAACAGCTTGTGGATATTAGTGAGGAATATAAAGTGCACAATGTGTTAGCTGAAGTGCTAGACGATTTGTATTTCCATTATCATGATGAAAAGCTCATTGATATATTTAATATGAATGCAAACAAAGTGACCGTTGGAGACCTTCGGGACAATCTTGGAGAGAATGTCACAAGCGTCTTAATTCACGCAAAAGAAGAAGACGTCGGAGCGATCCGGAGCTATTTGACAGATGTTCATGCAGAAGTGATTGACCACAGACGCTGGGCTGCTCCGTGGCACGTCATTGAAATCATTAAAACAGGTATGAATAAAGCCGTTGGGCTGCAAAAAATTAGTGATTATTACGGTGTGCCTCAGGAGCGGATTGTGGCATTCGGAGATGAAGACAATGATTTAGAGATGCTTGAATTTGCTGGATGCGGGGTTGCAATGGGCAACGGGATTGATGCAGTGAAACGCGTCTCTAATGAAGTGACAGATACGAATGAACAAGATGGGATTGCAAAATTCCTAACGAATTACTTCTCGCTTTAATTTTTCCATTCATACATAGCAGGTCGAAGCGGGCATACTACCGTTAGACAGGTTGTCCTGTCAGCTTGTGTAAAGGGGCGGATTCCGAATGGGTAAAAGAAGCAAATCGAAACGCTTTATACAACAAGGTAAAGATTCAGTCAGTCTACATGACGCACGTTTTCCGTATCGTTCCACACTTGAAGAAGCTGCGGAGGACAGGGGAAATATGAAGACTGATGCTTCTGGAGGTTCATTGTGAGAAACGAACTTTTTGATCAAGCCAAATCATTTACTGAAGAAGCCCTTACTTCTTCATTTCCATCTGGTTTAGAGCGTCAACAAGCAGTCCAGCGAGCTAAAAACGCCGTATCATCTGCATTTGCTAATTCGACAGATGCAGAAAGAAACCAGCTGCATACGTTCCAAGACCTGCTTGATGATCTTTAACGAAAAAAGCTGTCCGCTTTGTGGACAGCTTTTCTTATGCTTATTTCACTTGGAACGTTTTCTTCTCAGTGATTTGCTTTAGCCCTTCTGCTTTTCCTTTAAATGTGACGACCGCTTCATACGTTCCCGGCTCCACACCGTTTGACCACGTATCTTGGAAGTCATATGTTTCATCTGCTTTCAGCACAAAGGATTGGATGGCTTGTGTGAACATACGGTCTTTCGAGTAACGGTATTTTTCATCTCCGTCTTCATCGTACACACTCAATTCGAATTTTTGGCTTGTGTTAAACGTGAATTCAATATCTCGATCTGATTCATTTTTTAGTGACATATGAAATTGAACCGAAGAACCTTTTTGGACGGGGTCTACTGTGAGTACAACGGTTTTTTCTCCCATTTGACCGGATACCTCCTTGTCTGGTTCATCCTTTTTTTGTTGTCCACAAGCTGTTAAAACCAATAGAACGAGAAAAAGCACTAACCCTTTTTTCATCTTCTACCCACCTTTTAATCTCGTCTGAAAAATCCAAGAATATTGGTTGTTTGAACAATATTTGTAAAGGCTTTTGGATCAACTTCCTTTATAATTTGTTCAAGTTCATACAGCTCATACCTTGTAATGACAATGACCATCATTTCTTTTTGTTCATTGGTAAATGCCCCTTTTGCCGGAACAGTCGTAATCCCTCTGACCATTTTTCCATAAATGGCTTCTTTGATTTCATCTGCTTTCTTTGTCACAATCATGGCGGTCAGCTTTTCATGTCTCGTATGGATGGCATCAATTACTCTAGTCGTCACATATAATGTGACAAGGGTATATAAAGCTTTCTCCCAACCTTGTAACAATCCTGCTGTAAAAATGATAATTCCGTTTAAAATGAAGAAATACGTGCCCACTGGTTTGTCTTTCCATTTCGCTAAAATCATCGCAATAATGTCAAGGCCGCCTGTAGATGCCCCATATTTCAGTGTAATCCCAATGCCAAGTGCAGAAATGACTCCGCCAAATACAGCATTTAATAAAATATCTTCAGAAACACTTGTCTCTGGTAAAATGCCGAGGAAAATCGTTGTCAGTGCCACACTAATAATGCTATACAAAGTAAAGGAACGACCAACCTTCATCCAGCCTAAAATGCCGACCGGAATGTTTAAAATAAATAATAGGATCCCTGTTGATAAATAAAACGGTGCATATTGATCGATTAAACTAGATAACAGCTGGGCAACCCCTGTAAAACCACTTGCATATACGTCAGCAGGGATTAAAAATAAATTCAGCCCAATCGCATTAAGTAAGGCACCAATGACGACGACGATGAATTTTTTTGCTTCTCCAATGAACATGTTGTCATTCCTCCACTTACCATTCTCTCTATGGTTTTCCCTAAAATTTAGAATTTGAACACGAAAAAATGATTTTCTATGATATAGTTAGGCTAAAAAGATGTAAAATATGGTTGATTTTTTTAGAAAGAAGGGATTTTGATGACTGTTCATATCATAGCAGACAGTGCTGCTGATCTGCCTCTTTCTTATTATGATGAACAAAACATGACACTCATTCCGCTGCGTGTGTTACTCGGCGAGCAGGAATTTGAGGATTTGATCACCATTGAACCAAAACAAGTATTTGATGCGATGAGACAAGGTGCAAGTCCAAAAACATCACAAGCTTCACCGAACCGGATCAAAGAAGCCTTTGTTTCTGCGGCCCAAACCCATACATCGGCTATTTATGTTGCCTTTTCATCAGAGCTTTCAGGGACATACCAAACCGCTGTGATGATGGCAAACGAAGTGAAGGAAGAATACCCTGATTTCGATTTACGAATCATTGATTCTAAATGTGCTTCACTTGGTTATGGACTAGCTGTCAAACACGCTCAATCACTTGCCATTGACGGAAATACAATACAAGAAATTGAAACGTCTGTAAAGCATTTTTGTGAATCTTTACAACATATTTTTACTGTAGACGATTTATCGTATTTAGCAAGAGGCGGAAGAATCAGTAAAGCGTCCGCATTTGTTGGCGGATTGTTAAGTATTAAACCCATTTTACACGTTGAGGATGGAAAACTGATACCCCTTGAAAAAATTCGTGGCCGCAAAAAATTATTGAAACGCATTATCGAGCTGATGAAAGAACGCGGATCTGACTGGTCTAGTCAAACTGTTGGCATTAGTCATGGAGATGACCCTGCACTTGCAGAAGAAATGAGACAATTAATCGAAGCGGAATTTCACCCAAAAGAAATCGACATCCAGGTCATCGGAGCGGCTGTTGGGTCCCACTCAGGCCCTAGCACACTTGCCATCTTCTTTACAGGCAGCCCATCATAAAAAGCACCCTTCCCTGAAACATCACGGGAAGGGTGCTTTTCTTATGATAGTTTAAATCGGTGAACAGTTTCGTTTAACCTTGCTGTCATACTCATCAGTTCTTCTACTTGTTTGTTCATTTGATGGAAAGATTGCAGCTGTTCGTTTGCCGAGGCAGAAATTTCTTCGCTGCCCGCTGCCGTTTCTTCTACAACGGCACTAATATTTTCAATCGAGTGCAGCACTTGTCCGCCAAGCTCTGTTGATTGAATAATTTGGTCATTTAAGACCGCCATTTCTTGCTTAATATGTTGTGCTTTTGTTTCTATATCTTCAAAGGAGTGTGAGGTTTTGTCCATTGCATCTTGCTGCTGAAGTGATAGCTTGACCCCTTCTTGTACAGTTTGGCTAATGGATTGAATGCCTTTTTCAATATGACTTACCATGTCAAAAATTTGTCTTGTTGCACGAGACGATTCATCTGCCAGCTTACGAATTTCGTCCGCTACGACGGCAAACCCTTTGCCAGCTTCTCCTGCTCTTGCCGCTTCAATCGCCGCATTGAGTGAGAGGAGGTTTGTCTGGTCCGCAATATCAGAAACCGTTTTGGCCATTGCGGAGATTCCGCTTGCGTACTGAGTGAATTCTCCTGCTGACTCTTCAATTTGTCTCGTCGCACGTGTATTTTTTTCAATGGCTGCTTTTGTTTCTGTTAACGTGTGCTTTCCGCTATCCACCGCTTCAATGGCATCCTCTGTACTACGGATGACTGTATGTGATCTTTCGGAATTCTTACGGCCATGTGAATCCATTTTCTCAATCAAACTAACGCCATGCTGAAGGTCTTCTGAAATCGCTTGTGAACCATTCGCCATTTCGTCTGTCGATACAGACACTTGATTGGCTGATTCCATAAGCTTTTTGTTTTCATCATCTAGCTGAATCGAGAATGATTCCACTTGACTTGAGACATGACTGATTTCTTGAATCAAGCTAATCAGCTGATCCGTCATTTGATTGAACGACTCATTTAATCCGCCGATTTCATCTTTACGCTTGATGTTCATCCGCTCCACAGCGAGGTTTCCTTCGGCAATCTGTTTTGCCCGGTAAGAAAGGGATTTGATTGGCGTCACAATGGATCTCGTTAAACCAATATTTAAAAAGACGGCGATGACAATCAGCGTGAGGGCTGCGACAGATGCGCTTGTGATGATCCTTTGCACATTGTCTGCCGCCTCCTCTAAATGGTATTCATACGCTTCTTGTGCTCTTTTATTCATCGTATGCACGTCGTTTAAAACACCGTCAATTCTGGCAGCTACTCGTCTGGCATCAGAGGCATTTTTTTCACCAATGGCATTGTTTGCTTCTTGCGTCCATGTGTCAAACTTTGAATTTAACCGTGTTAGGGCTTCTTTGTTCATATTTCCTGCGTTTTTGTTTAACGTTTGCAGCTGTTTTTTCGCTGTCGATATATCGCTTTGAACGACCTCTAGCTGTTCATCTGAAAGGGTCATGGAATAATTGGTCATGGCTTGTTCGACACTTTCAAAGCTGGCCTTCGTTTTTTGTACGTTCAGTAAGGTTTGAACTTCTGTTTCGCTTGATGACTGAATCTTTGTCATGCTCACAATAATAAAGGCAATTACGCCAACCGCTAAAAGAAGTGAAATGAGTGAGTTGAGCAAAATTTTGATGCGTAAGCTCATGATGCTGCCCCCTCTTCTTTCAGAAGTGTCTGCTTCAGTCCATTTAATTTTTTGGTCAATTTCTCAGCATCTTTGAGCACCCGGATTCTTGCCATATCGATTCCGTCATTACTTAAGTCATAAACGATATGCCCGCTTTTGATTTTGCTGCTTTTGACGAGCTGTTCGCTGAATTGATAGACGACTTCATCTACTTTTTTGACCATAGACGAAATAACGGCTTTTTCAGCTGTATAATACTGATCGCTGTCCACGCCGATTGCATATTTGCCTTGCGTTTGCGCTTCTTTTAATACACCAACACCCGTATAACCGGCTGCGGCATATAAAACATCTGCTTTCTTTTTGATCATGTCTTTCGCTATTTTACTGCCTTTGCCTGCATCACTAAATGTGCCAGCATACGTGGATACGACCTTGATTTTCGGATTCACAGATTTTGCGCCTTTTTGATAGCCTTGTTCAAATCGGTGGATCACCTCTGCATCGACTCCGCCAACAAAACCAATAACATCACTTTTTGTTGTCATGGCAGCAAGTGCTCCCGCTAAATAGCTGCCCTGCTCTTCTTTAAAAGTCACTGATGTGACATTTTTCAGTTCAGACACAGCATCAATGAGTAAAAATTGCTTTTTCGGATATTTTTTCGCTACCTTTTCTAAGTCTTCTTGCATACTGAAACCTACACCGATGATCAGGTCATTTCCATCTTTCACAAGCTCGGTCAGCCCTTTTTCATATGTATCGGTTTCTGCAATTTCTCTATAATCGAATTCAATGCCAAGCTCATCACGTGCTTTTTCTAATCCTTTAAATGATGAATCGTTAAATGATTGATCACCAAGACCATCATCCGTCAGCATGACACCAATATGCTTCGCATTTGATATCGGTGGTCCTCCCTGCTGATTGCTGCATGAGGCGAGTACCATGATCATCGCTGCCATCAGAAGTAATGAAATCTTCACTTTCATCCAAAAACACACTCCTTTTATCATCCTACCCCTTATTTATCGGATTTGAGAGTCATTGTTTCAATGATAAAGTGAAGGATTTTCAGCTTTTTTCATGACTTTTTTCACTGAAAAAAACCATTATTTATGACAAAAATAAAAAAAGTGAGCAAATGCTCACTTTTTCTCGTATGTCCATCCTTCTTTTTGGTAAACAAGATCATTTTTCATTAGATGACCTAATGCTCGTTTGAAGGCTGCTTTGCTCATTTGAAATCTTTCCCGGATATCTTCTGGATCACTTTTATCCCCGTAAGGCATTGCACCGTTTCTCGTTCTCATATAAGTTAAAATTTCTTCTGCATCGACAGATAATGCATCCTGTTTTCTAGGAAGCAGAGAAACGTTCACGGTTCCGTCCTCTTTCACTGCAATGACGCGTCCTGTCACGGTCGATCCTAATCTAGGCTCTTCCTTTCGTTCCGTGCGGTGGATAAACCCACGCACGCCTGTATCTGTCAGCATAAAAGAACCTGTCGCAATTAAGCGATAGATTGTTCCCGTAATTTCTTTGTTCATTAACGTTTCTGGCGCCTCAGTAAATAATTCACTGATCACATCTTCAGTGGCTGGTTTTGCGAACATTCTCCCGTAACTTGTCACTTTGAGCATACAGTATAGTTTGTCGCCTTTTTTCGGCCACGCTTCCTCAAAAGGCGGGAGGTGTTCAGTTGCAACAAGTGCATCCTTTGACAAACCTATATCGACAAAAGCACCCATATCTTCTACAACGTCTACGACTTCTACCCAGTCGTATGTATGTGCATTGATTTTAGGAATTTTCATCGTCGCTGCCAGTCTTTCCTCATGATCTACATATAAGTAGACCTCTACTTCATCACGATCTCCAATATCCTCTGTCATCTCACTGCGATGTAGGAGAACAGAATCTTCGCCATCTGTTAAAAAGTAGCCGTATTCCATCTCATTATCTATTTGCAAGGTCAGTTGCTCACCTGGTCTCATGTTCTCTTCCTTCCTATCTGCCCTTAAAAGAGCGTTCGTTCATCTTTTGATTCACTTTATTCTACTATACTTCTGTCATCATGAACATCTCTAGTTCTGTTAGCTAAAGTGGACAAACTGTACTTGAATTATACCGCATGCATCTGAACTCGCTTCGATAAAGTTTCTTCTTCCCCTATGGGCATGATAAAATAGACGCAATATCTATAGTTGGAGGTCATATGTGATGGCAAAAGAAAGTTCATTTGATATTGTATCGAAGGTGGAGCTGCCAGAAGTGCAAAACGCCATTCAAGCAGCACTGAAAGAAATTAAAAACCGTTATGATTTTAAAGGAAGTAAAAGTGATATTTCACTAGAAAAAGAAGAACTCGTTCTCATTTCTGATGATGACTTCAAGCTGGAGCAGCTAAAGGATGTCCTTGTGACAAAACTGATTAAACGAAACGTACCGACTAAAAACATTGACTATGGAAAAACAGAACATGCCCTAGGTGGAACCGTTCGCCAGCGTGCAAAGCTGATTAGCGGGATTGATAAGGACAATGCCAAAAAGATCAATGCCTTGATCAAACAATCTGGTTTAAAAGTAAAGTCGCAATTTCAGGATGACCAAGTGCGTGTGACAGGAAAAAATAAAGATGATTTACAAGAAGTGATGGCGCTCATGCGCAAGGCAGATTTACCGATTGACGTCCAATTTATAAATTTTCGATAAATTTCAAATTTTCCATTGATTATTTCCGATTTTTTCGATACAGTTGATGGAAGTTCAATTCATTGACATGTTCATATCGCTTTCTTATCAAGAGAGGCAGAGGGACTGGCCCTGTGAAGCCTCAGCAACCGGTGTAGTAGAAATCTATTTTCTATGACCAAGGTGCTAAATCCAGCAAGCAACTGCTTGGAAGATAAGGAGAAGAATTTCAATACAGCCAAAAAGTCTTCTTCTTATCAGAAGGCTTTTTTTGTTACATAGAAATAAGGAGGAAACCAATGGGCCTATTACAAGACTTACAAAATCGCGTACTGATTGCTGATGGAGCAATGGGAACACTTTTATACTCTTATGGCATTGACCGCTGCTTTGAAGAATTAAATTTATCGAAAGAAGATGAAGTCAAAAGAGTGCACGAAGCATATGTGCAAGCTGGAGCGGACATTATTCAAACGAACACATACGGTGCGAATTATATTAAACTATCCCGCTACGGTTTAGAGGAAGAAACAAAACGCATTAACACAAAAGCTGTACAAATTGCCAAAGCAGCCGCTGGCTCAGCTTATGTCCTCGGAACGATCGGCGGCATTCGAACATTTAACAAAAATGCCTACTCTTTAGACGAGATTAAACGGAGCTTTAGAGAACAGCTCTATATCCTTTTAAATGAAGAGCCTGATGGGTTACTGCTTGAAACGTATTATGATATTGAAGAAGCAAAAGCCGTTCTTGAGATTGCTCGCAAAGAAACAGCGCTTCCGATTGTCATGAACGTCTCCATGCATGAGCAAGGTGTATTACAGGACGGTACACCGCTAAAAGACGGTTTATCTGAATTATCCTCACTTGGCGCTGATGTCGTCGGCATTAACTGCCGATTAGGCCCTTATCATATGATTCAGGCACTTGAAGGCGTTCCACTTTTGCAAAATTCGCATTTATCTGTCTATCCAAACAGCAGTCTCCCCTCCCTTGAAGAAGGCAGACTCGTCTATGATACAGATAATGATTATTTCCGAAAAAGTGCACTTGAGTTTAGAAATCAGGGCGCACGAATCATTGGAGGCTGCTGCGGAACAACCCCTCAGCATATAAGCGCCATGGCTGAGGCGGTCAAAGATTTAGCACCTATCACCGAAAAAGAAGTGAAAGTATTAAAAGAAGAAATCATTTCCATCCAAGATCAACGGACAGAACCAGGTCTTGACGAGCTTGCTGTGAAAAAACGTTCGATTATCGTCGAGCTGGACCCGCCGAAGAAGCTGAACTTTGAAAAATTCCTTATCGCAGCGAACGAATTAAAAAGTGCAGGCATTGATGCCCTCACACTGGCCGATAACTCTCTAGCTACCCCGCGTATTAGCAATGTAGCATGCGGCGCTTTATTAAAACAGCAGCTTGATATGCGTTCACTTGTCCATATCACATGTCGTGATCGCAATTTGATTGGACTCCAATCCCACTTAATGGGACTGGACACGCTTGGACTAACCGATATTTTAGCCATCACAGGCGATCCGTCTAAAATTGGAGACTTCCCAGGTGCGACATCTGTGTATGATTTAACCTCCTTTGATTTGATCCGTCTGATCAAACAATTTAACGAGGGACTATCTTTCTCTGGGAAGCCGCTCGGGAAAAAGACCAATTTTTCAGTGGCTGGCGCGTTTAATCCAAATGTCCGTCATATTGATAAAGCGGTCAAACGCCTCGAGAAGAAAATCGAATACGGTGCCGATTACTTTATCTCACAGCCTGTTTATTCTGAAGAACAGCTTGTGAAGATTCATGAAGAAAGCCGACATTTGGATAAACCGATTTACATCGGTATTATGCCGCTAACAAGCAGCCGAAATGCTGAGTTTATTCATCATGAAATTCCCGGCATTAAATTGTCTGACTCGATTCGTGAGATTATGGCCAAGGCAGGCGAAGATAAAGAAAAGCAGCGGACAGAAGGGTTAGCGATTGCCCGTTCTTTATTAGATACAGCCTGCGAATTGTTTAATGGTATCTATTTAATTACCCCTTTCCTTCGATCAGATTTAACAGCAGAACTGACAACTTACATCCATCAGAAAGAAAAGGAGCCAAACATCCATGCCAACTATCACTGAACAGCTCAAAAAACGCATCCTCGTCCTTGACGGTGCAATGGGCACAATGATTCAAAACGCCGATCTCACAGCAGAGGATTTCGGCGGAGAAGAGTATGAGGGCTGTAACGAATATTTGAACGTCACAGCCCCTCATATTATCTCCACGATTCACCGGCAATATCTTGAAGCAAGTGCAGATTTAATCGAAACAAATACATTCGGCGCGACGAAGCTCGTTCTCGATGAATATGGACTTGGCCATCTCGCCTATGAATTGAACGTAAAAGCAGCTCAGCTGGCAAAGCGTGAAGCAGACCGTTTGTCAACACCAGACTGGCCCCGCTTTGTTGTAGGCGCAATGGGGCCCACTACAAAAACATTATCCGTGACAGGCGGCACAACGTTTGAAGAGCTCGTTGCAAATTATGAAGAACAAGCCCGCGCCCTGATTGATGGAAAATGTGATGCTCTTCTTTTAGAAACAAGTCAAGACATGCTGAATGTCAAAGCTGGATTTAAAGGCATTCAAGAAGCCTTTCACGCGACCGGTATTGAGCTACCACTGATGGTGTCAGGGACGATTGAACCAATGGGCACCACCCTTGCCGGTCAAGATATTGAAGCCTTTTATATCTCACTTGAGCATATGAAACCAATCAGCGTCGGACTAAACTGTGCAACTGGTCCAGAATTTATGACAGACCATATCCGTACACTCTCCTCCATCTCAAAGTCGGCTGTCAGCTGCTATCCAAACGCTGGTCTCCCTGATGAAGAAGGGCAATATCACGAATCCCCTACTTCGCTTGCTAAAAAAATTGCCGCTTTTGCAAAAGAAGGCTGGTTAAATATCGTCGGCGGCTGCTGCGGTACAACGCCTGCACATATTCAGGCATTGTCAGATGAAGTACGTTCGCTTCAGCCCCGCAGCATGACGCATGAGTCATCACCGCATACCGTATCAGGCATCGAGCCCCTCATTTATGAAGAAGCGATGCGCCCCCTCTTTGTTGGTGAGCGCACAAATGTCATTGGTTCACGCAAATTCAAACGGCTCATCGCAGAACAAAAGTTTGAAGAGGCGGCAGAAATTGCCCGCGCTCAAGTGAAAAATGGCGCTCACGTCATTGATGTGTGTCTAGCAGACCCTGATCGTGATGAGATAGCAGACATGGAAGGCTTTTTAAAAGAAGCCATGAAAAAAGTGAAAGCTCCTTTTGTCATTGATTCAACCGATAAACATGTCATCGAAAAAGCACTCATGTATTCTCAAGGAAAAGCCATTATCAATTCTATTAATTTAGAGGATGGAGAAGAGCGCTTTGAAGAGATTCTTCCGCTTGTCAAGCTATATGGCGGCGCACTTGTTGTGGGAACAATCGATGAAACAGGGATGGCCGTCACAGCAGATCGAAAACTTGAGATTGCCGTAAGATCGCATGACCTGCTCACGAAAAAATATGGAATCCCTGCGAGTGATATCATTTTTGACCCGCTTGTCTTTCCAGTAGGTACTGGAGACGAACAGTATATTGGTGCTGCTGAAGAGACGATTAAAGGCATTGAGCGAATCAAAGCAGCACTGCCTGAATGTCTCACCATTTTAGGCATTAGTAACGTGTCTTTCGGACTCCCGCCAGTTGGCAGAGAAATATTGAATGCCGTTTATTTGTATCACTGCGTAAAAGCAGGGCTTGATTATGCGATCGTGAATACTGAAAAGCTTGAACGCTTCGCTTCAATTCCAAAGGAAGAAATCAAGCTGGCTGAAACTTTACTTTATGAAACAAATGATCAAACCCTTGCTGAGTTCACCCAATTTTATCGCGGGAAAAAGAAAACAGAGAAGAAACCAAAGATCTCCTTATCACTTGATGAAAGGCTGGCACTCTATGTCGTCGAAGGGACGAAAGAAGGCCTGATTGATGATTTGGCCCTTGCTTTGGAGAAATTTGAATCACCTCTTCATGTCATCAATGGACCATTAATGCAGGGAATGTCAGAGGTTGGGCGCCTTTTTAATCAAAACGAATTGATTGTAGCTGAAGTCCTCCAATCCGCTGAGGTCATGAAAGCATCTGTTTCATACCTTGAGCAATTTATGGAGAAAAAGGACGCAAGCGGCAAAGGGAAGATTCTCCTCGCCACCGTCAAAGGCGATGTCCATGATATAGGGAAAAACCTGGTCGACATCATTTTGAGCAATAATGGCTTTCACGTCGTCGATCTCGGAATCAAAGTAACCCCACAAACATTGATTGAAGCGGTGCAAAAAGAAAAGCCAGATATGATTGGATTATCAGGTTTACTTGTCAAATCAGCACAGCAAATGGTCTTGACCGCTCAAGATTTACAAAAAGCAAACATTTCTGTTCCCATTTTGGTGGGCGGCGCGGCGCTTTCACGGAAGTTTACGAAGATGAAAATTTCGCCTCAATATGATGGCCCCGTCCTTTACGCCAAAGATGCAATGGACGGCCTGTCTTTAGCGAATGAATTAAGAGCGAACCCTCTTCAATTTCAAACAAAACCCTTAGAAGATCAAGAAACGCTCCATAAGGAAAAAGAAACAACGCAGCCAAAAGCCGTGATTGAATTACTAGAAAAACGCGCGACACTTCCGGAGGCAGCGATTTTCACGCCAGAAAATACGAAACGCCATTATGTACGGGATATTGATTTGCACCACATAATGCCCTATGTCAATGAGCAAATGCTGATCGGCCATCATCTCGGCTTAAAAGGAAAGGTCAAAAAGCTCTTGGCTGAACAGCATCCAAAAGCATTGGAATTAAAACAGCTGATCACAGATCTTCTTCAAGAAGGCAGAGAGAAAAACTGGTTTGCACCTGCATTCGTCTATCAATTCTTCCCTGCCAGTTCAAATGGGAATGACCTGCATATCTATGATCCAGAAGCGCCTAACCGCGTCATTGAGACATTCCAATTTCCAAGACAGGAAAAACTTCCGTACCGGTCTATTTCTGATTATGTGCGGAAAAGCGGAGAGAACGTGAAAGATTATATCGCCTTATTTGCAGTGACGGCTGGCGCCCGCATACGAGAGGTTGCGCAGCAATTTAAACAAGAGGGTGACTATTTGAAAATGCATGCGGTCCAAGCTTTAGCACTTGAGCTTGCAGAAGGATTGGCTGAAAGAACGCATCAAGTAATTCGTGATAAATGGGGATTCCCAGACCCAGTCGATTTCACGATGGAGAAACGGTTCCAAGCCAAATATCAAGGTCAGCGCTATTCCTTTGGCTATCCAGCGTGCCCTAATCTAGAAGACCAAGAAAAACTATTCCATCTGCTGCAGCCAGAAAAAATCGGGATTCATCTCACAGAAGGGTTTATGATGGAGCCCGAAGCATCCGTTTCAGCCATTGTCGTTTCTCATCCTGAAGCTCGATATTTTAACGTTCACTAAAAAAACCTCCTGAATTGGAGGTTCTTTTTATAAATAAAAATGGAATAAATATGAAATATTACATTTATTTACCGATATTATAAATGAAAGTCATTTACTTAAAAGGAGATGTTTGTCATGTTCAAAAAGAAGATCGGGGTTTTATTGCTTACAGGCCTCTTTATCGCTAGCCCTCTTTTCCAATCACCTGCTCAAGCAAGTGAAACTTCTACGAAACAAACAACATATTATACAGAAGAATTGGAGCATCTGTATCCAGACAGTGATTATGCAAACAATGATACGATGGAAAAAGCTCAATTCTTACAGCACTCTCTTCATCTAAACAAGACCTATTTATATCACGAAGGTAGTATCTCTTCTATGAATGACATTGATTTTTACCGGTTCACCAGCTCTAAATTTGATGGAGCAGATGGCCGCTTTTCTATCAAACTCGTCAATGTGAAAGCTGGAAATGATTTTGATCTTTATCTTTACAATCAGAGCGGGTCACTCGTGTCTTCCTCTGTGCGGACAAACAACCAAAATGAAATCATCCATATGCCGAAAATTGCCGCAAGCACTGACTACTATTTAGCCGTCAAACCAAAGCAATTATTAAATGAAGAGGACAACATGTATCGTATTGTCTTTGATAAAAGTATTGAAAAAGGCACAACCAAACGAT
The DNA here is from genome assembly GCF_038593395.1 of Bacillus sp. FSL R5-0397. Taxonomy (NCBI): domain Bacteria; kingdom Bacillati; phylum Bacillota; class Bacilli; order Caryophanales; family Bacillaceae; genus Bacillus; species Bacillus sp. FSL R5-0397. Next base: position 1,102,957 of record NZ_CP151992.1, on the reverse strand, counting down.
ATGGATCACCTGCCACATTGAATAGTTTCAATGAAGCCGGATCTCCCAATTCTTCTTTTGATTTAAGCAGCTTGCCGCAGGATGCCGTTGTCACTGGCCTGTCATTAGAAGCTGAAAAAGGCAGTACAAATGCATATAATTATGTATTCACCGTCTCTTCCTTAAAAGGCGGAACAGTGAACGTACCTTGGAACGGTCAAAAAGTTGACATCTCTTCTTATAAAACAAGTCAAGTGCCAGCAAAAGACCGCTTTTTTGTTTCTTTTAATGCAACCGAGGTTCCTCAATTGATCGGTGGACGGTTAATCAAAGTAGGCGTTGTCTCAATTAAAAACTTACAGCTCACCTTTGAATATGAATACAACCGTGACCTCAATTATTAAACTATACAAAAGGAAAAGGGAGCACCGAAGCGCAGGACTGACACCAAATGCGAGGGTTTGTCTATACGCTGAAGGAAAAGGTATCCCCTTTTCCTTTTTCTTATGCGTTCTTATGGTACGATACATATAGAGAAATCAGCTAAGAAGGAGTTGCGTGTATTGGCAAACGTTATACAACGAACTTTAACCCTTGATGACATACCAGACCTTGTCGCATTGTCAAAAGAGGTCGACTGGCCTGATTACAATGCGGAAGAGCTCACATCTCTTTTAACAAATGGACATTTTACCGGTTTTACAACAACTGACGGACAAGTCATTTCATGCGCTGGACTTTTTCAGTATGACAGAGTGGCATCAATTGGGGCGGTCATTGTATCTGAGACACATCGAGGCCTCGGTCTTGCCCGTCAAATGATTGACACACTGCTTCTTCATAGTGATTCAAGTGTCCCTGTCGTTTTAACAGCTACTGTACAAGGACGCCCAGTTTATGAAAAAATCGGCTTTCAGACAGCCGGTTATATTCATACATACAAAGCACAAAAAACAAATCCTAGTGCCCTTCATCCGTCACATCAGATTCATCTTTTTCCCGCTGATCAAACGCACCTCTCGTCTATTGAAAGGCTGGATGAAAAAGGCGCAGGGACCAATCGATCAAACTTCTTAATAAAGCGAATGGAGCGAGCAGCATTTAAACTGATCGCAAAGGATGAACACCACGAAATCACCGGCTTCGCGTTTGGTGTGGAAACACCAGCTAATCTGATGATTGGCCCGCTTGCAGCAAACGATGAACAAACGGCGCTATCACTCATTCAATCACTTCTCACGTCTTATTCTGGCGCCTTTCGTTTAGATATGCAGGAAGAAACAGCTGAACGCCTGCATGCATCACTTGTAGAAGCAGGATTTACGAAAACAAACGTCGCACATTTTATGATGATTCGCGGGAACGAAAAGCAGAACGATCCGGCGCTTCTCTATTTCCTGGCCTCACAAGCATTTTCTTAAAAAATCAAAAAGCTGTAGACAGATGTTGTCTACAGCTTTTCTTTTTTATTTTTCGCCTACGGATGAGAGAACTTGAGCGAGTGCATTTGTGACCTTGCCATGCTCTGATGCATGCGGCCGGTCATCTCCATCTCCATAGCCGTAATCAATCATGCGATTACGGTTTAAGCAAAGCTTTGTCAGCTGAGGCTGGAATAGATCAAATAAAGCAAAACGATCTTTTAGCTGTGGAAATTGCTTTTGATACTGCTGAATTTCTTCTGCAAGCAAGCGCCAAAGCGTCGTTTCATCTAACAGATTGTGATTGTCTAACACGTTTGACACGTAACGAAGATTGCAAATAAACAGGCCCGTAAAAATAAATTGTACAAGACCCTCTGGCGGCTCACTACGCAGCACTTCCTTTAGATCTTCTTCTAATGAAGCCAATTCAGGCAGCGGTTGATCACTAATGTTCACATCATCAACAAAATCTTTGATCGCCAAACGATGCGGCTTATGATCTTTTAATACAAGAATTGTATTTTGTCCGTGCGGTGAAAACACCGTGCCATATTGATACATAAAGTGCAGAAGCGGCGGCATGACAACGTGGAAGAATGACGCCATCCATTCTTTTGCTGACAGACCCGATTTTTCAATGAGCTGCTTCAGATAAGGCTCACCTTCATGATCTTCATACGTCAGTGCCGCCAACGTAACAGGGCTCTCCCCTTCATCTAAATACGTATAAATGCTTTCTCTAAAAATGACCCCAAGCATTTCAAGGTATTGATATGGCGCACCAGGTAGCTTGCTGTAATAAGGATGATCAACATTGATACTCGCATTCTCACCTGGTAAAATCACGCGGCATACATCGGATAAAAAGGCGTCTTGATCGGCGATTCCTTTAATATGCGCTGTAATACGAGGAGCAATCACCGTACGTTCTGATGGGAGCCCCCGGTACACTAGCGTATTTAAAATACTCATTGGCAGTTTAATATGATGCTTGCCTTTATTTGAGATGTTTGTAAAGGTTCTGATCGATTGCTGTGGAATATATTGATCCAGCCCTTCTCCTAAATACACAATACGGCGCATGGCTAAATCTTCAGGGAAATGCTGGATGATCATATGCGTCCACTGCCATTTATGAACAGGCATCATATAATAATCAACCGCATTCAGCCCTTCATCCTTTAACACACGTTGGAATTGACGAATCGTGACTTCGTCTAATTCTTTGGCAATGATGTGCTCATAGTTCTCATGTTCGACCGCATGGAAAGTCGCAAGTTCTCGGTGAACAGCAATCCAAGACAGCTGCACACATTCCTGCCTTTCAGGTGCATAGGCTAAGTAATCATCGTAGCTGAATCCAATACGCCCTTTGTTATAGACGATCCACGGATGACCAGTCATCTCGCCCTCAATCCATGCGTAATCTGTATCTGTTAGCTCATCTGCACGAAGTGCTTTTTTCGACAGCAAATGAACATCCGCTAACAAGGTATGGTGAAGCTCTTTGATCAGATGACCAGTTGTTTCAGAAGACATTGGGATGATTGGCTGAATGTCTAGTAAAAACACAATGGCACTAACATCCTTTGTCCATGTTCCGTCTTGACAGCACTCGATCGATTCAGCAATCGTATCAAAACTATCAAACAAACGAGGTTTTGCGAGATAACGATATTTCTTCTGTTCGTGAATGATTAATTCATATTGGGCGATGCCATCCTGATGGTTTAGCTGAACGGGATGAAGCATATCCTCATACATATATTCGGACAGCATTTTTGCCACCATTCGCTGGTTTGCTTTTTTCCAAGCAGCAGGATTGACCGCTTTTTTCAATTCATCTTGTACACTCATCGGTTCATCCTCCTTACCCTTTGATTTCTTCAAATGTATTTGCGTGTTTATGTGTACCGAATGTCTGGAAAACATGCTTTTGATAAAGTGGATACACAGGTCGACGAGCCAGTTCATTGATAATGACACTGTTTCGGTACGCCCCTAGCCCTAAATCTGGTGCGCCTACTCCATGTGTATGAAGCTCTGCATTTTGTACAAAAATATCATTCTCACCTAATGTGTTTGTTTTCAATCGATATTCACGTTCAACCTGGAAGCGTCCTTGATGATCCCACTGAATATGATGGGAAATCGGATCAATAAATGGCGGTAATACAGATTGATAGCCCGTTGCCAAGACGACAATGTCTGTCTCATGCGTAAAGGAGTCCTCTTTGACCCATTGATTGCATGAAAGCGATAAGCCGTCCCTCGTTTCCTCAATCAAATTGACTTCCGTCATCGCCTGTAGCACGGTGTTCAGCTGCTCTCCGCAAGCAGAACGTTCATAAAGCAAGTGATAAATATCTCGGATCATCGCTGAGCTGATGCCTTTATACAGCAAATCTTGCTGCTTTAATAGCGCATCTTTTTTAGGCTGCGGAAGCTCATAAAAGAAATCAATATAGTCTGGAGAGAAATACTCAAGACCTAAATTTGAATATTCCATTGGGAAAAACCCTTTAGAGCGTGTAAACCAATGAATATCCTTCGCCTCATCGTCTGATAAAATGTCATAGAATACTTCTGCCGCACTTTGACCAGAACCGATGACCGTCACGGATTTTCCTTTAAAACAGCCTTCTTTCTTTCGTTTCAAGTAATCAGCAGAATGAAACACCCGATCCCCTAAAGCTGGCTGAAGAGATGCTGGTACCGCAGGCTGTGTACCGATACCTAAAACAAGATGCTTACTCTCAAACACCTCTACCGTTTGATCTTTCACATGTCGGACATGCACTTCATATCGTTTTTCTCCAGCTTTTTCAACGATGGAGACAGATTCGACATTCATGCCAAATCGGCAAGAATCTAATTGATCCGCGACCCAGCGGCAATAATGGCTATATTCCTTGCGCGGGATATGGAAGTCTTCTAGAAAGTAAAATGAATACAAACGGTTTTGTTCCTGCAAATAGTTGAGAAAGCTATATTTGCTTTTCACATCCGCCATACTGACAAGATCCGCTAAAAAGGGGACTTGAAGTGTTGTCCCTTCAATGAGCATACCTGGATGCCAGTGGAACGCTTCACTTCTTTCAAAAAACAAAGCGTCAATTTCATCTACTTCTTCAGATAATGCAGCAAGCCCTAGGTTAAATGGTCCAATGCCAATCCCAATGACATCCACTACATTATTTTGCTTGTTGAACCGCGTCATGGTTATACTTCCTTTCAAATCGATCTCGATGACAAAACATCAAAAGACCTGTTTTATCTGGTAAAGTGACTGGTTTCACACGTTCGAATCCACACTTTTCAAAGACATGAATCATTTTTTCGTTCCGAATATCTGGCTCAGCCACGATTTTTTCTGTTCGTTTGTTCTGCTCAAACTGAAATGCTGTCATGGCTTGAAGCAGCGGAGCCGCAAATCCTTTCCCTACATAATCTGGCTCTCCAATTAACAGGTGAATGCCTTGATCATGCGGAGAAGGCTCATAGTACGATTCAATGATATCCCCTTTCACATTGTATGCTTCAAAATAGCTCATCGGCGTGCCATCAATGGTTCCTAAATAAAGGGTTTGATGCGGATCATGAATGGCCTGATAAAAGTGCTTTTCAAAAGCAGGAAATGGAATATTCAAATGCCAAAATGGGTGGACATACTCTTCTTGCATCCACTTGTGGACAAGCTGGACGTCCCGTTCATATTCAGCGCGAATGAACCCAATTCGATGCCTCATCCAATCAGCGCCTCCTTATGTAAAAAGAGCGGATTCAATACAGACGTGTACCTGGATTGAGTTTCTAAAGAACCCGTCAGCTCATCCATATCTTCAAACCGCGTGAGTAAGTTCGCTTTTGAAGGCAGCTCCTGTGACCGAAGAAGACTGTTCGTCAGCTCAGATGCACCATATGTCTCTTCATGCGCAAGCAGTGTGTCTCTAATCAGGGCTAATAAATCTTCTTCTTTTGCAAGCCCCTCTGTACCAAAACCATTCACAAGACCAAACAAATGATTAAAGAAGAAATAGTAACGCAGTCTCTCAACCGCTACATCGTCTGCACAAATGGTTTCACTTCTGACGCTTAAGTTTTGAACAAGCTTCGCAAGCTGATCCTTTTTCGATTCGCTATAATAGTAGCCTTGGTTGTCACGATAATAGAATGTGTGCGGATATCCATTCTTTAGCTGTACGACAGCATTTTGCTGATGGGCTTCAAGGGCAAGTCCATACGTTTCAAACAGCCAAAGCATCGGCTCTAACGCAATCGATAAATATTGTGTGAACCAATCACGACTGACATCTTCTGTTGATCTGCCTTCAGCGTCTGCTAATTCATGGATAATGCCTGAAAGCCTTGATTTTCCTCCGTATGCATGATCCTGACATAGCCCTGCTATTAAGCTTGCCCCTTTTTCATGATGCAAAAATGGATTTTGACGAATGACGACTTCAAAGCCAGATTCCGCCTCATCCCCTTGAATAGATAGATACGCAGGATCTTCAATTACACGGAATCCAGAGAATTTGTCATATAAAGAAACGCCTAATTCTGTTTTTAAGATACGAGACATCTCAACTCCACGATCAAGTTCCTTTTGTTTGTTAACGCGTAAAGAGTTTGTGATCTTTACAGGGACAGAGAATTTAAGCATGTACGCAGAGTCTTTTTGATAGACCGTTCTAAAGGAAGATGTCGCTGTGTATTCAGATCCTAGCGGCCCTAAATACGTCAGCATCCCGTCCTCTATATAACGCTTGACGAACGCTTTCTCCATGACCACTTGGACTTGTAGCGGATGAATCGGAATCAGGACATATTCACCGCCTTCTGTTAACGTCGTCAGTCTCTCTTTTTCTTCTGGCATCTGGCGCAAGAGCTCCTCAAACATGAGATTTGCCGCAGACTTTGAAATAGAAGAATCCTGAAGCACAATCGACGGATGTGCTTTAAAGTAATGAAGCTGGAAAGAGCCTTTCAGCTCAGGAGAATAAATAGCTTCCTCCTCTTCTGTCATTCCTTGTCTGCTTTTTGGTGTAGGATGCGTTAAATGCCCAAGAAGAAGTGACTGCTCCGCTTCAATATATTCAAAATCAGCTGAAGAAAGAGCCGCTCGATCACTTTCTCTCTCTCTGATGAATCGTTCAATATTCCGGCAGCTTAAAATGATGCGAAGCATGAACTCATCCTCTGCATCTGTGCGGCCGTATTCAATGAGAAGTTCCTTTGAACATAAAGCAACAAGTGTGGTGTAATCGATGATCGTTCCCTGTTGCTCACTGCCTTGCGGGCGAAAGCGAACGGGAAAATCAAAGAGATGGCGGCCTACAGGCGAAAAATATCGAATCGGAATGACAAGCTCAAGATCTTGTTTTGCTAATGCTGCTACAAATACAAGTGAGCCGTCTGCTTTTGTCTCTTTCTTTGCAGATCGATCAATTCCTGTTTCACGTAAAAAACAGTTTAAAAAGCTTTGCATAGTTGTATTTTCAGCCATTTGTTTATATTGACTCAACGTAGTACCCTCCCGGATTGAATATGAGCGATCCCGATATCAACAATGTCAGAAAGGATTTCCTCAATATGTGTAATAGTCGTTCTCGGATTTAACAAAGTGAATTTTAAGCAAGTTTGACCATCGGCTACTGTTTTTGCTACGACAGCCGTTCCTGTTTGGAAAAGTGTGCGATGAATGATTTTATTGATGTCCTCTGCTTGATGATCATCTATAAAACGAAACACGACTGCATTGATTTCTGGATCAGGATTGATCACCTCAAGATGCTCATTTTTCTCAATCAACGTAGCCACATCTTTCGCAAAATGGATGGTATGGTCAATGATACTTGCAAATCCTTCTTCTCCAATCATACGCAGAGAGAGAAGGAGTTTTAGCGCATCAAACCGGCGCGTCGTCTGAACAGATTTATTCACGAGATGCAGAATGCCTTCCAGTTCATCTTCCTTTGGATTGAGATAATCTGCGTGGTAATCAATCAAACCAAAATGTCTTTTATCCTTTAGTAAAAATGCCCCGCAGGAGATCGGCTGATAAAATTGCTTATGAAAGTCAATCGTGATCGAATCAGCCAGCTCGATGCCATCTAATTTTCCTTGGAAGGTTTTGCTTAATACAAGCGCTCCTCCATAGGCAGCATCTGCATGAATCCACAAACCGAAAGGCTTCACCATGTCATATATGTCACGTACAGGATCAATACTGCCAAAATCAGTTGTCCCGCAAGTCGCCACGACTGCAAATGGAAGCAAATCCTGCTCTTTAAGCTCCATAAGCTTCTTCTGCAAATCATGCAGGTCCATTCGGTGATGTTCGTCTGTCTCAACTAACACAACAGCCTGTTCACCTAAACCTAGCTGAGATGCTGATTTTTTCACAGTGAAGTGGGCATTCTTGGAGCAAAGAATCCGCATACGGTTTGCCTCGCTCGGCAACCCTTTCTGCTGTACATTCCATTGCCAAGTGTTTTCGCAAAATGCATCTCTTGCTAAAAGCAGTCCCATGTAGTTAGATTGGGTTCCACCGCTCGTAAAGGTCCCATCTGCTCGTTCTCCATAAGAAAATTTTTCACATAACCACTTGAGGATTTCCTCCTCAACCAAAGATGCAATGCCGCTTTGATCAAAGGAATCCATTGATTGGTTAAAGGAACTTACGATCACCTCTGCTGCCAGAGCAGGGATAAGAGGTGGGCAATGCAAATGTGCCAGGCATTTAGGATGTGACACATCAACTAAATGCGGTAAAAGGTGATTTTTTATATCTTGAAAAACAGACTCAATGGATTCACCAGCCGGTTGAATCTGGAATAACGATTCGACATGAGCCGCTAATTTCCCAGGCAATATTCCACTATACGGTCCTCTGCTTGTTTGCCACTCTGCCAGTAAGCTGTCGATGGATGTGTAGAGAGCCGCTTGGAAGGACTCCCTCCCAAGCTGGCTTTGTTGAATAAATAATGAATCGACAGATGGTTTAGTTGACTGCATCGTAAACTGCCTCTTTAAAAATCGTGATGACTTTTTCAAGCTGTTCTTCTGTCATGATCAAAGGCGGTAAGAATCGAATCACACTTCCAAAACGGCCTCCTGTCTCCACAATTAAGCCTTTATCAAAACAATTCTTTTGAATGAGACTGGCTAGCTCTGGATTTGCTGGATAACTGCCGTCCACATCCTGTTTCTCATCTGGATTCACAACTTCAACACCAATCATTAATCCTCTTCCTCGCACATCACCGAGAGCAGGCACTTGTTTTTGAATGTCTTTTAGATTGGCCTGCATACGCTGACCAAGTGCTTCTACATGATCAAGCAGATTGGTTTCTTTTATAAATTTAAGCGTAGCAGTTCCAGCTGCCATCGCCATTTGATTTCCTCTGAACGTGCCAATGTGTGCACCTGGATTCCATTGATCTAAGTCTTTGTCATAAATCACAACGGATAGCGGAAGGCTTCCCCCAATTGCTTTTGATAACACAATGACATCTGGCACAATACCAGCATGTTCAAAGGCAAACATCTTACCAGTTCGACCGATGCCTGATTGAACCTCATCAATAATAAGTGGAATTCCTTTTTCTTTTGTGATTCGTCTCATTTCTTGTATCCATTCAATTGATGCCGGGATGGAGCCGCCCTCCCCTTGCACCGCTTCAAAGATCATGCCTGCTGGCGAAAGAATTCCACTCTCAGGGTCATTTAATACACGCTCAATATAAGAGCTTGAAATGCGATGTGAGTCTTTACCGCCAATTCCAAATGGGCAGCGGTATTCATATGGATAAGGCAGGAAGTGAACATCTGGCATTAATCCTTGTACTTTTTCCTTTGGCGATAAGTTGCCGCTTAATGACATCGTGCCATGTGTAGCACCATGATATGCTCCGTGGAATGATAGAATGGAACGATTTCCCGTTGCTGTCTTGACTAGTTTAATTGCTGCTTCTATAGCATCACCACCAGTTGGTCCACAAAATTGAATTTTCGCTCTTTTTGCAAACTCCTCTGGCAAGTGAGAAAAAATCTCATTCACAAATTCTTCTTTAATCTCTGAAGTGATGTCCAGCGTATGCAACGGTCTTTTTTCATGAAGCATACGTTCAATAGCATCTATAACAACCGGGTGATTGTGACCAAGGGCAAGTGTTCCTGCACCTGCTAGGCAGTCATAAAATTCTCTACCATCTGCATCTGTCACGATCATACCTTCGGCTTTTTGCATGGCTAATGGGAACCGTCTCGGGTAAGACCTTGCATTAGATTCTCTTTGACTTTGTTGCTCTAAAAATTGCTGATTTTTAGAAACGGTTTTGATGGACATAATAAAACACTCCTCCAATTGATAAAGATTATCATTTTCATTTACTAGCCTAGAGGATGTAAGATACGAAAGTCAATTGTATTCAAAAAGATGATTCTAAAAGCATATGAATGCTATATTCTCTTTTTAACGAGTAATTTCGTGTATTTTTTACAAACATCTACAGCCATAAGGGCGATGTAACGTTTGAGTATGAAAATTATTGAAAAAAATTACAAAACAATTCTCCTGGTTCTTTTGCTCTATTCGTTGTAGCTCCCCTGTTTGATACAGGACGGCCGAATGAAATGAATGTAGTAAAACAAAAAATGAACGTTATTTTATCTTGATATAAATGGTTATGATGGTATAATTTCTCTGAAACAAAAGGGAATCGAGGGAGATCTGATGATTTTAACGAAGCATGACCTTCACTACTACTTGGCACAAGATCAGAAAGCACTTGCCATCAATCGAAAAAGACCAAAGTGGCTTGGGGATGATATTTGGAAATATCAAAGATATTTACGAAAATATGAGTACTATACGAATAGCGGTGCTACGTTACGCAAATGGTTTTATCGTTACTTACATAAAAAGAAAGGCATGCAGCTTGGCTTTGATATCCCAATTGGTGTATTTGGACCTGGGCTCAGAATCAACCATACTGGGCTGTTGATTGTGAACAAGCATGCCAAAATCGGCGCGTTTTGTGATATTCATCAAGGTGTGAATATCGGTCAAAACCATCATGAAAAAGATGTGCCCGTCATCGGAGATCATGTATGGATCGGCCCTGGCGCTAAACTGTTTGGAAATATTTATATTGCGAATCATATTTCCATCGGAGCAAATGCAGTAGTGAATCGCTCCTTTCATGAAGAGCGGATTGTCATTGCAGGTGTCCCTGCTCAAAAAATAAAAGAAAAAAGCCCTTCTTTATGAAGGACTTACTTGACCAAAGCAGTGAGCCACATGAGATAAAATAAGATGGATAAACATGAGGATCATCCTGCCCGAGCCCCATCACCATTTATCCTATGATGCTTTGGCGCAATCAAACCATCAATCGGTAGCAACTTGAAGTGAAACAAATCACCACAGCCGTACTCTCTAATTTGCGTTGGAGTACCCGAAGACCAGCATGAGAAAGTACGAGACAAAGACGAGGATGGCAATCGCATAGATGAAAATGGACACAATCAGTACTGTCCAGCCCAACCCTTTTCTTCCTGTTTGAATGAGATATATTCCAAGTGTGAAGAGCCCGAGTAAAAGACCTAAGATAGCCCATAACCATTTATTTTTCCCGTGTTTTGGTGCATCAACGAATAGGTAGATTGCGACTAAGATGGATACAAACCAACCTGTAATCCATTTCACATTCATCCGCCACCCTTCTTTTTCAATTTATTTAATCTTACTATACTTTTTTCCTAATCTTAAAAACAACTATTCAAATGAATGATTCGGAAGGCTTTGCCATTCTTCTCTCAGCATCCCATACCGCATCGAATCATAATATTCCCCTTGATAGTAACGAACCTTACGCAGTCTTCCCTCAAGGATAAACCCGCATTTCTCTGCGCAACGCATCATGCGTTCATTTCCAGACCAGGTGGTCAGACCGATGCGTGGAATATCAATGTGTGAAAAGAGTTCATCGATCCATAGACGCAATGCCTTTGTTCCAACGCCCCCATTCCAAAAACGTGAGTCATAAATAAGAATCCCACACTCCAGCCAACGTGTGCGTTCATTCTCCCAATAATAAGAAACTGTGCCCTTTAATTCACCTCCGACATCAATGCCAAATAGTTTTGGCAGGACAGAATCATCCTGTAAATAGCGTTTTTTAAATGCAGCAAGCGATATGTCATGTTCAATAAAATACGGTGCATTCCACTTTCGATAGGCCTGGTCTGGTGCTTTAAACCTTAAATGCCATACCACTTCTAAATCGGTTTCGTCTAATGGACGTATGCTCACAATCTCTTCTTTTTTTCCTTTCATCTGTTCACGTTCCTTTACTTTGTCGTTCTTTTAGCAAGATGACGATACTCGATAGGCGTCATGCCTTCATTTTGCCGAAACAGCTTTGAAAAATAAGTAGGGTCATCAATGCCTACATGTTCTGCAATGAGAGCTATTTTTTCATTTGTTGAAGCAAGCAAGCTTTTGGCTTTTTCAATTTTGAGTCGATTGATGTACTGGCTCGGCGTCAGTCCGTACACGGTCTGCATGCACCTTGTCATGTAATCAGGATGATAATGAAGAATCTCTGCCAGCTTCTCCATCTGTAATTTTTGCGTAAAATGACGTTCAAGATAGTGAACCACTTCTGAAGCGACAGTCTCCTTTGCACTTGGAATATGAAATGCTTCTTTTTGTAAATGAATGAGCATTTCCTCAAATTGAAGCTGCTTTTTGAGCTGAAGTTCAGACGCATCATCATTTAAAGCGCGCATCGCTGAAAGATGCTTCTGTAGCACGCTTCCCCCTTTCACTTTTCCTTTTCGGGGCAGACGAAATTCATAGCTTGCTGCTTTTTCAAAAGTGGCTTGATTTTGCTTCATATCAAACCAGTGTTCTCTCGGCCGATCTGTAAACTCAAATGAATCGATTGAAAAATGCAGCCACTCATAAAGTGTTTCTTCTTTGCATGGCAGATGTCCACCATGGGCAAGTCCCGGTGATAAGATGATATATTCTCCCTCTTTTACGTGATGAGGCACCTCGTCTTCTGTGATCCACAGTTCACCTTTTGTGACATAAAGAAGATCAAATACGGTGAAAATTCTGGAGATATGTCGTTCTCCTCGATGGAATACACCTTTGCCTGAAGCAATATAGACTGGAAATGGCGGTACAGTAAATGTAATAAACGGACCCATATTCATCCCCTTATGAAGTCGGATTTCTCCAATAAGTTTCGGTTTCATCTCTTCTTATTATAGTCGATGCAAGGTACACTATAAATCGGATTTATACGAAAGAAGGTGATGTGATGAAACCACAAGCACTGACAATACAAAAGGTTCAAGCCAAAAGTGAAAAATCCCACCCTTCATTATTTGCATTAACTTGGCCTATTTTTATCGAAATCTCTTTATATATGCTGATGGGGAGCGCAGATACTCTGATGCTCAGCCAGTATTCTGACAATAGTGTTGCCGCAGTAGGGGTAAGCAATCAGCTATTAAATCTATTGATTGTGATGTTCAGCTTCATTACGACTGGGACGACGATTGTCATTGCGCAGCTTTTAGGAGCGAGCCGCAAGCAGGAAGCGACCCAAGTTGCCTATGTATCACTAGGCACCAACTTCCTCATTAGCTTTGTGATCAGTCTTCTTATGTTTGTGTTAGCTGTGCCCATCCTGCATATGATGGGATTATCAAGCGAGCTCATGCCAGATGCAACCGTCTTTTTACAGATTGTCGGCCTGCTTTCTTTTATTCAGGCGCTCATTATGACCTATAGTGCTATTTTAAAAAGCTATGGATTCACGAGAGATACGATGTATGTCACCATCGGTATGAATCTGTTAAATGTTGCTGGTAATTATTTGGTCATCTTCGGACCATTTGGCTTCCCTGTATTAGGTGTCATGGGTGTCGCTCTTTCCACATCATTTGCACGGTTGATCGGTCTTACAGCCATGATTCTCATTGTTCGACACCGCATTGGATTGCAGTTTTCATTCAAGCGAATGTTTTACATCCAGCGAACGCATTTAAAAAAACTGCTAAAAATCGGCATTCCTTCTGCTGGAGAACAACTTTCTTATAATGGCTCTCAAATGATTATTACGCTGTTTATCACATTTATGGGCACGCAAGCACTGGCAGCAAAAGTCTATACCCAGAATTTGATGATGTTCATTATGTTATTTGGTGCCGCCATTAGCCAAGGAACACAAATCTTAATTGGGCGCCTGATCGGGGCGAAAGAATTTGATGCGGCCTATCGAAGATGCATGAAAAGCTTATACTGGGCCATTGCCATCTCGCTTCTTTCTTCTACTGCTTTATCTTTATCATCGACGCATTTACTTACTTTTTTCACTAGCAACAGTGAGATCATTCAAATAGCGAGTCTCCTCCTCATATTGACGATTATTTTAGAGCCTGGACGTTCTTTTAATATGGTCATCATCAACTCCTTGCGGGCAGCTGGTGACGCGAAGTTTCCAGTCTATATGGCGATGATTTCAATGTGGGGCATCGGCCTTCCGATCGCTTATTTATTAGGCATTCAACTTGAAATGGGCCTTATCGGGGTTTGGATTTCTTTTATCGTGGATGAATGGGTAAGAGGTATCTTCATGTATAGGCGGTGGCGTTCAAGGGTGTGGACGGAGTACCGGTTTACTTCCACATAAAAAGGACTGCGGGTGCAGTCCTTTCAGATTGTTGACAAAGGGCTAAAACGAACGAACTCTATTTTACCCTTTGTCTTCTTTTCATTACGTAATATCTTCTAAAATAAGTGCTTTTTCTTGTGTTGAAATATATGACCGCTTCGTAAAGACGCGGTATTCGTTTTCTCTAGTTTTATCTAAAATAGCCTTATAAAAGTGAGCAGCTGCTTTCACTGGTATCCTTGAATAAAGTGGGAATTCATGGAGATGGTCAAAAAATTCCTCATAGTACGCCTCTGCCTCAAAAGCAATATATTCCCATACATGCTGGAAGGCTTGATTGACGATCCCTTCTTGTAATTCTTGCTCTGTATACCCAAATTGATCCATGACTTGTTTTGGCAAATAAATGCGGTTCCTTTCCGCCTTATCCTCACCAATGTCTCGAAGAATATTGGTCAACTGCATGCCAATCCCAAGGGAAATCGCAGCTTCTTTTAGCTGTTCTTTTTTACGCGGTGCAATGATCGGAAGCAGCATTAATCCAACTGTACTTGCGACATGATAGGAATAGATGAGCAGTTCATCTAACGTTTCATATCGATGTTGCTCTAAATCCATCTCCTGTCCTCGCAGCAGGTCACGGAATGGGGATTCATCCATACGAAACTGTTGAAATGTATACTCCAGCGCCACCCACATTGGATCATCACGATCTACTTCTCCTTGCAAGAAACGTTCAAATGCCTCCTGAAAAGACGCCAGTTCTTCCTTTGGTGAAGGAGACTCATCTACAATGTCATCCGCTCTCCTACAAAAAGAATATACGGCCCAAACAGCCTGTCTTTTCTTTTTAGGCAGCATGGAAAAGGCACGATAAAACGTTTTTGAATGGGTTTGAATGGTCTCTTCACATATTTTCAATGCTGTTTGCACATCAACCACTTAGCTTCACTTCCTTTCTGTTGTTCAGCTCTTTAAGCAGTACAGAAGCCATGAGCTTTGCACTTTGCATCACGATCGGTACCCCGCCGCCGGGATGGATGGAAGCACCTACCGCATATAGATTGTCTACATCTGCAACCTTTACTTGTGGGCGAAACACACCTGATTGAAACAAATTAGGAGCGAGGCCAAAGCTGCCGCCTTCAAACAATCCTTCTCGCATTGAATCATTCGGTGTTCTCACCTTTTGCCAGACAACCGCCTCTCGCAGCTGTGGAAAGCCTCTTTTCTCAAGACGCTCCACCATTTTATCCACAAAGTCTGTCTCTTGTTCCCAATTGATGTGATCTCCTGATGGAACAGGAATGAGCATATATAGGACACTGCTGCCTTCTGGGGCAAGGGATGGATCGATGGTCGATGGATTAAAAGTATAAAATGATGGATCTTGAGGTATCGTTTTCGTTTGGAACACCTCTCTCATATGCTGATCAAAGTGTTCTCCCATGAAAAATTGATGAACAGGTGCTTCATCGTATACTTTGTTTAACCCTAGATACACCATCACGCAGCCGGAGGATGGAACGTATTTACGCCGGTCTTGTTCACCTAAACCAAGCTGTTTTAACGCCGCTGGATAATCTCCGTTCATCACAAATGCATCAGCTGCTATGTGCTCATCATTTATTTTTGCCTTGACCACACGTTTCCCCTCAAACTCAAATTGTGCGACTTCTTCACTTTTTCTTATGTGTACACCCGTCTTTAAGAGCTGTCTCTCCAATATATCTACTAAACTCGCATATCCGCCTTTTAAATAGTAAATTCCGTGTGCGTGCTCACTATATGAAACAAGCGAATAAATCGCAGATGCTTCATACGGATTTCCTCCGACATAAAGGGTTTGAAGTGCATATGCATCTCGGAGGCGCTCATCTGAAAAATATTTTTTGAGAGAACTTTGAACGGTTCGATATGCTTTTAATTTCATTAAAATCTTCATGTTCGCTTTTGTAAAAAAGGTTCGTTTTTCATGAAATGATTTTTCTAGAAAAGCTTCCTGCCCTTCTTGAAACCGATCCGTCATTTCTTGCATAAATGTTAAATATCCCTGTTCTTCCTTTGGAAATACACGTTTGATTTCTTCTAGTTGTCGCAGTGTATCAGAGTATTTCGTATAGGAGGTTCCATCTTGATAGTGGATCGTATACAGCGGATCGAGCTGCAAGAGATCAAGAGATGTTTCATCAATGCCTACGTCATGTAAAATGCCTTTTAACATATCAGGAAGTAGGACAATGGTCGGACCTTCATCTACTTTATATCCTTTCTCACGTACAAAAGCAAGTCTCCCGCCGAGCCGTTCATTTTTTTCAACAAGGGTGACATCATGTCCAGCTTTTTTTAAATAGAGGGCTGAGATCATTCCGCCAATACCGCCGCCAGCAATCAATATATGTTTTTTCATGAGGCGCTCCCCTTTTCTTGATGTGGCACTCTTTTGTGCGTATGTTTCTCTTTTGACAGAATCGCATTTGTCGTAATACGCGCTGATTCTAAAATGGTTGGCAATCCGCTGCCCGGGTGGGTTCCTCCACCAACGAGCCAGCAGTGTTTCAACTCATCAAATTCATTATGCGGCCTGAGTACCATCATCTGCGTCAACTGGTGACCAAGATTAAATGTAGCTCCTTCATACACGTACATCTCTTCTTCCCAGTGCTTAGGCGTGATCATCCGCTCGACTTCAATATGCTGCCTGATATTCTTAAAGCCTGTTTTCCGCTCCAGCGTATCCAGCACAAGCTCTCTAAATTCTTCTTGATGCGCTTCCCAGTCAATACCGCTTTGATTATTGGCAACGGGTGCTAACACATAAAGAGCGGACTTGCCTTTTGGCGCAAGCGAATCATCTGTCACACTTGCATTTTGAATATAAATGGACGGATCATCCGGCAGCTCAAAGGTTTTCGTAATTTCTTTGACGAACTTCGCATAGTCATCGGAAAAAACGATGGTATGATGCGGCTCATCATATATCGTATCTAAACCTAGGTACAGCATAAAGGTGGAGCATGAGAATTTTTTCTTTTTCAGTTTCTTCTCGCTATATTTCTTTAAAAGACCCGGCTCTACAAGCTTTGTCATCACGTGTGCAAAATCACCATTTACGACCACCTCATCTGCCTGTATTTCTTCACCAGTTTCTAAGCGAATGCCCTTCACTTTCCTGCCTTCCGTCAGCAACTTGCCAACTCCAGTTGATAGATGAAGGGTAGCCCCAGATTCAACAGCTGCCTTTGCCATCGCTTCTGACAGCTGATTCACTCCGCCTTTCGGATGATAAACGCCTGTGTCATGCTCCATAAAGGAAAGAATTGAGAACGCTCCTGGGCATTCCCAAGGTGACATCCCTAAATATTTTGATTGGAATGTAAAGGCATATTTCACTGATTCATTTGAGAAATAATCCGACAGCACATCATATAAGCTTTTATTTAATGAGAGCTGAGGAAGTGCTTTGATGACTTTTGGACGCAAATAATGATGGAAACGATCCATTTTACTTTGTAGAATCGGCGTTAGGCGGTCCATTTTTCGTTTTGTATCATTCATAAAACGTACATACCCCTCGCCCTCACCAGGTGCAAAGGCTTCTAGCCGTTTGTACATTTCGTCTCGATCTCGAATCATATCAAGCTTCTCATCTTGAAAGATTAATCTATACATTTCTTTTAATTCAATCACATCTATATAATCATAGAGATTTTTACCGGCAAAGGTGAACAGTTCCTCTGCAATATGAAT
Source organism: Bacillus sp. FSL R5-0397 (assembly GCF_038593395.1). Lineage (NCBI taxonomy): Bacteria > Bacillati > Bacillota > Bacilli > Caryophanales > Bacillaceae > Bacillus > Bacillus sp. FSL R5-0397. The sequence continues at coordinate 1,085,106 of NZ_CP151992.1, read as the reverse complement.
CATACTGAGAAAAGTAGGACCTGTATCAAACGTGAAATCACCAAGTTGAAACTTAGAGTTACGTCCGCCAACAAAGGACTGTTTTTCATATATATGAACATCATGTCCTTTGCTTTGCAACATCATAGCTGCTGCAAGTCCCCCTGGTCCTGCTCCGATCACAATGATTTTCATTATCCTTTTTCCTCCAAATTAATTCACTTTAAGTTAATTATACAAATTGAAGCGGTTAGATCAACTTTTGATGTGCTCTAAAAGTCTCATGTTATGTATCAAAAAAGCCGACTTCCTTTCAACAAGTGCAAGAAAGTCGACCCTTTGTTATGCTTCTATATCAATTCGATATGTTTCAAACCAATGATGAATTTGTGCCAAATGGGCAATGAGCTGTGGGCCTTTCATTAACTGACCATACCAAGGAACCTGGAAAGAAGCCCCTTCCGTTTCAATCAGCTGTTTTAATTGATGTGGATCTAAAAATTCATGAAGCACAGAATCCTTTTGCGCGAGACAATCTGTTAACATCTCTTTTACCGCCTGAGTATAAGCAGGATGATGTGTTTTCGGATAAGGGCTCTTCTTGCGATAAAGCACTTCATTCGGTAAAATTCCCTCTAATGCTTTTCTCAAAACCCCTTTTTCCCGATTTCCATACATTTTCATTTCCCAAGGAATATTCCATACATACTCAACAAGACGATGATCTGCGAATGGAACACGTACCTCAAGGCTCGCCCCCATGCTCATACGATCTTTTCGATCCAGCAGTGTTGTCATAAACCAAATCATATTTAAGTAAAAAAGTTCTCTTCGGGCTTTATCTACTCCAGTTTCCCCATCTAAAAGAGGGGTTTCTGCCACGGTTTCTTCATATTTGCTTTGCGCATATTCCTTCAGTGATAATTTCTTTTGCCATGAGTCTTGAAGAAGCTGAATGCGTGCTTCCGTTGATCTCATCCACGGAAATCCATTGGTTTCGCTTGCCATGTGAAACCATGGGTAACCTCCAAAAATTTCATCTGCACATTCACCTGATAAACCAACAACAAAATCCTTTTTAATTTCTCGGCAGAACCATAGTAAGGAAGAATCAATATCTGCCATCCCCGGCAAATCTCGCACTTCAACCGCTTCTTTCAAATAAGAAGCCAGCTCTTTTTGCCCGATGATACAGCTGTGATGATTCGTTTGAAACGCTTTGGTCATTCGATCAATCCACGGACCGTCAGCATTCGGCTGAAATTGACTTGCTTCAAAGAATTGATCATTTCCGTCGTAATCAACGGAATACGTATGCAGCGGGGCTTTCCCTATTTTCTCAAAGTGCTTGGCGGCAATGGCCGTAATGGCACTAGAATCCACACCGCCCGATAAAAACGTACATACAGGCACATCAGAGACAAGTTGTCTTGTAACAGCATCCGTAAAGAGTTCCTTCACGTGCTGAGCGGTGTCATCAAGCGAATCTGTATGCTGCTTGCTTTTGACATTCCAGTACCTCCACACACGCAAACCATCTTTTGAGAAGGTTAAGGCATGAGCAGGTCTCAGCTCTTTCACCCCTTTAAATACGCCTTGCCCTGGTGTTCTAGACGGCCCTAAACCAAAGATTTCTGATAACCCTTCATGATCCACTTTGGCTTTCATTTCAGGATGAGCTAGAAGTGCTTTGATTTCTGAGCCAAACAAAAAGGAATGATGACGTTCTGTATAGAAAAATGGCTTGACACCGAGCCGGTCTCTCGCTGCAAATAATAATTCACGCTCACTATCCCAAATGACAAATGCAAAAATTCCATTAAAATGGGTCACACACTCTTCCTTCCATTCTGTATAGGCGTGAAGAAGAACCTCTGTATCAGAATGCCCAAGAAAGCGGTGCCCCCTTTTGAATAATTCTTTTCGTATATCCTCCGTGTTATAGAGTTCTCCATTGTATACCACCGTATAATCATGGTGTTGATGGGTATATGTCATCGGCTGCTTTCCGCCTTCAACATCGACAACGGCTAACCGTTTATGGCCGAAAAGAACGTGCTCACTTTTCCACGTATTTGTATCATCCGGCCCTCGTTTAGATAATGTATCTGTCATTTGATTGATTACATGATCCTGTTGGATGAGCTGCTTTTTAAAGTCTGCCCAGCCTGTTATTCCACACATCATCATCAGCTCCCATCCGTTTTTCATCAAGTGTTCTCATTTAGCCTTTCTTAGTTTATGCATCGGCTCCTTGATAGTTGATTTGTCCTTTTTTCCCCCTGTGTATAGGACAAGCTTCATTTGGTAAGAAAAGAAAGAGGAAAGGAGCTTTTGCTCATGGAGAACCGAATGACATATCTTCAGCAAAACCACCCAAAATGGTGTAACGGGTACTTACTGATGGAAAACGGTCATTGTCTGATTGAAGACGAAGAAGGAGACATCATGCTACCTGAAAGCCTTCAAAGTTCTATGATCTGTTTGAAAGAAAAGGATCGATGGACAAAAGGAGAATTGCTCGGGTCTGTCGTTCTTTGTGAGAATGGGAAGTTGATGGAGGTAAAAGGCGGTGAACGCATTCAATATACAGCGTCTCTTTCTAAAGGGTGGCTTGATTTGCTCATGTTCGTACCGGAAAGCGTCTTTTATCAGATCATTGACTATGTAGAACAGCTTGGCTTTTCCGTCTATGATTGTATCTTCTCTTCCTTCCATCCTTCTCATCGCGTGTCTTTTTTTCAGTTTTCAGGAGACATGCAATCACTTGCCCTTCAATGCCACCATCATTCGGGTACAAATCAAGTTCAATTGGAATGGACGACGTCTGACGGTCATCGGCTGATGTCTCAGTTTGATCTCACATAAAAAGGGCACTGCTTTTGATAAGCAATGCCCTTTTTATCTTAAAAGATATGGAAACCGATCGGCAGACGTAAGCCGAGAAGAATGGTCACAATAGCAACCACGATAAAACCAATGAATACACCCGTCACCGATTTTCCTTTTTTCTTGCGTACAAGGACCATTTCCATGAAACCAATCACAAGAATACCAAGTATCATTTTTCCAACATACTCGCCCCCGTAACCCGGGATTTTCATTCCTGTGCGAACATACAGCTCTACACCTGTTGCAATAATAATCAAGTAAAATAGGCGTACGATCATATGCACAATTTTAGCGCCTTTATCGTTTTTACCTGCTAATGCAAAGGCAACGAAAAATAAAATAATACCTAGCACCCACGCTGTAATATGTAAATGTGTTCCCATTTGTGATTTCCCCCTTTATCAGAACAATTACCTTCTCATCGTACCACGAAATAAGTCGAACACAAAGCGACAATCCTGTGTCAACACGCCTTTATTTGACGCGATTTGATAACGTCCCAATTGGTTCAATTGTTACTTCAACCTGATCGCCTGAGGCTAAAAATTTTGGCGGTTCAAAACCTTTGCCGACTCCAGAAGGTGTACCTGTTGCAATGATGTCTCCCGCTTCCAGCGTCATCCCTTTTGAAAGAGTTGACACAATGTCTTCAATTGGGAAGATCATTAATTCCGTACTGGCAGACTGACGAACCTCTCCGTTTACCTTTGTTTCCACATGGAGTGCTCCATGATCCTTGATCACTGACTTGTGAACGATATAAGGTCCCATTGGACAAGTTGTATCTAAGCTTTTTCCGATGAAAAATTGTTTGTGTTTTTTCTGCAAATCTCTTGCCGTTATATCATTTAAAATGGTGTAACCGAAAATGTAGTCGTGGACCTCTTCAGGAGCAATATTCTTTCCTGTTTTGCCAATGACAATGGCAAGCTCCCCTTCGTAATCCAATTCACTTGTCACATCTTCATGGAGAAGAATGTCCGCTTCATGCCCTACAACAGAGGTAGGCGCCTTTGTAAAGATCATCACGTCTTTAGGAATATCTGCCGCACTTCCCATTTCCATGACGTGATCTTGATAGTTTTTCCCAACACACATGATGTTTTTCGTTGGTTTTGGAATCGGTGCATGGAGTGTCACGTCCGAAAGCGGATAGACATAAGAGCCGCGGTCTTCTTCTTTTTTCTCCGCCCAATCAAGAAGCTGTTTGACGTGTTCGACAAACTTGTCCCCCATGTTGATGCATTCAGATAAAGAGTTTGGCAATGTCTCCAGCTCAAATAGTTTTGCTTCTGCCTTTTTGACGTCCATCACCCATTCATCATCAATGACGACCCCGATAAACAATCTGTTATGTATCTCACCTGTAAAAAACTTCATGTTTTCCCCTCACAATCTTCATTTCACTACATTATGATGTCTCATTTTTATTTCTCTACGAAATAAAAAAAACCCTTTTTTATCATACTCTCTTTTAAAAAGGGTTTCAAAAATGAAGACCTGATATTTAGCGGTAGCGTCGATACTCCCACATATTCCCTTGATCCCATTTACGATCAACATTTCCTTGATGGCGGGAATGATGTTTTTTCTTTCCGCATCTTCGGCAAGAGTGACTCCGTTTATGGTGATGAGAACGTTTAGATCGATGGCTGCGGTGTGATTTGCGGCAGCTTTTCTTATGATGTGATCTGTGTTTGCTGCGGCATGATTTTTTTGGTTTACTCTTTTTACTGCGGTATGACTTTTTGCTTTTATACGACTTTTTGCTTTTGCATGGTTTCTCGCTCTTTACACTTTTCTTTGAGCAGCGACTTTTTTTAGAGCGATAGCTTTTTTTAGAGCGATAGCTTTTATGGCTTTTTTTGCTGCGATGTGACTTACGGCAGCCTCCTCCACCAAAGAACCAGTGACGGCGATTTGAATGACGAGAACGAGATGATTTGTGCGAATATCCCGATTCTGGTTCACGATCTAAGTGTTGATCACGCCCCTCACTTCGAAGTGAATCAACTGCATGTTCAATATGCGAATGATCAAATGTGCTCACGAACAATTCCCCTCCCAAACTGTGCTCTGACAAAACAAACAGACAAAGCTGTTTATCTTCTCTGCTTTATGTTACGAGACTCGGTAGACAAGTGTTCTTGGCGAATGCCTCTTTCTTAGAAAACTCCATGAATACCTACCAGCAGGTACAGGACATTCCTTCATTTTCATATAGTGGAGGAGATATAGGAGGGTGATGAACGCATGGACACAGAACCTTTAAAACAACTGGATATCTGGATTCATCCAAAAGATCTCATGGAATTAAAAAAGGACGTATGGAACGATGAACCCGTCGAGGCCATTCTGAAAACCGGCCAAACGAAGTCACATATTTATGCCTCATACCGAGGATCACACATCCGAAAGCTCAAGAAAAAATCCTATCAAATTGAATATCGAAAACCAAAGCAAAGACAGGGTGAATCCCTTTTTCACTTAAATGCAGAGTACAATGATCCTTCTTTCATTCGCAACAGGCTGTCTTTTTATTTCTTTGAACAGATGGGTGTATTCAGCCCATCCGCTTCTCATGTGTTTCTGACCATTAATGGAAGAAAAGAAGGCATTTATTTAAAAATAGAATCTGTAGATGAGCTGTTCCTCCAAAAACGACAGCTGCATGGAGGCGGCATTTATTATGCTGTAGATGATGACGCCAATTTCTCTCTTTTAAGTTCATTTGATAAAAAGCCAAAAAAACATCTTCTTCTCGGTTATGAGAAAAAAACGGGAACTTCTGAACACGACAAGCAGCTGAGTGAATTTATTTACTTTTTGAACACCGCAAGGGACGACACGTTTGCAAATAAGATTGAGCAGTACCTTGATGTAACACAATATTTCCGCTGGCTCATTGGTGTCGTGTGTACCCAAAATTTTGATGGCTTTGTTCATAACTATGCGCTTTATGTGAATGATCAAGGAAGGTTTCAAGTAATGCCTTGGGATTATGATGCGACTTGGGGTCGTGATATTCATGGAGAAGAAATGGCGTTTGATTATATTCCAGTCAGCGGTTTCAATACATTAACCGCTAGATTGCTAGACATCCCTGCATTTAAAAGAGACTATTATGCCCTTTTCCAGCACGTACTAGATACACATTTTTTAGAAAAACGGCTTCTCCCCATCATTGAGACATGGCATGCTTCGATTGAGCAGCGAATTGGAGAGGATCCATATACGAAAAACCGACAAGACATGCTGCGTTCAGAGCGAGAATTAATCCGACAGTATATCAACAAAAGACGACGTTATTTACAAACTGAGATTAAAAAAGAGACATCGCGCCTGTAAACACACTTTCGAATTTTGTCACTTTAGTTCTCATATTGACGAAAGAGCTTTTTTTATAGAAAAATAGGGTATACTAACCATATCCTTCTATTTGATAAAAAATGTGAGAGTTGGCGTCCGTTATGATCAATTATGAAATTGAACAAAAAAGATTACATTTGATTGAGACCGCAAAAAAATTCGGAATGAATGCCGAAGAAACTATCAGGTGCAGTCAAGAGCTTGACACACTCTTAAATAAAGGCATTAAAACCACCTCTAAAGAATGCTCGAATAAAGGGTAAACCATACACTTCATTCCTCTCATCAAAGTTCTTCAAAAAGACAATCACATATTAAAAGACCCATCATAAGCTATGGTGAAACGCCCAAAAACGAAGTGCCCTATTTTTCTAAAGGATGTGCACCGCTATGCCGGCTATTGTTGGAGCCTTTAAAGTAAATGCCGTCGGAACGAGCGGAGTCGTTCATGTTGGAGACTGCATCACCATTTCTCCAAATAGTCAGGTTAAAACGTTTGCTGGCGCAGGCAGTTTTAACACTGGTGATCAATTACGCATTAGCAACTATAAAAGTGTGACAAATACGTATGATAGTGATGTCATTGATCAACCGCTTGTTGGTAACTTGTAAGGAGTGAGAATCCGTTGAACTTCTATATTAATCAAGCGATACAAATTAATTACTTACGTGTGGAGTCTGTGAGTAACTCATCCGTTCTGCAAATCGGCAGTGCTGGATCAATCAAAGCACTCTCCAATCTGTATAACACTGGTAGCTACGTAGAAGCAGCACCTGCCGCAGCAGGCACACAAGGAATTGAAGAGTCTCAAGGCGCAAGCACGGCACCTTTTGTACCGCTTCAGTCACCAACAACATAAGTTCATCTGCAATCCCCGGAGGTGTATGCATATGTATGACTATCAAAACAGCGCTTCACAAATGTATGGCATCATTCAAAAGCAAACACAGCAAATCATGATGCTTGAAAAAAGGCTTAACGAGCTTCAGCAGGAAATGCAAATGATCAAAGATAAACCGACAACAACGATTGAACGGATTGATTATCAATTTGATCAACTGAAAATCGAGCGGCTGGAAGGCACATTAAATATCGGCCTCAATCCATCTGATCCAAATAGTGTTCAAAATTTTGAAGTGGGCCAAACAACAACCCCGGGAATTGGAATGATGCAGCAAGAAATGGCTGATCAATTTTTCAATCAAACACGCCAGCTTGTCGATGCATTCTTAAATGAAGAAGCACCGCAGCTTCTTGAAGAACTAGAGCAGCGATACGAAGGCTCGCTTGATGAAAGCAACAAGCACCATATCATTGAGGACATTCGAAAACAAATAGACAGCAGAATCAAATATTATGCCGGGCAGCTGCCACAAAGGGAAGATATGACCCCGCTTCAACGTTCCGAGCAAATTGCTGAATACGTGAAACATGATGTCAAACGGGCAATCGAGCACTTTTTAGCCCATATTCCAAATGAAACGAAAGGAGAGGAAAACGGATGAATTTCACAGTCGTCAACCGCAACATCGAAACTGGAAGCATTAAAGTAGTTGGGGTATCGTCCTCTTCCCTATTTATTATCGGGGACACGGACCATGTACAACTGTCATCGATTTTCGATACACCGCCAGAATCATTAATTATTGGCCCGTTTGTTCCTCTAGCCCCTCGATAATGATTAAGCGCACATCTCAAGTGAAGTTCTCGAAGGTGAATTCTGTGGGGATTTCGAGTGTGGTTCAAATTGGTGATACACAAGAGTTATGCCCGAACGTGAAGGTGTTAGCTGTTCAGCGAACGATTAGTTTGTTTTATGGAAATGAAGCTGAAAACCTAGATGCAAAAGAATTTGAAGTGTATTATGAGCCAATCCCATTGATGCTGCCAGAACGAGCGGTTAGAACGGCCTTTTATCATGAAAAGCCTCTCATTAAAGTTTCGTCCATTCATGTAGAAGGGGTCTCTTCCTCCTCTATCTATCAAATTGGCTCTACGTGCGGAATAAATGCCGTTGCGCGAGTGAAGCATATTCGAGAGTTATTTAGCAACAACGACGAACATCCGCCAAACTCACAATTGGACCTACCTGCGCATATGATGGTGATATGACTTCGAATAAAGGATGTCGATTATGCCAGCAATTGTCGGACCCATTTACATTAACTCGATTTCTGGGGGCGTCGTAAACGTCGGTGACTCATTTTATCTTTCGCCTAAAAGTTCTTCAAAATCTGCTTTAGGCTCTGGAGCGGGGAATACCGGAGATTTCTTGATTTTAAATAATGGCATTAGCGCCACCAACTATGTGGATCCTGACTTAAATGATCAGAATATGGTAGGCAATGCATAAAGCGGCTCCTCTACACTCATTTCATTTAGAGGAGCGCTTTTTTATGCTTATTTCTTTCTGCGTTGTCTTGATTTCTTTGTTTTGACCAGCTTGCTTGCCGGCTGCTTTCGAATCCATTTGATGTACGGAACAAGCTTTTCATCTTGTCTTAGTGCATCCAGCGTATTCAAACGTGCGGCAAGCTCCTGGTTTGTATAAAGAGCATGTACTTGTTTATGGCAAGGGATACACAGGAAGGCAGTCGGTAGAAAGGCCCCTCCTTCTTCTCTTGGCGTTAAGTGATGTTCTGTAAGGACGACCTCTTGTCTTCCGCATAGCTCACATAATCCAATCGTTTGCTTTGCCATCCTGAGATCACCTCACTTTACATTAATTCCATCGAGACTGTTGTTCCTTTCCCGCTTGGATCTGCTGGGTGGACAATCAGTTTCTTTGGCAGTCTCATCTTTAATTCTTCCACATGGCTGATCACACCAACAGCTAAATTTTGAGATTGTAGCTTCTCTAATGCTGTAATCACCGTATCTAACAAGTCTTGATCGAGTGTACCAAATCCTTCATCTAAGAAGAAGAATTGCAGCGGGAACTCACCTCTCAGCTGAATTTGTGCAGACAGAGCAAGGGCAAGTGCTAAAGACGTCAGGAAAGTTTCTCCCCCAGACAAGCTGGATACCGGACGTCTGACACCTCCATTGGCATCATCCCGCATCACAAAACCGCCCTCTGAATCGACTTCAATGGCATACCTTTGTCTTGTCAAAATCCCAAGACGATGAGAAGCATCACGACTGACACTTTCTAGCTGTTCTTCTGCAAGGAACTCAACAAATGTATTCCCTTTAAACACCGTTTGAAGCTTATCCAGCCGGTCAATTTCTTGTTGCAGTTCTTCAAGGCGTTCATGAATGCTTGCAAAGCGCTGATGGTTTGCTTCAATCACTCGCAGATGCTCCTGTGCAGATCCACTCAGCGATGTCGCTTCTTCAAGCGCTTTTTCCGCCGCTTCTTTTTTTAGTTGAATGTCTGTCCACTCGTCTTCATCCAGCGACTCACCTTTTAACAGTTCAGAAATTCGCTTTAAGTTTGCTGCACATTGCTTTCTTTTATCCTCAAATTCCTCAATTTCCTGTTTGACTGTAAGACGTACAGATCGATCCATTAAAGCAGGTGCTATCTCCTGAGGATGAGCAAAAGGAGTAGATGCTGTTTCTTTTTGCCACGCTTTCTCAGCTTCTTGTTTTCGCCGCTTCGCCTCTTGGAGCTGACGTTCACTGCTTGAGAAATGGCTTTGCGCCTCACTAAATAATTGCTGTGCATGCTTAAATTGCTCGTACGATTGCTGTTCTTTTTCATTTAGATGAACAAGAGATTGTTGAACTTCGTCCAGTTCATCAGAAAGAGAAGCGGCTTTTAAAGGATATCGCTGTAAATCTGTTTCATATTGATCGATCAGGTGTTGCTGGCTTCCCAGCTGATGCGCCAGCTTATCGAGTTCCTTCTCTAGATCGTATATAGCTGTTTGCAGATGCTCTTTTGCCTGCTGTTTTTCCTCTAGAAAAGAAATACTCTTCTCAATACGCTCTTGATAACCTTCCGCTTGTTGATCCTTTTCATCAATTTGTTGCTGCATTTCCTGCACTTGGTTGATTGTCAGGTGAGGAAAGGTCTGTTCAAATTGCGTCAGTTGTTCGGAAAGCTCAGATCGAAGCTCCTTGATCAGCATGTCTAGTTCTTGTATGCGCTGCTGCTCAAATGTCAGTTGGTCTTTTACTTTGCTCATTTCTGCCGCTTGATCATAAGTGACGTCCATTAAACGAGCTCGTTTGCTTTCGATTGCTTGAATATCTTGTTTTAACCCTTTCCATTCTTGAATCAGCTGGTGCAAAGACTGCGGATTCTGTACTGCTTCTACTGCTGCAGCTACTTCCGAATCGGAGGCTTTTTGAGATAAAAAGGAGAACTGTTTGACTAATTGATTGGCATGCGTTTCAAGCAGCTGCTTTGCAGCAAACATGTCTCTAGCATATTCCTCTGCCAGCTTGAGCTCTTTATCCATTTTTACAATCCATTCATCAATTTGGGCAACCGTTTCTTCATAGTCATTGTCTATCACAGCCTTTGGATCATGATGAATCGATCCACAAACAGGACATGGTTCACCGTCTACTAGCTCTGCCGCTAATTCTTTTCTTAATTCTGCCGATCTGACAACATCACGCTGTTTTAATTTTTCTTGTTTTTTGTCCTGCTCTTTATGCCTCCATTCTGTAAGACCTCGTTCAAATTCACATACATAAAAATACAATTGCTCTATCGCTTGAAACGATTGATTTATTTTTTCATGATGATCTTTTTGCTGTTTTTGAAGCTTTTCATACGATTGTGTCGCCTTTTCTGAACGCTGTCTTAGCTCCTCAATCTTTTGTTCTTCCTTTTGAATGCTCACATTCATTCTTTGAACATTTTCACTGAAACGAAGTGCGTCTTGTACAAGTTTCCGCTCTTTGACAGAGACTTGTAATTGTTCCAGCTCATGCTTCAACTGTGTTTGTTTCGCAAGCGCACGCTCTAATAAAGATTGCACGTTTTCGGCTTCCGCTTTTTTTTGAGTCAATTGCTGCGCTTTTTCATGGTTTTGCTGCTCTAGTACGGTCTTTTCCTGAAGAGCTGTTTCTTTTTTTCGTTCAATCTCTTTTAATTGAATAAGCTGCTCTTTCTTTTGAAGAAGCTCTGGCTCATTTTCCATTTTCTTTTGCCGTGCCTGCTCATACTCCTGCGTCATTTGATCATAGATCGTTCGTTGATGAAGTAAATGTTTTTCTGCTTCCTGCTTCTCTTTTGATGCTTGAGAGAGCTGCTTTTCAGCCTTTGTTAATGCATCCGCATAAGGCTTTAATGTCTCTGCCTGCTCTGCAATGTGAAGTTGATTCTTTTTCTCTTCCATCGTGGATGCCAGCAGATTGAGGTTGTGTTGTTCCTTCTCGTACGCTTCTTGTTCCTTTTGATACTGCCAGATGGCTTGTGCTTTTGTAAAAGCAGTGAACGCTTCGTCCCGCGTTTGTTTTTTCTCATGAAAAATGGCTTGCGCCTGCGCAGCTGCTTCTTTAGCTTTCGCTAATGCCTCTGGACCAGCTTCTCCTAATCCAGTCAGTTCAGCCAACAGCTCGTTTTTCTGTCCATAGTGATTTTGAGCTTTTGCGCGTAAACGTTTGACGAGCTGATCACCATATTTCTCCAAATTAAACAAACGCTGCAGCATTTGGCGTCTGTCGGCTCCTTTCAATGAAAGGAATTCCGCAAACTTTCCTTGGGGTAAAACAACCGCTCTCGTAAAATCGTCAATGGTTAAACCAAGTAATTCTTCTATTTTACGATTGACCTCACTTGCTTTATCTGCAAGAACTGTCTGCGTATCACCAATTTCAATCAATCGGCATAACGTCGTTCTAACCTTCATTTCATCTGCCCGTTTAAAGGCACGTTCCACTTTATAAGAAATATGGTGTTCCTTTTGCAAAGCGAACGTAAAGGAGACAGACAGCTTTTCTTCAGCTTGATTCAAAATACCATGCGTATTATTGAGTGCACGTTCGACCTTGCCATAGAGTGCGAGTGTCATGGCATCTAATATGGACGATTTTCCGCTTCCAGTCGGTCCAAAAATACCAAACACACCTGCATCACATAAGGAGCTAAAGTCAATGGTTTGTTCTTCTCTGAAGCTATGAAGTCCTTTAATGGTTAACGTGATCGGCTTCAATTCGCTTCCTCCTCTTGCATGTCATTGGCAAGCTCTAAAAATAGCTTGACAGTTTTTTCATCAGGTAGACCTCCACCTGTCTGACGCTCATAAAATTTCACGAACCGCTCTTCAATCGAGAGCTTTTCCGCTTGTTTTTGTTCTTCTTTTTGCTGTAACTCTTTAAACTTTGGTCTAATATGGACAAATCCACTATGCTGTTTTCTCAGCTGATGAATTTGTTCGATCGACAGCTGATCTGTTAAGTGAATCTCTAAATCAATCCAGGCTTGAAGATCCCGCTTTTCATCCAGCCAACTGTGTACTTGGCTCAGCCCTTCAGTCGCCTTCCACTTCATAAGTGGTTTACCGCTTGATAAAAACACTTCTTTCCAGCTTGCTGTTTCATTCGGTTTTGCATCCACAATGGTGACTGATTTGGCGTAGCCTGCTTCAGAAAAGCTGTATGCAAGTGGAGATCCAGAATAGCGGGCAATCGTCTTGGCACGTTTAATGGTTTGGGGGCGATGCAAATGCCCCAATGCGACATAACAAGCCGCCTCAGGCAGACTTTCGGCCGCAACGGTATATGCGCCTCCCACTTCAATCGGCCTTTCCGAATCCGTTTGACTGCCACCTGCCACATAAATATGACTTGTTGCGATATTGACCGTATCCGCCTGAAATTGGCTGCTTAAATGTTGAAACATTTGTTGTATTTTTAAATTGTACTGATCACGAAGCAGTTTCTCTTCAAATGTTTCAGCCAGCACCTCGTTTAGCCTTGCTTCAGACGGGTAAGCGAGTGCGGCAATAGATAGACGTTCACTTGCAGAAGAAACATCGACATGAATTAAATCATTTGTCGGATATCCAATTAAATGAATCCCCTGCTCATTCGTTAAAGGAGATGCGGCTGATAAACGGTCTGGGTTATCATGGTTGCCAGAGATCACAACCACCTGACGCTTTCCTTTATCAGATAATGCAGACAAACTTTCATAAAAAAGCTGTTCTGCGCGAGCAGGAGGGTTCACTGTATCAAAGGCATCGCCTGCCATCACAATGACATCAATGTGTTCATCCTTGACGATTTGATTTAATTCATCTAAAAACTCCGCTTGTTCCTCAAGCCGGCTTCGGCCTTCAAGGGTTTTCCCTAGATGCCAATCCGCTGTATGCAGAATCCTCATGTGATTCACCTCTCATTCATTCCACCTATAAAGAAATTTCTAGATTTCCATCAAAGAAATAAAGGATTTTCTCCTCTAATGTTCTGTTTGTTAAACGTTCTACCGCTGCTGAATACAACGATATTTGTGTTTCATAGCGTTTTTTTAACATCGCTTCAGCTTCCTCTAATCCACCTGAGAATCTGCCAGTCACTCGATCTGTTTTATAATCAAGTAAATAGAGCTTGCCATCTGCTTCAAATAAACAATCAATCATTCCTTGAATGAGCACAGGTTCACCTTCTGCATCAATATGGCTGTATACCTCTTTAACCGGTAAAACCATACTAAACGATACTTCTCGTTTCACCCAGTCCGCTTTCTGCAGTTTTTGACCAATAGCAGTAGAAAAGAAGGCCACAATTCCTTCTCGATTGATGGACTGGATTTGTTCATCTGTTAGTAAGTCTTTCTCTTTTAAAGAATGGAGCAGCTCTTCTACACGAGATTCATCATATGGTTCATTTGAAGGAAGAGGGATATGCTGCATGACTGTATGCATGGCCGTCCCTTGTTCTGCGGCTGTGAGTGTTTTTTTCTTCATAAAAGCCGGTCGTTCGTACAGTGTCGCATGAGCTTTTCGAATGGAAGAAGGCACACTGTATTCATCCTGTATTTCTTTCATTCTTTTGATCTCGGAAACTGACTGCTTTGTCCCTACTTGGGAGGCCGCTAAATATGGATAACGCCATGAAAGTCTTTCTTTTACTTCCTCCTCGTAATCGCCATATCCTTGAACAGGCACACCTTCCATTAATGCTTGTACCACTTCGTCTTGTTTTTGTTTTTCAAGTGACATGTCTTCTTGTAGAAGATCGGACGCTTGATGAAAGGTGATAGAAAATGATGATGGATGCAAGAGAACGACTTCTCTCGATTCTTCTAAAAGAGAAGACATCGCTTGATGACGGATAAGAGCAGGGCCAATAAAATCTAAGTATGTTCTCGCTTGATAACGTTCAAAATCAGGGAGGAGCCAGTCGTCTCCGTTTGCGGCATTTTGCCACTTGCTTAAAGCTTTCACTTGATTTTTGACAGAGCCGACTAAAAATAATTTTTCCTTCGCCCTTGTGAGCGCCACATATAGAACCCTCAGTTCTTCAGATAATAACTCTTTTCTCATCTTTTTTTTCATCGCGATCAGCGGTAATGTTGCATAACTAATTCTCAGCTCAGGATGAATATATTTGCTGCCAAAACCTAATTCTTTATCAAGCAAGTAGGACTGGTTTAAATCCATCATGTTAAAGTTCCTGCCAAGTCCTGCAGTAAATACAACAGGGAATTCGAGTCCTTTACTGCTATGAATGGTCATCATGCGGACAACATCCTCTGTTTCACTGAACGTTTTTGCCGCTCCAAGATCATCTCCACGCTCTTGCATTCTTTCAATAAATCGAAGAAATCGAAACAGTCCTCTAAATGCAGCCTTTTCATACTGTTTCGCTCGATCATATAAAGCCCGAAGGTTTGCCTGTCTTTGCTTACCTCCTGGCATCCCGCCGACATAATCTAGATATTGTGTATCTCGGTACACTTCCCAAATCAGTTCTGCTACCGAATGCTGAATCGAAAAATCACGCCATTTGCGTAATTGAAGGAAGAATCGCTCCAGCTTTCTGCATGTCGGATGATCAGAGTGTGTCACACTCATAAATGCCTTCACAGCGTCATAATAAGTGCCTTTTTTATCACTGGTTCTAATCAGTGCCATCTCATTTTCGTCTAAATGAACAAGAGGTGACCTTAAAACAGCAGCGAGCGGAATATCTTGATATGGATTATCAATCACTTTTAACAAAGAAAGAATGACAGATACCTCTGTCGCTTCGAAATAGCCTGAGGAAAGATTCGCATAAACAGGGATTCCCTGCTTCTTCAACTCTTCCATCATTTGCGGAGCCCACGGCATTGAGCGAAGCAAGATCACAATGTCTCGATACTGCAAGTTGCGGGTCAGCTGCTGTTTTGCATCGTACACTTGAAAAGGCTGTTCTACCAATTCTTTTATTTTCTTTGCAATCACTCTCGCCTCAAATTGTACCGTCTCTAGCTCTTCTCGTTCTTCATCGCTTTCTGTGTCGTGCTGATCTAAATGAACAAGAAGCATTTCTGTCGTCGTGTCTTCGCTTTGCGGATAACTCGCTCCAAGCTTTAATTCAGCTTGTTCGTCATATTCAATTTCTCCAACTGTTTCTCCCATCAGCTGTTTGAACAGAAAGTTGGTACTGTCTAATACATCAGCCCGGCTGCGGAAATTTTTATTTAGATCAATTCTTTTACCTGTTTCTTTGCTGTCTGCTTTAAATTGTTTATATTTATTTAAAAAGAGCATCGGCTCTGCAAGTCTAAAGCGATAAATGGACTGCTTCACATCACCAACCATAAAGCGGTTGCCTTCTGCAGGATGTTTCCCTTTAGACACGAGCTTTAAAATCGTTTCTTGGACAAGATTTGTATCCTGGTATTCATCCACGAGTACTTCTTCAAATTGCTTTTGATAGTATTTAGCCGCTTCTGTTTCAATGAGATTTCCTTCTGCGTCCTGCTTCGCTAAAATGCGCAAACAATAATGTTCTAGATCCGAAAAGTCTACGATTGATTTTTCTTGTTTGGCTCTTTCGAAACGCTCTCCATATTGAATCACAAGCTCTACAAGTGTTTCTACAACTGGCTTCATTTCAGCCAAGCTTTTTAAATGCTGATCGGGACTGCGCATAAAGTATTCATCTTTTAGCTTTTCTAATTGTTTTTTGGCTTGATTGCGTGCATCTGTTGCTTTTTCTAACAGAGCTGGGTCATAGTCATCCCCTTTGCAAGTCTTTAATCTTTTAAAATTGATATTTGGCAAAAGCTCATAAAGTGTTCCAAAATCATCTTGATGCCTTATTAATTCATTTACTTGCTCTAAATCATCTATAAAATTCTCCGCCCTCGGTGCTGGACCACCCGGCTCTTTTGACAAAGTGAGCGCTTGTTCCAGCAGTTCCTGACAGCTTCTTAAAACGAGAGAAAGGTCCTCTTTGATATATGGATAAAAGGGTAATTCTTCTACCTTTGTCTGTGTATCCACATCATAAAGAGAAAGGAATGCCCGCATCCATTGTTCGGGCGCTGGATGTGACCTAGAAAACTCATAAATTCTTTTGACAAGCCATTGAAGATCTAAATCATGCCGATCAGATGTGTAACGATCAACGAGTTCAAAAAATGACGGCTTTCCAGCCTTATACTCATCCTCAAACAGTTCATCTAACACTTCATCTCCTAATAATTCTCCTTCTGTTTGATCAGCCAAACGAAAACCTGGATCAAGGTCAATCTCATAATAAAAAGTGCGAAGAACTTGCAAACAAAAGGAGTGCAAGGTAGAAATATTGGCACGATTCATAAGTGACAGCTGTCTCCGCATATGAAGTGATCCAGGGTTTTTAGATAGTTCTTTTTCAAGTGCTTCAGTGATCCGGTGCTTCATTTCTGCTGCTGAAGCATTGGTAAAAGTCACTACGAGCAGCCTGTCCACATCAACTGGCTGCTCCGGCCGAGTCATTTTTCGAATGAGCCGTTCAACCAAGACCGCTGTTTTCCCTGACCCTGCCGCCGCAGCAACAAGAATATCTTGTCCTTCTGAAACGATGGCGTTCCATTGGTCATCTGTCCAAGTACTGTTATTCGGTTTTGGTATTTGCATACTGATCCCCTTCTTTTTTGATCCGGTCTAACATGACATCATCCTTCTCAGAGGTGAGCACCCTAAATTCATTATCTTCTATTGATTCATCAAATTGGCAAATAGACTTAAAGGAGCAAAAGCGGCAAGGGGTTTGATCCTTTAATTTATATGGGTTTATCTCTACCTCACCGCTTGTAATTCTTTCTCCTGCCTCTTCAAAGGTTCGCCGAACGTGTTTTGTGAGAATGTGAAAATGATCTTCACTTAATACCGCAGAGTCAGATCGGAAAGAACCATCCTTTTTCAAACCAGCTTGGATGACTTGTGATCTTCCTGATTCGAGTGTTTGATCCATCAACTTCACTGCTTCCACATCTTCGAGCAATAGACCCTTCATTTTAAATTTCTTCAATATTTCCTGCTCAATTGCATCCTCTGCGAGCGGAATAGGCGCTTGAATCAGCGGGTCATGAATATGGAAGTATAAAATTCCTGCCGGTGTCGCTTCCATGCCAAGCCATTCTTTAGAATACGTAATGGTCAGGTCTAAATAAGTGAGCATTTGCAAGGCTAAACCGTAGTAAACTTCTGCTAGATCAAGCCCCTTCTCACTGGACTTATAGTCGACAATTCTTAATAGAAGTCCTTTTGACCCTTCTGCTTTATCCACTCGGTCAATCCTTCCAACAAGCTCCATCGTGCAGCCGTTTTTTAATTGAAAAGTAAACGGCGGCAGAGGTCCTTGACCTCCAAAACCTAACTCAAGTCCAACCGGAGAGAATCCGCTCACTTTTGCATGTTCGCTTAATATAGAAGACACCCTGATGAGGATTTTTTGAAGCTTTTCTTTTATATATGCATGCCGATTAGAGCTTAATAAAATTTCTTTTTGCAGACGTGGAGCCAGCTGTTCAATTGCATGCCTTGAGTAGGTCACACAATCTTCCTTCGTTAAGTTTTTCCAATCCTTTTTTTGTTCAATAAGCGTATCTGAAATCAGTTTTAAAGCCGAGTGAAAGAGCTGGCCGATATCAGGTGCTTCTAATTTGTAAAATTGCCGATCTTTTAGTTTTAGCCCGTGGGAAGCAAAATGAGAAAATGCACATGCATTGAATTTCTCCATTCTTGAAACACTGCCCTGAATATGGTCACCGTAAAGTTCTTTTGTGACATTCGGCTTTAAACGTTTCGCTCTATTTGTAAAGAACAAGCTGGACATGATTTTTTTTGATACGTCGCGGTTGGACGAGGTCATCAAATGATTATATACACTCCACCATACGCCGCTGATCGGATATTGATTGAGCCATTGTTGCAGCTGCGAAACGGTATAGGATAACGAGACATGCTCGTTTGTTACAAATTTTAATTGCTCCTGATCATCCAACTGCTCTGGATCTAACACATAGAGGGCTTGCTGATGGTTTGGCATCAGTTCCTCACAATACTTGATGAGGGTCGAAGGCAAAAGAGACCGCCCTTCCGTATCTGAAGCTGAATAGGATAAATACAGGTAGTGCGATGGACTGGACAGCGCTTGATATATCAAAAATTGTTCATCCAGCAGCCGTTCCTTCCCTGTCTCTGCCAGCTCTGCTCCTGCCCGTTTTAACCATTCCCGGTCGTCTTCAGACAATACACTTTCATCAGAGGGCCGTGCAGGTATAACTCCATCATTTACTCCAATGACAAACGTACACTTTACTTGATACATTCTGGATAAATCCATACTTCCGATAAACACTTGATCAAGTGAAGGGGGAATCAAAGCGAACTTGAGAGAGGACAGTCCTGTATCCATCATCTGTTGAAATAATGGAAATGAGAGCTCCTCCTCGCCCAGCATTTCAACAAATTCATCCATCAATTGAATGACAGCATCCCACACTTGCCCATGCTGCATCGCTTCAGCTAACCTGCCTGCTTCTTCTGCCTCAAGCCTTGCCTTTTCAAGCTTTTCTGGCACTTGGGCTTCTTCTAGAAAGACATACACTGCCTCTACCATGTCTCTTAGCTTTTGCGCTTTTTTCAATCTTTTTTGCAATTGAAAGAGAGGCGGAACAATCCATTCTTTTACATCATTCAGCATTTGCTCCATTTCTATTTCTTGATCGGTTTGTCCAAAATCTTCATCTAGTGATTGGAAACGGCGATAATGAAATCGTGAACCATTCGTCCAGCGTTCACCTTTTACACCGTAAGCAATACAATAGTTTTCAAGCTGATCCGCCTGTTCTCTTGCTTTGTTTTTAGCGAGTTCAAGCGGAAATAAGAACTCCGTTTTCACACAGCGAAACACCGCCTCATACCGCCAGTTCCCTTTTATGACATCGAGGCTCGAACGAATGAACTCAATGAGCGGATGATACTGCATCGATTCATTTCCATCAATAAAGAAAGGAATATCGTAATCTCGAAACACCTCTTTTAACGTATCTTTATAGTCGTCTACATGTCTTGCAACAATTGAGATGTCTCGTAACCTAAGACCTTCCCCTCTTACTAAATCAAGAATATCTCTCGCTACTCCCTCAATTTCAGCTCGTTTATTTGCACTTTTCGATACGGTAAGGTGAGGCGTTTCTTCTTGATACGGCTGCAAAGGTCTCTGTTCATATTGATTTTCTAAATAAGCTAGATCTGGGGTATGAAGATGCCGCTTATTTCTCTCCAAAATGTTCTCAGAAATAGCCGCTCCGCACTCTTTGGCCAGCTGATAAAGCTGGGAATATGTCTTACCTGTCATGCGAAATAAATCAAGTTCATTTGGCTGCGTGTCATGATAGGAACGATCCACTGTGAATGCAGCTGTTATTTTTTCGGCATGTAGCAAAAGCTGTTCAATGACAAGAAGCTGCTGGGGGGTAAACTGATAAAAACCATCTATATAAATGTGTGCCCCTCTCAATTCTTCTGATAAAGGAATTTGCTGAGCCAGAAGTGTCAAGTAATCCTCTGAGTGCACATACTCATCTTGCAGATGCTGCTCCATCTGCTTATAAAGAACATGAAGATCATGCAATTTTTCCGCCGCACGTCTTTCTTCTGTATACTCTGAATGCATGCTGGATGCCGAGATTTTTTCAATATCCTCCGGCATCATACAGTACCTTTTGAATTCAGCCATCGTCTTTTCTATTTGCTCAACAAATCCCGGTTTATCACTCGCCTTTTTGAATACCTTAAACTTGTCTTTCTGTTCTTCTATTACTTTTCTTAAGAGCATTTGAATCCCTGTGCTTGTGACAAATTGACGGTTCGCACCGCCAGTCTGCTGTAATATAGACCAGGCAAGCCGAGTAAAACTAAAGACTTTGGCCCTGATCATTCCACCAGCTTCAGACGTTTTTGCAAGCTCATATTCCATTAAAAATGTCATTTGATCCGGGACTAAAAAAATGATTGGCGGACCCAGCGGATCAAGCCGCAGTTGTTCTTTGATTTCTTCTAGAATTGCAGTCGTTTTTCCACTCCCCGATCTGCCTGCTAAAAACTGAATCTCCACGTTCCACAACACCTTTCTTATGTACTCATATTCTAGCGAAAATAAAGGTAAATAGCTATTTTCCTATCACCTTCCCTTTCTCCTCCGATTGAAAAGAAAATAGGCACCTTTCCCGACTCTTTTCATATCATAAACCATCATGATCTAAAAGGAGGCTGGCAATATCATGTATTACGGTTATTATGACTACTCGCCATATGACATGCGCCAAAACACAAGGATCATTGCAGACCTTGAAAAGGCCATCAATGGCGAATATTCTGCGATCCAATGCTATGAAAAACTTGCACAAAAAGCAAAAAATCCTGAAGCGAAAAAAATCATTCAAGAAATACGTCAGGATGAAGTCAGACATTATCAGCTATTTACAAAGCTATACTATTCTTTGACTGGTAAAAACCACAAACCAAGCATAACAGAGCCTTGTCCAGACCAATTTAGGGAAGGTCTCTTATTTGCCTTTAAAGACGAACAAAAAACAGTCGATTTTTACTTAACGGTATCAGACTATGTCCGTGATCAAGGAACAAAGGAATTAATGAAGCGTATTGCTCAAGATGAACAGCAGCATGCCGTCTGGTTTCTATATCTTTTAACGCACCATGTTTCTTAGTTACCCCTATTTTAATAGGAGATCGTATGTTCCGTCAAAAAATGAAATTGCTTTTTTGCTCATTCAATATGTGAAATAAAGGGCTGTCATCATCAAAACGCCTCTTCGCTTTTCCTTTTTTAATGATAAAACGACCTTTTAACCATAAAAAAACTCCTCTGCTACAAATCGCAGAAGGAGTTTTTTGTTATTTAATGAAATTTTGCTTCATTGCTTTGCTGCTGTTGTTTTAACAATCCATCAATCGATAGCAGCTTGCTGCCACTAAGTGTCAAGTAAAGCGCCATGACCATTAAAGAAAGTTCAAATTCATAACCGCCCACAAATCCTCTTGCAAAACCAACTGTGATAATGGCTACAGCCATAATTGGCACAAATAAAGCTGCGAAAAGACGTGTGCCTAAACCTAGAATCAGGGCAATTCCACCAACCAGTTCAATTGTTTTGACAATATAGGCCATAAATTCAGGGACACCAATTTGACCAAAAAATGCAGCAGTGCCTCCTAGTCCACCTTGATATGCTTGAAGCCCATGTAAAAAGAAAATAATGCCTAAGATGACGCGTACAAAAAGTGTTCCTATTTCTTGATTTGTTTTCATATAGTGATTTCCTCCCATTTTTACACTACATCATGTAATGTTCATTCGTAAAAAAAATTAGTAATTTAAGTTGAGCATAATCATTAAGACCAACATGAGGATGGTTGATGTCACAATTGGGATAAGTGGTACATTGAACGGTATGTTGTATGTTGGGTTTAAGATTTTTTGGATTCTTAAATTCAATGCTCGATCTCCAAAGGACACGGCAAATTTTGTTTGTTTTTGAAACTGGGTTCTATTTTTAATGAGTTTCAAAAGGGCTTGCCCTACTCCAAGCTCAGTCCCTGTCTGCTGAATGGCATAGTCATCTGCAATGACTTCACGAAAAACGGAGTAACTTTGTCTCATATGCTTTAACACAGGAATGTACCAAATCACTTTTGTGAGCATAGAGAAAGCGAAAGTCTTTAAAGGATCGTAGCTGTATTTGTGATGTAATTCGTGATAGACAACAGCATCGATTTCCCCTTCATCCAGCATGTCTATAAGCGCTGTTGAGAGATACACTTTTGGCCGAAGCATCCCCATTGCGAAAGCAAGCGGTTCATGGCAATGAAACACAATGATCTCATTTCTATAATTGTCTGATAGACTTTGCGTTGCATGTTGATCGACTGCCATCATCATATTTCTTTTGAAATGAAGATACTTTCTGACCTGCTTTGTCATATAGAAAACGGCAAAACCAAGCGTATACAAGACGAACGCATCCAGAAAATACTTTAAAGGAGTGAATCCATAAAATTCGAGAACAGATTGACATACATGGATCAGGTTATATGCTTGATTCCAGCCAAAAAAGCTTGAGAGTACATAATAGCCCATCTGGTAAAAGATCACTAAGCCAATCAATATACCGCCTAAAAACAGCAGACTCGACTTCATTTTAATCATGTCGTTTCTCCTCTTTTTTGGATGCAAGCCTTGCTTCGAGTACCTTCAGTAATTCAGGATCAGCACTTTCAATTGCGTCCACCATATGATTGACTGCAAGGGGGCCGAAATCATCCATCAGTCCTTGAGTAATCCATTTCGTTTGCTCATTTAGAAATTCTTCTTTTGTTAAAACAGGGTTATAGATAGATGAACGCCCTTTTGTTTTCTTTTCCACAATTCCTTTTTCGGTTAATCGATTGAGTACCGTCATGACCGTGTTGAAATTAATTGGCTTCTCATCTGACAGCTTCTGCTGTACCTCTTTAATCGGCATATCCTCACCTTGATAAAGGATCTCCATAATCCTTCCTTCTAAAGGACCGAAAAAGCGGTTCAATCCCTTTTCGTTATATTTAAAAGAAGGAATTTTCATGTCATCACCTCACACTAAGCATTGTAGTGTAATTGAAAATGATAGTCAACAGATAACAAAAATAGGGGAAAATCGTTGTATATTGTATTTGTTTTTGGCGAAAATTATATGTCATTTATATCAAAAAAATCTCTTTTCTAACAGAGTTAACCATAAGATAATCTTATGAAAATACTAAAAAAATTCGTATTTTATTTATAGAGACTTTTGTATTATAGTGAAGATAACAACATTTCACTTACTGAACAAATATACAGGAAGAAGGTTTATACGTGATGAAGCAAGGAAACAGCCTTCGAACCGATCTCATTTTGATTGCGGTAAGCGGTTTAGGTGGATTCCTTTTGTCTCTAACAGGGATGTCTATCGGCTGGATGATTGGCACATTAATGACAGCTGCATTTATTGCCCTGCGCCGTCCCGCCCTGTTTCAGCGTAAAGGAAAGAATACCTTACGTATTCACAGCAGATGGCTACTCCTTGGTCAATTCATTCTCGGAATCGAACTAGGACAAAAAATGAACATGAAAGTCCTTCACATTTTCGCTGAAAATTGGCTTCCCGTGAGTTTCATGCTCGTTTTTTCTATTTTATTAGCCATGCTCTCCGGGTTTGTCTTATGGAAGCTGAGTAAAACAGATATGCTGACCAGCTTTGTAGGCACTGCCCCCGGCGGTCTTTCCGCTATGCCGGGCATCGCCCAAGAGGTTGGAGCAAATACAGCTGTAGTGAGTCTTGTACAAACGATACGCGTGTTAATGGTCGTACTGACCATTCCATTTACGGTATTTTATTTAAATACAAAAAGCCAATCAGATGTGGTAGTCGCCCAAGGCAGCGCCTTCTCATCAGGCGTTTTCACAATATCAAACATTTCTTGGACTGCTGCACTCATTTTAGGGGCATGGATGATGTCACGCCTAGCCGTGCGTCTTCACTTTCCCGCCCCTTGGCTCATCGGCAGTATGTTAGGTGTGGCGGCTCTCCAAGTAGGGGCAGGCGCCTTGACAGGTCATGATTTGATTCCTTACTGGCCAGCCCAAGCGAACATTGCGTCACAGGTATTTCTAGGGGCAACCATCGGGTCAAAAATGAATAAACAAATGTTTGTCGGGCTAAAAAATACCTTGATTGTGGCCGTCGTCAGCTCAGCCGGATTGATTGCTGCGACCGTTCTCAGTTCAATTGCCATCGCAGAAATAACAGGTATTTCTGTCATTACGGCCATTCTTGCTTTTTCGCCTGGCGGTATTGCGGAAATGGCCACAACAGCTGTTACACTTCATGAGGATTCCACATTTGTTGTGGCTGTACAAGTCGTTAGAATTATTTTGGTCATCGCCATGCTGCCACCATTTTTTCGTTTCTTACATCATGTCTGGGCAAAAAGACAGACTGATTATAAAGCCGCTAAATAAAAAGAGCCGCTTTGCATAAGCAGAGCGGCTTTCAGATGGTCTGACAACGGGCTAAAATGATGTTGATTTTAGCCCGTTGTCTTCTTTTCAGCGTGATAGAAAACCTTTGCAGTCTAGGAAGGTCGAGCACCAGAGCGGAGCGAATTTGACATTCGTGAGCACTGGAGCGCAGACATGACAACGAATGCGAGGGTTTGTCTACACGCTGAGCCGCTTTGCATAAGCAGAGCGGCTCTTTTTTATTCATCATGATTCCTTTTTACACCGACTACTTGATCCTTTGAGATCGTTCCAAAATGCCGGCTGTCAAAGCTATGTATTCGATTATCTCCGATCACGAAGTAATGATTGTTTTGTATGTTCTGACGACCGGTGATGGCTTTCAGCTGAAAATCACCTGTTAGGACGTTGCCCATTTTATGTTTTTTCTGCTCTTTTAAATACGGCTCTTTCCATTTTACACCATCAACAAACAGTTGATCATCTTCATATTTGATTGTTTCTCCTGGAAGTCCAATGACCCGTTTGATCAAGATTTGATTTTTAGGGCCATGAAATAACACATAGTCAAACCGGCTAATTTTCGTGAGTTTTGGCGAGAACTTGTTAATTAATAATTCTGTTCCATCTGTAAATGTCGGGTCCATACTAACCCCTTCTACTTTGTACGTGACAAACATGAAATTCTTTACTTGGAACAACAAGACGATGCATGTAATAATCATGAACCATAGCAATGGCTTCTTTTTCATTAAGAGCCTCCTTTGTCCTCACGCTGACTCATCCGAATATTCAACCTATTTTCTACTCTCTTTCCAACATACCATAATAAAGCAATGACTAGAACCGCAAAAACACTTCTTAACGGATTCTTTACTAAAGCTGAAATGTCATAGCCGATAAAACTAATAATAAAGAGCATGACACACTTCCCTGATAAAGCAGCTAATGAGAACTGCCAGACGCTGATTCTTGATAGACCTGCTACGACATTAACGGCAGCAGAAGGTGTAAAAGGAAAGCAGAGTAAAATAAATAATGGACCAAATCCCCGCTTTTCAACCCAAAGCATTAGCTTTTGAATAGAAGGGTGTCTGCTAATAAAGTTCAGCATCCTCATCTGTCCAAATTTTCTGATCAGTAAAAAGACAAGGATAGACCCTGCACTTGCACCAATCCAGGTCAATAAAAAGCCTTCCCATAGCCCAAAAGCATTTGCATTGGCCACCGCAAATGCCACGAGAGGTAAAAACGGTAGAAATGCTTCTATTAAAGGGAGTAATATAGCCACAATGGGTCCAAAAGCCTTGTAGCTTTCAAAAAATGATGTGATATTTTCATGAGTAAATATAGAAAGAAATAATGGCAACTTATTTGACTCCTTCAAGGTTTGTCTATCTTTCATTTTACATGGAAAACATAAAAATATACAAATGAATCCCTCTCAGCCCCCCTTGAGATTTTTTAACTCATCCGATATAATAAATAAGAACAAATGTTCTATAAATAAAGAAAGCAGGCATGGACATGACGAGATTATCAAGCGTACAGCTTCAGATGATGGAACAGGCCATCTTTCTTCCAATGGTCATCTCCATCCTCAATCGTGATTTGACGTACCTTAAAAAACATCAAACATTCAAACTAAATGAACCATATATTCAGCTAGTCACCTCTTCATTAAAAGAAGCACAAAAAGCCCTTTATCAACTGAAACAACAGTTACGTAAAGAAAAAATGAACGTACAGCAAATTGAACACGATGAAGGATTTACGACATATTTATTTCTGATAAATGGCTATGAAGAAAAGCATAAATATTTTAATCCCCGTATACGTCATCGTGTAGAGGAAATGCTCACCCATTATTTCCTCCATTCAGGAAAATAATATGGTTATATTTTACATTTATAGAAGGGACTCTTCAGTTTTTGGCGAATTGATTGTTATACCAAAAAATAGGAGGTTTCAACTCATGTTCAAAAAAATAACAGCACTCACCTTAGCAGCAGGATTACTTGTGCCAAGCACAGTGTCAGCATTAGAACCACTGCAAACAGGAAAACAAGCCCCAGCAGCATCTGCACAAATAACAAGTGTAGCCTATACAACGGTTTCTATCGTTGGAAAACGAGTGAAGTTTGAAGTGAAAGCACTCGAAAATCCTTTTAACATGAATTACTATAATCGAATTGCTTGGACGAGTACGGACGAAGAGCCAAGTGTATTCAATGACAATATTCTATCGGTCATTGTCGCTAAAAAAACCGGACAGGCTTATCAAGTCTTTTCATACGAAGCACTCACTTCGGTAAAGGACAAGATTGAATCAGGTCAAAAGGTGTATGGCTGGGCGCTTGCTTTAAATGGTGTATGGTACCCAACGATGCCTGCAACCCTCTATTATTAAAAAAAGCCTGCCACAGTGGCAGGCTCTTTCTCAATTATGACAATTCGAGCTGTTTTCTCAGCTCTTGTCTCACTTCTTCTAATCCTGGTCCATCTAACTCAAAGTAATACACATTCCCAGGCTGGTAATCGTGCCCTTTTAACTGAATGGTATCCACTGATTTTAATGAACTCAGTAAAGGGAATAGACCGATCAACTGCTTCATGGATAAATTGGTGGAGACGTTATCCCCAAGTGTATCAATGATGTTGTCATAAGACGGTATGGAAGAAATGGATTTGGATTTTTCAAAGATGGCTTGAAGTGCTTCCATTTGGCGCTTTCCGCGCATGAGATCACTATCTGCCTTTCTCGTTCTCACAAACGCTAATGCTTCTTCACCGCTCAGCGTATGTGTGCCTGTTTCCACATGAACTTTTCCTTTTGAATCCTTTTCCATTTGTTTTGCAATGCCTTCATCTTCAATCGTTACGTCAATTCCATTTAGCTCATCGACAATGTCTTGAAACGCCTTAAAGTTTCCTGCAATTACATAGTCTACCGGGATGTTTAACAAATTCTCTACCGTTTTGACTGATAAATCTGCACTCCCAAACGCATGGGCGTGAGCAATTTTATCATATCCTCTCCCCGGTATATCAACATAAGAATCACGAGGAATACTTAGGAGCTTGATCGTTTTGTCTGTTCGATTCACCGTCGCCAGTAAGACCGCATCACTTCTTGCTTCGTCTACCGTTTCACCTGGACGGCTGTCAATCCCTAAGAGCAGTACCGAAAAGCTATCCTTTCCTGGATCAAAAGCTTTCACACGCTTTTGCGAGGTCTCTCCTCTTTCTAAAGATACTTGCGCTTTATTCGACGCTTTTGAAATTTTATAGTATGCGTATCCTGTGACAGATACTGCCATGATCATGACAAATGCCATGATAAACAGCACGACTTTCACCCAAGGTCTTAGCCTTCTTTTTGATCTTGTTTTCTCCTTCATCCTTTCCGAACCCTCACTCTATCTTAGTCTCACAATGTAGGTTCCACTATAACATATTTTGATGAAAGTTTCCTGCATGCAACATATTTTTATGTATCCACAATAAAAAAGCTGCTCAAAATGAGCAGCTTCAGATTGCTGACAAAGGGCTAAAATGAACTTAATTTTAGCCCTTTGTCTTCTTTTCAGCGTGATAGAAAACCTTTGCAGTCTAGGAAGGACGAGTACTGGCGCGGAGCGAATTTCACATTCGTGAGCACCTGCACGCAGGACTGACACCGAATGCGAGGGTTTGTCTACACGCTGAAGCTGCTCAAAATGAGCAGCTTTTCATCCATTACTTTTGTTCAATGCCTTTTTTCACTTCATCAATCATCGCATTCAATGATTCAAGGCCGCCGCCTGCTAAATACCACATGTCAGAGTTTAAATACACCACATGATTGTTTTTAACCGCTTTGACTGATTTCACATAATCATTTTCAACAAGCTGTTTCGCAGACGTTTCTTCTCCAATCGCCGCGCCGCGATCCACGACAAATAAGTAATCTGGATTCGTTTTGACCATATACTCATACGAAATGCTTTGTCCATGTTTATCAGATGGCTCTAGCTTTTGATCTGCTGGTGTGATCCCAAATACATCATGGATCAGACCATATCTTGACTTAGGACCAAATGCCGTCATTTTGCTGTCGTTCGCCATGATGACGAGTCCATTTTTCTTTAACTCTTTGGCTTGTTTCTTTAATGAAGCCACTTTTTGGTCAATGGCAGAAAGTTCTTTTTTCACTTGGGCTTCTTTATCGAAAATCTTTCCTAATGTTTCAGCATTCTTTTTAAATGATTCCATATAGTTTGCGTTATCTACATCCATATAAATCGTCGGAGCAATTTCAGAAAATTCATCAAATGCATCTGCTTGGCGGTGCTGAATAATGATCAAGTCAGGGTGAATCTCTGCAATTTTTTCAAAGTTTGGTTCTTTTAACCCGCCGACATTCTCATATTTGTCACTTTCATATTTAGATAAATAGTGAGGAATCACTTGTTTTGGTAAAGCTGTCACGTTGACGCCAAGCTTGTCGAGTGTATCGAGACTTCCCATATCAAAGACGACGACTTTTTTCGGGTTTTTCTTGACCTTCACACCGTCTTTATTCAACATATCCTTTACTGTTACGGTTTCCTCATTCGTTCCCGCTGTTTTTCCTTGGTTACCACAGGCAGCAAGGACAGCAATCGCTGTTAGTACTGTTATCATCCAAATCCATTTTTTCATGATTGATCACCTCTTCATTTTTTTAAGAAAAATATAAGCAAATACGCTCACCACGAATGACTTCGATTGGTATGCGCATGTCATAAATGTGTTCAAGTGCTTCTGTTTGAATCACTTCATCAACGCTTCCTTCTTTGATCACCTGACCCTCTTTTAAGGCGACGATGTGATCTGAATAGACAGATGCAAAGTTAATATCATGGAGAACAACAACAATCGTTTTTCCAAGATCTTTCACGAGCTGCTGAAACAGCTTCATCATTTCAACTGAATGGTTCATATCTAAATTATTTAAAGGCTCATCTAAGAAAATATAATCTGTATCCTGAGCTAGCACCATGGCAATAAAGGCTCTCTGCCTTTGTCCGCCGCTTAGTTCATCTAAATATTGATGCTGGATTTCGACGAGTCTCATGTATTGAAGCGACACATCAATCATGTTCTCATCTTCTTTTGTCAAGCGGCCTTGAGAGTAAGGAAAGCGGCCAAAGCTGACAAGCTCACGAACGGTCAGACGCACACTCATGTGGTTAGACTGCTTCAAGATGCTCATTTTTTTCGCAAGCTCCTGAGGAGAGTACGCACGATAAGGTTTGTCCTCTAAATAAGCTTCCCCAGTATCAGGTTGAATCAGGCGGCTCATGATGGACAAAAGCGTACTTTTGCCTGCGCCATTTGGACCAATGAGAGAGGTCAGCTGTCCTTTTTTTACACTGACAGTTGTTTCGTGAAGCACTGTTTTTCCGTTATATGTCTTACTGACTCCCTTCATCACGACCATGAACGACTCTCCTTTAAAAGTAGATAAATAAAATACAGTCCGCCGACTAAATCAATCAGCACACTAAGCGGTGTTTGAAACGTAAATACCTTTTCCACAAGAAATTCCCCGCCTACAAGCGCAATGACACTAATGAAAAACGAGCCTAATAGCAAGTACGTGTGCCGATATGTACGAAACAGCTCTCTTGCCACATTGACGACGAGTAAGCCAAGAAACGTAATCGGGCCGACGAGGGCCGTCGCAATCGAAACAAGGACGGCAATGACGATCAGCATCTTTTTTGTGATCCCGTCATAGTCAATCCCGAGATTCACAGCCTGTTCCTTTCCTAACGACATGACATCTAATTTCGCGCGGAAGGTCCATATATAAAGACAAAGTGCCGCAAATAAAAGAGAAGCGAAGAGTAAAATATCTGTGTTCATGTGATTAAAGCTGGCAAAGGACTTGTCCTGTACGACTTGGTATTCATTCGGGTCAATGAGCATTTCCATAAAGGAAGAAAGACTTTTGAACAATGTTCCAAACACAATCCCGACAAGCAGGAGTAAGAAAATATGCTTGTTTTTGCGTTTGAACATGACCGTATAGAGAAGCACAGAAAAAAGTATCATTAATCCAACGCAGAGAAAGAAATTCAGGTTCTTATTCGCGATCATCATATTGGTCGAACCAAAAAGATAAATAATCGCCGTTTGCAAAAACAAGTAAAGCGCGTCTAACCCTAAAATGCTTGGGGTTAAGATTCGGTTATTGGTCAATGTTTGAAACACAACAGAGGAAAAGGCAATTGCGCCTCCTGTCAAAGTCATGGCAAGCACCTTTTTTAAACGGCTCGGCACTGTGTACTCCCAGTACCCCATTTGAAAGGTGACGAAGATGACAACGAATACGGCTGCAATGGCTGCAATGAGAAATAATGTTCGTTTCTTATGCATAGCGCTTCCTCCTTAATAACATGTACAGGAAGATCGCACTTCCAATGATGCCGACCATAAGCCCAACAGATATTTCATATGGATAAATGATCACCCTTCCGAGCACGTCACATATGAGCACAAAAATGGCCCCTAATAAAGCCGTATGCGGCAGGCTCTTTTTCAAGTGATCCCCTCGGTAGATCGATACAATATTCGGAATGATTAAGCCGAGGAATGGCAGCATGCCAACAGTCAAAATCGTTACAGACGTAATCATCGAAACAATCACCAAACCAACTGCCATGACACGTTTATACGTTAAACCTAAATTGACGGCAAAGCTCTCACCCATACCAGCCACTGTAAAGCGGTCAGCATATAAATACGCGATGATCAATAGAGGAACACTCACATAGAGCAGTTCATAACGCCCCTGAACAATAAGAGAAAAATCCCCTTGCAGCCATGCGGATACGTTTTGGATCAAATCATATTTATAGGCTATAAACGTGGAAATTGAACTAACAATTCCGCCAAACATTAAGCCGACTAACGGTACGTAGATCGTATCGTTCACCTTAATATGGCGTAGAATTTTTAAGAATAATAGATTGCCAGCTAACGTAAATAAAAACGCAATCGCCATTTTCATCAGCGGGCTTGCCTGTGTAAAAACAAGCATAGCGGTTAAAATACCCAGCTTGGCCCAATCCATTGTTCCTGCAGTCGTTGGAGAGACAAATTTATTTCTCGTCATGCTTTGCATGATAAAACCGCATAAGCTCAGGCTCATGCCAGCAAGCACAATACTCATCAGCCGCGGGATGCGACTTGAAAATAAGGTGTTCATTTGTTCATCTGATAGATGAAACAACTGTAAAAGAGACAGGTCCTGTACTCCGACAAACAGCGACGCACATGCCAAACACACAAACAACAAACTTAATTGGTACAACTTCATACAGGGTTCACACTTTCTATCAAGCTCTCTGCCACAAATGATTATCATTATCAATTAAGCGGCAGTTCATATATTATCATATTTAGTGAAATATTCAATAGTAGAATGAGAAAGGGTGAAAACCGCATAAAAAAACAGCTTTTGGGATCAGCTGCTTTTTTACGCTTCAATATTCAATTGAAACTGCCCTTGCAGTTCCTCTTCAGCCTCTTGAAATAACTGCCGCAAATTCTCTGCATAATCACCAAGCTCGTCTTTGCTTGCTTGATAATGAATCCACGTGAGCTCTACAGGCATACTCACTTCTCCTGTTAAACAGTCCCAAAGGGCATCAAGATTTTTCCCGTAATGATCAGGAAGTTGTAACACTGTTTTTAGTTGATCATGAAGCTCCTCTTGTGATCTGCACATCGCACCATTTAGCTGTACTTTTCTCATTTCCCTCCCCCTCTTCTGTCTTTATTTTAAACGAATTGGAGAGTAAAGAGAAAGAATCCATTTCACTTTTGCCTCTCTCTGAAACTTAAACTAAACAAGATCAGACAGGCAGCCAACACGAGCATGAAAAAGAGCGTTAACACTGTCTGAGTACCGTACATATCAGCAAAGAGACCAACGAACACACTTGGTATGCCAAGACCTAGATACGCAAACAAGTAATATCCAGCAACGGCTCTAGCCGCTTCCTTCTTCCCTTTCTCAACAATCAGCTGGAGACCTCCTAAGTAAGTAAATCCATAGCAAGCTGTGCCCGCTAAAAGAGTTCCAGCAAGGACAAGGAATATGGACCCGCTATTAGCACCGAATAACAGCAGGCCATATCCACATGGAAGACAAATAAAACCGATACGAAGCGCTGCACTGCTATTCATCTTTCGGACAAAAGGCTGCATCAGAACACCTGCCATATTAATAAAAAACAGCGCTGGACCTACCCACAATTCATAGCCATTTAATTTAAGCTGTGCTGGCAAAATCGAAATGACAAGACCACACACAGACCATGCGATAGCAATGGCTATGTTCGCAGGCATTGTCCCTTTTGGAAACCTCGGCATGTTCATTAGCGGTTTACTTGCCTCCCCTTGTACAGGCGGCACCAAAAAGAATACAGCAACAATCGTCAACATAATCAAGACCAACACAATCCAATAGCTAAGAGGCGTCAGTGACACTTGCTCAAAAGAAAGAATCGCTGTAAAAAGAGCACCTCCCCCAAATCCAATCGAACTGCATAATGCGATAAACGTTGGGATCCAGCCCGATTTCTCTGGATATAAAGCAATCAAGTAGGCAGTACATGTGCCAACACTTAGCCCAAGTCCCACTCCTTGCAGCAGCCGGGCGACAAAGAGCATTTGTATGGTCGGATGCACGATCATGAGCAGGGTGGCACATAATGAAAAGCAAAGTGCGATCAATAAAATCGGTTTTCGTCCTGCCCGGTCAGACATGCCGCCAAGTAACAGTAATACTGGAATCAGTCCGAAAACATACGCAGCAAACACAAGGGCTGTTGACGCCTTTCCGTATCCTGCCTGCTCTGCATATTCCGTATAAAGAGGGACTTGCAGGTTCACTGCTGTTGTAATCATAAAAAGGCTAAATAAAACGAACACAAACGGAATCATGGATAGCTGTGCTGTTTCTTCTTTTGATGCAGGAATCATGGGACTCTCTCCTCTGTGTAAATGATATGAACCAGTGTACACATCATTTGGATTTCTTCCCACATCCAAAAATGAAGCTATTGACCAGTCCATAATTCCATGTCATCATCAATGATGACATGACAAAGGAAAGAAGGTGCACTGTGTACATTCATTTAGACCGTTCCAGCTCTACCCCGCTCTGGCAGCAAATCGTCAATGGCATCATTCAAAAAATTCATACAAACACACTGAATCCTGATGATCAGTTGACTCCGACAAGAGTATTAGCACAAGAGCTCAACGTATCTCGATCCACCGTACAGCTTGCCTATGATGAACTGCTAGCAAGAGGCTATGTCAGCACCTCTAGAAGAGGCGGGACAAAGGTCATTTCAAGTGATCACAATGCTGCTTCTCCCCCACATCAAAACGAACCGCCTTTTGCACTTCCGATAAGACCTCACTTTGACGAGGCTGAAAAACAAATGGATCACTGGCTCTCGGCCAATCAATTTCATGACAAACTTGAGATTGATTTCCGCCATCAAGAACCAGCCATCGACGACCATTTTCAAAACATATGGAAACGCTCGCTTCTAAAAGCATTACAGCGCTTAAATATGAAAGATTGGGGCTATTCTTCTCCGCATGGATTATGGGAAGTGCGTTCAGAGATTCGCCAATACTTATCGGTTGAACGCGGCATTGATATAGAAGAAGACCAAATCGTGTTAACAGGGGGCACACAACAAGCCATTGACTTAATTTCACAAGTCATGCTCAAAAAAGGAGATACAGTCGCAGTTGAAGATCCTGGTTTTCCTGGAGCTAGGTTGTCCTTTTTACATCGCGAAATGACTATTTACCCCGCACCAGTCGATGAAGAAGGAATGATGGTGAATACATTGCCAGAACGTACAAAACTGATCGCTGTAACGCCCTCTCATCAGCGGCCAACCGGAGTCTGTATGAGCGTCAATAGAAGACGGGAGCTGCTGCAGTTTGCTGCGAAGGCTCAATCTTACATATTAGAAGATGATTTTGATGGGGATTATCGTTATCATGGCGGACCGCTTCCTTCTTTATTTTCAGAAGCACCCGATCATGTGATCTATATTGTCAGTTTTTCCAAGGTACTTGCTCCAGGCATCCGCCTTGCTGCCATCATCGGCTCCAAAGCAGTCATCAAAGAAATCGCTGCACTGCAATCACTTATTCAAAGACAGCTGCCGATCATGGAGCAAATCACTCTTGCCTCTTTTTTCAGAGAAGGAGAGTTTACGCGATATGTCAGGCGGATGAGACAGGTGTATAAAAAACGGCAGGCAGCGATGATGGATGCTCTTTTGACACATCACTTTGACAAACACTTCCGTTTATATGGAACTGATACAGGCCTTCACGTCTTTTTGGAAGGAACACCAGACTTTGATGAACAAGGTACGATTGAGGCCGCAAAAGCGGCAGGTGTCGGCATTTATCCATTAAGCCCCTATTGTTATGAAAGCAAAAGGAAAGGGTTGCTGCTTGGTTTTGCCTGTACGGATGAAGCCATGATTCAAGAAGGTGTTCGCCGATTAAAGCAAACACTGCACATCTAAAAAAGCCTGGAAGTCTCTCTTCCAGGCTTTTCATTGTGATTGCTGAACGTTTCCCACTTCTTCAATGAAAGAGGCTGTCTCTTGCAATCCATCTTGAAAATGTTGAGTGGCTGACATAAACAGCTTTTCTTGATCAGGACGCTTTAACAGCTGCTCTACCTTGCTAATTCCTTTTTCAAATGAAGCAAGACCTGTCTTTAATT
Source organism: Bacillus sp. FSL R5-0397 (assembly GCF_038593395.1). Lineage (NCBI taxonomy): Bacteria > Bacillati > Bacillota > Bacilli > Caryophanales > Bacillaceae > Bacillus > Bacillus sp. FSL R5-0397. Next base: position 1,049,614 of record NZ_CP151992.1, on the reverse strand, counting down.
GTTTGTCTGCCTTTTGATACACAGCTGGCACTTCTTGATGAGTAAGCCCTTTTTGAATGACACGGTCGAATGCTTTCGTCGCTTTTGTCAATTTTTCATTCACTTGAATTTTTCCGTGTCCATCTGAAATAAATTGATCGGTCATGTTTTCATATGCTTCATTTAACTCATCCATATAACGCTGAACCCATTGTTCATACGCAGCTTCTTTTGTGTTTTGTTTTGAAGGCGGCTGACCTGCTTGATTGCAGGCTGTGAGTAGTGTCACTGTCACGGTAAATAGCAGCATCAAATGCCATCGTTTTTTCATACACGGCCCCCATTTCTCTTTCCCATTTGTTCATATCGGTCAAATATGATCAACTTTTACCTCATACGAACACCTTGCAAGAAATGACTTATTTTTATTGTAACAGACCGCATGTATCACTTCTGTGATTTATGCGGAAATGAATGAAAATCCTTCTAATGGTTCACATTTCCCTGCCATTTCATGATGATACAGTCAATAGACGACGAGAAAGGCACATTTGGTTTCAATCTATTTCATCTTCGTCATTTTTTCTCAAATAAAAAAGACCCCTTTCGGCGCCTTTTTCTTAGATGTATGGATTTTAAATGATGATCTTTCTTAGCATGGAAGCTGCCTTATATTCTGCTCTACATAGCGGGAACTCCCTCTATGATCCTACCCATTTATTGCAGCTTTCCTTTACAAGCAATCTCCAGCTCTTCTACCACTTCGCCATCTTGAATGAGGTATGCTTTTTCATGAAGATTCACAGCAGGACAGATGTGATTCGGAATCATTTGCACCTTCTCACCGATCTGTACACTTTGACGAAAGCCTTCATGATAGATAATGGCATGCTCGTCAAATACGCTAGAAACAAATACATCATCATATTCTTTCACTTTGCCTAAGCCCTCTGTTTTGGTCAGCCCTTTTGTACGCGTTTGTGCCGTCAGCCCTTTGGCCCCTACATCTGTAATCACCCGGCGCTCTGTCGGTTTACTAATGACCGTTGTCAGCACAGATGCTGCACAATGTGAATATGTGCCGATTACATTGGACTGGGAAGCATCCATCAAGATGTATGTGCCTGGCCGTATTTCTGTGACTCCTTTTGGAATATCAAATTGAAATAAAAATGGCGGTGTTGATCCAATACTGACGACCTCTAGCGGCATACCAGCTTCTTCTGCAATCTGCGCAAAACGGAGCGTTCGATTTACAGCCTCCTTGTATAATGTCCGGCAATGTGCTTTACTTTCCGCTTGATACGTATGACCATCATGAGAAAAAATCCCCTTTAAATGAACGGCATCACTTGTTTGAATCGCCTCTAATATGTGGCAGAAATCATGTTCTTCAATGACACCAGACCTTCCCTCTCCAACCTCTATCTCAATTAAAACCTCCGCTTTTTTCTCTGATTCACAAAAGACTTGCTCAATCTGCTTCACATGCTCAACACAATCTATACCGAATGAAATCTGTATCAACTCTGCCAGTTTACGAATCCGCTTGAGTTTAATCTCACCTACAATTTGATTGGCGATAAAAATATCCTTGAGCCCATGGGCTGCCATTACTTCAGCCTCTCCTACTTTCGCCACCGTAATGCCAGATGCACCTTTCTCTTCCTGCAGCTTGGCAAGTGCAGGCGTTTTATGAGTTTTCGTATGAGGGCGCAATTTGACATGCTGACGGTCTGCGTATTGCTGCATCGCCACTACATTCTCCATCATCACCCGTTTATCAATGAGTAGTGCCGGCGTATCCAGTTCTTCATACATCATCCCCATGACCCCTTTCGTTATATAAAAAATTATATGATATAGATAAATTATATATTTTTTTATACGATAATCAATGGTTTTTTTCTGCAAAAAAGTGATGACGATGAGTAAGCAGTCCAGCGGCTGTCTGCCGCTGGTCTCTCACTAATAACGATTACGAAGTTCTCTTAAGATAAAATCATACACAAGGTTGAGCTGCTGTTCCTTTGGATACAGCATAAATTCTTGTTTCTTAGGAAGACCTCCATCAAGTCGATCTTGAAATTTCGTTCGGAGATACGCTGTTCGGTGTACCTGACTCTCAAATGACTTATATGAGACATCTAATTTGACCGATTGCTCATTTGTAAAAGTAACAACCGTGTCTCCGAGGGATGATTCCTGAAAGATATGAATGTATTTGTGGGAGATCCATCCGCATTGAGGGCGGTTGGATGAATAGGTTGGGAAGAAATACAGATGATTGGATGAGTCAATCACGATGGGAGGCTTGTGTGATATACCTGTTACTTCATATGTTCCCGCTTTTCTGCCTGCATAGCTTGAGCCAAAGAACCTGCAACTGCGTTCTATAATTTGCAGCGGCTTTAATTCAACGTAAAAGCTTGTCTCTCTTTCGATCACTTTTGAATATACTCGTTTTCCTTCTTCAACCGGAAGGACCGCCATTGTTGTTTGATTAATGACGTATGAATCTAATGGTGTTTCACTAATTCCTGACACTTCATTTCCTCCTGTGTTAATTTTTGGTTATTTTAGATACTATTAATCTATCACCAACGTATAAGAAACGACAGGATTTTTTCAATATTTATTTAAAATTATCTTTTTATCATGTTATTTAGTACATTCGATCTATCTAAAAGCCATTTTTAAAGATATATCGCATCTTGTCGACTGGACAAGGGGTGTCGATATGGCTCAAAAATAAATTGTCTAAAAATTATAAATTCTTGTTGATTTTTTCTCCGCCAATCCATATACTATAAAAAAGGCATCGGGGGGATTCTTTATGAAAGAGAAAAAAACGTATGCTGAGCTCATGAAGTCCCGCAACACCCAAAAAACCGAAGAGAATGGCGTTACTATTTTAGACATTTATATTCAAATGGTTTTAGATGAGGCGCTTTATAAACAGCGCTTAACCTTCCTTAGAGAAGAGATTGACAAGGCGCTAGATCAGCGTGATGAAAAGCGTTTTAATGACCTGTCAGCTCAATATGCAGAACATTGCTTACATCAATCATGATGATTTTACTTGCGGCAGAGAGACAGAAACTTGTCTCTTCACCGCAAGTTTTTTGTTTTTATCCATTTAATATGGTTCCGCCATTCACATGAATCATTTGTCCATTCATATAAGAAGAGTCTTCGCTCGCTAAAAATAAATAACTTGGCGCTAACTCTACTGGCTCACCAGGCCGCTCCATTGGGACATCTCCACCAAATTCAGACACTTCCTTTTCCGTAAATGTGGATGGAATCAGTGGTGTCCAAATCGGTCCAGGCGCTACCCCATTTACCCGAATCCCTTGTTTGATAAGAGATAGAGATAATGACCTTGTAAACGTTACAACCGCCCCTTTTGTCGATGAATAATCAATTAAGGTTTCATGACCTTTATAAGCAGTGACCGATGCTGTATTAATAATACTGCTTCCTTTCTTTAAATGAGGGAGCACCGCTTTTGTTAAATAGAACATGGCAAATATATTCGTTTGAAATGTCCGAAGAAGCTGGTGAGAGGTAATCTGTTCAATGCTTTTTTGCGGATGCTGTTCACCTGCGTTGTTGACCAAAATATCAATCGAACCGAAAGCATCTTTTGTTTGTTTGACGACCTCGTTTGAAAAAGCTTCATCCCCTAGGTCACCTGATATTAAAATGACGCGGCCTCCCATCTTTTCAATATAGTCCTTCGTTTCTTCCGCATCACGATGTTCATTCAAATAAACAATCGCTACATTGGCTCCTTCTTTCGCAAATAAGACAGATACTGCTCTTCCAATCCCGCTGTCTCCACCTGTGACAATCGCCGTTTTCCCTGTCAGCTTTTTGCCTTGCACCTCTCGATCAAAGATAGGTCTAGGGTTCATTTTATATTCAAGTCCTGGACGTTCGTTCTGATGCTGAGGCGGTAACGTTTTCTTTGGCTGTTTTGTTGACACGTCAGTCCACTCCTTCCTTTTTATCTCGTTTATTTTTATGTGTTGCTCATTTTTTTATGTATTTCGCTCTTGTTTTCACTAAAATGTATGATTTTCAGCATCGTGGAAAAATTATACACAACAAGTGACTGGAGGCGACAACATGGAACAAGAACATAAAGGATCGGAACAAGCAAAGTCGTTATGGCTAGCTGATAGTGAGAAGCCCTCTTTTCCTACTGTCAGTGAAGACCTTACAGCAGATGTCATCATTGTCGGTGCCGGTATTACCGGTATCGCTACTGCATTTGAAATGACAGAACGTGGACTGGATGTCATCATCATAGAGGCTGATCAAGTATTGCAAGGAACCACTGGACATACGACAGCGAAAATTACCTCCCAGCATGATGTTTACTATCATGAGCTGATTCAGCATATTGGTATGCCGAAAGCCCGTTTATATGTAGAAGCAAATGAAAAAGCAAAGGAGCTCATCCAAGCACGTGTGAAAGAGTATGACATTGATTGTCAGCTTGAGGTAAAAGATGCTTACCTTTATACAACAGAAGAAAACGGCGTCAAAAAGTTAAAGAAGGAATTAGATGCGTACAAACAGCTCGGTATCGATCGCGAATGGAAAACAGCGCTCCCGTTTGATGCTGGCATCAAGGCAGCCCTCGCCATGACGCAGCAGGCACAATTTCATCCTCTTCATTATCTTCATGCACTGATCGATCAGCTCATTGACCGAGGCGTGCGCATATTTGAACAGACAGCGGCAGTCGATGTAAAAGAAGGAAAACACCCTGCTGTCATCACAAAAAGTGGTCATCATCTGATGGGGCGCTCTATCATTTCATGCTCACACTTTCCTTTTTACGATGGCAAAGGACTGTATTTCACGCGAATCCATCCTGAGCAATCTTATGTCGTCGCAGCCAAAACAAAAAAACCGCTTCCAGACGGCATGTACTTAGGAATTGATCAGCCTGCCCATTCATTAAGAACAGCAAAATTCCATGGAGAAGACGTCGTGCTCATCGGTGGACAAGGCCATAAAACCGGACAAGGCGGAGATGAATCCGCACACTATGAAGCACTAGAAAAGTTTGGTGAAGCCACCCTTGGTATAACGGAAGTCCTTTACCGCTGGTCCACGCATGATATGGTCACAATGGATCAAATCCCTTACATTGGCCGCCTGACATCACATCATTCGAATATTTTCATTGCAACAGGCTTTAGAAAATGGGGCATGACCACAAGCCACGTAGCAGCGACACTGATCGGAGATTTGATCGAAGGAAAATCGAATCCTTACGAATCCATCTTTACTCCATCAAGACTCGTGTCAGACGCATTCGTAAAAGACTTTATCAAAGAAAACACCAATGTTGCAGCGAAGCTAATCAGCGGTAAATTAAAGCGAGCTGATCAAACAATTGATGATTTAAAACCGGGTGAAGGCGGGATTGTGTCTTATGAGCATAAAAAATGTGGCGCTTTTAAGTCAGAGGACGGCGATATCTTTCTTGTCGATACAACCTGTACTCACTTAGGCTGTGAAGTCGCGTGGAATAATAGTGACCGCACGTGGGACTGTCCTTGTCACGGGTCTCGTTTCTCCATTACGGGAGAAGTAGTAGAAGGTCCGGCGAAAAAACCACTAAAAAGGTCATATAAAGAACAGTAAAATTTCACTGTTTTCCCTTTAAAAAAACCAAAATTATCCGATAAAAAACATAAAGTCTGATATTTGTGATGATTATGGGGGGACAAACACATTGTTATTTAAAAAAGAGAGTAAAAAGAAAAACACTGCTTTTTTCACACAGCAGGATGATGGGATAAAACGAATCAATTTTCCGGAGAATACGGACATTGCCAAACAAATTAAAATGATTGATTTGACGCAGCAAGACCTTTTTATCTTGAAACAGCTGAATCCAATCGTTCAAGATGAAATTGAACATATCGTCGATAAATTTTATAAAAACCTAGAAGTCGAGTCTTCCTTGATGCACATCATTCAAGATAACAGCTCAGTCGAGCGTCTAAAGAAAACACTACGCATTCATATTAGTGAAATGTTTGCCGGTGTGATTGACGAATCTTATGTGGCCAAAAGAATTAAAATTGCACAAGTTCATTTAAGAATTGGACTTCAACCTAAATGGTATATGGCAGCCTTCCAAGACCTATTGCTATCCATAATGGATTTATTTGCCCAGCATATCCAAGATTTCAAAGAATATCAGACGGCAGTGAAAGCGACGACGAAAATTTTAAATCTAGAGCAGCAGCTTGTCCTAGATACGTTCCAAAATGAATACTCTAAAGTTCGTGATGAAGCAGAACTACAGCAAAAAGAGCTTCATACAAAAATTACAGAAACATCTAATTCACTTGCTTCTCTCTTCTCAAACACAACAAATGCAGTGGACAAACTTGTATCAAAATCTGATGAGATGGCGGATATGTCACAGGCTGGCACAAAGATCTCAGCACAAGTTGAAGAGAAATCAATTGGCGGTAAAAAAGAGTTAGAAATTCAGCAGACGCAAATGAACCAAATTGACGGCAGTATGACAAAGATTGAAACAGAAATTAAACGCTTAGAAGAAATCGCGAAACAAATTGAACAAATTTTTGGGATCGTCACAGGTATTGCGGAGCAAACGAATTTACTCTCTTTAAACGCTTCAATCGAATCAGCTCGAGCAGGTGAACATGGCAAAGGCTTTGCTGTCGTTGCAAATGAGGTTCGCAAATTATCAGAGGATACAAAGAAAACGGTTTCAACTGTATCTGAGCTCGTCAACAACACAAATTCACAAATTGCCATTGTGTCACAGCATATTGCTGATGTGAATTTACTTGTGACAGACAGTAAAGAAAAAATGACCCAAATCAACTCGCTATTCGATGATATCGTCAGCAGCATGAACTTAAGCAAAAACCAAAACGGAAAAATTGAAATAGATTTGCAAACATTCCTAAACGAATTGAAAGAAGTCAAACAAACAGTGTCCCAAGTGGCAAGTTCGGTCGAGTCCTTAACGAGTCTGACAAATCACTGATCCAGTCATTCTTCTTCTGTTTTAGTATAATAGAGGAAAAGATAGAAAAGGCGGGATTTGATTGACAGCAATTTGCCTAGTCAGACACGGTGAAACCGATTGGAATGCAGCGAAACGAATTCAAGGACGAACAGATATCCCTTTAAATGACACTGGTAAATGGCAAGCGGAACAAACCGGTCTTTACTTAAAAGATGCCCACTGGGATGTTGTCATTTCCAGTCCGCTATCAAGGGCAAAAGAAACAGCTCATTTGATTTTACAGCATGTACATGCACCGCTCGTGATCATGGACGATTTTATTGAACGTGACTATGGCGACGCTGAAGGCATGTCATTTGAGGAACGTCAGAAACTGTTTCCGAATAAACAGTATCCAAATATGGAACCACTATCGGCACTTCAAGATCGAATGCTAGAAGGTATCGAAAAAGTGAGAGCAACCTACCCAGATCAACGGGTACTAATCGTAGCACACGGTGCTGCCATCCATGCCTTACTCACCTCACTAGCTGACGAACATATGGGTATTAAGGATACAAGGCTTGAGAATGCCTGCTTAAATTATGTGGAATGGACAGATGGTGAATGGAAGGTGAACGATTACAACGTGGTCAGCCATTTAACACAATCTGCCCCTTCTTAAAGAACCTGTTTTCATAGCAGGTTCTTTTTCATGTCAAAAACAATGATAAAATAATATTTTTTTATATCGAAATTCGAAATAGATGATAGCCTTTTCTACCTATTTTATGGCATTTCGGGTATCGAATGTTTATCCTCAAATGGATCATGAGAAAAAAAGCACGATTCCTTTTTAATAGGAAACCGTTGGAAATATAGAATAAACATATTTTACCATCATTTCCAAGCGACTTAATTCCCTATTTTTCGCTAGGACTTCCACAAAAATTCGGGCCTACTCTTATTTGCCTATCTCTATTAAACTGAAAATACAGAATAATCAAACGGATCATTCTAATAGACTACGGATGATTATTCTGAAATAAGAAAAAGGGATGTGGAATGTGCGTGAAAAAGAAAAATGTGATGACAAGTGTTTTATTGGCTGTCCCTCTTCTGTTTTCAGCAGGGTTTGGAGGCTCGATGGCAAATGCCGAGACTGCCTCAAAGTCAGAAAGCGAAAAAAGCTATATCGTTGGCTTTAAAGCTTCTGCCACCACAAACAGCTCTAAGAAACAAGCAGTGACACAAAATGGTGGGAAATTAGAAAAACAATACCGCCTCATTAATGCTGCACAAGTGAAGATGTCTGAACAAGCCGCAAAAAAACTTGAACACGACCCTAGCATTGCTTATGTAGAAGAAGACCACAAAGCAGAAGCATATGCCCAAACCGTCCCTTATGGTATCCCTCAAATCAAAGCTCCAGCCGTACACGCTCAAGGTTATAAAGGTGCTAACGTCAAAGTAGCTGTCCTTGATACTGGAATCCACGCCGCACACCCTGACTTAAATGTTGCAGGCGGTGCTAGCTTCGTCCCTTCAGAGCCAAATGCCACACAAGACTTTCAATCACACGGAACTCACGTAGCCGGAACCATTGCTGCCCTTGATAACACGATTGGTGTTCTTGGGGTTGCGCCAAGCGCCTCCTTGTATGCCGTTAAAGTGTTAGATCGAAACGGAGATGGACAATACAGCTGGATTATCAGCGGTATTGAATGGGCTGTTGCCAATAACATGGATGTCATCAATATGAGCTTAGGCGGACCAAACGGCTCCACAGCGCTTAAAAATGCTGTAGACACAGCGAATAACCGCGGAGTAGTTGTCGTTGCCGCAGCAGGGAATTCAGGTTCAATTGGCTCTACTAGCACCGTAGGCTATCCTGCAAAATACGACTCTACAATTGCTGTTGCCAACGTGAACAGCAACAATGTCAGAAACTCGTCTTCTAGCGCAGGTCCTGAATTAGATGTTTCTGCACCTGGTACATCGATTTTAAGTACAGTACCAAGCAGTGGATATACGTCTTATACGGGAACATCAATGGCATCTCCTCATGTAGCAGGAGCAGCAGCGCTTATCCTTTCTAAGTATCCGAATCTATCAACGTCTCAGGTTCGTCAGCGCTTAGAAAATACGGCAACACCGCTTGGTAATTCGTTCTATTATGGAAAAGGATTAATTAACGTTCAAGCGGCTTCTAACTAAAATAAGTGTGACAAAAAAATCCGGCGAACTGAGCCGGATTTTTTATTTATTGCTTTTTCGATGTTTCCTCTTTTTTTGCGGCTTTTTCCATATCGATGATTCTCTCCATCATCGTCGGGTGTCCATAGCGGAATATTTTCACTAAAAGTGGCGGATTGACTTGGGAAAGCCCTGATTTTGCAAGCTTTTGAAATGACGTCACCCCCGCCTCTCCATCTTTCGTCAAGTTCACGGCGTATTCATCAGCTGCACGTTCTTGATGCCTTGACACAGCATTTGTAAAAGGAGAAGCAACAAATGACAGCATAGATACAATGATCAACAGAAGCGGAAGAGCAGCAACGTCATGTGGTGCCTTCAGACGAAATGAAGAAGCGCCTTTTTGGTAAAGGGAAAAATAAAAACGGTCAATGGCAAAAAATCCAACCAGAGACAGCACTAAATATCCTGCTAAACCGATATACACATGCTTCATCACGTAATGTCCCATCTCATGCGCCATGATAAATAAGATTTCACGGTCTTTCAGCTTTTGAAGTGTCGTATCCCACAAAACAATACGCTTATTTTCACCAATTCCTGTGACGTAAGCATTCATCGTGTTTGTTTTCTCTGACATGTTGACTTCATATACATGATCTGCTGGAATGTGTGCTTTCTCTGCAAGAGTTAATATCTTTTTCTCAAGCGCTTGATCCTTCAATGGGTAAAAATCATTGTAGAGTGGATCAATAACGACCGGCTGTATAAAGAAGAGAAATAGTGTAACTGGAACGGTTAAACACCAAGCATACAGCCACCAATATTTCCTTTTCTTTTGAATGAGCCAAAAGAACACAATGGCGCATAGAACAAGCAGAGGATATTGAATCCAAAAATCAAGCGTTTGGTCTTTTAGCCAACTTGCCGTGCTTTGTGCTGAAACACCGTAGTACAAGGACAACTGGTAGCTCACCCACTTGACTGGCAATGTGATCAGCATCGTCAAAAGTGACAGCACAAACACATACACAAGTTTGCTCAAAAGGTGAAAACGAGCTGCTGCCAGGCTCCAATCTGCTAATTTCCTTGAAAATCCTGAAATGAGCAAAAGGAAAAAGACATACCAATCTAAAGGAATTGTCATAAAGTACAACAGGTTACGAATGTTCGAGTAATTTCCACTGATCAAAAGCTCATGGCTTGTCATAAATGTATGCGGGTCTGCACTTGTCCCTTTCACACTGTCAGGGACAGATGAATCCCCCATTAGAAATAAGTAAGAATAAATAAAAAGACCGTACAATATGTATGCTACCGTTGCAAGAGCTACCCATTTGCGTACTCGCACTGGTCAGCCTCCTTTCCATTTCTCTCTCTATTGTAATCACGCACGTTTTTGTTTAGAACCTGTCTCATGTGGCTCCATCATAGCATGCCCTATCTGAAAAAGCTTGAGTGAAAAAAATGATTATGCTGTTCAAAAATCGGAGAAACTAGCTATAAAAAAGTGAGTTGGAGGTTCATCATGAAGAAAATCCTTGCAGGAATTGTGATCTTTGGGCTTTTACTGATTACCTTCTTTTATGTGTTCAGCCGGACAAGTGACATCTTCGATGAAAATCGAGCAGAGAAATTATTGCTTTCACCGACGAACCAGTCCATTTCTTATGAAATAGATGATAAAGATACAACTGAGGATCTAATTGAACAATTAAACAAAGGGAAACAAACAAGCAGCCATCTCAAAAAGAATGTAAAGAAGCCAGATTATATCGCCAAGGTCATGTTCGGACGGACAAATGGCACTTCTTTTCAGCTATGGACCAACCGCTCTCAAGTTGTTTTTTTAGTAGACGGCACCTATTATGAATTAAATCAAAAACAGTCAAATTCCTTTCGAAAACAGGTACAAGAAGCGATTCAAAAAGGAGCCTCTTCATAAGAGACTCCCTAGATTGTTGACAAAGGGATAAAATGAACTTGATTTTACCCCCTTGTCTTCTTTGCAGCGTGATAGAAAACCTTTGCAGTCTAGGAGGCGCGGAGCGAATGTGAACCAAGCACGCAAGACTGACAAAGAATGCGAGGGTTTGTCTACACGCTGAGGAGCCGCCTCATAAGAAGAGACTCTTTTTTTTATTTACTTGTTTCTGCTTGGTACTTATCCTTTAGCGCTTTTCTTAAAATTTTACCAGTCGTGTTTTTTGGAATATCATCAATGAAATGGATCGTTTGGGGCTGCTTATATTTCGCCAAATAGCGTGAACAATGTGTGATGATGTCTTCTTGATTGATGTGAGCATGTTTCTTAGGGGAAATGTAACAGACAACAGCCTCTCCTGTGTTTGGATCGGGCACACCGATGACAACGGCTTCTGCTACAGCTTCATGTTGATAAAGCACTTCTTCTACTTCTCTTGGATAGACATTATACCCGCCAACGAGAATCATGTCCTTTTTTCGATCGACGATATAAATATATCCGTCTTCATCTCTTCTCGCCAAATCTCCTGTGTACAGCCAGCCATCTTTCAGTGCTGCTTCTGTGTCTTCTGGCATTTGATAATAGCCTTTCATAATGTTTGGCCCTTTTGCAATCAATTCTCCGACTTCGTTTGGTCCAACTTCCTCTCCAAGTTCATTCACGATCTTATTTTTCACATTCATAATATCAGTTCCAACTGAACCTGGTTTTCTTTTTCCATCAAGGGGATTGAATGCCGTCACTGGGGAAGCCTCTGACAATCCATAGCCCTCTAACACCGTGACACCGAATTTTTCTTCAAAACCGTGAAGTAAAGCAACAGGCATGGACGCACCGCCTGATATACAAATCCTCACCGACTTCATCGCTTCCTCATGACCGTCCTGACGGTATAAATAATTATACATAGTTGGAACACCAACAAATAGCGTTGGTTTTTCTTTCTCCATCATTCGTAAAAGCTCTGATGGGCTGAAATGCGGCAGGACATAGATGGTCGCTCCATGAATCAAGGGGGCATTCATACAGACGGTCAAACAAAACACATGGAACATCGGCAATGCAGCAATCACCTTGTCCTTTTCATCAATTGACAGGTACTCCGCAATGTCTCTTGCATTTGAATATAGGTTAACATGAGTGAGCATTGCCCCTTTTGGTTTTCCTGTTGTGCCAGATGTAAATAAAATAACGGCCGTATCGTCAGGTTGTATGGAAGGATGCTCAGTTTCCGGCGCATCTCCAGACACAAGCTTTCCGAAGAAAACAAGACGATCAGATACTTCTTTTAAACTTGACCTGCACGCAGATTCATTTTGTGCACAAATAATGACTCGTTCAATAGCTGGAAGCTGTTCATACACCTGCTCGTATATCGGCAGAAGCTGATCCGGTGCAACAATCCCTTTTACATCACCAGTGACCAGCATATAGCCGATTTCACTTGGCGTGTATGTTGGATTGACAGGTACAACAACAAGTCCTGCCTTTAATGCACCAAAAAATGAAATCACAAAATGCGGTGAATTTCCTAAAATCAGCGCGATATGATCTCCCGCTCGAAACCCTTCGCTCACTAAACCATCTGCAAAACGTTCGATACTTGTCATCAGTTCTTGATAGGTCCACTTGTTCCCTTCAAAGATCAGTGCGACGTTCTCTCCCTTGGTCATCGCAGTCTGCTCAAGATTTTTGATCAAATCCATTCTCCCACCCCTTATACTTCATCAATGAATGAATAGCCATTCATTTTATGACCAAACATTCCTCCTTTCTATTATAATAGACAATCGAAAAAATTCACAAGATCAAATGTAAACCGCTTTCATCTCTTTCATTAGAAAAAGCACCGCTATCTCTAGCCGTGCTTGTCCTTGCTTAATAAATCAAATCCAGAAAATCTTCTTTTGATACGTTACCAAAATAATGGCGCATATCCATGTCTTCTAATACATCACTAATGGTTTTGCGATCATATTGCTGCCCAATGAGTCGTTTCTCAATATCAGCAATATCCCCTACACCGAAGAAGTCACCAAAAATTTTGCAGTCTTGAATGATGCCTTTTTTCACTTCTAATCGAAGATCAATCGATCCAGCTGGAAAACGCTTAGAGTGCTGCAAGTTAAACTTAGGCGAACGGCCGTAGTTCCATTCCCATTTTTGGTATCGATCACGAGAAATCTCATGAATCTTCTCCCAATCCTTTTCTGTCAGCTGATACTCAGGCACGTCTCCGTTCGTGTCAAAAATATAGCTTAAAAGAATTTTTCTAAATTCTTCTGTTGTCATCTTTTGATCCATCAGTTCACTAATATTCGCAACCCTGCTTCTAATGGATTTGATACCTTTTGATTCGATCTTTTCTTTCTTCACATTTAATGCCGAGACAACATGTTCGATTTCTGAATCAAATAATAGGGTGCCATGACTGAAGATACGTCCTCGTGTAGCAAATTGAGCATTCCCAGAAATTTTACGCCCATCTGCCATGATGTCATTTCTGCCGCTTAATTCCGCTTTGACGCCAAGCTTTTCAAGCGCTTTGATGACTGGCTCGGTGAATTTTTTAAAGTTATGAAAGCTGTCCCCATCGTCTTTTGTAATAAAACTGAAGTTCAAGTTTCCTTTGTCATGGTAAACTGCACCACCGCCAGATAACCTGCGAACGACTTTGATGCCATTGTCTTCTACATATTTTGTATTGATTTCTTCTATTGTATTTTGGTTCTTTCCAATAATAATGGATGGCTGGTTGATGTAAAACAGCAAATACGTTTCTTCTGGATCTAAATATTTTAAGCAATACTCTTCAATTGCTAAATTAATCATTGGGTCATAATGTTGCTCGTTATCGATAAACAGCATCTCTATCTTCCTTCCTTGTTCCATCTAAGCCCTGATTGGGCAAGCTGTATATTGCCAGTATATAACGCCTGTGCTTCATTGACTAGGTCTTTATGCCGACCGAAATGAGGCAGATGGGTGATGATGAGCTCTCCAACATTTGCTTCACTTGCCAGCTTCCCTACTTCAGTGCTGTTCATATGTCCTGCACCCGATCCGTCTTGTCCAGCGTAAAAGTTGCTTTCGGCAATAAGTAAGTCTGCATCCTTGCTAAAAGGGATAAATGCATCTTGATAGCTGGAATCAGCTGTATACACCACCACAGCCTCATTTGCTTGAATTCTCATCGCATAGCATTCTGCCGGATGAACCGTTTTCAAAAAATCAATTTGAAATGGTCCAATTTGAATGCCCTCTTCCGGGTGATAAGGTTTTGTCTTTGTATGTACATCATCAGAGAGCCGCTGAAATGCTGCTTGATCCCCTGTATGTCCGTAGATCGTCAGCGGACCACTGCTTTTTCCTAAATGATAACCCACTAGCTTCGCATATTGGAGAGGTCCGATATCTGCAATATGATCGTGATGATAATGAGAAAGGAGTACAGCATCTAGTTCTTCTATATCAATGTATTGCTGAAGCTTTGACAGAACTCCGCTCCCGCAGTCGACAAGCAGACGAAAACCATCTGATTCAAAAAGATAACCTGATGTGGCTTCACCAGCTGCTGGAAATCCTCCGTAGCAGCCAATCACGGTTAATTTCATCGTCATATTTCCTCCTTTTCAAAAAATCCCCTTCTTACAATATACCCATTTTTCATAAAAAAAGCATTCTTCTTGCCTATTGTTACAAAACAGATTGACAATTATCAATCTGTTATAATACAATGATAACAATAAAACGTATTGGAGGATGACAAATGCTAGGAAAAATCACTGAGTTTTTTAGAAATTTGCCTTCAAAAAAATGCACAAAATGTGGAAATGATTTAATGGAACAGCACGAGTGTTACGGTAATGAATGTGAGGAATGCTCACAAGTAAGTTATCTTAAATAAGGAAATAAATAGAACAAAAAGGCACTTTTTTCCTCCTTCGTCAGTTGGAGTCAAAAGTGCTTTTTATTTTTTCTGAAAAATAGGTAAAAAGGTAAAACCCCTGGTACAGAAGGGTTTTTTAGTATTTTCATATGATGACTTTTAGTTCGGAAGGCACTTTTTATTGACTTAAAACAACGAAGGGGGTTCGAAGTGTCCATTTTTTCAAATAATTTTGTATTTTCTTAATATAATTTAATCGTGGACGAACCTCTTTAATTTTAGTTATACTTTAATTCATATATTAAAACTTAATATAATGGGAATATTCCTTTAATGAATATGTTAGGGAGGAAATCTATGAAAAAATTAAAATTTGGATTAGCAACTCAAATCCTAATCGGTCTTATTCTCGGTGTCGTGGTTGGTGCGATCTTTTTCGGTAACCCTGGTGTTGAGACATATTTAAAACCAATTGGAGACTTCTTCTTACGACTCATTAAGATGATTGTCATTCCGATTGTCGTATCTAGCTTAATTTTAGGTGTTGCAGGTGCGGGTGATGGTAAAAAAGTAGGGAAGCTTGGTTTTAGAACCATTCTTTATTTTGAAATTATCACAACGTTTGCGATCATCCTTGGTCTTGTGCTTGCGAACTTTGTTCAACCAGGTGCAGGCGTTGACTTTGGACATACAGAAAAACAGGATATTAGCCAGTATGTTGAAACGGAAAAAGAACAAAGCAGTAAATCAGTTGCTGATACGTTCCTTCATATCGTTCCGACGAACTTCTTCCAATCATTGGCGGAAGGTGATTTGCTTGCGATTATTTTCTTCACTGTATTATTCGCACTTGGCGTTTCAGCGATTGGTGAACGCGGCAAACCAGTGCTCGCCTTCTTTGAAGGTGTGTCACATGCGATGTTCCATGTCGTCAATGTTGTGATGAAAGCTGCACCATTTGGTGTGTTCGCGCTCATTGGTGTGACAGTATCAAAATTTGGTCTTGAATCTCTCGTTTCATTAGGTAAGCTCGTAGGTCTTGTTTATTTTGCGCTCGCTCTCTTCCTTATCGTTGTATTCGGAATTATTGGAAAGATGATTGGCGTCAATATTTTCAGATTTCTTGCTTACATGAAAGACGAAATGCTTCTCGCCTTTAGTACATCCAGCTCTGAAACAGTTTTACCGAGAGTCATGGATAAAATGGAGCGCATCGGGTGTCCAAAAGGAATTGTTTCTTTTGTTATCCCAATTGGTTATACGTTTAATCTGGACGGCTCCGTCTTGTATCAAGCCATTGCGGCGCTTTTCTTAGCGCAGGTATATGGCATTGACCTCACGATCGTACAGCAGCTCACACTGATCCTTGTATTGATGGTGACATCAAAAGGAATGGCTGCCGTTCCTGGTACATCCTTTGTCGTATTACTTGCAACACTTGGAACGATCGGTGTTCCTGCTGAAGGTCTAGCCTTTATTGCAGGTGTTGATCGTATCATGGATATGGCAAGAACCGTTGTCAACTTAACTGGTAATGCACTTGCAGCTGTCGTGATGTCTAAATGGGAAGGGCAATATGACCCTGAAAAAGGACACCGCGTGATGACTGGACAAGATGTACCTGAGCCAACACAACTTTCAAGCTAATCAAAAAGAACCCCGCGATCGGGGTTCTTTTTTTATACTGTGATTAATTTGCTTTGAACATAGTGGTACAGTAGATTGGCTGTATGAATCAATGAGTCTTCATGGGTTCTTTCAAAGGCATGCGAAGAGTCAATGCCAGGTCCAATCAGTCCATGAATGATATCATGCCCTGCTCGAATCGCTGCTGACGCATCTGAACCATAATAAGGGTATATATCAAGGCGGTAATCGATCTTATTTGCCTCAGCTAATGCTGCTAAATGTTTGCGCAGACCATAGTGATAAGGACCGCTAGAATCCTTCACACATATTGACACACTGTATTCATCGGTTGATTGACCGTCACCGATGGCTCCCATATCAACAGCCAAATATTCCACCGTTTCTTCCGGGATATTCGAGTTCCCACCGTATCCGATTTCTTCATTATTTGAAATTAAGAAATGTGTCGTATGCGGCAATGTGATGTTCTCTGTTTGAATGCGGTGAATCAATCTCAGCAACAACGCCACACTTGCCTTATCATCAAGGTGTCTTGATTTAATAAAACCTGAAGATGTCACTTCCACTCTAGGATCAAATGAGATAAAGTCTCCTACTTGAATGCCGAGTGCTTGCACATCGTCTGCATTTTTCACTTTCTCATCTAAGCGAATCTCCATATTTTCTTGATTTCGCTTCGCTTTTCCAGCATCCTCATATACGTGAACGGACGTTTGATGCATCAGAATGGTACCTGTGTATGTACGGCCTGTTACTGTTTCAATTTCACAATACTCGCCTTCTATCGAGTTATATTGAAAGCCTCCAATGAGTGCAAGACGCAGCCGGCCATTTGATTTAATTTCTTTGACCATCGCACCGAGCGTATCGACATGTGCTGTCAGCATGCGGTGTTCTTTGTCATCTGTTCCTTTTAGGGTGGCAATTAATCCGCCTTTTCGATTTCGTTTCGTTTCAATATTTAAATCTTGT
This sequence comes from Bacillus sp. FSL R5-0397, assembly GCF_038593395.1. Taxonomy (NCBI): domain Bacteria; kingdom Bacillati; phylum Bacillota; class Bacilli; order Caryophanales; family Bacillaceae; genus Bacillus; species Bacillus sp. FSL R5-0397. The sequence goes on along the minus strand of NZ_CP151992.1, from coordinate 1,031,926 downwards.
AAAAAACGTTCGACAAAGCCAATCACTTTCTCAGTATTTCCTGATGGACTTGGGATCGACACAAGCTTTTGAATAAGCTGAATCGTTTCATTTACTTCCGTTGTCATTCGGCATATCCTCCTTCATCTAAAAGAAATTCTTTCCAAGCATGCCTTTTTTCAGCATCCTTCTTAAAATATATCGCTTCGGGTTCCTGATGTCTAATTTCTAATAGAAAAACCTTTCTCATGAAAGAGAAAGGTTTTTTTGATTAAGCTTCTTCTTGTTTCATTTTTCTTATGTTCCAAGCAAAGTATGCTGTTGTTGCAGCCATCATGATGATGGCTACTGTTCCAAGAATCGCTGCTTGGTGCCATAAATAACTGTTATCACCGCTTGCAATGATCGTTCTAAATCCGTTGATGGTATACGTCATTGGAAGCAGACTGTGAATAACTTGGAAGAATTTTGGTACAAGCTCAAGCGGGAATGTACCCGCACTTGCTGCAAGCTGAAGAACCAAGATAATGACGGCAATAAAGCGTCCTGGGTTCCCCATCGTCGTCGCAAGAAGCTGAATGATCGCTAGGAATGTCAGACTGACGATGATCGCAAAGAGATAGAAGCGCCAGAGGCTTTCCACTTCAAGTCCAAGTCCAAAGATCAGCATGGAGCTTGCAATCACTGCCTGCAAGATACCGACTAAGAGAAGCACACTATATTTGCTGACAAACCATTCAAACGCATTTCTAGGGCGTCCTGCAGGATCTTTCATTGGGAATACAACAGTCAGCATAAGAGCTCCAACAAAGAGTCCCATTGATAAAATATATGGTGTGAGCCCTGTTCCATAGTTATCAATTTTTTTCGCTGTATCATTCTCTGTTTTGACTGGACTTGCAATCATATTGTAGTTGTCCTGCCCCGCATCAATGTCTCCTGTTTCATCTGCAGCGCTTTTTAGCTTATCAGAAAGCTTTCCAGTTCCACTTTTTAAGTCACCTAATCCTTTATCAAGGGATTTTGACCCTTCAGCCAGTTTAGATGAGTTGCTTTGGATACTCGCTGATCCACTTTCTAGTTTATTCAATGCTGCACTAAGCTGGCTTGAACCATTTGCCAGTTTATCCGCACCACTTTTCGCTGTATCAAGCTTTCCATTTGCTGTTTGCAGGCCATCTTGTAATTTCCCTTGGCCCGTTTGAAGCTTCAGTGCACCTTGATACAATTTATTCGTACCGGATGTCATTTGATCAATCGCATTTTGTATGGCGACTGTCGATGTATACAGCTGTTCTGTTTTCTCTGGCAGCTGCTTGACTTGCTGTAGCTGTGCTTTTGCAGATGCAACCGCAGACTGAACTTCACTTGCGTCAGGCAGTTCCTGCAGCGCCGCTAAGCTTTGCTCAAGCCCAGACAAATCAGGCAGTTCGATTGTAGGAAGACTGTCTAGCTGATCCATTGCCGCCTTTTTCTCTTCATCTGTCATCGAGCTGTTTTGAATAATACTTTTTACTTTTGCATCTCGATTAGATAATGCTTCTTTTAAAGAAGCAAGTTTGGTACTGAACGTTTTTGCATCTTCTTTCACCTGATCAATCTTAGGCGCCATCTTTTCAAGGTTCGCTAATTCAGGTGAAGACAATACTTTCTCCACAGCAGCGATTTTTTCTGAAAATGATTGTGCTTTATTGTTCAGCTGCTCAATGCCTGCTGTGAATTGCGGCATTTTAGAAGAAAGCTGCTCATGTCCTTCACGGCTTGTGTTTAACCCTTCGGTCAATGTATCAATTCCTGTGCCAAGTTCACCAAATTTCTGATCAATCGTTTGATAGCCTGTTAAGAGCTGACCAAGACCGCTATCAAGAGATTGAATTCCAGTGTTCAGTTCACCCATTTTTCCTGCAAACTGATGAACACCTTCGCTATACGTTAACGTTCCTTCTGCCAATTTCGCCAGATTGTCTTTTAACTTTTGGCTACCGTCTTTTGCGCTTTTTGTTCCGTCATCAATTTTCTTCGCTCCATCGCTTGCTTGATCTAATCCTTTTGCAATCGTTTTGAAGTTATCAAAGATGACCTCTGCATAATTTTCTGTGACTTCCTTTGAAACCGAATCTTTTAATTTGATAATGGCGTTATTCGCAATTTGAGACGCAGCATAGTTTGCGCCTGGATTCGTATAATATTTCAGATTCGATTTTTTCGGATGTTTGTCTAGTACTGTACTCGCATTTTTCGAGAAATCTTTCGGAATCTCGACGACGAGATAATAGTCTTCGTTATTTAACCCTTTGATGGCCTTTTCTTCACTATCAACAAAATGCCATTTAAAACTATCGTTTTTCTTCAATTCCTTCACTAAATCATCGCCCACTTGAAGGGTTTTGCCGTCATAATGACTGCCTTCATCCAAGTTGACAACCGCTACAGGTAATTGATCAACTGTACCATATGGATCCCAGTAAGCTTTTAAAAATACACCACTATAAATCAGTGGAATAAATAAGACAGCTAAAATCGGGATCAGTAGTTTTTTGCTCGTCACAATGTCTTTCCATTGATTCCGAATTAAATTCATTGCTGTTTTCCTCCCATTGATGAATGACTAAATTAAGAATTCGGTCATTTGAACTCAAAAAAAATTATGTTGTTGCAGACAGTCCTTTTAGTACATAAAGCTCGAGCGATTCAGCGACCTCTTCTTTTGTTAAAGGCTCATATCGCTTTTCCCAGTCAAAAATAAGTGCAATATATAGTTTCACCATCACAAATGCCGTCAATTCAGGATCACAGGGCTTAATGTCGCCTTTTTCAATCGCTTCTTTTACTTTTGTTTTAATATAGCGAATGATCATCTGCTCCATTTTTTCAATCATTTCTTTCACTGCTGATGTGCCAAGCTCCGCATTTTCCTGAAAGATTTTAATTGTAAGCTGGTGGTTTTTTCGAAATTCTAATATTGCAAAGAGTGCTAAATGAAGGTTTTCTGAGAAACTATTCTTCTCATCTATTGCTTCATCTGCAATTTTCCTCATCTCCATTAACAGTGATGTGAAAATTTCATCGAACAGCTCTTCTTTGTTTTTGAAAAAAGTATAAATCGTTCCTTTTCCAACGTTGGCAAGCTTTGCTACAAGGTCCATTGTCGTGGCTTTATACCCGAACTGGGTAAATGCCTTTGTTGCTCCATCTAAAATCATTTGTCTCCTATCAACACTCATGATCTCACTCCCAAAATGACTATTTGAACGTTTCGGTCATTAAGTACAGAAAGTAATATACCACATCCTTTTCCTCAGATGCAACAACTTTGTTCAATTTTATTATTCACCACTCTTTTCTAAACATACGAACATGAAAAACTCCCTTTCCATGACAGAAAAGGGAGTTTGTTTTTTATGAAAATAGATAAGATACAGCTTCTGAGATGGCAGCTTTTCCTTGATCAATACAATCAGGAATCCCAACACCTTCAAATGCAGCACCCGTGATATAAATACCAGGATATGATTGCATAAACGTTTCTCGCATCGTCGAAATCTGTTTTTGATGACCCACATGATATTGCGGCATGCTTGTTTTCCAGCGAGTCACTGTCGTCAGCTCTGGATCTGCTTTAATATCCATGATTTTCTTCAAATCCTCCAGCACGATGCTCACGATTTGATGATCAGACTGTTCGACAATTGATTCATCGCCAGCTTTCCCAACGTATGCACGGAGCAATGTTTTTCCTTTAGGTGCAGTGTGAGGCCATTTCTTATTTGTCCACGTACATGCTGTAATGGAGAAATCACTATTTCTTGAGATGACAAAACCAGTACCATCATATTCATTGTGAACATCCTCTTCTTTAAATCCGAGTGCAACTGTTGCAACAGAAGTCGATGTCATGTCATGCAAGTACTCAAGCCCTGCTTCTTTTGGAAACATGGAATAGATCGATTGGTGAGGAGTTGTCACAATGGCAGAATCTGCAAAAAGCGTTTGACCGCTGTCTAATTGAACGCCATAGCCTCCCTCTGCTTTTTCAATCTGGGTCACTTTTGTCCCTTTGTAAATCTTCGTCAGCTTGAGTTTGCTTTCGACCGCTTCAACAAGTGCTTGCAGCCCTTGATTGATTGTCTGGAACTGTCCTTGCTTTTTCGCTGTCACTTGTTGCGCTTTTGCATGCTGCTGTGATTTTTTCATCCCAAGAATCAAACTGCGATGCTTCTGTTCTGTTTGATAGAACTGCGGGAAGGTAGACATTAAGCTCAGGCGATCAATGTCACCAGCGTAAATGCCTGATAGTAGCGGTTCAATTAAATTCTCCACCACTTCATCACCCACACGTCTTCTAAAAAATTCCCCCAGAGACTGATCTTCTGTCTGTTTGCTTTTTGGCAATACGAAATCCATCGCTGCACGTGCTTTTCCGGCAACTGAAAAAAGCCCAGTTGTAATGAAAGGACTGATTTGAGTTGGAATGCCCATGACAGCCCCCTTTGGCATCGGATGAAGGGTTTCATTGACTAATACATACGCTTGCCCTGTTTCATTATTGACGAGCTGATCAGATAGACCAACATCTTTTGCCAGCTGGGGTCCACTGACCTTTCTTTCTAAAAATGAATCGGGTCCACGTTCAATGATATAACCGTCTTTATATAATGTTTGAATTTTTCCACCTAGCCTAGGACTCGCTTCAATAAGAGATATTTGGATAGGAAGGCCTTTTTCTTCAATTTCCTTTTCCAAATAGAAGGCGGCGGCCAAACCCGTGATGCCACCGCCAATGATGACAAGGTGTTTTTGATTGTCATGCATAGGATCGCCTTCTTTTATATGATTACTTGCTTTCATTAAGCTTCTTTAATACGACTGTTGCCAGTGCATCAATAAATGCTGGTTTCGCATTTGGCATTTCTGGACGATAGTAGGCTGCACCAATTTCATCCGTGACGACTTTACATTCATAATCATTGTCGTATAACACTTCAAGGTGATCAGCGACAAATCCAACAGGCACGTATACAAATGTTTTATAGCCTTTTTGCTCAAATAGGTCACGCGTGAGATCCTGTACGTCTGGTCCAAGCCATGGATCAGGCGTATTGCCTTCACTTTGCCAGCCAATTTCATAATGCTCAATTCCTGCACCTTCAGCAATCATTTTTGCAGATTGTGCAAGCTGATCAGGGTATGGGTCTCCTGCTGCAATAATTTTTTCAGGAAGACTGTGTGCAGACACAATCAGCACTGCTGAATCTCTTTCTTCCTTACTCATGGATGCATACGTCTCTTTTACTTGTTTCACCCAATAGTCCACAAACTTCGGTTCATCGTACCAGCTTTCAACAGAAGTAATGTTCAGATGGCCAAGCTTTTCTGCTTCATCTTGTGCACGTTTGTTATACGATTTCACACTAAATGTGGAGAAGTGCGGTGCAAGGACAATACTCACCGCTTCTGTGATGCCATCTCGGTGCATGTCAGCGACTGCATCTTCAATGAAAGGCTCGATGTGTTTTAACCCAATGTATACATGAAATTCAATCTCGTCTTGGATCTCATTCAAATGTTCACACAAACCATTTGCCTGCTGTTCTGTAATTTTTGATAAAGGAGAAATGCCGCCAATTGCCTTGTAGCGGTCCTTTAAATCTTGCAGCATCTCCGGCTCTGGCTTTCTGCCTCTACGGATATGTGTATAGTAACGTTCAATGTCTTCTTCTTTATATGGGGTGCCATATGCCATGACAAGTAGCCCCATTTTCTTTTTCTCCACAACCAACACTCCTTCAGATCATTTGAAATCATTTAGATGGATGTTTTTTTATGTTTAGCTGAATAATCGTGAATAAAATCTGTCAGCTTCTTTAACGTGTCTGGTGAGACATCAGGAAATACCCCGTGACCTAAGTTAAAGATGAATTGATCTGATTTCATCCCTTGATCTAAAATCGCTGCTGCTCTTTCTTCAATCACTTCCCAAGGAGAAAGTAAAATCGTTGGATCAAGGTTTCCTTGTAACGTTTTTGTTAAGCCTTCTTTTCGCGCTTCGTCTATACTCATACGCCAATCCAGTCCAACGACATCAAGCGGCAAGTCATGCCAATCTTTCGCCAGATGGCTCGCACCGACACCATACATAATCATTGGTACGTTTTCAGACTTCAGCTCTGTGAAAATACGCTGCATGACAGGCTTAATGAACGTCCGGTAATCTGCTGCATTTAAAGCGCCAACCCAAGAGTCGAAGATTTGAAATGCTCGGACGCCTGCTTTTACCTGAGCGCGTATGTATGTGATCGTCATATCGGCTAATTTATTCATCAAAAGCATCCATGTCTCTGGCTCACTGTACATGAGCGCCTTTGTTTTATGATAATTTTTAGATGGACCGCCTTCAATCATATAGCTTGCCATCGTAAAAGGTGCACCTGCGAAACCAATCAGCGGAACATTCAACTGCTCCTCTGTTAACAGCTTGATCGTATCAAGCACATACGGCAGGTCTTCTTCAGGATGAAGCTCTCCAAGACGCTGGATATCTGCCTTTGTCCGAATAGGCGAGTCAATCACTGGTCCAATTCCATTTTTAATTTCAACATCCACTCCAATAGCTGGAAGCGGAGTCATAATATCTTTATATAAAATAGCGGCATCTACACCATATTGTTCTACAGGAAGTCTTGTTACGTAAGCACATAGCTCTGGCTGATGCGTAATTTCAAATAGCCCGTATTTTTCTTTAAGGGCACGATATTCAGGCTGCGAGCGTCCTGCCTGTCTCATATACCAAACCGGTACATGGTCTGTTTTTTCCCCTTTGCACGCCTTTAAGAACGTGTCATTAAAAGCCTTCGTTTTTCCCATTACCTTTCATTCCACCTTTCGCCTCACACTCTCTTTGTATAAGGCTCAAACACTGCTTTTACTATACCGCTTTTTCAAGGCTCGGTATACTAAAGCGGCTCAATGTTCAAAAAATCGCCGAATATTAACGTCCAAAAGCCTCTGGCTTGATATAAGCACTGCCTTCGCCTTCTTCTTGTGTTTGAGTATTGTATGGAACAACCTTATACTGCGCATCTGAAAACACATTTGCATACGGCATTGTGTAGCTGTTTGTTCCTGTTACAGAATCGATCAGGGTCTCGCTTCCATTTCTCATTTCATAAATACGATATTCAACGCGTTTGTCTTCCTGTTCATCCCATGACAGCTCCAATGTAAAGAGCCCTTTGATTTTAAATGCATAACGTGCTTCAAAGCCTGACAGTCCTTCTAAATGGATTGGCGATTGAAGTTCTTTAATTCCCTCTGGTTTTTGGAAGGTTTCATTGGTTATTTGGGCTGTCGTTAAAATATCTTTCATCAACTGCACTGGATACTGACTGCCGCCAGTTAAATAATGACTGTTATCCGTTTTGTCATACCCCATCCAGATTGCCCCTGTTGTACTAGGCGTGTAGCCAGCAAACCAAGCATCTTTCGTTGCCCCTTTGACACCGGAATACGTAGTTGTGCCTGTTTTACCAGCCAAATCTCCAGCGTATGATCCGCTCTGAGCGGTTCCGCCTTTGACGACCTGTTGAAGCATTCTTGTCATATTCCAAGCATTCTGAACGCTAAACACTCGTTCTTCTTTGTTTCGATATTTTTCAACGGTTTCTCCATCATCATTCGTGATTTTCTGAATGAAGAACGGCTTTTTATAAACGCCTTCATTTGCAAATGTATGAAATGCTCCAGCTATCTGCAATGGAGAAACCCCTTTTTCTAGACCGCCAAGCGCTATGGCAAGTCCTTTATCCGAAATATCCATCCCCATTTTCTCAAGATAAGATTTAGACGTATCGATGCCAAGCTGGCTTAACGTCCATACGGCAGATGTATTTTTGCTTTTCATGAGAGCCTCTACCATCGTGACCCTGCCCTCATACTGTCCATCGTAGTTCTTTGGAGAATAGCCGTCATAGCTTTTTTCCTTGTCCTCAAGCAGTGAATACGGTCTGAATTTTTTCTCCTGCATCGCTGGACCATATACTGCGATCGGCTTAAAGACAGAACCAGGCTGTCTAACAGCTGTGACTCTGTTATAACCTCTTGCCTGATATTCTCGTCCGCCTATTGCTGCTTTTACACCACCAGATGCGTTGTCAATAAACACAGCGCTTCCTTCAGGTGACCCGCTTTTTCCCGGGAAATAACGATTGTTTTTCATTGCATCATAGGCAACTTTTTGCAAATTCATATCGATTGGTACCGTAATGGTATAGCCGCCTTGAAGCAATTGTTCATGCGAAATCGAATACTGTGATTCTGCTTCTTTAATCATGAGATCTACATAACTGTCCACCCAAGGGGTTTCTGATTTCTTTTTTAAATGAATACCAAGTGTTCTTCCTTTTGCTTCAACTGTTTCTGTAGAAGACAAATATCCTTGTTCATTCATTAAATTCAGGATGGTATCCCGTCTTTGTTTATTTTTATCTGGGTGTAGAACAGGGGAATACGTTGAAGGTGCCTTTGGCATGGCAGCAAGTGTAGCTCCTTCACTGACAGTGAGATCTTTTACATCTTTACTAAAATAGTAATTGGCCGCTGCTTGGATCCCATAGACGCCATGACCAAAGTAAAGCTGATTCAAATACATTTCAAGCAGCTTGTCCTTTGAATAATCTCTTTCTAAATTGATCGCAATAATGACTTCTTTTGTTTTTCGAAGAAACGTTTTATCATTTGTGAGAAAGATATTTTTGGCGAGCTGCTGGGTGATGGTACTGCCGCCTTCTACCTTTCCACCTGCTAATATATCTCGATAAACCGCCCTTGAAATCGATTGTGCATCAATTCCGTGGTGCTCATAAAAGCGCTTGTCCTCTACAGCAACAAAAGCTTTCGCCACTTTATCTGGGACCTCTTTTAATGACACAGGGTCCCGATTTTCTGAATACATGCTTGTGAGTTCTTTTCCATTCTGATCAATGATTTTCGAGGAAGCGTGAAAAACGAGCTTCTTCTCATCTATGACATAATGTCCTAAAAATAAAATGGTCAGATAGCCAATAAATGAAAGCACGATTGTACTTCCTGCAATGACTAATGGAATGATTATCTTCTTTTTCTTCAAATTAGGTCACCTCATTCCTTTATACGGATAGTATGGGATGTATTGCTTCATAATATGTTTTATGGATTGACTACCAAAGAATTATATATCATTCTTTTGTTATACTATCAAGCAGGAGGCGGTTTAGATGAATTTCTATATTACATATGGAACAGCAGACTTTTTGCAAAAAATCGCAAAAAAACATCATCTTGAAAATCTGCTTTATACGGTCGGTAAGGAACAAGCGGCTCTTTTTCATGAAACGGAGGGTGAGACAGTCTTTAAAGCACCCCATGCCTATGATGTGATTTATACAAAAGGTGAGCTCGTCCAATCTGGCTTTGTCACGCTGAATCATATCCCTGTAAAGCTCGAAAGCAGAGCGCTTTTTGAATCCACCTTTCAGAAAAAAACAAACATGTCAGAGCACCAGCGCGGCTTTCAGGCGCTTCGTGTGTTAAGACCAAAAAAAGATGAAGAAGTGTACTTGATATTGACCCTTTGGGAATCTGAAGACTTATTTCAAGACTTTCAAGAGTCAGAAGCATTCTTTCAGCCACACGAGGATACTGGCTCCATCTTCTCTCGTCCTGCCTATCTGACATCCTATCATGCCGTCGTAGACCATTAAGGAAGTGCTGCTTTTCGCACTTCTTTTTTTCATAAAAAAAAGCCCTTCTGCTGGGCTTTCAACGCTTATCTCTAAGCTCGTACCGATGAATGATTGGCTGAAGCACATAAAAATTCAGCAAGATCCACCCTAATAAGATTGGCCATTTGAGCATAGGTGAAGCACCTTTCATCTGAATAAGTAGTACCAACAGTGGAATCAAACAAATCATCAAAAAGCTCATCTTCGAAACGAACGTTTCTTTGATTTGATGCCGACAGCTTGGACAAAGCATCATTCTCGTATGCGATAAATGAAATTTTTCGACGAAAGAAAATGCTTTTGAACAATTTGGACAGCTTCCCAATGCCACTCCCCCTTTTTCAAGCTTCATACTTAACCTTCGACTTTTATGTAAAATGACCTTTTCTGTCATTCTCGACATCCTCTTCTGTTGAAAGATTCTAACAATTACCATACAATCAGTAAAAGAGCCTAAAGGAGGTTTTCGGATCAATGACAGTATCCACTTTACACAAAAGGATCAATGAACGTCTTGATGAACATTATGAGGAAATGGTTGAAATTAGACGCCATCTCCATATGAATCCAGAACTTTCTTTTCAGGAAGAGGAAACCGCTGCTTACATCGCTCAATATTATGACAGATTACATATCCCAACACGCACACATGTAGGCGGACATGGTGTACTCGCTTTTATTGAAGGAGCTTCCCCTGGACCGACCATTGCACTGAGAGCTGATTTTGATGCACTTCCCATTCATGATGAAAAGGATGTACCTTACCGTTCAACAAAACCTGGTGTCATGCACGCATGCGGTCACGATGGCCACACAGCAACACTTCTCGTCTTAGCGAAGATCTTACATGAGCACCGAGATCAATTAAAAGGAAAAATCGTCCTCATACATCAACACGCTGAAGAATATGCCCCCGGCGGTGCGAAACCAATGATTGAAGATGGCTGTTTAGATGGTGTTGACGTCATTTTCGGCACCCACCTTTGGTCCTCAGAGCCATGCGGCACTGTTCTTTATAAAAGCGGGAACTTTATGGCAGCCGCCGATCGTTTCTCTATTCAAGTGCAAGGTAAAGGCGGACATGGCGCACAGCCGCACCTGACGAAAGATGCCGTACTCATCGGTTCACAAATTGTAGCCAATCTTCAGCAGGTCGTGGCCCGTAAAGTCAACCCGATTGATTCTGCGGTGGTATCTGTAGGGGGATTTGTCGCTGAAAATGCCTTTAACGTCATTGCAGATTCGGCCGTGCTAACAGGTACTGCACGTTCCTTTGAAGAGAGTGCACGCCATATCATTGAACGTGAAATTGAACAGGTGGTGAAAGGTGTCTGCCACATGCACGATGCCTCTTACACTTATGAATATGTAAGAGGCTATCCTGCAGTCAAAAATCACCCTGCACCAACTGAATATATAGCAGAAATAGCCAAACAGACAGAAGGAGTCACAGAAGTAAAAGAAGCCGAAACTCAAATGGGCGGAGAAGACTTTGCTTACTACCTTCAGCATGTTCCTGGTACTTTCTTCTACACAGGCGCTATGCCAGAAAACAGCCAAGATGTGTATCCACATCACCATCCGAAATTTGATATTAACGAAAACGCAATGCCTGTCGCAGCAAAGGTACTCGCTCATGCCGTCCTTTCCTACGATGAATAAAAAAAAAGCCGCTGCCACCAGCGGCTTTTCTATTTCTTCGATTCTTTCAACACTCTCAAGTGAAACACATGGCGTGCGACTTCACCAAGCTGTCCTGTCAGCTGATGATTTGCCACCCCACCAACAGCGGCACCGACCACAGGCATTAATTGAAACAGCTTCACAAGGTCAATATAATCTCGATATTCCTGCTGAAAGCTATACCAATCCATTTCTTCCCGGGTTGTTTCCCATTCTTCAATGAGTTTCATCATTTTTTGGCGGTGTGCACTGCTTGAAAAGGCGAGTTGAAAAATACAAAGCAAAAAGAGCCTTTCCTCTTTTTGAGACAAATCAAATCCATATATACAAGCAAGCTCATATAGACATTTCATTTTAATACTCAAAAGGAGAGGGAAATCCGCCATTCCGAGAAACAATCCACCCGCACCTGTGCCAATTCCTTCAATCGCAGCGGCCTTTTGATAATATGTCACCTTTTCCTTTGCCAGCTCATTTCGCTCTACAATAGACAATTGTTCATCAATGACTGTAAATGAAGTAAAATGGCTTCCTGATACGGTGGATTCAACCATTGTTTTCACCGCACTTGTGATGACTTGATGAAATCGAGCAGGGATTCGGCGATTCACTTGCTGCTGAACGCCTTTTGAAAACCGCTCGATCTTGGATGGTTTTCTTAAAAAACGCATTTGAAAAAAAATGGCCTCTTCATACAGTTCCCGTTCAGCTGCATTCATCCCAGTTCCCTCCTTGGTGACATCATACGCTCGCTGTAAAAAACAAATCTCCGCTTATCTCGTCTTTTTTAATCTGCTTTGTACGTAAGGCTTGAATAGGACAAGCACAAATACCAATGAAATGAGAAGAGCAAGTCCGCTTCCCTTCCATCCACCTGCTGGAAAAACGGCGGAGCTCAGTACAATTGACTGGATGATGAGTACATTTCGTACGAGAACAAAAAAGCTTCGATCTTTTTCTTGCTGAGACACAGGATAAAGTGCCTGTAACGACAGATGAGCAAAGTGCTTTGTTAACGGGACAAGCTGTACACCTGTGATAAAGACTGTAAACAAGACAAGTAATGCCCCCACCCAGCCTGCTGCACCTGTATACAAGAGGATGAGCACAAACACGACCGTTAACCTAAACACAAGACCAAAATAGTCATTTGAACGTAAAAACGCCCTCACATACATATAAGAAAAAGCTTTACGCTGTTCATAAGGGACAAACTGCAAGACCCAGTCCATATACGCCCTTCTTTTCACTTGTTTCTTTAAATGAGGGACATCCGTAAATAAGTTTGCCAAGCGGTAAAAACGCTGTTTTCGTTTTAACTCATCAGAAATATGCAATTCCCATTGAAAGGGCTGTTTTTTTACTGCATTTGTTAGATAAATGAGATAGACAGCATATAAAAGATAAAAAACAATGGCAATGGCATAAGCTGCTTGTAAAACGGTATACATTAACATTGTATTGAGCAGAAAACGAATCACTGCATCAATCCATCTGACATGTTTCCCTTGAAAATAAGTGATTCTCCACTGAATCGCTGTATTCAGACCTTTTATTAAGATCATTTGCGCCAAAATGAGCACATATAGCATCAGATCGCCTGTGGAGACAGCCGAATATAGCGGAAGTGCAATAATGGACACGGCAATCAAAGGAAATAACTGAGAAATGAAGCTAAAGTTAAACGCTTGTTTTAAATAAGGGTCCATCTTAGCTTCCAAAGGAAGCATAAACACAAGATCTGCCTCTTTGATCAACGTTCGCACGTAAGAACTAGTCAGTACCAATGAGAAAACAACTGCCATGACCCAATAGGATGGGAAGTGAGCTGGAATATGCTTCAGCCAATTACTGTACCAGCTCGCCCCGCCTGCAAGGAAAAAAATGAGCACAATCACAAGATGATCGTTGAACATATATTTTAAATATTTTCTTGTTTCTTGTACGTGTTCTTCTAATCGAGATTTCCAAATGGTTTGCGTTGTTTTACTCATAGCTTTCTTCCTTTGTTAATTCCAAATAAAGATCATCGAGTGTCGCATCTCTCATGTTGAACTGTTCTCTTAGTTCTGTCAGTGTTCCTTTCGCTCTAATTTCCCCTTCATGCAAAATAATAAAGGAATCACAATAACGTTCCGCTGTGGCTAAAATATGCGTTGACATCAGAACACTTGCGCCATTTTGTTTCGCCGCATTCATACGTTCTAATAGTGCGTTGATCGCAAGCGGATCAAGCCCTAAAAACGGCTCATCAATAATATACAACTCTGGCTCCACAAGAAACGCACACATAATCATCACCTTCTGCTTCATCCCTTTAGAAAAATGAGCAGGGAACCATTTCAATCGCTTCTCCATTCGGAATTCCTTCAGCAAAGACGGCAGACGTTCTTCTAATTGTTCTTTTGAAAGGCCGTAAGCCATCGCTGTCAGCTCTAAATGCTCTTTTAACGTTAATTCTTCATATAAGACAGGTGTCTCTGGAATAAACGTAAATTGTGAACGATACGCCTCTTGATCTTCTTGAAGGGTTCGTCCGTTTAGCTCAATGACCCCTTTATGAGGTTTCATTAATCCAATAATATGACGAATGGTTGTACTTTTTCCCGCCCCGTTTAAGCCAATGAGACCAACGATTTGGTTTCTTTCTAATTCAAATGAAATATTTTTCAGAACGGGATTCTTTGTATATCCACCCGTTACATCTTTTACAGTTAGAAGGGACATCAGTTCGTTCCTTTCTTTCTTTTTTCCTTTATAGTACCAAAAACGAAAGACAATTTGAAATGTTTACCTATAGCCAACTCATGAATAAAACATCGGCATACTGGTCATCATAATGTATGTAGAAGAAATGAACTTGATGACCAATACGTAAATGAGGTGTTTGTTAAAGGCAATAACCGCATGACAAATTGGTTTTTCATCTAAAAACCTTAGCTTCTGTTTTGCTTCACTGATTCTTGATTTTTGTGTCCTATACAAATATGTATACGACGAACCAAAACGTCAAATGAGGTGTTTACGGCAGAAATAGCAGGCATATGAATTCTTTATTTCAGTAAATAGAGAATTCAAAAGGCATATCAAATGAAAGCATCAGCATTTCTTCTGCAGGAGCAGGATGAGCGACCAAAGGAGTTCGCTTGTCCTGTTTTCTTTTTTGCTTCTTTTTGTGATACGATAAAGGAAAAATAATGAGGAGTGACATGGCGTGAGCGACTGCATTTTTTGCAAGATCATTGATGGAGACATTCCATGTGCAAAAGTATATGAAGACGAGCATGTATTGGCTTTTCTTGATATTAGCCAAGTAACAAAAGGACATACCCTTGTAATCCCGAAAATACATAAAGAAAACATTTATGACATGACACCAGAAGTGTCTAATCATTACTTCCAAGCGATTCCGAAAATTGCTAGAGCGATTAAGCAAGAATTTGAACCAATTGGTTTAAACCTTCTGAACAACAACGGTGAAAAAGCCGGGCAATCTGTGTTCCATTACCATATGCACATCATTCCACGTTATGGCAAAGGCGACGGCTTTGGTGCCGTATGGAAATCTCACCAAGATCAATATACATCAGAGGATTTAAAAGACATTTCTTCTGCCATCCATACGCGCCTTACCTCATCTTAATTGATGAGGTTTTTCTTTTTTTCACTTCTTTTCTGTGCTTATCCTCTGAATCGTAAGATATTTAGGACGATTCAAATTTTTTGTCCAAATGCTTCAAATTTGTGATAGGATGGTTTTATCTTTTGATCCATTAACGCGAGAAATAGGGAGAGATTGTGATGAAGCGAACGACGAATTTTAATGCTGGTCCGGCGGCGCTGCCGCTAGAAGTGCTTCAAAAAGCACAGAAAGAACTTGTTGATTTTAAACAAACCGGGATGTCTGTAATGGAACTTTCTCATCGCAGCGGTGAGTATGAAGAAGTCCACAATAAAGCGAAAGCACTCTTGGTAGAATTGATGGACATTCCAGAAGATTATGAGGTCCTCTTTTTACAAGGCGGGGCAAGTCTTCAATTTGCAATGATTCCGATGAACTTCTTACATGAAGGCGAAACGGCTCATTTCATCCAAACAGGTGCTTGGTCAGAGAAAGCCTTGTCAGAAGCAAAAGGGTTTGGTGAAACATCAGTGTTTGCCTCAAGTGAAGACGACAACTATTCGTATATTCCAGATGTAGATGCTTCCGTTTTAACTGACGGTGCTTACTTGCACATCACATCGAACAATACCATTTTCGGTACTCAGTGGAAAACGTTCCCGAACACGTCACTCCCGCTTATTGCCGACATGTCCAGTGATATTCTCAGCAAAAAAATAGACGTGTCTTCATTTGATTTCATTTATGCCGGGGCACAAAAAAATCTAGGGCCTTCTGGTATCACGATTGTGATCGCGCGCAAACGTTTATTAGAGAAAGAAAAAAGCTTCACACCTAAAATTTTAAAATATTCAACACATGCCAAAGCCAATTCTCTTTATCACACACCACCGACTTTTGCGATTTATATGCTATCCCTTGTCCTGGAGCATGTGAAACAGGCGGGCGGCGTAGAAGCAGCAGAAAAACGCAATGAACAAAAAGCAGCGCTTCTGTATGATACGATTGATCAAAGCGGCGGTTTTTACAAAGGACATGCACGTGCTGACAGCCGTTCACATATGAATGTCACGTTTACCCTGCGTGATGATGCACTCACTGCATCCTTTGTGGAGAAAGCAAAACAAGAACAAATGGTTGGACTCGCCGGCCACCGTTCTGTTGGCGGATGCAGAGCCTCGATTTACAACGCCGTCTCTATAGAAGACTGCCAAAAGCTTGCGGACTTTATGAAAAAGTTCCAGCAAGAAAATGAGTAAAAAGGCTTTTCTATCGTGAAATAAATTTGTTATAATAACGAGAAATATAAAGTCATGACTCTTGCAATAAATGATCAGCCATATTATTGGAGAGTTCTAAGAGCTTAGCAGAGGAGAGCATAGAAATGAAAACAAAAGAATTAGTGATTATGTCATTGCTTGCAGCAATGGGAGCTGTTTTGCATACGATTTTCCCGCCCATCTTTTTCGGAATGAAACCTGATATGATGCTGGTCATGATGTTTTTAAGCATCATCCTTTTTCCGAAGGTACAGCATGTCGTTGTGATCGCCCTAGTTACTGGGGTCATTTCCGCTTTGACAACAGGTTTTCCAGGCGGACAAATTCCAAATATGATTGATAAACCGGTGACAGCCTTTATCTTCTTAGCCCTTTTCTTATCTTGCCAGAAGATCAAGAACAAAGTCGTTCTGACCGCTGTACTCACCGCTGTTGGGACCGTCGTATCGGGCGTGATTTTCCTATCTGCCGCTTTACTGATTACTGGACTGCCGGCTGCGTTACCAGCACTTCTTGTAGGTGTTGTCCTGCCAGCAACTGTGATCAATACAATAGCTATGGTATTTGTCTTCCCGATTGCTCAGTCCATATTAAAGCGCGCAAGAATGATTGAAGTCGCTTAACGAATAACTGAACCTCTTCATTAGATGAAGAGGTTTTTTTCATGCTTTCATGCTTCTATAAAAGAAAAAGGGTAAGCAGCAAAATGGAGAGCGAAATCCCTGCACCTGCCGCACACACAATTGCTTTTTGTCTTAATACATGTTTTGGCGGATAAGACCCTGCATACCCAAGCTGCCTTACATAATGAATAGAACCACCTGCGAAAATCACACACATACACGTAAAAACGAACAGAAAGACAGACAACCTTCTCCCCTCCCTTTTCTTCAAAAGTATGCTAAAATAAAGCAAGCTATGTATGGAAGTTCAATGAAGCTGATCGTCAGCTCAGAGAGAACATGCGAATGTGTAAAATTTGACTAGAGGTGATTGGAATGGCTAGTGGACGTTCTTTATTAACAGGATTATTTGTAGGCGGTCTCCTCGGAGGTGCGGCAGTGCTCCTGACGACTCCCTCTTCTGGCAGAGATGTACGCGGAAAGATGAAAGACGGCTATGACAAATTCGAAGATACGCTGACAAGATTAAAAAGAGATGGACAAGCTTTAAAAGAGCAGATTGTTGAAACCGCAAAAGAAAGTGCTGAGGTCATTAAAGAGGTCGGAACTGAATTGCAAACATCCATTCAGCAATGGCGCGAGGAAATCAAACCTCATCAGCAAGACTTACAAAAGGAAATTCAGGAAATTGAGGAAAAGCTCAAACAACTGGAGAAAACCTTACAAAACTAATATACTCACAAAAAAATATTCGTTTACAAAAGTGTGCGGGGTGCGTATCCCGCACTTTTTTTGTTGAAAAAAGGTTATTTTGTCAATGTTTTTCATGACTTTTAAAAATTCTTGAATTTTCAGCTTTATTAATCTTTATTTTATTGGCATAATAGAATTACAAGAAAAAGAGAAGTAGGTGAAATGGATGAATCATTCGGAACAGCCTTTCGATGTAAAAGAAGCACTTTTATTCAGTCAAAGAATGGCCCAATTGAGCAAAGCTCTTTGGAAATCCATTGAAAAGGACTGGCAGCAGTGGATCAAACCGTATAACCTAAATATCAATGAACATCATATTTTGTGGATTGCGTATCAATTAAAAGGAGCTTCAATATCTGAAATTGCAAAGTTTGGCGTCATGCATGTATCAACGGCGTTTAACTTCTCTAAAAAATTAGAGGAAAGAGGATTTTTAAAATTTTCTAAAAAGTTAAACGATAAACGCAATACGTATATTGAACTAACGCCAAAAGGCGAAGAGACATTCCATAAACTACTCGAAGATTACGACCCAGCCCGAACTGGTATTGTCAAAGGCGCACAGCCGCTTCATGACATTTACGGAAAGTTCCCTGAAATTTTAGAAATGATGTGTATTATCCGAAACATTTATGGTGAGGATTTCATGGAGATTTTTGAGAAATCGTTTTCAAACATTGAGAAGGACTTTTTGAATGAGCGTGGGAAAGTCACGAAAAAGCCTGAAGAACTTGAAGACTCAGCGGAGGAAAAAGCGGCTAAAGCAAATCAAATTGTTTAATGATCTTTATAAATTCATTCATTAACGGCTGAAACAGCCCTTGATCATGCAAAGCAAAAATCGTCTCATGAACATCCAGCTTTTCAATTAACTGTCCCGCAAACAGCGCAAGGAGATCGTCAAACATGACGTAGCCTTGTGCTTTTTGCTTGTCCATTTCATCTGAGAGCTCAGCACAAATACGCTCAATGTCCTTTGCCTCTTCTTTCGATACACGCTGCCGGATCAATAGCGCATAATATGGATAACGGCTCATATCTGTCGCCGTCAGTAACAGTTCCATATAATATTCGAGCTGGCTCATTCGTTCCTCAATACTCATGTACGTTCCCTCTTTCTCTTAGTCACTCTATTTTAGCCGAAATTACTCATTGACGAAAGAGACGAACCTCCCTCTTATGTCTTTTTTTCTTGAAAAACCCAAAGTTTCCTCTCTTTATTCCATATGAATGTAACAATTTATTTTTTTTCTTGAAAACCATTGATTTTTATCCTCAGGAAGAGTAAATTATCTTGAGATATTCAATTAGTTTTTTTTGAGATTGGAAGGATGAAAAATGAATTGTTGGAAGACCATTAATCTTGAAAAGGATTATGGTTATACGAGAATGATGATTTCAGCCATATGTCTGACTGTATTTTTTTTCATTATGGCATTTTTATGTTTTCAACTGACTCATCCTGAAACGAGACTCAGCAGTCACAATGCACCGCTTTTTATCGTGCTTTTACTTGCGACATTGCTTGTCCACCGCTTGGTTCACTTGATCCCAGTCATGAAACATAAGAAAAAAATGACGTTATTTAAACGAAATTGCTGGCAGCGCGTGCCTAAGAGAGTGATGCTTTTCTCACTGCTCAGCCCGTTTTGTGTCATCTCACCTGTTTACTTTGTTTTAGGAATGGCATTTCCAATGTACGCACACTATTTTATCATGATCGCAAGTATTCATGCAGGCTATTGTTTGCCTGACTTTTTATTTGCTTGGAAACTGCTAAAAGCGCCAAAATCATGCATCATTGATCAAGCCCAAGACGAGTTTGATATTTTAGTTGACCCAACTTCCTCATCATGAGGTTTTTAAAGCCAACTTCTATCTTTTTCATAAAAAATTTGGTAATGTAGTATGGGAATAGCATAGAGAGGGGGGATCTCCGATAGTTTTATTTTACTTCATCGTCTTTGCCGCGTTTATTGTGTATTCAATAAACAGGCTTACTAATACATTATGCCTTGTCAGAGAGATTCCTGAAGAACGGCAAGATAAGGTGTTTCGCTTTATCAATGTATCGATACTGATCTTACTGATCTCATCATTTGTTGAAATTACCATATCTATTTAAGATCAAAGCAAAAGCTGCCTGTTTGATGGCAGCTTTTTGTGTATGATGATCTATTAGTAAATCCAAGATGCACCGATAATGATCAATAAGATGAATAACACGACGACTAGTGCAAAACCGCCAGCAAAGACTTCTCCTCCCATGTGAAAACACCTCCTGCCAGTTCTTCCTCTGTTCTAAGCTCAGTGTATGCAGAAAATTTTAAAACGTTTAGGCACTTGTCATCGTTTTAAAAAAGAACCGCCCGCACGCATGGCAGGACGGCTCCTTTCTGTCACAGCGATTTAATTAATAAAGATATGCTGCACCAACGATGATCAGCAAAATGAATAGCACGACCAATAAAGCAAACCCATTAGAATATCCTGCTCCCATATAATTCAGCCTCCTTTTTGTGATCAATATATGTGTATGTTGGTCGCAAAAATTTGACTAGACGAATGCCCTCCCATTTGCATTTCTTTTTACAGCATGTCACAATATGTTATGATACAAGCAATGATAAATAAATTGGAAAGATTAGGAGTGTTTTTTGAATGAAAAAAATGGCTTTAGCAGCTGTAACAGCAGTAAGTGTTTTAACTCTTGGCGCATGCAGTAGCGGTGACAAAGAAGTGATCGCAACAACAAAATCAGGAGATGTCACAAAAGAAGAGCTTTACACAACACTTAAGAAACAAGCAGGTGGAGATGCTTTAAACCTACTTGTTCAACAAAAGGTTCTTGCTGACAAATACAAAGTATCAGATAAAGAAATTGATAAGAAATTGGAAGAATATAAAAAGACACTTGGTGAAGATCGTTTAAAACAACTTCAAGATGAATTCGGAAAAGATTACATCAAAGATCAAGTAAAATATGAGCTGCTGACTCAAAAGGCTGCCAAAGCTAACATCAAAATCACTGACAAAGAAGTAAAAGCGTATTACGATGACCTAAAAGGAAAAATCCGCGCAAGCCACATTTTAGTTGCTGACAAGAAAACAGCAGATGAAGTAGAAAAGAAATTAGATAAAGGCGAAAAGTGGGATGACCTTGTATCTGAATATTCAACTGACACTGCTTCAGCAGCACAAGGCGGCGATGTAGGCTGGTTCGCAAAAGAAGGCCAAATGGATGAGAACTTCAGTAAAGCTGCCTTCAAACTAAAAGTAAATGAAATCAGCAAACCAGTAAAATCTCAATTTGGTTACCATATCATTAAAAAGACCGAAGAACGCGGTAAATACGATGACATGAAAGCAGACTTGAAAAAAGAACTGCTTGATCAAAAACAAGCAGACAACAATGAAATTCAAACGATCTTAAACAAATTGGTGAAAGATGCTGATGTGAAAGTAAAAGATAAAGAACTTGAAAATACATTCAAAGAAAAATCTGAGCAAACCACACAACAAACACCAAACCAATAATGAACGAAAAACCCCTCTACATGAACTTGTAGAGGGGTTTTTTTATTCTTATTGATTATGCAATCGAATGGTCCTCATGCTTCGCCGTTTCCTGGGATCGTTTCATTTGCTGTCCTTGACGTCTACGCTCTCTCTCCTGCTCCATTCGTTCGATAAAGATTTCTCCCTCTTTTTCAATAAAGGATTGATCAATCTCTTGCTCCTCTTTGGCTGTCGTCATTAATTTATAGGCACAAAAGATAATACCAATGATACATGCATATACCCACCATGGAAAAAATAACATTGTCTTCGCCTCCTTTTTCAGGACTAATCTCTCTTCCTTTGTGTTACATGCTTATGCGAAAAGAAGACAAGTTATGAAAAAAAACGCCCGCATCAAACGGGCGTTTTATCATGAGGATTCATTGTGAAAGGTTGGTTTATAAAACGAACGATTCTCTAGTGCAAAAATACGCTCTGTATATTCTCCTGGCTTCACATGCTCAAGCGCACGATCCATCATGTTCATTTTTGCATCTAAATTATCTATATAGTGGAGAATTTCGGCTTCCTTCACCATTGGTGGTTTAGGACTGCCCCACTCCCCTTTTCCATGATGACTCAGCACTAAATGCTGCAGAATCAGAATTTCCTCAGAATCAATGCCAAGCTCCTCTGCGGCTTTCGCAATTTCTGTCACCATAATAGAAATGTGGCCAATTAAGTTCCCTTCTACTGTATATGTGGTGGAGACAGGACCCGAAAGCTCTTTGACTTTCCCTAAATCATGTAGAATGATCCCTGAATATAAAAGATCTCGATCTAGTGATGGGTATAGATCAACAATGGATTTCGCTAAATGAAGCATCGATACCACATGATAGGCAAGACCCGAAACAAACTCGTGATGGTTTTTCGTAGCTGCTGGGTAATCAGCGAATTCCTGTCCATATTTCTTCAGCAAATGTCTTGTGACACGCTGAATATTAGGGTTTTTCATATCAAAAATATATTGCATGATGGTATCCATCATATCGTGCTTTGGAATAGGAGCAGTTTCTAGAAAATCATCAATGCGGATTTGTTCGTTTTCAGCAACAGGACGTATATTCCTAAGCTTCAGCTGATTCCTTCCGCGATAATGATGAATATCACCTACTACCTTCACAATGGTTTGCGCAGCATATGTGAGTTCATCATTCTGCTTTGCATCCCATAGCTTCGCCTCAATATCTCCACTTTGATCTTGAAGAATTAACGTTAAAAATGGTTTGCCATTACTCGCAATCCCTTTAGTAGATGATTTAATTAATAAATGCAGGTCAACTTGTTCGCCGACGTCATAGGTCATGATCCCTTTAGCCATTCAATAAATGCTCCTTCCATGTTTCTGCTCATATAAGTATAACATAAGTCATAATTTGTCAATCATTCCACTGCTAAGCTCGTAATCTGCCCGTCTTCCGCTGCTTGTTTCATATAATGATGACAAGTGAAATAAAACAGCTGTGTTTCAAAACGAGTGAGTTCACTCATCAGCTCCAGCACCCTGTCTAGACGGACATGATCAAAGTGAACGAAACTGTCATCCATCATAAATGGGAGCTGACAATCTTGCTGGTGGGACAAAGCAAGTGCAAAACGAATCGAGAGATAAATTTGCTCACATGTTGCTTGTGAAAGCTCCTCCGGGCGGAATAGGCGTCCATCCCTCCGTTTCACAATCAGCCGGTCATCTTCGGCAGAAAATAAAATCACTTCATATCGATCATTCGTTAACGGCTGAATAAATCGGGAAGCTGTTTGGAGGAGTGCTGGTAGCCTCGTTTCTTTATGCTCATTGAGTTTCTCTCGAATGACGGAACGAACGAGCTGAATAGCCGCCCATTTTTTCGCTAGATGCTTTGCCTGCTCCTGCTCTACAGCAAGCTGATGAGTCAAATCAGACACTGTACCTGATGCTTCTATTTGGCGTATTTCAACTGCTAATTCTGCCAAGCGTTTTTTCATATTCGTCACATTCTCTTGCATGTCATTCAGATGTCTTTTTGCTTGTGCACACTGCTCCTCAAGGGTGCGTAAACCTTTACGGACAATGACCTCTTCCTCATCTATATAACCGCTTTTGTGTAGCTCTTGGTTCAGCTGCTGCAAATTGTACAGCCGCTCCCGGTATTCTTTGGATAGATGAGATAGGACATGATAATCTTCTTTTGACGCTGCTTCTACTTTTCGAAAAAGCTCGTCCGTTTGTTTTTCATAATATTGAACTTCTCCTTCTAATGTTGTCAGCTGCTGCTCTACATGTTGAATGGATACGTGCAATGTCTGACGTTCTTTTTCTCTTTTTTCCTCATCTTTCAATATCTCTTGAAAGGCTGAGATATTCTCTTGAATGGTCCCTTCTTTTCTTTGAAGGAGACTCATGAGCGCTGAAACTCTTTGCTCGTAGGTCGATTGCTGCTGTGTGAGCATCTCTATTTCCTTCTTAAGCGCCTCATATGCCGCTGTATTCGCTTTTAATTGTTTCAAGATATGGAAAGCTTCCACAAGGAATGAGAGCTCTGAGGACAAACCCAGCTGCCTTCTCATATCTTCTACTTGTTGCTGTACAGGTTCCAGTTCCCGCTCCCAGTCTTCATATTGCTGTATCATTCTTTCGTATAAAAGCTCCTTTTGCTTCACTAGCGTTTCAGCTGAAGCTGTTTGAACTTGAAAGGAATGATAGGCGTTACTGTCGTTTGCTTCCTTCATCTGAGTCTGTTTAAACACTGGATAAATAGCGATCAAGACAAAAACGGAAAATCCTGCAAACAGTAACGTCACCCAGCTCTCTGCTAAAACGAATAAGACCGTGAGAATGACAGCACATAGCACGAACATCAGCGGGAATAACCACACTCTGGAATGATTCTGTTTCACTGTAGCCCTTGTGCCCCTGACATCTTCTGCATCTTGCTGTTTAACGGGCTGTTCCTTTAAACCTTTTAGAGCGGTTTCCGCTTCTTCCAGCTCATGTCTTGCATGATCAAACCGGTCATCGAGCTGCGTTTTCCTATCCATTAAACGAACGTATTGGCTCACAGCCTCTTTTAATTCCCACTCAAAGTCAAGTGAATCATCCAGCTGGTCAAGCTTGATTGGACGCTGCCACTTCAGCTTCGCTGATGCTTCTTCTATTTTTTGTTTCAAAGAATTCTGCTCTGTTTTCCCTTCTGCTAAGCGTTTCTTCAAAAGTTCAGCATCCGATGATTCAGCTATGACTCGCTTCATCTCCAATACCGTATCCTTGTCATAGAGTGGCTGAACTTGCGTGAGCGACGTTTGCAAATGATCTAATTTTTGTTTCAGTGCCGTCACTTGCGCCTTTTTTGGGTGAAGGTGTGATTCTAATTTATCAAGTTCATGCGCAGTTTCCGGTCTAAACCGTTTGACTCGTTCTGGATAACTAGCCAAATCTTTTTTTAACTCTATCTTGTTTTCTATCATAGGATAAAGTCGAATATGTTCAGTCAAAAGCTGAATCTCTTCTTCAGTCTGTCTCATTTCATGCTGAAGCATTTCTACCTTCTCGGTTAATTCAGCTTGTTCTTTTTTCTTTGCGGTATAACGACTTTCTACCAATTTGGCCTGTTTCAACTTACCTGACAGCTCTTTTACATGATCAAGCTGCTGATTTAATTCAGGCTTACGTCCATTGGGTTTAAAAAGCTGCTCCTGCTGTTTTAGCAGCCTGCTGTCCATTTTGGATGCCGCATCTGAGCCAAACAAACTTGAAAAGAGTAGAAATTCCCCTATTTGATCTTGATTTAATGCTTGTACATTTTGCAGACCAAACACGTCAAAAGAATAGATTGATTGGTATAATCTGCGATCTGTTCCCTTTAACATCGCATGTAGAAACGCTTCATCTTTCACTTCACCATTTGGCAGCAACACCTGAGCTTGGCCGCCATGATCAGATGTTCTTTCAATATGAATCACACCTAATTCCTCATCAAAACATGTAAGAGACCCGCCATAAAATGAGCCATGCTTTGGCTTATGCATATGGCTTTTAGAAAAACCAAATAACATCGATTCAATAAACGCCTTCAATGTCGTTTTCCCCGATTCATTCAGGCCATAAACTAACTGAAAACCGTCATCAGAAAAGTGGAAGGTTTGATTGGAAAATTTCCCGAAATTCGCAATATGGAGTGAACGTATTTTCATCATGCCTCTCCTTTTCTCATAAATGCTTCAGCTGTTCTGCCAGCAGCCTTTGTGCCTCTTCTTTAATATCGATCTCGTCCTCTTTTGTAAAAGCTCTTCCTGCCTTTCTATAGGTTGGATGACGCTTGATCGGTGAAAGCAGCTCATCATACGCATCAAACTCGGCAATTTCTGCTGTTAGTTCTGTCAAAAAAGAATCTTCTGGATAGACGGCATCTTCATGTGTCCGGCAGACAATCGACATCACCCAAACGAACAAGTCTTCATCTTCCTCCTGTTCATGAAGAACAGCCATCAGCTCCTCAAGCACTTCAAGCTGCGTGAGCTCCATATAAGCAGGAGCATCGCCAGTTAGTTCGATTTTCACAAAATGAGGAACACCTCTCTCTTTCAGTTCACTCATCTTTTTGTCCACAAGTATTACAAGATCGGTCATATGAGCGGTATGTGTGATATCTATTGTCAATGTCTCAAAGATGACATCTGAACAGCTCATAAACTCCGCTCTTTGAGCATCTTCAGATAGGTAAACGACATAACAGCCTTTCTCTCCTGTTTCTTTTATATGTCTTCCTTGCACGTTTCCAGGATAGATCACCATTGGGTCTTCATGCAGAAGAGCCCGCTTATGAATATGTCCAAGCGCCCAATAATCAAAATCCCGCGCTAGAAGCTGCTGTAGCTGAAATGGTGCATACGCATCATGCCCTTCTTGACCTGCTAAAGTGCCGTGAAGCATTGCAATATGATAGGGGGCATTTGTTGTTTTTTCATAATAAGGTGTCATATTTTCATGGACAGCTCGATCTTTGTAGCTGAACCCGTAAATACTTGCCACAAGCTGACCTTCTCTATAAAAGGCTTGCTCACTTGGCGTACTGCTCAAAAAAACGTGAACATTCTCTGGCCACTCAATTGGTGTCCATTCACCACCTAAATGATCATGATTACCATAAATAATAAACACTTCAATCCCGTGTGATTGTAGCTTAAGAAACTGATTTCTTAAAAAAAGCTGTGCTTTTAGGCTGCGATTCGATTCGTCAAATATATCTCCGCTCAGCAGCATAAAGTCTACTTCTCGATCAATCGCAAGTTCAAACATGTTCTTGGCACTTTGAAATGTACTTTCTTTCAACCTCTTAAAAATTCGGTTCGGTATATTGGACATTCCCGCAAACGGACTATCTAAATGAAGATCTGCGGCATGAATAAAAGTGAGCTTCGTCAAACGTCTATCTCCTTGTACGTTACTGTAGTTGTCCATATTTTATCACGCCGTTTTTACGAATGCACGTTCTATCGCTCTCATTCTAAAAAACACATTTTCAGGGGTGAAAAAAGAGGTTTTAACTTCCTCCTTGTATAATTCATTAAAAAACAAGAAGAAAGGGAAGATCAGAGATGGAGAAAACCTACTATTTGACTGTATTTGATTCGTCAGGTGAAACCTTATTAAACGAAAAAATCACCACAGATAGTGATGAAAAAGCAAAAGAATTAGGACGTCATCGTTTAATCGAACAACAATACACAAAGCATTCTCACCGGCTCGTAAATGATGCAGGTAAACTTCTTTTATTTGAACGTTAAAAAAGCCGGCATCCGCCGGCCATTCATTCTTCTATTTAATGAAACACAGGACGTCTTTTTTCCAAAAACGCTTGAACACCCTCCTGATGATCACGGCTTTGTCTCAGTCTAGCTTGTGCAGCACGCTCTTTTTGAAGAACGGCTAACAGCTGTGATTCTGACTGCTGAAAATAAATCATCTTTGTTTCAACAAAGGCTTGAAGTGGCATATTTAAAAATGGCTTGACGCACGCTTTTTGATACGTATCCACCTCATCTTGAAACACGCCGTCCGCAAGGCGAAGCTTGAGCGCTTCTTCAGCCGGTAGCTTTTGTCCGCTCCAAATCAATTGTTTAGCGGTTTGTTCACTAACTCTTTTGGTGAGGAAAAAATGCCCTCCGCCATCTGGGATTAACCCGATTCCATTAAAGTTCATGGCAAGTTTAGCATCTTGATGCATAAACAAATAGTCACAGCTAAGGGCAAAGCTAAAAGCAAGACCAGCCGCTGCCCCGTGGACAAGTGCAATCGTCACTTTTTTCATACTGGCTAAAGAAAGTGTAATTCCCTCGATCAAATCCATCACGCGATGAAAATCTTCTTCACGATCTTGCTTTAGCATCATGCCAATATCTCCGCCTGCTGAAAACCCTTTGCCCATTCCCTTAAGAACAACAATTTTCGCACTGCTCTCACTCGCTGTATCACACGCTTCCTTCAATTCAGCAAACATGTCAACATGAAACGAATTATACGCTTCAGGTCTATTGAAAACGATTTCAAAAATATCCCCGTCTACCTGACAATTGATATATGTCATCATCCATTCCCCCTCTTTCTTTTCAAACTCATGACTTACTTCAATTTCCATCAAGTAATTCCTTTTCCTCTACACAAAAAAATTTCAAGATCAACTGATACTAAAATAAGCATAATTGTTGAAACGAGAAATATATTTTTATATAGTAAAATAAGAAATAAAACATCATATGAAAGGGGGAGAATGATTGATAAGAAGTTCCATATGTATATTGATTAACTGCATCGTCATGTTTTCTCCCTTTTCAAATGTCGTTTTTGCTTCACAAGCAGAAGCGAGCACACCAAGCCTGATTTCTCCATCGATTTATGATGAAGAAATCAACGCTGTGAAGACACCTCCATTTTCAAAAAAACATGCATCATCTCTTCTGTTAAAACAGAGGTTATCAATGGGCGCTTCAAAAGCTTTTCTTGTAAAGCTTGCACCAGCCACAGCGTTATCTATTGATTTATGTTTTTTAGAAATGAAGTGTGCAATCCCCATTATGTACCAATCAAATTACCTCGACTGATTCATTTTATTTCATCCGTACTCACTATATGAAAAACAAAACCTATCATATTCGGAGGGATAAAATGAACATTAAAGAAAATGATCTTCCTGGGATTGGAAAGAAATTTGAAATTGAAACGAGAAATAGAGAAAAGATGACGATTGTGATTCATGATGATGGCAGACGGGAGATTTATCGTTTCGACGATGAAGATCCAGATGAAGTACTGTCCACCATTTCTCTCGATGATGCTGAAGCCCGGCAAATTGCTGCCATTATTGGCGGTATGGTGTATAAGCCGCAAGCACTTGAAACGATTGAAATGGCGTTCAATGATTTGATCATTGAATGGTTTAAGGTAGAAAAAGACGCAAAAGCGGTTGGACATACACTCGGCGATTTAGATGTGAGACAAAATTATGAAGTCACCGTCATTGCGATCATTAAACATACAAATGAAAAATTACTCAACCCCGGTGCCGATTCGATAATTCAAGCAAATGATACGATGGTCATTTCAGGCGAAAGAAAACACTTGAAGCGATTGATACGTGATTTTCTTTCTAGAGGGGGAGAGTGATGAATGGATCATTTAGTCTTTGAAGTTGGAACGGCGCTTATTCTCATCGCCATTGCCAGCTTAATCGCCAATAAAATTAAATTTTCTATCATTCCTTTTCTCATTGTCCTCGGGATGATTGTTGGTCCGCATGCACCAACCATCGGGATCATTGATTTGAAGTTTATCGAGAGCACCGAGATTATTTCGTTTTTTGGTAGAATGGGTGTCCTGTTCCTTCTATTCTACCTCGGGCTTGAGTTCTCTGTCGGCAAACTCATAAAATCAGGTAAATCCATTGCAGTCGGCGGATCTATTTATATTTTGATCAACTTTAGCTTAGGATTGCTTTATGGGTTTATCACAGGCTTTGGATTCCTTGAAGTCCTCATTATGGCAGGCGTTATCACCATTTCATCCAGCGCCATTGTCGCCAAAGTCCTTGTCGATTTAAAACGGACAGCGAACCCTGAAACAGAGTTAATTCTTGGGATTATTATGTTTGAGGATATTTTTCTCGCCGTCTATTTATCTGTCGTATCCGGTCTTGTCCTTGGAGATGCCACGTCCGTTGGCGGTGCCTTATTATCTATTTTAATCGCTTTTGGTTACATGATGATTTTCTTTATCATCGCACGTAAGCTGCCAAAACTATTAAACAAACTATTCGATATCCGTTCAAATGAAGTATTTATCATTGTCATTTTTGCCGCTTTGTTCTTCGTGGCTGGTTTTTCAGAGACGATTCATGTCGCAGAGGCCATTGGCGCTCTCTTACTCGGTCTTGTGTTTTCAGAAACAGAGCACTCAGACCGCATTGAACATCTCGTTGTTCCTTTTAGAGATTTCTTTGGCGCCATGTTCTTCTTCAGCTTCGGATTGAGTATTGATCCATTTACATTAGGAGATGCCTTCTGGCTTGCGATCGGCGCTGTCATTCTCACCTTAATTGGGAACTTCACCGCCGGGATGTTTGCTGGAAGAAGAGCCGGTTTCTCTCATAAAGCTTCTTCTAATATTGGATTAACCATCGTATCAAGAGGAGAGTTTTCCATCATTGTAGCCGAACTTGGGATTGCAGGCGGGCTTGCCGCTACATTGAAGCCATTTGCTGCATTATATGTATTAATCCTTGCGATTTTAGGACCGCTAGTGACGAAAGAATCAAAGCGTATCTATCAAATCCTAAACAAAATCTTCAAATGGAAAACTGAAAAACCGAAAGTAAAAAGAGAAACAACCATTTAATTGAAAAGGGCCCAGTGCTGGGGCCCTTTTTTTATATCTATTCAAATTGCTGAAATGCTGTTTCTTGCTTCACTTGTTCTTTCGTATCCCCGCGAATGGTTCGGATGACTTTCTGATTGCGGTAGATCGATAGTTTTAAATTGGTCGCCGCTGTTCCATGAGAGTGATCGAGGTTCGTGAATGTAAAGAAATGATGAGACCGTTTGTCTTTAAACACAAGCCTGAAGTCGTCTGTCACTTTAAAATGCTTATCGCTCTCCCATTCAATCAATGGTTCATATGCGCTAAACCATTCCGGAATATTAGGCGTATATCCTGTAGCCAATACCACATGATTGGCTGTGATTTTCTTTTCTTTCTTGAGCTGCCATTGTTTCAAATGCAGCTCTAACTGCTGCTCATCCTCCATATGTATCGCTTCAAGCTCAGTCATTGGCTGAATGAGTACAGAAGGCTCTTCACCTGAAACGGAGCGATGGTACAATTCCTGATAAATACGAGAAAGCGTCGATGCATCTATGCCATTCCTTAATCCTGCCAGTCTAGGCAATGTGTTCATTCGTTCTTCATAAGGAAGGGAATGAAAATATTCAACATACTTAGGTGTAAATAGCTCCTGACCAAGCTCCGCTGTCTCTAGTTCTTTAAATTCACTTGAACGTGTAAACCACGAAAGCTGCTGTCCTTTCTTCTGATGCTGAAGCAGGTCTAAGAAAATTTCAGCTGCACTCTGACCTGAACCAATCACCGCCACCGTTTCAGCTTCATGAAGTTCTTTTTGTTGATCTACATAACGGCTGCTATGGGTCACATGCGGCAACGCAGCTTCTGGCACATCGACAGGGACCATCGGCTTGCTTCCCGTTCCAAGGACGACATGCTTTGCACGATATTCAGAAAGCGCCCCATCTTTCAACCGCCGAACTTTTACAAGATACCCGTCTTCACAGTCGGTCACTTCTTCCACCTTCATCCCGAACTGACAGCTATCTAATTCACCTGCAACCCATGATAAATACTCATTGAATTCTCTCCGGGGGATATCAAATTGTTCAAATGTATAAAATCGGTGAAGCCTGTTTGATTCATGTAAATAATTTAAAAATGTATACTTGCTCCTTGGATTAGCCATTGTCACAAGGTCCGCTAGAAAGGAAACTTGTAAGTCCGTTCCTTTGATGAGCATACCAGGATGCCAAGCAAATTCGGTTTCCTGTTCAAAAAAACAGCATGTCACATCTTCATACTCCTCTAATAAAGCGGCCAATCCTAAATTTGCTGGCCCAATCCCAATTCCGATCACATCCATCATATGTACACCTGCTTTATCTTTTTACCCCCTATATACCCTTTTACAAATGAAAAAAACACTGCGTCACCGCAGTGTTTACATGTGAGAAACAAATAATGACTCAAGAAACTGAATCTTCTCTTCCGTATAGTGCTCATAACGATCATTATAAGACTTTGGATCTTTTGGATTGGCATACTGCGTAATTTTTCCGGTTCGCGGATCAATGAATTTACTCGCAGCGCCGCATCCAATGCCAATGATCGTCTGCACCTCTTCCATAATGATAATATTATACAAACTTTCCTGTCCATCTAACGAATACCCGACATTTTCGAGATTCCCCAAAATGTTTTTTTGTCTGTATAAATAGTACGGATGATAGTCATGTGCCTTTGTCCAAGCAACCGCTTCATCCATCATACGTGTGATCTCTTCACGGTCTGCCACTTGATACTTTTCCTTATTGCGGGTCATTTCAGACGCTCTCTTAAAGGAAAGGGTATGCACCGTTAAAGATTCAGGCTTCAGTTCTTCTGTTTGCTGCAAGGAATGTTGGAATTCCTTTAGCCCTTCTCCTGGCAGCCCAATGATTAAGTCCATGTTAATATTATTCATGCCAAACTGCCTTGATAAATGATACTTTTCAATCGTTTCTTCCACACTATGGTGCCGGCCAATCGCTTTCAATGTTTCATTCTCATATGATTGCGGATTGATACTAATCCGGTCAATATGATAACGGTTGAGCACCTCCAGCTTATCAGGTGAAATCGTATCAGGTCGTCCCGCTTCTACAGTGACTTCCCGAATATGTTTCACATCTGGAAAAGAGCGATACATCTCCTCATACAGCAAATCCATTTCTTCTGCTGTAATACTCGTTGGAGTACCTCCGCCAAAATAAACAGTCGTCACTTTAATCCCATGTTCCTTTAACCATTCGCCCATTTTTTGCATCTCATAATGCAGCCCAAAAAGAAACGTTCCTACTCTTCCAGCTTGTCCTTGAATGGCATAAGCAGGGAACGTGCAATAAGCACATTTTGTTGGACAGAAAGGAATACCGATATAAATACTCACTTCCTCCTGCAGATCGTACAGATCTGGAATGGCTTTGATTTGACGATCAACAATTTCCTGCATCAAATTGATCTTTTCATCATGAATCAAGTAATCGCGCTTTAACGCTGCATGTGCTTCTTCCTTTGTCATGCCTTCTCTTAGCATCTTATGAAGTAATTTCGTAGGGCGTATCCCCGTTAGAATCCCCCATTTTTGCGTCATTCCTGTATATTCCTGAAGCAGATGTAAATAAACAGACAGCACAGTGTTTTTGATTTGCTTCCATCGCTCTTTTTCATTCAAGCCCTCCGGCATCTCTCTTGTAAAACAACTCGTCATATCTGATCCAGCAATATGGCCAGAAGCCTCCACCCTACCATGGGTTTCTTTCCAATCAAACACCATAACCAGACCATCGTTTGCTTCACCTGAATCAAACAGCACTTCACTATCTTCTTCGAATAAATTGGCTATATTGACAAGCGGTCGATGAAATCGTTCATTAGACAGCCCTTTAACTAAAATTCGCATCGTATCACCTTTATCTTCAAACTTGTTTCATTTTACAAAATTCATCTAGGAAAAGCAATGAAGAGAACAGACGAAGGCCCTGCCATTTCTTAATAGACAGGGCCTTCACTATATTATCGTTTAATATCAAATTGATGTAAAAAACCTTCCCTTTGCTGCATTCTAAAGTATTCTTTGATCATATAAGCAACACCCTGTTCATCATGAGAACGTGTCACCCAATCGGCTTTACGTTTGACCGAATGAGGTGCATTCCCCATCGCAACGCCTAAGCCAGCTAACTCAAGCATCGGGATGTCGTCTGTCCCGTGACCGATCACGACCGTATCTTCTAATGTAAAACCTAGTGCTGAGGTTAAAAGAGAAAGTCCTGCTTCTTTCGATACCCCTTTGCATACAATGTTCATTTTCTCATCACTGATCTTAATCAGATCAACAGATGGGAATGCTTGTTGAATGGTTGTGTGGATTTCAGGCTGAAGTGCTGCCGTCGAATACACTTCAATGACAGGTGTGCTAACCGGTTCATCCATGAGCATATCACTTAATGATTCAACAAATTGAACGGGATAGAAAATGGGATCAGACGGATGAATCAACGTTTTTCCCATCAGTTGAGACTGTGTTTTTTTCCGATTGCCGATTGAGAATTTTTCATGTAACAAGCGAACATTACAATCAAAGCTTTCAAGGATCTGCACAAGATTAAATGTTTTCTCTTCCGTTAATTTCTTCACATGGAGCGGCTCATCAAGCTTATCAGCGATAAATGCACCACTATGCGTCACAAGAGTTGAAGTTGGTATTTTCAACGCCTTGGCAATTTTTTGTGCAGATCGAAAATGACGGTTGGTGACAATCGTCACGTAAACCCCTTTTTTCTTAACATATTCCACAGCTTCTTTTGTAGCGGAATGGATTTTCCCATTGGAACGAAGCAACGTTCCATCTATATTGAGTGCAAGTAGCTTTTTTGACACTGAGGCATCCCCCTTCTTGATGACTGTACTTACGATGAGGATATGCCCTAGCTTAGCGCTTTAGAACATGCAGTTGAAGCAGCCCTTGTTTTATGACACAATCGCAAATAAAAAAAGCCTACCCCTAGGCTTTTTTTTATGTATGGTTTGGATGCGTAACAATGGCGTGATGAAGCTCCCCATGATCCCCTCATCTTTCACACACCAAAGCATTGCTTATATCATATCCCCTTATGCTTTGCTTTTCTCCCAGAAGCGCTTCTCTCTCATTTGGCTCATCGCCGTAAATCCAAAGTGGAACGCACCCAATTCATCACGATAGCGCTTTTTGAAAGCACTTTCAATAAGTATTATCGCAGAATTTACGAGCTTCGACAACCCTTTTTTTAAAGATATACAAGCGGCGATATGAATGAAAAAAAGGGCGAATATGATCGCCCTTTCAATTAATTTTCTTCAGTATTTCCATAAAGCTCTTCAAGAGGCTTCATGATAATTTTATTTAATTCACCGATGAGAACACTTACGCGTTGTTCTGCTTCCATCAACTGAGAGATTTTATCGTGCTGCTGCACAAGTGCAACCGTTTTTTGCGCTTGCTCTACTTCTTCTTGTGTAATCTCTTGACCAGTCATTTGTTTTTGTTGAAGGTTTACTTGAATGTCACGGAAGTTCTCAAACATTCTTTTAGAGGATTCATCCCCGTTTACCTCATCATAAAGATTTCTTAACGCTGAATATTCTTCGCTATGACGCAGTGCTTTTTCAAGGTCATATGCAACATCATAAAGATTTACAGACATGTTATGTCTCCTTTCTATCCGTTATCACCGATATGGATCGGCGGACACCACTCCACTATAACAAACTATGGCTTTCGTTTCACATATATACAATAAATTCATCGAAATTTCTTGATCTCGCCTTAGAATAAGGTGACAAAAATCGCTTGGACAGCACCGATCAATCCACCTAAAAGACCGCCTAAAAATGTGATCATCTTCAGCTCCTTATTAGATATGCTGATCACAAGCTCTTCCATTTTTTCAAGCGGGAAAAGTTCAATTTGTTCACGAATAATTTCTTCAAATTGGAGCTTTGCGAGCACTCCCTCAAGCGCATTAGATGCGGCTTCAATCCCTTTATCGATGAGAGATGGAGCAAATTTGGTCTTAAGATCATCCGCTACTGCACTGATGTAAACTCCTACTGGTCTATCTAACAGCACCTTTGTAGAAAAATGTGAAAGCAATTGCTTTTTCACACTAAATAGAAGCTCCTTCACATTCCATTTTTCATCAAGCTCATGTAAAGAAAATTGCTTTACCTTGTCCCATTCTTGAACAAGTAAATCTGATAAAAACCTTTTTGTCTCTGCATTCTTTAAGAACTTCATCATTTCAGGATGCACGCGATCAATTAAGCTTGAATTCCCTAAAAACATTTGGACCATACTGCCAAGCATTCCTCGTTCTTTTAAGAAATCATCTATCATATGACCGAGTCTTGCTTTTCCCTCATCACTTTCAAAATAATGAATGCCTCTCTTTAAAATATAATCTGCGGCATCTGGAATTTTTGATGCAAGCTTATTTTCTACATCCTGTGGCAACAGCTCAGACAATGTTTGCTGATCATACTTTTCAAGCAGTGAGTGGAGCTTATGATCAGTCCACTGATGAAGCCTTGCGTCAGCTTTAACGTCAGCCTGTGAAAAACCGTATTTTTCTAACATGGAGAAAACCGTCATTTCCATATCAGCACCTTTATCAATATATCGGTGCACTGTCCTCAATATCTCTTGCTTTGCCTCTGATGATTCAAATCGTTTTTTAATGCCCTCTGGCGTTAGTAAATGCTCCATCACCATGACGCCAACCTGCTTGGCTACTTCATCTCTTCTTTTAGGAATGAGACCCGGTGTAAATGGGAGCTGCTTCCCAAATAAATAATATGGCTTATACGGACGAAAAAGCATTTTAATCGCGAGATGGTTTGTTGCTGCCCCTATCACTGCACCTATCACAATCATAAAGATAAACGTTGTGAATATATCCAAAGTCGTCATCTACCTTTCAAACAACACCTGAAGTTTATTGTTTTAATCTATACGTATTATAGTTGTTGTCAAGAGTCCAAGCAAATGAAGCATTCAATATGACATATGAGACAACGATCTGTCGTAATGATATAGGAACGCCAAGTTTATGTAAAATCAACAAAAAGTGTTTTTCAGATGTTAAAAAAAGAATTTGAAAAGTAGGTGTTGTTTCATGACGTCAACGCTCGGCATTGTCACTCTTTCTCCGAAGCATGAAGAAGCATTCACACATCAGCTTGCCAAAGCAGCCTCTTCTTTTGATTTAGAAGTTGTTCGTTTTTCACCTCTAGATTTAAAGCCTGCTTCAAATGTCATTCACGGTCAAAAATTTAAGACTGGCAAAGGATTTGAAGCGTCAGAATTTCAGATTCCTGACTTGATTTATGATCGTTGTCTTTATCAGCATGACGCACAATCTAAAAAAGCAAAACCTATCATGAATTGGTTAAAAAAGTATCCAAAAACCGTTTTTTTGAATACTGGAATTTCAAATAAAATGCGGCTATTCGAGCAGCTCCGTCTCCTCCCTTCTTTACAACCATACTTACCTGTCTGCTCTCTATTGACAGAGCCTTCAGACCTGCTCAACTTGGTCAGAAAGGGCGGATATTGTAAAATACAGCCGCTTTCTCAACAGCACGCAGCACCCTCTTGCTTCATTTCTTTAAAAGACAAATCACTCATTACTGTGCAGCTAAACGCTAAGCAAATCATCACCTTTTCACATTCAGCAGAGGTTGAACGCTGGTGCAAAAAGTATATCGGCCGATCTTTCCTTCAATTTTTTAACACGAATGATCAAAAAGACGTTATATTCAATGAAATTAGGATTTTTCTTATAAAAAATTCACAAAATCAATGGAATAGCATGGGGATTCATACAAAACCATCAGTAGAAAACAGCCTTTTAAGCAATACACAAAATTCCATTCATGTGGTAGCCTTTGATCACTATTTAAACTCATTAAAGCCACACATCAAGGAGCTGTTGTTAGATGATATTGCCTCCATTCAATCATCTCTTCCAGCGTTTATAGACAAAACTTTCTCACCGTGTATTGAATTCGCTATAGACTTGCTTCATACAAATGAAGGCAGACTTTTCATCTCAAATGTAAGATCAAAGCCAGGACGATCCTCTTTTTTAAAAGCTTACCCTGAGAGGGAGAATCAATTGATTCAGACCATACTTGAACATGCCAAATCGATGATGGCTGAAGAAAAGGAGGTTCCTTATGAAGAGAAAACGCTACATCATCGCTCCTCATTCAGCAAGTGAAAAAACAGTATATCTCCCTGCTCAGTTTAAAGAGCAGGAGGCAATTTTATCTATTGCTTTAGGTTCTTGTTTAGTAGATGATTTCGCCATTTCCTATCATCATCAATCTCAAATGATTTTATTATCAGAAGACCTTTATCGCGCTTTATTCATTCCATACAAAACGAAAGCTGATGTCATATTAGTTCAACATACACTCTATATAGGACCTCTCATCGGCATTTTCACTGCAGGATTCGAACAAAATACAGCACCTTTAGGCGCAAGATCTTCCTATTTTATGAAATTGCTGCAATCTTGCAGGCAGCATGCTGGTTTTGCATATCTTTTTGGTACTCATTCTATCGATTGGGATAAAGGAATAGTAGAAGGTTTGCTTTACCAAGAGGAGCGCTGGGTAAAAAAGCAGATGCCCCTCCCATCCGTTGTTTATGACCGGCTGCCTAATAGAAAGGCTGCTCAGTCGGCATTCATTCAAGAAACAAAACGAAAACTCACTCAAGACTACGATATCCCTTGGTTCAACCCTGATTTTTTTAATAAATGGGACATTCATGAACAGCTATTAACAGATGAAAAAACAAGCTCTTTCTTACCACATTCTATACGATTAGATCCTGTTGATGCTTTAATTAAAATAGAAACACTCCTTCATATGCATCATGTCATTTATTTAAAACCAACAAACGGCAGTCACGGAGACGGGATTTATCAGTTAAAGAAGACGGAAAACGGGGTCACTGTCTGCTCAAATAAAGGGAAATCCACTTCATATCATTCCGTAGACCATTTCGTGAAAAAACTGCGGGAAGATTGTGCAATTCACGACTTGATTGCACAACAAGGCATTGAGCTTCTTCAAATAGACAATCAACCACTGGATTTTAGAATTCATACGAATAAAAATAAGTATGGTCATTGGACTGTTACAGCCGCTGCTGGAAAAATTTCAGGAGATCACACAGTCACAACCCATCAACTGCATGGTGGTTCAGTAAAAACACTATATGATATCTTTCCTGATGCAGAGAAACGTTTGAAGGTTTTGCAAGAGCTCTCTGATACTGCCCTCGCACTTAGTCGTGTGATAGATGAAAAAATGCCCGGTCTGATTGGGGAAATTGGTTTTGACTTAGGTATTGATCACTTAGGTGCTATCTGGATGTTTGAAGCCAATTCTCGTCCAGGCCGCGAGATTTTTCTGCATGCACCATTGAAAAACTCAGAATGGCTGATTGGGAAAAGAATCGTTGAATACGCATCTTACCTAACACAAATGGCTCTTACTCCTATAGACCATGCAAACGCCTACTGATGTTTTCTTTTCATGTCTCTGAAATCTGTGCTTTCCCTATGCTCTTTTCATCAGATGAGATACAATAAAACCAAGTTCAAGGTTGTTTCCGTATTGTCGTGTGTATTTATTGTTTCATCAATAAAAGCAAGGAGGCAATGATGATATGATTTCTCATTTTCAATGGAAACCTCTCTTTAAAAAAGCGCAATTACCTGGCTGGAAAATATCCTTTTTTCATAATGGTTCACACTATGAAGGCATTTATCACAAAACGGGTGATATTGAATGGGGCTCTCAGCTTCCGCCTCATGAAGTTGAACCAACCTTAAAAGAAGAAATCCACGAATTAATGCTATTCCATGTGTATGATTAAACTGTTTAAGGAGCCTCGCCATGTTAGAAAAACTAAAACTTGTTTACGGACACCATATCATCAGTTCACCAACAAATGATAAACAAATTCTCTGGTATCAAACAGACGAAGGCGAAATTTTCGGAGTAAACAAAACGGAGCTAACAGAAAGGGAAACGCTTCTTCTCAATTCATTCCTCACACCAATTGATGTACCTCATACGCAGGAAACGGAAGAAGAACAGAAATGGTACAGCTATCTCTTTGAAAACAAATCAATCACCATCGATCAATCCGTCCGTGTTCATTTTTTCAAAATGGATCACCAAGCAGAACAAAGGCAGCAAATAAAAGAGGCTGTGAACAGCAGCCTCGAACATATTCATTTCATATGGACAGGCACTGAAACAGCTATGCTCATTCAAACAAACGCTACATCAGAAAATGGTCAACTTGAACAGCTACATGATTTGTCTCAAGCCATCACAAGTGATTTTTTAACAGACGTTGTCTTCATGCAAGGACAGCTGCATTTGCCGAATGGAAATTTAAAAATGAGATTATTAAATGAACATCAGCTCTTTTTATGGCATCTGAAGCAAGGAAAACTTAGGTCAGGGGTTGCAACATTTTATCAATGTCTACCTGCTTTCATTCGCCATGATACAGACATGGTTTCTGCCGCTATTTCAGATGCATTTATAGAAACAATCTTTGATCGGGACGTTTACCGGACTCTCACGACCTATATGCAGTGTAATTTAAATGCATCGCAGGCAGCAAAAGCGTTATATGTTCATCGAAACAGCCTTCAGTATCGGATTGATAAATTTATTGAACGGACAGGACTAGATATACGGCATTTTCAAGAAGCGTCTGCGGCTTATTTCATGATGAATCTTCTTGATCTTTCTTAAATGATCCTTTCATGAGCACCTTGCCTAAAAATGAAAATAAGATGTTGTGCACGTTGTCCATTTACAGACCCCCTTCCTTTTTATACACTTCTTTTATAAGTAAAGCGCTTTCAAAAAAAGGACTGGGAGGCTACCACCTATGGCTGAAATGATGCTGAATCAAATTTATAAAGTGTACGATAACAAAGTAACAGCAGTAGATAACTTTAATCTACATATTGAGGATAAAGAATTTATTGTGTTTGTTGGTCCATCTGGGTGCGGAAAATCAACAACCCTCCGCATGATTGCAGGCCTTGAAGAAATTTCACAAGGAGATTTTCTATTAGACGGCAAGCGAATGAATGATGTGGCACCAAAAGATCGGGATATTGCGATGGTTTTCCAAAACTATGCCTTATATCCTCATATGAATGTGTACGATAATATGGCTTTTGGATTAAAGCTTCGAAAATTTCCTAAAGCAGAAATTGATGAGCGGGTACGAAACGCTGCAAAAATATTAGGGCTTGAACAATACTTAGATCGAAAACCTAAGGCATTGTCTGGAGGTCAAAGACAGCGTGTTGCACTTGGAAGGGCCATTGTACGCGATGCAAAAGTCTTTCTTTTGGATGAACCTCTCTCTAATTTAGATGCTAAACTTCGTGTTCAGATGCGTGCCGAAATTTCTAAACTTCATCAGCGGCTGCAGACGACATTCATCTATGTCACACACGATCAAACAGAAGCCATGACAATGGCTACTCGGCTTGTTGTCATGAAAGATGGCTTTATTCAGCAGGTTGGCGCACCAAAGGATGTGTATGAAAACCCAGAGAATGTCTTTG
Source organism: Bacillus sp. FSL R5-0397 (assembly GCF_038593395.1). Lineage (NCBI taxonomy): Bacteria > Bacillati > Bacillota > Bacilli > Caryophanales > Bacillaceae > Bacillus > Bacillus sp. FSL R5-0397. Next base: position 991,155 of record NZ_CP151992.1, on the reverse strand, counting down.
TAGGAGGATTTATTGGCTCTCCAGCGATGAACTTTTTTACAGGAAAACTGTCTGACGGAGCCATTGCCATTGGGAATACGCACATTCGTGTACCAGAAGGAAAAATGAAAGTATTACGCAGTCAGGGCTATATTGGAAAAGATGTGATTCTAGGCATCAGACCAGAAGATTTCCATGATGAGCCTGTGTTTATAGAGGCTTCTGAAGGAACAAAAATTGAAGCAAACGTTGAAGTGGCTGAATTAATGGGAGCCGAAACGATGCTTTATTCTTCTCTCGCTGGTCAAACGTTTATTGCACGTGTTGATTCTCGCACAGATATTCAGGCAGGTCAGACGATCCCTCTTGCCATTGATATGAATAAAGCGCACTTCTTTGATACAGAGACTGAGCTGCGCATCCGCTCAGCTGAATAAGAAGACGTTCCACAAACCATCACCATTGGGTGGTGGTTTTTTGTATATGAAAACAACATTTACCATGTTCTTTTTCCGTATGTTTTTTTCGTTGCGAACCATAATATTTAGTACAAAGCAGTTACCGCATTGGGTTTCGCCAAGTGGCAAATGACTTGGTCATTTCGCTGGTGCAACTCCAGCAAACCCAACCAAAAAAATCTTATATAAAAAGGAGATTCACATCATGGCAAATTCTAATAGTTCAAATCAATTACTAGTTCCTGGAGCAGCGCAAGCAATCGATCAAATGAAATACGAAATCGCTTCTGAGTTTGGTGTAAACCTTGGAGCAGAAACAACAGCTCGTGCTAACGGTTCAGTTGGTGGAGAAATCACGAAACGTCTTGTATCTTACGCTCAGCAAAACCTTGGCGGAACAAAAGCTTAATTTCATATCTGGATCATAGAAGGCACCTCTTATGGTGTCTTCTTTTTTTGGTTTTATCCCTCACCGATTCCTTTTGAATTCATATGATGTATTAGAAAGGAGCGGATCTTCATGGACATTATTTCAGGTGTGAATTTTGAACTTCTACAATTTGTCGGTCTCTCTCTATTATGTGAATATGCTCATAGTATTCGGTCCTTTCATCTTTATAAAAAAAGCATGACATAAAACTGTACCATTTTAAGTTCTTTTCACTTATAGTATGTAGTGGAGGGATCGATCAGATGAAAATAGCTCTTTTCGGTGCTCATGGACGTGTAGGACAAGCATTTCTTCGTTTCGTAAAAGAAGATGATCGTTACATGGTTCGCTCGTTAATTCGGACAAACCGGGAAGAAATGCTTGCGGGTATGTTTCAAGTCACCGGCAATTCCAGAAATCAAGAGGATGTGCTTGAAACAATTAAAGGATCAGATATTGTCGTGAGCTGTCTATCAACAGATGGTGATGATACTTTATCTGTTTCAATGGAGCATATCGTACAAGCCATGAAGCAAACAGGAACATCAAGAATTATAACGATTGGTACTGCAGGGATTTTGAAAGCAAGGCAGCAGCCTGAGCTTTACCGCTTTGAAACAAATGAATCAAAGCGAACCACTTCCCGAGCTGCTAAAGAACATGCCAAAGCATTTGAAATTCTTCAATCAACTGAACTAGATTGGACAATCATTTGCCCAACCTATTTACCAGATGGAGAAGTGACACGGTCATATCGCTATGAAAAGAATTTTCTCCCTATAGATGGACAGAAAATCTCAGTTGAAGATACCGCACACTTTTTGTATCAGCAGTTAAACTCAAAAGAATTTGTGCATCAACGTGTTGGTATCGCTTATTGACCATTTAGTTCGTGTAAATGATATACAACCAGTAAAAGTCGAGATCATATCATAAAGCCTCGACTTTTTTCATTGCCATGAAAAAGCCTCTTTCAAATTGAAAGAGGCTTTTGCTGCTTATCCTATCAGCTGCTCGTCACAGCTCCCTTTTGTAATTCGTACATTTGCGCATACAGTCCGCCTTGCTCCATGAGCTCTTCGTGGCTGCCGCGCTCGACAATCTCACCCTTTTCTAACACCAAAATCATGTCAGCTTTCTTAATAGTAGATAATCGGTGTGCAATGACAAAAGTGGTTCGTCCTTCTTTGACGACATCTAGTGCCCGTTGAATGATGGCTTCTGTTTCTGTATCAATGTTAGCCGTCGCTTCATCTAGAATTAAGATCGCTGGATCGTATGCCAGTGCACGGGCAAATGAAATCAATTGACGCTCCCCAGAGGAAAGAGTACTCCCCTTTTCAACAACTGGTTCATCAAAACCTTCAGGCAAATGCTTTAATAGTTCTGCTGCGCCCACTTGCTTTAACGATGTTTCAATCGTTTCTCTTTTAATGTCTTCATTTCCTAAACTGACATTGGACGCAATCGTTCCAGAGAACAAATAAGGATCTTGTAGTACAATGCCCATTTGCTTACGCAGCGTTTGGCGCGACTGATCATAGATGCTTTCTCCATCAATGAGGATGTCCCCATGCTGAATATCATAAAAACGTAGCAGCAAATTCATGATCGAACTTTTCCCAGAACCGGTATGTCCAACGAGTGCCACCGTCTGACCTTTTTTCGCCTCAAAGGTGATGTTTTTTAATACATTTTTCCCTTCATTATACGCAAAGGTAACATCCTGAAATTGGACGTGTCCCTCTAGTTTCTTCTGAATTGGTTCCTCCACTTCAGTACCTGGCTCATCTAATAATCGAAAGACCCGTTCAGATGAAACCCTGGCTAATTCTAATCTAGAGAATTGATTCACAATGCCTGTAATCGGCTGGAACAAACGATTTAAATAATCGACAAATGCATAGAGCACCCCAATCGACACAATGCCCGTCGCACTTAAGGACGCGCCGCCAAAATACCAAATGAGTGCGACATACGCTAAGTTCCGAAGCAGATTCACCAAGTTATGTGAAAGCAGTGAATTTAGATGAAGCATCTTTCGCTGATATCGAAAGTGATTGTTATTCAGCTCATCAAATTCTTCTTTCGTTGCTTGTTCATGTCGAAATGCTTGAATAATCGTCATTCCTTGAATGGCTTCATTTAGCTTGGCATTAATTTCACTAATGATGGAACGAATGCGGTGATTGTAAACCGACGCAAACTTTCGGTAAGTCATCGACCATAGGAAAATAATCGGAACAGCCACTAAACAAATGAGCGCCAGCTTCACATTTAATAAAAACATGGCGGTATAAATACCAATCATGTAAATGGCACTTGTGACGAAATTCGCTAGTACTGTAACATATAAATCACGAATGGTTTCTGTGTCATTCGTAATCCGCGCGACAACCTTTCCAGCCGGTAAATTATCAAAATACCGAATCGGAAGCGTTTGAATATGTTCAAATACGTCCACTCGCATTTTTTGAATAATGCGATTTGCAATACGCTGGAGTAAATAGTGTTGCCCATATTGAAAGAAAATCGCAATGACGAGCATCCCAAAATAAAATAGAACAAGCTGTACCAAACCACTGATTTCCGGCTGATAAAAAGCAAAGATTTCCTCTTTGGATAAACGCTGTACCTGATACGTCTCACGCTCGCTCCCATTTTCAATGGTGAGCTGATCCCCTTCTATTGTCCGGCTCCCGTCAAATCGAATCTTTTCATTCACAAAATAGTACCCAAATCCGACTTGCACGACATTGATTTGCTTTCCAGCTTCATTTTGATTCTGTAGCCGGTCACTTCTTATATAGTTATTTCCCTGGTAATAAACCGTTTTATCTGTTTTTTCATTTACCTCAACATAAGGTTTTTCTACACCTAAAATATGATCATCAATCATTTTTTTCCCAATGAAAGGTCCTGTCAACTCAGCACCAACTGCAATGATCAGAAAGATCAAAGCAACAGACAATACTTTTTTATACAGGAGTGCATAGGCAAGAAGTCTTCTCCCTGTTGTCATGCCTCAGCCCCTCCTTCCAGCTGATTTGTCAGCTGCTGACGCAGAAATTGCTCTTTATACCATCCATCTTGCTGAATAAGCGCTTGATGGGTTCCCTTTTGAACAATACGTCCTTCTTCCATGACAAGAATGAGATCCGCATGCTCTACAGCTGATAGACGGTGGGTTGTAATAAATGTCGTTTTTCCATGACGATTTTGTCTTAAATTCTCTAAAATAGCCGTTTCTGTTTTTGCATCAACTGCAGATAACGAGTCATCCAAAATCAAAATGTCTGGGTCAATTAATAAAGCACGTGCAATGGAAATCCGCTGCTTCTGTCCTCCTGACAGCGCCACTCCCTTTTCTCCAACCATGGTTTCCAAGCCTTCTGGTAAAAGGCGTAAATCCTTTTCAAAGTAAGCATCTTTAATCGCTTGTGCTAATTCAGCTTCTCTCGCGTCTCTATGACCGAAACGCATATTCTCTTCTACACTTTTTGAGAAAAGGACATGATCTTGCGGAACATAGCCAATCCATTGGAACAGTTGATCCAATTCAATGTCCTCAATTGGAACACCTGAAAGCAAGATCTTCCCATCACCTGTCGGATACTGACGAAGAAGCTGTTTGACAATCGTTGTTTTTCCACTTCCCGTTTTTCCTGTAATACCAATCGTTTGCCCTTTTCGTACAGTAAAGGAGACATCCGTTAGATTATCTTTAGAGGAAGTTGGATACCTAAATGTCACATGTTCAAATTGAATATCGCCAGGCTCTTGTAATCTTTTTGGCTTAGCTGCGTCAGTTACATCCGGTTGATAACTGAGAGTATGATTCAACCGGTCTAATGAGGCATTTCCTCTTTGCATGATATTAATCAATTCACCAATGGCAAACATTGGCCAGATCATCATCCCCAGATAGACGTTAAATGCGACAAGCTCACCAATGGTTAAATCACTTTGGAACACAAGATATGCGCCGTAACCGATACCGATTAAATAACTGATCCCCACAAGCAATTTCACCGTCGGCTCAAACAATGAATCAATGATCGCTACTCTCATATTTTTTTGAAAAACATCATCTGTCATTTCTCGAAAGCGATTCACATCTTGTTTTTCCTGCACAAAAGACCGAATCACCCGAACGCCGGCAACTGATTCTAATACACGATCATTCATATCACCAAATGCATCTTGAGCAACTGTAAAGCGTTCATGAATTTTACTGCCATAAAACGCTATCAAAATCGCCATCAGCGGCATCGGAATAATGGCCATTAAAGTTAATTTCCAGCTGATCGTCAGCCCCATTGTAAAAAAGATCATCAGCATGTAAGCAGTGGAATCGACTAATGTTAAAACGCCAAAGCCTGTTGTTAAAGCCACAGCATTCAAATCATTTGTACCTAGCGCCATTAGATTTCCGGTTTTTTTCTTTTCATAAAAGGTGGGTGTCATCTTAAGTAAGTGGCGCATTAATTTTCCGCGCATCACACGCTCCATGACATTCGCGCCGCCAAATAACTGATACATCCAAAAGTAGGTGAGCGCATAGACACTGACACCAAGTAAGCAAAAAATGGTTACGTAAAATAAGATACTGGATGTTGTAAATTGACCAGACCGAATGTCATCAACTGCTTGACCTAGATACCTCGGTGGCAGCATTTCAAGCACATTCACAATGAGCAGCAGCGTAATGGCGATTGTATAGCGCCTCCACTCTTGTTTAAAGAACCAGCCTAATTTCACAAATACTGAAAACATGTTTGTCTCTCCTTTTAAAGCTAGCCGCTTTCTATATTTTCCTGATTGTCACCTTGTTTCGTTTTTTGAACTTTTGTCATTTGTCTTGCCTTTGGCATGTTCACATGCTTTCACTCCTCTTCATTTAGTTGTTGATGCATTCCGTTATTTCGAGATACGAAATGTATACAACAAAAAAAGAGGCAACCAGCTGACTGGTACGCCTCTTTTATACATGATAAAAAGGCGCATGTTGACAAATACGCAACATACGCCTTGATTCATCCGATCAATTGGAACATACGAGTCCCTTTTCAATGACCAATGAAGGTGTAATTGTCACGTGAATCAACCCATTCATGCAGTTTGATTTCATTCTTCCAATGATGTTGCACATGACATTTCCTCCTTTTGGCTCTTGAATCTTTTTTTATCTTATAGTGGCTGTCACCATTTTGTCAATAAATATTTTTCAATAAATGAAATTTTCTAACAAAAACACAATCGTTTTCATGTGTATCTTTTTCTCATAACGGGTATACCATGAACGTATAGACTCCTTTTGAAAGGAATGAGGACATTGTTTCAAGCTGATCGGATGGTCGTTGCGTTTGATGGACATGAAGACAGTAAGAAAGCATTAAAGAAGGCAATCGCTTTAGCCAAAACGTTGAATGCCAAGCTGACCGTTGCCTACGCTCATGATGGGAAATCCAGCAGACAGGTGTTTGATGCACCTCGCCCAATGACTGGCGGCGCTTATATCGGAGGCGGCATGGCAGACCTTCAAACACCCCCTGTGTATGTACCTCATGATGAACAGCAAAGTCCCTTGATTTTTGAAGATCATACAGAAGAGGTCGTTGCAGAAGCAAGAATGCTGTTAAATGAAGAGCAGTTTGAAGCTGCGATTGAAATTGTTGAAGGGGAGCCTGCAGAAGCGATTATCGAATACGCTGAAAAGATTTCAGCAGACCTCATCGTCATGGGAGCACGTGACCAAAGCAGATTGAAAAAAATGCTCTTTGGCAGTGTGAGTGAAAAGTTATCGTCCAAATCAGATATACCTGTACTGATCGTGAAATAAATATGAATCACAAAAGGCTAAAATGAACTTTATTTTAGCCCTTTGTCTTCTTTTCAGCGTGATAGAAAACCTTTGCAGTCTAGGATGGACGAGTACTGGCGCGGAGCGAATTTGTCATTCGTGAGCACCAGCACGCAGGACTGACAAAGAATGCGAGGGTTTGTCTACACGCTGAAAGGCTGTAAACATTGGTTTACAGCCTTTTTCTTCTTACGAAGAAATAGATGCTTCGCTTTCATGCTTAATTTTTTTCTGAAACCCTTCCTGTACACGCTTCGTGATCTCTCCTGGAACACCTTTCCCAACTGGCTGACCATCTATCTCTACAATTGGAATCACTTCAGCTGTCGTTGAACTGATGAAAATTTCCTGTGCATGCAAAAGTTCGTCTTTACTCATGCGGGTTTCTTCCACACGATATCCTTCTTCCTGACAAACCTCTAGCAGCTTTCTACGTGTAATGCCGTTTAAAATCAGGTTATTTGCTGGGTGTGTACGAATGACACCGTCAATGACGGCATATACATTCGAGGACGTCCCCTCTGTCACAAAGCCGTCTCTTATTAAAATCGCTTCAAACGCACCAGCTTCAGACGCTTTCTGCTTTTCCATGACGTTATATAAAAGGTTTAAGCTTTTAATATCACACCTTAACCAGCGAAGATCTTCAGCCAATAGAGCTTTCACACCAGCTGTCTGCTCTTGAATAGGCTTTTTCACTTGAAATGTATAGGCCGTAATCTGAGGGGTAAGTACACCATATTGATGTTTACGAGGTGCGACGCCTCGCGTGACTTGAATATACACGCCGCCATCAATCACTTGATTATCTGCGACTAGCTTCTTCAAATTCTCTTCCATATCGGATACTGTACCTTGTAGATGAATGCCGATTTCCTTTGCACTCTTGAATAGACGCTCAGTATGCTCTTTTAATGTAAACAAAGTCCCATTATATACGCGGATGACCTCATAGACTCCGTCGCCAAATTGATAGCCTCTGTCTTCAATATCAACATGTGCATCTTTTTTTTCAATAAAATCCCCATTGTACAATACTTTCATATGGAATCTCCCCTTCGCTTTGCTTAATGGTTGAATCTGATGCTATCTTAGCGGATAAATGTAAACGTTTCAATGATTATTCAGAATTATTTCATATCCATTTGACTGGATAACCTTCTATTGTAACAAATATAGATTCATAACCAAAAAGATTCCAATTTTTTAGCATCTTCTATATTCATAGGCTCTTTTTTCCTGTATACTTACTCCATATGAGCACGACAAAAAACAGCGAAAAAAGACAGAATCCACTACATGATTCGACACAAACTACTGATTTATTGGAGCGATTGTAATGCAACGGGTTACGAAAAAACAGACACCTTCAAACACGATGCTGCTCTCAAAGGCGATTGGTCTAGTCATCCTGACATTGATCCTTTTTTTCATTTGGGATATGTCTAAAACCAATATGCAGGCAGCAGATCAACTGAATGAAGTGTCTGCGAGCAGTCCATTTCGAGACACAAGTACAAGTCTGAAAGCAAAAGATGATTCGCCAAAAACATTAGATGCACATTTTAAGATCAATCCAAACAAACATGTAACGGATCAAACGATCTTTTTGACCTTTGATGATGGCCCTTCTGCTACATCAAATCAGCTGTTAGATGTGCTAAAGTCACAGCAAGTGAAGGCCACATTTTTTATGCTCGGGCCGCAAATCAAAGAACACCCAGCAGCTGTGAAAAGACTTCATCAAGAAGGTCATCAATTAGGGCTTCATGGCATCACACATGATGTGAAACGCTTTTATCAAAAAAGTGATTCTCCTGTAAATGAGATGAAAGAAGATCAGCGCATATTGGCTTCTGTTACTGGTGAATATACACATCTTGTGAGAACACCTTATGGCAGTTCACCAAACTTAACAGACCAGCAAAAAACACGTTTAAAACAAAAAGGCTTTGTATACTGGGACTGGACCATTGACAGTCTTGACTGGAAATATAAAAGCTCAAAATATGTACCAGAAGTATTAAATCAGCTGCAAGTGCTTGAAACCAAGTACCCGAAAGAGCCAAAAATCATCTTAATGCATGATCAGCCAGCTACCGCAAAATACTTAAACAGTCTGATCACACAATTAAAGGCGAAGGGCTACACATTTGAAGTCCTTGATGAAACAATGAAGCCACTACAACAATAAAGCAAACCCGCACCTATTGGATGCGGGTTTTTTATGATTTATAAAGCATTCACAAGCTCGCCAATTCGTTCGTGAAAGACAAGATCAAACAGCGGATCGAATTCCGTTTCACTTAAATTCATCATGACCTTAAAGATGGAAGGATGATGAGCAGCATCTTCTGGAATATATCGGGCTGGTGCCACTTCTAAGGAAGTTCCCATGACGAGTAGCATGTCCGTTTGCTGGAGCGATTTCTCCACTTGATCAAAGTGCTTCACCATGTCCCCAAAAAGGACAACATCTGTTTTAAGTACTCGTCCACATGTACGGCCGTCTGATGAGATCCGCTCACAAACCGGTACCTCTTCTTGTAATAAATAAGGCAGTTCGTATGTTGACCCGCATGATGGACATGTAGCTGTTTGAATGGAACCATGCAGTTCATACACATGCTGGCTTCCCGCTTTTTTATGCAGACCATCGATATTTTGCGTGAAAATATCCACGCGTTTTCCTTGCTTTTCTAAATTGGCTAAAAAAGCATGTCCAGCGTTTGGCTCGTACTCTCCACTCATCTTCATTTGAAACAATTCTTTGAATTTCGGCCAAAATTGATGAGGATGTGATAAAAAGTAGGACCGGCTCATTGCCTCCATGCGAGAAGTATCTTCTGTCCATAGTCCACCCGTTGATCTAAAATCGGGAATTCCCGATTCTGTGCTCATCCCAGCACCTGAAAGGACTGTAATATGTGAGGCCTTTGATAATCTCTCTCTTAGCGCTGCCACTTTTGTTTGATCCAACCACCATTCCTCCTTTATTCACCGAGCTGTTTCTCACCTTTTTGTTTCATATAAATGGTCTGTCCAGGGAAAGCAAATTCTACCCCTTCTTCATGGAAAATATCAATAATGCGATAGTTAATATCCTGCTTAATATCCAGGTTTTCAGACCAAGCCGTTGTGTTTGTATAAAAGTTAAAGAATAAGTTTAAATAGCTGTCTGCCAGCACATCGAAATTCACCATAATCGTTTCCTTATGAACCCCATCATGCTCATAAAGCATTTGCTTCAGACGTTTGATGCACTTATCAATGTTTTCTTTCGGTGTATTGTAAGATACGCGAACGGAGAACGTAATTTGACGTTTATTCATTCTCGTCCAATTTGTGATCGGCTCCTTTGAAAGGGTCGAATTTGGCACGGTCACCACTGCTTCAGCAGGTGTTCTAAATTTTGTGCTTCGGAAGGTAATGTCCTCTACAGTCCCAAGTACACTTGGAGTCTCTACAAAATCACCCATTGTAAAAGGCTTCTCTGTAATAATCACAATTCCTCCAAAAAAGTTTGCCACTGTATCCTGCGCAGCGAGCGCAAAAGCAAGACCACCTAGACCAAGCCCTGCCACAAGTCCGTTCACATCATAATTAAATTCTTGTGCAATGACGCTAATACTCAGTGCAATAATCATAAACCGAAGAACCTTTGATAAAAATGGCGCTAAAATATCATCCATCTCTAATTCAAATTTTGAATTCACTTTTTGAAATAAGAAGGAAGAAGCTGCGGTTAGATTACAAAGTCCCCACGTCAGCATCAAAATAATAGAGGATCTATACAATTTGACAATGACATCCATATGGTGCTCAAAGTATGGGGCTTGTCTTAACGCAAAATATAAACCTAGTGCCACAAAAAACAGTCTCGCAGGTTTTTCAAACGCCACGACAATTTGATTAATGACTTCGGTTTTAGACCGGTTTGTCAGCTTAAAGAGCAGGTGAAACAAGTATTTCGTAAATACTTTTCGAAGTAATAAAAAAAGCAATAAAATACAAAGGCTAATGCCTATTTGGATCGCAATATCGACTGTAAAATATGTATCCATCCATTTTTGTGTAAACATCTCTGTCTCTCTCCTTTAAAACAATCCTCTCTAGTTTATAATATAACCTTCGTTTATGTCCTCTCTTAAATGTCTGACCTCTATATAAAAAGCCTCGGGACCTATCCCGAGGCATGATGTTCAATTATGAAATTTTGGCTTGAGACATATCGACGGGCAGCAAACTACTTTTTCTTCTGAGCCTGATCAAGGAGAGTCGCTTTAAACATTTCAGCATCCGTTTCAGCCTTAATACGTTCTTCCACTCTAATTCTCCCTTTACCCAATCATCTCGCCTCCTTTTCATCATTATAAAACATCAGAATTTTCAGTCAACATGACGAAAGCACTAATATTTTGACGAACGCTGACGATTTGGACAAAATTGATCGAAGAAAAATTGATGTAATTCAGGTTTACTCAATCAAAGCTTGCTCTATTCCTGTAAATTTTTCAAAATGATACATCAAGCTTTTTCGGTACATGAGGTTCCATGATAATACGGCGCTCTTCTTCTCCATATAGTAAAGAAGGAAAACCACCAAAGCATTTGATATGATAAGACCAGAACTTATGTCAGGGAGCTGGAGCAAGTGTATATTATCGCACATAGAGGGTCATCAAGCGCCGCCCCAGAAAATACAATCGCTGCGTTTGATGTAGCTGTCGAGCAAGGAGCAGATTATATTGAATTAGACGTACAAATGACAATGGATCAGCACGTCGTCGTCATCCATGATGATACCGTTGAGCGAACGACGAACGGAAACGGCTTAGTCAAAAGCTATACACTTGATCAGTTGAAAAAACTGGACGCAGGAAGCTGGTTTGACCAACAGTATACGAATGAACGAATTCCAACATTACAAGAAATTCTTGAAAGATACAGTCAGCGGATTGGGATATTGATCGAGATCAAACACCCAAAACGGCAGATAGGAATCGAAAAGGCCGTTGCCCGCATCATCAATCGGTTTGCCTATTCTCGTCATATCATCATTCAATCTTTTGATGTTCATGCACTACAAAGAATTAAAGCATTCGCCCCTTCTCTTCGCACAGCTTTGATTATAAAGCCTGATGCATTTAAACTAACGAAACGAAAGTTAACGACATACAGCTCGTTTGCAAATTGTCTTAATATGAAGAAAACGATGATCAATAGATGGTGGATAGACCGCATCCACACATTCGGGATGGATGTGTTTATATGGACTGTAAAAGATCAAAAAACAGCGGATCGAATCAAAAAATATCCAATTGATGGTGTGGTAACGGATAACCCGCTATTTTTTCAAAAGGAGAAATGATGCAGATGAAAACTTATTTCGCCGTTTTTATCGGTGGATTGATTGGTACACTTTGCAGATATGAACTAAGCCAAACTGTCATCAGCCAGACCTTCCCTTATGCAACGATGATTGAAAACATTTCCGGCAGCCTGCTTCTTGGTTTTGCGACAGGATACTTTCTATTTCAGAAAGGAAAAAAATATCTTGCAGCTTTGATTGGAACAGGGTTTTGCGGCGGGTTTACGACCATGTCCACCTTTTCTAAAGAGACAGTTCTTCTGTTACAGGCAGGGCAGTTCAATTTAAGTATGATGTACATCCTGCTCTCAGTCATTGCTGGAGTAGCCGCTGCTTTAGCTGGCCTGATCCTTGCTGAACGGCTCTTTCATCAAAATAAGCAGCAGAAAGGAAGCAGATAAATGATTGTTTTTTGTACAGCTGTAGCTGGAGGGATCGGTAGTGCATGTCGTTTCTTCATCAGCCAAACAATCCAGAAAACTCCATCCCATGCCCTTTTCCCGTACAGTATTATTTTCATTAATTTATTAGGTGCAGCCGGTTTGGGTTTTCTCACAGGCGCTGTAACGTCCAATCATCCACTGCTAGTGATCATAGGAACCGGTTTTTTTGGCGGCTTTACCACATTCTCTACGTTTAGTGTAGAATCTGCGACGATGCTGATGCAGCGTCAAATAGGAAAGCTTGCTGCCTATTTACTTGTGACAATTATCGGCTCTTTATGCCTTTTTGCGGCGTTTTATCAAATAGGACAACTTCTGTTTTAAATATCTGTGATGGCAGCTAGGCTGATGAGCAGTTGATCCATCAGCTGGCGCTTCATTAAAAATAGTGTCTTCTCACTATAGCCGATTTCGATTGCACATTTTGCCATGCGCCAATCTCGAAAATACTTATAATCAATGAGCTGCTGCTCTATTTCATCCAATTCTTTTAAAGCCGTTTCAATACAAGCAACAATCAGTTCATACTGACTTTTCTGCTCTTCTAATTTTTGACGTGCCATATGATGATGTTGGAGAGAACTTCGCTTTTCAAGCTGTCTTTCAATATTTAAAATGGCTGCTTGATAGTTCTTGAAATTTTTTAAATGAAACTCAATACGTTTCATTGAGGTTTTTTTCTCCGTGATACTTGCTGTTTCATACCAGAGCATTTCCATCCCCCTTTTACGAACGTTTGTTCTTATTATATACGAACATATATTCTCAAAAAAGAGGCTAAATACCTAAAAAAACCTTGAGCTTATTTTTCGCTCAAGGTCATTTCATTTACTAACAGTGGCTCTTTTATATCAAGCCCTGTGCGTGTATTTTCTTTTTCTGATGATGTGACGCCTTTTTTCAGGTCGATCTTTTTCACATAGCGTCCATCCATCTCCAAGACCTTCATCCGAATATCATCAAGATAAATGGATTGTCCTTCTCGGATATCAATGTTCTCATTTAAGATTAGCCCGCCTATCGTATCAATTTCTTCATCATGATATGACATTTCGATCAAATCTTGAACTTCCTCTAATCTCACTTTTCCATCTAATATATAATGATGCTCCGCTCTCTTTTGAATGACCGGCTGCTCATCTTCATCGAATTCATCTCGAATGTCTCCAACAATCTCTTCTAAAATATCCTCCGTTGTGACAAGTCCAGATGTCCCGCCATATTCATCCGTTAAAATCGCCATATGCATTCGATCGCGCTGCATCTTGACGAGAAGCTCTTGAATTGGAATCGTGTCAATCACTTCAATCACTGGATAAATATAATCTTGAAGCTTCAGTTGATCTTTTTCTCCTTGATACACAATATCTGCAAAGAGCTGCTTTTTGTTGAGCATGCCAATGACATGGTCTTTATCCCCTGAAAACACGGGGAAGCGTGTGTACTTTTCCTTTGTCATGATCGCCAGTATTTCGTCTAACGGCATATCTTCTGGAATCGCACAAATTTCTCTTCGCGGTATCATAATTTCTCTTGCGATTCGATTATCAAAATCGAATATCTTGTTCATATAATTATACTCTGATGAGTTGATTTCCCCATTTTTTAAGCTTTCAGATAATAAAATCTTTAATTCCTCTTCGGAATGGGAATGTTCTTTTTCAGACCCCATATCGATACCCATCATTTTCGTTAGTACACGGGCTGACCCGTTCAACACATAAATGAAAGGGTACATAAGGATATAAAATGCATGCAGCGGTCCTGACAGCCAAAGTGTCATTTTTTCTGCCTTTTGTATGGCAAGTGTTTTTGGTGCAAGCTCGCCAACAACTACATGCAAAAAGGTAATAATAGAGAACGCAAGTGTTGCTGAGATCAGGCTGATTGCTGAATCAGGAATGTTTGTCAAACCAAAACCTCGAACTAAAAGTTCTTTTACTGCCGGTTTACCGATCCACCCTAAACCAAGGGATGTCACTGTAATACCGAGCTGGCAGGCTGACAAATATTCATCTAGCCTTGATGTCACCTTTTTCGCCATGATAGCCTTTTTGGACCCTTCGGCAACAAGCTGATTAATTCTTGAACTTCTCACCTTTACAATGGCAAATTCAGATGCAACAAAGAAAGCTGTTAAAGCAATCAAAACTCCGACTATACTCAGATTAACAATATCGTCCATTTAACCTTGCTCTTTCTTAGAAGAACAAGGAGTCACCTCCTGATTGATGATGTTGTCTTTTGCAAAACGGTTAACTGATTAAATAAGACTACTTTGAGGGCCCCACTTAACCACCTCCGGTTCACGTAAAATCCGTCTCTCTACATATATATGAAACGGTATTCATTTTATCTTACCATAAATAATCTGAAAATTCCTGTATCGCTACAGTATTTTAGAGATGACAACCTAAATTGATGGAAATGCCCTTTGTTTCTTCATATTGGCAGGAAATCTGAACAATTATCTTGTATTTCAGACTCGAATTATATTAAACTATTTTCATAAACTATAACGTGACGGTTAGGAGGAGATGTTCAGATGGGGCTGAGAAAAAGTATCGTATTGGTGAACTAGCACAGATTGCACAGGTGACGAAACG
Source organism: Bacillus sp. FSL R5-0397 (assembly GCF_038593395.1). Classification (NCBI taxonomy): domain Bacteria; kingdom Bacillati; phylum Bacillota; class Bacilli; order Caryophanales; family Bacillaceae; genus Bacillus; species Bacillus sp. FSL R5-0397. The sequence continues at coordinate 976,005 of NZ_CP151992.1, read as the reverse complement.
AACTGTAGATTATTATACGAATCTAGGGTTGCTTGCGCCTGTTAGATCTTGCTCTAATTATCGTTATTACGATGAACATGCTTTAAAACGATTACAATTAATCGTTCTTTGCAAACAGCAGAGATTGGCTCTTTCTGACATCAAATCCAGATTAGATGAACAATTCCCTTCTCAAAAGGAAGAACATGACGAACTTGTCCATTTAACCTCTGATATCGATCGGATGAATGAGCATATGGACCGCATTTTGGCACGTTGTAAGCAGCTTCAGCCAGAACAACGTGAAAAACTAAAAGAGCAGCTTACTCCTGAAAAAATGACGGCTGTCCAATCATTTTTACTGCTGTTAAGTTAAAATTTTTACTAAACAGGAGGTGTTACCTTCGTTCTCAAAGTCAGAACGAAGGCCTTAATTGGACATAGTTAATTTACTTATAGTTGCTTTGCTTATAGCTTTAACCGCATTTTTCGTTGCATCAGAGTTTGCGATCATTCGCTTAAGAAGCTCAAGAATTGATCAGTTAATCGCAGAAGGTAATAAAACAGCAGTTGCTGTCAAGCATGTCACGACTCACCTTGATGAGTATCTGTCGGCCTGTCAGCTCGGTATTACCATTACCGCCCTTGGGATTGGTTGGTTAGGGGAAGAAACAATTGCGCACATGCTTGCTCCACTATTTGTAGGGCTGTCGATTCCTCAATCAGCTAGTTCTATTGTCACTTTTATTATTGCGTTTAGTATTATGACGTTTTTACACGTCGTGGTTGGAGAGCTTGCACCAAAAACACTCGCCATTCAAAAGGCTGAGCAAGTGTCCCTTCTATTTGCTAGACCGCTTATGGTTTTTTACAAAGTGATGTTCCCGTTTATCTGGGTATTAAATGGATCTGCTCGTTTATTAACAAAAGCGTTCGGTCTTCAGCAAGTTTCTGAGCATGACATGGCGCACTCTGAAGAAGAATTGCGGATTATTTTATCAGAGAGCTATAAGAGCGGCGAGATTAACCAGTCTGAATTCAAATATGTGAATAAAATTTTTGAATTTGATGACCGTCTGGCGAAAGAAATTATGATTCCTCGTACCGAAGTTGTCAGCTTCCCTCATGATATTACCATTGAGGAAATGCTGAAAGTGACCAAGGTCGAGAAATATACACGTTATCCAATTGAAGATGGCGATAAAGACAACATCATCGGTGTTGTGAATATTAAAGAAGTACTCACTGCATGTATTAGTGGTGAATGTTCCACAAGTGATACGATCGAACATTTTGTAAACCCGATTATTCATGTAATTGAAACAGTTCCTGTTCATGATCTACTGCTTAAAATGCAGCGTGAGCGTGTACACATGGCCATTTTATCAGATGAATATGGCGGTACAGCAGGACTTGTAACAGTTGAAGACATCCTTGAAGAAATCGTCGGTGAAATTCGTGATGAATTCGATATTGATGAAATCAACGAAGTGCGTAAACTGGGAGAAGACCACTATATCTTTGATGGAAAGGTCCTTGTAGATCAAGTTAACCTGCTACTAGGTATTCAGCTTGATAACGAAGAAGTCGACACAATCGGCGGCTGGTTCCTTACACAAAAATATGAAGTCGAGAAAAATGACGCGATTCGTGAACAAGGCTATGAATTTATCATTAATGAAGTCGATGGACACCATGTGGCATACATCGAAGTCAAAAAACTAAACGAACAACTATTAGAAGCAGCTGAAGAAGGCGCTTCTTAAGAAAAAAAACGACCCTTGCCTTAGCAAGTGGTCGTTTTCTTTATCCCTTTTCGATTAACTTAGCTTCAAGTTCTTTGATTCTTGTGTTTAATACTTCTGTCATCGCACCTAATCTTTCTTTTGGCGGCAGATGATCAAATTCAGACAGCTCAATCGGTTCACCAATGATTAAGCGCATTTTCCCCTTCTTAAAAAGGCTTTTTGCATTAGAAGGTCCTTTGTACGCTGCTGGAACGATTGGTGATTTGCCGAGCTGCGCAATCGTAACGGCCCCTCTTTTTAAAGGAACATCTTCTGTTGTACGTGTTCCGCTTGGAAAAATCCCAACGATTTTCCCCTCTTTTAATAATTTAATGGGCGTTTTAATACTGCTTGGCCCAGGATTCTCTCGATCAACTGGAAAAGCATGAATCTTCTTTAAAAATCCGCCGATCCATTTATTTGCAAACAATTCTTTTTTCGCCATGTAGTGGATCTCAAACGGAAGAATTCCTGCGCCTAATGCAAGAACATCCACAAAACCCTCATGCGTACAAGCAATGACAAACCCCCGGTCTGTTGGCAGATTCTCTTTTTGATATACTTTGATTCCGCCTCGGAGAGCAAAAAAAGCTTTGACGGTATAGCCTGAAAATTTATACATAGTGCACTTCCTTTGTTTGAAGAATGAAGGATTTGTTTCTATTATAACAAATTTTTTATTACCTGGTACTAAAAATTTTCTCCTGCTGATAAAATAGAGACGGTTCACTAAAATCATCTTTTCACTTAAGATGACCGCTCCTTCTGTATTCAAGCATGTGTTTTTAGGAGAGAATAGAGGAAGAAATGTGTCCAAAATTGTCGTTTTTTGAGTCTTTTTCCTGATTTGTTCTATTGAAAACACTTTATAAATGATGCAAATTTCGCTATGATAAGGAGAAATGATTTTGATTCGGGTGAAAGAGATGAGTAATGTACGGCCTATGAGAAGTTTCGTGCAACTTTATGCCTTTCTTATGCGTGTATAACATAGAGGGGAGAAAAATCAGTGACGATCGATGAAATTTATCAAATGTATATGAACGATGTTTACAGGTTTCTGCTCTCCATGACAAAAGACAAACATTTGGCAGAGGACTTATTGCAGGAAACCTTTATGCGTGCTTATATACATATTCATTCCTACGACCATAGCAAAGTGAAACCTTGGTTATTTCAGGTGGCACGAAATGCTTTTATTGATTATGTCAGGAAACATAAAAAAGAAGTGACCATATCGGATGATCTCATTGGCGGCCTTTTACAAACGTCTGTACAAAGTCCTGCTGAACAGATTGAAATAAAAGAAGTTCTCAACATGTATTTGGAGCAGCTTCCAGATAACTACAAGGAAGCGTTGACATTGTATTATTTAAAAGAACTGAATTACAAAGAAGCATCCAAGGTCATGAATATTACTGAAGCAAATTTTAAAAGTGTTTTATTTCGTGCAAGGCAGCGCCTAAAAGCACTATATAACAGAGGTGTTAATGATGAATGAAGAGTTTAATAAGCGATGGGAACAATATAATAATGGCGAGATGAATGAAGAAGAAATGATGGCGTTTGAAGAAGAGCTCGAAGAAAATGAAAAACGCTTAAGCCAAGAACTGAATGACTCAGATTGGACAGACTTCTCCATCAGTCCTGAAAAACAAAAAGCCATTTTACAATACGGAAAAAGAAAGTCCTATTTACGTATTTCTGTGCTTGCTGTCATATCTACACTGATTATTTTACCGCTTTGTACACTAGGTAGTTATCTATACTACGGCGTTGGCGGAGCAGACAGTAAAGGCAATCATTTTATGGAAACGGCCGCTGTAACAGTCGCCCTAACAAAACCGAATGTCGCCATTGATATGAAGGATTTAAAAGGGCAAGTCAAACTGTTTGGTATGAACACAGAACTTAAGCTACAAAAACAAATTGGCAATAAAACAGAAGCCATCGGCAGTGAACAAATCGAAATGTTTTTCGATAAATTAAAGCAGCCTACGATCTCATATTATGGAGACAGCGCACGTAATACGGAGGATTTCTTTACGCACCCTTCGTCTCAGGCAGATACATCAAAAAAACAAACACTCACTACTCTAGACAAGCTACCTGAAGGAACAGTGAGTGAAGTGTATGTATCCTATGACAAAGCATACACACCGAAAGACGTGTATTCATTTGCTAAAAAATATGATATGAAAGTGCTTTGGAATGCGATAAAAACAGAAGATTCATTAAGTGGAAATCAGCGTCCAATCGGTTTTCCTGGGAAAGACTCTGAATTTTTAAAAGAGCTTCAGCACACATCAAAAACAGAGGTTGATCAGTTCAAAGATGCCCTCGCCTATGTCAACCAACATCCATCCTGGGCAAAAACGATCTCTGGCAGACCTGAACTTGACCTCTCTAACCGAATACGCTACATCAATCAAAATGGTGTCACGGTTTACGGTTCTGTTGTCACAGGTCCTTCTAAAGAAATAGAGAAATTTGTGAAGACAAAACGCATTAAAACGGCCAAAGTGAGCGAGGTGGAATTATGGAATTGGTAAGAATCTTTAAAGAGCATAATGTGTTTGGCTGGATTTCAGTCGGCACCGCTATTTTATCGCTGCTCATGCTGAACCTCGCCATTATTAGCAATGTGACATTTTATTCGTTTCAAATGCTTCCTTTTGCAATGGCCGCAGTTCCATTCGGTGTGATTGAACTGTTCATTAAAAAAGGCCGCACTGGACCAGGTTTCCTAGGCGTCGTTCTGAATATTTTTGTCATCGTTTGTGTCTATGCGATCGTATCCATTGATGTCGATCTTCAATTAGGTTTTTAATACTAAAAAGCCAGTCATACTTGACTGGCTTTTTCTGTACACTCTTATTTTTTGTTTAATTCGGAGTGCTTTCTTGAATATAAGAAATAGACAACAAGTCCAATGGCAAGCCAGATTAAGAAACGAACAAATGTGATGGTGCCAAGCTTATAAATGAGCAGTCCGCAAGATAGAATAGCCAAGATTGGAATGAGCGGCACTGCGGGGCATCTGAATGCTCTCGGTAAATCAGGCTGTGTTTTTCTCATGACAATGACAGCAACTGAAATCAAAATGAAAGCTGAAAGTGTTCCGATGTTCACTAGACTTGCCAACTCATCAAGCGGAATGAATCCACCCATTAATGCTGACAATGTCCCAAAGAAAAGAGTATTGATATAAGGTGTTTTATGTTTTGGATGAACCTTTGAAAGAACCTTTGGTACCAAGCCATCACGAGACATGGCAAACATGACACGTGTTTGGCCGTACAGCATGACAAGCATGACCGTGGTCATCCCTAAAATCGCCCCAACATCTACAATACCCGCCACCCAATTTTGACCGGCTACTTGTAAAACAAGAGACACTGGATGGGATACTCCCTCAAAGTTCATAAATGGAACAATGCCTGTCATGATGGCACTGACTACCACATACAACATGGTACAAATCAATAAGGAAGTGATGATTCCTCTTGGCAAGTTGCGGGATGGATTTTTTGTTTCCTCTGCCGCAGAAGCAACTGCATCAAATCCGATAAATGCAAAGAATACGAGAGCTGCTGCACTTAACACGCCTGAAGTTCCAAAAGGAACGAATGGTGTCCAGTTTTCAGGTTTTACATATTTCACAGCGACTAAAATAAAGAGCAGAATCACCGCAATTTTCATAATGACCATGATGTTGTTGACTCGTTTTGATTCTTTAATACCGAAGTACAGCAAGAAGGTGATGATCATTAAAATAATAAATGCAGGAAGATTAAAATATGTCACTTGACCCTTTAAACCACCTGGTGCTGCTGTTAATTCAACCGGTATATGAATCCCTATCCCATTTAAAAACGACACAAAGTAGCCTGACCAGCCTGCTGAAACGGCACTAGCGGCTAGCATATATTCTAATATCAAATCCCAGCCAATGATAAACGCTAAAAATTCTCCCATAGATGCGTACGTAAATGTATAAACAGATCCTGATACTGGCACTGTGGAAGCGAATTCCGCATATGACAATGCCGCAAATAAACATGCAAGACCTGCAATCACAAATGATAAAATAAGTCCTGGTCCTGCTGTAACGGCGCCTGTACCTGTCAGAACAAATATCCCTGTACCGATAATCGCTCCAATACCAAGCATCGTTAAGTCAAATGAACCTAATTCCTTTCTTAACGCTTTTTCCCCTTGTGTTGCCGCAATAAGCTCTGAAATGCTCTTCTTCCTAAACAACGAATTGCTCATACCATCACTCCCAAAACTTAGTATCCGTCTAAAGACGCCACCACTTCGTAATTCACTTTATTTTCTGAATATTTAGATTTAATTTAGCGCAATAAATTGGTGGCGTAAAATTATTATATATGAAAATTAAAAAATGAAAACACTTTTTTTCAAAATAGAGTGAAAATTCTTATTTATCAACAAAATACTTGTCAATATTCATGGTAGATTTTCTTCAATCTTTATTCAAATCATAGCTTGGCCTCTTCTATTTATTATACAACATACAAAATTATACTTTTTTGATATAATTTTTATAAAGTGAAAATAAAATTATTCTTTTGATAACTTGTCTTCACTTTTGCTTATTTAAAAGCCTTTAGACTCATAGAGAGCTATGATAAAGGACTGTTTTAGCTGCGCAAACGATATACAAAAAAAGAGACTGCCTAGTAAGCAGTCTCTTAAGATCCATTATTAATTTACAAATGTCTTTGCGCCAAGGTAAATTGGCTTCCAATAGCTTGAAGTCATATCGCTGATCGTCACACCATCAGAAGCAGCGTGGATAAACTTGTTGTTCCCAAGGTAGACACCCATGTGAGATGGGCCAGATTTATAGGTTGTAAAGAAGACAAAATCTCCAACTTTAGGTGTTGAGACGCTTTTCATTGATCCCCAAAAACCTTCAGTCGTTTGTCTTGAAATCTTTGTTTGTTTGTTAATGATATACCACATAAAACCGCTGCAATCAAAGCCTTTCGGTGTCGTTCCACCCCATTTATATGGTGTACCGTTTTGTGCTTTCGCATCTGCTACGAGTTTAGACGTATTTAAAGAAGAAGTAGCAACTGTTTTTTCTTTGACAGGTGTTGGTTTCACTTTGGATGTCTTTTTCACTTTCAGCTTTTGTCCAATTTTAATCAGATCTGTTTTGAGTTTATTTAACGATTTCAGCTCTTTCACTGTCATTCCATATTTTTTGCCGATTTTAGATAAAGTATCACCTTTGACAACTTTATGAGTGGCTGTCGTTGAAGACGCTTTTACTTTTGTTGTTGTTTTTGATGTTTTCGTTACCTTTTTTGAAGAAGTACCATTCACTTTTAAGGTTTGTCCAACATAAATCGTGTTAGATTTCAGTTTATTGTCTGATTTAATCTTACTCACGGTTGTTTTGTATTTTTTCGCTAGAACAGAAAGAGAGTCACCTTTTTGAACCTTTACTGATTGTGCTGAGGCAGCTCCGGCAAATAATGTCGTCCCAAGTAGAACTGCACTTGCAGCTGTGATCAATTGTTTTTTCATTTGTTCCTCCTGTATGTATCTATCGTGATCCGAATTTTTATCTACTTTCTATTATAAGGATCGAATACCAGAAGAAATAGTCTTGACTTCCTACGACATTATGCTTATTAATTCGGCAAAAAATATTTTTTTTTAGGGTTCTTTTTATTTCATTTTTATTACACAATCATGACAAAACAAATGCATCTTGTCATAGATAAATCATACATTCATTTCTCTTTTTGGTTCATTCTATGTAAAGTGGACCTTTACAATTTTAAAGTGAACTTTACGGTGCTGTCATTTGGAATCCACACTTCTGTTCTACCATTGTAAACGTGAGAGCGATACATAAACAATGAGGAGGCAAAATGAATGAGTGTGTTGAAAAGCTCGAAAACGAAAATAGCTGCAATCGCAGCCGCATCAGTGTTATCGATTGGTATTTTTTCAGGAATTGAATTTGGACAGGCTGACAAAGCTGAGGCTAAAAAGAAACCAAAAAATGACGTACAAAATGTGATCGTGCTCATTGGAGATGGCATGGGAACACCTTACCTTTCAACTTACCGCTCATTTAAACACAACGGTGATCTTTCCAAGCAAACAGCGTTTGACCCTTACCTCACTGGCATGCATAAAACATACCCTGATGATTCTAAAAGTAACATTACTGATTCAGCAGCAGCTGGGACAGCCATGGCAACTGGTCAAAAGACATACAACAACGCCATTGGTGTAAACAAAAATGGCAAAAAACTAAAAACAGTATTAGAAGAAGCAAAACGCAAAGGAAAGTCTACTGGTCTCGTCGTCACATCTGAATTAACCAATGCGACACCTGCTGCGTATGCCGCCCACGATGTTTCTAGAAAAAACACAGCAGCCATTGCTGATGATTTCTTCGATGAGAAAATTGGCAAACAGCATACAGTCGATGTCATGCTTGGCGGAGGACTGATCGATTTTGTCCGCAAAGATCGTGATTTGACGAAAGAATTTCAAAAAGCAGGTTATCGTTACGTAACCAATAAAGCGGACTTACAAAAAAACAAACAGCAAAAATTGTTAGGCATTTTTGCTGACGGTGGTCTCGATAAAGCAATTGATCGTGATAAAACGACCCCTTCATTGCAAGACATGACATCCTCAGCCATCAAACAGCTGTCTAAAAACAAAAAAGGATTTTTCCTCATGGTTGAAGGCAGTCAAATTGACTGGGCTGGACATGACCACGATATTGTCAGTGCAATGAGTGAGATGAAAGATTTTGAAAAAGCATTTGAAGAAGCCATTCGTTTCGCAAAAAAGGATAAAAACACGTTAGTCATCACGACAGCAGATCATTCAACTGGCGGCCTTTCCTTCGGGGCAGACGGCTCGGGCAGCTGGGATTATCAGCCTGTCAAAGCAGCAAAAAAGACACCTGATTTCATTGCAAACAAAATTGTTGGGGGTATGACGGTCGAGACTGCGCTCAAACAATACATCGACCTTGATTTCACAAAAGAGGAAATCGCCTCTATTCAAAAGGCAGCTGAAACAAAAGATCCTGTTCAAATTGATGATGCCATCGAAAAGGTCATCAATACGAGGTCTCATACAGGCTGGACCACATCGGGTCATACAGGGGATGAAGTACCATTTTATGCTTATGGACCAACAAGCGAACAGCTAAAAGGGCTTATGGAAAATACAGATCAAGCGAAACACATTTTCAAACTGCTGAAAAACCAATAAAGTGCTAATCACAAAAAAAGATGTCTAGTCGTAGACATCTTTTTTGATCATTAAGTGAGATACTTCCTATGAACCCCTTTTCCATCGTATGAAAACATCACTTCTTTTCCTTCAAGAACTGACTCGATGTGCACACTTCTTCCCCATAGCTGATACAAATATGGAAGCACCTTTTCTAAGTATTTGAGATCAAGCTCAATGCCTTCATACCAATGTTTAATATAGAGTTCGTTGTTTTTTAAATAGTCGCCATCGATGACTGTCAAATACGGAAAGCCGCCATTGACCCTCATACTGACTAGCTGATCACGGACTGCCTTCCATTCTTTATCAATGACTTTATAGTCTCTCCCCTGCTTTTGAAACAAGTACAAATCTTCCCTCATCACAAGGTCTTTCGTTAAGTAATTTCGAATAAAAGAAATGTCTGATTCAATTTCCCGCACTTCAAACATTTTGCTGCGACCCGACCCTTCCGTCACTCCTGCTTTTTTTAATTCCTCGCATGGATGATCGTAGCGCTCTTCAATATCTTCAAAAATCTTCAGCCCTAAATAGTAAGGATTGATTCCTGTCTTAGATGGCTGCACGACACCTGCATTTAATTTGGCAAATTCAATCGATTCACTTGAATCTAAATCAAGTTCACGCATAATCCGCTGGTGCCAATACGATGCCCAGCCTTCATTCATGATTTTCGTTTCTAGTTGTGGCCAAAAATAGAGCATTTCCTCTCTCAGCATCGTCAGCACATCCCGCTGCCAAGGCTCTAGCTCCCGGGAGTGTGCCTCGATAAAGAGCAAAATATCTTTTTCTGGCTTTGGGGGGAATTGCTTGATCGTTTTCTTTTTCTCACGTGTTTTCGGTTCATCCATTCCCCACAAATCATCATATGGCGTTTGACGTTTTGGTTTGTCCTCTTCATATTCATCTTCATCGTCGAGATTCCAGCTTAATTTTGAACGAACAAGCGACGGATCAATATGCTCCTGCAATGCCAATACAGCATCTAAAAAGGACTCGACTTCTTTTGTACCGTGGATATGTTCATATTCTTTAATTCGCTCTGCTGCCGCTGACATACTTTCCACCATATCTCGTTTTGTGTTTTGGAAACGGCAGTTGTTTTTAAAGAAATCGCAGTGTGCCAGGACATGAGCCACAATTAGTTTATTTTGAACAAGCGAATTGTTATCAAGGAGAAAGGCATAGCAAGGATTTGAATTAATCACCAGCTCATAAATTTTGCTTAATCCTAAATCATAATGAAGCTTCATTTTGTGAAATTGCTTTCCAAAGCTCCAGTGGCTAAATCGTGTTGGCATGCCATATGCACCAAATGTATAAATAATCTCCGCGGGACAGATTTCATACCTCATCGGATAAAAATCCAGACCAAATCCTTCTGCAATTTCTGTAATTTCATCAATGGCTCGTTGTAAAAGACGCTTTTCAGATACGCTCAAGGAAACCATCCCTCCTCATCGGACTTATCCCTACTATATGAGCGTACCTAAAAAAACATGATGTTCAGCCAGTTGTTTAGACGACTTCCATCTCTTTCATGGACTGCCCGCCGAACGCTTCAAAATGGATATTCTCTTCCGGAATGTCCAACGCTTTTAGAATAAGGATCATCTCTTGAGTAAATACTGGGGAACCGCAAACATAAAATTGGCCTTTTCCTTCACCAATGACTGATTGAAGGAAAGGTCGGTCAATCCGCGTAGCCACCTTCTCAACCAGCTCACTCTTTACACTCTTTTCAAATTGTTCGTTACAAAGGATAATACGCCCCTCTGGAGATGAAGTGAGAACGTGTTCATACTCTTGTTCAAAAGCGGTTACATCCTCTAGTCTGTCTGCATGAATCATCGTGAATGGCTGATTGTTATGCGACGCTGTTTTCACTAAACCAATCATTGGTGTGACACCAGAACCAGCACTAATCAAATAAACGGGTTCTTTTGTGTCATCTTTCAAGCAGAACATTCCCTGCGGCATACTGACGTGAAGAACATCGCCTTCTTCCATTTCATCATGCAGGAATGTGGAGACATGCCCATCTCGTTTCACGGTAATGCGATAGTAAGATGGGTGATATTGATCTGATAAACTGTATTGTCTGCTGCATACATAGGCTTCACCCGGCATATCTACCTGCACCGTAATGTATTGACCAGCTTCATACATTGGTAGCTCAGATTCATCCTCTGGTACTAAATAAAAGGAAATGAGTGATGGAGATTCTTGTTTCTTTTTCTTCACAATAAACGGTTTGACATCTGCCCATCCACCAGTTTGTTTCACATTTTCAGCCATCATTTCTGCCTCAATGGTGATGAATATATTCGCAATGATGTCATATGCAGCCTTCCAAGCCAACAATGTGTCATCTTCCTCTGATAACCCAAATACCTCTTTCATTGCTTCAAGAAGGTGATATCCGACGATTGGGTACTGCTCTTTTTTCACCATGACACTGACATGCTTATGGGCAATTTGTTTCACAGCAGGAAGCAAGTCTGCCAAGCGGTCAATGTGCAGTGCAGCTTGATAGAGTGTTGCAGCAAGCGCCTCTGGCTGGCTTCCATTCATGAGATTTGTTTTATTAAACTGATTGAGTAGCTCTGGATGCTGTCTAATCATATTTTGATAAAAAACTGTCACAAGTTTTGTTCCCTCAGCTTTTAGAAGAGGGGCTGATTGTTTAATGGCATTCATTTGATCTGTGGATAACATCGTTATTCCTTCTTTCAAAAGATGTATTTTAAATACATCTTTATCGTAATGGAAGACAACGTATAAAAGCAATATTTATAATACATGTTTTAAATGTTGTCACATTTAGCACTTTCTCGAACAGTTTTTGTCTAAAATGTGTTACGATGATACAAAACTCTATTAGGTTTAGAGGTCGTCCAAATGAAACTTACGAATTATACAGATTTCTCATTAAGGGTACTCATTTATTTAGCTTCGAGAGAAAACAATGAACTGTCAAATATTCAGCAGATTGCCGATATTTATGGCATTTCGAAAAATCACCTGACAAAGGTAATTTACCATCTAGGAAAACGTGGTTATGTAGAAACGATCCGCGGAAGAAATGGTGGGATTAGGCTGGGGAAAAGCCCAGAAAGCATTAATATTGGTGAGGTTGTCCGCTATACAGAGGATGATTTAGTCATGGTTGAATGCTTTGATCCGAAGAAAAATAGCTGTATTATCTCCCCGATTTGTTCATTAAAGCACGTACTTCATGAAGCACTCACTGCTTATTTACGCGTTCTTGACCAATACACATTAAATGATTTAACACAAAACAAAGATGCTCTAAGAGAGCTTCTGCTCTAAGGCGAAAGAATTTATTTCTTTCGTCTTTTTCTTTACCTCCTTGTAATAATAATTTATTTAAAATTATTATAAATAAATATTGACTATCATGTTTGATTCAATATAATTAGGGTATATAGATTGCTAGAAACCATTTTTTGTTTACAGGAGGAGAAAAAGAATGACAAATTCTAATCATAAAAATTTGACAACGAATCAAGGCGTGCCAGTTGGCGATAATCAAAACTCAAGAACTGCTGGTCACAGGGGGCCTTCATTTCTTGATGATTACCATTTGATTGAAAAACTTGCACACTTTGACCGTGAACGTATTCCAGAGCGTGTCGTTCATGCAAGAGGCGCCGGCGCTTATGGTGTATTTGAAGTAGAAAATAGCATGGAGAAACATACAAGAGCAGCCTTCTTAAGTGAAAAAGGAAAACAAACAGACGTTTTTGTCCGTTTCTCAACGGTTATTCATCCTAAAGGTTCGCCTGAAACATTACGTGACCCTCGCGGCTTCGCTGTCAAATTTTATACAGAAGAAGGCAACTATGATCTAGTTGGGAACAACTTGCCGATCTTCTTTATTCGTGATGCACTCAAATTCCCTGATATGGTTCACTCTCTCAAGCCAGATCCTGTAACAAACATTCAAGATCCTGACCGTTATTGGGATTTTATGACATTAACACCTGAATCCACTCACATGCTCACATGGCTCTTCTCTGACGAAGGTATTCCTGCGAACTACGCTGAAATGCGCGGTTCTGGTGTTCATACGTTTAGATGGGTAAACAAATACGGAGAAACAAAATATGTGAAATACCACTGGAGACCATCAGAAGGTATTCGCAATTTATCGATGGAAGAAGCTGCAGAAATTCAAGCAAACGACTTCCAGCATGCGACAAGAGACTTGTATGATCGTATTGAAAAAGGAAATTATCCAGCATGGGATCTTTACGTTCAGCTTATGCCGCTCAGTGATTATGATGAACTAGATTATGATCCATGTGATCCGACGAAAACGTGGAGCGAGGAAGATTATCCGCTGCAAAAAGTGGGCCGCATGACACTGAACCGCAATCCAGAAAATTTCTTTGCTGAAACAGAGCAATCTGCTTTCACGCCAAGTGCCCTAGTTCCAGGAATTGAAGCATCTGAAGACAAACTGCTTCAAGGTCGTCTGTTCTCTTATCCTGACACGCAGCGTCACCGCCTAGGTGCAAACTACATGCGCATCCCAGTGAACTGTCCTTATGCGCCTGTACACAATAACCAACAGGATGGCTTTATGACAACAACTCGTCCAAGTGGTCATATTAACTATGAACCAAACCGTTATGACGATCAGCCAAAAGAAAACCCTCACTACAAAGAAAGTGAACCAGTTCTTCACGGTGACCGTATGGTGAGACAAAAAATCGAAAAACCAAATGATTTCAAACAAGCTGGAGAAAAATATCGAAGCTACTCTGAAGAAGAGAAACAAGCATTGATCAAAAACTTGACAGCTGACTTGAAAGACGTAAATGAAAAAACGAAATTACTTGCGATCTGCAACTTCTATCGTGCAGATGAAGATTATGGACAGCGTTTAGCGGATTCACTCGGTGTGGATATTCGCTCATATCTTCAAGGAAGCATGAAATAAATCTTCTTTTCAGCTGGAGCACCTCTTTTTAAAAGAGGTGCTTTTTTATAGCCGAAATACGTTAATACTAATCAAATGACCCGTCACCGGATGAAAATAAATTTCTGCATGTGCTGCAAATCGTGTGGAGCCTTCCTTCACGGTCACACGAAACACATCTTTTGTTTGTTCTTCATTCACTTGTGTACGTCCAATGTAATGATAATCGTTTAAAGCGGCGCCTTCATATTCATCTTGCAAGGCAGTATACGCAAGTCTTTCCCAATTCTCTGCTGGCTGCACAGCTGCTTGTGAAGATGGATGAACCATGAGACTGCCGAATAAAACAATTCCTGCTGCAAAAAGCATCCATAATTTCGGGTGCATGATATCAATATTCTCACTTTCATATCTATTTTGTTTAGGTTTTGCTGGTTGGTTCTTTTTCATACATCAAGCATTTATTCAGCCTATAATTCCCGGTACCCAGTTTATGCAGACACCAACTTTTCCCCTGAAAAAGTCGACCTGATCCGAGCAAACTAATGAGGACTTCTCAAGGGAAAGGAGAAGGTTTAATGAATGTGGCGGATTATGATAAAGCACTTTATTATACGCATCGCTCGCAATGGGATAATTTACTTATTCTTATGGTCCGTACGCAAGATGATTTGCTCTCGAAACGTATTGAGCATTTCTTACATGCGTATCAATTTAACCGGAACGATGCAGATGTTGAAAAATGTTTATATGGACTCCTGCAGTATATCGACCATGCTTCAGAAGCTGCCGTTGCTGAAGCATATGCTGAACCAATGTACACATAAAGGAAAAGGTTGATTTTCTTTCAGATTGTTGACATAGGGCTAGAATGAACTTTATTTTAGCTCTTTGTTTTCACCCTTTTACTAACCGCCTTTCATAAAGAAGAAAAGACTTCATGAGAAATACTCATGAAGTCTTTTGAAATGTCCACCATGACTGTTTACAACAGCTCTTTCGGCTGATTTTTTTGATAATCTACCGCATAGAGAGCGGCCTGAGTTCGATCTGCCAGCTCTAACTTTGATAACACATGAGACACGTGAGTTTTCACAGTCTTTTCAGAAATAAAAAGCGATGAGGCGATTTCTTTGTTACTTTTCCCTTTTGCGATTTCAAATAAGACATCACGTTCTCTATTGGTCAGTTCGTTCATCAATGCCCATTTCTGCTCTTTAGGTTCAGTTAGATGCTGGATGAGAAACGTCGTAATATGACCGTCTAATTGATACGTACCATTTTGCACCTCAATCATTGTCGTGAGAAGCTTTTCAGGTGCTACATCTTTAAGCTGATAAGCCTTTGCTCCCGCTTGGATAGCAGGGATCACATAGTCCTTATCTGCATAGCTTGTCAGAATGACAATGCGGACATCCGGCATATCCAGCATCATTTGCTTTGTCGCCTCAATCCCATTCATTACAGGCATAGAAAGATCCATCAAGACAATGTCAGGCTTTGTCTGCCTCACTACCTGTAGTGCCTCTTCTCCATTGGATGCTTCACCAACGATGTCCACATCTGGCTGGGTTTGCAAGAAAAAGACCAGTCCTTTTCGGACAATGTGATGATCATCTGCAATGACTACCCTCATGACAATCCCTTCCTTTCTTGAGAAAATGGTACTTTCACATCAATCGTCGTTCCCTTCCCTAGCTCAGAATTGATGCAAAATGTACCTCCTGCTCTTCGGATACGGTCAGCCATCCCTTTCAGCCCAAATGAAGGAAGACTCATTTGTTCATCATACTGAAATCCCTTTCCCTGATCGATGATTTTCATACCAAACGTATCTCCTGATTGCTCCAGTTTGACCTCTACTTTCTCAACGCCCGCATGCTTTTGGCAATTATTTAGAGCTTCTTGGCATACGCGAAATAAGGTTTCGTGCTTTGAATGATCTATTTCCATACAGCCTGATAAAGACAATGAACAATTTAGACCTAAAAGCTGTGCATACTCTTCAATCGCTGTTGTAAATCCTTTTTCAAGCCCTTTTGGTCTTAACTGCCAGATGAGTGATCGCATTTCAATGAGGGCATCTTGTGATAAATGCTGAATAAAATCAATCATTTCACCTAATTTTTGATCACTTGTCATTTGACGCGCTGCCTTTGCAGTCAAACTCACGGAAAACAGCATTTGATTCACAGAATCGTGTAAATCCTGCGCAAGCCGGTTTCGTTCTTCTAAAAGTGCATGCTGCTGCTCATTTTGCACAAGCTTCATGCGCTGAATAGCCGTACCAATTTGCAGTGCAATACTTTCAAGCAGATTCAGCTCATCCTGTGTAAATGTGACCTTCCCTTTTGCCGCCACATTTAATAAGCCAAACGTACGCTTACATGCTTGGAGCGGAACGGTTGCATGATGGGTAATTCCTTCTGTATCTCCAAGCTTTTGCTCAATCGCCGTTTCAATCCGTTTACAATTGATAATATTGGTAGCTGATTGCAGTGAGCCTTTCGTGTAGCGGTTGATGCAATAGCAATCGTTTTGACACATCAATTGCTTTCGATCCTTTGCCAGCGCTTCAGGTAAGCATACTTCTGCCATTAGTTCATACGATCCGTCTTCTTCTATAAAATAAATCCATGCTGTTTGAAAGCCTGTCACTTCCATAAGCATATGAAGCACTTCATGAAGCGTTTCCTTCATTTCCATCCCTTCATTTAGCTTTTCAGCAATTTCTTTTAACGTTTTTAATGTTTTGACTTTTTCTTGGTAATCTCCCATCGTGTGTACCCCCGGCTTTTACTGCCTCTCTTATCAATATGTTGATTATACCATGAGCATCTGTACGGCTCTTTCTCAAAAAGGATGATTTTTTCTCATCCTTTTGACTGAGAAAAAGCCATCATGCATGACATGATGGCTTTGTGATATTTTATTTAGCTGTTTCTTCCACAATGTCATAGACGACTTTCATGACTTCTTCTGATAAGTGTTTCAGCTTTTCTTCGCTGTCTGTTAACGATGTGCCTTTGACTGCAATATAAAATTTGACTTTAGGCTCCGTACCAGAAGGTCGTAAACAAAACCATGAGCCATCTTCAAGGAAATATTTCAGGACGTTTGATGCCGGCAGATGAATCGTTTCTTCTTTCTTTTCAGCCACAAGGTGCCTTTGACTTGATTGATAATCCTCAATGACCGTAATGCGCTGACCAGCGATAGAAGCTGGCGGGTTTGATCTAAAGGTATGAAGAATAGCAGAAATCTGCTCTGCTCCTACTTTCCCCTTTAAGGTTAATGACTTTAACCCTTCTCTGTAAAATCCAAATTCCTTAAAAATATCAACAAGCGCATCATATAATGACTTCCCTTGTTTTTTATAAAAGGCTGCGACTTCAACTGCTAATAACGCAGCTTGAACTGCATCTTTATCTCGTGCAAAATCACCGATCAAATAGCCGTAGCTTTCTTCATAGCCGAATTGAAACGTGTATTCTCCGCTTTCTTCAAACTGCTTGATTTTTTCTCCGATAAATTTAAAGCCAGTGAGCGTATCAATCGTGTCAGCTCCAAATGCTGAGGCAACAGCACGCCCAAGCTCACTTGTCACAATCGTTTTCATCACAACGGGGCGAGGCGGCAGCTGACCTAGTTTTTGTTTTTCAGATAATAAATAATGAAGTAGTAAGGCGCCTGTTTGGTTGCCGGTCAAAACGGTAAATTCACCATCATGATTTTTCACAGCGATACCTAATCGATCTGCATCTGGATCTGTCGCAATCAAAATATCAGCATTTTGCTTTTCGCCAAGCTTGATGGCGTATTCAAAAGCGGCATGCTCCTCTGGATTTGGAGACGTAACCGTCGAGAATTGCGGATCTGGTTTTTCCTGTTCAGGTACAACCGTCACATGCTTATAACCAAAGGCCTGAAGTCCGTTTCGGACAGGTTTATTCGCCGTCCCATGAAGCGGGGTAAACACCACTTTGACATCGACTTCTTTTGCAAGCTCAGGGTGCACACGAATGGTTTTTAATTTTTCCATATACGCTTGATCGATTTCTTCACCAATCATGCGGATCAAACCATTTTGCTTCAATACTTCTTCTGATTCCACTGAAATGGCTAATTCATTTTCGATGGCATCTACTTCTTTAATGACTTGATCTGCTTCAAATGGGGGCATTTGGCCTCCATCTTCTCCATAAACTTTATAGCCATTATATTCTGGCGGATTGTGACTTGCTGTCACAACAATCCCTGCAAAGGCATTCAGTTCTCGAACTGCAAAAGAGAGTTCTGGTGTCGGACGCAGTTCGTCAAATACGTATGTTTGAATGCCATGTGATGCAAGTGTTTTAGCCGCTTCCATCGCAAATTCAGGAGATTTATGGCGTGAATCATAGGCAATGGCGACGCCTCTTTTTTTTGCATCCTCTCCATGTGCTGCAATATACGCAGCAAGACCAGCAGATGCTTTTCGAACAGTATAAACATTCATTCGGTTCGTTCCAGCACCAATTTCTCCGCGCATTCCTCCAGTACCAAACTCAAGGTTTTTGTAGAAGCAGTCTTCAAGCGCTTGATGATCATCTTGATGTGCCTCCAGCCATTCCCTTAGTTCAGTATCCAGGTGCTTCTCATTGATCCAACGCTCATAATTCGTATTCCAACTCATGGTCGTCCTCCCAGCTCTTATCATCAATAAAATAACATCTACTGTTATTTTATATGGAATTATCCTTCATGTCATGTTATATCATGAACATATGAAAAAACGATGAACAAAATAAAAAAAGCCGATACACGATCGGCTTTTTACTTATTCAGCATCAAGCGGTACGACTGCTTCATGGAATAGTCGGTCTAATTCAGTTTGATGTTTCTGTTTTGTCACTTCATCCCAGCCAAAACGATCTGCCATATAGTCAACAACAGGCTGTGCATACGTTTTTGCCCAATTGATATTAAATAATAGGCTGCCTGTTCTTCTCAAGAAGAAATCGACAGGTGTTACAGCCAATTCTTCTTCTATCGCATAGACAAGTTCAGCCAACACATATGCGGGAATGTTTCGTTTGTCTGCTTCCCCTTGAAGCTGCTCTACACGCTTGAAGACATTGCTGACGTTTGAGCCATATTTCTCAGCTAATTTTTGTGCAATCGGTTCTGTCAAACCAACGGATGCTCCTTCTGCCGTTTTCGCTTGAACAAAGGATGCCATATTTTTCGAACCGCCTACATGCCCACCTGAAATTGGCATATGTTTCGTTTTACATGGTCCAAAATCTTTTCCAGTTTCCTCTTTAAGTCCATCACGTACAAGATTCACAATGTGTTCAGCCATTTTACGGTAACCTGTTAATTTACCGCCAGCAATCGTGATTAAGCCTGAAGATGATGTCCATACCTCATCCTTACGAGAAATTTCTGAAGGATCTTTGCCTTCTTCATGAATGAGTGGACGAAGACCAGCCCAGTTAGATTCAACGTCTTTCTCTGTAATGTTAAGATCTGGGAACATATATTGAATGGCTTTGATCACGTAATCACGATCTGCTTTTGTCATACGCGGATGTTCCAGCTGTTTTTTGTACACTGTATCTGTTGTACCAACGTACGTTTTGCCTTCTCTTGGAATCGCAAAGACCATCCGTTTATCAGGTGTGTCAAAGTAGATTGCTTGTTTTAATGGGAAAACAGATTGGTCAAATACTAAGTGAATTCCTTTTGTATGTTGTAAATGTTTCCCCTCTTTTGAGTGGTCCTTGTCTCTTAGCTGATCGACCCATGGACCAGTCGCATTGACAATCTTCTTCGCATATACGTCGTATGTTTTTTGCGTCATCACATCTTCAATGACAACACCGACAACTTTGCCTTTATCATAAATAAATTCTTTTACTTTCGCATAGTTGACCGCTTCTGCCCCGAATTTCACAGCCTCTTTCATGACTTCAATTGTCAGGCGTGCATCATCTGTACGGTATTCAACATAGTAGCCCCCACCTTTTAAGCCATCCTTTTTCACAAGTGGTTCTTTTGCAAGTGTCTCTTTTGCACTTAGCATACTTCTGCGTTCACTATGCTTAACGCCAGCTAAAAAGTCATATACTCTAAGTCCGATTGAAGTTGAAAACTTACCGAATGTCCCGCCTTTATGCATCGGAAGAAGCATCCATTCTGGCGTTGTCACATGAGGACCATTTTCGTATACGATGGCACGCTCTTTACCGACCTCTGCGACCATTTTCACTTCAAATTGTTTTAAATAACGAAGTCCGCCGTGTACAAGTTTCGTTGAGCGGCTAGACGTACCTGCTGCGAAATCCTGCATTTCCGCAAGACCGACACGCATTCCGCGTGAAGCCGCATCAAGTGCTGTACCAGCGCCAGTAATACCCCCACCAATGATAAACACATCATATGGTTTTTTTGTCATGTCCTGAAGCATTTGTTCTCTTTCTAAGCTAGAAAAAGTCATCTCTTGTTCCTCCCATGTTGTACGGTAAAGAAAAAGAGACCGCAAACACCCAAAGCGTATTTCTACACTTCGGTGCTTGCGGTCTCTCCAGTTCTCCAACCGTTCTATTAACTTACTTGAAGTATACCATACTTTTTGTTTATTTGAAAGCTTGAGCTGCTTTTACAGCCTTTTTCCACCCGCTGTATAACGAGTCACGGCTGTCTTCTTCCATTTTAGGTTCAAAGCGCTTGTCAAGGTTCCATTGTTTTGCAATGTCTGAACGGTCGTTCCAGAAGCCAACTGCTATTCCCGCAAGATAGGCCGCACCGAGTGCCGTCGTTTCATTAATTTCTGGACGTTCTACTGGTACATCGAGCAAATCACTTTGGAAGCCCATTAAGAAATCATTCTTTACAGCCCCGCCATCGACACGTAATGTTTTAAGTGAGATGTTTGAATCTTTTTCCATCGCATCTAAAACATCTTTCGTTTGATAAGCAAGTGATTCTAACGTTGCACGAACAAAGTGCTCTTTAGAAGTACCGCGTGTTAAACCGAATACAGCGCCTCGGACATCACTATCCCAATATGGTGTGCCTAAACCAACAAATGCTGGTACGACATATACGCCGTCTGTTGACTCAACGCGCTCAGCATAAGCTTCACTGTCTTTTGAGTCTTTAAACATTCTAAGTCCATCACGCAGCCACTGGATCGCTGAGCCAGCAACGAAAATACTTCCTTCTAAAGCATATTCAACTTTGCCGTCAATGCCCCATGCAATCGTCGTTAACAATCCATGATCCGACTTAATTGCTTTTTCCCCTGTATTCATCAACATGAAACATCCTGTACCATATGTGTTCTTCGCCATTCCTTCTTCAAAGCAAGCCTGACCGAATAACGCAGACTGCTGATCTCCTGCCGCTCCTGCAATCGGAATATTTTTACCGAAGAAGTGATAGTCTGTTGTTTCACCATAAATGTGTGATGATGGTTTGACGTCTGGCAGCATGGAAGCTGGAACACCTAAAATATCAAGTAGTTCTTCATCCCATTTCAGATCGTAAATATTGAACATTAACGTTCTTGATGCATTTGAATAATCTGTCACGTGTGATTGACCGCCAGTCATTTTCCAAATGAGCCATGTATCGATTGTGCCAAACAGTAAGTCACCATTTTCTGCTTTCTCACGAGCACCTTCGACATTGTCTAAAATCCATTTCACTTTAGTACCTGAGAAATAAGCATCAATGAGTAGACCCGTTTTATTTCTAAACGTTTCATCGTGCCCTTGCGCTTTTAGCTCATCACATATACCAGATGTTTGTCGTGACTGCCAAACAATTGCATTGTAAACAGGTGCGCCTGTATGTTTATCCCAAACAACAGCTGTCTCACGCTGGTTCGTAATTCCGATACCGGCGATTTGATCTGCTTCAATTCCTGATTCGATTAAAGCAGTTGAAATAACTGATAGAACAGAGCTCCAAATTTCATTTGCATTGTGTTCTACCCAGCCTGGGTTCGGAAAATATTGATTGAATTCCTTCTGAGCTGTATGGGCAATTTTACCTTCTTGATCAAATAAGATCGCTCTTGAGCTTGTTGTCCCTTGATCTAATGCGAGAATATATTTTTCTTTTGCCATGATGTTTTCCTCCCCTTACATACTTTCATTGACAGCATTTGTCTGGTTTTTCGTAGAAACATAGAGTCCTAACAATACCACAACTAAAATAACGCTTACAATCCAAAAGGCTGGTGTGACGTTCGCTTTAAAGGCTGCATTATAGAAAACACCGCCAAATGCACCGCCCAAAATTGGACCAACAACAGGAACCCAAGCATATTTCCAATTTGATGGACCTTTACCTGGAATCGGCAGAATGGCATGTGCGATTCTTGGACCTAAATCACGTGCAGGGTTAATTGCGTAACCAGTTGTACCACCTAATGAAAGACCAATTGCGACAATTAAGAAACCAACAATCAGCGGATTGACTCCGTCTGCAAATTTATTTGCACCAATCGCTAAAATTCCTACCACCAATACAAATGTACCAATGACTTCACTGAGCACGTTTGCAAAAGTATGCGGAATCGCAGGACCAGTTGAGAATACGCCTAGTTTTGCACCTGGATCGTCTGTCGCTTTCCAGTGTGGTAAGTAATGTAAGAAGACAATAATAGCTCCGAGTAATGCGCCAAGCATTTGACCGACAATATACAATGGAACATCAGCCCAAGGAAAACTTCCTTCTAATGCAAGACCTATTGTCAGCGCCGGGTTTAAATGTGCACCGCTGATTCCTCCAGTGGCATAAGCTGCAATCGCTACTGCAAATCCCCATCCGAAAGCGATTACAATCCAGCCGGACTGATAAGCGAGCGATTTCTTTAAACTGACTGCCGCACACACACCGCCTCCGAAAATAATAAGAAGCATTGTACCAACGACTTCACCCCAAAATGGTGTCATGAAAAATTCCTCCTCTGGTTCAGTTGCCATCCCCTATAAATGTGTAGAAAAGATAAAGAAAAAAGATCCACAACAAACATACTTTACATCAGGGTCATTTGTCACCTAGTAAAGCGTCGTTGTGGATCTCCGTTTCTCCATCACATGATATTAACTTAGTGCTATAGTAACAGAGGATGAAAACGTTGTCAATCAATTTTCGCATTTTATCTTTTTCACTTTTGGAACGCTTTCCAAAGCTCTGTATTCGATGTGGTGACAGCTGTCGCCCCTGCTGCAAGCGCCCTTTCTACATCTTCTTTTGTTCGGATAAACCCTCCTGCAAATATTGGTATTCCAGCTCTTTCGCGCACTTCTGTAATTAAATCTGGCACGACACCCGGCAATACTTCAATAAAATCTGGACGATGTTTCCCGACAAACTCCATGCTCTTTTCCATCGCACTTGTATCAAGTAAAAACATTCGCTGGATGGCATATACCTTTTTCTGCTTGGCTTTTACTATGACAGAAGACCTAGTAGAAATAATGCCAGCTGGTTTCATTTCCTGACAAATAAATTCCGTTCCGTACTCATCATGTTTGATTCCGTGAATGAGATCGACATGGACAAACATTTTTTTATGATGCGCATTCGCCTCATTCATGATGCCCTTAAGCCGCCCTAAGTGGACATCTAGTAAGACCCCATATGTAAATGGACTTTTTAAAAATTCCTCAAATTGCTTCATATTGCGAACAGCAGGTAGAATGGGTTGATCATGAAAACTCATATGCCGTCTCCTTCTCGTGTGTGTATTGGTTCTATCTTCTCCTTACAGTAATAGAATCGCATGTTTTTTTCAATACACCTAGTGTACCCATTGACCATTCAGCCTAGCAGATCGATTCAGACCTGATCCTTTCTGGACATAGAAAAAAGCAGAGAAACCTCTCTGCTATAATTGCGCCATGCTTTCTTTTAAAGTATGAATAATGAATGAGGCGTCTTCATCAGTGATATTTAGCGGTGGTGCGAGCTGTGCCACGTTATTATAGCCAGCCACTGTATCGCCATTTTTCCCGATGATCAATCCTCGTTTTTTACATTCTGCAATCAATTGACCGACTACACTTGGATCAGCTGGCTTTTTTGACGCCTGATCCTGCACAAGCTCAATCCCAAACAGCAGGCCTTTTCCTCTCACATCACCGACAAATGGATGCTCTTTTAACTCTTGCAAACGTTCGAGCATGTCTTGGCCAAGCGTGCCTGACCGCTCCACTAATTGCTCGTTTTCCATGATCTCTAGGTTAGCAAGTGCCACCGCACAGGAAGCAGGGTGACCGCCAAATGTATTCACATGCCGTAGCCTGTCATACGTATCTTCTCCTGCATACGCTTCATAAATGTCTCGTTTCACGCACGTTGCAGATAGCGGTAAATATCCACTTGTGATCCCTTTTGCCATGGTGATGATATCTGGCTTCACTTCCTCATGCATAAATCCAAACCGCTTTCCTGTCCGGCCAAATCCGCAGATGACTTCATCTACAATGAGAAGCGCTCCATGGGCTTCACAGATATCTTTGACCTTCTTCAAATACCCTTTTGGCGGCATTAGGATACCTCCGCCCGTAATGATCGGCTCCATAATGACCCCAGCTATCGTCTCACTTAGTTCCCACGTCATGGCCTGATCTATTGCCGCAGCACTCGCCAGATTCTCTTGATCCTCAGGATGACGATACATATCAGGCGGTGCGACATGGATAAATCCCTGCCCTAACGGTTCATATTTGTACTTACGCTGCGCTTGACCCGTTGCGGCTAGAGCTGCTGCTGTGTTGCCATGATACGATCGGTATCGGGAAATAAATTTTGTGCGTGTACTCTCTCCCTTTTGCGCATGATATTGTTTGGCAATCTTAAATGCCGCTTCATTCGCTTCAGAACCACTGTTAGAAAAGAAGATCACATAGTCCCCGTCTAGCCATTCATTGAGCTTCTCAGCCAGCTGAATCGCTGGCACATGGCTTTGTGTCAGTGGGTAGTAAGGCATCGTATTTAATTGCTTATACGCCGCTTCTGCAAGCTCTTTACGTCCATATCCGGCATTTACACACCATAGTCCTGACATCCCGTCTAAATAGCGATTTCCATGAATATCTGTCACCCATGCGCCTTCTGCCTCATGAATCACCATACTTTCATTTTCTTTGTTTGTCCCTTTCATATGATGCCAAATGAACTGATCATCTTTCGCCTGAAGATCTTGTGCGTTATGTGTTTTCATCTTCCCACGCCCCCATGTATCCGTTTTCATCATAAAAGAAACTTAAACCGGTCCTGCATATGACCTCTCCATTCATTATATGGATAAAAGTGAGGCATATGAAACTGAAACAAGACCGCCCGTGTCGTTACTCTCATTATAAAAAAGGGGCCAGACACATTACATTAGACAGATCGTCAACTGATTGAAAAGAACCATGAGACACTCTACTTGATCCCTTGGCAAATCTAACATATACCGTTAATGGCGATTCCCCTGTAAAAATTCATAAGCAAGGATCGCAAATTCAAGCGCTTGACGTTTTGGCGCTTGCATCATATCCTCACCAAGTAAAGCATGAAGCTTATCCAATCTGTGATAAAGCGTCTGCCTCACAATATAGAGCTGGCTTGCGGTTTCTTTTTTAGAACCGTTTGTCTGTAAAAAGATATTCAGCGTCTGATAGAGCCTGCCGCTATTTTGTTTATCATATAAAATCACCGGCTCTAAATACTCTTTCACCATGCATTCTAATAACCCGCTTTCTTTCATGACAGGCATCAACCGAAGCATATGTAAATCTTGATAAAATGGGCTTTTTATCCGTTGCGGCATCACTTTCTTTAAATGCAGCACTTCTTTCGCTGCTTGAAAACTTTTTCTCATGTACTGAAATTGCTCACAATATGAACCGATTCCATAATTGATGACTGCCTCGCCGGGCTTCTCACGGTCATATAATTGCGTGATGTCGTTTGCCGCTTTTTCTGCGCGCTCTTTCCAGTCCTCAACTTTTCTTGTATTCAATAAAATAAATAAGGTTTGTCCTTGATGCTCGTACACAATCAAATAGAAACCAGCACGCTGAAAAATAGAACGGCAAGAGACAAGAAAATAAAGATTCCCTGCGATTTCTTCTATTTGGTGGTTTTTTTGAAAGAGCATCACCACACAGCCGGTCGGTTTTTTCAGTCCTTCTGTTTCCTCAAGGTGTTCTATGATTTCTCTTTCTGTATGCTCTTCATGAAACCATTTTTGCAGCCATTCATTCTCTTTTGTCTTCTTCAGCTCTTCTGTATACAGCTCTCTTAAAGTTTGCTGGGCAAGGGCATTCGCTCCTTTATCCATCACAAGCAGTTCAAATTCCGAGAGCGTGTTCGATTGATGAATGAGGACGAGGTCTGCAAAGGTTTGTTTGAGTGCAAGGACTTGTTTTTGCGTCACTTTATATCCTTTTGGTAATGAAGCATATTGCAAATAATTCATCACAAGCTCTTCTGTTTGTTTGGATGAATCACATAAAATAATCGGTTCACCTTGAACAGGGATCAACAAAAGAATCCCTCTCACGTGCTGATACACTTGATCCAAAATATCCATCTGCGGATGAGGAGTCAATAAAAGCTCATTCAACTTGGACGACAGTGTTTCTAAATCCGCCATCATCTGATACTGACGCTCAATCATCATCGTATGGAGATGCTGTGTAATATTGACGAACTTCACTTCTTTTGTAAACAGAATAAGCGGAAAATCACGTTCTTCTGCATAAATAATCAGTTCTTCCGGTACATCAAACCGGAGCGGTACAAATTCAATACATAGTCCAGCCGCACCTGAGTCAATCAACTGCCTTAAAAACGCCTGAAAGACTTCCAATTGATCATGGAAGCCTGCGGCCGTCGTTAAGATCAGCTCGCCTCCGTTTAACAAATCCTCTACAGCAGGCACTTCAAGTACATGTACCCATTTTACCTGCCGAAACAATCCCTTTTCCCCAGCTAACACTTTCGCATGCGTAAAATGCTTCGTTTTTAACACATCACTTACTTGAAAATGAACATCTACATTCATTCATAAGTCCCCCTTTGTTTGCCGTCCCCTATCCCAGAGGGTGCATGGATAAAATCCATAATAAAACAGGTAAAGTCACAATACTTAAAATCGTACTGAGAAACGTCGTGCTTGAGACAAACTCAGGCTTCGTTCGAAATTGCACAGCCATCAACGTTGTATTCGCCGCTGTCGGCATCGCTGCAACTAAAATCATAATTTGTTTCACCAAATCATCAACAGGTAAAATAAGTGTAAAACCAAAGGCGATGAGAGGTGAGATAAAGAGCTTCAGCAGCACCGCATAGGAAATATTGCGATAATCCACTTGTTTAAAAGAAATCACTGCGAGCTGCATACCTAAAATCAGCATAATCGTTGGTATCGCTGCATCCCCGACCAGCTGAACACCTGTCATAAGCTCTTTAGGTAATGAAAGGTCAATGAGCTGAAATAATAGACCAAGAAGAGCCCCGTAAGCAACCGGCATACGCAGCACTTTTTTTAGGACGACCTTCAAGTCTCCCGCGTCCTCTCCACCTTTTGCTGCATAATACATGCCGATCGTACTCATGACGAGCTGCTGAAGGACCATTAGCACAATCGCAATATCTAAACCAGCTGCTCCAAAAACAAGAAGGACAACAGGCGTGCCGTAATTTCCATTATTCATAAATGCTGATGACAAAATCATGGCACAATACGTTTCATTCGAATACCCGTAAATTCGAGATAAAATGAAGACACATAAAACAAGTGAAAGACAAAGCCCTACGACAAATATAGATAAGTACACATAGTCCATCGATACTTTATTTTGATAAAAGGTTTCAAACGCAAGAAATGGTGACATTAAATATAAAGACATTGATGAGAGCGTATGTATATCAAAACCAATTGTCTTCTGCCCAATATACCCTATAAGGAATATGCCGAACACTGGCATTAAGACAAGTAAAAACTCCATGCAGCACCTACTTTTCTCTAGATGAATTCCTTATTTTTTACCCTCTTATCATACCACTGATCATCAATAAAAAAGAAGCACCCTTATGAAAGGTCGCTTCTCTCCTCATCCATATAAAACACTTCCCATAAATGACCATCACGATCCTGAAAGCTCCAGCCATACATGAAATCATGGTCTTGTTTTTCCTTAAACGGTGAACCACCAGCTGCGATCGCACGCTCTACAAGCTCATCAACCTCTTCCCTCGTCTCGACCTGTAAAGAAATAATGACCTCTGCCCCATTTCTGGCATCTACCAATTCCTTCTCTGAAATGGATTGGAAATGCTTAAGTGATAACAGCATGACTGTGATCGTCTCATTCATCACAAAACAAGCAGCATGTTCATTCGTCAGTTCTTGTTGAAAGTCAAAACCTAGCTGTTCAAAGAAATCCTTTGACTCATTTACATGCTTAACCGGCAAATTGATATACAGATGTTTAGATTGTCGCCCCATATCCCTCTCCCTTTGTAAAACATCATTTCCATTCAGTATATTCGTCTTTTCATTTGGCATCCCTTTGTCGCATGAAAAAATAAGCGGTAAGCCCCATTACCTTATTTTAACAAAAATGTATAATAAATCTCATGCACAATACTAAATGAACTAGGAGGTTTTCTTAATGAAAACAATCGCAAAATCTTTGATGCTCTCCACCTCTGTCCTTTTATTCGCTTCACCTATTACACAAACAGCTGATGCTGCATCTATTCAAACGAAGCAGGTGACAGCAGAAAGTGATTTTCAGCTTCCTTCAACAACAGACACCATTAAACAAAACATCGAACAATCTTTCCAAAAACAAGAAAAGTGGCTACAAAAGTTAGAAGTGATTGCCGGACAAGAAAAACGTGAACAATTTGAACAGTTTTTCAACCAGCATGTAGGACCTGATTTAAAAAATCTTTTAGAAGAGCCTGCTCTTACATGGAAACAAGTAGAAAAAACGATTTATCAATCTCTTGTCAAATCAGACGTTCCATTTTTAGCTGCCAAAAGCATTGCCCACTTTGCTACACTCGCATTAAAGAAAATGTAAACATAAAGAAAAACGCCTCGCATAATTGCGGGGCGCTTGTTTTGTTTATTTCTTATATTCAATATGGTACACGTCTCTTCTTCGGTCTTTCAGCTGACGAACCGTCCCATCTTGACGCTGTCTTCTTAATATTTCTAAGTCGACATCACCGACAACCACCATTTCAATATTCGGGTTGCATTCCCCTACAATGCCATCTCTTGCGAATTCAAAATCAGATGGTGCAAAGATTGCTGATTGTGCATATTGGACATCCATGTTTTCTGTTTGCGGAAGGTTTCCGACCGTTCCAGAAATGACCGTATATATCTGATTTTCAACCGCTCTCGCCTGCGCACAGTAACGTACTCGTAAATAGCCTTGACGGTCTTCTGTACAGAATGGAGTGAAAATAATTTTCGCTCCTTTGTCAGCTGCAATTCGAGCAAGCTCAGGGAATTCAATATCGTAGCAAATTTGGATCGCAATTTTCCCGCAGTCCGTATCAAATACCCGTACTTGGTCACCAGCTGAAATCCCCCACCATTTTCTTTCATTCGGCGTGATATGCAACTTATATTGCTTTTCAATTGTTCCATCACGTCTAAATAAATAGGCGATATTATAGATTTTCCCTTCCTCTTCAACGAAATGAGAACCACCGATGATATTAATGTTGTACTTGACCGAGAGATCTGTAAACAAATTGATGTAGTCCTCGGTATATTCTGTGATCCGCTGCACTGCTAGACTTGGTGATCTCTCTTCTAAATATGACATAAGCTGCGTTGTAAAGATTTCCGGGAAAACGGCAAAGTCAGCTGACGCATCTGATGCCACATCCACGTAATACTCCACTTGATTCATAAATTCCTCAAAGGAATGAATTTGCTTCATTGCATATTGAATGACACAAATTCGTACTGGGAACGCCGATTTATAATATCTTTTCGATTGCGGACGATAATCGACATTGTTCCATTCCATTAGCGTTGCGTACGTACTGGAAGCTTTATCATCCGGCAAGTAATTCGGATTGATACGCATCAGGCTAAATTCATTTAACAGCTGAAAAGATAGCACAGGATCATAAATTTGGTGCAGCATGACTTGCTCTACATATTGGCGAGGCGTCATTTCTTCTTGATATTTATGATAATTCGGGATACGTCCGCCAATGATGATGCTTTTTAAATTTAATCTTCTCGCTAAATCTTTTCTTGCTTCGTATAAACGATGACCGATTTTCATCCGGCGGTACTCAGGACTGACCATTACTTCAATTCCGTACATATTCATCCCATCTGGATTATGGTTTGTGATATATCCATCATCTGTGATGTCCTGCCATGTGTGACGATCATCGTATTCATCAAAGTTAATTAATAAACTTGAACATGAGCCAATGATTTCCCCCTCGAATTCCGCACAGAACTGGCCTTCTGGGAAATGTTCAAGGTGGCTTTCAAGGTGCTCTTTTTTCCAAGGGTCCATGCCTGGAAAGCATACCTCTTGCAATGCAATGATTCGGTCGATATCTTCTTCTCTAATATTTCGAATCACCATTCTTTTTTCAAATCGCGTTAAATCTAGTTTTTCTGCCATGATGTATTGCCCCCTTACTGATCCTCTTTTTCAAGCTGATGGAATAGCTGGAGCAATTCGATTTCAGCCATGGATTCTAATCTAACATCATATTCTTCAAACTGCAGTGTGCTCGTCACTTTATTTGGCACGATGACACATTTCATGCCCGCTCGTTTGGCAGCGATTGACCCATTCACAGAGTCCTCAAATGCCACGCAATCTTTTGGCTCAACGCCTAAGCATTGTGCGGTTTGCAAATAAAGTTCTGGGTGAGGTTTCACTTCTTCCACATCGTCTGACGTGCGGATACATTCAAAGTAATCGAAAAGTCCAATTTGTTTCAGGTGATCAGACACCCATTTATAATCTGAGCTGGAAGCAAGTCCAATCTTAATTCCAAGCTCCTTTGCCGCTTCTAAATAAGCTTCTACACCAGGTCTTGCTGCTTCGTCCTTCATTCTCTTTTGAAAACGTGAACGCCGGTCTTCTGTGAGTGCCTCATGATCTAATGTCTTTCCTAACTGCTCTTCCAAATATTCAAAAGGCTTAAAACCTGCCTGCGTTCCAATCACATTTCCCCATACAGACAGAGGCAGCTCCGATTCATGCTCCGCAAACATTTCCTGCAGAACCTCATATTCATGTGTTTCTGTATCTAAAATTAATCCATCAAAATCAAATATAATCGCCTTTACCAAAGAGGCCACTCCTTTTTTCCGAAAGTCTGAAATATCTTCCATACTGCTATCATATCGTGAATAAAATTGACTTTCAAAGATGAATGTCTGCTAAAATGATTATGTATAAAAGGAGCCTGCATCGTTTTGTCAGGCTCCTGTCATGTTCGATTCTTTCTGCAAGAGATCCAAGCGCTCCGATTCGTGGAGAATAGACATTGTTGAAAAAGAGCGGAATTGGTATTACAGATCTTGAAGGTTTCTCCGTTCCCTTAAAAATAGTATGTGCGACGACCTTGTAAGTTAACAAGGAAGTTCACACCAACTTTTACGCATTTTGAAGGTGACGGCCTGCAAAATCATCTAAATCAAACGGGAAAGAAAAGCCGCACGCATTAACTTGTTCACGGTTGAGTTCAAATAACTCACGATCTCGTTTTGTGATATGTCGCTTCGGCTTTAAAATAATGGTATGTAATAGCTGAAGACCTGATAAGATACGAAAAGCATCATCCATTGTCCCGTTATACACACCATCAATGAATGTAAGCGGGGGTTGTTTTTCCTGCGCTTCTCCATTGCCAGAATGGGATAAGAGATCTTCAATTTCCTTTGATACTTCTTCAATTGCCTGCTCTTGAAGGTCTGTCGCAGCTTTCATTAATCTCACGTGGCATCTACCTCTCTGTCGTTATTACTCCATTCAGAATAGCACAGAAAAAAAGTCATTCGCTAAGGTAAGTGTTTCCTATATATACCCAAAGAGAGGACGAATATCATGATCATAAAAGGACACACGCTCTCCCTAAAAGTAGGTGAGCAGCAAAATGGCATTTCCTTAAGTCAATTTTTAAAAGACGAAGTGTCTGCCTCTAAACCGATTATCCATTTTTGGATGGAGCACCAAAAAGTCCGTCTCAATCAAAAACCTGCCCACCATGCTGCAAAAGTGAGTACAGGTGATCAGATTCTCATTGATTTATTTGAGACGGAAGAAAGTGATGTGACGCCAGAATATGGTGAATTAGAGGTACTCTTTGAAGACGAGCATTTATTAGTTGTCCAAAAGCCTGCTGGAAGGCCGACGCATCCAAATGAAAAAGGACAAACAGGTACGCTGGCGAACCTAGTCGCTTTCCATTTTCAAGCAAATGGAGAAGAAAAGCGGGTCAGACATATACATAGGCTTGATCAAGATACAAGCGGCACCGTCATTTTTGCCAAACACAGGTTGGCACATGCTGTACTCGATCAAATGCTTTCAAAAAAAGCGATTAACAGAACGTATCTTGCCATCGCACAAGGACTGTTTAAGAAAAAGAAAGGAACGATCCAAGCAGCCATTGGACGTGATAAACACCATGCCGTCAGAAGGAGGGTTTCTCCTACTGGTCAAAGCGCCAAGACTCATTATGAGGTCTTCCATCTCAATAAACGTTTACAGATGACGGCCGTTAAGCTGCGATTAGAAACAGGCAGAACGCATCAAATTCGGGTCCATCTTAGCAGTCTCGGGCATCCTTTAGCTGGCGATACATTATATGGCGGGAAGCGTGACCTGATAAACAGATGCGCCCTTCATGCCAAACAAGTAGACATGAACCATCCATTCACAGGTGAAAAGCTGACGATAGAAGCACCGCTTCCACCTGATATGGCTGAATTAATGGACAATATGTAGAAAAAAGAGCCTGATCATACAGGCTCTTTTGACGTTAGACAGATGCTCTTTTCGCATAAATAATGTACCGCTCTGGTGCGTTGCCGACAAAATGAAATGGATAGCATGTGGTTAACACAAGCTCTTCCTTTTTATTTTGTAAGGTAATAATGGATGTATCGTGCTGATCCACAATTTTCGTATGCGTAATTTCATAAACAAACTCGCCATACGGTACAGTGATTTTCAGCTGATCCCCAATATCCAGTTCACCAGTCCGGCGGAAGACCGTATCCCTGTGTCCCGACAAAACGATTTGTCCATTTTGATCAGGGTAATAACTGCCTTTATAATGACCGACGCCTTTGGCAAGGTCGTCCGCATCTGTCCCTTCAACAATCGGCAAATCGGCTTTTAATTTCGGAATGGTCAGGATGCCAGAGGCTTTCCCCATTTCAGGTGAAAATTTTTCCTTTGTCATCCCTTGATCAGTTTCTACGACCTTCTTTGCTTCCTCTAAAGAATGTGCTGTTTGTAAGTGAGTAGAAGCCATTTGCCAGATTCCCCAGCCAAGCACCACAATCCCCACTGACATGACAATCA
Organism: Bacillus sp. FSL R5-0397; assembly: GCF_038593395.1. Taxonomy (NCBI): domain Bacteria; kingdom Bacillati; phylum Bacillota; class Bacilli; order Caryophanales; family Bacillaceae; genus Bacillus; species Bacillus sp. FSL R5-0397. Next base: position 942,394 of record NZ_CP151992.1, on the reverse strand, counting down.
CTGCAAGCCATTTTTTCATGCGTTAACTCCTTTGTCTTTGCTGATGATTCTTTAGCTTGCTGCTGCCTTTTCTTCTTGTTTCGCTTGTTGAATTCGGCCCTCTTTTTGATACACAATAGAAGCTCCCTCGAAGCTCTTTACAAAAGCGACCGTTGCTTCTAAATCTTCTGGGCCTGTTTCCGGATTTTTCCCTAGCCGCCCAATCGGTGCATACTTACTTCCAGTGGCAGTCGCCATGAAGTTGTTCACTGTGAGTGTATACGTTTTATCGAAATCAACGGAAGAACCATCAGGCAGTTTTAAGTCGACTACTTTATATGTTAACGGATTGTACGAATAAGAAAAGCCTGAAATGCTATAATCCGGTCCAAATTGAGGAGATATTTGAGCTTCAATGATATCAACTAAATCTTTCCCCTTAATGTCCAGCTTCACTAACACATTTCCAAATGGCTGAATATTAAAGAGGTCTCCCCAAGTAATGGGTCCTTTTTCGAGATTTTGTCTGATGCCGCCACCATTCATCATGGCAAAGTCACTTTTCATTGAATATCTCATGCCATCCGCAATGAGATTGCCAAGTGGTGTATCACCATCATTTGAATAGCCGCCCTCCATCTTGACCCCTGCTTCTCCAACCACCTCACTAATAATCGGCTCCACTTCTTTTCCGTAACGAGCTAAAATGTCCGCTGCCTCCTGATCCTTTTCAATACCAGCCTGGTCTACATACTGGATCTTTGCACTCTTTTTGACAATATCTTTTGTTTTCCTGTCAAGTGTGACATTGACTTCTCCAATTGCCTTTCCGTATTCAAAGGCTTGGACAATTAATTTTCCATTCACTTCTCCATTGACCACTTCGTGATTATGGCCAGCGAAAATGACATCAATTTCGTCATCGCCTTCTTTGGCAAGCCTTGCGCTTTCTCCAGTAATGGTATCGCCATTTTGAGAGGCGGTCATATGAGCCAGAACTGCGATCGCTTTAATCCCTTTTTGCTTTAAACCCTTCGCTGCTTCATTGACAGCTTGGACTTCATCAGTAAATTGAATGTCTTTAATTCCTTCTGGCATGACCATACCTGCCGCTGATGTTGTCACAACTCCGATAAAAGCCACAGGAATTCCTTCGACATCCATAATTTCATAGGCCGGTAAAAGTGGTTTGCCAGTATCCTTGTATTCACAGTTTGCACAAACAAGCGGGAAGTTCTGCCCATCGTATCCTTTTGTGCCTTTCGGGTGATCTCCACCTTTTAAGATTCGTAATAGTTCGTCTACACCTTCATCAAACTCATGGTTGCCAACTGTCCCAACATCAAAGCCGATGTTCTCCATTAGTTCAACGGTTGGTTCATCTTGTAAAAGAGAAGAAACCGGCGAGCTTCCGCCTATCATATCTCCTGCATGAACTGTCAGTGTATTTTTTTGCGCAGCTTGCTTTTGTTTTATATAAGCCGCCACAAAATCCATCCGTCCATATGTTCCTTTCCTGCCATCACCTTTTACATCCAGCTCATATTGCTGATCAATTTTCCCATGCAGATCATTCATGCTTAAAATGGTTAATGGGACTTCACTGGATGATGCTGACGCCTGATATCCAGCCTGCTCTGCTTCTTCTTTAGAAGCAAAAAAGACACGTTTATCTACATCGATCTCATTCCAGCTGTCAGGTGATACGTAGGTTTTTGCAGATGAATCACCAACATAACGTGTGAGCCCTTTTTTCTGCTCGCGTGCTCTAAATTCAAACGGCTGTTCTAGCAGAGGATCTTCTTCATTCCAAATACCAAGCCCTTTTTCCTTGGCATCTTTCACTGCTTGTTGGAACATCTGATACTCTTTTTCATCTCCAACAGGCCAGATGAAATAAGTAGGGGCATATCCTTTTTTCACAAGCTCTAGGTTCGTATTCAGCCCTTTTTTGGTTTTGACTTGAGCTAAAAGACGTCCATATCCATCCTTTGCTTCCGGGCCAATCTTTAATGTGACTCGATCACCACTTGAAAGAAGTGTTTTTAAATAATCCGTCGCTTTTTGTCCAAAGCGCAGCTGGTTTTGATCTAATTCATTCTTTGGCTTGTGGTAGGTTTCTGGTGTGTCCATATTCACGAAGCGTACCTTTGTTGTGCCGAGCACAGGCTTCTTCAAATGAATGGTATCTCCATCCACAACACGATCTACCGTTGCCTCATATTCTTTTTTGATTTTTGGCGGCTTTGGCTGGTGCTTCAGCAATTTGACATCGGTTTTGTGTCTTGGAAGTACTTGCAGCGTATCATATCTGCTTAAAACGCCAGTAAACTCATACCATTTTCCGGTCTTCACTTGATCAATGGCACCCGTATCAACCATGACTCTAAGGACTGTGCTATGATATTTTTTATCGATGATAACCACATTGTATCCACCGCCAGCTGGCTGATCTGGCACTTGTTCTACATAGCCTTTTACCTTCACTAATCTTCCTTCATATTTGCTTGCCTGATCCGATTCCAATTGTTTAATGGAAACTTTCTTTGGCGAAGGCAATGGCTGATTCACAGCCTCTATCTTCAGACGATCTTGATCTGGCACAATTTCAACGAGCCCTTTATAAGTCGTCACCTTGCCAGTCACCGTGACCTTCATGCCTGCTTTCAGTTCTGGAAAATTCTTAGGCTGCGCAGAATAAATATTGAGACCAGCTGTTTTGTCTTGAATATATGTTGATAGTTTCCCATTCCCTATAGCGGATTGATCTGCTGTTACGATTCCGCTCACCGTTACCGTTTCTCCTATCAGTTTTCGGGCTTTTTTTATGTTCATCGGCTTTGTTTGTTTCCATAAAGTCTCCTTTTTCTCAGAAGAAGAAAACGCCTCAGCTGTCATGATACTAGGCAGTAAAGATTGCAGACTAAATATCACCAAAATCAAACAACAGACCATTCGAATAGATTGTATACGTTTCATTAGATTTCTCCCCTTTGAACTTCATCTCTTCTAGTGTACAAAGCAATTATTAAGACTGGATGGATTTCATGTAAAACTGATCTCAATTACTTGGAAACGTAATAATCACACGTGTCCCTTCAAAGCTTTTGCTCTTAAAAAGAATGGTACCGCCATGGCTTTCAATAATCTTAATGGTCATCATTAATCCAAGACCCGTGCCTTTTTCTTTCGTTGTGTAAAAAGGTTCACCTAATTTCCCAATCTCCTCTTCTGGTATGCCCTTTCCTTGGTCTTCAAATATCAGCATCATTTGGTCGTTTTTCAATAATGAAGTCACTTGGATCACACCTGTTACTCCATCCATCGCTTCAATTCCATTTTTAAGAATGTTAAGGAACACTTGTTTCAATTCATTTGGAATGCCTTGAATATGTGGCAGTGAGGGCGCCAGATTCTTTTGAATCGACACTCCTTTTAAGACCGCCTGAGATTCAACGACCATAATGACTTCTTCGAGCAGAAGATTCACATTCACCGGTTCAAATTTAACAGATTTACTTCTAGAGAGCACAAGAAATTCGTTAATAATAGACTCAAGCCGATTAAACTCTGACATCATCACATCGGCATAATCCTTCTGATACTTTTTACTTTGAATCATTAGCTGTAAAAAGCCTTTTAACGACGTCAGTGGGTTCCGTATCTCATGGGCAATACCAGCTGCAAGCTGTCCAACTGCTGACAGCATTTCAGACTTCATCAGCATTTTCTCAGACTGTTTTTGACTTGTAATATCCTCTGAAATCCGCATGACAGTAGACTGCATTTTGTCAGGGTCATCGATTCGGTGTAAAGAGACTCTTTCCCATCGCTCACGCCCTGATAAGTCCTGAAAATACAGCTCACCTGTCCAGCTGCCCTCTCTTAAACACACGTCCCATTGTTTCGCTAGATCATCACATTGACACAACGCATAATAGACAGAAAAAATATCTTTTCCGATCAAGTCATATTCATGCTGCTGTACAAACTGACAAAAGCGCTGGTTGACACACTGAATGACACCTTCTCCTGTTGCAACCACAATATGAATATGGCTGTTATCAAGTGCTGTCACCGCAAGATGAAGAGCCTGCTTCAATTTTGTCATTTCGGTCATTTTGATCCAGGTCATCACTGCTCCCTCGCGATCTTGATCATAGAAAGGCGTCATATGAACCGTGAATTGTTCTCCTTCGTTCGTTTCAATTTCACGTTCGATCACGCGCCTATCTGAAATGACAGATTGAATATCATGATAGAGCATTTCCTTCGATAACTTTTTCACCATCGACTGAAACGTTTGCTGGTGCCGGGTTTGAGCTGAAGTGAATAAAGAGGTAGCTGTAGGAGTGTGATAGCGAATATTCATTTTCCGGTCCACAAACAACGTGGCAAGTTCTGGCTTCACAGACGGCCGGTACAGTTCTTCTCTTGTCACCTTTAAATTGTTTATGATATTTATAAAATGCTCGTTTGTTTTCTCGCGCACTTCTATTTGCTTGTTTTTTTCTTTTAATTGAGCCCTTGCTTCTTGCTCCTTTTGTTTGACCTCATTGAGCTCGTTTTCTAAATCGACAATTCGCTGTTGATAAACCGAATTCTGATCTAACATCCCTTTGTCCCTGCCGTTCTTTTGATTTTTTCCTCTCTCACTCTTCCGAATGAGAATGACGTATACTCCTTTAAAACGGCGATCAAAATGTTTCACTGTAAAATCTGCATACTGCTTTCTTCCATTTTCCGAAATGAGAACATGTTGAAAAACAACCTCAGTCTCTTCAGTCCATACCTTTTGAAAGCTTTGACTTAGTATCTCTTTCATATAATCAGGGGTTACATATTCACATAATTCATCTGAGACTTCTGCATGCGCTAAGTAAGAATAGGCACCGTTTGATATCGCAAGGATTTTCTCGCAATCGTCTATGATGAAACATGCATCATACTCCTGCTCTACTTCTTTCATATATTGGACAGCTCGTTCTTTTAACTCCGTATGACCTGCATTGTATTTAGGAACGTTTGAGTGGGTGTAAATGTTCCACTTTTCATTGAACAAATGAAATAAACGAGGGATATTGGGTACCTTTTCATTCGGTCCTAATATCAACATCCCTTGATCCTTTAGTGCATATTGGAATCGAGATAAGACTCGTTTTTGTACTTCTGGCTGGAAGTACATCAGAACATTTCGGCAACTGATAAAATCGAGGTGGATAAAAGGTGAATCGATCAATAAATTGTGAGGAGCAAAGACTATATGTTTTCTAAGCGACTGCTTCACAATAAAAGCGTCACCTTTTTTTTCGAAATATCGTGCCCTCCATTTTTCTGGCATTCGTGCCATAGACTCAAGCGAATAAACACCTTTGCTTGCACTTTGGATGGCTTTCCGGTTGATGTCTGTTGCAAACACTTGAAGTTCAATGGACACTTGTCTTCGTTTCACTTCTTCTAAAAATAACATCGCAAAAGAATAGGCTTCTTCACCTGTAGAACATCCTGCAATCCAAATGCGGCATCGAGATTTCCCATTTTTCAATGTATTATCAATGATCGACGGAATGATGTGATGTTCACATACTCGAAAGGCTTCCATATCTCTAAAAAAGGAAGTCGTGCCGCTTAAAAGCTGTACATGCAGGCGATCAAGCTCATCTGGTTCTCTCTCTAATAAACGATCATACTCGGACAATAAGGAGATCGATTGGTTCGCACTCCTCATTCTTTTTTGAATGACAGAGAGCAGTCTGCGCTTCTCATAGGTTGAAAATGCAATTCCTTTATGCATTTCAAGACGTTCAATGATTCTGATCAAAACAGGGTCTGCAACATCTGTATGCGGAACGTTGATGATGTTGGCTATATATGACGCAAGTGCAGAAGGGTCTTGAAATGTTTGATGATACATACGATCAAACCCACTATTTGTCTCACTGCACGATATGGCTGTACCGCCTTGCTCAACGATTTGAAGCAAACCACTTCCTACACAATAGCCTTTTTGAAAAAAGATCGCATATGCCTCTTCCTTTTGCACATTGGCAAGTGACTGAAACAATGAATTTACAGCACACGCCTTGTTCGTAGGATGCTGCTCTGTTATGTGTAGCCGTTTGTCTTCTGTCAATGTCACAGCTGCATGCTGCGGACAAACATAAATCGTATTTTTCATGACTTTCTCACCATGCTTAATCGGCTTTGCCCGGTAGCCAATCGGTAAAACAAGTGCTTCCAAATCAGTTACACAATCGCCTGTCACATGATTTTGCACAACAATAAAAGAGGCATTTAATTCATGCGGAAATGATTGAAAAAAAGCCTCAAGATGATGCTGTTCAAACGGCGAAACACCGATGCCAATCACTGGTGCCTGCACATGTTCGTCTTCTATCAAACGATTAATGATTTTGTCCTGCATCTGGTACCCCCATGTTCATTCGTCTGATACATTTTTTCGACAAAAAGGAAGAAAACCCTCTAATTGTAAATAATGTTTTTTGCATGAAAGGAGGAAAACTTCCTCACATTAAAACAGACTGTATAAACAGAAGGAGGATTCTTTATGCAAAACGATCAGCAACCAAACGTTCAAGGACATGTCCAGCAGCCCCAATTCAATCATGGCGGGCATGAGTTATTTGATTTACATGAGGTATTAGCAGGGACCATTAATATTTTGGATCAATACATGATCTTTCGGCAATTTATCCAAGATCCCGCATTATCCGACATGTTAGATCGACAATATCAATTTGTATTGTCCCAGTACAACGTCACGGTAGATTGCTTTTCTACTGGTCAAAAGCCTAGTGAAGAAACATCTACTTATATGATGAAAGAACAGACACAGGTGACATACGGAATAAAACCATCTCAGCCTAAGAAGCCTAATCAATCAATACAGGATGTAAAAGATGCGGGAATTACAGGGCATATGCTTGGTCTCATGAAATCTCATGCTGGATTACTCTCAATGACTGCATTAGAGGTCACAAACCCTGTGGTGCGACGTGTGCTTGCAGCGCAAATCCCGAACTTTATTGAAATGGCGTATGAAATTTTCTTATATCAAAACAAACATAGCTATTATCAAGTTCCGCAGCTTACAGCTCAAGATATGCAGGCGATGACGTCTACATTTGCCCCTATGCAGGGACAAGTGCAGATGCCGCCAAGCAAAGCCAATCAGCAAAAACCGCTTCATTAACCAAAAACAACGGCCGACCTATTTACAGGTCAGCCGTTGTTTCTTTGATAATTCAGTTTAAATTGCTCTTCAAAATCTGTGAGACGTTGTCCTGTCGCTTGTTCAAATCCTCTATCAAAACGACTAGTTTTCGCCGTTTCCTCCATGATCTCATGTATGACATCTCGTCCATAAAGCTGCACAAGCTCATAGATCATATAGTAGCTTTGTAAATAAACATCTGTCTCATACGTCGTGCGAGATTCTTGCCAGTCTTGATCAGAATAAAGAGATTTAAAAGGAATGACGTCAAACCGTTCAGACGTGGCGTTCAGCACATCATAGGCCGTCCATTCTGCTGTTCCTTCATGGAACCAAAGGGGAAAGACGACTGGAGATACATTGTATGCATGCACCTTTTCATAGAAAACAAAATGGGCATACTCATGAATGAATAACGTGTTGAAAAAGTATAAAGGCAGTGTCTCTTTCTTCAACAATTCTTCCCGTTTATCTGGGTATAATCCAATCATATGATCAACATCAGAATAAAAACCTGTAATATGCTTGATACCGGCAAATTGCTCAATCGTCTCTTTATCATCAAAATAAATGATATCTAACGGTTTGTCAGCTTCATACTGAAACACTGACATCGTTCTCTTCTTTGCCTGTTCCAGCGCTTCTATGGTCAAATCGACAAAGGCGCCCTCATCCTTTGCATAGTAGATTCGAATATGTTCATAGACTTGCTTATTGAGTCCTTCCGTTAAGACCGTTTTAGGCGAAGAATGCTGCTCTAGATATTGCTCTGCCAGCTGGAACGCAACATAAATCAAGTACGCAGTGAACGCATAAAAAATCAAACCTGCTGCAATCATTCCGCTTACAAGTTTTTTATGAATTAATGACGGTTTTGCTTTCATTTACTCCCCACCTGAATTCATCCTGCAACCTCTTTCTCTTTCTATGAAAAAACAAAGATCAACAAAAGGTGATATATTTTTTACTTTATGCAGTCAGGTGCGCAAGGTGCGGTTCCAAACAAAAAAGCCGCATATGACATACGGCTTTTGTCGTAGCTATTTTGATTCAGGGAAGACACGTCGAACCGTTTCAGTAAACTCGTCGAAGAATCCTGAAATTGGCTCTCCACTTCTAATACGTTTTCCGTACCCTGCCATACGATCGACAAAGTCTGGATTAGCAGATACATACACATTATCAATTTGTTGATCCGTCGATTTGACTTTGTCAGAAATTTTCTTTTTCAAATCGTCTGTTACATCTCCGCTTTTATTGCCTTCAAGCACGACAGCAACAAATGCATTTTTCCCTGTGACAAGTACGTTCGCTGTTTTCACTTCAGACATGTTGGCAACAAGCTCTGATGCCTTATCTGCCACTTTCACCTTCTGAGGTGTTTGTACATTTGGTTGATCCTGTCTCATGTTGTCGTTCTTATATGTGACATTTTCGTACTGTCGTTTCATTGTTCCTCTTCGTTCATCGCCTTGGTTGTTCATTCCACACCCAGCAGTGATCAATGTTGGAACGAGTAATAAAGATAGCATCCATTTCTTATTCATCAATTTATTCCCTCCTTTTGCTCATAGGTTTTTCATCCAGCAGACTTTTTATGCACACATCCTCTATTTCAGCAATGAATTCATAAATCAGCCTTGATTGGTCATCCTAAACATGATGAAGAAGTATCATCACGATCAAATGGAGGGATTCGTTTGTTTAAAAAGAGAAAAGGTATGAGTACTGGTGCAATGATCGCAGCATCAACAGCCATCATTGCATTATTTTCACCACTATTACGGAGAAGACTAAGCAGCATGACTCAAATGAATTTGTCCTCAATGATGAAAGGCAAAGATCAACACCAGCATGAGTCATCTCGTCATGAGTCCCATTCACATTCACGTAAAGACTCAAAAGGCACAGCTGAAGTAGGACAAATGATCAAGCAAGCATTCACCGCTGTCCAGCCTAATGAAACAAGCCAGCATCAGACATCATCAAAAACATACCAAACTCATCAGCCGCCGAGAGAGTCTTACGCCCAGTCTCTTCACATTGATGAAAGTGTCATGAATGTAATGGATGATGAATCTATTCAGCAAGTGCTCAATGACATCGAGCACAAATAACTAAAACAGGAGCCTTTTTTCAGAAGGCTCCTGTTTATTCTCCTGAAAAATGCTCTTTCACCATGATGCAGAAGGAAGGCAAGAAGGTGATTTCGATCGTGGTAACAAACCGTTCCACACCATCTAATAGTATCAACAGCTCTTTTTCATGTTGCCGATCCTTTTTTATTTCTACATGTCGCACAGTTTTAAAGGCATATACTCCTAAAACGGATGCGTCCTTTTTTCGAACAGCCTTCAAAGAAAATTCTTGTACTCCAAGAGACATCGTCACCACAAATCGCTCTTCCTCATTCTCAAACCGAAACGTTAGATCTTGATATTCAATGGGCATATCCCGTTCAAAACCTTCATCAGGCCACGTCTCAAAAAAAGAAAGCCAGTCCGTTCGATCTGGAAATTGTTTTCTCCTCATTGTAAACCCCTCATAAGTGAAATTTTTATTAATTATCTTGTTTCCCCTTTTCTTTTGCAACAAATTTTAGTAATTTTAAAAAGGTGATTTTATTTTGCTAAGAGACCTCTTTATTAATTTAACAATTCTTGTCACTTTCCATTATTTATTGATGCTTGTGTTTAAAGAGAATTTTTTAAAAAAGGAAGACACCCTGCTCAGACAAATTTATAAAGGAATGATTTCTGGGTTACTCGGTGTCCTCTTAATGTTTTTCTCTATTAAAGCAGGACCAGCCATCATCGATTTAAGACATATCCCCCTTATTTTAACGGCATTTTATGGAGGCATTGCACAAACGTTCATTGCAGCCTGTGTGATCATTATTGGCCGATTATTAATCGAAGCCAATGTCGCTTCTTTCATTAATATTTTTTCCATGATATTTATCGCCACAGCTTCTTTTTTAATTGCTGAGCGTCATATCAATCACGTCGTAAAAATGCTGTTATCTATTACCATGAGCAACGTCATAGCGACGATTTTATTTATCATCATCGTCAATGAAAGATCATTTGAACTGCATGCTGCCTATTGGATGTTCTCGTATATTGCCGGTTTATTTAACTTTTATGTCATTGAGCATCAAACAAAAGCGTATCAGATGTTAAATTTGTATAAATTCCAAGCTCATTATGACTTTTTAACTGGTGTTTTAAATAAACGGAAATTCGATGAGATATTAAGTGATGCTTTTTCTCTGAACTTAAAGCAACCTATCCATCAAATGTCCTTGATTTATCTAGACATCGATTATTTCAAAACCATCAATGATCAGTATGGACATCATGAGGGAGATATCGTTTTAAAAGAAATCGGAACAAGGCTAATTAAGAACACAAGAAGCTCTGATTATATTGGGCGAATCGGCGGTGAAGAATTTGCTGTGCTTTTACCGAATTGTTCCGTTGAAAAAACATGGCAAATTGCGGAACGTTTACGAAAAAAAATGGCGGATCAGCCAATTTATTTACAAAACGGAACATCGATTCACATTACGGTGTCAATTGGATGTGCTTGTGATGCAGGAACAAGTGAAAACATGAAACAATTACCGATTATTGCAGACCAGGAGCTCTATAAAGCGAAGCAGTCAGGCAGAAACCAAGTGAGCTTTTCTGGACGAAAAAGAGAACACTTAACATAGGCTTTTTCCTCAATTTGTTAGCGCTAATTATTTTTAAAAAAGTTTTCGTATAACAGTTGTTTTTTCCCGCAAACACTGGTAAAGTAAAGGTAATTATTTTTGTTCGTATCATCTTTAAGAAGAAAGTTTTGAAAGAGTTTTCGTCTTTGAAGTTTGTGTAAGAGCAAGAATAGTGAATTTAAGCGTTAAGATCGCTTTAGGAGGAAATTTCATGTTAGAAGGTAAAGTAAAATGGTTCAACTCTGAAAAAGGTTTCGGATTCATCGAAGTAGAAGGTCAAGACGATGTATTCGTTCACTTCTCTGCTATCCAAGGCGAAGGCTTCAAAACTTTAGAAGAAGGTCAATCAGTTTCTTTCGAAATCGTTGAAGGTAACCGTGGACCACAAGCTGCTAACGTTAACAAAGCGTAATTTAAGAGCATCTGCTCTTTTAGCACTTTATAGAGTGAAGGAAAACCGCTTGGCTTTTATGCCGGCGGTTTTTTTGTGCAATAAAAAAAAAGAGAACCTGACGAGAGGTTCTCTTTTTATTTGTCCTTCTGCTTTAGTTTCTTTAAAGCAGAACGATACATATCATCATTCATTTTCGTCTCTGGTTCTTCTTCTTTGACAGGTGGTTCTGGCTGCTTAAACTTTTGAAGCGCCTGTCTATAGAAATCATCACCTGACGGAGCATCATCTGTCTGAGAAGGCTCTGACGCTTTTTCTTCCACTTCAGGCTCTACAGGTCTCGCCGCAACTTCTGGCTCGCTATGCGGCACGTCAGGATGGTTCGATACATCTTCTTTGATCTCTTCCTTCTCGGCCGAAGCGTGTCTGACATTGAACGCTACTAATCCGATAATGACTAGAACAGCAGCTACTAACGCTACAATAATCGTCGCCAAAAGAACCCTCTCCTTATCGCTTAAATGACGCAGTGACTGATGCTACACGTCTTCCTAATGCTTTCCCTAGCTCAATGCCTTCTGTAGAAATCACTTCATCAGAATCAATCGGGCACGTCACACCTGCTCCATAATAAGAGCCGTATAACGCATTTTCTGGAACATTTCCAGGAAGGCCGACCACAAGCATCCCTTGATGGAACATCGGCGTAATCAAATTATGCATCGTCATTTCTAAACCGCCGTGTGTTGTGGCAGTGGTACAGAAAACGGCACCGACTTTATCGATGAGTTTTCCTTCTGCCCATAAATACCCAAGACGGTCAATCCATGTCTTTAATCCAGAACTAATGGTACCAAAGTGACCAGGGCAGCCCCAAATGATTGCATCCATTTGATCAAGCTTGCGGATATCCGCATCTTTCACATGATCAATGAACACTTCAGCTTGCTCTGTTTCACCTGCGCCAGCTGCAATCGCTTCTGCAAGTGCTTTTGTATGGTCACCTTCACTATCGTATACGACATAAATTTTCATGTACGGTCCCTCCACACTTATCTTGCATCTTAGTTTGCTTCCTTAGGTGCTGGAAGCAATGTCATTTCTTGTTTCTTATCCTGCTTTTCTTTTCGCTTTTTATCCTTACGTACATCTCGCAGGAACAAGCTGAGAATCACACCCGCTGCACAGAATAATGTCACCCACATGTAAGCATCATTGATGCCCATCACATTGGAATCGACTTGTGCTTTCGTAAAGAGCTGGGTCGACACATATTTTTGAGCAGCTTCTGCTGTCATGCCCATATGGTGCATCACATTAGAGACAGCCGCCTGGAATGAATTCATAAAGAACGGATCAGCTGTATTCGTTTGATCTGCCATATTGGAATAATGGAATGTCGTGCGATTTGTATAAATCGTCGTGATCAAACTCGTACCGATCGAACCACTGATTTGTCTCAGTGTGTTTGACATCGCTGTACCATGACTGTTTAAATGCTGCGGTAATTGGTTCATCCCAGCAGTCATGACTGGCATCATCAAGAGTGACATACCAAAGGCACGTACTGCATACATGAGCACAATGTGACTATAAGATGTATCAATCGTCAGCTGTGTAAACTCGTATGTGGTGACAACCGTAATCAGCATCCCCACAATGGCAAGCGGACGAGGTCCAAATTTATCAAACAAGATCCCTGAAATTGGGGACATAATGAGCATCGCAAGTGCCCCTGGAAGCATTAATAACCCCGATTGCAGTGCAGTAAACCCAACGAGGTTCTGCAAGTAGATCGGAAGTAAGAACATCCCAGTGTATAAGGCAACGGTAATAATAATGTTGATAACACTTGATAATGAGAAAATGCTGTATTTAAACACGCGGAAATCAAGCATCGGATTATCCGCTTTTAGCTGTTGGAAAATAAAGAGAATGATCGCAATCGCACCAATGATAATCGTAGATAAAACGATTGGATCTGTCCAACCATCACTTCCCGCTTCACTCACTCCGTATAGAAGCGAAGCAAAACCAACGATCGACAGAATCGCACCGAGAGTGTCCAGCTTGATTTTTTTAGGCTCTACAATATTTTTAAACATAAAGAAAGCCGCGATGATGACAATCGCACCGATTGGTACAAGTCCATAAAACATAATACGCCATGAATAGTGTTCAATAATATAACCAGATAACGTTGGTCCGACAGCTGGCGCAAACATCATCGCAAGACCAAAAATCCCCATTCCTTTCCCTCTGTTTTCTGGAGGGAAAATAAAAAGGATTGTTGTCATGACGAGCGGCTGTAAGATACCGCCACCGACTGCCTGAATCAAACGACCAATCAGCATCGTAGAAAAGTTTGGCGCAATACCGCAAATAAAAGTCCCTAGTGTAAATGAAATCATCGCCACGAGGAATAAGCTGCGCTGGCCAAAACGTGTGATTAAAAACGCAGATAACGGAATGAGCACACCGTTGACAAGCATGTAACCTGTTGTAAGCCACTGAATTGTCGTCGCACTCACATTAAATTCAGTCATTAAATGGGGCATGGCTACGTTCAAAAGCGTTTGGTTTAAAATCGCTACGAACAAACCGGCCATTAAAATGATCAGTAAAGACAAGGAGCCTGCTCCCTGTTTTGTCGCTGCAGGTTGATTTGCCATCTCAGACAACCTCCTTTCATTTTTTGATATCAGTCATCATTAAGAAGAAATTTTGACAGAAGCATTCATACCTGGAAGTACTTTGTCAGATGGATTTTTAATTGAAATTTTCACTGCTACTTTTTGTGTCACTTTCGTGTAGTTACCACTTGAGTTTGTTGCTGGCAGCATATTGAATGTTGAGTTTGTTGCATAACCAATTTGTTCAACTGTTCCTTCAAATGTTGTATCAGGATCGCCGTCTACAACGATGTCCACTTTGTCACCTTTTTCAATGTTCTTAATGTCTGTTTCTTTAATATTCGCTGTAATGTAAAGCTTGCTTAGGTCAATCGTTTCACCAAGAACTGTCCCAGGCTGCACTTGTTGGTTGTTTTGTACTTCTTTTTTGACTAATGTGCCATCAGCCACTGCTTTAATGTTTGTTTTTGCTTCTCCTTCAACTTTTGCAACTGTGCTGTCTTTTTGCACTTCGTCACCTTCATTGATGTCCCAGCCTTTGATTTGTCCAGCTGCTGGCGCTGTAATTTGGTACATGTCACCTGTCACTTTTGCTTCATCTGTTTTTACGAAGTTTGTGCTTTCGTAGTAGTAATAAGCACCTCCGGCAATAATGGCAAGAATCACAATAAGGCCAATAATATTTGTTAGCAATAAACGCCCTCTGTTCATGTTTTGTTTCTCCTTTCATGTATAAAAATATAGTGTCATCTGCTTTAGCAAACTTAGAATGCCCATCATCTGACAGATTATGAAACAAGCTCATAGAGCTGCCTGTTTCCCCTTTTTCTACTCCGCTGAAAATGGTGTGCAGCCCATTTATACTTATTGTTCACTTATGAGCAAAAAGCAGAAAAAGAAGAAAAGACAATCGGCATCTTTTTTGAAAAACTTATATTTAACAAGATTAAATATTAATAAATGAAAATTGAAATGTCAAAGAGAAAGTTTTACTTTTTTTCTGGTGATCCCTTCCTTCTCCACACAAAAAACCTTTCAGCCCTTATGCTGAAAGGTTTTTTTGAATGTTCTCTTTAAGAAAGAACTTCTTCCTGCTGAAAAAATTTTTTTAATGCGAGAAAAACGTCTGATTTTTGCTTCAAAATATAATGCTTAAATTTCTCATCCTGAATATGTTTATATGCTGACATTAACGTAGAATGCCGATTATATTGATTCACTTCACCATAACAAAATAAATTGGCTTTTTTCATAATTTCAGAAACGAGCTTCACGCACCGTGCATTATCTGAGGTCAAATTGTCACCATCAGAAAAATGGAAAGGATAAATATTATATCGTGACGGAGGATATCGTTCGTCTATGAGCTCTAGTGCCTTTCGATAGACCGAAGAACAAATGGTTCCCCCGCTCTCTCCCCGAGAAAAGAAGTGCTCCTCGTCTACGACCTTCGCCTCTGTATGGTGGGCAATGAATTCGATCTCGACTGTCTCATACTTTGTCCGCAAGAAACGTGTCATCCAAAAGAAAAAGCTTCTCGCCATATATTTTTCCCAAAGCCCCATACTTCCGCTCGTATCCATCATCGCTAGGACAACCGCTTTTGATTCTGGTTTGGTGACTTCATTCCACGTCTTATACTTAATATCCTCTGGATAAATGGGATAAAAGGAAGGGCTTCCTGTCATGGCATTTCGTTTAAATGCTGACAGCATGGTTCGTTTTTTATGGATATTACCGGTTAACCCCGTTTTGCGAATATCATTAAACTCAATTTCCTCGACAACGATATCATCAAGTTCCTTTTGTTTAAGATTTGGTAGCTCCAGCTCACGAAATAGCGCTTCCTCTAAATCCATTAATGAGACTTCTGCTTCGTAATAATCATCGCCGGCTTGATCTCCAGCACCTTGACCTTTTCCCTGCCCTTGCTTACTGTCAGATCCATCCCGAGCGACCACATCGCCAACTTGGCTGTCTCCATCCCCTTGACCTACATGCTTATTCTTATCATAGTTGTACCGAATTTTATATTCATCTAAAGAACGGATCGGAATTTTGACCACATCTTTGCCATTAGACATAATGATGCTTTCCTCTGTGACAAGATCCGGCAAATTGTTTTTAATCGCCTCTTTGACTTTTTTCTGATGACGCTGCTGGTCATCAAAGCCTTTTCGATGGAGGGACCAGTCTTCCTGAGACACAATAAACTGACTTTTTTCTTGCCGGGACATCCATCCCCCTCCTCACCTTTTTGGACAATTCTTGTACCCATCGATTCCATTATCGTATGCTGGCCGTCGTCGAAATGACGACGATTTTTAAAAAAGACATTACCGGTGCTGGTTTGCGCCAATAATGCCTCCTTCATTTATTAACGATTCAGAAGACTACCTACATATTTTAAGAGTTCGTTTGCACTTGTGGAATTATAGCCATGCTCATCAATCAATCGCGCCACTACTTCATTGACCTTTTTCAACTGTTGCTCATCCGGCGTTTTTGTCGATGTCGTAATTTTCACGACATCTTTCAAATCGGCAAAGAGCTTCTTCTGAATAGCTTCTCGTAATCTCTCATGAGAATTATAATCAAAGCGTTTGCCCTTTCTCGCATAAGCAGAAATCCGAATAAGGATTTCTTCTCTGAATGCCTTCTTGGCGTTTTCAGAAATGCCGATCTGTTCCTCAATTGAACGCATGAGCTTTTCATCAGGATTCATTTCTTCACCTGTTAACGGATCACGCAGTTTGTTTTTATTGCAGTACGCCTCGACATTATCTAAGTAATTATCCATGAGAGTTTTCGCAGACTCCTCATAGGAATACACAAATGCCTTTTGAACTTCCTTCTTCGCCATATCGTCATACTCTTTTCGTGCGACAGAAATAAAATTCAAATAACGCTCCCGATCTTCACTTGAGATCGATGGATGCTGATCGAGTCCTTCTTTTAAGGAACGGAGGACATCCAGTGCATTGATGGATTCCATGTTCTTTCGAATAATAGTGGATGAAATGCGGTTAATGACATATCTCGGGTCAATTCCGCTCATTCCTTCGTCATGAAATTCCTTTTTCATCTCATCAATATCAACAGATTGGAAACCTTCGACACTTTCCCCATCATACAGTCGCATTTTTTTCACCAAATCGATATCAGACCGCTTCGGCTCTTTCAGCCTTGTCAAAATAGAGAACATCGCAGCTACCTTTAGCGTGTGCGGTGCAATATGAACATCTGAGACATCACTTTCTGAAATCATCTTATGATAAATGCGTTCTTCCTCTGTCACCTTTAAATTATAAGGGATCGGCATCACAATAATTCTTGAGTGTAAAGCCTCGTTCTTTTTATTTGAAATAAATGACCGATACTCCGTTTCATTCGTATGTGCAACAATCAATTCATCCGCACTAATCAACGCAAAACGCCCCGCCTTAAAATTTCCCTCCTGCGTTAATGAAAGAAGATGCCATAGAAATTTCTCATCACACTTTAACATCTCCTGAAATTCCATCATTCCACGGTTCGCTTTATTGAGCTCTCCATCAAACCGGTACGCACGCGGGTCTGACTCTGAACCAAATTCAGCAATCGTTGAAAAATCAATACTTCCTGTTAAGTCAGCAATGTCCTGAGATTTCGGATCCGACGGACTGAAAGTACCAATGCCGGTCCGTTTGTCCTCTGAGAAAAAGATTCGTTCCACTCTCACATCCTCAATGCGGCCACCATATTCCTCTTCCAGCCTCATCAAGTTCAAAGGTGATAAATTCCCCTGCACACGTATGCCATATTCTCTATAAAAATCCTCCCGCAGATTTTGCGGAATGAGATGAAGCGGATCTTCATGCATTGGGCAGCCTTTAATCGCATAGACTGCGCCATGATCTGTTAGTGAATACTCTTCCAGCCCTCTTTTCAGCCTTGTGACAAGCGTCGATTTCCCGCCGCTGACTGGCCCCATTAACAATAAAATACGCTTTCTGACATCTAAACGTTTAGCCGCAGGGTGAAAATACTCTTCCACTAGCCTTTCCAATGATTCCTCTAAACCAAAAAGCTCCTGATCAAAAAATTTGTAGGTTCTGACCCCATTCTCCTCTTCAATCCCGCTGTCCTTAATCATATGATAAACGCGAGAATGAGCAGATTGAGCGACAAGTGGATTTTCTTTAATAATATCTAAATATTCGCTGAAGGTGCCTTCCCATTTCAGTCGCTGCTCTTCTTCTCTGTGCTGTTCAATTTTCTTTAAAATATCCATATGAACCTCCTCTTTCAAGATTGAAGCTAGAAATCAGATACTGTTTTACAATCTATGCGGAGGCGTCCTATTACATGCTTTCGTTCTTCAAAATGACGAATTGGCAAACTGAATTGACAACCATCCGCAAGACCCTTCATAATAAAGGAAAAACAGGAGAAAAATGATCTTCATCTCCTGCTTTTCAAGGCGAACTTCACAACATATGAAACCGGCAGCAAAGGAACAAAGGGATAAGGGGGAGCTTATATGAGAACGGTCATTATGATGGGCGTCATCATTACGTTTTTAGTATCCATTTTCACAGCTGGCTACGAAGGCAAGCCTGGTAAATGAAAAAAAGGATGTTCCATCAGCGGAACATCCTTTTTCATTTCGTTCATATTTTCAGCACTTACATATTCACTGAAAGCGAGATGGGATCTCGGCTTTTTATCATGTTCTTATATTAAATCTCGGTATTGTTGCTGACGAAGCGCCTCATACACAAGAATCGCTGCCGTATTCGATAGATTCAGTGAACGAACATGCTCTGTCATTGGTAAACGTAGACAGCGATCCATATTCCGTTCAATCAAATCTTTTGGCAAGCCACTCGTTTCTCTGCCAAATACGAAGAAGTAGTCTTCATCTAGCTGCGAGTAATCGAACGTTGTATGCGGCTTTTGCCCAAACTTTGTGATATAGAAAAATTGCCCCTTCGGATGAGCCTCAAACAATTCATCTAATGAATCATGATAGACGACATTGGCATATTTCCAATAATCGAGTCCTGCACGCTTCAGCATTTTATCATCTGTCGAAAAACCAAGCGGACGAATCAGATGAAGTGTTGTATTTGTTGCTGCACATGTACGCGCAATATTTCCAGTATTAGCTGGAATTTCTGGTTGATATAAAACGACATGAAGTCCCAAAAAAGTTCACCTCTAATTTTCTTTTCCGCTCAACATTATACCATTAACTATCCTTCGGAGCATCGTCCAAAATGTGAAAAAACGTATAACGAATACTAGGTGTATAAGCCGTTGAATCTTCATACGACCAGTAACGCATACGGCTGTCATACGTTTGTGCATTCACAAGAGGCATTCCGCCTTTATCATGATCAACGACAATGGTTGTATGATTATACCTACCGTCACCCTCAAAATCGTAGCAAATAACATCACCTATTTGAAGCTCCTGCGGCTCCTTGAGCTTCTTCGCTCTCAACCCCGCTTTGGAATTCGTTAAATAATTTTTCATCGAATGTGCCACCGTCCAGCTGTAGCTCCATGTATGTGGACGAACCCACCAGCCAGATCCACGGTTCGGATATCCTCTCGTTGGTGCATTCCCTGCTTTTAGACACTGTGAAATAAAATTCGTACAGTTATCTTCAAAATTTTTATAGGCTGGATTCCGTTTATTCCAATACGTCTCAGCATATTGAACAGCTGCACGCCGGTCATAGTGAAAAGCTCTTCCAAATTGGTCTTCATTTTGGAAGCGCTCATCCACCTGACCTTCCTTTTGTCGTTCTTCTAACATCATCCGATCTTTCACAAGCATGTCGTTATAAAGAAACGCTTCTCTTTTCTCAACCTGTTCCTCTAAATAAAAAGAATCGTCTATATCCTTACAGACATAAGTGAGGTGCGCGAGATATTGTACTTGCTGAGCTCCATCATCTTGAATAGCTGAATCGAGAAGTTTTGCTTTTGCTTTCGCCTTGACAATCTCAACTTGTCTTCTTGCAAACAGCTCTTTCTTTCGCTCCACAGCGTCCACATCAGACATCAGCTGGGGCTGTTTGATCGTACTGCCATTTAATAAATATGCCAGTCTGTCTTCTAACGTTTGTTCTAATAATTGTTTCACACAGACACCACCAAACTTTTTTTAACATCTCTGTTTGGTTCATTCTATGTTCAATGGGAGGTTATTTAGTATTTAAAGGTGTTTGTAACAATTCAATCCCTTTGATGATCTCTTGTTTTGCTTCTTCATCACTTTCCCGCTCAAGGGCTTTTTCGAGTTCTGAAAGCTGCTGACCATCGCCAATTTTACCGATTGCCCAAGCAGCCGTGCCTCGAATGACCGGTCTTGGATCTTTATGCATCAGGTCAACCAAATCTGGCAAAGCAGATGCATCTTTAAAGTGAGCAAGTGCCAAAATGGCATTCCGCTGAATAGGCTTTTTCCCTCGCCATGATCCAGAAACATGACCATACTTCTCTTTAAACTCACGATTGCTGATTGTCAGCAGTGGCTTTAAGAGCGGCTTTGCAATTTCAGGATCTGGCTCCATTTCAGGATGTAGATGAAAGTCTTTCCCTTTATTAATTGGGCAGACCGTTTGGCACGTATCACATCCATACAACCGATTCCCTATTTTCGAGCGAAATTCGTCAGGTAAAAACCCTTTTGTCTGTGTTAAAAACGAAATACACCTTTGAGAATTGAGCTGGCCTGGATTCACAAGAGCACCCGTTGGGCATGAATCCACACATTTATTACAAGTTCCGCACTGGTCTTCTATTTTCTCATCCGGTTCAAATGGAACATTTGTAATCATCTCAGCCAAATAGACATAAGATCCGAACTCTGGTGTGATAATCATACAGTTCTTTGCACTAAAGCCAATGCCAGCACGTTCAGCTACAGCACGGTCAGACAATTCACCTGTGTCCACCATTGATTTTGTCCGTATATCTTCGTGTTTACTGCGCAAAAACTCTTCAAGCATGTCGAGCTTTTTTTTCAGCACAACATGATAATCAGTTCCCCATGAAGCCCTGCAAAAAATCCCTCTTCTTGCATCCTTTGTACTTCGGGGAGCATCTTTCATTTTGGAAGGGTATGCGAGCGCAATGGCGACAATTGATTTTGCTTTTGGAAGCAACAAAGCAGGATTTGTTCGTTTTTCGATATCAGGCTCTTCAAAACCGGACAAATACCCTAACGATTCATGTAAGATGAGGCGGTCCTTTAATGAATCAAATGTATCAGCACTTGCAAATCGAATTTTATCGACACCAATTTCGTTCGCATATTGAATTAACTCTTCTTTTAATTGTCCAACATGAATCACCTTGCAAACCTCCTTTCTTTGTTTCTTCAGTTGTTTTCAGTATAATACGAGTGTATCATGACCGATTGGAGTGAGTCACTGTGAAGATACAAATGGAAATCTCCCAACCTCAAAACCCGTCTATCCATGTTGGACAGATTGAATATTCACATATTGAGATAGGAAAATCCCCTCAAATGTTAAAAGGCCGATTGCGCCTGTTTCAAGAATCTTTGTTTTTTGAATATGAAGATCAAACTTTGGAAGAAGTACCAGCGATCAAAGAATGGACGAATCTTCTAGAAGGTGTCCCCTTTCTTCCGCTTCTTGCTGATATTCAAAAAGAACAATTTATTGACTCGACCAATTCCGTACAGGATTTGTCGATATTTTTTTCATTAAAATATTTCTTGCCTATCCTTACATTAGATGCCGATCAATTGAAAGGGCCTCTTTCATTATCCAAAAATGAAACTGGTCATATTGAATGGCAGGATGGCGCAGAGCTTAAAGGGTTATTTTCTCAACCAAGTAAAGCTCAAATTTCTCAAGACACAAAAAGCATTCTTCAAATCATTCTCTTCCCACCATCTATTTCCCGGGAAAAGAGTGAGGCACTTATACAATCCTTGACGAAGATGTTTATACAAATACATGGTGGAGAAAGTAAATATGAACTCATTGAAAAAGCACTGTAGGTCACAGTGCTCTTTACATTATACTGACATAATAAAAAACGCAACACTTCGTTTATCTATGAAACGAAATACTGCGTTATAAACAAAATTATGTATTGGAGCGGGTGATGAGAATCGAACTCACGACATCAGCTTGGAAGGCTGAGGTTTTACCACTAAACTACACCCGCATCAATCTTTTAAAGACAACATCATTGCGTTGACTTTTATTATGTTACAACTTTCTTAACAATTCGTCAAGAGAATATGAAGATTTTTCGTCAAAAAAATTCATATTCTCCATATATATTACGATAGTTATTAATCGAGCTGGATATAAAATAAGTAGGCATGTGACTTATTCTTCAGCGCTTGCTTAGGATTTTTCTCAATCCTTTCAAGCATCGGTGAATTCCCGTCTTTTCCCATTGCCGCTGTATATGCAATCAGTGCCTTTTCTCCAGAAGAGACTTTGACAGTATCAGATTGTGCAGAAAAAACATAATCACTTATTTTGAACGGAAAACTTGCTGTTGCTTTTGTCATTCCCTCATTCTTGTTGTCTGACCACATACTAAATTGTGATTCATATGTATCTTTCTCATCTCTTAATTGTAAAAGTATATTCATCGTTTGGTCAGTTCCATCCTGATGTAACGTAAAAGTCGAAGAAGATACTTCCTTATCAACTAGCCGGCCATTTTTGTAGTGGCTCCCGATAAACGTAATACTCTTATCATTCTTCGTTAATCCTTTAAGTGTAAGAGCTACTATTTCATTCGTCGTTGATGCCTCTAGTAAGTTTTTTTCTTTCTTTGTCAATTTCATTTTTTCAATCGTTACTTGGTTTTTAGAGTCAGACTCTGTTTCTATTTTAGAGACCGTTTTCTCTGTCGTTGTTGTTCCTGCAGCCTTCTCGCCGCATCCTGCTAATAGAAAAACAGTCAATAAAAGAATGCTCCATTTCTTAATCATTGATATCCCCTTTTATACTTTTATTTTTTATTATACTAAAATTTGGTTGATTATACAAAAAAAGATTAGGAAAATTCTCCTAATCTTTCGCTTTTTTCTGTTTCATGGCTGATAGGAATGCCACAATGAGAAAACTGACAGCAAAAATGACAACCATATAAATAAAAAAGTTTGGTTTGATTTGGAACGTAAATGCAGACGAACCTTCCATCTCAAAAGCAAGACTGTTAAATAATAATTCATTATTTGTTTTTGATTGAAATAAGTGATAGAACAGAACACCAATGGTCAGCATCGGAAAACCTAAGAAACCTAGGAAACTACCAACAATTGCACCTTGTTTCATTGCCTGAACGTTCATGATCGTTGTCCTCCCATTCCACCAAGCAATAACTGCTTCATAATAGACTTACCATCCCCCATAAACGGAAGAAGGTAGAGCAATTGAATAAAATACGTGATTGAAAAAATGAAAAATCCTGTCGAAATTGGATTTTCTTTTAGAAATAAAACAGTCACAATGATTCCGGCTGCGCCAATGAGCCCCGGCAAAAGCGGACCAAGCAGTGTAATCCACACCTGTTTTTTCTGAAACGGATCTAAAACAGGCCTCACAAATTTCACAGACATCATATCGCTCGCAAAAAAGCCTTGAGGACCATCCCGGCCGGCGAACTTCCGATGTGCATACCCATGTGCCGCCTCATGCAAGGCGGTTCCAGTAATTAATCCGAAATAAATAATCGTAAAATAAATCGCAATGGCTGCAATCGATGGATCAGGAATAAATAAAAAGGCGATTCCCGCCATGATCATAAAGAGCACCCAGAAAAAGATGATTTTGCGCGTCACCATCAGCAGAGCCGTACCCAATATGTGAAGAAATGAATGACCCGTGCAGTCAAATCGCTCTTTCATCTTTACTTGATACTGCTTAAAAAATTGACAGAAGGCTGTGACAGTCCGATATGGCGATTGATAATGAATCGACAGCAAGTGATGCTGATTCAGCCCCATCATCAATTGATAAAAATCGCGGGCAATCACAGACTCATCGACCTGAAACAAATCGGCGAGTTCTGCCGTAATACTCGCCTCTGTCCTTTGACCATCCACTTTCGTTAACATATGATATGCACTTTCGTTAATTGGAAGTGAGCTTCCGTACTGCGTATCAGTCAAATGCCTTTTTTGTAAAGTCACATATGGCGCAAGTGCCGGCACCCGCTCAATCTTTAGCTTATTGTTAAGAAGTTGAATCATGTGAATACCTCCATGAAAAACCTTTATATATGGCAAAGATGAGCAGACATTCAAATCCTGCCACAAGCAGCCACTGAAGCATTTGACTCGATTCCCCTATCACATAGTTTCCAATAAATACAATCGGAATCATGATTAAAATAAGCGCTCCAAACGAGAAAATACCTGTGTAAGGATTATTTCGATCAAGGGGTAATAAAATACCTACCACATAAAAGAGAGCCGTTGCATTACACAAGACAGCAGCGCCAATCAACACGATCCAGATCTGATCCGGGAGCGTCAGTGTTGTGATCATAAATAAAACAATTTGGATCACACCAACGAGCAAAAGTCCGAGAAACTTATAAAGAGCCACTTCCCATGGCCTTAGACCAAACGTTTTATACATCCCAAGCATACGTTTGTCATTGCCAAATGAATTAAAAGCTGTTAACCCAGCTAGCGCACATAAGACAAAAAAAGCTTCTCCTTCAAAGCGGAAGGCAAACTGATAACGGACAAATAAAATGACAATAAGGAGGATGAGAAAGTTTAAAATATTTTCTTCATTTCTCACTTGTGACTTTATTTCCTTTACAATGAGTGACCACTTTTTCGAAGATGAAAATGGTAGTTTGTGCAGAAAGGTTAACGCTTTTTTCTCAGCCATAATTGGCATTAAAGCAAGAGAAATAAATGCGCCTCCCGCAGATAATGAGATGAAGAGGATCAAAATCGCATAATTCACCCCGTCAGGAGACATCCCTTGTGCCGCTAAGAAAAACGGCGCTGTAAAATACATCAAATGATAATCAAACTGTACATATGATTGCTGTATTTGATTGATGTCGAAATGTGTCATTCCATACGCTACAACTAGCGCTAATAAAACAAATATCGCTGCAAATTTTTGCAACGGTAATTTTAATTTTAGTACGAGTAAATAAGTCACGTTGTAAATGAGCTGAAGCAGTGTTAAGACAAAGAGCGATTGCAAAAGCACCATCAAAAAGAATGTAAGAATAAAGAAAATACCGATCCCTTGTGCAATAAAATTAGGTAAAAGCAAGATCCCGATGAAAAATAAAACAAGCCCTGTCACGACTGTCACCATCGGAATGAAGTAACCAAGACTTTTTTGAAAGGTAGACAGCGGAAACCAGCTGAGCTGCATAGAAAAACGATCTTGTTCAGGTGTTCTGACTTTGATCAGCACAAATAACAAGCTTGTAAAAATGGATGCATTGATTGCCATCGACACAGCCAACAACCCAAGTGAACGTTCATCTCCATTTAAGAAAGCCTTCATAAAGACACCCGTAAAACTGTATCCGATGATGGCTCCCATTGTGACTGCAAACAAAAAGAATAAGACCACAATGATTCGCTTCGTTTGAGTATCAAAGAGCTTATACATCTCCTGCTGCCACATTTTAAGCATCATTTTAGAAATGATTAATGATTTCATCAAAATGTGCACCCCTATCACTTAACATTGAAGCTTTCAGAAACACCTGTTCCAATGTGCTTGATTGATACTTTTCTTTTAAGGCTGAAACCGTCCCTTCATCCATTTTATTTCCTTTAGAAATAATGGCGATCTTGTGGCACAGCTCTTCCGCTGAAAGCATATCATGCGTTGAAAGCAAGATTGCACCATGGTGCTCGGCATAACGTTTCATCAGTTTCTTTGTGTTTATAACCGCTTCAATATCAAGTCCTCTAAAGGGCTCATCCATGATCACTAATTGACTCTCAAGCATAAAGGCAGCAATCAGCTGTGTCTTTTTTTTCATTCCATGGGAATAGGTTTCAATCGGTCTTGATAAAGCTGATTCCATATCAAACAATTCAATTAGTTGATTTCTTCTTTGAATTGTTTTACATTCATACATAGAAGAAACAAAATCTAAATATTCAGCACCAGTCAATGCTTCAGGGAGCAGCAGATCATCTGGAACATAGGCGACTTGTTTTTTAAAGGATGGATCATCATTTGTGACATCCTTGATATGAATGGTTCCTTCTGTATGCTTAATGATGCCGAGTACACAGTTAATCATCGTTGTTTTACCGGATCCATTTGGTCCAGCCACAGCAACGATTTGATGAGGGGCAATTTTCAAATGAAAATCATTGACAGCAGTCACGTTATTTTTATACGTCTTGGTTAAATTCTCGATCGTAAACATATAACCTCCAAGTGTCTGCATATTCTTTAAAAACAGATCAGGCTAAACCGCCCGCCACAGACGGTTTAGCCCTGGTGTCTTATCTAAGAAGTAAAAAGATGAATCCTAAGTATAGCTACTTACATTCAATTTGGACTTTTAAGCCACTTTCCCACTGAACGGCTCCTGTAAAGCTACCCTTGCCGTTTGCTAAACACCAAACTGCTGCTCCTAGAACAACTGTTGCTCCCAATCCAAGAAGGACAGCAACAAATACTAAGAACCAAGCTTGGTCCATAATAGCAGGTTCCATAGTGGAATAGTCAACTTGCGGCGCTGCATAAGTCATACTTTTCACCTCCCAGCTTATGATGATCGTATCATAGGCGTCACACTCCAAACATCAACAGAAGATCCCATTTTTGACCGAACATATTTTCGTGTAAAATGTGACTTTTTATTCAATTATTCATGTTCAACTGTATAAATTCTCCCTTTTTTACTATTTTTCACCACAACATAAGAACCACAAAACCCATATATTGTCAATAAATCCATCTTTTTTCTGCCTTTTTTCAAATAGTTCATTTTCATCATCTCTTCTATTTAATCTTTCATTTTTTTGAGATAGAAAGAATTCCCCCGATATATCAGATATAAAAGTCCTAATTATATGTCGTTAACACATCAAATACGACATATTAACTGATAATTCCGACAAAAGAGTGAGCATATTTTCCTTCTTCTCTTGTCTCTTAAAATATGTATATACAAGAAAACCTGTTGGGAAAAAAGCCCTTGCCTTCTTCCACAGCACATATCATTTTACTTGCTTCTCTTTCTATAAAAAAAGCAAAGCAGCCCGACAAGTATGACTGCTTTGCTTTCATTTATGAGGAACTTGCAGCAGAGGCTGTATCAGGAAAGTAATTGTTCCCAATAATTTCACCAGCAGGAACGTGTGGTCCTGCATCACCATTTCTTTTAAATGGGAGAAGCGGGAAAACAAGTTCTGCTAAATAATAAGATTCTTCTAAGTGCGGATAACCAGAAAAGATAAATGTATCAATACCTAGAGACTGATATTCTATTATACGTTCTGCTACTGTATGCGGGTCCCCGACGAGCGCTGTTCCTGCCCCGCCTCTAACTAAGCCAATGCCCGCCCAAAGATTAGGGCTAATTTCAAGCTTCTCTTTATTCCCTTGATGTAATTCAACCATTCGTTTTTGCCCTACTGAGTCCATCCCTTGTAAAGTCTTTTGCGCATCATCAATAGTCTCTTGATCTAAATGACGAATCAGATGTTCCGCTGCCTGCCAAGCTTCATCTTCCGTTTCCCTCACGATCACATGAAGTCGAATACCAAACCTCACCGTTCTTCCCTCCTTTTCAGCCTGCTTTTTCACTTGTGCGATTTTCTCTTTTACTTGTGCAGGCGGCTCGCCCCAAGTTAAATAAACATCTGTATGTTTTGCAGCGGCTTGAATGCCTGCTTCTGATGATCCTCCAAAAAAAACGGGTGGATGTGGTGTTTGAGCTGGTGGAAATAACAGCCGTCCATTTTGTGTTTGCAGATGCTTCCCTTGAAACTGAACATTCTCTCCTTTCAATAACCTCTTCCATATGGTCAAAAATTCTTCTGCTGCCTCATAACGTTCATCATGAGAAATGAATAGCCCGTCTCCTTCAAGTTCTTCTTTACTTCCTCCCGCTACAACATTGATCAGCAGTCTCCCGCCTGAAAGCCGATCAAATGTGGAGGTCATTCTAGCAGCAACAGATGGCTGCATCAACCCTGGCCGAAGAGCCACAAGAAACTTTAAATGGGTTGTTTCTGCAGCTAAAGCGGCCGCTGTCAGCCATGGATCTTCACAAGATCTACCAGTAGGCAGCAAGACCCCTGTGTACCCAAGCTGATCGGCAGCTTGAGCAATTTGTTTAAAATACGGATAGTCTGCCTGTCTTGCCCCTTTCGAAGATCCTAAATAACGCCCATCCCCATGCGTTGGAATAAACCATAGAATATTCATCATATCGCCTCCTATTATTTTTCACCTTGATAACTTATGCGCCATTTGAGCAATCGCTTTTCTAACAGCCGTACAAATGAATCAGTCATCTTACCAACTACCGCAAAGATGATAATCCCTACAAACACTTTATCCGTTTGCGAGAATTGTCTTGCATCCATAATCATGTAGCCGACTCCACTACTCGACCCCATCAATTCAGCCACCACTAAACCAAGCCAGGCAATGCCTAATGAAAGCCTCACGCCCAGAAGAATATGAGGAAGGGCAGCAGGTAAAATGAGCTTTGTGATATTTTGATACAGATTAAACTCTAAAGCGCGAGCCACATCGAAAAGCTTGTTATCTACACTGCGAATTCCTAGAAAAGTATTGATATAGATCGGAAAAAAAGCCCCAAGTGCAATCAATAAAATTTTCGCTGATTCATCAAAACCAAACCAAAGAATAAATAAAGGAGTCACCGCTAAATGAGGAACTGTTCTCAGCATTTGCAAGGTCGGATCTACATACTGCTCGGTTTTCCTAGAAAAACCGACACACAGACCCATCGCAAGTCCTAAACCTCCCCCAAGTAAAAACCCGCATATTGCTCTGTAGAGACTGATGTAAAGATGGCCAAACAGCTCACCGGAACGAATCAACTCACGAAAAGATTCCGCAATGACAGTGGGTGCAGGTAGTACAGTAGAAGAAACGATTTGGGAAGCAGCAGCTCCCTGCCAAATCGCAATGAGTAAAGCAGGTAATACAAATCCTTTTAACATGATGAAGGATGAAGCTTTTCTCCTTTTTTTCTTCATTCGCTCAGTTTTAGTCACAAGGGCTGGGTTAGATGCAGCTTTCATCAACTCTTCTCCTCTTTCAGCATTTTTTCAATAAACGAATTATCTACCACCTGATTGACATCAATCTTCCGCTGAATCGCCTTTGTTTGATATTGAAAATCAGCTGTATGCTGCTGAGCGTTTATGATCTTCTTAGAAATGGGCTCATTGAGCGGCTCTGTATTGTTTAATACTTGTGTCACCACCTTCTGATCTAATTGTTTCAAACGAGCATAAAGTGTAATGGCTTCCTGTTGATGGTCTTTCTGCCATTTCACCGCTTTGTCATATACTTTTAAAAATTGCACCACTAGTTCAGGGTACTCATCGGCAAACTTGGATCTGACAAGTGTGAATCCAGGTGAATATAAATCGGTCGCTTCTCCATTAACCAGTAGCTTTGCTCCCTTTTCTATCGTTTCAAGTGATAAGAACGGCTCCCAGATCGACCAAGCATCAACTGATCCATTTTCAAACGCAGATATTGCCTCATCCGGCTGAAGCTGAATGATCTGAACATCCTTTGCAGATAAACCAGCCTGATCTAATACTTTGTATAAAAAGTCAAAACCACTGCTTCCTTTGGCAACGGCGATTTTTTTTCCTTTTAAATCTTCTACTTTTTGAATCTCACTGTTCTTATTCACTAAAATTCCATTCGCCTTTAACCCATCCTGAGATAAACCAATTTCCTTAAAATCAATACCTGCTGCCTGACCAGCTATAACAGGTGAATTACCAACCTGTGAAAAATCTAATTGATTGGCGGCGAGTCCTTCGAATTGGGGAGGACCACTTTGGAACTCCACCCACTTGACTTTCACACCTTCTTTTTCAAATGATTGCTCAAACCACCCTTTTTCCTTTGCTAAAAGAAGTGGGCTTAGACTTTGCTGAATCCCAATCCGAATCTCTTTCGGCTTGTCTTCTGATCCATTCGCTGCTTGACCACACCCAGCTAATACAAGGAGGATACCCAGAAAGAGAACGATCCTTTTTTGCCTTTTCATTCAATTTGACCTCCTTAAATTCCTGAGCCATTCGTCAGTAACAGCTCATCTGTTTTCTCAAATTCTGAAAGCACCTTTTGTCTTAAGCTCTGAAAAGCTGTTGACGTTCTATTCCGCGGGAATGGTAAGTTCACGGGAAGGATTTTATGAATTCGACCGGGTCTTGCTTGTAACAGCACAATTTCATTGGCTAAATAAATGGATTCGTCAATATCATGAGTGACAAGCACCATCGTTGTTCTTTTCTCCTGCCAAATATCCAGCAGTACATCCTGTAAGTGTTTCCGTGTAAATGCATCTAGCGCACCAAAAGGTTCATCAAGCAATAAAATCTCCGGATCACGCAGGAGTGCTCTTGCAATAGCAACACGTTGTGACATCCCGCCTGAAAGCTCATGTGGATAGGCGTGTTCAAAACCTTTTAACCGAACAATTTCAATTAATTCATCCACTTTGCGGCGAACAGACGCCTGTTTTAAATTGAAATTGGCAGCGATATTTTCTTCGACCGTCAGCCATGGAAACAAGCGATGCTCTTGAAAGATAAAGCCCTGTTTCATTCCTGGTTCTACCACACGCCTTTCTCCTATCACGATCTGCCCATCATAATCTGTATCAAGGCCTCCAATCATCTTCAGCAATGTACTTTTCCCGCATCCGCTCGGACCAATCACCGTCACGAATTCACCAGGAACGATGGTGAGCCTTACGTTTTCAAGCACTTGAATGGTTTGTTTGTCTTTCCAAAAAGACTTATCCACAATATCAATGGAAATAGTCATTGCAAGTTCACTCCTCTTGTCATCAGATAGATACACAGAAAGGCCCTTATCCCAAAAGAGAGATAAGAGCCTTCGTGTTGTCCGATCAGCTATTCATATTGAGTTGTTAGCACCATCCTAAATCATATTATTCCTATAAATCAACTATATTTTATAAAATGGTTATTTCGACCTTGTATGCTTTTCATCAATACGATCGTAAATTTCTTCTATTCGTTCTTGATTGCTGTAAATCTCATATTTGTTCCGCTCAATCAAAATGTCTAATGTGATATCCAAATGTTTTCTGTATTTTTTTCGTTTTTTCTTTTTCTCCATCTTCAGCTTCCCTCCTGATTAAAATAAAAAAAGGCCCTTCACTCATGCCTGAGTGAACGAGCCTTCGGTTGACCGATCAGCGATTCTTGTTGGTATTTTCAGTATGCTTATGTTAATACATACTATTCCGACATGTCAACTATATTTATTGTTTTTTCAGATTTATCTAAAAAATGATTGACCGGGCAGTAAACAAGATTTATAGTCTTATTAAATATTTCTTATTAAAGTAGTTGGTTTTATCTAACAAAAGGAGGATACACACATGTCAGAAGAACTTCAATTTCGTTTAGAAACAAAAGCAATTCACGCAGGTCAAGAACTGGACTCAGCCACCTATTCAAGAGCTGTACCTATTTACCAAACAAGCTCTTTCGGTTTTAGAGATAGTGAGCATGCGGCGAATTTATTTGGACTTCAGGAACCCGGTAATATTTATTCACGTATTATGAACCCGACAAATGATGTGTTTGAAAAACGGATCGCTGAGCTTGAAGGTGGAATTGGTGCACTTGCTGTCTCCTCAGGACAAGCAGCGACCACTTACTCCATTTTAAACATTGCAGGAGCTGGTGACGAAATCGTATCCTCCAGCAGTCTGTATGGCGGCACATATAATTTATTTGCGCATACCTTGAAAAAGCTTGGAATAACAGTAAAGTTTGTGGATTCCTCAAACCTTGAAGAACTTGAAGCAGCCATTACAGATAAAACAAAAGCAGTGTATGCAGAGAGCATCGGAAATCCAAAAGGCGACATTTTACATATTGAAGCCGTATCAGCCATTGCACACAAGCACCACATCCCTCTAATTGTGGATAATACACTTGCCAGCCCTTATTTGTTAAGACCGATTGAATTTGGCGCAGACATTGTCGTCCATTCAGCGACGAAATTCATCGGCGGCCACGGCACATCCATTGGCGGAGTCATCGTCGACAGCGGCAAGTTTCCTTGGGGTGATAGCGATAAGTTCAAAGGACTGACTGAACCAGACCCAAGCTATCATGGCCTGACGTATACGGAAGCAATTGGGGAAGCGGCTTATATCACAAAGGCACGTGTACAGCTCTTACGTGATCTAGGGGCGGCATTATCACCATTCAACTCATTTTTACTCTTGCAAGGCTTAGAAACCTTGCATCTACGTCTTAAACGCCACAGTGAAAATGCATTGAAGACAGCACAATTTTTACAAGATCATCCTCTTGTAGAATGGGTCAGCTATCCAGGTCTTGAAGGCCATGAATCCTTTGAGCTGGCTCAAACTTATTTACCAAAAGGACAAGGTGCCATCCTCACATTCGGCATTAAAGGTGGCAAAGACGCAGGAAAAAAACTCATTGATTCGGTTCAGCTTTTCTCACATCTTGCAAACGTAGGCGACTCTAAGTCACTCATCATCCACCCTGCCAGCACAACGCATCAGCAATTAAGTGAAGCAGAGCAAAAAGCCACAGGGGTGACACCAGAACTTATTCGTTTATCTGTTGGAACAGAAGCGATTGAAGATATTCTGGCAGATCTAGAACAGGCGATTTCAAAAAGCCAGTCTTAACCAAACAAAAAAAGCACACGCCTGTGTGCTTTTTCTTATTGATTAGTGATTGATTAAGCGAATATCTTGGAAGGGATAAAACACGAATGATGTTGTCCCTTGAATGTCACTCTTTGTAAAAAGACCTAAACCATTGCGACTGTCCATTGAGTTTTGGCGATTGTCACCCATGACAAAGTACTTTCCTTTAGGGACTGTAAGAGGACCAAAATCAGGTGTCAACAAGGTGCCATCTGCGGCAGCTTTCTTTTTGTTTGATGCTAAATAAGGCTCCGCCACTTTTTGACCGTTCACATATAGCTGGTCATTTTTCATTTCGATTTTATCACCAGGTAAACCAATCAATCGTTTCACATAGTGAGTACTGCGGTCTTCCCCATCAAGAACAATGATCTGTCCGCGTTTATAATCGCCGAAGTAATCGACTGTTTTATTCACAAACACCCGCTCTGTATCATGCAGTGTTGGTTCCATAGAAGTCCCCTTCACAATATACGGTGCGAATAAAAAGTTACGAATGATAAAAACAGCAATAAATGCGATTAAGATGGCTTTGATCCAGCCCCATAATTCTGATTTCTTTTTTTGTGTTTTTGTATTTGTTGTCATAAGCTCCTCCTGAAATCCCCTAGGACAAAATGAGTTATCGCCAGCTGACCGCTGACGCCACGCTTGTTTCTCCCTAAATATAAACATATTTTGCCAACAAATCAAGCTGTAAGAGAGAAAAAGGCAAGCACCTTTCTGTGCTTGCCCAAAACTCAGTTAGTTAGCAGAAGAATCCTCTTCTGTCTCTTTGTTTGTTTTACCATAGAAATAATCAGATGGATTCACTGGTTTAAAATCAGATAGCTTATGGAATCGAAGAAGATCCCTGTACAGTACTTTATCTGACAGGCTTAACTGATTATCAACACGGGCTTTAATCGCTTCTGTCTTTTTGTTTTGTTTCACCACTTTACCCGTTTTTGTATCGTAGACCGTATTATCTACAAGGGTATATTTTGGTGTCACATAGTTTCCGTTACGGAATGCAACAGTTTGATCATGCTTCTTAGAGAATAAATCTGTTCCAAAATTCACGTACTCATTTGAATCAATACCTTGTAAGTGAAGAAGCGTTGGCATCACGTCTACTTCACCGCCATACGTATGATTCACGCCGCCTTGTTTCCCAGGGATACGAATCATGAGCGGTACACGCTGATTTTGTGCATTTTGATATGGCGTAATTTCTTTCCCTTGAATCTCACTCATTGCACGGTTATGGTTCTCAGAAATACCGTTATGGTCACCATATAATAGAATCACTGAGTCTTTATACAGACCCGATTTTTTCAAGTCCTTAAAGAATTGTTCTAATGACTCATCCAAGTATCTCGCTGTTTGGAAATAATTATCCACTGTTTTATCGCCAGTTGTTGCCTTAGCGATTGTCGCATCTTTCTCATCTAAATTAAATGGATAATGGTTGGTCAATGTCATTAAGTGTGCATAAAATGGCTTTTTCATTGATTCTAACATTGGGATTGATTCTTTAAAGAATGGTTTATCCTTCAGACCCATGTTTACAAGGTTTTCTTCATCCATGTTGTAATAAGATGCATCGAAGAATTGATCAATTCCCATATGTTTATAAATCGTGTCACGGTTCCAGAAAGATTTATAATCCCCGTGAAGCACTGCACTCGTATAGCCTGCTTTTTGATCTAAGATGGCAGGAAGTGATTGGAAGGTATTTTCACCTTTTGTCACAAACGCTGCACCCTCTGGCAAGCCAAACATACTATTATCCATCATGAGCTCAGCATCAGAAGTCTTCCCTTGACCAGTCTGGTGGAAGAAGTTATCAAAATACGTAAAATCTTCTTTTCCATGAGCTAGTTTGTTTAAAAACGGCGTCACTTCTTCTCCATTTAACTTGTAGTCAATTAAAAATGACTGGAAGCTTTCTAAATGGATTTTGATGATGTTTTTTCCTTTTGCTTGACCAAAGTATTCTGCATTTGGTTTCGCATAGTGAGAGGTCGTATAGTTCACGACATCCGTTAAATCATCACTACTCGCATTTGCTACCTGCGTTGCATTTTGTGCGGTTTGCACGCCGTCATAAATCGCATAGTTATAAACACCTAAATATTTCACAATATACTTATGATCAAATGTTCTCGTCAATAATTCTGGACGATCTTTTTCAGCTAAGTGTAGGTTAACGAAGAACAGTCCAACACCTGCAGCCACAATCAGCAGTGCGAAAGTTTTTTTCATTTGGAACTTCTTCACTTCTGGTCTCCAAATGACAATGGCAATTAAAATGATGATATCAAGGAAGTACAAAAGGTCATGCGGCTTAATACTTGCTAACACACCGCCGGTCATACCTCCCCCAAGATTACCGGCTTGTTTCATTGTCGGGAATGTTAAAAAATCATCAAAGAAACGATAGTACGCTACATTCGCATATAAAAGTGCGGTCATAATAAAATCAATGACAATTAAAACAATGGCCGATTTACGCCCCTTCAAAAAGAGAGCAAGTCCTAAAAACACGATGGCTGAACTAAATGGATTTAATAAGAGAAGACCCTCTTGAAAAGATCCCTTCACTCCTAAATTAAAGTCCATTTTGTAGGCTGTGTACGATTTTGCCCAAAATAAAAGGACAGCCAAAACAAAAAAGCTATATTTGTTCGCAAATATTTTTTTCATAAAACCTCTTCTTTCTTATTTTCGATCTGATATAAATGAAATCATAAAAAATTTACATTGATTTTGCAAATGTAAATCTTCTGCACCAAGCATTCCGATGCTCTTTTCTCCGCAGGTTACATGTGCTCCTTTAATATAACGAATAAGAAGCATCATAAGTTTCAAAAAAAATACGAGTAAATAAAAGGAAAAATATCCATTTACATTAAATTTACTGCCGCTTCATGTTTCAGAGAATGATGAAGGTTTTGTAAATCACTCAGTACTACTTTACTTTTTTCATCTAATCGTGTCAAAGTAATTATAAAGAAAAGGAAGAATCACCTAGGCTTTTCGACTCAATTAGCCAAATTTATACAAAATCCGAACCGATTTGCTTTTTTATTGTGACTCAACCTCCTACAATCCATGTATCCTCTCTGCTGCCACAAACCTAAAAACAGTTTTAAGTAAAAAAAGCTTGATTTCCCCTACCAATGTAAGGTGTGATAAAGGTATAGCTCCATCAAATAAATCAAGCTGGGGGACATCCTATGAAATCAAACAAACAAATCAACATATTTGAACAAAGATTCTCAGAAGAAGTGATAGACATCGTGGCTGTTACAGGACCTTCTGGAGTCGGCGCAGGAAAAGCAGGAAAAGAGACTCTTTGGACTGCTTCAATCCCGCTCATTGCATGGAAGGAAAAAGACCGCATCATAACCGAAAAAGTGAGACTGTGCTGGTTAACAGATAAAAAGGGATTACGAGACAAACAAGCGCAATTACATAAAGAATCTATCGTCACACTTCAAGTACGTAAAGGTGAAGGTGAATTTATGCTCGTTTCACTTGTTGATACAGATACTGAAGATAAGGAACTTCAAGAAATATTAGAAGAAGCTCAACAACCTATCTTTTACCACGATGACAAGCTGGGTACCTTTGAATTAGTGAAAGGACTAGACTTATTTGAAACAACCATGCAGTGGGGCAATGAGGAGTGCCTTCTTTACTTCAATCTTGAAGAAGAGGAAGAAATGAATGACTCTCTGAAAACGGCTAGACAACTCGTAGAAGAGCAGACAACATGGGATGCCTCCATGAAGTCATATGCAGCAAATCAGCTAATTGAACTAGCAAAAGATTGGCAGGAACAAGACGACTCCGCTGAAAATTCAGAAGAGATCACACCGGATCAATTTATCAGCCGCATCTCTCTTGAAAGCCTCCATGCTTATCCAAATGGAGAATTCGAAGCCTACTATCATGACGGAGATTTATTTTGGGGACATGTCATCATTGTCTCTGGCAATATGAATGGAACGTTTCAAGATGCACACATTGCTGGCTAAAGAATGGGGGATGGATAAATGAAGATCAAAGCTTTTGACGAATTAAATCAACTAGGAAAAACACCTATTGTAGCCAAAATAGGCGGGTTTCGCCCTGATCCTTCTAAGTACAGCTGGTTTGCTGGTCATTTTTTCATCCAACGTGATAAAGGGTGGCCGGCAGATCAAGATGGAGCTATGATTCCCATTTTACAAATGTATTTACCCGAAGTACCAGGGGGAATGAACGGCTTTGATGAATGTAAGATGATTCAAATTTTCATCAACAAGAAAACCCTTCCGATCGATATCGCCAAAAACGGTGATGGCTGGAAACTCATTGAATATTCATCAATGGAAGGATTAGAAATCGCTGAGACCCCTGAAGACGTGAAAGGAATTAAACCTTTCCAGATAAAGTGGCTCGAAGGGGAACAACCGGATTATCCATGCTGGGAGGAAGCTTGGTCATACGTTGACTTATCAGAGGTTAATGAAAGTGAAGAAGCGACAGATCATTTCTTCGAGCATTACTCAAACTACTCGTTCACAAAAATCGGTGGATACGGAGCTTACATCCAATCTCCTCCCCACCAGATGTCAGGAGAATTCATGCTACAAATCGCCTCAGAAGAAAAACCTCGGTTCATGATTGGTGATAACGGCACGATGTATTTCTATTACGACAAAGACAATAAAGAATGGTTCATGCACTGGGATTGTTTTTAAAATCAACTGTATGGAACCATTCCCCTTTCTAATCGTAATAAACGATATGAAGGGGGCCGGTAATATGGGATTCATTTTAGACATCTTCAATCTTGCTCTGTATATCCCTTTTTTACAGGTAGATGAAGATGATATATCACGAAATGCAGCACAGCTAAAAAAATACAGCTGGTTTCAAGCGTTATTAAGTGATCAAACGAGCAGAGAGCTGATCATTTATGATCAAGGAGTCCGCCGTGTAATTGGTCAATTTAAGACGAGTAAACTCCATAAGAAACCATACAACATCAGATGCGAACGAAAGGTACAACAAGCCATACACCGTGCCATGTCAAAACACGGAAAGATCCGCACTTAGCTGTGGCTCTTTCCGTACAAATGTAATAAATCCTTTTGAAGAAAACAATTGACGCTCGGACAACTCTCCCCGTATATTATGTATAAATCCATCTTTTTTTAGAAAAGGGGGCCTCACATGCGCTTGTTTAAGAACTGGAGAAAAAAGCAGCACAAACAGCCAATTACTTCAGATACGCAAGAAGACAGCATCCCAATTAATTTTTCCACCCTTCCCTTTGGCACAGACACCATAGATGATTTTTTGTTCAACTTAGACCTAACCTCAAAACTGATAGATCCATACAAAGAAGCAGACACGAACAAATAGAACCTAAACTTTCGTGAACCCTCATCCAATATTGGATGATTTTTTTATACTTAGAGGAAGGTGTCCCCCCTATGAAGACATGTTATTTCGTCAGACACTGTCAAGCAGATGGACAATCCGAGGATGCGTCTTTAACGCCTCAAGGCATCACACAATCGCATGAACTCGCACAGTTTTTTTCCGGCATTCAGCTCAACCACATCATCTCAAGTCCTTATAAACGAGCGATTCAAACCGTTGAGCCCCTTGCTCATGCCAAACAGATCAAGGTACAAATGGATAAGCGTCTCTCTGAACGTAGGTTAAGCAGTCAACCAATGAAGGATTGGTATGAAAAACTAAAGCTCAGTTTTTCGGACTTGCATATGACCTGTGAAGGCGGAGAGTCGAGCCTAGAAGCGATGAATCGTATTGTAGAGGCACTCTATGAACAAATAAAATCAGGAAGAGATCATACTTTATTCGCCACTCATGGCAATATTATGAGCCTGCTTCTAAAACACGCCGATCCTGCAATTGGATTCAAGGAGTGGGAACAACTAAGCAATCCAGATGTCTACATCCTGAAATATTTTAAACCAGACCATGTAGAAATAGAAAGAATATGGCATAAATAAAAAAGGCAGGGTTGATCCCTGCCTTTTTCTTATGAAAAACAACTATTGGTGATAGTAAAATGTCTGTACCCACTCATAGGGCTTCTTACGATCCGCACACCATTTCACAAAACCTCTTGTCTGCGTCTGCTGAAATTCCTTCCAGTCCGATAAAAGCTGGTTATAGTAGACTGCTAGTTTTTCAACATTGCTTTGAACATTTTTATCTTCGATCAGTTTCATGACATCTTGAATCCCTTGAATTCGCTCATGATCTTTCTCATAGGTGCTTAAATAAAGATCTTCATGTATATGATGAAACGAATACCACAAAGCCGAGAAATAGGTTTCGCAAATTTGAACAATCACTCGCTGCTCTTTGCTGCCTCCCATCTCTAGTGCCTTCAATAAATAGGGCAGCTCTTCCCCCTGATGCACAAACAAGCCTTGCCAGCGATACGGTCTCACATCCATTGGATCAATATTTTCCCACTCTCGAAGAACAGGATGGATCACCCCATGTACCAATGGATACACAAGCAAATGATGACCATCCTCAAAACGTTCAATGTAATCAAACAGCCAAGCAACAAATGAACGCCGTGCTGTAAATTCGTTCTTATTCATCTCTTCAACAAAAGACTGAAGAACCTTTAACGCATCTTTACGCAGACCCTGTTCTTTCCTTACACAGTACTGTCTAAAAAGCGGATAATCATGTGATCGCTCATCTTCAATCATAGTCTGTAATATCGTCTTCATTTGCAAGATAACAACTCCGCCTCTTTACCTTCATTCTATTGAACTATTATAACCAATTGTAACATCCACATGAAACTAGTAAAAAGATGAGTTTGTCCTTTTTCTTTTATAAAACCCTTGGCATCCTCAAATCCATTCTTTTCTGTGTTCATGAATGAATTGTATGTCTTTTTGATAATGTTCAAGGTGCCCGTCATGAATCATTTTTTGAAAAGCTCTATCCCCTTCATTCGCTTTTCGCTTCATGTATTGACATAAACCTTCTAAACGCAGCAACACCATGTCCACATAATCTTCTGGTATTTCCTCACCATAAGCTTCAAAAAACAGTTTGACTCTATACTTTATATGGGCTGCATGCTCTAACGAATGATAATTTACGACCTCCCCTGTTTCAGTACGAAAAAACCTACTGAGAGGGACACAAGTATAGAGAGTATATGCAATATCCCAAAGCCTTGGACCAGGGGCGGCTACATCAAAATCAATGATTCCCACTGGCTTTTTATTTTTGAAAATGATGTTGTACATCGCAAAATCATTATGGCACACAACCTCTATGTTGTTAGGGGTATTGTCCATTCGTTCCCAATCGTCTGAAATGGGAAAATCACTAACAGCATCATGATACAGTCTAAGCATTCTCGCTATTTCTTTCAAAGCATTGTGAGAGCACATGTATTCTTTTAAGGGATCTTGACCGGCCACACCTTCAATGAAGGACAAGATCTCTCTACCTTTTTCATCAACCCCTAAAAACTTTGGAGCATAGGAGAAATCATTTTTTTCTAAATGCTTTAGCAGCTTTTGTATATTCATATTGTCTGACTTTACCTCTCTGCGAACCGTATCTCCCGAACGATATACGTTGGAGACATTTCCACCTGTCAATAACTCTTCATGATCATTTTGTTTTTTCATAAATTCTCCCCCAAACTGGGTCACAATGATGATGCCAGCTAAAGATGTGTATGTACCCACAAATATTCATTTAGTTACACAAAGGTAATTCACTGTTTTATGTGAATGCGCTAATCCATTTTGATTCCTTATATGGTTAAATGTATCTTACCAAATGTTGCAAATCAT
Source organism: Bacillus sp. FSL R5-0397 (assembly GCF_038593395.1). Classification (NCBI taxonomy): domain Bacteria; kingdom Bacillati; phylum Bacillota; class Bacilli; order Caryophanales; family Bacillaceae; genus Bacillus; species Bacillus sp. FSL R5-0397. The sequence continues at coordinate 901,647 of NZ_CP151992.1, read as the reverse complement.
CTAAAGTTTATTCTGTTAAAAGTAGTACATGCCATTCTATTCTAATAGGATTCTATTTTCATCTAAATAACTCATTTAAACCACAAAAAAACGTTTCTCCACGAGGGTGAAACGTTGGGTTCACGGTAAAAACCGATCATGAAACTTTTAATATTAATAGATACCGGTGGCCGGAGTCGAACCGACACTCCATGATAAATGATTCCAAAAAGGCAAGGTATACCCTCTGAAAGTAAAGCAGCCGTTAATGAAATAAGAATTAAAGTTCTTCTTGATATATTGCTGATTTTATCGGCTTTAAAGTCAATGGAATTTTAAACTCAGGAATACTTTCAATATGATTAAAAAAATGATCTATATCGTCATAATCCATTGACCATTCTTCTACCACCTTTAACTTTTTTAACTCACTTGTTGGTTTAAATAAAAATTCACAGTGCAGTTGTTCCATGTGAGAATAATCATCTTCTTCATAAATTGTAAACTGACGTACAAAATCAAGATGAAATAGTTCCTCTCCCGTAAAATCATAGACACCACACTGAAATAAAATTTCTTTATCTTCTTCGCCCTCAACGGTCTCCTTTGAAAAAGCCTTAAATGTTTCCCAAACCTTTTTTATCTCATCGGTCTCTTCACCGATGCTATCTTTAAGATAACTTTCAGCATTTTTAACCGTAATCATGACAACACCTCCTATGTACAATTGATCCAATCCATCTTCAATTGTCCTGCCCCTTTAGTTTAATCATAAGGTAACCATCAATAAAGTAAAAGTTAATCTCCTTTGAACACAATTTGAAGTAATTTTTTCGTGTGAAAAATCAGCTAAACAACAAATAAAAAAAGCCCTCCTACAATTTGTAGAAAGACGTTTTAAACGTTAATATTCTTTAATTCTTCTGTAATTGACGATAATAAAGAATATCTTAAACTAGATACAGTGGCAGGGGTCGAACCGACACTCCAGAGGAACACGATTTTGAGTCGTACTTGAACGTCTGAACCCTTGAACCATTGGTATTATGCTATTTATTCAACATTTCTTAAAATAAAGATGCTAACAAATTAGATTTTGCATAGCATATTCCTTCTTATACACTAATACATCCGATGCATTACATGTTACTCGTTTCCCTTGTATATCCCAAGAATGAGATATTTCATCACGAACATACTCATAAGCAAGTTTTGTCTTTTCAATTTCAGTTTGAGCCGGAATAAAAAGTTCATCTGCATTAGACCTAATAATAGGATTAGTATGACTGACTTGGTTTAATTCAAGCAAATAATCTTCTATTTTTTCACTTTCACATATCAAATGCATGAAATTTACCCTCCAATCGATAATTTTTTAACCAAGTTTTTTCATCATTGAAACAATTTTTATACTTAAACCATTTGGCTTATGTACAACTTCCTCATCGTAGATGCTATACCCCACTGAACTATACAATTTTATGTTTCTAATCACGGTCATACGAACTTTGCAAAATATACTAGTTAATTCTTCTTGTACTGCATAATTTTCTAAAAAACTTAATAATTTTTTGGCAATACCATGACCCTGCATTTCTGGAATTACTGATAGTCTATAAAAATATAAACTATCTTCTTTTATTTTAAAGCGAACCATTCCAACTGGCTGATTATCAATATAACAAATTAAACTCCTCTCTCCTTCTTTTAAGGCAATTAAAACGGATTGCACAGTTTCCTCCAAAGCACTTGAAGGTGGCACTTCGTCCTTATACTCCATAAATGCCTTTATCATTAAATCATGTATTATCGATGTATCTGATAAATTAGCAAACCTTATCTCCAAATATATGTCCCTCCTTTAACATTCTTGTTTAATGACAGGTACGTACACGATATTTTTATAAGAATCGTATTGAAGATAAATAAAAAACGTTCCTTACAAAGTGTAAGAAACGTTGATTTCATCGTATTTACTACCGATGATATAGATACCGGTGGCCGGGGTCGAACCGGCACTCCGTGAGGAACACGATTTTGAGTCGTGCGCGTCTGCCAATTCCGCCACACCGGCATGATCATTAAAGAGCGCAACTTATAATAAATAAAAAATGGTGCCGAGGGCCGGACTTGAACCGGCACGGTAGTCACCTACCGCAGGATTTTAAGTCCTGTGTGTCTGCCAATTCCACCACCCCGGCAGTCTTTTCAAAAAAGGCGACACCCGGATTTGAACCGGGGATAAAGGTTTTGCAGACCTCTGCCTTACCACTTGGCTATGCCGCCATAATTGGAGCGGAAGACGGGATTCGAACCCGCGACCCCCACCTTGGCAAGGTGGTGTTCTACCACTGAACTACTTCCGCATATCAACTGGGCTAGCTGGATTCGAACCAACGCATGACGGAGTCAAAGTCCGTTGCCTTACCGCTTGGCTATAGCCCAATAATAAAATGGGGCGATTGATGGGAATCGAACCCACGAGTGCCAGAGCCACAATCTGGTGCGTTAACCACTTCGCCACAACCGCCATAGATGTTATAAATCATATAATTGGCAGGGGCAGTAGGAATCGAACCCACACCGGAGGTTTTGGAGACCTCTGTTCTACCGTTAAACTATGCCCCTATGAAAATAAAAATGGTGGAGGGGGGCGGATTCGAACCGCCGAACCCGGAGGGAGCGGATTTACAGTCCGCCGCGTTTAGCCACTTCGCTACCCCTCCACATTTGAAAAACAGTGCCGGCAAGAGGACTTGAACCCCCAACCTACTGATTACAAGTCAGTTGCTCTACCAATTGAGCTACACCGGCAAATAGTGGTGGCTCGGGACGGAATCGAACCGCCGACACACGGATTTTCAGTCCGTTGCTCTACCAACTGAGCTACCGAGCCAAGTATTCTTTTTAAAAAATGGCGGTCCGGACGGGACTCGAACCCGCGACCTCCTGCGTGACAGGCAGGCATTCTAACCAACTGAACTACCGGACCAATAAAGATAAATTTGGTTGCGGGGGCAGGATTTGAACCTGCGACCTTCGGGTTATGAGCCCGACGAGCTACCGAACTGCTCCACCCCGCGACGATATAAAAGATATGGTGGAGGATGACGGGCTCGAACCGCCGACCCTCTGCTTGTAAGGCAGATGCTCTCCCAGCTGAGCTAATCCTCCGAATAAAATGCTGGTATGTATTTCTATAAAAATGGTGACCCGTACGGGATTCGAACCCGTGTTACCGCCGTGAAAGGGCGGTGTCTTAACCGCTTGACCAACGGGCCCTTTATTATGTAAATTGTGGCGGAGAGCAAGGGATTCGAACCCTTGAGACGGGGTTACCGCCTACACGATTTCCAATCGTGCTCCTTCGGCCACTCGGACAGCTCTCCAAATTGGCTCCGCAGGTAGGATTCGAACCTACGACCGATCGGTTAACAGCCGATAGCTCTACCACTGAGCTACTGCGGAATGAAGAAAGCCTGGCGATGTCCTACTCTCACAGGGGGAAACCCCCAACTACCATCGGCGCTGAAGAGCTTAACTTCCGTGTTCGGTATGGGAACGGGTGTGACCTCTTCGCCATCATCACCAGACAATTTAGTGACAAAAGATATTATACTATGTATTACAAATAAATCAAGAGATTTTTGAAAAATGTTCTCTCAAAACTAGATAACAATGTTCATTTTTCACATTAGAATATAGGTTAAGTCCTCGATCTATTAGTATCTGTCAGCTCCACGTGTCACCACGCTTCCACCTCAGACCTATCAACCTGATCATCTTTCAGGGATCTTACTTCCTTGCGGAATGGGAAATCTCATCTTGAGGGGGGCTTCATGCTTAGATGCTTTCAGCACTTATCCCGTCCGCACATAGCTACCCAGCGATGCCCTTGGCAGAACAACTGGTACACCAGCGGTGCGTCCATCCCGGTCCTCTCGTACTAAGGACAGCTCCTCTCAAATTTCCTGCGCCCGCGACGGATAGGGACCGAACTGTCTCACGACGTTCTGAACCCAGCTCGCGTACCGCTTTAATGGGCGAACAGCCCAACCCTTGGGACCGACTACAGCCCCAGGATGCGATGAGCCGACATCGAGGTGCCAAACCTCCCCGTCGATGTGGACTCTTGGGGGAGATAAGCCTGTTATCCCCGGGGTAGCTTTTATCCGTTGAGCGATGGCCCTTCCATGCGGAACCACCGGATCACTAAGCCCGACTTTCGTCCCTGCTCGACTTGTAGGTCTCGCAGTCAAGCTCCCTTGTGCCTTTACACTCTGCGAATGATTTCCAACCATTCTGAGGGAACCTTTGGGCGCCTCCGTTACATTTTAGGAGGCGACCGCCCCAGTCAAACTGCCCACCTGACACTGTCTCCCTGCCCGATAAGGGCAGCGGGTTAGAAGGTCAATACAGCCAGGGTAGTATCCCACCGATGCCTCCACCGAAGCTAGCGCTCCGGTTTCCAAGGCTCCTACCTATCCTGTACAAGCTGTACCAACATTCAATATCAGGCTGCAGTAAAGCTCCACGGGGTCTTTCCGTCCTGTCGCGGGTAACCTGCATCTTCACAGGTACTATAATTTCACCGAGTCTCTCGTTGAGACAGTGCCCAGATCGTTGCGCCTTTCGTGCGGGTCGGAACTTACCCGACAAGGAATTTCGCTACCTTAGGACCGTTATAGTTACGGCCGCCGTTTACTGGGGCTTCAATTCGCACCTTCGCTTACGCTAAGCGCTCCTCTTAACCTTCCAGCACCGGGCAGGCGTCAGCCCCTATACTTCGCCTTACGGCTTCGCAGAGACCTGTGTTTTTGCTAAACAGTCGCCTGGGCCTATTCACTGCGGCTTCTCGGGGCTTTAACACCCTAAGAAGCACCCCTTCTCCCGAAGTTACGGGGTCATTTTGCCGAGTTCCTTAACGAGAGTTCTCTCGATCACCTTAGGATTCTCTCCTCGCCTACCTGTGTCGGTTTGCGGTACGGGCACCTCTCACCTCGCTAGAGGCTTTTCTTGGCAGTGTGGAATCAGGAACTTCGCTACTAAATTTCGCTCGCCATCACAGCTCAGCCTTCACGGGAAACGGATTTGCCTATTTCCCAGCCTAACTGCTTGGACGCGGATATCCAATACCGCGCTTACCCTATCCTCCTGCGTCCCCCCATTGCTCAAATGGTGAGGAGGTGGTACAGGAATATCAACCTGTTGTCCATCGCCTACGCCTTTCGGCCTCGGCTTAGGTCCCGACTAACCCTGAGCGGACGAGCCTTCCTCAGGAAACCTTAGGCATTCGGTGGACGGGATTCTCACCCGTCTTTCGCTACTCATACCGGCATTCTCACTTCTAAGCGCTCCACCAGTCCTTCCGGTCTGACTTCACTGCACTTAGAACGCTCTCCTACCACTGTTCGTAAGAACAGTCCGCAGCTTCGGTGATACGTTTAGCCCCGGTACATTTTCGGCGCAGAGTCACTCGACCAGTGAGCTATTACGCACTCTTTAAATGGTGGCTGCTTCTAAGCCAACATCCTGGTTGTCTAAGCAACTCCACATCCTTTTCCACTTAACGTATACTTTGGGACCTTAGCTGGCGGTCTGGGCTGTTTCCCTTTCGACTACGGATCTTATCACTCGCAGTCTGACTCCCAAGGATAAGTCATCGGCATTCGGAGTTTGACTGAATTCGGTAACCCGGTAGGGGCCCCTAGTCCAATCAGTGCTCTACCTCCGAGACTCTTACCTTGAGGCTAGCCCTAAAGCTATTTCGGAGAGAACCAGCTATCTCCAGGTTCGATTGGCATTTCACCCCTACCCACACCTCATCCCCGCACTTTTCAACGTGCGTGGGTTCGGGCCTCCATTCAGTGTTACCTGAACTTCACCCTGGACATGGGTAGATCACCTGGTTTCGGGTCTACGACCACGTACTCATGCGCCCTATTCAGACTCGCTTTCGCTGCGGCTCCGCATCTTCTGCTTAACCTTGCACGGGATCGTAACTCGCCGGTTCATTCTACAAAAGGCACGCCATCACCCGTTAACGGGCTCTGACTACTTGTAGGCACACGGTTTCAGGATCTATTTCACTCCCCTTCCGGGGTGCTTTTCACCTTTCCCTCACGGTACTGGTTCACTATCGGTCACTAGGGAGTATTTAGCCTTGGGAGATGGTCCTCCCGGATTCCGACGGAATTTCACGTGTTCCGCCGTACTCAGGATCCACTCTGGAGAGAACAACATTTCAGTTACAGGGCTGTTACCTTCTTTGGCGGGCCTTTCCAGACCTCTTCGCTTATATCGTTCCTTTGTAACTCCGTATAGAGTGTCCTACAACCCCAAGAGGCAAGCCTCTTGGTTTGGGCTGTTCCCGTTTCGCTCGCCGCTACTCAGGGAATCGCATTTGCTTTCTCTTCCTCCGGGTACTTAGATGTTTCAGTTCCCCGGGTATGCCTTCTCATACTCTATGTATTCAAGTATGGATACTACTCCATTACGAGCAGTGGGTTTCCCCATTCGGAAATCTCCGGATCAAAGCTTGCTTACAGCTCCCCGAAGCATATCGGTGTTCGTCCCGTCCTTCATCGGCTCCTAGTGCCAAGGCATCCACCGTGCGCCCTTTCTAACTTAACCATTTCTTACTTTAGAAAGAATCACTATGTGTGATGAACTTTGCATTGCATTCAATGTGAATGTATTACTTATTGTTATCTAGTTTTCAAAGAACAATCCTGTCTCGCTAGAGACATGTTTGAAGGAATGATCCTTCAAAACTAAACAAGACGAAAAACGTACGCTGCTCCATATATCCTTAGAAAGGAGGTGATCCAGCCGCACCTTCCGATACGGCTACCTTGTTACGACTTCACCCCAATCATCTGCCCCACCTTCGGCGGCTGGCTCCATAAAGGTTACCTCACCGACTTCGGGTGTTGCAAACTCTCGTGGTGTGACGGGCGGTGTGTACAAGGCCCGGGAACGTATTCACCGCGGCATGCTGATCCGCGATTACTAGCGATTCCAGCTTCACGCAGTCGAGTTGCAGACTGCGATCCGAACTGAGAACAGATTTGTGGGATTGGCTAAACCTTGCGGTCTCGCAGCCCTTTGTTCTGTCCATTGTAGCACGTGTGTAGCCCAGGTCATAAGGGGCATGATGATTTGACGTCATCCCCACCTTCCTCCGGTTTGTCACCGGCAGTCACCTTAGAGTGCCCAACTAAATGCTGGCAACTAAGATCAAGGGTTGCGCTCGTTGCGGGACTTAACCCAACATCTCACGACACGAGCTGACGACAACCATGCACCACCTGTCACTCTGTCCCCGAAGGGAAAGCCCTATCTCTAGGGTTGTCAGAGGATGTCAAGACCTGGTAAGGTTCTTCGCGTTGCTTCGAATTAAACCACATGCTCCACCGCTTGTGCGGGCCCCCGTCAATTCCTTTGAGTTTCAGTCTTGCGACCGTACTCCCCAGGCGGAGTGCTTAATGCGTTAGCTGCAGCACTAAGGGGCGGAAACCCCCTAACACTTAGCACTCATCGTTTACGGCGTGGACTACCAGGGTATCTAATCCTGTTCGCTCCCCACGCTTTCGCTCCTCAGCGTCAGTTACAGACCAGAGAGTCGCCTTCGCCACTGGTGTTCCTCCACATCTCTACGCATTTCACCGCTACACGTGGAATTCCACTCTCCTCTTCTGCACTCAAGTTTCCCAGTTTCCAATGACCCTCCCCGGTTGAGCCGGGGGCTTTCACATCAGACTTAAGAAACCGCCTGCGAGCCCTTTACGCCCAATAATTCCGGACAACGCTTGCCACCTACGTATTACCGCGGCTGCTGGCACGTAGTTAGCCGTGGCTTTCTGGTTAGGTACCGTCAAGGTGCAAGCAGTTACTCTTGCACTTGTTCTTCCCTAACAACAGAGCTTTACGATCCGAAAACCTTCATCACTCACGCGGCGTTGCTCCGTCAGACTTTCGTCCATTGCGGAAGATTCCCTACTGCTGCCTCCCGTAGGAGTCTGGGCCGTGTCTCAGTCCCAGTGTGGCCGATCACCCTCTCAGGTCGGCTACGCATCGTCGCCTTGGTGAGCCGTTACCTCACCAACTAGCTAATGCGCCGCGGGTCCATCTGTAAGTGACAGCCGAAACCGTCTTTCATCCTTGAACCATGCGGTTCAAGGAACTATCCGGTATTAGCTCCGGTTTCCCGGAGTTATCCCAGTCTTACAGGCAGGTTACCCACGTGTTACTCACCCGTCCGCCGCTAACATCCGGGAGCAAGCTCCCTTCTGTCCGCTCGACTTGCATGTATTAGGCACGCCGCCAGCGTTCGTCCTGAGCCAGGATCAAACTCTCCGAAAAAGTACAAAACCGAAGTTTTGTTTTTCGTCAGCGTTTGACTGACTACCTATGATGTATCATAGGATTTTTTTATAAAAACTCGAATTAACAGGTACGTTTTGTCTTGTTTAGTTTTCAAAGATCATCTTCGTTATCGCTCAGAAGCGACTTTCTTAATATAACATTTGAGCGCCGTGTGCGTCAAGTGTTTTTCTGAATTTCTTTTTGTGCGCTTTTCTTTCAAAGCAACTCGGTTGCTCATTAGCGACGTTTAATAATATACCATCATAATATTCATACGTCAATATCTTTTTTAACAAAATATCCTCGATGATAGATTTTTTGCCCCTTCGTCTCAATTGGCTCTACTAGCACAATTCCTTTTTCCACAAAGAAATCAATCATCACACTAAGATCAGGCGTGAAATGTTTGAGATCAGGATGCGCAAGAAGCTCGCCAAACAGCCAAATATCCTGCTGTTCCATGACATGACGCAAATGAGCCGCACCAATTTCTGCTTTTGAATGAATCAAGAAATCATTCGCTAGGAATAAAAGTTCTAACCGCTTATGAAGACTTTCATGGCTTTCAATCAACTCTGAATAAAGTTTATATACTTCCGGTTCCATATGACGTACTTGGTTCCAAACGGTCACTTCTGGGTGGAAGCCTTTATCAATCACTTCAATACGCGCCAGATGATGCAGGGCATGCACAATGGAATTATATGCATCGAGGAATTGATTTGATTCAAAAAATGCTTTTCCTTCTATATATCTGCGAATGAGCTTGCCATATTCTAAACCAATTTTGAGCTTACGGTTAGAAAACGGGAATGTACTCAGTTCATCAATCAAGTTGAAAATATATTCATTTCGATCAAACAGGACTTTTCCGTTTAAAATCCAATCAATAATCCGCCTGTTGGTACCTAAGGTAATCCATTCCTTCAGCTGATCATCTGTGACAACATTTAAAGAAGCTGTCTGGTGATCGGATTCATAGTGCTTAATAAATAAAGGTTCTTCCGCATCCTTTACGATGACTAGAAGCGCTGCATCAAAGTTATCCGTCTCAGAAGATACTTTATGCCTTCTTTCTACTATAATCACAGCTAATGTATCTGGATGACTTGCTCTCTCTTGATAAATAGGACGGAGAAGATTTTCCATAGTGATTCCTCCAATACTCGGGTGTAAGGTTCTTCTCTAATGCTATGTATTTCTCCTCATAGAATCAAAATTCCTTCAATACATGAAAAAAGATCGTTGAATCATTATAAGCAATTTATTCACAAAACTCTATAACTAATTCAAACAGAAAGGTAAAATGTGCTATATTGGAGATAAGGGGGACTAGGGATGGCGAAATACTCCAGTAAGATTAATAAAATCAGAACATTTGCACTTAGTTTGGTTTTTGTTGGTTTTTTGATCATGTATATCGGTGTGTTCTTCAAGGAATCGGTCTGGCTGTCGACCTTCTTTATGCTACTCGGCGTGTTATCGATTGGATTGAGTACAGCCGTTTACTTTTGGATCGGTATGCTTTCTACGAAGGCAGTCCGTGTCGTATGTCCAGGCTGTGAGAAGGAAACAAAAGTGCTTGGGCGGGTGGACATGTGCATGCATTGCAGAGAGCCACTTACACTCGATCCAGCATTAGAAGGCAAAGAGTTTGATGAATCCTACAATCGAAAAAAGTCATAAAAATAAGCTGACCATTCAACTGGTCAGCTTTCTCATTAATGATTTTCTTTTTTTGCACATTCTTGACAAGTGCCATAGATCTCCAAGCGATGATGACTTACTGTAAAGCCTGTCACATGGGATGCAAGCTGTTCTACTTCATCAAGGCCAGGATAGTGAAAGTCAACGATCTTTCCGCAGTTTTCACAAATCGCATGGTAATGGTCAGATGTCGCAAAATCAAATCGGCTTGAGGAATCCCCATACGTTAATTCTTTTACTAATCCAGATTCCCGGAAGACTCGTAAATTGTTGTAAACCGTTGCTACACTCATATTAGGAAATTTCCCTTCAAGTGCCTTATATATATCGTCCGCGGTTGGGTGTGTCATAGAATTTACGAGAAACTCCAAGATGGCATGGCGCTGCGGAGTAATTCGAACACCGGTTTCTTTTAGAGCGTCTAAAGCATCTTTTAGTTCGTGAGCAGCCATTTCATCATGCACCTCTCTTTTCAAAAATATTCTTATATTATAATCTTTATAAATAGTGTACCCCCAGAGCCGAAACTTTGTCAATTACAATCCTCTTTTTTACCTATTCTTCTATACAAAAAAGACCGGCACGACTGCCGATCTCATCTCGTCAACATATTAAGCGTGAGCTTTCAGTTCCTCAAGCGCTTCTTCCACATGATCTTTCACCTTTACTTTACGCCACTCTTTCACAAGCTTTCCTTCTTTATTAATAAGAAACGTTGAGCGTTCAATTCCCATGTATTCCTTACCAAAGTTCTTTTTCAGCTTCCATACACCGAAAGCTTCAGACAATTTTTGTTCGTCATCTACAAGAAGCAGGAAAGGTAAGTCATGTTTTTCTTTAAACTTTTGGTGCTTGTCTTGACCGTCTGGGCTTACGCCGATGATGACAGCATCTAATTCGGCAAAACTTTGATGGCGGTCACGGAAATCACAAGCTTCCGTTGTACACCCTGGCGTCATATCTTTTGGATAAAAATAAAGGACAATGTGTTTCCCTTTAAAATCAGAGAGCTTTACTTTCTCTCCATTATCACCAAGTAATTCAATATCAGGTACTTGCTGCCCCACTTCGATTGTCATGATACAATCCCTCCAACCTATTTTTTCATTAGCCTATCCAATTTCGAGAAGATATTCAACTAAGGACGCTTGCATCGGCATGTTAAAATAATGATAGACGACGTGATACGTTGAGATAGGAGGCTATTTATGAAATTCACCGAATCAGAAAAATTACATCAAGAGGCGCTGGAGCATATTGTTGGAGGGGTTAACAGCCCATCTCGTTCATATAAAGCAGTTGGCGGCGGGTCACCTGTTGCAATGGAAAAAGGAGAAGGCGCTTATTTTTGGGATGTTGACGGAAACCGTTATATCGACTATTTAGCGGCATACGGTCCAATTATTACGGGACATGCTCATCCTCATATTACAAAAGCCATCACGAAAGCAGCCGAGACGGGTGTCCTTTACGGAACACCAACGAAGCATGAAGTCACTTTTGCTAAGATGCTGAAGGAAGCGATGCCTGCTTTGGATAAAGTTCGTTTTGTCAATTCAGGTACAGAAGCTGTGATGACAACAATCCGTGTCGCTCGCGCTTATACAGGCAGAACAAAGATCATTAAGTTTGCCGGATGTTACCACGGCCATTCTGATCTTGTGCTAGTTGCGGCCGGCTCTGGACCTTCCACTTTAGGAACACCAGATTCAGCGGGCGTGCCTAAAAGTATTGCCAATGAAGTCATTACCGTTCCATTCAACGATATAGACAGCTACAAAGAAGCATTAGACCGCTGGGGTGATGAAGTAGCAGCTGTTCTTGTTGAGCCAATTGTCGGGAACTTTGGCATCGTAGAGCCTAAAGACGGTTTCCTGCAGCAGGTTAATGACCTGACTCATGAAAAAGGGGCTCTAGTCATCTATGATGAAGTCATTACAGCTTTCCGCTTTATGTATGGTGGTGCACAGGACTTGCTTCAAGTAAAACCTGACCTCACTGCATTAGGTAAAATTATCGGCGGCGGTCTTCCAATCGGCGCTTACGGCGGCAAAAAAGAAATTATGGAGCAAGTCGCCCCGCTTGGACCAGCCTACCAAGCTGGTACGATGGCAGGTAATCCCGCCTCTATCCTTTCTGGTATTGCATGCTTGGAAGTGTTAAAAGAAGACGGGGTCTACGAACGTCTTGATCAGCTCGGGGCAATGTTAGAAGAGGGAATTTTAGCCCACGCAAAAAAACATCAAGTAGATATTACAGTGAATCGTTTAAAAGGTGCTCTCACCATTTATTTTACAAAGGAAACGATTGTGAACTACGAGCAGGCTGAAAATACGGATGGTGAAATGTTCGCCCGTTTCTTTAAATTCATGCTCGCACAAGGTATTAACCTCGCGCCTTCTAAATATGAAGCATGGTTCTTAACCATTGCACATACTGAAAATGATATTTCTGAAACGCTCAAAGCAGTAGATCATGCGTTTGAACAACTGAAACAATCATAATGAGGAGAAAAACAGACGTAAATTCATGCGTCTGTTTTTTTATTTACCAGCTCTTGATTGTCAAAAGCGAGTGAATCTGTTACATTTTTTCTCAATACCTTCTTTTGATGTTTTCATGAACTTTCAAAAATCACTTGAATATTTCGGAAGACCGCTGTATATTACTTAGTTGTTTCATCAAAATATTTATGATATATGACAAGTGGTCATCTATTATCGAAAAGAAAGGAATGCAGGGACAAAACCAATGAAACTTGGAGCCCGTATTTTAAAAACCGGTATTGCCATTGTACTCGCGCTTTACCTGGCAACATGGCTTGGGTTGCCGACACCCGTCTTCGCGGGAATTGCAGCTGTATTTGCTATCCAGCCATCTATTTATCGATCATTTTTAACGATTGTTGATCAAGTGCAAGCCAATATTATTGGAGCAGCACTTGCCATTACGTTCGGTCTGCTTTTTGGCACAGGACCAGTCATCATCGGCTTAACTGCCGTCATGGTCATTGCGATTAATTTAAAGCTGAAGATTGAACACACGATTCCGATTGCACTCGTAACCGTCATCGCGATTTTAGAAAGTGCAGGGGATCATTTCCTTTCCTTTGCCTTAATTCGAACAGCAACTGTGGTGTTAGGCGTACTTTCTTCATTTTTAGTGAATTTGATTTTCCTGCCGCCAAAGTATGAAACAAAGCTTGTTCATCACATTATGGAAAATACGGAGGAGATTTTAAAATGGATCCGTCTGAGCTCCAGACAGTCTACTGATCATTCCACTTTAAAGGATGACATCGATCAAATAAAAGAACGTATGATCAAATTAGATCACATTTACTTGTTATACAAAGAAGAACGAAGCTATTTAAAGAAAACAACTTATGTCAAATCTAGAAAGCTTGTTTTATTCAGACAGGCAATCATGACGTCTAATCGAGCACTGTACTTGCTGAAAAAGCTTCATAAGTTAGAAAATGAAATTCATTTGATGCCAGAGCATTTCAGAGAGAGCTTAACAGATGAGATTGATTATTTGCTTTATTGGCATGAACGTACCTTGATGAAGTTTGTTGGAAAAATGAAACCGCAGGACGATGACTTCCAAAATGAATGCTCTCTTCGTCTTGAAACATTAACGAAATCATTTATTCAGCACCAGCAAAATCAAGAAAACGACTTGCTGGATTACAATATGCTGAATGTGATGTCGAGTATTATTGAATACCGTGATGAATTGGAGCATCTAGATACTTTGATTACAAGCTTCCAAACGTATCACCCAAAAGATAGTGAGATTGAGACAGAAGAAAAAGAAGCTTAAATAGAAAAGCCCGATTCTAAGAATCGGGCTTACATTTTTGACAAAGGGCTAAAATGATCTTTATTTTAGCCCTTTGTCTTCTTTTCAGCGTAGTTGAAAACCCTTGAAATCAAGGAAGGACGAGTACCGGAGCGGAGCGAATCTGACATTCGTGAGCACCGGCACGCAGGACTAACAACGAATGCGAGGGTTTGTCTACACACTGTGACCAATTCTTAGAATCGGTCTTATTTTATTTTCTTCATTTTAGGATCAAGGGTGTCTCTTAATCCATCTCCCATCAAGTTAAAGCCAAGAACCGTCAGCATGATCGCAATCCCCGGGAAAAATAAAGTCCATGGCGCTTGTACGAGATAAGGTCTCGCATCTGCAAGCATTTTCCCCCACTCTGGACTTGGCGCTTGTGCACCTAATCCTAAAAATCCTAAAGCCGCCGCTTCAATAATGGCAGTACCAATCGCAAGCGTCGCTTGAACGATGACCGGCACCATACTATTTGGCAGAATGTGACGAAGAACGATGCGGCGGTGTGACATCCCGACTGCCTTTGCTGCTAAAACATATTCTTCTTGCTTAATGCTCAGCACCTTTGAACGAACCAGCCGGCCAAATGTGGGGACGTTAATAATCGCTATGGCAATAAGGGCATTTTGTAAAGAAGGTCCTAAGATGGAAACGATCGCAATCGCTAATAGAATGCTAGGAAAAGCGAGTAAAATATCAAATAGTCTTGAGATGACAGCATCCAATAATCTACCGCCGTAACCTGCCATCAATCCAAGCAATGTCCCTAAAATAACCGACCCGAGAACGGAGAAGAAACCCACCCATAATGAAATTCGAGCTCCATGCACCACTCTAGAAAATATGTCTCTCCCGAAATCATCCGTACCAAACCAATGCGCAGCTGAAGGGGCACTAAATCGTTCGCCTAGTGACTGCTCGTTGATTCCATAAGGAGCAATGAGCGGTGCAAAGATTGCTAGGATCAGAAATAAAAAGACAATCACAGTGCCAATGACCGCCAGCTTGTGCTGAAAGAACAGTTTCATCGATTCAAGAATCAGTGATTGAGAGCGTTCTTCCTTTTGTTTAGGTGCTTGAAGCTCTTTTTGCGCTTCCATGTCGTCACTCTCCCTTCTCTAGTATTTAATCCTCGGATCAATGACTGCATACAAGATATCCACAATGAAATTGATCAGCACAAATATGAGCGCAACAACAAGAATGCCAGTTTGAATAACAGGATAATCACGATAGCTAATTGCATCGTAAATATACCGCCCAATTCCCGGCCAAGCAAAGATCGTTTCTGTTAAAATGGCTCCGCCTAGCAAGAGACCTGTTTGAAGACCAATAATCGTTAAAATCGGAATGAGCGCATTTTTCAGCCCATGCTGATAAATGATGAAAAATGAACGTACCCCTTTTGCTTTTGCTGTTCGAATAAAATCTGAATGAAGAACTTCCAACATACTTGCCCTCGTAATCCTTGCAATAATCGCAGCAGGAATCGTTGCGAGAGCGGTACTTGGTAAAATTAAATGCTTGATGCTGTCAAAGAATTGATCAAATCGTCCCTGCAAAAGCGTGTCCAGCGTATGGATATAAGTGATCGACTCTACCGGATTTCTGACGTTTTCTCGTCCTGTAGTCGGCAAAATACCTAATTCAATCGAGAATAGCCACTGTCCCATTAAGCCTAACCAGAAAATCGGCATGGACACCCCAATGAGCGCAATAAACATGGCCACATAATCAAAGAAAGAATGTTTAAACCACGCACTAATGATTCCGGCATTCACACCGACAATAATCGCCAGCAACATAGCGAAGAAAGTCAATTCTAATGTAGCGAATAAGTAAGGCTTCATTTCCTGGGCAATAGCCGCTCCTGTTCGTATGGAAGTCCCTAGATCACCTTTTAAGAGCCCCAGCATGTAGTGACCATATTGTACGTACCACGGCTGGTCTAAACCAAGCTGAATCGTCAATTGCTCTACTGCTTCTTTCGTTGCCCGCTGTCCTAAGATGACCTGCGCCGGATTTCCAGGGATAAACCGAATAATAGAAAATACAACTAAGGTCATTCCGATCAGTACTGGAATGAGCATTCCTGCTCGCTTCATACAATAAGCAAACAAACAGCTTTCACCGCCTTTTCATTGTTTGGATAAGGGAGATCGAACGATCTCCCTTATTTGCTTATTCGAAATATACGTCAGTCAATGCTTCGGAACCAGTCGGATGCGGCTGGTAGCCTTTTAAATCTTTAGATGCGGCAAGCATTGGAATTGAATGGACTAATGGAATCCAAGGTGCTTCATCATGAATGATTTCTTGAGCTTCTTGATATAATTCATTTCGCTTCTTTTGATCCGTATCGGTCTGCGCTTCAATGAGGATGTCATGCATTTTATCGTTTTGGAAGAATGTATAGTTGTTACCGCCAATACTGTCTTTATCTAATAATGTATAGATGAAATTATCAGGATCGCCATTGTCCCCTGTCCATCCTAATAAGAACACATCTGCTTCGCCTTTACTTGCTTTATCTAAATAAGTCGCCCAATCATATGTGACGATTTCGGCTTTGACACCAACTTTTTCAAAGTTTGACTGAATGACTTCAGCTACCTTCATCCCGTCTGGCATATATGGACGCGGCACAGGCATTGCCCAAAGCTTGATGCGAAAACCGTCAGGGAAGCCTGCCTCTTTCAATAGTTCTTTTGCTTTTTCCGGATCATATGGATATGGCTCAATCTCGTCATTGTAGCCTTCTAATGACGGAGGAAGTGGATTTTTTGCTGGTTCAGCAAGCCCTCCATAAAACGACTCGATGATTGATTCTTTATCAACTGCATAATTGAGTGCCTGACGAACCAACTTGTTATCAAGCGGCTTTCTAGTCACTGTCAGCCCGATATAACCTACGTTCATGGATGGTCTTTCAATCAGCTGGAGCGCTTTGTCTGTTTTAATGCCATCTAAATCGGACGGATTGACGCCATCCATTAAGTCGATTTCGCCTGTTTTAAGCGCATTTAAACGAGCAGAGTTTTCAGGAATAGAGCGGAAGATGATTTGTTTCAGTTTTGGTTTATCTTTTTGCCAGTAATCTTCGTTCTTTTCTAAGACAATACGGTCGTTTTGCTTCCATTCTTTAAACTTAAATGGTCCTGTGCCCACTGGGTTTTCTCTAAATGAATCACCGCTTTTTTCAACTGCTGCAGGACTAGCGATACCAAATGGTGACATGGCGATGTTTTTCAGAAATGTTGCTTGCGGGCGTTTGAGTTGAAATTCAATTTCATGCTCTCCTTTGACGATGATGTCTTTAATGACATGCCCTTTATCTTTTTTATAGCCGCCAAACATGCCGTAGTAAGGAAATTTTTCGGCATCTCCATTCATCCAGCGGTCAAAGTTGAATTTCACTGCTTCTGCATTAAAATCTGTGCCATCGTGAAATTTCACACCTTCTCTTAAGTAGAACGTGTACGATTTTCCGTCCTTCGCAACATCCCATTCTGTTGCGAGGCCCGGATGGATGGTCGTGTCTTTTTCACCGTAATTCAAAAGCTTTTCAAACATATTCTCTGTGACCTTGAAGGTTTCGCCTTCTGTTGTTGTAATCGGATCAAGTGACGTAGAGTCCCCTCCTCTGCCAAATACGAGAGTGTCTTTTGTGGCTTTTTCTTCTGATGTTGATGAAGATGAACAGCCACCTAAAAATAACGCAAGTGCCAGCACAAAAATGAAACTACTGAATAACCATGTCTTCTTCATTGTGTTCCTCCTTTTGATATAAATAGCACGCAGCTGCATGGCCTGTTTCCTCCTCATACAAAGGCGGAACAGCTTGCAAGCATTGCGCCCACCTTTTTGGACATCTTTTATAGAAAGGACAGCCATCTTCTGACACCAGGTTGGATTCTTCCGCTGACACATCCTGCGTTTCCAGCACGTGATCCATATGTGGAATGGATTTCAGAAGAAGCGATGTATAAGGATGAAGGGGCTTGTGAAATACGTCCTCCGCAGGACCCATTTCTACAATACGGCCAGCGTACATCACTGCAATTCGGTCGCTCATATACTTGACAACGCCTAGATCGTGAGAAATAAACAAGTACGTCAGAGAAAGCGTCTTTTGCAATTCGAGCATTAAATTCAATATTTGCGCTTGAACCGATACATCTAAAGCGGAAACTGGCTCATCGGCAATCACAAGACTTGGATGAGTAATCAGCGCCCTAGCAATTCCAATACGCTGCCTCTGACCGCCGCTGAATTGGTGCGCATAACGGTCTCCATAGGATGGGTCAAACCCAACAATGTGCAGCATCTCTTTTACACGCTTTTGTCTTTCTGCTTTTGTTCCATGTTTATGAACAATGAGTGGTTCTTCTAAAATGTCTCTGATTTTCATTCGTGGATTTAAGGAAGCGTATGGATCTTGGAAAATCATTTGAATGTCTTTTCTGAAGGAACGCATGTCTCGTTCTTTCAGAAGCGTCACTTCTTTTCCTTTCATTTGGATTGAGCCAGAAGTCGGTTCGATTAATCTCATTAAGCTTTTGCCAAGGGTTGATTTCCCGCAGCCAGATTCGCCCACAATGCCGAGCGTCTCCCCTTCTTTCACGTGAAAGGACACTTGATTTAAAGCCAAAGTCGTCTGTTTGTGTTTAGAAAAAAATGCCGATGTGTCATAACGCTTCGTCAGTTGATTCACTTGCAACAGTGGGTGATTCAGTGTCTTCTCCTCCTTCCATTAGAAAACATGCGACGCGGTGATTGTGTGAAATGGATTGTAAAGATGGGTCTTTTTCAAGACATTGCGTCATTTGATATGGACAGCGTGGTGCAAATTGACAGCCGGACCGAATAGCTCCTGGCTTAGGTACATGACCCGCAATAGACATGAGTTTTTCTTTTTTCTCTTTAAATGATGGAACAGAGGCGAAAAGACCTTTCGTGTAGGGATGGAGAGGTTTTTGGAAAATACGGTCAACGGTTCCTTCTTCTACGATTCGACCGGCATACATAATCATGACACGCTGGCATATTTGCCGCACGACGCCTAAATCATGAGTAATAAATAAAATAGCGGTGTCCATCTCTTCATTTAACTTTTTGAGCAAACGAAGAATTTGTGCTTGGATGGTGACATCAAGTGCAGTCGTTGGTTCATCTGCAATCATGAGCTTTGGGTGACACAGCATCGCCATCGCAATCATCACACGCTGACGCATGCCGCCCGATAGTTCATGTGGATATTTTTTGAGTAATGACGCTGCTTGTTTCAGGCCTACCGTTTGAAGCAAATCTACCGCCTTCACTTTTGCTTCTTTTTGGCTGATAGTCTGATGTGTGAAAAGGGCTTCTGTCATTTGCTTGCCGATGGTCATGAGTGGATTGAGAGAAGTCATGGGTTCCTGGAAAATCATTGAGATGTCATTCCCTCTGACCTCTCGCCATTGTTTCTCCGACAGTGACAGCAGGTTTTGACCTTCAAATTGTATGTGACCTGTTGTTTCTGTTTGGTGATTCAGCCCCATTAAAGACATCGATGTGATGCTTTTCCCGCAGCCAGATTCGCCCACAATACCTAAGGTTTCTCCTTTTTGAATAGAGAATGAGATGTCATGGACGATCGGCACTCTCTGCTTTTTTTGCTGAAAGGCAATGGACAGCTGTTTGACATCTAGCAATACTTCTTGTTCTTTCACATCTTCACCACCCCGTCATACTTTTTAAAATTGTATTGAGACAAGCTGGGAAATATGTCATGTTTTTGACAAGTATAAAAAAGCCTATCCGCTAGAATCGGATAGGCTTCTACTAATTTAATGTTTGAATGGTAAATAGATGGCGATAGTGGCTGTCTCGGTTCATTAATTCTTCATGTGTTCCTTTTTCCACAATCTCCCCTTGTTCCATGACCACAATGAGGTCCGCATGTGTAATCGTTGATAAACGGTGCGCAACAATAAAAGTTGTGCGATCTTTTGCCAGCTTTTGCATCGCTTCTTGAATGTAATGTTCACTTTCTAAATCAAGTGCAGACGTCGCCTCGTCTAAAATAAGCAGCGGTGGATTTTTAAGAAATACCCTCGCAATTGAAATTCGTTGTTTTTGACCGCCTGATAGCTTTACGCCACGTTCTCCTACCTTTGTGTCATATCCTTCGGGAAGAGACATGATGAACTCATGGGCATTAGCCGCTTTGGCCGCCGACACAATTTTCTCAAAGGATGCTTCCGGGTCTCCCACAGCAATATTTTCTTTAATGGTGTCACTGAATAAGAATGTATCTTGGAGCACCATCCCGACTTGATTCCGCAGGCTTCTTGCCTTGTACTCTTTAATATCAATGCCATCAATTTCGAGTGATCCGCTTGTGACATCATAAAATCTTGGAATTAAGCTGACGAGCGTCGACTTCCCTCCGCCGCTCATTCCTACAAGCGCAACGGTTTGACCTTTTTCTACTTTCAAGGAGATATTGTGTAAAATTTCTTCCTGTGTATGTTCGTAACGGAACGACACATCTTTAAATTCTACATCTCCTTTTAAGTGATTGGCTTCTTTTGCATTCGGCTTGTCTGTTACTTCATACGGTTCATCAATAAACTCAAAAATACGATCCATTGATGCTACTGACTGAGTTAAAGTCGTCGATGAGTTAATGAGACGACGAATCGGGTTGTACATCCGGTCAATGTAGCCGACAAAGGCAATCATTGTCCCAATTGAAAGCGACCCGTTAATGACGGTATAGCCAGCAAAAGCAATAATGAGCAACGGCGCAATGTCTGTGATCGTATTGACGACGGCGAAAGTTTTGGCATTCCAATTCGTATGATTGATCGCTTTGTTTAAGAAATTTTTATTTTCATCGTGAAAATTCTCTTGTTCGTATTCTTCAATCGCAAAGCTTCGAATGACAGGCATTCCTTGTACTCGCTCATGCAGGTGCCCTTGTACCTCAGCCAGTGCCTGCGACCGCTCTTTTGTCAGCTTGCGAAGCCGTCCGTAAAAATACTTCACTGCTAACGCATACAGCGGAAAAATAATGACAGACACAATGGTGAGTTTAAGATCCAGTGTACACATAATAGCTATCACAATCAGGACGGTCATCAAATCAAGCCAAATGTTCATAAGCCCTGTGATGACAAATTCCTTTGTTTGCTCCACATCGTTGATGACCCTTGAAATAATTTCCCCTGTTCTCGTGTTGGCGTAATAGCGAAGGCTTAGCTTTTGAATGTGCGAGAACAGCTTTTCCCGAATATCAAATAATACTTTACTGCCTGTCCACTGCGCATAGTATTGTCTGTAGTACTCAACAGGCGGTCTCATCACTAAAAATAATACAAGCATGATTCCCATAATAATAAAGAGAGTGGATGTTTTTTCTTCAGCCGATCCAGAGCCTTGAATCACATCATCAATGACATACTTTAAAAGCAGAGGCAATGTTAAGGGGATCGAGAACTTAATCATTCCGATCACCATTGTCAATGCAATCTGTTTTTTATACGGTGTTACAAAAGCCATGTAACGTTTTATGACCCCCATGTAAATCTCCTTCCCAATCTATCAGTGCCTCTTATCCGTACGCAATCAAAAACCTGTTGGCTTTGAAAAGCCAAACAGGTTTTAGCTGCTGTTACTTATTTTGTATAACGCAAAAAACGTTCATACCACATATCCACAAATTCTGGAGCAAACGGTCCCTTCCGCTGGTGAATCCAATGCAGTAATGTATTTAGATGCTCTCGTAAGATACTATCGATTTCTTTTGGATAATTCATCTGCCTCTTATGATCTGCATATTCATCCTCATCCAAAATATTATACGTCATGTCCGGAAAGACTTTGACATCTAAGTCGTAATCAATATACTTAATCGCCTCTTCATCTGTCGCAAAAGGAGAGCTGATGTTGCAGTAATAATACACCCCATCATCTCGAAGCATCCCAATGACATTAAACCATTGTTTTGCATGAAAATAGCAAATAGCCGGTTCTCTTGTCATCCATGTTCGGCCATCGGATTCAGTCACCATTGTTCGATCGTTTGCACCAATGATACACAATTCCGTTGCTTTCAGAATGGTGGTTTCATTCCAAATCCTGTGGATCAAGCCATTATGTTTATAGCTTTGAATTTGGATGGTTTCTCCTTCCTTGGGATAGCCCATATTTTCTCCCCTACTTTCTATAACAAACAAACCTAACAGTCCAAAGACCTAATTTCCCAACTAAACATGTCTCTATTATATTATACCGTTACATCATTAAAAAATGAAATGAAAAAGCCATTCAACCCAATTGAACGGCACACTCTTTTACATCACGGTTGAGCTCTTCTCCATTTGCTTATACGAATTGATGACTTGTTTAGTCTGTTTTGTAAATAGTGTTTGGACTTTTTGCAGTTCCTCTCGTTTCTGTTTGATTTGATCATGAAGCTTATGCCGCTCTTCCTTTTTTTCACCTTGCAGCAATCGTTTTTCTGTCTCTAAGTACAGATCAAGTTCTCCTTGTACATCGAGCAGCTGATCCATAAGCTGCATTTGTTCTTTGACAAGCTGGTCGAAATCAGACATCTAACTCCTCCCTTTCATTCGTATCGACTTTTTGTATCTATACCATTTCTTGAAAGAAGGAAGAAGTCCTTTGACTGTTTATGTAGAGGTTTTACAGGTTTTGTCGGATGGTGGGGAGAGGCAAAAAGAAAAGCACTTCATTCGTAGATGAAGTGCTTCCCTCTGTTTCAGTGATTAGCTGTTTTGTTGTTTGTTTTGCTCAGCTTTTTGGTTGTATTTTTTTACGTGCTGTGCGTCAGTCTCGCTAGCAAATTCAGTGCCATATTGACCGCCTTGTGCAGCAGCTTGGTTTTGTTTTTTCACTTGTTGTGCGTTTGTTTTGTTTTGTTGTTTATCCATCATTATCACCTCCACGCACATTAATTTGTGCAGAAGGTGTACATCTTATTCATGATTTTTTTAAACAAGCAAAGAACGTCCGCCATCGACGATAATCGTCTGTCCTCTAATCATATCTGCTTTGCCTGATACAAGGAATTCTACACTGTCGACCATGTCTTTAATTTCCACCATACGGCCTGCTGGTGTATTTTTCTTAGCATCTTCTAATAACTCTTCACGATTTGGGAAGTGCTTGAGTGCATCTGTATCGATGGCGCCGCCTGATACGGCATTTACGACGATATTTTTTTGTGACAGCTCAACGGATAGATAGCGTGTCAAAGCTTCTAGTGCTGCTTTAGATACACCGACCACCGTGTAGTTTTCAAGGTAGCGGATGGAGCCTAGTGAGCTAATGCTGACGATATGTCCGCCGCCGTTTTTCTCCATTAATTTGGCTGCTTCTTGTCCGCAGAATAACAAGGCTTTCGCATTGATATTCATGGTCCAGTCCCAATGATTTTCTTCAAGATCCATGATTGGGCGCTGAACGCCAGATGCCGCATTGTTCACAAATACGTCTAAACGGCCAAACGTTTCGTCAATTTGCTGGAACATGTCTTTGATTTTCTCTGGCTGACCAACGTTGGCTTTGACAACTAATGTTTTAACACCCATCGCTTCAATTTCTTCAGCTGTTTCAAGTGCTGCTTTTTTGCTTCTTGCATAGTTAATGACAATGTCATATCCTTTTTCAGCCAGGCGAAGGGCTACTTCTTTCCCGACACCTCTACTGCTGCCTGTAATTAGTGCACATTTACGCTTGTTCATTATGGTTCATCTCCTGATTTGAATAGTTTTCGTCCATTCGCTTCACACTAATAGGAAAGTTCCTACTAGGAGGTTACATTCATGTATGTCGGACGCGATTTAAGCCAGCTTGGCATGATGTCAAAGGATCAATGGAAAGATACTGAGCTTGCTTTTTTTCATCATGCTTTCCAACAAATTTTACCTTATTTAAACGAAGAAGGGCAATCTAAGTATCGAGAAATCATTTCTGAAATTGAAAACCGCGGGGGGCTGCACCGAAATGAAGCCGATTATACCCATGGTACAACGGTTAAATATGACTAGGCTGTTCAAGTGCCATCTTCCATATTTTTTGATGTGAGACTGGCAAAGCATATGCCTCAAATTCTTCTGTTGTGACTTTTTTCAGCATCGTGTCATCAGATACAGAGTTCACACGTCCAAAGAAAACAGAAATATTCCAGATGAGGTGGGTAAATACATGTTGAATGGTGCCTTCTAAATCACCAAGTTCTGCTTGTACACCCGCTTCCTCTTTTAAGAAATCAATCAGCTGCTCTTTTTCCGTTTTTCTTCCCTTCATTGTTTCCATGTTTGGGAACTCCCATAAATTCGCAAGCAGACCTGTACTTGGACGCTTATGAATATAGAGGTGGCCTGCATCATCAAATAACACCGCTGCTGCCATTGATTTCGCAGTCGGCTTTTTCTTTTTACTTTTCACCGGCAGCTCATGCTGAACGCCTTCCTCAAGTGCTGAGCAATGCATGTTTACAGGACAAATGAGGCATGCAGGAGAGGTTGGGGTGCAAATAAGTGCACCTAGCTCCATTAGCCCTTGATTGAATTCTGACGGCTTTTCCCGGGAAATGAGCTGATCAACCGCAAATTCGAAAATGTTTCTCGTTTTTGGTTTTGCAATATCATCCCATATGGACAAGATACGGGAAATGACCCTCATCACGTTGCCGTCTACCGCAGGGTATGGCTTGTTATAGGCTATACTCAGCACTGCGCCGCTCGTATACGGGCCTACACCTTTCAGTTTTGAAAATTGTTCTTTCGTATCAGGGACAACGCCCCCGTAGGATTCATAGACTTCTTTCACAGCTGCCTGTAAATTACGCACTCGTGAGTAGTAGCCAAGACCTTCCCATGCTTTCATGACCTTTTCTTCATCAGCTAAAGCAAGATCCTTCACCGTCGGGAATTGCTCCATAAACCGATTGAAGTACGGAATGACCGTATCCACTCTCGTTTGCTGGAGCATCACTTCTGATACCCAGACGCGGTATGGATCTTGATTTTCACGCCATGGAAGTGTACGTTGTTCTTTTTCATACCAATCGATTAAATCATGCTGAAAGCCCGCAATATCTTTGCGGTCCAGCTTTTCTTGAATGTCTTTCATATCTATACTCCTTCTCATTGGACCGAGGGCTAACGTTCTGAAAAGAACCTTATTTGTTGTATACTGTTTGTAGATACGTTAACATGTTACATTAAATCGGGATAAAGCAAAAGTGATTTTGCACATAGTCTTGATGAGAGACGTATACTTTGTATGATTGTTCCTAAGCATGACAACTAGGAGGTAATCAATTGGATACTGGTACTCATGTAGTAATGGGCATTTCTCTTGGGGGACTTGCGCTTTTAGATCCAGCCGTCAGCGCAGATCCACACATGGCACATGCCGTGATGATCGCGACCATCGCCGGCTCCCAAGCACCAGACATTGATACTGTGCTAAAACTAAAAAATAATGCAGTTTATATAAGAAATCACCGGGGATTTACTCATTCCATTCCGGCTGTACTGTTTTGGTCATTGCTAATTCCGGCTGTGATTTTCCCATTTGTGCCGGAGGCAAATTTACTTCACCTTTGGTTATGGACACTATTAGCCGTCGTGCTTCATGTGTTTGTCGATATATTCAATGCATACGGCACGCAGGCCATTCGTCCATTTTCAAAGAAATGGGTAGCGCTTGGGATCATTAACACGTTTGATCCATTTATCTTTTTTACACACCTTGTCGCCATTGTCGTTTGGGCGATTGGCGGTCATCCCGGCTATACGTTCATCTCGCTATATGCGGTGATTTTTTGTTATTATATCGTCAGGGTCATCATGCAGCTTCAGATTAAACGTCAGCTTCGTGCACGATTCGATGAGATTGAGGAAATAATCATTTCGCCTACAATGAAGTTTAGACAATGGCGTATTGCTGTGAAATGTAAATCCTCTTTCCATGTTGGACGCAGTATGAATGGTGAGATCATCATTTTAGACACCTTTAACCGTGTGCCGGTCCCTGATACTGAGATTATGAAAATTGCCAAACAGGATGAAAACATTTCAGCCTTTCTCTCCTTCTCCCCTGTCTACCGGTGGGAAGTAGATAAATACAAGGATCATTATGAAGTCCGGTTCATTGATTTGCGCTACCGCAGCAAAGGTCACTATCCTTTCGTCGCGATCTGCCATATCGACATGGACCACCAAATCAAAAATTCCTATACCGGCTGGATTTTCAGTGAAGAAAAACTGCAAAAAAAATTAAGACTCGGCTCTGTGTGAGCGAGTCTTTTTTTGTGCTTACATCTTCGTCATATATTCCACAATAAACTCCCAAAATCCAGGTCCCTCTTGGTAAATCAGCCAGTCTACTTTTTCAATCAGTTTGATATAGAGTTCTTGTTCGAGGTCTTCTCTTTCTTGATATGCCGTGTTTTGTAGTTTCTTTTTGATCATGGGTGTGAAGGTTTCAATGAGTTCTTCCATTTCTCCATTGGTCATTTTGTCTTCGTTCACGGACATCTCCCCCTGTTTCTTCTTTTAGTTTGTTGAGCGCTTTTTTGTGGATGTTTGAGATGTTTTGTCTTGATTCGCCCAGCCGGTCGGCTATTTCCTTCATCGTTTGGCCTTCGACATAAATATGGGTTAGAACCATTTTTTGTTTTTCTGTGAGCTGCTGATAGGCCTTGTACAATCTTGGGTCTTGCAGGTGCTCCCCTAAGTCTTGTTGGTTAAAGAGCACAGCTTCATACGTATCTGTTTGAACAGGGTCTTTCACTTCTTGCGTATCAGGATGATCGAGTATGAGCGGAAAACGATGCTGCTTTTTTTTCACTCGTTTGTCAAAGTCGACTGAAAAGATGCGGATCATTGTGGAAATATACTTGATGATGCGGATTTTTTGATAAAACTGCTTGAACTCGGAATCTAGTTTTTTCGCATTTTCCTCGTTTGGCTCTTCCATGACTTGCCGGAGCAGCTGCTGGTTTTTAGGATTGCTTAAAAATTGCTGAATGAGCGGGTGATCAATTATTTCCTTCCATTTTGCTTTCAATAACAGCCGATAATCCATGTGCATCCTCCCCTTTGTTCTCTCTACTTGCATTAAGTGGACAAAAGTTAAAAAAAGTAAACTTTGTGAAACGGGTCTAATGGTTCATTTTCTCCCCTTTTGATTTCCTATTTCTTCTTTCATACCACTTATAGAGAAGACGAGCATCCGCTGGGAGGTGAGACAAATGGAGACCTTTTTTTCGGAGGAATGGCTGAAGCAGCTCGGTCAGGCTGGATTTCCTGCTATTTTAACGATTTATTTGCTGACACGTTTTGAACGAAAGTTTGATGAATTAAGCAAACTCATCCAACGATTGGTCGCTGTTCAAAAAAATGATGAATCAGATTGACATCTTCTTGATTCGTTTCACCTTATGAAAACGAGGGCGAAATGAAAGGCCTTTTGTCACCTCACACAATACGATGTTGAAAGGGGATTTTATCATGAGTGAAAAGCAAAATGGTGTACCGCAGCCGATTCGAGGAGAAAAAGGAGCAACGGTCAAAATTCCACGTAATCTCGAGCGAGACAGACAAAACCCAGATATGCTCACGCCACCAGAAACCGATCATGGAACGGTTTCCAACATGAAATATTCTTTTTCTGATACGCACAACCGTTTAGAAAAAGGCGGTTACGCAAGAGAAGTCACGGTACGTGAACTGCCAATCTCTAAAAGTCTTGCCTCTGTGAACATGCGGCTAAAGCCTGGTGCGATTCGTGAGCTTCACTGGCATAAGGAAGCGGAGTGGGCGTACATGATTTATGGGGAAGCCCGAATTACATCGGTTGATGCAGAGGGGCGCAATTTTACAGAGGATGTGACCGAGGGTGATTTATGGTACTTCCCCTCAGGCTTGCCGCATTCTATTCAAGCACTTGAACCGGGAGCGGAATTCTTGCTTGTGTTTGATGATGGTTCCTTCTCTGAAAATAGTACGTTCCAAGTGACTGATTGGCTTGCCCATACCCCAGAGGAAGTCGTTCTCCAAAACTTTGGAATGACAAAGGAGCAATTTAAGAAGCTGCCAGAGAAAGAGAAGTATATTTTCCAAAAAGGAATTCCTGGTTCCCTTGAGTGTGACAAGGTGAAAACAGAGCAAGGAGAAGTCCCGAACTCCTTTAAATATGAGTTGTTAAAGCAAGAGCCGATTACGTCAAGCGGCGGACAAGTGTGGATTGCGGATTCTACCAATTTCAAAGCTTCTAAAACGATTGCCTCCGCTCTTGTGAAAGTTGATCCAGGTGCCATTCGTGAGCTGCACTGGCACCCAAATACGGATGAATGGCAATATTTCATTTCTGGAAAGGCACGAATGACGGTCTTTGCTTCTGATGGACATGCGAGAACCTTCAACTATCAGGCGGGAGACGTTGGCTATGTGCCATTTGCGATGGGGCATTATGTAGAAAATACAGGCGACGAACCGCTCTATTTCTTAGAAATCTTTAAGAGCGATCATTATGCAGACATTTCACTCAATCAGTGGCTTGCGGTCACACCGAAACAGCTTGTTTTGGATCATTTAGATCAAGGCGAAGAATTCTTGAAATTGCTTGATACAGAAAAACATCCTGTCATCGCTGCACCTAAAAAAGAGGATTAATTCCAACCTTCCTGCAAAAAGGCTATTCTTTTTGCAGGTATCTTCATGTAAAGGAGTGTTGTTTACCCATGCAACAATCTGTTCACGCTTTATGGCAAGGGCTGAAATGGCTCATGGCGCTATCAGCTGTCTGTTACATATTTTTGTTGTTTTGTGTGCTGTTCTTTCATTTGACCGGTGCTTTTTACCAATCGATTTTATCGTTGATTCTGTTTATGGGCATCTATGTTGTACTTGGGATCTCTTTTGAACATCTGGAACACGTGCTCATGCGGTTTGTTCGTAAGTGTCGGTCCAAAAAACGATCCATCGTTTTCTATGCCGTTTTATTTCACCTTTTGTTTATTTGGGGTGCTGTCTATGTATCAGACGAATTGGTTGACGGCATTTTGCTGACTACTTCTGAAGAAATTCTCTTTGCGCTAAGTCTTTGGTTATTTCATTTTTTGTTTGATTATGCGTCGTTTTCGTTTGATAAGGAAGCTTCGTGAGGCGCTATCGTCTTTCTGTAGAGAGTACTTTTTTAATCTGCTCCATATGATGGAGATCATGTTTAATCAAACCTTGAAAATAACTTGATAACGTCAGCTCGGTTTGACCGATCAGAAAGGGTGTAGTCCAGCGAGATGCTTCGATTTTCTTCGTTTCTTGAAGCAATTTTGTTCTAACAGCAATAAATCGCCCGATCGTCTCGCTTCTCTCTTCCTTTCTTGCTCTTTCGGCTGACTGCCGGTTCATTTCATGCACACCAGGTGCCTGAGGTAACGCTTTATTGTTCCAAAATTCCTTTAGGCGATCGTGTAAAATAAATTCATCCCATGGAACGAAATGTGCGATGATCTCAGCAATGCTCCACTTTCCATCAGCGATGGCGCTACGCCATTCTTCTTCTGTTACTTCCGTTAGTGACTGCACCCATTCAAGGGTGTGTTCATAGTGTTTTATAACGGTGTCTTTGTTCATGTTTTGTTATCCCCTTCATGTTTTTAAAAGAAGTTGATCAGAAATTGGTTAGTTTCATTCTTGCTAAATCATTTATAACATATTATCATATACTTTAATTACCAAATGAAAAGGGGGAATTGTGATACGCTGTCCTATATGAAAAAGCTTATTTTTTTGCGCCAAAATAAACCGACCGGTCTGTTTGTAAAAAGGGAGGAAAAATGATGAAATCTCAAAATGTGATCATTATCGGCAGTGGTGTAGCAGGATTGGCTACTGCTTTATTTTTAAAAAAGGCTGGAATGGAAAGTACGATTTATGAAAGCAGGTCAGATGAAGAATTAGAAACAGGAGCAGGTTTTTTACTGTCTCCGAATGGGGTAAAGATTTTGGATGGAATCGGGTGTAAAAATGAAGTGATAGCAAATGCAACAGTGATAAAGAAGATCCAGCAAATAAACAGTGAAAATGAAGTAGAAGCGATATTTCACAATTATAGTGAAAAATATTATGATGCCCCTTTACTGAACGTCATGAGAGACCAAATCATCAAATCACTTTTAAAAGAAGTTCACCGTCAAGGAATAGAAGTGAAGTACAACAAAAAGTTAATCTCAATCAAACAGCAACCTCATTCCGTTCAGGTTCTTTTTGAAGATGAAACTGAGATAACAGGTGATATCGTAATAGGAGCAGATGGAACTTTTTCTAAAACAAGAGAGGCTATTGCGTTTAATGCTAAATTAGACTATAGCGGTTTTTGGGGACTACAAGGAGTATCGTTTGTGAAGGATTTTGTATTGGATGAGGCAACAAGTTATTTTTACAATGACGGAAACTTTCAATTCATTTTTGGGAAAGCGCATCCAACAAATAAAATGAATATTTTATGGCAAGCTTTCTCTCAGTGTCCTGAGAAGTTACCTACAAAACATTTTGAGAAAGCCAATCAAGAAACCATCCGACAGTTATTATATAAACAAATGGAACATTAGAACATTCCTAAACACCTTTCTGACATCATCGATCATACTAACATGTTCTTTCCAAGAAGTATCTATGAAATAAAGGATTTTCCTGTGTGGTCAAAAGGACGTGTTGTTCTTGTAGGTGATGCGGTACATACGGCGAACCCTTTTGTTGGTCAAGGAGCATCGTATAGTCTAGAAGATGCCATGCTCATAGCAAAGATGCTAAGGGATCATGAGTATCGAGATGCGTTCTATTATTATGAAAAGGATCGAAGAAAGAGGACAGAGGAATTGAATGCGCTATTTCAGCACATGAGTATTCAAAACGATATTGATAAAAAAATGAACGAATACACGATTGAATGGGATGAAGAAACTTACGTATGAGATGAAAGATAAAAAAACACCACTTATGCTGAAAAGTGGTGTTTCTTGTGTTTTCTCCGTGCATAGAAGATCGCACCGATCAAACTGACGAGTGAAATCAATGCGAGAGTTCTGATATAAGGCGGATAGTAGGTGAGCACGATCTCGTTTTTGCCTTTTTCTATTGGAAAACCGATAAACGCATAATTGGCTTGTTCAATATCGGTTTGATGGCCGTTCACCGTGAGCTCCCAGCCTTTTTCATATGGAACAGGCAGAATCATATAATCATCGCCGCGCTTGTTCTCATAAGAAATCGTAAAGCGGTTATTTTTAAGCTTCACCTGCTGGCTGCCATCATCCTGTTTTTCTTTTTCATATGCCCGCGCAAGGGTGCGGTAAGGCTCATGATACAGCTTTAATTGACTCAGCTCATACGTCCCTTTTGGAACTCGTATGGAAAGGATTTTTCCCGCAGGGACTCGGATCGTCACGTCATTAACGCCTGTTTTGTAGATAGACGTATTGCTTTTGCGTGATGTGACGTAGTCATCTACAGATAACTGAAACCCTTCGTTACGGTCGGTCCGCTTCACATAAAAGCTCACATACACATCCCCCACGCGAGCGATATCATCTGGAAGGGTGATATTCAGCCCGCCCGTTTTCCCGTATACATCAAGCACGCCATTTTCGTATACCGCTTGTTCAGTATGAATGTTTGTATCCTTTATTCGATCAGGCGATTGGTCGATTTCAGCATTTCCTTTTTTGTTTAAGATCACACCTTGCAACATCGCATGTTCTTTATCAAGTGCTGACGCATGCTCTAGTGACTTTTCTGAATAGACGGTACTCGTTGTTCTTGCAAATGGGAGCGGATGTGTATTTTCATACACTTCATAATGTTCGCTTTCCAATATGGGCTTAAAATAAACCGGCGGTGAGAAAGACATCGATTTGTCTCTCATATAATACTTCCCGTAGGTCAGACTGTATAAATTCGCCCTGTCCCCCATTGTTGCATACCGGCTGACACTTTCCCGTCCCATATCAATTTGCAGGTCATTCCAGTAGAAATGGAGCAGATGCTGATTCAATATACTTGAATACGCACTCATGCCTTGAAAGCCTTCAAATAACGGGGTGTTGTTGCGCACGCCGTTCATCCAATCAATCCGGGCAAGCGGATCTTCTTTTGAGCGGCTTTGAATCTGCTGAATGAGCTTCATTTGCTCATGTCCAGCATACGCCTCACTATTCAGATACGTATCTGATACGCTCTTAATATTGCTTCTTTCAAATAAGTAGCCCTGCTGATACACGCCTGCTGTCAGTAAGCTCACAACGATGAGCACAGCTGACAAGAGATGAAGGTGCAGACGTTTCCCCGCATGTATCGAGAGGAAGAACAAGCTGATCACAAGCAGTCCTATTCCGGTAAATACAACAACATCCATATTTCCCTTTGCTCGTTCTGAAAGGGCGACTGCGAGAAGGAATACAATCCAAGCGCCTAAAACCGCACGTTTTTTCCACTTCCACTCCATTTGCGAGAAATGCTTGATGGTGATGGCTACGACTGCTCCGACTGTAAAAGCAAGAATGTATTCAAATCTGTACTGCGGTGCAGAAAAACCATTAAACACGCTCGCCATCTTTGGACTGTAGTGAAAAATGATCAGCAGAACACTGATCGATGTGAACATGAAAAACCATCTGTTCCGGTATAGCGGAACGAGAAACAGACAAATCAGAAAGATGACCGGCAATAAATACACCCTGCTTGTAAACAGCAGATGATCATGCAGCGCAAACCAAGGAATTGCCTGTTCATACGGCGGTCTTACATTATTGAGAAAGCCGTAAACAGACGGGATAAAAAAGGCAGCACTGATCCCAAACGATAACAACGTAGAGATCGCAAGGGTCCAGAACACCTTCCAGCCTCGCTCCTCGCTTTGAAGCTTCATCATATATCTGAAGACGAGATAAATGGCTAAAAAGATAAAGTGAATGTAAGCAAAGTAAAAATTGTTGATCAGCATGAGACTGCAAGCCGCAATAAACCATGCCGGCTTGCCTGTTTTAAAAATCCGTTCAACCCCGAGCACAAGCAGCGGAAGCCACATCATGCTGTCGGTGAAAAACTCCCAAAACGTTTGATGCCGAAAGTACACAATAGACAGTCCGTAAATACCGGCACCTGTGAGCGCCCCCAGCCTATGTTGCACAATCGAAAGGAGCACACGATATGCGATGAACAGAATGACTGTCAGCTTGATCACACTCAGCCAAATAACAGCATTTGCCCAAAAGTGAATGTCTGTTGACTGTATAAGGTGAAGCGCATTTAACAGCCAGACAACAGCGACTGTGACCATAAAGACCATCGACGTTGTAAAATAATAACCTAATTGCGTATATGTACCGCCGCCTAGGCCAAATTGATAGGAATAAAAGAAGTTTCCTTTGACGTATTCGTCATACAGCAGTTTTTTAAACGGGAGCATTTGCGAAATGCCATCCCCATCTCCCGTCATATATCGGCCTTGCGTATATTCATATAAGAAAAAGGAGTGTCCTAATAAAGCAAGAATGAGGCACATTCCAATGAGTATCCATCTACGTTTCATCATCTAAATCCTTTCTCCAAAAGATCCACTGTTCATTGAAACAAAACAACCCAGCAAGCGATTCGTGCTTGCCGGTTATTTGACTCCACGTTATTTAAATAACTGCGTTAACACTCGGTCTTGTTCTTTTGAGCTTGTCTCTTGTTCCATGACATTTGATTCTTGAATTAAGTAATGCGGCCTCTTTTTCGTTTCATAGTAAATCCGGCCAATGTATTCTCCGATCACACCTAGACTCAAGAGCTGGACACCACCGAGGAAAAGCACAGCTGAGATTAAAGTGAAATAACCCGGTACCATGATGCCCGTTCTGACGATTTGAATAAAGGTCGCCACGATGTAAATCAAAGAGAGAAATAAGATCAAAATACCCGTATAAAAACAAATACGCAGCGGGCGGTTGTTAAAGGAAATGACACCATCAATCCCGTAGTTAAATAATTTCTTTAGTGACCATTTTGTATCACCATGCTGTCTTTCCACATTTTCATAATAGATGACCTTTTCTTCAAAGCCAATCCAGCAAAAAAGGCCTTTTGAAAAACGATTTCCCTCTTTTAGCTGAAGCAATGCGTCGATCGCTTGACGGGAAATTAAGCGGAAATCTCCTACACCATCACGCAAGTCCACTTCAACCACCTTGTTCATCACTTTATAATACATCGATGATAGGTAAGAACGAAGCTTGCTGTCCCCTTTACGGTTTCGTTTGGCAATGACTTGATGATAACCTTCTTCGTAGCCTCTAACAAAATCCTGAATCAAATACGTTGGGTGCTGCAGGTCGGCGTCCATAATGATCGCAGCTTCCCCTTTTGCATGCTCAAGACCTGCTAAAATTGCAGCTTCTTTCCCAAAGTTACGAGAAAAGGAAATGTATTTGACTTTTGCACTTTTGTGAGAGAGCTCTCTCATGTATTGAAGCGTATTGTCTTTGCTTCCATCATTCACAAAGATGATTTCAAAGTCATAATGAAAATCGCGAAACTCTTCCTCGAGTGCCTCAAAGATTCGTCTGATGTTTTCACCTTCATTGTAAGAAGGAATTATAACAGAGAGCAGTTCCCGTTCCATATCGCACCTTCTCTTCACTTTTTTCACATAGTCTGTTATGTTCATTATTCCTTTTTTGTCAGAAAACGAAACCCTTTTTTATTATCCATAAATTTCATGTATCCTGAATCGTTACATTATATCAGAGTTTTATTTCCAGTGATTTTCACCAACATGAATTTAATGTAATTTTAAGTTTATCCATTGTAAAAAGCCTGTAATTTTGATCACAGACTGGGTATTGTTTCATAAAATTGTTTGGTCAATTATATATTTTCCTGTTTATTGAAAAAGATGAGTGGAAGTGAAAAGGGCAACCCTTTTAATGCAGCAGCCCTTTGTCGTTTTGTTGCAGATGCTCATTTGCCTTCGATTGTTTATTTTGAAATAAATGCAGCTGAGCGCCGTAGCTTTCGATCCATTCTCGGACAATCCGTTCAGTCGTTTCTTGTCCTTTATACTTGCGGCCAGCCTT
Source organism: Bacillus sp. FSL R5-0397 (assembly GCF_038593395.1). Lineage (NCBI taxonomy): Bacteria > Bacillati > Bacillota > Bacilli > Caryophanales > Bacillaceae > Bacillus > Bacillus sp. FSL R5-0397. Next base: position 866,603 of record NZ_CP151992.1, on the reverse strand, counting down.
TGCATAGGTTGTTTCAAAATCACTCCAAAGGAGCTCTACCCATGTACGTGCTTCTTCATATGTGAGCATATTGTTTTTTTCCATTAGTTGTTCGGTTAATCGCTCAAAATATTGTTCCATACTGGTTCCTCCTTCATCTAGCAGAAAGTGCCTTTTTAAAAAAATCTCTTTTTTCATATACTACCCTTACGTCTTCAAAAGACGCAAATGATTTGTATTGTTTGGAGGGAATCAGTATGCGTAATAAAGCAAAGGGCTTTCCAAATCAAGTGAATCACAAGTTTGAAGGCGAACCAGGGGCCACAGATGCTTATGCGTCTAAAAGGCCGAACGGTGAGACGAATACACGTCCACAGGAACGTATGAGGGCATCAGGGAAACGCTAATTTTTCCAAAGGGAGTGCTTGAGATATGAGTTCAAATGGGAAATCGTATATGGAAGACTTTGTTCAATTAAGAACAACCGCTTACCCTCAACCATGGGCGAATGCTAAACATTCTGCCTCTCAGGTCAACGGAGAAACGCAGCAAACGCAGCACGACATCGTACTTCAGAACAACGTCCGTAAACAACGTTCGAAGTAAAGAAAAGGACTGATCTCTAGGGATCAGTCCTTCAGATTGTTGACAAAGGGCTAAAATGAACTTTATTTTAGCCCTTTGTCTTCTTTTCAGCGTGATAGAAAACCTTTGCAGTCTAGGAAGGACGAGTACTGGCGCGGAGCGAATTTGACATTCGTGAGCACCAGCACGCAGGACTGACAACGAATGCGAGGGTTTGTCTACACGATGAAGGACTGATCTCTAGGGATCAGTCCTTTTGCGTAAGCATGGAAATCGGCAGGGCATCTTCTTTATTTGGCGCTGATACTCTGTAGCCCCAAGCAAAAACCCCATTTAAATACTCCACATAAAACTGCTCGTCTGTATCTTTGATGTGATAAGTCGTTTTGGTCTGAAAAGCAGCTGGATCTAATAAATAGGCTTTCGCCATGTCAATTTTCCGCTCCAACACGGCATATTCATTCACAATGCCTAGCTGCTCAGCCTTTCTTGCTTTTTCAGAAAGAGCGGCAATCTCCTGCTTTAATTCGTATTCTGTCATTTCACTATAGCGTTTTTCCATCTGTCATTCCCCTTTGTCTAAAACGTGATCAATTGTATCAAGATCAAATCCTTTTCGGTAAAGGAATTGCTTCACTTTCATTTTCTTCTCAAATGATCCGTCATAACCTACCTTGCGTTTTGCCTTCTCAAGCATATAGTGAAGGGCTTCTTCTTCCTTTTCCTCTTCTTGTCCATCATAGGCTTCTTGAAGGGCTTTATCAATGATATCAAATGAAAATCCTTTTCGCTGAAGCTGCAATTTGATACGCTGTTCAATTTCTTTTGCGGACCGGTTTTTCTCTTTCTTAACCAGCTTTAGCACTTGTTTCACTGCTTCCTCTAGCTGCAAATCATTCGGATATTGCGATAGTGCTTGTTCGATGGTGTCATCGTCTATGCCTTTCAGCTTTAATTCTTTTTTTAGCACTGACGGGCCTTTGCTATTCGTTTTTCGGTGGGTGCTTACATACGCTTCTGCAAATTCAAGATCATTTACATACTTATAATGTTTTAATTTGTGTATAATTTCACTAATAGCAGGTGCTGGTATGTCTTTCTTCGTCAAATAATCAGTGACTTCTTTCACTGATCTCATCCGATACGATAAATAATCGACGGCCTGCTGAAATCCTTTTTTTACTGCATCACCGAATTGAATCTCTATGATATCGGCTTCGTCCAGCTCTTTTCCCTTTTTCAAATCATGCTGGACGAGCACATCTAGATCAACGCTAAAAGCGTACTTTTCATCAAGAAAGATGTTCACGCGTTCTGTATTGTTTTTCTGAGCAGAGATTTTCGTAATATAGGGCATCCTGTGATCACTCCTTTTTTCAAACAGTCAGGATGTTTCTTCTGATTCAAAATCGTGAAAGATATAGGTATGTATATGAGAGGAGAAGATGTCAATTGAATATCGCCATTACCGGAGGAACCGGGTTTATCGGCCAGCATGTCACAAAGGTGCTCGCAGCTGAAGGACATCATCTATATATTCTAACAAGAAATCCAAAGGAATCCGAACAAAATCATTTACATTACGTGCAGTGGCTGACAGAAGGTGCTAAGCCTGAACATGAATTGCCTGCGATTGATGTATGGATTAACCTTGCTGGAAAATCCATTTTCACACGCTGGACGGACAAAGCAAAAAAAGGCATTCTCTCCAGCCGTATTCAATCCACACAAGAAGTGAGACGCATTATAGAAGCGCAGGAATCGAAACCATCTGTGCTCATTCAAGCAAGTGCTGTCGGTATCTACGGCACTTCCAAGACAGAAGACTTTACGGAGGAGGCCCCTCCAGCCGATACAGACTTTTTAAGTCATACGTCAAAACTTTGGGAAGCTGAAGGGCAAAAAATTGAGGCGCTCGGTATTCGCACGGTTTATACACGCTTTGGGGTAGTGCTAGGAGAAAAAGGCACGCTTCCTCTTATGACCTTGCCATACAAGCTGTTTGCCGGTGGAACGATTGGCTCTGGCTCGCAATGGGTATCTTGGGTTCACGTGGAGGATGTAGCACATCTCATTGCGTATGCCATTGAGCATGAACACATATCAGGTCCACTCAATGTCACATCTCCAAATCCTGTTCAAATGAAGCAGCTGGGGCAAACTATTGCATCTACCCTTCATCGCCCTCACTGGCTGAAGGTGCCGTCCTTTGTCATCAAAACCGCACTTGGCGACATGTCATTGCTTGTATTAGAAGGCCAACGTGCTCTGCCGAAAAAGGCACTGCTGTCTTCTTATGAATTTTTACACCCTGAGCTAAAAGAAGCGATTTTGCATTCAGAGGAATAAATTTTGTCAAAAACACCCATCCTATTAAAAATGAGATGAGGGGGGCGATTTTGATGAAGAAAAAAGAACACCAGCCGACTTCAAAACTGAAGAAAACCCAGGAAGTTCTGTATCAGCAGGAATTCAAAAAAGCGGAAAGAGCAGCAGAAAAAAGAAACAAATAAAACGGATATTCCTCTTTTACAAGCACATAACTAAAGTGATCTTGTAAAGGAGGGAAAAGCTTTGAAAAAAGACCAACACAAAAAATCCAACCACCAGCTTGCGGCACAAGAGACGGATGGCGAATATGTTGAATTTTCCAAAGAACTTGCAGATCCGAATGACGTAAAAGCGATGGCACGTATGAAAGCAGCCGATCAGCGTGCCAAAAAACAATAAGTAAAAAAAAAACAGACCCTATCAAAAGGTCTGTTTTTATTTGATTTCAGTTAGCAGGCTTGATGCCTTCTGACGTGACTTTTCCTCAGGCACCTCTTCTGGATAACCGATGTGAAGAATCGCGGCAAAGCGTTCGTTTTCCTTTAATCCCATATCCTGTTGAAACCCTTTGTCGTATAAGATACGGCCGCTCTTCCATACCATACCGATTCCTTGATCCCAAGCCAGCAGCTGGAAGTTTTGAATGAGCGCACTCACAGCGGCAAAATCATCATTTCTCACAACTGGATTTTCGTCTTCTTTTAGAACAACAAGTAAAAGTGCTGGTACTTTAGAAAAATAATCTCTGTACTGATTAATCTTTTCTTCTTTTGCGTCTGGATTGTTGCGTTTAAAGAAAGCAATAAACCGCTCAACAAATACCTCTTTCGCTTCATCCGTCACTGCATATAAAAAACGCCAAGGTTCCGTGATTTTATGATTGGGTGCATAGACTGCGTCCTCTAATAATGGCTGAAGCTGTTCAATGCTCACCGGCGTTTCTTTGAATTTTCGAATCGATCGTCTATATCTGACAGCGTCTCGAACCGTTAACGCTTCTGTTTGTTGTTTTGTTTCTGGCATATATGTCATCCTTTCAATCAACCTTAATTGAAATTGATTCTCATTCACATTATAAACATGATCATGTGCTGTTTGCAAATAAGACCTCACCTCTCTGCTAAAAAGTTGTTTGACTTTTTCAAGTAATGTTACAATCATATTACGTTTTAAACAAATTTTGAGAAAAAAGCCAAGATGATGAAATGGTTTCAGGTATTTCCACTTTGTTAAATGCGGCTATTTTTTCAAAAAGCTTTCAACCCATGATTGGAAGGGAGGCTTCTGAATGGAATGAAAATCAATATTGGGCAAATCATCAAACTCTATCGTTATAAACAAAATATGACCCAATCGGAGTTGGCAGAAGGAATTTGTTCTGTCTCTCATTTAAGTAAAATTGAAAATGGCTCAAAAGAGGCCAATCAAGATACGATCAATCTTTTGCTTGAACGGCTTGGAATTAGTCAAGAAACGCTGTCGCAAAAGGCGCGTCATCTGTTGTCATTGCTCGATGAGTTTCAGATGAACATGTATTTCTATGCGCTCGATCAAGCAGAGCAAAATGCAGAAATGATCATTCATCACGAGGAACAGTTCTTTTCGCTAGATTTAGGGATTCAGTATCATTTGTCCTTATTTCAATTTTATTTATTAACAGAAAAACAACAGCTTGCCTTAAAAACGCACCGCGTGCTTAAGAAGTTTGAAAAAACCTTTATTGACACAGAAAAAGAAACGTTTGAATATCTAGATGGCATCCACCAGATTAAAATCGGTCAACTCGAAGAAGGATTGAAAAGACTTGAAAGCTGCTTTTCTTACGCTTCTGTTGAACAGAGCGACCTGTATTATCACTATGCAAAAGCACTTGGAGCCATGGGGCATCTCGGTGATGCGCTTGAGGCCACACATCAAGCAATGGATTTGTATAGACAAAAAAATAATTTCAAGCGGGTCATTCATTGTACACTCATTCATGGGGTCATCTCACTGGAGTTAAAGGCCTTTCAAACAGCTAAAAGATATTTAAAAGAAGTGATTTTACACACATCGCTTCACCCTGATGCTTATATTAAGATGACAGCTTATTTTTATTACGGGGTTCTCTTAAAACGCCAAGGCGATTTCTCATCCGCTGTGCCTTATTTACTAGATTCACTCAATTATTTTAATCAAGAACAGATAGAAGATCGTTACTGTGAAACGCTTTATGAAATCGCGACATTGTATGCGGAATATGATCGCAAAAAGGCGCTTCCATATATACACGAGCTGCTCAAACAGCCTCGTATTCAACCAAACTGTTTATATATGATTAAAATCTATAAATTGATGATTGAAGAGAATCCTCATGATTTGAAAACTTATTTAGTAGAAGCAGCGATTCCTTACTTTGAACACAATCAGCTCCACAATGAGTACTTGTTTGCTCTTAGAACCTTGCTTTCCTATGCGGCTTCTGAGCTTGATAAGCGTGCATATATGTCTTACACAACGAAGCTGCTTGATCACTTAGCATCATATATCCCGTATTACAAAAAAGCATGACCTTCTGCCGATCGAAGGTCATGCTTTTTCTATGATTAGATGGTCTTTTGTTGATCTGTATCGGGACGGGTGACTTGTTCGACAGAATGAATGTACCGTTTTCTCGCAAAATAATCGTAAGCATGCTGCCCAAAGCCAAGCCAAATGCTGAGTACAATGAATGGGACCGTTCCCCATAATGCAGGGATGTGACAAGCCATTCTCAGCCACGTATAAATCCCTGAGTTTTTTTGATTTTTCGCTAAGGAAATAGACACGATTCGTTTCTCTGCCTTCTCTTCACTAATTTTATTCAGTCTCAGCAGCTGTGAGTTTCTAAATGATTCAAAGTGAATTCGATTTTTCCAATCGAGTGATTTCAACAGGTCAATTGCTTTTGCACATGAAGGACTTTGTCCGTCATAAAACACAAGCAGTCTGAGTGATTTGATGGAACGCTGTTCTCTTTTCTTTGATTCAGCGAGCTTCTTTTTTTCTTGATCGAGATAGATGATTTTTTTCATAAATTGATCGCCAGCCCTTTTCCTTCATTTATTTTTTTTAGTTCGTTCAAAGGAGATTACAACTAGATTACTATAGTTGCTGGGCCTCTTGTATTGGGAAAAAGCCATCCGACGTGCGTTATATGAGCCTTTAGATAAGGGCAAAATAGCTGATTTCATGGCATATATGAGGTTTTTCAACTAAAAGTGGTTGGGAAAATCGTGATGCTTTGCGGTTTTCTGCGGTATTTGATAGAATTCTGCGGTTTTTCTACATCTTTATGCGGTGTTTTGTAGGTAAAACGCAAAAACAAGATAAAAAAAGACTACTTCCCATTGCGGCGAAGTAGTCTTTTGGTTTATATTTTTGCCAAAACTTCTACTATTTCTTTCTCAATATCTTTCCATAAGTAACGATCTGTCGTATAGTGATGTGCGACTTCTTTCGCAAACACTTTAAATGCTTCCTCAAAATCGGGTGCATCTTTATCCGGCTTTTTCTCGTCGACAAAGCGCTGAGCTTCTGCTGAGCGAGGTCCCCATTTCCCCACTTCTTTCCCGTCCTGATCAATGATGACGATAATCGGAATCGATCTTGCGGTCCCGTTCGTTAAATACTGATCCATCAGGTCTAGGTGCTCGTCCCGAATGAAATAGCGCGCATCAATCAGTGCTTCATTTGCAATACGCATGAAAATAGGTACATTAACCATCGCATCACCGCACCAATCTGCCGTGATCACAAGCGCTCTGAGCTTTTTCTTTTGAAGTTTTTGAAGCAGCTCTTTTTCCTTTTGATGAATTGCGTACTGGTTGTACACCGTGAGTAAGTTTTCACGGTTTTTCTCCATGTTGTGTACATATGTACGTTCAGCTAATCCCTTTGTAAACCATTCATTTAGTGTCATGTGAACATCCCCCTTACCCTTCAACTTTACCACTTTTGCTATTCTTTTGTCTAAAAAAACCTTCACCTAGTGAAAGGTAAAGGTTCTTTGGACTTATGGACGCCGTTTTCGATTTGGGTCCATTCCTATCAGCTTAGTGACGAGCACCATTGTGACAGGAAGTGATGTATTCTTTTTATACGCTAAATATTTTCCGCGCCATTCTGGTTTATATTTCTGCTTAAACGACCGTAAGCCGCTGAAACTATACATATATCTGACGTTATTGAAGATGACACTCGCCAAACGTTCTGTCAGAAAAGACTGGTGGAACGTGCCTACATTCGATAATGGTGCCATTCCCATGTTAAAGGATGTGTAGCCTTTTTCTTTCGCCCATTGAAAAAGGTGGATAAAGAGTGCATCCATCATCCCGTTCGGTGCATCATGCATATGACGCATGAGGTCGATGGATATCTCTCCTTTTTGATACATCGGCATTAAGGACACAAAAGATATGATCTGCCCTTGTTCATCCTTTAAAATCGCAATCGGTGCTTTTTGAAGGTAGTCTTCATGGAAATAGCCTAATGAAAATCCTTTTTCTTTTTTCTTGCCCAGCCAGCTGTCAGAGATTTGTTTTAAGGTTGAAATCAATTCCTCTGAAAAGGGCGGCTCCAGCATTTCAAACGTATAGCCTTCTCGTTCAAATTTATTTGCGACAGCCCGTAAGTTTGATTTTTTCTTTCCTGACAAAGAGAACGTTTCTAAATCGACCATGGCTTCTTCCCCAAGCTTAAAGAAGTGAAAACCTAGGTCATGATAAAGCGCCATTCCTTCACGTTCTACTTGATAAAAAGCGACACGATAGCCTGCTTTTTCTGTCTGCTCCAAAAATTCTTCCAGTACAAGCGGATAAGAGGCTTTACGCCCAGAAGGATCTCCAAGTACAATAACACAACGGCCAATCCGACCAAACTGAAGCATCGCCTCTCCATCACTTGAGAAAAACAATTTTTTGTCTCCCAAAAAACCTAGATGACTAAGCGCATTTCCTCCCTTTTCTTCGAGAAAAGTTTTTAATTTTTCTTCATCGGCTTCTTCACCGATTGGAACTGCTTTTTTATTAAAAATCAATTTACTAATGAAAAAGAAAAGAGGGACGCCAATTAAAGCAATCATACTGGTCATCGTGATATGCCGTTCATTATGAACCAAATAGTCCTTGCTTAGGAAATGACCAATTTTCATCCAAATGAAGTTTCCAATGACATTATAGTTAAACAACACGAGTAAATATCCGGCGGCGGCGGCCACAAACTGATTCAAAGAATAAGGGGCCTGCTGCTTCACAAATTGATTTCGAAGCGAGAAAAATACCACCATGATGACCGGCAATATAAAGATCAAACTCAGGTTAAACCCTTTTAGTAAAGTAAACACAAAGCCGCCTGCTAGGGCAATCATTGTCAATAGATAAGACCGTTTCGTTCTTTTATACACTTCAATGGACAAAATCATTAAAATGATCCCGAACATTAAAGAAAGACCATTAAATCCTGATAACAAAAAGCGTGGAATGGTTGTAATCACACCTAAACGATCAACAGGAAGCACAACGGAAGCCATAATGAGCAAACCGCTTCCAAACGTTAAAATGGACAAAGATCCGTACAATAAACGGATGAGCAGAGCTCGGTGCAAAACAATTAAGACGTTTGTTGTTTCAATAGCAGGCGCCATTCTCGGATTGCCTTCAAGACGCCTGAGTGTTGTTCCAGTTAAATCGTATGCCGCTAGACAAAGTCCAAGAATAAACGGGAAAATGGAGTAAACGAAGCGGTACAATACAAGCGCTGTCAGTACCATCTCCTTATCAAACCCAATGTATTGCATACTGAGTAAAAAGATCAGATCAAACGAACCAAATCCGCCCGGAACCATACTGATTAAACCGCCGATTGACGCAATCGCAAAGACACCTAATACAATACGGACATCAACGTTCATCCCCATAGAGACAACAGCCATGTACATGACAAGACCAGCTGCCAGCCACTCTAAAAACGATGCACCAATATAAGCATAGATCGGGTGCTTCAGTCCGTTTTCACCGCTCTCAATCGAGCTTTTTCGAATGGACGCCATGATGATGTAAATGGGCACAATACAAGCAAAAATAATGACAAATGCCCATAACCACGGCTCCTGACTAATAATACTTTCAACTGGCAGGACCCTAACTAAAATCAAATCACTGAAAATAGATAAGCCGAGCAGAACAGAGGATGTTAAAAGGGCAATGCCTTTCAACAGTTTTTTCGTATCTGTTATGTATTCCTTGTATAGAAGCGTTCTAAGCCCTGCTCCTGATAAACCACCGAATCCAAGCACACTATTAAAGGAGTTGGCGATCCAAGAAATTCGGATCGTTTTCCAGCCGCTGATAGGCATATTAAGGCTTTTTCTTAAAATAAAATCATATAAGGACATGGATAAAACAGCGACAAGTCCAAGAAAGACAAGAATAAACAAGTCCATTCGATTCAAGCTGTCAATAATATAAAACGTTTTTTTAATGGAAAGGCCGCTCAGCTCCTGCTTGGCGACAAAAATTAAGACAAGGATGATCACGATCGGAAAGAGCATTTTTAAGATCGTCATACCCGTTTTTTTGTTCCACATGTTTTTCCCAACTTTCTAAGTTGCTTCATTAATTTCAACTGACCATTATTATACAACAAATACCACTTAATTCATGCAGTTTAACATTCAAAAGCTTCATGATACTTTCAATTAGAAGTAAAAATCAGTAATATAAAGAAAAGAGCCGCTTAAAGGAAGTGAACAAGCGTGGAATATAATATTCATGACACCACCGTACTAAAAGAGGAAATCCTATCTCCTGAGGAAAAAAAGACATGGGTGCTGTATATGAAAGTGCTCACTGCTGCAGGACTTGGAGATGTTTCTGAATGGATGAAGCTGGATATGAGTATGCCTCAAATGAAGGTGCTCATGCTGCTCAATAACCATGGCTCTCTTAAGGTGTCCGAAATTGCTGAAAAAATGGGGGCTTCTTTGTCCAATATGACAGGGCTGCTTGATCGGTTAGAACAATCGAACTTTGTGGAACGAAAGCATTCTGAGCGTGATCGTCGAATCATTGTCGTAGAATTGACAGAGGAAGCGAAAAATATTTTCAGAAGTATTTATCAAAAAGGGCATGAAAAAATTAAAAATTCCCTGCAACGGCTCAATGACGAAGAAAAAGAAAAAGTCAATGAAGGTCTAGCTATTTTAGAAAAAGCACTTCGTCCCGAACGTGGATAAAAAAGAAAAAAAGACGGTCACTTGAGGTCCGTCTTTTTTAATTCTTCTTTTCCTTGTTTATCTGGGGTGAAAAGATATTGACGAATGACTTCCCGGTCATCCCACAGGAGATAACCTAAACCGATAATGAGAAAAATGATGCTGATCCACGTACCGCCTGGGAGTATATCTTCCAGTTCCTCGATCGTTCTTTCTCCGCCTACATTTCCACCATAACGAATCTCAAACAAAACGAATTTTGCTATATAAAACAATGCCGCCGTGCAGATAAACATAGCGCCGACAATTCTTCTACTAGACATGTGTTAACTCCCTTACTTCCACTGATTTCTTTTGATTAATTCCGTGATATGGGCGAGATGATGCTGTGAATGCCAGACGTACATTCCTGTTGCATCATATAAGGACACCGTTTGTTGATCGGCTGGATGGTAATATGCAGCGTTGAAATCTTCCTCTGTCATCTCGCGAAGTAATGTGACCCACCTGCGATGCAGACTGCTGATTAACGGCAGTGATAGACTGATAGGCGCCTTGCTGTCAGGAAGTGAAGCAAATGCTTCTTGATCATATGGACGTATGTGCGGTGTTTCTTCTGTCAGCGCAAGTTTAAATCGCAAGTAGGCGTTCAGATGGCTGTCCGCTACGTGGTGAATGAGCTGACGAACGGTCCATCCTTCTGGCCGATATGGGGTATCCAGCTGAGCATTTGTCAATGGGACAACTGCCTCTTCATACTTTTGAGGAATGAGTGCCAGCTCATCAATCCATGCCTCCAGCTGCTTTTTCGTTTGTTGGTCCACCGGTTCATATAAGCCAATCGGATATTGTAATGATGTCATCTGCTGCCCCTCCTTAAAATCCTTCTAGAACAAATTTACCTATCATCTTCCCTTGCTCAAGTGTTTGATGTGCCTGCTTCAAATTGGCGGCATTGATGGGGCTGAGCACCTTTGTTAATGTGTGTTTTAACTTCTTCTCTTCAAATAATGTACTCGCTTCTTTTAAAAGCTCGTGCTGCTTCATCATATCCGAGGTTTTGTACATCGGCCGTGTGAACATGAATTCCCATACAAATGCAGCACTTTTATTTTTGAGTAATTGAATGTCTAAATGGTGCTGATTTTCAACAATGGTACAGATCGTCCCTTGAGGTTTAATCGCTTCTGCCATCCCTTTGAAATGGCCATCTGTATCATTTAAGCATAAAATGTAATCCACTTCGCCAATCCCTTTTTCCTGAAGCTGCGCTAAGAGCGGCTGGTGATGGTCAATGATATGATCAGCCCCTAATGAGAGACACCATTCATTTGTTTCAGGTCTTGATGCAGTGGCGATCACAGTCGCCTTTGCTAATTTGGCGAGTTGAATGGCGATAGAGCCCACTCCGCCTGCACCACCGATGATCAGCAAGGTCGAGCCTTCTGCATTCCGCTTCATATGCATTCGGTCGAATAGCGCTTCATATGCCGTAATTGTTGTAAGAGGCATGGCAGCTGCTTCGGCAAAAGAGAGATTTGCAGGCTTTTTCGCCACAATTCTCTCATCCACAAGCTGGTATTCACTATTTGAGCCTTGTCGCGTGATATCTCCTGCGTAATAGACGTGGTCACCCGGCTGAAACAACGTACACGCTTCGCCCACTTCCACCACCGTACCGCTTGCATCGTAGCCAAGAATTTTCAATTCATCTTCTTTCTGATTCTTCGGTGACCTCACCTTTGTATCCACTGGATTCACCGACACAGCCTCTACCTTCACCAAAATATCCCTGCCAGCTGCTTTGGGCTTTGCCACCTCCTGATCGATCAAGCTTTGTTCATGCTCAATTGGCAAATACTCAAATAATCCAACTGCTTTCACTCGCTCGCACTCCCTTTCTCCATGCTTCTTTTCCACATTTTATCATACATTTCTGATGCTGATGGATCAGTCAGCAAGCGATTGCACATTTAGGATTTCTTCAAAGCCCTTCGTTCCCTCACGATGTAAGAAGGACGAGCCTTTTGTAAAGAGAGGACATAGGTGAACCAGCCGCTCGATTTAAAAAAGTACTGAACATAATAAAACTGAATGTGCTGCAAGAAAACGACGATGAACAGAAAAATTGTGAATAATAGCGTCACAATGTCTCCCTGCATCCATCCACTGATCAATACCATCACAAAACCGAGCATCATGAGCTGTTCGAGCCTCTGCATGATCTGGACAACTAGATGTCCCCGTTTGGTTAGGTCACCTGATTGACGCTTTCGAATGTTTCTTGATTTATAAAACCATACGATACTTGTCACTAGATGATGAATGATAAAAAGAGCGATCATGACCATAAGTAAAGGAGTTGATTTAAAAAGGTCTTTTATAATGAATGGGATCACCAAAAAATAAAATGCGGTAAATGCGTGTCTACCTGATAAGAGAAATAGTTGTTTTTCTATGTATCGCTGCATGTGTCTCACCTCTATATGTAGTACGTCTCATTTGTCATAAGGTTCCTTCTGCCTATCAAAAAAGGATGCCCTGAAAAAGGCATCCTTCATGAATCAAGCTTAAAATGCAGCACTCAGTACGACAGGGCCTTGCGGAAGCTTGTTATCCTTTTTTGGTTCAAGGGTGACAGCCACAGTATCCCATGATTCGTTTGCTTCTTTTTCAGATAACGCATAGGTGACGGTGCCCTCCCCTTTGCTATCTGTTTTAAAGGCACCGGCCGGAACGGGCTGATCTCCTTTAATGAGCCATACTTGATAAACAGCTGATGAATCAAGCTGGCCTTTTAATCCGTCGGCACTCACTACAAGCTCTTTTTTGCCGTGATGCTCAATCACTGAAAAAGCACCCGTTGTTTTTGCCGATTCGGCAGATGCCAGTGATTTTGTCGCAACAACTTTGACAGGTTGTTCTGCTTGATCTGTTCCATTTGTTAAGAAATACACGTTCCCAGCTGCAGAAATGAGAAGTAGTGCGGCAACGAGAGGCAAAAGCCATTGATTTTTCTTCTTCATTGGCGGTTTCATCTCATGTGCATCACGAACTATTTTGAGATCTTGAGGCGGGTTCGATTTTGCAGCGATTGTTGTCTCTCGTATCTCTTCTTCAAATACTCTTGATAAAATGCGGTCTTTCATCCCTGCCGGAGGCGTTTCGTCCTCTGCTAGAAACGGAATATCAGACATGAGCGATGTCAGTTCTTCAAGCTCTTCTTTGCAATCCGAGCAATGTTTGATGTGTTCTTCAAATTGCGTCTTTTCTTCTCCTTGTAAATGCCCGTTAAAGTAATCAATGACTTGATGTTTACACTGAGTCATGCCTCTTCCTCCTTTCCTCCGCGAGACAGTTTCGTTCGTAAATGCTTCAATGACAATCGAACTCTTCCCTTCACCGTTCCAATAGGGATGCCTAGTTTTTCCGCAATGCTCTTTTGTGTCATTCCTTTAAAATAGACATCTTCGATGATGGTTTGCTGTTCTTTCGACAATGTTGATACTGCTTCACGTATGATTTGTTTTTCTTCGTTCCATTCTACTTCTTTTGACACATCTTCTTGATGATCTGCCAAGTATTCAATATGCTCATCTTCAAGAGCTGTTTCATTTCGGTGTTTCCTTAATAGATCGATTGCCGTGTTTCGTGACATCATAAATAACCATGAGGAAAATTTCCCTTTATCTGTATTGTATTCTCCTATGCCGCGCCAGAGCTTGATAAAGACTTCTTGAAGCACTTCCTCCGCCAGCTCACGGTTTCCAGTCATTTTATAAATAAACGAATATAACACACGTTCATAGCGATCGTACAATAATTCAAGCGAGGGCTTATGTCGATCATGTTTGATCTTGTGATACAGCTCAAAATCCTTCAGTGTGTCCATGGTCATCTCCTTCCTTTTTCATGAGAAAGAGCATTATGCATTCATCATGAAATCTTCACGTATGGCTCATCACTCAAATTGCTGAGATAAGCCTCCTTTGTACTTTACTCTTTTTTCAAGGAGAAAAAAAGAGCGCTGAAAAAGGAAATGTGTTCCTCATGAGAATGTACTTACTAAACGGATGGATGGACCATTTGGATCACCCGCCTCATTGAAAGTCAAGCATCCATGTGTTTGATTCACTGTTCAGTTGATTTTAGCAAACTCTCGTCAGGCTCTCAATTTACATCAGGTAGAACGCATCCTTTCATCATGTCATAATAGAACGAAACAGGAGAACTGGAGTGTCCGAAAATGATTGTAACGATTGTTCTTTTTTTATTAGCTGGTCTGGCTGAAATAGGTGGCGGTTATCTTGTCTGGCTGTGGCTGCGTGAAGCAAAACCCGTCAGCTATGGAATCGCAGGTAGCCTCATCTTGGTCGCTTACGGCGTCATCCCTACATTCCAGCAGTTCCCGACCTTTGGGCGGGTTTATGCGGCCTATGGCGGTGTTTTTGTCGTTCTCGCTGTGTTTTGGGGCTGGTGGGTCGATCGCAAAACCCCTGATTTCTATGACTGGATGGGTGCTTTGATCTGTTTAGCTGGTGTCAGTGTGATGTTATTTGCCCCCCGCAGTTAATGGTCGGATGATGATCACACGCTAAAAAGCCGGCAATATGCCGGCTTCAGATTGTTGACAAAGGGCTAAAATGAACTTTATTTTAGCCCTTTGTCTTCTTTTCAGCGTGATAGAAAACCTTTGCAGCCCTAGGAAGGACGAGCATCGGCACGGAGCGAATTTGACATTCGTGAGCACCGAAGCGCAGAACTGACACCGAATGCGAGGGTTTGTCTACACGCCGAGCCGGCAATATGCCGGCTTTTCCTCTTTTACATTCTAAACTGTGTTTCATACAAACGCCGGTACATCCCGTCCATTTCCAGCAGGTCTTCATGCCTGCCTTGCTCCTTGATGCCCTCTTTTGTTAAAACCACAATCCGGTCAGCATGCTGGATGGTCGCTAGGCGATGCGCAATAATAAACGTGGTTCGTCCTTCAGATAGTTCTTCAAGTGAGCCCTGAATAAAGGATTCTGTCTCCGTATCCAGAGAAGATGTGGCTTCATCTAAAATAAAAATTGGCGGATTTTTAAGGAAAATACGTGCAATGGAGATACGCTGTTTTTGTCCGCCAGATAACATCATTCCGCGTTCACCGATGATCGTATCAAGCCCATTTGGCAAGCTATTTACAAGATCCTTCAGTTGGGCTTTCTCCACTGCCTGCCACACTTCTTCATCAGATGCATCGAGTTTTCCGTATAAAATGTTTTCTCGGATGGTCCCATGGAATAAATAAATATCTTGCTGGACGACACCAATTTGTCTCCGCAGCGAAGGCAGTGTCATCTTTCTTGTCTCTATGCCATCAATTGTAATGGTACCCTCCTGCCATTCGTAAAAACGTGGCAGCAAACTGCAAAGCGTCGATTTCCCAGCACCAGAGGGACCTACGACCGCAATGGTCTCTCCTTGTTTCACCTCAAGATTGATGTCATGAAGAACCGGTTTGTCTGATTCATATTGAAAAGACACATGCTCAAAAACGATATCCCCATTTAACTGATCAACTTCAATGGCATCATCCGCATCCTTTTCATCTGGCGATTGATCGATGAGTGATGCAAATCGTTTAAAGCCCGCTGCACCTTTTGGATACATTTCAATGACTGCATTGATTTGTTGAATGGGTCCTAAGAAGATGCCTGTTAATAGTACAAATGACACAAATTCCCCATACGTCATATTTTTTTGCAGCACAAACCATGCGCCGCATACAAGGCCAAACACTGTCACACTCTTAATAAGAAAATGACTGACAGCGGTATGCACAGCCATCATTTGATATGTGGTTAGCTTTGTCTTTCTAAATTGCTCGTTATGTTCAATAAATCGGTCCATTTCATGTGATTCATTTCCGAATGCTTTCACAACCCGTATGCCACTAATATTGTTTTCCACACGTGAATGGAATTGACCAATACTCGAGAACATTTTATCAAAAGCAGCAGACATTTTTTTCGTAAAGTAGACGGATAATCCGATCAAGAATGGAACGACAATAAATGTGAGAACTGCCAGCTGCCAATTAATCGACAGCATCAAGCCAAAGGCACCCGTGAGTGTCATGATCGCGATAAATAAATCCTCCGGGCCATGATGCGCAATTTCACCAATATCCATTAAATCATTTGTCATACGGGACACGAGTTTTCCCGTTTTCTTTTTGTCAAAGAAGCGAAAGGACATTCTTTGTACATGAGAAAATAGCTGATTCCTCATATCCGTTTCTATATTAATGCCTAATTTGTGCCCAAAATAGGTCACGACATAATGCATCGTAGAACTGATCACGTATAAAACGAGGAGCAGAATGCCCCAAAACCAAATGGCATCCCAATCACCATTTGGCAGCAAATCGTCCATCACTTTACTGATGGCAAGGGGAAAGGATAATTCGAGTAAGGCTGCCAGTACCGCACAGGAAAAATCTAATATAAACAGCCCCATATATGGTTTGTAGTATGAGAAGAAACGCTTTAACAATTGACAGACCTCCTACCGATCAGACATTTCTGTCAATATGTCAGCAAACTCTTCCGCTTGATTTGCTACTGCAATCGGATCGTAAGGCCAGAAGAACTCTGTATCCATTTGATAGGTCTGCTCTTTTTTGACAGATTCTAGACTCTTCCAAATAGAATTGTTTTTATCAAATGTTCCGCCGTTGCTTTCATCAATGAAAATGTAATCTCCTGCATATTCAGGAAGGGTTTCATACGAAATGACTTCATACCCTGTCTTACTTTTTAAAATCGTATCTCTGACCTGTTTTGGCGGGTTTACCTGTAATTGCTGATATAATGCCTGCCCGCCTCGATAAATACCGTTACCATATACATAGACATCATTTTTAAAAGCACCCATGATCGAGACCGTTTCATTCTCTTTTAAAGCAGACTTCACTTTTTTCCTAGCAGCCTCGATTCGTTGATCGAAGGCGGTGAGGAATGCTTTTCCTTCCTCTTCTTTATTTAAAATTTTTGCCAGCGTCGTCAATTCTTCATGTGCATCTTTGAAAGAACCGTAAGGATACACGATGGTAGGCGCTATTTTTTTGTACACATCATAGACTTTTTCATCCTGTACTGCTGTGATAATCAGATCAGGCTTTAAGCTAAGTGCTTTTTCAGCTGAACGCTCGTCACTGATGTCCTCTATTCCTTTTATCTTGTCCTTTAAGTGTACGTTCTTTAAATCCTGCGTGGTCGATCCCACAGGCTGAACGTCAAGTGCAATCACACTCCCTAAATATCCATCTACGAGAATTCGTTTAGGTTCAGCTGGAATCTCTATCTTTCCTTTCACTGTTTCAACCGTTTTCGTTTCTTGCTTTGATTCTGCTGTTTTGGCTTGTTCTTTATTGCCACAAGCCGTCAATATCATTAGAAGAATGACAGCACATATCCAATACGTCTTTTTCATCTCCATATTCCTCCTTCATTTTCGCCACTACAAATGAGAATAGTTATCAATTACTAGTCTCATGTATTCTATCAACCTCACCCGTAGTGGTCTATGGAGGATTCTCGCAACTTACATATGGACAATTGTTGGATAGGCTGGCTGTGTCAATAGAGAGACAAACCGGTCCATCAAAAGAAGTGCACGCTCTCCTTCATCAAATCGAAACTCCTCCAGTTTTACTGGATAAAAGGTACCATTTTTCACAGCCGATAATTGACGAAGAACATCACTTTCTTCCATTCGCTTGTCCATTTGCTTATACCACCCATATTGGTCAGAGACAATAAAAAACATATGATCCGCCTCGTATTCTCCAAGTCTCTCTAAAGGAATGACTGTATGTTGATTAGGAAGAAGAACTTCTTCTAAAATGGCTTTTGGAGGTTTTAAGCCAAGCGTTTCGTAAAGATAGAAGGCCCCTCTTGCCTCATAGGACCACATATACACTTTGTCATGTCCTCTCATTTCATAGATTGCAACGGTCTCGCCTTTTTCTCTAAAGGAAGACAGGGTGTTTCTTGCCTGTTGACTATGCTGTTCAAATCGCTTCACCCAATCGTTTGCCTCATTTTCTCTTCCTAAAAGGCGTCCTATAGACAGTACCTCTGGTACAGCATGATGACCGGCGTATGGCAGAACAAGAACTGGTGCGATTTGCTCCAACCGCTTGATCAATGCAGGTTTTGAATAATAATAGTTAGGGACGATGATGACATCTAATTGAAGTGATTTAAAGACGTCATCAGGCGTATGTTCATTTATGACGAGCGAACCGGCCAGTTGTTCTTTCAGTATATCTGAATGGAGATAGGTTTCTTCGTCAATACAAACAGGCTCAATGCCTATTGCAACCAATGACCCGACAAATTGAAAAGCAGCAATACGCTCTGGTCTTCGGTTCATTCGAAACTGACTGGGCGTTCTCCCTGTTTTTTGACGGAACTTCCTGCTGAAATATAAACTGTCTGCATACCCGACTTGCCGTGCTATGATTTGAATTTGATCGTCTGTTTGCAGAAGACGTTTTTTGGCTTCGTCTATTCGAATTTGTGCAATGTATTCTGTCACACTCATCCCCATACTTTGTTTGAAAAAGGTAGAAAAGTAACTCTCATGAAACCCCATCTTATGAGCTAAGTCTTTTCTTGTTAGTTTTTGATCATAATGCTCAGCCATATACTGCAAGATCATGTTAATCGAATAATGCACTTTTTCGTTGTATGGCTTGGATTGTTTGCGGAAAATGAACATGATTTCTTCCAGCCATTTCGCCTGTTCTTGTATGATTTGGCTCGTCTGTATTTGTTTGATGTAAGAAAAAAGGACGGCAGAGCCTTTCACCACTTCCCCGTTATCAGGGAGATTATCGTGATTCACCTTATAGACCAATTCATTTTGTGCATCTTGTGCCAGAGTGAATTGGTCAAATGTGACAGTATAGATCACCACTTGCTCGCTCGATAAAGATTGAACCATGACATCTATTCCTGAGCGGATCAACACACTGTCTTTGGCGTTTAGCTCATATCGAATTCCTTCCATGTCAAGTCTCACCGCACCGTCCGTAGTCAAGAACATCAGTGAAGATGTTTGCCATGAGTCCGTTTGTTTCACAGAAAGAGATCGTTTACTGCTTTCTTTCATGCGAAGAATTGTATGAGTATAGGCGGTCATTTTCTCTTTCTCCTTCCATATAAAAAAGTGCTAAAATAAACCATTTTAGCACTTCAATGTCTGACTGAATGGTGATTATCGCGCTCCAGCCGTTTGTAATTCTTTGTTTTTCTCTTTAAAGCGTTCATTATGTGAAGACACGTACGCTACTTTTTCTGCTTCTGGTTCGATGTATAGCTTTGCGCTATTGAGTGCATTGACTCCATCAACAAACGTACCGGCAATTAAACGCACTTTACTTTTATGTGTGCATAAGTCGCCAACTGCATAGACACCAGGTAAATTGGTTTCCATCTTTTCATTGACCTCGATGAGTCCCCACTCACCTTGCTTGAGTCCCCATTCTGATAGAACACTTAAATCACCTTTCATGCCATGGTTGACGATGACAGCATCGGTTTCGATTCGTTCGATGTCGCCTGTTTCTAAGTGCTGAATGGTGACGGCTTCAATTTTGTCACCTTGACCATGAAGCTCTGTGAGTTCATGCGGTGTGAGAATGCGAGCACTAGATGCTTTCATGTTGGCGACGTTTTTTTCATGTCCACCAAACATATCACGACGATGCACAACGGTCACACTTTCAGCAATTGGAACGAGGGCATTTGCCCAATCAACAGCTGAATCTCCGCCTCCAGAGATGACCACCCGCTTCCCTGCAAACGTCTTTAGTTCCTGCACGGTGTAATAAAGGTTTGTTACCTCATAACGGTCTGCATGCTCGATTTCAAGTTTTCGCTGAACTGGTATTCCGTGACCCATGGCTAAGATGAGGGTCTTTGTCAAATGACGATCGCCATTTTCAGCCGTCAGCAGGATATGACCATTCTCATCCCGCTCGAATTGCGTGATTTTTTGATTCAACGCAATCTCTGGTTCAAATGTTTTCGCCTGCGTTTCTAGCTGCTGAATCAGCTGTTCACCTCTTGTTGGCGGCAAACCGCCCACATCCCAAATAACTTTTTCAGGATAGAGGAGGATTTTTCCGCCAAGGCTTTCGTTATACTCCAGTACCTTCGTCTTTAAATCCCGCATCCCACTATAAAAGGCGGTGTACATTCCTGCTGGACCGCCGCCAATAATGGTGACGTCAAACAATTCAAGCTGATCTGTCATTTGAGTCCCTCCGTTTTTTCATTGAATGATCTATTCATAAGTGATATTGATTCTCATTATCATATGTACCTATTGTAGTCTACTCTGGTGAAGGGAATCAATAGCTTTCTGCAAAAAAAGAACAGGACGAGCGCTTTCTCGTCCTGTCATCCATCACACAATCGTTAATCCAAGGTCCTTTAATTCCAGCGAAACAAGTCTTGCAATCGCATCAGCTCCTTCTTTTGTAAAGTGCGTGCGATCCTCTATGCCTGTTGACAGCATAAAGTAAGAAGTCGTTTTCTCTATGCCGGAAATTTGATAAAACTGAAGGCTTGCCGTATTTAAATCTACAAGAAGGACTTCTTCTTCATCAGCTAGTTCTTTCATCGCGGCACAGTAATCAGGGAAATCATTGATATATTCTCCGTCTTTTTCATGAAAGCGGCCGACTGGCGTTAATAAAAGCGGTGTAGCTCCTTTCGCTCTTGCTCCGTGAATATATTGAGACAAATAGCTTTTATACGTTGTGAAAGGATCTGTATGCCGTTCGGGCTTCTCCGTTGAAGCATCATTGTGCCCCATTTGTGTGAAAAGCCAGTCTCCCGGCTGAATGACGGACAATATCTGATCAAGGCGTCCTTCTTCAATGAATGTCTTTGAACTTCTTCCACCGATCGCCCGATTCTCGACTTTGACATCATGCGCTGTATAACGGTGTAAAAACTCTCCCCATCCTCCTTGAACAGGACGATCTGGGTAAGATGAAACGGTTGAATCACCAGCTAAATAGATGGTTGTCATGTTCATACGCCCCCTTTTTCATATAGCCACTCTAATAAGCGATGCGGACATCCAAGTGGCTGCTGAAAAGATATGAAACAATCAGCATCGCTACTTCATTCATTCTCTTTTTAATGATCAAAACCCTGCTTACCGGTAGATGTGAATACGTTAAATATGCGGCGGAAGTTCTACTTTTGTCTCAACGGCTTGCTTTAACGCCTGAAGCATATAGCCAATTCCTTTATATGGAGCCAGCGGATAAATCGCTGTCTGATGAGGAAGTAATAACGGATCGATCACCTTTCGATATTTCTTTCCACCTAGTATCACTAATTCATCATATGCAGTGAGATGTTTTTCATGAAATTGCTGACTTAGTGCTTCTCTTGTTATCTGATCAGTATGCGGTGTACCAAAAGCCACATCATAATTTTCATGAATAATATCATCTGCCTTTAAGAATCCATGCTTTGCTGAAATGATTAGGTAGTCTGAAAAGAACGTTCGGGCATAGCTTTTCGTACGCTGATGCAGCGGACTTAAATAAACGAGGTTCGCCGGCTGGCTCCCTGCCTCTGGATGGACGTCCCATATTTTCTTCGCCCCACATGGAATGATACAAACTCGCTTCACTTGATTTTCTCCTTCCTTCGTTGATACATCCGATACAACATACAACCTAGCGCTGTGCCAAGTGTATTTAAGAGAATATCATCAATATCGCTGCTTCTTGTA
The DNA here is from genome assembly GCF_038593395.1 of Bacillus sp. FSL R5-0397. Lineage (NCBI taxonomy): Bacteria > Bacillati > Bacillota > Bacilli > Caryophanales > Bacillaceae > Bacillus > Bacillus sp. FSL R5-0397. The sequence continues at coordinate 844,666 of NZ_CP151992.1, read as the reverse complement.
ATCATACCAGATTGCGAGAATATCCATTGAAGCACTTCAATTATTGTTGACAAGAAAAAGCCAGCAAGAATTGCCTTTTGCAAGCGCAAGGTTCGGAATGCTTGATAAAGAAAAAAACCAAGTGGCACAAATAACAAAATGTTCCCTGCCAAATTTAAAAAAACAAGATTGGGATAGCCATGATGATAGGCATGGAGATTTTGATAAATGGACTGCAAAGGCATGAGGTTGACACTCACCTGATCCCTTGGTGCGGAAAAACGATTAGGAAAGACCGTCAAATATAATAAAACATTTGTATACATAAACAGACAGGCAAGAACGATTTCAGTTCGTAAATAGATAAATCGTTTTTGTTTTTTCGCCTGTCTGTATCTCATATGTAAATAGAGCGGGACGAGCAAGAGAAAATAAGTCATGGAAAACATCGCACTGAATGTCATACGGAGAGCTGCCCCTTTCTCACATCATGCTTGACCATATTTACAGCTTATTCAGGCCTGCCCGCATCTATTCATCACTTTTCTCCTATTCAATGACGAGAAACCCATATTGACAAATCGTCATTTTTCCGTTAAACTGACTGACATTCAGTCATTTAAGGTCGGTGATGATGTGTCGAAACGAGATAAGATTATGCTTGCTGCCATTGACGCGTTTAAAGAAAAAGGAATCGAAAAGACGACCATTTCGGATATTGTGAAAGCAGCAGGAGTAGCGCAAGGAACGTTTTATTTATATTTTCCTTCAAAGCTTTCCGTCATGCCTGCTATCGCTGAACATCTGATCGCACAGATGGTGCCTGCGATCGAAAAGGAATTAACTCAGCATGCAGATGTCCTCGATCAAGCAGATGCGCTTGTTGAATTCATTTTCGCTTTTACAAGGCAATACCGTGATGTCCTTGCCCTCACCTACTCAGGCTTAGCTGCCACCGAGCATTTAAAAGAATGGGAAGATATTTATGAACCGATTTACAAATGGGTCGCTTCTTTTTTAGAAAAGGCAAAGCAGGACAAAAGAGTCCGTGCGAACTTGAACTGTCAATATGCTGCGAAATTCATTATCGGTTTACTTGAATCGTCTGCTGAGCAAATGTACTTATTTACAGAAACAGATACAGAAGAGGTTCTGATTCAAAAGCGAGAGGTGAAGCAATTTCTCCTTTACGCACTCGGCATAGAGACACCTTAACTTAGTACAGCACTTGCTGTACGCTCTTTTTTGGCTTCAAAATGACGAATCGTCAGTTCTCAGTTTTAGGAGGAAATACGATGAAAAAAAGCTGGATGTATGTTGCACTCACATGTTTATTTGAATTACTTTGGGTGTTTGGTTTAAATAGAGCTGATGCTGTGTGGGAGTGGGCGATCATTATCTGCCTGATCCCGGTTGATTTTTATTTTTTAATGAAAGCTTGCGAGAAGCTGCCGACTGGGACTGTGTACGCCGTGTTTGCCGGAGTTGGAACGATTGGTACGTCTTTGATGGATTATGCGCTGTTCGGCGGTTCGTTTTCATTAGAAAAGCTTTTATTTATGGGCATTTTAATTCTCGGAATTATTGGACTGAAAGTGTCTGATGGAGATGCACATGAGCAGAAAGGAGAAGCGGTATAAATGGGCTGGTTTTTTGTACTGTTAGCCTCTGCCTGCGAAATTGGCGGAACCATTGGTCTCAATATGTTCAGTAAGAAAAAGCAACTCACGACAGGCATTTTATTTGTCGGCGGATTTGCCTTATCCTTTTTGTTTTTGTACGTCTCGTTCTCTTCCGTTCAAGTCTCCGTTGCTTATACGGTTTGGATTGGACTTGGAACAGCGGGTTCTGTCTTGTTTAATATGATTCTATTTAAAGAGCCGAAAAACATGATTCGTATCCTCAGCTTGCTGCTGATTGTGATTGGCGTCGTTGGGCTGAAGTTGTTTGCGTAATAGAAAAAGCAATGGAATAGATTATCCATTGCTTTTTAAGTTAATTTTTATACTTTTCTTGGTACGCTTTAAATTGTTCTTCGTATTTTTGCAACTTTTTCCCATCGACTTTTGAATTTAATTTCGGTTTCCGTTTTCCAATTACCATTACATCTTTATCTACAATAGGACTTGATAAAAAGATGTATGGTGCAAAACGATCACACTTCGTATTTGGAAGGGTTACGGATAATCTAGCGTATTCTTCTGTCGGGAATTGGTTTGAAATGTCAAGCTCCTTGAGTCCCTCTAATGCCGATATTGGTTCTAAAGACTCGTCCTTCACTTTTATATTTGATAAGCACAGATATTTTAAATTCTTAAGGTATCTTAAAGGTTGAAGAGTATTTAAATTTAATGTATTCCAAATCCCGCCTGACAATTGCAACCATTCTAAACCAGTGTTTTTTTGCAAAGGGGCTATGTCATTCAACTTTGAAAAATCTGTTATGGATAAAGATTTTAAAAAAGTGTTTTTTGATAGATCCCATAAACTTTGTGCCTTCGTATTCCATTCAAGTGCCAATACCTCAACATCTTGAAGAGAACTGATGATTGATAAATCTTCTACTCTCAGTTCACGCATATAGAGCATTTTGGGATTAACTAAGCTCAAGATCGTATTGAATTCCTTTTGGCTCACTTTGTAAATCCACAATGTCGTGAAGTTAGAAAAAGAGTTCAACCTTTCAATATTTTTTGTTTTTCCTGTGATTAACAACTCGGTGGCATTTTCATCCACATCGGCTAAATCATGAACAACTTCTGGTTGGGCATCATGACGAAAAATATAATCAGGGTCTTCTTTGAGCATTCTTTTACCTCCACACCTACGAATGATGGATATCTAAATGAATTTTATCAGAAGTTTGGAGTCAAAACATTGTTCTTTCCGATTTATAAAATCTTTATCATCTAAAATATGGAGCAACAACATATCAACGACTTCGCTTTCACTATACTCCATATATTCTGCACAGGTCTTGACGATAGCTCGTACTCTTTCATATAAACAAATAAAAGAACTCCAATTCATATCCGAATTAGAGTCCTCATTATATGACTAATACAATTTTCCCACCTTAAAACTACACCCGTTAATCAAAGACCTTCCTTTTTTATTTCTTGTTTAATGTGGATCATGCTGCTCTAGCAAGAGATCCATTGCGTAAATCGATTCGCCTTTTTCATCCAATAAAAAGTACACAATCAAAGGCTCTCCAAAGGACTCTGTCTGCTGCGTGAACAAAACACATGTGAATTTTTCAATACCTATCGGAATCTTTCTTCTTAATAAAGGATGAAGAATAGGCGAAGTCCGAATTGTATCTATATCCACATCCCAACGTTCGTTTTTTAAAGTGGGATAATGCTCTACTAACAGTTGGTGTAACATGTCGGTCGTGAACGCTGCTTTTCCAGCATACCCATCATCTATTATGTTGGTGTTATACATCCGACGGTTGCTTATCCTTTGAAGCATTGATTCGTATTCCTTTTAAGACAAATCGTTTCTGGCCATCAAGAGTACAAGTGATCAATGTCAGTTCATTTTTCCCGCGATCCTTTAGTACATCAACATCCGTCGGTTCAATCGTAGCTGAGCTGACAATTTTGTATTCGTATGTTTCTGCTTGATGATGTAAGACGACTTTTTCTCCTTTAGGCACCTCTGGCAGCTGCCGGAAAAGCCGGTCGCCTCTATACCCTCTATGGCCTGCAATCGTGAAATTTCCTTCACCTGGCATTTGATGAGATTTGATTTGAGTCAGTGCAATCCCTAAATTTTCTTTTGTTGTAACAGGAAGCACTTTTTCGTTTAAATCAATTGACGGGATCTCAAGCTCCATCGTTTCTCGCAAGTCTTCTTCTGACACAGTTAAATGTGGAATAGAAGAAAGGGCATCACTGTCATTTTCTTCAATCATTTTCAATGCCTGTTCCATGGCTGCTGTCTCCTGAGAAGTTCGCCACTCATATAGAAAAGGAACGGAGATGAGCATTAGTCCCGCGACCACCAAAAAGCTGCCTAATAAGGTTCTTTTTTTCATCAATACACTCGTTCCTTCCTTTTACTGAATGATTCTTCTTCTGACAACAAGAAGAACAGTTCCAGACACTACTAGTAAAATCCCTGCATACATCAAATAACGTAGCCATTCTTCTCCAGTCTTTGGCAATTCACCGTTTGAGTCATGAGGCGGATGTTGATCCCCTTGATCTGAGGCTGGAGGATTCGTGTGGTCCCCTTCATTCTTCATTGGAGCATTTTTTACAATCAATGTCTTGATCTCCACTTCGCCCATTTGAATTGTAAAAGCGAGTGGTTTTTTTAACGCTACATAACCATTTGGAGCTTTCGTCTCTGTGAGTGTATAATCACCAGGTTTAAGCCCTTTAACAATGGCTTCTCCGTCTTTTCCTGTTGTCACAGATTTTATCGTTTTCCCAGCTTTTGTACGAATGTCAAAGGCTGCACCTTTTAAGGTTCTATCTGTCTGCTGGTCTACCTTTATGATACGCAGACTTCCTAAAATCAAGTGATTCTTCGCTGTTAATTGAAGAGGCTTCTGCTGATTTTTCTCAATCGTAAACCGGATCGGCTGATCATCTAATTCATAGCCGTGAGGCGCTTTCGTTTCAACGAATTGATATTCTCCCGGTTTTAGATCGTTGATGTGAAGCTTTCCTTTTTGATCCGTTACAAGTGATTTCTTCAACGTTTTCCCGTCTTTACTCTGAAGAGCAAACTCTGCGTTTTTCAGCGTGTGTCCTTCAGCATCTACTTTGGTCAGTTCCACTGCTCCCGGCGTCAGTTTGTTGATCATTTCTACTTTTGCTGGTTTGTCTTGCCCTAATCGAATCGTAAATGAGACAGGTTTCTGATCCAATTCATAGCCGGCAATGCTTGCTGTTTCGACAAATTGGTAGGTTCCTGGCTTCAGTTGATCGACTGTCAGTTGACCGTTTTTGTCTGTCTTTAAGTCTTTCTTCACACGCTGACCGTGCGCATCAATCAGGTCAAAGGTCACGCCAGCGAGCAATTGACCATCCTCCCCTTTTTTCTCAAGCTTCACAGCACTTGTCGTCCGGATATTTTCTTTTGTCACTTTCACCAGTTGATTTGGATTGAAATCAATCTTGAAGTCTACTGGTTCTGCATCAAGTTGATGTCCAAAAGGAGCCTTCGTTTCAACCAATTGGTAAGCGCCTGGTTTCAAATCGTTGACAGTGATGATGCCTTTTTCATTTGTTGTTAAACCTGACATCAATTCTTTACCATCGTCATTGAACAAGGTAAATTCTGCGCCTTTCAATCTTTCTTGTTCTTCCCCTATTTTTGTGAGTTCTACAGAACCTTTCTTGAGCTGATTGATGGCCTCCACTTGAATCAATTCTTTTTGACCTAATTCAACTTCAAAGACAAGTGGTTTCGTACTCAATTCATAGCCTTCAAGACTCTTTCTTTCAACAAATTGATAGGTTCCAGGTTTTAGACCTGTGAAGGTAACCTTTCCATCCTGATTGGTTGTAATCCCTTCTCCTCCTGCCACTATCTTTCCTTTGGCATCAGATAGATCAAAGACAACCCCTTCTAATGATTTCCCATCTTCACCTTTTTTGTGTAACAGCACTCCGCCAGTTGTGCGGCTATTTTCTTTTGTCACACTGACCAGCTTCTCAGGGTTAAATGGCATAGCAAAAGTGACAGGTATTTCGTCAAGCTCATGACCGAATGGCGCCTTCGTTTCAACAAACTGATAGGTTCCAGGTTTCAGATCGTTGACGATGATCTTCCCGTTCTCATCTGTGACGAGACCTGTTTTTATCTCTTTTCCATTTGCATCTACAAGCTTAAATTCTGCTCCTTCAAGCGCTTCATTCTTTTCACCAAGCTTCGTGAGCTGGACAGCTCCAGTTTTGAGATCATTGATCACTTTGATCTCTGCCGGTTTTTTTTGTGCGATTTCGATGGTAAACGGATAAGGTTTATTTTTCTTTTGGTAACCATCAATACTCTCTGTCTCCACAAGCTGATATTTGCCCGGTTTGAGGTTGTCGACCAAAAGCTTTCCATCTTCATCTGTTGTCAAATCTTTACGTACCACTTTGTCATTTTGATCCGTGATTTCAAAGCGAACACCTTGAAGCTTCTTGCCATCTTCTCCTTCTTTCAACACTTCTAATGCACTTGTTTCATAGAGGTTCTTTTGTGAAATGATGACTGGTTCTTTTGGATCGAGTGGTACTTCAAATGTGATCGGTGTTTCATCTAATACATAACCATCGGGTGCTTTCGTTTCAATGAGTTGATACGTACCCGGTCTTAGTTCGTTGATCGTGATCTTGCCATTTTCTCCTGTGACAAGCGAACCATTTAGCTCATGTCCGTCTTGATCTAAGAGCTTGAACTGTGCACCTTCTAGTCTCTCTCCGCCTTCACCTATTTTGCTCAATTCTGCAGAGCCTTTGATGATGTCATTTACTGCGGTGACAACCGTTGTTTCTGTTTGATTTTCTTTAATGGTGAACGGCCATTTTTGCTGATTTAATTGATAGCCTTTTGGTGCGTTTGTCTCAACAAAATAATAGGAACCTGGCTCAAGATGTTTGAAAAGGATTTCTCCTTTTTCATCCGTTTTCAAATCGGTTTGGACGGTATCTCCAGATTCATTTTTCAGTTCAAATTCTGCATTCTCTAATGCTTCACCCGTCTCTTTGTCTTTTTTCGTTAACTTGACATGCTGGCGGATTTCTTGGTTTTGCACCGTCATGCTATTTCCTGTTTTCGTTTGATCTCCTGATTCGTAAGGCTGATCAATCGTGACATTGATCGGTTCCTTCGTTTTCAAATAACCATCAGGTGCTTTCTCTTCTGTCACGATATAGTCACCATACAGAAGACGATCAAATCGAAGAGCTCCTTCTTCATCTGTTGTCTTTGTTCCAATGACGATACCGCTCGCAGCATCTGTCAGTGAAAAGGTTGCTCCTTTTAGCGCTTTTCCACTACTCGCATCTACCTTATGAATGGTTAAAGCGCCAATCGCTCCTGTGCCATCTCCCATGCCAGCGGTACGTTTGACCACAATTGAGGCTTCGGATTCCTTTTTGATTTCTTTTACATTTTCACCTCTAAACGTTACTTCGTTTTGAAGTGTACTTCCCACCTTGTCTAAAATGAGAGATTGATATTCTAAAATATATGGTCTCGTGATTTCTTCTTTAAATTTGATTTGAAAAGAATCTGGGTTGAATTCAAGGTCTAATTCATAATCCTTCCCTTTTTCCAACTCTTCTGCTTTTGTCACTTGCCCCTTTTCATCTATTGTCGTCGAATAGAGATGAAATGAGTTTTCTATTATGGCTTGGTTACTGCTCGGATGGTCTATAATCGTCGCATCTTGGACTGTTGATTGACCAAAGTTGATATTCAGTTTCCAATCAATGACTTTCCCTTGTTGATTTCCTGATTTGCTCGTGTATTTCCCTCCATTTGGAATAGACACCACAGCATTCACATCTGATTCTTTCGTCTTTCCATCATAAAGGGTCGCTTTATTTTCGTAGGTTTTCTGTACTAAATCCATTCCTTCAACACTTGTTTGATACGTGATTTTGTATGGGGAGTCAATGGCATGTTTGAAAATGACTTCGAAGCCTGATTCTCCCTTTTCATTTTCAAGGAATTTGATGTCATAATGTTCTTTCGCTAATACTTCTTTTTCTTCCGCACCATTTTCCCCGCCTTGTAAATCAAGCGAGTAGACGATAATTGAATCTTTAAGCAAACGCTGATTTCCTTGAATGAAATCCTCGATTTTTGCCTCTTCTAGATGTTTCAAATTATAGTTCACACCAATATTCCATGTGATCTCTTTTTTCTTTGCATCATATGTTCCGTTCTTGAATCCATTTGACTGCGTGTATGTGTCAGGCGTAAAGACAGATTGATTTTCCTTCGTCAAATCCTTGCCATCTTCATTTATCCATTCAAGTTTTACATGGTTACGCAGGTTCTTTTGATCTTTATCTGCTCTTTTTTCATAATCAAAAGACGTTGTATATGTGATGGTATGTTCTGTCTTGATTTCTTTCGTAAATTGAATATCAAATCCATTTGCATGTTCAACGATTTGATAATCTGTGCCTTCTTCAAGCACTGTATTACCTGTCGTCACTTTTAAACTATCTTTTTGCAGCGTCAATCCTTCGTTTGTAAACGTATCTTTTAATATCACGTTGTTCATGGTTTGTTGATCTTTGTTAAAGGTGATATGCCATGGAATGGTCTTGTTCTTGTAATTCGGTGTTCCGTGGTTTTTCGTTAGGATTTGCTGATCAATTCTTTGCTTCGCTTGTTTGCTCTCTTTGCCAGCTGTCACAGTATTGATAATCTCTTCAGCTTCGAAAATTCGATCAGTTGCTTTTGTTTGATATGTGATGAGATAAGCCGATTGAATTTCTTGATTGAATTGCAAGGTAAACCCGTTTTGTTCATCCTTTTTTTGAGGTTGAACCACGTAATTTTCAAATGCTTTTGTTCCTGCTTCGTTGCCGTTCTGATCAATTGTGACTTCTTTGACTTGAATTGAGTCAGATATTAGCGCCTGTGTACCGTTAAAGAAGTCTTCTATCAAAGCATCCTTTTGAGCCAGCTTTTTTTCGTTATAGTTATACCGAATTTCCCAAGTAATCGTTTGTGTGACTGGATCGTAGTGGGCGGCTTTTTTATTTAAAGGACTGCCTCTTGTCACATTCACTGTTCCTTCTGCTGAACTAATCACTTTATCAGCAGAAACAAGGGACGCTTTATTACGAAACGCAGACTGATCTTGATTCGTAATGTCCGTTTCATACATTAAACGGTAAGCGAGATGCACGTCATCTTTAAATTCAATCGTGAAATCTTGACCATCTGCTGTTTGGCCGATTGTGTAGTGGTTTTCGTCAAGCAGCTGTCCAAGCGATGTTTCACCATTTAGCTTTGTATCTACACGATAAAGCTTGATTGAATCTTTTTTTAACGCTTGACCTTCTTGAATCGGATCTAACAGTTTCGCTTGTTTCACATCATCTAAGTCCATATTAAAATCGACTGTCCATTGAATGGTTTCAGCATTGTAAGATCGATTGGGTTCTCCCTTTTTAGAGACATTTGGACCATTTGGAATGTATTGAATCGGGATCGATATCGTATCTTTGCCTTCAATCGGGGTAATCACCACTTCTTTTTCTTCAGTGATCACTGTTTTTTTATCTAATTGTGTCCATACTTGAAGTGTTCCTTGGATATTTGAATATTGTTTAATAAAATCTGTGAACTCGATGGAGGCATTTCCGCTTTCATCTACAGAAAAATAACCGATGGTCGATTGATTAAATTTCATCTCGAGACGATCGATTTTTTCATAAATGACTAATTCCTCTGGAACCTTGAAATGGAATTCATCGCCGCCATTATAGTTATGACCATTCGGGATGGCCCACTTATAGTTAATGGAAATCAGTGAGTTGATATCAGGCCTTTCTACTGAATTTCCTTCTTGATCTTCAAATATCAATTGCGCATCAGTGAGAAGATTTTCTTGGATCGTCATTTGTTTTGAGACACTTTGCAATCCTACACGTTTAGACACGTTCACTTTGTTTTTTAGTAACTCATCTTCATCGCTTTGTGTCTTTTGAACATTTTCTTGATTGTTAGCAGCTTTGTCTTTCTCCGATGAGGTTGAATTATCTTTTGAAAGATTTCCTTCACGCTCGTTTTGCTTTGTTTTCTCTTTTTTCTCAGCTATACTGGTGACGTCAATATCTATAGATCCTTCTAAATTCGGATCAAGCTCAATATCCTCATTGAATGTGACCGTCACTTCATTTTGTTTCGAAACGGTATACTCACCAACAGGTATGTCATCGACAGTAATGAGTTCTTTCTGCTCCTTCTCTACCTGAATGACTGAAGGAAGAGAGAGAATATAAGGATATTGCTTTTTGAGATCAATTCCTTTAATAGACCAATGCACAATGGCCTTTCTAACTTGCTGATCTTCTATGCTTGATAACTTGTTTCCTTCGCTATCAGCAAACTCAATATTCCCATAAATATTCTCTTGAATGTCTTTAGCTTGTGCCCCTGCTAAAGGCAAGATTCCTAATATAATAGACTGTATGACTAACATGGTCATCAGTGCCACCGACAATATTCTTTTCAATACATCCACCCTTTTCTACAATTATTTTTCAACAACGATTAAAAAATCATTTGTATACTGTCTGATCAATCACTCCGCTTCTGATCAAATTTTTCTAAAAATTGCACCTTAAGACCCAATGAATAAAATGAGTTGATGAATCATGAGTTTGAAAGGTCATCATGAGTAGTAGATATAGTAGCTGGATAGGGGTCTATAGCAATGGGGAATAGTGAGAGGGAACATGAAAAGAAGACATGTGAATTTTTCTATTTATACTGGAACGAACAACAAATGATTAGTACATGCATATATAAGCATGTATTCACATATAGAACGTTCATATAAAACAAGCATGACTCATATGGTATGTATGGTGAGATAGTTCAGCATCATATAGATCGCATTCCTTCTACTCCCTTCCATATGGTAATCAAAAAGCCGATGCTTTTTATTCTTACATTTACCGTTTAAGCAGCAAAAAAATAAACAAAATGATCCATTTTTATAGGATTCATGGCATACTTATCACCTTTTAAAAGAAAAATATGGAGAATCAGCGAATAACATTTGTTTTCGTCTAATTTTTTTCTCTTTTATCGTCAAAAGTGAAGACAAAACGATTTAGGCAAAACATTACAATCATTTCATGCCTATTTTGAGCTCAAATGTTCTTCATCTGAACTTCATAATATATAGAGGCAAGTCAAAGGAAGGAGTTAGTTGTTTGATGGAGCTCATTGATAATAAATCAAAGAGATGGATAAACATTTTAAAATTGCTTGTATCCAAAAATAAGTGGTGGAGCCTTCAAGAGATATCGAATGAAAATATCGGCTCGGTTCGTGCGATTCAAAGCGATTTAGAACAAATGAAATCGTTCCAAACAGAAAATGGAGAGCCGTTAATCCACATAAAGCCAAGACAAGGCATTTCCATTTGTTATACCGAGACAATTCGAGTGGACTACTATATTAAAGAAATTTTAAAAGATACGATTGAAATCCGATTGATTGACGGCATTTTTTTCGAAGAAAACAGATCTTTCTATGAATGGATGGACACGCTGAATATCAGTAGATCCACACTGTATAACACGATTCATAAAATCAACTCGATCCTTACATCCTATGACATTGAGTTACGTCCAGATAGTATGCAGTTTCATGGGAATGAGAAGGAGATTCGTCAATTCTTTGTTGAATTTTTGTTTGAAGTGTATGGAAGCCGCCTTTGGCCATTTGATGATATTCAAAAACAAGACGCAGTTCATTTATTACAAGAACTATTTCAGGTGCTCGAAGTCAATGTACCAGATGTCGCGATAGATAAATACTGCCTGTGGCTCGGCGTTTCCATTCACCGAATGCGAAAAGGTTTTACAATCAGCCGTAAATATACATACTCAATGAATGAAGAAAAACAAACCTCTACGGCTAAAGGAATCTATGATCAAATTAGAAGATGGGAAGAGCACATCTGCCGAATGGCCAAAGACGTATTTGATGTGACGCTGGATCATCATGAATTTGTCTTTTTGCTATTGATCGAACCAGCTATTGGACACTTTAAATCAATTGAAACTGTCGAAGAAAAATTGACGTTCTTTCAGTCGCATACACCACGCCTCTATGATGCCATTCATTCATTTATCACCCAGTTGGAGTCGATTTTTCATCAAGAAATAGCAAATCGTAAGGTGATGACACTCGTTCTTCTCCAATATTATGTGTATTCCAATGAAATTACCGTGAGAGATGGATTCCTTTTCAAAAAGAAATCGAGCTATTTATCAGAGGTGAAAAAACAGTTTCCCTACTTCTATTCGAGGATTAGTCATATCATCCAAGAGTTAAAAACAGACGATATCCTCGCTTCTTTTGTGAAAAATGAACGGGAATTGATTCGTATCATTACATCTTCTTGGAGAGGGCTTGTTCATTTGGAGATGGAACGGAGAAACGTGCTGAACATTTTTGTTACTTCAACATTAGGTTATTATCATAGTTTGTTTATTGCTGATTTAATTAAATTAAGCGTGCCTCCTCTCATTCACATTTTTACAAGTCCAGAAAATACGTTAAATGATGTCACGATGGATCAACTTGGGGTTGATATGATTGTGACCGATACTGAGCTTCCTCTTCAATTCGGTCGATCTACGCTGCTGATCAGCTCTTTTCCAACAAAAAAAGAATTGGACAACTTACACCGAAGATTGGTTGATATGACAAACTAATGTTCATTATAAAAAAAAGCTGCTGAGACATTCTCAAGCAGCTTTTTGGTTCTGTATTAATGAAGCACGATTTGTTCATTCATCAAATCAATGGCGTAAAGCGATTGCTCATATTCATCTAATAGAAGGTATACTTTGAGCGGGGCAGTGGTTTGATCTGTTTGCTGTGTGAATAGGACACAAGTGAATTTTTCAATCCCATCTGGCAGCTTGCTTTTCAGAAAAGGATGAAGAATAGGAGAGATTCGAAGGGTATCAACATCTTTCAGCCAAAGCTCATCTTGTAACGCAGGATAATGGTCAACCAAAAACTGACGAAACACTTCCAATGTACTCAAGGTAGATATCCTCACTTTCTTCTAACTTGGCTTCAAACTCACCTAAAAACAAACGGAACCAACTCATCATATGATCTCGGTACACGTATTTTCGCATACGGCTTGAGACATGATCACTCACTTTTTAGACATGAACTGTAGATCGACTGTACTGTCACGAATGTTCAATATGTATAACGTTTCCTATGTCATCTCATTGACTCCACCACGAATTCAAACAATGGACCTATGATCATATTCTTACCTGTTTTCTTTCGTGATGAAACGACAACTTCCTGCTACAAAATTCCATTTTTCTGCAAAAAAGAGGGAGATGGGACAAAAAAAAGAACAGCACTGACTGTTCTTTCAATAGCGTAAAGTGCCAATTCAAATATCCTGTAAAGGAATGACTTCCCCGCTCACTGCATCCACTCCATCATGACAATCTAGTTTTCCACATAAGACATACTGCTTTTCTGTAAAATCATATACATAGATGGGGGTCAGCTCTAACCGATTTTTTAATTTTTCGAAGGCTTCTTGTTTTGTCATGGTGATTTTACCAGGGGGTTGGAGTTCATCCAACATGCCACACTCCTTAAACATTTCATTTCTATCTATGTAATTAACGGCTTCAAATGTAAGGGCATCAATGAATATCAAGATTTTATCTGTAAGCAAGCTTCTCTCTTGTCTATTTGCTTTTACTGTTGCATGAATGTAATGATCACGATGAAGAGAAATGCAAACCCATTTCCCGGTGTCGTTAGGATATTCCTGACTCAACAAATTTTGAACTGCTTTCAAACACTTATCTTTTTCTTCCTCTGTTATTGGCATTGTATCTGGTGAGGGTTCAATTGAAAAGGCTTGATCATCTGAGATGTCTTCTTGAATATTTAATTCCTTTCTTACAAAAGGTTCAGTTATTGGTTCATCCCATTTGATGATTTGGTTGATATTGAGACATTGATGTTCCTGTATCGTACCTTCAAACGGGAGGATTCCGGTTCCATCATTCTTTACATACACTTCTTCTAACGCATAAATTGGACGAATTTTATTCTGATCAAAGGAAGGCCATTCGATTCGTTGCACTTGCTGAAGGGCTAAGCTTTCAATCTTCTCAATGAGCAGCGTATATTTTTCAGCCCTGTGCTTTTTTATTGAGACAAATGGGCCGTGACGAACAAAGTAAATGAGTTGTCCATGTTCATCCCATTTCACATCAATCATGCCCGAAGGGGTCACTGGTACACCAGCAATTTTTTCTTCAAAAATAAGCTCCCCTTTTTCCTCCTTATGCAAGTGAAAGTGCTCTCCATATATCAACCCTGTTTCTTGTTCAATCCATTTGATGGCGTCATTCTGGGCGCTATCAAAGCATACACCCTCCTTTGCATATGTTTTACCCATGACAAAAACAGCACTCTCAACCTTTCCTGTATTCAAATTCACTTCTATCACGGCTGTGCCATCCGGGTTTAAATCTTCGTCCACAGGTTCCGTTTCATGTGGAGGAAACCATTCCATACACAATTTATAAATTGTTTCATTAAACATATTCACATTTCGGTAATACTCGTAGTTTTTTAAACGATAATCATCTAAGCCGAACTTCTTTCTTGTATCATCTATTAGATGCTGTAGAGTTTCATTCATTTGTTTCACCTCAATCTGTTAAGTGATTATCTTATGGAAGGACGAAAATAATGATAAAACCGAATAGGATGATGATGGTCAAGAAACCTAAAGCCATTGCCATCATATTTGACTCTTTTGTATAACCTTTTAATTCGTGTTTCTCAGTAGATCGATCAATTTTTCTAATTCGAAAAAGCATACTTACATTGATAAGAGCTAAAGAAATAACCAAGAAGAAAATGAGAAAAATAGGTTCTATGTCAAAGAATGGATTCGGTATATTTTGAATATTAAACGACTGAAAGAACATAAGTCCACTCAATATCAATTTCCAAATATTCTCCATCTTTTTTTCTTTGTACCACTCTTTACCCAGTTTCTCCTTTTCATAAATAGCTACCTGCTCGAAAAGAGGAATGAAAGACTTTGTTGTTCCTTTTTTGATAAAGCCTAATACACCTTGAAAAAGCATTAGAATGCCTAAACAAAAAAAGAAATGTGTAAATCGTATTTCAGAAATTTGAATAATCATAAAAAAGATCACCATCATGATGCCAAATATTAAATTAGACGCAGCTATTTGTTTTAGTCGCATCTTTTTTAATGCAGCTTGTTCCATACTATACTCCTCCCCGTTTAAATGGTTTGATAATCGCTCTATCTGTACTACGTTTTTATCGGAAAAATGTTTCAATATTTTTCCTTTCTATTGTGAATTTGGTTTTTCACACACGAAAAAAGTAAAGAGTAATTCCCTTTACTTTTTCGCTTGCCTCTATGGGTTTAATCCTATTCTCAAACCGCTGAATTGACTGCTTACTCATTTTCATGAACTGTCTAATCAGTTCATATTAGTGTTTAAAAATTACCCTTCACAATCGTTCTTTTGGCTTTCTTGACAATCCTCCTAGTTGCTTTTGTATCAGAATCTTTTAACCACTGTTCACACAGGTTTATGACCCAATTTGGTTGTGTTTTACTAGCGTCATTGAGCCAGTTTCCTACAGAATCTTGAACATATGTTGATGGATCAGATTTGAGCAAGTCTAGAATAGGCTGTGCCCTCATTGGCTCTTGTTTTAATGACTCCATATGCTTTGTCCAAACACCTCTTGGGCGAATAGCTTCTACTGAGAATCGGCGAATATTTTCATCTTTACTTTTAGCCCATGCTGTTAAATGTTCTATACTTTGATCGAGCTGATCCGTTAGGCTTTCTCTCACTGACATCCACGCAATTTCTCGAACTCCAAAATGATGATCAGCTGCAAATGGCTGAATGTACACCAATTTCTCTTCCAAAGTTGATAAACGGTGTTTGTTCATATAAGCAGCCCAACAACGGACGCTATCAGATACATGGTGAGTAAATGCCTGTAGCACTTCCGCTTGTTTTTCCCCATTCTCTTTCTGTAGCCATTCATCTAACAATTGACCGATGAGACGAATTGCCTTCATTCCAGACTCAGCCTTTTGTTGAGTGATCTTAGATGTTAAACCGTCTAAATGATGGTCTAAACCAACGGATGGCAAAACATGACGTAATAACGTCATATGATTGACAGCCAGCCATTCAGTTAAATTTACACTCTCTATTTTTCCCTGATTCAAAAGGAACAAGACGTCATGAGGGATATCAGTCCCCTTTCGAGCACCTTTTCGATTGATGATCTCTTCGCTTATTTGCATTTATTTTCTCTCCTCGTCTAGTGGTGCTTTTGTTTGATATTCATCGTTTTTAAAAGAAATATATGAATGCCTTCAATCTTTGGATATTGCCCCCTATTGTATCAAATAAACAACTTTACTGGTGCATTCTTCAAATTAAAAAGGAACTACCCGAAATAAGTAGTCCCTTCCATACAAAATTGAATTTAAGTTACCTTCCTTGTTCGATCACCTTCAAACTCTTCTGCTGAGAGATTCTGTCAAACGCCACCATCAAGATGGTCATGAGTAAAGCGAGAAGAACCGTTCCAGCACTGATCCAGCTCAGGTACAATATAGATGTCCTGCTCAATACAATCCCCCCTAAACCCGATCCTAAAGCAAATCCGAATTGAATAAATGATGTATTGACACTTAATGCGATATCAGGAGATTTCGGAACAAGGGTTACAAGATATAGCTGCTGCGCTGGTGATGTACTCCATGTAGCGATCATCCATATCATGATAACAGCCACCATGACCATGAGATTCCCTGTGACAAATGCTAGTAGCATGAGCATCATGATTTGCAAAGTGATGCCAGAAAAAATCGTGAAGATTGGTCCTTTTTTATCTGCTGCCATCCCTCCAAGGCTTGACCCCAAAAAGCTGCATATTCCCGCTAGTAATAAAATGCCACTGATTTCTGTGATGCTTAGGTTGGCTGATTTTTGCAGGAAGGGCGTTAAATAGGTAAATAACGTGGAATATCCCCCTACATAGAATAACGTGACTGCCACTGCAAGTAATATACGCTTGTCTTTTAAAATCGATAATTGCATACGAAGCGTCACCGGTTCTTGCTCTTTCATATAAGGGATCCGCCTATACACCACAATCAGCGGAATAAGCGTGATCACTCCAATGGCTGCGAATAATGCTTTCCATCCGATCATACTGCTTAGAAATGTCCCGATTGGAACGCCTAAAACCAAGGAGCTGCTTAATCCCATTAAAATGATGCCAATCGCTGTTCCTCTTTTTTCCCGTTCTACAAGACGAGTTGCAACCGCCATCGCCACTACAATCGCCGTTACCCCACTGATTCCTTGTAAAACTCTTGTGATCATGACCATTTCAAACGAATGGCTGATACTTGTGATGAAGTTACTTAAAATAAAAATGATCAGCGTCCATGTTAATATTTTTCTGCGGTCCATATTGATGGTTAGTGCGATGACAATCGGTGCACCGATTGCGGCCGAAAGTGCTAAAGATGTGACTAATAAGCCAGCAGTAGACGTTGTGACATGTAAATCATGTGCGACCATTTGAATAATGCCAGTAATGATGTATTCGATCGTTCCGATTAAAAAAGCTGCTAAAGCAAGTAAATAGACAACGGTTTTATTCTTCATCGTGACGTTTCTCCTTTGGGCCATGTTTACGATTTGATTTCATTTTTAATAGGAATTTGAATTTCAATGAGTCTGCCTTCTTCATTTTCTGACAATGGGTAATAGATTTCTCGGCCCGGCTGATCATCTTTCACGCGGTATCCGTTATGTTCGATCCATGTCGCCAGGTCAACACAAGCAGTTTGGGCGGATGGAGAATGTGAATGAAATAAGAGTGTTGCCATGGTGTCTTCTGCAGGTAACGTGCGAATTGTCATTCCCTGAGGAAGAGAGCACCTTAACGATTTGACGGAATACCCCACCTCAAATTCGAACTCACTTTCTTTCTCCAGTGATTCTCTCCATAGCACTACTTGTGGTCCCGAGATCAATTCTTGTTGATGTTTATGTAATAAATGATGAAACATTTGAAAGAATGAAGGGATTTCTTCAACAGTTCCGTTGGATTGAATAGACATGATGCGTTTGCTTTCAACAGATTTGATGATGACCTCCTGTTCTTTTTCAACACACCCCTCTCGTTTGATGAGATGCATCCGCTCCTTAATACGGGCTAATTTCTGTTGTTCTCTCTCGATCAATTGCTGAATCTCACTCTCTTTCAAGAGAAACATGCCCTGAATTTGCTCTACTGAGATATCTTCACGAAGAAGCTGCCCCATTTGCTTTAACGTAAAGCCTAATTCCTTATAGAGAAAAATTCGATTGACCTCAAGTAACTGCTCAGCTGAGTAATAACGGTATCCCGAATCTTGATCGATCTGCTGAGGCTTTAATAAATCAATTTGGTCATAATATCTTAAGGTTTTGACAGGCACTTTACTTAACATAGAAAAATCGCCGATCTTGAACATCCTGCATCTCCTCCGATTTGTTGATCTGATCACAGTATAAACCTTTCAGTTAAGGGGAAGGTCAACAAGAAGTTGATTAAATTTTTCAAAAGCACGAAAAAACCTAGATTTCTCTAAAATCTAGGTTTTGCTCATTATCCTACTATTTTTTCTAACAATCCCATCTCTTCAACAATCTTTATATCATCCATAAATCGTTGCAAACTTACTTTATGTTCTTTCTTTTGTAAATCTGTTGAATAACCTAAGCATAGATTAAAAATACAATCTAACCTTTGTCCGACTCCACTATAAAAATAATTCGTCAATATTCCATTATTTTCACTTGCAAGAACCACAACTGTAGCGATCTCTAATACATATTCTATATCTTCTATAGAAATCGTTCGATCCTTTTTCTTAGCAGTCATGAATTCATGACTATGAATAGAACGAAGCCTACCTTCAAGTAAATTGAGTATAGACCTTTTATAGATGACATACACACTGTGAATATGATGTTTATCAGGACAATAGGGATCTTGTAAAATGAATTTTATACGTTCATCTTCTTTTTCCATTTTTATTGCATCAAGATCATATAATAAAATATGATCAATTTCTTCTATTTTCATAGGAGGAAACATGTGGGCTACATCTGTTTTGTTTTTCATTTGATCACCCCGAAAACTAGTCTCTCTTACTCCAAACGTTCCAATCTTTCAAGCCACTTGACAATAGTTCCGTTTGTAAAGACATCGAGTATGACCCCCTCGCAAAATCGTTCAGCTCTCAGAACCCCCATGATGAGAGCCAGTACACACTGCGCATTTACATTTGAGATGTCAACATTCTCCATATCGTTCGTTCCACCCTCAATGCCATTTTCTTTGAGGATCTCACTGTAGCGGGTAAGCTCCATTTCTTGATGTTGTTCTGCAAAGGTATAGACATCCTCGATAAAACGACGGACCGTTTCGGAATAATTCACAAAGGGCATCTGAATCGGGTGTTCCGCTGTTCCATCATTTTCTTTATCTATTACCCATTCACCAAGCCGCTCTCTTCGAAGCAACGGTATATATTTTGTTAGAAGGTCGAATTCATTCATCCTAATCCTCTCCATTTCTCAATAAGACCTATAGTAAAAACCCACAACTCTATAGTAAAGTCATGGGCTATTTTTTATCTAACTAAATCTATTTCGAATCATAAAAAGGCCTTTATTTACCTAGTCTTACCATCGATACAACTTCTCTAAATTTATGACAGCAAACATTTTATTATAGAATCTTTCTTCCATATTTTCTTTAAATGAACGATTTCCTGCCATACTCCCCACATATCCTTTATAAATGAAGTAAACCTATGCTCATTTTTTCATTTGCTAAATAGTACGAGTATATCAATTCTGCGGGCAACTGTCTTATTTGTATATTCTGTAACCCGAGAGCATCTAACATTTCTATATTGACGTATCCCTTATTAATAATGCTATGTTGTTCAGTTGGAAACAGAAAGCAATTTTTAACATCTTGAATTCCATGATCATTAACAAATTTTTTAAATGCCAACTGATATAGGTACTGCTTTGTAATATCGCCAATTCCGGGTTGTCCCCGTAGTTCTTTGCCATGCGCAAGTTGAATATTATAATACTTAGCATCAAATATAATGAACTGATGTGAGTTATTCTTCTTATGGATTGACACAAGGTCTGGAACGAGGGTTTCCCTAGCAGCCTTTTGAAACTCAGAACCATCATGCTTATAACCATTCCACTTTGGCTTTTCTATTAGTGAAATGAGCAGATCATAAGGATTGTATCCGTCAGTTAAAGTGATAGACAGTGAACCGAGTGGAGTTTGTAATTGATTGTCTAGTACTTCTGCACATACTTTTTCCCATACTAGATTAAAACTGTTTGTACCAAACATAGTGAAACAATCAATTTCTGCAAGAGCACTACTATGTGCAACATAGGCATATAATGTCTTTAGTAATATCTGCTTTCTTGTATTAAACTGCAAATTCAATTCATTTTGTATGCGGTAAAGTATATAGTCTGTTTCTCCAAAGTCACTTAGTTCTTCATCAGACACTTCAATCGGTAATATATCAAACAAATCCAACAAATCTGCATCTTGTAGTTCTCTAGAGCAAATACTTACAATAGATCCATGAAGTCTTTTAAAGTAATCAAAATCATCATTAATACGTTTTTGTGTAAACAGTTCTGTGTAATATGGTCGATTATTACTGAGGTAAGTAAAGGTCTCATTTATCGTCTTGTCCCACAGTATTTCACCAGAACCATTAGTTTCAATTATATTTTTTGTATTCTTATATGCACCATTTTCGTAGTAGTCATTTAGCAAGAAAATCATAACAGCAAGCAAGTTGAAAGCACTGCTCTCACTGTTATCATTATACATACGAATAATTTGCTCCTTGGCATTATACTTTTCAAGAACTTTTATTATTTTTTTTAACTCTGGTAAAGGCTCGTTATTAGTTAAGATATATTTAGGATAGCATTTTAATACAATACCCCAAACAGTTATTACTCCAACGAAAGTAAACACATAAAGATATTCCCTTTCACCAATCTCTACATCTACAACTTCAATATCTTCGTCCAAAAGATCTGACATATTTTTTTGATTATCCGTTGCTTTTACAGCCTTTAGAACACCAAACTCTTTCAAACGCTTAATAATACCTACGGTTTTTTCTTCCGAGCATTGAAAGATGCCCTGTAATTCAGTTTGATTGTATCTTTTCTGTTCTCGGACAAACTTCGATATCATTCTGCGCCGTCCTCTGTAATTATAGGAGTAGTAGCAGGGAATTTATTACTAATATTTTTGGCAAAGATAAATACACCCTTATCCTCAAATTCTTTGCAAATCGAAGAGTATTTTGTCTTGTCATTGCATCCATCAAAAAGAGTCTGGCGTTTCTGTTTTGCTGCGTCATCAAATAAATACATAATAACTTTGCTCTTAAATGCGGCGATAAACTTTGTTGGATTAATAGGCTCAGTTTCAGGAACGATTTTTTTTGACAGAAAATAAGGGCCAATCAACTTATCCTCATTCACTTTATATGAAAGAAGTTCAGTATTTATTGCCTTACGCAATTCATTCCACTCAACGATTCTCTTATTTGCACCTTTACCCAGTTCAACAGTTTTACCTACAATTTTTTCTTCACTATCATCAATACCTAAATAAGTGAAGTCCCACCTACGTTTGAATGCAGTATCCATCGGGAATACGCCTTGGTCAGCACTATTCATAGTTGCCCATATAAACATATTATCTGGGATTTTGATTTCAGAATACTCTTTTGGCTTACCACCTAATTCTTTAGCAAGATATTTTTTAACATCCTCAGATGTTTGAATAGCATATTCACTAACATTATCATCATCACGGTCTAACAACTGAAATATATCACCAAATACAGCTGCAACATTCGCTCTGTTAATTTCTTCAACAATTAATAAATATGGCTTAGGATTATCTGACTGAGCATTTTTAAGTGCTTTAACATACGTCCTCATAAATGGGCCAGGAACGTATTCATATGTAATTTCGCTAGCAGGGTTTTTATTTGAAATCAGATTTACATATTGCCTAATCGCATGACCATGATTTCGTTCAACGCTATTATTACCACTAGTATCAGAGCCATCTTTAAATTTGTTACATAGCAAATCATATTTTTCTTGAGCCGTTTTATCATCCAATAGAACAGTTAAAATAGCCCTCTCATCTTCGCTTCCGATAAGATTTTTTACTGAATCCACCATCGTAGGCTTGTAAGTTCCCACAAAGTTAGCATAAGAATAGTCAGGATGGAAAGTCACACGCTCGTACTTGCCACCATTTTTAAGTAAAGAATCCTTATCTCGATTTAAAGTATAACTTTTACCTGTTCCTGGAGCACCAAAGATAATTCTATTATGGTGGAAATCATTATTTTGATATCCCGTTCTAAATTTTAATAATTCAGCACTAGAAGAATCAGCAAGATAGTCATCATTGGATTCATGTGTCTCATCTGCCCCACTCTGCACTTCTTCATACTCGTCAATTCCTACAATTTTTGTAGTACTTAGAGACAAGAATGTAGAAACACGTTTTTGATAATCAGCAAGGTTTAGATCTGGATCGTTTGTAGAAGTAACTGTTCCACGCGAATAGTTCAAATATGGATTAGTTCCATCATTTAGTGAGGTTTTTAGAACTCGTAATGAACCCTTGGCTTCTTTATCACCATTAATGTCTACAGTTGCGGTGGTAGTTAAGAGTTTACGATAGATGCTATCTTGATTAAAAATTACACCTTGACCCCTATCATCCAGTTTAAATACTGCTGTTTCTGACAAAGCAGTTAACACAGATTTAAGTAATTTGTCTTCACGTTCACTTGTGGCAACATTCAATCCCAACCAATTAAGCAAAACTTCCTTATATTTCTCCTCTGCCACAACCATAGCGACATCAATAATATCCATATTCGTAGTAAAATGTATCTCTTTTGGATATCTCACACCGCCTGTTCTCTCAGAACTAACAGGCTTAGTATTATCCTGAAAAACAATTTTCCCCAATTTCCAATACAGTTCAAACGCTACAATAAGAGCTTCCATTTGTGATTTTAATAATTGATTGTTACCCACCGTTCTGCGGAATAGTTCATCTGAAATGCCATGACCACTATACACTGGTGAAGCGTATGCAACAAGCTGATTCATGAGTTCATCCGAGATACGGATTGAATCACCATCTTGAACCGAATACTTTACTTCTGCCGGACGTCCTTCACTTTTCCAAATCAAAATAAAAAGGGCAAGTGTCGCTTTAACGTTGGGCAAAGATGACTTAATGCCAAGTTTTAAATCTATATCTTCATAAATCTCCATGTTTTCAGGCCTTTGCATATGTTGTATCCTCCTTATAGACTTCTATATCCTTCATAATTTCCTGAGCAATGGCTTTAGCTAATAAAGGTGGAACAGCATTTCCTACCTGTTTCATTTGAGATCCTTTAGTGCCAACAAAATGAAAAGAGTCTGGGAAAGACTGTATGCGTGCCGCTTCACGAACAGTAATTGCACGATTCAAAAAAGGATGTGTAAACTTTCCTGATGATGGTGTATCAAATCGCGTCGTAATAGTAACAGATATTTCATCTTTTCTCATACGGGTCCATGTACCACTATAAATAGATTTTGTTAAGTGCTCTTCTGGAAGAACTTCCTTTCCACTATTTGGTGGAATTAATGACAACCTTTCTAAAGCTAAAGCAGAATGATTAGTTGCGACATGATTATATAAAATAGTCGATTCTTTTCTCAAAGTTTCTTGGTAAGAACTTTGTGGTGGGTTCCTATATTCTTGTTTTTCAGATCCCTCACCAGAAATCAAGTAGGATAAATCACTTATCGCATCCCAGATTGTTACTTTACCTTCTTGTGGTGTTGGAAGTGGAGGAGCAACATCTCCTTGCTTACCAATAATTATCGCACGTCTTCTATTTTGTGGCACTCCATAATCTGATGCATTTAACACTCCCATGTTTAATTCGTACCCCATATCATTAAAGAGTTTCTCTAGTTCATTCTTAAAATACCCGCGTTCTGCGGTAAGTAAATTAGGGACATTTTCCATTACAAAATACTTTGGACGTACTTTCTCAACAACTCTCACAAAAGATTTAAAAAGGAAATTACGTTCATCATGAATTGTTTTTCTCTGACCCTTCTGCGAAAACCCTTGACATGGTGGCCCTCCAATAATGACATCTATTTCCTCAAAATACCTTGAAAATGTTTTTTCAAAATCTAAAGTTGTTATATCAGCCACTAACATATCCGTATTAGGATGGTTTATTTTATAGGCATCTGCTATTGAGAAATCATACTCATTTGCAAATACTACATCAAACCCTATTTGTTCAAATCCCAAAGACATTCCTCCAACACCAGCAAATAAATCGATTACTTTAGGCTTCATTTGGCACCTCCTCGATACGCTTAGATGCAGCATTAAAATAATTTTTATCTAACTCAATTCCAATAAAATTTCTATTATGTCTTTTCGCTGCTACTCCCGTTGTTCCGCTACCCATAAATGGATCCAAAACAGTATCACCCTCAATAGATAAAATTTCCACAAAATGTTCCATTAATTGTTCTGGCTTTTGAGTAGGGTGCTTACCATACTTTTTCTCCCCATTTGGTGTAATCGATGTTTCTATAAAATCATGTATTAAGCGACCTTCATTATTAAATGTACCTGTACGTGTCTTATAAGTGAAGTATAACCATGCTTCAGTTGAATTGACAAAATGGAGGTTCATATTTCGTGGCATTGGATTTAACTTATGCCAAACTCCAGTAGTCTTATAATAAAAACCACTTTTTTCTGCAAGCCTGATCAACGTTTCAACTTTAATAATTGCCATGAAAACAATCATTGAACCACCTTTTTTTAACACCCTAGAAGACTCCTTAAAAAGGTCGTCCATTGATTTTTGCCAATCACCAAAATTAAGGTCATCCCAACCAGCTGCTCCAAAAAAATTTTCTCTCATTTTCACAAGATTAGTATCTCTATTTTTCATAAAATTTCCTAAATTATATGGGGGATCGGTTATTATCAAATCAACAGTTGCATCTTCTAATTGATTCATCGTTTCGATACAATCACCGTTGTATAAGCGTATTTCTGCCATAAAACTCTTCCTTCCAAAACTTATTCTATCGCGCTTTTTCCACTCTTGACCCATTCATCAACTTCTGAAAGTTTAAACTTCCACTGTCGTCCAATTTTACGAGCAGGGATATCTGTTTTTTTTATCCAATTTCGGATTGTATCTTTTGTAACCCCTAAATACTCTGAAATTTCCTCAAGGTTTGACCATTTTTCATTCATCTCATTCACCTCGGACATCAAACTGGTGATAATAATTATTAACAAGCAATTATAACATAAAAAAACAATTAATATAAATATTTTAATATAAAATCACACTATTTAATTGAAATAGATGGTAATAGATAAGAATAATCGATGATAGATATTGTTTATATTAAATAATAATTATTTCAATTCCATTTTGAACCCCATTATGGTTAGACTTTTGTTATTTTTTACATCCGTCCTATCTCAACACCTCACAAAATTATCCCTTCAATCCTATCAACCCTTCCCCCATTTCTTCAGTCGATATGTTTCTCCAATAAATAAAAACAAGGATTTCCGTGACTAGGAGCACCCACCCCGCAACCGACAGAATGTTTCCCAATCTCGAAAATCCTTTATTTATAAGTGTTTTGTATAGTTCTATTTCTCTACCCTTGACATCAAGGACACACACTCCACATGCGCCGTATGCGGAAACATATCCACTGGTTGCATGTATTCGATCTTGTAGTCTTTTGACATGTATTCGAGGTCTTTTGCTAGTGTAGATGGGTTGCAAGAGACGTAGACAAAGCGTTTTGGTTTGACTTGTTTGACGGTGTCTAGGAAAGTGCGTTCGCAGCCTGTTCTTGGCGGATCGACGACGATAACATCGGGACGGAAGCCTTCTTTGACCCATTTTGGCAGCCAGTGTTCGGCTGTGCCTGTCACATAAGTTGCGTTTTTCATGCCGTGTTTTTTGGCATTTTTCTTCGCGTCATCAATTGATTCTTTGATGACATCCATACCTCTTACTTCTTTTGCTCCATCTGAGAGCCACATTCCAATGGTTCCAACGCCGCAATACGCATCGACTACCTTTTCTTTGCCAGTCAGTTTGGCCGCTTTTTTCGCTTCGTCGTAAAGCTTTAATGTCTGCTTCGGATTCAATTGGAAGAAAGCCCGTGCACTCAATTCAAAGGAGACGTCTCCTAAAAATTCTTGGATGACCATGTTGCCAGCTAGGAGCGATGTTTTATGTCCAAAGATGACTGACGTTTTTTCGCCATTGATATTGTGCATAATAGACGTCACTTCTGGCAGACGTTTTTGAATGGCTTCGGCGATTTCTTTTTTCTTTGGAAACTCAGGCTTTGATGTGACAAGGACGACTTGTACTTCACCTGTTTCAAAGCCGACACGCACAACAATCGAGCGCACGTCGCCTTTTCTTGTCCGCTCGTTGTAGACAGATACGCCGAATTTCTCTAAAATTTTGCGGACGACGCCTGTTGTTTTATTCGTTTTCGGATGCTGGACGATACATTCCTTGATCGGGACAAGTTTATGGGAATTCAGCCCATAAAGCCCTGCGATGATGTCGCCGCTATGTGATCTTCCGACTTGGAACTGACTTTTATTCCGGTAGTGCCATGGATCTTCCATACCGATTGTTGGTCTAATGTCGATCTTTTCAACCGACAGCTTTGTATGACGCTCCATTGATTGAATGACAATATCGCGTTTTTCCTTTAACTGCTGCTCGTATGCCAAATGCTGAAGCTGACAGCCTCCGCACTCTTCGTATACTGGGCACGGCGGTTTCACTCGATGTTCTGAGCGCTTGCGGACTTTCCTCACCGTACCTTCTGCATATTTCGCTTGAACATTCGTTGCTTCAACTACTACTTCCTCACCTGGAAGTGCACCTGGGACAAAGACCACTTGCTTTTTAAAATAACCGACCCCTTCCCCATTAATGCCAAGGCGTTTAATGGTAAGCGGGAACTGCTGCCCCTTTTGCAGAAGGGCTCCTTGCTGTTTTTCTTTCACGTTTATTCTCTCCGTTCTATTTAAACCTTTATCGGTTGTCCTCATTTTATTCCATCTGAATAGTATATCACGACTTGGACGAAGAGAGAAAATGCCTTTCAATTATTTATCTGTCTCTATACTTCTCCATAAATAAAGGGAGGCGTAGCTTAAATAAGGTGCCCACTCCTTGCTTAAAACTGCCATCTCTTCTTTTGTTGGCTTTTCTGGCAGGTCAAAGTGACGTTTGATCGCATTTTGAATCCCGATATCTGCCATTGGAAAGAGATTTGGTCTTCCAAGTCCATTCATGAGGACATTTTGAACCGTCCAAGGTCCAATCCCTCTAATCGGAAGCAGACGTTCTTCAATTTCAATATCCGTTAAGTCGTGTAATTCTTCTAAATTCAGAGAGCCACTCACTATTCGCTTTGAGACATCAATCACATATTCCGCTTTTCGCTGACTGAATTGCAGTTTTCTCAAATCGTCGGTTTCAAGTGATGCAATGGTATCCGGTAAAGGGTCAAACCAGACGCCGTCGATTTGCTCACCATACGTATGAACAAACCGTTTCGTCAGCTCATAAGCAAATGCAAGATTTAGCTGCTGATGAATGATGCATTTCATCAAGCAATGATATAGATGGAAATCCAGCATAAGCGGCGTTCCGATATGACGTTCAAAAATGGGCGCAAGATTTGTTTGAGCAAAATGGTTATGCACGGCGTGTAATTGATGCTCCATGCCAAATATCCGCTTCACCTCAGAAAGGATCGCTTCCTCCGGCCCGTTAGCCTGTATCCGGAACGAAGGCGCTTCTTTTGTTCCTGTCGCTTGAACGACTGCAACGTACGGTTTATGATTCAGCCTCATCGGTACTTTGATTTCTCTTTTATCCAGATCGACCGCCTTTAATGGATCGCTCGACAAACGTCTCAGCACTTGATCGAAGTGATAGGGCGGTTCAACCAATAGGTGTTTTTCCCACATGTTTTTCCTCTTCCTTTCTGCCAACACACGCAGATGTGATTGTTTCACTTTGCATGAATGATTCTCTATATTGAATACTTTTAAATATAAAGAGTACAAGAATTTATCAGTTATATCTTCCTTATTTATGGTCATTCTCCTTTTGGATAGATGAAAATTTTTAGTCGAATTCAGCTAAAATTCGACAGCAATCTTCAACATTTTAGGATCATTTTCCTTAAATTAGAAATAGAACCTATGGGTGATATCTTCTATTTCAAAAATATTTGTATAATTATGACATATCAAGGAGGTGAACAAAGGAATTAGCGGATTAGGCAATCATTTGTTTCATCTTGCAGGAACATATTTACCTCATTGATAACCGGCTTCACCTAGTTTCACGTTTTACTAAAAGAAGACCCAAAATTTAAAAACAAAGGAGATCCGACCAATGAAAAAAACAATTCTTTCTGTTGCCCTTGCCACTGCTGTTTCTTCGACACTACCAGTATTCGCTGACGCTGCTGAGCAAAAAACTGCTCCAGTTTCAACAACTATTCAGCAAACTGTGTTAAACAAAGCTGCTGAAGGTAAAGCTTCAACAAATGCGACAAATGTTAACATTAACTTTGACGTACTTGGAATTGCCAATGCATTAATTAATGCTGCAAATGCTAACACGAACCGTGAAGGCTTTGTCAAAGGATTAATGGAGTCTGCTTTCTATGCTGCTGGCGCAAAATACAATGTCATGGTCTTTAACTTAAGCCAAGGCTATGAGACTCGTTTCAACGGTGTTAAAACGTTTGCTACTGTTAAATACGGAAGCATTACGTACGGAGTTTGGGTATTTGAAAATGGATCTTTCACAAACAAAGGTGATGGCGGTTATATCAACTGGGCATTTAGAGGTTGGTTCGACCGTAACGGTGGTTTCGTCAACTTCCGTCGTCCTTAATTCTCGCTTTATCCATCAATCATACACGCACATTGGACCGATCTCAGCGATGAGATCGGCTTTTTTATGGTGAAAACGTATAAGTTCACCGCCGGTGCTTCATGATATAATGCAAGTCTGGAGGGGTGCATATGCTGAAAAAACTTGCAGTGACAAAAAACGGCGACTTGATTGAACATGCAACATTGCAGCAGCTTTCAAGCCCCGATATTGCCTGGTATTGGATTGATTTTTATGCGCCAACGGAAAAGGAAGCAGCACTGTTAAAGGAATTTTTTCAGTTCCATCCGCTTGCGATTGAAGACTGCTTCCATTATTTACAGCGGCCGAAGCTTGATTTTTATGAAGGGTATTTATTTTTCGTCCTTCATGCCCTCAATCAAAAAACACTTCGATCTGAAGAAGTCGACCTGTTTGTTGGAGAAAACTATATCGTTACTTTTCATTTGAAGGAAGCACCCTACATTGATCGAGTCATTCGAAAGCTCAAAGGGTCTGATAAAGCACGAAAGAGCGGTCCAGAGCATATGGCTTATATGCTGATTGACCAGCTCGTCGATGATTATTTTCCTATTATTTATCAAATTGAGGACAGGCTCAATGAAATCGAGGATGAAGAAGGGCATAAAACGTATGGTACATTAATGAACGAAGTATTCGGTATTCGATCCGATTTGCTCAAACTACGCAGAACCATTATCCCGATGAGGGACCTCTTATATCGAATTGTGAACACGAATATGATGAAAAGCGATGCAAACCGGCAAGCATATTTTAATGATATTTATGATCATCTATTGAAACTAACAGAAATCGTTGAGTCAAACCGTGATATGACAGCCGATTTACGAGACAGCTATCAAACACTAAATTCCAATCGAATGAATGCCATCATGATGACACTGACCATTGTCTCGACGATTTTTATTCCACTGACCTTTATTGTTGGGGTGTATGGTATGAACTTTGATAACATGCCTGAATTACACTGGAAATATGGCTATTTTGGCGTACTGATTTTCATGGGTTTGCTTGTCTCAGGGATGCTTTTGTGGTTTAAACATAAAGGATGGTTTAGGATTTTTAAATAGTTTTTTGAGAGAAGTGCTTGAAAGGGAGATACTATGGAAAACTGGATTCCACTGACAGACAAAGAACTAAAGTACGCATGGAAAACATTTGATCAAAAGTTTAAATTTAACCCAAGCATCTCTCGCTTTCCCGGTTTTCAAGCACCATCTCCTTACATCACATATGATATCTCTGCTTATTTCGAGGACCCTTCTCTCCTAAGTGCGGATGAAGACCTTGAAAAGAAGGCACTGCTGTCTTTTCAGGAGAATATCACCGGAACGGACGAATATATGCAGGTACTTGATTGGCAGCACGAATGCTATTGGATCACACCATACGGCTCATTTGAAAAAGATGAATTTGGAGAATGGAGAGTTCCTGTGCTCCCAAATGGGGATTACTATTTCTTTTTATCAAAAGAGATGACCTGGGGTTTACTAGGACATCCTTGGGAGCAAAGCATCACGATTTTCGGTGAGGGCTTGATTGACTCCTTTACTCGTCATCGTCCCCTTTTGTTCCAGCGTAAAATAAGAGAAGGATAATTCAAAAAGCTTGCAGATGTCTAACAGATATCTGCAAGCTTTTTCTATAGCTGAGGGAGATGCCATACTTTTTCAAGCATGAGATCGTCTAAGCTTTTAAAGGTATATCCTTGTTTTTTTAAAGCAGTGATGGCATCATCAAGTGCCTCGGCATTGTCCCTTGAGACGGTATGAAGTAAGTAAATGGCACCCGGATGCGCCTGTTTCATCATTTGATTGTACGCATACTGTTTTCCTTTTTGATGGTGGATATGCCAATCTACAAACGCTACTGACCAGAAAACGGTTTGGTAGCCAAGCTGTTTCGTTTCCTTTAGTACCCTTTCACTGAACACCCCGCGCGGTGGACGAAGGTAGAGGTTATCTTGTTTTCCTGTGATTTTGTATACCGCTTCATTGACACGATCTAGCTCTTCTTTGATTTCTTTCGTACTCTTTGTTGTTAAATCTGGATGGTGATAGGAATGGTTGCCAATAATATGACCTTCCTCTGCCATACGTTTGACGAGCTTAGGCTGGTCCTTTACGAAGTGCCCAGTCACAAAAAAGGTGCCGGGTACTTGATGCTTTTTCAGCACGTCCAAGATTTTGGGTGTGTACCCATTTTCATAGCCATTGTCGAATGTAAAATAAATCTCTTTCTTTTTCGTATTTCCTAAATAGAAAGCATCATATTTCTTTAAGAGTGTCGTCAGTTCCTTGCCGGCATCTGCTGGCTTGTGCTCTTTGCTTTTAGCAAATCCCCAATGAATCGGCTGATTAGACACGGCTTCTAAGTTTGAAAAAGGCATCGATACAAAAAGCGCACATAGACAGATCAGTATGCATTTTTTCATTTACGTCACTTCCCGGTTTTTCTTCTATTGTGCAGAATATACCGGGTACTCATACACTTTTTGACCTGCCAATTTAAAGAAAAAAGCCCGCATCAGCGCGAGCTATTCTTCCTTCCAATCGGTTTTAAACCGTTCATATTTCGCTTCTAGGTCGTCAATCATCTGGATGAGTCTGTCTATATCCTCAACGTCTGTGGATTCAGGATCTAATGAATCAATCACATTCATAAACATATCTAATCGGTTCTTTAAATAATCAACCTGCTGTTCTTTGCTGTCTGCTGCCTTGCCCATAGATACACTCCCTTTAGCATTTGTTTATAGCTTATCTTTTTTTCCTTTGTAAATCAATTGTGTCCCCTCTTGCGTATAACGGTGATGGGGCTTAAAATTAACTGTTGGCGGGTCTATGTTTGCCCGAATGAAAAGGAGATAGATACCATGAACCAAAAAACAGCACTTCGTCCGATTACACCTGCATTCGACCCTTGGGAAGCCTATCTCGATGTGCAGGATTACGGAGAAATGAAGCTGACAAATATTGAATTGACGACAACGACGTTGTGTAACATGAGATGTGAGCACTGTGCGGTTGGCTATACTTTGCAGCCAAAAGATCCGAATGCACTGCCACTCGATTTACTGCTTCGCCGTTTAGATGAAGTACCGCTCTTGCGTTCCCTTAGCATTACAGGCGGAGAGCCGATGCTGTCTCTGAAATCTGTACGGGAATATGTCGTCCCTTTATTAAAGTATGCCCATGAACGCGGCGTCCGTACCCAAATTAATTCGAATTTAACGCTTGATTTGGCTCGATATGAAGAGATTATTCCATACTTGGATGTCCTACACATTTCACATAACTGGGGGACGGTCGAAGAGTTTGCTACGGTTGGTTTTGCAATGATGGACCGAAAGCCAACCTTTGAGCAGCGCGAGAAATTGTTTAACCGCATGATTGAGAATAGTCAAGCACTTGTGAAAGCGGGTGTAACCGTATCTGCTGAAACGATGCTGAATAAGCGTACGCTTCCTTATATTGAACACATCCATCGTCAAATCGTGGACGAGATGAAATGCCAGCGCCATGAAGTTCATCCGATGTATCCAAGTGATTTTGCCAGCGCCCTTGAATCATTGTCGCTTCCGCAAATGCGGGATGCGATTCATCAGCTGCTCGATGTTCGTGATGAGAACACATGGATGCTGTTTGGCACATTGCCATTTTATTCATGCAGCACAGATGAAGAAGACCAGCGCCTCTTGACTCGATTGCGTCAAGCGAAAAATGTGACAGTACGAAATGACCCTGATGGCCGTTCACGGTTGAATGTGAATATTTTTGATGGGAATATTATTGTGACAGACTTTGGCGATACACCGCCATTAGGAAATATTGAAACCGATACGTTGCAATCAGCTTATACACGCTGGATGAACACAAAATTGGCAAAAGAACTGAATTGTCATTGCCCAAGTGTGCAATGCCTTGGTCCGAATGTTCTTGTGAAAAACAGTTATTATCAAGATGTTGATTTTACTTCTCGTACAGCCAGGGGGTAACCGATAGATGGACGAAACATTTCTGACAGTGGTCAAGAACAAATACATTGAAATTCTCCTTGTTGGCCTCATTCTTTGGCTTGCCGTCTTTATGATCAACAAAGCGCTTCAGATTTTCTTTAAACGCACTGAATTCATTGAAGACAAGAAGAAAAAAACGATTGAGAGCTTGGTCAAATCGGTTTCAAAGTATACAGCTTCCATATGTTTTGTCTTATATGTGATTTCTCTATTCTTTCATGACTTTGGGAAGATTCTTGCGGGGGCTGGTGTTGCTGGAATTGTCATTGGTTTTGGCGCTCAGACCTTGATTCGTGATATTTTAGCCGGCATCTTCCTCATTTATGAAAGGCAAATTCATAAAGGTGACTATGTGACGGTCAATAATCTTTTTAACGGAACCATTGAAGAAATTGGTCTCCGGTCTTTGCAAATTAGAGAATGGAGCGGCAAGCTGTTAACCATTTCAAACGGAGACATTCGTCAAATCCAAAACTACAATATGCACTACATGCGTATCACAGAGTCAGTCTTGATCAGCGCAAACCAAAATCCTGACATTGCTTTCAAGGCGCTAGAAACAGCATGTGATCAGTTAAATCAAATGCATCATGATTTATTGAAAAAAGATGAATTCCAAAACGCCATTGAACCTTTTCAGGTTCATGGCATTATGGGGCTCAATAAATTGAATCGCGGGATTGAGATCACCGTAAAAGGAATGGTCGAGGATGAAAAATACTTCGAAGCCGCCCTCGCTGTGCGAAAAGAAATGATCACACAACTTCATCAGCATGATGTGAAATTGCTTGAGGATCTCGTCTATCCACAGCCTGCAAAATAACCTCATTTTTGATGGGGTTATTTTTTTGATCACTTTTTGTTAATTAGTTAATTATCATGCATGTAGTTCACATGATCATTCGGTGTGATGAGCTGACTAGACCGCATGAGAAAAATAAGACGCTTGAACAACTTGGACATATCAGCTAAGGAATTCTTTTCTTTTCAGCCCTCTTACTTCTATCCTCTTGACTGATTCATGTATAATAGAAAGCAGATTGATTTCATGCAGCATGGGGACCCTCATACTGTGTATTTACTAATTGAAAGAGAGTGAATAAGATGGGTCGTAAATGGAACAACATTAAAGAAAAGAAAGCATCAAAGGATGCCAATACAAGTCGTATTTACGCAAAATTCGGGCGTGAAATCTATGTGGCTGCCAAGCAAGGTGAGCCAAATCCAGAATCAAACCAGGCACTTCGTTTTGTCCTAGAACGTGCAAAAACATATAGTGTCCCAAAACACATTGTGGACCGTGCGATTGAAAAAGCAAAAGGCGGCGCAGAAGAGAACTTCGATGAGCTGCGTTACGAAGGATTTGGTCCAAACGGATCTATGGTGATCGTTGATGCCCTGACCAATAACGTCAACCGCACGGCGTCTGATGTTCGTGCAGCATTTGGGAAAAACGGCGGAAATATGGGCGTCAGTGGATCTGTTGCTTACATGTTTGACCAAACAGCGGTGATCGGTGTCGAGGGGAAAAGTGAAGAAGAAACGCTTGAACTTTTAATGGAAGCAGACATTGATGTACGTGACATTATGGAAGAAGATGATACGGTGATCGTCTACGCTGAACCAGATCAATTCCATCAAGTTCAAGAAGCGTTCAAACAGGCAGGCGTAGAAGAATTTACTGTCGCTGAAATCACAATGCTGCCTCAAAACGAAGTGACATTAGATGATGAATCGAAAGCACAATTTGAAAAACTCATCGATGTATTAGAAGAGCTTGAAGACGTGCAGCAAGTTTATCATAATGTGGATTTAGGGGAATAATCAGCTAAGCCATCGTAGTTGTTGGATTCATTCAACTTCTGCGTTGGCTTTTTTATTGTCTAGGTAAGGTTTACGTTCTACTCAAGACCATGTAATATGAAGAAAGAGTCGTTTCCACAAATAACCAAGGAGCTGAGTTTCATTTTTAAAACATGGTGGTTTTCGTATTATGGCTTTATGATCCTCCCTCTTATTGGCCTATGCTTAATTTTCAACAATTTGACGATATTCACTAAAGTCTTTCTCTTTCTTTTCTTTGTATGGTTTTTATATAACGCCTTTGATTTTTACATTCATGAAATGAAAAAGAAAAAAGATAGGACATCTTAATCAAAAAACAGTCATCTCCCCTTGGTAAGAGGAGATGACTGTTTTTAATTCATCCCTTGAAACCCAAACGTCAGGTGATCCTGAACAGGAATCCAAGCGCCGATTCCTTGTGAGGTCACATTTTTTACGACAAGTTTGCGTTTATTTCCCTTGAGCACAAGATACACTTCTCCGTAAGTAACCTTTCCTTTTTCGTTAATGGCTGGAGCGTATGCATGCAGGGTTGCTGCTTTTTTCGGAGATACGTGGTAGGACTGATCTCGCTTTGTTCCTGCACCAATCACTGTGTCGAAGGCGAGCGGAAGTTTTGTTTTTTGGATGGCTTTTTGCATCATCAATGTTTTCACATCTTCTGGGTTTGGTACTTTTGCAGTGAGCCCTCCACTTACTTTTACTTGTTGCTTTTGCACGTATTTGCCGATGGCTGTTTTGTTTCCGCCTCTATTATCAATGTGATTCGTGTTCACTTTTTTGTATTCCCAATTGGCGACGGTTTCGTTTGAATCATAGCTAAGTGCCCATCTTCCAAGAAAAATCGTTGCCCTGTAGCCAACTGCTAGCGGTGTACCTGAGATACTGGATTCATTCAGCATTTTAATTAAATGTGTATTTTCAATTGGTACACTTGTTGTTTTAAATAATTCGGCCGTCAGCTCGCTCGGCTGTAGCAGCGGTTGATCTTGTGACGCATTTGGATACGTATTTTCCTTTGAGATACTGGCGACAGACGATGGCACCTTAAACGGCTTTGCTGCCTCGGCTGGAAAGCTGTATAGAAAACTTAAGGATAAGAGAACAACAAACATGATGCGGGGCATCTTTTTCATATCATCACTCTTTCTCATTCATTTTTCCATAGTATTTTCCCGAAAGACGTCCCTTATCCACAAAAGATTATAAAAGGAAAAATCCAATCGCCATAATGAAATAGGCAGCGAGCAATGTAGCACCTTCAAACCAGTTCGTATCCCCATCATTTGAAAGGATCACCGTTAGTAAAACAGAGGATGCCATGGCAATGAGCTCTGGTAATGAGAAGATCAGTGGCATTTGCTTTTCAAAAAACAGAGAGCTGATCACAAGGATCGGTGCGACCATCATGGCGACTTGAAGCGTAGAACCGAAAGCAATTTCGACCGCGACATCCATTTTGTTTTTATACGCCATAATGACAGCAGAAGCGTGTTCTGCTGCATTACCGACAATCGCAACAATGATGACCCCGATAAACAGTTCACTCCAGCCAAACTGTTCTCCGACTGTGTCAAATGTATGGACCAGCCGCTCTGAAATATACGCCACAGCAATTGTCGCAAGGAGTAAAATCGCCGTGGCAAACTTCCCCGACCACTCTGGTGTTTCTTCTTCCGTCGCTGCTTCCCCTTCCGCAATTTCCTGCTTGGCAACATAAACACCTCTGTGGCTGACCAGTTTGAAATAGAGTGCTGCGACATAAAGCAAAATCATCACAATGCTAATGCCGATACTTAAAACAAATTGACGATTTTCTGCCATCCCTATGGAAAAGACTTCTGGAATGACAAATGCCACAATAATCGCAAACATAAGCAACCCAGAGTTATGCCTTGCATCGTGGACATTGAACTCTTGTCGTTTAAATTTCAATCCGCCAACGAAAAAAGACAGTCCAGCCACGAGCAGTAAATTGCCGATCACTGAGCCAGTGAGTGAAGCAAGGACAATGGCGGTGAGTCCTTGTTTTAATGCAAAAAATGAAATGATTAATTCCACTGCATTTCCAAAAGTAGCGTTTAATAACCCACCAATTCTTGGTCCTGCTATAATGGCAAGACTCTCTGTCGCTCTTCCCATAAAACTTGCAAGACCGATGATGGCGATACAATAGACGGCGAACATGACAGCCTGCGGAAAATGAAGAAAACTTCCAATTACAGATAATGGAACACCAATTGCGACAATCACAAGAAACAAACGATTCATACAGCCAATCTCCTTTACATCATATCTGACTGTTATTCTTTCGTGAGTGCCGGCATCATATACATTTAGATTCGTTCGTGTGAAAGGGTGATATCAATCGTTCCTTTCACGGATTGCACCATGGAGCAATGCTTCAACGCAAGTTTCATTACTTTTTCCAGCTGTTCATCAGAGGTGCTGATGCTTTCAAAGATCATATGTAAATGAATATGAGTGATTTTGTTTACAGTTCCTTCTCTTGTCGTTTCAGGTGTAATGGTCAGCCCTTGATAGGATATTCGTTTTTTTCGGCATACATGAATGACCATTTCTCCAAAACAGCCCGCAATAGCCGAGGTGAACAATTGATACGGTCTGTATCCCGCTTCTTCATTTCCCGAAATATGCAGCTGCCTATGATCAGCATTTGCGACCCACCGATCATTTTCGTATATCAGCTTCATTCCTTTTCCACCTTTCTATTGAAACCCCTATGGTTCCATTGTACGATGAAAGCATGAACTTGTAAGGAGCTTCTTATGTCGAGAATTCATTTTATGATTTTAATTTTACTTGTATCCGTATCTGGTTTTTCGCAGGGAGCGTTACTGCCAGTTATTTCGATTATTTTCGAACATGCCGGCACTTCCCCGACGTTAAACGGACTGCATGCCACCGGCTTATATCTCGGCGTGCTGCTTGCGTCTCCTTTTATGGAAGCGCCGCTGCGCCGCTTCGGATTTAAACCATTGATCGTCATTGGGGGCGCTGCTGTCTTTTTAAGTTTGTTTAGCTTTGTCTTTATTGAATCTTATGTCGTCTGGTTCTTCTTGCGGCTGATGATCGGCATCGGTGATCATATGCTTCATTTCTCCACACAGACGTGGGTAACCTATGCCTCATCATCTAGAAATCGCGGGCGAAATATTTCATTGTATGGGTTATCCTTTGGACTCGGTTTTGCCGCTGGCCCTTTTTTAACACCACTCATTGAAATCAATCCATCCTTGCCGTTTATTGTGTCTGGTGCAGTTAGTTTGTGTATTTGGCTGCTTGTGTTTGTTTTAAAAAATACATATCCTGATACAGGTGAAATGCAGACGTCAGAGCAGACAAATAGTTTGAAGCGCTTCAAGAAGGCGTTTCAATTTGGCTGGGTAGCGTTTATGATGCCGTTTTGCTATGGCTTTTTAGAGACGACGCTCAATAGTAATTTCCCTGTGTATGCACTGAGAAGCGGGGTGACGATAGATGCTGTTGCGTTTATTTTACCTGCGTTTGCGATTGGGAGTATTGTTTTTCAGCTTCCTCTTGGGATGCTGAGTGACCGTTTCGGCAGACGACGCATGATTTTAGTTGTGACACTCGTCGGTTCATTCTTTTTCCTTTTAGCAGGGATTTTCATTCAGTCCGTTTTGGCTGTTGCGATCTGTTTCTTTATCGCAGGTATGGCTGTAGGTTCGACCTTCTCACTTGGCATCAGTTATATGACAGACTTATTGCCAAAGCATCTGCTGCCTGCTGGGAATTTGATGTGCGGGATGGCGTTTAGTGCAGGAAGTATTCTCGGTCCGGTTCTTGGCGGATTCTTTGTGCAGACGTTCGAGGGCATGAATTTACTTTACCTTGTCAGCATTGTGATTTTATTTGTGTTTTGTTGTGTTCGATTTGGGAAGACGCTGGCAGTGGTTGAAAGTAACTAAATGGAGGATCTATTTTGTTTACATTTAACATTTCAGATGACTTAAAATTGGCGTGTTTACAAGTAGCCGATGCAGAGGCATTATTTGCACTTATCCAGCAGAATAAAGACCACTTGGGAGAGTGGTTACCTTGGGTGAATCACTGTCATCGCATAGAAGATGTTCAATCATTTATTCAATCTGCCCGCACTGCCTATGCTGAAAAAAAGATATAGAATCGGGTATCGTATTAAACGGTCAATTAATTGGGGTATTCCGTATGACGTTTCAGCATCGGATAGGCAATATTGGGTATTGGATTGGTGAAGATGCGCAAGGGCAAGGTATTGTGACCAAAACAGTGAAATGTATGACATTTGCCTTTGCTCCTGAAGTCGATGGATTTGAAATCTTTTGTCCTGTTGGGCATGTCAGAAGTGAACGTGTTGCGATGAAAGCAGGCTTTCAGCTCGATCCAAACTATCAGCCAAAGCCTGCTGCAGCTTTTCTCTTGAAGCGTTATATACGGAAATTGAATCATTAAAAACTCCCCTGCACCTATGCAGAGGAGTTTTTTCATCTAGTGATACCCATTTTGCCCATTCGCACTTCCACTTGTTTTGTGCTTTGGCTGATGGCCTTTGTTTTGTTTTGTGTTGCTTCCGCCTTTTTTCGATTGTTTAGACATTCGTTATTCCCCCATCCGTCAAGATTGAACATGTTCGTTCTCCTTTAGGATGCCCGGTTTTCTTTACACCTTGCCTGGTACGATTTTACGCTTATGTAAAAGCGCATTGAGCTCGCCGCCGAGGATGATCATAATGCCGGTTAAATAAAACCAGATCATTAATATAATGATTCCCCCAATGCTTCCGTACATCGCACTATAGTTGGCAAATTCGCCTACATAAAATGAGAACAGCATGCTGACGAGAATCCAGCCAACAGAAGCGAATATGGCACCCGGCAGCACAAATTTCAATTTCAGCCTGATGTTAGGGGCAAAATAATATAGGGATGTAAAAACAATTAGTAAAATCAGTGGACTAATAATCCATCTCATGGCGGTCCAAATGGTGAGAAAGGCATCTGACTGCCCTACTAATTTGGCAACGAATAAGCCAAGCTCTTTTCCAAAGACAGGCAGCATCAAGGCAAAAATAATCGTAAGCACCATCGCAATGGTTAAGATGATCGATGTTAAACGTACGAGAATGAAGGAACGATTTTCCTCAACTTCGTAAGCATGGTTAAATGCTCTGACCACCGCATTAATGCCGTTGGATGCAGACCAGAGTGCCGCAATAATCCCGAATGACAACAATCCGCCGTTACGGTTATTCAGCGTCTCTTCGGCAATGGATTCAATCATCGAAAGCGCTCCCTCTGGCGCATAACCAGAAATGACGCTTAGAACATCCTTTGATGTCAGCGGCAAATAACCAACAAGCGTCAGCACGAAGATGAGAAACGGAAATAATGAAAGCAAAAAGAAATACGCAAGTTCAGCTGATTTTGCCGGTCCTTCATGCAGCAAAAAGCGTCCAATTAACGCTTTAACAAAACCCATACGCCTCATCTCCAATGATCAATCTTTCTGTTTCTTTTGAAAGTGATCCTTTGTTTCTTCAATAATCTCTAATACCTTTGGTGTTGTTTCCTTTAACTGATTCACCTGTTCATTCAGAAAAGACAAATCATCTGAGACCGTTCTCATCAATTGCTTCGTTTCTTCCATTTTTCCCTTCACGCAAGCAGACATCTTGCCAGGCTCCAGGCGGTATTCATCCAGCTTTTGCTGGCAGTCATTCCATTTTTCTTTCAGTGCAGTTCTTGTTGGACGATGAAATAATGTCAGCAATATGCCGCAGGCTGCGCCTATAACAGCTCCCCGAAGCACGATTTGTTTGTTCTCTTCCATCTCATCTGATCTCCTTTCAGTTAAAGGTGTTTCTCTTTTTTTACATACGTCAAAAAACGATCAATTCCTGTTTCAATTAAATCATGTACTTCCTCAAAGTTCCCAGTGTAATAAGGATCTGGCACATCGTCTCGATCGTCGTCTTCTACAAAGTCAAGAAGACGGCCAATAAAGTGATGTTTTCCATAGCCGGCTAAACTGCGGAGGGCGCCTACATTTTCAGCATCCATCGCAATGATATAGTCGTATGTGGTGATATCCTTATCCATGATTTGTCTTGCAGTCATTCCTTCATAGCTGATGCCCTTTTCATCAAGTAGCTTTCGTGTTCCTTCATGCGGAGGACTGCCTTGATGCCAGCCGCCAATGCCTGCTGAATCAATCACAAAGTGTTCACTCAGCCCTTCGTCTTCGACTCGTTTTCTAAACATCGCCTCTGCCATCGGTGACCTGCAAATATTGCCGAGGCACACAAATAATACATGAATCATCCTTCATTCTCCTCCTATCTTTTCCCTAAGAGTCCCTTTGGAAAACCTTTTCTCTATCATATCAAGCCCTTTTTCTTTTGGAAACTTTGCAAGAAAAACTCCCATCGGCATTGACAAAATACACAAAAAAAGGAGAAACTTTAGGAGAATTACACAAACAAAGGGGGACATTAGATGGGAATCATTGAGCAGTTTGTCACGACGATGAACAATTTTTTGTGGGGGCCTCCCCTGTTGATTTTAATTGTTGGTACTGGAATCTACCTCACCTTTCGCATCCTCTTCATTCAAATTAGATTACTTCCTTATTCTTTAAAGCTCGCTTTTTCAAAACAAGACAAAACATCAGAGGGAGATATCTCCCATTTCCAAGCATTAATGACGGCTCTTGCTGCAACTGTCGGTACAGGGAATATCGTCGGTGTTGCCTCAGCTGTCATTGCAGGTGGTCCTGGTGCAGTATTTTGGATGTGGTTTGCTGCATTTTTCGGGATGGCCACCAAGTTTGCAGAAGCTGTTCTGGCTGTAAAATACAGGGTCAAAAACGAAAAAGGCGAAATGTCTGGCGGACCTATGTATTATTTAGAGCATGGCTTAAAACAGAAATGGCTAGGGGTGCTATTTGCTGTTTTCGGTGCCAGTGCTGCCTTTGGGATCGGCAACCTGGTACAGTCTAATTCCATCTCAGGCGTCATGAATTCAACCTTTCAAATTCCAACATGGGTAACAGGTATCATCATTACCGCCTTTACGGCACTCGTGATTTTAGGCGGAATCAAAAGTATCGGCCGAGTGACATCTATTTTTGTACCAGTCATGGCTTTATTTTACGTCATTTGCGGGCTCATCATTCTTGTCATGAATGCTGATCTTGTTCCTGGCGCAGTCAGTCTTATTTTCTCAGATGCCTTTACAGGTCAAGCCGTAGCAGGTGGTGCGATTGGAACTGTCATTCGCTGGGGTGTCGCACGAGGAGTCTTTTCCAATGAAGCTGGTCTTGGATCAGCACCAATTGCTGCTGCAGCTGCGAAAACGGATATGCCTGCCCGTCAAGCTCTCGTCTCTATGACGCAAGTGTTTATTGACACCATCATTGTTTGTTCTATCACTGGCATTACGATTGTCATGGCAGATATGTATTTAACAGAAAAAAGTGATGCGCTGACTTCGTTATCCTTTGCTCACTTCCTCGGTCCAGCTGGCTCAATCATCGTGGCAATCGGGCTGCTCCTGTTTGCCTATTCAACCATCATTGGCTGGTCCTATTATGGAGAGAAATGCTTTACATATTTGGCGAAGGATTCGTACGTCATGTATTACCGCATCGTGTTTGTGATAGCTGTCTTTTTCGGTGCCGTGTTTAAGAATGACTTCGTCTGGGGCGTAGCAGATATGCTCAATGGACTGATGGCCATTCCAAACTTAATTGGCCTCATCGGTTTATCAGGTGTTGTGGTGTTTGAATCCAAACGAATCATTGATAAGATCAAAGAGGAGAAAAAGGAAAAAAACATTTCAGTGTCGTCATAATAGCCCTTTTATTCTTTTGCTTTTCTGTTAAAATAGACATATTATTCGACACATGCAGGAAAGGACGTGCCGCCCTTGTCACAGCAAAAAGCGGCTGAAGTCAATCAGCTGATTGAAGACATTTCGCAAAAGCTCAATATGCTGAATATTGGAGTCATCAAAGCCGAAGACTTCAGTCCAGATAAGTATGAAGATATTGAATTTCTTCACCAAATGGTGATGAAAAAATCTTCATTCAGCCCAAGTGAAATGCAAGCCATTGCAAGCGAGCTGAAAAGCTTAAGAAAATAATCGTGCACCTGATACTGGATTGCGGTTGACGCCGCTTTCTTACATCCATGCACAGAAAAAGCCAGCACCTCGCAAGGTGCTGGCTTTTTTTATCCTGTCAAAACTACTTATTTTGCGAGCAGTTTTAATGATTCACGGTTAAATGCTGGAATGTCATCAGGTGTACGGCTTGTGACAAGTTGATCCTGACAAACGACAACTTCTTCATCTTTGAATTTGGCGCCTGCGTTTTCCATATCTACTTGAATGGATGTATAGCCGGTCGCGCCTCTTCCTTCCAGCGTCTTCGCTGTAATAAGTAATTGCGGTCCATGACAGATCGCAAATACTGGTTTTTTCTCGTCCATAAAGGCTTTTGTGAATTGCACGTAGCGATCATCCGCACGCAGAATGTCTGGTGAGAAGCCGCCAGGAATCAGAAGTGCATCGAAGTCTTCTGGTTTCACGTTATCGATAGACGCAT
Source organism: Bacillus sp. FSL R5-0397 (assembly GCF_038593395.1). Taxonomy (NCBI): domain Bacteria; kingdom Bacillati; phylum Bacillota; class Bacilli; order Caryophanales; family Bacillaceae; genus Bacillus; species Bacillus sp. FSL R5-0397. The sequence goes on along the minus strand of NZ_CP151992.1, from coordinate 801,221 downwards.
CGACTCTTACTTCTGCCTCTCCTTGCTTTCCTTTCACTGTTTTTCCTTTTTCGTTTTCAATTACTGTGATCTCATGGCCTGCGTCTTTAAAGGCTTTTGCAGGCTCGGTGAATTCAACATCCTCAAAGTAATCTGTTAAGACAACTGCAATTTTCTTACCCATGTAGAAACCCTCCTGCTTGATTATCGTTTACACTACACACTATACCCCCGCCAATTGAAATCAAACATCCTATCCCTATGAGAAAACCCCCTTTCAGAAAAATAAGCATTTAGACTCATTCACATTCCCTTAACAAGGTAATTCGTATGATTTATGTTATCTTTACAATAATCTGCAAAAAATAACTACAAAAGTTAACGAAACATTTCTACAATAGGTATTGTGGTCAAAAAAATTAGAAAGGCGGAGATCAGGTGAAGAAGCAAGCACATAGGTCTAAACGAAGGAAAAACCTGTCTATTCTGCTCACTTCCATTATGTTGATTAGTCTCATTCTCCCAGCAGTACCTACTCATGCAGAAACAGAAAGCGGCAGCGCCGTAAAGGTCAGTATCTTAGCCACAACGGATGTTCATGCGAACATGATGAATTACGATTACTACAGCGACAAAGAAACAAATGAATTCGGTTTGGCAAAAACAGCCGAGCTGATTGACAAGCACCGTTCACAAAATCCCAATACACTCCTTGTTGATAACGGAGACCTGATTCAAGGAACCCCTCTTGGAGAATACGTTTATAAAAATGAAAAAGACATCATCATCAATCAAACAAAGGTTCACCCCATTATTCATACACTCAACAAATTAAAATATGATGCAGGTACACTCGGCAATCATGAATTTAACTACGGTTTATCTTTTCTTGACGGTACCATTGCGGGCGCCAACTTCCCGATTGTCAATGCGAACGTCAAAAAGTTAAACGGAGAACACCGATTTACTCCTTATGTCATTCAGGATAAAACCTTTAAAGATGCAAACGGAGCCTCCCAAACTGTGAAAGTCGGTTACATAGGATTCGTACCACCACAAATTATGACGTGGGATAAGAAACATTTAGATGGACAAGTTCAAGTGCAAGATATTGTGGAGTCTGCCAATGAAACCATTCCAGAAATGAAAGCAAAAGGCGCAGATGTCATCGTCGCTCTTGCTCATACAGGAATTGAAAAAACAGCTTCACCTAAAGGATCAGAAAATATGATCTTTGACCTTGCCACGAAAACAAAAGGCATTGATGCGATTGTGTCTGGCCACCAGCATGGCACATTCCCAAGCGCTGAATATAGCGGCGTTGACAAATTTGATGTCGCAAAGGGAACCATTAATGGCATTCCTGTCGTCATGTCAAAAAACTGGGGAAGCTACCTCGGGGTCATTGATTTAACGCTAGAACCAGACGGAAGCAACTGGAAAGTCACAGACGGAACAGGCAAAATCGAATCCGTTGCCGGGGTGACATCTCAAAACAGTACAGTGAAAAATGCCATTCAAACAACTCACCAAAACACCCTAGATTATGTCAGAAAGCCAGTTGGAAAAACAGAAGCAGACATTAACAGCTTTTTCGCTCAAGTGATGGATGACCCTTCTATTCAAATCGTGACAGATGCCCAGAAATGGTATGCACAAGAAAAAATGAAAGATACTTCGTACAAAAACTTGCCGATTCTTTCTGCGGGTGCGCCATTTAAAGCCGGCGGACGCAATGGTGTGAACTATTATACAAATATCGCAAAAGGTGATTTAGCGATTAAAAACATCGGCGATCTCTATCTTTACGATAACACCGTACAGATTGTAAAACTAAAAGGCAGTGAAGTAAAAGACTGGCTTGAAATGTCTGCTGGTCAGTTTAACCAAATCAAACCAAACACTTCAAATGAACAGCCTATTTTAAACGAAGAATACCGCTCATATAATTTTGATGTGATTGATGGTGTGACGTACCAAGTAGATGTCACACAGCCTGCTAAATACAGCACAACGGGCACACTTGTTAACGCTAGTGCGAACCGCATCAAAAACTTGTCTTACAACGGAAAACCCGTTTCTGACAATCAAGAATTTTTAGTCGTGACAAACAACTACCGTGCATCTGGCGGCGGAGGCTTCCCGCACCTCACACAAGATAAAGTCGTGCTTGCCTCAGCAGATGAGAACCGCCAAGTGCTGATGGATTATATTATTGAACAAAAAACCATTAACCCAAGCGCAGATCAAAACTGGTCCATTGCACCAGTAAAAGGCGCAACCGTCACTTTTGAATCTTCTCTTTTAGCAAAACCGTTCGCAGAGAAATCAAGCAGCGTCGACTTTATTCGGAATGCCAGCACAGACGGACTTGGCGTGTACAAGCTAGCGTTTAAAGATGATGGTACAACAGAACCACCTGCAACAGACAATTGGCATTTAACGGTGATGCATACAAACGATACACATGCCCATCTGGATGATGCAGCAAGACGCGCAACCAAGATCAAAGAAGTTCGCGCCCAAAGCGAAAACAATATTTTATTAGACGCTGGAGATGTCTTCTCTGGTGATCTCTATTTCACAAAATGGCAAGGACTTGCCGATCTGAAACTGATGAACTTAATGAAATACGATGCCATGACGTTTGGGAATCATGAATTTGACAAAGGTCCATCTGTCCTTCGTCAATTCCTGACAGGTGACGCATCCAGTGTAGATGCTAAAAACCGTCATCAGTTTGAAAAACCGAACTTCCCGATCGTGTCATCAAACGTGAATGTCTCTAAGGAAAAACAGTTAAGCGACTTAGTGAAAAAACCAGCAACATTTAAAGCTGGTGAGAAAAAAGAAGCTGGCATTTACCCTTACATTCTACTTGATGTAAATGGTGAAAAGGTCGCTGTATTCGGTCTAACCACTGAAGACACAGCCATTACATCCAGCAGTGGTCCCAACATTCAATTTCAAGATGCATACAAAAAAGCAAAAGAAACAGTCAAAACCATTCAAACTGAAGAAAAAATTAATAAAATTATTGCGCTCACACATATCGGCTATAACCGTGATCTAGAACTGGCTCAAAAAGTAGATGGCATTGATCTCATCATTGGTGGTCACACCCACACCCTTGTTGAAAAATTAAAGGTCATCAATAAAAAAGAACCAACGATTGTTGCGCAAGTAAAAGACTACGGACAATTTTTAGGAAAAGTAGACGTGGCCTTTGACAAAAAAGGCGTCGTACAGCCAAAAGAATCTACTTTTGACCTCATCACGATCGACGACTCTGTGAAAGAAGATGCGGACGCAAAAGCGATTCTTGATCAGTACAAGGCAGATATCCAAGATTTAAAAACCGAAAAAGTCGGGACATCAGATGTCTTCTTAGATGGACAGCGTGAACACGTCCGTGCAAAGGAAACGAACCTTGGAAACTTTATTGCAGATGGCATGTTAAAGAAAGCACAAGAATCTGCTGGGGCTGACCTTGCCATTACAAACGGCGGCGGTATTCGAGGCAGCATTGAAAAAGGAGATATCACATTAGGGGATATTTTAACCGTGATGCCTTTTGGAAACACACTATATGTCGCAGATTTAAAAGGCAGTCAAATTAAAAAAGCGCTTGAACAAGGTCTTTCAGGCATTGAAGAAGGCGGAGGCGCATTCCCTCATGTAGCCGGTATTGAATATACGTTTACACTGAGTAAACCAGCTGGCAGTAGACTGATTGATGTCAAATTGAAAGATCAAAAGGGCAATCTGACTGACATTGATGATCAGAAAACATACCGCGTGGCGACTAACGCATTTGTCGGCACAGGCGGTGATGGCTACAGCGTCTTTACAGAAGCGTCTCATGGTGAAGACTTAGGCTATGTTGACTATGAAATTTTCAAAGAGCAAATTGAACAGGCAGACGGTCATATTTCTCCAGTCATCGACCATCGAGTGAAAGAAGTATTCCTTCCTCGCTTGAAAGGAAAAGGCGTCTATGACATTCAAGATGATGAGAAATTCCAAACGTATGTGCAGCATACGAACAAAGCATTGCTCTATTTAGACAAAGCAACCGAAGCGAAAAAGGTTCGATTGTCTCTATCAAAAGGGCAAGTAGCTGAATTGAAGAAACGAGAGCAAGATCCAAACGTCACCATCTATCATGACAAAGTCGGTCTAGCATTACCGCTCTCCAATTTGTCAGAGCAACAAGCAGATATATCAATGGCAAAAACAAATAAAGTGAAAAACGCATTAACCGACACATACGATTTCCAAATCAAACAAGATCAGAAAAATGTGTCTACCTTTAAAGATCCCGTCACACTGTTCTTTACATTAGATGCGCCTGAAAAAGCGAAAAAACCAGGTGTCTATTATGTCGATCGTGAGAAAAACCGCTATGCCAAAACAAGTAACGGTTCATTCGAAAACGGGATTGTCTCAGGTAAAACGGAGCACTTTAGTGAATACACCGTACTCAATCAAAGTGAAGCGGCTGGAACAGCTCCAGACCAAACTGGCGGAGACGGTGGAACTTCTGCTCCAGGCGGTTCGGATCCAAGTCAGGATGGAAGCGGCTTACCAGGCGGCACACTGCCGAATACGGCAACGATGATGTATACAGCGGTATTAATTGGCTTGCTCATGCTCGCCTCAGGCGGTATCCTTTATTACTACCAGCGCAAGCGCACACGAAACAAAGTATCATCTTAATAGAAAAGGACAGAGCATTTGCTCTGTCCTTTTTTGCATCTCACTATTAATCTTGGGATAAATAAATCCAATTACGGTCATCAAATTCTTTCACTTCATCTGACCCTATATGACGCAGCATTCTATTAAAGAACGTGATATCATCTTCATCATCAACGGCATATAAATCCTTTTGAACATATTCTCTCGTAATGAAATTCGTTAAGTTCGTGTTATTCACAAATTCAGCAAAGTACGATTTCACAAGGGCTAAATCTTCTTCATTTAATGTTTCATCACTGATAATTGAAATATGAAATACATTCAAAATCGCTTGAATGTCTTCTTCATCCATATAACATAATGGCTCTAATTTTCTATCTTCTTCCGTAAACGGTTTTCGCGTGTCTTCAATGATGACATAACATAAAATCCTGTGATCTTTCATCACGCTAAAAATTTCTAAATCTCGTAATTTGAGTGGTCTATTCAGTCTGATCATTTTTCCTCCTGAGATGTTGCTCTCGCTATTGTTTAATCCCTTGTTTCCCTAAAACCTGAAATAGACAGAGCCTCGACCCTGTCTACTTCTCTCTTCTAGCAAAATCCACGAATCTGAAACGATCTAGCCGGTGGCGGCTTTCGGTGTATTGGAATAGACTCGTATCCTCCAAGAACACATAATTCTTCACCACCACCACATGATCAAACCCGTTCAAATCGAGATACCTCTCATCTTCTTCAGTACATGGCTCGACCACAAATTCCTTTTGAGCATAACTAATCGAGACCCCAAGTTCTCCTTCAATATACTCGTAGATCGATCCTTCACAAATGTCCTTAGACAAGAACGGCACATGTTTTTGCAAGAAGTAATCTTTGTCTAAAATGACTTCTTCTCCGCTAATATTGCGAGAGCGAATGACTTCCCAAACGTCCTCCTGCCCACTGATTTTCAGCTGAGACTGAATATACTGATCTGGCTTGATTAAACCGAACTCATGAACCGTTGTTACCGTCTTTCGCCCAAGCTTTTGGGAAAGCTCTTTAAAGCTGACAAGACCCGAAACTGGGAACTGCATTTTCTCTCGATTCAGCAATACTGAGCCTTTCCCACGAATTTTTTGGATATAGCCATTTTGCACAAGGATGTTTAATGCCTTTCTCACCGTCTCACGGGATGTGTCATACATGACAGATAGCTCATGTTCTGATGGGAGGATGCCTTTATCCTGCCATTCACCTTGTTCAATTCGTCTTGCGAGCTGATCATAAATCACTCGAAACTTATTCTCTTTCATTTTCCTTCCGCCCCATTTACTAGCGTTTGGTTAAATGATAAACGATTGACTCATATGGGCGCAACGTAAATCCCTTGATATCTGCCGGCACATCCTCATAATTGGACAGCAAGACTTGCCCTTCCATTTCATTGACATCCTTTGCAAGCTCATCTGGAAGTGTAAAGTCCGTCTCGCCTGCATAAAAATGGTTGATCACGAGGATCTTCTCATCTTTGCCTTCTCGGACATATGCAAACACCTTTGGATCATCTGAAAGCAGTAAAGTAAAGCTTCCATAGGTGATCACATCAAGTTCTTTGCGAAGTCTACAAAGGGCTTGATAATGATAAAAAATCGACGTCTCATCTTTTAAGGCAGCTTCTACTGAAATGCCGTTTTGAGCTGGTTCAATCCAAGGCGTACCTTTTGAGAACCCCACATTTTTTTCCGACGTCCATTGCATAGGTGTCCTTGCGTTATCTCTTGATTTGACCTGTAAAATCGCCAAAGCTTCTTCCTTTGTTTTCCCTTTTTCAAGCATGACTTCGTACATATTAAGTGATTCGATATCGCGGTATGACGAAATGTCCTCAAAACGAGGATTCTTCATCCCAATTTCTTCACCTTGATAAATATAAGGAGTGCCTTGCATCAAATGAATGGTGGTCGCCAGCATCTTCGCTGATTGCTGATGGTACGTGCCATCATCACCGTATCTAGACACGATGCGTGGCTGATCATGGTTGCACCAAAAGAGTGCGTTCCAGCCGCCGCCCTCATGCATTTTCGTCTGCCATTCTGACAGAATTGATTTCAACTCTAGAAAATCAAATGGCGCAATGGCCCACTTTTCACCGTTAGGATAGTCAACTTTTAAATGATGAAAATTAAACGTCATATCCAGCTCCTGCCGATCAGGTCTTGTATACCGAATGCAGTCTGCAATATTCGTTGAAGACATTTCCCCCACGGTCATGCTATCGTATTTCGAAAACACTTCCTGGTTCATTTCATGCAAGAATTCATGAATTCTCGGCCCATCTGTATAGTACATACGCCCGTCACCTTGCACTGATTGCCCGGCATCATCTAAAAAGCGTTGATCCTTTGAAATGTTATTGATGACATCCAATCTGAATCCATCGATCCCTTTTTCAAACCAAAAGTGCATGATGGCATATACTTTCCTGCGCACTTCATCATGTTCCCAATTGAGGTCTGCCTGGGTAACATCATATAAATGAAGATAATAGTCACCTGTCGCTTCATCTAATTCCCACGCTGGCCCGCCAAACTTTGACTGCCAGTCATTCGGAGGAGAGCCGTCCGCTTTCGGCTCCTTCCAAATATAATAGTCTCGATACGGGTTTTCCTTCGACTCTCGGGAGGCTTGAAACCACTCATGGAAAATAGATGTATGGTTCACAGCGAGATCCATGATGACACGAATCCCTCGTTCATGTGCTTCTTTCAGCATGTGCTCAAAATCGGCCATTGTGCCGTACATGTCATGGATTTTTGTATAATCACTAATATCATAACCGTTGTCATGCTGTGGTGACTCATACATAGGAGTCAGCCAAATACAATCCGCCCCTAGCTCTTTAATATAGTCGAGCTTTTTCGTCACGCCATTGATATCACCTGTACCAGAGCCTGTTGTGTCTAAAAAGCTCTTCGGATAGATTTGATAGACCACGGCTTTTTTCCACCACGGTTCGTTTGTTTGTTGATTCAATTTCCTTCACCACCACTAGTTAAGTTCTTGTGATACATCCTTCTTTTTAAGTTTTGCATATAAAAGGGTACCAATGAATGGGACGATCAGCACAATCACCATTCCGATGGCAAATGCCCCCCAATATTTCGGAATGATCGAGAAGATTCCTGGAATGCCTCCAACGCCGACTGAACTTGCCAGTACCCCTTGTGAGGCAATAAACATACCAGCTATCCCTGAACTGATCAGGGCAAAAATAAACGGGAATCTATAGCGCAAGTTCACCCCAAACATCGCCGGTTCAGTAATCCCCAAGTAAGCAGAAATACTTGATGTCAGCGAGAGCCCTTTTTGCTTTTCATCTTTTAAGACAAACATCATCGCAAGTGCCGCTGATCCTTGAGCAATATTAGATAGTGCGAGCATTGGCCATAGGAACGTGCCGTGCAGTTTTGAGTTAATCAGCTGAATATCGACCGCTAGGAATGTATGATGCATGCCTGTAATGACTAACGCTGCATACAATCCGCCATATAAAAGGCCACCAAGTGCTGCGAATTGCTGGAATACAGTGACGAGTCCAGATGTTAAAACGTTTCCGATCGCAAATGTAACGGGACCAATGACGATAAATGATAAAAATCCAATGAGTAGTAATGTAATTGGTGCAACAACTAACAGCTGAATACTTTCAGGTGTCCTTTTTGTTATAAATAATTCGAGCTTTGCGAGTAAATAGGAGGCGACAAGTATCGGAAGAACCTGCCCTTGGTAACCTACCTTTTGTACTTCAAGTCCAAACAAATTCCAGACAGGAATGTCACCTGTCTTTTCCGCAGCTCCATATCCCCACGCATTCAACAGATCTGGATGTACAAGCATCAGTCCGAGGACCATCCCTAAAAGTGGATTACCTCCAAACCGCTTGACAGCCGACCAGCCGATTAATGCTGGCAAAAAGGTAAAGGCAGTGCCTGCAATCAAGTTGATCATATTCGCTAAATCCGCCCAAGCCGGATACACATCCACAATGGATTTTTGATCAAAGAAAATATCAGGAGCTGTTAAAATATTATTAATCCCCATCAATAAACCGGCTGTCACGATAGCTGGAAGGATTGGAATGAAGATATCTGCAAGCGTTTTCACCGCGCGCTGCAGTGGGTTTAATTTCTGATCAGAGGCACGCTTGACGTCTTCGTTTGTCGCTTCGCCGATTCCCGTCTGTTTGACCATTTCGGCATAAACCCGATTCACCACTCCTTGACCAATGACCACTTGGTATTGGCCATTCGCTGAGAAAGATCCCTTCACTTCATCAATTTGTTCTAGTGCTTTCTCATCCACCTTACCTTCATCTTTTAGCACAAAACGAAGTCTTGTCACACAATGTGTGGCTTGATCAATGTTTTCTTTCCCACCAATGGCTTTTACAATCTGATCTGCCGCTGCCTGATAATCAGCCATGCTATCCCCTCCGAGACCGTTTTTTTATAAGAAAAAAGAATCAAAACTTGTATATACATGTTCACTTCATATTTTATATTTGTATATACATGTAGTCAACAAGAAAATGTAGCGCTTTCATAAAAAAAGCTCCCTCAATGTGCTCAGAGAGGCAGCGTGTCATCATCTTTTTTTATGCTCCGTTAGTTTTTCGTAGACCCTATTCTTATAAAAGGAGGAGGCTGGTCGAGCAAACGTTTGGCGCTTGGATGTGAGTTCATCAAGGCGTTTTTGTTTTTCCTCACATACGAGAGAGAGTTTTTTTCTTTCTTCTCCATCTATACTCGTTTTCAGTAACTCTTTGACCGTCATTAGTTCTTTTTTCAAAGCTGTTTCTTCCCCGGCAAAGCCAGCATTTTTCATGATTCGATAGCCCATCCTCAGCTCTTCTGGTACATGAGCAGCATCATCCTTTGGCAGAGGTTTCCCAAAGCCTGATAGTCCTTCAAAAGCTCCATGGTCCATCGCCTTTTTGATCCGTTCTTCTGACAATCTCTGCGCAAAATCCATGACACGTCTCCTTTCAGATCGTCTGATATTTTGGTTAAGCATAGCAAAAAAGCTGACTCTCTCACAAGAGCCAGCTTTCTCGTTATTTTTTGTCGATTTTAAAAGTAGATACCATTTGTGCCAAGTCCTCTGACATGTCAGAGAGCTGTTCAATCGCACTTGAAATTTGCTGCATGCCAGCACTTTGTTGTTCTGTTGCTGCCGCTACTTCTTGAGAGCTTGCCGCATGTTCTTCTGACACGACCGAAATTTGTTCAATCGATGTAGAAATTGTTTGATAAGCGCGTTCTACCTGCTTAATAGATTGAAGCAAATTGTTCGTTCTGCTTGCAAATTGAGACACTCCATCATAAATACCAGCGAAGTTCTGCGAGGTGCCTTTCATTTGCTCACGGCCTTCTTCCACTGCTTTACTGCTTTCCTCCACGCTTTCAAGGACACGCTGACTATTTTCCTGTGTGCCAATGACTAAGTCTGAGACCGTTTTAGCTGCATCAGCTGACTGTTCAGCTAACTTACGGACTTCATCAGCCACAACAGCAAATCCTTTTCCTTCTTCTCCTACACGTGCGGCTTCAATAGAAGCATTCAGTGCAAGCAGATTCGTTTGCGCTGAAATGTCCGTAATAATGGAGATGACACTTTCAATTTCTGTTGAATGTGATTGCAATTCTTCTGCCGCCTGCTTTGAGCTTGTCATCATGTCGTGTAACATGTTGAGATGTTCAAGCACATGCTGCACCAATTTTTGACCAGATTCTGACTGCTCTTGTACTTCTGATGAAACAGATTTCATTTCATCCACTTCTTTTGTCACGCCTTCGATTTGAGTATCGATTTCCGCAACAGATGTTGTGCAGTCTGTAATGTTTGCGACTGAATCATTGATTCCTTCACTCATATTCGTCATCGCTTCTGACACTTGTTGTGCACTTTGACTAGATTCTGTTGTCACTGTGCGAAGCTGTGAAGACATTTTCGACACTTCACTTGATGAGTTTGAGATCTTTCCAATAAGCTCTTTGATCCGTCCCTGCATTTTCTGGAAGGAAGCTGCTAATTGACCGATCTCATCTTTACTTTGAACTTCTACCATGCCAGTTAAATCACCATCTGCAATTCGATCTGCTGATTCCATTAATGAACGTGCTGGTTTTGCAATTCTTCTTCCCATGAAGAATGAGAAGAGTAATCCACCGATGAGCACAATCGCAGATGCTACTGTGATATAAATTGTCAGCTTTTTCGTTGTTGCTGGAACAACAGACGCATCTAAGTCAATTCCTAAAATCCCCGTGAGTTCACCGCCTGAATCTTTAATTGGTAAAAAGACGGATTTATGAGTCCCATACGAATCAACGTAAATGTCACTTTTGACCATTTTATCTTCAGAAAGAGCTTGTTTCATTTCATCTGAAAAGACATAATCTTGATCAAAATCATTGTCTTCCCCTGTTAGTACGATGATTCTTTCTTTGCCGCCCTTATTTGATAACACGTATAAGTTCTCAAGCGTATGATCTTCTTTCAGCTCTGTGAATTTCTTTTTGATCTCCACATAAATAGGATCATCCTTCCCGCTAATGCTAAGGACATTTCCATCCATATTATCGATTTCTTTTTTCGCTGTATCAATATCTGTTGTTAATCGATAATCAAATTGCTTTAATAATTGGGAAGATAAATCCTGGCTGACTAAATAAAATGTTAGAACGAATAATGCAACGGTTGCGAGTAATGTTACGACAACGACTGACATGATTTTGGAGGATATCGTAAGTCCTCCAAACTTCCTTTGTTTCGCCATTTTTTTCTACATCTCCACTCTCAATTTTAATTTAAGCCTCTACACTTTCAAATTGTCCACAAACAGATGCAATGACATCTTTTAAATAAGATACGATATGAGGGATATGCTCCGGTAACGTATAAGGTGAAATCACAAAAAATTTACTCACACTTAGATAGAATTCTTGACCTTCTTTGGCATTGACTTGTAAAAACTTCGTTGTATCGCCAAAGAACATTTCGTCTCTTTTCTCTCCAAGCTTTTCAAAGAGGATTTTGTTCAAATCATTGTTGCGCTCAATTTCCATAGCAGTTGCTTCTCCAGACACTTCTTCCTTAAAACGAGGAGAGCCGTCTAGGTAAATTCTAAACAATGTAGCCATTCCGACATTGTCATCATTGACGACTTCTGCTTGTGGAATTTCCTGACGAAGTGCTTCTCTAAATGCAAGGTTCACCTCTAAAAATTGACCGAGCAAGCGCTGGTATCCTTCAATTCCAAACGTTAACAGCACACTTAGCATGCTGATGGAGCTTCCCATTCTTGAGCATTCCAGTGTATAACCCGTATGGTATTCGCCGTAGCCTCTATGACCAACGTATGGTGTCTCTTGTTCTTCCAGATCTAAACGCTTTAGGTCTGCTGCGTTTTTCACTAAGAATAAACTAGATGTGTAAGGCGTTTGGCCGAGCTTTTGAAAGTCAAAGCACATCGTGTCAGCAAGAGAAAGATGCTGGAATTTCGCTTTGATTTCTTTTAGCATACGAAGAACACCGTCTGAGAATTGCAGCGGGTTTTCAGATACATCATACTCATTAAAGAAAGCAAAGAATCCACCAAGCGCCGAATCTGCATGAATATGCGGCACCTTGAGACCATACTCCTCAGCAATGGCTTCTGCCGTTTCACGTACCCCTTTTACATCATCAATTGCAATGGCATCTGTTGTTCCGGTTGTTGCCACAATATAAACGGGAATTCCGCCATTTTGGGCAACACGTTCCATTTGACAACGCAAATCTTCCATATCCATCGAATGATCTTTATTCGTCTTAATTCTGATTAAGTTGTCTGTGCCAAGCCCTGTTGCTTCCATTGACTTAAATAAGCTGTAATGTGCTGCATCAGAACAAAACGCATAAAGATTTTGCGGGACACCTTTTCGTAATGACTCCGGTGCAACTTTCGAAATTGCTAAACGAAGCCCCGAGAAAATAGCCCCTTGACCTCCCCATGTTGTGTAGCCCCCGCTCACATTTGGATCATATCCGATGAGCTTAGACATCATTGAGACCACTCTGACCTCAGCTTCTGCGCCTGCTGGTCCATACACATCCCATAGGTTGTTTCCGTTAACCAGCATAGCCGTCAGCATGCCTAGAATTCCTGGTGTACTTGCCATTGGCAAAATGTTCGTGAAGAAATACTTCGTGTGGTATGGATGATTATGTAAAAGCTTCAGTAATTCTTCATTCACAAGTTCCGCTTGTTGTCCGTTCATCGGAATTTGACTTGTTTCAGTGAGCTTTTTGTAAAAGTCCTCCTCACGATTCTTTTCACCTTTTAGGTGAGCACGGTTCGGATCCTTCAGGTCATCGACCCCTGAAATGATCTGTTCCATTAATTTAATGAGTTCTTTCCGCTCTTCTGCATTTCCGTCCTCACTCGGAAACCAGTTCTGAACGAGGTTCTGTGCTCGTACAGTCATATACTATCAATCCTTTCAATGGAAGATTTCCTGTCACTGTCTATATCGACCCCGTTTCAAAAGTTTATAGTGTCGAACTGTTCGCTTAAGTATATTTAGATAATTTGTTCGCTCGTCAAAACGAATAAAACCCCTACAATACACATCAAAACCATTATGTTTGTGAAACAATAAAATATATTAATATACTTCCATGAAGGAATTATTATCCAGACAATTCAGCTGCTTATTCATTCATTTTTTTTACTTAACCTGCATAAACATTAATAAACACTGGAAATCCGCCTAAATGCACCATTGTAGAAATCAAATTAATTCTTTAGACTTGTGTCTTTTTACCTGTTTTATTGATATAACAACAGGTAAAATACAGAATTTTCTGTAATTATTAGGATAGATTTCACAAAAAGTTTTTCGGAAATCGAATGTTTTCGATGTCTTCCCAACTCTAGCTCGGACAGGCTGCCTTAGGTGCTCACCAGTTATGACTTTTCTATTTGTGCATTTCATGGTATATTCTAATGGTTCGTTTTCTTTCGTTCCGCCTCTTCCGTTTAACGGAGAAAAGGAGTGTTTAAATGAAAACATTTATTCAAAAAAGGGGCCTCGGCTTCTTTGTAATTGCAGCCATCTTGTTATGGCTCAAGACGTATACAGCTTATTTAATCGAATTTAAACTTGGTATATCAAATGTGCTTCAGCATATTTTGCTTTTTGTGAATCCTATTAGCTCCAGCTTGTTCTTTCTTGGCTTTGCTTTATTGTTCAAGAAAAAATGGCAGCCTGCCGCTATCATTGTGATTCACTTTTTCATGTCTTTTTTACTTTACGCAAACATCGTGTACTATCGATTCTTCAATGACTTTATCACGCTGCCTACAGTGATGCAGGCAGGAACGAATGGCGGACAATTAGGTGATAGTGCATTTTCACTCATGCGTTGGACTGATATGTTTTACTTTCTCGATACCATCATCTTGATCGTACTCGCAGTCCGCATGAAAAGACAGCAGCAAACAAGTACAGCGACTGTACCTGTTCAAAAAACAAAATCGTTTAGACTCGTTCTTGTGTCCTCTGTTCTGATTTTTGTTGTCAACTTAATCGCAGCAGAAATTGATCGCCCAGAGCTTTTATCAAGATCGTTCGACCGCAATTATTTAGTCAAATACTTGGGTGCTTATAATTTTACGGTGTTTGATGCCATTCAAAATGTGAAATCAAACAGCCAGCGTGCCCTGGCAAATTCAAGTGACGTAACAGATGTAGAGAATTATCTAAAGGCGAACAGCGCTGATCCTAACCCAGCTTATTACGGGAAAGCGAAAGGCATGAACGTCATTACGATTTCTCTTGAATCACTGCAAAACTTTGTCATTGATTACAAGGTGAATGGAAAAGAGGTCACTCCTTTCCTAAATTCATTAGCCCATGACAACAAAACGTTTTATTTTGATAACTTCTTCCATCAAACAGGACAAGGAAAGACATCTGATGCGGAATTTATGATGGATACGGGGCTTTTCCCATTATCACAAGGCTCTGTGTTTATTAACAAAGCTCAAAACACATATCAGGCGCTTCCTGGCATTTTGAAAAAGGACCAATACACGTCCGCAGAATTCCACGGGAATACGAAAACGTTCTGGAACCGAAATGAAATGTTTAAGTCCTTTGGATATGACAGATTTTACGATTCTGAGTACTACGATATGAATGAACAAGATACGAAGAACTATGGATTGAAAGACAAACCGTTCTTCAAAGAATCCATGCCAATGCTTGAAAATCTGAAACAGCCGTTTTATTCAAAATTCATTACGCTGTCAAACCACTTCCCATTTGGTATGGATGAAGGTGATACTGATTTTGAACCTGGCGACTTCGGAGACCCCGTCGTTGATAACTACTTCCAATCTGCTCATTATTTAGATGAAGCCATTGAACAGTTCTTTAATGACTTGAAGACATCTGGTCTCTATGACAATACCGTCGTCATTATGTACGGTGACCACTACGGCATTTCAGAAAACCATAATGAAGCGATGGAAAAAGTGACTGGCGAAAAAATTGGAGACTATGAAAATGCCCAGCTTATGCGTGTGCCGCTCTTTATCCATGTGCCAGGCGTAAAAGGCGGACAGATTCATAAATACTCTGGTGAAGTCGATGTTGCGCCTACCCTTCTCCACCTGCTCGGAGATGATACGAAGAACTATTTAATGTCTGGTTCTGATATCTTATCGAAGAACTTTAAAGAGCTTGTGCCATTTAGAAATGGAGACTTCGTGTCTAAGGACTACACGAAAGTAGGCAACAACTATTACAGCAACAAAACAGGTGAAAAAATCGAGCCGACTGAAAAGGCATCACAAGAAAACGAAACGGTGAAAAAGATGCTAGAGACATCTGATAAGATTGTCACGGAAGATTTACTCCGTTTCTACAAACCTAAAGGCTTTACACCAATTGAACGCAATGATTATGACTACACAAAGAAAGTACAGGATGAAAAAGATTCCTCTTCCGCCAAAGATGAATCCAGCTCGTCTTCCAAATAACTTTCTCATTTAAGGCCCCAGCCGATCCAAGATCAGCTGGGGCTTTTTACGTTTGATCCACATGGCACCGGGTATAGTTGAAGAAGGAGGGATTGATTAATCATGAAAAAAACAGCAGCTTTTGTCGTGACCGCTTCACTCGCTTCTTCTACCTTATTCGGTTTTAGCCCGGCGATTTCAGCGCACGCCCTGACCCAAACGCAGGCAGAACAGTCCATTCCTCAAGGTCCGAAAGCAGCGCTAAACAGCATTTATCAGCTAGCACATCAAGGACAAATGCCATACTATGCAGAAGGACTCAAAATAGGGGTTCAAACAAAAAAAGACGTTCGGCATAAACTAGGACAGCCTTATCCAGAAACGGGTCAAAACGGCTTTGATTTGTATCATGCTGAGATGGGGAACCCAGGATTTGCTTTTCACTATGACAAAAAAGGCAAGATTAACGAAATCCGTTATTTTGGAACAAATGTAGAAAAAGAAACGAATATCGGAGGAATGACTCCTTCCCTATTAAAGAAACAGCTTGGACCAGCAGATTCAGTCAGCACCATCCCGCAAACAAAAGAGAAGAAATACGTTTATCAGACCGGTGATTATGAGCTCGAATTTATCGTCGGACATGATCCAGATATCAGTCAGCACGAGCTGACTGTGGTGCATATTAACCTCATCAAAGCCGGTTCCTAAATAAAAAGCATCCTGAATTTTTGCTCAGGATGCTTTTCTTTATTATGATGCCACTTCTAAATGCGGCTTTCTTTTCAGTTTTCGCTTAAGGATTGGACCTGCTACATAATCAAGACCAAATTTTCCGGCATTTCCTTTCGCTGCTATGATAAAGACGGCGATCAGAAGAAGAAGCGGGTTAACAGAGACGGTTCCAGCTAGTAAGAAAGAGACATTCATCACGCTTCCAAAAAAGGCTGCTGTTGTTGTGAACAATCCAACAATTAGTCCTAGACCAACTAAGATTTCTCCCCACATGACCATGACACTGAAGAGTCCGGCATTTGGCAACGCGACATTTTCTAAAAACCAAACATAGAACGGATAAACAAGATGACCATCTTTCACAACAGGTTCAGCTATGGCAAATTGCAAATATCCTGATGCATCGAATCCGCCTGTTAGTTTTCCAATACCAGATGTCAGCCAAGTCCATCCGATATAAAGTCTTGCTGCCAAAAGGATAACCGCTGCCCATACATTCGTTTGTAAGAATTTTGTAAACATGATGATGCCTCCTTTTAAATTATGTGAATTATTTCACATTTTCTTTATGATCTTATTATACTATGTAAATATCATTTGTGATCCTTTTCACATATATATTCACAAATTGTTCATGAATATCTAGTCGAGGTAAACTTTTCCCTTGCTATTTCCGTCTTAGTTATTTCAGACAGTAAAAAGGGGTTACATTTTGTATGAAAACATTATTTCATTTTGCTTATTTACAGGCTATTTCATGTCTATTCCCCGTCATGATCTTTACATCGCTTGCCCTATCAAAGATCGTGTCTATTCCTTTTCTTCCTCGATATGATGTTATTCTTCTGCTTTGCCTTATCGCACAGCTCCTCATGCTGATGCTGCGGCTTGAGACACTGACAGAGTTGAAGGTTATTTGTCTCTTTCATGTGATTGGAATAGGCTTAGAAATCTACAAAGTACATATGGGTTCTTGGTCCTATCCTGAAGAGGCTTATTCGAAAATTTTTGGGGTTCCGCTCTATAGCGGTTTTATGTATGCGAGCGTGGCAAGCTATATTTATCAGGCACTGACTCGGCTTCGCGTGAAGGTGAAGGCGTGGCCTCACCCTTATCTTTCAGTGGGGATCAGTTTATGTATTTACCTCAATTTCTTTACTCATCACTGGATTTATGATCTACGCTGGTGGCTGACATTACTCCTATTGGTTGTGTTTCGAAAAACAACCGTGTCCTTTCAGGTCGGTTCATCGACCTTTCGTATGCCGCTTGTTATCTCGTTTTTGCTGATTGGCTTTTTTATTTGGGTGGCCGAAAATGTCACGACCTTTTTAGGAGCATGGCAATATCCAAATCAGCAGCATGCTTGGTCTCTCGTCCATCTTGGTAAAATCAGTTCATGGTTTTTACTTGTTGTCATCAGCATTGTACTGGTGATCGAACAGCGAAAACAAAAAAACGTTCAGCCCATTTGATCTGGCTGAACGCTTTTTTTAGTCCTGAGCGACTTCCTTACGAAGATCATCGGCGACAAATTCGACATTTGTTCCAATGATGATTTGTACGGAAGTTTTTCCTGACGTCAGTACCCCTTTGGCACCTGCTTTTTTCAATGTACCTTCATTTAATAAATTGGTATCTTCTACTGTTAAACGAAGACGGGTCGCACAATGGTCAATTGTGGTGATATTGTCTTTGCCGCCTAGTCCCTCTACGAGCATACTTGCTCCAGCAGTATGTGTATCATCACCTGAAATATCTTCGATGTCATCATCTTCCCTGCCCGGTGTTTTTAGCTTTAACAATTTAATCAGGAAATAGAAAACAACAAAGTAAATCACGCCATAGATGATCCCAACTACAAGTAACAGAATGGGCTTTTGCGCAATTCCAAAACTTAAAACGTAATCAATCGCACCGGCTGAAAAAGCGAAACCGCTATGAATGCCTAAGGTGTTGACAATAAAGAGCGAAAGACCAGTTAATATCGCATGAACACCATATAAAAGTGGAGATAAAAACATAAATGAGAATTCAATTGGTTCTGTGATTCCTGTAATAAATGACGTCAGTGCCATTCCAATCATAAGACCGGCTGTTGCTTTTCGTTTTTCAGGCTTTGCGGTCACAACCATCGCGAGACATGCCGCCGGCAGCCCAAACATCATCACTGGGAAGAAACCAGTCATAAAGACACCTGCACTTGGATCTCCTTTGAAGAACCGCGCTAAATCACCTGTTGCTCCGCTGAATTCACCGAATTGAAACCAAAATAGATTATTCAACACATGGTGAAGTCCTAATGGAATGAGCAAGCGGTTAAAGAAGCCAAACAGCCCGGCACCCGTTGCTCCAAGACTTAAAATCCACTCTCCCAAATCATTGATCACACTTTGAATTGGAGGCCATACATATCCAAAAACGGCTGCTAATAGAATGGTAAAAAGTGCTGTCATAATTGGCACAAGCCGTCTTCCACTAAAGAAACCTAAGTATTCCGGCAGTTTCGTGTCCTTAAATTTATTGTAAACGTAACCTGCCAAAAGTCCGCACAAAATACCACCCAATACCCCCATATTGTTGGTCGAATTGATCGACGTGGTACCAGCTGACAAAATAAAATAAGAGATCGCTCCAGATAACGCCGCTGCCCCGTTACCGTCCTTTGAAATACCAATCGCTACACCCATAGCAAAAATTAAAGCCAAATTCGCAAAAATTGCATTTCCTGCTGCATGAATAAACGGGATGTTGAATACATCTTCTCGCCCAATAGCCAAAATGATACCCGCTGCAGGAAGCACAGCGATTGGAAGCATAAATGATTTTCCTAACTTTTGAAAAAACTGAAACACCATCTTATTTCTCCCCCCTTCGTCATCATCATGAACAAATCTCTCATGATGTTCATAAAAAATATATCATATGCACATCTAGTTATCTATACCAATTTGTCCACATCTCACCCGAATCTCAGCCTTTAGTCTTTTGGCGTAAAATGTGGTAAGCTATTGAATAGAATGAAGTTATAGAAAGCGGGAATGAACAGTGATTGTCAAACATGATCATGAGTTAGAAGCCTTAAAAAAAGTCGGCCGAATTGTCGCTTTGGCAAGAGAAGAAATGAAAAGCCAAGCGAAACCAGGCATGTCTACAAAAGAATTAGATTTGATTGGGAAAAAAATATTAGAAGAGCATGGAGCCAATTCAGCTCCTGAAAAAGAATATGATTTCCCCGGTACGACTTGCATCAGTGTCAATGATGAAGTCGCACATGGCATTCCAAGTGAAAAAACCATTTTACAAGAGGGCGACCTCATTAATATTGATATCTCAGCAGAGCTTGATGGATATTATTCCGATACTGGGATTTCATTCGTTTTAGGTACAGGAGATGCTCGTCTTGAAGCATTATGCCAGTGTGCAGAGGATGCATTCCTTGAAGGATTAAAGCATGCGAAAGCCGGTAAAAGACAAAATCAAATTGGCCGTGCGGTCTACAATACAGCGAAAGAACAAGGATTTACCGTCATTAAGAACTTGACAGGACACGGCATTGGGAAAAGCCTGCATGAAGCACCTAACCATATTTTGAACTATTATGATCCATTCGATAATGCTTTGTTTAAGAATGGGACAGTCATCGCCTTTGAACCTTTCATTTCAACAAATGCTGAATCGATATATCAAGCGGATGACGGCTGGACATTTAAAACACCTGATAAGAGCCTGGTCGCACAGATTGAACATACGATGGTGATCACAAAAGACGAACCGATTATTTTAACAAAGCTGTAAGCAAGCAGATACCCTCCCTTCATTGGAGGGGATTTCAGTTTGTTGACAAAGGGCTAAAATGAACTTTATTTTAGCTCTTTGTCTTCTTTTCAGCGTGATAGAAAACCTTTGCAGTCTAGGAAGGACGAGCATCGGCGCGGAGCGAATTTGACATTCGTGAGCACCGAAGCGCAGGACTGACACCGAATGCGAGGGTTTGTCTACACGCTGCAATCCCTTCCTTCACTGGAGGGGATTTTTTCATGCTCGTTTCACGAATCTGTCACGACTAAACAAAAATGCCTGTGGTAAAATAGGCAAAGATATGCGAAAGGGGTCTTATTTGATATGTGGTTCATCATCATCGGTGTTATCTTCTTTATTGAAAGTATTATTTTAACGGTTGTAGGTATTAAGAAAAAACAATCCATGATGACCTACCTCGGTATTGTCATCATGATTATGACAGTCGGCATGATCATCGTTACCCTCAACCCGCCAAATTCATAAATAATTATTTCCAGCATATACATGGATCATAGGCAGATAGAATCAGTTTTCATTTCTAAACACCTGCACACTTTTCACGTCCTTTTTTGAGATGTTACAATGCAGGCAGTTTCCATTGAAAGGAGTTTTCTATCATGCATTATGGTAGCAAAGGCTGGTATGTCGAAGAATTAAAGAAGCTTGGTGTGACCAAGCATGAAGGAAGAAAGCTTCAAAGCTTTAAAACTTATTTCCTTGCAAATCTTCTTGAGCAAAAGAAAACGAGCTCTTAAATGTTGAAAAGCCGTACATCCATAGCAGATGTACGGCTTTTTTATATGGGCTGAACACGTTTTTCTAAAGATTTTCTGACCACATCTGCTAAGGCATCTACTTCAAGAACTGCTTTCAGCCTGTTTTGATCTACTTGACGGTATTTGACTTCATTGACTTCGTGGACTGTGATGGGATGGGGCGCTTTTTCGACTAACACAAGAGCTTCATCAGGAGAGACCATTCCTTCTTTCAGCACACGCAAATAAAAACCGGTATATCCCGTTTGCTGCACTTCCTTCACAAGCTTCATGTTTCCATGCTTAAGAGAGAGCTTCACACACGGCTGTCTTGGCTGACTGACCTCAACAATCGCTTCCCCAAACTGAAATACATCTCCAATACGGACTTCTGTCTCTACAAGCTGATGCACGGTCACGTTCTCACCGAAAGCTGCCTCCTGTAACGACACTCCTAAAAATTGCTCAAAATAAGTATAGTGATCATATGGAAAGACGCAAATGGCTTTATCATCACCTCCGTGATGGACCAAATCACCCTGGCCATCTCCATCAAAATTGAGCTTACTCAAATAAACAGGCTCGTGAATACGCTTTTTGTTGATGGCTGTTTTGATTTCTTTACCATTCACATAGGTGGTGATAGGTTGTCCTACTTGAATTCCTTCGATGTCGTACCTTGTCTGCCCCACTCTCGCCATCTCCTTTGATTGTCTGATTGCTTTTATTTTACATGGTTTGACAGTCAAATCATAGTCGGTACGTGAAGGAACGAGGCAGGTTATGGTACGATGAGAAAAAAGGAGAGATGACATTGGTTCATTATCACGCTATTGTAAAAGGACGAGTGCAAGGAGTCGGTTTTCGATATTTTGTTCAAGGAGAGGCCGTCAATCGAGGGATAAAAGGCTGGGTACGCAACACAGATGAGGGTCACGTGGAGTTAAAAGTAGAAGGAGAGCAGCAGGAGGTTTTTGACTTTTTAGAGACCGTCCGTAAAGGCAGTCCTTTTTCAAAAGTCAAACATTTGGACATGGAGCCGCTCGCCGAGTTCGCTCATTATCAAGACTTTCGGATCAGAGGATAGTTGATATGTGTCCTTTATTTCACAACAGTAAATGGGTTTGCAACATAATAACCAATCAAGGTTGTACGTGAAGCATCTTTGTAGAGACTCACATGAACATCATAGTTGGCTGATCCACTGTTAGGAAGTAATAAACGAGTAGGTGCTGCGAAAGCGTTTTGTCCAGAGATAGACCCTTCGTGTGTAAAGACTGGTGTCACTGGGAAAGTAAGTTTTCGAATAGCAGCTGTATAATAAAGTGTTTCATTTGTTGTTGCGGTCATGTTGACGTTGACCTGAGGATGAAGCGAAGTATAAGTTGAACGATCGGTTGTCACCTTTAAATCAATGACATTCTGAACCATTGTTCCAGTAGTTGCTTTAGCTCTCTCATCACCTAGCAGTAGAAATCCGTTGAAACCGAATACAGCCAAAAATATGAGCAACGTCATTTTTTTCATCTCTATTCCCCCTTTTTGATTCCACCGCCATTAAACCATCATTTTCCAAATCAAACAACATTCAAAAGACTCATTTCATACAAAAAAACCTAGCTTTTCGCTAGGCTCTTTCCGTCCCGTGGTAGGGTTTTTCCTGATAAAAATAATTCGGTTTCACGATCGTATTGTCATAGTGACGATGGAAGATATGCGTAGCAGCTGGTGATACTGGCGGAATCAGCCATGTCCAATCACCAGTCAGCTTACGGTCAGCCTTTTCTTCCTGTTTTTCAAATTGTTTGAACTGATGGGCAGCTGTATGATGATCCACAATGGTCACCCCTGCTTCCCGGTAAGAATGAAGAACCGCCACATTCAACTCGACAATGGCTTTGTCCTTCCAAAGTGACGCATTCTTTGTCGTGTCCAGTCCTAAAATAGAAGCAACTTTTTTCAGCATATTGTAGCGGTTTTCGTCAGCTAGATTTCGTGCGCCAATTTCTGTTCCCATATACCATCCATTAAACGGTGCCGCATTGTAATGAATGCCGCCAATTTCTAATTTCATATCAGCAATAATCGGAACAGCATACCATTTCAGTCCTAAATCACCGAATCCATCATATTCAGGATGGGTGATCTCTACCTCTTGAACGATCTCTCTCGGAAGATCATACAAAACCGGCGGCTGATCTTTTAGCTGAAACATAAGAGGCAGAAGGTCAAAATGCGTGCCTTCGCCTTTCCAGCCATGCGCTTCACACAACTTGGTTAATTCAAGTGATGCCTCGTCCCCAATGATGCCATATTCCGACTCATATCCCGCATAACGAACGAGCTGATGATTATAAATAACGACTTCCTTCCGTCCCTTATTCTCTGGTGGGAAGATGGTAATGGACGGTTTGATTTTACCCCCATTTGTCGCATACTCAATATGATGAAAGAGTGCCTCTTTCACCTCATCTTCTGTTGTCACGTGCCGGCAGTCATGCACATGCAGTGTTGACCAAAACAAGCGCCCAATGCACCGGTTGCTGTTGCGCCATGCCACTTTTGCCCCGTGAGCTAATTCTTCCTGCGTATGAGTATACATACCGTCAGACTCAATTTCTTTTTTTATTTCATGCAGACGTGCTGCTTTTTCTTCATTTGACTTGCCTAATTCTTCATAGCATACAGAAATAAAAGCTTCTGCTTCATTCCACAACGCTTCTTGGTTACTCAAACATACTCGCCTCACTTTAATACGAATATATCCATTGTAGCGGTTTCTAATGATAAATTCACTTGTTTCAAACCATTTTTTATCATATCGTGCGACGATTGTCCTTAGACAATGGATGAATCAATGACTTCAAGGGTCTTTTGGAGCCAGCGAACATACCCTTTTTCCCTTTCAATTGCTCTTGTCAGCACTAAATAATGCCCGAATTGTGTTGAATGCGGTGATTGGGCAGATGGATCTTCTTCTGTTAAAACGTTCAGTTTCTGTTCAAGCATCTCTACTTTCTTTGTTCGCTCCTGCAGCTGATGTGAGAAGAGACCGGCCGCTTCTTTTTGATCCATAGATGAGATAAAGAACGTTTTTAACATAAATTCATCTTTTGTTGTGTCTGGAATCGGGCCTTTTTTCCTTAACCACTCATGCAGTTCTCTTTTTCCTGCATCAGTGATTTGATAAACCTTCTTCTCTAGCTTCTTTCCTTGTATGTGAATATCAAATTCAATAAAACCCTCTTCTGTTAGCCGCTTTAATTCAGGGTATATTTGACTATGCTTCGCACTCCAAAACTGTCCAAGGGAATCTTCAAAGTGTTTCTTCATATCGTATCCCGTCAGCTCACGCTGATCTAGTAAGCCAAGAATGGCATATTTCAGTACTCTCATGACATGCCTCCAACGCATATTCTTTGACAATAGTATACCATACACCCTAAAATAAACATGTAAATCATGACATGTTTGAAACAACATCATTTTAATTGAAAGAAGGAATAAACATGGATCAATTCGTTGGACTTCATATGATTTATACGTATGAAAATGGCTGGGAATATGAGATTTACATTAAAAATGATCACACCATTGATTACCGCATTCATAGCGGAATGGTTGGAGGCCGCTGGGTTCGTGATCAAGAAGTGAATATTGTGAAACTGACAAAAGGGGTATACAAAGTTTCCTGGACGGAACCGACTGGGACAGACGTGTCTTTAAACTTTATGCCTGAGGAAAAACGCATGCATGGCGTCATTTTCTTCCCAAAATGGGTGCATGAACGTCCAGATATCACCGTTTGCTATCAAAATGACTATATCGACCTCATGAAAGAATCCCGTGAAAAATATGAAACCTATCCGAAGTATGTCGTACCAGAATTCGCAGACATTACGTACATCCACCATGCTGGGGTAAACGATGAAACGATTATCGCAGAAGCACCGTATGAAGGCATGACCGATGAGATCAGAGCTGGACGAAAATAGAAAAAGCGGCACGCACTGTGCCGCTTCTAGGGTGGTTGACAAAGGACTAAAATGAACTTGATTTTAGTCCTTTTTATTTATACCTAACGTCTTTTGAGATAACAAGAATCGGTAAACTGGTAGTTCATCGCCTACTTTCGATGCAATAAAACCTGATGACATATAGCTGTCTTTTGATTCTGGTTCAAGGGCAAGTGACAACAAATTGGTCTCTGGCTGTGCAGTCACATATACCTTTGTTCCTTTTGGCAGTTGACGTTTCTTTTCAACGAGTCTCGTTTCAAGCTGAATATCTGTTTTGCTTGTTTCCACTCGTTTTGTCACCTCATAGGCTTGAACTGGCACTTTCATGCCAACAGGCAATGTCACACTTTTTAACCCTAAAGTTCTGAGCTTTCTATCTACTCCTTCATGTCCTGGGAGAATGAGATAAGCTGTCGGTCGTTCTCTTGTCAATACAGGAACCGCATCACTTGCACTATGAAAACGCACTGGGACATTGGTGGTTTGTCCTTTCTCAATATCCACCATTTCAAGTGAATCGTTCACAGGCGCCTTGAAAGCATCTTGAATGACTACTTGATCATCATCATTTGGTTGAAGACCTTTTTTCACAAGTTTCAGCCGCTCCGTCACCATTTGCTGCTTCACCTGCTTAGCATGCTTCACCGTTGTCTCAATGATTTTTTCATGAGTGGTGACTTGTGCTGCCACACGCCGAGTAAAGTCCTCTCTACCAATTCCAATCCCCCTACTTTCTACAAGAAAGGATAAAGCTGGTGAAAGCGCCAGGGCATTTCGGCCAATTCGTGCATCGGTTCCGCCTTCATAAAGGTCGATCTTTCCGTCCTTTCCTCTTGTGTTTGTATAATATAAATCGTTGGAAAATCCCTTATTCGTCAATGCTTCACGCACTCCGTTGACGTACAATTCATTTGACGTGAAACGAATGCTTTCAGGAATGTTCAAATTCTTACCGGATAATATCAGCAAATCGTGATACTTGAGAGCACCTGATGCACCGATATCTTCGAACTGCTTTTGACCGACATCATATTCATGGGCATCAATGACGACCTCGGGCGCATAGCGATTAAATTCTTGATGAAGGGCTGTCAGCTCTGAAGATTCTAATGTCATGTGGTCACGGTTGCCATCCATTCCGTTTGCAAGTCTGCGGTCAAATGCATAAGAACCATCTGGGTTGATTCTTGGGACAATGATGACGTTGACATGGCTCAGGATACGCTCTCCTTCATCACCTGCTAGTCGTTTGGCGATGACAAGGGCAGATTCACCGGAGGCTGGTTCATTTCCGTGTATTTGTGCTTGAAGCCAGATCGTTGGCTTTTTTGACAGTGGAGAGATGTGGCGATCCTTTGTAAAATAGAGGGCTGGAATGGACCTGCCTTCAATGGATGTTCCAATCTGTTTCTGCGTGGCGTAAGGACTTTTACTGACAATGTCACGTAAAAAATCTTGAAGCTCTTCTTGTGTGGTAAATGCTTTTCCTTTTTTCTGAAAAGCAGGGGTATCAAACGTTTCATCAGGCTCAGGATACAGTTTTTGAACCGAGGCTGGCTGCTCATAGCTTTTTCCATAATAAGGGGTCTCTGCATTCGCTGAAGCTGGGATCACCATCGACAAACTTCCTGCCATGAGGCATACAGCAGCAAAAAGAATGGTACTTTTCTGTTTGGACATGCTATCCTCTCCCTTCGTTGATTTGCATTATAAAGAAAAAAACAGCAAAAGTGTCAGCATTTTTCAAAAATATATCTTTTGGAGGAATCATGTATGGCTTTATATAGGGCAAATGAATGGAGCTTGCCCTGCAATAGGACCTAAAAAAGAGCGCCTGCATAAGCAGCAGACACTCTTCTCATTACCAGATCGAAATGGCCCCAATGAGAACCGCCATCACTGTCATGGCGACGACTGCAAGAACCGCCCATTTCATGCCAAATTTCTGATGCTGATCTAGTGATACCCCAACGAGTCCAACAAGTAAATGAGTCGATGGAACAAGTGGGCTTAACATATGAATCGGCTGACCAATGATAGATGCTCTCGCAATCTCAATTTTATCGACACCGTATGCTGCCGCTGTTTCTGATAGGATCGGCAGTACCCCATAAAAGTATGCATCATTCGGCATAAAGAAAGTGAAGATCCCGCTTGTTAGTGCGACAATGACTGGAATAAACCCGCCAAGCTGCTCTGGAATAGCTGAAACAATCGAAATCGCCATTTCATCAACCATTTTCGTCCCAGTTAAGATGCCTGTAAAAACACCTGCCGCAAAAATCATCGAAGCAATCGCCAAAACATTTGTGGAATGAGCCGCAATCCGCTCACGCTGCTGCTCTAAATTCGGATAGTTCACGATAATGGCAACACAGAAGGCAAGAACAAACAGAACCGTTAAGCTTACTTTTCCAGACACTAGCAAGAGAACCAATAGCAAAGTCAGTGTCAGGTTAAACCACCAAAGTTTCGGTCGCTTAATATCATCTTGCAGTGCCGCTGCCATTTCATTGGCATGAATCGGCTGTTCGAGCTCAATAACACCAAGACGTTTTCTTTCAGACTTCCCAAGAAAATATGCCACCACAATCATGCTCAAAACCCCTGCGCCAATGACTGGAATCATCGGGCCAAATAAAAGTGATGGATCAACGCCAAGCGCACTTGCCGCTCTAGGTGTTGCCCCTCCCCATGGAATCGTATTCATAATCCCCATGCCGACTCCGGCGATACCCGCTAAAATAATCGGACGAATGCCAAGCAGTGTAAATAACGGAAGCATCGCTGTTGTTGTAATCATGTACGTTGTGGTTCCATCACCGTCAAGTGCGACAAGCATCGTCAGGACAGCTGTTCCGACCACAATTTTTAATGGATCGCCTTTGACGATATTTAAAATTTTTGCCACCATCGGATCAAATAAACCTGCATCAATCATAATCCCGAAGTACAAAATGGCAAACATGATCATGACCGCCGTTGGTGCAACTTGCTGTACACCTTTGACAATCATGTCTGAAATTTCTGTAAAATGAAAACCTGCAATAAGAGCAAATGCAATCGGTGTTAATACTAATGCCGTTAGAACTGACATACGTTTCGTCATAATTAAAACCATAAATACAACCATCATAAGAAATCCTAAGATCGCTAACATTTTGTTCACCCCTTATGTTGTATACGCTTTCATTAAATGTTGGTATCCCATTTCCAACCCTTTCTGTCATGATATCTGACGCCTGAATTGAAGTAAATATTATGAATTTTAATTCTTTTTTGATCGATAAATGCTTTTTGTTCATTTTGTGCAATTGTTGTTGTTTGTTGGTTCCATGAAAAAAAGCGGTCTTATTTGACCGCTTGTTCTCCTTGTATAAATTGCTCATATCGCCTTAATTGATCTTCCATAAAGACCTTTGCTTCTTTACTGTTCATATAACGGCTTGTCCAGCCTTTTTGTTTTAACTGATTTTTCCATGACTTCGTTTGCGTCATTTTTTGAAGAAGCTGATCCCATGCTCGAATGTCGTGCTGATTCATTTGCTTTGGTCCCATCACACCACGCCAATGAGAGAAGATGAGCGGAATCCCCTGTTCTTTCCAAGTGGGCACGTCTTTGAATCCTTCTAAACGCTGATTCGTTGTGGTCGCAACAAGCTTCAGTCTTTTCTTTTCATAATCATGGCGAACCTCCGTAATGGTCGTAGTTGCCGCATCTACCTCATGGTCAATGAGCGCTTGGAATAAATCATCTGCACTATCAAATTTTAAAAACTGAATGCGGTACGGATCAATTCCTGCCATTTCGGCAGCCCGTGCGAATGAGATTTGATCATCATTTCCAAAGTCCGGGGCAAACCCAATTTTTAAGGAATCTGGTTTCTTTTTTAATGCGTGTAATAGCTCCTTTCCATTTGAGAAAGGAGAATCAACTGGCACTGCGACTACCTGCCACTCTTCCGCAAGAATAGCAAGCGGGGTGACATCATTCATGGTCACGTTACTGCTGCCCAGCAAATTACGGCTTAATAATAAGCTCGAATTTAAACTAATATAATTGGCATCTCGCTCCATCATATAGGTCCATCCTTTATCAACCGTTCCGCCTCTTTGATAAAGAATATGCACAGGCTCTTCCACTAGCTTTTCTTCTTCTAGCACGGTTTTCATCACTTGAGCTGTTTGGTCAAATCCGCCATCAGGTACACCTGATACCACAATATATAATGGGCTGTGCTTCAGGAAAGAATCTTTTGCTGTTTTTTCATTAAAGGTGAGCGTTGTACAAAGGCAGACCAAAATGAGTAAGAGTATTCCTTTTTTCATTTTTATGACTCCGTTTGTTTTTTGGCGGGATAATATTTTCGTTCTGGTCTACCAATGATTCCATACGCCAGCTCTGCCCGGCATTCTCCCGTTGTCACAAGATACTCTACGTATCGTCTTGCTGTTGTGCGTGATGCGCCCATTTTTTCTCCGAGTTCTTCCGCTGTAATTCCGTTCATCTCTGTTGCCATGAATGTTTTCACTTTGTCCAAAGTCAATGAATTAATGCCTGTTGGCAAGTCTCGCTCATCCTTTTGCTGCGATTCTTCCTGTATTTGACCAAAAAACAGATCAATCATCGTTTGATTGACTTCCTCTTTTGAATTGATTAACTCTCTCTTCTCTTTATATTCGGTTAAAACCTGCGTGAATTTTTGGGCGGTCACTGGTTTGATTAAATAATGAACCACTCCATAATGCAATGCGTCTCTTAACAGCATCGTTTCCGTTGCAGCCGTGATAATGATCACATCCACTTCAGGATGGCGCTCTCTTAACAGCGGCAAAAGGTTCGTGCCGAGCTCATCAGGCATGTAGACATCAAGTAAAATGAGATCCACTTGTTCTTTTTGAAGTGCCTCCCACAGATCCTTTGCACTCTTTGCCTTGCCGGCCACTTGAAAGCCTTGTACCTTTTGGATATAAGATTCATGAATCGCAGCGATTCGAAAATCATCTTCCGCAATGAGTACCTTTATCACAACCTATTCCCCCTTTGTGCCTTTCGGTATGTAAACAGTGAAGATGGCACCGCCTTCTTTTTGGTTCGCAACTTCAATCCAGCCCCCAAGTTCATCTAGCACTTCTTTGACATTGGCAAGTCCATAACCTCGCCCTTCTCCCTTTGATGAATGTCCTCTTGTGAAAAGTTGTGAAATGGCTCCTTCATCTACACCGTCCCCTGAATCAGATACCTCTATGATAATATCAAATCCAATATCTGTGATGAACAAGCTGACTTCTCTTTTCTCCTTATTCAATACAGCCTCAAACGCATTGTCTACGAGATTGCCAATGATGGTAATAAAGTGAGATAAACTTAAATGGGCTGGGAGCGGCTCCAATGAACTATTTTCATCAATGTGAAAATGAACCTTTTTCTCAGATGCCTTTCCTAACTTCCCAAGTAAAATGGCTTGTATCTTCGGAGAGCGAATTTGCTTCATGAGTAAATCATGCTGGCGATTTTGAAGTGTATACTCTTCTTTAATTAACTCAATGGCTTCATCCACTTGTTTCAACTCAAGCAAGCCTAAAATAGCGTACAGCTTATTCGAAAATTCGTGTGTTTGTGCTCTAAGGTCTTCTGAATATTGACTGACCTCTGTCAATGTATCCAACAGCTTTGTCAGCTCGGTTTTCTCCCTGAAGCTCACAATTCCTCCAAATACTCGATTGTCCTGCACCACTTTTTTGACATTTAGCACGAAGGTTTTATCATTGACGACTGATTCTATGTTAGGTTCAATCGTCTCTACCTTTAGATAGAAAAGAAGATTGGCATTTGGCAACACTTGATCAATATGAAGAGGCAGCGTTGAAGAGACGCGTAGCATCTGTTCAGCTGACGTATTCATCATCGTAATGGCACCTTTACGGTCAAATGCAATGATTCCCTCTTTAATCGCATGCAGCATCGCTTCTCTTTCTCGATATAATGAAGCAATTTCATGCGGTTCAAGCCCTAATATATCTTTTCGAATACTCCTTGTTAAAAAAATCGCTCCAAAAACCCCAGGCAAGAGCACAAGAAGGGCAATATAACTTAATTTGAAGAGTTGATGAGCTGTCGCTTGGTCGATATCTCTTTTTAAAAATTCGACACTGACTGTCCCAATAATCTCTTCATAACTGCCAGTTTCTTTCATGATCGGAGCACTTCCTCTGACAACGGTTTCACCATCAGAATCACCCGTTGATATGGAAGTTCCTCCAAATAGCAGTGTACTTCTTCCTTCCGACACACTGATGGTTTTCCCTACATCCTCATGATTCGTATGAAAAAGAACCTTTCCTTTTTGATTGGTGATAAAAATGGCATGCGCTCTTACTTGCTCTTTCATTTGCTCAAGCACAGCCTGTTCTTCATTTTGCGAATCTCCCGTAGCCACCGATGTTTTAATGGGCGGCATATAAGATATCGTTCTAGCAGTTTGCACCGCCAGCTGTTCAGCTTGGCTCTGCCTTTCTGATGTCTGCAAAAAACCAAAACAAATGGTCAATAAGGCAATAACAACAAGTAAAAGACCAATAATTAACCCCAAAATTTTTGTTTGTAAAGTGACTTTCCTTTTGCCCATCCTCACCGCCACAACCCCTAATTCAGTAGATTCACCCGAATAGACTCTAAGAAAATCATATCATTTTTTCTCATGAAGTTAAGAGAAAATTCACACAGACAAAAAAAGGATGACTCAGTATTGAGTCATCCCTGTGTGCCTATTACGTGATGGATAAACCAGCACTTGCATAGCCTGCTACAGTATTCACTAAAGAAAGACCTGTAGCTGATGCCGAGAATACGACAAGTAATCTTGTTTCTGGTGTGACTGGTACATTTAAACCAGTAGCGATGCCGTTTGTAATAGCCCCTAGCGTTAAAATCCCGGTTAACGCTGGAGCCAATGTGACGCTCGCTACTTGAGTGAAGCTGTTATTTGGTGTCGGTGAAGCAAACAGACTAGCAGTTACAGTAATACTCGTGCCAACTAAAGAAAGGGCTGCAGTCGTGCTAAAATAGCCGGCAAATGACGTAATGGTTCCAGCTCTTGGAACGGAGAATGCCATGTTTAACAATGTTCCTGCTGCTCCGGTTAAATCAATGATTCCTCCTACAATACTGACACCTGTCGCCGAGTTACCGAATCCGACCAAACTAGATGTTCCAACTAGACCGCCTGCGATTGTGGTTAAAACAGCTGGTGTACCAGATGCAAATGGAATAATCGCACTTGATCCTGTCGCACCTGTGGCGCCTGTTGCACCGGTTGCTCCCGTGGCACCTGTTCCTGTAGCCCCTGTTGCACCCGTATCTCCTGTTACACCTGTCGCACCTGTGGCGCCTGTTGCACCTGTGGCGCCTGTTGCACCGGTTGCTCCCGTGGCGCCTGTTCCTGTAGCCCCTGTTGCACCCGTATCTCCTGTGACACCTGTGGCGCCTGTGACTCCGGTCGCTCCTGTTGGACCTGTATCTCCTGTGACACCGGTTGCTCCCGTGGCGCCTGTCACACCTGCGGCTGCCAATAACGTGTAATCTGGAGACGTATCTGGTGTGCCAGTTGGTGGTGCTGTATTTACGACATAAGTTCCACCTTCATATGTCACCACTTGACCTACTGTATAGGTTGGAGCTGTTGCTGGGTCAAATGCCAAAATACCAGCTAACCCTACTCCGGTAGCCCCGGTATCTCCCGTTGCACCTGTGGCTCCGGTTACTCCAGTCGCTCCCGTATCTCCTGTTGCACCTGTGGCTCCGGTTACTCCAGTCGCTCCCGTATCTCCTGTTGCACCTGTAGCTCCGGTTACTCCGGTCGCTCCCGTATCTCCCGTTACACCTGTGGCTCCGGTTACTCCGGTCGCTCCCGTATCTCCTGTTGCACCTGTGGCTCCGGTTACTCCGGTCGCTCCCGTATCTCCCGTTACACCTGTAGCTCCGGTTACTCCAGTCGCTCCCGTATCTCCTGTTGCACCCGTGGCTCCGGTTACTCCGGTCGCTCCCGTATCTCCCGTTACACCTGTGGCTCCGGTTACTCCGGTCGCTCCTGTATCTCCCGTTGCACCCGTGGCTCCGGTTACTCCGGTCGCTCCTGTATCTCCCGTGGCGCCTGTCACACCTGCGGCTGCCAATAACGTATAATCTGGAGACGTATCTGGTGTGCCAGTTGGTGGCGCTGTATTTACGATATAAGTTCCACCTTCATATGTCACCACTTGACCTACTGGATAGGTTGGAGCTGTTGCTGGGTCAAATGCCAAAATACCAGCTAACCCTACTCCGGTTGCCCCGGTATCTCCCGTTGCTCCTGTGGCTCCGGTTACTCCGGTCGCTCCCGTATCTCCCGTTACTCCTGTGGCTCCGGTTACTCCGGTCGCTCCCGTATCTCCCGTTGCACCGGTCGCTCCGATTGCTCCTGTCGCTCCTGTATCTCCCGTTGCACCCGTGGCTCCGGTTGCTCCAGTCGCTCCCGTGGCTCCTGTTCCTGTTGCCCCTGTGGCACCCGTATCTCCTGTGGCTCCGGTCGCTCCAGTAGCACCTGTATCTCCAGTAGCGCCGGTCGCTCCTGTTCCTGTTGCCCCTGTGGCACCCGTATCTCCTGTGGCTCCGGTCGCTCCGGTTGCGCCTGTATCTCCAGTAGCGCCGGTCGCTCCTGTTCCTGTTGCTCCCGTGGCACCCGTATCTCCTGTGGCTCCGGTCGCTCCAGTAGCACCTGTATCTCCAGTAGCGCCGGTCGCTCCTGTTCCTGTTGCCCCTGTGGCACCCGTATCTCCTGTGGCTCCGGTCGCTCCGGTTGCGCCTGTATCTCCAGTAGCGCCAGTCGCTCCTGTTCCTGTTGCTCCTGTGGCACCCGTATCTCCTGTGGCTCCGGTCGCTCCGGTTGCGCCTGTATCTCCAGTAGCGCCAGTCGCTCCTGTTCCTGTTGCTCCTGTGGCACCCGTATCTCCTGTGGCTCCGGTCGCTCCAGTTGCGCCTGTATCTCCTGTTGCTCCTGTTCCTGTTGCTCCGGTTGCACCCGTATCTCCTGTCGCACCCGCAGCGGCTAGAAGCGTATAATCTGGTGATGTATCCGGTGTACCCGTTGGTGATGCTGTGTTTGCAAGATACGTTCCACCTTCATATGTCACTACTTGACCCAATGGATATCCTGGTGCCGCTGCCGCATCAAAAGGAACGACTCCAGTTAGACCTACACCAGTGGCTCCTGTTGCACCCGTCGGACCTGGATCTCCGGTGACACCTGTTGGTCCTGTACCTGTTGCGCCCGCAGCTGCTAAAAGCGTATAATCCGGCGATGTATCAGGCGTACCTGTTGGTGGTGCTGAATTTACCACATACGTACTGCCATCATATGTCACCACTTGACCTACTGGATACGCCGGGGCTACCGCTGGATCAAATGCTACAATCCCTGTTAACCCAACGCCTGTTGGGCCTTGTGGACCTGCCGGGCCGGCTGGACCCGCTGGGCCTACTGGACCCACTGGACCCGCCGGACCTGCTGGGCCTCTCCTTCCTCTTCCCCCTGGCGGTCCTTGAATGACACACACACAAGGATCTTTTCCGCAGCATGGATTTTTTACTGGTTTCCTTGGTTTGTCTGATTTACCTTTCTTACAACTATCACATTCCCAGCCATCATCCTTATACGCATCATACCAGCTTCCTTTTTGGTAGTGGTCTGTCGAATGAGTTGGGTATATCTTTCCGCATTGTCTACATTTTCTCATAGAATCACCCCCATCCATCGTATTCATCATGATCGATAAAGGTGTATGTACAATTTTATTTTTATCAAAAAATTTGAAAGGTCTTGCACTCTACGTGCAAGGACCTCTTTCCATCGTTAAAATGTCATCGTCATTTTTAAATCTTTTCCTACCATACTATATTCAATATCCGCTGGACGGATCGCCTTTTTTAGTTTCTTCACACCTTCTCCTTCAAAAAAAGTAGGTGCATCTTTCCCTCCGATTAATAAAGGTGCCATATAGATAACAGCTTCGTTCACAAGGGATGCTTCTAAAAATGACGCACTCACACTGCCACCTGCCTCTACAAGCACTGACATCACAGAGCGCTTCTTCAACAGGTGTAACACATCCTGAAGATCTGTCCGGTGTTCTCCGCTTGTGACAAATACTTGATGACCTTTTTGTATCAACTGTTGATACTTTTGATGATCATAATCTTGTGATGTACAAATTATGGTTTCTGCCCTATGATCTGTTAAGCATTTGGCATGAAGCGGTATCCTTAATGTTGAATCTAAAATGACACGAATGGGCTGATGGTTGAATGAATCCTTTACAATTAAGCCGGCATCATCTTGAATAATCGTTTCCACTCCTGTCAGCACCGCATCTACTTCTTGACGTAAGCGCTGCACATCTGTTCTCGCTTCTATTCCAGTGATCCATTTGCTTTCTTGATCAGCCGTGGCAATTTTCCCATCTATCGAAATAGCTGATTTTAAGATGACATAAGGAAGGTTCGTTTGCATCAAATGAAAAAAAGGCGCATTTAAACGATCTGCTTCCTGTTTACATATACCTTGCTCCACTTCAATTCCAGCCTTTTTCAAAAAGGCAATTCCTTTACCTGCAACAACCGGATTCGGATCTTGGGTGGCAATCAACACTTTCTTCACTCCACTTTTGATGATCGCTTCGGTGCAAGGGCCTGTTTTTCCGTGATGTGTACAAGGTTCGAGTGTCACATACATGTCAGCTCCCTTCGCCTTTTCTCCTGCCATTTGCAGCGCATGAATTTCAGCATGAGGCTCGCCCGCCTTCATGTGCGCACCAATCCCAACGATCTCACCGCTCTGAACAATCACTGCACCAACAAGCGGATTGGGTGAGGTTTGTCCTTTCATCGCCTTCGCGTTAGCAATCGCCAGCTTCATATAAAAAACATCGTCTTTCATCTCGGACTCCTTTCTTCTCTCAAGGGAAAGAACTCCTTCAGAAAATGAAGGAGTTCTATTCTCATGTGCTATACTGTCTCAAGCCGTTTCTTTTCAGATCGATCATAGTAAGGCAAGGAATAAAACAGTTTATATGATGCTCGTTGTTTACAAAAACAGCATTTGCGACATTCATATTTATTAATGAGGAGCACATGCGGACAATTGAGTACAGTCAGACCTTTTTTCATATGTTCCTTGCAAACACTTATCATGAGAATCCCCCGCTTACATTCTTTTTCTTAATGAGAGATTACTTCTTTCGGAAATTGTTCAAATAAGCGCAGTACTTCCGTATGTGTGCCATCTTCTCGAATATGATAAATACCACCGTCATATGAGCTTGCATACACATCATTTCCTAGTTGTCTAATGGCACTAATACCATTCTTAGCAATTCGAATCGGACCTGTATTGACATCTAGCTCTGGATTCCATACCACAATATATCCCCAATAGTCTCCGCTCACAATATAGCCAGAGTCTGTCACAGTGATGGATTTAATGGAATATTGATGCTCGTTGTGCTGATTTAAAATTCTGCCTGTATGCAAATCAAACAATCGGACGTTTTTATCACGGCTGACAATGGCAATACGATCTCTTTTGCTATCAATAAATACATCATTTAACAGCTCTGTCGCCCCGATATATTCTGCTGTTAAGGACAAACTCTTTTTATCGAGAAGACAGATTGTTCCTTCAACTGCCGCTGTGATGATATGATCTCCTTCTACCTTTAATGCTTTGACTGCGCAATCATGTGCTTTAGAACGGCCGATTTCCTTTAAGTGTTCTGTCGAAATGACATGCACATAACCGCCATAAGTGCCGATATAAAATTGACGATCCTCCTCATGGAAATACACACTATTGACAGGACCTGTGTTGAGATCAAAAGAGACCATTTGCTGCAATGACTCGTGTACAATATGCACCTGACTCGCATGATCGCCCCATGCATAATAGCTTCCATCCCGTGCAACAGCCACTCCATTTGTGAGAACACCTGTTGATTTTGCGATTTCGATTCCATTCTTTCTGAATTTTCCGTCATCTGATGCAGTGATAATATCACCCGCTTCAGTCAACGCAATATCATTAATAGAAGGTGTCGCCAATTCCTGCTCATCAGAGATCACTTTTCCTTCTTGAATTGACCATTCACAATACGTTTTCCCAAAGCTGGCTCCTAAAATGGCTTGCTCGTCTTCTGTCCAAACAAGCGAGCGTTCCCATTGATATTTATGAGGCAGCAACGTATCAATTAAATCACCGGTTTCATAATTCCACAGCTTAATTAGATGGTCATAACCCGCTGTAAGCAAGTAGTTACCGCTCGGCGAAAAATTCACACGTTTCACACCTTGTAAATGAGCTTTGATGATTTTTTTCTCCTGTAATGTAGCGGCATCATAAATGATGACCGTGCCATCGTCTCTACCAAGGGCGAATACTTCTTTTTGATTGCTGCCGCTGATGGTATCCAGCTCATAATCAAACGGGCCAATTTCACCTACAATTTCTCCTGTTTCATAGAGCCATACAAGGACATAGCCATCGTCACCAGTTGTATAAGCTTTATCCTCATGAATCCATACAGCTAATACATCCTTGCTATGTCCATGAAATTCTCTTA
This sequence comes from Bacillus sp. FSL R5-0397, assembly GCF_038593395.1. Taxonomy (NCBI): domain Bacteria; kingdom Bacillati; phylum Bacillota; class Bacilli; order Caryophanales; family Bacillaceae; genus Bacillus; species Bacillus sp. FSL R5-0397. The sequence continues at coordinate 763,524 of NZ_CP151992.1, read as the reverse complement.
AAATGGCTCCCGTTTCAATATCCCAAACTAAGCATCTTCTGTCTCTGGACACCGATACAAGAAGCGTATCCTGCTTTGCAAATGCGACAGCTTCCACGTCATCCGCATGACCATATAGCGTACGAATTCTTGTATGTGTGCTAGTATCATATAATTGAATGGTATAGTCTGACGATGCACTCGCTAAATACGTTCCATTTTCCGAAAGGGATAAAGAGTTGATGATATGCTCGTGACTACCAATGAATGTTCCTTCTCCCGTGGCACGGTCCCATTTATAAATACAGCGGTCATAGCCACCTGTGTAGACAATTTGGTCATGCTGAGTTGATAAAACGGATGTAATCGGTCCTCTATGCATGGTTTTACACTCCCACCTTTATATGTTGTTTTTGACGAGTAACTACACGAAAACCAGTAAATCGAAAAACAGGGTCTGGGTGTTTCCCGTGTCTTCTTGCGACTCTGCATAAATCTCCGCCTCTTGCGAAGGAGCCACCTTTTAAAATGTAGTAATCACTGCCGAGTGTCTCGGTTAAATCATCTACAACCTCAATTCCGCCTTCATATATGTGATACTTGGTGTTGACCCATTCTTCGACATTGCCACCCATATCATATAGTCCAAATAGAGATCTTCCTTTTTCGTAATGACGGACAGGTGTCGTTTTTTCAATATTTGATTCGTGCGTATTACAGTAAGAGGGATCAAACTCATCTCCCCAAGGATATTGATGTCTCGTATTGCCCCGGGCAGCATATTCCCATTCTTCCTCAGTAGGGATCGATACCTCATATCCAAGCTTCCCGCTCAGCCACTGACAAAATGAGAAAGCTTCCTCGATGTCCATGCCCCAAGCTGGATGGTCTTTTCCCCCGCCAAGTTCTAGGTTCGTCAAGCTCTCTGGATAAGGCTTTCCTGTCTCGTCGCAATAGCTTTGATACCATTCATTGGTGACGACCGTATCTGAGATGAAAAATTCGCTCATATACGGCTGATAAGATGGAAATTCTTTGTACAGCCATTTTTGAAATTTTTTCTCACGGCCATAGGCTGGATTCAGAAGTTTGTCCTTCCAAAATTCTGATGCCTTTTTCATATCTTCTTCATTACTTCCAATCGTCGCATAGCCGCTTGGGATTTGAATCCAATTGATATCAGGTTTCACGCTTTTCTCCCGCCTTCTTTAAATAAACTCATCTACTGATTAATTAATTTCTTCTCATCGACCATATGCCCTGATGCTGCTTTTGCCTTTAAATACGCCTCATTATAGAGAGAGGCTTCTACCGTATGATCAAACCGTAAAACCGGAAGACCGTAAGCAGCAATGGAATCGACTTTATCTGGATTATTGGTTAAGAGATGCAATGGTTTACCTTTGTTTAAATAGTGCAAGACAGCCGCTGCTTCCTCGTAATGCCGATCATCATCTCCGCAGCCGATCAACCTGTTCGCCTCAAATGTATCCAGTTTCAATTCCTGTAATTTATACGTGAAGGCTTTGGCCATTAGCCCAATAGAGCGCCCTTCTTGATTGGCCATATACACAAGCATGCCTTTTCCGTAATCGGTGATTTTTTTTAGCGATGATGCAAGCTGTGGACCGCAATCACATTTCAGTGACCCAAACACATCCCCTGTTTGGCAGACACTATGAATTCGCACAAGCGGCGGCACTTCATTTTCAAAGTCGCCAAAAAGGAGACAAGAGGAAAATGTTTGCTGCTCGGTACTCATTTGTACAATAGACTCAACCGTTGGCGTTGTATCAGCTTCTACAGACGCAAAGGCATACCATGTAAACTGCACTTCTTCATGTTCAATAGAGATCGGCAGGTTCACTGGCCCCACGAGCAAATAGTGTTTTTCTTGAAATGTAAAATGATGAATCATTGATTGTAGTTCAGCTACAAACTTGTTCATTTGTCTCCCCCTATTCATCACTGCACCCCATTGAACTCTCTCAGCGCAGTGATGGCGTGATGAATATGTGTATGCACTCCCTTTGCATCCTGAGCACCGGTTCCAGCTAGAATCATGGCTCAGGAGAAATTTCCTGTCATACTGGCTGAATAGATGTGCGATGCCAATCATCCATCAGTACCTTTCATAAAGACTCTTTTTAGGCTGTCACTTGTCCAGTACAAAGGAGCAGAAATCGAGCTTCATACGCTGTATTCTCTGTAAGAGAGCAACACCATTGGATGATTCTTGAATGGAAACTGACATGCTCTTTCTCTAAAAGAATATCTCTGCTAGCTTCGAGCTGCTTTCTCCTTTACTAGAAGCTCTGGTTCTTCAAATGCACGTCATCCGGTTGTACCCTTTGATTGGATGAATAGTCCGTACTTCAATTCAGCTACATTGATTGAAGCATGACACCCGCCTAGGTATGCACCAAGAACCATCACATCAAACATCGCGTTTATCCTCCTTTGCACTAGATTTTGACAGCAATGACATGATGCTGGCTGATCCCAGCCTTCGCTTGTAATGGTGTAATCGAAACGAGCTCAAGTCCTGATGTACAAATCTTTTCTCCAAGCTGAGTATCTGAGAATGAAAAATGGAAGCGTCCATCTTCTCCGATTAAGCCTGTTTTCCACTCTTCTCCCCATACAACAAGGGAAAACACACCACCTTCATGAAGCAGCGAGGAAATCTGCTTTAAGTATCGTTCGTGGTCATCAGGGTGCTGATGGTGAAAGCAGCCATGATCTAAAATCAGATCAAACGTCAGCTCGCGCCCTTGATTCATCGACCAGGACATAAAATCTTGATGATAAAAATGGACAGGAACCTCTTTTCTCTTCTTTAATCCTTGCCATTCCTCATGCTCATAAAGATCAATACCGGTGTATGCCGACAGTCCTTGTAAATGTTCAAGAGCCCTGCCGTTCCCGCAGCCGATATCCAGCACAGAAGCAAGTGCATCCTTTTCCCTGGAACGCCATGCTTTCAGAGACATCACAGCAGCGTCTGTTAATGATGGATCAGTGGACCACATATCTGTTCTTTGCTCATAGTGTTCTTGAAAAGCCATGCGCATTTTCTCTAAATACAACCCGCTGTCTTCATGATACAAAGCCTTTTTCATCACGTGACCTCCTTCAATTCACAATCACCTTTCCTAACAAAGGTGGTTTTCAAGCAAAAAGCCTTATGATAAAATGAAAGATGGATTTTTTAGGAAATCTGTTTTCTGAAAAAGGAGAGAAGCATCCCACATGTCACTCTTCTTTTTCAGCACTCATCTTCACATACAACCACAGCCATTCAACTATTACAGCGCCTCAGTTTGTTATACATTTTCTTCATATGGGTTCACCTCCTTAACAGCGTTTAGAAAGCGCTTTCTTTAAGATGATCCTCTGAATATCCTGAATCATATCATTGAGAAATAGGCATAGTAGAAAAACGAATCTACCATTCTAAGCTATCTATCATCCATTTCTTTTTGTCTAATAGATATTTCTTCAGTATCGCTTTGCCTCAGAAGCGCTCTTCCTTAGGTCTTAATGCATCATCATTTACAGAATTGATCCTGAAATCCACCTATCGAAAATTTAACAACTACTTCCATAATGACTTGATTAAGCCAAATATATTGTTTTTAGATTATTTTGTCAACAAATTATTTCCTAAACATTAGAATGATTTTCTAATTGAAAATACAGGTATATTTCGTGGTTTTTTGACCTTAAAACACTTATTTCTACACAAAAATACAACTTAAACCAATAGAACTAAGAAATTTATCTACTAAATTACACAAGATTTTTATTTCATTTTGAAATAAAAATAAAGATATCATAATTATTTCCCGAATGGTTTTTTGTGATATTTTCACTACTTTTTTCATTTTTTGATGGTACCCTTTGATATTTCTATATTTTCAATTAGACATTTTACTGTTTATCCCAATTTTTCAACCTTTCTTATTATAGTGAAAAAGACAGATGGTAGATTTTAATTATCGCAGCATGAAAAAAAGCCCCTTACAAAAGTAAGAGGCTTTTTACGATGGCGTTTATGCCCAATTTTTCACTTTTTCATGGTCAGTCACAAAGAGAAGAACTTTTCCTTCGTCTAAATGTTCTTCAAATGTCTCAGCTTCTTCTTTTGAGAAACCAATTTCGTGAATCTTATTGCGGAGTTCATCTCCCTTTTTGCTAAAGATGTTTCCAACCGCATGCTTGAGTCCAACTTCTTTTGGACCTATCGTATTGGCATCTGTGTTGCTTGCAATACGCTCAGTTCGATCATCGTCATGGGACAGAACATAAATGTCCTCTCTTGCAACACCGAGTTGTTTTAATTGCTCCACATCTCTTTGAAGTGTTTCATCATTTGAATACTCTCTTACAACAGGTTTCATTTATTATTCCTCCTTTAACGTCTTACGAATCTTTTACCCGTCACTTTTGTCATTAAACCTTCCTCCAGCACATCCATTTTTACTCTGTGAACTTAATGCGTCTATGGACTTATTTTTGACAAAAAGACTGTGAATATGACTAAATTTTCTGAAAAATCGTATTCATTCCTTGTCATTTGTTGTACAATTCTTATACTGGAGGCTAGAAATGGGGTGGAGCTGATGTATTATTTTTCAGCTGAGCAGCAGTTTAATGCATGGGTTGTCAGTGATTTGGTGAAACAGCTTTTTCAAAAATGGAATCCTGAAGAATCAAAAGCAAAGCCGCTTACTTTGTTTGCTGAACAGCACTTTCACATCTGCATCGATTATCTCTTTTCTATTATTATTAACATTGGAGATATCGAGTCAATCGAACAAGATCCACAAGACCTGTTGTCCTCATATTTAAATATCCTTTTTCCTTTTGTGACGCACGATATGATGAAAGCCTCCATGCAAAATGCAAATGAATATTTATTAAAAGAACGTGATGCGGATGAGTATCAACTGTTTGGTTGTCTCCCGCCGCTCCTTTCTGTCTCTCTTCAAAAAAAGTAGTCCCCTTCTTTTAGATGGTGGCTGCTTTTTTGTATGTGCTTGGAAAAGACCGTATGTTTTGAACGAAAAGAAGCATCATGTTAATGTAAATCTAGGTTGCAAGTGAAAGGGAGGATTTGACATGAGTCAACAAAAACAAATTCAATTAGCAAAACGTCCAAAAGGGTTACCTACTAAAGATGTTTTTCATTTTGAAACAGTTGATATACCAACGCCGCAAGATGGCGAAGTCTTGATTCAAACGAAATATGTGTCTGTAGATCCTTACATGAGAGGACGAATGCAAGATACAAAATCCTATACACCTCCGTTCAAGCTGAATGAAGTCATTCAAGGTGGTGTGGTCGGAGAAGTCGTCGAGTCCAAATCTCCTCAATTTGAGAAAGGTGATTTTGTACTTGGATTCCTTGGCTGGCAGGAATATTCTACTGCCAAAGCAGAGTCTCTGACAAAAATTGATCCATCCATTGCGCCGTTATCTTATTACTTAGGGATTTTGGGCATGCCAGGACAAACCGCCTATTTTGGACTTCTTGCGATTGGTCAGCCAAAAGAAGGCGAAACTGTTGTCATTTCTGGAGCCGCAGGTGCCGTTGGTTCTGTTGTCGGACAGATCGCTAAAATCAAAGGTGCCCACGTCGTTGGAATTGCCGGATCTGATGATAAGCTGGCTTATTTAAAAGAACTGGGCTTTGATGAAACCATTAATTATAAAACAACAAATGATTTAGATGACGCCATTGCAAAAGCCTGTCCAAACGGTGTAGATGTGTATTTTGACAATGTGGGCGGCGAAATCTCTGATGCTGTGATGAATCATTTGAACCGTTTTGCACGTATTCCAGTCTGCGGCGCCATTTCTTCTTATAACATTAGTGCAAGCGAAGACATTGGCCCTCGTGTGCAAACAAAACTCATTAAAACAAGTGCATTGATGCAGGGCTTCATTGTTGCCAACTACTCTGATCGTTTTGAAGAGGCGGCAAAAGATCTCGCACAATGGGTAAAAGAAGACAAACTGACTTACAAAGAAACCATTATCGAAGGTTTTGACCATATTCCAGATGCATTCCTTGGACTATTCAAAGGGGAAAATGTCGGAAAACAACTTGTCAAAATTTCATAACACAAAAAGGACCCTGCCGTTTGGCGGGTCCTTTTTTTATGCTTGCTTGGGCGCAAGGTGCAGCTGACCTTGCTTATAAACAATTTCCTGAAGCGAAAGATTTAGCTTTTTCGCCATTTTTTTAAGCATTGAATGCTCTTGAGGTGTGACTAGGCTGATAACAGCCCCTTCTTTTCCTGCGCGGCCGGTTCTGCCTGAACGGTGGATATAGCCTTCTTCGTTTGGCAGGTCGGCATGGATCACGTAAGGCAGATCGTCAATATCGATCCCTCTTGCTGCGATATCTGTTGCAAGAAGAAGCGGGAATTCACGCTGTTCAAAAGCCTTTAAGATGACAGCACGCTCTGCTTTTTTCGCTTCACTGTGAAGCACACCAAGGTCGACATGGTGATACGCTAATTTTTCTGCATAAATGCTCAAATTCGTAATATCTCGCACAAAGACGAGTGCCTGCATGTCCTCAAGCCGTGATAGCTTTTGCAATAATTTCACCTTGTCACGCTGATCACATAACAGGAAATAATGCCCTACCTTCTGCGCTTCTTCTTGGCTTCTGCTAATTCTCAATACCTCTGGTTCAGATGCAATGTCTTTAATCTGTTGAACGGTTTCCTCTTTCAACGTCGCAGAGAAACAAAGGATTTGTCTTTCTTTTAATGTGGATTTAATGATCGCTTGGATCGTTTTCATATGCTCTGGGACAAGAAGCTGGTCTGCCTCATCTAACACGATCGTTTTCACTTCATGCATTTTCAGTTTCTTGATTTTGATTAACTCTTGTACGCGACCCGGTGTCGCCACCACGATATTCGGGTGTTTTTTTAGCTTTTCCTGCTGCTTCTTGATGTTTGCCCCGCCTATTAAGGAAATAGCTTTGATGTCTGAACCTTGTTTGAACTCTTGCACGACATCAAAAATTTGCATCACAAGCTCTCTTGAAGGTGCCAAGATTAAGACTTGCGGGTGTTTGATACTCACATCAATTTTATTTAAAAGCGGCAGAACATACGCTAGGGTCTTCCCTGTTCCAGTCGGTGATTCTGCGATCACATCGCGTTTTTCCGTAATCCACTCTGCTGTTTGTTCTTGTATCGCTGTTGGCTTCTCAAAGCCAGCCGCTTCAAAGTTCTTTTGAATAAATGGCTTTGCTTCTTTCAAAAATGCCCAATTTTCCGTCATGTTGATCTCCTTTATCCTCATTCAATCTATCCTTAAGTATCTCAAAATCAGCTTTGAAACGCAATTTTTCTTTTGATGCTTTTATCGAGCCGTACAGTTCGATATAATCATGAGAGGCACTAGCCGTTTTGAATCTATTTGAGGTGTAAAAAATGATATTATCTGTTAAAGATTTAAGTCATGGCTTTGGCGACAGAGCCATTTTCCACGAAGTCTCCTTCCGGTTATTAAAAGGCGAGCATGTCGGCTTGATCGGCGCCAACGGTGAAGGAAAGTCAACGTTTATGAATATTATTACTGGCAAGCTTGAGCCAGATGCAGGAAAGGTCGAATGGGCAAAAAATGTCCGTGTCGGCTACCTCGATCAGCATACCGTGCTTGAAAAAGGAAGAACCATTCGTGAAGTCCTTCAAGATGCATTCCATTATTTATTCTCAATGGAAGCCGCAATGAATGACATTTACGAAAAAATGGGTGAAGCAGATCCTGATGAGCTAGAAAAGCTTTTAGAAGAAGTAGGCGTCATTCAGGATGCCCTGACGAACAATGATTTTTATATCATTGATTCCAAGGTAGAGGAAATTGCAAGAGGTCTTGGGTTAACAGATCTCGGGCTCGATCGTGATGTGACAGAGCTGAGCGGCGGACAGCGTACAAAAGTACTGCTTGCGAAATTGCTGTTAGAGAAGCCTGAAATTCTTCTTCTTGACGAGCCGACCAACTATTTAGATGAACAGCATATTGAGTGGCTGAAGCGCTATTTGCAGGAATATGAAAATGCATTTATCCTCATTTCACATGATATCCCGTTCCTAAACAGTGTCATTAACTTGATTTATCATGTCGAAAATCAAGAACTCACGCGATACGTTGGTGATTATGATCAATTTAAACAAGTGTACGAAGTGAAAAAGCAGCAGCTAGAGGCTGCGTATAAAAGGCAGCAACAAGAAGTGGCTGAATTAAAGGATTTTGTCGCGAGAAACAAAGCACGTGTCAGCACTCGAAATATGGCGATGTCTCGTCAAAAGAAACTCGATAAAATGGACATGATTGAATTAGCAGCGGAAAAACCAAAACCAGAATTCCACTTTAAACCTGCACGCACATCAGGGAAATTGATTTTTGAAACGAAGGATTTAGTCATTGGGTATGAGGAACCGCTCTCTCGTCCATTGAATTTAAAAATGGAACGCGGGCAGAAAATTGCGTTATACGGTGCCAACGGTATCGGAAAAACGACACTGCTCCGAAGTCTTCTTGGAGAAATCTCCCCCATTTCTGGTGAGGTGGAACGCGGAGAATTCCTGCATATAGGCTACTTTGAACAAGAAGTAAAAGAGCAAAACAGCAACACTTGTATCGAAGAGGTGTGGAGCACCTTCCCATCGTACACACAATATGAAGTCAGAGCCGCCCTTGCCAAATGCGGTTTAACGACAAAACATATTGAAAGCCGTGTGTCTGTTTTAAGTGGTGGTGAAAAAGCGAAGGTCCGCCTTTGTAAGCTGATCAATGAAGAAACCAACCTACTTGTTCTCGATGAGCCGACAAACCACTTGGATGTCGATGCCAAAGAAGAATTAAAGCGCGCGTTAAAAGAATATAAAGGCAGCGTCCTATTAATTTCACACGAACCTGAATTTTATCAAGATGTGGCCACTGAAACTTGGAATTGTGAATCCTGGACAACCAAAGTATTATAACGACAAAAAAGCCTCATATCTTTTCAACAGTTATGAGGCTTTTTTCTATTAATGACCTGCCTGGATATTCACCAAATGCTTACGGCCAAGAAGCAGGATGACCATTCCTAAGAGAACAACAGCCGCCCCTACATAATAAGGGGTGCTTGCTGTGTAAGTTTCAGCGAGAACTCCCGCAATCCAAGGCGCAATCGCACCACCAATAAATCGTACAGCACTGTATGAAGATGATGCAATTGAACGCTCAACAGGAGCTGATCCCATCACAGCCGTCGTAAGCACCGTATTGATCATGCCGAGGATTCCCCCAGCAATGACAATACCGCAAATGACCACGACCACATGTGATGTCCATATTCCAATGCCGAATAAAATCACAGCAAACGAAGCAAAGAGAACCACAAGAGCTGTTAATGTACCCAATTTGCGATGAATGACCGGCGCTGAGAAGACAGATGTCACAGCCAAAAATAATCCCCATCCAAAAAAGACATAACCAAGACCATGCTCATCCAGATGAAGCACAAATGGCGAATACGCTAAAAGCACAAAGAAACCGAAATTGTATAAGAAAGCGGCAGAAGCCATCGTTAAAAGTCCTTTATATTTTAACGCCCCGACAGCCTCGAATAATTTCACCTTTTTCTGGGGTTTTTGCATCGGCGGAAGCATAAACGTAATGGCTAAAAGAGCAACAAGCATTAACACCGCAACGCCAAAGAATGGACCGCGCCAAGAGATCGTCCCAAGCTCTCCGCCAAGCAACGGTCCAACCGAAATCCCAAGACCTAGTGCAGCCTCGTATAAAATAATGGCCTTCGCACTTCCTCCAACAGACACGCCGACAATGACAGAGAGAGCCGTTGAAATGAATAAGGCATTCCCAATGCCCCATCCCCCTCTAAAGCCGATTAATTCATTAATCGTTGAAGAGGTACCCCCTAAAGCAGAAAAGACAATAATAAAAATAAGTCCGATTAATAACGTCCATTTCGCACCAATCCGACTAGAAATAAAACCGGTAAAAAACATCACAAAGCCGGTGACAAGCAAATAGCTCGTAAACAAAAGAGAGACCTGACTTGGAGATGCATCTAATTGTGATGCAATGGCAGGCAAAATCGGGTCTACAAGCCCTATGCCCATAAATGAAATCACACAAGCAAAGGCCACCGCCCAGACGGTCTTTGGCTGTCTAAGCAAACTCGTACGCTGTTTCAACACTTCTTCTTCCTTCATTCCATCAGAACCTTTCCTACAGTTGTTTAACAAAATAAAATAAACACACTGAGGTGTTTATTTTTGTAATTGCTCAATGGCATGAGCCGCTCTTTCTTTCATCATTTCAAGATCCTTTTTAAAGGATTGAATCGTTTCTAGCTTTTTTGTAATCAATTGATGCTGCACAGTCAGCTGCGCATCAATATCTAACAGTTTCTCTAATCGTTCCTTCGGGTCGAGTGACAACAAGTAGCCTTCTTTATTCAGCTCAAGCTGTTTTCCAATTTCCATAAACGACTGAAGCTCTTGTAAAGAAAAGCCAAGCACTTCTTTGGCCTGCATCACTTTCTCCAGTTCTTCCATGTCATCCTCTGAGTAAAGTCTGACACCGCCCTCTGTCCGCTTTGGTGCTGATAATAAACCAATCTCTTCATAGAAACGAATGGTCCGTTTCGTCAGACCGCTTCTTTTCGCCACTTGATCAATTTTCATCCATTCCATCACCAGTGCCTCCTGCTCATCAATTCATGTTTTATTATACACCTTTATGACCTTAACGTAAACGTTAATGTTTGATCACTTGATTTCTATTGTGGTTTGATGCAGAATAAATAGGAATCATTACGTTTTAAAGGAGGTACCCTATGCGTTCATTTCCATCCAAAAAAGAACGACACGCACAATTCGGTTCTGTCCCGCCAAGCGCTAGAACAAAACCTTGTCAAAAAGAGGACATGATAGACATCCAACAAACCGAACAGGACTTTTATTTTGATCTAGAGCAGGTCGGAATTTGCCGTGTGTCGTACCCTGTACATATTTTGTCTAAAACGGCTCCACAGCACCAAACCGCTTCCGCTAATTTTACGCTGAGTACATATTTGCCAGCTCATCAAAAAGGCATTCATATGAGCCGTCTCACCGAGCAGCTTCACTCATTTTATGAAAGCGGAAAGCCGGTTGATGTGGATTCCTTAAAAGAATTGACAGCACAGCTTGCCAAGCATATGAATCAGCCATCTGCCTCGATTCAAGTTTCCTTTCCGTGGTACATGGAAAAAAAGAGTCCCATCAGCGGAAAGTCCGGTTTGATGCATGCAGACGTGCAATATGACATCCACTTTCATGAAGAAAACGGATGGATTTGTTATATTGGCTGCACTGCTCAAGTGACAACGTTATGTCCTTGTTCAAAAGAAATCAGTGAATACGGCGCACATAATCAGCGCGGCACTGTATCTATTCAGGTAGAGCTGTTTGAACAAGGTCAACTCCCTAATGACATGAAAGCAGATCTATTGCAGATCATCGAGTCTAATGCGAGTGCGCCCCTTTACCCTGTACTCAAAAGACCAGATGAAAAACACGTGACAGAAGAGGCCTATGAAAATCCACGTTTTGTAGAGGATGTTGCGAGGTTAATTGCAGCAGAGCTATATGAACAAAACTGGATCAAAGGGTTTCAAATTGAGTGCCGAAATGAAGAATCCATTCACCAGCACGATGCTTATGCCAAATGTTCTTATCAAAAAAAACTGTAGAATGTCTCTACAGTTTTTTTACCAGCCTTTATTTTTCATTACTTTCTAATTCCTCAATCATCATAGACAGTTCTGTCCAGCGATCCATTGCTTGTTCTAGTTCTTCAGCGACGGCTTTTTGCTTGTCCATCAGCTCTTGAATTTTCCCAAAATCACTGCCAGCCTCAGCAATGCTGGCTTCGAGCTGCTGGTGTTTGTCCTCTAGTGCTTGTATCCGATCTTCAATCCCATCCCATTCAAGCTGGTCCTTATAGGATAGTTTTTTCCTCTTTTTCGGTGCAGCTTCTACTTGATTTTCAGCTGGTTTTGTCTCTGTCCGCTTCTGTTCTTTTTCTTGCTCCATGTAATCGCTGTAAGCACCTTGGAAGTGTGAAATACGTCCATTTCCTTCAAACACAAGCAGACGATGGACGACTCGGTCTAAGAAATAACGATCATGCGACACGGTGATGACTACGCCTGGGAACTGCTCCAAATAATCCTCTAAAATGCTGAGCGTCTCTGTATCAAGATCATTCGTCGGCTCATCTAAAAAGAGAACATTCGGCTCTTCCATCAATACCTTCAATAAATACAATCTGCGGCGCTCTCCCCCTGACAGCTTGCGGATAAACGTGCGCTGCATGGATCTAGGGAATAAAAATCTCTCCAACATCTGCTCTGCTGTCACAATGACGCCATCTGCCGTTTTGACAATTTCAGCTGTTTCTTTGATGTAATCAATGATATTCAGCTCTTCATTCATTTCGTTATGGTCCTGCGTGTAATAGCCAATGCGGACTGTTTGTCCAATGGTCAATTGTCCATTCGTCGGTTCGATTTTACCCGCCAGGCAATTGAGTAAAGTCGTTTTGCCCACTCCATTCGGTCCGATAAATCCGATACGATCACCTGGCACGACTAAATCACTGAACTGGTCCACAAGGGTTTGACCAGCAAATGTGATGCTGATCTCTTCTGCCTCAATCACTTGTTTTCCAAGCCGGTGAGAACCGATCGCAAAATCAAGCTCTCCCTTTGCATCAGGTCCCTTTTGATCCTTCAGCTCTTCCACTCTGCCGATACGTGCTTTTTGCTTTGTCGTTCGAGCCTTTGCCCCTCTTCTGAGCCATGCAAGCTCACGTCTAAGCAGGTTTTGACGTTTCGTTTCTTTTACTTGAGCTTCTGCTTCTCGTTCCGCTCTTTTTTCTAAAAAGACTTCATAATTTCCTTTATATGTGTAAAGCTGCCCCTGATTTAATTCATAAATCCGATTGGCGACGCGGTTTAAGAAATAACGATCATGGGTGACAAGAATGACAGCCCCGCTGTATTGACTCAAATATCCTTCAAGCCATTCAATGGTTGCGTTGTCTAGATGGTTTGTCGGCTCATCTAAAATCAGCAAACCCGCAGGCTGAATTAAATTTTTTGCGATCGCCACACGCTTTTTCTGTCCGCCTGATAACGCATGAACAGATCGGCTCACATCTTTAACGCCAAGCTTTGTCAAAATCGTTTTCGCCGAAAGGTTCGCATCCCATGCGTCGTCCTGATCCATTTTATTTTGCATACGCATAAGCGCTTCTTGTTTTGCCTCGTTTTGTGGATCATGCTCTAAATCAGCCAGCGCCTTTTCATAGGCTTTCATCGTTTGAATCATTGGTGCTGTTCCTGAAAAAATATAGTCGAGAATCGTTTCATCCCCGCTCATTTCAGGATCTTGCTCGAGAAATTCGATATCAAGTGTCCCTGCCTTTGTGATGTCGCCTTCCTCAAATGATTCAAGTCCTGCAATGACTTTTAAAAGCGTTGACTTCCCTGTTCCATTCGGTCCAATTAACCCGATGCGTTCCTTTGGTTCTATATGAAAAGAGATATGGTCAAACAGCGTTTTTTCGCCATAGGTTTTATATAATCCTTCTACATTCAATAAACTCATTTTATCAGCCCTTACATAGATTCTTCCTTTATTTTAAATCAGCCAGTAGCAGAAAACTAGTTTTAAAAAAACCCGCTGCTGAAAAGAATGTTTCCTTTTGATGCTCGATACACTATGAAGAGGTGATCTAAAGATGATAACCATTAGTTTATGTATGATTGTGAAAAATGAAGAGGAGGTTTTGGCTGACTGCCTGTCTTCTGTTCAAGACATTGTAGATGAGATGATCATTGTTGATACAGGATCAACAGATCAAACAAAGGACATTGCTCACTCCTTTTCAGCAAAGGTACTCGACTTTGAATGGGTCCAGCATTTTGCAAAAGCACGCAATTTCGCTTTTTCCCATGCGACAAAAGAGTATATCTTATGGCTGGATGCCGACGATGTCCTACTTGAAGAGGACCAGCAAAAACTGCTTCAGCTCAAACAGACGCTTGATCCCGCAGTAGATGCCGTCTCGATGTTTTACCACGTTGGATTTAGTGAGGACGGTCAGGTGAATTTTAAGTATAGAAGAAATCGGCTCGTCAAGCGTGCCTTGAACTTTCAGTGGTATGGGGCCGTTCATGAGTTTCTTCAGGTGTATGGCAACATCTTACCGGCTGATATCGCCGTCACCCATCAAAAGCGTAAGAAAACAACCGCTGGAGAGCCTGGACGCAATCTGCGCATTTATGAAAACATGCTTGCAAAAGGCGAAGAGATGACGCCTCGCGATCTCTTTTACTTCGCCAATGAATTACGAGATAACAAGCAGCATGTGAAGGCGATTCGCTTTTATCACAAATTTTTAGCCACAAAACAATGCTGGATTGAGGATGAAATTCGCACATGCCAAAATTTAGCTGACTGCTATTATGCAGTCGGTTTTGAGGAAGCCGCCTTATCCTCCTTATTGCGATCCTTCTTATATGATCAGCCCCGTCCAGAATTTTGCTGCCGGATTGGGGATCATTTCAAAGCACAAAATAAATACAAAGCGGCCATCTATTGGTATGAGCAGGCACTGAAGGCACCTGAAATCGAAACAGCCTTTACACTGACACAATATAAAACATGGTATCCTCACCTTCAGCTTTGCTATTGTTATTATCAGCTCGGTGATTTGGCTCAAGCCAAAACCCATCATCTTGCATCCTCAGCCCATTACCCAACCCATCCTAGTGTGCTGTACAATGAAAAAATATTTGCTGAACAAACGTAAATCTCCTGTTATCACATCCGCCTGTCACATGACGGCGGATGTCTTTTGATACACATTAGCCTTTTGTGACATTTAATACTTTAGCGATTTAAAGCGTTTTTCAACCAATTGACTAAATTGTCATTTACGCATATACTAACATTCGTCTTACGAAAAGATTTATCCATTAGGAGGTCAACATGAGTTCTTTATTTAGAAAAAAGTCTCTCGACCAGCTCATGCTTGAAAGTCAAACGAAGCGGCTGAGCCGTTCTTTGAATACATTTGATTTAATCTTGCTTGGCATTGGCTGTGTGGTCGGGACTGGAATTTTTGTAATAACGGGGGTTGCGGCTGCGAAAGATGCGGGACCTGCGATTATTATATCTTTTATTTTGGCTGCGATCGCATGCGCCCTTGCTGCTTTTTGCTACGCTGAATTTTCCTCGTCCATTCCAGTGTCAGGAAGTGTCTATACGTATTCTTACGCAACACTTGGAGAATTCCTCGCCTTTTTAATGGGCTGGGATTTAATGCTTGAATATGTTGTTGCGCTCTCTGCTGTGGCAAGCGGATGGTCATCCTATTTTCAATCACTACTCAGTGGATTTGGTCTGCACATACCGAAGGCTTTATCGGCTGCACCCGGAGCCGCTGATGGGGCCATCTTTAACCTGCCAGGCGCACTCATTATTTTACTCATTACCTTTATTGTCTCAAGAGGCGTAAAAGAGAGCACAAAGCTGAATAACATCATTGTGCTCATCAAAATTGCCATTGTCCTCCTCTTTATCATTTCAGGCTTTGCTTACGTTAAACCTGAAAATTGGACACCTTTTATGCCAATGGGCTTCCATGGCGTGATTGCTGGAGCGGCCACTGTCTTTTTTGCTTACCTTGGATTTGATGCAATCGCTAATGCATCTGAAGAAGTCAAAAACCCACAAAAAGCGATGCCGATCGGAATTATTGGTGCGCTCGGTGTTTGTACGATTTTATACATCGGGGTTTCATTTGTCTTAACAGGCATGGTTCACTACACGAAGCTGAATGTCAGTGACCCTGTCGCTTTTGCTTTACAAGTGGTTGGCCTGAATAGTGTCGCTGGTATTATATCGGCAGGTGCTATTATCGGGATT
This sequence comes from Bacillus sp. FSL R5-0397, assembly GCF_038593395.1. Lineage (NCBI taxonomy): Bacteria > Bacillati > Bacillota > Bacilli > Caryophanales > Bacillaceae > Bacillus > Bacillus sp. FSL R5-0397. Next base: position 747,523 of record NZ_CP151992.1, on the reverse strand, counting down.
ACGACCGTGTTAATTGCACTTGTCTACGCTCAGGTTCGTTTAACCTTTGCCATGAGCCGAGATGGACTCATGCCGAAAATCTTTTCAAACGTTCATCCAAAATCGAAGACACCGGTTGCCAACACTTGGCTGACAGGCGCTGTTGCGGCATGTATCGTTGGTTTTGTCAACTTATCAACACTTGCTAATTTAGTCAGCATCGGTACACTTGCGGCCTTTACAGTGATCTCGATCGCTGTGATCATACTCCGGAAAAAACATCCGAATATGAAAACAGCGTTTAAAGTACCCTTTGTTCCTGTCCTTCCCATCATTAGTGCGGTCATTTGTATGATATTGGCTGCCACACTGAAATGGGAGACATGGCGAGCCTTCCTCATCTGGGTAGCCATTGGTGTCGTTGTGTATTTTACCTACGCAAGACGCAAAAGCCATCTGAATCAAACACAATAGAAAAGAGACACGGGGAATCCCGGTCTCTTTTTTGTTTAAATCACACTGTTTTTCACTGAATTCGAATCCACCATATCTGGATCGAGTACGCTTGAAATTGGAATGACAAGCGGTGAACAATCTCCATTGTCCTCACCAAAACCCTGGTTCAATTTCATCGAGAGAAAATAATCGATCTGCTGATAAGGTCCTAGCGTCAGTGATGCCCCCCGATCCATTGCATTGATTTTAAAAGCACCGACATTGACGACTGAGGGTGAGAATAACATCACACATCACTTCCTTGGAATAGGTTTAGCTGCTGGCGAAAAAGAGGCAGGTGAGTCCACTTGATCTCGATCATCTACATGGCTCTTTGTTCCGACAAAACCGCTGGCATCTCCAAAATTCTGTCCGTACCCCTGATTTTTTTTATCTGAGTTTTGCCACTCTGCTAACAAATTTTGTCCGACATTCACCGCCGACGCATTTTCAAAGGAATTAATTTTTAACATGAAAATATTAATATTGATATACGGAGTTGGTTGAACCACAGATAAACCTCCTTTTTATAGGTATATGCGAGCACCCATCAAGTATGTTAACAGGAGGTCTTCACATGGACTTCGAAAAAATGAAGCAGTGGATGGACATTGCCCAGCAAATGCATGGAGATGATTTTTGGAAAATGATATTCGATGATGAGCAAAGATCTCCCTTTATGGCAAATGGTCCGTCTCCCTTTACATTCTCGCAGCAAGATCAGCGAGGAACAGATGCATCGTTTCCACCAGTCGACATTGTGGAAACCCCTACTGAATTTCAGTACTTAATTTATCTGCCTGGCTACCGGAAGGAAGATGTTCAGGTGCTGTCATATGGTGAATATTTAGTTGTAAAAGGACAGCGTTTTTCCTTTTTTAACGAACAGGATTTTCGCCAAAAACAAGGGAAGTATGGTCCGTTTGAAAGAAAAATTCGGCTCCCAGATATGATTCTTGGTCAAATGAATGCGGCCTTTAAAGACGGCGTGCTATACATTCGCCTGCAAAAGGATGAAGGAAAAGCAACTGCGATAATCATAGATGACGAATATTGATACTGACTGCGTCTATTAGATCACGATCATCAATCGTTTCAATCGGCAAGATCGTGATCACGCCATCGGCATTTTGTTCACCAAAACCATTGTTTCTTTTGATCGTCGAGCAGTGATTTCGTACGATCGTCGAACCGAATGTCATCGAGGACCCTGTACCAATCGTATTCGTCTTCATATGGGTAATCTGAATGCGTGTAGGCAGCATGCACTTCTCCCCTTTCATGTATCTCTATAAGTATATACCGGGCAGCTTTTCCATAGACTAGAGCAAGGCGAAAGAAAAGGTTGTGGTCCACTTGAAACATTTCATTCAATCACTCTTTAAAAAAACCGAAGCCAGTCCATCCCCATCTGTCGTCGAGCTGGAAAAAAGACTCACCGCTCTTGAGCAGAAAATGTCTGCACCTGCTCCGCCTGTCTCGGAGGATACGCACATTCACATTGAATCACTGCATGTGGACAAAATTGACTACCATTTAGAGTTTGGTGAGCTTTCCATTGATCAGCTTAAAGGCAGACTCAACATTGGAGCCACCTATTACACGCCAAAGGACCCGCACCTCAAAAAGGCAACTTCAGTACCGAAGCCAAAAGAAACAAAAACACCAAAAGTCTCCATTCGATCAAAGTCTTCATCTCAGCACGACCGGAAGCCAGAAATAAACCGCAAGCACAATCGCTACAATACTGATCACATTTAGCCAAAAGCCAGCCTTGACCATATCAGATATTTTCAGCACGTCCGCACTAAAGACAGCCGCATTTGGTGGTGTGGAGATTGGCAACATAAACGCACATGAAGATGCTAACGCAGCCGCAGCCATTAAGCCGTACGGCTCCATGCCAATTGCAAGTCCAAGCCCTACTGTAATCGGAATGATCATGTTCGCAACTGCTGTATTAGACATAATTTCGGTCATAAATAAAATAGAAGCCGTTAAAATAATTAGCAGCATGAGGTACGACAACCCATTTAAATGCTGTAAATTTTCCCCAATCCATCCTGTTAGATTCGTTTCCGCAAATCCTGTAGCGAGCGAAAGCCCGCCTCCAAACAAAAGCAAAAGCCCCCATGGCAACTGCTTCATATCCTGCCATTCTAGTATTCTCTCTCCATTTGTCGCTGGAATGAGAAATAACAGCATCGCCCCAAAGATTGCGATCGACGTATCCGAGACAGGAAGCCCGCCAAACAAAAAGATTTTAAAAATCCATAAAAAAGCCGTCATAAGAAAAATAGCAAAAACCCATTTTTCTTCTTGTTTCATTTTGCCTAAATCCTCTAAACCCTTCCGTATAAACGTTGCTCCCATTTCCCCTGTGTGCTCTACCTTGAACTGTATCTTGGTCAAATACAGAAATAAGAGAATGAGCAGAACTGCCGCCACCGGAAAACCAAACAAAAACCATTCAAAAAACATAATTTCTCGATCTAACAGCTTTTTTGACATCGCTGCAAAAACAGCATTTGGCACAGACCCAACGAGTGTCGCCAGTCCGCCAATAGAGGCTGAATAAGCGACTGATAATAGGATGCTTTTACTGAATCGGTCAAGAGATGCACCAGACAAAATATCGTTCGCCTTCACCTCTTTAATCACAGCCAGTGCCACAGGCAGCATCATCAGTGCTGTGGCTGCATTTGAAATCCACATAGATAAAAAGGCCGTTGCCATCATAACCCCTAATACAATGCGGTCACTTCTTGTGCCAATGATATTTAAAATATGTAAGGCCATTCTTCTATGTAAATTCCATTTTTCAATAGCAATGGCAATCATAAATCCGCCCATGTACATAAAAACAATCGGGTCTCCATAAGCTCTTGATGTTTGCTCCATCGATAGCCCGCCAAGTGTTGGCAAAAGGATGATGGGCAATAAAGAGGTAGCCGGTATAGGCAAAGCTTCTGTGACCCACCATGTCGCAGTCCAAGCCGTAACGCCCAGTACCACTCTTGGTGCATAGGTCAATTCACTTTCTGGAATGAGCAAAAAAATAAGCAAAAAGAAGATCGGTCCAAGAACAAGTCCAGTCAGATTCACTTTTTTATAAACGATCACAATTCCTCCTTCATGAAAACGCTTTTAATTTTTTCTAATTTTTCACATTCGATGATCACATAAAAAATCCTTTAAATCATAAGAAAAAATGAAGAGATCCTTAAGTAGCAACTGTGTCTTGCTTCATATTTCCACTTCATGACTTGGTCTATTTTCATAGGAGAAACTATACAAATCCTACACAGTAACTGTAAACTATAGAGGATCTAATCAAAAATTGAGGTGTTTTCATTGTATACAGATCAACGAAAATCATTTTGGAAACAGAAAAAAGTCATCATTCCCCTTCTTAGCATCATCGCGATTGCTGCTGCTCTCTTTTTCTTAAAAGATACGCTTTTCTCCAAAGAAAAAGAGGCGCTGAAAGCCGCTGAATCCTTTACGAAACATCTGGAGAAAAAAGAATTCACAAAATTGGCAGATGAGGTCACAAGCGGCTCTCTGAAAGCCAATGACTTTTCTAAAAAACAACTTGTCGAAAAATACGATCATATCTTTAGCGGCATCGGTGCGAATGATCTAAACGTCTCAAACGTCAACGTAGAAAAACAGGACAAAGGAAATGGGTATCAATTCACCTATGAAGTCACGATGAAAACGTCACTTGGAAAACTGAACAAACTCTCTTACAAAGGTGTTCTCTCCGAAGAGGATAACGAGTGGAAAGTAGACTGGAAACCAAATCTCATCTTCCCGCAAATGGAAAAGGGTGACACCATCAAAGTGACAACGGATCCTGCGGTACGCGGAAATATTGTAGATCGAAAAGGGCGCACGTTAGCAGAAACAACTGGTGGACACGCACTTGGCATCATCCCTGGAAAGCTCGGGACAGGTACGGAAAAAGAAAGCAACATCAAAAAAATCAGCAGCGCTTTTGATATAGATGAAGAGCTGATTCAAAATCAGTTGAAACAAGCATGGGTCACAGATGACACATTTGTCCCGCTAAAGTCTATGTTAGAGCAAAAGCCGATTCCAAAAGACATAAATGGCGTCACCTATCAAACGAAGGAAATGCGCTACTATCCATATAACGAAGCCGCTGCTCATCTGACAGGCTATGTGGGAAAAGCAAATGCGGATGATATCAAAAGAAATCCAGCTTTAAAGGCGGATCAAATCATCGGCAAAACCGGCCTTGAATTCACATTTGACAAGAACTTAAGAGGACAAGATGGCGGAAGCATCCTCATTATCCATGATGAAACAGGTATTGAAGAAACATTACAAAAAACAGACCGAAAAGACGGAAAAACAGTCAAGCTGACCATTGATGCATCTTTACAGAAAAAAGCCTATCAACAGCTGAAAGGTGAAAAAGGGGCTGTCACCATTATGAATCCATCATCAGGTGATTTATTAGCGCTTGTTAGCACCCCTTCTTACGATGTCAATTTAATGACCAACGGGATCACGCCTAAACAATACCAAGCATACAGTGAAAATCCTGATCTCCCATTCCAAGCTCGATATGCGAGCAGATATGCACCAGGATCTACTTTCAAAACCATTACAGCAGCAATTGGACTGGAAACAGGTGTCACAAAACCTAATAAAGTGCGCACCATTCATGGGCTGAAATGGCAAAAGGATCAATCATGGGGAAATTATCGCATTACACGGGTTCATGACAAAGAACAAGTCAATATGGTCGATGCCCTCGTGTACTCAGATAATATTTATTTTGGACAGGAAGCCCTTGAAATCGGCAAAGATACTTACGAGAAAAAAGTAAAAACATTTGGGTTTGGTGATGATTTAAACATGCCGTTTACAATGAAGCCAGCACAAGTGTCTAACGACGGGATTCAATCAGACATCTTACTTGCCGACTCAGCATATGGCCAAGGAGAATTACTCATGTCTCCAATTGAACAAGTACATGCCTATTCTCCATTTGCAACAGGGGGAAAGCTTGTGTACCCTCGAGTCATTCAGAATGAAAAAACAGCATCACCAAAACAGATCATCAAAGAAGATACAGCAAATACGGTGAAGGACGCACTAACTCAAGTCGTCACCAATTCAAACGGAACCGCTCACTCGTTGCAAATAAAAGGGGCTGATATAGCCGCTAAAACGGGAACAGCGGAACTAAAGAGCAAACAAGGTGCGACAGACGGTACTGAAAATGGATTTTTACTTGCGTTTAATCCTAAAAAAGAAGATTACGTCCTCGTCGGCATGATTGAAGGTGTGAAAAACCGTGGAGGCAGTGGACTTGTCATTCAAAAAATGAAGCCTGTCATCGCTTCTTTCTATAAATAACCCTTAAGAGACACACGCTCCATCAAGCGCATGTGTCTCTTTTTTTCTAAATCATGACAATTTGCTATTGTTTTATAGTTCACCTTATGAATAAAATGAGGAGAATGAAAAAAAGAAAACAAGTTGAATGAAAGGAGGAAGTCTCATTGGCTATTGCTGCTCAAACAAAGAATAAACCTCAAAAAGCGGTCACCGGTTCAACGGTTTATCCTATTTTATTGATTATTGGTATTTGCCATATGCTCAACGACACATTGCAAGCCGTGATTCCTGCCATGTTCCCTATTTTAGAACGCTCAATGGGGCTGACCTTTACTCAATTAGGGCTAATCGCCTTTACATTAAATATGGTCTCCTCTGTCATGCAGCCTGCGATCGGGTGGTACACAGATAAACGGCCGATGCCCTATGCACTGCCTATCGCATTATTTTCAAGTGCTGTCGGCATTCTCGGCCTTGCGTTTGCGCCATCATTTGCGACCATCCTACTGTGCGTCGTCTTTATTGGACTCGGCTCTGCGATTTTCCATCCAGAGGGCTCACGGGTTGCTAACATGGCAGCTGGTCCTAGACGGGGTCTTGCTCAATCCATCTATCAAGTCGGTGGAAATACAGGCCAAGCCTTTGCTCCGCTAATCGCTGCATTAATGCTCGTCCCTCTCGGTCAGCCAGGTGTGGCTTGGTTTACGATTGTTGGAATGATTGCTGTCGGTTTCCTTCTTTATATTTCAAGATGGTACTCAGGAAGACTTCAAACCATTCGAGCACAAGCGAAAAAAGCGCCTGCAAAAGCAGCAAGATCTGAACTTCACCGCAAATCAGCGCTCACAGCACTTGGCATTATCGTCTTTCTTATTTTCGCACGTTCTTGGTATGGAAATGCGATCTCGAATTTCTATGCGTTTTATGCGATTGAGCAATATGGTTTGACGATTAAAGAATCACAAACTTATATTTTCTTATTTCTTATATTGGGTGCGATTGGGACGTTTTTAGGCGGGCCGCTTGCAGACCGCTTCGGCAAGAAAACCGTCATTTTAATTTCCTTATTAGCATCCTTTCCGCTTGCCCTGCTTCTCCCATTTGCCGGACCAGTTTTTGCTTATGTTTTACTTGGACTCATTGGGATCATTCTGACCTCAAGCTTCTCTGTCACCGTGGTCTATGCCCAAGAACTATTTCCCGGGAAAATTGGTACAATGTCTGGTTTAACTGTTGGGCTTGCGTTTGGTATGGGAGCGATTGGATCCGTTGCCCTCGGCTCATTAATTGATGCAGTCGGTTTAACACCTACCATGATTGGTGTCGCCTTTTTACCGATATTAGGCATCCTAGCCTTCTTACTGCCAAGCGATCAGACCATAGCGAAATGGAATGAATCATAAAAGGTAAAAACCGCTCAATAAATGAGCGGTTTTTTCATATCTCATAAAAATGCGTATCAGGAACATGCTTCTTTGCAATAAACCCCTGCTGAAAGTCTGGAAAGACCTTTTGCACCTGTTTAATTTTCAGATGAATCAAATCAGCATACGGAATATACAAATGATCCACAAGAGTGTGTTCTGTCATATAGTAATACCAATTCAGATTAAAGGTATTTTCATCAATGATCGTAAAGGCAGAAAAATGATAGAACAGCAGTGGACATTCGTCGAGATACATATCTCCTTTCACAACGGAGAGCTTATAGTTTTCAATATTCCAAATCGCTGCATTGGCACCTTTAGATGCCACCACATGGACACCCTCAAAATCATCGACCCATCTTTCAACATACCGCTGATCACCATATGTCTTTTTTTCCGTATCCATTTCTACTGTACAGTGCGCAATGCAGTTCTCTTTCCACTGCGTCACAGCTCGTTTGGCCACATCTGTGTTTCGACAGCCTACAAACCCAGTATTAAAACGGCCAGATAATTCATAAAAGTGATAGAATCGCTTGGAATTCATATGATCTGTCAAAAATACATGAGCGAGTGGATTTTCTGCAAATATCGCCTCTGGATCATGATAAAAATACAAATCTGTATCCAAATGAGCAAGATAATCTGCATCAGAGGACTCAAGAATTTTGAGTAGAAACGCAGGCTTAAGCGTCCAGCAATACTCGTGGAACGTACGATCCGCCTTTGCTTTTCGCAGCGAATCATCTTCCACATCTTCAAGCTGTTCATATTGGACATGTGGATGAGGAAACTGATTTAACACCTTGTAAGCCAAAGGATCAGCACATAAGACAGAAAGTTTGTATGATTGAGCCGTCTGCTCAAGTGAATGAATCAGCGCCAGTAGCTTAAATACATGGGTATTCGACACAATGGTTGTGAAATGATAGGATGCCATCTACAACACATCCACTTGGAACAAGTCAACATGCAGCAGCTCTTTTGTGAGCCCTTGGATGGCCTCTGCCAGCACCGTGCATCCATGTTCCTGCTTGGCAAGTTGGGCCGCCTCTGACAGCTTTTTCAAAGGGAAATGCTTTGCCGTCAGCACGTCCTTTTGATCACGTTTAATGCCCACATTCCGCTCTGTGATCATATGAAGCAGCTCCAAAAAATAAGCGAGCAGATCATCATATGCTTCATTCTTACGCAGCTGGCGAATGTCTTTCACGATATCATTTGTCACGGTATGAGAAAATGGTCCAGAGAAAGCCAAATGAACATCAATCGAATCAATATTGTTGTACTTCTCGCACATATACAAAATGTTATATTTGATGTCATCGAATGACGTTAAATTACTTGGATGTTCCTGATGCACACTCAAAATATCCTCACGCAGTTCAAATGAGAGGCCAAGCTGATGCAGACGAATGCCTAAATCATAATCCTCAAACCCGTATCGAACGATTTTTTCATCAAACATCCCTAGTTCCATGACATGCTTTCGCTTGACGGAAGAGTTATTTGTGATAAAAAATCGCCACGGCAATTGATAAGAACTTAAATCATAGTCGTACGTGTTTAAAATGTCTTTCAGGATATCAATAAATTCGGACTGCAAGTCGAAGCTTCTCTCTAGAAATGCGCCGCTTTTCACTTCCTCCATCGACACAAGAGACGTTTTGTCTTTCATTTTCCGCTGATACAGCCCTTGTTTTTTTAATCGTTTCACATGATCTTTATCAAAACCGGTGTAAAAGTAACGGTAGATTCGCTTCCAGCATACACCGCAAATGACACGGTCCTCATGATCAGCATGTGCCTCTGCGTGCTTTTGAATAAATTGGGGCTCTGCCAACATATCGCTGTCATGGAATATTAAGAGGTCTCCCTCTGCCTCACGAATGGCATGATTGCGCCCCTTGGCAATTCCTTGATTGACAGGAATACGCACCTTTTTGAATGGAAAGTTCACCTCAATGTGTTCGAGCATTTCCATCGTGCCGTCCGTTGACCCATTATCAGCGACAATGACCTCAAATGGAATATCGGTTTCCTGAAGCGTTAAGGAAAAAAGGCTCCCTTCTAAACGCTCTTTCGCATTATAACTCGGAATAATGACGCTGACCTTCGGCTTTTCATTCATGCGCCATCCTCCTCCAGTTTGGCATAGCCGTTAAACATCGGATTGACTTGTTCTACCGATTCAATCACATGACGCAGCACTTCCCGATAGGCTTCTTGGAAAAATGGCAAGTCATCTCTTCCTTTTTCATGGATTTGCTGCATATCATCTTTGCTTAAGATCCGAAAACCACTGAAATGATAGCAAATGAGTGGGCTTCCATCCTCAAGCAAAATACGTCCATTCTCTTCCTGATAAGAATGCTGGCCATAATTCCAGTGACCAATATTCACACCCTTTGTTTGAATATCTTCTACTTTTTCAAACAGCACCGGCATATGATCCAAATACCCTTGATCACCAAATTTCCCTTCTCCAGGCGCATTTTTGCATTCTTTTAGACATTCTTCTTTCCACCAGCTCAGGCACTTCTGGCCGGCTTCATCTCCTTTAAAATGCAGGAATCCTGAATTATAGCGTCCTAAAAGTTTCTGAAGCATCTTCACTTCCTCTGGATCAAAGCTTGGAATGACAATATCCCCTCTTGATAGAAGCACAGAGGCATCAGGCTGGTTTTGAAAAATCACTTGTGGACTCTCATAAAAGAACAAATCCGCATCAAGATACGTCACTTCCTCCGCCTGGTCCTGCTTAAATAGCCACTCAATCCAAATCGGTTTTAATGTCCAGCAATATTCCGAATCATTTCGTTCCTTTTTGATCTCTAGAAGCTCAGGCGTTTCAAGCTCACGCACATGAACAAGATCGACATGCGGGAAATTCATTTGATGAAGCAAATCAAATGCAGCATCATCCATACATAACGTCTTGATGACAGCATCATCTTCTACTTGCTTCAACGATAAGAAAAACGCAATAGCTTGATAAAGTCTTCCACTTGATAGAACCGTACAATATATGCTGTTCATCTGTATACACCTCTATTTTTGAAAGAATTCACGATACCATTCAATTGTCTTTTCTAACCCTTCATCAATGGAGTAATCAGGCTTCCAATCAAGCAGCTTTCTCGCCTTTTCTGCTGATAAATATTGATGCTTAATCTCATGCGTTCCTTGATTCAAAATACGAGTTTTTAGTTCACTGCCCATCGCCTTTAAGATTTTATCAACGAGCTCAAGCACGGTCAGCTGAATTTCATTACTAAAGTTAAATGCTTCTCCTGCAAGCCCTTTTTCCTCCATTTTTTCAGCTAGCAGTAAATAAGCCTTGACCGCATCTTCAATATAGAAATAATCACGGATAAAGGTTCCGTCACTTCTAATTTCTGGCGCCTTTCCCTCTAACACAAGCTGGATGGTTTGCGGAATGATTCGGTTAAAATTCAAATCCCCGCCTCCATATAAATTACCGCAGCGCGTAATACAAACCGGAAGACCATATGTGTTGTAGTACGTGTGAGAAATTAAATCTGCACAGCTTTTTGACACATCATATGGGTGCTTACCGTTAAGCGGCATGTCTTCATCATAAGGAAGCTGTTCTTGATCCCCGTATGCTTTATCACTCGATGCCACAATCACTCGTTTGATAAGCGGCTGCCTTCTGCACGCCTCCAGCACATTCCATGTTCCTAAAATATTGGCTTCAAATGTAGAGACCGGGTGACGATTTGCGACCCCAACAATCGCTTGGGCGGCCAAATGAAAAACTGTATCAATCTCATATTCTCCTAACGCACGTTCTATCGTTTGCATGTCCTCCAGTGCGCCTTGGACGACATTCATCTTTTCAAATTGACTGCCTTGATACAAGTTCGATCTTGGCACCTGATCACGTACAAGCCCTGTTACGTTTGCTCCTTGATCTATCAATTCCTTGACGAGGTAACTCCCTAACAATCCCGTACACCCAGTCACAAATACGTTTTTCCCATTCCAAAATCCGCTCATGCTGTCACCAAACCTTCCATGGTTGTTTTCCATCTGCCCACATGCCGTTGATTTCTTTCAAGTTTTTATACGTATCAATTGCTGTCCAAAATCCGTGGTGCTCATAGACTGCTAGCTCTCCATCATTCGCCAAGTTTTGAAGAGGCTCTGCTTCGAACACACATTGATCATCATCTGTTAAATAATCAAAAACCTTTGGAGACAACACAAAAAATCCTCCATTGATCATCCCGATACTGTCTGTCTTCTCAGAGAAGGATTGTGCCATCCCGTTATACACCTTCAGCGTGCCGTACTGTGATTTCTTTTCAATTCCTGTGACAGTGGCAGCTGCTCCAAGCTCTTGATGGCGCTTGAGCAAATGAAACATATTGATATTGGCAAGTCCGTCCCCGTACGTCATCATAAAAGTCTCATCACCAATATAATCCTGTACCTGCTTTAACCGCCCGCCTGTCATCGTATCCTCACCCGTATCTAAAAAGGTGATTTTCCAATTCTCCGACTTCCCTAAAAGCTTCATTTCCCCTGTCGACATATCTAGCTGCATGCTGTGATATCGCCAGTCGTAGTTGAGAAAATACTCTTTGATTTTCTCTCCTTTATATCCAAGCAATAAGATAAACTCGTCTACACCGTAATACTGATAGATTTTCATAATATGCCATAGAATAGGCCGATCTCCGATCATAGCAAGTGGTTTAGGAAGCGCTTGTGTGACCTCACTCATTCTCGTTCCCTTTCCTCCGCAGAGAATGACTGCTTTCATCTTCTCCCCTCATCTCTCTATGAAAATTTTTGATTGAAAACCCTATCTTCATGCGGAAAATCAGTACATGTACCCTTATACTTTGTCCGACATCAGGTTTTGAATCTACTCTATTCATATGTCGGAATAAGAGAGGGTGCCACCTAGCATTTAACTATTTTTACAAACAAAAAAGAGCGAGATTTGCATTCTCGCTCTTTCAAAGTTTAAATTGTATATTTTCAGGGTAGATGGTATGATAAACATGTGCATATACAGCACAAACAGCCTCTTTCGATAAAGAGACTACTAGATTGAATGAACTCAAGTGGCAGCTTGCTTCATTCTTAATATGAATCACGGAGGTGAATTCCCATGGCACAAAATGTACTTTGTGAAGTGAACTCTTGCCGTTTTTGGGCTGACAACAGCTGTACAGCTTCTACCATTAAAATTGGTAAAAGCACAATGACTGACGTGACTCGCAATGCTGAAACGGATTGCGAAACATTTGAAACAAAATAATACATGATTTTCTGAGATGAAGGAACTGGCAGGTTCCTTCTTTTCTTTTATCATTCTATCAAGAATGATAATTATTATCAAGCGTTTTTCACGAAACATTTCTCGGGAAATAATGACACGATATTTCTCCATTCGTTGACGATTTTCACTCCTTTTTCTATACTCAACATATCCAAAGAAGAAAAAGTGGTGACCAATCAGTGGATTTTACGATACGTTTTCTATCATTCTATGTGGTTGAAATAGAAGGCAAAGAGGAACAAGCAAATAAACGGTTTAAACATTACCAAACATTAGACCAAGAGGAATTTGAACAAAGTGAGCTGAAAGACTTTCTAGACGGTGAGCTTAAAAAAATCGTCAAACGAAAAGTGGACAGACACCCTAAGTCTGAGCAAGTACCGACTAAAATTGGCCGATTTATTGTCGAACCCGGGCATGAACTCGATTCAAATCCAAACTACAATTTATTTCATCAGACGAGATTTGCAGATACAAAAGAAGTATTTAACGAATGCAGTGAACAATTTGTTCGCACTTATTTAGATACAAGTGCTGTCAGAGGCGGCGTGTTTTTGGTTGCATCTGCGGTTCCTAAAAAGTATTTCGATGACTCTTTTGTCTTTATCATGAAATGCGATTTTGAACAGAAAGTCGCTTCTATTGCTGATACATCTACCTTGATCAAAAAAGTCGAAATGGCGATTACAACAAAAAACATGAAATCGATTCAATACCCGTTTATGCCAGAAGAGGGCATGACAGAGGAAGCCGAAGTGAAAATTCACCAATCCTCACACGCTCGTTATTTTGAAGACTTTCTAAAATTCGTCGAATACGGGGAATCGATGCCTGAAATCATGAAATCACAGGTCATGAATATGGTGCAGGAACATGTATTTGAAACATTTCAGGATGAAAGTGAAGAATTAAAACAATTTGAAGAGGACCTTGAAATATGGGAAGCAAGTGAAAAACGGGAGATTCGGGAAACACTCGATACAGAACAGGTCACGCTAGCGGCTTCACACATTGTTGAACAAACCCCTGATATCACGATGAAGATGCGTCTAGGCGAAACAGAAATTAAAGGACTTTTAGCCGACTTCGGTCACTCGATTCATATTGCAAAGGTCAACAATCGATATGTCGTGCTCGTTGAAGCAGATCAAATTGTATTTGAAAAAGGAAGCACACCTGTTGAATTCCATAAACCCAATGGCTTGAAAGAGGTCGTCAGCCAACTCACGCAAAAAGCCTATGATTCAGACTTAGAATAAGAGAATATGACTGCCTCCTGCGATTAGCTGCATGAGGCAGTTTTTTATATAACGCTTTATTTCTTACACTGCACTAGAAGAAACATGCTGCCCGCTTTTTATCCACATGCTGACGAGCATGAAACTTATGATAAGCATCAGCCAAAAGACGCTGTTTGTTCCGAAAAACTGGATCAACGTATACCCACACAAAGGTCCTAAAGCAGCCCCCATATCTTGAACAAAAGAATAGCTGGCGAGAAAGCGGTTCTTATCTGTTTGAGCAGAAGCTTTTTGAAAGGCAAGTGTATCGGTGAATGTTGTGACAATTGTTGCCATCAGTTGCATCAAAAGCAGCATCAATAGGAACCAGCCGCTTACCTTCAGCATGATCACAAGAAAACTGAGCCCTCCAAATGAAAGAAACATCCAGCATAACATTCGTTCCTTCATCACAAGACGATCAAACCATTTGCCCGTTCTCGGTGCGAGAAATGGTTCCCACCCCCACCTGAGTGCTTGAATAACACCGCTTAAAGCCGAAGCTCCGATGACAAAGCCAAACAGAGTCAATTCATCTTGGTCAATCTTTGCTTCAATGACATGACTCAGCGTGGATGCGAATAAACCTTGGATGATCAGTGCGATCAGCATGCCTGTTATCAGTACTTTTACCACATCTCGTGTAAACCACTTTTGTTTGATACCATGATACACCTGCGTGCCTTCTCTCTTTTCAATTTCATCCAACGATACATAAAAAATGCAGCCCATCAATGTGAGTAAGCCAAAGACAAGCGTCATGGACTGAAAACCGATCAAGCTGGCAAAGATTCCACCAAATAACATGCCAAATAAACTGCCAAGCCGGTAAAGCCCATTATAAAGACCCGTCAAATGTCCTTGTGAGCCTTCGTCCATTTCAGCCAAGACCCTCATCCCACTCATACGGAGTAACGTCCAAGCGAGACCCCATGCACAGCGGCAAATCAATAGCATCCAAAATCCACTCATACCATATAATATCGTGGTCACTGACGCGATCAAAATTGCGATCAGTACACCGGTCTTCATTGGGATATATCGATAGAGCCACCATACGACAGGTGCTAGCGGGATACGAATGAATCGGTTGATAGACAGCAGTAACCCCACCTCCCAAATGGATGATAAACCAATCTCTTTCCAATAGACCGGGAGAACAATATAGAGCATTGAATCCCCAATAAGGGCAAATGCTGTGATGAGCGAAATTGACACAACTTGCTTTTGACGACGATCCATTTTTTCTTCCCCCTTCGCTACCTTTACGATAAGGGATACCTTATAATAAATCTAATGAATGTTTTTGATTGAATCATCAAAATAATTGATAGGCGGTGCAAAGATGAATTTACATGCCCTCCGTATTTTTGCAAAGGTAGCCGAAACAAAAAGTGTCACACAAACGGCAGACGTGCTGTCTTTGACACAGCCGGCTGTGACAGCACAATTACGAAGCATTGAACGAGAGATCGGCTTTCGTCTTTTCAAACGAAACGGCCGGGGGATTACACTGACGGAGATGGGAAAGATCCTGTATCCATATGCCCGGCAAGTATTCGAGGCGGAAAAAGAAGTAGAATATCAGATTACTCTTCTGCAAAACGGAAAAAAAGGAAGACTCAGAATAGCTTCTACCTACGTACCACTTAACTTTTTGCTGCCTGATTGGCTTGCCTCTTTTAAAACATCATCGCCACAGACAGACATTGAATTAAAAAGCGGAAACTCCGCTCAAGTGATCGAAAGCCTGCTTCAATATCAATCAGATGTGGCGATCGCCGTAATAGAGGATCTGCACCACGAAGATCTTCACACCTCTCACTTGACTGATTTAAGTTATGACTTTATCGTGCCTGTGGATCACCCGTTAAATGGACAAACCGTCCCCCTAGAACGCCTAAGCCATGAACCCTTTTTAATGCGAGAAGAAGGCAGTTCGACGAGAGACAAGCTTTTTTCCCTTTTTACCGCTAAAGGAATTAAAAAACCGACCGTTGATTTACAATTCAGTGGTGTCCACGAAGCCATTCAAATGATCAAAGCTGGCTATGGCATTACCCTTGTTCCTCGTGACGCTGTTCAGCGAAGCTTAGAACGTGGAGAGATTGGGCGCGTGTATATCGAAGGAATAGACATTATCAGACCTGTTGTGGTCTGCAAACGGGCGAATGACCTTGAGGAAAATAGGACGGTGAATGCTTTTCTGCAAATGAAAGACATCGGACCCTTTATAGCACCTGACTCCAATTAAAAAAGTGCCTGCTTCAGCAACAGGCACTTTTTCTATTCGGATGGCTGAACAAGATCAAATGGGACCGCTTTTGAGGCTATCACTAATTGTTCTGGTGTGATGAGTATTTCATTTCCCCATTCTCCCGCTCCAACGCCTAATATCTCTTCTTCTAATAGCGATGCTTCGATAATCGTGCGGAACCCTTCAGGCTGCCAACAAAATGGCGGAATAGAGCCAATCCGATAGCCTGTCACTTCAAGCACCGTGTCTGGTGAAGCCATTTTGATATTGCGAGAGCCTGCGGCTTTCTTTAGTTTCCCTGATTTGATGTGCTGGTCAGCACCAACCATTACAAGCAGCTGCTCCCCTTCCCCTGTTTCAAAGATCAATGTCTTGATCATTTGTCTTTCTCTAAAACCAAGAGCAGCCGCTACATTCGATGCGCCCTTCTCTGTTTCGGCAGAAAATGTTTTGATGTCATACGGGATGCCATGCTTGTCCAAAAAGTCATGCGCTGGTAATTTTTTCAATGGATTGAACCCCTTTCCTTACAATGTCCTTTCATTTAGCTTATCACAATCCTCTCATCCTTAAGATGTATTTTTCAATGGAAAACCTCTAGCTCCTTCACTCTCATGCTATACTGAACTTGTTTTTGAAAAGGAGTCGGTTGGATATGGGAAATAAGTTTTGGTGTTATACAGGCAGTAAAAGCCTTCTCATGCTAAGTGATATTCTATTTTTGATGACAGTCACATTGGTTATTTATCAAGATACACAATCTGTCGCCTATGCGGCTGTATTTCCGCTCATAAGAACACTATGTCAGCTATTGGCTGGGCTCCTCTCTCCTGTTTTGACAGAACTCTTTCAAGCCAAGCGTCTATTGAAATGGGTCCCTCTTTTACGTATTGGAATGCTCGTCGTATTCACGACCCAATTTGATTTCTTTCAGCAGCACCTGATCTGGCTGTTTAGTGCGTTCGTTTTGATTTCCATCACAGGCGGGTTCATCAGCCCTTTATTACAGGCCATCATGCCGATGCTTGTATCAGCAAATCAGCTTGTGAAAGCGAACAGTACAGTCTCCGTTTTTTATCAATCTGTTCAAATCGCCGGCTATTCGTTTACTGGAATGCTCGTCCTGTTGATTGGTCCATTTTATTTAATGTGGGCCTCTTGTTTCATGATTGTGTTGTCCTATCTATTGATCATCCCTGTTTTTTCTCTACTCAAGCAAGAAGACACGGTTCAAAAAGAAAATAAGATGAACGGTTTCAAGGATGGCTGGAAGATCATTTGGACAAACAAAACGGTTCGCATCCTGACTTTCATGGATGTTAGTGAAAATATTGCAGGTGCTTTGTGGGTCGGACCGGTTACGCTTGCCTTTGTCACACTTGTTTTAAATGAAGGTGCGGAATGGTGGGGATATATCAATGCCGCATATTATATAGGTGCCATTATAGGCGGACTCATGGCTGCATGGCTAAGTCAGTTTATTCAAAAACAACTTCTCCTCTTTATGGCAGCGGGCTCTTTTATTTATGCAGTGCTGACGATCCTATTTTCACTAAACAGCCTGCCATGGCTTGCATTGCTGCTTTGTATTTTAATGGGGCCTGCCTATCAAATTCGGGATGTTTCGCAGCAAACCATCCTCCAAACGGAAACGCCAGTCCATGAGTTATCAAAGGTGTATTCGGCTCAATACGTTCTCTCTTCTATGTCTGTCAGTTTATCTATTTTCTTTGTTGGATTAATTGCGGATACATTCGGAGCGAGATTTGTGTATTTGTTAGGCGGACTGTTTGTACTCATCTGCTCAAGCATTGCCATCACCACTTTCATGATGCAGAAAAAAAGAGCCGCTGTTTAAGGCAGCGGCTCTTTTACTTTTCTTTTAACATCGCAAACATGTCACGCGCCATTGCTTCTAGGATATACACAACGGGTGTCTGTGTAGTAATGTTGGCTCTATGGACTCGTTCGTCTGTAACGTAATAAGCAATATTTAAGTCAGAAATACGAGAAATTGTACAGTGCTGATTGTTAGTAATACTAATGATCGTGCTGCCTTCTCTTTTAAGTTTCGAAATATGATCAATCGTAATACTGTTCTCTCCTGATACCGACAGCACAATGGTGACACTATTGTCTAAATACTGCATATTCATCGGGAAAAACGGATCGTTGATGTAGAATGAAAATTTCTCAAGACTCGAAAAGTACCTTGCCCCATACTGCGCCAAAATACCAGAACTGCCCGTCCCAATAAACAGCACATTCTTTGCACCCGCAATGAGCTTCGCTGCCTCTTTAATCTTCTCCTCAAAATCTCCTTTAAGTGTCCGTTCGATAAATTCATACAAGAAATGCTGCGTGCTTTTCAAAGAAGGTGTTTGTTCTGCTTCTAAATACATTTTGAGCTTCACCTTAAATTCTGAAAAGCCTTCACAATTCACTTTTCGACAAAAGCGAAGGACAGATGAGGTCGATATATGTGCGGCATCTGCCAAATCACGAATTCTCATATAGACGACTTTTTCACTGTTTTCCATAATGTATCGGTATAAAGCGCTTTCTAGTTCATTAAAGCTGGAAATGACCTCACTTGAAAACATCTGACTTCCCCTTTCTCCAACAACATGACACAACACGTTTCTTTTATGTAACAAATCTCTAAATAGGGCACCCTTGCCTAAAGACGCTGAAACCGTTTACGCACAAGGTACTCTCACGATAAGCTATAGATGTACAAACAAATGATAAAAGATTGATTCACTCTATTATAACATTGTGCGTTACATTATTCGGAGGTGCAGAACATGGCAAAAGGATTAAAGGTTGTCACAATCGGCGGAGGATCAAGCTATACACCAGAACTTGTCGAAGGATTCATTAAACGGTACGAGGAATTTCCAATTAGCGAACTTTGGCTCGTCGATATCGAAGCAGGTAAAGAAAAGCTTGAGATCGTCGGAAATCTTGCAAAACGCATGGTGAAAAAAGCGGGACTTCCAATCGAGGTTCATTTAACTTTAGATCGCCGGAAAGCACTGGTAGACGCTGATTTCGTCACAACACAATTCCGCGTCGGATTACTGGAAGCACGTATGAAGGATGAACGCATTCCTTTAAAATATGATGTCATTGGTCAAGAAACAAACGGTCCAGGCGGTCTATTCAAGGGTCTGCGTACCATCCCTGTCATTCTTGAGATTGTGAAAGATATTGAAGAATTATGCCCGGATGCTTGGCTTGTGAATTTCACCAACCCAGCTGGTATGGTCACAGAAGCCGTACTTCGCTATTCAAACCACCGCAAAGTCGTTGGCTTATGTAACGTACCAATCGGCATTCGCATGGGCATCGCCAAAGGACTTGATGTCGACGCAAGCAGAGTCGAAGTCAGCTTTGCTGGATTAAACCATATGGTATTTGGACTGAACGTGTTCTTAGATGGCAAAAGCATCATGGATCAAGTGATCGAAGACATGGCAGATCCAAACTCTACGATGTCGATGAACAACATTCACGCCATTCCGTGGGATGCAGATTTCTTAAAAGGGCTTGGCGTAATCCCTTGTCCGTACCACCGCTACTATTACAAAACAAGTGATATGTTGGCTGAAGAAAAGAAAGCAGCAGAGAATGAAGGAACTCGTGCAGAAGTCGTCCGTGCACTAGAAAATGACCTGTTCGAGCTTTACAAAGATCCTGATCTTGATATTAAGCCGCCACAACTTGAAAAACGAGGCGGTGCTTACTACAGTGATGCAGCATGTAACTTGATCGCATCCATTTATAACGACAAGCATGACATTCAGCCTGTAAACACAATCAACAATGGCGCCATCAGTGACATTCCAAATGATTCTGCCGTTGAACTGAACTGTGTCATCACAAAAGACGGCCCAAAACCAATTGCTGTTGGTGAAATGCCGGTCGCTGTCAAAGGACTTATTTCTCAAATTAAATCCTTTGAACGTGTAGCCGCTGAAGCAGCCGTGACAGGCGACTACAACACAGCACTTGTCGCCATGACCATCAATCCGCTCGTCCCATCAGATGCCATTGCAAAAAGCATCCTAGATGAAATGCTAGAAGCACATAAAGAATATCTACCACAGTTTTTCAATAAAGTCGAAGCATAAAAAGAAGCCGCACTTGTCAAAGTGCGGTTTTTCTTATTTCCCGGCAAACAACTGATCCATCTGAGCACGGTCATAGTCTAAGAGCCAGTGCTGTAAACCTTCATAAACTGGACACAGATGTTCTGGATCTGCCGCAATAAGATCACAGCCTCGATCATCATATAAGTGGAAAATCATCTGTTTTGAGAGATTGATGAGATAAATGTCATAACCAAGCTTTCCTTTCATGATTTGATTCGGTTTGTAGAAATCCTCTTGGCATATGGCTTGTAATAGCGGGCGCAATCGAATATCTTGCAACTGACACTTGAGTGTAAATCTCTCTATTTTCATTGTTTCTTCTTGTTTTGGTTGTATATAGGTCAAACGCTCGTGACGCAATCGGTGACGCACTTGTCGGTCGGCATATTTTTGATAAACAAGGAGCTTTTGCTTCGTTAATTCATGTTCATGCTGCGTATAGACATCCGTGACAAGTAGAATATCGTCTTCTGGATCAAAAGCATATCTAACGATTTTCAAAGCCCGATCGCCTGCTTTTTCTAATACAACCGATTCTTCTCCTAATGACCAATCTGCCACTTCAAAGCGAAGACCAAAAGGCCACCTATAAAAAAGAGACGGCGTGAGGACAAGATCAGGAAAATGACTTTTTAAAAAACGATTGGTTTGATCGCTCATCTCATGTCCTTCCATTGGTTTTATTTCTTATTTTACCGTTGAAACTGATGGAAATTCAATTGGAAATAAACTGTCATTTCTTATATGATAGAAAGAGATGGAGGTGTGACCAATTGAAAAAATGGTTTTTACAGGTGTTCCTCACCGCATTGATCACGATGTGGATACAGGCTGGACTTGATCAGGCGAACATCATTCATATCAACAATGTATGGGTCGATGTCAGTAGCTGGATCCTAATCTTCTTTGTCATCTACGCACTTTTTGAATGGACTGCTCACGTCTTAGTAAAACGGAAAATCGCTCATCGCTGAACATCTCTTTTTACAGAGATGTTTTTTGTTGAAACTCTTCCTGCACAAGTTCATGAATGACGCCCATTCCTGCCTGACTTCCAGCTGCTGCTGCAAGAACAAGCTGAGCAGGTCCGCCTAAATTATCACCACATGCAAAAATATCGCTGACGGTTGTACGCCCAAGAATATCTGTTTCAATGCCCCCATTTTTCGTCATTTGACAGCCTAGTTTTTCAGCAAAAGGGGTTGACTGCTTGAAATCACTTGCGACAAATCCGCCTTCTCTTATCACTATCTCTCCATTTACAAGCTGAAGAGAGCGTAGCTGACCATTGTCATGATGGATCGCTACAATTGGCACATCAATAACTTGAATAGAATGTGCTGATAGCAGTGCTTTCTCCTCTTCAGCTAACACTTGCTGTCCATTTGTAAATACAATCAAATCGTTTGTCCAATTGGAAAGAAGTTTCGCCATATGCAAAGCGCGCTGGTTCTCTGCAATCAGGGCAAGTGGCTTGTCCTTCAGCTCCCAGCCATCGCAGAAAGGACAGCTAAACAACGTCTTTCCATACACTTCATGAATCCCGTTGATCTTTGGTAATATGTCCTGAAGTCCTGTGGCCAAAATGATTTTTTTCGCTTCGAATCTTTCTCCTTCTTGTGTCAGTAACGCGAAGTTATCCTCATGATTTTGTATCTCCACAACTCTGCTTCGTTTGATTTGGATATTGGGGTAGTTTTGAAGATCCGCTTCTCCCGCTTGTCTGATCTCAAACGGTGTCATTCCATCGTTTGTAATAAATCCATGTGATTCATGAGTCACTCGATTTCTTGGCATCTCGTCATCGAATATCATGACCTGTTTTCTGCCCCGCCCCACAACAAGAGCTGCATTTAATCCGGCTGGCCCGCCTCCAATAATGGCACAATCTAATATCATATAAACCGCTCCTTTTCATCCAAGACTTTAAAGACTCTTAATATCTATAATTCGCTCAAAAAAATCACATGTTGAAAAATGGATTTTTTTCTGTCTGCTCTATTTGGCTTGCAATATCAACTAACCGCTTTTGACTTAACGTCTCCTGCATTTTTGTTTCAACATCTTGCATGACTTGTTCAATCAAACAGTCATCGTGAGGCATGAAAGAATCATGTGCTAAAGAACAACGAAATAAATGGGTTTGTCCTTCTACCGCCTGAATGACGTCTAGAAACGAAATGTCCTCCTTCTTTTTCAGAATGGTGTAACCACCTTTTGCGCCAGGTGTTGATTCAATCAATCCCGCCTTCACAAGCTTTGTTAAAATTTTAGATAAATAGGTAGGTGAAAGATCTTGCATCTTGGCGAGAGGCTCGACGCCTATTGCTTTTCCCTTTGGTGCAAGGGTTAAAAAGACCATCGTATGAAGCGCATAGTTGGTCGCTTTAGAATATTTCATAGAAACATTCCTTTCTATCTATTGTAGACCTTTTATATCTGTAATTGATCATAGAGGATTCAAGAAGAAAAAGCAAGTATTGTGGATCTGCTTCTTTTTTCATTCCACATTTCGCATTTCCTTCCGATAATAGAAGTAAGCACGAATAAAAGCTTGATGAAGACTAGAAGGAGTGAAAAAAATGTCAGATCAACAGCACAATGCAGCACACGAAGAAGAAGAGGAATTTAACGTATACGACATGCTTCCACCCGCAGGAACAATCATTGGCGAAGCAACAGAAGAAGAAATGGAAGCTGCGGCAGCATTAGAAGTGAGACATTACGCCTTTATGCGTCTGCAAGACTCGTACATTCAATTTGATGGATCTTCTTATAAAGAATTGCTTAAAGACTTTCAAGAACTAGAATTTGATTCTGCAAAATTTTGGAGAGCCATCGCACGACGCCTGCAAGTCCCATACGAATGGCCAATCCGAATCGACCATGCAAACGGTCCTATTTATATTGGTGAAACAGAAGATAGCCGTGATGTTGAGGAGAGTACAGAGTAAAGGAATTGGTGACCCCCTTTTTGATAAGGGGGTCTATTTAAAAAATGATAGATACTTATTCTTCTAAATCAAATTCCAATGCGATTGATATATTAAAGGCAATGTGGGGCATTTCATCTATTTCTGATTGATTCAAATGCTTCGCAAAACGACGTGCATGCTCGACAACATCAGCATGCTGCTTAATCATTTCGTCATTCATTATAAAGATCGTATTGATTGCCCAGCCAACAGTCGTTAACATTTCTTCGTCCTGAAGGGTTTCCATATATGTTTCTACTTCAGAAAAAATCCACTTGATATCATCAATTTGTTCCACTTGGAAATTCGAGATTTTTGAAAGCTGTTCAGGGTCTTTGGTTAAAAAGATATCTTTCACTTCTTCTTTTGATAATGGCGGATTCTGCTTTTCATATTCAGCCTGCCACTCTTCATCTGACATCCCATCTTCTTCGCTATCTTCTGCGGTATAATGCCCTGCAATTAGTTCATCAAACGAATCCGCTAATTTGAAATCCGTTTCATATTCTAGATCAAAGTAATGAATCGGCGGATGTTCCTTTGTTTCTCTATAATCCAAAGCGATCCACGTATGACCATCCCCACAAATAAGCACAAGACCCTCAGGCAATTCCCATTCTTCTATTAAATAATCACTATCCATGATACCTTCGCCTTTCGCGATTCCTCTTAAATGATCAAATGACACATGATCCTCTGCCCATCCATTCGGCTGGTCTGTTGGAAAAGCATTATGTAGGGTATAACCGCCATTTTGTTCGAGGATAAGCTTCTTATATGTATCAGGCAAGGTGACGCCTAGTTTCTTTTCTGCTTTTGCAATGCCTTTTTCATTGATTTTCTTAAAAGTCTCTTCACTTTCTCTGTCTGTGTCCCAAAATGGTTTCAAATAAAATACCTCCAATTGTTATTTCTATCTCATTTTATCATTTGAGAGAACTAGTTTAATAGTCCTATTCATAAAAAAAGAGAAGGGTTACCCCTCCTCTTGTTGATCATGATTGTTCTTGATTTCTCGCTTCAAATTCATCTAGCATTGCACGCACTTCATCTGTTGATGATGTGTTCATTAATTGGTTTCTTAGGAAGCTCGCTCCTCTGAACCCTTTCACATAAATCTTAAAGAAACGATGAAGTGCCTTAAATGGACGCAAACCTAATGAAGAATATTGATCATGAAGATCAAGATGTAATCTTAAAAGACCTAACAGTTCGTCACTCGTATGCTCTTTCGGCTCTTTTTCAAAGGCAAATGGGTTATGGAAAATTCCGCGCCCAATCATCACTCCGTCTATTCCATATTGCTCAGCGAGCTTTAAGCCCGTTTGACGATCAGGAATATCACCATTGATCGTCAAAAGCGTATCAGGTGCTACTTCATCACGCAGTTTTTTTATCTCAGGAATAAGCTCCCAGTGCGCATCTACCTGGCTCATTTCCTTTCTAGTACGAAGATGAATCGATAAATTCACAATGTCTTGCTCCAAAATGTGTCTGAGCCAACCACGCCATTCATCGACCTCTGTAAACCCTAGTCTTGTTTTCACACTAACAGGTAATCCCCCTGCTTTTGCCGCTTGAATCAGCTCTGCCGCAACGTCTGGACGAAGAATCAATCCACTGCCCTTCCCGTTTTGCGTGACATTTGGGACAGGACAGCCCATATTAATATCAAGCCCCTGAAATCCTAACTCCGCCATTCCAATACTCATTTGTCTAAAGTTCTCAGGCTTGTCTCCCCAAATATGAGCAACAATCGGCTGCTCATCCTCTGTAAATGTTAAACGGCCTTTCACACTTTGAATGCCATCAGGGTGGCAGTAGCTCTCACTGTTCGTAAACTCTGTAAAAAAAACATCAGGTCTCGCCGCCTCACTCACAACATGACGAAACACAACATCTGTCACTTCTTCCATTGGTGCTAATATAAAAAATGGCCGTGGTAAATCACGCCAGAAATTTTTACTCATCTTTCATCCAATTCCTCTCATGACATAGCGCCTAAAGGGCATGTCCTTCTGTAAAATATCATTTATATACATTATTAATCATTATACGCAAAAGGACCATAAAATGAACATTAATAAATGCTATCGTACTTAATAAAATATCAAAAATTTGAAGAGACGTAAATGCCGTTCCTGCTAGGAAACGTGTCACGCGATGGACAGCAAGTAATCATTTATCAAGATACCAACTTGAGAAGAAAGAAGTTTCTCCACGCTGAAAACAAACCGCAATCTTAGCTACACGAATATATCACACCACAAAAATATAGAACAAAATTACTATTTATCCTTAATATGGTTTTTGTTACAATTTTATGTATGTTATAAAAAGGAGTGATTTTCTTATATAAAAGACCTATACGTGTTTAAGTCATATTTCACTGGATTTTCTTAAGAAGTATTTTATAATTGAGGCTTGAACAACAAGAATTTTCTAACTTATAAACAGCCTCTTCATTAAATTTTCGGAGGCGAAATTAACATGACTTTTAGAAAAAAATTTGTTCCTGTACTACTAAGCGCAACTTTATTGACTTCTGGCCTTGGTGCGACTACTGCATTTGCAGCAGAGCCGGCTAAATCAACAGCACCAGTACATACGAAAGTATATAAAACTTCTTTACAACAAGCTGCAACAAATAATAGGACTAGTCCTATTCAGTCTAATGCACTATCAACTCAAACAGCTGTAAACGGGGAAGTTTCTACTCAAGGAGCTGTTTCATGGACATATAAAGCATTCAGAGCTGCTTGTCGTTCTGGTGGGTGGTTACTATCAAGAGCATTGAAACCCTTAAGTCCAAAGGCGGCTGCTTGGGTCAGAAAGCATTCTGCTAAAGTCGCAAAGATAATGGATAAAGGTGAAAAATGGACTGAAAAACAATTCACAAAAGCTTTCACTAAAATTGGTGCGCCTAAAGATGTTGCTAAAACATTGGCAAAGTTCATTATTGCTCTTATCTAAATATAAAAATAAGTGCTATTAGTTTCTAATAGCACTTTTTTGTGGAGGGTGTGCATGTCTTTTTCTTATGTGATTTCACTGACTTTTTTAATACTCCTTTTAGTATCTATCATATTTTATACTTTTTTAAGGAAGAAAAATGTTGTAGATAAACCTCCTGGCGCTATTGCTGCCATTCTTTTTATTTTACTATTACTTTTTTCTTTAAGTTTCGCTATTGCTCTTCCAACTTTCATGCTTTACCTAGTATCATTGGGAGTGAATTTTCTTTTCGGCGAATACATAACTTATGATTCATTTTTTTCTTTGTTTACCTTTTCGTTGTTAGTTAGCATCATCGTAGTTTTTTGGTCATTTATAGTTTTATTTATAGGGAAAGGAATCACTTTTTTGTTGAAGGTCCCAAAATGGATAACCTATATTTTAGAATTTTTTGCTTCGTGGGCTCTTATTTACTTCACGATTAAATATGTACTCAATTTAAAGATAATTGAAGTTTCTATATGGGGGAATGGTGTATTAATTTTATCTTTCTTTGTTAGCTTTTTATACATCGGACTTGATATCATATCCTCCGCACTAGATCAAAAAAATCAGAATATAGAAGAAGAACCCCCTATCCTATAATGGAGAAGGGGGTTTATTGATATATAGAATTTATCTAATTAACATAAGGGACGAATATAGATTACTCAAGATATCTGAATTTTTTCTTTTAAATTACTTGAGAAAAATGAAGTACTTAAAGTAAAACTGATATACATAGGAGTTATACAACATCTTCTTACCTTTCCATTAGTTTTTGGCTCAAGTATCTAATTTGACCAAATTCCTTTTCGAACATCAAATCCCATATATCAAGACATTCATTTGCAATATCTTTTATCTCAGGGATAGTTGAGTTAGAGGTTTCGTCATATAATCTAATAATCAATTTAGAAATTTCATCTTCTATTCCCCAAATCTCTTCAAACTTACCAACTTCGTTTCCAAGTAAGTGGTAACTCATTGAAAATATAATATCTTTGTAATCAACAAATGATTTTGATTTTTCTTCAAGATAATGAACAAAAGCATGTACTATTCTACGGTTTAAACCAGAATTCATTATTTCAATCATAAAATCCTTATCTCTCTTTAAATCAATGAGATCATCATAAAATAATCGTGAAATTGGCATCTCGAGATCTAATGCACTTGCCTTAAATTTACGTATTAAATCTTTTACTATTGAATTAAATTCACCTTTGTTAAAATAGTTAGTAGCCATATGAAGTATGGCTTTTGCTTGTGCTTCACTCATTGCATCTACGTTATTAATTATTTCGGAAAATTCATTATTACGAATAAACATTTCTGAAAGACAATTTGCACCCATATCAATTAGGTCTTTATCTTCGGATTCGTAGCATTTTTTTATAGTTTTCAGTACTTGTTCACGATATTTAGGATAAAGCAAAAAGAGCATATTTTTCGTATCATAGAAACCTGCTAACCTGTAATCTTTAGCATATTGATTTAATATTATCTCTGATGCCCACTTTCTTTCAATATTATAGGCAGGCCATAATGCGAATAAACTAGCTAACTTCACTGCCGGATTTTCATCAAATACCAATCTTTCAATTGTATCTTTAAACTGTTTAAACAAAGTTCTTTCATTCCATAATAACTCAGCTATTGCTTGAGCTGCGTTACCCCTTACACAGTTAATCGCATTACTTTGTAGCATGGCATAGCTACGCATTTCTTTATCCTCATTATTAGTTACATTCACAATTCCTAATTCTGGGTTATCATGGTTAATCGCAATATCCTTTAGAATATCCAAAATCTCCTGAGACCAATTTACGTTTTTCCTGTCTCTAATGATTGAGCAAATTTCGTTCGCCCGATATGAGGTATAATCATATGGATAGGTCAAAATCATTTTTTCCAATAACTCTATCGGCACATCCCCCAATGCCTTACTAGATGCAACGCCACTAAATAAGGAATCTACGTATGATTCCAGAACTTTCTCTTTATTTGAAAGAACTAGATTTATCATTCTTTCAGGTTCCTCGGAAACAGCTTTACTAAAACTACTTGCAAATTCTTCAATAGAAGAGCTAATAAAACCTTCTGGAACCTCTATCCATCTGGAAGAATCTTTTTGAATAAGTTTTTTATTAGTTAAAATCTCTATCCACTTTTTGTTATTTAATTTTTTCCCCGCCACGGGTGAGCTTATCGATCCGCTATGTCCATCTGTATATTTATATAAAATTGACCCTTTAGGGAATTTACGTCTTAAAATACGCAACAAATTTTTTGCTTGAATGCTCAATCGATTATAGGGAAGAACTTCTAAAATTTCTTTTTGAAAATCACCCCAAAAACTCCAATAAACTGTACGACCATTTTTTTCTCTATTATAATTAATTCTACGACGATATACGTCTTTAGCTTGCGGAGAAAGATAACTTAGAACTCTCTCTTCTAATAAATTGAAAATATCCTCACTACAGTATCTCGTATGTTTTTCTAATATTTGTTTGGCAAGAAGTAATTTATCACCATTGCCACTTGTATTATCGAATACGTTACTGTTTAAATCGGTGCATAAATAATTAATTACAACATCACTATAATTTTCTGACAATCTAAATAATCCATCCAATATAATTTCATTAAATAAATCATTACCTTTCCCCATGTATTTATTATAATAATCAAAGAATTTTTCTGGGTGTTGAGAAATTATTGCTGCATTCGCTTTCTTTATAATTTGAATACAAGCCCTTTCTAGCCCTCTTTTATGAATATATTTCCCAGACCAATCACTATAAATAAAGCTTACGTCTTTATCTATTGGAACGAGTGGTAATAATAAATTAAGAACCTCTTCTCCATTATTGATTAGAATTTCAGAGTCTTCATAGAGAAATGTTTCTTCGTAATAATAAATTTGTTTCCCCTTGCTTTTAATTTTATTTTCCAATAAAAAAGTTAATAGCCGTATTGTTCTTAATTCACTATTTTTAAGCATCGACTTAAAATCAAAATAGTTATCAGTCATTCGCGGATATCGCTTATAAAATTTCATTCTTAATTCAAATAACTCATCCGTATCCT
Source organism: Bacillus sp. FSL R5-0397 (assembly GCF_038593395.1). Classification (NCBI taxonomy): domain Bacteria; kingdom Bacillati; phylum Bacillota; class Bacilli; order Caryophanales; family Bacillaceae; genus Bacillus; species Bacillus sp. FSL R5-0397. The sequence goes on along the minus strand of NZ_CP151992.1, from coordinate 718,170 downwards.
GATTTATATCTCGCAAAAAACATTTAGAGAATTTATTATCGTCTTCCTGTGAATTAAATGAATATTTTTCAATTAACGTAATATCCTCAGCCTCAAAATTTGGGCTTATACTTACAAAAAAATTGATAACCATATCTTTCTTAGATGGGGTGTTAAACCATTTCTCTAAAATGCCACATTGTCTAAGCAACTTAATATAATTGGGCTTTGAAAATATAACGTTATTAATAATGTGATTGCCGTAACTTTCATTTTCACAGTTATTCACTATAAAGTTTTGTATATTTTCATCTATTTTATCTATCTGATTTAGCACTTCGAAAAAAACAAATTTGACAAAATATCTGATTTGTTTTGCTTCAAACATTTTTTGTCCAACAATAATAAAATCGCGGCTATCAAATTCAAATAAATTTTGCATAAACATTTGCACTTGATATCTTTTACCAGGTGTTTGTTTATCTTTAGTACCAATAATATCTACAATATCTTCACCATCATAATATCTCTGAAGCATCTTTTCTGCTAAAAAACTGTCTAATATAGATTGATGGGCAAACGAAACTTTCTTTCCTTGAATAATTAAGAAAGAATTTGAAGATAAAAATTCTAAAGATGATTTATTTTCGTTTAATATACTTAAAGGAATAAATATTTTACTAGACCTCTCTAGAAAAGTTACTATTTTATCTTTAATCTGAAATAGATTGTCTTCTCTCAATCCAAATTCAAAACATTTATTTGATAACTGCCCCCACCATTCAGAGATCAAATGGCTTGCTGTAGAACATTCTGCATATACTTTACCAGGATCTAGCTGTTTCCAAATATATAAATTGCTTGGAATTCTTAGTATCTCTTTCAGTTTACTTGTTAGTTGTTCATAACGCTTTCCAACAATACCCTCAACTAAATCCTCGTCCAACTCATTAACCTGAACCCTATCCCATTGAATAACGTCCTCTTTTGAATCATCTTTTTTAAATAATGATCTAATATTATTATCGTTTTCCAAATCATGAGTTCGACACACAAAAACAACAGATATCTTGTTTGCTCTATCATTATTCAATACCTCTATTTGATTAATAATCTGAGAGCATACTAATAAAGCATCTCTAGAATGCGCCAGAGTCCAACGCAGGGCATCTAACTGATCCAAAATAATTACTGCCCTTTTATTTTTAGAAACACTGTGGATACAATGAGTGATTGATGCAGGTAATCCTAAATCTTCTCCCCACTTCTCCGCAGTCATACTTGGAACTCGTTTATCTAATTTAATTGCCAAGTATGGTATCTCACTTTCTTCACAATAATTGATAATATCTTCAGTACATCCACTTTTCCCTCTTCCAGCCTTTCCATGTATTATTAGAGATTTCTCTGAGACTAATGCTTCTCTACATATAGAAAATTCTTTTCTCTTTATAAGACTATTGTCCAACGGAATAAAAGCTGATTTATATTCGCGATTCAACTCCTCTAGCCTACGCTTGATTTGTTCATTAGACGAAAGATGTTTATTCCTTCCTAACAAATAATTGTCTCTTATCTCCTCAATTGTTCTGATAATTTCCCCTTCTGATTTACCAATTGACTCATCAACCATTGATACAATCGCACTGTCTTTAATGTCTAATAACGATTCTCGAAAATTTACTAGTATATCAAACAAATCAGAGAAGTACTCTTCAAAATCGGTCGGTTTCTTAATAGGCGTATGCTTAAATTCATCTTTTTTAATATTGACAAATTCAACCGCTTCTTTTGCTAGTTTCTTAAATATATCTTGGTAATCTTCCTTTGAAGTGTTATATGCATAAAATACTCTTTGTATTATTGTTTCAACAGTCTTGCTCTGTTCAAGAAATTCTATAAAATAGTTACTATCAACCTCAGTATTATCAAACTTACGATTAAATTCAGTAACTATATCTTCTATGTCTTTAATTAATCTCTTTTTATTTCGATTTGTTAAACCTTTTGACAACAGGTAACCCGCAAAATTTGGGGCTATCAAAGTTCCAGCTATATATGCTAAAATGCTCACTATTATTCCCCCCTAATCGACGACCATTATTTTTCTTATATTCCAATAACAAACCTTCTCATCATCCTTTTAATTACCAATTTTACATTTTATTCATATTCCTATTATATCAAAAAGTTAAAATAATTTTCTGTGAATTGGCTGATTAAGTACCAATAGTTACCAAAAAAGAGTTTGAGGGAACTTCAACTAAAACTTTTTTAATCCCCCTACTATAAAAAAAAGACAACCCCCATACAGGTTAGTTGCCTTCTTTTAAAATAAGTTGCGCCACACATTCCACATGTGAGGTATGCGGAAACATATCCACCGGCTGCACTTCCTCCGTCACATACCCACCATCTTCAAGAATACGCAAATCACGAGCAAGCGTCCCTGGATTACAGGACACATACACAACACGGTTTGGTTTCATCTTTAAAATGGTGTCAAGCAGTGCTTCATCACAGCCTTTTCTTGGCGGATCGACAACTAACGTATCTGCTTTGATGCCTTCTTTGTACCAGTTTGGGATAACGGTTTCTGCTTCGCCGACTGCGAATTCGACGTTGGTGATTCCGTTTAAGGCAGCGTTGCGTTTTGCGTCTTCAATTGCTTCTGGCACAATTTCTACGCCATAGACTCTGCCTGCTTTTTGTGCGAGAAATAAGGAAATTGTACCGATTCCGCAATACGCATCGATGACGGTTTCTTCTCCTTGCAGCTCGGCATATTCAAGCGCTTTGTCGTAAAGCACCTTTGTTTGAGCTGGGTTTACTTGATAAAACGAGCGGGCTGAAATAGCAAATTTGATGTCGCCAATCGTGTCATAAATGTATTCTTCTCCCCATAAAACGGTCGTTTCGTCTCCGAAAATGACATTTGTCTTCTTTGAATTCACGTTTTGCACAATTGACCGAACGTGTGGGAAGCGTGCTATAATCTGCTCAATCACTTGTTGCTTTTGCGGAAAATCAGCCGTTCTTGTGACAAACACAACCATCATTTCACCTGTTGCAATACCGTAGCGAACCATGACATGGCGAAGCCAGCCTTTATGACGTTCTTCGTTATATGCTTTGATACCGAACGCTTGGCATATTTCTTTGACAGCTTGAACGACTTCATCGTTTTCTGATTGCTGGATCAAGCATTTTTCCATATCAATAATTTCATGGGTACGCTGCTGATAAAATCCAGCAACAAGTCCGCCTTCCCGTTCGCCAACTGGTACTTGTGCTTTGTTTCGGTAATTCCAAGGGTCTTCCATGCCGAGTACAGGATGAACTTTTACACGGCTCATATCAAGCTTGCCGATCCGCTCCAATACGTCCTTTACTTGTTTCTGTTTAAAAAGCAGCTGGCCTTCATAGCTCATGTGCTGAATTTGACAGCCTCCGCACTGCTTATAGATAGGACATGGCGCATCTTGCCTGTGCTGACTTTCCTTTGTCAGCTCCATGAGTCGTCCAAAAGCAAATCCTTTTTTGACACGTGTGACTTTGATTTTCCCTTGTTCCTCAGGAAGGGCATTCGGTACAAACACAGGGAAACCCTCAATTTTCGCTACACCTGCACCTTCGTGCGTTAAATCTTCGAAGGTTACATTGTAGTATTCATTCTTTTCAACAGGCGGTTTCATTTTCACCAATTTTATCACCTCATTTGCAAAGAAAAACTTGGTCGCCATAAGGAACCAAGTTCAGTCTTCACCCTATTTTTTCAGCTGTTGCTTTTGGCACAATAAATTCAATATGGCGATACAGGTTTTCAAATTCACCTGGCAGCATGCCGCCGTATTCACCATCTAGATTTAATTGCATTTTATCTTTTACATCTACCTTCACGCGATTCGCTTTTGCGTAGATGACATTGTTATCATGAATATGCTCGCCTCGAAGTGCAAGGCTGACCACTCGAATGGCTTCTGCTAGATTGACCTTCTTTAGAATGATCAGGTCAAACATCCCATCATCTAGAATGGAATCTGGTGCGAGCTTTTCAAAGCCGCCTACTGAGTTTGTTAGTGAAACAAGAAACAGCATGATTTCTCCATGAAACAATTTGCCGTCATATTCAATTTCGACTTCTGTCGGGCGAATGGAAGGAAGCATCTCCATGCCTTTCAAATAATACGCAAGTTGTCCTAGCATGGTTTTCAGCTTACTAGGCACTTCATAGGTCAGCTCTGTTAATCGGCCGCCTCCCGCAATATTAATGAAATACTGTCCATTCACTTTACCAATATCAAGCGGCTTTGCTACACCATCAATGATGGCATCTGTTGCTTTTAAAATATCTTCTCTTGGAATGCCAAGTGCTCTTGCGAAGTCATTGGTCGTTCCAACTGGAATGATTCCTAATTTTGGTCTTTTTTCAAGCGGTGCTAATCCATTGACGACTTCATTAATCGTACCGTCTCCACCAGCTGCTACAATTAAATCAAAATCTCTCTGTGCGGCTTTTTCGGCTGCTTGTGTTGCATCTCCTGCACATGTCGTCGCATGACAAGATGTTTCATAGCCAGCCTGTTCAAATTTTTGCAAAACCTGCGGTAAATTCTTCTTAAAGAGTTCACGTCCAGATGTCGGATTGTATATAATTCGAGCACGTTTCATTCATCATCATCCTATTATCATTATGCAATCTATTTTCACCACTAACAACCTTTAATTATACTATGAGATTTGAAAATGGCAACAGAACAACCCCCTAATATTTGAAATCTCACGGTACGTTTCCCTCAGCAGATCAGCATTCTGATAAGATAAAAGAAAACGATGAAAAGGATGGTATGCCATGAAAAAGCCTGTCTATTTCAATCATGACGGCGGTGTTGATGATCTCGTGTCCTTATTTCTGCTTCTTCAAATGGAACACCTGAAAGTGATCGGGACGTCTGTGATTCCTGCTGATTGTTATTTAGAGCCTGCGCTGAGCGCCTCTCAGAAAATTATTGATCGTTTTAGCCCATATGAGATTGAAGTAGCCGCTTCCAATTCTAGAGGTGTGAATCCATTTCCAAAGGAATGGCGTATGCATGCTTTTTATGTAGATGCCCTGCCGATTTTAAATGAAAAAGGCGCTGTTGATACAAAAGCATCTAAGCTTCCTGCACATCTTCACCTGATTGAAACAGTGAAAAAGTCAACCGAACCTGTTACGCTGCTCTTTACAGGACCGCTCACAGACCTTGCACGCGCCTTAGAAGAAGATCCTTCCATCTCAAATAAAATTGAGAAACTGGTGTGGATGGGCGGCACATTCCTTGAAAAAGGCAATGTCGAAGAACCAGAGCATGATGGAACAGCAGAATGGAATGCTTTTTGGGACCCTTATGCTGTGAGCACCGTATTTCAAGAGCGTTTTCCAATTGAAATGGTCGCACTGGAAAGCACGAATCAAGTCCCGCTCACACTCGATGTCCGTCAACGATGGGCTTCCCTTCGCTCTCACATCGGGATTGACTTTATTGGACAATGTTATGCCTTTTGTCCGCCTCTCATTCATCACGAAACGAACTCGACTTACTACTTATGGGATGTGCTGACAACCATTACTCTTGCATCCACCTCATTTACCCGTTCAAAAGAAATGAATGCAATTGTTTATACCGAATCGCCAAGACAAGGACGTACTGAAGAACATCCAGATGGAAAATCGATTCAAGTCATTGACCACGTTGATCGAGATGCCTTTTTCCAAGCCTTTGAAGAGCTAATGAGAAAAGCGGTTTGTCAGATTTCATCATAAAAAAGCCCCGCTTATTAGCGGGGCTTCCTCTTACTCTTCTTCAGCGTACTTTTTCTTACGTCTAAACTTGCTTAAGATTTCATACACGATTGGCACGATGACCAATGTGAGAAGTGTAGAACTTGTTAAACCGCCAATAACGGTGACGCCAAGTCCTTTTGATACGATCTGACTTCCGCCTTCAAAACCTAATGCGAGTGGCAGCAATGCACCAATTGTCGCAAGTGCCGTCATTAAGATTGGGCGTAATCTTGTTGTACCTGCTTCAAGTAAGGCTTCTCTTGTTGAAAGTCCTTCTTTTTCTTTATGAATCACTCGGTCAATCAAGACAATGGCATTTGTTACAACGATTCCGATCAGCATCAGCAATCCAATCATGGCATTTAAACTGATGGTTTCTTTCGCTACAAACAATCCAACGAGTGCACCAATAATCGTAAATGGAAGTGAGAACAGAATCGCAAATGGTGCAAGACCTCCGCCAAATGTAATGACGAGAACGAGGTATACAATAGCAATCGCTGCAAGCATTGCGAGTCCTAGCTGTGTAAAGGATTCCTCAATATCCGCACTTACACCGCCTGTATCAATCGTAACGCCAGATTTTAAATCAAGCTTGTCAACTTTCTTCTGGACATCTTGTGTCACACTTGATACGTCGTCTGTTGTCATGTCACCAGATACTTCAGCGTAAATCTTCCCATCACGCTTTGTCACAGTGTTTGCTGTTGTGCCATCTTTCACTTTCACCACATCGCCAATTCGGACTTGTTGTCCTGTTGGTGTTGTGATCTTTTTATTCTCTAGATCTTTTTTACTCTTGTATTCATCTTTTTCCGTTTGAAGCTTCACATCTAGTTCTTTGCCGTCCTCTGTTACTTTCGTCAACGTTGTTTCATTACTTTGAGGAGCGATCGCCTGTGCGATTTGTGAAGCGGTCAAGCCTAGTTTCGCCAGTTTTTCTTGATCTGCATTAAACGTATATTCGTCATACTTCTCAGATAAACTTGTGCTGACGTTTTTCAAGTTCTTCTCATCTTTTAAAATGTTCTCGACATCTTTGACTGTGCCTTCAATATCACTTGCTTTGTCACCGTACACATAGTACGTCACTGTATTGCTTGCGCCAGCAGATGAGAAGTCTTGTGATTTCCATTCCCCTTTAGACGTTTTGTCTTGAAGGGCTTTAACCACACGATCTTTTTCTTTATCAAAGTTCGGTGTGTCCTCGTCGTATTGTACGAAGAATAATGCACCGTTAGAGTTTCCACCAACACTTGCTGTCAGTGCATTTGAAGAGCCTAATGAATATTGAACCGTATTGACATGATCCCGTTTCATTAAGTAATCTTCTGCCTTTTTCGTTTCAGCAATGGCTTGTTCTCTCGTTTGTCCAGGCTCTGGCGTGTATGTCACCATTGCCGTTTTTTCTGCTTCCTGTGGTAAGAAGCTGACACCGACAAGTGGTGCGAGGAATAAGCTTCCGACCAGCATCAAAATCGCAATTCCTGACGTGATCCATTTATGGTTCAATGTCCAATTGAGTACACGTCTATAACCACCAGCAAGTTTGCTTGGTTTGTGTTCTTTTACCTTTTTCGCTTTGCCGTACAGGTTCTTTTTAAACAGGCTGTGAGCCATCATTGGAACGATTGTAATGGCGACAAGTAATGAAGCCATTAGAGCAAACACAATGGTTAATGCAAATGGGATGAATAGTTCACCAATCATTCCACCCACTAGCGCTAATGGCAAGAATACCGCAATTGTGACAATCGTCGAAGACATAATCGGAATAAACATTTCTTTTGTTGCTTCTCTAACGAGTGCTTTGCCTTTTAACGGTTCATCTTTTAACGCCATTCGTCGATAGATGTTTTCTATGACGACAATCGAGTCATCGACAACACGTCCAATGGCGACTGTCATGGCACCAAGTGTCATGATATTTAATGTGATATCTAGCTGATTTAATAATAAAACAGCAATCAACAGGGATAACGGAATAGAGATGACCGAAATTAATGTTGATTTGATATCTCGAAGGAACAACATGATGATAATGATCGCAAAGATTGCTCCGATGATCGCCTTGTTCAGCATTGTGCTGACAGATTCTTTAATCGGCTCTGCTTGATCATATGTCGTGCTGACTTTGATTCCTTTATTGTCTTTTTTGAATGTTTCAAGTTCTTTTGTGACTGCTTCTGCTACACTCACTGTGTTGGCATCAGAGCCTTTGACAATTTGCAGACCGATACTGTCTTTTCCGTTCGTTCTAGAAATCGATTCTGCATCTTTCACGACTTTAATATCTGCAATCTCAGAAAGTTTGATCGTCGGTAGCTCTACCGATTGACCGCTTGCTGCACCTGCACCAGTTTGCTGCTGAGCTGCTGCCTGCTGCTGACTTGCACTACCAGCCTGTTGATCAGCACCTTGAGCTCCTGCATTTCCTGAGCCGCTAGAAGGCGCTCCAGCTCCTGCGCTTCCCGCACCGCCGCTTGCACTTGGTGTAACAGGAATTCGCATGTTTTTCAAATCTTTAACACTTAAAATATTGCCATCCACTACGACTGATTTTTGCTTGTTGCCAAATGTGTATAACCCTAAAGGTACATTGACATCAGAGCCTTTGATCATGTTTTGGACAGTTTCTTCATCTAAACCATATTCCTTTAATTTCTTTTGTTTAAAAGAAAATTCTACTTCTTTGATTTGTTGTCCAGAAGCTTCGACAGAAGAGACACCATCTAAACCTTGAAGAGAAGGAATAAGGTCATTTTCCACTTTTTGTGTCAGGTCTTGTAATGATTCTTTATCACCGGAGACACTAAGAGCTAAGATTGGAATCGCATTGATGCTAAAACGTGCGATTTTTGGTTTTTCTGCATTTTCTGGAAAATTGATATTGCTAATGGCATCTTCAATTTCCTTCTTTGCTTCATCCATATCTTTATTGTAATCGTACTCGATTTGAATCGATGAGGCATTTTCAAAAGAATTAGAAGTGACCACATTCACCCCATTGAGATTTTGTATCGACTTCTCAATTGGATCTGTCACCTTATCTGATACTTCGTCCGGCGTTGCGCCAGGATACGTTGTAGAAACCGTAATGACTGGAGTGTTGATATTCGGGATTGATTCTTGTTTCATATTCAATCCGGCATATAGACCAGCAACTGTTACGATAATCGTCATGAGCCATACAGCGAACTTGTTCTTTAATACAAAATTGATGATCGAATTCATTATGTCCTCCATTTTCCTTTATGTATTGACTGACTGGTCATTCTATATCATAATAAACGGTGATATACAATGCCGTCAACCATTTCACTTGCGTTTGACGTAACATTCTAAAGCTGAAGGGGCCTTATTTCATGAACGAAAAAAAAGAAAAAATCATTAAAGCAAGCATTCAGTTGTTTGCGAAAAAAGGTTTTTCTTCTACGACCATTCAGGAAATTGCAGATGAATGCGGAATTTCTAAAGGTGCATTTTATTTGCATTTCAAATCAAAAGAACAGCTTTTCAACAGAGCGTTTGAATATTATATCGACACGTCTATGCAAAGTATTGAAAAGATTCGAAAAGAAAATCAACATCTTGCGCCTAGAGATATCTTTCAGAAACAAATCGCTGAACAGTTCCAGCACTTTGCTGAGAACAAGGATTTTATCATTTTGATCCTCAGCGAGAACATTATTCCGGAAAACCAGCAAATTAAAAAGTATTCCAAAACGGTTAAAAAACAGATGAATGATGAAATCCAAATTTCTATTTTGACCACGTATGGACAGGAGATCGAACCATATATAACTGACCTGTCAGTCATGATTCAAGGAATTATCCAATCTTATGTGCAGGTACTGCTTTTGCAAGATCAGATGCAATTATCATGTGATGAGCTCTCATCCTTTATTCTCGACCGATTTGATGATTTGGTGCATGGGCTTCTCCGTTCTCATGCGAAGCCGATTCTAAAGCAAAACATTTGGGATGATGAAGCGCCAAATGCCGCTACTCTTCAAGAAGAGCTTCGATTGTTAAAATCTGAGCATCTGCTTTCGGATGATACCCTTGTATCCATTGAAGTTATTGAAGAAGAATTGGCCAAAGATGAGCCTCGCAAGCCGGTCATTCAAGGGATGCTGACAAATTTAGAAACGTGTGAGGACTCCGCTGTCCAAAGAGCTGTGGAACAATTGAAGCTATTCCTCCAATGACAATACGTGGCGATGTTCACTTTAGTTCACCTTTATCCCCTTCGAATATGCGCTAAAGCTTATGCTTCATTATAAAAAAAGAACCAATGAATTGATATACGGCGGTGGTCTGAATCTGTGATAAGACCCTGTCATATCCATCAACAAAAAAACCGCCTCTTCCATGAGGCGGTTTTTGCAATTTATCGTTTTTTGATTTCTTCGAGAAGAATCTTGTTGACCATCGGCGGGTTTGCTTGGCCCTTCGATGCTTTCATGATTTGTCCGACTAAGAAACCAATTGCGCGGTCTTTTCCATTTTTGAAGTCTTCAATGGATTGCGGGTTGTTATCAAGAGCTTCTGTGACAAGTTTGAGCAGTGCACCTTCGTCAGAAATTTGGACAAGTCCTTTTTCTTTGACGATTGTTTCTGCGTCGCCCCCATTTTCAATAAGTTCTTTGAATACCTTTTTGGCAATCTTAGAAGAAATCGTTCCTTTTTCGATAAGCTTGATCATGCCAGCCAGTCCTTGCGGCGTTAGCTTCGTATCTTCCAGCTCTTTTTGAGCCGAGTTCAAGTAGGCAGATACTTCACCCATGAGCCAGTTTGATGCTTGCTTCGCTTCAGCACCTTCTGAAATGGTCGCTTCAAAGAAATCAGACATTTCTTTTGTCAGCGTCAGTACCATTGCGTCATATGCAGGAAGTCCAAGTTCATCAATGTAGCGTTTGCGGCGCTCGTCTGGAAGCTCTGGAATGGATGCTCTTACGCGTTCTTTCCACTCGTCATCAATATACAGCTCCACTAAATCTGGTTCCGGGAAGTAGCGGTAATCATCAGAACCTTCTTTGACACGCATGAGGATCGTCTTTTTAGACGCTTCGTCATAGCGACGAGTTTCTTGTTCGATCAAGCCGCCAGAAAGCAATACTTGCTCTTGGCGTTTTTCTTCGAACTCAAGACCTTTTTGGACGAAAGCAAATGAGTTTAAGTTCTTCAGCTCTGTTTTCGTTCCAAACTCTTCACGGCCGATCGGACGAAGAGAAATGTTGGCATCACAGCGCAGTGAGCCTTCTTCCATCTTACAGTCAGAGACGCCTGTATATTGAATAATAGATTTTAATTTTTCTAAGTAAGCATACGCTTCTTCTGGCGTACGAATGTCTGGCTCAGATACGATTTCAACAAGCGGTGTTCCTTGACGGTTGAAATCGACGAGTGAATAACCGTCGCCTGTGTGCGTCAGTTTTCCTGCATCCTCTTCCAAATGAAGACGTGTAATACCAATTCGTTTTGTTTTGCCGTCTACTTCAATTTCAATCCAGCCGTTTTCACCGATCGGTTTATCAAATTGAGAAATTTGATACGCCTTTGGGTTATCAGGATAGAAATAGTTTTTACGGTCAAATTTTGTATCAGTTGCAATCTCACAGTTCAGTGCCATTGCTGCTTTCATCGCAAAGTTCACCGCTTCTTTGTTCAGCACAGGCAGTACGCCAGGATAACCAAGATCGATGACACTTGTTTGCGTATTGGCAGCCGCACCAAAAGGCGTCGGTGAGCTTGAGAAAATTTTTGATTGTGTTTTGAGCTCTACGTGGACTTCAAGTCCAATTACCGTTTCAAAGTTCATTCTGATTCACCCCTTACAGTTCAGGTTTTGCTTTATGATGATCTGTTGCTTGTTCGAAAGCGTGAGCCACGCGGTAAACCGTTCCTTCATCAAAGTGTTTACCAATGATTTGTAGTCCTAATGGAAGACCATTTGCAAATCCACAAGGCACACTGATTCCTGGAACGCCTGCAAGGTTAACAGGGATCGTTAAAATATCGTTTGCATACATTGTGAGTGGATCGCTTGTCTTTTCACCAATGTTAAATGCCGGAGTCGGTGTTGTTGGTCCTACAATGACATCATACTTTTCAAAAACATCTTCAAAGTCTTTTTTGATCAGCGTACGGACTTTTTGCGCTTTTTTATAGTATGCATCGTAATATCCTGAGCTTAGAGCGAATGTGCCAAGCATGATGCGGCGTTTCACTTCGTCTCCAAAGCCTTCAGAACGGGTATTTTTATATAAATCAATCAGGTTGTCTGCATTGTCTGTACGGTAGCCATAGCGAATACCGTCAAAACGCGCAAGGTTTGCAGATGCTTCTGAAGATGACAGTAAGTAGTAAGTCGCAAGCGCATATTTAGAATGCGGAAGAGACACTTCTTCCCATGTCGCACCAAGTCCTTCTAATACTTTCAACGCTTGAAGAACAGACTCTTTTGCTTCTTCGCCAACACCTTCGCCAAGATATTCTTTTGGCACAGCAATTTTCAAGCCTTTGATGTCGCCAGTTAATGAAGAAAGAAAATCTGGGACATCGACATTTGCACTCGTTGCGTCCATTTGATCAACACCAGAAATCGCTTGAAGAACATATGCATTGTCCTCAACATTACGCGTAATCGGCCCAATTTGATCTAATGATGAAGCAAATGCGATTAAACCGTATCTAGATACACGGCCATACGTTGGTTTAAGACCAACAACACCACAGAATGATGCCGGCTGGCGAATGGAGCCGCCTGTATCTGATCCAAGAGAGAATGGTACTTCTCCAGCTGCAACAGATGCTGCTGAGCCACCACTTGACCCACCTGGAACTGTATTTAAATTCCACGGGTTCTTCGTTGCTTTGAAGCCTGAGTTCTCCGTAGAAGATCCCATCGCAAATTCGTCCATGTTTAATTTACCGATTGTGACAGCTTCCGCTTCTCTTAAGCGGTTCACAACGGTTGCATCGTAAATAGGATCGAAGTTTTGCAAGATTTTACTTGATGCCGTTGTACGTAAATCTTTCGTCACGATGTTATCTTTGACACCGATCGGCATACCGAACAATAGACCAAGCTCGTCCTTTTCACCAACGGCCTCGTCCAATTCTTTTGCGTACGCACGTGCTTTCTCTTCGTCCAGCGCTAGGAATGCTTGTACTTTCCCGTCTACTTCATGGATTCGTTTATAAGACTCGTCCACTAAATCAGAAACAGACAGTTCCTTTTTATGTAAAAGCTCTTTTAATTCAGAAATTTTGTGGTCAAACAGTGACATGCCTCAGGCCTCCTTTAGTCCAAAATTGATGGCACACGAATATAGCCGTCTTTATGATCAGGCGCGTTTTTGATGACTGCCTCAATGGAAAGACCTTTATTCGGAACATCTTCTCTCATGACGTTTTTCATTTTTAATACGTGTGTTGTTGGTTCAACGTTTTCCGTATCTACCTCGTTTAACTGCTCTGCAAATGAAATGATGCTATCAAGCTGTTCTGTAAACATCTCAGCTTCTTCTTCTGTAATCGCAAGCCGTGCCAAATGCGCAACATGCTTTACTTCTTCTATTGAAATTCTTGACATGCAGGTTCACCTCCAAAAATGATACGTGTTCGTGGTCATGATCATAAGTCATATACACTTTATCATATCAAATTTTACTGTTCTAAAGCAACTTTACGAGGTCGCCTAGAAAGGCTTTATCCCCTAATATGTCATTGTGGTGCAGCCAGTGTCTAAAATATTCATCGAGGTACCTTTTTATTTTTCAGAAAATTTTTACTTTAGTTTATTTTTGTAAACGCATACATATAGACGCTTATCACCGATCCGTGCATTTTTTCTTAAAGATAAAGATGTTTAAGAAGGTTGATCACTTGGGAATACTCTGATAGGTTAAGTAACCATAGCAGTGAGCAGACAGTTCAATAGGCTGTTCTTTGTATATTTTGATTGAGGTGATGTCAAATTAATACGAAAAAGGTGATATGGAAACATGAGTATTGAGATTGTAATTTCTCTATCTATTTATTTTATTGGAATGCTTGCCATTGGCTGGTATGCATTCAGAAAAACAAACGACTTGAATGATTATATGTTAGGCGGACGCGGGTTAGGTCCTTATGTAACGGCTCTATCTGCTGGTGCAGCTGATATGAGTGGGTGGATGCTGATGGGGCTTCCAGGCGCTATGTATACAACCGGTCTTTCATCTGGATGGCTTGCTGTTGGTTTAATTAGTGGGGCTTACTTAAACTATCTATTCCTAGCGCCACGATTGAGATCGTATACAGAAGTTGCTGATGATGCGATTACCATTCCAGACTTTTTTGACAAACGGTTTAAAGACTCATCTACTTTATTGAAAGCTGTCTCAGCTGTCATCATTATGATTTTCTTTACGCTTTACACCTCATCAGGTATGGTATCAGGCGGACGCTTATTTGAATCAGCGTTTGGTGCTCATTATATGTTTGGTTTAATCTTAACTTCTAGTATCGTGATTTTGTACACACTATTCGGCGGCTTTTTGGCAGTTAGTTTAACTGATTTTGTTCAAGGAGCTATTATGTTTTTAGCATTAGTGCTCGTGCCGATCGTTGCCTTTACTCAATTAGGTGGACCTGTTGCCACATTTAATGATATTCAACAGATTGACCCTAAATTGCTTGATATTTTTAGAGGAACGAGCGTCATTGGCATTATTTCCTTCCTCGCTTGGGGACTCGGTTACTTTGGACAGCCGCACATTATTGTTCGCTTTATGGCGATTACGACTGTAAAAGATTTAAAGCCAGCACGTCGTATCGGTATGAGCTGGATGATTGTGTCTGTCATTGGTTCACTATCTGTCGGTTTAGTCGGCGTGGCGTATGTTCATGAAACAAGCACCACTTTGGCAGACCCAGAAACCATCTTTATTGTGTTTTCTAAAGTGTTATTCCATCCATATATTACTGGATTTTTACTTTCTGCCATTTTAGCTGCAATTATGAGTTCAATTTCTTCTCAGCTGCTTGTCACTGCAAGTGCGATGACAGAGGATTTATACCGTACATTCTTTAGAAGAAAAGCCTCTGACAAAGAACTTGTGATGATTGGACGTATCTCTGTACTAGTCGTAGCGATTGTTGCCATTTGTCTCTCTCTAAACCCAAGTGATACTATTCTTGACCTTGTCGGTTATGCTTGGGCTGGATTTGGATCTTCATTCGGTCCAGTCATCTTGTTATGTCTATACTGGAAACGAATGAATCATCATGGCGCTTTAGCCGGAATGATTGTTGGGGCTGTTGTCGTTCTCGTTTGGATTTCAACAGGCTTAAACAACACGACTGGATTGTACGAAATGGTTCCTGGATTTATTTTAAGTGGTTTGACTGCTATTATTGTCAGCCTCTTAACAAATAAACCGTCTAAAGCTTCTAAAAAGCTATTTAGCAAAATGGAAGACCATCTCGAAGAAGAAACAAAATAACTAGACATGAGGAGTCATCTGCATTATGCGGATGACTCTCTTTATTTTTAAATAAAATGCTTTTCTTTCTCCCGTTTCTGAATAAAATAGAAGTTGTGCAGCCATATGGGCTGTGAGAAGATCATATACATGATGTGAAACGTACATGAAGTGAAAGGAGCGATACGCATGTTTTGGACAATTGAATGGGATACGGTCTTAAAATTAGCCGTTGCCACCTTAATCGGTTTGATCATCGGTCTTGAACGCGAACTTAAGAAAAAGCCGCTTGGGCTGAAAACGTGTATTGTCATTGCTGTCAGCTCCTGCGTATTAACCATCATCAGCATTGATGCAGCCTACAATTTCCCTCGAGTCTCTAAGCTTCAAATGGACCCACTCAGGTTACCGGCGCAAATTATATCTGGTGTTGGTTTTATTGGAGCAGGTGTGATTCTTCGCAAAAGCAATGACGTCATCTCAGGTCTTACGACATCTGCGATGATTTGGGGAGCAGCAGGACTTGGGGTTGCAACAGGTGCAGGTTTTTATAAAGAAGCCTTCCTCAGTCTTTTCTTTATTCTTGTCAGTGTGGAATTTTTACCTTGGCTCTTCCAGCGGATTGGACCCATTCGCTTACAGGAAAAAGAAATCCGCATCAGAATGTCACTTTCTGATCGAAACCGCATGACAGAGATTTTAAAAGAAATGAAAGCACTCAATATTCGTATTCATTCTGTACGTATTGATGATTTAAAGGAAAAGGACTATCCGATCATGGAAGTACGTGTTCGCGTACATAAAGACCGCTATACAACCGATGTGTACTTTGATATTAAAGATTTAGAAGGCGTTGTTGGTGTGAAGTGTGATACGGTTTAGGATAAAAAGCCCCTTGCTATGTGAAACAGCAAGGGGCTTTCTATTTATGTTGTTAGCTGATGAAAGTCAAAAGGCGTAATTGGGGTTTTGTCCTCAATCTCCTTTCGAAAACGCGCCAGCATGGCACTTTCGTCAGCGCTTAGTGTTTGGAGATCAAATGCTTGATGTAAAAGCCCATAAATAAGCATATGACGCAGCATCAGGAAATCTGGTATTGTCGCCAGCCATGCGTCATCAAGCTCATTCTCCTGTCGATAGCCTTTGAGAAAATGGCTCATAAATTCACCCGTAAATTCAGCTTTATCCTCATACGGAATCACCGGATACCAAAGAACGTTGTATAGCAAAATGCTTATATCATTGATAAACCAGTGATACCCACAATCATCAAAATCAAATGCAATGATTTCTCCCTGATGATAATGGAAGTTCCCGTGATGTAAATCCGCATGCACCAGTCCATAGACATCCTTGGATATTCGGAGCTGGTGAAGCTTTTGCATCAGTTCATCTTTTCTCTGCAACACAACCGTTTGATCAGAAGGAATATACGTTTCAAGCTTTAATTGCTCCTCCTCATACCACTCTTGACGCTTATAGCGAGGATCTTTCACTTGATATTGTTTAGTCGTTTGATGCATACGCCCAGTATAGGCTCCTAACGCTTGAAACAACTGTCCATTCCAATCTGCTTCGGTCACTTTTCTGCCGGGCGCCTTTTCGTACACTCTCAGCAAAAAAGCGCCTCCTGCTTGATCGGGAATCGCTTCAACATCTTTTCCTCTTGCGGATAAAACCGGTTTAGCTACTGAGATTCCATGTTGAGATAAATACCGAATCCAGTCCATTTCTCCTAGAATATATGTGCGGGAGCGGCGAATGGTATGGGTAATTTTCAATATATAACTCGACCCTTTTTCATCCGTATATTCATACACATAATTTTCTGCATCGGCTAGAAATGTGACCTGTTCTGGCTGAAAATGATAGAGTAGAGCCGCTTTCTTTAAGACCATTTGTTCATCGTATCGTGCTTTTACTTCTTTATGCATGCTGATTCTCCTTTTATCGTCTTTTTACTTATACATGACGGTAATCAGCATTTATACGAGCATCAACATACCTGCCTTTCCTTTTGGTTTCTTCACATACTTTGACAAAAGTTGAAAAATTCCTCTAATTAGAAATAAAAAACCGCCAAAAGGCGGTTTTCAGATGGTTGACAAAGGGCGAAATTGAACTTGATTTTAGCCCTTTGTCTTCTTTTCAGCGTGATAGAAAACCTTTGAAGTCTAGGAAGGACGAGTACTGGCGCGGAGCGAATTTCACATTCGTGAGCACCAGCACGCAGGACTGACAAAGAATGCGAGGGTTTGTCTACACGCTAAAAACCGCCAAAAGGCGGTTTTTATTTAGTCATATATATGGACCGTTGGTTCTTTGTCTTCAGCATTTTTTGTGATGAGGGCTTCTTGCTGATCAGAAGAGGTGATGTTGATTTCTATATTGGTGCTCTTATAGTAATCCATGACTTCACCTGTTAAGTATTGCGTGAATGCCACGACTTCTGTTTTTCCGTAGAATTGCATTGGAATTTCTACTTTCATTTTTTGCAAGTTCCCGTTTTTATAGAAACCTTTGCCTACCACACCTGTGTAATTCGGGAAGTAGTCTTCTACCTTTGTCTTGAAGCGGTCAAATCGCTCTGAATCATCTTTGTAGCTGCTCTTGGCATTATCAGAAGGGAAGAAGACATTCTCTTCTTTAATCGTATCCCAACTGCCAATATCAGCTGATCCTGCTTTTACATCGGTTTTAGCGATGAAGTTTCCTGGAACAATAGACGATTTTGGTGCTTGTTTATAAAGAGCAATCATGACTGGGACTTTTTGCAGTCCGTCCATTTGACGAAGGCGTTTAATGACTTGTTCCGCAATTTTTTCGCCCTCTGCTAAAAGTTTCTTTGAATTTTTCGATGAATCGATGGTCACCTCTTGCTGAGGATCCCCGATATTTTCGCGATAATAATAGACAGAGTTAAGCGCAAGACCGATGACAACCCCGCCAAGCTGTAAGCTATTTTTATCTTTTCTGATTAAGTAATTATGTTCTAGCATGGAAGCTAAGTAGATTGGACTATTTTCATTTTTTGACTTTGTTGAACCTGAGTTTGGAAGAGCAGGGTTTAAACCTAAGTTC
Source organism: Bacillus sp. FSL R5-0397 (assembly GCF_038593395.1). Classification (NCBI taxonomy): domain Bacteria; kingdom Bacillati; phylum Bacillota; class Bacilli; order Caryophanales; family Bacillaceae; genus Bacillus; species Bacillus sp. FSL R5-0397. Next base: position 699,810 of record NZ_CP151992.1, on the reverse strand, counting down.
TTAAAGTCTTTGTCTTCTTTTTCAGCTTTTTTCAGATCACTGCCTGTTTTTTTACGGGCAAGCCAGCTGAGAACAGTATCTTCATCTAAATGCTGTCCTTCTTGGAACAGATAGTCGTTTGTATTGAATGATTCTGTTGCCAGGCGCATGAGTCCTGTTTCAAATTCATCAATGTCTAAGCGTGTATTGAGACGCTCTGCTGTTAGTCCTCTTGCCGCTCCTTGTTTAAACGGCAGCACCATTTTGTAATAGGAATCAGAGATGTTGTACATTGGGATGATCGCTGTTTCTTTCGTTTCATCCGTTTTTTGTGTGACCTCTTCCTCATCCTTTCCCCCAAAAGGTGCACACGCTGACAATACCAGTGTGAGCATTGTCAGCAGCAATAGCAACTTTTTCAATAGAAAACACTCCTCTTATTTCTTTAGCTCCTCGAGCATTTTGGCTTCGTCCCAAATTTCAATATTGAGTTCTTCTGCCTTTGTCAGCTTACTTCCAGCTGCTTCGCCGGCAATGACTAAGTCTGTTTTTTTACTTACGCTACCTGCTAACTTGCCACCTAATGCTTCGATCGCTGCCTTTGCATCATTACGAGACATTTCTTCTAATTTCCCCGTCAGCACAATCGTTTTTCCTGCAAAGTAGGAATCACTTTCTTCTACTTTCACCGGTTTTGGCCCTGTGTAGGTCATATTGACCCCAAGTTCTTTTAGTTCATTTAGCAGATCTAGTATTTCTTCTTTCTCAAAGTACGTGACAACTGCATCGGCCATTTTTTCACCAATTTCATCTACTTCAAGTAATTGTTCTTTCGTTGCTTGTTTTAACTGATCGATATCCTCAAAGTGCATGGCCAACGTCTTCGCTGCTTTAGAACCAATAAATCGAATACCAAGTCCAAATAATAAACGTTCAAGAGAGTTTTTTTTCGATTGCTCGATCGAACGTAGTAAGTTATCGACAGATTTTTCGCCCATTCGTTCTAGCTGAATCAACTCTTCTTTTGTTAAACGGTAAAGGTCTGATACACGAGAGACAAGCTGTTCTTTGAAAAGTTGTGTAATGACTCGCTCGCCTAGCCCATCAATATTCATCGCATTACGAGACACAAAGTGAATGAGTCCTTCACGTATTTGAGCGGGGCATTGTGGATTGATGCACCGAAGCGCCACTTCTCCTTCAATTCTGACCAGCTCACTATGACACTCTGGACATTCAGTCGGCATGTGAAACGGCTTTTCTTCTCCTGTTCGCTGATCAACAAGGACCCCTGCAACCTCTGGGATAATATCGCCCGCTTTTTTGACAATCACTTGATCAAAAAGGCGGATATCCTTCTCTTTGATCAAATCTTCATTATGAAGAGAAGCACGCTGCACTGTCGTCCCTGCCACTTTTACAGGCTCAAGAATCGCTGTTGGGGTGATGACGCCAGTACGCCCCACACTTAGTTCAATATCAATCAGCTTCGTCACGACTTCTTCGGCCGGAAATTTGTACGCAACAGCCCAGCGTGGACTTTTTGCTGTGAAGCCTAGTTCTTCTTGCTGAGCCAATGAATTGACTTTAATGACAATGCCATCGATTTCGTATGAGAAATCAGCACGCTTTGTTTTCAGTGTTTCAATGAGGTCGATCACTTCTTCAATGGTTTGGCACATCCGTCTTTCTTTGTTCGTTTTAAAACCAAGCTCATCGAGAAGATCAAGTCCTGCGCTTTGCGTTTCAACACCAATTTCATCAAGCTCCGCTATACTGTAGACGAAGATATCAAGGTTTCGTTTCGCTGCAATTTTCGTATCAAGCTGACGAAGTGAGCCAGCAGCCGCATTACGCGGGTTCGCAAACGGCTCTTCTTCGTTTTGTAATCTTTTTTCGTTTAGGGCTTCAAAAGAAGGTTTTGGCATAAATGCCTCGCCTCTCACTTCAATCGACAGAGGCCGATTGATTTTGAGCGGGATGGAACGAATGGTTTTGAGGTTCTCGGTAATATCTTCACCTGTTGTCCCATCACCCCGCGTGGCACCCCGGACAAACACGCCATTTTCATAACGGAGAGAAACAGCGAGTCCGTCAATTTTCAGCTCGACATTGTAAGCGACGTCGTCACCGACTGCCTGACGAACCCGGCGGTCAAAATCAAGAAGGTCCTGTTCATGAAACGCATTGCCGAGACTGAGCATCGGTGTACCGTGACGTACTTTTTGGAAGGCGTCTAAAACAGCACCTCCTACTCTTTGCGAGGGTGAATCCGCTGCTTTTAAATCAGGGTATTCTTCCTCTAGAGAAATCAGCTCACGCATCCGCGCATCATATTCAGCGTCAGGAACACTTGGACGATCCAGTGTGTGATATTCGTAGTTGTATTGATTCAAAATCTGGTGTAGTTCCTCGATCCGGCGTTTCGCTGCTTCTTTATCCATCTGCTTCTTCCTTTCACTTCATCCGTTTTGTCAGTCCTATCAGTTTATTGCTTTTCGATTGGCGCAAATGCGGCAAGGAGACGCTTAATGCCTGTAGGGCTTGGGAAGGCAATATCAAGCTCTGTACTATCCCCACTACCTTTTACACTCACAACCGTGCCAACGCCCCATTTTTTATGAGCGGCTTTATCACCGACAGCCCAGCCAATGCTGCCGCCGCCTGTGTTTTGAATGGTTTGCGTTTGGGGACGTGAGACAGGCCCTCGTCTTTGCGGTCTTTCTCTCGTTTGGCCAAACGGTGTTTTCGTTTCTTTTTTCTCATTTAGGTTGTCCAATAAATCAGCTGGTATTTCTCTGATAAATCGTGATTCCATATTCATGTTCGTCCGGCCGAATAACGTTCTCATCTTCGCACTTGATAAATAAAGCTCTTCTTCGGCCCGTGTGATCCCTACATAAGCAAGACGGCGCTCTTCTTCCATCTCGGCATCTTCCATTAGTGAACGGCTGTGCGGGAAGACGCCTTCTTCCATTCCCATTAAGAACACAACAGGGAATTCAAGTCCTTTTGCTGCGTGGAGGGTCATTAAAATGACCGCATCCTGATCTTCTTCCTCAGCCTCATCCAGCTTATCAATGTCTGCGACGAGGGCGAGGTCTGTCAGGAAGGTGACAAGTGATTTATCTTCATTTTGTTCTTCAAAGTTTTTAGTGACCGATAGAAACTCGTCAATATTTTCTAAACGGCTTTGTGCTTCAATCGTTTTTTCAATCTTCAGCGCTTCACGGTAACCTGTTTTCTCTAGGATCTCTTCCGTTAATTCAGTGACAGATAAATAATCCTGCATGTTTGTCATTTGGTCAATGAGCTGTTTGAACTCATCAAGTGCATTGGCTGCTCTTGCACTGAGTCCAATGAAATCCACCTGACCAAGTGCTTCAAACATAGAGAGATCATTCATTTCTGCGTATGCGGCAATTTTATCAACAGAAGTCGCCCCAATTCCACGCTTTGGTACGTTGACAATGCGCGCAAAACTAATGTCGTCATCTGGATTTGACACAAGGCGTAAGTAAGCCAAAATGTCCTTGATCTCTTTTCTGTCATAGAACTTCGTGCCGCCGACGATGTTGTATTGAATGTTCGCCTTCATTAACGTTTCCTCTATGACACGTGACTGAGCGTTCGTTCGATAGAGGATCGCAAAATCAGATAACTTACGCTTGCCGCTCTGATGGAGCTGACGAATCTTGCCAGCGACAAATTGACCTTCACCGAATTCATTATCTGCACGGTAATAGGCAATCTTCGCTCCTTCGTCATTTTCTGTCCAAAGGTTTTTTGGCTTACGGTTTGAATTGTTTTGAATGACCGTGTTTGCGGCATTCAGAATACGTTTAGTCGATCTGTAATTTTGCTCAAGCAAAATCACTTCACTGGACGGATAATCTTTTTCAAAGGAAAGAATGTTTGTAATATCCGCTCCACGCCAGCGATAGATAGACTGATCCGAGTCACCGACCACACATATATTTTGAAAACGCTGAGCGAGCAATTTCACAAGCATGTACTGCGCTCTGTTTGTATCCTGATACTCATCGACATGAATGTATTGGAATTTTCGCTGATAGTGTTCTAATACTTCAGGGATCCGCTCAAACAGACGAATCGTCATCATAATAAGATCATCAAAATCGAGTGATTGGTTTTTGAGTAATCGTTTTTGATAATCTGTGTAGACGTCGCTGACGACTTGATCGTAAAAGTCACCGGCTGTTTTTGCGTATTCCTCTGCGTCAATGAGTTCGTTTTTTGCACTACTGATTGAACCTAAAATGCTACGTGGATCAAACTTTTTAGGATCGATATTTCGTTCTTTTAAAATGTTTTTAATGACTGAAAGCTGATCAGATGTGTCTAATATAGAAAAGTTGCGATTCACACCAATACGGTCAATATCGCGTCGTAAAATGCGCACACACATGCTGTGGAACGTAGAGATCCAAATGTCATCCGCACCAGGCCCTAAAATGGCTTGTACACGCTCACGCATTTCTCTTGCTGCTTTATTTGTAAAGGTAATCGCTAAAATATTCCACGGTGCCACATGCTTTTCTGCCATTAAATACGCAATTCGATGCGTGAGCACTCGTGTTTTTCCACTACCTGCTCCTGCCATCAGTAGCAGCGGCCCGTCTGTTGCTTTGACCGCTTCTTTCTGCGCGTCATTCAGCCCTTCTAATAGATGATTCGATATTTCATTCATTTCATTCACCGCCAATTCGAACTTATGTTCTATTTTAACCCGTTTCGTCTTGTTTGACTATGATGACTTTTTCACTGCGTCGACTGTCTTTAACGCTTCTTTAAAATTGTCATAAATGACGTTTCCCACTACGACAACGTCTGCGTGCTGTGCAAAGTCTTTCGCCTGCTCTTCGCTTTCAATACCGCCGCCATAAAATAGAACCGTTTCATGTAGCACTGCTTTGGTTTCTTTCACAAGCTCCATGTCTCCAAGTGTCCCGCTGTATTCTAAGTAAAAGATGGGCAGTTTCATCAAGTGCTCTGCCACTCTCGCATATGCCCTTACGTCATCTATATCCAGTGCCGTATTTGCCTCTGTCAGCTTAGCCGCTTTACACTCTTCGTTTAAGATGACATATCCTTCCGGGACAATCTCTTCCATTGACATCAAATCACCGTATTCCTTCATCGCATCCTTATGCAGACCAACAATCCAATCAGGATGAGCGCTGTTTAACACAGTGGGGATAAAATACAGGTCAAAGCCAGGCACAATCATCTCATGTGTCGAGATTTCAAGGACACATGGCACAAGAAAGCGGCGCACCTTTGACATCAGTTGCAGCACGTTGTCTTCTGTCACGTTGTCACTGCCGCCAATTAAAATGGCATCCGTACCGGATTCACAAATCGCTTCAAGTTGTTCATCGGAAATCTCTTTATTTGGATCGAGTTTAAAGACATGCTTCCACTCGGTAACATCATACATGAAAAACGTTCCTCCATTCGTTTCATTCCATTTAAATATTATAACAAAATCAGACACCGCAAAAAATGGGTAACCTCCTTCAGCTAAAAGTTTCATTCTTTTGAAAATAGTCGATTTTCACTTTAGGCGAGGTGAATGGAGACTATATGAAAAGCTCCACTTCAAGAGGAGCCGAGGGAGATCAATAGATGGATGCTGAACTGAAATGAGAGCTACTTCATCTCATCACATGATATTATACATGAAAGGAACATTTTACTATCGACCAAGCAGGTGAATGATTTGAAAAAAACCATCACATATGATCAAACGATCGACATCGGATACATCTATCTCATCCCGCCTCGAATCGGGACAATCAAAGAAACCATTGAATTAGACGTGAATGAATGTGTGAACGTAGACATCGACAAAGAGGGCCGAGTGGCTGGGCTGGAGTTATTTGCAGAAGAAGCCAAGGTGTTGAAGCACACACCCGTTTATGAGGACGAGCTTTCGTTACGTTTTACGGATCAGGAAGTTCTCTCAACCTATCATTTATCGGGCATTGAATTTCTTTTCTCGACGCCTGATCACAAAGGGTTGATCGGTTTTACGATTGTCGATCCTCTTCGATATCACATCAAAAAAAGACAAGAAAAAACCGTTTTGAATGGTCAAAACGGTTTTTCTAAACTATTGTCTCACTTCATTAAAATAATGAACAGATGTCATGGCCCCTTCATCGACCATCTTGTTGTCTTGAATATCTAACGGATCAGGGTGACCAGCTTTTTCAGGAACCTTTTCATCTGATCGGAACATGCTTGCCCATTTTTTGAGATGCTGTTTATTTTTCACTGCTAATAACACTGCACCACCAACCCCTAATCCTGCAAGTACATACGCATTCGGACGCTTATTCATGTATGTTCCCTCCCCTTATGATCTTATTTGTAAGTTACCCCGCCTTTTCATTTCTAAACGTCACAATCTGTTGAAGTGGTTTCTCTTTCAATGAAAAGTGGAATAACAACAGTAATGATAGAGAAAAGAGGGGATTTTCGTGACAACAACTTTCATTGTCATTGGCGCATTATTAGTGATTTTTTTCATCATACCAATCATTTTATTCATCTGGATTTGGATGCGAGATGAAAAACAGGAAGAGCATTCTGTCCTACGAAATTATCCTGTCATTGGAAAGCTACGGTTTATTTTTGAAAAAATAGGACCTGAGCTTCGTCAATATCTGTTTCTAAATGATCGAGAGGAGCTTCCTTTCTCAAGAAGAGAATACGAGCAAGCTGTCATGTCTGGGAAGTACAAAAGCCGGACAATGGGCTTTGGATCAAAACGTGATTTTGACAAGCCTGGTTACTATATTCGCAACGTCCTATTTCCAAAGCAGCGAGATGAGTTACGCATCGATCAATCTGAAAAAATCCAAACAAAAGTGTATCAGATCGATCAAGACAATTTACTGAGAAGAAGTGAACATACAAAAGAGGTCGAAGCAAAACCTTACTATCTCCATCAAGACGATGTACAAGTGATAGGCGAGCACACATGTCAAAAGCCTTTCCGTGTAAAAGGCCTGATTGGTCAGTCAGCCATGAGCTACGGATCTTTAGGCGACAGGGCCATTACAGCATTATCCTCAGGATTAAAGATGGCTGGCGGTACGTGGATGAACACAGGTGAAGGCGGGCTTTCGCCTTACCATCTCAAAGGGGGTGCCGATATCATTTGCCAGATTGGGCCTGGTTTATTTGGGGTTCGAACAGAGGATGGCGCATTTTCATTTGAAGAGTTTAAGAAAAAAAGTGAGCATGATGAAGTAAAAGCCTTTGAACTCAAGCTGGCACAAGGAGCAAAAACACGCGGCGGACACATTGATGGTGAAAAAGTCACAGAAGAAATTGCCCAAATCCGTAAACTGCCGCCACACCAATCCATTGACAGTCCGAACCGGTTCGAGATGTTTCACTCCATTCCTGACATGCTTGATTTTATTGAACAACTGCGAAACATCGGCGGAAAACCAGTTGGAATCAAGCTAGTTGTTGGACATAAAGAAGATATCGAGGAGCTTGCTCTCTATATGAAAAAAAGCGGAAAACATCCTGATTTCATTACAGTGGATGGCGGAGAAGGTGGCACAGGTGCTTCCTTTCATGAACTGGCTGATTCCGCAGGCCTACCCATTTTCACCGCACTGCCGATGGTCCATCAAATTTTGAAGAAATATGGGGTTCGAGATCAACTTAAGCTGTTTGCGTCTGGTAAACTTCTCTCTCCTGATAAAATTGCAATTGCCCTTTCCATGGGAGCAGATTTTGTGAATATCGCACGGGGCTTGATGTTCTCGGTTGGCTGTATTCGCGCGCAAGTATGCCACACGAATAAATGCCCTGTTGGGGTTGCCACCACAGATCCAAAGCTGCAAAAAGGTTTATCCATTGAAGAAAAGAAATACCGCGTCTGCAATTATATCCTGTCCCTTAGAGAAGGTTTGTTTAATTTATGCGCAGCAGCTGGAATTGAATCACCTATTCATTTTAACGAAAAACATATTATTTTTAGACAAGAAAACGGCCAGACAAGTGAAGTCCCTATGTTCTCAGGCACAGAGCAGTCTGTCTAGCTTAAAAAGGTGCGTTTCCGCACCTTTCAGCGTGTAGACAAACCCTCGCATTCGGTGTCAGTTCTGCGCTTCGGTGCTCACGAATGTCAAATTCGCTCTGCTCCGGTGCTCGTCCTTCCTAGACTTCAAAGGTTTTCTATCACGCTGAAAAGAAGACAAAGTGCTAAAATAAAGTTCATTTCAGCACTTTGTCTTCAATCTAAAAGGTGCGTTTCCGCACCTTTTTTCATTGACATTCTTGCTCAATCACGTATAAAGAACTTAATAGATCTTTGATAAGGAGAAAGAGTATGCGTGAAAAAAAGGTCCGCGGTATGAAACGAAAGACTCAACAGATCATAAAAGAAATGAACGCAAATACGCAGTCGTTTCCGGCGAATGTTTCTGACTACTGGCACCTGCCTCTACCAGCGGCTTATGATTTTATGACTTCCAACAGAACACCGAAAAAGATCAAACGTCTATGCATTCAAACTCTATTGAATAGAGCTGAGCATCTCATTGATTTGAAACCAAACGACGGAGACATATATCGTGTCGTGGTCGCAGTCGATCTGCCTGGATTATGGCATTCACAAATCATTGTGTTTAAAGGGGATTCTTATGTGAAAGATTTCTTCAACAGACAAGATGAGTATCAGACATGGCTTCCCCTTTCCGATCAGAGAAATATTCAAAAAGAATGGGATTTATCTGTTGCACAAAATATGCGAACCATCGGTTTTAAGGAAGTGATCACTGATGACGATAAAGTGTCCTATGAAGGTGAACGATGGTTTATGGGAGAACTTGATGACATCAAATAGAGCCATTTCAAATGAAATGGCTCTTACTTGTTCAACTTCAAAACGACAAATCATAAAGAATGTTTGCAGTGAAAGCTGCTTTATTTTGTTTCGTCCGTTGCTTGTTGCTCTGCTACACGGTCAAGTGCCATTGTATAGGCATCGTTTCCGTAGTTCAAGCAGCGTTTGACTCGTGAGATGGTTGCAGTGCTTGCACCTGTCTCCGTCTCAATTTTGTGATACGTATTTCCCTCGCGAAGCATACGCGCTACTTCAAGACGCTGTGATAAAGATTGGATTTCATTGATGGTGCACAAATCATCAAAAAATCGATAACATTCTTCCAGGTCTTTAAGGGATAAGATGGAGTTGAATAGCTGATCTAAGCTTTTGCCCCTTAATTTATCAATTTGCATCTTTATACATCTTCTCCTTTACTATTGGCACACCGCTCCGCACTGACTTTTCCGAGAAAGCGGTATCTTTCCTGACTCATTTTTTTCAACCTCAGCAATGAGCTTTGAACGAATCATGACAGGTTTGGTTCTACGCTGAAAATGCCATCAGGTTCTTTCGTAAGCCGAAGCTTCTTTATCGTAAACAAATTCGACAAGTTTTGTCATATTCCTTGTGCGACAATCTGACAAACTTGTTTGTCTCCGATATCTAGAACACTTCTGCTCTGTTAAGTCTTTCCCTAAAAAACAGTATGTGTAGAAAGCTTGGCGAGACGACAAACCTGCGCCCCGCCTTGCTTAATTATTCAAAATATGTTGGTCGGCCAGCGTAACCGACAGATTCATTTTACAATTGGGCACTTCATTCGTCATGTCAAAGCCCTATGCTTTGTCACCATATCTAGCAGCGAAGAGATCTTTTGCTTACTCCTGCCCTATAACAGCGGTCAGAAATCTAGCAAATATGATACAGCTCCACTCTGTTATATTTTAACGCATTATAGACGGAAAGAGTACAGTTTTTTTCATGACATCAAATATTCCTCTTGGTGTCACTCGAATATACGGCAAGTGTGTGCTTTGGAAAAAGACAAGTGTATCAATTGGGCAGTCAAATGGATACCCTCGCTCAATGAGTAGCTCGCGTAACGTTTGCTCCTGCTGAAGAACCGTTTCAAACGGTTCAGCTGATGCACAGCCTGATAATTGCAGCGGGATTTCATGCAAAATCTTTCCGTTTTCTGTGAGCACGATTCCTCCGCCAATTTCTTTCATTCGCTTATGAGCGAGCATCATATCATCTTTATTTTTCCCAATCACTAAAATGTCACCAGTGGTTGAAAATGAGCTGACAAACCCTTGCACCTTGTTTGCAAATCCTTTTAACATTGTGTTCACGCGCCACTCGCCTTTTCGATCAATCAGGCTGAAGAAGCTTTGATCATGGTCACAGGACAGCTGATTGACAGAGTTATCAATCTCCACTGTATAGGGCTCCATGATGACAGAATTTCGCATTTTGACACCAAGCGGCATTGAGAATTGCAAGTCACTCATTGTCAGGTCATAGCTTAAATCTAATGGTTCAAGCCCACCATTTTCCCATTTTGTCTCTTGGAATTGATGCTGGTTCTCCCCCTCTAATTTCAGGATTACCCCTTTAGAAATCACCGTTTCTGGATTTGGATTCATCGGATCATCTAAAATATTCAAAGAAGCCAATCGGCCAGGACCGACCACGCCTAATAAGTCATCAATTTGATAGTATTTCGCAATGTTAAAAGTCGCCATATTGTACGCATCAATAGTAGGCACGCCTTCTTCAAGGGCAATGGAAATGAGACGATTGATCATGCCTTCTTCATAAAAGTGAGGCGCTGATCCATCTGTTGTATAGAAAAAGTGATCGTAGTGCCTAAAGTCACGCTCATGCAATTCCCTTAAAATGTTCACTAAATCTGGGCGGATGGAAGAATGACGTAAGGACACATGATAACCTAGAGACAAGCGTTTGAGCACATCGTCTGCATTCATTGCTTCATGATCACTGTCCGCTCCAAACAGCTTCATTTTTGTTAGCGTTTTCTCAGAAGCCCCAGGGAAATGCCCTTCAATTCGTTTTCTCTGCTTCTTCGTTTCTTGCATGCAATATAAAATGAGATCATCACCGTCCATTAATCTTGGCCAGCTCGTTAATTCGCCGCCTTGAAGGACGTCGGGATGATCAATCCATTCTTTCCGATAGTTAATAGGAAGCATCTCATCTTCATACCTGACCTCGGTTTGAAGATCGTATCTGGACCACCAGAAGTACTGAAATGGCTGCTTTTTTAATTCACACAGAGTGGAAAGCGCTTTCTTTTCATTGCTTTGCAAAAGAAGAAATAAGTTATCGCTGACCATCGTTGTTGTGCCAAATTGAGACACATATTCTGCAAGTGATTGGGGATTATAAATATGGAACGGATGCGCGTGAGGTTCAATATACCCCGGCACAATGTATTTACCTTCACAATCAATCACACGTTTAGCTGATTTATTTTGAGGAAGCTCTGCTCCGACATAAACAATTCGATCATCATGTATCCAAATATTTGCCTTCACCCATTGCTTCAAAAACGGGTTTAGCACGAGTCCATTCGTTAAAAGGAGTGTTGGAACTGTTTTTGAGTCGACTACATCGATTTGTGTGCGGATGTCATTGTTTCTCCAATTAAAAGTACGTTCGGACATTCACATACTCTCCTTCATTTGTATTAGCCCTATCGTAACATAACGAACCACGTTACGCATTAATGAAACGTTACAATTTCTTGAAATCACACTTAAAATAATTTAAAAAAGGAGAATCACTTGCAATGAAACCTAATCTTGGCTTAATGGAAGCGCTCATGAGAATTGCCTGCGGAATGACGATATGTACTGTAGCTGGATCCTTATATGCTCGAAAACCATGGAGTAAAATGCTGCTTTTTGGCATCATGCTCGGCGGATTAAAATTGGGCTCTGGTATTCTTCGTTTTTGTCCAGTGACCTATATGTGTGAACAGCAGAATACACATAAAGAGAAGGCTGAGTAGACAGCCTTCGTCAGATTGTTGGCAAAGGGCTAAAATGATTTTTCTTTTAGCCCTTTGTCTTCCTTTCAGCGTGACATGAAAACCTTTGAAGTCTAGGAAGGGCGAGCACCGGAGCGGAGCGAATGTTACATTCGTGAGCACCGGCGGACAGACCTGACAACGAATGCGAGGGTTTATCTGCACGCTGGAGAAGGCTGAGTAGACAGCCTTCTTTTTTTTGTGTGTGAATCATTCCGCTGCTTCGCACCATTTGACCAACGTACCAGCAATGATTTCTGCTGCTTCAATCACATGTTTGATCTCAATAGATTCATTCGGGAAATGGGCAAGCTCTGTCGTTCCAGGTCCAAACACAATGATTGGGATATCCGCTGCTTGTGACAGTAATCCGCCGTCTGTCCCCCAAGGGGCGGCTTCCACCTTTGGCGGGTACTGCATGACCTCTTCATATTGTTCCTTCAATAGACCTAAAAGCGGGTGATCAGAGTCGATTGACCCTGGAAGCCATCTAGCACCAAACCACTCCACCTCCACAGGATGTTCTTGAAACCAATCATCCTTTTCAGCGAGTCCAGTCATCCAATTTTCTAATTCCTTCTCTGCCTGCTCAACTGTCTCACCTGGCATCACACCAAGCCTGCCTTCCATTGTGACAAGATCTGCGACAGAGGACGGCCAATCACCGCCTTGAATTTTCCCAATGTTGATTGGAATTGGAATCGGGATATGCTGAAACAACGGCTCCGTCACTCGCTGATTTCTTTCTTTTTCTAGTGCCACTATATGAGAAAGGACCACCGTGCTCTTTTCAATAGCAGAAACACCGTGATACCTTGTTCCGCCATGAGCTGCCCTTCCTTTAATATGCAGCCTGAACCACTTTGATCCTTGCTGAAGCGGAAAAATGTTCATATGACTTGGCTCTGGAATGATGGCAGCATCCGCTGTGTACCCTTTCAATATTGCTGCAAGTGTGCCTGCTCCGCCGCTTTCCTCTTCGACGACACTATGAAACACCACATCTCCTTTCAGGGGAATCTGAAGCGCATGCAGTGCCTCAAGCGCAAAGAGTAAAGAAACGTTTCCACCTTTCATATCTGTTGCCCCGCGTCCATAAAGTCTCCCGTTTATGATATGCCCGCTGTAAGGTGGATATGTCCATTGATTTGTATCTCCTGCCGGAACCACATCTACGTGCCCGTTTAATAAAATCGATTTGCCGCCACCTTTTCCTTTCAATCGTCCAGCAACGTTGGGACTCCCATGAAAAAATCGGCGCGGGGAATAAAAATAAGGATGCTCTAGTAATTCATCGCCGCCAATTTCCCAAACGTCTACATCAAAGCCAATGGCGGACAGTTTATTGGCCACGATCTGCTGCACGTCTTCTTCATTTCCTTGGGTGCTGTCACATTGCACCATTTGCTGAAGAAGCGTAATGGCTTCATCCTGATGGTCTTTCATCCAGTTTCTAATACGTGTCATTGGCTGCAAGTCGTTCACCCTTTCTACACAACAGATTTGACATCAGGCGCTAAAATTAATGGCGCTTCAGTCGCCCTTATGACATCTTCCGGCTGAAATGGTGGCATGACTTCACGTAAAATGAGCAGCTGAGACTTGACCTCAATGACCGCCATATCCGTAATAATCAAATCGACACACGCTTTAGCGGTTAACGGCAATGTACAAGCAGATTTCACTTTAGATCGACCGTGTTTATCCAGATGGCTCATCACCACTACCACTTTTTTCGCTTTTTGCGCCAGCTCAATCGCTCCGCCCATACCCGGTACTCTTTTCCCCGGTACAATCCAATTGGCAAGATCCCCTTGGCTGCTTACTTCAAGTGCACCCAAAATCGTCATATCCAGCATCCCTTTTCGGATGATGCCAAAAGCAGTCGTACTGTCCATGTACGAGCCGCCCTTTGTCAACGTAATGGGAAAACCACCGGCATTGCACAAATTCGGATCTTCTTCCCCTTGCAGAGGCGAGGCTCCTGCCCCCATAATGCCGTTTTCTGCATGCAGCCACACCTCGTAATGTGATGGAATGTAATCTGCTGCTAGGGTCGGAATGCCGATCCCAAGATTCACAATCATGCCATCTTCAATTTCTTGTGCTGCTCTTTTGGCAATGCGGTGTCTTAAATCGATGTCTCCCATGCCCATGTCCAGTTCACTCCTTTTGATTGCACGATTTGATTCACAAATACGCCTGGCGTCACGATTTCTTCTGGATCGAGCTGCCCCGCTGCCACAATTTCTTCTGCCTCCGCAATGGTCCAGTCTCCTGCCATCGCCACAATCGGGTTTGTATTCCGTGCGCTTTTATCAAAAATCAGGTTTCCCACTTCATCTGCTTTGTAGGCATTGACGATGGCAATATCCGCTGTGAGCGCAGGCTCTAACATATAATTCTTACCATTCAATTGAACCAATTGTTTCTCATCGAGATTCAGGCTATCCATCCCAACATCTGTCACAATGCCCGCCAGCCCCATTCCGCCTGCTCTGATTTTTTCTGCAAGAATGCCCTGCGGATAAAAATGAACGTCTAATGTACCAGCCTGCATTTTCTGTCCGGCAATGGGATTTGAGCCGATATGAGAGGCGATGATTTTTTTCACTCTTCCTTCTGTAATGAGCCGGCCCACACCAATTTGCGGGAAACCTGCATCATTTCCGATCAATGTCAGATCTTGAATATTTGCTTCCAAAATGGCATCAATCAACGATGGTGGTGAACCCACGCCACCAAATCCGCCAAACATGATGGTCATGCCATCTTTTAATCGCGTCATCACTTCATCCAAACCCACAGTTTTGTTCATGTTCGTTCCTCCTTACATAGCAGATGGGAAAAACCCTCGATTGATTACTTCTTGTTCGACTTGTGTGATGGTCTGGCCGAATTTATCAATCAGTTCATCCATTTCCTGCTGTGTGATGGAAAGCGGCGGTGCGATCATAACCGCTGCGCCTCCAACTCCATTCTCTCCAGCGCTTGCTGGATACACCAGCAGTCCATTTTGTTTTGCCGTTTCAACGACGAGATTGGTTATCTGAGCATGTGCAGGAAATGGCGTTTTGGATAAACGATCTGCGACAAATTCAATGCCAATAAGCAATCCCTTCCCTCTTACATCCCCTATGATGGAATGATTTACTTGCAGATCTTTTAAAGCATTCATCAGATATCGCCCGGAAAGTTCAGCCCGTTCGGGAAGCTGATGCTTTTTCATATATCGAATGACCGCTAATGAAACGGCTGCTGAAAGCGGATTGGCACTATATGTGTGCCCTGCCATGACAGAGCCGGAACCGCTGATAATCGGTGCCATCACACGATCCGTTGAGACAACTGCTGCGATTGGAGAATAACCTGCGCTCATGCCCTTTCCGAGAACCATGATATCTGGTACCGTGCCCCAGTGTTCCATCGCAAACATTTTCCCAGTTCGTCCAAAGCCCGTCATGACTTCATCTGCGATCATTAAAATGTCGTTTTCTTCACAGACACGCTTCATCGCTTCGAAATATCCGTCTGGCGGCAGGAGCGCCGCTCCCGCTGCGCCAACAATCGGTTCAGCAATCAATGCGGCGATCCTCTCTTTTCCTATACGCTGGATGACGGTCTTAAATTCCTGGACATACCACTCGACCTGCTTGCTGTCTTCCTTTGGCAGCCATGACCTGTAACTATAGGGCGGAGACAGCACTGGGTACTTTTCAAGCAGTGGTTCAAAGCGCTCCCTCCTTGCAATATGACCTGACATTGACAGCGCCCCTAATGTAATGCCGTGGTAACTCATCCATCTTGAGATGATATGATTTTTTTCCGTCTTCCCCTGCTCCTGCCAATGCTGAATCGCCATTTTCATAGCAGTCTCCGTTGCCTCTGAACCGCTCCCTACAAAAAAAGACCAGTTCAGATCACCTGGGCAAAGTGTACTCAATTCATATGCTAGTTCTTCCGCTGGTTCATTCGTAAATTGTGACCTGTACGTAAAGCTCACCTTTTTCGCTTGCTCCGTCATCGCCTCAATAATCTCTTGTATGCCATGTCCAATACTTGCCGTGACTGCCCCTGATGAGCCATCTATATATTTTTTTCCGTCCCGATCATATAAATAAATCCCCTCTCCTCTCACAGCCACAGGATATTGCTGATTTAACATCGGTTTGATTAAGAAATCCCGGGTCTCCACTTTGTCATTCCTCCCTCTCTTGTCAGCAGCTGCACTTTTCTTTTTACATGAATCGCAAGAAAATTTTGTATACTTGGTATAAGATTAGCTTAATCAAGAGGGCAGTCATCCTCCATTCGCCATATGCCCGAATTTCACATGTGTTTTTTATACATGGTGTATAAGAGTGTTCAAAAGGAGGTCATGAGTCTATGGCGATTCTCGTCAAAGATGCACTCTCGCTCGATATGATGAAAGAAACCAAACTGCTTGCTGGAGAAAATGGACTGGATCGTCTTATCCAGTGGGTGACCATTGTGGAAATTATTGAAGACACGTCTAGACTTTCCGAAGGAGAATTACTTGTTACAACTGGGTTTGGACTGACAGAAAATAAAGAAAGACGCATCCGGCTTGAACAATTGATTCAATCTCATCGTCTTTCAGCCATTGCCATTTATAAAGGCGTGTACTTAACGGAAATTCCCGCATCACTCATTGAAGCCGCCGATAATAGCGGTATTCCGCTCATCGAGATTCCGCCCCATGTCAATTTTTCAGACATCACAAAAGCCGTTCTAGAACAAATCGTCAGCAGTCAGCTCCATCAGCTCAAATATTCTTCTGCGATTCATCAAAGACTGACCCATTTAAATGTGAGCAATAAAAATGTCACGCAAATTACAGATGAACTGGCACATCTCACAGCAGCAAATATCGTCGTACTGGATGTGTTTTTGCACCAAACAGCAGCTCATCTCGAAACAGACGAAGTGACCTATTCTCCTGCTTTTGGCTTTCTAACAGATGACGAACCGATTGAAACCTCTTCTCTGCTCAAGCAGGCAGAGGAAAAAGGCCGGCTCGTCTATGACACATATGGTGCGTTTGTTCTAGCTGCATGCCCTGTGATTGCAATGGGGGATATTTTCGGGTTCATTGTGGCGTTAAAGAAAAAAGAGACGTGGCACCATCTCGATGCCATCGCCATTGAGCATGCCGGTGCGGTGTATGCGATTGAATGGTTGAAACAAAAAGCCATTCAAGATACAGAAAACCAAATGCAGGGGCATTTATTGGATGATATGCTGCAACAGCAATACACAGAAGAAAGTTATGTCATCGAACAAGCAAGAAAGCTGCAATATGATATGAGCGAAGAACAAGTCGTCATCTACTTTCAATTTCAGCATCAGCACACACAGCTCGACCATCAAATGGTGCAGCGCCTATCCCAATTGCTCACATCCATTTTTGAACGCAGACAAATTCCTTTTTTATTAAAAGCAAGGCTTGATTCCATTTTCGTTCTGACACCCGCAGGAAAAAACACATATCAAGAAACAAATTGGTATCGTGCATCAGAAGAATGCCGCAGTACTTGGTCTTATTTTTTCCCCGTCCATCCCATTGTGATTGGCATTGGAAGAGCCTACGACCAGATCAGTCTCTTTGCTAAAAGTGCAAAAGAAGCCCAGTATGCAGCAAGGCTTCTTCCTCTTTTGAAAACAGATGACAGCATCATTCATTATCAGAAGCTCGGTCTATATGGGATGCTGCTTGAAATGAACGAAGCCGGAATGAATTTGCATGACTTTTACGTGGAGCTGTTAAGCCCGCTGCTTTATACAAAAAAACAAGGGGCTGACCTCATTCATACACTCGAAGTGTATTTGGCACACAATGAAAATATTCAAAAGTCAGCAGGAGAATTGTTTATTCACCGGCATACGTTAAGCTACCGGTTGAAACAAATTGAAACGAGAACAGGCTGCAGCCTCAAATCCACTGATGATCGGATGAAGCTGCAGCTGAGTATCATGGCGTACCGCCTATCTGGTCTGCTTGATCAGATGAGAACCATTTCATGATTCATTTGGCGTTTTGACCCATAGATTCATATCTTCAATTTTGTCAAAAATATAGCAGTTGTTTTGAAAGCGTCCGGTGTATGTATACCCGAGCTGATAAAATACTTGATTCATTCCATAGGACAGTGCACGGGCGAGAGAATAAAAGACATAAATGTGCATGGATTGAAGCTCTTGTTCGAGGGCTAGAATCAAATGATGCATGAATCCTAGTTTTCTGTATGTGGGAAGGGTTGCACAATCTGTTAATTCTGCATGACCATACGGCACATTGATTTCAGCGGATGCGGCACTTACAAGTTGACCGTCATGTTCAACGGCATAAAAAACCGTACCTTCCTCCATTACCTTTTGGATGTAATCTGGCTCGTTCATTGGCGTGGGATACGTTTCAAAGACCGTATCATAGAGCGCTGCCAGCTTGTGCACATCCTCTGGACCGGCTTTCCTCATCACATACTCATCTTGCCACACGCCTTGGTCTTTTTTAATCGGCTTTTCTTGAATAGAAGCAACGATTTCATCTTCCTTCAGCCAAAATGGGCTGTTCATTCGATCTTCGGTAAGAAAAAGCGACATGCCGTACGCATCACTTCCGAGGAAATAATGAGAAAACACGCCTTCAAGCCGAAAGCCTTTTGCTAAAAAAAGAGGCATATGCTCACGCCTTACTTTTACAATGACCTTAGACGCCTTGCAGTCCGACGCTTCCTGAAGCACGGACTGAATCACATCCTCCACTTTGCCGCTATAGTCATCCAAACGTATTCGCTCATTAAATGAATCCACACAGATCAAAGCAGAAAAACGCTCGTTTGCAAGTTTCTTCAATTGCACCATACACTCATTCCCCTCTTAGCTAATGAAAAACTTCCAAATTAAAAATGAAGAAATACTAATGCCAGAAAAAATGGATAGGATCATATAACTAATGGCAAAGCCTTTTTTCAATTTATTCTGCTTAATGGCAGTCACCATGATGTTATTTATAGTTATGAGATATAAAACAAGCATGACGTTTGCAAAGATGATAAATGCTTTGATTTCCATGTTGCCTCCCTAAATCTATTCGTGATCCCATACTACTTCTTCATCATCTGCCCGCATCCCTCCTATGAACAGAAGAAGAAAAAAACACCTTTCCATCTCGTCAGATAGAAAGGTGTTTTGATTAAACGTTTTTCCCCGCAGCCTTCAGCGCACGGGCGCCAATGTCACGGCGATAAAATAAACCTGGCTGAATGATTTCTTCAACCGCTTCATACACTCTTGATCTTGCCGCTTCAAATGTGTCGTCAAATGCGGTCACATTTGCTACACGGCCGCCATTTGTGACGAATTGATCGTTTTCCTTTTTTGTTCCTGCGTGGAAGGTGACGACATCAGAGACCGTTGTTTGCAAAGCACCGATTGGCGTGCCTTTTGCATAGTCTTCCGGGTATCCTTCTGATGCAAGAACGACACTGACAGCGGCTGTGTCTTTCCACTGCAAGTCCACATCTTTTCCATCTAGAATGTCTAGGAATACTTGGACTAGATCTGATTTAAGACGAGGGAGCACTACTTGCGTTTCAGGGTCGCCAAAGCGTGCATTGAACTCAATGACTTTTGAGCCTTCTGGTGTCAGCATTAAGCCTGCATATAAAATGCCTGTAAACGAACGCTCTTCCTGCACCATCGCGCGAGCTGCTGGTTTGACGACGTCTTCCACCGCTTTTTGTACGACTTCATCAGAAATTTGTGGAACCGGTGAATAAGCGCCCATCCCACCGGTGTTTGGTCCTTTGTCATCTTCAAATGCCCGTTTATGATCCTGTGCGATCACCATCGGATACACTTTTTCTCCATTGACAAAGGCCATCAGAGAAAACTCTTCACCCGTTAAAAATTCTTCAATGACAACCGATGCACTCGCATCGCCAAACTTTTCATCCTCTAAAAAGTCATGCAGGCAGTTAATTGCCTCTTCAAGCGTCATTGCCACTGTCACGCCTTTTCCTGCGGCAAGCCCATCTGCTTTAATGACAATTGGGGCACCCTTTTCTTCCACATATGCCTTCGCTTCTTCAAACGATGTAAAAGTGGCGTAAGCGGCTGTCGGGATCTCATAATTTTTCATTAAGTCTTTTGCAAATTCTTTTGAGCCTTCAATGACTGCGGCTTTTGCATTCGGTCCAAATACCTTGAGTCCTGCTTCTTCAAATGCATCGACGACACCTGCAATTAATGGAACCTCTGGACCGACAATTGTTAAACCGATGTTATTGTCTTTTGCAAAACGAATTAACGCCTCATGATCTCCCTCGTCGATCGGGACAAGCTTCGCAGCGTCTGTCATTCCATCATTGCCGGGTGCGACAAATACTTGGCTGACAAGTTCGCTTTGATTCACTTTCCATGCGATGGTATGCTCTCTTCCGCCTCTGCCGATAATTAATACGTTCACACTGTCATCCCCTTAATGTTTGAAATGTCTAACGCCAGTGAAGACCATGGCGATGCCGTATTCATCTGCTTTTTGGATTGATTCTTCATCACGAATGGAACCACCTGGCTGGATGATCGCTGTAACGCCTGCCTTTGCAGCAGCTTCCACTGTATCGCCCATTGGGAAAAATGCATCAGAACCTAGTGCACTGCCTTTTGCCTTTTCACCTGCTTGCTCAATCGCAATGTTAGCCGAGCCAACACGGTTCATTTGACCAGCACCAATACCTGCTGTCATTTGATCCTTCGCTAGAACGATGGCATTTGATTTCACATGCTTGACGACTTTCCAAGCGAGCTTTAAGTCTTTCCATTCGTCTTCAGTCGGCTCTCTTTTCGTTGGGATAGAGATCGTTGCTTCCTCTAAGCCGTATGTGTCGATATCCTGAACGAGCAATCCACCATGAACACTTGTCAGCTGCTTTTCTTTTTTCCCAAGATCTGCTTCTACATCTAATGTTAGTAGACGAAGGTTCTTTTTCGCTGTTAACACGTCAAGTGCTTCTTGGCTGAACGATGGTGCGATGACGATTTCTAAGAAAATCGTATGGAGCACCTCAGCCGTTTGTTTGTCTACTTCACGATTAAGCGCCACAATGCCGCCGAAAATAGATGTTTCATCTGCTTTAAATGCACGATCAAATGCTTCTGCAATCGTTTCCCCTGTCCCAACACCACATGGGTTCATATGCTTTACAGCCACAGCCGTCGGCTCCGTAAATTCACGTACAATTTGAAGTGCTGCATCTGCATCTTTGATGTTGTTGTAGGAAAGTTCTTTTCCATGTAATTGCGTTGCAGTAGCTAAAGAGCCTTTGCTTGGAAGCGCATTTTCATAGAACGTCGCCGCTTGGTGCGGGTTTTCTCCATAACGAAGAGATTGCTTTTTCTCAAATGTGACTGTGAACTGTTCTGGCTCTGTTTCGCCAACAAAGTTCGTTAAGTAATCCGCAATCAGGGCATCGTAAGCAGCTGTATGACGGAATACTTTTGCTGCAAGCTCACGTTTTTTCTCTAGTGATACGCCGCCTTCTTTGATTTGTTGAACGACAGAATCATAATCACGCGGGTCTACAATCACCGTGACGTCCTGATGGTTTTTAGAAGCAGCACGAAGCATACCCGGTCCGCCAATATCAATGTTTTCAATCGCTTCTTCATACGTGACATCGTCTTTGGAAATGGTCTCTTTGAATGGATATAGATTCACAACGACAAGATCAATCGGCTGAATGCCGTGCTTTTCGATCTGTGCCATATGCTCATCGTTTTCTCTCACTGCTAACAGTCCACCGTGAATGTTCGGATGAAGCGTTTTGAGACGTCCGTCCATGATTTCTGGGAAGCCAGTCACTTCAGAAATACCAATGACATCAATGCCGTTCTCTTGAAGAAGTTTGTGTGTACCACCAGTTGAAATCACTTCAACGCCAAGTTCTGTTAGTTCTTTCACAAAAGGTACAAGATTTGTTTTATCGGAAACACTGATTAATGCGCGTTTGATCGTCATGCCTTTGTCACCTCATTAAGATAATTCTAAAAGTGATTTGATCACTTTTGGATATAGTGTATGTTCTAATTCATGCATTCTTTTTTCAATGGATTCAAGGTCTTCCCCTTGTTCAATATGAATGGCTGCTTGATCAATAATCGGGCCGGTATCCATGCCTTCGTCGACATAATGAACCGTGATGCCAGCCACTTTGACTCCTGCTTGATAGGCTTGTCCAATCGCATCGAGTCCAGGAAATGCTGGCAGTAAAGAAGGGTGGATATTCACGATTTTCCCTCTAAATGCATCAAGCAATGTCGGACCGATCAGTCGCATATACCCAGCGAGGAAAATCCATTCCACTTCATGCAGCTTCAGCTGTTCAATGATGGTTTGCTCAAAAGCGGCTTTACTCGGGAAAGCCTTCGGCGTAAAAGAAAAGGACGGAATGCCCTCTTTCTCTGCCCGCTCCAGCACCTTCGCACCCGGTTTATCACAGATCACAATGGCAGCTTTTGCCGGCCACTGTTCTTCTTTTAACGTATCAATAATGGCTTGAAAATTTGTCCCGCTTCCAGAGGCGAAGATCGCAAACTTTTTCATGAGAGGCTTCCACCACCGAAAGTGACGCCTTCTCCTTTTTGAACTCGTCCGATAAGAAAGGCTTTCTCTCCGTCTTGT
Source organism: Bacillus sp. FSL R5-0397 (assembly GCF_038593395.1). Classification (NCBI taxonomy): domain Bacteria; kingdom Bacillati; phylum Bacillota; class Bacilli; order Caryophanales; family Bacillaceae; genus Bacillus; species Bacillus sp. FSL R5-0397. Next base: position 677,199 of record NZ_CP151992.1, on the reverse strand, counting down.
TCAAGTCCGCTGATCACATCGACGAGATCATCCTCTTTGACGGCTAGGACAAAGCCGATACCCATATTAAATACATTGAACATCTCTTCTGCTTTCAATTGCCCTTTTTCTTGAATAAAGGAGAAAATAGGCGGGACCGGCCATGAGCCATTATCAATCTCAACACCAAGTCCTTCAGGTAGCATACGTGGTAAATTCTCAATAAAGCCACCGCCTGTCACATGTGCCATACCGTCAACCTTGCCAGCTTTCACTTGTTTAAGAACAGGCTTGACATAAATCTTCGTCGGTTCGAGCAGCTCTTCTCCAAGCGGTCTTGTAAAAGGTTCATATGTTTGGTGAAGGTCTAGTCCTGCGTCTTCCAGCAATACTTTTCGTACAAGAGAATAGCCATTGCTATGAATTCCGCTAGAGCTGAGTCCAATCAGCAAATGACCTTCCTTGATGTTCTCTCCTGTGACGATTTCATCCTTTTCAACGACACCTACAGAAAATCCAGCAATATCATATTCTTCTTCTGTGTAAAGACCCGGCATTTCTGCTGTCTCTCCGCCGACAAGCGCTGAACCAGACTGCTCGCATCCGTCAGCTACACCTTTGACGATGGATTCAATTTTCAAAGGATCTGCTTTTCCAACTGCTAAGTAATCTAAGAAAAAGAGCGGCTCTGCCCCTTGTGCAAGTACATCGTTCACACACATAGCAACAGCATCTACACCGATCGTATCGTGTTGATCCATTAAAAATGCCAGCTTTAATTTCGTACCAACACCATCTGTTCCTGAGACAAGAACGGGCTTTTTGTATGGCAGTTCAGATAAATCAAACATACCGCCAAATCCGCCTAGAGCCCCCATGACACCTGCTCTTTTTGTACGTTCTACGTGTGTTTTCATTCGTTTAACGGCTTCGTATCCTGCTTCGATGTCGACACCGGCGTTTTTATATGCTTCTGACATCCCATTCACTCCTTTTATCTGCTTGTCTTTCATGTATTTTCGGCAGAATGAAAGAGCAGCATATCAAATCACGTTGACTGCTGCTCCATTATTCGATTATTTCGTCAGGACTGTTTCCTTCACATGAGGAAGGACAGTATCTTCATAAATTTCGGTCGGGTATTTTCCAGTAAAGCATGCTAAACACTGACCGCGCTGCGGATCATCATACTTTCTGCCAATCCCGTCCATTAAACCGTCTACAGATAAAAATGCAATGGTGTCTGCACCGATTTCCTGTCTAATTTCTTCCACTGAATGAGATGATGCAATCAGCTCTTCGTGTGTAGACGTATCAATTCCATAAAAACACGGATGAGCGATTGGCGGTGAACTAATGCGTACATGCACTTCCGTCGCTCCCGCTTCTCTTAGCATCGTCACAATCCGGCGGCTTGTGGTTCCGCGTACGATGGAATCATCCACCATGACGACACGTTTGCCTTCGACCACCCCGCGCACAGCAGACAGCTTCATTCGCACGCCCTGCTCACGCAATGCTTGAGACGGCTGAATAAATGTCCGGCCAACATAACGGTTTTTAATTAAACCTAGCTCATATGGAATACCTGTTGCTTCGGCATAGCCAATCGCTGCAGAAATACTGGAGTCTGGCACACCTGTCACAACATCTGCTTCGACATGTGCTTCTTCTGCAAGTTTCTTGCCAAGATTCTTTCTCGCACTATGCACGTTAATGCCATTGATATTGCTGTCCGGTCTTGAGAAATAAATGTATTCCATGCTGCACATGCTACGGTTAATGTTCATCGAAAAGCGCTCAGATTTTAAGCCTTCATCATTAATGATCAGCATTTCGCCAGGCTCTACATCTCGTAAATAGGTAGCACCAACGACATCAAAGGCACATGTTTCAGAAGCGACAACATAAGCATCCCCAAGCATACCAAGTGAAAGTGGGCGTAATCCGTTCGGATCAAGCGCTACGATCATTTCTGTTTCCGTCATGATTAAGAAAGCATAAGCCCCTTTTAACATAGACAGAGCATTTTTGATTTGATCCTTCAAATCCATATATCCGCTGCGCTTAATTAAGTGAGCGAGCACTTCGGTATCAGAAGACGTTTGAAAAATACTTCCTTGGTTCTCTAGCTGCTGTTTTAATTGCGTTGCATTGACCAAGTTTCCATTATGAGCAAGGGCAAGACTGCCATTGTTTTGCGAGCGGAAGAAGAGGGGCTGCACATTCTCAAAGCCGCCTCCGCCTGCTGTCGCATACCGAACGTGTCCGATCGCACCTTTTCCCTTTAAATCCTTAAGCTCACCATTTTGGAACACTTCCGTAATCAATCCAAGGCCTTTGTGTGACGTCAGGTTTTCACCGTCTGTTGCAATAATTCCCGCACCTTCTTGTCCTCGGTGCTGAAGGCTATGCAATCCGTAATATGTGATTTGCGGGGCTTCTTCGTGTCCCCAAACCCCAAAGACGCCACATTCTTCGTTTAAGCCTCTGATTTCAGCAAGCATGGGATCGCTCCTTTCCATGCGCGTTCAAGCTCGTTGACTGCCGCATGAATCCATTGTTGTCCTTCTTGATTTTTGACAGTGAATACACCATCATTTGTGACCGTTCCGACTTCTTTTGCATCTTGCACAGCCGCAGCAAATGCTTCGCGGTTTTCTGGTTTCACTGTGACGACAAAACGTGACTGTGATTCACTGAATAGTGATGCTGCGCTGTTTAGATCGAGCTGGATATTAGCGCCAAGACCATCTGTTCCAAATGTACTTTCAGCTAGTGCTACACCAAGACCGCCTTCAGACACATCATGTGCTGACTGAACAAGTCCGTTTTGAATCGCTGCTAAAAGGGCTTCTTGACGCGCCAGTTCTACATCCAAATCAATTTCTGGTGCTTTTCCGTAGATACGGCCTTCTGTCATTTTTTGAAGCTCACTGCCTGCAAATTCTTCCTTCGTTTCACCAATGACGAAAATCACATCGCCTGCCTGTTGGAACGATTGAGTCGTAATATGAGCTGTATCTTCAATCAAACCAACCATGCCAATAACTGGCGTTGGGTAAATGGCTGTTCCATTTGACTCGTTATATAAAGAGACGTTACCGCCGATGACCGGTGTACTTAATGTACGGCAAGCTTCGCTAATGCCGTCAGCAGACTTTTCAATCTGCCAGAAGATTTCTGGTTTCTCCGGGTTACCGAAGTTCAAGTTATCTGTTACTGCAAGCGGACGAGCGCCTGAGCAGACAATGTTACGTGCAGCTTCTGCGACGGCGATCTTACCGCCAACCTCTGGATCAAGGTAGAGATAGCGCGCGTTACAATCTGTAGTCATCGCAAGAGCTTTTTTCGTCCCACGGATTCTGAGCACGCCCGCATCAGAGCCAGGTGAAACGACTGTGTTTGTACGAACCATATAGTCGTATTGATCGTAAACCCATTCTTTACTCGCAATCGTTGGCTGTTTTAACAGCTGTTTCAACGTATCTGCTGCATCTGTGATCGCTGGAGCTTCCACTTTTGTTTCTAAAAACTCGCGATAGTATGCAGGCTCACTTGACGGCTTGTGATAAACCGGTGCTTCTTCTGCAAGTGCGTCAACTGGAAGCTCACACACTACTTCTCCTTGATGGAGTAAACGAAGCATTTTATCGTCTGTCACATGACCGACTGAGACTGCTTCAAGATCGTATTTTTCAAAAATATCAATGATTTCTTGCTCACGGCCTTTTTCAATGACCAACAGCATTCTCTCTTGGGATTCAGACAGCATCATTTCATACGCTGACATGCCTGTTTCACGCTGAGGGATCAGGTCTAAGTTCATTTCGATACCTGAACCGGCTTTACTTGCCATCTCTGCACTTGAGCTAGTTAAGCCAGCCGCTCCCATATCTTGAATGCCCACAAGCGCATCATTTTTGATGACTTCAAGGCATGCTTCAAGCAAAAGCTTTTCCATGAACGGATCGCCGACTTGAACCGCTGAACGTTTTTCTTCTGATTCATCAGAAAATTCTTCAGACGCAAATGTTGCACCGTGAATCCCGTCACGTCCTGTTTTGGCACCAACGTACATGACCGTATTGCCAACACCTTTTGCCTGCCCTTTCTTGATGTCTTCATGGTTGATTAACCCTACACACATCGCGTTAACGAGCGGATTGCCTTCATAACTTTGATCAAAATGAACTTCTCCGCCGACTGTTGGAATACCGATACAGTTTCCATAGCCTGCAATCCCTGCCACTACTTCTTCAAACAAGTACTTCACGCGCGGTGAAGTCAGTTCACCAAAACGAAGAGAGTTTAATACCGCAATTGGACGAGCCCCCATGGAGAATACATCACGGATGATTCCGCCGACACCTGTTGCCGCTCCTTGATACGGTTCAATTGCAGATGGATGGTTATGTGATTCGATTTTAAATACAACCGCTTGGTTGTCTCCAATATCAACGATTCCAGCGCCTTCCCCAGGACCTTGAAGAACATGCTCTCCTTTTGTCGGGAATTTGCTTAAAACAGGCTTTGAGTTTTTATAACTGCAATGCTCTGACCACATGACAGAAAAGATACCCGTTTCTGTGTAGTTTGGCAGCCTGCCAATAATGGATTCGATTAAAGCGAATTCTTCATCACTCAATCCCATTTGCTGATACAATTTCTCTTCTTTAATTTGCTTGTGACTTGGTTCAAGCAGTAGTGACATGAGTGTCCCTCCAATTTTTCACGATAGATTGAAACAATTTAAGTCCGTCTGCGCTGCCTAGTAATGAGTCAACCGCGCGCTCAGGGTGCGGCATCATGCCGAGTACATTGCCCTGTTCATTCGTTACACCTGCAATTCGATTGACACTGCCGTTAATATCGTCACCGTAAGTGAAAGCGATTTGGCCTCGTTCAATCAGCTTCGCTAACGTGTCTTCGTCACAGTAGAAGTTACCTTCACCGTGTGCTACAGGAATCGTAATCGATTCACCTTTTTGATAGCCGCTTGTAAATTGCGTTTTGTTGTTCTCTACAATGAGTTCAACTGGACGACAGATAAATTTTAGATCTTTATTCCGTCTCATTGCACCTGGCAAAATGCCAAGCTCCTGAAGAATTTGGAACCCGTTACAAACACCAAGAACAGGTTTTCCTTCCGCAGCTGCTTTTTTCACAGCCGGCATGATGTTAGAAAAACGAGCAATCGCACCGCATCTTAAGTAATCCCCATAAGAGAAACCGCCTGGTACGAGTACACCGTCAAAACCATCAAGACTCGTTTCGTCGTGCCATACATATTCAACTTGTTCACCTAACTCATCTTGAATCGCATGGTACATATCGATATCACAGTTAGAGCCAGGCAAGACGATCACTGCAAACTTCACTGTGCGACAACCTCCTCCACCTCATAGCGGTAATCTTCAATCACCGTATTGGCAAGCAATTTTTCACACATTTCTTTGACCACTGTATCTAAGTCACGTTCTGATTTCTCAATGACTAGCTCCATATATTTCCCGATACGGACATCCTTTACTTCCTGATAAGACATGCTGTGCAAAGCGTGCTGCACGGCACTTCCTTGTGGATCAAGAACGCTCTCTTTTAAGCTGACAAAAATTTTCACTTTATACATGTTTATGGCCTCCAAGTCTTTTGAAAATTTCTTCGTATGCATTTGTTAAGCCGCCCAGGTTTCGTCTGAACACGTCTTTATCAAGCTTTTCGTTTGTGTCTTTGTCCCAAAGCCTGCACGTATCAGGTGAAATCTCATCAGCTAGCAAAATACGATTCTCGTGATCTATTCCGAATTCAAGCTTGAAATCAATTAAATTCACATGGCAATCTGAGAAGATTTGCTTCAATTCTTCATTCACTTGTCTTGTGATTTGTTTCATTTCCTCGACCTGCTCAGGTGTCGCTGCATGTAAAATGCGAATATGATCTTCTGTAATGAGTGGATCGCCGAGTGCATCATCTTTGTAGTAAAACTCGATCAAAGGTGTGTCCAGTTTCGTTCCCTCTGGAATCCCAAGACGCTTTGACATACTGCCTGCCACCACGTTTCGCACAACGACTTCAAGCGGTACAATGTCCACCTTTTGAATGAGCTGTTCTGTTTCAGATAGGCGTTTCACAAAGTGATTGTTGATCCCTTTCTCATGTAGCATTTGAAAAATCAAGCTAGAAATTTCGTTATTCAGTCTGCCTTTTCCTTCAATTTCCGCTTTCTTTTCACCGTTAAATGCTGTAGCTGAGTCTTTATATTCGACATATAAAATATGCTCGTCATCGGTCTGATAGATTCTTTTCGCTTTGCCTTCGTAGAGAAGTTCTTGTTTCACAGTCATTCAGATTGGCCTCCTAATTTGAATGTTGGCAATTTTCAGGATTAGGCGCCTGACTAGCAGGCGGCCCATTTCTTACGCAAGACCTAGACGTTCGAAAATCATATCGACATTTTTCAAGTGATAGTTGTAATCGAAGCAGTCAGCGATTTGTTCAGGTGTTAAGCGTGAAGTGATTTTCTCTTCTGCTTCTACTAATGAACGGAATGGTACTTGTTTCTCCCAAGCTTCCATCGCCTTTGGCTGAACCGTGTCATATGCTTCTTCACGTGCCATACCTGTATCAATAAGTGCAAGCAGAACACGCTGAGAGTAGATCAAGCCAAGTGTGCGGTCCATGTTGCGTTTCATATTCTCAGGGAACACCGTCAAGTTCTTCACAATGTTAGAGAAACGGTTCAGCATATAGTTCAGTGCAATCGTTGCATCTGGTAAAATGATGCGTTCAGCAGATGAATGAGAAATATCACGCTCATGCCATAGCGGTACATTTTCATAAGCAGTCAGCATATAACCACGGATGACACGGGCAATCCCCGTCATATTTTCAGAACCGATCGGGTTTCGTTTATGAGGCATCGCTGATGATCCTTTTTGTCCTTTTGCAAAGAACTCTTCTACTTCACGTGTTTCACTCTTTTGAAGACCACGGATTTCAACAGCAAATTTCTCAATGCTTGTTGCGACGAGTGCAAGAGTAGCCATGTAATCGGCATGACGATCACGCTGCAAGGTTTGGGTGGAGATTGGTGCAGCTTTGATGCCAAGTTTCTCACATACATATTGCTCAACAAACGGGTCGATGTTCGCATATGTGCCAACAGCACCAGAGATTTTGCCGTATTCGATGCCGTCTTTTGCTTGTTTAAAACGTTCTAAGTTACGCTTCATTTCCTCGTACCAAAGAGCAAGCTTCAAGCCAAATGTTGTCGGTTCAGCGTGTACACCGTGCGTACGGCCCATCATGACTGTATATTTGTGCTCTTTTGCTTTTTCTTTTAGTATGTCAACAAATCTCTCAATGTCCTTGAGCAAAATATCGTTCGCCTGTTTTAATAGATATGAAAGCGCCGTATCCACTACGTCTGTAGATGTTAACCCGTAATGAACCCACTTTCTTTCTTCTCCTAGAGATTCAGATACAGCACGCGTAAAGGCAACCACGTCGTGGCGCGTGTCTTGTTCAATCTCCAAAATACGTCCAATATCAAAGCTTGCATTCTTGCGCATTGTCACAACGTCTTCTTTTGGAATAACACCAAGTTCTGCCCAAGCTTCACAAGCGAGAATTTCTACTTCAAGCCATGCATTAAATTTGTTTTCCTCTGTCCAGATTGCTGACATTTCTGGTCGTGCGTAACGTTCGATCATTTCCCGTTTCCTCCATCTCTTTCAGTCCATATCTTTGTGATGTTTGCCATCCATTCATCATCAAGCTGTTTCATAAATGTCATATGCCCCATTTTGCGGCCGGCTTTTACTTCATGTTTGCCATATAGATAAAGCTTCGCTTCCTTTAAAAGCTCAGGATGTTCTTTTGGGATGTCCACTTCATCGCCCAGCAAATTCACCATCATACCCTCTGATAAAAGAGCTGTTCCGCCAAGCGGCAAACCGCATATGGCGCGAATGTGCTGTTCAAACTGACTCGTCTCACATAAATCCAATGTGTAATGTCCAGAGTTATGCGGGCGCGGTGCCAGTTCATTGACAAGCAGCTTCCCTTCATTTGTCAGGAACAGTTCAACAGCAAGGGTACCGACCAGCCCTAGCTTTTCAGCAAGCGTTGTTGCCAGCTCTTTTGCTTTCTCCTGAATGCTGCCATCTACCCGTGCAGGCACGATGCTTTGGAATAAAATATTGTGCTTATGAATGTTCTCAGCGACTGGGAATGTCGCAATTTCCCCATGAACAGACCGCGTCACAATCACGGACAGTTCCATTTGGAAAGGAACCCAGCTTTCTAAAATGCACGTTCCATGCGTGAGAAGTGCAGCCGCTTCATGAAGCTGATCCTTCTCTTTGATGACGTACTGTCCTTTACCGTCGTAACCGCCTCTGCATGTTTTCAGCACAGCTGGCAAACCAAGCGCATTTACTGCATCTTTCAGCTCCTTCTCATCATGAACGATGCGATAAGGGGCGACTTCACAGCCTGCATCTACAATCCCTTTTTTCTCCGTTTCACGGTTTTGGGTTAAAAGAAGGAGTTCGCTTCCTTGCGGTAAATACGCCTCTTCCTTCAGCTGATTGAGTGCATCATAATCAATATTTTCAAATTCATATGTGACCACATCGCTGATGTCCGCCAGCTGCCTGATCGCCTCAAGGTCACTGTATGCGGCTGTAATTTCTGTATCAGCAACCTGTCCACAAGGAGAAAGTGTGACAGGGTCAAGGACTGCTGCCCGGTAGCCCATTTGCTTTGCACTGACGGCCATGTATCTGCCAAGCTGTCCGCCGCCGATGATACCAATGGTTTTGTTTGGAAAAATGGTCTGCTTAGCCAAGCTGATCACTGCTTTCTAATACAGTTTGTTTTGTTTGCTCTCTTCTTTCTTCAAGGCGTGCTGCAACGGCTTCATCGAATGCTGAAATCATTTGTGCAGCTAAAAGGCCTGCATTTGTTGCACCGGCTTTGCCAATTGCCACTGTAGCAACAGGTACACCGCCTGGCATTTGAACGATGGATAATAAGGAATCCAGCCCGTTTAATGCTTTTGATTGTACGGGCACACCAATGACCGGCAGTGTCGTTTTTGCTGCGACCATCCCCGGTAAATGTGCTGCGCCTCCAGCACCGGCAATAATGACCTTGAGTCCTTTACCTCTTGCTTCAGTCGCATATTCAAACATCAAATCAGGTGTCCGATGTGCGGATACAACCTGTTTTTCATACGGAATGTTTAATTCCTCTAAGATATCGCACGCATGTTTCATTGTTTCCCAATCAGATGTACTTCCCATGATGACACCTACAAGCGGCTTCATTTTGTCCCCACCTTTAAGCTATTATTCGATTTTGTATCGTTTGACACGCTTCCCAAACCTAAGCAGCTTGTCAAACGCCGAACAAAAAAGCCCGGTTTGTATTGCATTGTTAGGAAGCAACACAAACCGGGCCATGGTAAGCGCTGTTCGCTTTTAAAACGCCATGTCAGTTTTGTTCACTATCCTGCATAGTCCAGTCATTTACGGTAACTGGGTAGAAACTTATGGGCCATATTCCCAAGATTATATGAGGCTCGTGTTTTGATTTCATGTTTATCTTAACAACGGATGTTCATGATGTCAACGGATTTATCGAACAATCTATGAAGTCGTCGTTTTAATGTTCGGATTTAGAGTATTTTTCCCTCAAATACGATTTTCTTCCCAATCGGAATGATCTGAATCGACCCATTTTCCTTCTTTTCCTGAAAGATGGGCTCCTCCATTCGTCGGACAGGTGAGTAGCCTTCCTCTGCCATCTGGGACAACACTTGTTCAATCGTCATGTTGTCTTCCACGTAGAATTTCTTTTTCTTTGGTTTTGCGGTCATTCTTTAATTCTCCTTTTCTTCACAGCCTTCACCCAGAAGCCGCCATGAATCGTTTTGGGCTCATACGAAATGATAAACGCCTTTGAATCAAGCGTTTTAATCGTTTCATATAATTGCAGTTCATATTTTCTCGGTGTTAAAATTTGCATCGCTGACCGGTCTCCTTCAAGACCTCCTACTACCCAGTTGGTGACGCCATATCCTTTTTCTCTCAATTGTTTTGGGAGATCTAGATCGATTTCTTTTGTAATCACGTTCACAGTAATGTAGCCAAGTGCCAGCTTCTCTTCAATTTTCATCCCGACAATGATTCCAATTCCATAACCTAGCGCATACGCAATGACATTTTGTACTTGATCTAAGTTATCTAATACGATACTCAAACCAATGACATAAATCAGCATCTCGACAGTACCAGCAAAAGCGGCTGCATACCTTCTGCCTTTCATTGTTAAAATTAAACGCATAGTGGAAAAAGAGACATAGACAATGTTAATCACTAAAATAATCAAAACCATGGTGAACGCATTGGATAAAAGTTGTTGAAGCACGATTCGAACCCCCTGCACTAAAAATCAAATAAAGCACCCCATATTCTACTAGAGAACAAACCTTGATACAATCAAATTTGCGCGAGAAAAACACATATATCTTTCGACAACAAGGGGTGGTCTTTGTTACCAAGAGTTTACCCGTTTTTTCCTCTTCTCAACATGAAAAACCTCCTTTTTCAAAAGGAGGCTTTAGATGGTTGATAAAGGGCTAAAATATACTTTATTTTAACCCTTTGTCTTCTTTTCAGCGTGATAGAAACTTTTGAATTCTAAGAAGGACGAGTACCGGTGCGAAGCGAATTTCACTTTCGTGAGCACCGTCACGCAGGACTGACGCATTGCAAAGATTTGTCTACACGCTGAAACGTGTTATTATCCAAACCTAACCGGAACAAGTGATGGGATCAAATACTCTCCGACAATGCCCCATAAAAGGGCAATGATGACGAGCTCAATCAACAAAAAGACCCAGCCGGCATACATCAAGTCTCCCCGTACAGCACCTTGCTCTGATTGAATGGAGCGGAAGAGCACAATGGCAATCAGCTGAAGACCAAAAAACATCATCACGGATAAAATCACCGTTACATATGGAATATTCAGCATGGCAAATACAAGCCAAAGGATAGATAAAACCAAAACCGGCACAAGCACGGCACCGAACTTCATGATCACTTCTTTCAGCGATATGTTCCCTTTCAGCATGTACTTACCGAGCACCCAAACCGTCAGCATCATCAGTGTTAACAAAATGAGTGTAAAGACCGCTACCTTCAAAAAGGCGTCACCAAAAGAATAATGAATACCAAAACCTAATAAACGGGTCTTTGACGCCTTTAATTGAACGTAGTTGCCTAAAGCAAAAAACACACTGAATAACACAATTGAAATCCAGGCGTACTTCATGCGTAAAGTGTCCGCTTGATGGATCGCACGGCTCGGTGATTTTAACATTGCGAGCCCATATGAGCCATAGCGCTTAAACGCACCTCCTACACTTCTTGCAATGCGCTGAATGGCTGAACGCTCTTCATCAGCTGGCTTAGCCGTTCTTCCACGTTTTGCAGCGCTGCGGCTGAGGCGGGACTGCCTCGTTTCTTGATCTATTGATGGCTCTTCGTTTTCGTTTTTCGTTTCAGGTGTAACCTGCTCTTGATCTTTCTCTAACATCCCATATCAACTCCTATCTCAGACAATCCGCACAGGCTCATGTGACCTGTCCGGATGACTCCTATTAAAGTAGCGGAGTCTCTCTATTCAGTCAAGATTCCTTGACGTTCATACGAATAGACGGATAAAAGAATGAAGAGGTTTTAATTGGTGAGAAAATAAGCCAAAACAAAAAAGCTGATGAGTGGATCAGCTTTTCATCATCTTTCATAACTTTTCATGAACGATAGCGCCCCTGCTTTGCTTTCTGAATCCGAAGATTCTCCTGGTGTGCTGGGAAACGAGTCTTTTCTGTCGTATCAACTTGTGTAATTTGTCCATTATGAATGGTGATCACCACCGACCCGTATTCAATCCCTTTTAAGGCAGATAAAATAAAATTCAGCTTTTGTTCATCCATCGCTCATCCCCCATCCCACTAATTTTGCTTTCGCTCTTTTAAATAGAGAACCTCATTTTCCAGCTCATGAATCGTATAATGCATGAGCGCTTCATGTTTTTCTTCATGCCCCCATAAAAGGAGCTGCTCAATCAATACCTGCTTTTTCCGCTCAATCACCTGCCTAAGCCAGCGTGACAAGTCATCCCCTCCCGTTATAATGAATGCAAGAAAAAAGGCACTCTGAACCCTTCTATAGAAAAAAGGAAATCAAAGCGCCTTTGGTGATCCAATCAGCGAATTATGTCTTTTTATCATAAACACATAATTCCTATAAGTCAACTATGTTTTTAAAATTTCCCTACAAAAAACAGCAGCCTCCATGAGCTGCTGTTTCAGACAAACCATTAATGATTTAAGAAAGCAAAATATAGAATAAAGATGACAAACAGTCCGTACATAATTGGATGCACTTCTTTTGCTTTTCCTTTAAAGATCATGGTGATCGGGTAGAAAATGAAACCAATCGCAATCCCTGTTGCAATACTATATGTGAGTGGCATCATAATCATGGTTAAGAAGGCCGGTACCGCAATTTCAAAACGATCCCATGCAATCTTCGCAAGAGGTGCTACCATCAGTGCACCGACAATGATTAAAGCAGGTGCCGTTACATTCGGTGTCACGACAGATAAAAGCGGCGAGAAGAACATCGCAAGTAAGAAGAAAATACCTGTCATGACGGCTGCAAAACCAGAGCGGGCACCCGCAGCAACACCTGAACTAGATTCAACATAAGACGTCGTCGTTGATGTTCCAAGAATAGAACCGACTACGATAGAAGAAGAATCCGCCAGCAGTGCTTTTCCTGCACGCGGCAGCTCATTATTTTTCATTAAACCAGCTTGTGTCGCCACAGCCACAAGTGTACCAGCTGTATCAAAGAACCCAACGAATAGGAACGTTAAAATGACAATAAGCATTTGAATGGAGAAAATATCTGGCAAGTGAATCAAGGCTTGGCCAAAGGTTGGAGACAAGCTTGGAATGCTTCCGATAATTTGAGATGGAACTGGCACAAGACCAAAGATCATTCCAGCAATGGCTGTCACAAGCATCCCAATGAAGACACCTGCATTCACTCGAAGAACCATTAAAATGACAGTCACAACGATCCCAAACACCGTTAACAATACAGGACCACTATGAATGTTTCCAATCGAAACGAGCGTATTATCGTTATTGGCAATAATGCCAGAGCCTTGAAGACCCACAAATGTAATGAACAAACCAATCCCTGCACCAACCGCCAGCTTCAGCTCAGCCGGAATGGCATTAATGATTTTTTCACGAAAACCTGTTAAAGAAAGAGCAACGAAAATCAATCCTGAAACAAACACACCGGAAAGTGCTGCCTGCCATGAGATTCCCATACCAAGAACCACTGAGAAAGCGAAGAACGCATTCAGTCCCATACCTGGTGCAATCGCAATCGGGTACCTGGCGATCAATCCCATCAGGAAACAACCTGCCGCAGAAGCTAACGCCGTAGCTGTAAAGACAGCCCCCTGATCAATTCGTAATTTATCTGGAAAATCCGGTACTGCTACTAAAGCAAGTGTGATCGGATTGACAAACAAGATGTAAGCCATCGACAAAAATGTCGTTAAACCGCCGATGATCTCTCTGCGATAATTCGTACCTAACTCATCAAACTGAAAAAACTGTTTCAAAGCCAACTGACTCCCTTCATGTCCTTTTGCTTTAGTCTGCCCCATTCACAAGTCAAATAAAAAACGCCCCAACAGTTTTTGGGACGCTTGACTACAATGTGAATTCAGACCGTGACATCAAACAAGAACAATGCATGATTTATATCAAACGAGTGTGAATTGACGTAGTCAAGCCATTTACGGTAGCTTGGTAGAAACTTGCGGGCCATATCCCCGCCATTATACGACTTCTATCTATTTGATTTCTGTGTCTATTGTACCAACTTCATTTTTAAAACACAATACGAAAAGCGAACATTTTTCAAAGAAATGTCCGCTTCATTCGTCTTATTACACGAATTTGGAAAATCACATCTAGTTCTTTATACACCCATCACTGAATTCTGGCAAAAGCCGTTTCTGCTACATCGAAAAATGCCTTCACAGCAGGAGAAGCTTGCGTGAGCGATGGACAGGCAAGCGCCACCTCACGATGATGCGATACATTCAGATGACTGATCTGCACAAGTTGCTGCGTTTTTAGGAATAACTCAGGACCTATCGTCACACCAAGTCCTTCCCCAACCATGCGGGCAATGGTCGTACAATCATGCACTTCAAATAAAATAGACGGCTTGATTTGCGCCTCTGAAAAAATATCCTCTACATGGGATTGATACATGCCAGTTGGCATAATAAATGGTTCATCTGCTAATTCTTCCATGTCTACAATTGGCCGATGATTAAAACGATGATTTTCGTGATAGGCCACCACCATTTTATCTTTCATAAGTGGCAATAGATCAAACGCTTCATCCGCTTTACCTTTTACAACAAACCCAACATCAATAATGCCAGAATCGAGCCACTCCAATATTTCTTCATATGTCCCCTCATAGAATTTAAATTCAATCTTTGGATGCTTTTTCTGATAGCTCACAAGCAGTTTTGGCAATAAACAAGCGGATGCACTGGCAAATGTTCCAATCCGAATCAAGCCAGATTCAATATTTTTGGTGAGCGCAATTTCCTGCTGAATTTTCTCTACTCGATTTAGCACTTCTCTTATATGCGGGAGAAGGGTTTCACCGGTATCTGTCAGCGTAATGCCCTTTTTTCGGTCACGCACGAATAAAGACACGCCCCACTCCGTCTCTAAACTTGCCACCGCATGACTCACGGCAGACTGTGTCATATTTAATGCTTCAGCTGCAGCGGTAAAACTGCCTAGCTCGACCACCTTAGCCATCGTCTCGAATCGAACAAAGCTCATGAGTATTCACTCATCCCTTTCATGAAAAACATCAATTTTACTTATGTTAGCACGGAATTTAAAATGAATACAACGTTTCAACATAAAGGAAGGGTTCAAAATGAAAAGTACATCTTATCCATTGCTCATATTTCTTTTAGCCGTCGGTTCTTTCGTCACAGGCACTTCAGAATTCGTCGTATCAGGCATACTGGACATCATTTCTGACGATCTGCGCATCTCCATCCCGGTTGCGGGACAGCTTATCACCATCTATTCTCTTTTTTATGCCGTGGGTGCCCTCTTTTTAGTCATGGCCACATCGAAATTGAATCGAAAAAAGGTTCTTTTATCGGCGATTTCCATGTTTATAGCAGGGAATGTGCTTGCCTTTTTTAGCCATCACTTTATGCTGCTCATGCTCTCACGGGTCATCATGGCCATGAGTGGCGGCTTATATATTGTACTCGCAACAAATTATGCAGCGCAGCTCGCCCCGCCAGAAAAAAAGGGGAGTGCGATGGCAACGGTGATCACTGGATTTACTGTTTCACTAGTACTCGGTGTACCGATTGGAACATTTTTAGCAGGATATGTAGATTGGCATGCCATTTTTCTCATCATTGCAATAGGAACCGCTTGTCTCTTATTTCTTCTGTATCGATTATTACCGCCTATGGAGGGACATTCCCATGTGCCATTCAAACAGCAAATGCAAATTCTTCAAGACCGTAGGGTGTTAAGCGGCTTAGCCACGACAGCCTTTTGGATTTTAGGTTACACAATGGTATTTGCCTACATTTCGCCATTATTGCGACAGACATCCGGATTTACGCTCGAAATGACAAGCATTGCCTTGCTCGTCTTAGGGATTTCTGCTTTTATCGGATCACGCTTTGGCGGATACGCTGTCGATCAATGGGGACCAAACCGAACCATTTCAATCAGCATCACGGTTCAGATGCTCATGCTCTTTGCATTATCTTTTACACAATTTTCTGTAGTTGGCGTCTTCATCACGCTCGCCATTTGGGGCACCGCCACGTGGACGACAACACCAGCGAAGCAATTTTATCTCATCTCCCTAAAACCCGAAACATCGGAAACCGTGCTGAGCTTTAATACAGCAATTATGAATATCGGCATGATGCTCGGATCGTCAATGGGTGGTCTGATTATTCAATATACAAATGTAACGAATTTAAGTTGGATAGGCGGGCTAGCCAGTTTTGTTGCGTTGATGTTGATTCGGTACTCGTTCAATCGTCATCGACTGCTGCATCAACAGATAAAAAGCGAACATGTGTAATCATGTTCGCTTCAGCGTGTAGACAAAGTCTACACGCTTTTTTGTATAATAAGGGCAATAACACATTTCTGTGGGGGATGAACATGTTATCGAAACGTGAAGAAGAAAGAAGAAATCAATTAGAAGTCGTGGCCTTAGATGAATTAGTGCCTGAAGATCATCTTGTACGAAAAATTGATCAAGCGATCGATTTTGATTTTGTTTATGATCTTGTCAAAGATCATTATAGTTCTGATAACGGTAGACCAAGTGTGGATCCCGTTGTTCTTATTAAAATGGTTTTGATCCAATATCTATTTGGCATTCGTTCTATGCGTCAAACCATTAAAGAAATTGAAACCAATGTTGCTTATCGTTGGTTTATTGGGTATGGGTTTTCAGAGAAAATTCCGCACTTTTCTACCTTCGGTAAGAACTACGTGAGACGCTTTCATGATACAGATTTATTCGAACAAATTTTTTATCGAATCTTAAGAGAAGCGATGAAAAAAGGTCTCGTTGATCCATCTATCGCTTTCATTGACTCAACTCATGTAAAAGCGAACGCCAATAAGAAAAAACTTGAAAAGAAAATTGTTCGAGTAGAAACGAGAAGTTATCAAAATCAGCTTCATGAGGAGATCAATGTTGATCGTGAGGAACATGGAAAAAAGCCGTTACCCCTACAGAATAAAGAAGAGAAAAAAGAAATCAAGGTCAGTACAACTGACCCAGAGAGTGGCTACTATGTAAAGGATGAACGTGAAAAGTTATTTGCTTATTCATTTCATACGGCTTGTGATTCAAAAGGATTTATTTTAGGAACACTGGTCACTGGTGGAAATGTTCATGATAGTCGTATGTTAGATTCACTTGTATCAAAGGTGACAAAGAAAGTCGGAAAACCCAATGTAGTCGCAGTGGATGCTGGATATAAAACACCTTATATCGCCAAGTTTTTAATGGATCAAGAGATAAGACCTGTCATGCCTTACACTCGCCCGAAAACAAAAGCTGGTTACTTGAAAAAGAATGAATACGTATATGACGCACATGTTGATTGTTACATTTGCCCAAACGGGCAAATTCTTTCTTATCGTACAACGACTAGAGAGGGATATAAGCAATATGCGTCCGATTCAGAGGTATGTAAATCCTGCTCGTTTCTAGATAACTGTACACAAAGTCAAAATCACACCAAACAGATTCACCGACATATTTGGCAGGACTACCTAGACGAAGCAGACCATCTGAGACTCACTGAAATGAATAAGAACATCTATGCAAAACGGAAAGAAACGATTGAACGCGTTTTTGCGGATGCAAAAGAAAAGCATGGAATGCGATGGACGAAACTTCGAGGATTGAAAAAAGTTTCGATGCAGGCGATGCTTACTTTCGCTGCCATGAATCTTAAGAAATTAGCAAACTGGACATGGAAAGAGCCATGTCCAGCGTAAAGCGACTGATCAATTTTATCAAAATAAGTGAAAACCCCACTTTTACTTGAAGTAAAGGTGGGGTTTGTCTACGGTCTGAAGCGAACATGTGTAATCATGTTCGCTTTATTATTTATCGATTAGCTTTTGATGTTTCTTTTTTGACTGGAATGGTTACGGGTATATCTTCCTGTGGTGCCAACAGATTCAGATTTGACAGATCAAGATACAGCCCATAATCCTTAAAAGAAAATGTGTCTAACTTCTTCACATCAAATTCAAAGGTGGATTGCATAGAGGCTGTCTTGAAATTGGTCACCTTCGCATCGTTTCTCTCCAAGTAATATCCGTTTTCATCATTTGCTTCAGGATCTGACCACGATTTCAGCTTTTTAACATCACCTAATCCTATCCATTCACCGATATTCTCCATAACATCCTCATCTAATTCTTTCTGATCTACTCCAGTAAATTGATAATAAACTGTCACAGAATGCCCCTTTTGCTCTATTTTATTGATTTTGATCCCTATTCCATGATGCTTTGTTTTGAACTGAACAGGCAGCTTTGTCTGAAGAGGAATGATTTTGCTTTCTTCTTGTTCGTCTGTCACACCCGTGTAAAATGTTAATTCAGTTGCCTCTGGATCAATCGACTGATCTAAAATGGTCAAATGATTTTTTCTAGTTTTGTCAGAAGTCAGTTGTTTTTCTCCTAAAACTGTTCCAATTTCGAGCTGATAATCATTCCCTAGATTATCCTTCATTCTTTCTATACTAACTATATCGTCTTTAGCAAAACCATTGTAATCAATGGTATATTGAATAACAGAGCTTTTCACTCCATTTTCTACCTTTATATTTCTTAAGTGATAACGTCCATTTAAAATAGACACGTCTTTTTGTCCAGCTAATACAGTGGTTTTTTGCTTGACCGCTGGTACCTTGAAGCGCCAATTCCCTACAATATCCCCAATTTTAGAAATGACAAGTGGCACTTGTTGACCTTGTTTGATCGTTTGACCATTTGTATAGACTGTCACCTGCCCAACATAATGGCCATCTTTTAATTTTTTCAATTCATGATTGTAGGAACTCGATTGGGAAGCTTGATTTACTGGATCTAAGTTGACTATGAAAGGGACAACATCTTCCTTTGTATTCAAATTCTCCACAGTAAACGTATAAACAAGCCGCCCGGCATCATAATACACACTGTTTACTTTCACAGTCACCCCTCTTGATTCAGCCCCTTCATTGACATGCTTCACCAAATCACTCTGAAAAAGAGACATTCCTACTTTATCGTGAAACATCATATAAAACTGTCCAATAATCGGTACACGTGCCATTGCTGTATTAAGAGAAGGAAAAAGGAAACCTGATGAAAAGTAAAGGACGATGAGAACAATGGCAGAGTATACTGGCGTTCTCCAGTTCCATTTGAACCAACGTCTTTTCTTTTCCGCTTTCACATCTCCTATTGCTTGGCGAACCGCAGAGGTCAATTCAACCTTTGGTACATCAATCTCATCATAGAGCTTTTTCATTTCTTTTCGTTCCATCGACACTCTCCTCCTTCTCCAATGTTTGCTTTAATAACTTTCTTGCTCGATACAAATGAGTTTTGACAGTTCCTTCGGGCACACCCATCTGTTCAGAAATCATTGAAATCGAATAATCTTGAAAATAAAATAGCTGAATCACGAGCTGATATTGCTCATCTAACACATCAAGTGCATTTTTTAAATCGAGCTTGTCTTCCAAAAAATCATGCCGCTCAACGCTCTCATGCTGCTGTTCAAACGGAACAACATCTTGCTGCTTTTTCTTCATCGCAAAAATCGTATGAATCAAAATCCTAGTCAGCCATGTAGAAAAATAAGCCGGTTCTTTTAATCCAGATAAATGTTTAAATGCTTTAATGACCGTCTCTTGAACAGCATCTAACGAATCCTCTTTATTTCTTGTGTAGAGAAAAGCCGTTTTATATAAACGCTCTTGATACATCAGCATTAATGTCTCAAATGCCGGGACATTCCCTTTTTGTGCTTTTTTAATTAGACGCACTTGCTTCATCTCATCCACACCTCCTACACCTGTTAGAGCAAGGTTTCTCTCAAACGGTTTCAACAAACAAAAATTTCTTTTACTCAACATATGTCGGACAAAAATAGAGAAAGTGAAGAATAGGCCGCAAAGATCGTATTGAACTTTTGATATAATGGAAGAAATATCTACAAAAAGGAGGATATTGATTGTTTCTATTTGAAGAACCTGCTTGTGCTAGCTGCCAAAAGAAAATAGAAGGTAACGAAGAAGTGTACGTTAAGCTGGTCTATCCAAAGAGACGAGGAATGACAGAAGTAAAGGCTTGGCTAAGAAATGAAGGGGTTTTTTATTGTAAGGCATGTACAGAACAAAAGACATCACATGGGGGATAAATGCATGAACAAAATTACTTTTCCACAATCATTTCCAACGATACAGACTGAAAGACTAATCTTAAAACAAGCGACAATCGCAGATGCTGAGGATATGCACATCTATTTATCCAATGAAACCGTGTGCCGCTACATGGGCATTGATGCACATGAAACCATCGAGGACACAAAAGGGGAAATCAAGTGGTATGACAATATCTTCAAAGAACAAACAGGCATCCGGTGGGGCATTTCTTTAAAAAACAACCCCACCATCATCGGGAGCTGCGGCTTTCTCAATCTAGAAAAACAGCACCGCCGTACGGAAATTGGCTATGAATTACACCATGATCATTGGAGAAAAGGCATCATGAAAGAAGCGATTACTGCGGTGTTGCGGTATGGATTTCAGGAGATGAACTTGAATCGGATTGAAGCGATCATTGATCCAGCAAATACGTCTTCTGTTCAATTATTGGAGAAGATACATTTTGTACAAGAGGGTTTATTAAGAGAGTATGAATTGGGTCAGAAGGGATTCGATGATGTGTATATGTATTCGATTTTGAAGAGAGATTACGAAAAATCCTATTAAACAGAGGAGAAACAAATGAAAACGGATATTCATTTCATCCAAAAGCCACAATCAGAGTATACGCAAGGCACCCCAATGTTATAGAACAACTTTTGTAACATATTCCATTTATATTTATTGGTAGGTTATTTCTTATAAGAAAATAGTTTAATAATACGACAGATAGCCAAAACTCAAACCTAAAAATCAATCGATAAATATCCAATATTCCTTGAACATTTTCTAAATCAGAAAATGAAAGTTCCAAAAAATACCTTTCGATAGAAGAAAGGTATTTCAAAACAAACGAAAATTATTTTATAAAGTTCGGTGTATGTAGTGCGATTACAATGTTTCTAAAACCTCTCCTGTAATTTCAAGATGATGCATTATTGAAAAGCGTTTCACACTTCCAAGACCTGGGTAAGTCTCTCTGTCATGTGTATCCTTTATTTTTGAATAGCCCAATGTTTTTAAACTTAAATTTGGTTCACACCACGCAACTAACTTTTTGGTTGCTTCCTTATATTTTTGTGATGGATTCTTAGGGCTTTTATTTGAATCAGATATGAAATGCCGAATTCTAAGATGCTTATTCTCACTTTCTTCATATACCATGTGAATAGCAATTGCGTAAGGGCTAAACCCATTATCAACATATTCAGAATCAACTATACTATAGTCAGAAAAACCTACACACCCGTGAGTTGAATAAATTGAGTGATCTTTTGAGAAAAATTCATCGTCAGGATAATCAGAATTTCTTTCTCTTTTGTTAAACCTATCTCTCCATAATACTGCTTTACCCATAAAATTAATAACGTCTTCAATTTCAGTCATGAAACATAATTTGATTCTATTGTTCTCAATGAAAGAACTTTGCATGAATGCCCCATTCTCCCCACCATCTTTAAGTAAGATAGCGATCTCATTTTCAGATTGAAGTTTAGGATCATTGAAGTATCCATTGAAATCATTACAGTAATAAAGAGCTATTTTTACAAATTTAGAAGTAAGCAGAACATTGAATTTTTCTTTATTTGAATTTAATCGTTTTATTCTACGAACCTCATCTTCATCTTCATTCCCTAATAATGTTTCACTCATGTTATCCTCAAACTCTCCAACAATTGGGTTCATAACGAGATAAATATTTCTTTCGGCTTTTACAAATTCAGCTAAGGTACTTACTAAAGTAGAGGATAGTTTAACTAATTCTATTACGGGAGTTACTCTATCTCCCAACTTTTCAGCTAAAAGCAGCTCTTTTATTGCTAATAATTCTTCCTTTTTTCCCCTCAAAAATGGATAATACATTTTTTTCCTCCTAAAATATATTTCTTTTCAGACGTGTAAATTGATTGTCTGTTAAGTTACTGAAATACGCTAGCGATTTTAATGATTTTGGTAAATCAAAAAAAATTGGGTTAGAGACCTTGTTTCGTTGCTTTAACTTATTTATAAAAAGGTTATAAGCTATGTCTTGCTCTATATCTAAAAATAGAGCTTTACACGTATTATAGTATTCAAATTGTGATACTTTAGGTAGATATCCATAATAACTGAAAATAATGTCTTCATATTCTCCTTTTCTAAGGATATCAAACATTATTCCTAATTCAATACTATCGTTTGATTTCACGGGAGAACAAATAGGGCTTATAGTCCCTCGTCTAGTCAACAAAGAAACCCCGACAGACGAATCTTTATATATTTTAGATACTTTTTCAAGATGAGACTCGCTTGTCAATACAGTTACATGGTCAAATGCTTTATAATAATTTCTAATTTGGTTATCTAGTCTTTCAAAATTATCTAGTTCAGTTTTAATTTCATAAACTACAGCCTTTCCATTAATTAGAACAAAGTCTGCCTTTGCATCACCAATCGATAATTCCGTTAAAGCTGTAGTTGTATTGACACTATGAACTCCTAACAAGAGCTTATTCAATAAAGTGTTTTTATAATAGTATTCATTTCTATAGTTTTGATGCAAAATAGAGTACAACTTTTCGAAGGCACTTGCTATTGAATCAGTATTGTTATCAGAGTGAATAAAGGTTTTTCTAGCTTCATCAAAGGTACTACTAATTTTAACAGTGGTATTTGTTAATTCATTTAAAACTTTTCTAGTAAAAACTCTTGTTAATAATGAATAATCTTTTTCTCGCAAGTTTCTCACTCCAAATTGCATTGATAACTTTATTGTTCTTCATTAAGAAAAATGCAATTAAAACAATTATAACAAATATGTATAATTTTAACAACTTTTTCTATTTTTAATATAATCTCTTGGATTTTCCTATCTGGGTTCTTTGAATTTGTCTAAAAGACAAAGAATTTTTAATCAATGAAGTCTCGTCATAAATTTTAAAGTAAAAGAAAGATCTCTTTATTTATAATTAAAGAAAAGTTATTTTAAACCCTAGAATTTCACTCATTGATTTCCTCAAGTTAAAAATAGTGTCTTATTTACATTTCATCTAAAAATATACAAAAAAGCCCAGTATATTGAGGTTTCACTCAAACACTGGAACTTTTCAGAAACATAAAAATTACCCAAGTGGATTATCGGATATTTTTAAAAACAATCTTATAGACAGTTCGAACTCTTTTTAATTGATTCAAAACGGCACTATCCCCACTAAAAACCATTAAATACATTTAGTGCAAAAAACCACATCCGTTACTTTTATTCCCACTCAATCGTAGCAGGCGGCTTACTCGTAATATCATACACCACGCGGTTCACATGCTTCACTTCATTCACGATACGAGTCGAGATCTTTTCAAGTACATCCCAAGGGATTCTTGCCCAGTCACTCGTCATACCGTCAATAGACGTAACAGCACGGATACCGATTGTGTAATCGTATGTTCTTGCGTCACCCATGACACCTACGCTGCGGATGTCTGGGAGGACTGTGAAGTATTGCCAGATGTCGCGCTCAAGGCCGAAGTTGGCAATTTCTTCGCGTAGAATCGCATCCGATTCACGGACGATTTCTAGTTTTTCTTCAGAAATTTCACCTAGTACACGGATTCCTAGTCCTGGACCTGGGAATGGCTGTCTCCATACGATGTCGTCTGGAATACCTAGCTCTGACCCTAGAGCACGAACTTCATCCTTGAATAGCGTATTGAGTGGCTCAATCAATTCAAACTGCATGTCTTCTGGAAGACCGCCAACGTTGTGGTGAGATTTGATTGTTTGTGCCGTTGCTGTTCCACTCTCAATGATGTCAGTGTAAAGAGTTCCTTGTGCTAAGTAGTCGATTCCTTTTAGCTTGTCCGATTCGTCATCGAATACATAGATGAATTCGTTACCGATGATTTTACGTTTTTGCTCAGGATCAGACACACCTTTTAGCTTGTTTAAGAAACGATCTTTCGCATCTACTTTAATCACGTTCATGTTGAAACCTTCGCTAAATGTTTTCATTACCCCTTCTGCTTCGCCTTTGCGAAGAAGACCGTGGTCAACGAAAATACATGTCAGCTGATCGCCGATGGCTTTGTGGATCAATACAGCCACAACAGATGAATCTACACCGCCGCTTAGTGCGCACAATACTTGTTTGTCGCCTACTGTTTCACGGATTTTCTGCATTTCGATTTCAATGAAGTTCTCCATTGACCATTTGCCATCGCACTCACATACGCCGAAGACAAAGTTCTTCAATAGATCATTTCCGTACTCAGAGTGACGTACCTCTGGGTGGAACTGAACGCCATAGAAATTCTTCTCAGCTAAGCTCATCGCTGAGTTTGGACAATGTGCACTTGTTGCATCAACTGTAAAGCCTTCTGGTACTTCAACGACAAGGTCACCATGGCTCATCCAAACGACTTGATCCGTTGGAAGGTCTTTGAATAAAGCAGGTGTTCCGTTAATATGGATGTCTGCTTTTCCATATTCACGCTGGCTTGCCGCTTCTACTTTCCCACCTAAATAGTGAGTCATCAGCTGCATGCCGTAGCAAATGCCTAGAACCGGAATGCCTAGATCAAAAATCTTTTCGTCACAGCGGAAAGATCCTTCATCATATACACTGTTTGGACCACCAGAAAGGATGATTCCTTTCGGCGCCATTTCTTTAATTTCTTCAGCAGTTAAAGTGTGCGGATGAAGCTCACTGTACACACCAAATTCACGAATACGGCGAGTGATCAGCTGATTGTACTGACTACCGAAATCGAGAACCAAAATCATTTCATTTACTAAATTTGTCATGGTGTCACCTCTATGTCCAATATAGTTTTTATAAACGCACAGAAAAAATGAGAGGAGAAAACCTGCTCTCAGTGTAAATCACGCTTTTGAAGCGCCCAGACTCACATCCGAACGCTTCAATTTCATGTATTTTAGAAGGTTTTAATATTCACCTATTCTAACAACAGGAAGGTACGGGGTCAAGACTATCTCCTGTTTATTAAATTTTCCCATAACTTCACCGACTGCCGCCAAAGCGCCGACGCATCTTCTCGCCTGTAGAGCGCCCGCTCATAGAACTGCGTTAGTTCAGACATGTGATGATTCCCTTCCTTGTCATCGATCAAAGAAGCAAATTCTCTTAGCGTCATGCCTGGCTTTTTATCGATCCCTCTGCGCCTTAGCTGTTTTAATAGAGCAGCATATGCGTAGAAAAAAGCTTCCTCATCTGGCAGACGTTTTACCTTTCTCACAATAAAGATTGGCAGCCATCTTGCTCTGAACCGGTAAAGCATCCAGCCTATAATTCCAAGAAAGACAATCGCACCTGCTGCGTAGCCCAAGATTGAACCAACATGAATCATACTTGGCTTTGCTTTAGCTGCTTGTTCCTCTTGTTTTGCCACCTGTTCTGGTTCTTGTTGCTGCGGCTGTTGTGTCTGCTCGTTTTCTTGTTGATCAGATGCCGGCTGATCTTTTTCATCCTGTTGATCATCTGTTTGGTCGTTGTTAGCCGTGGTTTCATTCGTAAATGTCTCTGGGTTCGTGAACCCTTTTGTCGGTTCAAATGTCACCCAGCCACGGTTTGGAAAATACACCTCTACCCATGAATGCGCATTGTTATTGGTCACTTCATACACATTGTTTCCATCCATCTGTGTTTCATATAACTGACCTGACGTGTACCCTTTCACCCATCTCGCCGGAATTCCAATCGAGCGAAGCATGACAATCATCGAGGTTGAAAAGTTATCACAATAGCCAATCATCGTATCAAATAAGAACTGATCCACATAGTCTTCGTCACGCCCAGGCACAGCGACATTTTGGGTTTCATATGAAAACTTCGCAGATCCTAAATAATCCTCAATCGCTTTTGCTTTATCATACATATTATCCTTCGTTTCCGTTAAGCTGTTCGCCAATGTTTTCACACGCTCTGGCAGCGAGGATGGGAGCTGCAAGTATTCACGTCCGACCTGCTGGTTCACTTGCTGCTTGGTCGGTACTTTGATCCGCTGCAAGTCCTCTAGGATAAATGTAGGTGATAAGAAGCTGACTCGATAGTTCCCTAAATTTTTGGGCGGGTTTTGAGTAGACGGGACAATTTTCTCCGTTTTGCCCATCATTTGCAGTGGAATGTTTTCCATCGGCGTCAGCATAACCGTACCAATCGGATAAACAGCATGATTAAATCGATAATTTGATTCCATATCGACTCTCGTTTCATGCTCCTCTGTTTTCACGCGATTGGTAAACCACCGGTTCGGCACTTCATTCCCTTTTAACCGAGTAGGTTTCGTATCATTTGAAGCATCCTCCCAGCCTTTCCCCGTGTAAATACTTTTTGTTTCTCCACGAAAATAAGACGGCTCTTTTCCGCTCCATTTAAATACCGGTGTACGGTCCTCACTAAACGGTCCCCCAAGCGACGAATCATCCGTACTATATCCCACCTTATTCTGCCCGGTGGAACCATCTTGATTCGTGACCGCTTTAAAAAACGGGACAGGGTCAGGCCATTTCGGATCAGATTTTGGCAAAGAAGCACCGAGTGATGCTGATACAAGAACAAGCGCCAGCATGGGTAAGAACCAATTGAGACGCGCTTTCTGTGACACCCTCACACCTTCAGCCGAACGAAGCCGGTCGAAATAGAGCAGGCCAAGCAAACAAAAGCCAAATACCATAATTCGAACGATCGCAAAAGTCGCATCATAAGGCGTAAACGTATCAAGAATCGTGACATATACAATCGTCATCAGTAAAAAGAAAAAGATACGCTGCTGATACACAACCCAATAATGAAGCAAATAAACAAGTAGCCAAAGCAAAATATAAAACAACAATGTGCGGAAAGACGGATACATGTCACTCCACATGCCCATGCTCATCAAAGAAATATTATCTTGAATATCAGCAAACAGCGCAGGCAGATAACTTGGCTCTGATTGATAAAAAATCAAATATAATGCGAGCAAGATCAATCCAGCACAAATAGGAAACGTCACATACCACTTCAATCGAAAGAACGTAAACAAACACGTAAGCCCTATAAAAATGATGAAATAAGACGTATGACTCGTCTCTGTAAAATCTTGAAGCGGACGAAGCCACTCCCAAAGCAGCAGAAATGCGACAGCATAATAGATGAACAACTCAAAACGGCTTTGCCGCTGATGCATATGCAGCATAAATGTTTGTCACCTCACAGTTCTTTCGTGCAGCCGGTCCTCAAATAAAAGGGTCGTGTGTATCCCAGAAGCTTTAAGCCGGTCCACAAGCTGTTTTTCTTTTGCCGTCAATCGATCAACGGCTCTCTTCACTAAAAGAACAGTGATGTTCTTTCTGTTTCGATTCCCAAGTAAAATGGCAGCAAGCTCTTCTTGCAGATGACCTGTCACCACATACTTTCCTGTCTGCTGGTGCTCACTCGATGTTAATGATTGATAATCAGGTGCACGAGAAGGCTGATACTGCACCTTTGTTAAATAGTAGAGCATGTCCTGTAAATGCCACTCTCCTTGATCCACTCGAAATATGTGCTGATCCCCAAGCGGGACAAGGCCTACCGGCACCCCTTTTTTCACAGCCGTTTGCAGAACCGATGCGGCCATAGATACAATCGTTTCAAAAGCGGCTTCATCTGTAAAATCAGCAAACACCACCAGATCCTTTGTCTGATTCTGTTCAAATTCCTTCGTCATAAGCTGACCTCTTCTAGCTGTTGTCTTCCAGTCCACCCAAGCGAAACGGTCTCCTTGCTGGTATTCACGCACACCTGTCGTCACATTTGTCGGTTCATTTAACCAAGAGTGCACCGCTTTGCCTCCATTTTCATTCACCGATACAGCAGATTCAACCGGAATATTCAACATTTTCGGATACACAAGTAATTTTTTCTCTAGTGGAAGAATCACTTCTTTTTCAACAAACCCAAACATATCACCCGTTTTGATTCTAACCGCCGTCAATTGATGCTCTCCCCGCATGATGTCATTGAATTGATATGAAAATCGCCACGTTTTCCGAAACCATGGAAAGATCATTCGCTTCATTTCAATTTGTTCCTGTAAATGGATGGTATCCGGCGGGTCATCCTCAAGTATGACGTACACGTACGGAAATAAATTCGTCCGCTTGATTTCAAGGTCAACAGACAGCACATCCCCTGCCTTTAACCGGGTATGCTGTAATGTCCTTTTGGCTGTTGCACGAAGTGGAACAAGGGCAAACAACAAAGCATACAAAGCATATGGTGAAAATGCATAAAAAAGGAACCAGCTCACAAAGCCGCCCTGAAACATGGCATAGCAAAAGGCTGCTGCCGTGAGAATGACGAGCATCATCACCCGTAACCATAATGAAACGGCTAAACGATTACGTGACTTCATTGAGTCATCGACTTTTGAACTGGTACGCCAATATGCTCAATCATCTGTCGCAACAGTGTCTCCGCCTTCTTCCCTTCATATGTTGCTTCTGATGTCAAAATCATGCGATGCGGCAATGTGTAAGGCGCCAAATACTGTACATCATCAGGAATCACATAATCCCGCCTGTTCAACAGCGCATACGCCTGAGCCGCTTTCATCAATGCAATTGAACCCCTTGGGCTCACGCCTAAATAGACAGACGGATGATTTCGCGTCGCTTGGGCGATTTCGACAATATATTCTTTAATCGATGCATCCACATGTACGGTCTGAACCGCTTGCTGCAAAGCATGGATATGATCTTTTGTCATGACTGCCTGAAGCGTGTCAATTGGCGATTGTTTCTCCTGCAAATTCAGCACCTCAAGCTCCTCCAGCATGGTTGGATACCCCATCTGCAGCTTAAATAAGAAACGGTCCATTTGCGCTTCTGGAAGTGGATAGGTTCCCTCATACTCCACTGGATTTTGCGTAGCCATCACAAAGAAAGGATCTGCCAGCGGCATCGTTTCTCCGTCCACTGTGACACTGCCTTCTTCCATCGCTTCAAGAAGGGCTGATTGTGTTTTAGGAGAGGTTCGGTTGATTTCATCAGCCAAAATAATCTGCCCCATAATCGGTCCTTGTCTAAATTCAAACTCGTTTGTCTTTTTATTATAAATCGACACACCTGTTACATCTGAAGGCAAAAGGTCAGGCGTAAATTGGATTCGCTTAAACTCACACCCAATGGATTTTGCAAGAGCACGAACCATCATGGTCTTCCCAACGCCAGGCACATCCTCTAATAGCACATGCCCCTTCGCCAAAATCGCAACAAGGCTTAATATCGCAATATCTTTTTTCCCCACCATCACTTTATTGATGTTATCTACGATTTTTTGTAAATCTGAATGCATCGGTTCATCAAATGCCATCCTGATCCTCCTATCACGTTTCCGTCAATTTTCATATAGTCTAACTTTACCATACAACACGCATTTGCATGAAACATCAACACGTAGAAAAAAGAAGCCTTCTCACGATGGAAAAGACTTCTGCTCCTCTTTAGGCTCACTTGCTGGTTCCATATGAACATGAGAGTGTAAAATATCATGTTCCTGCTTCATTCTGCGTTCAATTTCATCTGCAATATCATGGCTTTCTGCGATGTTTAAATGCGGTTCTACTTCAACGACCACATCTACATGGACAGTGCTTCCAAGGTAACGAGCTTTAATGTCTTTCAAATCGCCCACTCCTGGTGTCGATTCAATCGTCTCTTTATATTTAGACATATCTTTTATATGAAAACCGTCCGTTAACGAATGAGACGCATCTCTGAAAATCTCCCACGCCGTTTTACAGATAATTAAGCCAATCACAAACGCAGCAAGCGTATCAACCCACGCCAGCTGAAATTGAGAGGCGATAATTCCGACAAACGTCCCGATACTCACATAAGCATCTGATTTATTATCAGCCGCTGCGGCATATAGCGCCTGGCTATTAATTCGTTTAGACAGTTTACGGTTATACATATACACGCCATACATCACAACAGCACTTCCTGCTGCCGTCCAAGCTGCAATCATATCAGGCGTTTGATGCTCTGATGAGAAAAGCGACTGGCCTGCACTCAGCAAAACCTGAAGCCCGACAAGCATCATAATAAAGGAAGCCACAAGTGACGCAATATTTTCAGCTCTAAAATGACCGTATGGATGATCCTCATCAGGTGGCTTCTGAGAAATACGCAGCCCAATTAATACGGCAAGCGAAGCAATGATATCTGTCGTATTATTCAAGCCATCTGCGGAAAGGGCTTCTGAATGAAACACATACCCAATGATCAGTTTGACAGCAGATAAGATCACATAGGCTATAATGCTGACCCAAGCACCTGTTTCACCTTGTCTTAATTCGTTGTAGCGCTCCATACCGAACAGCGCCTCCTCACACATTACTTTTCTATATTTATCTTACAAAGCCAAGCCCGTGTGGGTCTACAGCAACATGATTCGCTTGAATCAGCAAAATAGGAGACATAGAAATGTGTTGACCTAAGCAAACTTATTTTTATAAGGTCAATTGACCTCAAGACCTACTCCCATCAATGTTTTTCAAAACCACCCCGAAAAATGAAAAAGAACAAAATGACTCTACTACCTAATTGTCAGAATAGTTTTATTTCAAAACACAACTTTTCTTTCTTCCTTCTTATGCTATTTTTAAGAATGGGCAGAGGAAAATGAGGGAACATAATCTCTCAAATCCTTTATACTTTTTAACATCATGTTAAGAGGTTTGAAATGTCAGTTTGATAACCTGTCCAATGCTGAATGACAATTCAGTATGATAAAATTTAAAATATTCTAAAAACAAACTCTTGAATAAAAGAGAAATGTTTGGAGGTAAAGAAATGTCCAACATGACAAACGGTCTTCAAAAAAACCTTAAGACAAGACATATTTCAATGATCTCCATTGCCGGGGTCATTGGGGCAGGGCTATTTGTTGGTAGTGGTGCTGTCATTCATTCTGCAGGGCCTGGATCGATTCTTTCCTATTCATTTGCCGGCCTTCTGGTCATCTTTATTATGAGAATGCTTGGAGAAATGGCATGTGCCTATCCGACAAGCGGCTCTTTCTCACAATATGCGAGCGACGCCATCGGCCCGTGGGCCGGGTTTACAATCGGCTGGCTTTACTGGTTCTTCTGGGTCATCGTCATCGCCATTGAGGCCATTGCTGGTGCTGCCATTATTCAATATTGGTATGGAGATGCACCTGTTTGGCTCACAAGTCTTATCCTCACAATCCTCTTAACTTTGACAAATATCTTTTCTGTTAAATCTTTTGGCGAATTTGAATATTGGTTTTCATTGATTAAAGTCGTCAGCATTATTCTCTTCCTACTCATTGGTTTTGCATTTATCTTTGGTTTTGGCGGTCATCATACTGCAGGTCTTGCTAATTTAACGGGAAATGGCGGTTTCCTTCCAAACGGATTCGGCTCTGTGCTCCTCGGGATTGTCGTTGTCATCTTTTCCTTCATGGGAACCGAGATTGTGGCAATTGCCGCAGGTGAATCAGCAGACCCTGTCAAATCTGTGACAACAGCTACCCGTTCAGTTGTATGGCGTATTATTGTGTTCTACGTCGGGTCGATCGCCGTCGTTGTCACTTTACTCCCATGGAATTCAGCGAATATTTTAACAAGTCCGTTCGTTGCAGTATTAGAATACATCGGTGTCCCATCAGCCGCTCAAGTCATGAACGTCATTGTTTTAACAGCCGTTCTTTCTTGTTTAAACTCCGGCCTATACACAACGTCCAGAATGCTTTATTCATTAGCAGAAAGAGGCGAAGCACCAAAACGTTTTATGAAAATCAGCAAACGCGGTGTCCCTGTAGCAGCGACAGTCGCAGGTACCTTCTTTTCCTATATTGCCGTCATGATGAACTACTTTTACCCTGAAACCATCTTTCTATTTCTAGTCAATGCCTCTGGTGCCATTGCACTTCTTGTCTACTTGGTGATTGCCGTTTCACAATTAAGAATGCGTCGTAAAATTGAAAAAGAAAATCCAGAACAACTCAAAATCAAAATGTGGCTGTTCCCATACCTTACGTACTTTACCATTTTGGTCATCTGCGCCATCTTGGCCTCTATGCTGTTTATCGAATCGATGAGACCTCAGCTCATACTGACAAGCATCATTACCATCGGTGTACTAGCCGCCTACTTCATCTTTAAACCGAATAAAAAAGTGCCTGCAAGTGCAGCGCTTGAAAATAAACACCCTTAATTCTCCCGCTGAAAAGCGGGTTTTTTTATTTTATTCACCTATTTGGATGTCCGCACTTATAATGTATCAAATTGATTTTAAGTGAGGATTAGTCAACATGAACCTAGAAAAGTTTGTTGACGAGCTGCCAATTCCAGAAGTCGCAGAGCCCGTCAAAAAAAACCCAAGACAAACGTATTATGAAATCGCTATGGAGGAGGTGTTCCTAAAAGTTCATAGAGATCTTCCCCCAACCAAGCTATGGACCTATAATGGCAGTTTGCCGGGTCCAACCATTAAAGCGAATCGAAATGAAAAGGTCAAAGTCAAATGGATGAACAAATTGCCGCTGAAACACTTCCTGCCTGTCGATCATACCATTCACGCTGGACATCATGATGAACCCGAAGTCAAAACAGTCGTTCACCTGCATGGGGGCGTGACACCTGCAAGCAGTGACGGTTATCCGGAGGCTTGGTTTTCGCGAGACTTTGAAGCGACCGGACCCTTCTTTGAACGAGAGGTTTACGAATACCCTAATCACCAGCAAGCATGCACATTGTGGTATCACGATCATGCCATGGCATTGACACGATTAAATGTATACGCCGGATTGGCTGGCTTTTATTTGATCTCAGATGCGTTTGAAAAATCACTCGAATTACCGAAAGATGAATATGATATCCCTTTAATGATCATGGACCGGACATTCCAGGAGGATGGCGCACTGTTTTACCCAAGTAGACCAAATAACACACCAGAAGATAGTGACCTTCCAGATCCCTCTATCGTGCCATTTTTTTGCGGGGAAACGATTTTAGTCAATGGAAAAGTATGGCCATATTTAGAAGTAGAGCCTCGAAAATATCGTTTTCGTATCTTAAACGCGTCCAATACAAGAACTTACGAGCTTCATCTAGATAACGACGCCACAATCTTACAAATTGGATCTGATGGCGGCTTTTTGCCAAGACCTGTTCATCACCAATCTTTTAGCATTGCACCTGCTGAACGTTTTGATGTCATCATCGACTTCTCAGCTTACGAAAACAAAACAATTGTTTTAAAAAATACGGCAGGCTGCGGTCAGGATGTCAATCCAGAAACAGATGCGAACATTATGCAATTTAAAGTCACTCGTCCGCTCAAAGGAAGAGCAGCTAAAACATTACGTCCGATCTTCAAACCACTGCCACCGCTCCGACCGAGCCGAGCTGATAACGAGCGAACGCTAACGCTTACTGGCACACAAGATAAATATGGGCGCCCGATTTTATTACTAGATAACCGGTTTTGGAATGATCCTGTCACGGAAAATCCTCGACTTGGTAGTGTAGAGGTATGGAACATTGTCAACCCAACAAGGGGCACACACCCTATTCATTTACATCTTGTTCAATTTCGGGTGATTGATAGAAGACCATTCGATACAGACATCTATCAATCAACTGGTGAAATCGTGTACACGGGACCAAATGAAGCGCCTCCTTTGCATGAACAAGGCTACAAGGATACAATTCAGGCGCATGCCGGTGAAGTCATTCGCATCATCGCTCGGTTTGTCCCATATAGCGGACGATATGTGTGGCATTGTCACATTTTAGAACACGAGGATTATGACATGATGCGGCCGATGGATATCATTTAGTAAATATGAAACCTCCTCTCTCTTAATTGCGTAATATGAAAAAGGGCTAACAGCTTCTATATATTAGCCCTCTATTTTCTTTTCAATCTCCATGAGAAAAACGAACAATGTATCGCATGAATGGCATTTTTTTGAACATTCCACACTTAAAAAGTTGACGAAGTAAACCGATAATACTACTATATACCCATTACCTCTATCAAAAGGCACTTAAGAAACCAAGCACGAACAAATAGAAAATCGTCATAAAAAACGGAGGAGTTCAATTTGAATGAAGAAAAAGAGACTTGCCAGGTCAAGCAAGAAACAGTGGCAGGTAACAGGGAGAAGCTTTCAATTCATGAAAACGAGAGCATTCGATCAAACATTGAACAACTAACAATTGAACTCGGTGAACAAAAAGAATTCAATCACTTCATATTAGATGAAAAACAGAAGACCATCAGCACATTATCGGCTCTCATTGCAAAAGGTGATTGTAATGAAGAGTTAAAAGCTCATTTTGTACAAGCATTACATATCGGGCTCTCTGTTATAGAGATTATGGAGATCATTAAGCACTGTACAAAGGTTGCAGGATTCCCTCATTCCATTAATGCCTTGTTTATTTTTCAAAACTTACTAGATGAAAACAATAAATAAATAAGAGAAAACGAGAAGTCTTCTGTCCTCTCGTTTTTTTATTTCCACTTACTTTACTCTCTTACGCTGATTCTGTCACAGTAGCAAAATATCAAAATACCACTCATTTCCTTGCTTAAAAAGTGATGTTCATTTCACAAACCGCATTTTTCACCGACACATCCCATGACAAAATAAAAAAACGTCCAGTTATATAAAATAACTGAACGCGCACCTTTTACCGATTGACAGTGAAATTGTTAACAATCCCGCCTTCTTTCTCCCAAGCGGTTTCTACTGTTTTCTTCTTAATATCATATTCAAAAATGGTTCTGACCTTCGCCTTTCGTCCTGTGTCATCCTTTAATTCCTTTGCGTTCTTTGCAACACCTAAGAAATAAACAGATGTACCATCCGCAGAAAATTGCGGCTGGGCAGCACTTAAAATACGCACATCTTGGCTGTTTTTAACAAGTGTCTTTGTTTTTCCTGTATCTACATCCATCACCTTAATAGATGATACTTCTTTTTCATTTCGAACCTTCACTTCTGTATAAATGAGTTTTTTATGATCTGGTGAAAAAGAAATATCATTGATGGTTTGAGAAATACGTGCAATTCGCTTACCCTTCTCACCTGTTTGAAGGGTAATCTTCATGGTCGTTGGTTCAGGATCCATTCCTTTTTCATTTGCCTCATCCGTCTTTTTATAATCCTCTTTTAACGAATAATGCTGAATGGCCAACAGATTTGATGCTGGATCATAAGCAAAAGAACTCACCGTATCATCATCACTTTTTTCTGGATATAACACTTTCACTTTCTGTGTTTTCAAATCAAAAGACGCTACATAAAATTGCTCACCTGAATCCTTGTTATACCTTAGATATAACTGTTTTCCGTCACCAGAAAGTCTCATACTGTCGATTGAATCGTCACTCGTAAAGAGCGTTTTTTCTTTATCCGTTTTCACATTCAATTCCCGTATACTTACTTTTTGTGTGTCTTCATCTGTATACGTATAGTATAAAAGCTGTTTCGCCTGATCATAAGCAATTGAAGGATATGCTGTCAGTTTCTCTGTATGAAGCGCCTTGTCATGCAAGTAATAAGTATTGTTTAACTTTTGATCCGTAAATGAAACAAGCAATTCGTCTTTTGCATCTTGATTTGTTTTCACTTTTCCTTCATGTTTTGCCTCTTGCCCCGGCTTCATCATGAAGAAGATGACGGCCGCAATCACTGCGACTCCAATTGCTGTGATGATCCACCATGTTGATTTTTTCATTGACTTTCAGACCCTCTCCACAAGAAAAGAAGCCAGAAAATAAACTTTTCCCGCTTCTTTGCATGCCTATGTATTAATAAGTGTAATGCCCTTTGACGACACCTTTACTTGTTTTATACCCAAGTGCTTTGAATGCTTTCGGACTTACGTCTAATACTGCGTTTGGCATTCTACCTACATCATATTTATATACTGTAATCACTTTATGTGGTTTCGCTTTTGTTGTCACTCTTAGTTTTGTACCTTTTTTCGGTACGTCAAATCCCATTTTCGTTGCTGCATCCCAATGACCGAGTTTTTTTCCATCTGCGCCTTTTTTACCGACACCATTATACCATGTAATATTGCCGCTTACTTTTTTTGCACTTGCTCCATGTGAGAAACTAAACGCTAAAAATAAACTAGCTACTGTTACGATTGTCGCGATAAGCTTTTTATTCATTAAAAAATCCTCCGTATTTGGTTTCTGACCCTATTATACATGAAGATGCACCCAGTTATTTTACAGTCACATTACAATTCGAATACAAGTTGACCACTTAATGACCGATTTTGTTCATAAATTTCACCAAAAACAGCCAGAACATTGTCAGTAGATCCCTCCCTTTTGTTTTATATAATAGAAATGAATCAAAGATAAGGAGGAATTTTCATGAAAAAGTGGTTCATCGTTTTGAGTGTAAGTTTGACCTTCGTATTGATGCTTTCAAGTATTCCTGCCTCTGCGGCTGGTCCTCGTCACGGCGCCATCGTGACACAAACGGATGAAGCCAAATGGTCAGGTATCTCGGCTGATATTGTGCTGCCAAAAACAGCCACTATTAAAAATGGCTATGCCGACTGGTATCTTGGTCTCGGTTCTGCCGTTGTTGAAAGCGGGATTTCAAAAACATCTTCTGGCTATAAGGTCTTCCTGGGCACCGGCTCCCAAGGCGGCAGTCAATATTGGAACAGCGAATACGATTCAAGTATTAAAGATGGTGCACGTGTCAACTTAAAGCTCATCAACAATGGTGATGGCACAGTGTCACTATACGTCAACGGGAAACTGCGTTATAAACAGCCTGTTTTCAATCCTAGTCGTCTGAAAGACCTCGATGTCGTCAAAATGGTACACGGCGTACAAGATAATGGAACAAACAGCTACTCGCAAGCAAGTTTCTCTAATGTACAGCTCCGTGCAAATACATCTGGAAGTGTCTATAAAAAATGGGACGGCACCGTCAAATCATCTCTTTTACGCAAAAATCTAGAATCTGGTGCTCCGGCTCCAAAATTCACGGTCATTTCGTCTATCCCACTTAGTACAACCCTTTCAGCACAATAAAGCACCCAACTTTGGGTGCTTTTGATTGTTCACAGCTTATCAACACTTCTCTTTTAATCAAAACATCAATTCGTGGTAACATAAGCATACATACTTTGAAGAACAAAGGAGAAAGAACGTGAGAAAAAGTCTACTTGTTTTCATGAGTCTTGTTGCAACCTTCTCTATCCTAGCAGCTTGCTCAAATACGACAAAAGAAGAAAAAACAGAATCTACGGCACTTCCAACGATTAATGAACGCATTCAAAATGAAACGAAAGAGGTCATGGAGCAGTCTAAGCTCGTAAAAGACACAGCGATCACCGTTGATCAAAAGAAAAAAGTCATTTCCTTAAACGTGACGGCTTCATCTGAGACCAATAGTGATTACGCTGAAGTCATTGGTTTGAACTTTGCCAAAACACTAGCTATTGGTGCATCCACTGAAAAGGAAAACAACCTGCATAAACCGGAAAATGACAGCCTCGGCGCCCTCTACTCCTTTTATGACCTAAACATTACCGTGAAACAGGAAAACGGAAAAGTACTGGCAAAAGGAAAGAAAACAACAACTGAAACAAAGATTACCTGGGAGAGAGCCCAGTAATTGGACAAGAAAATTCTTTATGGATTTTCTTGTTTTTTTTAACAAAACTATTAACATTGTGAAAAGAATGCCGATGAGTAAGATTGTGTTGGTTCTTAAGTACCAATAATTCTTATTTACATATCGGGGGAAAGTATCATGAAAAGAACAACGGAATTTGTTTTAGGCTTAATTGGAGGTATTTTTGGATTTTTCGGTGCAATGTTTGCCATTGCCTTTGGAGGACTCGATGCGGCATTTAGTGAATCAGGTACGAGTCAAATCACAGGATTAGGCTGGGCAGCGATGCTTTTCTCTATTCTTGCGATTGTGGCATCTGTTATCGTGAAGAAAAAAGCAAAGCTTGGCGGGATTTTATTATTAGTATCTGCTGTTGGTGGTATTATTTCTATTTCTATGTTCTTTATCCTTCCAGCTGTATTAATCCTCATCGCAGGATGCATGGGTGTGTTTAGAAAAGAGCCTGTCAAAACAGTTCCAGCTGAATAAAGTTGATATAAAAAAGCTTGTAGAGGGTCGCTCTACAAGCTTCTTTTATTGTATATTTTCATTTAAATCTTCTCTTATGATATCAATCAGCGTGTCAATATCCGAGTGAGCTCTAGATGCTAATCGTACCAGCAAATGATCGATATACTCATACAAATGACGATCTTTCAACATATACTTCCCATAATACGGAATGACAAAGAAATAGAGCAAATCAGCTACTTCTAGTGCAACGTCATCACCAACTTCATTCTTTAGCGCCTCCCCAACACATTGGATCAGCCAATTCAAATCTTCTTGCTTTTCAATCGGAACGTACATCAGCTGATGAATACGGTCCGTATCTCCCGTTTGTAAAATCTGCTCCGCTGCTCCCTTTGATAGAGCACCAATCTCTTTAGAAGATATATTAAGAACCGCGAATTCATTCTCTGATCTATCTTGATCCATTTGCAGCACGTTTTGGTCCATCTCGACTCACTCCCCGTTCTCAGATACTTTTATTATAAGGAATTCAGCTGATTTTTTATGGAAATAGTGGATTTTTTATGTAATTTTAAACAAAAAAGAGAACCTAATGATATGATTCAATCTCAATTGGCATAAAAAAACCAT
The DNA here is from genome assembly GCF_038593395.1 of Bacillus sp. FSL R5-0397. Taxonomy (NCBI): domain Bacteria; kingdom Bacillati; phylum Bacillota; class Bacilli; order Caryophanales; family Bacillaceae; genus Bacillus; species Bacillus sp. FSL R5-0397. Next base: position 638,332 of record NZ_CP151992.1, on the reverse strand, counting down.
TGCACTTTATTTCAATCTATCTCAATATATGTATGTTAGTAGATTGAAAGGGATGAGAGAAATGAAGATGAAACACCCGTGGATCAAAGGAATTATTGTCAGTGTGGTTCTCGTACTTGGGCTTGGAATCTTTCCTGTCCAGCTGCCCTTTTTACACATGACTCATGCGACACCAGTCGCAAAAGCAGCTACACCGAAATACGTGACAACAGCGAATGTTCATCTTCGCAAGGGACCTGGAACAAAATATTCAGTGATATTGACCATTCCAAAAGGGAAAAGGATTCCTTATCTTGAAAAGAATGGTTCATGGATTCAAACAAAGTATAAAGGAAAGACGGGTTACGTCAGTTCTCAATATATCAAAAAAGCAGGCAAAAGCTCGCCAGCTTCATATGCTGCTCCTTCCACTAAAACGCCAGGTACGTATGTAAAAGGGATATTGGTTGTGAATAAGAAACATAGACTCCCATCTTCATACAATCCCGGAGAAAACAAACAAGCGAGAAAAGCTGTAAACGCTATGACAGCAAAAGCCAAAAAAGCAAACATCCGACTCACCGCTTTTAGCACCTTCCGTTCATACGACCGTCAGCGTGTCTTGTACAACAATTACGTCGCCTCTCATGGCAAAAAACAAGCAGATCGATTTAGCGCAAGACCAGGCTATTCCGAACATCAAACCGGCCTTGCTTTTGATATCGGCGGTGCCAATTCAAAACATTGGGCTGAAGATTCTTTTGCCAATACGAAAGAAGCGAAATGGCTGGGTAAACACGCCCATGAATTTGGCTTTATCATCCGCTATCCGAAAGGTAAAGAAAAAGTAACAGGCTATCAATATGAACCATGGCACCTCAGATACCTCGGATCAAAAAATGCGAAAAAAGTGAAAAAGAGCGGTAAAACCCTTGAAGAATATTTGAACATAAAAGGATAACAACAAAAGCACTCTTTTTCTTCAGAGTGCTCTTTTCATATATTCTCTTCTCTCTTTTTCATCGCAGCCGCCATTTCCACTTCACCCTCTGCTTCCAGCTGTTCAATAATGCGAGCATAATCTCTTTCATGGCGATTTTGGCTTAACTTAAAAGCAGCTTGAACTTCATTAATGACGATTTTGAAGCCCAAAATCCCTTTCATTTGTTTCTCTAACAGTTCCTCAGATAACGTATCCCATAACACTGGCTGATCTCTATGACTTTCATATGTCTCCAGCATCGCTGTTAATTCCTTGACCAGTTCTGATTTTTCGAGCAGTGAAGCCTTTCCATATACATGTACAGCTTGATAATTCCACGTCGGTACGGCTTCTTTCTCATACCATGAAGAGGATATGTAAGCATGCGGCCCTTGAAAAATGACGAGCACCTTCTCATTTTCTTCAAACGTTTTCCACTGAGGATTCCCAATCGCCATATGCCCTGAGACCACATACGAATCGCCAATTTGATGAAAACTCACTGGAATATGGGTCGCAATGGGCTTTTCATTCGTTGTCGTCACAACTGTAGCAAATGAATGTGATTGAATAAATGATTTGATTTTCTCCATATCTTTCACTTGAAAAAATGATGGTATATGCATATTCCCTTCCCCCTTATTTAATTAATAGCTTCTTTTTATCCCTTTTTTCACATCTTCCCAATCTTTTTCGATATTCTTTCGCACCCTTAGAAGATACTCATAAATCTGTTCCGCTTCCTCTTCAGAAAACCCATCCAGCGCTACCCGATTTGAATGATCATGTTCTCGTTTGATCATTGGATAGACGGCTTTCCCTTTCTCAGTTGGAAACAGCTTCTTGATTTTTTTGTTCACTGAGTCATCTTTTTTCTCAATAAAACCATGCAGCTCTAATTTTTGAATAGCTCGGGCAGCCGTTGTTCGATCTACCTTGATCATCTCTGCTAGTTTTTCCTGAATGATGCCAGGCTCCTCACAAATACGCACAAGATACAAATACTGCCCCTTCGTTAAATCGTACTCTTTAAATTCAATATTACTAATTGAATCAAGTGCCCGAGCAATCACGCCGATCTCCCGCAAAATTTCTCTCATTTATCACGCCTCTTTTTTATTGTATTTACATAAATTTTAAAAATTAGTCTAGCTCATGAATATTGTATATGCAATAAAAAGCCCACTTCCTCTCTGGAAGTGGGTTTCAGCCTCTTAATCATCACGCCTCTTCGATCCAAACAATACAGACAACAGGATAATATAATTGAACCCGACAAATTAATAAAGAATTATATATTTTAAAACTCATATATTCAAGTTAGATCACAACATATTACAATAAATTAGACAAACTTGACTCACCGTAAATTTCAGTATATAAATTAATCGAAAATTTATCCATCATACCCGAAATATAATCTGAAACACTTCTATGAATACAATTAGTATCTCTAAATTCTACAGGCAAAAGAAGTAGATCTTTATTAAAATCTTTATCTGTGAGAGCTTCCATTAAACCTTTAATTACTTTCTCACCCAATCTCTCATACATTTGAACTTTATTAGTACGATTAACTGAAGTAAAGGTTTTTTTCTTTAATGATTTCACTAAAGATTGGTACTTAACAAACCCAAGCTCTTCATTGTTTTTTGTTCCTGTTTTAACTTTATAATCTTCGCTTAACTGGACTAAATCAATATCACGTGCCAGTTTATCTACTATGATAGAAGTCAGTTCTTTGCGAAAAACAAATGCGAATTCTTCTGAAGAATTGTACATAGTAGATTTATAAGCATAACATTTTGCACTCTTAACCCAATCGCTTAAAATATTAAAATTATCCTTGCAATGTAATTTAATCTCGAATAAAAGTTCTTCGATATTGAAATAATTTGAACTTAAAGCATCCTCTAAATCATGAGCACAATATGCAATCTCATCTGCTAAATCTACAATCTGTACATCAATTGTTCGAGGGTATATTTCTAGATCATTGAGCTTTGCATTGAAGAAATCATAGTCTTCATTATACAAAAATTTACTTTCTTGGTGATCATGATCATAGGGCCTAAAGTATTTAACAGTACTCAAAAGACTTCTTCCGGTTAAATTTAGCCCTTTTAAGTTAGGATGCTTTTTTTCTAATTTTGTTAAGATACGAATTGTTTGTGCATTCCCTTCGAAACCTCCATGCTCTTTCATAAGTTTGTTTAAAACCTTCTCACCATGATGTCCAAATGGTGGATTTCCTATATCATGGGCAAGAGCACCACTTTCTACAACATAAATGTCTTCTCCGTAAACATCTAAAGTTGGAATCTTATTTTTTAATAATTCTGCAATTGATCTTGCTATTTGGGCAACTTCAAGACTATGTGTTAAACGATTTCTGAAGAATTTTCCTTCCTGAACATCCAATAGTTGCATTTTTCCTTGTAAACGTCTGAAAGATGATGAATATAATATTCGTGCATAATCACGTTGGTACTCATTTCTAGACCTACCATTCTCACTATGTTCGATTGAAAACCTTTCATTAGCTGTTTCTTTCAAAGGTACATAGTAATTTTCAAAGTAATTTTTTAATTGATTGTTTTCCAAGTAATCACTCCTAATAAAAACATAAGTGCAGATTTTGTCTTATAGATATTTGAACTCAGAAAAATGATAATAATTGGTATTATCCTTTAAGAATACATACATATTTTTTACAGTACCACTAATTACATATTATAACAATATAAAAACCAAAAAATATTTTTCGAAATTTCAAATATTTTTTAGATACAAAAAAGAGGCCTCTCATTTAATAAATTTTTTAAGAGACCTCTTCTTATTGCTTTTAATGAAGCTTATGAAATTTAGAAATGACTGTGGGTTTGAATAAATGCTCTAACCTTGCTACTGATCAAGGTCTTAGAGATTTCTTACATCATTCCACCCATTCCGCCCATGCCGCCCATATCCGGCATTCCGCCGCCTGAGCCGCCTTCTTCTGGTTTGTCAGCTACGACTGCTTCAGTTGTAAGAAGCATAGCTGCTACAGAAGCTGCGTTTTGAAGTGCAGAGCGAGTGACTTTTGTAGGGTCAACGATTCCTTTTTCGATCATGTTTACCCATTCGTTTGTTGCTGCGTTGAAGCCTACGCCAATTTCTTCGTTTTTCAAGCGCTCAACGATGACTGATCCTTCAAGACCTGCGTTGTGAGCGATTTGACGAATTGGCTCTTCAAGAGAACGTAGAACGATGTTCACACCTGTTTGAACGTCACCATCAGCTTCGATGGAAGCGACTTTGTTGTATACATTCACAAGTGCTGTACCACCACCGGATACGATACCTTCTTCAACTGCTGCACGAGTTGAGTTCAGTGCATCCTCAATGCGTAGTTTACGTTCTTTTAGTTCTGTTTCAGTTGCAGCACCAACTTTGATGACAGCAACGCCGCCAGCTAGTTTTGCAAGACGTTCTTGTAATTTTTCTTTATCGAATTCAGAAGTTGTTTCTTCTACTTGCGCACGAATTTGGTTCACGCGTGCTGCGATTTGAGCAGAATCTCCTGATCCTTCTACGATCGTTGTGTTTTCTTTTGTAACAACCACTTTAGACGCACGGCCAAGCTGACCAATTTCAGTTGATTTCAGGTCAAGTCCTAGGTCTTCTGTGATTAATTCTCCGCCAGTTAGAACAGAGATGTCTTCAAGCATTGCTTTACGACGATCACCGAATCCAGGTGCTTTTACTGCCACTGCGTTGAATGTTCCACGAAGTTTGTTCACAACAAGTGTTGCAAGTGCTTCGCCTTCTACATCTTCAGCAATGATCAATAATGGTTTTCCTTGTTGTACGACTTGCTCAAGTACAGGAAGGATTTCTTGAATGTTTGTGATCTTTTTATCAGTGATTAAGATGTAAGGATTTTCAAGAACCGCTTCCATCTTATCAGAATCAGTGACCATGTATGGTGAAGCGTATCCACGGTCAAACTGCATTCCTTCAACCACTTCAAGCTCAGTTGTGAAACCTTTAGATTCTTCAATTGTGATGACGCCGTCGTTTCCTACACGCTCCATCGCTTCAGCAATTAGGCTGCCGACTTCTTCATCTGCTGCAGAAATAGACGCAACTTGAGCAATTGATTCTTTACCTTCGATTGGTTTAGAAATCTCGTGCAAGCCTTCAAGTGCTACTTTCACTGCTTCTTCGATTCCTTTACGAACGCCAACAGGGTTTGCACCAGCTGTTACGTTTTTAAGACCTTCACGGATCATTGCTTGAGCTAGAACTGTTGCAGTCGTTGTACCGTCACCAGCTACATCGTTTGTTTTGCTTGCAACTTCTGCCACAAGTTTTGCACCCATGTTTTCAAATGCATCTTCTAATTCGATTTCTTTTGCAATCGTTACACCATCATTTGTGATAAGTGGAGAACCGAATTTTTTCTCAAGAACCACGTTACGTCCTTTAGGTCCTAAAGTTACTTTTACAGCATCTGCAAGTGCATCTACACCACGTAACATCGCACGACGTGCTTCTTCACTGAACTTAATATCTTTTGCCATAATAACGAAACCTCCTCAGTCTTTTTAGAAATTTATCTCAATCTTTGTTTATGTGATTAACCAATAACAGCTAAAATGTCGCTTTCACGAAGGATTAAATATTCTTTTCCTTCATATTTCACTTCAGTACCTGCATATTTTGAGAAGATAATGCGGTCGCCTGTGTTTACTTCTAACGCAACGCGCTCACCACTTTCAAGTACACGACCTGAACCTGCTGCAACAATTTTACCTTCTTGCGGTTTTTCTTTTGCAGAATCCGGTAAGACAATACCGCTAGCGGTTTTTTCCTCAGATTCAACGAGTTCAATGATTACGCGATCGCCTAATGGCTTTAACATAAGAAACAACCTCCTCAATTTTTATATGTAGTCTTTTTTAGCACTCATCATCAACGAGTGCTAACACATTTATTATAATAAAGAATGTCTTCTGTAATTTCAAGTAAAAACCTTTAAAAATTTTTACGCTTTCATGATCTTTTTTTATCACCGATTCTTTCCTTTTCAACGAAAAAGAAGACTTGTGTTACAATAAATCTAGTTCTTTTAGTAAAGGGGTTTTCGTTACTTGAAAAAACAATATTGGTACATCATCTTAACGTATATATTGGTGCAATTTTCTGCGTTTCCGTATGTGTTCATCATGAAGTGGTTAGGTTACATTCAGACACCGATGACACAAGCAGAGCTCTCCAAATTGTCAGGAACATGGACAATCATCAGCTTCTGTATTGGACTAATCATTATTCTGCTCATCCTTCGGACTGTGCCAAAAACATCACTTCGAAATGAAGCACCGGCATCAGTCGGCGTGGCAATCGCTTGGATCATTGGCGGTTTCTTTCTTTCCCTCTTTGCACAATCCATTGCGGGGGCGATTGAACAATATGCATTTGGCATTAGCCGAGAATCCGAAAATACTCAAAACATTTTAGCCATTATGGATGCAGTTCCATGGCTTGTAATCGTCATCGCTCTGATTGGACCGATATTAGAAGAAATCATTTTTCGAAAAATCATTTTTGGTGTGGTTTATGAAAAAACGAATTTTTTCATTGGCGCACTTGTCAGTTCAGTTGTTTTTGCTGCTGTACACAATGATTTCCCACATATCTTGCTCTATACCGCAATGGGCTTTACATTTGCCTTTTTATATGCGAAAACAAAACGAATCATTGTTCCAATCGGCGCACACATGCTGATGAACTCGCTCGTCATTCTTGTGCAGATTGAGCCAGTAAGAAAAATGATTGAAGAACAATCTCAAACAATGCAAATGATTATTGGAGGCTTTTTCTCATGAGAAACCCTGTCGTATGGGGCATTATTTATTTTGCCGTAGGTGTGGCGTTCACCTATATGGCCATTCAAAATCCAGGTGACATGTGGTCATTTTACAGCATTTTGCTGATGGTGTTTGCGGCCTATAATATCAATATCGCGTTAAAAATGTTTGCTTTTTCTGTCAAAATGAAAAAACAGCAGCAAAAATAAAGCAAAAACCATTTTCCGCCGTTTGGAAAATGGTTTTTTTATGGAGGTCATGTTTTCATGGAACACGAAAAACTGAACATCATGAACAATCAGCATGAAACGATTGGTACAGCCGCTCGATCTGATATCCATGCTGAGGGCCTTTGGCATGAAACCTTTCATTTCTGGCTTTTAAAAAAGGAAGATGACACAGTGTTTCTCTATTTTCAGCTGAGGAGTCCCTCCAAAAAGGATTTCCCTTCTCTACTTGATATCACAGTAGCAGGCCACCTTCTCGCAGATGAACAGCCTTCTGATGGCATCAGAGAAGTCGAAGAAGAGCTTGGTCTTTCCATCTCGTTTGAGAACCTTACCTTTGCTGGTGTCATTAAAGATGAAATCCATATGCCATCGTTTACCGATCGTGAGTTTTGCCATGTGTATCTTTATATGGATCAAAAAGAGCACATGGATGTCCATCTACAGAAAGAAGAAGTTGCTGGACTTTATAGAGCAAGGTTGATCGATGCACAGCAGCTTTTAAATAGAGAATGCGAAAAAATGAACATCGAGGGCTTTGAAGTGGATGCAGACGGCAAGCGACGTGAGGAAAAGAGAGAGGTCCATGTACATGATTTTGTCCCGCATGAACCTGCCTATTATGAGCATCTCTTTCAAGCAATCAATCAATTTCTTTCACAATAGAAAAAGCATCGTGACCCCTATTTGGATCACGATGCTTTTTTATGAGACAACATCATTTTCTTTCTCCTCTGTCTCTGTTTGCTGCATTTTGCGATAGGTCACTCTTGAAATGACAATACTCACTTCATACAAAACGAGCATTGGCAAGGTAACCATGAGGTGAGAAACGAGCTCTGGCGGTGTAATAAGTGCGGCAATGACAAGGAGGACAAAATAGGCATACTTCCGTATTTTTGATAAAAACATCGGTGTAATGATACCAAGTCTAGTGAGAAACATCAACACGACAGGCATCTGAAACAAAAAGCCAAATGGAAGTGTTAACTGCATCAGAAATGTAAAATACTCATGAATCCCAATCACTTGCTCCACATGTAAATCATTTGACATCCGTATCATAAAATCGACGACAAATGGAAACAAAATAAAATAAGAGAAAGCCACACCGCTCAGAAATAAAAGCAGTGCAATCGGAATATAAGCAAGTGTCACCTTTCTTTCTTTTTCATATAAGCCAGGACTCACAAACGCCCAAAGCTGATATAAGATCACGGGACACGTCAAAACAAGAGCAATGACAAAAGCGAACTGCATAAACACGTACAGTGGATCTGTGAGCTTAAACGCGTTCAATGTCAGTGTGGCCGCTTCATCGGTATTTTGTAAATACACAATGACCGGCTTAGCGAGAAAAAAACCTGCCACCATAAAGGTGACAAAAAACATCGCAATGATCACTAAACGTTTTCGCAGTTCCACAATATGCTCCATAAGCGGCATATCTTTGACATTCATGAAGCTCATCCTATTCTACTGATCTTCTTTTTTCTTTTTTTCTTCCTGATCATCAGCTAAACCTTTTGTGGCATTTTTGAATTCACGTAATGTATCTCCTGCTGCTCTTCCTAATTCAGGAAGCTTTTTCGGCCCAAAAATAATGAGCGCAACAACCGCAATCAGAACCAAACTTCCAGGACCGATCGGACCCATTTGCTCCACCCCCTTTACCCCTTTTCGTCAGTCCTCCTGTGTAACAGAGTAATGCTTTAAGAAATACACAAGAGACTGAAGTTCAACCGCCAAATCTATATGATGAATTCGAATGTGTTCCGGCACATTCAATCGAGCCGGCGTAAAGTTAAGGATTCCTTTGATGCCAAGGGCAATCAAACGATCTGTAATGGATTGAGCTGCTACGGCAGGCACTGTCAAAATCGCAACAGGAATATCTCCTACCTCTTGCACATGCTCTTCAAGCTTATCCAAATCATAGACAGGCACGCCGCCTATCTCACTTCCTATTTTACTCTCATTGACGTCAAAAGCCATTGAAATTTTTGTATTATTATTTTTAATGAAATTATAGTGTAAAAAAGCAGTCCCTAAATTCCCGACACCGATGAGCATGACATTCGTCATTTCATCTTGGTCAAGGGTCTTTCTAAAGAAGGTCAAGAGGTAATCGACATTATAGCCATACCCTTTCTTCCCAAGTGCACCAAAGTAAGAAAAATCTCGGCGAATGGTGGCAGAATCCACTTTGACTGCATCACTAAGCTCTGCCGATGACACCCTTTGTTTTCCTGATGCATGCAGATTTTTTAAAAAACGGTAGTAAAGCGGCAAACGTTTGGCTGTCGCTTGTGGAATTTTTGACTGGTCTATATTCATATAAGATCCTCCAACTTAAATATCAGATGCTCTGTGAAAATCACCGTTTTTCCCGCCTGTTTTTTCTACTAGATAGGTCGGGCCGATGATCATCCCTTTGTCTATTGCTTTGCACATGTCATAAACGGTCAGTGCACATACTGAGGCAGAAGTGAGCGCTTCCATCTCCACACCCGTACTTCCTTTTGTTTTCACCTGTACTTGTATGTTCAGAATGTACGCATTTCCGTCTTCCTCCCAATCAAAGGAGATATCGACACCTTTTAATGCAAGCGGATGACACATTGGAATGATGCTGGACGTTTGCTTTGCTGCCATGATGCCAGCTACCTGTGCGACAGATAGTACATCCCCTTTTCCAATGTCATGCTTTTGTATTTGATGAAATACTTCTTTTATCATACGAACGCTTGAAACAGCAACGGCAGTTCTCACTGTAGACGATTTGTCACTAATGTCGACCATCTTTGCTCTTCCTTGTTCGTTAAAGTGGCTAAATTGACTCATCTTTCAACGCTCCCTCACTCAAATCATACACTATTTTTTCCTATCTGTCTTTCATTTGACCATGGCAGCCGTATGTAAGATTTGCCGGTTTACTGCTGATAAGCTACACTTAACATATTATAGCAGAGGTGAAGTTACATGATGATTCTACAAGTGAATCAGCTGTCCAAATCGTTTGGCGCTGATACCGTTTTAACGAATATAAAATTGGAAGTCAAAGCGAGGGATCGTATTGCCATTGTCGGTCGTAACGGTGCAGGAAAATCCACGCTTTTAAAAATCATTGCCGGTCAAATGTCTTACGAACAAGGTGAGATCATCAAACCGAAAGACCTATCCATTGGATATCTAGCACAGCATACAGATGTGACGTCTACACGTACGCTAAAAGACGAACTACTATCCGTTTTCGATCATTTAAAAGAAATGGAACAAGAGATGAGAACCATAGAAGAGAAAATGGCTTCTTCCACAGGAACAGAATTAGATTCTCTAATGAAAACCTATGACAGACTGCAGCAAGCTTTTAAAGATCAAGGCGGCTATCAATATGAAGCAGATGTCCGCTCCATTTTACACGGACTCGGCTTTAGTCATTTTGAAGACCATACAACCGTCCAATCCTTAAGCGGCGGTCAGAAAACCCGTCTAGCGCTTGGAAAGCTATTATTGATGAAACCAGAACTCTTGATTTTGGATGAGCCAACCAACCATCTAGATATTGATACCTTATCATGGCTTGAGCAGTATTTGCAAAATTATACAGGAGCCATCCTCATCGTTTCCCATGACCGATACTTCTTAGACAAAGTCGTGAACCATGTATATGAAGTGTCAAGAACAGCGATGAAAAAGTTCGCAGGGAACTATAGTAAGTATCTTGACCAAAAAGCTGAGCAGCTAGAGCGTGATATGAAGCTGTATGAAAAACAACAAGAAGAAATTTCGAAGCTTCAAGATTTCGTGGATCGCAACTTAGCAAGAGCCTCCACCACAAAGCGTGCTCAAAGTAGGCGGAAACAGCTGGAACGAATGGATCGTTTAGATAAGCCGCTAGGAGATGAAAAATCCGCAAACTTCCATTTCGATATTATGAGACAAAGCGGAAATGACGTGCTGAAGGTGCATGATCTCGATATTAGTTACGATAAAAAAACGCCGCTCCTCTCCTCCCTCTCTTTTCATATTAAACGGGAGGATAGCGTGGCACTCATCGGTCCTAACGGTATCGGGAAATCAACTCTTTTAAAAACCTTAACGGATACGTTAAAACCAGTAAAAGGCGAGATCAGCTTTGGTTCTCATGTGACGATTGGCTACTATGATCAGGAACAAGCCAAGCTGACATCCTCCAAAAAAGTGTTAAATGAACTTTGGGATGATTATCCCCATATGACTGAAAAAGATATTCGGACTTGTTTAGGAAACTTCCTTTTTTCAGGTGATGACGTCTTAAAGCCTGTACATGCTTTAAGTGGTGGAGAAAAAGCACGACTTGCACTGGCAAAGCTGATGCTCCAAAAAGCCAATTTCCTCATTCTCGATGAGCCGACGAACCATCTTGATTTGGACAGTAAGGAAATATTAGAGAATGCACTAATAGATTATCCAGGCACCATCTTGTTTGTTTCACATGACCGTTACTTTATCAATCGCTTGGCAACAAAAGTTCTCGAGTTGTCACCAAATGAAACAAAAGAATACCTTGGTGACTACGACTATTATCTTGAAAAGAAAAACGAACAATTAGAGCTTGAAGCACTCCAAACTCAGGAGACGCATAAAAAACAAGCAGAAAAACCAGTAGAAACAGCAAAACTTTCCTATGCAGAAGAGAAAGAACTCAAAAAGAAAGAAAGACAAAAGCAGCGCCGAATTGAAGAAATTGAAGAGCGTATCGCTGTCATCGAAGACAAGCTCGGTGAAAACGAAGAGCTTCTATGTGATCCTGCTATTTTCCAAGATCACGAGAAAGTACAAGCCATTCAAACAGAAAATGATGCGCTCAATCAAGAGATGGAATCACTTTTTGCGGAATGGGAAGATCTATCAGATGCATAAAGAGTGCCCTAACGGGTGCTCTTTTTTTAAGGTGAGAATCTTTATCCACAATGATACCCACAATAACATCTTGATTATTCTTAAATATTTTAAAGTTATCCACTTTATCCACAGTATTTTAATCACATATCCACACAAAAGATCACATTTATACACATTCTCTTCATTTTAAAACGAATTTTCTAACAATTGTGGATATATAACGTTTACATGTGAATAAATCGCTTTCATTTCAATAGAAAAAACTCCTGTATATCCACAGGAGTTCCAAATTTTTGACAAAGGGCTAAAATGAACTTGATTTTAGCCCTTTGTCTTCTTTTCAGCGTGCTAGAAAACCTTTGCAGTCTAGGAAGGACGAGTACTGGCGCGGAGCGAATTTCATATTCGTGAGCACCAGCACGCAGGACTGACAAAGAATGCGAGGGTTTGTCTACACGCTGAAACTCCTGTATCCACAGGAGTTCTTATTCATAGGAGACAAGCGGCAGTCCAGGTTGACCGTTCATTGCCATGTCGCCTCTTATTCCCTTTTCAAATGCAATGGTTCCCGCAGCAGCAATCATGGCTGCATTGTCTGTACAAAGAGACAATGGCGGAATCATGACATTCACTTCAGGTAGCTTTGCAAATGCTGAAGTGAGAGCTTCTCTAAGACCTTTATTGGCAGCAACCCCGCCAGCTAGAACAACTTGTTTCACACCATACGCTTCAGCCGCTTTTAATGTCTTTCCGACTAACACCTCAATCACGCTTTCTTGGAAACTTGCAGCCAAATCCTCTGGCGCAATGGTTTCGCCCTTTTGAGACGCATTGTGTAACGTGTTGATAACCGCTGATTTTAAACCGCTGAAGCTAAAATGATAAGACCCTTCTTCAAGCCATGCTCGAGGAAGCTTAATCGTTGGCTCCCCTTCATGTGCCAATCGATCAATGTGAGGTCCCCCTGGATATGGCAGACCCATTGTCCGAGCTACTTTGTCATACGCTTCTCCAGCCGCATCATCCAACGTTTCACCAATGACCTCAAAAGACCCATGCTCTTTCATCAAAACAAGCTCAGTATGCCCACCAGAGACGACTAGAGCTAAACAAGGAAATACCAGTTCACCAACGAGCTGGTTCGCATAAATGTGTCCAGCAATATGATGAACACCAACAAGCGGAATTTGATGTGCAAAACTCAATGCTTTGGCTGCATTGACACCTATCAAAAGTGCACCAACTAAGCCCGGACCTTCTGTCACAGCAATGGCGTCTAAATCCTGAAAGGTCATATTGGCCTGCGTCATGACTTCTTCTAATACGATCGTCATTTGTTCCACATGATGCCTTGAAGCGATTTCTGGTACCACGCCGCCAAATCGTTTATGACTTTCTATTTGTGAGGCGACAACATTCGCTACGATCTCTTTCCCATTTTTCACAATGGACGCAGCTGTTTCGTCACAGCTTGTTTCTATACCTAATATGAATCGATCTTTTTTTTCACTCATTTATCTTCACCCACATGACTAATGCATCTTCCCCGTTATCCGTATAATAATTCTTTCGAATAGAAGCTGGTTTAAAACCTAGCTTTTCATAAAGGGATTGTGCTGGCGTATTTGATACCCGCACTTCTAGTGAAAGATGATCTGTCTTTTTTTCTTTGCAAAATTCCATGACATATCGAAGCAGCGCTTCCCCGTATCCTTTTCCCCGGTGCTCAGGGAGAATCGCAATATTCGTAATTTGTGCATCATCCATGACAATCCAAACGCCACAATACCCAACAGGCTGACCATCTTCTTCAATGAGGAAATAATGGCTGTATTGGTTATGGAGAATTTCATAGACAAACGACTCTTTTTTCCAAGGCGCTGTAAACGAATGCACTTCAATCGTATATACCTCTGGGATGTCCTCTACTGTCATTCTTCGCATCTCTACTGTGTTGAGATTATTTTTGTCCTTCAAGCCATTTCACTTCCGCTTCTGCCAAACGAATATAATTAGGAACAAGCTGATGGACATCTTCAGCAGGGCGGTCTGCCCCTAAAAATGCGAGCACTGAAGGTCTTGGGTTATGAAATGCCTCGTCTGCGATCACAGCAGTTTCTCCAAGTATGGAGAGAACATTCTCTTGATGAAGATGCACATCATGTCCAAGAAATAAAACAGAGTTCCCTTCCTTTTTCAGCTCTTGAAGCCAATCAGTGAGCAGGATATTTTGATCTGGTTTCGCTTCTTTTATCTTTCCACCTTCAAATGTATATAGCCCTGTATAAACTTGTCCTCTTCTTGCATCAAATATAGGAGAAATCATTCCACCAAAATATCGAGCATTTGCCGCCAGCGTTTCTAAACTTGAAACAGCAGTTATCGGGATAGACAGCGTCCAAGCAAGTGTTTTTGCAATGGTCACACCGATTCTAACGCCAGTGTAAGAACCGGGTCCTTTGGCTACAACAATTTTGCTTAATTCGTTCGGTGCTACGCCGCATTCTTTCATCAATGCTTCAACTGTCGGCATTGCACGTACTGAATGATTCTTCTTTAAGTACGTAATACTTTCCCCAACCACAGTGTCATCACGGACAAGAGCTATTCCGAGTGTATGGTTTGACGTATCAATTGCCAGTATGGTCAATGTCTTTCATCTCCTTACAAAGGGCCTCATAGCGCTCCCCTTTTGCATAAAACGTGAGATGACGTTCTTCTTCACGTTCTGTTCTCAGCATTTCAATTTTTAAATACGATGAAGGCAATTGAGGTTCAATGAGATGTGCCCATTCAACCAAACATACACCTTCCCCCTCAAAATATTCGCCCAGTCCAATATCTTCTTCCGCATCTTCCATACGATACACATCCATATGATAAAGTGGCAGTCTGCCATCCGTATATTCTTTAATAATTGTAAAAGTAGGGCTGTTGACGATACGGGTAATACCTAAGCCTTCTGCAAAACCTTTTGAAAAAGTCGTTTTACCTGCGCCTAAGTCTCCTTCTAATGTTAAGACATCGCCGGGCATCACAAGTGTAGCCAAGGCAGCAGCAATACGTTTCGTCTCATCCGCACCTTTTGTTGTCCACGTTAACTTCATGGTGGAGTCACCTCATTTCTTAAAATGATTATATCCTTTTTTCATTAAAATTGTTTGTTGATCATGGTCTTTTAAAATAACGCTGGACGCTCGATCATCTTTGACTTGTCCAATACGCGTGACCTGAATGTGATCTTTTTTACATTGCATCTCAAATCGCTTCCAATCCGTTTCAGGGATCGTACCAGTTAAGACAAAATCCTCTCCACCGAACAAGACCCATTCAAGCCATTCTTTATGTAACAACGGTAGATGTGGATGTTTTGGGAGCTGATCAGCCTCAATTTCCAGCGTTACACGACTGGCTTCCGCTATTTCGTTTAACTCACTCGCTAATCCGTCACTCACATCATTCAAGGTCACCCGGGGGAAGCTTGAGCAAATAAGGCCAGCAGCAATATGCGGCTGCGGCATTTTGTGTCGCTCTAGAAAAAAAGCAGTGTCAATCGAATGTTCAGCATTTACTTCATTCATTAAAAGGGATAGCCCAGCAGCTGATGAACCTAATTCACCTGTGACAAAGACAACGTCTCCTGTCTGAGCACTATGACGGTAACAGGCTGTTCCCTTTGGAATCTCACCAATGACCGTTACTGTGATGACAAAGTCACTGCGGGTGGCTACTGTATCTCCACCGATTAAATCCATATGATATCTGTCAGCCAATGCTTTCATTCCCTCGTAAAAAGCTGCGACAATTGCTTCATCCCCATGAGGCGGGATTGCAATTGATACAAGATAATACTTAGGGGTTCCTCCCATGGCTGCGATATCACTGATATTCACTGCCAGCGCTTTAAATCCAACCTCAAAGGGTGTGGAAAAATCAAATCGAAAATGGACATGCTCTACCATTGTATCAACACAAACGACCTCTTCACAATGTGAATGAGGTTGATAAACACTAGCATCATCACCGATGCCCATGACCAAAGAACGCTGATGCGTTTCTTTTGGTGTAATTCGGCGAATAAGATCAAATTCATCCATAAAAGACAGCCCCTTCATACAATCAACTGATTGAGCAAACATGATGTCAGACACAGTTAGTATTAGTGTAGCGAATATGAGCCTCGGTTCCAACTAAAAACGATATAAAGAAAGCCTGGTATAAAAAAACCAGGCGATGTTTGTTGAAGTCATGATCTTTTCTTATCACATTTAGTGTAGCCAAACACAAGGAGTTTCATTGCATCTAGGATACTTATTGAAAGAAAAAGACATAAAAAAAAACGAAACTATACGTTTTCGTTTACAAGTCATAAAAATGGCGGTCCGGACGGGACTCGAACCCGCGACCTCCTGCGTGACAGGCAGGCATTCTAACCAACTGAACTACCGGACCATTTTGGCTGTACTCAATGAGTACTCCCTATTTAATAGGTAAAATAATTTGGTTGCGGGGGCAGGATTTGAACCTGCGACCTTCGGGTTATGAGCCCGACGAGCTACCGAACTGCTCCACCCCGCGACGATATAAAATGAAAAGCTTGGCGGCGTCCTACTCTCACAGGGGGAAACCCCCAACTACCATCGGCGCTGAAGAGCTTAACTTCCGTGTTCGGTATGGGAACGGGTGTGACCTCTTCGCTATCGCCACCAAACCTGATGGAGAGAATGTTCTCTCAAAACTAGATAACAATGTTCATTTTTCACATTAGAATATAGGTTAAGTCCTCGATCTATTAGTATCTGTCAGCTCCACGTGTCACCACGCTTCCACCTCAGACCTATCAACCTGATCATCTTTCAGGGATCTTACTTCCTTGCGGAATGGGAAATCTCATCTTGAGGGGGGCTTCATGCTTAGATGCTTTCAGCACTTATCCCGTCCGCACATAGCTACCCAGCGATGCCCTTGGCAGAACAACTGGTACACCAGCGGTGCGTCCATCCCGGTCCTCTCGTACTAAGGACAGCTCCTCTCAAATTTCCTGCGCCCGCGACGGATAGGGACCGAACTGTCTCACGACGTTCTGAACCCAGCTCGCGTACCGCTTTAATGGGCGAACAGCCCAACCCTTGGGACCGACTACAGCCCCAGGATGCGATGAGCCGACATCGAGGTGCCAAACCTCCCCGTCGATGTGGACTCTTGGGGGAGATAAGCCTGTTATCCCCGGGGTAGCTTTTATCCGTTGAGCGATGGCCCTTCCATGCGGAACCACCGGATCACTAAGCCCGACTTTCGTCCCTGCTCGACTTGTAGGTCTCGCAGTCAAGCTCCCTTGTGCCTTTACACTCTGCGAATGATTTCCAACCATTCTGAGGGAACCTTTGGGCGCCTCCGTTACATTTTAGGAGGCGACCGCCCCAGTCAAACTGCCCACCTGACACTGTCTCCCTGCCCGATAAGGGCAGCGGGTTAGAAGGTCAATACAGCCAGGGTAGTATCCCACCGATGCCTCCACCGAAGCTAGCGCTCCGGTTTCCAAGGCTCCTACCTATCCTGTACAAGCTGTACCAACATTCAATATCAGGCTGCAGTAAAGCTCCACGGGGTCTTTCCGTCCTGTCGCGGGTAACCTGCATCTTCACAGGTACTATAATTTCACCGAGTCTCTCGTTGAGACAGTGCCCAGATCGTTGCGCCTTTCGTGCGGGTCGGAACTTACCCGACAAGGAATTTCGCTACCTTAGGACCGTTATAGTTACGGCCGCCGTTTACTGGGGCTTCAATTCGCACCTTCGCTTACGCTAAGCGCTCCTCTTAACCTTCCAGCACCGGGCAGGCGTCAGCCCCTATACTTCGCCTTACGGCTTCGCAGAGACCTGTGTTTTTGCTAAACAGTCGCCTGGGCCTATTCACTGCGGCTTCTCGGGGCTTTAACACCCTAAGAAGCACCCCTTCTCCCGAAGTTACGGGGTCATTTTGCCGAGTTCCTTAACGAGAGTTCTCTCGATCACCTTAGGATTCTCTCCTCGCCTACCTGTGTCGGTTTGCGGTACGGGCACCTCTCACCTCGCTAGAGGCTTTTCTTGGCAGTGTGGAATCAGGAACTTCGCTACTAAATTTCGCTCGCCATCACAGCTCAGCCTTCACGGGAAACGGATTTGCCTATTTCCCAGCCTAACTGCTTGGACGCGGATATCCAATACCGCGCTTACCCTATCCTCCTGCGTCCCCCCATTGCTCAAATGGTGAGGAGGTGGTACAGGAATATCAACCTGTTGTCCATCGCCTACGCCTTTCGGCCTCGGCTTAGGTCCCGACTAACCCTGAGCGGACGAGCCTTCCTCAGGAAACCTTAGGCATTCGGTGGACGGGATTCTCACCCGTCTTTCGCTACTCATACCGGCATTCTCACTTCTAAGCGCTCCACCAGTCCTTCCGGTCTGACTTCACTGCACTTAGAACGCTCTCCTACCACTGTTCGTAAGAACAGTCCGCAGCTTCGGTGATACGTTTAGCCCCGGTACATTTTCGGCGCAGAGTCACTCGACCAGTGAGCTATTACGCACTCTTTAAATGGTGGCTGCTTCTAAGCCAACATCCTGGTTGTCTAAGCAACTCCACATCCTTTTCCACTTAACGTATACTTTGGGACCTTAGCTGGCGGTCTGGGCTGTTTCCCTTTCGACTACGGATCTTATCACTCGCAGTCTGACTCCCAAGGATAAGTCATCGGCATTCGGAGTTTGACTGAATTCGGTAACCCGGTAGGGGCCCCTAGTCCAATCAGTGCTCTACCTCCGAGACTCTTACCTTGAGGCTAGCCCTAAAGCTATTTCGGAGAGAACCAGCTATCTCCAGGTTCGATTGGCATTTCACCCCTACCCACACCTCATCCCCGCACTTTTCAACGTGCGTGGGTTCGGGCCTCCATTCAGTGTTACCTGAACTTCACCCTGGACATGGGTAGATCACCTGGTTTCGGGTCTACGACCACGTACTCATGCGCCCTATTCAGACTCGCTTTCGCTGCGGCTCCGCATCTTCTGCTTAACCTTGCACGGGATCGTAACTCGCCGGTTCATTCTACAAAAGGCACGCCATCACCCGTTAACGGGCTCTGACTACTTGTAGGCACACGGTTTCAGGATCTATTTCACTCCCCTTCCGGGGTGCTTTTCACCTTTCCCTCACGGTACTGGTTCACTATCGGTCACTAGGGAGTATTTAGCCTTGGGAGATGGTCCTCCCGGATTCCGACGGAATTTCACGTGTTCCGCCGTACTCAGGATCCACTCTGGAGAGAACAACATTTCAGTTACAGGGCTGTTACCTTCTTTGGCGGGCCTTTCCAGACCTCTTCGCTTATATCGTTCCTTTGTAACTCCGTATAGAGTGTCCTACAACCCCAAGAGGCAAGCCTCTTGGTTTGGGCTGTTCCCGTTTCGCTCGCCGCTACTCAGGGAATCGCATTTGCTTTCTCTTCCTCCGGGTACTTAGATGTTTCAGTTCCCCGGGTATGCCTTCTCATACTCTATGTATTCAAGTATGGATACTACTCCATTACGAGCAGTGGGTTTCCCCATTCGGAAATCTCCGGATCAAAGCTTGCTTACAGCTCCCCGAAGCATATCGGTGTTCGTCCCGTCCTTCATCGGCTCCTAGTGCCAAGGCATCCACCGTGCGCCCTTTCTAACTTAACCATTTCTTACTTTAGAAAGAATCACTATGTGTGATGAACTTTGCATTGCATTCAATGTGAATGTATTACTTATTGTTATCTAGTTTTCAAAGAACAATCCTGTCTCGCTAGAGACATGTTTGAAGGAATGATCCTTCAAAACTAAACAAGACGAAAAACGTACGCTGCTCCATATATCCTTAGAAAGGAGGTGATCCAGCCGCACCTTCCGATACGGCTACCTTGTTACGACTTCACCCCAATCATCTGCCCCACCTTCGGCGGCTGGCTCCATAAAGGTTACCTCACCGACTTCGGGTGTTGCAAACTCTCGTGGTGTGACGGGCGGTGTGTACAAGGCCCGGGAACGTATTCACCGCGGCATGCTGATCCGCGATTACTAGCGATTCCAGCTTCACGCAGTCGAGTTGCAGACTGCGATCCGAACTGAGAACAGATTTGTGGGATTGGCTAAACCTTGCGGTCTCGCAGCCCTTTGTTCTGTCCATTGTAGCACGTGTGTAGCCCAGGTCATAAGGGGCATGATGATTTGACGTCATCCCCACCTTCCTCCGGTTTGTCACCGGCAGTCACCTTAGAGTGCCCAACTGAATGCTGGCAACTAAGATCAAGGGTTGCGCTCGTTGCGGGACTTAACCCAACATCTCACGACACGAGCTGACGACAACCATGCACCACCTGTCACTCTGTCCCCGAAGGGAAAGCCCTATCTCTAGGGTTGTCAGAGGATGTCAAGACCTGGTAAGGTTCTTCGCGTTGCTTCGAATTAAACCACATGCTCCACCGCTTGTGCGGGCCCCCGTCAATTCCTTTGAGTTTCAGTCTTGCGACCGTACTCCCCAGGCGGAGTGCTTAATGCGTTAGCTGCAGCACTAAGGGGCGGAAACCCCCTAACACTTAGCACTCATCGTTTACGGCGTGGACTACCAGGGTATCTAATCCTGTTCGCTCCCCACGCTTTCGCTCCTCAGCGTCAGTTACAGACCAGAGAGTCGCCTTCGCCACTGGTGTTCCTCCACATCTCTACGCATTTCACCGCTACACGTGGAATTCCACTCTCCTCTTCTGCACTCAAGTTTCCCAGTTTCCAATGACCCTCCCCGGTTGAGCCGGGGGCTTTCACATCAGACTTAAGAAACCGCCTGCGAGCCCTTTACGCCCAATAATTCCGGACAACGCTTGCCACCTACGTATTACCGCGGCTGCTGGCACGTAGTTAGCCGTGGCTTTCTGGTTAGGTACCGTCAAGGTGCAAGCAGTTACTCTTGCACTTGTTCTTCCCTAACAACAGAGCTTTACGATCCGAAAACCTTCATCACTCACGCGGCGTTGCTCCGTCAGACTTTCGTCCATTGCGGAAGATTCCCTACTGCTGCCTCCCGTAGGAGTCTGGGCCGTGTCTCAGTCCCAGTGTGGCCGATCACCCTCTCAGGTCGGCTACGCATCGTCGCCTTGGTGAGCCGTTACCTCACCAACTAGCTAATGCGCCGCGGGTCCATCTGTAAGTGACAGCCGAAACCGTCTTTCATCCTTGAACCATGCGGTTCAAGGAACTATCCGGTATTAGCTCCGGTTTCCCGGAGTTATCCCAGTCTTACAGGCAGGTTACCCACGTGTTACTCACCCGTCCGCCGCTAACATCCGGGAGCAAGCTCCCTTCTGTCCGCTCGACTTGCATGTATTAGGCACGCCGCCAGCGTTCGTCCTGAGCCAGGATCAAACTCTCCGAAAAAGTACAAAACCGAAGTTTTGTTTTTCGTCAGCGTTTGACTGACTACCTATGATGTATCATAGGATTTTTTTATAAAAACTCGAATTAACAGGTACGTTTTGTCTTGTTTAGTTTTCAAAGATCATTTTTTTAAAATGGAGCGGGTGATGAGAATCGAACTCACGACATCAGCTTGGAAGGCTGAGGTTTTACCACTAAACTACACCCGCGTGGTTAAATGTTATTGGCGCGCCCGAGAGGAGTCGAACCCCTAACCTTTTGATCCGTAGTCAAACGCTCTATCCAATTGAGCTACGGGCGCTTAATCAGGCGACTTAATTATCTTAACATATCGTTTTTATTAAGTCAACATCTTTTTAAAGTTTGTTTGTCGTATCTGTCTGAGCATCAGTGTTTCAGATGCGTCATCAGCGACGAATAAAAATATACCATGGATCATACAAAAGGGTCAATACATTTTTCTAAAAAAGTTTAATGTTTTTTAAGAAGTGCTCTTTTGTTAGATAAATAGAGTTTCAATCGCCCTATTTTCATTTCTTTCTTCATAATTCTAATGATTCTTAAATAAAATCTTTCTAAATCCAAAGGAGGACAAAACATGGTCACCTAGAATTTTTATTTATTGGAAAATTCTTAATATTTTCCATGCATTTAAAGGAGGTAGGAGATGATGAAAAAGTTCGTCGCTTTTCAAATCATGATCGCTTTGGTGATAGGAGCTCTTATCGGCCACTTCTTCCCTGATTTCGGAATGGCACTGCGGCCCATTGGGGATGGCTTTATCCGATTAATTAAAATGATTGTAGTCCCTATTGTTTTCTCTACGATTGTCATCGGCGCAGCTGGCAGCGGTGGAATGAAGAAAATGGGCAGTCTCGGATTAAAGACAATCATTTGGTTTGAAGTCATTACGACCATCGTTCTTGGAATCGGGCTTTTATTGGCCAACGTGTTAAAGCCAGGCGTTGGACTCGATTTCTCTCAATTAGCTAAGAAAGATATTGGGGAACTCGATGGTTATACTCAAAAGGTCGTCGATTTTAAACAGATGGTTTTAGACATCATTCCAACCAATATCATCGATGTCATGGCTCAGAATGATTTACTAGCAGTGATTTTCTTCGCTATTTTATTCGGTGTAGCCGCAAGCGGTATTGGGAAAGCTTCCGCTCCTGTCCTTACCTTCTTTGAATCAGTAGCACAAATTATGTTTAAGCTCACACAAATGGTCATGGTGACAGCTCCTATTGGAGTTTTAGCATTAATGGCAGCTTCTGTCGGACAATACGGCATTGTTTTACTCATTCCTATGATGAAACTTGTTGGCACTGTCTTCTTAGGATTGTTTATTATTCTATTTGTTTTGTTCCCTCTTGTCGCACTGATCTTCCGTTTTAACTACTTCGAAGTGTTGAAAATGATTTGGGATTTGTTTTTGGTTGCCTTCTCTACTACAAGTACAGAAACTGTTCTTCCACAGCTCATGTCACGGATGGAGAAATACGGCTGCCCAAAAAGAATCGTTTCCTTCGTCATCCCGTCAGGTCTTTCTCTTAATTGCGATGGTTCAAGTTTATATTTATCGGTTTCCTGTGTGTTTCTTGCACAAGCGTTTGGTGTCGATATGAGTTTATCACAGCAGCTCCTCATGATGCTTGTCCTTGTTTTAACAAGTAAAGGCATTGCGGCTGTCCCGTCTGGCTCACTTGTCGTTCTTTTGGCAACAGCTCATGCAGTAGGCCTGCCAGCAGAAGGTGTCGCTATTATCGCCGGGGTTGACCGGATTATGGATATGGCTCGAACAGGCGTGAATGTTCCTGGACATGCGGTTGCCTGTATTGTCGTTTCTAAATGGGAAAAAGTATTCCGAGAGTCTGCATGGGAAGTTCCAAAAGCAGGTGAAGAAACAAAAGGAATGTAATGTTTTTTATGAAGGAAAGGGGTCGCCCTTTCCTTTTTTTATGGCAAAAATGTCTGCTTCAGCACGGCTTTACCTTCTTGTTGCAACTGTACCTCCGCATATGCTCCGTTAATGAGGGTCATTTGCGGCGGTACGTGTCCACAATCAATATCGTAAACAATCGGTATGTGTAATTCCTTATGCAATTCTTCATATAGATCCGTATATTCATATCCTTCCACAGGAGTGTCCACTGCACTCCTGCCAAACATGATGCCAGAGCAATGATCAAACCAGCCTACTAGTTTTAATTGAACAAGAGACCTCTTCATGCTCGCAGCATTTAATTCACAGTTTTCAAAATACCATAGAATGGGTTCACCTTTCAGGTATGTTTCTTGAAAAGCTTTGACATCTCCAAAAGGCGTGCCAGCTAAGTGCCGGATCACATCAATACAGCCACCCATCAGTCTTCCCTTCATCGTCGTCTCTAAGTGATCAACAGTACGCCATGCGGTTGGCTCGGTTAAATGAAAGACATGAATGCTTGGATGGTCATACTGCCATTCCTTTTGATACATATCAGAAGAAAATTGAGTAACGTCCTTTTTCTCTGGAGTGGAAAGTATTTGTTCCCACATAGCCGTCACCTGATCAAGCTCTTCCCCCTGAAGATCCACCAGGTTCGGTCCATGCGCTGTCGCAATGCCTGTGTTTAATGTCAAAGCTAATAGAAGGAGACTTGTATCTGAGTAACCAAGAATCCACTTTTTTTGCATCACTGAGAAATCAAGATGCTCTAACACTTCAATAAGCAGCTGTCCCCCCCATGGCGGGATGATGTGGTCAATCTCATGACAAGTCATCATCCGCTGTAACTCATTTGCTCGCTTGATCGCAGGGGCTGATTTCGCTTTTTCCTGCTGCCATACTGTCTCTCCACATATGACTTCATAGCCTCTTTTTTTCATCCGATCGCAAGACAGTTGAAACATCTCATGCAAAGAGGGTTGTACACCTGAGGATGGTGCTGTCACACCAATTGTTTGTCCCTTTTTCAAATGCGGATACTGGATCATCCTGCTCACCTTCACCTTCTATGAGTCTCTCATCTATTCATTGTAAAGAAAATTCCCCTTCTCCAAGGGGAATCTCGTCTTACTCTCTCTGACGCAGGACAGTATATACACCTGCGAAAATACACAAAATCCCAACAAACGAACGTAAGCCCATCTCTTCACCTAGAAGCATCCATCCAAGGACCGTGCCAACGATTGGTTGAAAGAAGAAAAACAGACCACCGCTTGAAGCGTCCATCAGTTGAAGCCCTCTATTCCACAAAAAGAAAGCAAGGGCCGTTGAGATGATACCTAGATACAGAATGCCGCCCCATATTTCCGGTCTTGCCATTTGCTGCACATCAAGATGAGGCAAACGAAACAAGACAGGTGGTGTTAATACGATAAAGGCCACAATGATCGCATATGTTGTCGTCACTACTTGAGGATACTTTCCTGGAACTCGTTTCAAAAGAACAGACATGAGCGCCCATGTTAATGCAGCAATAACCAGTGAAAGACCACCAACAAACTCATCCGTTTGAACAGCGACAGGCCCAATCATCGTCAGCACACCTACTGTAGCAAGCAGAATGGAGACACACTTTCTCACTGTGAATGATTCTTTTAATAGAAAGAAAGCGAAAAGCACCATAAAAGCAGGTGTGGCCGATGTGATGACGGCACCCATTTGTGCAGACGTATACATTGTGCCAATTTCTTGGGTCACGATCGAGAGAAAGTTGCCAATCAATCCAATCGCCACAATCAGCGGGATATCCTTTTTGTCTAATCGAAAAGAGTAACCCAAACGCCAAATCGTGAACACAAGAACGACTCCAGCTATTGCATATCTCATCCAGACAAGCTCAAGTGGCGGGACCACCGCAACTGTTACTTTGACCACTACATACATACCGCCCCAAATACTAGCAGCTAACGCTAAGTAAAGGGCTCCTATATATTTTTCATTCATTTTTTCCCCTCCGTTACTGGATATATTCACTGCGATATCCACAAACGGAGATCACTCTCCGTTATGGACGGAGGTGATTTGGTACATCATGTTCAAATAAAGGCTTCCATTGCATATCAGTCACCCCAATTGTTTTTATTTTCTGATTACTTTATAACAAAATCTGGTTCACTTCAATCCTTTTTTATCGCCATGTTTCTTCATATAATAGAAGTTCAATAGGATTGACATGATGAATTCGTTTTCTTATAGTAAGTAAAACAATTGATGTTTACACAGAAAAGGAGTAGAGTTCTTTGGATGTTGAAGCTAGGAAACACATTCCCACTGCCGGAAACGAACCGTTTCTTGAGGGAATAAAAGATTGTGTGCCAACCTTGCTTGGTTATATGAGCATTGGGTTTGCCTTTGGAATTGTTGGCATTAGTTCGCAGTTAAGTATATGGGAAATCGCGCTGCTCTCTATCTTTATTTATGCTGGCGCTTCACAGTTTATCATCTGTGCATTACTTGTGACAGGAAGCCCCCTTTCCGCTATTATTTTCACCACGTTCATTGTCAATTTACGGCATTTGTTACTCAGCCTTACGCTTGCCCCTCATTTTACACGCTACTCTGCAAAGCAGAACATCGGGTTTGGTCTTCTGCTTACTGATGAATCCTTTGGCGTAGCGATGAATAAATTAGCACAGCAAGGAAAATTGAATAACAGATGGATGCATGGACTGAATATTACAGCTTATTTATGCTGGATTGCTGCGTGTACACTTGGCGGAATATTCGGACACTGGATTTCCAATCCAGAGGCGCTTGGTCTTGATTTTGCCCTATCCGCGATGTTTGCTGCGCTGCTCATTCTTTCTTTACAGACGGTGCCAAAAAATAAGCTAACCCATCGCTTGTCACTTGTTTTATATATGTTTGTTGCGATGTTTGTGCTGCTTCATTTTGTTCCTTCACACGTGGCTGTTTTGTTGGCAACTGTGCTTGTTGCCACTATTGGGGTGGTGACAGATAAATGATTAGTAGTTTTATGTTATGGCTCATTCTTGGCTGTATGATTGTGACCATCATCCCAAGAGTCGTTCCATTTTTATTTGTAAGGAGTATCCAGATGCCAGAAGTGGTGCTCAAATGGTTATCGTTTATCCCCATTTGTATATTTACCGCTTTGATTGCAGAGCATCTTTTCATACATACTACAGCAGGCGTCACCATTCACTGGATGTACCTTGCTGTCTTGCTTCCAACTGTGTTAATCGCTATTTGGACAAAAAGCTTGTCCCTCACCGTTCTAGTAGGCGTCATGCTGATGGGCACAGCTAGATGGTTTTTCTAATAGAAAAAGCTTAACCGGATGCGGTTAAGCTTTTTGTCATTTTACGATACCGTATATAAAGCCGTCATAGCCTTTTTCGCCAACAGTTTGAATAGCGGTTGCTTCAATTCTCGACTCTTGTTTGAGTAAATCGAAAAATTCACGCGTTCCCTTCACTCGCTCATCTTGATCAGAGGCATGAAGAACTGCTCCATTTCTGACCACATTGTCTGCAATAATGACTGTTCCCTTTTTTGAGAAATGTAACGCCCACTTCAAATATTGCGGGTTGTTTGGTTTGTCTGCATCAATGAAAATCAAATCGAACGGAAGCGTATCCTGCTCTTTTAACTGAGATAAAGTATCTAACGCTTTTCCTTGTAAAATGGTGACACGTTCTGCTAGGCCTGCTCTGTCTATGTTTTGCTGTGCGGTTTCTGCATGATGACTGACAGCCTCTAATGTCATGAGTTCTCCATCCGCTTCAAGTGCATGGGCAAGCCAAATGGTACTATAACCGCCAAGTGTACCGATTTCTAAAATGCGCTTTGCACCCTTGGTTTTTGCTAACAAATAAAGCAGTTTTCCTTGGGCCGGCGACACATCTATTTCTGGTAACCCGGCTTGCTTATTCTTGATAAGAGTTTGCTCCAATACGTCATCTTTGACCATCAATTTGTCTTTGATATACTCGTCAACTTTCCCCCATACTTGCTCCATTTCATCCATCTCCCTTGTTCATGTCTTCTATTTAAAGTCTACATGACGGAAGCAAGAATTTATAATCAATTCTTTTCACACACCTATTGATTTTATTGATGAAAGGAATGTGATGATGGATACATGGGGCGAGTACCTGCAAGTATGCGCAAACTACTGATTCAGCTTATTTTTCACGTCACCTTTTTTATCTTGAAGCTTTCCTTTTACTTGATCTTTCTTTCCTTCTGCTTTCAGGTTTTCACGATCTGTCGCTTCGCCAAGTTTTTCTTTCACTTGACCTTTGACTTGATTTGTTTTTCCTTTCGCTTTATCCATATGTCCATTTTGTTCACTCATTTGTTCCACCTCCACGTTTGATACTGTTTATTTAGCCTTTTTGCACATGACAAAACATCTGAGTGTGCTGTGTGCGCGTTTCAGGTATGATAGACATAATGGAATGAAAGGTTGGTGGTCTGTTCAATGATCATTTCTGAAAGTATGTTCACTGTACGTGGTGTGACCTATCGTATTCGCTCTGCTGCATTAGCAGATGCCAAACAGTTATCAACTCTCAGACTGAAAATCGATGGTGAAACCGAATATTTAGATCGTGAACCGGGTGAAGCTTTTATTGATGAGAAAGGGTTCGAGGCGTTGATTCAAGAGGATTCCAATGAATGCCGTCATCTCTTTTTAGTTGCAGATATTGAAGGAGACATTGTCGGTTTTTCAAGATGCGAAGGACATTCTCTTAAGCGCTCTGCTCACAAAGTAACGTTTGGCGTCGCCGTACAGAAGGCCGCTTGGGGCTATCACATCGGGAAAGAACTTTTAGCTACATCGATCGACTGGGCAGATCAGCAAGGCATTCAAAAGATGTCACTTCAAGTAATGGAAACCAATCAAAAAGCCATTCGTTTATATGAACACTATGGCTTTGAGATTGAAGGCTTGTTAAAAAAAGATAAACGGCTGGCGGACGGCATGTATTATGATACGGTTGTGATGGGCAGGCAGCGGCCAGTCTCCTGACCGCTTACATGACATAACTCCAGATCATCGAAATCGCACTATACATAAGCAGCAGCCCCATGACGAACTGGAACGGCCGCTGATAAAGAGTTAAAAAACGCTTGAATACAGAGCCAAATAAACTCCAGCTAAATGTGCCTAAAAAACCAATGATGGCGAGAATCAGCGTCAACAACATGTATTGCATATTGGACTGTCCATACGGCAGAACAAAAGTGGAAATGACGGTTAACCCATACAAAATGGCTTTCGGATTAATAAATTGCAGCAGCATCCCCGGGATAAAATGATTATAGCGGTCTAATGTTTCGTCATCTCCGCCTTTACTTTTCATGATTTTAACAGCCAAATAGATCATGTAACCGGCTCCGATGAAAGCCATGACCCAGTCTATTTTCGGCATGACTTGATAAAGAATGAGATTAAAGAAACCGCTCAAACATAAAATGACCAAAAATCCGATCCCAACCCCTAAACAAAATCGAAATGTTTGCTTGACCCCATATTTATTCGTAAAGACCATCGCCATGATATTATTCGGCCCAGGGGTGAAGCTGGTAACAAAAGCATAAATCAACATGGAAACAATCAAATCGTTACCTCCTTTTCATACGTTATTTAGACCTAAAAGTCTTTATTGCGTATATTACGTTTCATTGTACTATTCGGTCGTTATAAAGTAAATAAAAGAAAGGAGTTTTTTGATGGAGGACGTACAATCAATTATTGCTAGAAATGTCAAACTGCTAAGAGAGCAAAAGAAATTAAGCCTAGAAAAGATGGCTGAGGTAACAAGTGTGAGTAAAACGATGATTGGGCAAATCGAAAGAGGAGAATCCACACCAACCATCACCACTCTGTGGAAAATCGCCAATGGGTTGAAGGTGTCTTTTAGCGAACTCATATACGCACCGCAGCCTGAAATTAAGATCGTGCGAAAAGAAGAAGGACAAGTTTTAACCGAGGACGAGGGAAGGTATCGGGTATATACGACGTTCCCATTTGATGACCTGAGAAAATTTGAAGTCTATCAGGTAGAAATTGATCCTCATGGGTCGTTAAGTGCGGAAGAACATATCGGCGGTACAGAGGAATTGATTACCGTATTTGAGGGAGCACTTGATTTATCGATCGGTGATGAGCAATACACATTACAAGCTGGCGACTCGATTCGGTTTAAGGCTGACCGCGCCCATGAGTATAAACAATCAGGAGAACAGATGGTACGGATGCAAATGATTCTTTATTATCCCCATTAAAAAAAGCTGACAGGCTTGTCCACCTGTCAGCTTTACATTTTATATTTAATTAAATCCTGGATCGCGTACAACCGTTCCAGTAAAGGTAACTCTATATTTTCCTAAACCTAACTCTTCAATTGACGATTGATAGAGAATACCGACCCATCCATCCTTTGCATATGTAATACTTGATGGGATGTTTGACGTCGTATATGTTCTCGTTTCCGAGACGGTTCGACTTGCTTGTACCGTTACTTCACTGCTTACTTTCCCCTTCGCTTCTACCGGGACAGCGGTGACACCCGCACCCGTTAAAACAATTGCTCCAACCAAAACAGAAGTTATGACCTTTTTCATACAAAAATCCCTCCCTTTTTTGTTGAACATATTAACCATACCATAATTTAGAACTTTAGTAAGTTATTTTTTCATTTTTTTGAAAATTATGATATGATTGTCTTATGCTGGATAGAGAGTGTTACATACTTCTATGCTTTTATCCTCACCTCGTTCTAGTGAAACAATTGATAACGGAGGTGATTTCATGAAAAAATGGCTTATCTGTTTTCAACTTGTTTTCCTCTTCACCTTGACGGCCACACCATTTGCTTCTGCTGCTTCATGCCCTACAGTGAAACCATGTGTTATTGATCCTTAAGCATAAGAAAAAGTCGATCAAGCCTATTCACTTGATCGACTTTTTTGTTATGCTTGTTCGGCTTCCCAGCGAGCAACCTCTTCTCTTACTTTAGGAGCCACTTCTTTCCCAAATAACTCAATAGCTTTCAGCACTTGATCATGCGGCATTGAACCGACTGGTACGTGCAACATGAAGCGCGTAATGCCTACATTTTTTCGCAGATGAATCACTTTCTCTGCTACGGCATCTGGATCTCCTACATACAATGCACCTTCTAATGTTCTTGCTGCATCGAATGTAGAACGGGTATAAGGTCCCCAGCCTCGTTCTCTTGCTAATGTATTCATGACATGCTGTGTAGAAGGGAAGAATTGATCTGCTGCCAATTCTGTTTCCTCCGCAACAAATCCATGTGAATGGGATGCCACCGTTAATTTCTCAGGATCATGTCCAGCGTGAATCGCAGCTTGCTTGTAGAGCTGCACTAGCGGTGCGAACTGTCTAGGGCTGCCGCCAATAATGGCAAGGACAAGTGGCAATCCTAATAATCCAGCACGTACGACAGATTCTCTGTTTCCTCCACTGCCAATCCAGATGGGAAGCGGATCTTGAACAGGTCTTGGATATACGCCGACATCCTGAATGGAAGGACGGTGCTTACCGCTCCACGTCACACGCTCTGACTGCTGTAATTTCAACAGTAAATCTAGTTTTTCTTCAAATAATTCTTCATAATCATCTAAGTCATAGCCAAAAAGCGGGAACGATTCAATAAATGATCCACGGCCAGCCATGATCTCTGCACGCCCGTTAGAAAGGCCATCTAATGTCGCAAAATCTTGAAACACACGAACAGGATCTGCCGATGAAAGAACAGTTACGGCACTTGTCAGACGAATATTCTTTGTTTGCGTTGCCGCAGCTGCTAATACGACTGCTGGATTTGATGCGGCAAAATCTTCACGATGATGCTCTCCTACACCAAAAACGTCGAGACCCACTTGATCTGCTAAAATAATTTCTTCTACTACTTCACGAATACGCTGTGCGTGGCTGACTGTTTTTCCTGTTTGAAAATCAGGTGTTGTTTCTACAAATGTACTAATTCCTAGTTCCATGAATGGAACCCCCTATCTTATAAATATGTCACAAATTCAGAGACCGGCTTGCGATAGCCTCTCGCTTGTCTGCTCTCTACTTTTTCTTTTCCGAGCGTGATCATTAATACAGGAACCAAATCTGATTCGATGTTTAACACCTTTTTCATTGCTTCGGGGTCAAAGCCGATCATTGGGCAAGTATCCCATCCCTTGTTTTTGGCGGCAAGCATAAATAGCATGGCAGATAATGAAGCATTGCGAATCGCCTCTTCTTTCTGAAAGTCTGATCCTCTCTGCACATAAAAACTCATCGTCTCTCTGACCATTTCCTCATATTGTTGCGCATTTAAGATGCCGAGCATTTTTAGGCCTTCATAAATGTTTCCTGCTTGCTCATAAGCTTTCGGATCGCCGAGTACAATGATCGCTGCTGAAGCGGAATGCACCTTATATTGTCCAAATGCAGCATCTCTTACTTGCTCTTTAAGCGCTTCTGATTGGACGACGACATATTGCGTATGCTGTAAATTAAAGGCTGAAGGTGCCAGCTTCACTTCTTCAAAGATACTATTAAGCTCTTCTCTCGAAATCGAGATATTTGGCAAAAAATTTGATGCTGATCGTCTTTCACGTACCAATGTATCAAAGCTGTGTGTCATCTTGTTTCCCCTTTTCGTGAAGTTGTTTTGCACCTAAACCGATTTTTTTCAACCATTCAATGAGCTGTTCTTTTTCCTCTGTTTCGATAAAGGACAGATTTTGTGAAATGACATCTGTATGTTTTGGAAAAATATCGTCAAATAGCTGTTTCCCTTTATCTGTCAGTAATACATGGAATACACGTTTATCAGAAGGTGCACATTGTCTTTTGACTAATTCTTGTTTTTCTAATTTGTTGACCACATAGGTGATGCTCCCACTTGGAATGGATAAAATCTCACTAATTTTTTGAACGGGATGTGGTCCCTTACTATACAGTAATTCAAGAATTTGAAAGTTTTCAAATCCGATATCATAACGTTCAATGTCTTTTTGGATATTTGCAAAAAGGGCATGATAGGCTTTCATCCATACTCGGAAAAGCCTTAAGTCTAATTCCTGATCTTGCTGCACCATGGCAACTACTCCTTTTTCAATAAATCCTAAAACTAGGATAAATTTATCCTAACACTAGGATATTTTCTTGTCAACGTGTTTGTTTGATTAAAAAAAGACCCCTGTGATTCAGTGGTCTTCTTTTGACACAAAATGCATTTCAGCAATTTGTTTGTATTGATTCACTTGTTGTAATGAAAATCTAGATTCCTGATCAGTTGGAGGGAAAAGAGGGATTCCTTTTCCAATCATGACAGGTGCGATTTGGAGATACAGCTCATCGACTAATTTTTCTTTTAATAATGCTTGAAGCAGTTCCCCGCCTCCTACTATCCAGATATGCTGCCCTTTTTCATTTTTTAAATTGTGGATAAATGAGAGAACATCTTCACGAATGATATGGGTTCCTGTATGACTGTCTTGTAAAGTGCGAGAAACGATATAACATGTCTTGTCTTCATAAGGAAACCCATCAGGTGAGAGCTTTAGAACCTGTTCGTATGTGTTCCGTCCCATGATCAGCGTATCGACGGAAGCATAAAATTCCTCATATCTCGTATCCTCTTCGCCCTCTGTTCCTATGAGCCAATCTAAACGGTGATCATCCCTTGCTAAATATCCATCAATGCTCATTGCCCCATAAAATAGTAATTTCCTTTTCAATCTCACCACTCCCCGCCTGATATAAGAACGCATGTTCCCATTTTAACAGAAAGAATAGATAAATGATATATGATCCATTCGTTTCTTACGATTCCTGTTCTACCTTCATGAGAAGTTTGTACAAGATGTGTGCAAGCTGCCCCGCTTCGACTGTCATCCCTTCATGAATCCATTCCTCCAGTACACCAACAACACCAGACACAACAAATGAGGCCACAATCTGTTCATGCTCCGTAATTTGACGCTGATCAAGCTGCCACTCTTTCATGATTTTTTCTTTAAAAAACGATTTGAATTGATTCGTCGTTGGGCTATTCGGTTTGACAAACAACGTCATCATGAATTGTTTTTCTTTTAAATACTCAGTTGTTTTGTTTAAAAAGGACAGCATATCAAGCGGGTCCTGGCTTGGAAACGATTCATCGTATAGTCCGCCAAGCTGATCGAATAGTTCCTTCTCAAGCTGTTCATGCAAATCAAATACATCTTGGTAGTGCAAATAAAAGGTCCCTCTTCCTAAATCCGCTCTTCTAGATAGCTCTGATACTGTAATTTGTTGAACATCTTTTTCCTTTAAAAGCTCAAGAAAGCTTTCCCGTATCGCCTTTTTGGTTTTGATTGTTCGTCTGTCCTTCATCAAACACCCTCCATTTTTGAACAATCTGGCTATACCTGTCTATTTATGAACAAGAGATCATTCATTGCCGATGTTCGGTTTATTTTCCTCTTATTATAATGGACACATGTTCAATAATCTATATCTGTTCAAAAAAAGGAGGACCATCATATGCTTCAATTCAGACTTGCTAGAGAGGATGAACTGCCTCAAGTGGCAGCGTTGTTAGATGATTCATTTCAGAACTATTCATTTTTTGATTTATTATGCGAAAAGGTTACCAAGCGTGCTGCTTTCGCCCGTCAGCTGCATTTGATCAATACAAGGGTATATTTTCAGCATCAAATCTGTTTGGTCGGGGTTGAGAACGAGAAAATTGTGTCTGCCGCCCTGTTAAAACATCCCCGTCTTCCTGAACCAGGACTCATGGATTATGTGTTATCTGGTGGGTTAAAGTTGCTCTTTACTGGTGGCATATCGGCGATTCAGCATGTGTTCCGTATGTTAAAGGAGGCAAAAAAAGCGTGTTCTTCCTTAAAGAAACCTTACTGGTATTTAGAAGCACTTGTCGTTGCAAAAGACCAACAAGGAAAAAAACTTGGAAGCCGTATGCTAAAGCAATGTCTTTTCCCCTTTATTGCCCGGCAAGGCGGCGGACTGTTCACACTGATTACACACAACGAGGCCAATCGTCATTTCTATCGAAAAAATGGGTGGACGGAGTTTGATGAGAGAGTACTGCACGGAGAAAACATGTCCCTAGAAAGCTGGAGTTATAAAACCGTGATCAAATAAGGTATCTTCTTCAAGGGATGATATAATAGAAGCAGTTCAGACAATGATCATACTTGGAGGAGAGACTGATGATACGACGACTTGATCATATCGTGTTGACTGTTCAACATATGGAGGAAACCATTCGCTTTTATACAAACGTATTAGGAATGAAGGAAGAAACTTTTGGAGAAGGCCGTAAAGCCCTTCGTTTTGGCTTACAAAAGATTAACCTTCATGAAGCGGGTCATGAATTTGAACCAAAAGCTAATCATCCCAAGCCTGGATCTGCTGACTTGTGTTTTATCACCGATTTAGATATAGACAGTTTATTGCTTCATCTTCGAAAGCAGGTTGTTCCAATTGAAGAAGGTCCGGTCAGACGTTCTGGTGCATTAGGTCCGATTGAATCCATTTATATCCGTGATCCTGATATGAACTTAATTGAAATCTCCCGATATATAGAGGAGGCTGATCCATCATGACTCGATTATTCTTGAGACCGATTGAAGAAAAAGATTATCCTGGTATTCATAGAGGATGCCAGCATGCAGAAACACTTTATATGACTGGCACACGCAAAACGTTCACACTAGAAGAAATTCGTTCAGCCTATACCCGTTTTCTGCTGGATGACAGTAGACGAGACTTTGCCATTTGTCTGCTAGACACGAAAGAAATGATCGGGGATGCGGCGATTGTGGATATTGATCCGATAAACCATACGGCAAGTTTCCGCATTGCGCTGCATGGTCCAGAGCATTTTCACAAAGGGTATGGTACTGAGGCTGTTCGGATGGTTCAAACATTTGCCTTTGAGACGTTAGAACTCAATCGGCTTGAGCTTGAAGTTTTTTCCCATAACCCACGAGCCTTTCGAAGCTATGAGAAAGCCGGATTTCAATATGAAGGAAAAAGACGTCAAGCGCTCTATTTCAACGGTGCTTATTCGGATGTCATCATGATGGGCATCCTTCGTGAGGAATACGATAGAATCAAATCATAAAGATGTCCCAGCCTACGATGGGTCATCTTTTTTAAACAAATGAACCCCTGTAACGATGATCAAACAAATGATAGAAGAGAGAACGATAGAGACGCTTGATATGCTGAGCGCCATCCCTTCCCATCTGCCGATGAAGAAACTCCCGATCAATAAGAGCAATCCAAACAAAGTGATACATATCGGAACAATCAGCCCGGCATGGCGATGCCTGCGTCTTTTTCCTGCCCACCACGAGAGACAGAGTACAATGACAGTAAAAATAGCGGTTTGCAGCCAGAACATATCGCATCAACTCCTTTTCTTTTTTATCCTATGACAATGGAGGTTTTTCCAATGAATATCAGACCGATTCAAAAGCAGGACAATCCTTTTATCGCGGCCATTATCCGCCAGTCATTAGAATCAGCGAATCTTGCGATTGAAGGTACAGCCTACACAGACCCACACCTTGATCAGCTTTTCGAATACTATCAATCATTGACTCATGCAGCCTATTGGATTGCCGAAGAACATGGTGAAGTTGTTGGTGGCGTTGGCATTGCCCCTTTCACAGATGGCATTTGTGAGCTGCAAAAGCTTTATTTAAGCCCAAAAGCACAAGGCAAAGGTGCGGGCAAGAAACTGATGGATACGGCCCTGCAATATGCTGCTACATACTACAATGCTTGTTATTTAGAAACCCGCAGTGAATTAACAGCTGCTACTGGTCTTTATCAACGGTATGACTTCTCTCTTCTTCCTGCACCGATTGAAGGCTCAGAGCATTCTGCCATGGATGCTTGGTATCTCAAAACCTTTTCAGCGTGAGGCATAAAATAAACGATACGTCTTTGTCCACTGAAAACCTAGCTTCTCTGCCAATTTGGCCGAGGTTGCATGATGGACATCGCAATCCCAATGCGGTGTCTTCCCTTTTTCAACACAGATGCTGATCATTTGCTGAGCTGCTAACAAAGCCAACCCTTTTCCACGGCAGGCTTCATCTGTCCAAATATCGATTTCCACACGTTTTTCACTTAAAAAAATAGAGATACATTCACTGACCACATCTTCACCATTTAAGATGGCAACTCCGACGCCATTAGATAAAAAGTGATCTACTCCTCCCCAATATGCTTCATAATAGCTGGATGGGAATACTTTGCTTGCGGCAATGACTTGTTCATTCGTGCGTTTGATCATTTCGTCTTGATCAGGCACAATCAGATCAGGAGAGGTCAAGTCATAAGAATACGCATGTCTTTGCATTTCATTCAGTTGGGAACCGAAGCATTTTTTCATCATCTCATCTGATGCTGGATTTGCTGAAAACAAAGTGAACCGTCTGTTCTCTCTTTTCTGCTTTTTATAAACATCCACAATGAACGTTGAACATAATGAGAGTGCTGCTTCTGTCTTGCCTGCGACATAATAAATGCCGGTTGTCGTCCCTGCAAAATAGACACACGGGTGATCTCGGTGATCCACATATAAATCTCCTTGTATCACCCCATCGAGTATCGCATCTACGAACACTGGATAGGCAGGATCAATCCGCCGAATTTCCTCTTTTACCGCTCCTGTCCTTTGTTGATCTACAAGATACAACATCATTCCTCCATTCACGAACGAGTATCTTTTCATTATAAAGGAAAGCCGCAGACACGCGGTGAATCTTTGCAACAAAAAGAATTCTTCTGCATCAAAGCAACATTCAATCGCATTCGCTTTCATCTATTGCTATGCTCATTGTGAGAGGAGGTTTATGGATGAAATTTCGTTTGATCTGGAATCAAGAAAAGGATGTGACGGAAGTAGACGTCATCAGCCATCCACATAATCAAGAACGTTTACAAAAGATGGCATCAATGCTGGAGACTAGTACATCTCTAACGGTCAAAGATCCAAAAAATGATCGGCAGTCTCTTTTACCATTAGAACAAATTGAAGCGATCTCTGCGCTTGGACATCTGTCAAAGGTGATCACGACTCAGGGTACGACGTATTTTCTCAGTAAACGGCTGAAGGATCTGAAGTCGTTAGAGCGTGAACATTTCTATCGTATCAACAATGCAGTCATTCTCAATTTAGCGCAAGTCGACAGCTTTGTCGCTGGTACGTACGCTCGCTTAGAGGTCGAAACCATCTCGAAAAACAGCTACACCGTCAGTCGTCATTACGCCAAATATATAAAGGAGCGATTCAAATGATCAAGGAACTAAAACATCAATTTATGCAAACAGCTTTTGTCTCTATCGTATGGCTGACACTCATCCTGTCAATCACTCAATGGTCATCCTCTATCCCTTTTCATTACGTGTGGCACATCATTGCCATCGGTACTTTAGCAGGCATCGTCTTTGGGGTCATGTATCCTTTACTATGGAACTACTTTACCTTTCCAGCACCCATCAACATTCTCATCTCCACTGTCGTCAATTTAGGGTTTCAAGTAGGAGCCGTCGCTTTATATTCGACTGCACTGCTCGAATGGATCATGCCTTATTTTATCGGTATAGCCTTTCTCACATTAGTAGGCCATATCATCGCCTTTCTGTTTTACAAAAAGCAACAAAATCAAAAACTGGCGCAGGCACTGAATCACCTGAAGCCGCAACCTTAAAAAAAAGAGACCTTATTTGAAAGGTCTCTTGTCTATTATTCTGCTGCTAACTCATTCTCTCTAAAAATGAATCACCCCTAATTCCACTGCTGCTTTAATTGCTTCCGCTCTTGAAGTGACCTCCAGCTTTTGATAAATATTTGTTAAATGAGCTTTGACAGTTCTCTCGGAAATCCCCATATCAAATGCAATTTCCTTACTTCGATATCCTCTAGCCACTGCTTGCAAGACAAGCATCTCTTTTTCAGTCAGCATGTTTATTTCTTTTTTCAAATGGGTCGGAGTCACTTGATGCTCTGTTGATTCAAATACTTTAGCAGCGACGTTTGCTTGAAGAAGAATATCCCCTCTGATAGCTGCTTCAATTGTATAAAATAAATTTTCTCTGCTGGCATCCTTTAAAAGATAGCCCTTTGCTCCAAGTTGCAGCCCTTCAATCATTAATTTCTCTTCGTTATAGGTAGTGAGAATCAGGACCGGTACTTTTAATTGAAGAGACTGCATCTCTTTTAACATCTCAAGCCCACTCATGTTAGGCATGTTGAGGTCAAGTAATACAAGGTCTGGAGCCTTCTCTTTCAAGATATCTAAACCCTTTGCTCCATCTTCTGCTTCACCAACAACATCAAATCGTTGATCTGTCTCAAGAATTAATTTTAATCCTTCTCTAACAACAAAATGATCATCGACAATCACAATTTGATAAGACATTGTTTTTACTCCTTTTTCAAAGGTATGGTTACCGTCACTTGTGTACCTTCATTTTTTTCGCTTTTCAAGTGTAGCTGTGCATCAAGCAGTCGGGCACGTTCTGACATACCAATTAGACCGTAATGCCCGGAAGTGGATTCTTGTTTTTTCTCATCAAAACCCACTCCATTGTCTGTGATTTGCAAGGAGATGTGATCATCTTGTTGCTTCATCATCAATTCGACCTTACTTGCTTTGGCATGCTTGGCAATATTCGTCAAACATTCACTGACAATGTATACGGTATGTTCGATGAGGAAAGGGGACACTTGATAAGAGACAGCCACTTTTGTATGAACTGGAATATTCGTCGCCGTCATAAACCGATTCACTTCATCTTTCACAGAATCAGCTAAGTCATATTGATCCTGGCTGTATGTTCGAAGGTCGTCAATGACCAATCTCGCCTCACCTAATGTCGTCCGCGCATGGCTCATTGAACCTTTAATAATGCTTTGAGCACGCTCAACATTCTGATTCTCTAAATGGGCATGGACCGCTTCTAGCTGCATAATAATACCTGCCAGCCCTTGTGCAAGGGTATCATGTAAATCTCTCGCCATTCTTTGACGCTCATTAGCAAGTGTCAGCTCTTCCACTTGTTGATGTGCCAATTCAAGTTCCTTTAAAAATGTTTGTGTACGAATTCTAGCTTTGACTTGTCTAAAAAATAAAATGGAGTATGCGATGACTACAATCAGAATCAAAAACAAAATAGGAATGTATACGGTCAAATCATCTGTATCATTGACCAAAATAAGGGCAAGAAAAAAAAGAACATAAAAACTAAGCCCTGTCAAAATCACCTTCAATGTATGATAATATACCCCAATACTTTGCGCTATTAGTACCGGTAACAGACCAATTAAGATCACAGGGGAAGCCGCCTGCATGACTGAAACACAAAGTAGAATCACTATTCCTTGAATCAGAAAATATACCCATGGATTCTGCCGAAACCAGTAAAATGAC
This sequence comes from Bacillus sp. FSL R5-0397, assembly GCF_038593395.1. NCBI lineage: Bacteria > Bacillati > Bacillota > Bacilli > Caryophanales > Bacillaceae > Bacillus > Bacillus sp. FSL R5-0397. The sequence continues at coordinate 598,523 of NZ_CP151992.1, read as the reverse complement.
CACCAATGCAGAATCAGATGTATGGCAATAAGTGCAGAAAAAAACAGGCCAGAAAGTGCTAATGGGGTGGTTATAAACTGAAATATCATTGCTGCAATATAAACAAGAATCACCCATAATAATGTTGGAATTCGCGAATAGATCATTTCATTAAAAGGGTCTACCCGTCGTTTCGCCATAAATATCACCATCCGAGCCTCATATTCACTCAAAAAATACCGCCCACCCTTTATCGAGGTAATGGCGGTATCATCAATCATACCATGTAAGACTATCAGTGACTAAATCACCTTCTCTTCTTTCTCATCCTTCTGAGAAATAGACTCACCTTCAATGTCTATACGTGGAAGCCAGCTTTCAAACCATTTGGGTAAGTACCAAGCAGCTCGTCCGATCAGCATCATACAAGCTGGGATAAAAGTCATTCTTATGACAAATGCATCAAACAGAACACCGAATGCCAACGTTAACCCCATTGTTTTGATAATCAAGTCATCTGCAAAGATAAAACTAGCAAAGACGAAGATCATGATTAAGCCTGCGGCAGTCACTACTCTCCCACTATGCTTCAAACCTGATACAACGGACTTTTTCGCATCACCTGATAGAAGGAAATCTTCTCTCATTCGACTGACTAAAAAGACCTCATAATCCATTGCAAGACCAAATAATATTCCTGTTACTAGTACAGGCATAAAGTTTAACAATGGGCCATTTGCTGGTATTCCAAACAATGGCGCAAGGTGTCCATCCTGTAAAACAAAGACAGAAAAACCTAGTGTAGCGGTCAATGTCATAAGAAATCCTAAAACCGCTTTTAATGGAACAAGGAATGACCTAAACACAAGAATCATCAAAATCAAAGCAAATCCAATAATGACTCCTGCAAATTTCGGTAACGCTTCACTGAGTCTATCTGAAATATCTATATTAACTGCCGTAGAACCAGTAACAAGTAATTTCGTATCATACTTTGCAGCAGTCTGACTAGATTCATTTCGTATAACTTTGACTAATTGCTTTGTCGCCTTATCTTCTGGACCGCTTTTCGGTAAAATGGTCAGCATGGCGTACTTACCCGATGGATTAGGAACAGGCGGTGCCATTTGTTTGATGCCATCCATCTTCTCTAATACTTTTGTTGTTTTCTCAATAGATTTCATTGCGTTATTTGCATGGGAGGCATCAATGATAACAACCAGTGGCCCATTAAACCCTTTACCAAATCCTTCTGCTAACAGGTCATAGCCCTTACGTTCAGTTGTTTCCTTCCCCTTCATGCCGTTATCAGGAAGACCCAACTCCATATGAAGTGCTGGCCAACTGAGTAGACCAGTCAATACAATGACACCTAGGATGATCTTACCTGGATACTTCTTGATAAACCTTCCCCAAGCTGTGGCTTCTTCTTTTTGTTGAGATTGTAATTTAGAGAACCATTTATTCTTTCTTGAAGGGCTTACTTTATCACCAAGAATCCCTAGTATGGCAGGAACAATTGTGAGAGACACAAGCATAACTGATAGTACCATGAATGCAGCTACAAGACCCATAACGCCTAAAAATGGTATACCGACTAATACAAGTCCGCATAGTGCAATTACGACGGTAACACCTGCAAACAATACAGCGCTGCCTGCTGTAGCAACAGCTCTAGCAGCTGCTTCTTTCAATTCGTAACCCTCTGCTAATAACTGTCGATAACGAGAAATGATAAATAATGCATAATCAATTCCTACTGCAAGTCCAATCATCACAGCTAATGTAAGACTAAATGCAGACATCTCAACAAAATTTGAGGTAATTAATATGACCATCACACCGTTTATTAACCCAATGACAGCCGTCAAGATCGGTAGTCCTGCAATCAATAGTGAAGCGAAAGTAAAGGCTAAAATAAAGAAGGCCATGACAATACCTATGACTTCCGAAATCCCGCCTACCTCAATTTCTGAGAATGTGACGGAGCCGCCTAATTCTGTTTGGATGCCAGCCTTTCTTGAAATCTTAATACTATCTAATACTTTCTCTTTTGAGGATGTTTTTACCTCATCCGCCTTTACCCGGTATGTAATATCCGCATACCCTATTTTCTTATCCTTACTAATAGCAAATGTCTGATATAAATCCGTCACTTGCTTGACTGCTTTATCCTTTTTGACTTCTTTGATCGTTTCGTTCAATTTGTTTCTTACTTTTTTTGTTTCTAATGTTTCACCCTTAGGTGCTTTAAAGATCAGACGAATCGTCCCGCCATCATCACCTGCTGGGAACTTTTTCTCCAAGAGATCCATTGCCTTTTCTGACTTTGTTCCTGGAATCGACATATCGCCATTAAATGAAACACCTGTCCCTATTGTTGCCGCCACAACAGCTACTAAAACAAGTAACCAACCGATAATCATCCGTTTCGGCTTAGAAAATGCACTTTTTCCTAAATGATATAAAAATTTTGCCATTCACTTACTCCTTTTTCTTCAACTTCGTGAACTTGATCTCTTTATTCTAAGCAATGAGATGGTCGATTGAAATTGTACTTTCGGGCAAGAAGCATTGTACTTTTAGGCAACAAAAAAAGGGCATCTTCTTAAGATCCCCTTTAAAACGTTTATGAAGCGACTGTTTTTCGCCTCGTTCTGTTGATTTTACCGACAAACATATAGCCATATTTATAATGATTTGCTATCCGTGACAATAGGATAGGTCCAGCAATTGCAAGTGCTGATGTTATGATTGTCCCTACAAAGAATGGATAATCTTTTAATTGTCCCCATAGTAACACAGAGATACCTAGAAAATACCCGTGAAGCAAATAGATGGTGAATGAATATTGACTAATGACAGCTACGAAAGGTGGAACGCTTTTCACTTTAGAAAACAAGAGAAAACATAAGAAGACAATACTGACTGTATAAAGAACAACGTCTGGCCTCTTAGAAGAAGACTCGAAAAAGCCTACATATGAATTGCTTAGAAGGGTCGCTGCGGAAATCAAAACAAGTCCATACACGGCATACTTAAAACGATGAAGTCTTGTGATAAACTGCTGATAATTCGCTCCACAATAATAGGCTAAACAAAAATAGAACAACCACCCTGGAAATGGAATCCATTCTAAGCCGAACATTGGATTAGGTAATTGAGGTTGTGGGATTTTGACGAGGTTCATGACACTTAAATAACCAACTGTGATGATAAAGGAGATCGGCAATACCCATTTGGCTGAGGTACGCTTAGCCATTTTGTGAAAAAACATGTGCAAAAAGTAAAATTGAAAAATAATCAGAACAAAATAACCAATATAATTTCCCAATAAGACATTTGCTGAAGCTCTTTTAAAAAAGTCAGCTGCCCCTCCATTTAACGATGCCGAATGCAAAAAACCATCGACAATCCCAATAAAAGCAAATGGGAAAAAGATGGCTTTCACCCTCTTCCACATAAATCCTTTAGGGGTACCATTCGGATAAGCATGAGCCAATAAAAACTCAGAAATGAAAATAAAACTCGGGGTACTGAACATGAGTAGTGCTACAAGAATAGATGATGAATGAGAGCTAGATAAAATGGCTATTGCATGAATAAGCACAACACTCAAACACGAGATACACCGAATATAAAAAATCTCTTTAATTTGCATTGAAAATCCTCCTCCTGTATTTTGGTAAAACATGTATTAGATTAACATGTATAATACCTTTTCAACAGGGACCTTGTGATTATTTTTCAATCATCTATCCAAAAGGAACAAAAAAAAGAGCCCTAGTTAGAGCCCCTAATCTAATCAGATTCAACCGTCGCCTTCCCCTTCCAAATAAGGGTTAAGCCTAATCCAAGAAATAAGACAACACCTGCAAACAGGAAAGGGAAATGAATATTTTGATCGAATAAAATGCCGCCAAGTGCCGGGCCAAAGATCGTACCAAGACTTGTGTAGGTAGAGTTCATCCCTGCGACAAACCCTTGCTGATTGCCAGCGATTTTTGATAAGAAGGTCGTGAGTGCAGGGCGCAATAAATCGAACGCAAGGAAAATCACACACGTCACGATCAGCACAACCATAAAGCCTGACACGACTGTGGAAACAAAAGCGAGAACTGCTCCAACAATCAAGCATAGTTGAATAACTCGTTTCTCCCCAAGCGCATTCACCATTTTACCAAACACGAGGACTTGAATGATGACGGCTACAATTGAACTGACGGTAATGATAATCGCAATATCCTTCGGACCAAATCCAAACTTGTGATTTGTAAACAAGCTAAAGACCGTTTCATATGCAGATAGTCCAAACGCCAGCACAAAGACAATGATGAAGGCGATGAGATAACTTGGATGAATCGATTTTTTCAAGTCTTTAAAGAAGGTCGATTCCTTCACTTGATCCATTTGTTTCTCTCGCTCTTCTTTTGTTAATGGTTCCTTCAGCATAAACATAGACGAAATCACAGCAATAAATGCAATCCCTGCTGCAAAGAAAAACGGCAGGCGAACACCATATTCTGCAATAAATCCGCCAATTCCCGGGCCGATGATAAATCCGGTACTAATAGCAGCGGATACATACCCCATTGCCTTTGATCTTTCTTGAACGGTTGTGATATCAGCGACATAGGCAGTGACAGCCGGCATGATAAATGCCGCACTAATACCGCCTAGAAGCCTTGCAAAATACAGAACATACACATGTGTCCCAAGGCCAAAAACGAGTTCTGATAACGCGAATAGAAACAGCCCAGACACAATCATGATCTTTCTTCCGTATCGGTCTACCCATCTTCCCGCAATAGGTGATGCGATAAGCTGTGCAACAGCAAACGCCGCCACAAGATATCCCATCGTACTGCCCGTTAAATGCATGACATTCATAAAGAGCGGCATGACAGGTATAATCAGACCGATACCTAAAAACGCAATAAATATATTACTTAATAAAATAACAAGTACGGCTTTTTGCTCACGAATCGGTTTTTGCATGATGTTTGTTTCCCCTTTACTGACTCACTTGTTACTCATGATGATTGATTCCGTGAATAAACAATGAGATCGCCTCTTTTTGTAATTCCTTTTTCTGCTGCATCGTGTCGTTTTTATATAACACGTCTAATCCATAGAATACGGAAAGTAATATTTTCACTTTTGATTCAACATGCTGAATCGACCAGCTGCCATCTTCGTTTCCTTCAAGCAGGATGTCTCTCATCACATCATCAAAGTCCACATCAATTTTGTTCAGACGCTCCATGACTTCATCTGATGTAAATGCACTGGCACAGAATTCTTCACTTGCTCTCATTAAAGGATAGTTAATCCCCATTTGACTAAGCAGCTCTGCAAACCCTGCGAGCTTATCAATGGCCCGGTGCAGCGTTTGTTTCTCTTCATGCCACGTCTCCATCATGAATCGATGATCCTCTTCCATAATATGAAGGAACAAAAACTCTTTTCCTTTAAAATGATGATAAAGGTTGCCTTTACTAATCTCAGCCGCCTCTAGAATATCTCGCACGGATGTTTCAGAATATCCTTTTTTCGCAAATAAATCACGTGAAGCGGTGACAATCTTCTGCTTCGTCTTTTCACTTTTTCCAGCCCCGCTTTGTGTACTTGTCATCTATGAACAATCCCTTCTACCTTGCTTTTCTTCACATGGACAAATAAAACCGACCAGTTGGTTTATTTTTTTATTATAAATGGAGATCGCCCATAATACAATGAAAAAGGCATCGACTTCCTAAGGAGTGAATCTAAGTGAAAACAAACAAAACGATCATTTATGCTATCACCAAAAAGGACGTATACTTGTTTTTCTTTTATGATCTATTCATTGCCACCTTAGCCTACTACATGTTCAAAATCAAACCAACTATGTTTTATGAATGCTTAGGGATAACAGGAAGTATTCTTTGTCCATTGTTGATGAGAAAGTGGAAGTAGAGGTCATTTTCTCATCACATCTATCCCTCTTTTATTTAATTTTAATTAACATTTAACTTCACTTAAATATTAAGATCACATATAATATAGGAGAAAAGAGGTGATGTCATTGGATGAGGATATCATTCATTACAGCAAAAAAATCATTGAGTACTCAAACGCACTAGGCTCTATCTATGTAGAAGAGTATCAACGATTCTTGAAAAATGAGTATGCAGATTTAACAAGCAAACAAGAACTGACACTTGAATTGCTGCGGTCGAAGACGAAAACAATCAATGAACTAGCTGATTATTTCTCCATTTCATCTAGTGCCGCTAGCCAGCTCATATCAAAGCTTGAACAGCTTGGATATGTGAAAAGAGAGATTAATCCACATAACCGTAGAGAAATCATTGTTGATTTTGCTCAAAAGGGCCATGACTATCATAAAGATATTGAAAAAATTCAGCTGCATCTTATTCAAAAATACTATGCCAAGCTTTCAAAAGAAGATCTAAAAACATTATTATCGCTTTACGAAAAAATCTATCAAATTGCGAAAGAAACGCCTTAACCCGGCCTTTCATGCATGAATATGTAAGCTAGATAAACGATGAAGGGGATGATCATATGGACAGGATTCATTTGCAAGATGGACGTCATATTGGTTTGTCTCAATACGGTGATCTTGAAGGATTCCCAGTATTCTTTTTTCATGGGACACCTGGATCGAGAGTGATGTTTTTAGATGATGATCCAATCTCAAAAGAGCTTGGCATTCGTCTCATTTCTTTAGACAGACCTGGTTTTGGTTTATCTGATCCGCAACCTGACCGTACCATTTTAGACTGGGCAAAAGACGTACAGGAAGTGGCTGATCATCTTGACATCTCCCAGTTTTCAGTGATTGGTGTCTCTGGAGGCGGGGCATTCGCTGCTGGTTGTGCCTATCAATTGCCAGATCGCATTCTTTCGGCTGCTCTCGTCTCAAGTACCACCCCATTTCAGGATGGTAAACCGCCTAAAAGTATGCTAAAGGAGAACAAGATTGCCTTTTTCCTCAGTAAAAGAATGCCTTGGCTCTTAAAGGCAAGTTATCGCGCTCAGAAAAAACTAATTGAAAAGAAACCAGAGAAATTCAAGAAACTAACGAAAAAAGGGAACAAACATTTACATCCTTCGGATCGGCAATTTCTTCAAACCGATGATCAACTGGAGCTGATGATGCGGCATTTATACGAAGCCACTCGTCAATCTGTTGATGAATGTATTCATGAACCAGATTTACTCTCACGGTCATGGGCATTCGATATGAAAGATATACAAATCCCTGTGGATGTCTGGCATGGAAAAGAGGATCAGATGGCCCCTTTTGCAGAGATAGAAAGAATGGCTCCGAACATTCCAAACGCCAAAACGCACTATATCGAGCAAGCAGGACATTTTCTTACTGATATAGATGATGTTTGGAGAGACATTTTACTCTCTTTAAAAAAACGGGCAGAACATCAGGTACACATATAAAAAAAGACCCAATGATACGTCGGGTCTTTTTCTTTTTAATACTGCTCGTAATAGGATTGAATTTTATCTGGATCTTTTGTTTTCGTCAGAGCCAGCATGAGTAGAATGCGGGCTTTTTGTGGATTTAATGAATCCGATGAGACAAAATGATGTTCATCATCCATTTTTTCATGTGTGACAATGCCATTTCCTGCACGGCTTGACCTCACGATCACCACGTCTTTCTTCACTGCATCTGTTGCCCCATTGATCGCTTCTGTTGACATCGTTCCATTTCCTGCGGCGGCAACGACAATGCCCTTCGCTCCTGCTTTAACGGCAGCATCATACACATACTTTTGATCATTTTGATAGCCGTATAAGATATCCACTTGCGGCAGCTCTTTTAGCTTTGAAATATCGAATTCACTGTCAGCTGTATGTTTTCTTGTCGGTTCGTTATAAAAAGAGACAACTTCACCCGCCACTTCTCCAATGTACCCTTGCTCAAGAGACTTGAACGAATCGGTTGTGGTGGTATTTGTCTTCGTAATAAAACGAGCAGAGGCAATTCGGTCATTTAATGTCACCATTACACCTTTGCCTTTGGCTTCTTTTGTCGAAGCAATTTTCACTGCATGATACAGGTTAAGCGGGCCATCCGCACTAATGGCAGATGCTGGCCTCATGGAACCCACGACCACCACTGGCTTATCACTTTTTACAACCAAATGTAAAAAATAGGCCGTTTCTTCTAAAGTATCTGTACCATGTGTCACCACAATGCCATCCACTTGATCATCATTTAAAAGCTGATTGACTCGTTTCGCTAATTTTAAAAGAAGAGCGTTATCCACATTTTCACTGCCGACGTTCGCTACTTGCTCACCCGTGACATTTGCAATATCCTTCAGCTGTGGTACGGAAGCAATGACTTTATCGATTCCAAGTGCACCAGATTTATATCCAGTCGTATCTGTATTACTATCTGAACTACCGGCAATCGTTCCGCCTGTTGCCAGCACCTTAATATTGGATAAAGATTTGTTCCCTGTCTCAACAGCCGTGTTTTTTTCTTTTGTTTCACTGGTAGTGCTTTCTTGATTACTTTGATTATTCTCTTGAGTGCTATCGTTCGCACAAGCTGCGGTCACCAATAGTGAAACAGAAAGAAGGGTAGCACCAAACCATTTTGTTACGTTCATAAGATCATCTCTTTTCTTAAATGTGATGAATAATTATCTGTCTATAGGGTTTACTTTATACCATTCCTTCATTCATCAGCATGAGGTGAAAGTCTCAGAACCAAATAAAGGAAAAAGGACACTATTATCAAAATTTATTTATACCATAATACCTAAATTGACTTCAGAAATTGTTCTCAACCCATTTATGATAAAATATAGGAAATCTTACAAAAAAGGAGTACATACAGTGCGTTTCGTTCAACCATTTTACAAAATCCTACTCACACTATTCTTCAGTTCCATTTTACTCAGCTTGTTCGTATGTTTATATCCACCGATTCAGGGCGAGCCTGCGTTTATGATGTTTTACACTCCCATCTTTTTTGTTTATTATTTCATCTTTGCAGTACCTTTACAGTTGTTGTTCTCTTTACAGCCCAAGGCTTTTCATCCTCTTTATTTAGCGGCTTACTTATTGATAGCAATGATTGTCATGCTTTTTGTTATGGATGGAATTGAGAGCTCCACATCCCTTCCGATCATAATTGTCAGCAGTCTCATCTACTGGACCTGCGATTCTTTCATTCATCAAAGAAGTATAAAAAAAACACCTAATGTGTAGGTGTTTTTATCTAATCTAGTATGTATTGACAGTGCTCCACATTATCCAAGACATCTTTCAGCTCGGTGACCTGCTGATCGCTAAGAGAATCTATCTCAGTGATTGGAACTTTTTATTTCATGCTTGTGCCAGCGTGTGAAAAAATGGGGTCCTTCAATTCAAAATCAAATGTCTTCCCATCAACGATACCAACTGTTTTTGAACTGTCGTAAAGCTCAAGCAAGCACGCTGCCATTTCTTTTGATGTGTGATATTTCTTGATAGTGCCTTCATATTCGAATTGATCGACATCTAATGAACGCTTTGCAAATTCCGATTCTGTCGCAGCAGGCGCTAATACTTTTGCCTGTAATTTGGCTCCTTTTTCTTTCAATTCTAGGGCCAGCCCTTCTGTAAAGGCGCTCACATAAAATTTCGTGGCTGAATAAGTGACAGCGTTGCCGACGACGGTATAACCCGCTCTTGAAGAGATATTGATTAGCTGCTTCCCCTCTTTTTGCTCATAATCACGGACAAACAGAGTGGATAAAATTGTTAACGCTTCAATATTGAGATGAAGCATGTCCCCAATTTTTTTCACATCCTGCTCTCCTATTGAACCAAAATGGCCAAACCCGGCATTATTAATGAACGTATCCAGCTCATCACCAGCTAATGACTCATAGAAAGAATACACTTGCTCTCTGTCTGTTAAATCAACAGACTGGACTTTCACTTGAATATCGGGATATGTTTCTAGAACCTTTCCCTTCAGTTCTTGGAGTTTATCAAGCCGGCGTGCAGCTAAGATCAGATTTTTTCCTCTTGCTGCAAAGGCCAAAGCCGTTTCATATCCAATACCTGAACTTGCCCCTGTAATGACTGTATAGCCCATTGTATATCCCCCTATTCGTATCTTCTAGCTGTTTAAAGTATAGCGAGAGCATGTGACTCTAGTCAATTTTGAAGAGATTCAAAGAGTCATGAACAACTGAACGTTCAGCTTTTAATCGGTTTCTTTTGAATCATGTTGGAGGATAGCCTGCTGAGCTTTTTTTGTTAATTTGTGAAAAACCAGTTGATAGGAATGTTCAATTAGCTCTTCGACAAATGAAGATGGAATATCTGCATCAAGATAAATAGAATTCCAATGCGTCTTATTCATGTAATAGCCGGGAATAATTCCTTCATGCATTTCTCTTAATTCTTCAGCGCGTTGCGGATCACATTTTAAAGTGATAACTGGCTTACGATCGACGTCTCCCCCCATCATGGCGAACATCTTTCCACCTATATGATAACGATCTGCCTGCCACTCAGGTTGATAGTCGTGGGTTGCTCCTTGTAAAGAAAGACAAAATGCCTGTAGTGTCTCTTTTTTCATTCTATTAGCTCCTTTTTTAGTTGTCTTCTATCTTTCTATTATATCGACAGTTGTGATTGTTGTATCTACACTTCTTTTCAGGACGTCAGCAAGAACACAAAAAAAGCACAGAAAAAAAGGTCTGTGCTTTTTATTTATATCCGAATATTTCTTATTCAAACGCCTTCTTAAGCTGATCGCTCATCAGATGCCAAGCCTCTTCAGCTATCTCTAAATCTCCGGCATGAGTGAACGCATGAGGGACTCCTTTAAATTGTTTGTATGTGACATCTACCCCTGCTTCTTTTAACTTGTCCGCATAATGCTCAGCTTCTTCAGCTAGTGAATCCTTCTCAGCTGTGATAACAAGAGCTGGGGGCATTTGTGCTAAGACTTCTCTCTCTGCAAAGACTGGAGAAACGAGCGGATTGTGCGGATCTTGACCTTGCAGATAGAAGGCATTAAACAGTCTCGCCATTTCAACTGGAATTGCTTCTTCAAACGCTGGCTTTTGTGCTGGATCAGTAGCTAAATCAAGCGGCGGATAATCAAGCACTTGATAGACAATCGGAAGTTTGTTCCCTTTTTGGATATCAAGCAAACAAACCGCTGTTGCCAAATTCCCACCTGCACTATGTCCGCCAATGGCTAATCGATTTGGGTCTATTTGTAGTTCATCAGGATGTTCATATAACCATTTCATCACATCGTAGCATTCATGAAGAGCGGCCGGAAAAGGGTGTTCCGGTGCCAGCTGATATTCCACATTGACGACGATACACTCCGCACGATCTGCTATGACCGGACACCAATGATTATCCATTTCAGCACTTCCAAGTATAAAACCGCCCCCATGCAAATTGACGAAAACAGGTAGGGGTTGTTTCAATGTTTTCACAGGTTTAAATACCCACACCTTTGTTTTACCAGCACCCGTTGGGATATCATATTCCATTTTGTTCACTTCAGGAGGGTGGACTGGCTTAAGTTCTGATTGACCAGCTAATGAATCTTCAGCTGGTTGACGCAATGACTCAGCCATTTTAATTTGTTCGTCTAAGTTCATGATCTCAGCTCCTATCTTATTCTTTTATCTCTATCCATTCGTTACGAATTTCGCCTTTTCCTTCAATGTCGTCAGAGAGTCGTTGCTTTTTATCTATCTCCCCATTTTCAGCTCCTTTGAAACAAACATTCACCCCTATGAGTAAATAAAAAAAGCACTGCGGTGCTAAGTCCTCAGTGCTTTTCATATATTATGATACTTGTTGTTCTACTTTCACTCGTTTAATAAAGAAAGCAATCACCAAACCAATCACTGTCATAATGACAGCAAAGATAAAGGCATGCTGGACGCCATTTGTAAAGGCGAGCAGCTGATTGACTGGATTTGCGGGATCAGCCACATTTTCCATAAAACTGCGCGCTCCTGATGAAAGGATCGAGATACCAACCGCAGTCCCAATCGCTCCTGACACTTGCTGCAATGTATTCATAATCGCTGTACCGTGCGGATATAGCTCTGGCGGCAGCTGATTTAATCCATTTGTTTGGGCAGGCATCATGATCATCGCAATTCCTATCATTAACGTAATATGAAGCGTCACGATATAACCGATGGACGTATTCACACTTAAGTTCGTGAAGCCAAACATGGTCGCTGCAACGATGACAAGGCCTGGGATGACAAGCCACTTCGGCCCAAATTTATCAAAAAGCCCACCCATGATTGGCGATAACAGTCCATTGATAATTCCACCTGGTAATAGCATTAAACCTGCTGTAAATGTAGACAGTGCCAAGGACGTTTGCAGATATAATGGCAAAATCATCATAGCAGACAGCATCACCATCATACACACTAAAATCAGAAGTAACCCGATCACAAACATTGGATATTTAAATGGGCTTAAATTCAACATCGGTTCTTTCATGTTTAACTGTCTTAGGGCGAACACAAGAATGCCAATGACACCTACAACAATCGCCACAATCACATGCATACTGCTCCAGCCGCCGCCTTCACCAGCACTGCTAAAGCCATACACAATTCCACCGAAACCGATGGTTGATAACACAATCGATAAAATGTCGATTTTCGGTCTTGTGGGTTCCGTAATATTTTGCATAAAAATATACCCAAATACGAGTGCAGCAACTAATAACGGAAGCGAAATCCAAAAAATCCAATGCCATGTTAACGATTTAAGAATAAGACCAGAGACCGTTGGACCAACTGCTGGGGCAAACATAATGACAAGACCGATAATCCCCATTGATCTACCTCTTTTATGAGGCGGAATGATGACCAAAATCGTGTTAAACATCAATGGAAGGAGCAAGGCTGTTCCTACTGCCTGCACCACACGTGCCACCATTAAAATACTGAAGACTGGTGCAACGGCCGCAATAAATGTACCGATGATCGAAAAGACCAGTGAGGTTATGAAAAGCTGTCTTGTTGTAAACCATTGAAGAATGAGGCCTGAAATTGGAACAAGAATCCCTAGTGTTAATAAATAGCCGGTTGTAAGCCATTGTGCAGTCGTTGCTTCAATACCAAAGTCTAATGTTAAACTTCTCAGCGCCATGTTGAGTGCCGTTTCACTGAACAGTCCAATAAATCCAGCTGTGATAAATGAAATAATAATGGGCAGCGTTCGAATGTCGGAAGCTGCTGTTTGCTGTTTGTTCATATTAAGTTGGCTCCTTTTCTTTTTCAATATTGAGCAATCTTAGGAAGTCAGGCTAGTCAGAAATGAGCCACTTCATTGTCGTTGAAAAATAGATAAAATTTGTTTTTCCGCAGCGAATTGGGCAATTTTTTCGATTGAGTAGCCGGATTCATGAATATAAAACATGAGTTCAGGCGTCATTGGAGAGGACATACATAATGTCGTCAACTCAATGTCTTGTATGTTCGCTTCTCCCTTTACTTTCGCTTCCTCGAGCAAATCACGAATGATTTGTTTGAGTGATTGACTGTAATGACAATCATATACTTTACTTGTCTGCTCTAAGTTCCCAGAGATTGTGAGCATGCGAATCCAATCTAAATGATGACCGACGATGAGATGAATTTCTTCAAGAACATATCGTAAACGCTCACGAACCGGCTGATCACTTATTTTACTTAAGTAAAGATGCAACGCAGGAATCAGTTGTTCAAATTTTTCTCCAAGGATCGAAAGGCATAAATCACTTTTATTGGCATATCGGCGGTAAAGAGTACCCTGTCCAACACCAGCTGTTTTAGCAATTTTATGCATACTGACATTCTCTACACCAAACTCTTGAAACAAAGAAAAAGCGACCTCTTCAATTTCCTTTCCAATATCCTTTTCCATGATGCTTCACCTTCTTTACCTTCATCCACCTTGCATATATCTCTATGTGTAAATCAAATTTCTTTCATTTTCATTAGGACAATTGTACCGGTATTATCTTACGGACAACTGTCCGCTTTGTCAATCATTATTTTTTACCTATCAATTTTCTTTTCATTCTATTAAAAAAACACACTGTTTATCATTATTTAGACCGATTTTCCATTTTGAGAGAATCATGTATGATCAAAAAGAAAACGCTTTCAAAAAAGAGAGGGGAATGCCTACATGTCTTACCGTGTAAAACGAATGTTGATGCTGCTTGTCACTGGATTATTCTTAAGTTTGTCCACATTTGCTGCAAGTGCCTCGGCACAAACGGGCGGGTCGTTTTATGAACCGTTCAACAACTATAATACCGGGTTATGGCAAAAAGCCGATGGGTACTCGAACGGAAATATGTTTAACTGTACGTGGCGCGCAAACAATGTCTCCATGACGTCGTTAGGGGAAATGCGCTTATCACTCACAAGTCCTTCCTATAATAAGTTTGACTGCGGAGAAAACCGTTCTACTCAAACATATGGCTATGGGCTATATGAAGTAAACATGAAACCAGCCAAAAATGTTGGGATCGTGTCTTCGTTCTTTACTTATACGGGACCGACTGATGGTACGCCTTGGGATGAAATCGACATCGAATTTCTAGGAAAAGATACGACAAAGGTTCAGTTTAACTATTATACCAATGGTGTCGGAAATCATGAAAAAATCGTCAACCTTGGTTTTGATGCAGCAAACTCTTATCACACATATGCGTTCGACTGGCAGCCTAACTCGATTAAATGGTATGTGGACGGTCAATTAAAACATACGGCTACTACTCAAATCCCTCAAACACCGGGAAAGATTATGATGAACTTATGGAATGGTGCAGGTGTCGATGAATGGCTCGGCTCCTACAACGGTGTTACTCCACTTTACGCTCATTACAATTGGGTGCGTTACACAAAAAGATAACCACATCACAAAACCTGTGACAAGTCACAGGTTTTTCTTCATTTAAATAGAGCTCGTTTTTAATTGATGAACTAGTTTTTGTTCATAACTGTGGATAATATCTTCATAACTTTCGATCTTGTAATCTAACCGTTTAATCGTTTCTTCGATTTCCTTTTGTTTGTCTACGAGTCTTTCTCTCTCATTGACCAAAATACTCTTTCTTGAGGACAATGTACGATCCTCTCCCTCGATAAATAAAGCCGTATATTCTCTAAGAGCATCAATTGACAGACCCGCATTTCTCATACATTTAATAAATTCTATCCACTGAATATCTTCTTCTGTATAATCACGAACACCATTTTCATCACGCCTGATCGGTCTAATTAAACCTATATTCTCATAATACCTGAGCGTAGCAGTAGATAAATCGAGCTGCTTGGCGGCTTGTGCTATTTTCATTGTTTTCACCCTTCTCTTCTTTCTCTTACTTGACGATCTCCCTTTTCCCATCATCTCCATTTTAATCGAGAAGACAAGATACTTTTGGCTCAAATCTTGATTCAAGGTTGATGCTAAAGCCTGAATTGAGGCGATCAGAGGGTTCTATGTTGACTTAAAGTTCACTTTAAGACGTACAGTATAGAGGAAGGACCGAATCTTACTTTTGAAAGGATGATCAAGAATGTGTCAGACGCACCAATCAAACGTTTTAAGTGTTTCCCATGCAAAAGCAAACTTTGAACGGACAACCATTGAACGAAGAGCACTTCGTCCACATGATATTTTAATTGATATTCAGTTTAGCGGGATCTGTCATTCAGATATCCACAGTGCCTTTGATGAATGGGGCGGCGGTATTTTCCCAATGGTTCCGGGTCATGAGATTACTGGAGTTGTTTCAGCTGTTGGGGATGCTGTCACGAAATTCAACATTGGTGATCGTGTAGGCGTCGGTTGTTTTGTCGATTCTTGCGGTACATGTGAATATTGCCAAAATGGAGATGAACAATATTGCAAGAAAGGAGTCGTTCAAACTTATAATAACCTGGATTATGATGGAGAACCAACTTACGGCGGCTACAGTCAGAAAATTGTTGTGACAGAACGATTTGTTGTCAATATTCCTGACCAGCTCTCCCTCGATGTCGCCAGCCCCCTTCTTTGTGCCGGCATCACAACGTATTCTCCGTTAAAACACTGGAAGGCTGGGCCTGGCAAAAAAGTGGCGATTGTCGGAATGGGCGGTCTAGGTCATGTCGCCATTCAATTTGCACGCGCACTTGGCGCTGAAGTGACTGTATTAAGCCGCTCTTTGAATAAAAAAGAAGAGGCGCTGTCATTTGGTGCAAAAGACTATTTTGCTACAAGTGACCCTGATACGTTTAAGACACTAGCCGGTCAATATGACCTCATTCTCAATACCGTCTCTGCCAATATCAACGTGGATGCCTATTTGTCCTTACTTCGTGTTGACGGAACATTAGTAAACGTCGGTGCACCACCAAAGCCAGACAACTTCCATGTGTTTTCATTAATTACGGGACGTCGCAGCATCGCCGGCTCACTCGTTGGCGGCATCCAAGAAACACAAGAAATGCTCGATTTCGCAGCTGCTCACAATATCGCACCACAAATTGAAGTGATCAACGCAAACCAAGTCGATGAAGCATATGAACGTGTGCTCAATAGTGATGTGCGTTATCGGTTTGTGATTGATATTTCGACATTATGATCAAAAAATCATGTTCAAAGACTAGCCTGTTTGGCTGGTCTTTTGTTGTTTCATTCAAAATAAAAAAGGCTACTATATGAATAGTAGCTCAAAAGATCGGTTTATATTTTGCGAAAAAGCATATTATGAACGATTTGTACTCCTATTGGTTACTCGATGTATATGAATGATTAAATAGACAAGCTCTTCATCGGTAGGAGTGATCCTATCATTTTTCTCTAGGTATGTGACCATTTTTTGTGCACAGCTATATGCTTTTGGATAACGATTTTTTATTTGGTCAAAAAGCGAATCATTTTCATCCGGTATTCCCTCTTTAGAGAGAATTCGATAGGCAAAATATCTTAAATGTGTCATAAACCTACTATAATTTATTGAATTTTCGTCTAGTTTAATGCCGTAGTGGTATTTCACAATATTGATTAGATCATTCACAATCTTGGTCACTTCAATGGTTTGCTTCATATCACTCCCGCTCTGTTGAGCATTTACAAAATGAAGCGCAATGGACGCAGCTTCTTCAGTTGGCAGTGCAATTTGAAGCCGTTCTTCAACGATTTTCAGTGCCTCTAAAGCCACATGATATTCCTCTTTATGGAATTTTTGAATTTCCCATAAAAGCGGGTTTCTGATATCGATGCCTTCTTGATATCGTGTTATGGCAAAACTAATATGGTCCGTCAAGGTTAGGTAAATATTTTGGTTGAAACTTACGGCTAATTTATTTTCAGCATATTCAATCATGTCTTTTGTTAGTTCTAAATATTCGATGTTAATATGTTCAATGAGTTCAGTCAGCTTGTTGGTTTGACCTTTGTCAATGACAAACTTTTTATCCACTTTCGAAAAGTCTACCTCTTCACTGTTATGCTTATTAAAACCGATCCCTTTCCCCATCACAATCATTTCATGATCCATCTCATCACTTAATAAGATGACATTGTTATTAAAGATTTTTTTGATTTTCATTTAGATCACCCACTTTCCTACAATCCTAAAGAAGAAAATCCAGAGAAAATTTAACGTTCTCATTTTAATCTATCATACTTTATTAAAAAAATACTTCTATCATTTTAAAATGTTAAAGCTGACTAAATGAGATCAGTTCGATGCCTTGTTCTTTCATGTAACCTAACCACTCCTGCTTTAACAATAACTGTAGATCCTCTTCTCGCTCATCATTTAATGAAGAAATTGTTCGCAACTCATCATCAACAAATCCAGGATGGCACGGTATTTCAATCGTTGCGTTTGTCTGTTTATATTTTGCTATCGTATTGATGAGGACAGATTCCTGCATGATGGGAACTGAGAAATCTGCGCATAATACATCTGTCGTTTTCACACCCGATTCGGCTAATTGAGATTTAATGAAAGGATCATCCGTTAAAACATCATCTTTTCTCATAGGAACACGATATTCTTTGGTCAATTCAAGGATGATCTGAAACATCTCTGCATGCACAACACTAAAACCATGATGTGTGTCAATATGTGTCAGTGTTAATCCCGAAGAAAGGAACTTTTCGATTTGGGCTCTGAGCTCTGCACGGACTTCTCCTTTATGAAACGTACTTGGAATCAATGATGGCTTTCGATAGAAATCCCCTTTGCCATCTACAATCGACTGAACCTTCCCACTTTCAAGTATAGGTTTCAATAATGTAAGGTTTAAGTGGACTCCCATTGCTTCAATCCCTGCTTCTTTTGCTAATTCTATAGATCGATCAAAATGTCTTGTATTCGTCAACATCGTGGTATCTGTAATGATCCCTTCTTGCATCCCTTTCAAAATGCCTTTACTCACTGACTCTGTTAAACCAAAGTCATCTGCATTGATAATTAACCTCACGTAAGCACACTCCTTTTCGTAAAATTTAGAGACAAACACCAGGTAAAGAATACCTGGTGTTCATATTAAGATTTTTTCTTTAGATTCAGTAAATCTTCGTTCTTTTGAATTTGCTCTTCAACTGGAACAACCGCATCTATGTGCTCATATTGGTCGGAATTTGTGATGACAATTGGTGTTGTCGTCTGAAAACCAGCTTCAATGATTTTATCTAATTCAAATTTGATGAGAGGCTGGCCTTGTTTCACATCATCCCCTTGATTCACCAAACAAGTGAAATACTTTCCATCCAGTTTCACCGTATCTATTCCTACATGGATTAATATTTCGGCTCCCTTTTTAGAAATCATGCCAACTGCATGTCCACTTTCCATTGTAACTGATATGACGCCATCTACAGGGGCAACGACTTCCCCTTGGCTCGGTTCTATCGCAATTCCTTTCCCCATCGCTTCTGAAGAAAAAACAACATCATCCACTTGTTGAAGTGCTTTCACTTGTCCAGAGAGAGGGCTCATGATTGACTCTTTTGTTTCAAGCTCTTTATTCGTAGCGTTGTCTTCTTTTTTCTGTTGATGCTTCAATTCATATCCAAATATGATGGGAAGAACTGCTGCAATAACAATCGTTATCACAATACCTAGGATATAGAGAATCATCGGACTTTGAGCCGGGAACGTAAATACGTTAAGGAAGAAATTAAAGACAACTAATTTTACGTTAAAGATCGCAATCAGCGCTCCTCCAATGGCTCCTGCTACAACCATATAAATCATTGTTTTTCTATGTCGAAGGATAATCCCATATAAAATAGGTTCCGTAATTCCAGATAAAATGGCTGATAGAAATGTCGAACCACTTAAGGCTTTCATATCTTTGTCTTTTGTTTTCAAGAAGACCCCTAAAGCAATCCCCATTTGTGCTGCAACAGATGCTGCTGCCAATGGCACAATTAAATCAGATCCACTTTTAAGATTTTCTAAAATGATAGGCACCATTGCCCAGTGCAGTCCAAACAAAACTAAGAAAGACCAAGACCCTCCAATGATAATACCCGATACAATATGACTGCTATTGATCAAATAATTGACCAAGTCGCCTAACCATGTCCCTAAATAAACACCAAATGGTCCAACGAGCATGGTTGTTAAAGGTACAGTGATCAAGATAGATAAAAACGGAACAGCAAATATTTGAATATTTTTGTGAATGACTTTCTTTAAATTTCTTTCAATGAATGCAAATAGACTGACGGCAATAAATATAGGAAATATTGATGATGCATAATCCAATAAAGGAACTGGGATTCCTATAAAGGAGACAACGTTCCCTGCCTCACGCAGAGCAGTGAAGTTAGGCTCTAGCAGTGCTGCACCAATAGCACCTGCTACATATGGGTTTGCACCTAATACTCTAGCAATCGTGACTCCTAATAAAATGGGTAAGAAATAAAATACTGCATTACCAGCTGCCGCAAGAACGGCGTACGTACCACTTTCTGGCGTTAATATATGGAGATTTTCTAAAACGATTAACAGTGCTTTCATCAAACCTGCCCCTGCAAAAGCAGGAATTAATGGCGTTAAACTTCCTGAGATTAAAGCAAACACTTTTGATAAAATGGTTTGTTTTTGCTCTGACTTCCCGACGGAATGGTCATCATTGAATTGCCCTTGACGTTCAATTTCTTGATAGACATCAGATACATGACTTCCAATGACCACTTGCAATTGCCCGCTACTTTCAACTACCTTTAAAATGTCTGGATGTTGCTCCAGTTCACCTTTTTTCACTTTATCACTTTGGCTCACCCTAAAACGCAGCCTTGTCGCACAATGAGTGACACCTTGAACATTCTCACTGCCACCCACCAATTTTAAAATATCTTTTGCTAACGTCACTTTATCCACTTTCATCGCCTCCAGAAAAATAGTTTAAACCAAACTTTTTTACGAGTTCCCCCCTTCAAAACAATAAACATGTTATCTTTCTATGTTGAAATAAAAAAACCTGAATTGAGGCCGGTTAATTGCATCGCAACGCAATTAACTCACATCAATTCAGGTTTCGCCTGCCGAACAGTCACAATCCCTTTTCATATATGTCATTGTCATGAAGATTTGCTGAAAAAAGGTATAAAAAAACCTAAACTGAAACCAATACAATAACAAACATTATTGTACACGTATCAATTTAGGTATCGCCCTTAACGGTCACAATCCTATTATGAAACTGCTTACACATTTAATATAGAGTATTTTTTGAAGAAATACAATATAAATTTTATGACTACTAGATTTATATTAGATAATAAGATGGAATAGGGAATCATTTTAGATCATCCCTATTCCCAATAAGCATTTCACCTTCACGATACTTAAAGTTATTTTATGTTGATTAATTATTTTTTCTACTTAAAAGTGTAAAAATTATGCTGAGTAAGCTCATAACACAGCCTAATATTGATTCAAGGAATGTCAAGCCTCCATTAGGAATAAGAAAACTTATAGGCATCAATCCAATAAACACCATTAAAATGAAGCATTGGTAAATTCCAGAGATCACCCTGACCACAATTTGGTCAAAAAACGACATCACTAAAGGAGGAATAAAGAAAAAGATGATCATTGCTGCTGACAAAATAAATGGAATAGGTTCATCTAATGAAACTGTATTCTTTCCTGGTGAATTCTTTGATGCCGTAAATAATACTAAAATTGCCATAAGCAACGTTGAAAAGATAAATAAAAATCTCCTTAACATGGTGATACTCCTTTATTTAAACGATCTTCTCCTATTAAATCCTGTTACTAGTAAACTTTAATTATCTTAGATTTACTCCTATTTCCTGCAGCATCCTTTAAATAAATTGATAAGACTGTGTTCTTCTTTTGTTTTTTTATTCTCACTTTAAATTGTCCACTTTTATTAACTTTCGCTGTTCCTAATTTTTTGTTTTTTTGATAAACATGAACTGTCGCATATTTTTCGCCTTTACCTGTTATAAATGTTGATTTTTTTGTGACTTTATTAACAGCTGGCACTGCTGGTGGAGTTCTATCTAAGACTTTTACAGATTTGCTACCGCTTCTTACTCCATTGGCATCCACTAAATACACCGTGATTAAAGTTCCTGCTTTTTGTTTAGGAATTTTAATTAAATATTTACCTTTGCTAGCTTTTGTTGAACCCAATTTTTTCTTATCGACATAAGCATAAACTTTTGCATTAGTTTCTGCTTGGCCTGAAATATTTGTTGATTGATCAGTGATTGTCTTTATACTTGGTGTTTTGTCTGAATAAGAGACTTTCAAACGATATGTTTGACTAGATACACCATCCCAACTTCTAGGCTCAACAACAATATAGTATTTGTCTTTTTTTAAATTTAAATCGATAATTGGCTCTACTCCAAAAATATAAGGTGAATACTCCTTCGTTATTTCATTACCATTCTTGTCGTATAAGGCGACGGTTGCACCTTCCGTTACTCTATCTAGATTAATCTTTACTTTTCCATCTTTCACTGTGGAAAATTGATATACATCTCTATCTAAATCCGATTCGTGCTTTAATTTATAATATTGATTAGAGATAAGTGGATATGCTGTTTCAAAGGTGTCATTTGGTTCGTAAGTTTTTAAATCTCTTTTAAAAGGCCCTGGATACGTTACTTTAAGACGGTACTTCGCATTTGAAACCCCGCTCCAATTGTATGTTTGTGGTTTAATTTCGACATAATATTTTCCTTTTTTTATATTTTCATGGATAACAATATTTTCCCCAGCATTCCATGTATAGTCAGATACGATTTCATTTCTATTTTCATTATAAACAGTGACTTTTAATTTCGATGTTTCTTGGTCTAATGTGAGATACAACTCACCATCTTTATTTGAAGAAAACTGATAAACATCCTTATCAATATCACTGTCAATCGTTGATTTATAATAAATACCGTTAGATGCCTTCATGCTTGTTTCAAAAGTATCATTTGGTTCGAAAGTGGTTAAATTACGCTTAATTGCACCTGGATAGGTTACTTTCAGTTGATAAGTACCTCTAGTTATTCCTTTCCATTCGCTAGGCATCACTTCAATAAAATATGTTCCTTTTTTGAGTTGATTATTTAGTACTAAGGATTCTCCATAAAATGAAGATTCATTAACATCTATCCTATTTCCTTTTGCATCGGAGAGAGAGATTTTAAAAGAGGCAGATGCATTTTCTAGCCTTATATATATTTCCCCATCATTATTTGTTGTAAATTGGTAACGATTCATTGAATCCTTTGATTTCAATTCTCCGTTTACGGAGACTCCAGAAGACATATTCACATCTTCTGCACTTGCTAATAAAACATATGAAAAACTAAAGATAAATATAAAAACAAAAGACACCAAAATACGTTTCATTATTGCCACCACATTTCCAATTTTTTCACTGAATAAATTTTAACATATTTTACAAAGGAAAAATATTCTTTTATTTGGTTGATAAGTAAGATTTGTTTTTAATTTTATAATAAATTAACGAATAAACAGTTCACCTATAATGAAAATTTAATAAAATTTATGGAAATTCCGCATTTTGTCAATCTAGTATGTTATACTATACACTAACCTTTGAAGCATGAAATTTTTTACGAATACCTTGCACCATCTCCCTACTTGTACGCTAAGTAGGGTTTTTTCATGCAAAAAAAACAGGCCCTCTGTAGAGAACCTGTTTTGAAAAAGGAAGATTAAGCAGTTTTTTGAACGTTAGCAGCTTGAGCTCCACGAGAACCTTGCTCTACGTCAAATGTTACTTTTTGACCTTCGTCTAAAGATTTGAATCCGTCACCTTGGATAGCTGAGAAATGTACGAATACATCGTCGCCTTCTTCACGTTCGATAAATCCAAAACCTTTTTCTGCGTTAAACCATTTTACTGTACCTTGTTCCATGATTGTTGCCTCCTCGTGCGTTTACCACACAATGTATTATACTATCCTTGCCCAAAGTACCCTCAAGACGAAAAGTCAATCTTCATACTATCCTTTACGCCGAACAAAAATAATTACTTTTTATTATAGCATGAATCGGAAATAATTGCAATTTGTTGATTTAAAAGCTTATCACACATGACATAGTGACTCAAATAAGAGAGGTGAATTGATGGTAAAAAGAATAATCTAGTTCCGTCTCACTCCAGTAAACTCTTATTGATAAATACTACACATTTTCCGACTCAAGTCTATTTAACCAGTTATGGACTAATGAATGAAACACATCGGGTTGTTCAATCTGCAGGTTGTGACCAGCCATATCAAGCACTGCAAAAGTGGCCCTTGGATAGTCTTCGATCAGCCGCCACGCATCGTGATATCCGACGACATGGTCTTGACGTCCTGTGATCATGAGCGTAGGATACTGAAATTCAGAAGGAATATCGAAAGTAAAGCCATATCCATTTTGAAGAATATTGTTGATGAATTCATGATTTGTTTGTTTAGAAGGAAGGTAAATTTCATCGCGAAACCTCTCCCATTCCGTTTTTCCTTGCACAACCGCCATGGAGCAAAATTCATCCGCCTCTTCTGAAGACAGTTGTGAAATTAAGTGACTGTCACTTTTTAGAACGGTCTTCTCTGGCACGACTCTTTTATCGAATACAGGTATAGTCATTGGAGCCACAAGCAGTAATCCACGAACGGTTTCCCGGCGTGAATGAACAATACCTCTAGCTATGTACCCTCCATACGAATAACCACAAACAATGAACTGTTCATCAGGGATCATCTCGTCCAAAAGACGCAATACCGCTTCTAACATATCATCTGAGTTCTGAATAGATGGATGCGGCTTGGAACGTCCCATCCCCGGTAAGTCTATGTATATTCTTTTCCAACCGCTTTGTTTTTCAAATACCGGTTCCAATGCATGTAACATCACTTGATGGTCAAGTGTCCAACCATGCAATATCACGATCGGAAATCCCTCTCCAATGACTTTATGGTAAATTGACATGTATTTTCCTCCTTTCCTAACCTTCAACATTTTATCACAATTTGAGCAATATTCTTCGTTTCACAGAACTTGATATTATCGTAATGCCATAGATAATGGTTCTATCACTTCGAAAACATAAAAAACCAAAGGTCTATAACCTTTGGTTTCTTAGATGCGGCCGAGAGGACTTGAACCTCCACGGGTTATTCACCCACTAGGCCCTCAACCTAGCGCGTCTGCCATTCCGCCACGACCGCGTGTATGATGTGCTCATATATTCATAAGTGCACTGTTTAAAAACAATGCGGGTGAAGGGACTTGAACCCCCACGTCATAAAGACACTAGATCCTAAGTCTAGCGCGTCTGCCAATTCCGCCACACCCGCGTGACAATGGTGAGCCATGAAGGACTCGAACCTTCGACCCTCTGATTAAAAGTCAGATGCTCTACCAACTGAGCTAATGGCTCATCTGCTATGCAGAAAAACATATATAAAAAAATGGCTGGGCTAGCTGGATTCGAACCAACGCATGACGGAGTCAAAGTCCGTTGCCTTACCGCTTGGCTATAGCCCAACGAATCAACATAAAAAAAGAAAACATGACCCGTACGGGATTCGAACCCGTGTTACCGCCGTGAAAGGGCGGTGTCTTAACCGCTTGACCAACGGGCCATATGATAATGGCGGAGAAGGAGGGATTTGAACCCTCGCGCCGCTTGCGCGACCTACACCCTTAGCAGGGGCGCCTCTTCAGCCACTTGAGTACTTCTCCATTATGGCTCCGCAGGTAGGACTCGAACCTACGACCGATCGGTTAACAGCCGATAGCTCTACCACTGAGCTACTGCGGAATAATAAGACATGTTTTATTATATCTATGCCAGAAAAATGTGTCAAGAATTTTTAAGCGTTTCATTCCTGCTTCATTTGCGACGGCTTTTATAATTTAACATATACTAATATAACAGTCAAGCCTTTTTCCATGCCATTTGTTTAACTTGGCAGAAAGCCCCCGACCTCCACGTAGACCAAGGGCCTTGATGCAGCCTTCCTCATAAGATTAAGACAGATGAAACTTTCGCATCCACTTATAAAAAGTACTTCTTGGTACTCCTGCTAACCTCGCTGCTTCTGACACATGACCTTTTGTTTTATGCAGTGCGTCTATCACTGTTTGCTTTTGAATGCGTTCCCTGAATGTGAGTTCTTTTGAAGTCTCGGGTTGCTCTGCTGGATGCAGCTTCTGTTTTTTCTGATCAATCGTCTCTAATACTGAAGCATATTGCGATTCACTAATCCATCCGCCTTTCGGAAAGAGGACCCTTAGATGTTCAAACAGGTTAAAAAGCTCTCGTATATTCCCTGGCCAATGATACGCCTGTAATTTCTGAAAAAATGATTCAGGAAACGCTGCATTCCAGTGATGCTTCTTTTGGTAATAACGATACAAATCATGAATGTCTTCTTTTCTTTCTCTAAGCGGCGGGATATTGATCGGATAGACATGAAGACGGTAATACAAGTCTTCTCGTATTTTTCCTTCCTTCAGCAGTTCGTTCATATTACGGTGAGTCGCTGTAATGATTCGAATATCCAAAGGGATTTCGTGTGTCCCGCCGAGCGGTACGACTGCCCTTTCTTCTATCACCCGAAGAAGCGCTACTTGCATCGCATATGGGATTTCGCCTATTTCATCTAGAAAGAGTGTTCCTTTATGGGCTTGTTCAAATTTTCCTTTAGCTCCGTGACGTTTTGCTCCTGTAAAAGCACCTTCAGCATAGCCAAACAGCTCACTTTCTAACAAGCTTTCAGGAATGGCTCCGCAATTAACAGCAATAAACGGCCCTTTATGCCTTTCACTGGCGGAGTGAATGGCTCTAGCGGCGAGTTCCTTCCCTGTCCCTGTTTCTCCCCAAATATACACATGAGCATCTGTTTGTGCCGCTCTCTTCATCTCACTAAGCGTCTGTTGAAATACCTTACTTGTTCCTGATTCCCCGGGAAATTGAGCAAAAGAAACGGTCATGCTGCTTTTCGCTACTTCTTCAAGAGAAAGGGATATGCCTAGCACCTTCCCGTCTTGCTCTGATTGAATGATCTGCTTTCCCCGGATAACAAATGGATGATCCTTAAGCCGCTCAACATCCATTCCATGCCAGTCTGAAAATCGATCTCTAATCGACCTGCTGGCAGACACAATTTGCTTTTTTTCATTACAGACCACATACGGTTCATCTGCTTCCACCTGCTGAAAACAATGAGTGATCAGTTCCATCTCTCTCCTTTTTTGCTCGACTTGAATGTCTCTCTCTATGGCATAAGCAACCGTTGAAGCCATTCCAAGCATAAAAGGGTGCTTGTTATCCGTCATACAGGAGATATCAATCACCCCTATGATCGTACCGTCCGCATCGCGAATTGGAGCAGCTGAACAACTCCAATGATGAGAGGCGATAGAAAAATGCTCCGTTCCGTTGATCGTCACCGCTTCTCCGATGACGAGTGCCGTTCCGATCGCATTTGTCCCTACATCTGTTTCAGTCCAGCGTGAACCCTCCATAAAATTAATTCTTCTGGCTTCCACCATCGTTCTTTCGCTTCCTGTCAGACTTAGCACATAACCATCTGCATCGATGAGTAAGGCCAGCATATCAGAATCTTTTAATTGCTGATTGATTTTATTTAAGTAAGGAAGAGCCGCATTTAGGAATAATGAATATTTCTTTTTTTGGGCACTGAATCGTTCCTTTTCTAACAACGACTGTCCTTTATCTAAATACGGATTCACATTTGCCTGTTTACACCTGTGCCATGATTCTGCCACTCTCTTATTCAGACGAGACTGATCAAGCAAACCTTCACGAACAAAACGTTTCCACGTATTTAAATAACAAGGCGTCGGATTCATTCCATCCTCTCCTCTGGGGGCTTTTTATTCATTATAGATAAACATAAAAGCGCTTTCAATTATCATTGGCTAACCCAAGAAGTCAATTGGATAGAAAAGGAGTCTCTTTCAGCAGTGCACCGCTCTTCCAATGGTTTGCAGAACGGCTTCGTGTATTGCCTCTGACAGTGTCGGATGTGCCGCAATAAACTGCTCTAATGTATCAGCGGTCAACTCTGCATGCATCATCACCGCCGCTTGTCCAATCATTTCTGTTGCATTCGGTCCAATGATTGAAACGCCTAATATTTCTTGATATTGCGGCTCTACAATGACCTTTACGTGACCGGCTGGTTGATTTAAGATTAATGCTTTTCCATTTGCAGAAAATGCACATGTCCCTATCCGAATCTCCTCATATTGTTTTCTAGCACTCTCTTCATTTAAACCAACACTCGCGATTTCTGGAGAGGTGTAGATGCACCTCGGAATCACTTGTTCATTGACCTTTATATGTTCACCTGATGCATGGGAAGCCGCAACCGTCCCTTCATGAAAGGCAGTATGAGCAAGCTGTACACCACCTGTCACATCACCGCACGCATAAATATGCGGGAGATTGGTTTGCATATGTTCATTGACGTAGATTCCATTTCTATCAAATTCAATTCCAATCTGATCAAGATTCAACTCTCCAAGTTGCGGAGTTCTGCCAATCGCCACTAAGCAAAGATCCGACTGGATGTCACAACGTTCTCCTTGATTATTCTCCACCACTACTTTTCTTGAAGAGGAATCAAGCTGTTTGACTGCGGCGGACGTCAAAATGTTTACACCCGTTTCTTCGAGCTGCTCGTGAAGACATTGTGCTGTATCACGATCTTCTTCTGGTAAAATGTGCACTGCACGTTCAACCATAACAACCTTTGATCCCATTCTGCTAAAGATGCTCGCAAACTCACAGCCAATCACCCCGCCCCCAATGATACAAAGTGAATCTGGGATCGAAGAAAGTGACATGGCGTCCTTGCTGTGAATGATCCATTCGCCATCAAAAGGTGCAAACGGTAAAGCCGCAGGCACAGCCCCTGTTGCAATAATGATTTGTTTTGCTTGAATGATTTCAGACTTTCCTTCACTTTCTATGAATAGCTCATGTGCTGATAGAAATGAAGCCTTCCCATTTACCACGGTAATTTTGTTTTTATTCATCAAGTAACGAACACCATCAGTGAGCTGCTTGACGACAGACTGTTTCCGCTTTTGGACAGCATTCCATTGAATGATAGGCTCATGTTCTGGAAGCTCAATTCCAAAATGTCCAGCCGATTTCACATGCTCATACATATCGGCGCTTTGCAAAAGTGCTTTGGTCGGGATACAGCCTTCATTGAGGCAGGTACCTCCCAGCTGACCTTGATCAATTAACACAACCTCTCTGCCAAAACGGGCGGCTGTTATGGCCGCCACATAACCTGCTGGTCCGCCTCCTATAATGACCAGTGTCATGGTACATTCACCTTCTTTCTATAAAAGAATGGATAATGGTTCTTCTAAGTGTGCTTTGACCGTTGATAAAAATGCAGAGGCAGGCACCCCGTCCAGCACGCGGTGATCAAACGTAAGACTGAGTGGTAGGATGGTCCCTTTGCACAATTCATCCTCTCGATAAACAGGGGTGTCATACATTGTTCCGACGCCAAGGATCCCCGCTTCCGGCGGATTCAAAATTGGTGTGAAATGCTCTACACCATACGCTCCAAGATTGGTGATGGTAAAGGTAGAACCTTTGATTTCGTCATGTAGAAGCTTTCCTTCACGTGCTTTTTTACCATACAATTTAATGCCCTTCGCCAGCTCTATCAGCGTTAACCGCTCCGCATGCCGAATGACCGGTACAGCCAATCCGTTATCTAACGCAGCAGCAATCCCAAGATGAACATTCTCAAAGGTTTCGACAACTCCGTTATGATATTGACTGTTCATCGCAGGATGTTCTAACAACGATAGGATCGCTGCTTTGGCTACAAAATCGGTGATGGTCAACTTTGTCTCGTAACGTGCGATGGCTGTTTCATTCAGCTGTTGTTGTAGGTTTGTCAGTTTTGTCACGTCCGCTTTCATCGTAATGGTTAATTGTGCACTTGTTTGCAGGCTTTCCATCATTCTTGAGGCAATTGTTTTCCGCATCATGTTAATAGGCTGTTGCACTGTCTCGTTTTGTTTCTTCTCTTTCCGTTCAGGAAGTGCACGAAGCACATCCTCTTTCGTAATTCTTCCACCTGGTCCTGTCCCCACTAGCGTATCAATGTCTAGATTTGCGCTATTCGCCATTTTACGGGCAACAGGGGAGATTTTCTTTCTCTCTTTCTTTGGTTTTGACTGGATTTCTTTTTCTTTCTTTCTCTCCACCTGTTCATTTCCTTCACCGATATAGCAGATGACCGTGCCGGGCGGTACACCTTCTCCCTCAGACACTTTTATATCCAAAATGGTTCCTTCAGCAGGTGATTCGATCTCCATTTCAATTTTTTCGGAGTTGATGCTTGCAATGCTTTCTCCTTTACTTACGGTCTCACCGACCTCTTTATTCCAGACAGATACCGTTCCTTCTTTCATCGACATGCCCAATTTAGGCATCACAACTTCGACAGCCATCTCCCTCTCTCCTTTCTCTAGTTCAAGATCTTGTCATGACTCTTGCCAATCATCTCTAATACGGTGTTCACAACTTTATCAGGTGTTGGCAGATAAATATCTTCAAGAGGTGGTGAAAATGGTACCGGTGTATGAGGAGCCGTCACTTTTTTGATTGGTGCGTCCAGTAAATCAAATCCTTTATCTGCAATCAAAGAAGAGATATCTGCGGCAATTCCGCATCTTGGATTTGCTTCATCGACAATGACAAGTCGATTTGTTTTTTCTACTGAAGTCAGAATGGCCTCCTCATCGAGCGGCGACAAGCTTCTTGGATCAATCACTTCCGCTTCAATACCTTGAGCAGACAATTGCTCTGCCGCTTCGAGTGCTGTATACACTTGTTTGCCCACCGCAAAGATGGTTACATCAGAACCTTCCCTCTTCACATCTGCTTGACCAAGCGGCAATGTGTAATACCTCTCCGGCACATCTCCTGTGATATTGTAAAGCGTCTTGTCTTCAAAAAAGATGACAGGGTCCTGATCCTCGATGGCTGCCAGCAGCAGCCCTTTGGCATCATATGGTGAAGAAGGCACAACTACTTTCAATCCAGGGATACTTGTAAATAGTGCATACAAACTTTGCGAATGCTGGGCAGCTGCTCTAAAACCCGCCCCATGGGTCGTTCTAATCGTGATTGGCACCTCTGCTTTTCCGCCAAACATGTATCGAAATTTTGCGCCTTGATTCAGCACTTGGTCAAGACAAGTACCGATAAAATCATTAAACATGAGTTCAGCAATTGGTCTTAGCCCTGTTGAAGCAGCAGCCATGGCCGCACCTATATAGCCAGCTTCACTAATCGGTGTATCAAGGACACGTTCACGCCCAAATTCCTGAACAATCCCTTTTGTTACACCAAGAACACCGCCCCATGCTTCATCATCCTGTAAGTGATCTACATGAGCACCTCCCGCAACATCTTCCCCCATTAAAATGACATCTTCGTCTCTTCTCATTGCCAGTTTAATCGCTTCATTCAAAGCACTAGACATGCTGATTTCTCTTGTCATTTCCCTCTCTCCTTTCAGATTTATTGATACGAAACATACACATCAGTTAACAATTCAGTATGATCTGGATATTCACTTTCTTCACTGAATCTTACGGCTTCATCTATCGCTTCTGCTACAGACGCTTCAATACTTGATATTTCTTGATCTGTTAGCAGCTGCTGCTTTAATAATTCGTTTTTAAAAAGAGTGATGGCATCTTTCTCTTCTTGATGTTCGGTTTTTTCTTGATTGGTTTTGTAGCGCTGAGCGTCTCCTTCAAAATGACCATAATTCCGATATGTCATGCATTCAATCAATGTCGGACCTTCTCCATTTTTTGCTCGTTCTATCGCTTGTTCTGCTGCTTGATAAACGGCTGTCACATCTTTTCCATCCACTTGAATACCCGGAATACCATAACTACCGGCTCGATCCACAATCGATTTGCAGCTTGAAGCATACGAAAATGGCGTCGCTTCCCCGTAACCATTGTTTTCTGCGATGAAAATGACTGGCAGTTTCCAGATGGCAGCGAGATTGATTCCTTCGTGAAAAGTCCCTTGATTGTTAGCACCATCCCCAAAAAAGCAAACGCTTACATTGTCTTTCTTTTTATATTTAGCCGTGAGGGCTGCCCCGCACGCAAGTGGAAAGCCGCCTCCAACAATCCCGTTGGCACCGAGCATTCCTTTATCAAAATCTGCAATGTGCATAGATCCACCTTTACCTTTACAAAGACCTGTGGCTTTTCCATAGATTTCTGCCATCATTCCTTTTAGATCACAGCCCTTGGCGATACAATGACCGTGGCCACGGTGTGTACTTGTAATACTGTCTTGTTCATTCAGATGAGCGCAGACTCCTACAGCAACAGCTTCTTCACCAGCATAAAGATGGACAAAACCTGGCAGGATCCCTTTTGTAAAAAGCATGTGTACTTGATCTTCAAATTGGCGAATCTCCTGCATTTTTTGATACATCCAAACGGCTTTTTCTTTTGTAAGTGCCATTTCCATGATAAAACCTCCTATCTTTTTTGCTTGCACTTCTATACAAGCAAAAAGCGTGCCAACATCATGGCGCTTGAAAGCTTAGGATTTGAGCGATTCCCATCGATCAAAAAAGAGACAAAATGAGACTCGCGTCTCTATTTGTCTCAATATGTCTACTTCATCTCACAAAAAAAGCACCCCATAAAGGAATGCATATCACTCTGAACCGATTGTACGCTGCCATTTTAATTTTCCTTTGCAGACGCCGCACACATAACGAGAGGTATCAACTCGCCTTTTCCTGATAAAATACTGACCGCATCCTGTGCAAACATATTCTTGTCGCTTCTGTCCACGTCGTTTATTTTGTACGGTCTTTAGCGCTGTACAAAAACGCGGGGCTCCTACTTGTTTTAATAACTCTTTAAAAGAACGGTCACGATGCTGATAGCCTTTTCCCTCAAGATGCAGATGATAATGACACAGCTCATGCTTGATGATTCCGATTAATTCTTCTCGTCCATGTTCTTCTAGGTATCGGCGGTTCAATTCGATATTGTGTGTTCCAAGTAAATATCTCCCGCCTGTCGTTTTAAGACGGTCATTAAAAACAGCCTGATGGCGAAACGCCTTACCAAAGAACTGCTCTGAAATGTCTTCTGTTAACTGCTGTAACTCTCTCTCGTTCAATCAAGATCGTTCCTTTCTATAAAAACCTCGAACGGGACAATTTCCTCTTTGCATACATTGAAGGTACACCCACTGTTTTGATCAAAGGAGGAATGGGCGATGCCCAACTGGCTGAAAAATCAGATGCAGAAAGCATTTTATGAGAAAAATCATTATCAAATCAAATTGCTTAATCAATGCTGGTACTTCTATAGAAAAAAGCATTCAGTCACATCAAGGCACACCCCATCCTAAGGTGCGCCTCGTTTTTTGTTTACTCTGGTTTTAGCATTGATAGAGCCACTCTGCCTTTTGCCTGGTCAACGGAGTCTACCCATACGGTCACAATGTCACCAACTGACACGACGTCAAGTGGGTGCTTCACAAAGCGGTTGCTCAGCTTGGAAATGTGGACAAGTCCATCCTGTTTTACGCCAATATCAACGAATGCGCCGAAGTCTACGACGTTTCTCACCGTTCCTTGTAGCTCCATCCCTTGCTTCAAGTCCTCCAATTTCAACACATCTGTTTTCAAAAGAGGTTTTGGTACTTCATCGCGCGGATCACGCTCAGGTCTTGTGAGCTGATCGATGATATCCTGGAGTGTAATTGGACCAATGTCAAGCTGCTGTGCGGCTTCGTCTAGCTTGACCTCTGCGATTTTCTCTTTTAACTGCTCTGTACCAAGATCGTCTGGCGTCATCTTAATCATGCGTAAAAACTGTTTTGTTTCTTTATAGCTTTCAGGGTGAATACCCGTGCGGTCAAGTGGATCTTGTCCATCTGTGATGCGCAGGAAGCCGATACACTGCTCATATGTCTTTGCACCAAGCCTTGGGATATCCTTCAGCTCTTTTCTGCTTGTGAATCTCCCAATTTCTTCACGGCGCTTGACGATGTTCCCTGCGACGGCTTTTGAAAGACCTGACACATATTGCAGCAGTGCCTGTGAAGCTGTATTAACGTTCACACCGACTTGGTTGACGACCGTCTCCACCACGAAGGTTAACGAGCTGTTTAATTGCTTTTGGCTCACGTCATGTTGGTATTGGCCTACTCCGACAGATTTTGGATCTATTTTTACGAGCTCTGCTAATGGATCTTGTAATCTTCGAGCAATGGATATAGCGCTTCGTTCTTCGACTTGCAAGTCTGGAAACTCTTCTCTTGCCAGTGCAGATGCAGAGTATACACTTGCCCCTGCTTCATTCACGATCAAATATGAAACTGGCTGGTCCAGCTCTTGGATCAAGTCTGCGATGAATTGTTC
The DNA here is from genome assembly GCF_038593395.1 of Bacillus sp. FSL R5-0397. NCBI lineage: Bacteria > Bacillati > Bacillota > Bacilli > Caryophanales > Bacillaceae > Bacillus > Bacillus sp. FSL R5-0397. The sequence continues at coordinate 564,527 of NZ_CP151992.1, read as the reverse complement.
GGTCTCTCTTGAGGCTGTTCCGTTTCCGATCGCAATGACTTCAATGTTGGATGATTGAATGATTTCTTTCACTTTTTGTTTGGCTTCCGCTTTTTTCTGCACAGGCGGGTGCGGATAAATGACGCCAATATGATGGACTTTTCCTGTATCATCCACGACGGCTAATTTACAGCCTGTACGAAACGCAGGGTCCACCCCAAGTACACGTTTCCCTTTCATCGGCGGTTGAAGTAGGAGCTTTCTTAAATTTTCAGCGAAAATATGAATGGCTTGTTCCTCTGCTTTTTCTGTCAGCTCTTTTCGTATTTCCCGTTCAATTGAAGGCTGAATCAAGCGCTTGTATGCATCATCAATGGCCGCTTCAATGTAAGGCCTCGCCGTCGTTTGCTTGCCTTTTAAGACTTGTTTATCGAGGTAGAAACGAATATTTTCAGCAGGTGGTTCGATGGCTGCTTTCAAAATCCCTTCTTTCTCGCCTCGGTTGACCGCGAGTACACGATGAGGCACAATTTTTTTAATCGGCTCTTGATAGTCGTAATACATTTCATAGACGTTTTTCTCGTCGTTTTCAACGTCTTTTCCTGATGTGACAAGACTTCCCTTTTGGTACGTCTCACTGCGAATCCATTTCCGCATATCAGGATCATCCGCAAGCTGTTCAGCAATGATGTGCTGGGCGCCCTCTAGTGCTTCTTCTGCGGTTGTGACTTCTTTTTCTTCATTAATAAAAGCCGATGCTTTCTTTTCGATCTCATCGTTTGGCAGCTTCAGTAAATACTCCGCAAGCGGCTCAAGTCCTTTTGCTTTGGCTACATTTGCCTTCGTTTTTCGTTTTTGTTTAAATGGTCGATATAAATCTTCGACCTCTTGCAACTTATGCGCCTGTTCGATCTTCTGTTTTAATTCATCTGTTAATTTGTCTTGTTCAGCGATTAAGCGAATCACTTCTTCTTTTCGATTCGTCACATTTTGGATATATGTATAGCGTTCAGAAATGGTTTGAATTTGCACCTCGTCTAGTGAGCCTGTCTGCTCTTTCCGGTAGCGTGCAATAAACGGGACGGTGTTGCCATCCTCTAATAGCTGGATTACACTTCCAATTTGTTTTGTTGAAAGCTTTAATTCTGTCGCAATTTGTTTCAATAAAAAGTCAGATGTCTTCATACTTTGCATCCTCTCACTGTGTCTTCTCTTTTAGTGTATCAAAAAAACTGGCAAAACAGAAAAAAGGTCAGCTATTTCATGTAAGCTGACCAAGTACATAGGTGAGATCGTCTTTCTTGTCTTGTGTGTATGTTTCAAGTTCTTTTGCGATGTCTGCAACTGAATGGCTATGCTTTAAACACATTCGCATGTTTGGCACATTCAGCCCGTCTGAATACATAATGAATGTCGAACCTTTTTCGTAGGAATAGGTGTATGTTTTGTATTTTCTAGGTTTACCTGATAGATATCCTGATGTCGGAAGTGGATAAATATAGTCGCCAGAAGGTGCATTCAAGATAAAACGAATGTTACCAACCGAACAATAGGTAAACTGCTGCTGGGAAAAATTCACCTTTAATATGGCTACAGTGGCTCCGCGTTTATTTTTCATGGCCTGATTGCATCTATCGATGAGGGTTGTCACATCCTCATGTCCATATTCTTCGACAATTTCGCTGACTAAAGAAGATGATTCATTGGCGAACTGGCCGCTGCCTAATCCGTCTGCTACAGCACAAATTAGTTCTTCATCATCTGCTTTAATAAAAAAACTGTCCCCGCAGCATGATTTTCCTTCTTTGTTCGATTGATAGATAATGGCGTTTACATGCTCATGCTGTTCGATCTGCTTCATTACCCTAGCTCCATAGACGCATCTTCTGACAGTGCATCTCGTAGCTTTTTAACTGCCTTCCGCTGCAGCCTTGATACATGCATTTGAGATATGCCGAGTAAATCGCCTGTTTCTTTCTGGCTTTTATTTTGCAAGTACGTGAGATTGATAATTTCTTTTTCTCTATCTGTCAGAACGTGAAGCACACTTTCAAGCATCATTTTTTGGTTTACACGTTCGTACCCTTCTTCTTGTGAGCCGACGACGTCTAAAATCGTCACAGTGCTTCCTTCAGAATCTGCCTCTACGCCTTGGTCAACAGACAGCGCTTGATAGCTTTTGCCCATCTCCATTGTTTCAAGCACTTCTTCTTCTGTTACATCTAGATATTCTGCGATTTCTTGTACTTTAGGTGACTTTTGCGTTTCCGTTGTCAGGTGATCAACAGCCATCTTGATTCTTGGTCCAAGCTCTTTAATTCGTCTTGGTACATGGACACTCCATGTTTTATCACGTAAAAAGCGTTTGATTTCCCCGATAATGGTTGGAATGGCAAATGCCTCAAATGATTTACCGACAAGTGGATCATAACGCTTAATTGCGCCAAGTAGACCAATCATTCCAACTTGTCTTAAATCTTCATGAAAGCTTTTTCCTTTGGAGTATTTCTTCGCGAGCATATCCACAAGATTTGTATAACACTCAACTAGTGTCAGCTGCGCCTGCTCGTCTTGGTTGGATTGATAGCTTTGAATGAGGCGATCCACTTCATCTTTAGTTAGTTTCATAGTTTTGGATGGTTGTGTCATGGTCAACTCGCTCCCTGTTTAAAAACTTTGTCATCGCCACGGTAACTCCGGAGTTTGCTTGCACCTCGACTTCATCCATCAATGTTTGCATTAAGTATAAACCAAGACCTCCTTCTGCCAATTGATCCACCGTATGAGCAGATGTGTACGGCCCTAGGTCTTCCTGCTTTTGCTTAAAGTCAAAGCTACCGCCTTTGTCTGCGACAATGATTTCTAGACGATCTTCGTAGACAAGAAAGCGAACAGCTACCTCTCCATCTTCACCGTCTTTTCCCTTATAGGCATGCTGAACTGCATTTGTACATGCCTCACTGACGGCAATTTTCAAGTCCTCAATCTCTTCGTAGGCATAGCCCATTCGGCTCGCTACGCCTGAAAGAGTCAGACGAATGATGCCTACGTATTCTGGTTTTGCCGGTATTTTCATCTCGATTAGATCTACTGTTTCGTTCATTGTACCCCACCCTCTGACTTTGCAGAAATGTCAATGATGTCCTTTAATCCAGTAATTTCAAACAACCTTACAAGCCGCTCTGATAAGTTCTCAAGCTTTAGTGTTCCACCTGCTTTTTGAGCTGCTTTAAACAACCCAACAAATACACCTAATCCTGTACTATCCATATACGTAACATCCTTCAAACAGATCTCTAGATGCTCTCCCGCCTCGGCTTTAGGCATGAGTGTTTCTCTTAGCTGAGGAGCAGAGTACACATCGATTTCTCCACTAACACTAATTTTCGTTTTTTGATCTATTTGATGCTCTTTTACAGACATATTCATTATGCATTCACCTCGAAATTCTTGTTTCCTTGAATTTTATATACCCGTCTATGCACTTTCTAAACCTTCCTTTTGAGGACAAGTAACGTAAAATCATCATGCAGCTGAAATTCTTGCAGCTTGAGTAAGCTGTCATAGATGGAATCCACCATTTCCTGAGCTGAATAGGATAGGTTCTCAGATATCAGGGCTTTGATATCCTCACGCTCTAGGAAGCCATCCTCCGATTTGGATTCTGTGACACCATCAGAGAATAAGATCACCATATCCCCTACGTCCAAATGCTTCTCATACTGCTTATAATCAAAGTCTGGTGCGATTCCAAGGACAAGACCTTTTGCATCTAAATCGTAAAATTGATTCTCTTTTTTGCAATAGAAAAAGCCCGGCTCATGTCCAGCCGATGCGTACTTAAATTCATGTGTTTCTTTATTATAGCTGCCATAAAACATGGTGATAAACATGCTTGGGTCTACGTTTTGCTCGACCACACGATTAAGGGTTTTGAGCACTTTCGTTGGGCCGCTGCCTGACTCTGGCAAGGAGTCCATCGCATACTTAATCATCGACATACAGAGCGCAGCTGGAATGCCTTTCCCAATGACGTCTGCAATCGCGATATTGATTGTATCGTGATCTGTTACGAAATGGTAATAATCCCCGCTCATCTGTTTTGCCGGCACACTGATGGCTCCGATATCAAATGTGTCTCCTTCTGGAATTTTCGTTTCCAGAAGGGTTTGCTGAACATTTGCAGCAATTTCAATTTCCGACTTAATTTCTTGCTGGATGCCTCTTAGTGTTAAATGCTCCTGGTAGGCAAGTCCGTATCCAATCATGACTTCAATTAAGAAGTCTAGTGAATGAAAGACATCTTCCGGCAAATCAGGGTAAAGCTCCTGAATCACTTTTCGGTGAACACTCACTATTTCTTCAGGAGGTATTTGATGCTCAATGGTTTTACGGCTAAATTTTTGAGCTTGATAAAGCGATGTTTCAGTTAAATCACTGATATAACGACTGAGCAGCTGATGATAACGCTGCTCCATTACCTCCTTAAAATCCATGGTTTCCCTCCTAGCGAAGCCACTTGACAGCTTGTATCTCAGTTCCTTGTTCTGGTGCGGAATCTAATTTAAATTCATCCATCAGTCTTCTGACGCCCGGCAAGCCTGCTCCGAGTCCGCCTGATGTAGAAAATCCGTCTTCCATTACTTTACGTATATCCATGATGCCAGGCCCCTCATCGGCTGCGATGACTTTGAGTCCACGCTTTCCGCGCTCCATCACTTCTTCTATACAAATCTGACCTTTACCAGCGTATAAATAGATGTTACGAGCTAATTCTGAAATGGCCGTCGTAATTCTTGCTTGGTCAACTGTTCCAAAACCAAGTTCTTTTGCAACATTCCGCCCCAATTGTCTTGCTGCGACTATGTCCCATTCCGTCAATATTTTTACACAGGATTGGTCTTTCATATCTATTCCCCCAATTCCCGCTTCAGTGTCTCAAGCCCTTGTTCAAGATCTAGTGCTGTCTGAATTTCTTCCAGTGAAATGCCAAGTTCAATAAGCGTCACAGCGACTGCCGGCTGTATTCCTGTTAATACAACTTTTGCCCCCATGAGCTTGGACATGGTGATCACATCGCCTAATACCTTTGCGATAAATGAATCAATCATATCGACGGATGTTAAGTCAATGACCACACCGTTTGCTCCTGTTTCATGAATTTTATTCAGTAAGTCTTCTTGAAAGTGAAGAGCTGTTTGATCATCAAGCTCCCACTGTATTGAAATCAGAAGACAATTATATAATTTTAAGATTGGAATCTTCGGGTGATTTCTCAATTGGTTATCCCTCCAATGAAACAATTTTTCGATTTGTCATTTCCAAAGCAGTTTGAATTCCTTTTTGAAGGGTATTCTTTGTTGTAACCTGAGATAAATCAATTCCAAGGTTAACGATCGTTTGGGCTATTTCTGGGCGAATACCGACAAGTAAACACTTCGCTCCTACTAATCTCACAGCCTCTGACGCTTGAATAATATGGTGTGCCACCATTGTGTCTACGACAGGTACACCCGTGATATCAATCAGGACGACCTGTGAGCGATGTTTGACGACACCATTAAGCAGGTTCTCCATAATTTTTTTCGCACGATCTGTATCAATTGTGCCAACAAGTGGCATGACGGTGATGTGCTCAAACACAGGGATTAGCGGGGCAGAAAGTTCCTGCAGCGCAATTTTTTGAAGGCTGACGGTTTTTTCCCATGAGATGGAATACTGGTTTAAGATCTCATTATGGATGGGTGTGATGAATCGATCGATTTGCCAGATGAGGTCATGACTTTCTTGTGTTGTATCTTTGTCATCGTTCATTTTTTCATATAAATGTGTACGGATTTCCGTTAGACCGTTTGCCAGTAACTTAAGTGATATACCCATTTGAACGATTTTCAAAGCAAAATTTTGCACTTTTTCTTCAAAATCCTCATGATCCCCCTCTGAAAGGGATGTAATGATGAGTTGAACATATTCCGAACAGATGGTTTCATACATTTTGTCGTTCAGCATCATGTCCGTTTCTTTTTCTCCGAGTCGTTTTAAAATGTCCGTCCACTCTGTTTCTAATTCCTTTTGGTGCTTTCTTGCAAAAGCTAACACGATATGATTCGACATGTTTTACCCCCTACTTACATTTAAAGCTCTTCTTTAGTCTTTCTTCATTATAACGTTAAAAAAAATTGAACACAAAAAAAGTTGCTCCCAATAGAGCAACCAAGTATCACCATATTAAAAATCAATAAGAGCCAAACTAACTTGTAAGGCTTCATCAACCTTCTCCATCATCTCATCATCAAGATGTGTGATTTTATCTGTCAATCTTTGTTTATCGATTGTACGAATTTGTTCCAAAAGAATGACAGAATCTCGTTCAAAGCCGTAGCGCTTTGCATTAATTTCGACGTGAGTCGGTAATTTCGCTTTTTGTATTTGGGCTGTTATGGCTGCAACGATAGCAGTCGGGCTGAAGCGATTTCCAATGTCATTTTGAATCACCAATACCGGGCGAACCCCGCCCTGCTCGGAGCCAACAACAGGAGATAAATCAGCAAAGTAAACATCACCGCGTTTAACAATCAAATGTTTAACCCCCGCTGACTAATCGCTCAACTGTATTCTCAGCCTCAAATTCTGCGTATTGTGCCTCTGAAGAGATATTCAGATTAATTTTCGCCATCTCCATGTAGCCGCGTCTCATCGATTCACGATTTTGTCGAATATTACGTTCACGAATATACGTTTTTGTCGCTCGGTAGATCAATTCATTTCTTGTTACCTTATCCTGCTCTGCTACTCGTTCGATCTCAGACATTAAAGCCTCCGGCAGTCGAATCTTCATTTCGTTTGTTGCGCTGGATTCAGACAAAAAACATACACCTCCACAAAACTTACGGATACCGTTTCGATCCATTCCAAGACTAATCATACCATTATTCAATGCACAAGCAAAGCTGTTTTTTCATGATTTCTTATTAGAACATGAAGCGGCTCGCCACCCGTAAATCAAGATGATAATGGAGTTCCTCTTTCCCATTATACGCTTTTTTCCGAAAATCATACGGTATTTCCAAAATCTCTAAAAAAGGGAGAATGTTTACCCTATTTTTGTCGAATAAAAAAGAACGAAGTCAGTTTGACTATCGTTCTTTTTGAATGTTGTTTATAAAAAACTTGACCCGCCTTGAAGGAGTGGATTCCGCACTTGCACTCTTTTGCCGTCTTCTATATATACTCTTGGAACACGGTGGCCAATCGAGCACGTGACTTCATAGTTAATGGTTTCAAGTCTTTTAGCGATTTCATCGACTGGTACCATGTCTTCTCCTTGCTTACCAATTAAAACGACCGGTTCCCCTACTGGAAGCTTGTCTTTCAGTTCAACCATGAATTGATCCATACAAACCCTTCCGGCGATCTTCCGGCGCTTTCCACCAACAAGTACTTCCGTTCCTGCCAGCTTCCGGATCCATCCATCTGCATAGCCAACTGGAACCGTGCCGATCCACGTATCTTGATTGGCTGTATACGTTGCTCCGTAGCTGACACTCTCACCCTTTTGAATGTGCTTCACATGGGCAAGTTTTGTATGAAGAGACATAGCTTCTTCGAGCTTGAAAGGCAGTTCATCCTTGATTTCTTCTGACGGTGACAGCCCGTACATACTGATACCGAAGCGAACCATGTTAAACAAGACGTCTTTAAACCTTAGACCCGCTGCACTGTTGGCGCAATGAACGAGCAGCTTGTCCGTATGAAGCGGCTCAAGCAGTGTTTGAAAGGTGTCGACCTGCCGATCAAAGTAGGACTCATCCTTTTCATCTGCTGTCGCAAAGTGAGTAAATACGCCTTCCAGCTGTAAATAAGAGTGCTCGCTGACAAGTTTTTTCACTTCGTTCACTTGCTCAATCGTTTTCACACCTAATCGGTTCATTCCGCTGTCTATTTTCAAATGAAATCGTATAGGCTGTCCCATCTGCCCTTTCATCATGTTGGTGACGTCTCTCAGCCAATCGATGGAGTATGCAGTCATGATGACATTGTATCGAACGGCGACTTTGACATATTCAGCAGGTACAGCGCCGAGTACCAGTATTGGTGCTTTGATGCCTTTATTTCTTAAAGAAATGGCTTCATCTAAAAAGGCGACGGCTAATACGTCTGCTCCTGCTTTGAGAGCAGCTCTTGTCACTTCTATATCTCCATGTCCATATGCATTGGCTTTCACCACAGCCATTAGTTGAACATTTTGACCGATATGATCTTTCATATGTGAAACATTATGCTTGATTGCTGATAAATTAATTTCTGCCCATGTGTCTCTATAAAAGGCGTTTGTGTCCATCCGTCACACTTCCCTATTGAATGATTCAATCCCCTCATATGATACTAAAAATCAGGAATAAAGTGAAACAAATCAAAGAAAATCAGCCCTTGTATAGGGCTGATGTTTCATATCTAAGGCTCTCGCCTGAGGTATTTATTTAGCTGACTGGCCTTCTACACTCTTTGCAACCATCAAGAGCTCTTCCTTCGATAGATCACTTGAAGAAATCAAGTAGTCAACTCCATCAGATGTCCAAGAAAGAGATTTGTCTGTCAGAACACCCACTGTCATGCCAAGATCGACTGGCTCGCCGTTCATTGTCACAGGCGTAGACGCTTCTGCTACCCGCGCTTTTTCCTGAATGAGTGTGAAGGATTTCTTTCCGCCATACGTCATCACATAACGCTTCCCGGCATCTGTTGTCATTTCTTTCTCTTCCATTTTCTTCACGCCCTCTGGCATATCCACAGGTGTTTTCACCGCAAAGCTGTCAGATGGATCTGCACTTGTGGCAACATCCATTTGAGAAAGTGTCATATTTTTCTTCTCATCAAAGGCGTCTTTGTCAAAGGATTTGTTGAATTCAAAGTGAGAGAATTCTACTTTCACCATTGGCTTTTTATCGCTATCCAGTACTTTCACACTGGCAGGCGCCATTGTTTTTTTATGAAAGGTAATCTCTTGGGTCGGCAGCATTTGGTTGTGCTGATAGTTGGTTTTTGTTTCAAAAACGTACTTCGACTCTTTTGCTTTGAACTGAGCTGCACTGTCATTTTTAATGTCTTTCACAAGTGATTCAAATAAATACACCTGACTGCTGTTGTTCGGCCAATCGCTGTGGAAGCGGAAGCTTTTGTTTAATGAAGGTGTCAGCACAAATACACCATTGCCATTTCTTAAAATGACTTGACTCTGATCCTTCTTCGGATTTTCTAAGTAGACACGGTAAAGCTCCGGCTTCTTGTACCAAATTTCCACATGGTATTCCTGCGGATCATTTCCTGTCTCAATGGTCATTTTTGCTTTGGCTTTGTATGATGTCATTTCCTCTGCCTTTTTGTTTAAATCTCCAACGATATCCTGTTGAGATTTTTGACCGCATGCGGAGAGAATCAGTACAAAAAGGATCCCCGTTACAAGCAAAACAAAGCTTTTTCTCACCCTTTTCAACCCCTTCGTTAATTGTGTTAAAAGGAAGAAACCGCTTGTTTGACTTTAACAGTACGCCTCAAGAGTTAACTGCGTACCGCGAACCATCAAAGCCTGTTAGCAACTCGCCCTTCCTTATCGCACTACCCAATATATGAAGGGGGGACAAACAATATGCAGACTAGCTTGACAACCTTTCAATTAAAACTTGTGCTGCAGCATATTCTTTTGTGTGTGTAATGGATACATGAACGTAGTCTTCTTTTGTTTTCTCACTTTTAATGAGAGGTTTTCCGTTCGCATCTTTTTGTATCTCGATGTCGTGAAAGCTGACATACTGACCAATTCCCGTACCGTATGCTTTTGCGAATGCTTCCTTCGCCGCAAAACGTCCTGCCAGAAACTCCAGCTGTCTCTTTTCACTTAGTGTGCGAAAGACTTCCTGTTCACGTAAAGTCAAAATTCGTTCTGGTAAACGGGGCTGCCTGCTAAGCACTCGTGACAGCCGGCCGATCTCTACAATATCCATACCGATTCCTTTAATCATGAGGTACCTCCTATGATACTCGTACTAATTTGGATGTTCGCTTCATAAACGTGTTACTATAAACTTACCATTATCTAGTCAAAAGGGGTTTGTTATGTTTATTCGAACGGAGAGCTTTCAACAATTTATTAGATCGTATCCAATCGTAACAGCGATCCTTGCTTTGCAAATCGGCCTATGGCTTTTATTTGCAATCCCTATTCCAATGATCCAGCTTGGGCAGGACCATCTCGTTGGTTTTAATTATGGTGTTGCAGCAGGAGAATGGTGGCGGCTTTTAACGCCTATTTTTCTTCACGGAAGTCTGACACATATTCTGTTCAATTCCATGTCGCTCTTCCTATTCGCTCCCGCACTTGAGTATTTGCTTGGAAAGGTTCGATTTCTTGTGATTTATCTGGGTGCTGGATTCATTGGCAATCTCGGAACCTATTGGGTGGAGCCTTTAGAGTACGTACATGTCGGGGCTTCTGGTGCGATATTTGGTTTATTTGGCGTCTATCTTTATCTTGTCCTATTTAAAACGCATATGATGGACCGTGGTAATTCTCAGGTCATCTTAACGATTCTCGGCGTTTCTGTCATTATGACGTTCGTCAACTCGAACATCAACATCATGGCCCACTTATTTGGATTGATAGGCGGCATGATCCTAGCACCGATCACCCTATTCTTCCATTCAAAAAAACGACGCTATTAAGCTCATAAAAAATGTCGATCACTCCGTTTAACGGGAGCTGATCGACATTTTTTGGTTTAAGTTGATTGATTCGTTTCATAGGAATACCAATCGCATACATGTGCAGCGTCTTCCTCTTCAAGGTGATGCACACCAAAGGAATCAAGCAAGGCAGAGGACTTCACAAAGGTGTGAATACTTGCCACCCGCCCTTTCTTTTGAAAATAAGATTGGGTCATCGTATAGTTTTGCATTCGTTTTCTTAAAACAATTCCGGTGGTCTTGCCGATACCTCTTGTCGTTAATTGAATCAGTTGATCTTTGATCACATATCCTGATTGTTTATAGGCTAAATACCCAAAGAACAAGGCAAATGGTAATGGAATCAGCGCCAAATATCCCCATGGTGGAAAACGTACAGAAAGGATTATACCTACAAGTAATGGAACAAATCCGTAAGATATCAGATAACGTTTTAGTGAACGCTTCGGCACTTTTTTCAATTCACTTTCTGGTGCCAGCTGATATTGATCTGTAAATTGCGTTAACAATTCATTGATTTTTTTCTTCCGTATGAGTGGAAATAAGACAGAAGAGGTCTCTTTTTCTGTAATGGAACCTCCTGCGCTGACAAGCATGACCGTCGCAAAACCAAATGGTTCACGAAGAATATTTTCCTTGATTTTCACTGCTTGAATTCTCGCAAGCGGAATGGTCATTTGATGCCTTTCGATGAGTCCTCTTGTGATGATGATGTCTTTCCCTTTTCGTTTTGCGTTAAAATTCGCATATTGAAGGGCTGTTACCCCAACACTAAGAATCCACGCAATCAATACGGCAATAAATATGAGAATCGCATAAATCTCAACACTCGCATGACTTAAAAAAGAAAACCGTTTGAGGAATCCGTCCAAAGGCAGAATTTCATCTATTTGTGTGTAAATGGCGAGACACCCAGAAATAATGACGCCGATTCCGCTTGAAGTGGTCGCAGCCAAAAGCAGCTCTGGTATACCCATTCGGTAGGAAACACTGATTTCTTTTTCTACAGGCTGTTGCGCTGTCAGAGGATCAGGGAGATCTAAATTTTCATCATTCATTTCTTCTTGTTGCAAGCTTTTCTTCCGGTTGAAAATCGATTGCTTTAATTGCTCAGCTTCTGCTTTTGTAATGGCCGTCAGGCTCACTTCAGGTCCATCCGTCCCGCCTGCCGTTTCGATTTGCACCCGAACCAAACCGAAAATCCGCTGGAAGATGCCTTCACTTGTATTCACCGTTTGAATTCGTTCTAATGAGATATACTTTTTCTTTTTGGTGATGACACCTGATTCTACTCGAAATTCATCGTCTTCCATTCGGTAGGTGAATCGTCTCCATGCTAAAACGGTTGAAACAGCTTTCCATAAAAGAAGCACACCAAGAATGATAAACGCATAAAAACGAATACTTGAATTCGAGTTCACAAAAATAAGCACGAAAAAAGGGATAATGAAGTTTTTGATCATGGATACGGCATCTGATATAAAATCAATGAACATCGAGATTGGATGTACACGTTTTGGTTCAGACATCATCTTCCGTCACCCTTGCTAATCGAGATATGTAATCGCGAAGCTCATCTGCCTCTTCTAATTCCAGTGCCGGAATATCATGCACTGTCGCAGCAGTAGAAATTTGAACAGATGCCAACCGGTAGTGCCTTAAAAGCGGCCCTTGGGATGTATCCACATGCTGAACACGTACCATTGGCACAATGACACGTGTGACACGAATCAGTCCGTGCTGTATTTCAATTTCGTTCTCAAATACTTCGTAGCGCCAGATGTGGTGGCGGATTTTCGGTATGAGCCAGATTCCGAAGATGACCTGTAAAATCCACAAACCGATGAGGATGGCTCCAATCCAATATGGCCATTGAAAATAATAACTAGCTACAAATACCCCAATGATGATGAATAAGAAAATCAATGAGATAATTCCATTTTGAAGACGCCATACTTTTAATCCATTTAAGCTGATTTGACGTTGCGGCTGTTTTCTCACATTCTTCCCCCATTCTCTTACTTTTCTATCAATATATTACGAAAGAAAGCCTAAAAAGTTTCATTAGGCCTGTTAAAAAAAGCGAACCCTGCAAAGGATTCGCTTTTGAATTAGTTGTTATAAGATTTCTTTTGACGACGATCGTTAGAAGAACGATTGCGGTCATTTGAAGAACGCTTTTTATCACCGTAAGATGAACGGCTTTTTCCGCGATAGCCGCCTCCGCCGCCACCGTCTCTACGTTTTGAAGAGCTGCGGTTGTTACGATTGCGTTTTGAAACCATTGGTGCTTCATCTGTCAAACGAACAGGCGTTGCATCTGGCTCTTTTGTCATCATTTTGATGGCAGCCGCAACCACTGTAACAGAATCATGATCTTCTAATAATTCAGCAGCTGCTGTCATGTAGAAGTTTAAGTTGTTTTCACTGATGATTGTGCGCAGACGATCAATGGTTACTTGTTGTTGTCCTTCGATTGCCTCATCTAGTGTTGGTTCTTTCATACGATCCATTTTACGCTTAGTCGTTTGCTCGATCGCACGAAGCATATCTTTTTCACGTGGTGTGATGAATGTCATCGCCATACCTGTACGTCCAGCACGTCCAGTACGACCAATACGGTGTACATAGCTTTCTGGATCTTGTGGCACGTCAAAGTTATACACGTGTGTTACGCCTGAAATATCAAGTCCACGTGCTGCAACGTCTGTTGCTACAAGCACATCGATTGAACCTTCTTTGAATTTACGAAGCGCAACCATACGTTTCGCTTGAGTCAAGTCACCATGAATTCCTTCAGCTGTATAACCTCTAAGGTTCAGTGCTTCAGTCAATTCGTCAACGCGGCGCTTTGTACGGCCGAAGACAATTGAAAGCTCAGGTGATTGAATGTCAAGAAGACGAGTCAATGTATCAAACTTTTTACGTTCATGGATATCCAAGTAGAACTGCTGGATGTTAGATACAGTCATTTCTTTCGCTTTTACTTTTACGTGTTCTGGGTTTGTCATGAAACGTTCTGCAATACGCTTAATTGGTGCAGGCATTGTCGCAGAGAATAAAAGTGTTTGGTGTTCACTTGGTACATTTGAAAGGATCGATTCAATGTCTTCGATGAAACCCATGTTTAGCATTTCGTCTGCTTCATCAAGCACGACTGTTTCAACATTTTGAAGACGCATTGTACGACGGTTAATGTGATCGAGTAAACGTCCTGGAGTCCCTACGATGATATGAGGATTTTTCTTGAGCGAACGGATTTGGCGACCGATATCTTGTCCACCGTAAATCGGAAGTACGCGCGCACGCTTGTCTTGGCCAATTTTGTATAGCTCTTCAGATACTTGAATCGCTAATTCTCTTGTTGGCGCAATGATAATCGCTTGGATATTTGGAGACGCTGGGTCGATTTTTTCTACAAGAGGAATACCAAACGCTGCAGTTTTTCCTGTTCCTGTTTGTGCTTGTCCAATGACATCTTTATTCTGAAGACCGAGAGGAATTGTTTCCGCTTGAATCGGTGTTGCTTCTTCAAATCCCATGCGGTTAATAGCTTTCATGAGACTTTCGCTTAATTGAAAATCTTGAAACGTTATAGTCAAATTATTCAAACTCCTTCTAATTGCTGTTTCAGTAATCTCGTGAATGATCATTAAAAACTGCCCTTTGTATGAAAGGACAGGTCCATTATATACAAAGCCCGAATTACCCTACATTATATCTTACCATTACACTATTTGTTTTTCAACAAGACAGAAATGGATATATCTACTGCTCGACAATGACCGATTCACCTTCACTTTGATCTCCGTCCATCCATTTCCACTTTTCAAACAGTTGAATTTTTCCGTTATCCAGCTGCTTAGGAGTGGAATGACATGAACCGCTTCTCATGCTGCCATCCTTACTAACATGATGATATCTAAAATGAAGTGCTCCGTCTATATTCACAGTTCCTACAAGCACGCCAGATTGAATACTGCCGCCTTGATATGTGCCCGTTAAAATATTCCCGTCCTGACGATATTGAAATATGGTTCCTTCCGATACTTCCCCATTGCTCGAATTAGACTGCGGGATAAAGGTTTTTCCGTCATATTGAAACAACCGAATCGACCACCTTTTCTTACCTATTGTAACATAGGCCTGTCACTCATTCGACAAAAATGATGCAAATTTTAACAAGTGGGATTCAATTTATATTAGTTTAGCCACATTTTAGCTTTTCTATAGATTAAATTGTTTTTTTTAGAAATTGTTCGACTTTCTCAAACAATTGCTGTGCACAAGGCTCATGACAAACGTGATGTTTACAATCAGGTAAATAGAACATTTCTTTCTGACGGGACGGGATTTTATGATAAATGAATTCTGCACTAGAAGCGGGGACGATCCCATCACTTTCACCTTGAACGATCAAGACAGGTAGATGAAGCTTTTCAAGAGAACCTTTCGTTTGCTTCACCAATTTCATAAATTCTACAGCAGCTGATAGCGGTGTACTCGTCAGCTTATGACGATATCGATCATACAATGGGTTCGTCTCAATCAAACCAGACAAGGATTCCTTCACCATCTGCCTTGTGTCTTGAATCATTTGTTTTGGGTTTACATATTTAGCAGCAGCACTTAACAGAACAAGACGGGCCACTGGATACTTCGCTGCTAAATATGAGGCAATCATCCCGCCCATAGAAAAGCCGACCAAATAAATGGTGTCACATGTTCGGTAAAGGGATAAGAGTTCTAATTCAGCGGTGGCAATCCACTCCTGATAGAGAATGCCTTTGAGCTGAAGTTCCTCCCCATGCCCCGGAAGCGTGACAGATTGTACCGTCCAATCTGTCGTCTGCTTTAAATATTCCGCAAGCGGCTCTACTTCATACGGGGCACCAGTAAAACCGTGTATACATAGACAGCCAATCACCCTGTCACCTTCTTTGCCGATCTGATTTATAGTGCAGTAATAACGTCTTCCAATCTCATGCCACGGGAAGCTTTGACCAGAACGACATCGTCAGGTCCTGCCACATCCGCTAGTTTTTTCTTCAGTTCTTCTTTGTCCATATAAGAAGACACGCGGTCGTCTCCAAATGCTTTCTTTGCTCCTTCAGCAATGAATGCGCCAAGACGGCCAAACGTTAAAACATGATCAATAAACTCAGGCTTGATGTACTCCCCTACTTCAAAATGATAGGTCTCTTCTTCACTGCCCATCTCCAGCATATCTCCGAGAACGAGTATGCGGTTAGCAAAGCCATCCATATCTCCTACAAGATCAATCGCTGCTTTCATCGACGTAGGACTCGCATTATACGCATCGTTGATAACCGTGATGCCCTTATCTGTTTTAAACAGTTCTAAACGCATGCCTGTCAATTTCGTTTGCATCAGCCCTTGGGCAATTTGTCTTTCATTCAGACCGAAATGCTGGCCGATTGCAATAGCTGCAAGAGCATTCTTTACATTGTGTTTCCCTAATACAGGAATGAGAAACCCTTGAGCATATCCCTCCACTTGAAATTCAGTACCTTCAGCGAGTTGGTGGATGTGAATCACCTTGATATCACAGTCCTCTGATTCTCCAAACATTTTTACGCTGCGTGCCAGGGCATTTGCTCTTTGGCGGAGTAAAGGCTCGTCTCCTAAATAATAAAAAGTCCCATCCTCTTTTAACCCTTTTGTGATCTCACATTTTGCATCTGCAATGGCTTCTCTTGATCCTAAATCCTGCATATGAGATTCTCCAATATTGGTGATGACAGCTGCATCAGGTTCAGCGAGTTTAGATAAAAATTCGATTTCCCCTTTTGCACTCATGCCCATCTCTAGTACAGCAATCTCGGTTCCTTCTGGCATCGCAAGGATGGTCAGTGGAAGTCCAATGTGATTATTAAAGTTGCCATCCGTTTTGTGGACTCTGTATGTCGTTTGTAAGACTGAATGGATCATATCTTTCGTCGTTGTTTTGCCATTACTTCCAGTAATACCGACAACTCGAGGATTTTCCTCTTTTAAGTATGATTTTGCAAGCTGTTGGAGTGCTGTCAAAGTATCCTCTACAAGTATGACAGGTACATCGAACGGTGGATTCGCTTCTGTTTGATTCCAAAGAACCGCTGCCGCTCCAAGCTCCACTGCTTTTGAAGCAAAAGTGTGACCGTTAAAATGTTCCCCAATAAGCGGGATAAATAGTGCGCCTTTTGATACTTTTCGTGTATCTGTTGTCACTCCGTGTATCTGTTCTTCGCCAAAAGCTTCATTCGATAATGTGCCACCAGCCATTTGGGCGACTTGTTTCACTGTACGTTTGATCATGTTTTTTCGCCTCTCTTTCTCATTTCACGTTTGAAGGAAAAGAGACACTACCTGTAGGATAGTGTCTGCTTGCTTCTTACATTAAAAAGTGGTTTTAATGGTTTGTTTTTCTTGATGGCGTTCAATTGCAAGTGACACCAGCTTCTCAATCAGCTCAGGATACTCTACACCAGTATGTTTCCAAAGCAGCGGGAACATACTAAAAGGTGTGAACCCTGGCATTGTATTCACTTCATTGATCAGCACTTCGCCTTCTTCTGTTAGGAAGAAATCTGCACGTACGAGGCCAGATCCATCAATGGCTTTAAATGCCTTAATCGCCATATCGTGAATCGTCTTGTACTCTTCCTCTGACACACTCGCAGGAATGATCAAATCTGTATCGCCATCTTCATATTTTGCTTTGTAGTCATAAAAATCTGTTTTAGGTGCAATTTCACCAACGACTGAGCATTTCGGCTCGTCATTTCCTAATACACCAATTTCAATTTCTCGTCCTACAACGCCTTCTTCCACAACAACACGACGATCATATTGGAAAGCCAAATCAAATGCTGTTTGCAGCTCTTCTTTGCTGCGGCATTTACTAATTCCGACACTTGATCCCATGTTGGCAGGTTTCACAAAACAAGGATACCCGAGAACTGCTTCTACCTGTTCTAGACTGTCTGATATGGCTTTCTCATAATCCTTTTTATTGAAGGAAAGATGCTTTGCCTGCGCAAGCCCAGCTTGAGCAAACACATCTTTCATCATGACTTTATCCATACCCGCAGCAGACGCGAGAACGCCGTTACCGACATACGGGATATTCATTAGTTCAAGTAACCCTTGCATGGTCCCATCTTCACCATTTGGCCCATGTAGCAATGGAAAGACAACATCAATCTTTTCATCAGCTGATGCAGGCTGTGGAAACATGCTTTCATTTAAAGAAGTTGGTAAAAACGTCTTTGCATTTTGTTCAAATTGAAGCATTTTGACGTTTGATACTGGTTCAGTGAGTTTTTCTCCTCTTAGCCATTCGCCCTCTTCTGTAATATAAATTGGATGTATATCGAACTTCTCAGTGTTAAGTGCTTTCGTAACTGCAAGGGCTGTTTGCAGTGATACATTATGTTCGGCTGACTTTCCGCCGTAAACCAATCCTAAACTTATTTTCAATGGATACTCCCCCCACTAAAATTCATCTTTACTATCTTATCACTTTCAAGCAAAAATGCTCTAATTAATTTTTGTTGTTACGGAATTGAAATGATTTGTAAAGGTTGTAAGCGCCCCCCCGAGCATTTGTATGTCATTCGCCTTTATTTTATATTAAAATGACATTGAAAAGGAGTTGTGACAAATTGAAAAAAATTACAAGCACTGAACAATTCAACGAAATCATTCAATCAGACAAAGAGGTCATCGTTAAATTCTTTGCGACATGGTGCCCTGATTGCACTAGAATGGACATGTTCATTCCAGACATCTTAGAGGCTTATGCTCAGAATGAATGGTTTGAAATAAACAAAGACGACTTTCCTGAGTTAGCGGAAACGTATCAGGTCATGGGAATTCCTAGCCTGTTAATTTTCAAAAATGGCGAAAAAACAGGTCATTTACACAGTGCCAACGCTAAATCACCTGAAGAAGTAACAGAGTTTCTTCAAGAACACGTTTCATAACTCATTTAAATGGAGACATCAGCCAACTCATGCTGGTGTCTTTTTTATATCCTTTTAAATCAAATCTCTTCATAAGACGAGATGTGCGGCTAAAATGTTTCAACATCGACAGGAATGTTTGATCTGATTTCATGACAAGGTTTGACAGCGGATTATTTCCTGGGAAAGAATTCATCGTCGATATGGATGGGAATATGTCGGTTACGTGAATTTTCTGAATTGAATCTTTACTTATGACATTCTGCTTTGTATAATGGAGATGCTAATTGAAAATGATTATCAATTTCATCTGTGTGAAATCTTATAGAGTCCATTCTACCAAAGGAGCGTTGAGTTACATGTCTAAGAAAAAAATCAAAACGTATCAGCAATTGATTGAAGAAAACAAAGAAGCGATCATGCGAGACCCTAAGATGATGGAAAGTATATACGCAACCATCGACAAAAAGCACCAGAAGCAGCTTGCCGCTGCTGGACGTGAATCATAAACACAAGAAGAGCAGTCAAACAGATGGCTGCTTTTTTATTTGCCTGAAGAAAAGAAAAAGCCGATAAAATCTATTCTTCGATTTTATCGGCTTTTGTTTTAATGTGATTTCGCTACACGGTCTTGCTTCATTCCTAAATAGATGAGCATATATGTTAGATAACCCATTGTCATCGTTAAACCACCGAAGAAGAATTGTGAAAACACGGGTTCTTCAAATGTCGTAACGGCAGCAAGAACGATCCAGCTCGCATATAAATAGACCATGAACCATTTCATGTTTCTTTTAAGTGTATACAGAAAGAAAAGACCCGCTAATGAAAAGATCCCTAGCGCTAGTCTGAAATAAACAAGATGATCAAACTGGAAGGCAAAAGACACAAACGAAAACGACAACAGCAGCAAAATAGGTAAAGCCGTAATAAAATTTTTCACGATAGTGCCACCTCCATGACTCTGTCTTATTATAAGACAAAATCAGCCGGTTATCGTGAAATACAGACTCGTTTTCACAAAGATGTCACGAATTTTTCTTGTTATTTGACACAATTTTTACACATTTACATCACGCTTCCAAAAAAGGAGCCAAGCAGCACCAACAAAGAAAACGAAATGCGCCCCTACAATGAATAGCGAAAACAGAGGGTTCATGCCCTGAAAGAGCGGCGGACCTTGAAAACTGTATTGTGTGAAGTCCGTATTAGCGAAAAGTAGAATTTTCCCCCACTGATTTTCTAACAGAGACATGATCGACACTAATGATTTCGCCGCGTATAAGACGAAAAATGAAGTCACAAGTGCAATCAGACTGTTTCTAAACAAACTTGAGCACAGAAAAGCAAAGCTTGCCATCATGACCACTTCCACCCACTGTGATCCAATCACAGCAAATGTGTGCAGAAATAACCGGCCAGTGCTTTCATCAAAATCAGTACCAAAGAAAATAAGGCCAAAAAGAAAAGCGAACACATAATAAAAAACAAACAGGTAAAGGACCATCAGCACAAGAGTGATGTATTTTGACAAGAAAATATGAAGCCTTGTCTTTGGCCGGATCAACAAGAACTTGATGGTTCTTTTTTGAAACTCTGTTGAGATCAATGTGGCGCCAATCACGACAGCGAACACTTGTAAAATAAACACAACATTCGTGGAATAAGCAAAATAGTTCGCGACTGTATCTTGCCCGCCAAGCCCGGAAATGACTCGTTTTAATGCTAGTGCCATCGTCAATTGAAAGACAACAATCAGTCCAAGTGCAATGAATGTGATCTTTTGTCTCGTGATTTTTTTATGTTCATTCTTGATGAGTTGAAGCATCTTCCGTCCCGCCTTCCGTCCATTTCATAAAGGCCTCTTCAATTGATTGTTTTTGAGGCGTCATTTCAAGTACATCAAATTCTGCTAAGACAAGCTGTTTATTCAGCTCCGGCACACGGTCTTTTTTCAGTTGAACCAGCACATGCTGATCCCTTTGTTCATATGTATATCCTTGCGTATCTAGCCATGAAACTGCCTTTTCTACTGGCTGAATATTCATCAGCACCTGCTCTTTTCCTTCCATGTCGCGAAGGTTTGTATTGGCTTTGATCTGTCCTTTTTGGATGATGATCATGCGGTCACAAAGCTCTTCTACTTCATGCAAAAGATGTGTAGCAAATAACACAGAGACACCTTCTTCTTGTACAAGCATTTGCAAGTGCTCTCGAAACTCCTTCATTCCTGCGGGATCAAGCCCATTTGTTGGTTCATCTAAAATGAGCAGATTGGGCTTATGCAAAATGGCTTGTGCAATCCCGAGCCTTTGTTTCATCCCTAGTGAATACGTTTTGACCTTCTGGTGAATGGCGTGCTCCAGACGAACTCTTTTTACCACTTCAAAAATGCGCTCTTCTGAAACTCCATCATGCATAGACGCATACAGCTCAAGGTTTTCAAAACCTGTTAAATATGAATAAAATTCCGGATTTTCTATGATCGCCCCAACAGATGACATCGCTTTTAGATGATCATCATCTTGAGAATATCCATTCATGATGATCCGGCCGTTGTTTTTTTTCATCAAGCCAACAATCAATCGAATCAAGGTCGTTTTTCCAGACCCATTTGGTCCAAGTAAACCGACAATTTCCCCTTGCCTAATGTCCATCGAAATATGTTGTAAAATTTGATGCCGGCCAATTTGTTTATCGACGTTCTCTATGTGTAAAACAGCAGACTGCAAAGTGGTTCCTCCTTCTGATGTAAAACCTATGGCGGCAGTTACGGCCGCTCATCCTGTAAAAAGTATATCACGCTAGACAAGCCGTTCCACGAAACAAAGGGCTGATCCAGTCAGCCCTTCTTGTTGTTACAGTGATAAATTAGGTGTTGGTGCTTCCTTCTCATGTTTCTTCTCGGTTTCAGAAACAATCACCGCACATGCTGCGTCACCTGTAATATTGACCACGGTTCTTGCCATGTCTAATAAGCGGTCTATGCCAAGGATCAGCGCAATGCCCTCAACAGGAAGATTCACGGAATTTAAAACCATGGCTAGCATGATGAGCCCTACCCCTGGGACACCTGCTGTGCCAATACTTGCTAGTACTGCCGTTAAGACAACTGTCAGCATTTGAACAAGGGTTAATTCAACTCCATACACTTGTGCGATAAAAATAGTCGCAACCCCTTGCATGATCGCTGTACCATCCATATTAATGGTCGCACCTAGCGGCTGCACAAAGCTTGAAATAGGTTCTGGCACCTTTAAGCGCTTTTGAGCTGTTTCCATTGATACTGGCAGCACTGCGTTACTGCTTGATGTACTAAATGCCACAACCATCGCTGGAGAAAATCCTTTGAAGAATGCCATTGGATTTCGTTTAGCTAATAGGGCAACGGTTGACCCATAGGTCAGGAAGAAATGCAAGATCAGCGCAATTAAGACGACTGAGAAGTAAAGTCCCATCGCTTTCATGGCATCGAGCCCCTGACTGCCAATTGCCGTTGCGATCAAACCGAATGTCCCGTACGGTGCGAATTTCATCACAACACCGACAAGATACATCATTAATTCATTTCCTTGTTCAAACAGCTTCAGCAAACCTTCTGTTTTTTTACCGAGCAAGGCAATGCCAAGACCTAAAAATACACAGAAGACGATAATTTGAAGCATATTTCCTTCAACTAGAGATTGGACTGGATTGGTTGGAATAATATTGAGTAGTGTGTCTGCCATTGATGGGGCTTCCTTAGCGGAATATTCTGCCGCTTTCGTATCAAAATTGCCAAATGCGCCTGGCTTAATAAGTAAGGCCAATGAAATGCCAATAATGATGGCAAAAGTCGTAGTGAGTAGAAAGTAAGTAATGGTTTTTACGCCGATTCTGCCAAGTTTTTTCGGATCGCCAAGGCCTGCTACACCAAGTGTGATCGAAAAGAAGACAATCGGTACAACTAACATTTTAATCAGGTTTAAGAAGATTTGACCTAGAGGTGTAAATAGATAAGGGTCTAACACTTTGAATACATTTGGAGCAAAAATGTTGAGCAGTAGTCCTGTGATTGCACCTACAATTAAAGCAATAATAATTTTCGTCGCAAGCTTCAATAAAATCTCCCCTTCCTCGTCAAAAAGGCCCACGAGAGAGTCTTCTCGTGGGCCTGCGTGTCCATACGTGTACCACTGTCTACTCTCTTCACGCTGATGAGGTTAGCTGACGGGTTAGGACGAAGAGATGTCCTTTTTTCTTAAAATAAGAAAAATTCACCCCAAAAACTTGGGTCCCCCATTCCTTTAGAAGGATTAAGCGTGTGGTAATATGATATTTTCATACTATTTATACCTTATTTTTAGAAAATTGTAAACAGGTTCATATGAACTTTTTAATTACTTTCTTCCTTATTCGTGACCTCCAAGATATCTAAGATAAACACAAAGATTGGGATGCCGATAATCAGTCCCCAAATGCCAATATAGTGTTCAGAAAAGATTAGGACAATAAACGTGAAGAAAATAGGGAGCTCTGTTTTAGCTGACATGAGCTTCGGATTTAAGAAGTAGGCTTCAATGGCATGGATGATCACAATCACCAGCACAATATATAGGACGTACATTCCGCCTCCAAGTGTATACGCAATGATGCTGAGTGGAACGAGGGAGATGACCACACCCGCTACAGGAATTAAACCTAACAAGAAGACCATGACCGCTAATCCAAATAATTGCGGGAAGCCCATAATGCCAAGCGCAATTGTCGTTAAGACACAGTTAACTGTTGCAATGATGAACTGTGCTTCAAGTACCTTACCAAATGTTCTGGAAAACTTACGTCCAAAGAAGGCAATTTCATGATAGAACACGGAGATTTTACTCGTTTTGAACTTATTCATGAATTGAATGAGGCGTTCCTTTTCGAACAGGAAGAACATGCTTAATATTAAGGACATAATGACCTGGATACTGAACGTGCTGAAATCTGTTAAGTATGTATAGAGGAAATTAAACCCTTTCTCGAAGAAAGAAGATATTTTGAAATCTCCGAACACATTGGTGACGACGTCAAAGAAGGGTAAATCTTGTGGATGATCTGCAATCTTTTTCCCTAAATGAAATAACTGTTCCACCTGTTTAGCAATGATGGGCACAAACACAAAGCCGCCAAACGTCAATCCACCAGCTAGAAGGATGTACAAAATGGTGATGACTGATTTCTGTCCTATTTTCAGGAAGCGATTTAAAAAGCCTCTTATGACCTCTTCTAACCGGTTCATTAAAAAGGTGAAAATGAAGGTCAGGAGGATTAAATTCATCATTCCTCTTAATAGATATAATGCTGTGGCTAATACTACAAATACTGAAAACCTCTTAACACCAGGTTTTTCGAACAATTTAAAAAATGCCGCCATACGTTACACACCTGCCAGGACTAAAGTCTATTTTTCGTTGGATCTCATATTCATTATATCGGATCTTTCTGTAAATTATATAACAAAAGGTCAATGAGGTCTTACGATTCGTCCTAAATTTATCAAGCTTTTATGTTTTTTCTTTTTTACACAAGAAAAAACCGAACCCCATGTAGAACATAAGGTTTCGGTTTTTGGTTGTTTTTATACTAAACAGCCTGCTTGATATTTCGCATTTCCTGTAGCGCTGTTTTACTCTTCGCTTCGTCAAATTCCCCTTCACTTTTCGCTACAACAATTGTCGCAATTCCATTTCCAATCAGGTTCGTAATCGCTCTTCCTTCACTCATGAAACGGTCGACCCCTAATAGCAGTGCAAGACCTTCTAGCGGGATAACCTGAAGTGCAGCAAGTGTAGAAGCCAGCACGATAAATCCGCTTCCTGTGACTCCAGCTGCTCCCTTTGATGTGAGCATCAGAACAAGGATAATCGTGATCTGCTGTCCGATGGATAGATCCACCCCAAACACTTGCGCTAAGAAGACCACGGCCATGGACAAGTAGATTGAGGTTCCATCTAAGTTAAAAGAATAGCCTGTCGGAATGACAAGTCCAACGACCGACTTAGAGCACCCGTAGCGTTCCATTTTATCCATCATTCTTGGCAAGACAGATTCTGAAGAACTTGTGCCAAGAACAATTAAAATTTCATCTTTGATAAAACGGAGATAACCGAACAGGCTGAAGCCATACATTTTACAAATGATGTTCAGCACGACGAAAATAAACAAGAACATCGTCATATAAACGGAAAGCATCAGACTAGCCAGTGGTTTAATTGAAGCTAAACCGAAGTGTCCGATTGTATAAGCCATTGCTCCAAATGCCCCTAATGGCGCGGCACGCATGATGTAACCAATGATTTTAAAGAAGACAAGCGACAGTTTATCAAGCCATTCGATGATGCCTTTCCCCTTCTCGCCAAGTGCAGCGAGCGCAACACCGAATAAAATAGAGAAGAATAAGACCTGTAAAATATCTCCCTTTGCAAAGGCATCTACCATGTTAGATGGCACAATGTGTGTGACAAACTCCATCCAGTCGATACCCTGTCCCCCATTTTGGGTATATTGCGAGACATCCCCTTTTTCAAGCTTACTATAGTCAAGACCCGCTCCCGGCTTCATGATATTGACCACAAACAGTCCGATGACAAGCGCAAGCGTCGTCACAACTTCAAAATAGATAAAAGCTTTTCCCCCAACTTTTCCAACCTTTTTCATATCCCCCATCTTGGCAATTCCAAGAACAATGGTTAAGAAAATAATGGGTGCAATGACCATTTTCACTGCATTAATAAATGTGTCACCAAGCGGCTTCATTTCTTTCCCGACGTTTGGCCAAACCATCCCAACAATGATCCCGATAATGACAGCTGCAATGACCTGAAATGTCAGGTTCTTCAATAGCCTCTTCATAAAAAATCAACTCCCTCACCCTTTGATGTAAACGCTTAACTGTTATCTGTAGGTAAATGATAGCGATTTCATCAAAGGCTGTGAAGCTTATGGACATATCGTACATTTTGGTCTTTTTGGTCTCTTAGTCAGAATGTACGATATATTTATTCACAGGGCGTCCGACCCCGCCATATTGCATATCTAATTTCAGCTCGCCTTCTTTTACAAGGAAGTCTAAATAACGGCGTGCCGTGACACGTGCAATCCCAAGTGCATTGGCGACTTCCTCTGCAGACTGCGCTCCTTCTTGCAGACGCATATAGGCTTTAATTTCATTCATCGTATGCACATTCAGCCCCTTAGGAAGCCATGTCTCTTCCTGCTTAACTGCAGGCTTTCGTATGATATCATCGAGCATCTCTTGAGAAAATTCTGCTGCGGTACGAATTTTTGATTTGAACGCTTTATAGCTTTCAAGAGATTCTTTCATCCGTTCAAACTTAAATGGCTTAATGATATAATCTCGGGCACCATTTTGAAGCATGGTGCCGATCGTCTCTTTGTCCTTTGCTGCCGAAATCACAATCACATCCACCTGCATCTTTTGCTTTCTGATGTCTTGCAGTGTTTTGACGCCATCTTTTTTAGGCATATACACATCGAGCACCACAAGATCTGGGCGAATGTCTTTGATTAGCTGGATGCCCTGCTCGCCATTTCCTGCTACAGCCGCAACTTGAAAGCCAGGGACACTCTTAATGAACTCTTTATTGACTTCTTGCACCATCGGGTCATCTTCAATTAATAGCACCTTAATCTGAGTCATCTGTCTCTCTCCTCTATTGTCATTGGGAATTCGATTGAGAAGGTGGTACCAATGCCGATGCTTGATGTGACTTCTACATTTCCCATCCCTTTGTCGATAATCGTTTTTACAATATACAGTCCGTAGCCTGTTCCGCCTTCTTTACCGTGAGTAAAGCCTTTGTCGAAAATATGAGGAATCATGTCCTCTTCTATTCCAGAACCATAATCTTCAATTAAGATCGCGAGGACATCCTCTGTTTGATCAATACTAATAGAAATGAGTTTTGTGTCTCTTTCTACAGTATCATACGCGGCAAAGGCGTTCTCGATCAGGTTGCCAAGTAGCTTCGTCATATCATGCTGATCCAGCCGCTCTGGGAAATCGCGCAGACTGCTATTTTTATCTACTTCAACCTTGATGCCAAGCTCCTTGCCCCTTCTTATCTTGCTCATCAATAAACCAGCAACTGCGTCATGCTGTATCACACGGTGGAGAAAGTCCGTCACATGCTCCTGCTCTTCGGTCGTTTGGAACGCTAAATCGAGTGCTTGATCGGCTTTCCCCAGCTGAATTAATCCCGCAATTGTATGAAGCTTATTCATATGTTCATGATTTTGCACCCGCAGGCCATCAACGAAGTTCTTCACCCCGGTTAATTCCTCCGCCAATTTGGCCGCCTCTGTCCGGTCCTGAAAAATCGCAACCGCTCCGATGATTTTCTTTTTCATCACAATCGGAATTCGGCTGCTCATGATCCGCTTTCCGCTCATATGAATTTCTTCATTGTAGACGGGTTCTGCGCGGTCAATGATTTCTGGAAGCCTTGTATCTGACAGCACATCCCAAATATTTCGGCCCACTACATCACCTGTCACGCTGAAAATTTGCTTTGCTTTTTCATTAAAAATGGTGATCATGTGCTGGTTATCAATGGCAATGACCCCTTCATTAATGGAATGAAAGGTAGCAGTGCGTTCTTCTAGCATTCTGACAATCTCATGCGGCTCCAGCTTAAACATTTGCTGTTTAATATGACGGGCGAGCAAAAATGAACCGACAAGCCCGAAGCTGAGCGTCAGCAAAAGGATCATGAGGATATCCTGCTTCATTTCTCCTAATATATCTGCCATACTCGGCAATGTTCTTCCGACTAGTACAACCCCTGTTTGGTTAAATTTTTCATCTTTTACTGGATAAAAGGCTCTAATGGCTGTGCCAAGCTCTCCCTGTGCTTCTGAGAAATAGATATGCTCTGCAAAAGCAGGTTCTTCATCTGTCCCCTCAGAGCGCTGGCCAATCCTTGTTTTTACTGGATGTGTCAATCGCACATGATCCATATCCATGACAACAATGTAGTCAGCATCTTGGATAATCCGAATCTCTTCAATGGCATGCTGTAACTGCGCACGCTCCTTTGTCTGATCATCCAATGCCTGCTTTACCTCATTCATCTCAGCTACTGTTCTTGCCGTGTTCATGAGCCTTTTTCGAAGTTCTCGTTCCTCTGTTTGCTGAATTCCCCCGACTAGAACAATTCCTCCGATTAAAAGGGCAAAAATGACAACGAAATATGTGAGGATGGTGAGCTTCCATCTAATAGATAATTGTTGTAATTTCAGTCGATTTCTCATCATTTTTTCACCTGTATCTTTACGAATTCTTCCTCTGTCAAGTATCCTTGACATAAGGGGGATCTGACGCATGAAGAATTTACTCGCCTATACGCTATTGCTCATCATCGGTTTTGTAACCGCTTTATACTTTGGTTTTTATCATATGATGCCTAAATCAGCGACGATCTTCGACGATGAACAGACTGGGCTGAAGGATCAGCTTGTGTTCAAATTCAGCCATGTTGTCGCAGATAATACCCCAAAAGGGCTGGCTGCAAAGAAATTTGCTGAGCTTGTTCATGAAAAATCCGACGGCAGGATCAGCATTCAAATCTTTTCAAACGGGAGTCTTTATTCTGATATCGAAGAAATTAATGCACTAAAAGAGAATCAAGTTCAATTTATTGCTCCGTCTACGTCAAAGCTCGGCATGCTGTCCCCTGAATGGCTGGCACTTGATCTGCCCTTTGCCTTTTCTAACTACGATGCTGTCCAAGAAGGGTTACATGGTGCGATTGGACAGAGACTGTTCGGCACACTGCAAAAAGACGGACTAAAGGGAATGGCCTACTGGACAAATGGCTTTAAGCAAATCACTTCGAATAAAGGCCCAATCAAGCAGCCTAGTGATTTAAAAAAACAATCTCTCCGTATTATGCAAAGTGACATGATTGAAAAGCAATTCAAGCTTCTTGGCGCAAAACCCTATCAGGAATCGTTTAATTCAACTTTTCAGCTGCTAGAAACAAAAAAAGTAGACGGTGAAGAAAATACAATTTCAAATATTTATTCAAAAAAATTCTATCATATACAAGACTATATGACGATCAGTAATCACGGGTATTTAGGGTATGTCGTCTTAACAGATCAATCCTTTTTTGATCGCCAAACACCTGAGACGAAGCGAATTTTACTCGAAGCGATGGAAGAAACAACAGCATGGAATGAAAAACATGCAGAACAGATGAATAAGGATCAGCTGGAGGATATTAAACGCGAATCTCCAATTGCCATACACGAATTAACACCAGCAGAGCGGCAAAAATGGATGAAGGCGCTCGATCCTTTATATGATGAAGCAGAAAGGATCATCGGTTCCACCTTAATCAAACAAATCCGCGAGCTCCGGGCACGCTATGAATATTCTCCGATTCAAGCGTTTGAAGAAGATGCTGAGACCAAATAAAAAATCCCTTTTAGAAAGGGATTTCAGACCGTAGACAAACCCCACCTTTACTTCAAGTAAAAGTGGGGTTTTCACTTATTTTGATAAAATTGATCAGTCGCTTTACGCTGGACATGGCTCTTTCCATGTCCAGTTTGCTAATTTCTTAAGATTCATGGCAGCGAAAGTAAGCATCGCCTGCATCGAAACTTTTTTCAATCCTCGAAGTTTCGTCCATCGCATTCCATGCTTTTCTTTTGCATCCGCAAAAACGCGTTCAATCGTTTCTTTCCGTTTTGCATAGATGTTCTTATTCATTTCAGTGAGTCTCAGATGGTCTGCTTCGTCTAGGTAGTCCTGCCAAATATGTCGGTGAATCTGTTTGGTGTGATTTTGACTTTGTGTACAGTTATCTAGAAACGAGCAGGATTTACATACCTCTGAATCGGACGCATATTGCTTATATCCCTCTCTAGTCGTTGTACGATAAGAAAGAATTTGCCCGTTTGGGCAAATGTAACAATCAACATGTGCGTCATATACGTATTCATTCTTTTTCAAGTAACCAGCTTTTGTTTTCGGGCGAGTGTAAGGCATGACAGGTCTTATCTCTTGATCCATTAAAAACTTGGCGATATAAGGTGTTTTATATCCAGCATCCACTGCGACTACATTGGGTTTTCCGACTTTCTTTGTCACCTTTGATACAAGTGAATCTAACATACGACTATCATGAACATTTCCACCAGTGACCAGTGTTCCTAAAATAAATCCTTTTGAATCACAAGCCGTATGAAATGAATAAGCAAATAACTTTTCACGTTCATCCTTTACATAGTAGCCACTCTCTGGGTCAGTTGTACTGACCTTGATTTCTTTTTTCTCTTCTTTATTCTGTAGGGGTAACGGCTTTTTTCCATGTTCCTCACGATCAACATTGATCTCCTCATGAAGCTGATTTTGATAACTTCTCGTTTCTACTCGAACAATTTTCTTTTCAAGTTTTTTCTTATTGGCGTTCGCTTTTACATGAGTTGAGTCAATGAAAGCGATAGATGGATCAACGAGACCTTTTTTCATCGCTTCTCTTAAGATTCGATAAAAAATTTGTTCGAATAAATCTGTATCATGAAAGCGTCTCACGTAGTTCTTACCGAAGGTAGAAAAGTGCGGAATTTTCTCTGAAAACCCATACCCAATAAACCAACGATAAGCAACATTGGTTTCAATTTCTTTAATGGTTTGACGCATAGAACGAATGCCAAATAGATATTGGATCAAAACCATTTTAATAAGAACAACGGGATCCACACTTGGTCTACCGTTATCAGAACTATAATGATCTTTGACAAGATCATAAACAAAATCAAAATCGATCGCTTGATCAATTTTTCGTACAAGATGATCTTCAGGCACTAATTCATCTAAGGCCACGACTTCTAATTGATTTCTTCTTTCTTCTTCACGTTTCGATAACATGTTCATCCCCCACAGAAATGTGTTATTGCCCTTATTATACAAAAAAGCGTGTAGACTTTGTCTACACGCTGAAAGCCCTTATGAAAGGGCTTTGTCTTCTTTTCAGCGTGATAGAAAACCTTTGCAGTCTAGGAAGGACGAGTACTGGCGCGAAGCGAATTTGACATTCGTGAGCACCAGCGCGCAGGACTGACACCGAATGCGAGGGTTTGTCTACACGCTGAAATCCCTTTTAGAAAGGGATTTTTTTATGCGCCGGAGTCACGCTGTTCTTGCTGAGCGAGCTCCTCTAATCTTGTTAATATTCTGCGCTTTCGATATTGCATGATGCCTGTTTCAGCAATTCCTTTTAACTGTGAGCGGTTGGACGCTGCACCAAACAAAATCCCCGCAATTGGGACAAGTTGAAACAGCTTCTTCCAGCCAAACGAATCACGGTAGTTATATACGACCTCACGCCATCCTTGAATTTGAGAGATCATGTTTTCGTGCTTCCCTTCTGATGCATGATAGCTCTTCAGCTCTTTTAATATTGATTTTTTCCCAACAACGTCAGCAGAATTCAACTGTAAACATTTAATGATAAAGACTCGTTCTTCTTTATTTTTCGGATCATAGCCATAGGTGACGGCGATATCCTGTAATGTTTTTAAAGAGAGACCGAGGACAGCCGGAATATCTGCCGCTAATGTAAACATACCTCCGACACCTGTTGTCGCACCTTGTACAGTGGCGAGGTTTGTTCGGTTTTTCCCCATCTGGTCACTAATGGCATCCATGACCTCGATCGGAGCCGCCTCAATATCTTCAATACGCTGAATCGATTCATCGGCACATTTCTTTTGAAATTGATGAATAATGCCTTTCTCTGACGTCAAATAGACACCGCCTGATTGAATGTAGTGCCCCATCTCATCTAATAACACACCGATTTTCTTTTGAATAAAGGCAGGGGTCAGCTTGTCCAGCATTTGAAATGGGAGCCGGCTGAGTTTCTCCCAAAACCATACCTTTTGCTGGTCTTTCTCCCATTTTTCAATCTCTTTTAATTGTGCTTTTAGCCACTCTCTTTCCTCCATGCCATTTGCCTCCTTAGATGCCGTTCAAGTATATGTCTGTTATTATACACAATCCTTGTCCATCATACGTATCGAACATTGAAGCGGTTCCGAAAGGTTTTAATCTCTTTTAAAACGGTTATTGCTTAGTAAACAAACAAAAGAGGAGTGATCAACATGTTAGGATTTCTGATTTCATTAGTTGTGGCGATTGTCATTGGTCTCATTGGGAGTGCACTCGCTGGAGGCAGTGTACCAGGAGGCTGGATCGGTTCAATGATTGCTGGGCTTGCAGGTGCTTGGATTGGTCATGGATTACTTGGAACGTGGGGTCCTAGTCTGGCAGGATTTGCGATCATTCCAGCGATCTTAGGAGCAGCCATTTTCGTCATTATTTTAAGCTTGATCTTCCGCAGCGTTGGATCAAGGGTTTCTTAAAAAACGATACAAAAGAAGAGGAAGCAGAGGATGCACCGCCTAAGATAAGAGGCGGTGTTTTTTATGTGTTGATTGACAAGGTATCTATTTTTTTCACTTACATATGATAAACAAACCTATTAGTTCAGATAGTTGACTTTTCATGAAGATGGGCATATGATGATTAAAAATTGCATCGAGGAAACTTTTTGTGCCAAAGCAAAACTTTGTAGAATCTAGGTGATGACATATGACAAACAAATACATCGAGGCACAGGCCCACATGTCAGTGGCAGCGGAGCGTGCACTTGAAGGAAAGGTGAAAGGATTTAGAAGGCTCCTTCCTTTTCTCGGGCCTGCTTTTATCGCCGCCATTGCCTATATTGATCCAGGAAACTTTGCGACCAACATTGCAGCTGGCTCGAAATATGGCTACCTTCTGTTATGGGTCATTCTCATATCCAATCTCATGGCCTTACTCATCCAGTCTTTGTCTGCAAAGCTTGGAATCGCAACAGGGAAAAATTTACCTGAAATTGCTCGAGAAGAGTTTCCAAAACCAGTCTCGATCGGTTTATGGATTCAGGGCGAACTCGTCATTATCGCCACAGATTTAGCCGAATTTATCGGGGCTGCCCTTGGTTTATACTTACTCTTTCGTATCCCGCTACTTGAAGCATCGATTATTGCAGCGATCGGTTCTTTTGCCATTTTAGAGCTCCAAAGACGAGGTTATCGAGCGTTAGAAGCAGGAATTACCGGCATGCTGTTTGTTGTCGTGATTGCTTTCGCTGTACAAACCTTTGTCGCCAAACCTAATCTTGCAAGTGTCGCCGGTGGACTGTTCATTCCAAGGTTTGAAGGGACAGACAGCGTACTGCTTGCCGCTGGTATTTTAGGCGCTACGGTGATGCCGCATGCGATCTATCTCCATTCAGCCTTAACGCAAAGAAGAGTCGTCGGCAGAACGGAAAAAGAGAAAAAGCTGATTTTTCGTTTTGAGTTTTTAGACATCCTCATTGCGATGGTAGTTGCTGGCGCCATCAATGCCAGCATGTTGATTGTAGCAGCTGCTTTATTTTTTAAAAATGGTCTTTTTGTTGAGGATTTAGATGTAGCATTTCAGCATTTTGGAACTCTCGCAGGTCCTGTATCAGCGATCTTATTTGGTGTAGGTCTGCTTGTAGCCGGACTTTCCAGTTCTTCTGTCGGTACACTGTCAGGCGATATTATTATGCAAGGTTTTATTCAGTACCGAATTCCGCTGTATGTCCGCCGGCTAATTACCATCATTCCCCCTATTGCGATCATTGCATCTGGGGTCAATCCGACATCTGCGCTTGTGATGAGTCAAGTGGTCTTATCCTTTGGAATTGCGTTTGCTTTAATTCCGCTCATTTTGTTTACAAGTAAAAAACGAATTATGGGCGATTTGACGAATGCTCGCTGGGTGACCGGAATATCTTGGGTGATAGCAGCTCTTGTTGTCGCACTGAATCTGTTTTTAATTGTGGATACGTTTATGTAAAAGACAGTGATCAGGCTGTCTTTTATATCGGGTTGTGGTAGAATTTCCCTTGAGAGGATGTGATCACATGTTTTTTTATCAGGATCAAGATCTATCCATGCGGCTGCTTGAACCAAGAGACGCGAGAAGTCTGTATCTGCTCATCCAACGCTCAAGAGAGCACTTACGTGAATGGATGCTATGGGTCGATTCGACGCAGACAGAAGAAGACAGCATGGCGTTTATTCAAGGTGCCATGCAGCAAGCTTTGCAAAACAATGGTTTTCAGGCTGGAATCTGGTCACATGGAGAACTCGTTGGTATCATTGGCACCCACCAAATTCATTGGATTAATCGGACGGTTTCCATTGGCTATTGGCTCGGGGAAGGCTATCAAGGAAAAGGCATCATGACAAAAGCATGCAAAGCGGTCATTCACTATTTATTTGAAGAGTGCGGTCTGCATCGCATTGAAATAAGAGCCGCTGTTGATAATCAAAAAAGCAGACGCATCGCAGAGCGTTTATCTTTTTCACTTGAAGGCATATTAAGACAATGTGAATGGCTGGGCGACCACTTTGCCGATCACTGTGTGTACGCACTTTTACAGCCTGAATATATGAAACAAAAAACGAATTCGATCAATCAGCCCACTTAATTGTGTCGATTGCATGAACTATTTTACAAAGTGAAGCTTTGTAGTATCCGTTGTGATTGGCATCTGATAAAATAGAAGGAAAAATCGAGGTATGATGTATGTCTCTTATTATTTTATTTTACTTATGGATTGTCCCTTTATTATTTGGCATTTTCTTCTCATTCCTAACAAAGAAAGCCACATACAAACGCCGCTTTGTCCCATCATATAGCATGGCAGGACTCAGCATCGTGTTTCTCATTCTGGCACTCGTCTTTTCAGCCAGTCATTTTCTATTCATTTGCGGTATGTTCCTATTCGCCACTACACTTGTCGGCACAGGCATCCCGTTATTTTTAGCCTTTACCAAAACACCTTCATAAACAAAACCACCTTTTCGCGATGGAAAGGTGGTTTCTTTTTTTACTGCTGAGGCATTCGATAGGTCATTGTACCATTTGGGTTTTTTTCAATTACTTTCACAATGTCTTGAAGGATCTCTGACGCTCGATCATTTGAGTCATACTTGCCGAGCGTCTTGACCCAAGAATCGCCGCCTGCGATAGACCCTTCAATCTTTTTACCGGTTACTGTGACTTCGTGGACATTAACGAAACTTTGTTCGTTTTGTGTGAAAATCCATAGCATGGTTTATTCCCCTTTTTTTGTGGTGATTGGGTTAGTTTAACATATGATTCCCAATTATGTGTGGGGTGATTTGGTATGAAAGTGAATTTACAGTTTAAAAAACCTTGATTTTATCAGAAATATCAAGGTGAAATTTTCCATCTATGATAATCGTAATTCCTTCTACGAGTTCACCCATATTTTTATTTTCAAATTTCTCGGATATGATACTTATTTTATTGTCAATCTATGTTTTCACCGTTTCTTTCAAAATTTTATAAAATGATCCTATATATAACATTCCACGTAGAATTCAATCACCAAAGGACTTCTGCAATTCCATGAAAATCCCTATGCTCAAGAGAAAGGTCATTAGACAAACAATCTTATGTACGAAAAAACGATGGCTTATTTATCCATCGTTTTCTTTAAGTTCTCTACTTATTTAAAATCAATTGTTTTTCATTTTCTAAAAACTCTTCTACAAGTTCTTTCATTGTTTTTTGTGAATCATGGGGATAATAAAATGCGTCTGATACTTCTCTAAAAAAATCATACATATTTTCGGGCGTGTGAAAAACTGAGAAAATATGTTCAATTTCTTCAAAGATGGTATCATCAGTTGAGTGAGTATACGCTTCTTTCATAATACTATATAGCCACTTATGATATTCTCTCGTCATGTCTTCCGAAGAATTATCAGAGATTATGCTTTCAAGTATATCATCTACCTTTACTTCTTCTTGTTCCCACGCTAATTCAAGAATGAGCTCGTTATCATCATGAGGGTTATTTTCTAGATATTCCACTGCATAGTTTGTTACTTCTAAGGCAGGAATTAAATTATACTGTCTACCAACAAACAACGTAGCCCAATTACATTCAAATCCTCTTTTCTTGATTATTTCAATTTTATACAATTTTTTATTTCCCCCATTGATTTATTTTTCCTGTAACTTTGCCGTCAGGTATAAAAGTTCTATGGGTTACTTTGTTAGTTGTTGGATCTACAACCCATTCAAACACGCCATTTCTTATCTCTTTCGACTGTATCATTTCAGGTGCATTATTCTTAATTTTTACAAACTTTGTCTCATACTTAACCATTGATCCCTCAATTTGATACAACGAATCCATATGTCCTCTTCTATTCGGCAAATCAAATCTTTTTGAATGAACTGCATAGTTGTCAATAATATCATTAAATCTATGATAAAAATCATCTTTTAATGCACTACCTACTCTTGGATTATCTAAAACCGGATGCTTAAGTTCACTCGTACTCTTAATCCCCATCTTCCCACGAAACCCTTTCGCCCCAAATGGCAAAAGCATCCCCAGCGCCGCATTCATACTAGCTTCTTGTTGTTCTTTCGAGACTTTATTTCCAAACATATCTCGACCCGTAATCGCTTCGCTGAAGCCGTTGGTCGCGGTGAGTCCATATAAGCCTTTTTGTGATGTTTTCAACGCATCGAAAGACTTCTGTGATGTCTTGTAAATGTCGACTGCTCTGACTGCGGCAGACGTGGTTGAGTCGTTTTATAGACGGCTTTTCCGCCTTTGAAAATACGTCCTGCCCATCCGACGATCGGGATGTAGCCTGCTGCTGCCATGCCGCCTGCGGCGACTCGCTGTCCTGCGGTGAGTTCTTCACCTGTGATCGGATCGACACCTGTTGCGGCACGTTTTGCATCGTTCACGCCTGTCAGTTCATTGACGATATCTCCTCCGTAATCAAGAGCTTTTTCATACCACGGACGGTTGGCTAGCGCTTCTTGTTCCTTTGCAATCTTGCGGGCTTCTTCTTGATCTTTTTTGATTTTTAGATATTCAGAAGTTTGCTTCTCAATATCGCTTTTTGCCTTGTAGATTTCGCTATTTTGATACGCTTTCTTGTCAAAATTCATAGGCGAAATGGATTTTCCGTCATTTGTGGCATTCATCATTTCTGCGTACAATGCCATTGTAGCCTTCTCCTCAGTCTCTGACAAAGCATATTCATCTTTTAGATTTTGATCAAGTTCTATTAAATCTTTAACCGTTTTCTTCCGTTCATCTTCCGCATCTGCAATCTTTTCGTCAAAGGTTTTACTATCAAATACCTCCAGAGAAATGAGGTCATCAATATCTTGAAAAATCGTTTTGAGTGCCTTTTTTTGATCCTTCACGATGCTTTTGGCATTCTTGATTCCCATATGTACAGCGTTGTCTAAAAAGTGTTCTTCTACAAAGGTGTCGCCGCCAAAGTTTGTATCATCAAGTGTCCCAGAAACACCTTCATGAAAGGCTTTTTGTTTATCAATGAAGCTAATAAACATGTCCACATTTCCGGCGAGTTCTTTGTAGAAGCTTTTAATGTTATCGGCACCTTTTCCAGTGAAGTCGTCACCGAGATTGGCAACACCTTGAAGTGCCTTTTTTAAATCTATCATTTGTTCGCGGAGTTCCTGATAGTGTTTTGCCCTTGTATCCATGGCACTGGTTAGTGCTTTTGCATCAAGTATCTTTCCCAGATTAAGCCACTCCCTCCATTATTGATCATAAAGTCTATTTTACCTTTCTCACCGAATTGGAAAAATAGGCTTTAAGTTGCAAAAAAGCCAGTCTGTATATTTTTATACAGAAGAAAACAAGTGACAATTGAAATGATTTTACCTATTCAACAAAAAAAGTCAGTCTTCTAATTAGAAGACCGACTACCTGCTGTTTAGAAAAAGCGTTTAAGGCTTTTCTTGAGTGGAGGGATATCCAGCTCACCTTTTTCAAAGAATTTTTTCAATAAATATTTACTAAAGCCTGCTGCTTGTGTGTACGTGATTTTACCAGGTAACGGTGGTTCATTGGTCACCGCAACATCAATGATCACAGGTTTCTCAGCTTGAAGTGCTTGATCAAAGGCTGGTGCTAGTTCTTCATGTGATGACACCGAGATTCCTTTACCACCGCATGCTTCTGCAAATTTTGCAAAATCAATATCTTCCAGCTCTATACCATAGTTGATGTTGCCTTTTACCTGTTGTTCATATTCAATCATACCAAGGTTGTTGTTGTTTAAGATCACAACGACAATTGGCAGTTTATATTTTACCGCCGTCACAAAATCTTGCATCACCATTGTGAAGCCTCCGTCACCACAGACAGCAATAGCTTGGCGGTTTGGTTCGTTTAATTTAGCTGATATTGCGCCAGGTAACCCACAGCCCATTGTGGCAAGCCAGCTGGAAATAATGAAATCCTGCTGCTTCATTTCGAAATGACGTGCCATCCATACCGTCACATTACCGACATCAACTGAAAGAATGGCATCATCATCGACCGCTTCTTCTAATCTAGCGATGACTTGCTGCGGTTTAAGCGGTGATGTGGCAATAGATTTTTCCTTATCCATTTCTTCTCGCCACTTCATCATGTGCTCTGTACAAGCTTCAAGGAAACCGCGCTGCTCTTTATATTCAATATAAGAGGTTAGTTCATGAAGACCAGTCTTACTGTCACTTACAATCCCCACTTCTACTGGATATCTTTTACCGATCTGATCCGGTTTGATATCCAATTGAATGGCAGGTGTGTCTTCCGGTAAGTAATCCCTATATGGGAAGGAGGTTCCAAGCATGATTAATAAATCGCACTCTTCCATCGCTTCATATGCCGGCTTCGTACCGATCTGACCTAGGTTTCCTAAAAAGTATGGATGCCTGTCTGGAACAACACCTTTTGCAGGAAGTGTAATGACGATCGGTGCAGCTGCCTTTTCTGCAAACGAAAGAAGTTCTTCTTTAGCATTTCTTAATCCTTTTCCTGCTAAGATGACTGGCTTCTTCGCATTGTTAATGAGTTGAGCAGCCTTTAGCAGTTGATCTTTCTTCGGCCGCACATCTCCCTCTACATAAAGAGGTGATGTATAAACGGGACTCCGCTTAATTTTCTGAGAAAATAAATCATCTGAGACAGTGAGAACCGCCACCCCTTTATGGGTATAAGCAGCTTTGATGGCTTGATTCAATAAGTCAGGCAGAGCTTCTGCTGTTTGTACTTGCTGATTAAAGACAGCAACATCGTCAAACATCCGCTCTAATTTGATTTCTTGAAATGCATCTCTGCCTACTTCAGTTGAGGCAACCTGCCCTGCAATCGCTAATACAGGTGCACCATCCGCTTTTGCATCGTATAGTCCATTTAATAAGTGGACAGCACCTGGCCCAGCAATTGATAAACAAACACCAAGTTTGCCTGTTAGTTTCGCATCAGCTGCTGCTGAAAGTGCTGCCACTTCTTCATGTCTTGTTTGTATAAATTGAATTTTGCTTGATTCATGCCTTAGTTCTTCGATTAATTCGTTAATACTGTCGCCGGGCATTCCATAAATATGTTTCACGCCCCACTCTTCCAGTAGCGCTGTTACTTCTTTTCCTGCGGTTCTTTGCGGCATGTGAGAAAACTCCTTTTTTCTTACTCCATACCACCGCACCCTTTTGATCAAACGTTTCAACTTGCTCTTGTTACTTTTTAAAGTGATATGGAAGAGTGGCGACAACAATATCCCGTTTCCATAATAAACGGAACCTTAATAAGAAAGCAGATTGATTATGCAAAATGGTGTGCCATCTTT
Source organism: Bacillus sp. FSL R5-0397 (assembly GCF_038593395.1). Classification (NCBI taxonomy): domain Bacteria; kingdom Bacillati; phylum Bacillota; class Bacilli; order Caryophanales; family Bacillaceae; genus Bacillus; species Bacillus sp. FSL R5-0397. The sequence goes on along the minus strand of NZ_CP151992.1, from coordinate 525,060 downwards.
TTTTCGGAATAAATTGAGGGACGAGTACCATCACTCTATATTGATGCGCATTTGCTTTCGCTTCAATCGTTTCAAGAAACTTATCAAGCGGGTGAATGAGACTTCGATAAGACGAATGTAAAATCACAAGACGCACATCACTATTCAGCTTTTCCCAATCAGCTTCAATTTTCTTGTCTTTCTCTTTATCAAACGATACATGAACCGCTATGACCTGGTCTGATAAGGATTTTGCATATTGAACAGATTGTTCGACGACACGTGTGACACCTGCTATTGGGACGATGACCACATTCCCTTTGATTTCGACAGGCTCGGTTTCATTCAATAAACGTAATTGTTCTCCAACAGACAGATAATGTTTCTTAATAGAATAAAAAATAAATAGAACAATTGGCATGAAAACAAATACCGGCCATACAAGATGGAACTTGGTCAAAATGAGAATCATGAAAACCGTAAATGAAATAAGTGCTCCTACGATATTGATAGGCATTTTCACTTTCCATCCCTGTGGTTTTTCACGAATCCACTTTACACACATACCTGTCTGAGACAAGGTAAATGGAATAAACACACCGACAGCATAAAGTGGAATGAGGTGTTCCGTTTTCCCATCAAATAACCAAATAAGCAGCATAGAAGCTACACCTAAAAAGATAATACCATTGGAATAACCGAGCCGATCTCCTCTCACTGTAAACATGCGCGGCATATATTTATCCTTTGCTAAGTTGACAGCCAATAATGGAAAAGCTGAAAAACCTGTGTTTGCCGCTAATATTAAAATTAAAGCTGTGACAGCTTGAATGACATAGTAGAAAAATGTCCGTCCAAAAGTGTCTGATGCAATCTGTGACACAACCGTTTCTTCTGGCTTTGGCGAGATGCCAAAACCAAACGCAAGCAATGTCACTCCTACAAATAGAACGGCCAGTAATCCCCCCATCATCAATAAAGTTCTCGCTGCATTTTGTGCAGCTGGTTTTTTAAAGGATGGAATTGTATTAGAAATCGCTTCAACACCAGTTAAAGCAGAACAGCCAGACGAAAATGCCTTTAATAAAAGAAATAACGTGATGCCTGATACATGTGTGCCAAATGCTGTATGTTCAGGTGCTGGCGGCACTTGCCCAGTTAATAGTTTAAACCCGCCCACCCCAATTAAAATGAGCAACGAAAAGACAAATAGGTACACAGGATAAGCCAAAATAGATGCCGACTCTGTCAGTCCACGAAGGTTTAACACCATAATCACTAGGACTAATACAATTGAGATCATGACATGATATGGATATAGAGCTGGAAAAGCCGATGTGATCGCATCGGTCCCAGCAGAAATGCTCACTGCTACGGTTAAAATGTAATCGACGAGTAATGATCCACCAGCAACCAGCCCTGGTTTTTCACCTAAGTTTCTGCTGGAGACGACATACGCCCCGCCGCCTTCTGGATATGCATAAATAATCTGGCGGTAAGATAGAATTAACGCCATCAAAAGAATTAATACACAACCTGCAATCGGGAGTGAGTACCAAAACGCTGCCGCACTAACAACTGATAGAACAATTAAGATTTGTTCTGTACCGTATGCGACTGACGACAATGCGTCTGATGACAATAATGCCAAAGCTTTGATTTTTGATAGTTTTTGTTCTCCTGCTGCCTGTGATTTTAATGGTTTACCAATTAAAATACGCTTCATCAAACTGTACATGTGATGCCCGCTCCTTTAGTGTCAAACGATTTGAGTTACAAAATTTGGATCGCCAAAAAGACACAGAGGCAATAGAATGCCCCTGTGCCTATTGTTTAGATCACAGATTGGTCTTTGCTCTCTTTAACGCTTACGAGGTTAGCTGACGGATTCGGGCGCATGAGATTTTGCCCTACCTTAAAAGGATTCACCCCACGTGGTGTTTTATACCACCACAATTGGTTCCCCCGCTCATCGAAATGATTCAGCGATTGGTCTTTTATAAAAGAGATCATACTCCCGTTTGACACCAAAGTAAAGAGATTTTTTCAAGGTCTTTTGATCGTTTAGAACTCAGTCTTTTTACGGTTTTTTCGTACGAAATAGACAATCATCACAAGCACCAAAAGGATGATTGCAGCGATACACACAAAGTAAATCCAAGACTCGCTACTGCTTTGTTTTTCACTTGTTTTCAGACTGTTCGATGTGCTGCTGACGGATTGATGATTAGTAAACACACCTTTGTTTTTACTCTCTATTGCAACTGTTGCTTTTTCTGTATTTGTTTGAAGAAATTGCATTACTTCATTTGACACGTTAGCTTCAGTTGCAGTCATTCCTGAAAAGACTGTCATTGTCTGTTCTTTATTCCAAACAGATGGCTGCGTCCATACAATTCGAGCCGTTGTTTCGTTGATCATGCCGAAAGAAGATACATCATACTGATCCTTTTTCACCGGAACAACGAGATCGGCTGCTTTTTCTTTCAGAAGAGAGAATGTTTGAATGCCTCCGATGAAAATGAGAGGGTGATTTTTCAATTGTTCATTTGTCACTTGAGAAGCTTTCATTAAATGATATTGAGCTACTTCTGGCTGACTAAAAGATTCCGTCACCATGGCCATTTGATTGATTGTTTCACGTTTGATTTGATCTGGTATGATGATCAATGTATTTTTCGAAGTGAACGGGAGCGGCCATGCGGCTAAATCTGGCTTTTCACTCGTTGTTCCTTCTGGTATTTGTAAAGAGCTATTTTTGTCAATGAATATCCAGCCTTCTTCATCCGTATGTCTGCAAGATTCCATGTTTTTAAAACCACTTGTGACAAATTGCAAATCAATATATTCATTTTTTTGAAGTATCTTTGAATCGACTGGAATCGAGACATGATAGAATCCATTCGCATCTTTGCTGCCTAGTTTTGTTAATGGTACGTCGTGCGGTTCGTCATTGATCATAACAGTTAACCGTTCTGTTTTGCTTGCCGCTGTATCAGATTTTTTGAATGAAAGATTGAGCTTTGCACCTGATTTTTGGTTAGCCAGTAGCGCTTTCGGATAATAGTAGTGGTCGGATGCCGTCTTGTTGGTCCCAACCGTGACATCATCTCCGCCAAAATCTTTCAAACGAATCTTGTGAGATGGTTTAGACGTTTGAGCTGCAGCCTTTTGAAGCACTAGGTCTGTTCCAGTCAGTTGATCCGTTAATTCTGACTGAGTCAGAACATTGATTTTTCCAGCGATTGTCACAGGCTTTTCCGCTGTCACAAATAAAATGGGCTGTTCTGTTTTCTTTGCTGTCAAAGTTCTCATCGCTACCGTAAGATGACTGCTTTTTGTTTTAATTCCTGCAGCTTGTTCAATCGATTTCATCCGTCCATCCCAGCTTCCTTTAGCTCCCACAGCAATCGTTGGGTGCGCCACTTGCTTGATGTCCTTTTCTTGGATAAGTTTGATCTCTTTTTGGCGATCTTTGTTTTTCAACGTACGGTATACTTTGATGGCCGCTTCTAATTCAGCTGCATCCGGTGAATTAGGAATTACAATATCTGTCTGTTCTTTCTGATCACCTGTTTGAATAAAAGGTGATGGAAAGCTATCTAATGTGAAATCTTTTGTCTGGATTCCTTTGAATGTAAGTTCACTTTCAGGATACACTTTTAGCCAATTAGCAGGTGTGTCTTGGTTGATACACACGCCTTCTTTTAAAACACCATAAAATGTGACCTGAATGCGATGAGTACCTTCTTTCAATTGTGCTTTGTTCAACTTGATTTGAATCGACTTCTTCTGGTTTTTCCCTGATACAGGGATGGTCTTTTCGATCTCTCCATCAATCATAACAGTGAATGAGGAAGGTGAAATCAATAATGGTGAAGCCTCTATATTGAACGTCAATGTGCTTGACTCTGTTTTTTCCTGATCCACTTGATAGGTAAATTCAGTGCGGTCTTCTTGTCCATATAAGGTCACTACGTCTTCTGATAGATGCTGCGTTTTTGTTTTGCTTTCTTTTGAAGATTGAACCCAATCATCTTTGACTTGAACTCGGTTGGATTGCGCCATTGCTTGACCTGCCATGAAAAAAGGCTGGATCGCTAAGGATAATCCTAATATATAAATCAACCATTTTAACGATTTCAATATGTCACCCGCTTTTCTTTTGTTGTTGATTGTAACGCTCGGTTTTGTACCATTTCACTTCTTGTTTCAATAATCGGCTTTTCACCTCTACACATAAGGAGTACACAACAAGCGCAATCCATACTTGGGAATAGGTAAAGTACATGAGAACGACAATGAGAATATTTTGTTTGGTCAGCTCTGTTTTCTCTATGCTTAACGTAATCATCACTTCTGTTAAAAAGAGAAAGAAGGCTAATCCCCATAGGATGAGTGCCACAGCTCCCACAGATAAGTGAAGATCAACGAATAAGTTTACGATAAAAATGCCGTTGGAGAGCAGTACACCAAAGAAAAATAGGAAATACGTAAAGAAAAAATAAAATAAATCGAAAATCATTCGTTTCCGTTTTAATTTCATAAACTGCCTTAAAAATTTGAGCACAACATATTGGTTGCCTCTAGCCCAGCGTGTTCTCTGCCGCCACCAGACTTTCCATGTTTCAGGCTCTTGTTCCCATGTAATCGCAGCAGGAAAGAACCGAATCACATAGCCCAGATTATACACACGAATTGTTAATTCAGTGTCTTCAGCTAGTGCATGGACATCCCAGCCGCCAAGCTCTTCTAAAATGTGCCGACGGATCGCAAAGTTGGTGCCTGGTATTGTCGCAATGCCAAACCATTTCCATCTCCCGCCTTGCGCCATCCACTGGAAGCAGATCGTTTCTATGTTAATGAATTTTGTCAGGAGGTTTTTGGCTGCATTGATGACCCTGAATTTCCCGACAACAGCACCTGCTTTAGGATCATTCAATAATCCAAGAACCAAATGGTAGACGGCTTTCTTTTCAGGCATATTGTCTGCATCGTATACACAAATAACGTCTCCTGTCGAAGCCTTCAAGCCTTCATTCAGTGCAGTAGATTTCCCCTTCCCTGCAAATGGCGGTTTTGTTTCAATCATATGGACATGATCGTATTGCTCACTAAATGATTGCACAATCTCCCCTGTACGATCAGAGGAATTGTCATTAATCACAATGATTTCAAGAAGGTGTTTGGGATAGGATAACTGGACCATGGCTTTTAGCGTCTGCCGAATGACCACTTCTTCATTATGTGCTGGAATGAGAATGCTGACGGTCGGCAGATCTTTCCCTTGTTTCGTCCATTTAGGCAGCACTTCTTCGTAAGTTAAATAGTGCTGAAAGCCTCCCTGCATCAGAAACATATGATATAGGAGCATGATCCAAATCAGTATTAATGATAGGTAAAATAAGATATCAGCCACCTGATTTTCTCTCCTTAAAGATCCGTTTTTTCATCGTCAGCCTTAAATACAATGTGTAAAAAGCAAATGCCACAATAAAGAGCAGTACCACCATTGTGAGTATTCGAAGCATATTTTCCATCCCGCTTCGTTTGTTTGTTTTTGGTTCAGCTATACTGGATTGCTCTATTTGAATATGTCCATTTCCTGCTGTTTTGATCTGGACATTCTGAGTTTGAACAGTCTGTTGTGTTTTCTTTAAATCTAGCCATTCACTAGAAGGGATCGCATCCATTTGTGTGATTACATCTTGCAGCCCATCTATCCCCGCTTCCACATCATAGGACAGCCCAATGGCGGCGGATTGGATATGCTGCATGGATTGAATTGTTTGCTCAGTCAGTATGTTTGTACCTTCTTGGTCAGACGCTGTATCTATAGACTGTTCAGGATATAAAGTCATGCCATGAAGCATGGCGGGTGTCGACAAAAACGGTGATGCACTTCTTGTTTTCCATGTACGGTCTGAGAGCTGCACCTGTCCAAATAGACTGGACACATGGCGGGAAATCACTTCATAGCCTTGCAGGGAAATGGCGTCATTTGGCACTTCAAATGCAAGCGGATATAACCCCTGCTGCGCGAGCAGTTCAATGCCTTTTGTCAGCTTTTCTTCTGTATAGATGGCTTCTTGATGTTGATTGGATGTGATATACGCATTAAAATCTTTTTCATTCGGAAAAAAGCTTTTGTTCAGCTGCTGATCAGCTTTCTCTGGTTCATTTGACGTAACGGGCTGATCGTACTTTACATCCCAGAATTCAAAGCCTTTACCCGACTCCTCCGTTCGATACGTACGGCTAAACCCGTGAAGAACGATACTAGCTCCATTGCTTTGCAATTGTGTTAACACGTGGACAAGTTTAGGCCGGTCACTGAGCGTCACTTCATCCCCTGTTGCTGGATCAATCCATATAGGGGTCACCGCCAGCAGAAAAGGGATATGGCGAGCTGTTACGTATCGTCCAAGTTCAAGTAACTTCTTCTCATCCGTGACGGGGTTAATCTTCCCAATCTGTAAGTACTTTGTCGTCGTTTGATTAGAAGCCGGCAGGAGACTTTCCAGCACCTCTGCAAGCAGCTTGTCGTGCTGAAGGATATTTAGCATTCCGACATATGCCGCACCTTCTTTTGTTTGAATCACAAATGGCTGTTCAGCTTGATTTTTCTTCAATAAGAATTTACGTTGCAGATCTGTCCCTTGAACCGTCTGAGCTGTGATTCCTCTCTCAAGCTGACGGTATTCTTGATCATCAGTATCTTTGATTTGACTGATGTGATCTTGTTTGTGAAAAGTAAGCGTGGAGAATGGGCGAAGCTGTTCCGCATTGTATCCTATTGCAATTAAGCGTTTTGATTCGTTTATGAGACGAATGGTTTGTGCTTTCAACGTTCTCTTTTCTTCACCTATATAGATAACTTGCTGAAAGTCATTGAGGTTCTTTTCAGTGATTTGTTCATCAGATAAAATGGTCGTTCGTGTGGAAAAATGCCCCACAAGTACATCAAGCATATGAACAGTTGGCGTTGTCTCACCTGATTGTGTGGAATAGACGATGAGAGTCCTGGACTCTGTCTCAAGTGCACCGGCTGATGTACTGTCTTTGATCGAAAGCATAGAGAAAAGAACGATTAACAAACAACATTTCGTCAAAACATTAAAGTTCATTCATCATCATCTCGTTTTCTAGTTCTTCTAAAAATTGCTCTGGTGTCCGATAGTCCGAGCTGCTTGTTAAATGACAGACATGAAAAGTTAAGGTCACTTCACGACCATTTAGCAGGACATGCGTTTGCAGTTTATCCTTTAGCTTTTCAAGAACGATCGAGACGTTTTCTGCAGGTGTGTGAGTGAGCAGCAGCCCGATTCGTTCCTCGGATAATCGAAATTTCTTATCGGTTTCTCTCACACTTTCGCGAATCTTCATACTGAGTTGCTGGAAAAGATGCTGCATTTCTTTTTCTCCATATAATGTTTTGAATTCCGCTGAGTAGTGCATATGAAGAAGGATAAAGACGAATGGCTGTTTATATCGTTCTGCTCGTTTCATTTCCTCAGACAATTCGAGTCTCATCCGCTCTGCATTGTCAAAGCCTGTGGTTGAGTCAATCGCTACAAATTGTTTGATGGCCCTCTTTTGTTGGTCAATGGTGTAACGCATCGTTTTGATTCGCTCATGCACATTTCCAGCAGAAATAGCAAAAAAGAGAAGCGCCACGCCCCATATCACGACATCTTGCAACGTTTGATGAGAAAAGAGTGAATTTGTGTGACCAAGCTCTGTAAAGAACATCCCGCTTCCTATAAAGAACAAAATCAACAAAGTAAAAACCAATGCTGGCAAAATACCAAATAAAATGCCGCATCCTATCACGACAAATGTGAGTGTGATGATCATGACACTCTCCGCATCACGTCCATTCAAGTAGCCCATAAATAAAATGAGTCCCGCAAACGTGAGGAGCAGCGTATAATACGTGCGATAGGTGTTACTGAATAACCTTTTCATTTAGAAGCTCCCTTTCTGCAATTAGAGGCAATAAATTATCAAATGAGTGTGTATCTTTTTCGTTCATATAGCCTCCGTAATAAGGCTTGAGAGGATCTTGGATTTGCAGCTCTTTCATTCGGTGATAGACGTCTTTTGCAAAATCATCTTCTCCTTGTTTGAGTGCATATAAGATCACCAGTGCATAGACCGAAGGTGATTCATACGTCACTGCTGGCTGTAATGTGCTCAGTTTATATCGTCCATACAGTTTTCCTTCCTTTTGGAAGTTGGTTTTCAGCCATTTCATGATGACTGTTGTATCAACCTGTGCACGTTCGGCATAAAGAGCCGTATAAAGCTGGTCGATCAAGTTGATTTCCTGATCAAATGAGTAGACTTTCTTCGCTATGTCATAGGATTTTGGAAAAAATCCTTTTTGTCTCGGTGCATTTTTTAGAATGGCCAATTGGTTGTTCATCATTTGTTCTGTGAATAGGTGGAGGGATACTAGTTCTTTGATTGCTTTTGGGTCAATATATGAAAGTGTGATTGTATGTGAAGTTTGCTTTGTCGATGCATCATAATAGTCGGTCAACATACCCTTGAACATGTTTTTGTCTTTTAACGCTTTTGCGATTTTTTTGGCTGTGGTTTGATACACTGACTTCTGCCACAATTGATCTGCTTTTTGAAGCGCTGTTACTACACGTAAGTCATCAACTAAAGCATTGACTTTGCTTTTTTGATGAGATTCGATTTGCCAGCTAAGAAGATCATGTTCCAGTAAGAATTGAGTGCGCAGGACGTCTACCTGTTGATCAAAAGATGTTTGATCTTTTTTTCTAACAAGATAATCCATCCAAAGTCCGAGCGATTCTGATAAGTAAGTAGGCTGCTCCGCAAGCGAGGTCCGGATCATGCCTTGATCTGTCATTAAGTGGTGAGTCATAAAGTACTCTCCTGACAATACTGGCTTTGCAGGTTCTGGTTGAGCTGAATGTTGCTGCTGTTTCCAGGTACATCCGCCTAGTAGAATGACAATGAGTATAGCGATAGCTGTACGATATATGGGTGTATCCATTCGTGTCCCCTTTCAATCCTTGTTCTCTCTAAGCATCTAACGATTTATTATAGAGCGTTTCTGTTTAAATGAAAATAAATATTTTATACCAAATTACGAGTCTTTTCGCTTACATATTCCCATTTACAGAAAAACAACATGTCAAAATACTCGAACAAACAAAAAACCCATGCGAATTCACATGGGTTTTTACACAACTATTGATCTAATTTTAGTTTCTTCAATTGTTCTGCAAGTGCGTTATTGATTGGTTCTTCCACTTTCTTTTGTTTCTTCATATATTTAGACACATCGTGCTTACTGGCTCGTTTTTGATTGGATTGTGATTTGCGCTTTTCGAAAACAGACAGTTTCTCTCTATGACCACAAACACAGGCAAATATTTTGCCATCACCTTCTCCTCGTAGCTCAAGCTTTTTATGACAGTTCGGGCAGCGTGCATTTGTTTTCTTTGCCACATTTTTTCGATGTCCGCATTCTCTATCCTGACAAACAAGCATGGTGCCGTTTTTCCCGTTCACTTTTAACATGAGTTTTCCGCAGTCAGGGCAATGTGTGCCTGTCATGTTGTCATGCTTAAAGGTTTGGTTCGTTTGTTTGATTTCAGATACGGCTTGTTTTGCATATGACTTCATTTCACTCATGAATTGAGAAGCTTTCATTTGACCTTTTGCAATTTTAGACAGCTTTTGTTCCCATTCCGCTGTTAACGCAGGTGACTTTAAATCTTCAGGTACTAAAGAAAGAAGCTGCTTCCCTTTCGATGTGATGAAGATGTCTTTGCCTTTTTTCTCAATTAAGAAGCTGTTAAACAGTTTCTCAATGATATCAGCTCTAGTTGCCACTGTCCCCAATCCACCCGTTTCGCCAAGGGTTTTCACTAAGTCTTTTTCCTTGTTCTCCATAAATGCAGACGGGTTCTCCATGGCAGATAAAAGGGTCGCTTCGTTAAAACGAGCAGGAGGTTTCGTTTCGCCTTTTGTCTCTTTTAATTGGCGTACGTCAAGTGACTGCCCCTCTGTTAATGCCGGCAAGTGCTGATCTGCTTCGGCTGATTCCTCGTCTTCATAGGAATCATCGTACACGGCTTTCCAGCCGGCTGATTGCACAATTTTTCCTTTCGCTGTGAATGTCTCACTGCCGATCTTGGCGATCACTGTTGTTTCCTCATATTCAAAAGGGGTCATCAGTACAGCGAGGAATCGCTTGGCAATCAGGTCATATAATTTACGTTCTTTATCGCTTAATGCACCTGGATACAGCTCTTCCTCGGTTGGAATGATCGCATGGTGATCTGACACTTTGGCATCGTTGACGAAGCCTTTATGCGCTTTAATGCCTGATTGTAGAATGCGATTCACATGCTGTGCGTAAGGTCTAACGTTCATTCCTTTGAGTCGATCTTTTAATGTAGGCACGATATCTGCCGAAATGAAACGTGAATCCGTACGCGGGTACGTGACGAGCTTATGCTGCTCATACAGACGCTGAAGTGTAGACAATGTTTCTTTTGCTGAAAAACCGTAGCGTTTATGGGCATCACGCTGCAATTCTGTCAGGTCATACAATCCTGGAGCAAAGGCTTTTTTCGCTGTTTTTTTCAGTGCATCAATCACTGCAGGTTTTCCTTTACAGGCTGCCAAGCGCTCCTTCACTACATCTTCTTGGAATGTACGGTTTTGTTTTGTCTTTGCATCCTGCCAAGTCAGCGTCAGTCCGTCAACTTGTGCAGTCAGCCCAAAGAACGGCTTCGGCTGGAATTGCTGAATGTCTTCCTCTCGCTTGGCGATCATAGCAATCGTTGGCGTTTGCACACGTCCACAGGATAACTGCGCATTGAACTTCGTTGTCAGCGCTCTTGTTGCGTTGATCCCTACAATCCAGTCGGCCTCTGCACGCGCAACCGCCGAGCGATACAGGTTATCATACTCTCTACCGTCTTTTAATCGTTTGAACCCTTCTTGAATGGCTTTGTCTGTAACAGACGAAATCCATAGACGTTTTAGAGGCTTTTTCACATGTGCTTTTTCAAGAATCCACCTTGCCACAAGCTCCCCTTCACGTCCAGCATCTGTTGCGATGACAATGTCTTTTACATCTTTTCTCGCCAGCTGCGCTTTAACCGCTTGGAACTGCTTCCCTGTCTTTTTCATCACGACAAGCTTGAGTGGTTCTGGAATAATTGGTAAATCCTCTAGGCGCCAGGATTGAAATTCTTTCCCGTAGCCTTCTGGATCAGCCAGTGTGACCAAATGGCCAAGCGCCCACGTGACAATGTATTGATCTCCTTCTAAAAAACCATTTCCTTTTTTATGACACTTCAGCACACGCGCTAAGTCACGTCCTACTGAAGGTTTCTCTGCTAATACAACTGTTTTTGACACTAAATTTCACATCTCTTTCTTCTATCCATCCTTTTATTATAGCAGACGTGGAGATGTGGTTCTAATGACGGATTATTTCTTCAAGCGCTTGATGATTTCGTTTGTGATTTCTTGTGTTCGATAAGCCCCGCCGATGTCTGCCGTTAAAAAGCCGTCTGCTGTGACTGACTCGATGATTTCGAGCAGGTGTGTACCGAGTTCTTCCTCTCCGAAATGATCAAGCATGAGTTTAGCGGTCCAAATTTGACCGATTGGGTTGGCGATTCCTTTTCCTGCAATGTCTGGGGCTGACCCATGTACAGGCTCAAACATTGATGGATATTTGCCATTTACATTGATGTTGGCAGCAGGCGCCACGCCAATACTTCCCATAATGGCTGCCCCAAGATCAGTTAAAATATCGCCAAATAAATTACTGGCAACAATCACATCGAATTTCTCAGGTCTTGTCACAAAGAAGGCTGAAAGCGCATCAATGTGTTGCGAGTCTGCTGTCACCTTTGGATAATCCTTGGCTACGTCTTGAAACACTTCATCCCAAAATGGCATTGTATGAACGATTCCATTCGATTTGGTTGCACTTGTCACATGCTTTCGTCTCTTTTCTGCTACTTGAAAGGCAAAACGCATGGCTCGTTCTGTCCCTTTTCTTGAGAAAACAGCATTTTGAATGGCAAGCTGATCTTCCCCTTGATAGATGCGGCCTCCAATTTCACTATATTCACCTTCACCGTTTTCTCTTACAACAAGAAGATCGAAATCCTTTGGGTGAGCAAGCGGGGAGCGAATGCCGCTCAGCTGTTTTGCAGGTCTAACGTTGATCACTTGCTCAAATTCACGTCTAATTTTAATGAGCAATCCCCAAAGTGATACATGATCCGGCACTAAATTGGCATCTCCGACTGCTCCTAAGAAAATGCTGTCAAAGGCTTTTAGTTGTTCCAATCCATCCTTTGGCATCATTTCGCCATGCTCTAAATAATACTCACAGCTCCACGGAAAGTCCTGAAAGGTGAAAGACAGACCGCCATGCACATCTGATACCGCTTTCAAAACTCGAATAGCTTCAGGCACAACTTCCTTTCCAACCCCGTCACCTGGTATCGCTGCAATTGAAACATGCTTCATTGATTTTTTCCCCCTTTGTTATCGGTCGACCGTCGACCGTTTTATTTGAGTTTACTAAAGAGTGCGTGTTCTTACAATGGACAAAAGACGCTTTTTTTGATCAAAGCGCCTTTTTATCCTGCATCAGCACATGGGGCTTCTGTTTCTTTCTTCCCGCACTTTTTTTATCTGAAAGCAGCAAACCTCCTAAGGTCAGTGCTGTTCCAAGCCCAGACATGAAGGTCAAGCTCTCGTGAAGAACGATCATTGAAATGATCATCGTGATAATAGGCACTCCATAAATATACATACTTGATTTCACCACACCGATCGTCTTCACGGAAAAGCTCCATGTCAGAAAACAAATAGCAGATGCAAAGACGCCTAAAAACAGCAAGTGGAAGGCAAACGATGGATTGGTCAACCGCTCCCAGTCTAAACGAACCTTAAAATGCCAGATCAGTGGAATCATCCATAGCAGTCCGTAAAAGAAGACACGCCTTGTTACCTGAATGATATGGTAGCCATATTGGTTGATCATCTTCGATAAAATGGAATAGAATGCCCAGACGATGGTTGCTGTTAATGCTAAGGCATCACCGAGTGGATTCAATTGAAACGTCGTCATTCCATTCATGCTAATCAGCACGATTCCCGTCATCGCGATGAAAAAGCCTATGAAAAACCGGCTGTGCAGCGGCTCATCTTTTAATAAAAAATAAGCCAATAAAAAAGAGAAGAATGGGACAACGGAGCTGATGACACCTGCATTCGAAGCGAACGTATAAGTAAGTGCGACATTTTCTAAAAAGTAATATAAGACCACACCGCATAAACCTGCCAGCGCAAACATCCCTTCATGCTTTTTACTTTGCACCTTCATCGTAAACGGATAGATGATCATCAGAGCCAAGTACCCTATAAAAAAACGGAAAAATAAAATCTCTGTTGGAGAAAAAGCCGTTAATAATATTTTGGTAGAGATAAAGGTAGATCCCCATAAAAAAATGGTGAACATGGCCGCTAAATGACCGAGCAGCTGTTTATTTTTCATCAGCTGTTACCTGCTTTACAAAAATTTGCTGATACTGCCCTGGCGTGAGCCCAATAAATTCTGAAAAGAAATGACTCAAATGACTTTGATCAGAAAATCCAGCGGAGGCAGCCGCATCTACAGGCTTCAATCCTTGGGCGAGAAGCTCCTTCGCAAAGTTCACTCTGACTGTCTGTAAATAACGATACGGCGTGATGCCTCTAAACTTTGTAAAAGCACGCAGCAATGAATATTTGTTCATGGACACAAGCTCGCCTAAGTCTTCTAACGATATATTTTCCGTGAGGTGTGTTTCGATATATTGCTGTACGTCTCGGACTTTTTGTTCGTTGGCACGTGTGGCTGATGCTTTTTCCTCTGAGGTATCAGCATAGGCTTCAATCAATTGTTTCATAAAGAAATAGAAGGTTTCCTGTTTATTCAAAGCAGGAGCTTCTTCTGTGATCATTTGATGTAGATCATATAATGGCTTTGTTAGTTCACTTTGTGAAAACACAGGGGCTTTAAAATGCGGTTTGTGCTGAAAGACCTTCTCTAGCACACCTGCTTCAATATTTAAGCAGCGATAATCGAGTGTCCTGTGATCAATTTGTTCACATGCGTGATTATCATACGGATTAAAAAGAAGGATATCACCTTTTTCAATGATGTATTCTTGATTTTGGCAGACCAAACGTCTTTGACCGTCTTCAATAAATCCAATCACATAATATGTATGAAAATGATTCGGGAACTTTTGCATGATGCCATGAAAGCGATATGCCTCTATTTGTAAGTCTTGATCAAAATGTACAGTTCGTTCCTCTTGTGTGTTCATGTCGATCCCTCTTTTCGCTGAACTGATCATAAGTGTAGCACACCCCTTTTCTCTTGGATTGTACGATATTGACTTTTTGATGCAGGCTTGCCTAGAGGGAAAAACTTGGATAACATGAGATAAAAGATGATGTATAAAAGAGGGAATGATGGCATGAATTCATTCGAGATGGAAAGACCAACACCGTATCACATGCAATTTTATGAACAGCTGAAGCAAATGATTTTTGATGGCCAGTTTCAGCCAGGAGAGCGCATCAATGAAACACAGCTTGCCAAACAATTTGGCGTAAGCCGATCACCGGTAAGAGAGGCGATGAGGCTGTTAGAAAAAGACGAGCTCTTAATCGCGGATCATCGATCAGGCTATTCCGTCTATACGTTAACAGAAAAAGATGTCGAGGAGCTTTATCAAATTCGGGTAGCTTTAGAAACACTTGCTGTTGAGCTTGCCTGTAAGGAAGCCGTGCAAAGAGAAATGGATGAAATTGAGCAGGTTCTCACGCAGGCGGACGAAGCGATCAAGCAGCAGCTGCCCTCTAAAGAGATCGTCCAGTTACATGAAGCCTTTCACCAAAAAATCATTTTGGCGAGTCACAATGACCGCTTATCCAAACAATTGAATCACGTAAATGCACTCATTCACTATTGCCGCATCTTTCATTTTAGCGGCGGGGCTCGTGCTGAAACCATTCAAAGAGAGCATGCAGCCATCTATTCTAAAATAAAAAAGCGCCGCTCCACAGAAGCCGTTCAAGCAATGACGGAGCATTTATTGCATGATGTGATGCACTTAAAGCAAGTACTCTCTGAAACAAACAAGGAGTAAAGGACTTTCCCCATTTTTTAAGCATTCCATGAACATATTTTGAATTTTTCGTAGATTTCAGCATGTCCAGACGATCTTTCGTTTATATTAGAAGATGAGAAACTAGCTTTTATACAGGAGGATTTGTATATGCATACAAGTATTAGCCGTCTGAGACAGGCGGGTTTTATTGAGGGTATGTCTCTTTTAACCCTTCTTTTAATTGCCATGCCTCTAAAATATTTTGCGGATATTCCGATGGCGGTCACCATTGTGGGCTCTCTTCATGGCGCATTGTTTGTGATCTACATGCTCATTTTGGCATATGTGACATTTAAAGTTCGCTGGCATTTGAAATGGTCCATCGCCGGATTCTTTGCGGCATTCATTCCTTTCGGCAACTTCGCCTATGATAAGGTGCTTCGCCAGTATGATACAAAAGCTTAATCAAAAGGGCTAAAACGAAATTCGTTTTAGCCCTTTTTCTACACGCTGACGTATTTTTTAAATCGATACATATTTCACAATGGCTGCTTGACGTGTCATTTCGTGATATGCCACCCATAATTCATCACCTGGCAGTACGCTAGTGATCGGATCGATTGGCTGTTTCACTTCATACATCACGCCATCTCTCTCAATCTGAATGATCGCTAACGGCTGGTTGCCGATGACACCAGAAAATGTGACATGGGTCACTTTTGCACTTCCTTGTTTCTCTTGCATAAGACTGATTTCTTTATCCAGCTCTTCTTGTTTTGTCTGCATCGTGATTTGAGTTCCTGGCGCGACCTCCATATGGTCAGGGATGAATTGACTGACCGTTTTTGTGATGGATTGACCTCCGCTAGAAACCGTCACATCCAGCATAATAGGCTTCTGATCATGAATTGTGACTGGATATTGCTTCACCCGTTGGATCGTTCCTGTTAATGTCACGTCTTTCCCCGCACGATTCCGCACTTCATGCCCATAGGCTGCCATTTTCAACTGACCGCTGATGTCAACGAGATCGGCTTTTTCTCCTGTTCTAAACTCAAAACCAGCGGCTTGAATCATCGGAATGGTATACCTTTTCTGATCTGCTTCAAATGTAAGCGATAAGACGGTGCCACGTCCTACGGTTCCATATGATTCTATGTTTCTTAAAATAGCGCCTTTGATGAACTTTGGCTCGCTCGGCTGCGAGAAGTCACCCTCTTTTAAGAGCATCGCTTTTTTCTTTTTCGGATTGTAGAGAATGGCGATACGCTGACCCGGTTGCGGTATCTGAGTATAGGATACAACCGTTTTAACCGCCTTCTCGATATTTTCCCCATCATATTGAAATTGAAGCTGCATGTTGACCAGCGGCTGTTCATTGATGTAGGTACCCGTTTCTTTGACAGATACAATATTGGCTTCTAATGTGACACTGTCTTTTATCTTGTTCTTTCTCACCAGTCTCAAAATCGGCGGCAGGAAGATCGCTAGCACAAATAACAGCAGTGGGATAAAGAGCCATATCGCCCAGTTGAGAATGAGTGGGCCGCCCTTCATGACATATTGCATAAAGGTGTCAACAGACGTTTGGTGGGCTGGACTGGCATTTTCGATTGAGATGACCTTTTGCAAAGGGAATTCCTTTAGCTGTTTGCTTTTCGCCTCAAATGCCCCCGATAATTGGTTTCCAAGTGAATAATAGAGCCAATCGCTCTTCACATTTTTATGAAAAGAGAGATCTTCTTTTTGTAAAGATTCATATGACAACGACTGAAAAAGCTTGCTGGCAGACGTCGCCTTATTCGTGCGGTGATTATAAATATAACCAGTCAGCTTGCCTTTTGCTTCGTCCTTTGCTGTAGAGCCTGCAAGAAGAACTTCTTCTTCATTCAGCTGGTAGATAAAGGTTTGGTAAATCGGTTTTGGTGTTGGGACGACTTCCCCAAGCCTTCCCTCTGCATCCACTTTCCTTGGTCTTTTTGGATAGTTGGATTCGACAGCGACAGCAACGTTTTGTGATGATCCGATCGTTTTTTGCAGCTGCTGCACGACTTTATCTTCAATGAGGCTGAACGATTCTGCACTTTTGGAGACATAGACCCCAAGCTGATGCTTCTCGTTTGAGATTCCGCTGACATACGCCTTCTGGTCATTTTTCAAAGTCAATTCAAACATAGGGAATGGGGTCTGCCCTCTAAAAGAATTCATGACGACATCGATGGAAACAGGTCTTGCTGGCAGCTTCAGCTCGTTGAGATTGTGGACATGAAACTGACCATTCTTTAGCTCACCGAGGACCGCAGCGGCACCTTCCCTCTCTCCTGTAAACAAGAGTCGTCCATTCCATTGATATGTATTCGTTTTTAAAAACGAGGGTATCTGTAGATTTTGCTTAACGAGCTCTTTCTTTTCCCCGCTCGGCGTTAGTTTCTCGATCAACAGCTGCCCCTCTTTATTTTTTAAAGCAAGTAAGAGGTTGTTCCCTTGAATAGATGGCAGCATTTCATTAAACGTATCGCTTTCCGTGGTCCATTCACTGATTCTTTTTCCTGATTGAGGATCATACATTGCAAAATGGAGCTGCTGGTTTTTTGATACAGCACTCACCACTCGTTTTCCTTCATCGAATGTAAATATTTGTTTGACGTCATATTGCGTCGCTTTCCCTGCTGACAAATCATCTTGGTAATGGTTCCACACCAAGACACTAAGAATGATTGCTGGAATAAAGAAGACAATATACCTGAGGAAAATCACTGGTATTCTTTTCACTTGATCGCTTCCTTTCATGGAGTTCCTTTTTCTTATACGTCAGTGCAGCGAGAATGTTTCATGCTAGAAGAATACCATTCCAATTTTCTAAATCCATATTTTACATATTTGATTGTTTACGATAAAATCCAATCAGATTCAAAAAAAGGATGTTATCTCAATGGATAAGCTATCATCGATCATTCTAGCGGCTTGGCTGCGTGTTCCCCGTTGGTTCAAGCAAGGGGTGCTCGTATCTATTACCATTTTCTTTTTTTATATGTGCTTTGTAAAGGGGCTGACTAGCTGGCACACCTTGCCGCCTGTCACTTTGCTCGCATGCGCCATTTGTTCCTTCTTCATCTGGTTGGTGTGGCTAAACAGTCAAAAAAATAAGTAAAAAGGAGAATTTCATGAAAGAATCCATCTTTTATTTTGCTATCTCTTTTGTTCTTCAATGGGTTTGGTTTGGGGTTGTGCATCCAGATAGAGGCGTGACACTGCTGGACATGTTGATCTTCTCTATTTTGTTTACGGTGATGTTCTTTTTTATTGGCCGGATTTGGAGGTATCAGAAGAAAGGGCGAAGGGAGTAATGATGAAGCATTTCCTCTTTCTGTCGATGAGTGTTCGTTGTTCTATTATTGGCGGCGAATCTTTTTGAAGGGGATATCATGCGGATGGTGTCCGCTTTTAAACTAAAAAAGGCTGCCAAATAGATGGCAGCCCGTTTCTTACTCTTTTCATGCAAATAAATAATCAATGTTTAATCTCCGTCACGGAGTGTATGAATTAAGATTCGATCATATCAGTGTGTCATATGTGTTCCGAGTGAACCTACGTTTGAAAGTAAACGCCATGGAAGTTCTGGATAACAAGACAACGAAAGCCCTACCTCTCATTCGTCCTTACGGCTCCGAAGCCGTGCCAGTGTGAATTGTAAATCAAAACGTCTTTTTTCCATTCTTCCGCTTTTATAGGGGGCGGTTGCAGAAGGAAAAGAATAAGTTTGTTCGCTTTGACAGCGTCTCGTTCTTATCAAGTAGAAGCTCTATTGCTTCTCATTATGTCATAGAAAAAAGAAAGTTTACTTTCTTTATTTATTTGCTATTTCAACACTTAATATAAAACTATAACACGTTCCCCCAACTTACGCAAGTGTTAAAGTGATAATTCTGCTGGTGTCCGGTTTCCTTCGTTCATATAACGAATGGAGGTTGGGTCAATCTTAAGGATCACTAGGTTTGGATCATCTTTTCCTTTAAACCATTTCTCCATCTCATCTGACCAAAGGCGGTCGATCAGTTCTGGATCATCAGTTAATGTGGCTTTACCTGCGATTTCTGCATATGTGTCCCCAAATCCTTCACCTGAATAACCAATGAGAATATGAACATTCGGATTTTTTTCAATCTCATCCGCTTTATGTGTTTCTTTGCTTGTTGGTGTATATAATGTCAGCCCTTCATGAAAAAAAGTCATATAGCGGGTATGCGGCTTATTTTGTTCAACAGTCGCCAATGTTCCCACTTTTTGTTCGTCTAATAAGTTCATTACCTTTTGCTTTAACTCTTCTTGTGACATGTATCTTCACTCCTTCAAAATGTCATCCGTACTCTTAGGTTTCCACGACAATCCATTCATTAAACAAAGAAATGTGTTTTTCATAAAAAGACATCTTCTAGCTGATGCTATAGAAAACGGACACATTGAAAGGGGATGTTGAATATGCATCATGAAACGATGTTCCATTTGAGTTCACTTGTTATTGCAGCGGTTGTTGTGGGCATTATCATATGGTCTGTCTCATCTGTACAGAAGAATCGGAAGAAATACTAAACATACCGCCCAATCAAATCTGGGCGGCGTGCTATTGATCATGTATTCATAAAGGAACCGCCGTTGACGTGAAGTGTCTGTCCCGTCATATAAGACGATTCGTCCGAAGCAAGCAGTACATAGCAGCCTACATGCTCCACAGGCTGTCCTGGTCTTCCCATTGGTGTCTCGGCCCCGAAGCTTTCGACACTGTCTTCATCAAATGTAGATGGAATGAGCGGCGTCCAAATTGGACCGGGTGCTACACCGTTTACCCGAATTCCATCTTTCACAAGCGACTGTGCCATAGAACGAGTAAAGCCGTTGATGGCCCCTTTTGTCGCCGTATAATCAATGAGCACTTTGTTGCCTCGATACGGGTTAATAGATGTTGTATTAATAATGGAACTTCCCGGTTTTAAGTAATCGAGTGCCTTCTTCGTAAAATAAAAATAAGAATAGAAATTGGTTCTAAAGGTTTGGTGAAGCTGTTCACTAGAAATATCTTGAATACGTTCTTTCGGATGCTGTTCGGCCGCATTATTGACTAAGATGTCCAGCTTTCCAAAGGCTTCAACTGTCTTTTCTACCGCTTTCTCACAAAAGGCTTCGTCCCCGACATCCCCTGCAATTGTTAAACATTTGACGCCTTCCTGTTCTACACGTTTTTGCGTATCCTCTGCATCCTCATGTTCATTTAAGTATACGATCGCGACATGAGCTCCTTCTTTGGCATACGCGACAGAAACGGCACGTCCAATTCCGCTGTCTCCCCCTGTAATCAGCGCTACTTTTCCTTTTAGCTTACCAGACCCTTTATACGATTCATCCTCATAGATCGGCGCAGGATTCATTTCTCTTTCACTGCCTGGCTGCTGATCCTGCGTTTGGCGCGGAATGCCATTTGTTAAGTATTCACGTAAATCCATGTGTAAGCTCCTCCTTGATTTGTTGATGTATCCTTTCATTACCACTTCATTTTTTCACTCAAACATCCCTATGCGTCATCGATGCGTTTTGAAAACTGACAGGTTTCAGGATGAGAAAAATCGGTTACATAAACATAAAAAAGGAGCGTTCTCACATGCTGTCAACCATTTCTAAAACCTTTAGCAGACCAAAAGGCTGGCTCGGAAGCATCGCAGGTTTTATTATGGCAAATGAAAATAAGGCACTGAATCAATGGGCGATCCAGCATTTAGATTTATCAGATGGTGAAAACATATTGGAAATAGGCTATGGCCCCGGCTATAGCATCAAACATATGCTCAAGCATTTTGACGATCTTCACATTGATGGACTAGATGCTTCTTCAACTATGAAGGAACAGGCGCATTCGCGTATAAAGAAACGATCCAAAGAGAAGCAGGTCAGGCTGTATGTCGGGAAAATTGAAAAAACGCGCCTGCCGGCGGATCAGTATGACAAAGTACTTTCTGTTAACAATTATACGATTTGGGATGACCCAAAGGCTGGCGCACTCAACCTTTATCACACCTTGAAGCCGGGTGGAACACTCGTCATTGTGATGCAACCAAGAGAAAAAGGAGCGGACGCCAATCGAACAAAAGAAATGAGCGAAAGCATCCTCAATGATTTAGAATTTGCTGGATTTGATCAGTTTTCTGTTGAATATGAGGAGATTCGTCCCACCCTCGCTGTCTGTGTCACAGCAAAAAAGCCGAGAAGCGAATAAGCTCTCGGCTTTTTTCTTACCATTTTGCCTCTTTGACAAATTGATAAAAAAGTTGATGTAATTTCTGTTCAATCTCTTCCTTTGTTCCTTGTCCATAAAGCGCCATGCTTTCTTCGCTTTCAATGATAGATGAACTGATCAGGCTAAACATTTCAGACCCTTCTTTGCCAAGCTCTAGCGGCGCTAGCATGAGGAGCATTCTGGACATAAGCTGCTGCCCGCCATCCATGCTTTTGATCTCGTATGCCTCATCAAGATCATAGATATGAAAGACCGGTTTCTTAATGAGATCATGCTTTAAGTGAAAAAGAGCAAACTCGGTTCCTGGAATGCCTAAACCACCTTGCTGCTCACGCTCAAGCAAACCGGCTGTCACTTCGTCTGCACGTTCTAAATAGCCTTGACTTTCAACCTGACGCATCAGCTCTCTCATTGTTGACTCATGCTGCTCCGTCGTCTTCTTTTTTTCGATTGTAAAATGGGACAAGATACTGCGAATCACTGACATATAATTCGTGATTTGCTCTGCCATCCCTATCATATCAACCGTTTCCTCCACCGATTCTTTTGCAGATTCCTGCGCTCTTTTTTTCTCAATCAGATAAGGAATTTTTCGTTTAATATGAGACTTGACCCGCACTGCGTCATCCTCGTTTAAGAGCGGGCTGACCATAATGTAATCAATATGCTCATAGGGGATCGGCACGGTTGATACAATCATGTCATAGCTTGCAGCGTCGATTTCCTTTAGCTCCATTAAGGAAGATAGATCGAATTTGGCGATTTCAGGCAATTCTTTTTTCAATCGTGATGCGAGCATTTTTGACGAACCGATACCGCTTGAGCAAACGACCAATGCATGAATCTTGGTTTCTTCTTTTTTAATTTCAAGCACCGAACCAAAATGAAGCACGATAAAGGCAATTTCATCCTCTGGAAATTCAATCTCAGGAAAGAAGCGCTCCACACCTTCTTCAATCGCCATGAACAGCAAGAAGTAGTCTTTTTTTATTTGTTGTGTGAGCGGATTATAAATCCGCATCTTTTCTTTTAATCGGTTCATAGCTGGTTCAAGATGAGACACGAGTCCCTCATACAATGAATCGTTTTCATTTAAATGATAGCCTGTTTTATGAGAAATAAAGTCAATGAGTTTCTTCGTTCTCAGCGCGATATCTAACTCAATCTCATCAATGCGGTATTCTGCCGTAAAGCTTCGATTTGCACTGCGCAAATGGATGGTCATGTATCCAACTTCAGCTTCAGGAATCTCTACATTAAACATGCGTTCTAATGCTCGTGCGATTCTGAGTGAAGATTCAAATTCCTTCGTCCGCTTTAATTCAAGCAATTCTTCCTCTTCCATCCGAATGGTTTCACCGATTTGAATGCGTTCAATGGCATAGGTTAAGTGAACGACAAGTGCAATATAGGCACTATCTGACAACGAGAGAGAGAGTCTGTTTTTCAAATGAAAGAGCAGCCTTTCTACCTTGAGCAGCTGTCCTCGACTGACTACCCCAAACACCTTTTCAGTCGCTTTCGTTCGATGTTTAATATTCATTTCAATCGTTTCGAGAAATAATTGAATGTCGAGACGGTCCACGATCAGGTTCCCGACAATTTTTCGTTTGGCTTCCTCCGGTCCTTTTAATTCAATGCCGTACCCACGCTTGCGGATAAGCAGTAAACCGTAAGGAGCGATCCAGTCCGTCAGTTCATCTAAGTCGTAGCTGATGGTCGCATTTGTGACCTGCAAGTCAGCTGCAAGTGTATATAATTTCACCGGTTCTTTTGCTTCAAGCAGGGCACATAGGATTAAGAGCTTCCGTTCATCAGAACTATATTCAATTTGGTCTTCATTTGAAATATGAGACAGAAGCCGCTGTTTGTCTTCCTGTTCACCGACCGCCTTCAAGCCCTTCCCCGGCTGTTTATCAAGTGATAGGTTGTAATTCTTTAAAATAGGTTTAATGGATTTAAGTTCTCTATGAATGGTTCTTGTACTTACTTGAACAGAATCGGCGATCTCACGAATGGTGACATAACGATTTTGCTGAATCATATATTTGATCACTTTCTGTTCTCGTGCCGTTATGTACATGAAATGCCTCCTTCTGCTTAAATAGGTCTATTGTCACACTTTAATATAAAACGCTTTCACTGATCGATGCAACCTGAAGTTGATCTAAATTTGGCACACAGGCTGTGACAAAATGAAAGACTCACACGTTTCTCCAAAAGGAAGGTCCATAATCCTTTTGATGAAATTGAATCGTTTGTTCATGAAATGGCAGTGTGCCCCCGACCTTTAATGAATAGGTAGGATTATAGACGGGAGAGCCAAAGCAATACTCCATCGTCCCTTCCTCCGGCCGGAACATGACGGTTCGCATCGTCCCAAACAGCTCTTCATAATTGTGCACAGTCAGACCAGCAGGGTATTCTGCCTGAAATAGTTCCGTAAGAGACTCGCTTGACGGCTGTTCTTCTAAAGCTTGAATTAACATGTCGTACCTGACAACAGAATGATGTTTCGTCAACCCTTTTGCCGTGTGATCAGCGAGCGGATGGTTCGTAGCCGCAATAAATCCACGCTCCGGCCTTCTCACCTTTTTTTGCCCATCAATCATTTCAATCACAGCCGCCTCTCCCTTCCGGTCAGCAAGCATGAGGTGAACATTAGACGCGACAGGCATTTCCTGTACCAAACGGACGGCATCCTCCACCGTTTTACAGGACTCTAGCACAGCACGAATGACATGATATACTTGCAAGCCAGCAACAGCCGGCGGCTTTAAGCCTGGTTCGTTGCCAACAGGCGGACCGCATGCAGAAAATGTTACCGATAGACCATGTTCATTCATCCCATCCGATCGACCAAATAAGATTAATGATGAGCCTGTATGGACTGCTGAGCCCTTCACATGCGTAGATACAAGACGCATATCATCAAACAGCGGAGAAAAATCATAGTTGCGAAGCATCACCGTCTGTTGATTGGCAGCCTCATTCCTCTGCATCACACAATGGGAACAGCCTGGCTGAAGATGCGAAGAATAGAAAAAGGTCAAATCGCTTTCATCTATTTGCATAGCATCACAAAATCCCGAGAGCTCTTCTTCTAACTGAGGAAGAAACGGTCGAACCAGCTGCTTTGTTTCCTTCACAGCCTCTTTTGATAACGGTTCTGATTGAATGTATTGTTTCTTAAGCAAAGGGCGTTCCTTCAGCCAAATAGCCTGCTGCTTTCCTACCTCATAAGCTGTTCCTTTCAATTCATGAAAATACGCACTCATCTCCTGCATGCATCCACCTCTTTTGTCTTTGTTTCTTTTATCATATCGAAACAGCCCTTCATTTAAAAGAATGAAAAAAACTGTAATCCCGCGGGATCACAGTTGCTTAGCGGATTGTTGAAACAGCGCTTCTGCCATTGCTTCATATCCTTTGTGGTTCGGATGAAATTGATCAATCGATAAGTATGCGCTTTGATGACCTTCAAATACACCGTAAATATCCACCACTTCTACATGTGGATTCGCAGCAAGCTGGCGAAGGTGATGGTTGTATTGCTTCAGCCATCTCTCGGCGATCGGAATCTCAGGAAAAGGATTATATAAATTCAATAAATATACGCAGTATGGTTGATGCTGCCCTCTTTTTATCAGGGCGATTTCTTGAACCATTTTGCTAAAATTCGCCTGACAATGCATAGACGCTTGCAGCAGTTTCTTTTCATCTTCACCTTTTTCATACTGCAGAACAGCTTGAACAAGATCATTCCCGCAGCCTGTGATGGTGATGATGTCAGCATGAGCAATCGCCCGTCTTACATCAGACCGCTGAAAAAGCTGCAAGATTTCTTCCGTTGTTAACCCTGATTTCGCAAATACGGACAGTTTCACTGGTATATGCAGCTTCTTTTCAAGCTTCGCCGCATATCGCTCCGTAAAACCGCCGCCAAATAAACGTGCCCCCACCCCAACCGTTAAGGAATCTCCAATCGCAACATAGGATCGTCCCACTCTTATCCCTCACTCTCTCCTGCCTTCTCTTATATATACGAAAAAGAAGTGCAAATGCTTGTAGCAGATGGCTTAAAGGCATCCACCTTCTTTTCAAAAACGCAGGATGAGCGCATTTACAAACACTTTACTTGCGATATCGATCCATTTTTTGTTCAATGGGAGTAGGGTTTTTTTGCTTAAATCGCGGACTTGAAGCGTTTCAGAAAAATTTACAAACTTTTTATCTTGATTTCAAGACTTTATACCTTGACTTCAAACTATATAGTGATTACAATGAAAATATCAGTTTTTATGTAACTGTGCTTGTTACATCTTTTTCATAGCATTCCAATATGATTAAAGATGCCACATATTCAGTGTATCTTTGGGATACACTAAAAAAATCATTGAAACAGGAAGGATTGAATAAACATGGCAAAAGTTTTATACATCACTGCACATCCGCATGATGAAACAGTTTCTTACAGTATGGCTACTGCTAAAGCATTTATCGAATCTTATAAGGAAGCAAATCCAAGTGACGAGGTTGTACATATCGATTTGTACAAAGAAAACATTCCTCACATTGATGCAGATGTATTCGCTGGATGGGGCAAGCTTCAATCTGGTGCTGGCTTCGATACACTTTCAGCTGAAGAGCAAGCGAAAGTTGCTCGCCTAAACGAATTAAGCGATCAATTCGTTTCTGCTGACAAATACGTATTTGTTTCACCACTTTGGAACTTCTCATTCCCACCAGTTCTTAAAGCGTACATCGACTCTGTTGCTGTAGCTGGTAAAACATTCAAATACACTGAGCAAGGTCCTGTTGGATTACTAACAGACAAAAAAGCGTTGCACATCCAAGCACGTGGCGGATACTACACTGAAGGTCCTGCTGCTGAACTAGAAGCAGGTCACCGTTACCTTGGAACAATTGCAAACTTCTTCGGTATTCCTTCTTTCGAAGGTCTTATTGTTGAAGGTCACAATGCTGAGCCTGCAAAAGCAGAACAAATTAAAGCAGATGCGATCGAACGTGCAAAAGCTTTAGGTAAAACTTTCTAATCATGAACACGCAAAAAGCCAATGATCTTAACGGTCATTGGCTTTTTATTTGTTCAGTTGTAAAACCTAATTCTTTTGAAATGCCGCTGGCCGCTTTTTTGACCTGCTCAATTAAATAAGGAAGCCGTTCCTTTTGATAGCCGGCCTCAAACCCCGCAATACTAATGCCTGCTGCCACCTCTCCATGATGATTGAAAATGGGCGCTCCAATAGCCGCAGTATAGTTTTCAAGCTCTGAATAGCTTAACGTATATCCACGTCTGTTTGATTCTTCGATCATGTTTCGCAGGACATCTTTATCGGTAATGGTTCCGATCCCGATTTTCCCGAGCTCTACCGAATCAATATAGGCAAGTCTCTCTTCCTCTGGCAAAAAGGAGAGAATACTTCTCGCACAAGCTCCCGCATATAATGGGGATCTTCTTCCGACAGCGGTATAGAGCCGGACAGGCTGCGTTCCTTCCATTTTCTCTACATAAATGGCTTCATCTCCTTCACGAATAATGAGCTGAACAGCCTCACCTACCTCATCACGCAAGTTTTTCATAAAGGGCCTTGCAATTCTACGGATATCAAGGCGGTCTGCGACAAGCTGACCGTATTCAAGGAACACCAATCCTAATCGGTAAACACCTGAAGGATGCTTTTCTAATAACCCCATATCGGCTAACGAGTTGGCCATTCGGTGTACAGATGTTTTGGGCATGTTCGAGAGCTCAATCATGTCATTTAACGTTAATTGTTCGTGTGTGATAAAAAGCCGTAATATCTCCATTGATTTCACAACGGTTTTATTTGTGTTCTGCATGTTCCTCACCTTTTCTAAAACGAAAATGCTTCGAGTTTTAATCTTGCCGTCAGGTCCTTCATCTCTGCTTCTTGTGTGAATAAGGCTTGCTCTGCTTCTTGGCGGCCAATTTGTTGAAACGTGAGATTCGCTCCAGGCATCGCCTGCGCAATGAGCGGCAAATCGACTGTTGCCACCTCACCAATTCGGGGATATCCACCTGTCGTTTGACGATCTGCGAGCAGAATAATCGGCTGGCCGTCAGGAGGAATTTGAATAGAGCCAAAAGCAACCGCTTCTGAAATCAATTCAAGTTTTTGCTTTAAACGAATCGGTTCCCCTTTCAATCTGCATCCCATACGATCAGATTGGGGAGTGACCTGATAAGACCGCTCGAAAAAAGCTTGCTGCGATTCTTCCTGAAAATGAGATAGATGTCTGCCTGCCAGCACCCGAATGACTGGTGATTTCCCGAGAGGCAAAAAATGCGCATGATTGACTGTCCAGTCTGGCGCACGTTCCCCTTTGCTTTTTAACATGTGAACGAGGCGCTCCGCCAGTGGTGACGGTTCTCCAATTGGCAGGACGTCTCCTTTTTCTAGCGGACGCCCTTCTATCCCGCCTATCTTCGCTCTGACGTATGTACTTTTACTTTTCATCACCGGCTCAACATCAAATCCACCGGCTACAGCGAGGTAGGAGCGGCATCCCCTCTTACAAGGGCCAAAGGTGATCGTGCTTCCTGCTCGAATGAAGAGTGGTTTCCATAGAGGCGCTTGTTCCCCGTCAATCTCAATCTCCACATCAGCACCGGTCACGGCGATCAGCTGATCCTTCTGACATGTCAACACTGGGCCGGGCCCCATTAAAGTGATTTCCAGCACCGCTTCGTTTTCTTGATTCCCGGTGAGGATGTTGGCGATTCGGAGCGAGAGCGGGTCCATGCCGCCGCTCGTTAACACACCGTACTTCTGATAGCCTATTCTCCCTTTATCTTGAATGGTGGTGAACATTCCTGGCTTGATGACATGCATACTCAACGTTCTTCCTCCTTCATGCTGAAAAATTCCTTTTCAGACAGTTGAACAAATCGAACCTCGTCCCCTGCCTTTAGTAGACTAGGTCTCTCAGCATTCGGCCGAAATAAGGACAAAGGGGTTTGTCCAATGAGCTGCCAGCCTCCGGGTGTAGATATCGGATAAACCCCTGTCTGCTTCCCCGCAATACCCACAGATCCTTTTGGAATCGACATTCTTGGTGTTTGTCTGCGCGGAGCTGCAATTTTTTCAGAAAGTCCGCCTAAAAACGGAAACCCAGGAGCAAACCCAATCATATAGACAAGATACGTCCCGGATGTGTGAATGCGTACAACTTCTTCAGGCGTCAAATCATTGATACGGGCGACTTCTTCTAAGTCAGGACCGAGCTCTCCTCCATAACATACAGGAATGTCGACGATCCGGCGCTTTGCCTGATTCCCCTCCTGCCAGTTGTCTTCAAGGAGGTTTTCAATATAGTCTTTGACCCATTCATACGGAGAGATCGCACGTTGCTTAAGCTGAGCAGATTGATACACCTTATAGGGCTCATAAAAGACGGTCACGTTTGTAAAAGCTTGAACAGCTTCCACATATCCTTCAAATGGATGCTGTTCAATACACGAAAACAGCTGCTTCACACGCTCATGAATGTCTTCACTTATGTCAGTCCCGGCTTGGATCACAATGGCTGCGTCTCCTAGCGGGTGGAACGTGATCGTATCTTTTATCGTTGAAAATGCCACTCTTATGACACCTCTCTTTCTACAGGACACCGAGCTTTTGATCTCTTACATCTGTGATAAACATATGACCGGGTGCATGGGTGATCGCAATGTCTGGCTTAGTGTGCATGACGATGGCTTGCGGCGTCACACCACATGCCCAAAACACCGGAACTTCCCCTTCTTTGATCACAGATGGCTCTCCAAAGTCTGGTTGATCTACATGTTCAATGCCAATCACAGCTGGATCACCTATATGGATAGGACCGCCATGTACCGATGGGAATCTAGACGTCACCTGAACACTTCTTGTGACTTGATGTGCTGGGATCGGCCTCATGCTGACAACCATCGGACCATGGAATACACCTGCCCTTTCACATGAAATGTTCGTTTGATACATTGGGACATTATGTCCATTTTCAATATGGCGGACAGGAATGTCATTCAGCATGAGTGCATGCTCAAACGTAAAGCTGCATCCGATGAGAAAGGCGACCATATCATCCTCCCAGTAGGAAGAAATATCTGTTACCTCTTCTTGAAGAACCCCTTTTTTGTAAACACGGTATTTAGGGAAATCCGTTCGAATATCCGCATCAGGTGCTGAACGCCTTGGCACTGGATCACCTGGGTCGAGCACATCAAGCAATGGGCACGAAGCCGGATTCCGTTGACAAAATAAAAGAAAATCGAAGGCCAGCTCTTTTTTGACGATCATTAAGTTGGCTTGCGCAAATCCCTCAGCAAAGCCAGCCGTTGGTCCTGTGATCTTCTGCTTACGAATCAATTCCCTTATTTGTGACGGCTTATAGGTTTGATATGCTTTCATGTGATCAGCTCCATAGTTTTGGAATTTCATTCATGATGGTATATCCGCCCATGATTGCCATGATGACAACAACAAACGCACCTGTTGCGGTCAAAAAGAATGGATGGCGATAATCACCGACAATTTCTTTTTTATAGGCAGCAATCAGCAATGTTCCGAGTGCAAGCGGCAAGATCAATGCATTGATGGCCCCAACCAAAATCAATATGTTCACAGGTCTTCCAATCGTTATAAAACAAATGGTCGAGAGCGCAATGAATCCAACGATAATGCCTCGTTGATTTTTCTCGATTTTTGGTGAGAAGGTTTTAAAGAAGGAAACGGAGGTGTATGCTGCTCCAATGACTGAGGTAATGGCAGCAGCCCACATAATAATCCCGAACATTTTATATCCAACATTTCCAGATGCTAATTGAAAAACAGACGCAGGCGGGTTCGACGGATCAATCTGTAAGCCTTTTGAGACAACTCCTAGAACGGCTAAAAATAAAGCCACACGCATTACGGATGTGATCAAAATACCGAAAATGGAACTTTTCGTCACTTGCGGCAATGCTTCCTTCCCCTTAATGCCAGCATCCAGCAGACGATGACCACCAGCAAAAACGATATAGCCACCAACTGTCCCGCCGACAAGTGTGACAATGGATAACATGTCAATTTTCTCTGGCACGAAAGTTCTCATGACCGCTTCTCCAACTGGCGGTGCTGTGGAAATAGCCACATACAGCATCAGACCAATCATGACAAAACCAGCGATTTGTGTGAATCGGTCCATCGCTTTTCCTGCCTCTTTGATGACAAAAATGAGAATGGCAATGACTGCACTGACCCCAGCCCCTATGCGGGGATCGACGCCGAATATGACCTGAAAACCGAGACCTGCACCAGCGATATTTCCAATATTAAAGGCAAGACCCCCAATGACAATCAAACAGGCTAACACATATCCGAGCCCCGGCAGAACCATATTGGCAATGTCCTGTCCTCTTTTTTCCGAGACGGCAATGATACGCCATACATTTGTTTGCGCAAAAATGTCTAGCAAAATGGAAATCAAGATGACAAACCCAAAGCTAGCTGCGAGCTGCTGTGTGAACACCGTTGTTTGTGTTAAAAATCCCGGTCCAATGGCGGACGTTGCCATTAAAAAGGCTGCGCCCATCAGCATAGAACGGTTCCCTTTTGGAGCTTTCATCTGTTTGGCTTTCTCTCTTTTCATGCTGTTTCCCCCTTTGATGACGATTTATCGAAAGGCCTTAAGCTGAATAGTGGCTTCTTTTAGCTTCGCTGTAATGGTTTTTGCAAATTGAAGCGCGTGACTGCCATCCCCGTGGATGCACACCGTATCTGCTTTGAGCTGAACATCTTCCCCTTGCATTGTCCGCACTTTTCCCTCTCTTACCATACGGATGACCTGCTGAACCGCCCTTTCATCCTCTTCAATGAGTGCATGAGGTTCACGGCGGGATGTCAGTGTCCCGTCTGGTTGATACGTGCGATCAGAAAAAACTTCATGTGCCACTTGAAGACCGATTCTTTCCCCTGCTGACGCAAGTTCACTGCCTGACAGCGCAAATAACACAAGGTTAGGATCAATATCATACACAGCCTTCGCAATTGATTCAGATAATTCAGTATTTTTAGCCGCCATGTTGTAAAGGGCGCCATGTGGTTTGACGTGCTGCATCATGCCGCCTTCTGCTTTTAGAAAGGCTGATAGTGCACCAATTTGATAGATCACAAGATCATAGGCTTCCTCTGCTGAGATCGCGATTGGACGTCTGCCAAAACCGACTAAATCTTGCAGACCTGGATGTGCACCAATTCGAACCCCTTTATCCAGCGCCATTTTAACCGTCTTTCTCATCACAGTTGGATCTCCCGCATGAAAACCGCATGCAATATTGGCTGAGGTAACATATTCAAGAATTTGTTCATCTGAACCGATGGTGTATTGACCAAAACTTTCTCCCAAATCACAGTTAATATCCACTTGATACATAGGACCCCTCCTTGTCGTTCCGAATTGCGGAATAGAAAGTCCGAATATTCGAATTTATATTGATTATACCAACTTTGAATAGTCTGCACATGAAATTGTCAGAAAATATAACAATAGAACTAGGAGATTGTGTCTCTTGCATACTTTCGGTCTCATTCTCAAAAAGGTTATTCTATCAACCTTTTTGAACATTAAAAAAGAACAAACGTTTGGAAATAAATGCAGACAAAAGCATTCATTTGGGGGAGTATTGGGGGAGTTTTTTAATAATTGACAGACGTAAAAGGAGCGTAAAATGAACATAAACAATATAAGATCATTCTTTTATAAGACATCAAAATACCTGGGTGACGTCAATGCCGTTCAAAAGGGTACTATCGGAAAACGTATCATGCGACGTGCTGCGGGTAAAACAACCGGCAAGCTAATGAAAAAGATATTCAAATAAAAAAGCCCCGAATAGGGCTTTTTTATTTAGGCAAAATAACCAATACTTGATGTATGTCCTCTTTGGGCTTCATTGTAGGTATTGTTTGACGAAACATAACTAAAAGCACCTAACACACTTACAATTATTAATATGGTTACTACTGACTTAAATTTCATAAAGACAGTCTCCCCTTTTAATTTGGTGTTGGAAATAAAGAACCTTCTCATAAAATTCGTTTGCTCGCTCTATATCTCCTGCTTTATTATAATGCTTCGCTGCATCTTTCGATAAATCTTCAAGATTCGCAAAAAAGGACTTTGACTCCAAGTATTCCATTGCTTCTTTTATCCGGTTTACATTGTTTTCTATATATAATGATTTCAATAAAATAAACGTATTCACAAATATGTCATCTTTTAATTTTCCAGCTAGTTCAATGCCATTGTTTAAAGCGTATAACCCTAGATCGCTTTGACCACTTTTAAAATAGGATTTCGTCAACATTACTAGCGGATCGAGAATTTTGTTTAAATGTTCATATCCTCTTTCTTTGAATGAATTTATTGAATCGTTAAAGTATTTAATTGCAACAGATAATTCGTCGTTGTGAAAATAGCTTAATCCTAAATTATATAGCGCTGATCCTTCTAATCGTTTTGTTGAGTTGTCGGCAGCTTTTTCTAGTGCGTGTTCAAAATGCGGTGAGGCTTTTTCGGGGCAGCCCATATCTATATAGTTTAACCCAATGACAAAAGAACATTGTATTTCTCTAACTGTGTAGGTTTCTTTTTCTCGGTAACATTCTATCGCCTGTGCTATATGGTGCATGGACATGTGGTTTTGTTTCATGTGGTAATAGATTTCAGCCATCTTGTAATTAAATTCGGCACGTTCAATATCATCACTTACAAGAGATAGCTTTTTTTCTGCTCGTTTATAGAAGGTAATGGCGTTGAGGTATTCATAGTTTTCAAATTCGTACATGCCGTAAAAAAAGTTAAAATAAAAATCAAGTAAACCTGTTAATTTCTCTTGATCCTTTTTAATCTTCATTGCTAATTCTCTAATGTTGGCACGCTCTTTTCCATTTTCCAATGGATTCAAATAGTCCAACATTATTTTATGTCGGAATTCCATGAGTGAGAAATATAATAATAAATCTTGATTTTCTTCCATATCATCGAGCAAAGATTTTATTTCTTCTTTATATGCTTCAGCGTCCGGTACGTTAAATCTTTGAATATGATAATACCATTCATTGATTTTCATACCGACATGAGAAGATAGAACTATCTCCATAAGACCCTACCCCTTCCTTGCTATTCCCTATAATGACATATATTATCATTTTCCGAATAATTCCACACCGAAAACAAACCGCAATTTATGTCTACATATGAATATGAAAAAAAGTGGAATCATGGTTAACTTGAAGGGGAATTGTCTAAATTAAGGGAATTTCAAGGTAACTCACCTTGTTTTGAATTCCTTTTATATGTACATTTGTAATTAAATATAATGGAATTAGATGGTAAACGAGCAGCTCTATGACCACTTTTCGGGCATTTCCTCTAAAAAATTTAGCAGCTTGGGCTCATGAATTTCTGATATTGCAAATTGAATAAAATCTATATCATCAGTGCCGGGGAAATTAAATAACTGGATACTATAATTTGATGTGTTTTCACCAAGTAAACTGGCTATTTTTAAAGCAATATCGACATTTTTATAATCAACTCGGAAAATAATTTTCCCCCCGGAAGTGTGGAAGTCTTGAATTGCATTTTCAGTTTTTTCAGGGTTTACCATTAAGTCTAGAAAAGTCTTCAATTTATTCGCATGTTTAATCATCTTTGTTTATTACCTCCTAGATTTTCTATGAATTATAACTCAAAAATAATTTGTAAGGAAGTGTAAATAGTGGTTAAAAAAATGATTAGCCTTGCTTTAGTTTCTGTTCTAGCTTTAACTGTTTTTTCGAGTTCCGTTTCAGCAAGTGAGTCAGAAGTCGTTTTTGGTGGGAAATATGATTCTGTTATAAAAACATTGCCTAACACCTCAATAAGCGAACTTGCTTTACAAAAGAAAGCCGGGGAAGTTTCCACTAACACAACACAATGGGGACCGGGTGGAACGGCTTCATTAAGTGTAACTGGCGATCGTAGGCATATTTATTGGAGTGTTAAGCCAGCCGCAAAAGGTCCGTGGGTTTTTCATGGAAAATTAAAGTTAAGATATAAAAGTGGTTTTAAAAGAGATGTTCCTATTAGAGGCTTTGGCGTTTCCGGGGTTGGTTTTTCAAGTGTTGTAGATATTAATAAAAACAAAGGCGGAAAGGTTTTTCTAACAGGAAGTGCAGAAGATTCCTTTGGGGATAGATTCCCTGTATTACCTGGTTTCTTTGTAAGTTTTTAATAAGGTTTTCTATCACGTAAAAGAAGACAAAGGGCTAAAATCAAGTTCATTTTAGCCCTTTGTCAACAATCTGTTTTTCTACTCGTTTATTTAGACAGCACCCAATGCTGGATGGCTTTTGCTACCCCGTGCTCTGTATTAGGAGCTGTAATCCAATCAGCGGCTTCTTTCACAACTTCTTGTGCATTGCCCATTGCAATGCCTAATCCGGCTTCTTGAATCATCGCCATATCATTCAGACTGTCGCCAAGTGACATGACGTTGTCCATTGTGCAGCCAATGCGTTCTGCTACTTTTGCAAGAGCTGCCGCTTTGTTAATGCCTGCTGCATTGACTTCGATATTGGTTGGACTGGAATTCGTGATTTCTAGCTGTCCATTTGTTTTCAATGTATGGAGGACTTCCTCACGAACAGCATCGTCATGAATATCAAAACCAAATTTCAACCATTCGTGGTCATGAATGCGTTCTGGGAATTCTCCTCTCCACACCTTATCCACAGTAGATGCCCAGTAATCGGTTTCGTATCTGTTTTTTAGATCCCACATCATCTGAACGTGATCGGGATGCAGCAGTTCCCGTTCGATCAACTGGAAGTTTGAATCCCAAATTTCACTTCCGTTCGCTGTGACAAGATAAGAAGAGAGTTTCAGCGGCTCGACCAGCTCTCGGCATGTCATCAGCGTACGTCCTGTACTAATCACCACATGGACCCCTTTGGCTTCTGCTTCTTTAATGGCTTGTTTATTTTCCTCAGGAATGACGTGCTCACTGTTTAACAGCGTGCCATCCATATCAATGGCAATCAATCGGATGTCTTTCTTATCAGCTTGTGTTGACAAATTGAGTACCCCACTTTGTATCATTTTTTGAATCTATCTTTATTTTAATATAAAGATGAAGATGGCACAAAGGGACGAGTTTGATCCCAAAGAAAAAAGACCTTGTGACAGGTCTTTTTTCTTCTTCTTAACGTTCACATGCGATGCCGTCTTTATCACGGTCAAGGTGTTTATTTTTTAAGTAGAGTGCTTTTGATACATAAGGCTTGTACTTCGTTTTTCCACCTTTGTTTTTCGTATTTTTGCTTTTTGCCACGCCGCCTTTATACACTTTGTTGAGTGCTTTGCAGTTTTTGTACTTGACTGTCTTTGCATCCGCTGTGTGAGTGTCAACTTGTGTAAAGCTAAGTAAAAGACCGAATGATATGACAGCCACCATGATTTTTTTCAACATGTAAGTTCCCCCCTATTTTTTCTCATTTTACATTTTTATCATATGTCACCACATTTTGTTTTTCAAGACGATTGAGGTAGGAATATTGTTTTTTTTGGAATTAAATGAATCTTATTGCCTATGTGGTAAAATGAGTGGGAAACCTTTCCGGTTTTGACACGTATATGAAGAGAGGAGCTTTCCACATGAAAATGAAATATACCATTCTATATGTAAACGATGTTGAAGCAAGTATTCAGTTCTACCATCATATCCTCGGTTTCCCGATTAAATTAAGAGTTGAATCCTATGTTGAGTTTGATACAGGAGAAGTGACCTTATCGATTAATTCACGCCAAGATGTGAAAGAGTCACTTGGTCTGCCTGTTCCAGAGGCAGTTAGCTCGTCACAAACGTTTGAGATTGGCTTTGTTGTGGATGATGTGAATGAAACAATTGCATCCTTGAAGGAAAAAGGAGTACCTGTCATCAAGGAACCTGCCAAGAAGCCGTGGGGACAAACGGTCAGTTATGTGTCTGATCCTGATGGACATTTCATTGAAATATGTGATGCGGTCTCCTAATAGCTGTCTGAAGGAGTGAAGCATAATGAGAAAGAAACATGCTTTTTTTGCTGGTGTTTGCTCCATGCTGTTGATTTGCAGTGCGGCGCTCATATTACAGCACCATGAATGGATTGGATTCGTCAGTGGTGGAATCTCTATTATTGCGTTCGTTGCATCTGGATTTCTTATGGGTGCATGGACCAACGGGGAAGAGGCACGAGCGGCCTATCACTCTGAAACAAAAGAACACCGGATGTTTCGTCTTGATACGGCTTTTCTTTTCATCATCTTTGCCCTTCCGCATATGGGTGCAGCACTGTTGTATGTTTTTATGTAAATAGTTGATTTGGTTCAAAGGAGTAATTAACATGGCTGTTTTTGTCTTATTCGTTGTATTTGGTTTCCCTATGATCTCTGTGCTGATTGGTATTTTCGGCACATTGTTTTTAAAGAACATTTGGTTTCCTACATTGATTGTGCTGGTTGCGAGTGTGATTCTGATGTTCACCTCTATTGGTGGAAATGAATCTTTTCTCATTTGGGTCATCATTTACACAGTCTGTGCATTTCTCGGTGCATTCATTACAAAGCGATTCAAAGCTGTTTCATAAATACTCATCAAAAAAAAGAACAGTTTGCACTGTTCTTTTTTTGATTAAATATCGGCACACCATAGCTCTATTTCGATTTTCAGCTCTGGCCACCCTAATGCAGTCACATAGGCAACGGTCATTGATGGATATGCCGTTTTGAAGATTGCATCCCACTGTGGATATAGATGATCCCAATCAATTTTTTCTGTTGCCCAAATATTGACTTTGATGACGTGTTCTTCATTCAACCCTTCTGATGCAAGGATTCTCTTTATATTTTCAAACGTATTGGTGACTTGGTCGTTTAAGCTTGATGGGATCTGTCCATCCGCTCCTGTCCCTACTTGACCTGATGTCACAAATAACCCCGCACCCTTTGGCACCCTTGTGATATGACTGTAGTTGCCAACGGGTTTCGGCATACTTTCTGGATTTTTTCTCGTAATTTTCTCCATGTAAATCCCTCACTCACTATGATTTTTCTGCGTGTTTTTCTTCCTGTAGACAGACTTCACCAATTTTTGTCTATCCTAAAAGAAAACAGCAGTGGAGTATCCGTAGCCACAAGGTAAGAACATCAATATTTTCTTTTTCATGGACGAAACACTCCTTTTTGATTGCGTGAGCAAGGTTTAGATTCATTTCA
This sequence comes from Bacillus sp. FSL R5-0397, assembly GCF_038593395.1. Taxonomy (NCBI): domain Bacteria; kingdom Bacillati; phylum Bacillota; class Bacilli; order Caryophanales; family Bacillaceae; genus Bacillus; species Bacillus sp. FSL R5-0397. Next base: position 487,305 of record NZ_CP151992.1, on the reverse strand, counting down.
TCCTACCTGATAAATGAACCACAGTCAAAAATAAATGATAAACGATAACGTGCAATATCTTGATTCTTATTGCCTATTATCTAAAATCGTTCTTTTCTTGTTCATGGTTTGTTCAAATTTCTTCTATATAGTAGATCGTAATAGGAGGTAGGATACATCATGGCAAAAATAAATAAGAAAATGATTAGTCTTTGCACCGCAGCTATCAGCAGCTTATACATCACTGGTTATGCAACTACCCATCATGCGCTAGCCGTTCAGACAGCACAATCAAATACACAAACAGACGCTTCTAATCATACATCTCTCACATCAGATACTACCGCCACTCAAACAGAAGATACCACTTCAGAAACTGAACTCAAGGATGGTACTTTCTCTGGTACTGGATCAAATGAGATTGGCTCTATTAGTGTATCTGTTACCATCAAACAAGGAAATATCACTTCTGTCGAGATTACGAGTGATAACACTAGATACGGACAAAGCTCCATTTCCTCATTCCCCAATGAAGTGGTCATCAGACAAAGTGCTGATGTAGATACGGTGAGCGGTGCAACATTAAGTACACAGGATTTTGAAACAGCTGTTGCTCAGGCTTTAGAGCAGGCAAAGGCATAGAGAGGAGACACCATGATGAAATGGTTAGGACAACAAAAACTCATTACTTTTCAAAAATCCATGCTGGCTATGGGAACTGTTATCAATATTCAAGTGGTTGCCTATGAAGAAGATCGACGGGCTGTTTTAGAGGACATCAACCGTGCCTTTTCCATTTTTTACGATATCGAGCATCGTTTTAGCCGTTTCCGCTCTGATTCCGAAGTCATGAAATTAGCCAATCGTTCAAAGCAAGAGGTATTAGTCAGTGAAATGCTTTTCGATTTAACAGCCTATGCGCTAGAGTTAGCCGAGTTAACAAATGGCAAGTATGATCCAACCATCGGAAAAATCATGGAACAAAAAGGATTCGATCGTTTATATACGACAGGACAAACTTTTTCATCACATGACGTTCCACATGCAGCCGTTCATTATCGTGACGTCCAGTTAAACGAGAAGAATCGGACGATTTATTTGAACAAACCGCTGATTTTGGATTTCGGTTCTATTGCAAAGGGATTTGCGTGCGATCTTGCCGCAAAAGAGCTTGAAGCATGGGAAGGCTTTATGATGAATGCTGGCGGGGATGTGTTGGTATCTGGATTTAACGAACAACAAGAAGAGTGGACAATTGGGATTCGGCATCCCATTCACAAACAGACCAACATCTCGGTCATTCAAACCACAAATTGTGCGATTTGTACATCTGGAAGCTATGAACGGATCAGTCGTTATGATCCTCATACGCACCATTTGATACACCCTCAAACGAAACAGTCTGAACAAAGTTTGTTAAGCTGTACCGTCATTGCACCACTCGGTATGCTCGCAGATAGTCTCTCTACAGCTGCTTTTTTATTAGGTCGAGAAGAGGGTTATTCTTTTTTAGCCGAACATGAAATACCTGCCGTGATGGTAGATCATACCGCTGATATGATCGTAACACCGGAGATGAAGGAGGTTCACTCATGGAATCACAACCAGCACCTATCACAAACCAAACATTTTTGAAACCATCCCCCTCACTAAAAGCCTACATTCGGACACCAAAACGGTATGTCACCACCATTCTTTTGGTCCTTTTAGCCGCCGGGAGTCTGCACGCTGGTTTTCTTAGTGGTCTCGCTACAGTTGCTACCAGCATCGGGACAGCACTAATTCTTGACTCTTTCATCTCAAGAGTGATTTGGAAAAACAATAAACACACATTCCCTGATGGAGCTCTGCTCACAGGGCTGATTATTGGCATTGTTCTAAGTCCAGCTACTTCTTTTGCTGTTTCTGTTTTCACAGCCGCAGCAGCCATTTTATCTAAGCATGTCATCACTTATCAAAAGAAACCAATTTTGAATCCAGCTGCGTTTGGTTTATGGCTCTCAGTCATTTTATTTTCTTCCAATCAAAGCTGGTGGGGCGGTATGTCTCTTCTACCTTGGTGGACCCTATTCCTTGTGGTGATCGGCGGTTATTTGGTGACAAGCCGCGTACAAAAATTCCCGCAAGTTTTCGCCTTTCTAGCAGCATACGGCCTGATCCACCTCATATTGGGATTCATTGGCTTAACGGATGCTTCATCTGCTTTTATTACACCCTACTTAAATGCTGTCTTGTTTCTTGCGTTCTTTATGTTGACTGATCCACCTACTTCACCAGCAAAGAATCGTGATCAAATCATCTTTGGTATCATCTGTGCTGTCGTTTCGTGTGTGGACTTCTATTTATTTAACAGCTTATCTTACTTACTCACAGGGCTTTTATGTGCCAATGCCTGGAAAGCCTATCGAACGTACCAAACAAATCAAAAGCGACGGGTAATACGGACGAAAATCGTCTAAATAAAAAAACGGACATCGACTTCTCGACGTCCGTTTGACCATACATTATAAACGATAACGTGCAATATCTTGATTCAATCGCATGCTTAGCTCATTGAGCCTTTCTGCTGCCTTCGCCACATTGGAGATGGCGGTGACTTGTTCGTCTGTAGATGCAGTGATTTCTTCAATCGCTGCGGCATTTTCTTGAGAAATATGGGCTGCACCATGCATCGCTTTTGTGATGAGGTCATTTTGTTCCAGTAATGTGTTCAGCTCTTTTGCCATCGCATTTGTTTCAACGATGGTTTGTGAAATCGATGTAGAGATGGAATTGAATTCTTGTTCTGTTGCGTGAACCGCTTCATCAAGCTCGGCAAAACGATCCATTGTTTTGGACATCATACCAGCTGTAGCCGTCGTTTCTTCTTTAATGCCTTGAATCATCTGCTGGATTTGAACGGCTGATTGCTTTGTCTGTTCAGCTAAATTCCGCACTTCACTCGCCACAACCGAGAATCCTTTACCATGCTCTCCTGCACGAGCTGCTTCAATGCTCGCATTCAGGGCCAGTAAGTTCGTTTCATTTGAAATGCTTTCAATGGTATCTGTGATTTGAGAAATATCTTGTACTTTTGTACTTAACTGCTCAATCCCTGATCGAATGCCTTGAGATGCCTGAATGGATTGCTCATTTGATTGTTTTAATTGCTGGACAATTTGCTGACCCTGCTGGGAAGATTGGTTCGACTGGTCTGAAATTCGTTTGATCTGGTCGCTTTGTTCTTTGACGTTTTCAATGGATTGATTGAACTGAGTCATTTGTTGATTGGCTACCTCAAGGTCTGATGCCTGATGAAGTGTCCCAGTTGAGATATCTCCAATCGCTCGGCCAATTTCTTCACTGCTGGCGGATGTTTCTTCAGAGATGGCGGATAGATCTGTCGCAGATTCGACGAGCTGGCTGCTCGTTTCCTGCAAACCGCTCACAAGTGCTCTAAGCTCTCCTGACATATGATTAAAACCTTTTGCCAGCTGCCCAATTTCATCCGAGGTTTCTTTTAAGCTGGTGCGTTCAATATTGCCCGCCGCAATTTCTTTTGAAGCAGCCGTAACTTGCTTGAGCAGTCTCACTTTTCCTCGGGCTGCCAAATAAAAGACACCCATACTTAAAAGAGCGACACCTGCTGTAATGAGAATAATATAGAGCTTCATCTGCTCTAGTTCTTTATAAAATTCATCCTGAAATACGGCGATTCCTATACTCCAATTCCACGGTGTAAACTGGTTCATATAAGCGAGTTTTTGCTTTTCTTCCCCCGTGGCATCGTCTTTATCCATATAGGTGATATAGTGTGCATCCTCGCCTTTTGCTGTAGCGCCAGCGACCATTTTTTGACGATTTGTCGTGTTATCTGGGATGACACCGATGTCGTTAACCGGATGAACCTGTGATGAATAATCGGCTCCATATGCGACAAGGTAGCCTTTATTTTTATAGATAAAATCTGATTTTTGAAATTGATACCCTTTGCCGTTGTCATTTTTAGGCCCGCTCAAGTAAATACGGGCTTGTTCCTGCGCCTGTTCAAGCGTCAGTTCTTTGTTCTCCACACGGTCGTTCAATTGTTCAAGAGTGGCCATCGCTCCATTTACGATGTGTTTTAAATCTGCTTTCCCTGCATCAATTAAGACATTTTTCGCTAAAAAATACCCCGTTGTTCCTACAAGTCCGCCTGTTAAAATTGTAATAACGATAATGGCTGACATCAATTGAAAAAAGACACTTCTTGAAGCAAACGCTTTCTTTTTCATGTTCTAATTCCCCCTTACTACATATATCGTCATGCAGGGGAAAGTATTAAAAAAGTCATAGAAAAAATCCCTTTCACGTTAGAAAGGGATCTCAGATTGTTGACAAAGGGCTAAAATGAACTTGATTTTAGCCCTTTGTCTTCTTTTCACGTTAGAAAGGGATTTTTTGATTATCGCTCGGTTTCTTTGAGGATGGCTTGATAGAGATCGTCTTCAGGTTTGAGTCCACATACCTCTTGAAGCACACCTTCAATTCCTTTTTCTTTCCTTAATGCCTGCAAGCGAACCGCTTCTTCGTCTTCTGCAAAGTCGTAAGCCAAAGCAGCAGCGATCCCTTTGATTAAGTACACTGGCTGCTTGATCTTTTTCGCTGGACCGATTAAACGGTCATCTGCTCCCAGCTTTCTAAGAGGAGAGCGTGCGACACGAGTCACTTCATCGGAAATAAACGCATTTTCAAATCGCTTGATGATTTTTTGAATATACGCATCATGTTCTTCTTTTCGGAAGCCATACGCGTCAATTAAATAACTGCCCGTTTCATGAAGGGCACCTTCGACAACTTGACGAATGTCTGGTGTATCAACAGCTTCTTTAATGGTTCTTACGCCTTGCTGATACCCGACATAAGCCGCTAGTGCATGTCCTGTATTAACGGTGAAAAGCTTTCGTTCAATATACGGCGTCAAATCTTGGACAAAGGTCGCTCCGTCAATTTGCGGAACATCTCCAATAAAGCCCGTCTCATCAATGACCCACTCGAAAAATGGTTCAACTGACACTTTGAGAATGTCCTCATGGTGCTGAATCGGAACAATGCGGTCAACCGCAGCGTTTGGAAAGCCAACGGTTTGTGATATCGCTGCTTGCTCATCTGCTGTTAAATGAGAGAACACCGCTTCTTTTAAATGAGCACTTCCCCCAATCATATTTTCACATGCCACGATGTTGATGATATGGTCAGGCTTTTTTTGTTTTAATCCTTCAGCAATTGATGAGGCAATGATCTTCAATACGGCTGGTCCAACCGCTGTTGTAATCAAATTGGCTGTGGCAACGGCCTCTGTTAATGCTGCTGGATTTTGCGAAGAATTGATCGCTGATACGGGCCCGACTACTTCTTGCTTCTGCCCTGGTGCTGCGAGTTCAACCGTGTATTCCCCTCTTTCATTCAGCTCATTGATGACCGCTTCATTCACATCGGTAAAGACAAGCTCAAAGCCTGATGTCTTTAACAAAGATCCGATAAACCCTCTGCCGATATTCCCTGCTCCAAAATGAAGTGCCTTCATATTAGTTCACCTCGTTAAAGATGGCGATCAGTTCATCCTGATCCTTTGCATGAATGATCCGTTCTACATTTTCTTCTTCTGAACAGACAATCGCAATTTGAGACAGAATATCAAGATGCTCGTTGTTTTTCCCAGCGATCCCAAAGACGACTTTCGCCACATTTCCTTCACCATATTCAACACCATCTGGAATTTGGATAATCGAAATCCCTGAATGAAGGACAGCCGCTTTCGCATCCTCTGTTCCATGAGGGATTGCAATGCCGTTCCCCATAAATGTAGAAGAGATCTCTTCTCTTTCAAACATTTTGTCGACATAATCACTTGTGACATAGCCGTTTGCTACGAGGACTTCGCCTGCTTTTTTGATGGCCTCTTCTTTAGAACCTGCTTGTTCGTTTAGAAAAATATTGTCTTTAGAAAGTACTTGTTTCATACATGATCACACACCTTTTTTAGAATAAAAATCAGGAAAACAACCAAAACGGGGAGTTCAATTAGGAAAAATTGGACTCAACCCGTTTCGTCATGTTATTTTTTCAATTTCTCAATCAGCTCATCATATTTCGGGCTGTTTAAGAAATTATCCACTGAGATATGCACAGCGCCTGGCAGCTTTGCCTTGGCTCTGTCTGTTAAATCTTTATGAGTAAAGACCACATCCGCATCGTCTGGGATGTTGCTGATAGAAGTGTTTGTCACATCGATATCAAGCTCTGCCTTTTTCACTTTGTTTTTCAGAATGGACGCACCCATTGCACTTGAACCCATCCCCGCATCGCAGGCAAAGATGATTTTGTTCACGTCATCTGGATTGACATCACTTGGAGATGCTGCTTGCTCGTTTGCTTGAGCGTCTTCTTTTTGTGCCGTAAGAGCAGCGGCTGCTGCACTTTTCTTGCCTTTCATGTCCTGCATCTTTTCTGTTGCTGCTGTTAAATCTTCGTCAACTTCTTTAGATGCTTTCAAAATGACCGATGCGACAAGGAACGATACGATAGCTGCTACGACAACACCTGCTAAAACGGCAAGGTGACCGCCTTTTGGAGACATCAGCATAAGCGCAATAATACTTCCTGGTGACGGCACTGCTTTTAATCCTGCATTTAATAATGTGAACGTCAGGACACCACTTGCTCCCCCTGCAATGACAGCCAAAATGAGTTTTGGTTTCATTAAGATGTACGGGAAGTAAATTTCATGGATTCCTCCTAAAAACTGAATGACAATGGCACCTGGTGCAGACTGTTTCGCATTTCCTCTTCCAAAGAACATGTACGCAAGAAGAACACCTAAGCCTGGACCTGGGTTTGTTTCAAGCAAGAACAGAACAGATTGCCCTGTCTTCGCTGCTTGCTCGACCCCTAATGGACCTAAAATACCTTGGTTAATCGCGTTGTTTAAGAATAATACTTTTGCAGGTTCAATGAAGATACTTGCTAGTGGCAGTAAATGAGCATTGACAATGATATCTACACCTGCCGCAAGGGCTTTATTCAGACCTAGTACCACTGGGCCGATAGCATAGAATGCAATGGCAACAAGAATGGCACCTAGGATACCTGCCGTAAAGTTATTCACAAGCATTTCAAAACCTGATCTGATTCGGTCTTTGAACAGCTGGTCGATTTTCTTAATAAGATAACCGCCCAGCGGCCCCATGATCATGGCACCTAAAAACATTGGAATGTCTGAGCCAACAATGACCCCAATCGTAGCCGTAGCACCGAGCACTCCGCCTCGATGGTCATAGACGAGTTTACCGCCTGTGTAACCAATTAAGAGCGGCAGTAAGTAGTTAATCATCGGTCCAACGAGTGTAGCTAATTGCTCATTCGGAAGATAACCACTTGGAATGAACAAAGCTGTAATCAGTCCCCATGCAATAAATGCACCAATATTCGGCATAATCATGCCGCTTAAATAGCTTCCAAAGCGCTGTACTTTCACACGGAATCCGCTTTTTTCCTGCATCTGTGAAAACCCCTTTCTTCTCTCCCTTTATTTCGGGCTTTATAGGTCAAAAGATATAAGAACAAGAGTCAGTGAAGCCCTTATACCTATCGTAAAACGCTTTCACTTTCCCTTCAATTGAAACTAAATGTCACTTTGTCACTTAGTGTGTGACAAAATTGAAAAATGATGTGAATTCTCTTTCAGATCATAGAAGATAGTGGCTGAAAAGGTGAATCAGCCGGCATTTTCTCGAAAATTCATTGGAATTTCACAACTTTCAAATGGTCACTTCTTGTTTCCTCTACTTAAATCGAATAGGCTTATATTGATCAAACATTCAAGAAACGTCTGCGCAGACAAGACATGACACAGAAAAAGTGAACCATCTTGCTATTTGTTTCGTTTACCTTTTAGAGTGGGCGGTACAATAGAAAGAGCGGTTTTTCTGTGACTCACAGTTTACTGCCGCTTTCTTTCTGATACATGAGACATTTTCATAGGTAGAAAGGCGGTTATTCACATTGTTGAAATATAGTAAGTGGCTTTTGCTGCTCATCTTCATGTTCTCCTTCTTCATGCCAAAAGAGGCATTTGCTCATGCATATGTGGTGAGCTCAAATCCAGTGGCAAATGAAGAGCTGGATCAGCAGCCTCCTGCAGTCTCGATCACCTTTAGTGAAGGAATCGAAAGTGGATTTCATGCCATTAAGGTGTTCAATGCAAAAGGGGATCGTGTAGATCAAGGAGATACGGTCATCAAAGAGCAAAAGATCATGGAAGCAGCTTTAAAAAAGAATTTACCTAAAGGCATTTACACCATTCAATGGAATGCGGTATCAGCCGATGGACACTCTGTGTCTGGCATGATTCCTTTTAGTATCGGAAAAGCGGATGGAGGATTTGATCAATTAGATCAAGGACAGTCGAGTGAATCCATCGATATGGCTTCAACCATTGACAAAGCCTTTCTGTATACGTCATTTAGCTTATTTCTTGGAACCATTTTATTTGGGCTTCTATGGTTTAAAGCGGCCATAACCGACGTTTTAGCCCGGCGAATGAAGCGACTCTTAACTGTTTCATTGATCATGATGGGCGGAGCACTCTTGTTCCAGCTGCCGATTCAAACTAAATCAGCGGCAGACGTGTCCTTTTTAGGGGCATTTCAACCATCGCTTTTACAAGAAACCATTGCGTCGACTTCGGGCGGGAGTCTGTGGATGATGCTAATGGCGGCATTTGTTCTACTGACGATCTGGACGATTGTGGCGATGAAAAAAGGAAACTTCACTTCCTTCCGGGTATGGCTGTTTCCACTGCTCATTTTCATCGTGCTCCTTTGGCTGAAAGCACAAATCGGTCATCCAGCCGCAACAGATAATAAAATACTGACAACGTCACTTGACTTCATTCATCTCGTTTCTGCATCCATTTGGGTCGGCGGCTTAACAGCTATTGTCCTTCTTTTGATGAAGAAACTGCCGAATGAAGATCAGCCGCTCATACGCAGCACCCTGACAGCTTTTCATCCGTGGGCACTGCTCTCGGTTGGACTGATTGTGTTTTCTGGGTTTGTGAATGCGATTTTTATTCTGCAATCATTTGATGCCCTTTTCCAATCAGCTTATGGACGCACCTTCTTAATCAAACTTGGTTTATTTATCATCATGGGTCTCCTTGGGCTCGTCCATTATTTGATGCTGAGATGGGAAAAGAAGCAGAAACGAAACGTATCTTTACGAGCAGAGTGGATCATTGGGATCGCTATTTTACTATTAACAGCCGTATTCACCAATATCCCAAGTCCTCCGCCGCCTGCACCAGAGCCATTCTTTGCAGCCAATCAGGTGGAGCATCGTGACCTTGTGTCTTTGAGCATTACCCCGAATGCTCCTGGTAAAAACACGTTCGAGGTGGCATTTACGAAGAAGGATGGACAAACGATCACAGACATTCAATCTGTGACAGCTAAGATCCACAAAGTCTCCTTGTTCGGTGATGAAACGCCTAACGAGTTTCAGCTGAAACGATTAAAGAATGGGCACTTCTCGGCTGAAAACCTCTTACTAAATGAAAAAGGCACTTGGAAAATTAACATTCATGCGTTAACTGGTTCTTTTGACAACATCGATACGACATTCATTAGAAGAAACTAAAAGGAGTTTATATGATATGAAAAAATACATTAAAGCTTTATTACCAATGCTTCTCGCTTCATTTTTACTGGCGATTCCTGTGAGTGCACACGTGACAGTCAAACCTGATACATCTGCAACTAATGCTTGGGAAACCTATACGTTAAAAGTACCTTCTGAAAGCGACAGTCCGACAACAAAGGTTGTCATCACGATGCCTAAAGGCGTAGAATTCCAGCAATACGAGCCAGTGCCTGGCTGGAAAACAACAACTGAAGAGAAAAACGGAAAAGTCACAAGAGTCACTTGGGAAGCAACTGGCGATGGTGTCCTTGCTGGGCAGTTCCAGCAATTCGTGTTTGTCGCAAAAAACCCTGAAAAAGCCGGCGAAGCGGCATGGGATGCGTATCAATATTATAAGGATGGAACAGTAGTTGAATGGACTGGCGACAAGGACGCTGATAAGCCTCATTCAATCACAAATATTGTTGCGTCTAATACCGTAACGGATTCACATGGGCAAGAAAAACCAAAAGAAGAAAAGGCATCTGAAACAGCCTCTGCTTCTTCTTCACCACTTGTTCTTGGTCTGTCCATTGCAGCCTTAGTTGTGGCATTGATTGCACTTGGTCTTGCTTTTAGAAAGAAATAAACCTTACATGAGCGATCGTTTTTTCAAGCGGTCGCTTTTTATTTTCCCAACCTATCATTTCCAATATAGGATTGAATAGGATACTCGTGCATGCCATAATGAGACACATGACCACCTAGGAGGCTATGAGATGAACCATCTAATCATATTTGCTCATCCCCAGCAAAGCTTAAATCAAACCCTATTAGATCTTGTTGTAAGCACTCTTTTGAACAATGGTCATGATGTGACAGTTCGTGATGTGTATGCCATTGGCTTTCCGCCAGAGCTGACAACAGCAGAAAAGGCTGCCATGAAAAATGGGCATGTGCCGGTACCGGTTCAAAGAGAGCAGAAGCTGATTCAGCAAGCCGATGTCCTCACATTTATCTTTCCAATATGGTGGACAGGCTTGCCGGCGATGCTAAAGGGTTATGTGGAGCGCGTTTTTTCAGAGGGGTTTGCGTATGAGATCAATGAAAACGGAGTGGTGAAAAATCTGCTTCGAGACAAAAAAGGGGTCATTATTAATACGCATGATGCACCGAGGACCTTTCTTGATTCAAATATGATCATCACCCCCAGCCATCAGATGACGACAGATACAGCCGCCTTCGATCTGATCGGCGTTGAGCCAGTCGAACGGCTCTTGTTCAGCAGCATGGAACAAGCATCTGCAGACGACATCCACGAGATTCTCAAAGAAACAAAAGAAACGGTGGATCAACTTTTCCCACCGGCTGTTTAACATAAAAAAGACTGCCGAGGCTTCTCGGACAGTCTTTTTCACATGTTATTCGTCTAAACCAATTGACACATACTTCGTTTCTAAATAAGGTTCGATGCCTTCGATGCCGCCTTCACGGCCAATACCGCTCTCTTTCATACCGCCGAAAGGTGCCTGCACAGCGGATGGTCCCCCGTCATTCCAGCCAATAATCCCGTAATCTAGATTCTCAGATATATAGAGACCATTGCGGTAATTCTCTGTAAAGAAATAAGCCGCAAGTCCAAAAGGTGTATCGTTCGCTAATTCAATGGCTTCATCTAATGTGCTAAATGTCGTAATTGGTGCAACTGGACCAAACGTCTCTTCATGCATAATGTTCATTGAAGGGTCGACATGAGTTAGCACCGTCGGCTGAACAAAATAATACGACTTCTCCTCGTCAAAATGTGTATCGCCGCCGACAAGAACTTTCGCCCCTTTATCCACGGCATCTTGAATTTGGTCGACAATTTTATCGAAGCCTCGCTTATTGATAATCGGTCCGATGGACGTGCCTTCTTCAAAGCCATTTCCTACTTTCAGCTTTTCCACTTCTTTGCTGAAGCTTTGCGCAAATGCTTCATGAATTTCTTCATGGACGATTAAGCGATTGGCACAAACACACGTCTGGCCTGCATTACGGAATTTAGATGCCACTGCTTGTTTCACAGCCAATTCAAGGTTGGCGTCCTTATCGACGATCAGCGGGGCATGACCGCCAAGTTCCATAGAAACGTGTTTCACCGTGATCGCACTGTTTTTGATGAGATGTTTTCCAACTGGTGTTGAGCCAGTAAACGTGATCTTGCGGATCAATGGACTATCTGTGAAGATTTCCCCCACTTCTTTTCCATCTCCAATCACCCATTGCAAGGCATCCTCTGGAATTCCGGCTTCATGGCCTAATTTCACAAGCTCAATGGCCGTAAGCGGCGTGTCTTCAGCAGGTTTCACGATAAACGTACAGCCCGCCGCAAGCGCTGGTGCCGCCTTCCTTGTAATCATCGCCGCAGGGAAATTCCATGGTGTAATGGCGGCAACAGGACCGACTGGCTGTTTTGTGACAAATAGGCGTTTGTTTGTCGTATGAGATGGGATCGTTCTGCCGTAAATCCGCTTTGCTTCCTCTGCGTACCATTCAATATATCCAGCGGCATAGACGATTTCCCCTAATGCTTCTTGATACGGCTTCCCGTTTTCTTCTGTGATGATTTTTGCAAGTCTTTCTTTATGCTCGATCATGAGATCAAACCACTTGCGAATGATATTTGCACGTTCATGGGCTGACGTTTTTGCCCATGTTTTGAATGCTTTGTGTGAGCGAGTGATCGCATCTTCAATCTGTTCTTTTGTATGCTGAGCAACTGAGGCAATTTCTTCTCCGGTTGCAGGATTATACACTTTGAGTTCGTTTGTCATGCTCTACCTTCTCCTTCGTTCTTGGATTCATTACATATAGTATATACCCAATGAGTGCCCAACCTAAAAGCAAAATCCATTCAGCTGGCCATGATAAGGAAGCCGGCATCCCTGGAAAATAAAATGAAAGAAAAAGGAAACTAAGTCCAATGGCTAAAACGCCGGTCGTCCGCCAATATTTAATGCGGTATGGACGCTCAAGCTCAGGTTCTGTCTTGCGAAGTCTCATAAAGGCAATGGACACAATCAAATACCCAACGATGATGCCCACACCCCCTGCATTGACAATCCACACGAGGGCAGGTCGGCCTAGTAATGGTGCAAAAAAGGCCAATGCACCTAAGAACAAAATGGCATTTGTCGGAGTTTTATACTTCGGATGAATATACGCAAACCATTTGGAAATCATGCCTCTTTCCGCCATTGCGTAGAGGATACGGCTTGCACCAATGATAAATGCATTCCAGCTCGTCACAATGCCTGCTACACCACCAATGACAAGCACAGTCCCAAACGCCTGATGACCAAGAAGCTGTACCATGGCATCTGCTGTTGCTAGTGATGAAGCCTCAAGCTGACCTTTTGACAACCCTGCCGCTACTCCAAAGACAATGAGCAGATAAAATACAACCGCACTCACAATGGAGATAATCAAAATTCTCCCGATGATTTTCTTCGGTGCGTTAATCTCCGCCGCTACCTGCGGGATGACATCAAACCCAACGAATAAAAAGGGAATCATCACTAACACAGCCATCAGACCGCCAATCCCGCCTTGAAACATCGGCTCAAGGTTTGCAAAATCTCCATTAAATGTAGCTCCGCCTAATAGAAGAAAACCTGTCAGGATAATGGCCACTGTGAACACCGATTGAAAAATAGCAGCAGGCTTTGCGCCAATGTAGTTGAGAGCTGTTAAAAACAGCGCACCGCCAGATCCAATCAATACCCATGTAAAGTAAACATCCCATCCTCCTATATTCCATAGGAAACCAACATGCTGTGTTGGAATGACATAGTCAATGACTGTCGGAAGTGCGACAGCTTCAAACGTAATCACGGACACATAACCGAACAATACGCCCCATGCGGAGACAAACGCTGATTTGATCCCAAATGCCCGCTGGACAAAGACGAGTCCTCCGCCTGTTTCTGGAATCGCAGAGGAAAGCTCTGCATACGTTAGTCCAATAAAGATGACGAGAATGCCCCCTATGACAAAGGCAATCACACTTCCTAAAAATCCAGCTGTTAAAATCCAATCTCCCGAAAGTACAACCCAGCCCCAGCCAAGCATTGCACCAATGGATAAAAACAGTACGTCTGACTGCGACATGGTTTTAGCCATTTGTTGTTTTTGCATACAACCATCCCCCTTTGTTGTTTAGCGTGCTGTGAAGGCGTCTTCGATAATCCCTAGTCCTTCTTGCAGCAGCTCATCTGTGATGACAAGTGGTGTTAAAAAGCGAATAATATTCCCATTGATCCCTGCCGTTAATAAGAGTAGTCCGTGCTTGTTTGCATAGGCTGCAATCGCTGCGGCTGTCTTCTTATCTGGTGTACGCGTTTTTTGATCTTCCACAATTTCAATGGCCGCCATTGCCCCTAATCGCCGGACTTCCCCGATGAATGAATACTTACTTCTCCACTCATTCGCTTTGTCCTCAATGACTTGTCCAATGTGTTCAGATCGTTCATTCAGTTGTTCTGTTTCAATAATATCAAGTACAGCCAAAGCCGCCACACAGCCTAATGGACTGCCAGCATACGTCCCCCCTAGCTCCCCTGGGTCCGCTGCATCAAGTAATTCTTTTCTGCCAACAACACCGCTCAGCGGCAGGCCAGCTGCAAGTGATTTTGACACAGTGATTAAGTCTGGCACCACATCGTAGTGTTCAATCGCAAAGTATTTCCCTGTTCTTGCGAATCCTGTTTGGATTTCATCTGCCACGAATACGATGCCATGCTGCTGGCAGAATGAAGCGACGTGCTGGACAAAACGCTTCGATGGTACAATGAATCCGCCCTCCCCTTGGACTGGCTCCATCACCACACAAGCGACCGTTTCTGGTGCAACGGTTGCGACAAAGAATTGATTGAACTGATCAATGATGTATTCGTCGTAGGCTGCATCGCTTAATCCTTCAGGTTTTTGATAGTAATAAGGATACGGCGCTTGATACACCTCTGACGCAAATGGGCCGAATCCAAATTTATAAGGCTTGACCTTGCTTGTCATGCTCATCGTCATATTCGTTCTTCCGTGGAACCCTCTTGTAAAAGAGACAACCGCTTGTCTTTTCGTATATTTACGGGCAATTTTCACTGCGTTTTCAACTGCTTCGGCACCTGAATTTAAGAAAATGGCTTTTTTGTCGTGGTCGCCTGGTGTGAGGTGGCATAGTTTTTCTGCCAATTCGATATAGGATTCGTACATCATGACATTAAATCCTGGGTGAATCAGGCTATCTGCCTGTGCTTTGACTGCTTCCACAACCTTTGGATGGGAGTGTCCTACATTTAATGTACCGATGGCGCCTGCAAAATCGATAAAACGATTGCCATCAATATCGAAAAGCTCGGCTCCCTTTCCTTTCGCTGCAAGATGACGGTTGCCATTACTTACGCCTCTTGCGACGTATTGATCTCTTTTCCCCTGCCATTCCTCTGTTGAAAAACGGTTTGTTGTCGTTTGACTCATTGTCATCCATCCCCTTTATGTCTTTTTTATTATTCTGAATATTTTTTGGTATGATAGAAAGTACCAATATCATTTTTTTCATGGTACCAGAGAGGATGGAATGACGAGATGCTGACAATTCAACTAGATCAAACAGGGGAAAACGGGTTTATTTATCATCAAATTTACACGAAAATTAAAGAGGAAATTTTAAACCGCAACCTGCAACCACACGATCAATTACCATCTAAACGAGAGTTAGCAGATACTTTAAACGTCAGCGTCAATTCAGTGAATGGCGCCTATCAGCAGCTGCTTGCCGAGGGATATTTATATTCAGTTGAACGGAAAGGCTTTTTTGTGGAATCACTGGAAACATTTCATGAATCAGGTCAACTGAAACCCTCTTCCCTTCCAGCTGATTTAAAAGAGAATTCGATTGAGCGAGATGACTGGTATTCCTTTTCACATATTTCTGTTGATACAGCCAATTTTCCTTTTAAAAGCTGGCTGAAAAGTGAGCAAAAAGCGATTCATCTCCACCAAGAAGCCTTTGGTGAGCTGCCGCACCCACAAGGCGTCTATGAGCTACGGGAAACGATTGCCCGGCTGATTGGACTTGCACGAGGGGTCAAATGCTACCCTGAACAGCTCATTTTAAGTGCGGGTACACAGTCACTCATTCATTCATTATCTAGCATCCTTCCAGCTGATCAAATATATGGATTAGAAAACCCCGGCTATCGCAGACTGTATCAAATGCTGAAAAACAATCATCACCGGATTGAAACGATTGGCATTGATCGAAAAGGGGTGCGGATGAGCGATATTCAGAAGAAAGAGCCAAATGTGTTGATCATTACGCCTTCTCATCAGTTCCCAACAGGGGTGATCATGCCGATTTCCCGGCGGATACAGCTGTTAAACTGGGCGGCTGATCAGCCAGACCGCTATATCATTGAGGACGATTATGACAGTGAATTTAAGTATGGCACAGACAGCATACCGGCACTGCAGAGCCTTGACCGCTATGACAAAGTCATTTATATGGGGACCTTTTCGAAATCATTGCTTCCCGGCTTGAGGATCAGCTACATGGTGCTGCCGCAGCATTTATTAAGACGCTATAAGGAAGAACAGCACTTTTTTATTCAAACGGCCAATCTTTTTACACAATACACTCTTCTTTATTTTATAAAAGATGGCGCCTATCAGCGGCATATTAAAAGAATGAATGGGCTATATGAGGAAAAACGAAAACAGCTTATTGGAGAGCTTGACACTGTCTTTCGTGACAACGTACGAATTATCGGGGAAAATGCAGGGCTGCATTTTATCGCAGAATTCCGCTCAGATCGGACGCAGCATGAGATTTTACAACGCGCCAAAGACCGAAAGCTGAAAATGTATGGGATGGACCGTTTTACCCTTGATGAGCATGTGCCTGGTCACAAAGAAGGCTTTGTCCCGCTCGTCCTCGGTTTCTCGCATATGCGGCCAGAGGATATTAAGCCAGCGGTGAAACGCCTGTATGACTCGATTTATGGGAAATAAAACAGCTCATGTAGATGAATCGTGGCGCTCCTTTGACGGGACTAAACCCACAGAGGAGTGTTACGATCACATTCTTTCATAAACGTAATAGTTGATGTGAATATTTTTTTCTAGCAATTTCACGAGTGTTTGAATGCTTTTTAAGTTGGTTGGAAGTAACGCAATACCATCTCCCTGTTCAACGATTTTGATCATTCCTTCAAACGAATCTAACTCAAATAAGGTTCGATCACCCAGCATACGTCTGGCCTCATGTCTTAATGGGCAAAGCTGATCACGATTCACGACCAATGAGATATCATCATCGTATATTTCTTTAGATTTTCCATACACGTTCAATGCCAAGCTCTTTACCTCTTTTAATTGATATTCCGCTTTTTCCATTTGATTAAAAGAAATAATTTGATCATACACATCCTCTGTTAACTTTTTGTTGATCGTATTTGATGAAGCAATGATAAAATCAGTGGCTTGAATATCCTCTAAAACATGCTGCTCGTATAAAACGGTAAATAGAAGCTCAGAGCATAAAACGGTCTTTTTCTTTGAAGTCAATTTTTGTTGAATGGCCTTCGTTTCTTTTACGATTTTTTGAGCGTATTGATAAAATAAATCCCCCTGTCCTGTTGAACTGATTCCATGATGATGCCGGATAAAAAATGTTGCATCATATAAAGTTTCAAGCGCTTTGATTCTTTGAGAAATATTGGATTGCGCATACCCTAAAGCTTTAGCCGCTTGATTAATCGATTCTTTTTGATACACCTCTATAAAAATAATCAAATCATTTATATTCATCATGATCACCTATCACTTTTTGTGATAACAATAACACAAATATGTATTATTCAACTGGTTTGAAGTCGATTATGATGGCTATTGAAAGGGAGTGTTTCTATGCATGCCATGCAATATCATGTGGATCTGCCTGCGGATTATGATATGAATATCATTAGAAAAAGAGTACGAAACAATGGATGGAAAACAGATGGATATCAGGATTTATTATTTAAAGCTTATTTGATCACTGAAAAAGACAAACATAGGAGTTTACACAATGGCTATTGCCCATTGTATATTTGGAAACAATCTGAGGGCATGACGGATTTTGTGTTTAAGGGGTCATTTGATCATATTTTACGTTCTTTTGGCTGGAAACAAATCAATATTGGCATCACGTATTCCGTTCATTTAACAGATGATTTTCATCGTAGCACATTCGTTCTTGAAGAGTATGTGACGATTCATCCTACTGATTGCCTGGAAAACCTAGATATCGCTCATCTCTTTTCCCATTTTAATGACAATAAGGGGGAAGTCATCGTATATAACCCCGATAAATGGAAATGCGTCAAATATTCTTTTCTAGACTCATTGCCAGTGAATATAGAGAAGCAAATTCACACTTATGAGATTATCCATCTGTCTATGGATCATTCAATGGCCTAATTCCGTTTTACACGAGACGCATCACAAATCCCCAAGGTTACAATGCCTTGGGGATTTGTCATTTATTGATGCAAAATTCTCTTACCACCGCTCCTTGTCTACAGCTAATACGGATGACAAGAGGCCTGGAAAAGCGGTATCAATGTCGTCCTTTCTGAGAGAGTAGTAACGGTGCTTCCCGTCAATTCTCACTTTCACGATGCCTGCTTCTCTTAGTACTTTAAAGTGATGCGATAGCGTGGACTTGGCAATGTTCATATCATACGTACCGCATGTTCTCTCACCCGCTTCTGCTAAGCAGCGGACAATCTCCAGCCGAACAGGGTCAGCCAATGCTTGCAGCACAGAAATGAGTCTCATGTTTTCTTGGGTTGGATGATTTGGATTATTCATACGATAAATGTATCGTATTTTGTTCTAACATACAATCTCGTTACTCGCCTATGACATTGTAACGTGACAACCTTTGGAAACGACTATGACTCATAGACACTATTTTGAAGGGAAGAACCTTATTTGACACGTACAATATGGACTTGCTTATTCATGCTCTTATTGGCAACGAGCTTATGCGCCTGCCAATCTGTTCAGCAATTTGAGTCAAAACCACCTAGTGCAGAAGAGTTATTAGCTCTCGATCCACAGGCAGATTTATTTCAATGGGAAGAAACGATCTATGAAACAAACATAGATTGGACAAAATCATTAAATATAACAAAACATCAGCAAGTAGGTGTCATTCAGAAAACAGCTACCACACATTTTGAACATGGAACAGCTTCTCGGTTGAAAAAAGGAACACCTATTTACTCTGTCAAGGAGCGAGAAGACCTTTTAATCGCCGAACGTAACGGACAGATCCACATATATGCCGCACATGCGGAAGGATAAAATACCTGTCATCAGATAGGTATTTTTTTAAGTTCATTTTCTTGTCATGTGCCATTGGTTTTGTTATCATAGCAAAAGTGACCACTCGGTTTCCATTGTGACCATATGGTTTTGCCGATTCGGAAAGGACTTATGAAGATGAACGAAAAGCAAGAAGAGATTTTGCGGGTGTCGAAGAAATTATTTTCTCAAAAAGGCTATATGAGTGTCTCCATGCAGTCAATTGCTGATGCCTGTAAAATATCAAAAGCGTCTATTTATAAACTGTTTGATTCAAAGGAAGCTCTTCTATTGGAACTGATTAAATACAATCAGCGCAAAATGAGAGAGATTTCTCAGATCATTCATTCCGAAACGACGCTGTCCAAAAAGGAAAAATTCACAAAAAAGATTAAGCTTGAGCTTGAAGAGTTTAAAGAGAATCATAAATTTTTGAATATGCTGTCCTTTGAAGCTTTTTCACAGCATTCGCCCATCGTCATTAAGCATTTACGTGAGACACGCTCCATTATCATGCAGCGACACAGAGACATCATTTTAAGCACATATGGTGAATCTGTTGCGCCTTATGTGTGGGATCTTGTGATTGTCCTCAACGGATTAATGAGAGAATTTATCTTGATGTTGGCGATCGAGCACAAGAACATCCAATTAGAAAATGCCGCCGAAATGATCATCGGTGTGATGGATCGTGTATCAATAAAGCCTTGCTCCATTGAGCCTGTGCTAACAGATCAGCTGATGGACTCTTATTTGCTTTCCACACAGGAAGAATATGATGAAGAAAAGCTTGTCATCTCGTACTTAACAAAGATGAAACAAGAGCTTCACACACTATCAAACGGAGAAGAAAAGGACGATCTCCTCTCTGCGTTTGAGCTGCTGAGTCAAGAACTGTCAAAGGACCAACCGAGAACCTTTTTAATCAGCTCATTGCTTGATTATTTAGGCAAACACAGCGTTTTATCTCAAAACGTGTCACAGCTGAAAAGCATTATTTTATAGATAAAGAAGGGATAATATGAACCAATCAACAACATCGTATAACCGGTCTGTGATTGTTGGGATTTTCCTCGTTGGGGCGTTCGTTGCGATCTTAAACCAAACGCTTCTCATTCCAGCGATCCCGCATATCATGGAGGAATTCAATATCGATGTCAGTAAAGGCCAATGGCTGACCACAGCCTTTATGCTGACAAACGGGATTCTCATCCCAATTACGGCCTTTTTAATTGAGAAATTTTCAAGCCGTTCCTTAGTCTTAACGGCTCTTAGCATTTTTACAGCAGGTACCATTCTTGCTTCGTTCGCCACGAATTTCCCGGTGCTACTTGCAGCACGTATCGTGCAGGCAGCCGGCGCAGGAATTTTGATGCCGCTCATGCAAACGATCTTTTTAACCATTTTCCCAAAAGAAAAACGCGGGCAAGCCATGGGTATGGTCGGACTAGTGATTTCATTCGCACCGGCGCTTGGACCAACACTTGGCGGCTGGATTGTCGATTCCTTTAGCTGGAAGTTCTTATTCTATATTGTTCTTCCAATCGGTATTATTGATCTCATTCTTGCTTTCTTCTTAATGAAAAATGTCACACAGCAAAGAGACACTCGTATCGATGTCTTATCGGTGATCCTGTCTTCCTTCGGATTTGGCGGACTGCTGTACGGATTTTCAAGTGTCGGAACGTATGGTTGGACGAGTGCGACCGTTCTGATTTCACTCATTGTCGGCGCTGTAAGCTTGTTCTTCTTTATCCTGCGTCAGTCGAATTTGAAAAGACCGATGCTTGAGTTTGGCGTCTTTAAGTTTGCGATCTTTAGCTTAACGACCTTCCTCGGTATGCTCGTCTTTGCTTTACTGATTGGAACAGAGACGATTCTGCCGCTCTATACGCAGAATGTCAGAGGGTTATCTGCCCTTGATACAGGGCTGATCTTATTGCCAGGGGCTCTCTTTATGGGATTCCTATCACCGATTATCGGACGAATTTTTG
Source organism: Bacillus sp. FSL R5-0397 (assembly GCF_038593395.1). NCBI lineage: Bacteria > Bacillati > Bacillota > Bacilli > Caryophanales > Bacillaceae > Bacillus > Bacillus sp. FSL R5-0397. The sequence goes on along the minus strand of NZ_CP151992.1, from coordinate 466,303 downwards.
ACAAAGTAGGCGGTAAAGGGCTGGCTCTAGGCGGGTTTACGATATTAGCTGTCACTTCCCTGCCATTTATGATGCTGAACCTTGATTCATCGATTGCCCTCATTACAGTGGCCTACACACTTCGCTTAATCGGGGTTGGGATGATCATGATGCCGCTGACAACAGCCGGTATTAACTCGTTACCACCGCATTTGATTCCGCACGGGACAGCAATGAATAATACGATGAGACAAATGGGCGGCTCTATCGGGACGGCTGTGCTTGTCTCCATTATGAGCAGCTCTGCTGCCAATGCAGCATTATCCGATCCAATGAAGTCAGCCGTTCATGGTATGAATACGTCATTTATCGTGTCTGGTGCTATTGCGGTCATTGGACTCGTTCTCTCGTTCTTCTTAAAAGAAAAACGTAAAAACAAAGTGATGAAGCAGGAGCTATCTTCTTCGTCCTCTTCTTCATAAAGACAAAGAGCTCGGCATATCGCCGGCTCTTTTTTCATCTATTCACACATAACGTCCTCCCCAAAAATACATTTGTTCATTCAGAGAAGAAAAACCTTGATAATTTGAAGAAAAGAGTTGATAATAGAAACTATTCAATTTGTGAGAAAATTTTTACTATAGGAGATGTATGCATTGAAGGTCGTTAAATTTGGTGGCAGTTCTCTTGCTTCTGGCAAGCAGCTGCAAAAGGTATTTGACATTGTCACAGCAGATCCAGCTCGAAAAGCAGTCGTTGTTTCCGCACCAGGAAAACGGCATTCAACGGATACGAAGGTCACCGATCTATTAATTAGTTGCGGTGAACAATATTTACGTTTAGGTGAAGCACACGATTTACAAGAAGCTGTCATCGAGCGATATGCCTCGATTGCGGATGAGCTGGGGTTAGGTCAAGACATTATTGACACCATCCGGCAAGATGTAAACACGTTATTACAGGCTGATTCTTCTCATCCTGAGCGTTATCTTGATGCGATTAAAGCAAGCGGTGAAGATAATAACGCAAAGCTGATTGCAGCCTACTTTCAGCATCAAGGCGTCGAAGCGCACTATGTGAATCCAAAAGAAGCCGGTCTATTTGTCAGCGACGAGCCTGGTCAAGCGCAAGTCCTTCCAGAATCGTATGATCATTTGTACAAATTAAGAGAACGCTCTGGCATTATTGTGTTCCCTGGCTTTTTCGGTTTTAGTCTAGCGGGTGATATCGTCACTTTTTCCCGTAGTGGATCAGACATTACCGGTTCCATTTTGGCAAATGGACTGAAGGCAGATGTGTATGAAAACTTTACGGATGTGGATGCAGTCTACGCCGTCAATCCAACGATCGTTCATGAACCAAAGGAAATCACAGAGCTGACGTATCGTGAAATGCGTGAATTGTCCTATGCGGGTTTTTCTGTATTTCATGATGAGGCACTTATTCCAGCCTTTCGGGCAGGCATTCCTGTTCAGATTAAGAACACCAATAATCCAGCGGCCAAAGGCACAAAAATTGTAAATCAACGGGATCATACGAATGGCCCTGTTGTGGGAATCGCGTCAGACAATGGATTTTGCAGTATTTATATCTCTAAGTATTTGATGAACCGAGAAGTGGGCTTTGGACGTAAGGTGTTGCAAACGTTAGAGGAATATGGACTTACGTATGAACACGTGCCTTCTGGCATTGATGATATGACCATTATTTTAAGGCAGGATCAGCTGGAGGAGCAGCAGATTGAACAAGAGCTTTTAGACCGATTAAAGCTTGTGCTTGATGCAGATGAAGTGGTTCTAGAGCGGAACCTCTCGCTTATTATGGTCGTAGGAGAAGCGATGCGTCATAATGTTGGTACAACAGCAAGAGCGGCAAAAGCGCTGTCAAAAGCCAAAGTGAATATTGAAATGATCAACCAAGGCTCTTCAGAGGTGAGCATGATGTTTGGCGTCAAAGCAGCTCAAGAAAAAGAAGCCGTTCAAGCCTTATATGAGGAATTTTTCTCTATGTCCACGGTGCCTGTCACCATTTAATCAGCAGACTGTCAGATCTCCGGATCGGCAGTCTTTTTGATCTCGCACGATTTGCGCATTAAAGTATATCTATTTCTCGTTTGATTTTGTATGATAGAGACAAATCAACTATTGTTCCGGCCATTGATCGGAGCTACAAGGAGTCCTAATCCATGCCTCGTCAACAACTATTAAAACAGTTTCGCAATTTTCATGATGCTTCTACAAGTATTTTAAACATGATGAGTCAATTCATTCATATGAATACACTGTTTATTGCTAAAAATGATCAAAACACCAATCAGATTGTGAAGGTGCTAAATCATGACGAGCAGCTTCTTGAAGAAGGGGAAGAAAATCCTTACGAGAAGACATTTTGCAAGCTGGCGGTCGATCATCGCGATACGCTGTTGATCCCTGATATCCGCTTGGACGAGCGTTCAAAAAACTTAGACGTCACGAAACAGCTGCAAGGCGGCTCATTTATTGGGGTTCCCATCGATTTTACTGATGGTACGAACTATGGAACAATTTGTGGACTTGACCTAAGGCCGCAGCAATTTACAGAAGAGCATGTTCATATGTTTGAAACGATGGCATCTTTGTTGAGTTACGTCTTAGAACTCGACCAGGCCAATCGGCAGATTCAGCAATTATCTGTACCGATCGTACCTGTTGTTGACGGTGTCGCCGTGCTCCCTCTTCTTGGTGATATCGAAGAGACACGTGCGCAGCATATTTTAGAAACCATTTTACAGGAAAGCTACAGGCTGTCGCTCTCTCATTTGGTCATTGATGTTTCAGGGACAAAACGACTCAATGAACAAAGCATTCAATACTTGGTCAGCTATGCGCAAACGTTAAGACTGTTAGGCATCTCAGCTGTTTTAACAGGAATTAAGCAAGACCTTGCGCTGAGTGCGATTCAATCGAATATTTCATTTAAAGACATCACCATTCGTAAGGATTTACCGCAGGCACTTGCTCATATCGGCCTAACGTTCTCCAAAACAGAATAAGTGATGATACACCAAAAAGGGCTAAACAGAGTTTAGCCCTTTTCCTGTGGGAGCGGCAATCGAATGATAAATGTTGTTCCCTTATGTTTTTCACTTTTTAAATCAATCTGTCCGTCATGCAAGTCTACAAGCTGCTTGACAATCGACAGGCCAAGTCCGTATTCTCCATATGGTGTATTCGTTCTCGAAATATCCGCTTTATAAAAACGTTCCCAAATGTGTTTGACTTCTTCAGGTGCAATGCCGATTCCCGTGTCTTCTACTTCAATGATCGTTTCCCCGTTCTCTTCTTTCCCTCTCAAAGAAATACGGCCGCCTTCTGTAAATTGGATGGCGTTCTTTGTGATGTTGACGAGGATTTGAATGAGCCGGTCATAATCTGCGTATACCTTTTGTTCAGGGTGAACCTCTACCATGAGCTGATTGTTTTTCTCTTCAGCCATTCGGCTCAGCTGCTCCTTAATCACTTCAAACGTATCAATGAGTGGATAGTGAAATTTTTGAAGGGTGATTTGATTCGACCTGATTTTCTCATAATCCATATTTTCATTGACGAGACGCAGCATTCGTTTTGTCTCATCAGTGATCAGCGCATAGCATTTCTCTTTCTCTTCTGCCGGCACATCCGCAGTATTCAGCCATTCGACCAATCCTCGAATGGTCGTCAGCGGTGTTTTCAATTCGTGAGACACATCCGCAATGAATTGGCGTCTTCGTTTTTCGAGCCGGTCAATTTCCTCTCTTGACCGTTGAAGACGATTGGCCATCATATTAAAATCCTCACCTAGTGTGCCAATTTCATCAAGGTGTTTGTTTTCAAGATGAATGTTGTAATCACCATGCGCAATTTTCTCAGTTGCCTCTCTCAGTTTTTTGATACGATTCACATGGAACTTCGACAGAAACAGGCTGAGAATAAAGGTAATCGTCAATGCCACAAACACGATGATATATAAATACCGGTTCATTTGAGCAATCAGCTCTTCTGCTCCTTGAATAGGAGCTATGAGCACCACCCCGCCCTTCAGCTTTCCGTCTTCCATGACAGGAAGTGCCACAAGTGATGCTTCTTGATCAAGCCGGCGCGAATCACTTCGCTTGACAATGATTTCTTCTCCTTTTGCAAGCTTGGCCCACAAATCTTTTGTGAGTAACGCTTCATGCGGTGGCATCTCTTGCTGCTGAGACAGCACAGTCCCTTTTTCATCAAAGACGAAAAAACGGATTTGTCTTGTCGAAAGAATGTCTTCAAATGGACGCAAACGGAAGTTCATCTCGGCTTTCGACAGTTGTTTAAAATTCTCCAAAATTTCATTCCCATACGAACTCATTTCGTCTACCCTATTTTGATAGGCAATATCTTTTACAAAATGAGACATGAGGGTGCTGATAATAATGATGGCAATGAGCAATAACCCAAGGTGACTAATCAGCAACTGGTAAAAATATTTAATCTTCATCGAACTTATACCCTACGCCCCATACCGTATACAGAAAGGGCTTAGGTCCGTCTCCGATTTTTTGGCGCAATCGTTTAATATGAACATCAACTGTTCGTTCATCACCATAAAATTGGTATCCCCAAATTTGCTCAAGCAATTGTTCTCGTGAAAATACTTGCCGAGGATGCTGAATAAAAAAGCACAGCAGATCGTATTCCTTTGGCGTTAAATTTTCGATCCGTTTCCCCTCTAGAAACACTTCTCTCGTTTTTTTATCTAACTGAAAATGTTCGGTCTCTAGCCGTTCACCCTCTTTCGCTCCTTCTTGAGTAGATGTTGTTTGAGCAAAACGTCGTTTCACTGCTTTGATTCTTGCCATTAAGGTGAGCGGACTAAAGGGTTTTGTCACATAATCATCTGCCCCAAGATCGAAGCCCAGCACCTGATCAGATTCCGTTTCCTTTGCTGTCAGCATAATAATCGGAACATCACTGATCTGGCGTACTTTTTGACAAATGGTCAGACCATCCATTGAAGGAAGCATGACATCTAAGATGAGCAGATCCCAATCCTCCTCTTGCTTAAATCGATTCAATCCATCTAATCCATCATGGACGAATTCCGCTTGAAATCCTTCTCGTTGAAAAAACATATCCGTCATTGTACAAACACTCTGGTTATCTTCAATCATTAATATTTTCATCATCAGCCTCCGCTGTTGCCTTTGTTTTTCTTTATGTAGCTTTATTTTACATGTTCCTTCTCAAATCTCAATTGGATTGATACGATTTCATGAACTTATCATGCTTTGGTCATCTTTTATTCATACTTTTTGATGGAGCTGACATTTTGGGGAATCACATTGTTCTTTTTTAATATCGTAGAATGGCAAAATGAAGGAATTGTAGAGGATAGTCTAAGATGAGGACAGTGTCATTTACGTTCTTTCAGATGAAGAAGTCTCCCATTTAGTAAAAGAATGAAATGACACGCTTCCTGATCGTTATAAATGGTCTATATAAAACAGTTTGGAACTGGACATGCATATCCAGGGCGGTGTGCCCTAACGAAGCTAATTGTGATTTTCTATAAGGCACCCCATTTCGATGCGAATTTCCTTTTTCTTTATATCTTCATTTGAATAAGAATTGACATTTAATCCAATCAGTTGAAAGCCATTTTTCAAATAAAACTGGATAGCTGGAAAATTGGATGATTGGGTTTCTAATACAATCATTCTAACTCTCAATTCACGAGCGCGTTTTTTTGCCATTTTAATGAAAGTGCTGCCAATACCTTTTCTTTTAAATTGTTTATCCACATATAAATCATGAATGAGTAATGTATTATTCCATTTCATGTGTTGAATGACTATAATTCCAGTTTCTTCACCATTCATCTCTGACACGTAAACCTCTGAACCCTCTTTATATGGATCGAAAATCTCCTCTTTTAGATTTTTTTTAACTGGCGCTTCAAATACTTCTTCTGTAAGGGAGATGTTCCAACCATTGTGACTGGTTTCCATATGAATTTCATAGTATTTTTCAGATGTATATTGATAATATACTTGTTTTCCTTTAGGATAATTTTTTTGATAGATACGACGAATAGTTAACATTTCATACTCCCTTCATATCAATGATTTAAATCTTTAAACGTACTACTAAATTCGTCGATTTGCGATTTGATACCTTTAAAAATACACCTAAAAGATAAAACTCGTTTTGCCTCTGTCATAGAATAGGGTCGTTTTTAAATGTGATTGTTGTAGATCAATTGTTCACCTGACGAAGAGAATATCTTCTTTGACGTCATAGAGTGTATTCACTCTTATAAGAATAAGGACATTTAAAAAGCTCATCTCCAAAGATGAGCTTTTTTCATATCACACGAGCAACTTCAGATAGGCAGTATCATTCCCCTCTTCAACCGCCTGTAAAAGCTGCTTTGCCTGTGATGTGCTAGTGACGCTGCTTAACTTTTGTAGGATGTCTTCTGTCGATAACGCACAGCCTGGTGCTCCCCGGGGGATATCGACCCGTTTGCTGATGGTGGTGCCGTCAGATAAGGTGAGCTTTACAATCGTAAATCGTCCTTTTGGCACTGCGTCTGGATGGGGTTCTATCGTTTGATCATATACTCTCTTCACCCGCTTCATCCATGTCCGCAGCTCTGGTGAAATGGCTTTTTTCGTAAAAGCATCCAGTGATAAAGGTTGTCCAAACACCGCTAGTGCGATGACATACTCGACACTAAATCGTCCCTCTTCTCCCGTCAGAGGTGTCCGCTCCGTGAGTGCTGCATCTCCGCCAGGCGGAAACATGACGTCGACCTGTTCGATCTTCCCCTGTAAGGAAGAGTGTTCTTGTACTAATGACTCGATCGCATCGGCTGCATGATGCGCCGCTGAACAGAACGGATACACTTTAAACCATAGACCTGGCGACACGATACGCCACGCAGTGCCATAGTCTTCTAGCAGACGTCTTTCCGCTAGTTTCTGATCCCCATAGAGAGAAAAGAAGCCCAACTCTCCATCCAGAAGCGATTCACTCCCGCCAAAACCTGAGCAAGCTAAATCCATGGACCATACGGCTGTTTTAGCGGCGAGGCCAGCTTGTAATGGTTTCATATCAGTCCCAAACTGCTTTCGCATTCCAGCTGATTGCGCACCTGCAAAGCCGATCGCTTTCGCCAGCTCTTTCTGTGAAACTTGTTTCAAATAACCAATCGCACAGACTGCTGCAATGGCTCCGAGAGTTCCGGTATTATGCCAGCCCCGTTCATAGTGCGACTTGCCGATGGATTCACCTAGCCTTGCCATTACTTCGACGCCAGTAATGTAGGCTGCTAGAAATCGATCACCGTACGCCTCCCCGTTGGTCAGCTGGGAAAGCAAGGCCGGGATGATGACCGCACTTGGGTGTCCTCTCACATCAGAATGCACATCATCATAATCAAGGGCGTGAATCAGGTAGCCATTTAGCATGGCTGCGGATTGACGGCTGACCTTCTTTCCTTGTCCAATGACGGGAATTTGAGCCGCGCCGCCTTCTTGTTCCACCAGCGCCATGAGTTTCTGAATCCCTTCATCCTCTTTTGCAGCAAGCGCTGCTGCCGCAGCGTCTAACAGACCGTTTCGAGCCATTTGAACGGCCTGTTGATCTTGCAGCGGATCAGCAGAGAGCACTGCCTCTGCGAGCTGTTTCGTTAGTTCCATGATCTTGACTCCAACGCCCGAACCGCAAGCTCGGCAAAGAAGGCAGCGGCAACAGGGAGTGCATCTTCATTTAACGTAAAGGCAGGGTGATGCCATTCCTCGGTACCGCTCGTCCCCATCCAGACGAAAAAGCCTGGAATGCGTTCTTGGTAAAGGGCAAAGTCTTCTCCGCCTGGTGACTGCTCTGCCTGTACTACTGCGAGATCAAGCGCTCCTGCCGTTTCTTCCACAACCTTTGTCAAACGCTCGTCATTCATCACAGAAGGCAAATACGGATGCCATTTCACATCTGCCTTTGCGCCAAACCCTTCTGCGATACCGCTCACGATTTGTTTCATGAGATCTGGAATCATCGCTCTCACTTCAGGCTCAAACGTCCGAACGGTCCCTTCCATCTCGACGCGATCAGGTATCACATTCCATGATGTGCCGCCTTGAATACGTGTGATGCTGACAACCGCATGATGCAAAGAACTAATGCGGCGGCTGACAATTTGCTGTAGGGCGCTTGTGATCTGACCGCTGATGGCAATCGGATCAATTGTGTGATTTGGAATTCCAGCATGACCACCCGTTCCTTGAATGTCGATTTCAAACCGATCGACACTCGCCATTAACGCTTTTTCTCTTATCCCGATGGTGCCAACTGGCAGGTTAGGTTTATTGTGCATACCAAATATCGCATCGACTCCATTTAAGACGCCTGCCTCTATGACGTGTTTCGCTCCTTGCGCCACTTCCTCAGCCGGCTGGAACAAAATGCGCACTGTTCCCTTGAGCTCATGTTTCCGTTCGTTTAATAGGACAGCCGCACCAAAAATCGAAGCGGTATGGAAATCATGACCGCATGCATGCATTTTCCCCTGTATCTTTGAAGAAAATGGTTCGCCAGATGCTTCTTCAATTGGAAGTGCGTCAATATCGGCTCTCAGAGCAATCGTTGGTCCCTCTTGTTCTCCTTTGATTTCACAAACGACCCCTGTTTGAAGATCTGGGAAATCGAGCACTGTGATCCCTTCCTCTTGTAACCAGCCTCGTAGTTTTTTTGTCGTTTCATACTCTTCAAATGCTAGCTCTGGATGCTCATGAAGCGCTCGGCGCATGTTAATTAAACGTTTGTTTAAAGCTTCATTTCCTAATGATTTCATTGATACTCACCCCTCTAAAGAGTAAAAAGCAGCTTATGCTTCTTCAGCCGCTGCTTCTTTTTGGATAAATCGTTTTGTTCGTTCATTCTTCGTTTCGTCAAATAGTTCGGTTGGCGTTCCCTGCTCAATGATATGACCATCTGCCATAAAAATGACATGATCTGCTACTTCTCTTGCAAACGCCATTTCATGTGTCACGATGATCATCGTTGTTTCTTGAATGGCAATGGATTTAATGACTTGAAGCACGCCTGAGACAAGTTCTGGATCGAGTGCTGATGTTGGTTCATCCAGCAGAATCGCATGTGGATCAACCGCTAAGGCTCGGGCAATCCCGATTCGCTGCTGCTGACCGCCGGATAGTGTAACCGGATAGCTGTCAGCTTTTTGTTCTAGCCCTACTTGTTTCAATAGCTCCATACCGATCTCATTTGCCTGCTGTTTTGTCATTTTTTTCGTCACAAGCAGTGACTCTGTAATGTTTTGCAGGGCTGTTTTGTTTTTGAATAAATTATAGTTTTGAAACACCATGGCCGTTTGCTGGCGCAGGTGATGGGCTTCTTTACGTGTATATTTAGACGCATTCAGCTTTGCATCGCCAATTTCAATCGTACCTTCGTCTGGCGTTTCTAATAGATTTAGACAGCGCAGCAATGTTGATTTACCGGAGCCAGAAGGTCCGATAATGGCCACAACCTGCCCTTTCTGCACGTCAAGATTAATTCCGTCTAAGACGACAAGGTCGCCGAATGATTTTTTCAAATTGGTGAGCTTGATCATGTCCACACCTCCTTAATTCCGGTAAGGTTTGCTGATTTTTCGTTCAAATAGGTCTTGCAGGAAACTATAAATGATGGTGAGCACCCAATACACAATGCCAACCGCTAAATACGTTTCAAAGTACTTATAGTTGGCCGATGCAATCATTTTCCCTTGCGCAAACATTTCTGCCACCCCAATGGTAAAGGCAAGCGATGTTTCTTTTAAAAGTCCAATAAAGGTATTCCCCGTCGCTGGAATGGCATTTCTGACGGCCTGCGGGAAAATAATTCTGACGTAAGACTGCCATCTTGTCATGCCGACAGATAAACAGGCCTCAAGCTGCCCTTCATCCACTGAATTAAGAGCCGCTCTAAAAATTTCTGCTAAGTACGCTGAGTTTTTAATACTTAAACCGATAATGACCGCTGTTAAGGCATCCATTGAGGTCATCGCAGGGAATAGCTGCGGAAGACCAAAATAAATGAGAAAGAGCTGAACCAAAGTTGGAACCGCTCTGAAAAAAGAAATATACAGCTTGGCAAATTGGTATAAGACAGGTATCCGGTTTTTCGTTATAAGCGCGAATACCACACCAATGATAATGGCAAATACCATGGAGACAATCGCCATGAAGATCGTTATCGGCAAGTATTGAATCAAGGTTGGAAAAACCGTCACCATATACTGCCAATCAATGTGATTCATGTCTGCTTTTCACCGCCGCTGTTGTTATTTTTTAATTGGAACTGTGACATCGTCTTTGAAATATTTCTCAGACAATTTCTTCAGTGTTCCGTCTTCTCTTAATTCTTTGATCGCTTTATTGAATTCTTCTCTTAGCTTGTCGTGCTTTTCATCTTTGGCAAATGGGTAGCCGACTTCTTCATATACGATTGGGTTGCCGACGATTTTGAGTGGAAGTCCTGTTTTTTCAATTTGAGCTAACAAGACACTGCGTCCGTTGACGTAAGCATCTACACGGCCATTTGCGACTTCATTTAAGACACCGTCTTGTGTTTCATATGTTTTGATGTTGATTTTCTTGTCTGGGTCTTTGCTCTCTAGGTTTTTGGCATGGTTTGAGCCAAGAACAGCCGCCACCGTTTTTCCTTTTAAATCGTCAAGCCCTTTAATGTCCTTGTTGTCCTTCTTGACAATGATTTGTGTTCCTGCGTATGCATACGTATCTGTAAAGTTGAACGTTTGTTTACGCTCATCTGTAATCGCAACTTGGTTTGATACGGTATCCAGCTTACCAGATGTCAGCTGGCCCATCAGTCCGCTGAATTCACTCAGCTGCCAGTCTAGTTTGTAGCCTAGCTTTTTCGCAATGGCTTCTGTGACCTCGACATCAAATCCTACTAGTTTGCCGTTTTCTTTATAAGCAAATGGATAGCTTTGGCCTGTAGCGCCCACTTTAAGCACTTTCTCGTCTTTGCCTTCACTCTGATTGCCCCCGCCGCATGCCGCTAACACCGCAAGCATTGCCGCAAATAAAACAACTAGCCACTTTTTGTTTTTCATGTTCGTACACCCTTCTTTCCTCTTATGGTTGTGTAATATCTGATCTTAATTGTTTTTTAAAATAAATGGTGATATGGCCTTTACCTAGATCCTTTTCACCTGCTCTGACATAGCCTTTACGCTCATACATGTCCATGAGCCACGGATGCTTATCAGCTGTCCCAAGAGAGACAAACGGTACCTTTAGTGTGTCCCTTAGCACTTCAGTTTCAACCCACTCAAGCAAGGCTGAGCCTGTGCCTTTTTTTGCCGCTGGTTCTGAAGCAAACCACCATATATGCGGAACGCCGAATGGTCCTGGCTGTTCTCCCCAAGGCATACGGAGTGATAAGGTGGAGAGAAGCTCTCCGTTTTCTTCCATTACATAGCAAAGGTTCTTTTGTACATTTTTCTGAACGAGGGCGACATCTGCATGTGCTGCTTGGAACTGAATGCCGAGCTCACGAATCGGCTCGTAGGCTCTTGTTGTCAGTTCAAGCAGCGCTTCTATATCATCCTCAGTTGCCAGACGAAACGTATATCCCAACGTTAGTCACCTCACCTTTATGTCGTGTAGCGATTTTTTGGCTGTTTTAATCCGAGATTTTCTCGTAAAGTTTTTCCTGTGTATTCTGTTTTGAACAGGCCTCTTTCCTGAAGGATCGGAACGACGCGGTCTACGAAGGCATCAAGTCCTTCTGGCAATAATGGCGGCATCACGTTAAAACCGTCGGCTGCTTCCTCAACGAGCCATGTCTCCATCACATCTGCTAGCTGCTCTGGTGTTCCAATGAAGATATGGTGCCCACGGGACCCTGCAACAGATTGGTAGAGCTGGCGAATGGTCAGGTTGTCCTTTCTCGCCATATTCATCACAAGGTCAAAGCGGCTTTTCACGGCATTTGACGCGCTTGGATCAATCTCTGGAAGCGGTCCGTCTAGTGGATACTGCGAAAGATCAATACCCCCTAAGTAGTTTTGTAAAATGCTAAGGCCGATCTCTGGAACAATCAGCTCTTGTAATTCTTCATACTTCGCTTTTGCTTCTTCGACAGTATCGGCAATGATTGGGAAGATGCCCGGCATGATGCTGACATCCTCTCTAGCTCGCCCAGCAGCCTCTACTTTTCCCTTCAAGCTTTGGTAAAATTCCTTCGCTTTGTCGAGATCGTTTTGTGCCGTAAAAATAAGCTCAGCCGTTTTAGCCGCAAGCTTTTGACCATCTTCAGAAGACCCTGCTTGAATGATCACCGGCTGTCCTTGAGGGGTGCGTGATACATTAAGCGGACCCCGTACGGAGAAAAATTCACCTTTGTGCTGCAGCTCATGAAGCTTACTAGACTCAAAAAATTCTCCTGTTTCTTGATTTCTAATAAGTGCGTCCTCTTCCCAAGAATCCCACAGACCTTTGACGACATCGACGAATTCTTCAGCTCGTTCGTATCGTTTGTGGTGTGCTAAATGCTCTTCTCCGCTAAAATTTTTCGCTGTTTCTTCAATAGAAGATGTGACCACATTCCATGCTGCTCGTCCGCCTGATAAATGATCGAGTGAGGCAAACTGTCTCGCAATATGGAATGGCTCACTATATGTAGTTGATGCTGTTGCTGCTAAACCAATTGTTGAGGTAGACTCTGCAATCGAAGAAAGCAGGGTGAGCGGTTCAAATCTTGTTAATACATTTGGATGAGATGTATGATTAATTGATAAGCTGTCGGCTAAAAAGAGCAAATCCAGCTTCCCTTCCTCGGCCTTTTTCGCTAATTGTTTAAAGTAATCAAGATTCATGGCTGCGTCTGGTACTGCTTTCGGATGTCTCCAAGAGGCGACATGATGTCCAGTTCCCGCGATGAATACGCCTAGCTTGAGCTTCCGTTTCGGCTGTGACACTTGTTCTTCATCCTTTCTATATCTTCCTTGTATCAAGTGATTATTTTACAAGATACATTTTTCTGATTGAATTAATCGGTTTTATCCATAAAAAAAGGGCAAATGTTGTGAAAAATGAAAAATAATTATTACTATATGCCCTTTTTACATGATTGTCAACCGCCTTCTAAACCTCCAAAAAAAGGGATTTACAGGCGGTTACGGTGGATCAATTTCAATATTTCCGATGAGCCGGTCCGTGGAGTGCGTCATCAATTGACTGCGCTCTAGTACGTTATGGGCAATCACCGAATGAGTGGAAGATGTGGTGCGGACGGCAATCGCTTTTTGAGGAGAGAGATTAATGATGTTATTCCGCAGCACACGTGCTGAGACAACCTCATCAAGAAAAACGGCTGTCGGCTGTCCGATTGAACGATTTAAATAAAAGCGGTTATCACCAATTTGGGGTGAGCCATTTTTAATATACATCACCACATATAAGGACGTTTCTTCAAAGGAATTGTCTTTAATCTCTAAAGGAGCGGTCGTATTGCTGTAGACGGCATAGTTTTGATAGTGCTTAAAACGATTCTGCCATATGAAAGCCTTTGCATTTCCTGTCACGCTGATTGTATACGAAGATGCGAGCTGTGAATATCCTTCTTGAATAAAGTGATTGCCGTTGATCCCCGCTTCTCCCTCCTGCACCCATATCCCTCGGCTGAATTCCTTGAATTGATTATGCTGAATTAAGATATTCGTTCCTCTGACCATCGCCGCATCGATGACAGAGTAGACGGTATTGTTTGAAAAAACAATGCTGTCTGATTGATAAATACGCAGCGATGTACTTCTAAGCCGTGTGTTTGTCCCTGACTCAATATGGTTTCCTTCTATTAAAATACGATTGGCCATATAGACAGACACAGCCGCATCTTCAAAAAGACTGATTTTATTACCTGTGATGTGCACGCTGTCTCCCCTCACATCAATACCCTTTTCAAATCCTTCAATCATATTGCCAATAATGATCACATTGTTTTCCGATTGATCAAGCGGCACACCTAAGCTCGTAATCCCTGCTTTTGTCACGCCCCCTCCCACTGCACGAATCAAATTATTCGCAATGATCATTTCAGTGGCAAAGCCATAGGAGATACTGCTGTCCGTTTGATTGCCTTCAATGATCACACCATAGCCATTGAAATTATAGATAGAGCTGGCTGCGCCGCCTCTGACTATGTTGTTTCGAATCTGAATATTCAGCGGTTCCTCCAAGTTGGTCGCATTTTCTCCGTATCCTTCAATATCAATGCCCATTTTTGGCTCGACCCCGTTTACCCCTGCCCTTTCAAGCAAACAGTCTTCCACAATGACACCATCACAGCCTGTAATAGAAATATTGTTTCGCCTTGAGTCAGTGATGGTGCAGCCAGAAATATGAATAGACGAAGCAGGCGAGTACGATTCGATATGGGTCAATAAACCGTGCGGACTGACAATGATGCCGTCTCCCGTACAATTGTTGATTTGAACACGATCGATATTCACATGGGAAGCACCTTCAATACACACCCCGAAGCCCCATTCATGTGTTTTTCTTTCTGGCGGGAGTGCCTTGTACACATGCTCATCACGGTCGCCTTCAATCCGCCCGCCCCGAATGGTCACATGCTCTACCTCTCCTATATAAAAGACTGCATATCCCCACGAATCATTTGGTTTCACTTTGATAACGGCATCTGATGCCATCTCAATACAAATATGACTTGGCACTCGAATGCCAGCATGACGAAAAGGAAAAAATTGATCCCCCCTGTACACCGCATCTATTAGATACGTTCCACTCGGCAGCCAGACGTGGGAGTAGCCCTGTGCTTTTGTCCATTCCAGGCATTCGTTCAGTTTCGCTGTACAGTCCGTTTTCCCGTCAGCAATCACGCCAAAGTCTAATACATTGACAATGGGTTTCTTCAGATCAGATTCATTTACATCCCCCAATGAAAACCCCTCCTTTTTACACATGTCCTCTTGTCATCCTATGCATGTGGGAAAGGTTTGCTTGTACGATATTTCAAATTTTATATAAATTCTTCTGGAATAACTTTCCGATGATTTTCACTTGAGCAAATTTTTCATCTTTTTGAGTCTTTACGCCTATTGAACTAACATTTTCCTGTTTTAGAATAGTTTTATATTGACACAAGAACTATACAAGAATATCATTTTTCTCATATCTCTTTTTTTAAGAAAGGATCTATGCCATGTCTACAATTGACCACGATAAAATTGTTAAAAGTGTTCCTCAAAAAGGGTTTTTTGGACATCCTAAAGGACTTTACACACTGTTTTTCACTGAATTTTGGGAGCGTTTTTCTTATTATGGCATGCGTGCACTGCTTATTTATTATATGTACACAGAGGTGACAAAAGGCGGTCTTGGCTTCTGCCAGACAACCGCTAATTCGATCATGTCTGTCTATGGTGCGCTTGTCTATATGTCAGGCATTATTGGCGGATGGCTTGCCGACCGGGTATTTGGTTCATCCAGTACGGTCTTTTATGGCGGGGTATTCATTATGCTTGGTCATGTCATTTTGGCACTACCTAGCGGTGCAACAGCGCTCTTTATTAGTATGGGGCTGATTATTATTGGGACAGGTCTCCTAAAGCCAAACGTGTCAAACATAGTCGGTGACCTATATACAAAAACAGACCCTCGCAGGGATTCTGGATTCAGTATTTTCTATATGGGGATCAACATGGGTGGTTTTATCGCCCCATTAATTGTCGGAACACTCGGTCAAAAAGTGAATTTCCACCTTGGTTTCTCACTCGCTGCCGTTGGTATGCTTGTTGGACTGATTACGTTTGTCATCACGAAAAAGCCGAATCTTGGACTTGCCGGCACTTATGTCACAAATCCACTATCAGCTACTGAACGCAAGAACTTCAAAATTTTCGGTACATTGATCGTGATTGTACTTGCTGTTTTTGCTGTCATCGGTATTCAAACAGGAGCGCTCACGATTAATCTATTCACTTGGTTTGTCAGTGTCCTTGGTGTGCTGATTCCAATTGTTTATTTTATTGTGATGTATTTTAGTAAAAAAACGAGTGCAGTGGAGCAGTCGAGGGTACTCGCTTATATTCCATTGTTCCTAGCTGCGGTGATGTTCTGGGCCATTCAAGAACAAGGCTCAAATATTTTAGCCACATATGCAGATCAGCGAACAAACTTGAATTTCCTTGGCATGACATTAGCCTCTTCTTGGTTCCAATCATTGAACCCAATCTTTATTGTGCTCCTGTCACCAGTATTTGCTTGGTTATGGGTCAGACTCGGTAAGAAACAGCCGTCTACCCCGATTAAATTCTCACTTGGCCTTCTGTTCGCAGGATTATCCTTTATCATCATGATCATTCCTGCCTACATGTCTGGACCACATACACTTGTAAGCCCACTATGGCTCGTTCTAAGCTTCTTCCTTGTCGTCATCGGAGAGCTTTGCTTATCACCAGTTGGGCTGTCAGCCACAACAAAACTGGCACCTGCTGCCTTCTCAGCGCAAACGATGAGCCTTTGGTTCCTTTCAAATGCAATGGCACAGGCCATCAATGCGCAAGTGGTCAAGCTATTTGATAAAGTGCCAGAAACCGTCTATTTCGGGATCATCGGCATGCTCGCCATCATTTTATGTGGCGCTATGCTCCTGCTTACACCGGTGATTAAGAAAGCGATGAAAGGTGTGCATTAAATTGAAAAAGAAGCCTCCCAAATGGGAAGGCTTCTTTTTTTGAATTAAAACCGAATTTCATCATCTCCGTGGATTTGCAACTGGAGCGGTTCACTTTTCACCTGATGTTTTTTCACATAGCGGTGATAGACAACATATCCAATGATCATGAGCGGTACGCCGACATACAGCCCAATCCGCTGCTCCGCATCAAAGGCAAGACTGATTAGCACAATCGAGTTCAGCGTGATCGCAATAATCGGCAGTGCCGGATAAAGAGGGGTTTTAAATTTTAGGTTTTCCAGCTTTCCGCCTGCTTTCAAATATCTTCTGCGGAAAAGCAGCTGTGATAATGTAATCGTAATCCAGCCGGTTTGGGCACTCATGCCCGCAATAGACACGATCCAAGCAAAAACGGTTTTCTCTGCAAAGAATCCTGATAATAACGAAATACCTGTAAACAGGAAAGTGAGCAGTAAGGCATTCATCGGGATGCCCCGCTGATTGACTCGTCTAAACGCCTTCCCTGCCATTCCTTCCTTCGACAAAGAGTACAGCATTCTCGTAGAGGCATATAGGCCAGAGTTCGCCACAGATAATAAAGCAATGATAATGACAAAGTTCATGATATCTGCCGCATAAGGAATGCCCGTTCTCTCAAACACAGTGACAAATGGGCTTTGCAGCACACTCGCTTCTTTCCAAGGCACCATACCCGCTAAGACAAAAATAGATAAAACGAAAAAGACAAGGGTGCGCCAAACCGTCTGATGAATAGAGCGAGGTACGGTTTTCTCCGGATTTTCACTTTCTCCTGCCGCAATCCCGATCAGCTCCGTCCCTTGAAACGAAAAATTCACCGTGATCATCGTGACGACAACGGCCAGCAAGCCATTCGGAAACAGACCGTCACTCACAAAATGACTAAAGTAAGGAGCTGGTTCCCCGCTCGTCGTTTGAATAAAACCAAACATCGCCGCTCCGCCTACGCCAATAAATAGTAAGATGGCAACAATCTTAATGGTTGAAAAGAAAAACTCCGACTCCCCGAACGCTTTCGCTGACCTGGCATTTAATAAGAACAAACACAGCCCAAATATGAGACACCAAATCCACACATCCACTTGTGGAAGCCAGCGTCTCATCAGCTGCCCTGCTGATAAAAATTCCAGCGCCACGGTGGCTGCCCAGCCAAGCCAATAAATCCAGCCAACAGCAAATCCTGCTGCAGGACTCACAAATTTCGTCGCATACGTATGAAACGACCCCGACACAGGAAGCGCGACTGACAGCTCTCCAAGACACAGCATGGTTAAATACATAATCAATCCGCCCACTATATAGGAAAGAACGGCTCCAACTGGCCCTGCTTGTCCAATCGTATAGCCTGTTCCAAGGAAAAAGCCTGTCCCAATGACACCGCCAAGAGAAATCATAAATAAATGGCGGGAGGTCATCGCCCTTTTCAATTGTTCGGGCTGATTTTGTCCAACATCCACAATGATGCCCTCCTTCTTCTAAGATGTTCTGTTATCAAAACATGTCTCCATGTGATTATTCCATTTTCAAAACAACCTACTAATTATACATCTTTTATAATAAATATGCTTCCTTCTATCGTCACTGTTACAAAGTCTTTATTTTAGTAATGTTCGCACAACTATACGGTGATTCTGATCATTTGATAGGATGCCTTATATCCAAAAGAATTGCACGAAAAAACCAGCATGCAAACTTACATGACACACTGGTTTCATTTCCCTCTATTCGAGTCTCATTTCAAACAGTCATGAGTCATTTTTCTTTTGTAGACACTCTTTAATAAAACCATCTATTTCTTGAAAGCAGCGATTTTTAGATTCAGCGTGAAAAGTCGTAGAATCTGGATTGGCGAACCCATGCTGCCCCTTTACTATTTTCACGCATAGCTTTTCCTTTTTCTCCAAAACATTCGCAACCTCCCGAGGGTTAAAAGAAGCTTCAACTTCCGGGAAAAATAACAGCGTATTGCAGACAGGCGTCATATCGAGAAAATCTCTTATCCGTGTACCATAAAATCCAATGACTCCGGTAAACAACTGATCATATTGGCTGCATTGCCAAGCAATTGTTGCCCCCACACTAAAACCTATCAGACATATGTCTCTCTCTGCATTTTTCGTTTTTAACTCTTTTGCCACATTCAATACGATCTTTACCGATTCATCAAAACCAACTTTATTCATAAAGTAGTCATATGCCTCATTCTCACTGGCATAAGGGAAGTGTTTAGCCTGTCCTAATAAATGAGGACAATAAACCTCAAAACCAGCTTTGTCAAAATGATCGATCATACTCTTCATATGATCATTTATTCCGTATATTTCGTGTACTAAAATCATGACAGGTTTTTGTTTCGATGTATGCAAATGATCACACTTCCCTTTTATTCCGTTTGTTCACTGGAGGATCGTGTACTTTAAAAAGTCATTTAAGTCGACTGATCAACACACACATATACTTCTTTTGATGTGAAAATAATAGCATATTTTACCATTAAGTGGTCTATCTCACATTCTCATCAATCGAACTCTCTTCATCATCCTTTGAGAATGCATTTGGTTTTATCCACCTTTTGTTTTGGGTATAGTTCTATCGTTTATCCGTTCAACCAGTTCAAGGCATAAAGTTGGTGAGATTCGCTCAAGCTAGTTTCAAATGCTTTACTTTTAGGTTGCTTCTCTGTAAGATCATATGTTGTAAATACCAACAAGAAAAGTGGGGAATAAAATGAAAAAAATGTTCTTTGCCATTATTTTAGGCGCTTGTGTTGCATTGATCACAGCATGTGGATCAGCTGCAAACGACAGCGCAAATAAACAATCTGGGTCTAAGGAATCAGGTGACCTTTGGAAGTCCATTCAGGATAAAGGCGTATTAACCATCGGTACAGAAGGTACATATGCTCCTTTCACCTTCCATGACAAAAAGACAGATAAATTAACTGGCTATGATGTCGAGGTCATCACAGAAGTCGCAAAACGTCTTGACTTAAAACCAGAATTCAAAGAAACACAATGGGACAGCATGTTTGCTGGTCTGAATTCAAAACGTTTTGATGTGGTAGCGAACCAAGTTGGTAAAACTGGACGTGAAAATCAATATGATTTCTCTGATAAATACACAACATCTCAAGCCATTGTTGTGACAAAATCAGATAACAATGACATCAAGAAACTTTCTGATGTGAAAGGCAAAAAAGCAGCACAATCATTAACCAGTAACTACAACAAATTAGCTACAGATGCTGGCGCTAAAATTGAAGGGGTTGAAGGTCTTGCACAATCCATTCAATTGATTCAGCAAGGGCGTGCTGATTTGACGTTCAATGACAAATTGGCTGTCTTGAATTACTTGAAAACAAGCGGTAACAAAAACCTAAAAGTTGCATTTGAAACAGGAGATCCACAAGAAACGTATTTTGCCTTCAGAAAAGGCAGCGGCGAAGTCGTTGACAAAGTGAATGGCGCACTAAAAGAAATGAAGAAAGATGGTACACTCGCTAAGATTTCTAAGAAATGGTTTGGTGAAGATGTTACAAAATAATATCCTCGGAGTCGTCATTCCGTGGGATCTTCTTCAGCAATCTTTTTGGCCAATGGTGATGCAGGGAATTTATTATACAATTCCCCTCGCCATCATTGCCTTTATCATTGGTCTTTTTATCGCGCTTGTGACAGCTCTTGCTAGAATGTCTAAAATCAAAGCGCTCAGATGGATTTTTTCTATCTATGTGTCGGCTGTTCGCGGAACGCCGCTTTTTGTGCAATTGTTTATTATCTTCTATTTCTTTCCGACATTTAATATCACACTTGATCCATATCCAAGTGCTATCATCGCTTTTTCTTTAAACGTAGGTGCGTATGCTTCGGAAATTATTCGTGCATCCGTCCTATCTGTTCCAAAAGGACAATGGGAAGCGGGGTATTCGATTGGGATGACCCATCGCAAAACGCTCGTCCGCGTGATTTTACCGCAGGCAGTGCGTGTATCGATTCCGCCGCTGTCTAATTCATTCATCAGTTTGGTGAAAGATACATCGCTTGCCTCCCAAATCCTCGTGGCAGAGATGTTCCGTAAATCACAGGAAATTGCTGCGGCGAACTTGGATCAAATTTTATTTATTTATATGGAAGCAGCCCTGATTTATTGGGTATTCTGCTTCATTCTATCGCTCGTTCAACACCAAATTGAAAAACGACTTGATCGATATGTCGCAAGGTAAGGAGGGAACGACATGCTAACAGTCAAAGGCTTAAACAAATCCTTTGGTGAAAATGAGATTTTAAAGTCGATTGATTTTACGATCAACAAAGGGCAGGTTGTGGCGATTCTTGGTCCATCAGGTTCAGGAAAAACAACGATGCTTCGCTGTTTAAATGCACTTGAAATTCCAAATGCCGGCTCCTTTACCTTCGATGATTTCTCGATTGATTTTTCTAAAAAAAATAAACAAGCTGATTTGCTCAAGCTTCGCCGGAAGTCAGGCATGGTGTTTCAAGATTATCATCTGTTCCCACATCGCACTGTTCTTGAGAATGTGATGGAAGGTCCAGTCCAAGTCCAGCGCCGTCCGAAAGAAGCGGTGCGAAAAGAAGCGATTCAGCTCCTGCAAAAGGTAGGACTTGAGGATAAAAAAGATTTGTATCCCTTCCAGCTGTCAGGTGGTCAAAAGCAGCGTGTCGGCATTGCCCGTGCACTTGCCATTCAGCCAGAGCTTATGCTTTTTGATGAACCAACCTCTGCGCTTGATCCTGAGCTTGTCGGAGAAGTCTTAAAGGTCATGAAAGATTTAGCGAAAGAAGGCTGGACGATGGCGGTTGTCACACATGAAATCAAGTTTGCCCAAGAAGTGGCGGACGAAGTGATTTTTATTGATGGCGGCGTGATCGTCGAACAAGGTCCTCCTGAAGAAATCTTCAAACGACCAAAGGAAGAACGAACAAAACAATTCTTAAATCGGATTTTGAATCCAGTATGATCAAAAAGGCTGTTCTCATCATGTGAGAACAGCCTTTTTTTATATCTCTTTTTGCAGCCGCAGCGCTAGTAAATCTTGCAGGAGCAGTCTCGCTCCCTCTGGGCTGACAACTACACCGCCTGACAGCGCCTTATTGGAACAGGTGACTTGCCCTGTAACGATACAAGGTTTATCCCGCCAATAAGGCTTTATCACAATATGACTTTCTTCTTGATAGATTTCAATAAAATCTTGTGGATGAATTTTCAACCGTTTTCTTATATCTGTCGGCAGGACAATTCTTCCAACGTTATCTATATACTTTACATCTTCTTTATTTAACAAATTGACCCCCCCTGCATCTCTAGATATGATATAGAAGATTCCCTGTTTATCAAGGGATTAAGCGCTCTAATCGGTTAATGAAAGAATGAGCTGCAGGCTGATCCAGTGGCTAAACACGCTTCCCATATATAATATATCTGTTTGGCGCAGGACCAATGAAAGAAAAAGGATAACATGTGGTGAGGACAAGTTCTTCCTTTTCCTGTTGTAGTGTAATAATACTTTGATCATCTTTTTTCACAATCTTTGTTTTCTCAATTTCATAGGTAAACCGACCGTATGAAAGCTCTATGACAAGTTGATCCCCTTTCACAAGTTCTCCTGTTCGTCTAAACACAGTATCACGATGCCCAGATAAAACGATTTGTCCCTGTTCGTTAGGAAAATAGCTCTCGTGATAATGACCCACTCCCTTTGCCAAATCCTCCGCCGCTGTTCCTTCTACAATTGGTAACTCAGCGTTTAACTTTGGAATGTGCAAGAGCCCAATGGTTTCACCAGCCTCCGGCACAAAAGAGGAATCCATTTTCCCCTTTTGCTGGATGGCTGCTTGCGCAGACTGGAATGATTGATCTACTTGTCTTTGTCCATCAACGATTTTCATATATCCTACAATCACAAAACAAATACCCGCTGTAATCAATAGAGCTGAGATGTTTTTTTGAAACATGGACGATTATCCGTTTCTTTTTCTTCTTTTCCATACAATAAGGGATGCACCTATTAGTACAAGTGCAAATCCTGCTAGTAAAAGGTTGTACATCTCTGTTGCAGTGTTCGGAAGATGATGACCAGGTGTATCCGGTTCTGAATGAGAAGGCTGCTCTGGATTTGCTGGCACCTCTGGCACATGCGGCGGTACTACCGTTGTTGAGTTTTCAGGTTTGTCTGGTTCGTCAACATTATCACCCTTCACAACTGCGATATTTTGAATGGTTTTACCTTCAGATCCTTTCGCGACCTTCGCTTCAAAAGTCACCGTATGCCAGTCCGTATCTTTGATATCGCCAAATTGACCGGTCACTGTGCCTTTTGTGTAGTCTCCGTTGTCGTCATCTTTTGCATCTGTAACGGCTTGGTCATCTACTTTTAGTGACCCTTCGACGTATTCAAGACCTTTTGGCAGTTGATCTGCGATGACTAAATCTTTGATGATACTGTCTTCTACACTATTTTTTGTTTTGATGGTGTAAAGGAGAGTGTCGCCTACTTGTACTTCTTTTTCATTTGTATTGCCTTCTGCTTTTTGAGAGATCTCAGATGTTTTTTCTGATTCAAGCTTTGGATCTCTTGGATCAATGTTTGTTTCGGTTGTCGGCTCATCTGGCGGTGTGTTTTCGCCTGTTACTTTTGCTGTGTTTTGAATGCTTTTACCTGATTGGCTTTTACCTGATTGGCCTTTGCCTACTTTCGCCTCAAACGTCACAGTATGCCAGTTCGTGTCTTTGATATCACCAAATTGTCCGGTGACTGTGCCTTTTGTGTAATCTCCGTTATCGTCATCTTTTGCATCTGTGACGGCTTGGTCATCTACTTTTAATGACCCTTCGACGTATTCAAGACCTTCTGGCAGTTGATCTGCAATGACTAGATCTTTGATGATACTGTCTTCTACACTATTTTTTGTTTTGATCGTGTAAAGGAGAGTGTCGCCTACTTGTACTTCTTTTTCATTTGTATTGCCTTCTGCTTTTTGAGCAATCTCAGATGTTTTTTCTGATTCAAGCTTTGGATCTCTTGGATCAATGTTTGTTTCGGTTGTCGGTTCATCTGGCGGTGTGTTTTCGCCTGTTACTTTTGCTGTATTTTGAATGGTTTTCCCTGCTTGTCCTTTGGCTACTTTCGCCTCAAACGTCACAGTATGCCAGTCCGTGTCTTTGATATCACCAAATTGTCCGGTCACTGTGCCTTTTGTGTAATCTCCGTTATCGTCATCTTTTGCATCTGTGACGGCTTGGTCATCTACTTTTAATGATCCTTCGACATATTCAAGACCTTCTGGCAGTTGATCTGAAATCACGAGATTTTCGACGATGCTGTCCTCTTCAAGATTCTTTGTTTTGATCGTATACAGAAGGGTATCGCCTACCTGTGGTGTTTTTTCATCTGTGTTCCCTTCTGCTTTTTTCTGAATGCTCGCTGTCTTTTCTGATGCTAGTTTTGGTTCACGAGGATAAATTTCTGTTTTCGTTGTTGGATCATCTGGCGGTGTGTTTTCACCTGTTACTTCGGCAGTGTTTTGAATGTCTTGACCAGCCTGTCCCTTTTCAACTGTCACTTCAAACGTCACGGTATGCCAGTCCGTGTCCTTCACATCACCAAAATAACCTGTGACCTTTCCATCTGTGTAGTCTCCGCTATCGTCGTCTTTCACATCTGTGACAGATTCTCCATCAATTTCAAGAGACCCAGCGACATACGTCAGCCCTTTTGGTAATTGATCTGAGATCACTAGATTTTCCACAAGGCTGTCTTCTATCGTGTTCTTTGTTTTAATTGTATAAAGCAGGGTATCTCCTACTTCTGGATGCTTCTCATCTTTGTTACCTTCAGCTTTTTTCTGCAAGACCGCTGATTTTTCTGATTCTAGCTTTGGATCACGAGGATAGATTTCTGTTTTTGTTGTCGGATCGTCTGGTGGTGTGTTTTCACCTGTGACACTCGCTGTATTTTGAATGTCTTTGCCAGATTGTCCTTTTTCAACCGTCACTTCAAATGTCACGGTATGCCAATCTGTATCTTGAATGTCACCAAATTGTCCTGAAATGGTACCATCTGTGAAGTCTCCGTTATCGTCATCCTTTGCGTCAGTGACTGCCTCTCCATCCACTTGAAGTGAATCCGGCACATACGCTAATCCTTCCGGCAGTTCGTCTGAGATCACTAAATTTTCAACGAGACTGTCTTCTATCGTATTCTTTGTTTTAATCGTATAAAGAAGTGTATCACCGACCTCTGGATGCTTCTCATCTGTATTGCCATCTGCTTTTTCCTGCAAGACCGCTGATTTTTCAGAAGTCAGTTTTGGGTCACGAGGATAGATCTCTACATTCGTTGTCGGCTCGTCTGGCGGTGTGTTGCCGGTTGTGACACTCGCTGTATTTTGAATATCTTTGCCTGCCTGGCCTTTTTCAACTGTGACTTCAAACGTCACGGTATGCCATTTCGTATCTTTCACTTCACCGAACGTTCCAGTGACAGTTCCATCTGTCATATCACCGTTGTCGTCATCTTTTACATCTGTGACTGGATTTCCATCTACCTGAAGTGAATTTGGTACATAAGATAATCCTTGAGGTAACTTGTCAGAAATCACAAGGTCTTCTATTACACTATCTTCAACAGCGTTACGGGCTTGAATGGTATACAGCAATGTGTCCCCTACTTCTGGGTGCTTCTCATCTGTATTCCCATCTGCTTTTTTCTGTAAGACCGCTGATTTTTCTGATTCAAGCTTCGGATCACGAGGATAAATTTCTATGTTTGTTGTTGGATTGTCTGGCGGTGTGTTTTCCCCTTTGACATTCGCTGTATTTTGAATATCTTTACCCGCTTGCCCTTTTGCTACTTTCGCTTCAAATGTCACAGTGTGCCAATCGGTGTCTTTCACATCACCTATTTGACCTGTCACAGTACCATTTGTAAAATCACCTTTGTCTTGATCCTTTGCATCTGTTACGCTTGTGCCATCTACCTTAAGAGATCCAGAAACATAGGTTAAGCTGCTCGGAAGGTTATCTGATATGATCAGATTTTTAAGAATGCCGAATTGCACCGTATTTTTTGCTCTAATTGTATAAAGCAAAGTGTCGCCTACTTCTGGATGCTTTTCATCTGTGTTGCCTTCTGCTTTTTTCTGTAAAGCAACAGATTTTTCTGATTCAAGGTTAGGGGGATATGGATCGAATTCAGGCTTCACCCTTGAAGCTAAGTCGTAAGATAATGAATCACCTACAGTACCCATATATGTTGTACTTAATGTTTTCGCATCAAGTGTAAAAAGAGTAGAATGACCAATAGAGTCATCTTTTCCTGATTGTAATAGCATTTGTCCATTGGGCAAAAAGCTAATTCCTCGTACTCCTCCCTCAATCGGTTTACCATCTGCATTTGTGATTGGAATCACTCGAATGACTTCAGCTGTTTCAGGATTCATTTGCGCAATGGACCCACTGGTATTAGATGCGAACCAAAGATAGCCATCCTTATCGACGACAAGGTCTCCGCCAATGTCTCCGCCAATGCCAGGACCAACGTCATAACCGACAATTTTCTTGGACGTTTTTTGACCAGTTGCTAAGTCGTACGTTGCAAGGTAGGGTTCTCCATCAACCGCATACGAATGAATATATTTACCGTTATAAACAACGGCATTAGGCGCTCTTCCGCCTAAAACACCTACACGCTCTGCTTGTCCAGTGGTCGCATTTATTTTATAAAGAACTGGCTCTCCACTTGCTGTCGTAGTTGCATACACAGTGTTTTCTTGATCATTCACAGCAACACCGTTCACTACAGTCGAATTAATTCCCTTCACCTGTACACTAGCCTTTACGTTTGTTGGATTTTGCCCATCAAGCTGATAAAGAACTAACTTCCCATTTCCAATCATGTAGGAATCTGCGTTATTGACAACCACTGTCCCAGCGGCTTTCGTAACAGGTGGCGAAACTGTTAATAAATTCCCAGCAATCAGCACCAATATTAGAAATAATTGACTCGTTCTTTTTAATATGTTCATTTTTTGACATCCCCTTTTCCCTGCTCTAAATCATAATGGTATGTACCAGTTCACCTCCCACACTTTGGTAAAGAATATCAGTAACATTTCAGAACCCTCAACATGACTAAAAGACTATTTTCGACAAAAATAGCCCTTTTGTCATATACAGCTTTCGACATCTGATCCATCTATGTTTTTTCCAATAAAACAAGTTTTTTTATCGTGTATTAAATATTTTATCTATCAATAAAAACAGGCCTAACGGCGCAATTCACATACAATCTATTCTAATTTATCTTGAATATTCTTTAATTGGATAAAGGTTGTTTTTTTGTCATTTTATATTGAATTTTTTTCTTATTTTCATAAAAATTGTTAATTATTGGTTTACTTTGTTAAAAAAAACAAGGCAAAAGTCTTGCTCCAAAATTTGATGTTTTCTGCTCTTTTTATGGAAAAAATTCTTTTTATTGAGTAAGCGATTACAATTGAGCAAAGCCATTTAAAGGGGCGTGCGAGTATGTTACGATTGAAATCGAGTGTTTAAGAAAGAAGGGAAAGCTTTTGAAGCGGGAACATCTTTTACGTTGGTTTTTTTATTTTGTTGGATTGATTGTACTTGCTTTTGGACTATCGCTGACAGTGAAAGGAAAGATCCTTGGCATTGGTCCGTGGGACGCTTTTCATTATGGACTGTTTCAGCATTTTGGTTTAACCATTGGACAATGGTCGATCATTATTGGTGCACTCATTGTGACACTGACATCTGTTTTCACGAAATCTTTTCCAAAGATCGGCGCCCTTCTCAATATGGTGCTGATTGGCGTGTTTATTGATTTCTTTAATGCAGTATTACCTGCACCACATGGGTATTTACCTGCTTTATATGTATTTATTACGGGCGTGATTGTGTCTGGGTATGGCGTTGGCATTTATGTCTCAGCTAATCTTGGCGCTGGGCCAAGAGATTCATTAATGCTGCTCATCTCAGCAAAAACAGGGCTGAACGTACAGTGGGTTCGAAATGGTATTGAGTTAACCGTGCTCCTATTTGCATGGATGCTCGGCGGCCCGATTGGCATTGGAACGATTCTGACGGCCATCTTTACTGGACTCGTCCTTCGCTTTTCATTGCCACAATCGACACGGCTCTTGCAGCTGCTCATTACAAAAACAGCGGAGAAACCTGTTCAAACCCTTATCCGATAAGAACAAGCCATTCTACTAAAAGAATGGCTTGTTTTGTGCTAAACTAAATAGACGAAATATTCTTAAAACAGGAGATGATCCTCTGATGCAGCTTTTCCATTATCATTACTGGACACCATTTGTTGAGGAGACGGAGCAGGCGTACACTTCATTAGGCTTTGAAGTAAAGGGTCGTTTCGCAAAGGAAGGTTCCTTTCCTCCTCCGCAGACATGGGATGATTTTAGAGAGAAGAAGCCCTCTTTCCGAATCATTGAGATGAGAAAGGGACAGATCAATATCACATTTGGTTATAGTAAAAAAGTCCTTTTTGATCACATCGGCTTTCTAGTGACTAATGATGAATATGATCAGTTGCTGGTACAAGCGCAAAAGAGAAACTGGGCAATCCAGACCGGGGAGCGAAGAACGTTTCTTTCTACACCAATGCGCTTAAGGCTTGAATTGCAGCGGCGGACAGATGTGATTGAAACTGGTGAAGAAGCAATTGCCGAGATGACGATCGCAGTACCTGATTTGACTCATACACCTGCGGTGGATCAGTTGCTGGACGGTTTGACACAACCTATTCATTGGAAAAAGGGAGAACGTCTCTCTTTACTTGAAGTGAAGATGATGGATTCTCATGGGATGAATACGACCGATCCAAACGGTGTTCACGTCCTCAAACAAGGATAAAAAGCAGCGAGATACGCTGCCTTTTTTATGATTGTTTACGGATTGGAATCCAAATCAATGTCACATGATCTGGAGAATGTATCTCTCCATCTAAAGGATACGTTTCCATCTCCATTCCCCCAGCATGCTCATATCCTGAGGCAGGAAACCATTCTGTGAAAATACGTGTCCATGTTGAATGCACAGCGGTTTCGACAGGCCCCTTTGCCTGAAATACAGCCCACGTACTGGCCGGAATCTGCTCGACTGTCATGGTCGAATCTGGTTGTTCCTCACCTTGCTCAATCCCAATGATATAGTCAAATGTTTCAAGCGTTTCATCAAAATGCGCACATACACCGATATATCCGAGTTCTCCAGCTGCATGAGCCAGTGAATCCGTCCATCCTTCTTGATTGACACGCTTCCAAAAGGCGGGAATATCCTGTTTATTTTGGCTATTCTTTGTTGTTGTCTTTAGTCTTCTGCCCATGATTGAAAATGAATCCTTTTCCACAATTCGATAATGCATCGGTTCGACTCCTTTTATTTGAAGTTCGAAGGAGAGACGGGGATATGCTTTCACTGTATACTCGCCTGTTTTCACTGCTGCCGGTGTATATCCGTGATGCCGCTTGAAGGCTTTCGCAAACGACTCTGGGGTTTCATAGCCATACTTCACCGCCGCATCAATGACTTTCACTTGCTTGGTCATGAATTCTTCTGCCGCAAGGGTTAATCGTCTTTTGCGAATATATTCTGCTACTGCAATTCCTGTCAGCATATGGAATAGCCGCTGATAATGAAATTTAGACATACAGGCGGCCTCTGCCACTTCTTCGATCTGCAAAGGCTGATCCAGCCTCTCTTCCATATAATTGATACTATCCATGATCAAGTGAATCATTTTTCCCTCTCCTTCCTTTTCAACTATATCGAGAACCGCCCGCACCTTCCTGTCATTTTGTGCTTTCATTGAACAGGATGTCTGTTTCTCTTTTGCATGGGTTCATCCAATGGTACAATAAATGTAAAAAATTGAGGTCCGTTATGAAGATTTTCGCTATTCAATTACAACCTTTAGATGATACAAATGCACGAAAACAAATAGAACAGCTGAAGCCTTTTGTATCACTTGAAAAACGCGCCGCCGCTGAGCGCTTTCGTTTTTTGATCGATGCAAGAAGAACGCTTTTAGGTGAGGTACTGATTCGTCACATCATTCATGAGATGTACGCACTGCCTATGGAACAGATCATTTTTGAAACAGAAGGGAATGGAAAGCCTGTTGTCCGGCAAATTCCTTCTTTTCATTTTAATCTTTCTCACTCTGGTGATTGGGTCGTGGGCGCAGTAGATGATGCGCCTGTTGGCATTGATATTGAAGAGATTAAACCGATTGATTTAGCCATTGCCAAACGATTTTTTTCAGCTGACGAATATCAAGATTTACTCTCACAGCCGGCAGAACGGCAGGAAGCCTATTTCTTTCATTTATGGTCCATGAAGGAGGCTTTTATCAAGCTGACAGGGAAGGGAATATCCTATGGTCTTTCATCCTTTACCGCTCGCTTGTCAGAGGATGGACAGGCTACTTTGAGATTACCTGATCACGAAGCCCCTTGCGTTGTCCAAACATATTCACTTGATCCTGCCTACCAAATGGCGGTTTGTACAAGAAAACCTGCTGCGGCTGAGCACGTCGAGATACTCACTTGTGAGAACATGCTATCTCGCCTTAATAACGTGTGATTTGTTGAAGTGATGATTTTAGCAAATCGACGCCTCGTGCGATTTCCTCTTCTTTTACATGCCAAATGTTCAGTTGAAGTATAGGCTCCTTTTGATAAGTAGAAATAAAATGGCGGTCGATCGGCTGAACCATCACAGAAGCCTTTTTTAGCTGCTGAATGAGCTGATTCATCGGAATGGACCGGTCGACACGAACGTGGGTATGGGTAGCTGGCTCCTCTTCTCCCAGCGCATAAGCGCCTTGATCATTTTTCAAACAGGCCACAAGTTGTTTGGATCGAGCTCTATAGGTCGCCTGCATCCTTTCTCTATGACGCTCAAACATCCCGCTTTTCAAATAAATTTCTAAAGCAGCCTGCGAGAGCATCGAGCTGTCGATATCAATAAGCCGTTTATGTTCACTAAAGGGGCCAATCAGCTCGTTTGGTAAGACGACAGCACCTGTTCTAAGCCCCGGAAAAATGATTTTTGAGAAGCTTTTTAAATAAATGACCTTCCCCGCCTGATCATATGAATAGATCGGGTCTCTTTTTATATCGAATTCTAAATCAGCCAAATAATCGTCTTCAACGATGTAGACATCATATGCTTCGGCAAGGGCTGCAATCGCTATTTTTTCTTGTTTCGACAGACTCGTTCCAAGCGGGTTTTGAAATCTTG
The DNA here is from genome assembly GCF_038593395.1 of Bacillus sp. FSL R5-0397. NCBI lineage: Bacteria > Bacillati > Bacillota > Bacilli > Caryophanales > Bacillaceae > Bacillus > Bacillus sp. FSL R5-0397. The sequence goes on along the minus strand of NZ_CP151992.1, from coordinate 435,263 downwards.
GCATCGTATAGAAAAAGCGAATATCCTCCTCTCGGAAGATACGCTCCAATTCCTGAAGATCGAGTCCTTTTTCCGTCCGCTGGATTCCCCGGACAGGTAGCTGGTTTTTCTCTAAGTATTGGAGGAATAGGTGATAGCCTGGCTGTTCGACCAATATGGTCTGTTTTCCATTTGGAAACGGGATGGTGCTTAAAATCGATAAAGCCAGCTGAATACCAGAAGTCATGACGATCTGTTCTGGAGAGGCAAACACTTGATAATCCGTTAAACGCTTTGAAATGATTGGCAGTAAAGATGGTAATCCATTGGTGGTGCCATAAATAAATAAATCATTTTGATACAGATCAATCGCTTGATTGATGCAGTGCTGAAAATCGACATACGGAAACACAATGGGATCAGGCGCAGAGGAAGCAAAATCAATCCATGTGCTGCCCTTCTTAACGGCTGACTGATTGGTTTTCACGACAAAATAGCCACTTCTTTCTACAGAGTACAGCAAGTGTTCACGCTCTAATGTGTCTAGTGCTTTTATGACAGTGCTTTTGCTCACAGCATATTGAGCCGCTAAGTGACGAATGGATGGAATTTTCATTCCAGCATTGTATTCACCGCTCTCGATTTTGTTTTTTATATTCAACACAAGCTGATCATATTTTCTCACAGTACTACCCTCCTTGTACCGGTACAGATATGAATAACTCTTATTGTACACTTTACTTGATCCGTTTACGATAAAAAGACAGAACCGGTCAATTCAACTGAAGCATGCATGCTCGTGTAAGGAGAATTCTGATGGATATGTCAAAACAAAAAGCGTATGCTGCTTCGATCGCATACGCCTGTATTATTGGTTTTTCATTCTTGTTTGTCAAAGTGGCCTTAGCATCAGCGAATCCAATTGATGTATTAGCACACCGATTTACTGTTTCTTTCGCAGCCGCTCTTTTGTTATTTCCATTTTTACGAAAAAAGTACCGTTTTTCCATTCAATGGCGTGATCTCATTTACATTGTGCCATTTTCCTTGCTTTATCCTGTGTTGTTTTTTGCATTTCAAGTGTGGGGGCTGATGTTTACCTCTTCATCAGAGGCCGGCATTATTCAGGCGACCATCCCTATTTTGACAATGGTGCTTGCAGCATGGTGTTTAAAGGAACGCCCTACCTCGATTCAGGTGCTGTTTACCATTCTTTCTGTGTCCGGGGTGATGCTCCTCTTTGTGGTGAAGGGAATTGATGTGAAACATTCTCATCTCATTGGTTATGTGCTGATCTTACTTTCAGCCTTATCATCCAGTGCCTATAGCGTATTTGCCAGGGTGATGACACGGCGATTCCATGTCATTGAACTGACTTTCGTGATGACATTCTTTGGATTTGTCTTCTTTAATGCTGCTGCTCTCATTCGGCACTCGGTAAATGCTACACTACCGCAGTTTTTCAGTCCGTTTACGCAGCCATCCTTTGTATGGTCTATGCTCTTTTTAGGCATTCTCTCTTCACTGCTCACAGCGTATTTATCAAACTATGCTCTTTCCCACCTTGAAGCAGCAAAGGTGAGTATCTTTAACAATCTTTCTGCTTTCATTACCATTGCCGCTGGCGTGCTTATTTTACATGAAACGATTGATATGGTTCACCTCATCGGGGCTGTGCTCGTCATTGGCGGAGTGATTGGCGGGAATGTGGTGAGGAAGGGGAATTCAACACAGAAGAACTAGACAAAACTAACAACAAAACCATTTATTGTCTTGTATTTTTTTGTATAATAAGGAGGGAGAACCTTTCCTTATTATACAAACTAAAATGGACGTGTTATGAGTGCATATATTTATAGTATATACAAAGATATTGATCCTCAACGAGTTAAGAGGCTATCAACGTAACAGACCTTATTTATATGTGTTATTTGTGATGAACTACATACTAGCACCACTCTTCCTAGGTGGACTGCTTGCGTTTTTTATCAAAAACGTATCAATCATCTACATCTCATTTTTCATTTTTTTAACAACGATTCACCTTGATAAAAGTCTTATGCGAATCTTATTTTCTTCAGATAAAAAACAAATGGCCATCCTGAAATTGAATATGGATCAATATATTTTTGGGAAAGATATGAGTAAATTTTTCGGTGTCATGATTGGTTTTATATGCTTTTTTTTAGGTTCTTTCTGCATGATTTTAAACACACATGCTTTGTATCATTCTTTTATTCTTGGAGCCTTAGGCATTAGCTCGTTATTATTCGGATATTTACTTAGATTGAACTTATTATTACTTCTTACTAGACCTAGATTCTTTTCAATCACACCCATGATTCAATACATCACCACTGGGATCATTGCTTCTTGGATGTTTTTTGTTTTTAAATTCGAATTATTTTCTATTCCTTTTTCTAACCAATTGGTGCTTACGCTTGCTGCTTTGATCTTTCTTACTTGTCTTATTTTGTTAATCAATTGGAAAAAGAACCTTAGATATACGCCTATCTTCCATTCAGATGAGAAGGATAGAAATCATCAAAACACAACATCAAGATCTTTCGATCATATTTTATTTTTTGAAATCACCCTTCTTTTGAGAAACCCTCCAATACAATGGTCGGTTTTACTATTTATATTAACAATATCTGGTGGTCTATTTACTCTCATTCTGTATGGTGTTCATACAAACCAAATCGAAACACTGAATATAGAAAATGATTTTTTGTTTATCTTTAGTGTGATATTCCCTATGATTTTTATTTCTAACGCCCTTCAATCTTATGTCTCTTTTGATGTTGATGGTCCCATTATTCCTTTAAAACATAGGTTACCTCACTTTATAAAGAACAAAATAAACTCTAAGTTGATATTATCCGTTTTATTACATATGTTTTTTTGTATTGTATATGCTATCTTTTCTACTTTTACAATAAATGTAGATCACCCCTTTTATGTGATATTTACTTTGTTAGTTAGTAGCGTTTTAATAGGCGTATGCACAGTTGGTTCTACTGTTCTATTTCCTTATTTTAAATGGGAGTATGTGTATCAAGTTCCTAGCACACTGAGCAAATTAACATTAAACCTTTGCTTCAGTTTCATTTTAGGCTTATCCGTTATGTCCTCATATAACCTAGCCTCTTTTATTGCGGCAAATACGATCATGATTGCTTGTACAGTGATCATCATCGTCATCATGTTTTTATTTTGGGATAAAACGATTAACAAAAACTGTCAATCAATTAAAACATTATTCGAGTGAGGGATTGTATGCTTTCAATTCATGATCTAACCAAGGAATATACAGAGTCCAACTTCAAAATATCAATTCATGAATTACATTTTCATAAAGGCTCAATTGTTGGATTATTAGGCAAAAATGGTGCTGGAAAAACAACCATTCTTGAAATAATCGCGGGGTTGATCACACCAGATAAAGGTGAATTGATCATACAAAAGGATATAGCAAATGGTTTTTCAACTGTCGGTTACATGGAAGATGATCCAACACTTTTTGAAAACTTAACATGCTTCGAATTGATTAAATATCAATCCATGCTAGTTGAACAACCGTTAAATAAAAAACAGATTCAACATTTATTAGAAAAATATGGGCTTGAAAAACAAGCCCATATTCGCTCTTCTTTTCTATCCCGAGGGATGAGGCAGAGAATTTCTTTTATATTAACCACCTTACACAATCCATCTATTATCTTATTAGATGAACCATTTACCGGTCTAGACCCAGCAAATATGACACTTATGAAAAGACATCTAAGAGAATTTAAGGCTCAAAATAAAACGATCATTCTTTCTACACACATCCTGCAATTTGCCGCTAACTTATGTGACGAGATCCTTTTTATAAATGAAGGACAAATCGTTCATTCAGAAAAAAAACCTTCCGAAGAAATATTTGATGAAGGTCAGCTTGAAAAAAGATTCTTTGAAACGTTATCCTAAATAGCAGTTTCTCTGCGTTTAAAATGATATTCAGCTATAGAAAACAACGGCCCTCGTTTGACGGGGCCGTTGTTTTCTTTTATTGGCTGATGAATTGCCTTTTTGTTGTCTGCTCAATGACATGCCTCATATGTTCTGCGAACTGCTCGAGGTGTGTGTTGATATACATGTGGCCTCCTTCGAAATCAGTGCGTTCGATGGCGTTTGCCCATGTTAGCCAGCCGTCTGCGTCTTCAATACATTTCTTATCTTGCTTTCCGTTCAATAAATAAACGGGTGATTCAATGATTGTTTTGTCTGTGTGCTGGAAGGATTCTAATGCTTGATAGTCGGCACGTAAGGATGGTGTAAAGTAATCCATCATTGGCTTGTTCTCTAACAATTCTTTTGGAATCCCGCCCATTTCAGCAATATGCTGAACAAATGCTTCATTCGATAAATGGGTCAATATTTGTCTTTTGGTTTGCGGCGGCTGAATGGCAGAAATGACAACTGCTGCCGGATCGATGCCTTCCCTTTCTAGCAACTGAGTCAGCCTGTACACCACAAGTCCGCCCATGGAATGTCCGAACAAAATAAATGGACGGTTTAATTTGCCTGTCAGTCCTTCTTTATACAATTCAGCCAGCCGGTCAATGCTTGTTTCAAGCGGCATGAGGTTCGTTCCATGACCCGGAGGTTCTGCTGCTGTCACTTCGGCCGTGTCCTTCAGCTGTTCAAAGAGCGGACGGTAAGAGGCGGAATATCCGCCTGCAAAAGGAAAACAAATAAGCTGAATGAGATCTGATTTTTTTTCAAAGGTTTTAAATAATTGGTTCATACGTCCTTACCCCTTTACGATCGTTTCAAGAATCTGCGCAAGTTGATCTGCCTGCGGTCTTTTCATCATGGTCACATGGTCGCCTTTTATTTGATAATACGAGCACGTTTCTCTCGTGTAAGCTTCCCAATCGGCAAATTTCTTCTGGAAATCTGTGGCGTGATCGCTGCTTTGTATAATATAAAACGGCACAGAGAATGGGTCTTTTTCTAATTCAATGGCTTGTGACATGATGGTATTATGAGTCTGCATTTGCAAGTATTTATCTAAATAGTGATCATTCATAAATTGATGAACGACTTCATCCTTTTCTGCTTCTTTAAGGATTTTCTGCTTCACTTCTTGGAAGCTGAGCCCTTGTAATGCTTCTGGTTTGATGCCGACGAGGTTCCCCATACCTAGGACGAGGGCCAGCATTTTCACTTCTTCTTCGTTCATATCGGCATGAAGCGCTTGATCTGCCTCATCTCTTAATACCGGAACCGTATCTAAAATGATCAATCCTTTTGGCGCTTTTCCTGCATGACAGAGTCTCTGATTCATTCCGTAAGCAAGATGTCCGCCCATGGAATGCCCTGCCAAATAATCAATGCCTGGTCGATAGAATGTCTCAATGGCTTCAATAAAAATGGTGACAAGCTCTGTATAATGAAGGAATTGTGGTTCTTCATCCTCATACAAGCCTGGAGACTGCAAGGCGTAAACAGCTCCTTCATGTGTCATGAGCTTGGCCACATCGATATAACCCATCACCGTTCCACCAGCAGGCGGTGCAAAGAAAATTCTCGGTTCAGCCGGATCCCCTTTTTTCAACTCGATCACATAGTCTTTCGGCGCTCTTTCGACAGACTCGCCTGTTTCTGGCACTGTGTCCAAATATGCCGCTAACTGCGCTGGCGCTGGGTGCATGAAAATCCATTTCGGATCAACACGGACACCTTTTTCTTTTAATTTGGCAACGGCTTGAATACTCATAATCGAATCTCCGCCTAAATCAAAGAATGAATCATGAATTCCTACTCGTTTGACACCAAGCACTTCACTGAAAGCTGTCACAATCAGCTGCTGTGTTTCTGTTGCCGGTTGATCGTCTTCATGTGAGGAAGAGACTGCGTCTGTCGGCTCCGGCAATGCTTTTTGATCGACCTTCCCATTCGTTGTGACGGGAATTGCGTCAAGTACGATAAAGTAACTTGGAATCATATAGCCTGGCAGGCTTTCCTGTAAAAATGCTTTCCATCCGGGAACAGGCTCTCCCCCATCTGTGACAAGGTAGGCTGCCAGCCGTTTTGAGCTGCCATACGTTTTAGCAATGACGGTACATTCTTTTACTTGTGGGTGTTTGAGCAGAGCTGTCTCAATTTCTCCACATTCAATTCGGTAGCCTCTAATTTTGACCAAGTTGTCTTTTCGGCCAAGGTATTCAATACTGCCATCAGACCGCCATTTCCCTAGGTCACCGGAACGATACAGTTTGTCCCCTTTTAATGCCGGGAATGGATTGTCAATAAACCGCTCCTGCGTGCGCTCTGGGTCATGCAAATATCCTTTTGCCAGCCCTGTTCCGCCGATATAGATTTCTCCTTTGACGCCTGTTGGTACTGGATTGAGATGATCATCTAGTATGACAACCGTTGAGTTGGCGACTGGCACACCGATTGGTACTGATCTTGCATCCTCCGGTACGTGTGTGACTTGATAAGTGGTCGCTAATGTTGTGTTTTCTGTTGGACCGTAAGCATTGATCAGCACACCCTTCATATGTGGCAATGCCTTTCGTGCATGCTCACTAGACATGGCTTCTCCGCCAACAAGTAATGTACGGTATCCAGCTACACTTTTTGGATCATGCTCAATCAGCCGGTTGAATAATGCAGTTGGCAAACAGTTGGCTGTGACTTGATGCGTTTTGATTAAACGAGTTAATTCGTCCATATTCAGAGCAGCATATTTCGGGATCAGAACCAGCTGACCGCCATTGAGCAGCATTCCCCATAATTCAAAGGTAAAGGCATCAAATGCATAGTTAGACAGCTGAAGCATTTTATCTTCTGAACCAAGCTCAATATAGTTTGTTTCTTTCACTAAGCGGACCACTCCTGCATGAGGAAGCATCACGCCTTTTGGTGTGCCTGTTGAGCCTGAAGTGTAGTTAACATAGGCAAGCTGGTCTTCTCCTACAATCGATTTTTCCCTTTGATACACTGCGCCTGTTTCTGGTAACGGCTTGTCCATTTCAATCTTTGTGCCGCTCAGATCGTCTAAACGATTAATCAGATGCGACTGGGTTAAGATGATATCGCTTTGTGTATCGCGAACGATCAGACCGATGCGGGCATCTGGATACTCAGGTGACATCGGTACATAAGCAGCACCCGACTTGACGATCCCTAGAACTGAGACCATCATGTCAAACGAACGATCAAACAGCATCGGGACAAGTGAACCTGGTCCAACGCCCTTTGACTGTAAATAGGCAGCCAGTTTTGTCGCCTTCTCGTCTAAATCTTGATACGTCATATGCTCTTCCATATAAGATACAGCAATCCGGTGCGGGTCACGCTGCACTTGTTCTTCAAATAATTCTTGCAGCGTACGCTTTGGATAAGGCGTGTCAGTTTGATTTTTCCCTATGATCATGGCATCCTGTTCTGTTTTGTCCATGACGCAAAAGTCAGCAAATGTCCGTTCAGGCTGAGCCGTCATGCCATCTAACAGATTGAGATAATAATTCATCATACGGTGGATCGTTTCTTGCTCAAATAAATCCGTATTATATTCCACATGGATAGACAGCTTGTCCTCCTGCTCAAATACATGCAAGGTGAGATCAAATTTAGAGACGGTATGATGGACCATCACTTGTTCCGATGTCAGTCCTTTTAGGTTGATATCCAGCGAATCAGTGACATACCCCATGGCGACTTGGAAAATTGGTGAACGACTTAGGTCTCTATCCATTGAAAGGTCATCCACAAGCTTGTCGAATGGATAATGCTGATGCTCAAAGGCTTTTAACGTCATTTCTTTCACCTTTGCCAGTAAATCGGCAAAGGTATCGGCTTTTGAAACGTCCTGTCTCAGCGCCAATGTATTGACAAACATGCCGACGAGCTTCTCTGATTGTTCGACATCACGGCCAGCGATCGGCGATCCAACAATGACATCTGTTTGTCCAGACAACTTGTGAAGCAGGACATAATAGGCTGACAACATCGTCATAAATAGTGTTGTCCCCTGCTGCCTCGACAAGGCATGTAAACGACGAACAAGCGGTTCATCTATCACGATTTGCTCTGTAGCCCCATTAAATGTTTGAACCGGCGGACGAGGACGGTCAAACGGGAGCTCTAATACCGGCAACTCTCCTTGTAACGTTTCTAGCCAATAGCTCTGAGCCTCCTGGTGGTTCTTTAATTGCTCATTCTCCCAATGAACATAATCGGTCCATTCAATCTCAAGTGCAGGTAACTCAGGCGTTTTCTCTGATAATAGCGCACCATACACGACTTCTAATTCTTGAATAAGCAGGCTGAGCGACCATGCATCGGAAATGATATGATGCTGCGCACAAAGCAAGTAATATTCCTCTTTCCCCATATCAACAATTGTCCATTGTGCAAGTGGTCCCCGTTCTAAGTCATAGATGCGGTTCGCCTCTTGCTGAATCAGCTGTTCCAATCTTCTCGCTCTTGTTTTTTCATTAAATAATGAGAAGTTCGCAACGGTTACTGATGGCGGAAGATCTTCACGGATGACTTGAACCGGCTTGCCGCCAATGGTTTGAAATGTTGCGCGCAGTGCTTCATGACGTTTTGTTAAGAGACCGATCGCCTTTGTTAACGTTTGGATGTGTAATTGGCCCATCAGCTTCCAAGCACCTAATATATTGTAATGATGGCTCTTTTCTAATGTAGATAAGAACCAAATTCGCTTTTGAGCGTGTGACAGCTCATAGCTTGTTCGTTTTTCCAACTTTGGAATGCTGGCTTCCTGAATGGCAGGTGCTCCATTGATGTCATCGACCATTTGTGCCAAGTGTGCCAGATTCTTGCTTTCAAATAATATTTTTAGCGGTGCCTTTATTGAAAACTCATGATTAATACGAGAAATCGTTTGAGTCGCCTTTAATGAATGTCCACCAAGATCAAAGAATTGATCCTCTTTGTACACACGATCGACTTCTAAAATATCCTCCCAGATGGCCGCAAGCACCTGCTCTGTCTTCGTTTCTGGCAATTGCTTTTCAAACGGCTGTGCGTGTTTGTGATGGAACTGTTTGAGGGCTTCGTGATCAATAGAGCCATCTTGTTTTTTCGGTATATCTTCCACTTGCCTGATGTCCCATTTCCCCTCTATGATTCCTGTGATCTTGTCAACATCCACTTCTTTGCCTGATTGCACCGTATAGTACAGTTTCTTTTCAAAATGTGGTATTGGTGCTGGTTGAAGATGTTCAGCGATTTCTTGATTCGCCCCATCTAGGCCAATAAATAGATGCGCTTCATTCAGCCGAACACCTAGACATAATGAATGGAGTCCTTGTTTTTTTCCAATCAATTGAAAGCCCTTGCGAACGGTTAGCGCAGCCCCAGTATGTCCCTTAGACAAACCAAGATTATCCCACATGCTGAAATTCAACGAAATCGCTCTTCTTCCCTCATGATAGGTAAGGGCATGTGCGAGTCCATCTAAAAAGCTGTTCGCCGCAGAATATGCGCCAAATGTGGTGCCGCCAAAAAAGCCATTTACTGATCCAAAAAAGACGAGTGGAACTGACGGATCATGCTTGAAGGCTTCTTGCAGCACCCAAGCACCATCTGCCTTCCCTGAAAGTTCTTTGACGAAATCTTCTTCTGTTGTATGAGCCAGTGTGTACGTATCCACATGCTGAAAATGCTCAGATACATTGCCAGCACCGGCTAAATGAAGCGCTCCTCGGATCGACTGTCCGAAATGCTTTTCTGCTTCATATATCGCCCGCTCGACGTCACATAAATTCGTCACATCGGCTCGTACATAAAGGACGTCTCCCAGATCTTTAAGTTGTGAGAATGACGCCTCTTTTTCTCTGTCTTCTTCAAGGGATGTCCGTCCAATTAACACGAGCTTCAAGCCAAATTGGAGCATTTGCTTAGACAGTTCAAATCCAATACCGCCAAGCCCGCCAGTCAGCAAGTACAAGCCTTCATATTCTAAAAACCCTTCTGTCTGAGGTGCCGTCATCATATTCACTTTTTCCAGCTTTGGTACGAGGCGCTGGCCATGCCGGTAAGACACTTCTGCTTTCAAATGAATCGCACCTAGTTCATCCGTAATATGCTTGGCATCCTGTTCCACATTCTCCGCTTCAATATCAAGGTGAGACACTTCTGCCCCTTCCCATTCTTGCGGGATGGTTTTTAATAATCCGGCAAGAGACGTTTTCTCCACATGAAGCTCATCTTGCGGTTTTACAAATTGACCACCTTTTGTGACAACAACGAGACGCATCGGCTCTTTATTTGCTTGTCTCAATGCTTGATACAAATACAAAATGGATTGGCTAGTGCTTGCATTCAGTTCTTTGAACTGCGCAGGGCTCGCAATCATCTCCTTGTCTGATACATTCCACAAGTGGAGCATACGGTCAATTTTTAATTCATCGGCTTCAAGCGCCGCCACAAGCCTGACGTAATCCCCCTTGATTCGAGGGTTCATCTGATACATCCCTTTTGACAGGCGTAAAAATTCATAACCCTTTTTCACAGAAACATAAGGCAGGTTCATTTGTTCAAATTGTGTATAAAGCGATTGATAAAGCCCTTTTTCATCCTCAAATACGAGTACATGATCAGTGGAGACTGGCTGAGATGGACCGATATTCTCTTTTACCCAAATACGTTTAAAGAACCAATCTGGAAGGGTTTGTTCATTTTCCGAAGCAAGATCAAGTGCACGTTCAATGTCATGAAATACCCCATCTTTCAGTGCCGCACCTAGTTGGGCACGTTGGATTTTTCCGCTTTCTGTTTTCGGAAATTGGTCTTTTTTCACCGGAATGATATGGTCAGGTTCGATTCCCATTTTGCGAATGATGCTCTCTCTAATCTGCTGAATCATTGTGATTTGATCCTCTATCGAATCCTTCTGCGTGACAAAAAAGATGGCGAGTGTGTCATTACTTGATTCGGGATTGTAAATGCCGTAAGCAGCGGCAAAGGTGACTTCAACCCCCTCAACTTCTTCCACAACGGCTTCAATTTCGTAATTCAAATAGTTCGCTCCGTTGATGACGATGATATCCTTTTCCCGTCCTGTGAGGACAAGGCGCCCTTCATGAATAAATCCTAAATCTCCTGTATGAAACCAGCCGTTTTCCGCAAATACTTCTTCATTGGCTTCCTCATTTTGAAAGTAGCCCATCATAATCGTTGGACTCTTCACCTGCAAGCGGCCGACTTGATCTTCTGGCAGCACTTGGTGATGCTCGTCTACAATCCGAATCCATACAGAAGGGATTGGTGCACCGACTTCTGTAAAAGTTATCTTGTGCGGATGATCGTGCGTCACATATTGAATCTCACTTGTTAATGAGGTCTGATCAATGGTCAGTTGTCCACCCTGATCATCATGACGCATGAATTCTTTTGACTGGACAATGGCTGATGATGTTTCTGACATGCCATAAGCCGGCACCATCGCATGGCGGCTTAATCCGTGCTCACCCATGATGTGCATGAAACGCTGCGTCACTTTAGGAACAACTGCTTCGGCGGCGTTCATGATATAGGTCAAGGTGGAGAGATCCCAGCTCCCTTTGCGAATGTCGTCTTCATATTCATTCATCATCGCAAAGGCAAAGTTTGGCGCCCACGTCCTTGTGACACCGTATCTTTCTACCCAATCCAGCCACACCATCGGCCGTTCGATAAATTGATCAATGGATGGACTAATTTGCTGGCAGCCGAGGTAGACATCATGGACATGAAACATGACAATGCCCCCTACATGATCAAGCGGCATCCAGTTCATTGATACATCCTCATGCGTGAAACCATTTGCCTGCTCAAAGGAAATGATTCTAGATAAAATGCTTTGATGGTTGTGCCGGATACACTTTGGCACACCCGTACTTCCTGAGGACAGCAGCTGAAGCACAGGCTCATCCGGCTCTGGCTCATAATGCTGTTCATCTGGGTCACAGGCAAGTAATGTTTCGATTGTTAAAATCGGAATCGCTTTTGATTCAAACGTTTTACGTAGCCCTGCAATGTCCTCAGCACTCGCTTCGTTTGTAATAATGAATGGTTCATTTTGAAGCTGAAACACGCCCTTGAGCTTGTTCACACCTTGATTCATTTCATCATACACAGGCGGTACAGAGACTGGGGTTGGAATGATTCCACCGAGAATACAGCCCCAGAATACCGTGATAAAATCTTGATGGTCCTTCAATTGAAGCAGCACTTGATCGCCGTTTGAAAGTCCGGCTGCCCTTAATCCAGATAGGACACGTTCCGCTCCTGTGAGTAATTCCGGGTAAGTCTGGATCACCTCATGACCGCCTTCTTTGAGATACGTGACTCCGCGATTTGGTGACATAAAGGCGGCTCGGATCAGTACCTCTGTCAATGTGACTGGTGTACCTGGTTTTCTGATCACATCACCTCCATAAACAAGAGCTGGTGGTTTTTCTTGTACGGAGGATTGTATGGTTTGGCTGACTTCATCTTTTGAAAACGATTCGTTTCCATTTGTACGCTGTCTATCTGGGAAGAGGTCATCTAAATGATAGGGTGTTTGTTTTTCTGTCTGACTCTCTATCAAAACGGCTGCTTCCTCTACTCCATCTATGGCTTTCGTGCGCTCTTCTATCTTTCTCCGTTCCTCTTCATCTAGTACATCAATGGCAAGCAGCGCCTCGGTATCGACCGCTCCATTTTCTTTTCGCGGCAAGGAAGGGACGAGGACGAGTGCGGCTGGCACTTCATCAGGATGAAGCGGGCCTCTCATCAAATCCTCTCTTGTCAACGAAGGGTCCTTCGCCTGTGCAAACAGCACAAGCGATAGGCCTCCTTCTTGATTTTTCTTCGGGATGAGCGCACATTCCTTTAGTGGAAAGTGAAGCATGAAGACTTTCTCTAATGCTTTGAGATCGATTCGTTTTCCATTGATCCTGACAATATGATTTGCTGCATTTCCTTTTCGTCTACTAACTAGCATTCTTCTTCTCCTCCTACATCCAATCCAAAATCTGAATCTTGCTTTCTTCCGTCCAAACGCCGACATCCCCTGTCGGATAAAGATATTCGCCTGTTTGATGTTTGAATGGATGCGGAATTTTATGCGCCTCCATCCAATCGGCTAGCTCTCCAAAAAGTGCTTTGATCTCTTTTGCGCCGATAAAAATATCTCCAGGAAATCCAATCGGCATGAGCTGATGTTCTTCATTCAGGACATATATTTCCGTTTCATAGGCAGGATCATGTACGCCTGCATAAACTTCTTCTTGGTCTGGGTATAACACGCTGACATGTGCGTTTTTCGCCCAATCACTGATCATCCGTTCTTTTTCCTCACTTGTCACAAGTGTGAAGGAAGATAGCGGCGTATCCACTTGTTCTGTCATGGCTTCAAGTGTGTGAATCAGCTGCTGCATCAGCGTTTGTATTTGCTTTTCTGTATATTGATTTAAGTTGTATGTGATCCGAAGCTCCAGCGTATCTCCCGGCACTGCGACAAGGGTTAAGTCATAATTTGTTTCTTCATGACTGGCGATGTCTAAAATGCGTACGCCATACGGCTCAATGGACTCAATCGGATAGTTTTCAAACACGACAATGCTGTGAAACAATGCCTCTCCATTTGGAATTTCCGTCATCTGCTGAATATCTGGCAATACGGTATACTCGTATTCTCTCATCTGAAAAACGGTTTCCTGTGTATAGGCGAGCAATCGCGCAATCGTCCAGTCCGAATGGATCGGTAGACGAAGCGGCAATGTGTTAATAAAGAGCCCTGTCATGCTTTCCACTTCTGGTAAGTCGGCTGGCCGGCCAGATACGGTCACCCCAAATATGACATCCTCTGCGCCCGAATGAAGGTGCAAGAGCAGTCCCCACGCTGATTGAATCAGTGTGCTCATCGTGACCTTCTGCTTGCCAGTCATCTTCTCCAGCTTCTGCTGCATCTCTGGCGTCAGTTTGACGCTGGACTGCATCATGCTTGCTTCTTGGTCTGAAGCATGTTCTTCGCCGTCTCCTGGAAGCGGTGTCGCTTCCTCTACACCTGACATATAACGCTGCCAGAATTCTTGCGCCTTCTCTTGATCCTGCTTTTGCAGCCATTCGATAAAATCTTTATATGGACGGACTGTAGAAAGACTGATCTCTCGTTCATCCACAAGAGAGCGATACAGCGCAAAAGATTCCTGAATAAAACTGAACAAACTCCAGCCATCGATTAAAATGTGATGAAAACTAAAGACAAACGTGCATCTTTCCTCATCACAACGGAATAAAGCAATCCGAATCAGCGGTTCATCTATATGGTCTAAATTGAAATCCTTTGAACGATCAGATACTAAAAAGTGTTCGATTGTCTCTTCTTGCTCCGCATCACTCAGGTGGCGCACATCGTGCTGAGTGAGGTGGATGCTTCCTTCTGATTGAATGAACTGAACAGGCTCTTTCAGCCCTTCCCAAGCGAATTTTGTTCTCAAAATCGAATGACGTTCTACAAGAAGGTTCCAAGCTTGTTCATAGGCATCACCGTTTGTTAAGCCTTGGAGCGTCATATGCACCTGACCAAAATAAGCTTGTGAGGCTTGATCTAGCAGTGCATGAAACAGCATTCCTTGCTGCATTGGAGACAGCGGATACACATCGACTACATTGTCTGGAAGTTCATCTATTTGCTTTTGCGTAAGCTGAACCATCGGAAAATCAGATGGTGTAAAGCCGCCGCTCGCTTCAACACAATGCGTCAAGATGATCTCCATTTTTTCTTTAAAACGTTCAGGTAACAACCGCACCTCTTGATCTTGCAGCAGTTCCCGATTGATCATAAAGTTCATTTGCAACTGCCCATCTGTAACATATCCATACACATCGATCAAATGCTGTCTTTCTGCTTTCGGATCGTGAACATGTCCATTTCGTTCGTCTGCTATATAAAGCTTGGCTTCGCCATCTGCCTGATCTAACTGACCGAGGTAATTGAAACTCATCTGCGGCGTTACCGTTTTGAGTAAACGAGATTCTGTCATGTATTGAAGCAAACCATAGCCGATTCCCTTTTGCGGCACAGCTCGTAAGGTTTCTTTGACGTCTTTGATTTGTCTTGCAACATCGGTTTGTATAAAAGGAATAAAAATAGGATAAGAGCTTGTAAACCAGCCGACTGTCCGTGACAAATCCATCTGTTCAAATAAATCCTCGCGTCCATGCCCTTCTAACGTGATGAGCATTGGCTTTCCAATGGCTTGCGTGAGTCCTGATAACAGTAAATCGTTAATCTCTGTTCGGTATGCTTGTGAGGCCTGTCTAAGTAACATATCTGTTTGTTCCTTTGTGAGCTGAACCGACAGGATCTCTGCATGTTCTTCTATATTAGAAAGCGCAGGCAGTTGGAAAGGAGAACCTTCTTCCTCTTGATCCTTGATTTTTTGCCAAAAAGAGGCCTGCGCTTGTAATTGATCTGTTTGTGCATATTCATATAAGGCATCTGCCCACTGCTTATAGGAGGCGGTTTTTTTCGCAAATATGATGTCCTGCCCCGTAGCAAGCTGTTTCAATCCATTTAGTACATCTTCTTGTATTATGCGCCATGATATGCCATCCATGACGAGATGGTGTGCAGCAATAAAGAGCTCAGACGTGTCTTCACCTGTATGAAAAAGAATCGCTTTGATCACTTCTCCGCGCTCTAATGACAATGTTCCTTGACAGGCACTTGTCTCCAAGCGGATTTGTTCCCGTGCTTCCTCCTGAGATACATCCGTCACATCAAAGAATGTGACACATGGTGTGACACCAGGCTCACGAATGGTTTGAATCCATGTGCCATCTGCCTCTTTTGTATAGATAGCTCTCAGCATATCGTGATGATCGACCAGTTTTGAAAGAACCTGTGTTAACTGTTCATGTGGAACAGATCGCTTCATTTCAATATGCGCCGATAGATTCCAATAATCTTGATTGGTCATCGATTGCTCAAAGAACCAAGATTGAATCGGGAGAAGACGAACCTCTCCTGTCACAGGTGATTGATCATAGACCTTAGAGACCTCTGACTTTCTCATCGTTTGTGCGAGTTGTGAGATGGTCTGTTTTTCAAATACATCTCTCGGCTGGATGACGTAGCCTTCCTGTGCTAAGCGTGCCACCATTTGTATGACAATAATGGAATCTCCGCCAAGCTCAAAGTAGTTATCATGGACGCCAATAGAAGGAACGCCTAGCAGCTGAGACCACACTTTTTCTAACACACGTTCTTCCTCAGTAGCTGCTTTGTCAATGGCTGTTTCTACTTCTTCTTGTCTCCACTCTGGCGGCGGAAGACGCTTTTGGTCTACCTTGCCATTTGGCGTGAGCGGTAATTCATCCAGCTCTATTAATAGGCTTGGCACCATATAATCTGGCAGAATGTCTTTTAAGTTATGGCGAATGTCTTGCGTGGTCATGCCGCCTTTTTGGACAACATAACCGATCAATCGCTTATGACCACTCTCATGCTGATACGGGATAACGGCACATTCTGTGATGTCATCAAATGTCAGCATAGCGGCTTCAATTTCTCCGCATTCCACGCGGTGTCCACGAATTTTCACTTGATGATCGATTCTTCCAAGACAGTCAATGATGCCATTTGACAGCCAGCGGCCCATATCGCCTGTTTTATATAAACGCGCTCCTTCTTGGAAAGGATGCGGGATAAATGATGATGCTGTTTTTTCTTCATCTCCAAGGTAACCAAGTGCTAGCCCTGTGCCGCCAACATAAATTTCGCCGATGACGCCTTGCGGAACTGGCTGCATTTGGTCATCTAATACATAAGCTTGTGAATAAGCAATAGGCTGTCCAATCGGGACCGTCGCCTGATCTTCTTCCAGTGCCCGAATATGATGCACACAGGAGAATGTTGTATTCTCTGTTGGTCCATAACCATTTAAAAGCCCTTCAGGCAAATACGGCAGTGCTTTTCGGATATGAGCGGCTGATAAGGCATCTCCGCCGACCAATAATGCATGAAGTCCAGATAAAGCTTCTGGATGTTCTTCTGTTAAACGGTTGAACAGCGGCACAGTCAAGAACCCTGTTGTAATCTGATGAGTTTTTAGTGCTTCCGCTAATGTATCCATTGATAAAATGGTATTTCGATCCGTCAGTATGAGCCTTCCCCCGTTTAAAAGGGCTCCCCATATTTCATACGTAAATGCATCAAAAGAGAAGCTGGCGATTTGTAAAATGCGCGTTTGTTCATCAAGGGTGACATAGTCTGTTTCACACACAAGCCGGACGACCGCTTGATGCGGGATCAGTACTCCTTTTGGCTGTCCAGTTGACCCCGATGTGTAATTGATATAAGCAAGTCCATCAGGTCTTAGTGCAGCGGGCATGACCTCTGCTTCTGGTAAAAATTCTTCATACCCTTGATCAAGACAAATGAGTTCCGTTTGATGGATGGATACTTTTTTCAGCCATTCATTTTTTGTCAGTAAAAGCTGAATCCCTGTATCTCTCAGCATATAGTCAATGCGGGCATCTGGATATTCAGGATCAATTGGCACATAAGCCCCGCCTGCTTTCACAATGGCCAGCACCCCAAGAATCATTTCAGGCGATCTGTCGATGAGCAGTCCAACTGGTTCATGCGGCGTCACGCCTCGTTGCTGCAAATAGGCTGCTAGACGATCGACTTTCTCATGTAACTCTTGGTACGTCCACTCATCTCCCTGGAACTCGAGCGCCACTGCATGAGGTGTCTTTTTCACTTGCGCTTCAAATCGTTCTGTCATAAGCAGCGGACCTTTTGGTTGATCAGTCTTTCCGCTCCATTCATAGAGCAATTGATGCTTTTCTTTCTCTGGCAGGAAATTCACTTGTCTGATCGGCTGCACTGGATTTTCACAAATGCTTTCAAGCAGGTGCTCGTAGTATGCGAGGAATCGCTCCATCGTGTCATCAGAAAATAAATCCGCATGATACTCCAGTTTTAACTGAAGGCCTTCAGCTCCTTCAAACACAAACAGGGAGAGATCAAATTTCGCTGTATCATTATCTTCAATGGCTAAAACCGACGTCGCCTCCCCCATTGGAGATGCTTCCAGCGGTAAGTTTTGCAGAACAAACATGACCTGAAACAGCGGCTGCTTACTGGCATCACGCACAATATTCAATTCATCGACCACCATCTCAAACGGCACATCCTGATGTGCATAAGCACCGACAGTTGTCTCCTTCACTCGCTCTAATAATTCCGTAAAGGCTGGATTCCCGCTATGGTCGATCCGAAGCGCCAATGTATTCACGAAAAATCCGATTAAATGCTCCATTTCCGTTCGATTTCTCCCAGCAATGACCGAGCCAATGACAAACTCATCCTGTGAAGACAATCGATGTAAAAGCGTAGAGAAAGCCGACAGCAAGGTCATATACAGTGTGCTGTCTGTTTTCTTGGATAGCGCCTCAATCTTTTTAGACAGCGACTTCGACAGCTGATATGTTTTCGTCTTCCCTTTGTAGGATTGAACGGCCGGCCGCGGATGATCATACGGCAATACCAAATCTTCAACAGGTGCCGCAAATTGCTCCTTCCAATAGGCAAGCTGCTTATGCAATGGCTCTCCTGTCAAATACTCCTTCTGCCACAGTGCGTAATCCGCATATTGAATAGGCAGTGCCGGCAAGTGAGGCTCCCGCCCTTCGATCGCCGCTGTATACCACTCAGATAATTCTCTTGCAACAATGCCAATCGACCAGCCATCTGACACGATGTGGTGAATGGACATAAGCAAGATATGCTCTGCGGATGAAAGTCGAATCAGCTTCACTCGAAAGAGCGCTTCGTGTTCTAATTGAAAAGGTGTGGATGCCTCTTCTTTCGCCCATTCAGTCGCTTTTTGTTCTTTCTCTTCCTGTGACGCTATGCCTGAAAGGTCCATCACCTCAAGCTCTGGCAGGGCCATCTGTTCATGAATGACCTGTACCGGTTCATCCCCGCTCATCGTAAAGGACGTTCTGAGCGATTCATGCCTTTCCACCATATGATGCAGACTTTCCTGAAGCACCTTGATATCTAAAGGCCCATTCATCCGAAACGAAATCGTATTATTGTAAAATGGCAGATCCGGCTCTAATTGATAGAGGAACCACTGTCTTTGCTGGGCATAAGACATCGGAATTTCCTGACCCTTCTCCATTTTTCTCATCGGAATCACTTCATCTGCTTTGGCATTTGAATCGATCCAATCTGCTAATTCTCCGAGTCTCGTATGTTCAAACAACACAGCAAGCGGCACGTCAAACCCTGTTTTTTGCCTAACCGCAGACAGCATTTGCGTCGCCTTCAGCGAATGACCTCCTAGTAAAAAGAAATGATCGCCGCAGTTGACATCTGAGACACCGAGCAGCTCTGACCAAATGTGTGCGAGCAGTTTCTCCGTTTCTGTGTGAGGTGCTCTGTTGTCTGCATCCATTCCGCTTTCCTCTATTAATTCATGAAAATATGCCTCGTCTGGCGATCCATCTTCTGTTTCTTTCCAATATTCCTCAGGAAACAAATGTACGGCATATTCACCAGATAGACGGGACTGTAAACATGTATGAATCGATTGATATAGCCGCTCTTCCACCGCCTTTGTTTGATCCGTTTTGAAAAAGACGTAAAAGGTCTGCTCTGTTTGCATCTCCGCATCTGCATGGATCATCTCGTGAATCTCTTTCTTCGATCGATCCAATCCCGCATAAATGAGCGGAGCATCTGTCATCAGACATGCGAGCATCGTTTGGAAGCCTGCCTGCTTTGAAATTGGAAGATAACCTCTTTCTTTTAACATGCCTTTTATCATGGAGCCTTCACTCATGCCAATCTCGTCCCACATGCTGAAACTAAAGCAATATGGCTTCACTGTAGATGTCAGCTTCTGATAATGAGCAAATTGTTCCACGAACTCATTGGCAGCGCAATAGGCGCCGACAGTCATACCGCCCTTTAGCGTTCGGGCTGACGAGCTGGAAAGAAATAAAACATTCCTGCGTTTGGAGGCTGCTTCATGGAGCGCAATCGTTCCATATACCTTCGCTTCGTACATGTCATTCAGAGACACAGATGTCATATCAGCAAGCAGTTCTTCTTGAATAATACCTGCGAAATGAATGATGCCATCCAGCCTTTGATTTCCAGCGACCTCATGTCTAGAGATGATCGCTTCCACCTCTTTTTCAGCCGTGATGTCTGCTTTCTCATAAAGAACCTTGCCGCCATGCACTTTTGCCTGCTCTTCTAGCAAAGACAATGTCTCTTGCTGGTCACTAGAAAGTGCCTCTCTCTCTTTCCTTCCAAGCAACACGAGATGTGCTTGATAAGATGTCAGTAGGTGTTCACTGACTAAACGTCCAATTCCGCCTAGCCCGCCTGTTATGACATAAAGCCCAGATGATTCAAATGGCGGCTCTTTCCTTTTCTGTTCCTTTTCCAAATGAAGAGGTGCTAAAAAGGGAATATAACGAACACCTTGACGATAAGCAGCGACATGACGGTCTTGGTCATGCGTGAGTTCTGCCATAATCGCCATTGCATGGGAATGACTAGATACCGATTCTGCTAGTGAAAAATCAAGACATTGCACCTTGATAAACGGCCATTCATGCTGAACTGCTGTCATCAGTCCGGCTGTCGTTGCTTTTTCTACATCGTGGATGTGATCCTCCGGCACATTCATCGCATGGGTTGAGACAAAAGTGATGGCCACCTGCTCCTCATAGACGGAAATGGCTTTTGTTAAAAATAATGCACTCATGCTGCCCGTTTTCTGCGCTTGTTTCGCCTTGGCCACATAAAGCTTGTCTTCTTGGTTTGTATAGTTCCAAAGGTGAATGATGTGTTTCACCGAAACGCCATACGAACGGAGCGTCTCAAAGAGTTGTTCGTAGTCAGACGGCCGATTCGGGTGGATGATGAAGTGAGTGTGTGTGAGTTGTTTGAACGCTTGACCCGGTTCAACCGTAATGTATGTTTGTTCACTGTTTGCAAAAGATTTCAATTGATCTGCCAGTCCTAATGGATCTGCGAAGATCACAACGTCCCCTACGATCTGCTTGTCAGCTGCATCAAGTGGAGCTGGTATCCACTTCTTTTGATAACTCCAATCAGGCAAGGTATGTTCATTTTCAAGTCTCATGTCCATTTCCATGATCATTTCATCAAATTCGCCTTCTTGCCATCTTGTCTTGAGCTGTGCCCTTTCTATTTTTCCAGAGCTTGTTTTGGGAAATGCATGCTTCTGGACAGGAATGATGCGAGATGCAGACAAGCCCATTTTTGTTGCAATATGGGATTTAATGTGCTGACTTGCCCTCATAATATAAGCCGGCTCATACAGCTTCGGTGTAAAAAAGAGAATCAGTTCATCGGATGCAGAAGCCTCCATTCGGACGGAACAAGCAGCCACAAAGCTCGTTTCTACTCCCGGTACTTCCTCTGCTATGGCTTCAATTTCATAGTTGTGATAGTTTTTCCCGTTGATGATAATCATGTCTTTTTCTCTACCGGTTAGTGTCAGCCTTCCTTCGTGCAGGAAACCTAAATCACCCGTGTGAAACCAGCCATCCGCTTGAAATACTTCTTGATTCGCTTCGTCATTCCGGTAATAGCCCTTCATGGTGGTTGGACCTTTTATTTGCACACGGCCAATATGATCTTCTGGAAGAAGCTCATGCTGATGATTGACAATGCGTATCGTGATACCTGGAATCGGTTTGCCCAACTCTGTAAAGCTGACGGTTCCTGTCTCACGTGCTTCTGCTGGTCTTAGCTGCTCTGTCAGCGACGTTTCCTCAAAGGTCAGAACCCCGCTGTTTTCATCTCCACGCTCAATCGCAAAGGAAAACACAACCGCTGATGAGATTTCAGACATGCCGAAAGCCGGTCTAATCACATCTCCCTTTAAGCCGTGCGGAGCAAGCAGGTGTAGAAATCGGTGGATGGTTTTTGGAACGACCGCCTCTGCCCCATTGATCATGCAGGTCATCGCCGACAGATCCCAAGACCCTGATGAAATCTCTTTCTCATAATCGTTGATCATCGCAAATGCAAAGTTAGGTGCCCACGTCTTCGTTGCACGGTAGCGGTCCATCCAGTCAAGCCACCGCAGCGGCTGAGCGATAAAGTCATCTGTTCTTGCCCGAATCTGCTCGCAGCCTGTGTACACATTGACAAGGTGGAACATCACGATGCCACCAATATGATCTAAAGGCATCCAGTCTAACGAGACATCCTCTTGTGTAAATTGATTCGCTGCTACTGTTCCTTTGACGTTCGCCAGCACACTTCTATGGGAATGCTCTACACACTTTGGCATCCCTGTACTTCCAGACGTTAAGATAAAGAAGACGGAATCATCCGGCGCGGCAGGGTGAGCGGCTGTATCTCTTTCTAATGTCAGCATCGGCTCAACTGCTGCGACACGTAATTGGTCTGTATGCCATAGTAAGGCTAACCCTTGCACCTCCTCGATCAGTGAGTCATCTGTTAGGATGAGTGGATGCTCGAGGAGCTTCCAAGCATGATGAAGCTTCTTCACTGCAGCATTCATCTCCCGATAGGTTGGGGCAGCTGACACAAGCGTTGGAACAAATCCGCCTAATACACATGCCCAAAAGGCAGTGACCATGGCATGATTCGATGAGAATTGAAAGAAAACAGGATCGCCTGCCTTAAGCCCCAGTGCCCTTAAACCAGTCAGAACCCTCTCGGCGTCTCCTTGTAACTGTGCATAAGATTGTGTGAGTTCGTTCTTGCTATTCACGATATACGTAAGCCCATTTGTCGTTTTTGCAGCCTCTGTTAAGACTTCCTGTAAAGTCTGTGCGCCTTGTGTGACGTCGAGATCCCCTCCATAGGAAAGTGCGGGCGGCATGTCGGCCAAAGCAGGTACAGCCGTTTGCGTCTGTATCGCTTCCGCTGCGGCCTCCTGCTCAATGTGCTTGTCGAGAAATAAATGAGAGAGGTGATACGGCCGCGGTCGAATGGTTTTTTCACGTGAAAAAACAGCGAAGCGTTCGATTTCGTTGGTTTGTAAAATGGTTGTCTTTACATCTTGTAAAATCGCATCCATTGATTCATGTCTACTCGTTTGGTTAATGGTTGATGGTTTCATATGAGTTCCTTTCCTTTTTTGTTAGGCAGGACTGCAAGGCTGCATCCTGCCTAATCTAAAGTTTACAAGACTCGTTCTCTATTTGTTTGATTGACAATATGTTTGATCAGCTTTGCATTTTGAGCTGCACATTCTTTATGTTTGAACATATCAGCATGCCGGCCATAGCCTTGGTATTGGGTAAAAGATCCGGCCGTTGCCTGTGTCCACTCTTCCATCCAGTCCGGGATCGCTATTTGTTCTTCAGATTGGATGAACGTAATATCTGCCTGTATTTTGCCTTGATTCACCCCCTTAACAAACGTTTCATAGTAGGCGCGCGTCTTTTGGGCAAGCGCTTCTTGAACGATCTCCCCTTGAGCAAGTTCGCTTTGTTTCGTTTGATGAACAATCGCTTCAATATCATCATCAATGGATCGCCCTTCTAAATCACTTTCTCCAATTTTCTTATAGGAATCGATCATGATGACTTTCTCGACTGTCCGTCCTCCTTGTTCAAGCGCTTGAACAAGCTCAAAGGCGAGGTAACATCCGCCTGAGTACCCCATCAACGTCAGCGGCCCTTTTGGCTGAAGGTGCTGAATATGCTGAACGTACTGTGCCATTCGGTTATTCGTTTCAATAAAATCAAAGGCGATCAACCGGACATCATCAAGCGTTTTTGCTGCTTCCTGATAGATAAAGCCGTAGCCTGGTAACGGCGGAAGAGCAAAGACTGTTGATGTTTGAGATTCATTGAATACAAGATAGCCAGCGGTTTCCCCGTCCTGATGCTGAATATAATGACTAAGCGCTTCAATCGTCGGGGTCTCAAACAACAAATGGATCGGCACCTGAACCTCAAACTCTTTTGATACTTTGGACAAAAGAGACATCGCTTTTAAAGAATGTCCGCCAAGCTCAAAGAAATGGTCATCTGTGCTAATATCCTCTCGTTCAAGTACTTCCCGCCACATCACCAACAGCTTTTGTTCCACTTCATTTGCGGGCAGTTTCACACGACGGTTTCCTTGCGGCGCCTCTGGTTTTGGTAGCTGGCGTTTATCAACCTTCCCGTTTGGCGTAAGTGGGAGGTTCTCCAGTTCAATCAGCTCATGAGGCAGCATATAAGCTGGAAGACGCTCTTTCAGCCTTGATTTGATATCATCGAGTTTGCCTTTCCATGCATCATCACACGTGATGTAGGCAAGCAGCCTTGTATGATTGGTTTCATCATGATCCGCTAGGAGTACAGCTTGTTTTACACCTGGGTGCATGAGAAGGTTGGCTTCAATTTCTGTCAGTTCAATACGGTGTCCTCGAATTTTTACCTGATCATCAACTCTGCCTGCATACTCAATCAGACCGTCTTCTCGAAAGTAAGCTAAATCCCCTGTACGATACAGGCGCTCACCCGAAGCGAAAGGATGAGGAATAAACACTTGTTTTGTCAGATCAGGACGATTCAAATATCCTTTTGCCAGTCCTTTGCCGCTCAGACAAAGCTCTCCAACCATTCCAATCGGCTGAAGCTGCCTGTGCTCACTCAATATATAAGCGCCCGTCTGGTTGAGCGGCTTCCCAATTGGAATAGAATGTGACTCTAAAGGGATCGCTTCATCTATCGGATAATACGTGGCAAAAACCGTTGATTCGGTCGGGCCGTATACATTCAACAATCTGCCTTTTCCCATCACATCAAAGGCTTTTCTCACATGCTGAACCGATGCCCTCTCTCCCCCAAACAGCACCTTACGCACACCGCGCATCCAGTCTGTTCCTTCATCAACGAGAAGATGGAATAAAGCGGTTGGAACAAACATGACAGAAATATGCTCTCCTTTTATCAGCTCAGTGAGCTTCCCCATATCTAAAATGGTTTCTTTTTGCGGCAGGACAAGCTTTGCTCCGTTTAAAAGCGCACCATATACATCAAATGTAAAGCCATCAAATACGCTATTTGATAACGACAGCAATGTATCTGTTTCTAAAATAGTTAAGTAATTCGTATTTTTGACCACCCGGGCAATATTGGAATGGGTCGTCATGATGCCTTTTGGCTGTCCGGTTGTTCCTGATGTATACATGATGTATGCCGTATCATCTAAACCTGCTTCAAGTGGCAGATTCTCTGAGCTCATCAGTAAAATTTCTTGATCATCTGCAAAAAGATACGTGCCATCAAATGCGAGTGACCTCGTCTGACTGATAAAGGATGAATGAGTCAGAAGATGCGTCGCTCCGCTGTCTTTCAGCATATATTGGATACGGCTTTCTGGATAATCTGGATCAATCGGCACATAGGTGGCACCTGCTTTTAAGACAGCGAGTAAGCTGACAATGAGTTCAGGTGTCCTTTCTGCTAAAATGGCGGTCACCGTTTGATGTTCGACCCCATTTTTTTGCAAATGCCTCGCCAGTCGATTGGCTTGTTCGTTCAGCTCCGCATATGTCATCGTGTGATCACCTGCTGATAATGCCACTGCATTCGGCTGTTTTCGAACATTATGTTCAAACCACTTTGTCAAATAAAGCTGATCATGCTCCAGCTCAGGTGCATTCCATTCCTCTAACATTCGCTGCTTTTCCTGCTTAGTCACAAGTGTCAGTGTATGAACTGACTGATCTGGATGTTTGATGGTCCCTCTGATCAAAAGGGTCAGCTGATCCTTTAATTTATGGACAAATGCAGGATCAAATGCACGCTGATTAAAGGCCAGCTTCAGCTGCAATTGTTCCCCAGGTGATGCAAGTAAATTGAGATCATAGTTCGATTTTTCATAGACATTCATGTCTTCTACTGTAAAGCCAAGCAGTGACTCCTGCTCGTCTTTCTTTGCAGCAGGGACATTCTCAAACACCACAATATGATCAATGAGCTGCTGCTGACCTGCTTTAGCTTGAATATCATAAATCGGGATATATTGGTGCGGTTCAGCCGCTAAAGACTGCTGCTGCGTCTCTGATAATAGAGAACGGAACGTCATTTGGTCTGTCAGCTGAATTCGTCTTGGAATGACATTGATGAACAATCCCACCATTCGGTCCACACCAGCCAAATCTGCCGGACGTCCTGACACAACCGTTCCAAACAACACATCGTTTGAGCGCTGATACCTGCTGAGTAAGATAGACCAAATCGATTGAAGCGCACTACTTAACGTGGCATTCTGCTGCAAGGCTAACTCTGATAAAGCAGCTGTTTCTTCTTTACTCATGGCCCATTCGATTTCGCCTAATTCATGCTCATTTGTTTGCTTTCGCTGTTCTTTAAAAGTCGATTGCCCCTCAAAGCCAGCCAAAGATTGCGTCCAATATTCAAGTGAGGCTTGTTTATCTTGTTTTTCCAGCCATTGAATATATTCTTTATATGGCTTGACTGGCTCCAGCCTGTAAGGGATGTCATGCAAAAGTGCATGATAAATCGCAAACAATTCCTGCACAACTAGGCCAAAACACCAGCCATCTAGAAGGATATGGTGATAGCTCCATATCCAGCGATAGCTTGAAGGACCCGTTTGAAAAACAGAGGCCCGCATGAGCAGATCCTTCGAGAGATCAAATCCTCTCAGCTGATCCTTTTGTTTAAAACGATCGATACGTTCAAGCTGTTCACTTTCAGAAAGATCCTGTATGTCCACAATATCAAGCTGGAAAGGTCGATTCTTTAATACAACTTGGACAGGACGCTTCACTTTTTCGTGGAGGAACACGGTACGAAAAATATCGTACCGTTCCACGATGATATTCATGCTTTTCTCAAGCAGATCAGACCGAAGTGTCCCCTTCACGTTCATATCCATTTGTTCTACATAAAAGCCTTTTTCTTGATGATGGAGGGTATGAAACAGCATTCCTTCTTGCATCGGTGACAGATAATACATATCTTGAACTTGATCCCTTTTAAATTGACTCATCTATTTCATTCCTCCTTTCCTTTTTCATGACTGATCTAGTGGTGTTAAGTCAATTTCTCCTCGAGCATGTCAAAGATATCGTCCATTTCATCCATTTCAAGGTCTGCAGCCGAGAAGTCACTTGGCGTAAATTCTCGCTCTTGATGCGCTAAGCAATGAGTGATGATGGATCTGATTTTCTCCTTCAACAATGCGATGAACTGCTGTATCGTTTGTTCTTCATATTCACTTGCACAATATGAGCACGACAGAATGAATTGATTGTGCTGAACAAGACCGCTGAGGTTCAGCTTATAAACAGCTTCTGATTCAGGGCTTGCTTGACGGCCCATATCATAGGTTGAAGGTCCAAAGAGTTCTGTCGTCACTTCCTGATCTATCTGCCCGAGATAGTTCAAGCTGATTTCAGGCTGCACGTGTTTGACTGACGGTTCGGATGGTGTCATGTATCTTAAAATACCGTAACCAATCCCTTTATTCGGTACACGCCGCAGCATCTCTTTCGTTCCTTTGATAGCGTCTGCAATGGTCTGATTCGGCTTCGCTTCAAGAACGACTGGATACATGCTCGTAAACCAGCCAACTGTGCGGGATATATCTAATCCTGATAAAATATCCTCTCTTCCATGACCTTCAAGCTGTACATGTACATGAGATTGTCCTGTCCATTCCTGAACGGCCAGCCCGAGCGCACATAGAAGAATATCATTCATTTCTGTTGTGTACGGAAGATGGATATTCGTTAACAGATGCTCGGTTTCTGCTTCTGTCAGCTGCATTTTGACCGCTTTCGTATCCGCGACTTTTCTTTCTTTTACTTCATGGTCAACAGGTAAAGTCGTAAACGGTCTATTTTCAATCGCTGCCCAATACTCCTTCTGGTTTTTTAGCAGCTGTGACTGCGCGTATCGTTCAACCGCTTCTGCCCATTCTTTGAAAGAGTGCGTTTTTGGCGGCAGAACCATCGTTTCTCCTTTTTCTGCCTGATGATAAAGAGACATAAAGTCTTCTAGTAAAATCCGGCAAGAAACGCCGTCAATCACAAGATGATGGGTGATGATGAGTAAGTGATCACCGTTTTCTGTATGGAAACAAATCACTTTCATCAATGGACCTTTTTCAAGATTCAGTTGACGCTGATACTCATTGGCGTATGTTGAAATCGCCTGTTTCACATCTTGCGCTTTTGAAACATCACAAGAAATAATTGAAAATGGTTCTGTCAGCTCCCGCTGATTGTATTGCAGAATGTCATCATGCTCCTGTCTGAACACCATGCGCAGCGCATCATGATGTGAGAGCAGTCTTTGTAGAACTTGTTCTGTGACAGCCAAGTCAAACCCTTTTGGCGCATGAAGCATCATTGAGAGATTCCAGTGGTGCTGGTGATCAAAGTTCCGTTCAAAGAACCAGCGCTGTATCGGTGTTAAAATAACCTCTCCTTCGACAGCTGACTGATCGGCTGTGAGAAGGTCCGCTTCTTCGATATATGGGCGAAGCTCCGCAATCGTTGGATATTGGAAAAGCAGTTTCATATCGAGCTTCCAGCCTTCTTGCGTGAGTCTGCTTGCCATTTGGATGCCTTTAATCGAATCTCCGCCAAGGAAGAAGAAATGGTCGTGAATACCAACTTGGCTGACGCCAAGCACATCTTCCCAAATGCCGCAAAGCAGTGCTTCCACTTCATCTCTTGGCGCTTCGTATGCTGTTTGATTCGCTTCCATATCAGGTGCTGGCAGTGCTTTGAGATCCACTTTGCCATTTGCCGTCATCGGCAGTTGGTCTAGCTTGATGATCCATGATGGCACCATATAGTCAGGCAAGGTGCGCTTTAAGCTATCTTTCAACGTATCCGTTTCTTTATCTGTGATGGCGTAAGCGACAAGAGCGTCTTGATCACTTGCGTCTTTGACCGTTGTCACGACGGCTTCTTTCACTTCATTCAGCGCAAGGAGCTGCGCTTCAATTTCTGACAGCTCAATCCGGAATCCGCGGATGTTCACTTGATGGTCTTTTCTACCGAGGTAGATCAGCTCGCCATCCTCTGTCCATTTCACCAAGTCGCCTGTACGGTACATGCGCTCTCCAGGATAAAATGGATCTGGGACAAACCGTTTGTCCGTTTCCTCTGGGAGATTCCAGTAGCCTCTTGCCAGTCCTTTCCCCGCAATCACGAGCTCACCCGGTACGCCTTGCGGCGAGAGGTCATATAACGAACCCATAATGTAAAAACGAGTATTGGCAATCGCTGTTCCGATAGGAAGCGTGCCTTGATCTGGATCAATGATCCCGCTTGTCGCCACGACCGTATTTTCTGTTGGGCCGTAGTTATTGACAAGTGTATATGGAACAGGCTTCACCTGTTTTAGCTTGTCCCCACCTGTCAGTAAGTAACGGAGAGAATGATTGTCCATCGACATAAACTGCTCACACAGCTGTGTTGGCAGGAACGCAATGGTAATGCCTTCGTCATTAAAATACGTATTGAGCTTGATCATATCGAGGCGAATCGCTTCGTCGATGATATGGAGCTCTGCGCCGGCCATCCACGTCGGGAACATCTCCCAAATGGAGGCATCAAAGCCAAAGCCGGCATATTTAGCGGTTCGGTCTTGTTTCGTCACCTGGAAAGCATCATTGTGCCAAAAAGCAAGATTGACAAGAGACTGATGCTCGACCATGACACCCTTCGGCTGTCCAGTCGTTCCAGATGTGTAAATCATATAAGCGAGATCCGTTGGTTTGATAGGAACCTGAATCTCGTGTGCTTCTCCTTCTACTGCCTCTTCTATGAAGAGGGTATGACCTGTGAAAGAAGGTGGTGCAGTGAGCTCTTTCTGAATCAGAAGGACCTCTGCCCCGCTATCTTCCAGCATGTAGGCAATGCGCTGCGCTGGATAATCGGCATCAATCGGCACAAATGCCGCACCTGCCTTGAGAACTCCGAGAACAACGGCTGTCATCTCGAGCGATGGACGTGTGAGAATGCCGATGCGGTCTCCCGGTTTTGTGCCGCTGGACATAAGTCTTGCGGCGACTGTATTCGCCCGATTGTTCAATTCTTCATACGTCCAGCTAGTGCCGCAGAAAGTTACGGCTTTTTGATGAGGTACTTCCTGTGACTTCGCCTCAATCAATGCATGAACCGTTTGATCTGTCGGGACATTTAGGACAGGTCCTGACCAATCATCAAGCAGATGTCGCTCTTCTTCTTTTGTTAAGATGGAGATGGTCGAGATCGACTGATTCAATTTCGCAAGCATTTCGTCTATGATTCGCTCAAAATATTGACTCCATCGCTGAATGGTACTCTTTTTAAATAGTGCCGCTGCATATTCAAAGCGCAAGCCCACTTGATCTTGTTCCTCAAAGACACCGAGCGTTAAATCAAATTTTGCCTGAACGGCTTCTTGCTGTTTGTGCGACAGCGTAAGTCCATTCAAATCCGGTAACGTCAGATCACGCTCATCCGTTGTCATCATGACACTAAACAACGGGTTGCGGCTCGTGTCTTTCGGAAGGTCTAACTGCGCGACCAAATCCTCAAATGGGAATCCTTGATGTTCATAAGCTGATAGATTGTGATCCCTTATTTTTTCTAGCAGATGCTCTGCAGTTTCTTCTAACTGAACGTCATGTCGAAGGGCCAGTGTATTCACAAACATGCCCGGAATCCGTTCGATTGACGCATGTGTACGTCCAGCCGTTACAGCCCCTATGACGATGTCATGCTGCCCAGTCAATTTATGAAGAAGAATGGCAAAGGCCGTTTGCATCACCATGTTCAAACTCACATTTTTTTCAGCCATGAACGCTTTGATATGCTGCGCCTTCTCAGCAGACAGCCATCTATCAACCCGGTCTCCTGCAAATGACTGCACGCTAGGCCGCGGGAAATCAAGCGGAAGTGCCAAGTCTTCTGGCGGCTGTGCATATTGCTCCAGCCAAAACTGCCGCTGTTTTTCAAGTGCTGCTTGCTGCTCTTCCTCTTGCTGCCATACCGCATAATCCTTGTAGTGCAACTGAACTGGCGATAACGTCTTATGCTCATACAACTCCGCTAATTCTTGAATAAGCAGACTGCGTGT
Source organism: Bacillus sp. FSL R5-0397 (assembly GCF_038593395.1). Taxonomy (NCBI): domain Bacteria; kingdom Bacillati; phylum Bacillota; class Bacilli; order Caryophanales; family Bacillaceae; genus Bacillus; species Bacillus sp. FSL R5-0397. The sequence continues at coordinate 404,147 of NZ_CP151992.1, read as the reverse complement.
CACTCCGTCTGCGATGATATGGTGCATATCCATCATGAACACATATTTGTCATCAGACAGCTTTGCCACTTTCGCTCTCATTAGAGGTGCTTGATGTAATGAGAATGGTGTCATGAAGTTGTCTACGACGGATTGTACCTGATCGCTTTCTACTTCAACCATCTGTAACGTAAACGGCACACGGCGATAGATTTTTTGGACGGGACTGCCATCAATTTCAACAAAGGCTGTCCGCAATGACTCATGTCTATCAATTAAAGCTTGAATCGCTCCTTCTAGCTGCTTCAGATCAAGGTTTCCTTCCATCATGAAAACGGCTGGCATATGGTAGGTGACGGATTCTGGATGCAACTGCTGTAATACGTACATTCGCTTTTGTGCGGAAGAGACTGGATAGAAATCTTGCTTTTCCGCTGGCTGAATGGATGTGACGAGCGAAGCATCAGCTTCTTCCAAATAGGCAGCTATCGCCCGTATCGTTGGCTTTTCAAAAAGAACCTTGAGTGGAACATGCTGATTCAGTTTGGCTTGCATTTTCGAAATGAGCACCATGCCTTTCAAAGAATGCCCGCCTAATTCAAAGAAATGGTCATCAATGCCGACTTTTTCAATCTCAAGAACATCTGACCACATATCACAAAGCGTCTGCTCAAGCGCCGTTTCTGGTGCTGCATGTGCCGTGCGGTTCATATGTGCCTCATGAGGAAGCGGCAGAGATTTTGCATCCACTTTTCCGTTTTGCGTCAGCGGCATATGATCCACTTTGACAAAATAAGTAGGAATCATGTAATCCGGTAGCGTCTCTGAAAGCTTTTCTCTAAATGTCAGCGTTCCAATGTGATCAGGTGCTGTATAATATAACGCCAGCTCCGGTAAACGAGATGTGTTGATCACTTTGACATACACTTTTTGAATGGTTGAAAGGGCACGTGCGGCATGCTCAATTTCTTGTTTCTCAATTCGATAACCGCGAATTTTCACTTGATCGTCTACTCTTCCAAGGAATTCAATCTCCCCATTAGCATGCTGTCTAACCAAATCTCCCGTTCGATACATCCGCTCTTGAGGGAAATAAGGATTTTCAAGAAAACGCTCCGCTGTTAATTCAGGCTGATTCAAATAACCTCTTGAAACACCATCACCTGAAATATAAAGCTCCCCCGGTGCACCATAAGGAACAAGGCGCTGCTCGCGATTGCATACGAGCGCTCTTGTATGAGCAATAGGCTTTCCAATGATAGAACGCTCCTTTAAAGCGTCCAGCTCATGCGGTGTCATTAGCTTGCTCACTGTACCAATCGTTGTTTCTGTCGGACCGTAATGGTTCATCACTGCCACGCATGGATGCTGCTTCATAAATGTCGCAACATCTTCAGAGACAATCGGTTCTCCTCCCAATACCACAAGCCGTAAAGCATCAAATGTATGACCCTTCGAATCTGCCATCATATGAAATAAGGATGGTGTCATTTTGATATAAGTCAGCTCTTGTTCATCAATAAAACGCATGAGACGTACAGGGTCTGTATACACGTCTTCATGAGGAATATAGAGTGTCCCGCCTGCTTTTAGAATCGGGAAAATGCTTGTGTAACCAAGGTCGTATGCATAAGAAGACAGGAGTGCCGTTCGATCGCATTCTTGTAAAGTCACTTCATGTGTCAACCAATTGACGTAGTGTGATAGATTACGATGCGTGAGCTGTACACCCTTTGGCTTCCCTGTTGTTCCAGATGTGTAAATCACATAAGCCAGTTGATCAACCGATACGTCTGGCAGGTCTAGAGAATCGTTTCGTTGGACGGCTTTCTCCACATGTACGACCTGAATCGACTTGAGATGCTGATACGAATCGCCAAGAGACTCATTTGCCACGATGACTTTTGCCCCTGAATCTTTTAATGTGTAACGAATACGTTCCGCAGGAAAAGCTGGATCAATTGGGACAAATGCACCGCCTGCTTTCATTACACCTAGCATGGAGACAATGACATAGACAGAGCGATCAAGAATAAGTGCGACTGTGCTTTCTTTCTCTACGCCTTGCATCTTCAGCTCACTGCAAAGAGCATTGGACATGTGATCTAGTTCACGGTAGGTCAGCTTCCTTTCACCATCCATCACCGCAATGGCATCAGGCGTTTCCATGGCTTGACGTGAAAATTGCACATGGTACGGCTCATGTTGACCTGTTTGTTCCCCATCCCTTTTCTCCAGCCGCTCCATTTGCTCATGCTGATCCAAGAGGTTGAACAAGCCAATTTGTTCATTCGGATGCTGGACCGCCTCACGAATAATCGCAAGAAGATGTGTTCCGAACCGGCGGATGGTTTCCTCTTTAAATAATGCCGTTGCATAGTCTAGGCTTAGTTTTATTTCTCCCTCACGTTCAAATGCTTCGAGAGACAGATCAAATTTGACGGATCGGTGCTGCATCGCATAAGGCGAAATGTTCAGATCGCCGAGCTTTAGTGCAGGAACATCCATGTTCTGCATATTAAACGAAACACTAAAGAGTGGGCTTCGGGTTGTATCACGATCAAGCGGTAGACGCGCGATTAACTCTTCGAGCGGATAGCTTTGATGTGCAAAAGCATCTACACTCGTTTCTTTTATTTCTTCAAGCAGCTGTAAAAATGACTTTTTTTGTTCCGGTTTCCCGCGCATCGCAATGGTATTGATGAACATCCCCGGCATGTCCTGAATATCTGGATGTGTTCGTCCCGCAACAGGAGATCCGACAATGATATCTTCCTGTCCGCTGTAGGATGCGAGCAGCACTTGAAATGCAGATAACAAGAACATGTACAGCGTCGTATCTGTTTTCTTGAGCAGCTCATGAATACGCTGAGTTGTCGCTTGATCACAGCCAAACATCACTCGTTCTCCAGAAAAATCACGTTCCACTGGACGCGGAAAGTCTGTCGGCAAATCTAAAACCGGTACATCTCCTTGGAATTGCTTCAGCCAATACGCTTCATGCACACGCTGTTTCTCTGTTTCTTCTTCACTTAACTGCCAGACAGCGTAGTCTTTATAATGAATGGCTCTTTCTGCAAGCGGTTCTCCATCATAGGCTTTCGCCAAATCCTGAATGAACGTCTTCATGGAGCTGCCATCTGTAATCAGGTGATGTGCTTCCAGAACTAAAAGATGACGGTCGTCACTCACTTTGAGCAGCTGTGCCCGCAGGAGGGGAGCGGCTGTCAAATCAAACGGCGCCTGACGTTCAGCAAGAAATGCCTCGGCCTCTTCTTCCTTTACATCATGGATGGGGAGGTCAAATGCCGATCGTTCATGTACCCTTTGGACGATGTGCTCGCCTTTCATATGAAAACTCGTTCTTAAAATTTCATGCGTTTGAATCAATTCATCAAATGCTGAGGTGAGCCGCTGATGATCGAGCGTACCTTCAAGCGTTAAGACGATCGGAATATGATAGTTCGTACTCTTAGGTTCAAGTGTTTGTAAAATGTATAAGCGCCGCTGAGCTGGTGACACTGGATAGTCCTCCGCCTTCGCTGCGGGTAAGATCGGATGTCCTTGTTCTTCTTGACCGTCCTGGTCAATGTATGACGCAAGCGATCGAACCGTTGGCTTTTCGAATATCACTTGAATCGGAACTTCCTTTTGGAACACTTCTTGGATTTTGGCTGACATCATCATTGCTTTGAGTGAATGTCCGCCAGTCATGAAGAAATGCTCATCTATTCCCACCGCTTTCCCAAGCAGTTCCTCCCAAATTTGAGCAAGCGCCTTTTCCGTCTCGGTTTCAGGTGGAATGATCCTGATTTCTTCACGATCAGCTTCGTCAGGCGTTGGTAAAGCTTTCCGATCGACCTTTCCGTTTGCGGTAAGCGGAAAAGCATCTAGCTTCATGACGTGATGAGGTACCATATATGTTGGCAGTGCTTGATTAAATAGATCCCGCACTTCTTCTTCCGTGATCGTTCCCGTATAGTAAGCGGTCATTTCTTTTTCTTCTGAAGGAGACTCATGGATGAGCACAACCGCATCATCGATCCCCGTCTCTTGTTGAAGAATCGTTTCAATTTCACCGAGCTCAATACGGAAACCACGAATTTTCACTTGATCATCTGTCCGTCCGAGGAATTCGATTTGACCATTTGAACCGTACCTAGCCAAATCTCCTGTTCGATACAAACGCCCTTCTGCCTTGAAAGGATCAGCGATAAATGCTTGCTTTGTTAATTCTGGACGATGGAGATATCCTCTTGAGACACCGTCTCCGCCAACATACAGCTCTCCTGGCGCGCCAATTGGCTGAAGTCTTTGATTGTCATCTAAAATGTAAGCGGACGAATGATTGATCGGCTGACCAATTGGAATCGTGCCCGTTTCATCCCCTCTCACCTCATAAATGGTCGAGATGGTGGTGTTTTCTGTGGGACCATACGCATTCAGTAAAACAAGTGATGGATGTTTTTTCTTCACAAGCTCTGCACTTTTCACATTGATCACATCACCGCCTGTGATCAATTTGGACAGTCCTTTAAACATATGCGGCCGCTGCTGAGCGAGTTGATTAAACAAACCAGTTGTTAAAAAGAGCGCCGAGATTTGATTCGTTTGGATAAAGCGTTCAAACCGGTTGATGTCCAATAACGTGTCACGGTCAACAGGATAAAGCGTTGCACCGTTCAGCAGTGTGGTGAAAATTTCAAAAGTAATGGCATCAAAGCTGACTGCTCCTGTATGTGCCATACGATCCGACTTGTTCAAGCCCAGTGTCTCCTGAGAACATGCCAATCTGACAATATGCTGATGCTCAATTTGAACACCTTTTGGCTGGCCGGTTGACCCCGACGTGTACATGATATACGCCAATTGCGAAGGAGAGGTCTCGACTTCGAATGGTCCGTTGGAATGATTCGATATGTCCGACACACGAACGGCTTGGATACTTTCATGAACTGGCGGCTGGCTGTCCGCATAGAGCAAAACGGATGCGTCGCTGTCTTCAAGCATAAAGCGGATTCTCTCCTCTGGCTGGGCCGGATCAATTGGTACATAAGCAGCCCCTGCTTGAAGAATCGCTAAAATGGCGATCACTGCTTCAGCAGATCGATTCATATACACTGCGACAGCATCTTCTTGTTTCACTCCGCTATCAATCAAATATCCCGCAACACGATGGATTTCTTGGCCGAGCTCTTCATAGGTGAATGCCCGCTCTCCTTCGACTAACGCCAGATGGTCTGGTTGCGTTTGAATGCGTTCTTTAAGAAGCTCAGGAATAGACAGATGCTTTGGATAATCTCGTTCTGTCTTGTTCCATGCTTCAATCTGCTGTTTTTCTTCTTCGGTGATACACGTCACGTCATGAAGGCGAACTTCCGGATTCTCGATGATCTGCTTCATGAGGTTGGTCAGGTGTTTCGATATTTTTTCAATGACCTCTTCTTCAAAAGCAACCGCATTGTATTTGATTTTCAATGTCCATGTTTCACCTGGATATACGAGGACATTTAGATCGAAATTCGTTTGTTCAAATCCGTCTTTTACATCAATGGAAAACCCTAGACGTTCCGACATGGTGTCACCAGATAGCTGTTGATCTAAAGGATAGTTCTCAAACCCGACCAAGTGATCGAAGAGTTGTCCTCCTGCAGCTGCCTGTTGCTGAATGTCATAAAGCGGCATAAAATCATAGTTTTCCGCTTCCAGCGCATGCTGCTGAACTTTTTGAAACAGCTGTTTGAAAGTGTCTTCCTGATTCATTTCTACCCTGACCGGTATTGTATTGATAAAAAGTCCTGCCATCTGTTCTATCCCAGCCACACTTGGCGGCCTGCCAGATACGACTGTTCCGAAAGTGACATCATGTGCCGCATGGTAAGTGCCTAAAAGAACCGACCAAACAGCCTGGAATAGATTTGGTGCTGTCACTTGGCAATTCCTTGCGATCTCTTGAATGGTGCTGACCATTTCAGCATCCCATGTGAACGTCCATTCCTGATGGTCATATTGTCCGTTCGCTTCTTTTTGCTGCAAAAGCCCTTGATGCTGAATCGCACCATCTAAGCGATCCTTCCAATAGCCTTCCGCTGCTTGTTGATTTTGCTTGCCAAGCCACTGAATATAATCTGCATAAGGTTTTCCTTGTGAGCGATCCGGCGTTTTGCCGTTCCGATAAGATTCGTAGTAATGAAACAATTTTTTCATCAAAACTCCCATGGACCAACCATCCATGATGATGTGATGGTTGCTCCAAATGAGATGCCAGTTTGTTTCATTCAGTTGAAAAACAGCGACCTTCAATAACAAATCATTCGTTAAATGGAAGCCATGCTTTCTCACTTGCTTTTTATATTGATCTAGTACCTTTTGCTGTTCCTGATGGTTCAGGTGAGATAGATTCTCTCTATACACATCTAGATTGCGCTCTGCCAGTACAACCTGTCGCGGCTTCTGTAATTGCTGATAGACAAAGGCTGTACGGAGAATGTCATATGTGCCGATGAGCTCATTGAGACTTTTTTCAAAAAGATCGAGATCAAACTCCCCTCTTATTCCAAGCTCCAGCTGTGTGAAATAAGAGGACGAATTAGGGTCTAGCATGGCATGATATAACATGCCTTCTTGCATTGGTGTTAAAGGATATACCTTTTGAATCTTCTGTTTGCTCATAGTCCACCTCTTCGTTTGCTTAAAATATATCCATTAGCTTTTCAAGTTCATCCATGGTCAGGTCATCGTCTCCTACATCACTAGGCGTAATTTGCGCTTCATCTTGTGATACACAATGTGAGATAAGCGCCTTCACGTTCTTTTCTAAAAGGTCCTTGAACTGTTCCATCGTTTTCTCTTCAAATTCAAGCTGGTGATATGACATCGTCATATGGAACATGCCCTGTTCTACGAAACCAACAATATCTAATGCATGAGGTTTCTCTGATTCTGGACTTAATGATTGACCTGCCTGCCAAGTGGATCGACTTAGTTCACCCCCGCCAATCTGTTCATCAAACTGACCAAGATAGTTAAAGCTGATATCTGGCGTGACATCAAATGCGAGACCGTCCTTCATTTTGTCAGGCGTTAAGTATTTTAAAACGCCATAGCCGATTCCCTTGTTCGGAATGTGTCTGAGCTCTTCTTTCAAAAGCTTGATTTGATACGAAAGATCCTCCGCATGCGACAAATCAAGCAGCACAGGATACATGCTCGTAAACCAGCCGATGGTCCGCGACACATTGACCGCCGGAAGGATGTCTTCCCTTCCATGTCCTTCAAGGTGAATAAAGTGTCTGTCTTCTCCTGTCCACTCTTTCAAGGTCAATCCTAAAGCGGTTAGCAAAATGTCGTTGATTTCCGTGTGGTACGCCTCATGTACTTCTGTCAGTAGGCTGCGTGTTTCTTCCTCAGACAGCGTAAAGCGAATGGTTTTTGTATGCAGCATTCTTTGATCCTCTGTGACATGATCCTTTTGCAGAGGTGCAGTTAAATGCCCAAGTACCTTTTTCCAATAGTCCCTTTCTGCCAGCAGCTCATCTGACACTGCGTATTCCGTCAACTTCTGGGCATATGCTTGGAATGAATGTGTTTTTTCAGGAAGTGTCAGCTCCTCCCCGCGCTTCGCCTGCTCATAAAGAGCCATGAAGTCTTCAAGGAAAATACGCCATGACACACCATCAATGACAAGGTGATGTACAACGAGCAATAAGTGATCTCCATGATCCGTACGGAAAATCGCAGGTTTGACTAATGGTCCCTCTGTTAAAGAAATACTCGCCTGCACTTCATTTGCCAGCTTTTCTACCTGCTGGATTTGCTGTGATCGTTCTCCTTGTACTTCTATCACGTCCACCGCTACATCGTTTTCGTCTACTCCACGATGACGCTGGATGATGCGTCCTTCTTCTATCGGATAAACCAATCGCAAAGCATCATGATGGGTCATCATCTGCTCGAGCACTTGTTTGACAAGCACTTCATCCAAACCATTTGCCGCATGGAGCATAACGGACTGATTCCAATGATGTTGGCTGCTGAAGTTCCGTTCAAAGAACCAGCGCTGTATCGGTGTTAAAATAACCTCTCCTTCGACAACTGACTGATCAGCTGTGAGAATATCCGCTTCTTCGATATATGGGCGAAGCTCCGCAATCGTTGGATATTGGAAAAGCAGTTTCATATCGAGCTTCCAGCCTTCTTGCGTGAGTCTGCTTGCCATTTGGATGCCTTTAATCGAATCTCCGCCAAGGAAGAAGAAATGGTCGTGAATACCAACTTGGCTGACGCCAAGCACATCTTCCCAAATGCCGCAAAGCAGTGCTTCCACTTCATCTCTTGGGGCTTCGTATGCTGTTTGATTCGCTTCCATATCAGGTGCTGGCAGTACTTTGAGATCCACTTTGCCATTTGCCGTCATCGGCAGTTGGTCTAGCTTGATGATCCATGATGGCACCATATAGTCAGGCAAGGTGCGCTTTAAGCTTTCTTTCAAAGTGGCCGCTTCTTCATCTGTGATGACGTAAGCGACAAGAGCGTCTTGATCACTTGCGTCTTTGACCGTTGTCACGACGGCTTCTTTCACTTCATTTAGCGCAAGGAGCTGGGCTTCAATTTCTGATAGCTCAATCCGGAATCCGCGGATGTTCACTTGATGGTCTTTTCTACCGAGGTAGATCAGTTCGCCATCCTCTGTCCACTTCACCAAATCACCTGTACGGTACATACGCTCTCCTGGATAAAACGGATCTGGGACAAACCGTTTGTCCGTTTCCTCTGGGAGATTCCAGTAGCCTCTTGCCAGTCCTTTCCCCGCAATCACGAGCTCACCCGGTACGCCTTGCGGCGAGAGGTCATATAACGAACCCATAATGTAAAAACGAGTATTGGCAATCGCTGTTCCGATAGGAAGCGTGCCTCGATCTGGATCAATGATCCCGCTTGTCGCCACGACCGTATTTTCTGTTGGGCCGTAGTTATTCACGAGTTTGTATGGAACGGGCTTCACCTGTTTCAGCTTGTCCCCGCCTGTCAGTAAGTAACGGAGAGAATGATTGTCCATCGACATAAACTGCTCACATAGCTGTGTTGGCAGGAACGCAATGGTGATGCCTTCGTGATTAAAATACGAATTGAGCTTGATCATATCGAGGCGAATCGTTTCGTCGATGATATGGAGCTCTGCGCCGGCCATCCATGTCGGGAACATCTCCCAAATGGAGGCATCAAAGCCAAAGCCGGCATATTTGGCGGTTCGGTCTTGTTTCGTCACCTGGAAAGCATCATTGTGCCAAAAAGCAAGATTGACAAGAGACTGATGCTCGACCATGACACCCTTCGGCTGTCCAGTCGTTCCAGATGTGTAAATCATATAAGCGAGATCCGTTGGTTTGATAGGAACCTGAATCTCGTGTGCTTCTCCTTCTACTGCCTCTTCTATGAAGAGGGTATGACCTCTGAATGAAGGTGGTGCAGTGAGCCCTTTCTGAATCAGAAGGACCTCTGCCCCGCCATCTTCCAGCATGTAGGCAATGCGCTGCGCTGGATAATCGGCATCAATCGGCACAAATGCCGCACCTGCCTTGAGAACTCCGAGAACAACGGCTGTCATCTCGAGCGATGGACGTGTGAGAATGCCGATGCGGTCTCCCGGTTTTGTGCCGCTGGAAATAAGTCTTGCGGCGACTGTATTCGCCCGGTTGTTCAGTTCTTCATACGTCCAACTTGTGCGGCAGAAAGTTACGGCTTTTTGATCAGGTACTTCTTGTGACTTTGTCTCAATCAATGCATGAACCGTTTGATCTGTCGGGACATTTAGATAAGGGCCCGACCATTCATCAAGCAGTTTTTGCTGCTGCGCTGGTGATAATAATTGCATCTGATCTAATAATTGGTCTGGTGCTGACACCATTTGTTCGATCAAGTAAAGGAAATACTCCTTCCACTTCTCAATCGACGACCGTTCAAAGATAGAAGAATTATAATCAAACACAAGCTCGATTTGATCGTCAGATTCGTTTCCAGTTAAGGTTAAGTCAAATTTCGCTATGTTCTCATTGAACGGCTGGGGAATGATATCAAGTCCATCCATCGACAGGTCACGAATATCTGCATTTTCCATCGAGAACACCACATCAAAGATTGGATGACGGCTTGTGTCGCGAACCGTTTGTACTTGGTCCACCAATTCTTCAAATGGGTAAAGTTGATGTTCATTTGCCGCTAACACAAGCTCATGAACTGTTGACGCAAATTGAGAAAATGTCTGATGTCCTTCTGGTTTTGTTCTGAGTGCCAGCGTATTCACAAACATGCCGATGACTGATTGAATATCAGGATGAGTTCTGCCCACCACTGGAGAACCGATCATGATGTCTTCTTGTCTCGAAAGCTTGCTTAAAAGCGTACTGTAGCAAGCAAGCAGCACTGTATACGTTGTACCGTTGAGTGATCTAACCAGCTCATCCAATTGCGCTTTAAGCGCACCGTCTATAGAGAATTCGACGCGGCCCCCTTCAAACGTCTGAACCTTTGGTCTCGGGAGATCCTCAGGCAGCGCCAAAACAGGCAGTTCTCCTTTTAATTGTTCCAACCAAAACGCCGCTTCAGCCTCTTTTTGTGCAAGAAATTTTTCACTTGTTGACCAAACCGCATAATCCTTATATTGAATAGGCAATTCATCAAGTTCGTCTCCTCGATACAAGATCGATAGCTCATCAATTAAAATACCGACAGACGCACCATCTGAAATGATGTGGTGCATATCAATCAACAGATAATGAACACTCTCCGATTCAGACACAAGCCCCACTCTAAGCAGCGGCGCTTTTTCTAAATCAAATGGACGGATAAAATCATTCATTAATTGCTGAATGTCTCGGCCTTCCCCTTCGATGTTTTCAATGTTCACAGAAACATTCGTTTCAATTCGCTGAACAGGTTCACCCTGAACGAAGTCAAAACTCGTACGGAATGCTTCATGACGATGAACAAGCTGTTTAATGGCTTTTTTAAATCGTTTTTCATCAAATACACCTTCAAGCTTTAAAGCAGCTGGCATATGATAGCTCTGCTCGGCATCTGTCATTTTTTGCAGAACAAACAATCTTTTCTGAGCAGATGTCACAGGATAAAATGCCGCTTCTTCCGCTTTCTCCACTCGTCTGATTTCAGTTCGACCTGTTTGATCCACCGCAAGGGCAAACGCCTCTAAAGTGGGTGATTCAAATAATGTTTTCAAAGTACATTCCACATGCATCTCTTCATAGAGCCTGTTCAGCATTTTCATGCCGCGCAGTGAATGACCACCGCATTCAAAGAAATGATCATGTCTGCCGATTTTCGGCACTTCAAGAACTTCCTCCCAAATGTGTGCCAATATACGCTCTGTATCTGATTGAGGAGGGACGTATTCATTTGCCGCCTGCTCACTTACATCAGGTACCGGTAATGCCCGTCTATCTACCTTGCCATTCCCCGTTAGTGGCAGCTCGTCTAATTGCATGAAGAAAGCTGGCATCATATAAACAGGGAGTTCTCGTCCTGCTTGCTCACGTAAATCCGACAGCGGAACAGCACCTTCTGCTGTGAAATATGCACACAATGTATCATTTGATATCGCAATGACAACGGCTTCCTTCACTTGCGGATGCTGCAATAGCTGGTGTTCAATTTCGCCAAGCTCGATACGCTGACCTCGAATCTTGACTTGATGATCTATTCGCCCAATGAATTCAACATCTCCATTTGACAGCCATCGTGCGAGATCGCCCGTTTTGTACATGACTTCACCAGGTCGGAAAGGATTTTCAACAAACTTTTCGCTCGTTAACTCTGGTTGGTGATAATACCCCTTGACCAGTCCATCACCTGCAACACAAAGCTCTCCAGCAACTCCCGGCGGCTGCACCTGTCCAAACTCATCGACAATATAAACAGCCGTTTGACTCACCGGCTTTCCGATCGGAATCGACAGTGCTTGTTCTTCAATGTGATTCACCGGATAATATGTTGTGAAAATCGTGCTTTCAGAAGGTCCATACATATGAATGAGTTTGTCTTCTCCAACCGTTTCAAGGGCTGCCACAACATGCGGCACAGAAGCACGTTCCCCGCCAAACAGCACTTTTCTGACGTTTTTCAGGCTGCCTTTTTTCATATCAATCAGTAAGTGAAATAGAGCGGTCGTGATCATTAAAATACTGACTTTTTCCTTCTCAATCGCGCCAGAAAGCTCATTCATATTTAAAATGTGATCCTTTGGCAAAACAATGAGTTTCGCTCCGTTCAATAAAGCACCAAACACATCAAACATAAATGCATCAAATACATAGTTTGAAAGGCTCATCACCGTGTCTTCATGATGAATGGTGAGATAATTCGACTGCTTCACTGTTCTCAAAATGTTCCGGTGCGTCACCATGTTCCCTTTAGGTTTGCCTGTCGTACCAGATGTGTAGGTCAAATTCGCCAAGTCCAAAGGCGAAACACATACAACTGGATTGCTCTCTGACTGCTGATCAACGGCTTGATCTTCTGTTTCTATGATTTTCCCTTCAAATGCAGTAAGCACAGAACGATGACGCAGCACCTGATGGGTCAGGACAAACTGTGCACCACTATCTGTCAAAAAGTGCTTGATACGTTCATCAGGGAAGTCAGGATCAATTGGCACATAGACACCGCCAGCCTTTAGCACAGCTAAAACCGACAGCACCATCTCATTGGAACGTTCAAAGAATAAAGCCGCTTTCATCCCTTTTTCAAAACCATGTTCGTGTAAATAATGAGCCAGCTGGTTCACTCTGCGATTCAGCTCTTGATAAGAAAGAACCACATCTTTACATTGCAAAGCAGGCTGATGACCATGCTGCTGTACTTGTGATTCAAATTGCGTCACAATGGTTTCTTCCGCAGGATAAGGCGTAGGTAACGGGTTCCACATCTTCAATTGAGCCGCTGCCTCTTGTTCAGACAGTAAGCGGTATGATTGAATCGCTTGCTCCGGCACTTCAACCATCTGCTCCAGAAGATAAACATAATGCTTGAGCATCTGCTCGGCAGTACTTCGTTTAAATAACGCCGTACTGTAATCGAGAACAAAGGAAAGACCATGATTTGACTCCGTCGCTTGAAGTGTGAGATCAAACTTCGCAATATGGAAATTGGTTTCCTCGACTTCGACTTTCATCTCTCCAATATGCTGGGCTGTTGAATGATCTGGCGTTAGAGTAAAGACCGTATCAAATAATGGATGGCGGCTAAAATCTCTTTGCACATTTAGCTTTTCAAGCAACCGCTCGAATGGATATTGCTGATGCTCAAACGCCCTCATCGTCTTTTCCTTTACTTGCTCAATCAACTGTGTCATTGAACCGTTAGGATCTACCTCTGAACGTAAAGCAAGTGTTTGGACAAACATGCCGATCATGTCATTCAAATCTGCATGCACCCTGCCTGCTGTTGGCGTCCCCACCACAAACTCCTTTTGACCTGTGTATTTCGCAAGCAATGTATAGTAAGCAGAAAGCAACACGGTATACAGCGTCGTATGATGATTCGCTGCAAGCTCCCGCAAACGGCCTGTTAACGTCTCATCGATGTTTCTGAGAACGCGGTCTCCAGCGAAAGACTGGACAGCGGGACGCTGATAATCCGTTAGCAGCTGCAAAGCAGGGATATCTCCTGAAAATTCTTTCAGCCAGAATGCTTCATCTATTTGACCGCCTTGCTCTGCCTGTTGTTCTTGCCAAACAGCATAATCTTGATATTGAAGCTTCAATGGCGCTTTCACTGATCCCTCATATGCGTTAGACAGCTCACGCAGCATTAAATCAATTGAAAGACCATCTGAAATCAGATGATGCATATCGAAATAGAGAAGATGCTCCTGATCATGTAAAGACTGTAGCCCAACACGCAAAAGCGGAGCCTGCTCAAGATAAAAAGGTCGGACAAATTGACGCATGTTCTCTTCCATCGTGCTGCCTGTCACCTGTTCTATTTGAAATGGAACGGATGAAGCTACCCGCTGACGAGGGACTCCTTTGACTGTATGAAAAGAAGTGCGCAGCACATCATGACGTGCGATCAGTTTTTCAAAAGCTCCCTCCAACTTCTCTCGTTGCAGCGTTCCTCTTAATTTCACAACGGCAGGCATATGATAGGCGATGCTCTGCTCCAACTGAGTCACCATATAAACACGCTGTTGTGCTGGTGACAGTGGATAATCGGCAGCAGTCGGTGCTTTCGGTATGACCACTTGTGAAGACTTTTCCGCTTGTTCAATATAAACAGCAAGTGCTGCAATCGTTTGCTGTTCAAATAAAACAGATAAAGGGACCTCCACTTGAAAAGCCCGCTGAACGAGTGTAAGAACTTTCATCGCTTTGAGTGAATGCCCGCCTAGGTCAAAGAATGAGTCGTACACACCTATGTTCTCTTGATGAAGAACGTCTTCCCACAAACGAACAAGCTTCGTTTCTACATCGTTTCTAGGCGCTACATAAACAGCACTGACAGCCTTGTCTCCTTTTAATGCAGCAAGCGCACGCCGGTCGACTTTCCCGCTAACTGTCAGTGGAAATGCCTCCAGCTGCTTGAAATAAAGCGGCATCATATAAGCTGGCAGCTGATGTTTGATAGCGGCTTGCAGGGTGTCCACGGAAAGAAATTCTTGTCGTGCTTGATAGTAAGCACTTAAAGCCTTTCCACCGTCCGGTTCATCCACGACAAGCACGACAGCCTGATCGACTCCGTCTACCTGCTCCATGACTGCCTCAATTTCACCTGTTTCGATGCGGTAACCTCTTATTTTTACTTGGTCATCTATTCTTCCAAGGTAATCAATAGTGCCATCTGGAAGCCATCTCACTACATCACCTGTGCGATACATCCGGTCTTCAGGAAAAAATGGATCTGGTCTGAATGCCTTCTCCGTCAATTCAGGCTGATTCACATAGCCCCGTCCCACTCCTATTCCCGCAATGCATAGTTCTCCCACAGCTCCCTGCACCTGTAGTTGTTCATGTTCATTTAAAATATAAATCCGATGATGGCCCAGTGGCTTTCCAATTGACACATAGCGCTGTTCTGGTGACTTCTGCAGCTCACTGAGATCTAGACGGTGAACCGCCGCATCCACACACGTTTCTGTCGGACCATACACATTCCACAAGGCAAAATCGGGCTGGCTGACACGCACAGCTTCAATCAGCGCCTGCGCTGCTTTCGCAGGGAGTGCTTCTCCCCCAATCAGCATGTGAGTCAGTGCAAGCCCATCCAAATCCGCTGCAAGTAAAAGCTGCACATGTGCTGGCGTTCCATCTGTTGCTTCAATTTGTTGTTCTTTGTAATAAGCCGCTAGCTGTACACCGTTTCGTGTCGTTTCTCTTGGCACAATATGAAGCGTATGTCCAAATAAAAGAGCAGCAAAGATTTGTTTAACAGATGCATCGAAATGGAATGGTGCAAGAAGCGCCACTTGAAGCTGATTTGCCCCCTCATACACTTCGTGATGCAGAGCATGAACCAAATGATGCAGCTGAAGATGCTCGATCATCACTCCCTTCGGCTTTCCAGTCGTACCCGATGTATAAATGAGATAAGCCAAATCCTGTGATGTCGTCTGATCGATCAGCTCAGGTAGCGGACGATCTTCTAATTCCATATGCTGCTGGACAATCATTTTTTCCGCAATGGATGAATATCGCTGAACAAACGATTCTTCTGTTAAAACGATAGAAGCACCAGAATCTTCTACAATAAATTGAATGCGTTCCTCAGGTAATGCCGGATCGATCGGTACATATGCACCGCCAGCTTTTAATATCCCAAAAATGGCAACCATCGCATCTGCCGTCCGTTCCATTAAAACGGCAACTGGTACATCACGCGAGACACCTTTCATCTGTAAAAATCGTGCCAGTTTGTCCGCTTTTTGATACAGCTCTCCATAAGTGAACGTTCCATTTTCCGCTACCACAGCTGCCCGTTCTGAATACTTTTTAGCTACCTCATCAAATAAGTGGTGAACTGGTTTCGCTCCTGGTAAATCAAATGCTTCTCCCTTAGATAATTGAAGCAGCTGCTTTTGTTCATCTGCTGGCAGTAAAGAGAGAGCCCCAATCAGCTGATCTGGCTGAGAGACTGCCGCCTCCAGCAAAATCATCAATCGATCAAACAGCTTACTCATATCGTCTTCACTAAATAGATCTGTACGGTAATCCAAATCAATGGTCAATGTATCTGTATCCCAGCGGTCTTTCACATGAATCGATATATCATTCATTCCGCTTCCACTAAAAATCGGCTCCGTAATGAACGAAAGGTTCTCTTTTTTCTGCCACTGCATGACCTGATACTCTAAAGAAATATCAAACAGGCGTCCTGTAAATCCATCTCTTTCCCTTAAATCATTCATGAGCACATTGTAAGGATATTTTTGATGACGCAAGATCTTCATCTGATCCGCCATGACCTTCTTCACGAAATCAAGAAACGTGAGGGATCCTTGCACAGATGCGCGCATCGGAATAGTCGACACAAACATCCCAATCATCTTTTTTTCCTTTGCATTTGTCCGATTGCCCATAAAGGTTCCAAGGACCACATCCTCCATGCCGCTAAATCGGTGCAAGTAAATATAGACAGCGGACATAAACATAGAAAGCATACTGACTTTCTCTTCTTCACAAAAAACGCGAAGCTTCTCCTTTAAAGCATCTGGAATATCCCCTGAAAATCTCTCCGCATGTAAACTCATCTCGTAACCTTTCTGCGGTGTTAAAGAAGCGAAATCTGGAATATTGGCAAATTGCTCGTTCCAAAAAGCTTGGTCTTTCTGAAAACGTTTAGAAGATTCATACGTTTGCTCACTCATGATGTGATCAACGAAGGAAATGTCTTCAATTGGGGAGATGTCTGTCCCCTGCAGCATGTCATGGTATAGATCAATGATTCGGTTTCCCATCAAGATAATTGAAATACCATCAGCCACAATATGATGCGCTTTACAGAACAGCCAGCACTCTTGATCACTGATTTGAAAGACCGTAAATTCGATTAAGGAACGGTCAATCAGTTCCATCGGCTCACGAATCTCCTCGTTCGCCCACGCCCTGACTTCCTTTTCACTCCATCCTTTCACCAAACGAATCGGCTGTTTTTCATATGGCTTGATATATTGAACGGGCTCCTCCTGCTCATGTTGATACACCAGCCTTAAACGAAGAGAATCAGTTTCACGAATGTACGCTTGAAGCACATCAACGATCAAAGAAGGATTTAGACCTGATACCGATCTTAACTTGGCAAACCCACCCAAATTAGAAATACTTGTGCCTGGATAAAATCTTTCCGTGTAGAATACTCGCTTTTGCGCATGTGTTAAGGGGTAATAAACTGTACTCATTCTTATCCTCCGCTCTTCTATGTTTTCTCCACCAAATGTGATACCCTGCACCCTCTATATCAAAAGAACCAAGTCTATTTCATTAAAATAGACGAATAACAGAAAAGGAGCCCACCCCGAATAAAACGGAGGGACTCCCATTTTGATTCGGTAACCTGCCGACCATAGTAAAAAAAGAAACTTTTACCTTAGGACATGGCTTTGCGTCTCTATGTTTCCATAGATTTGCCTTTTTCTTCTTTTCTTTTAGATATTTTCTATTTACGTCCACTTTATATGAAATTATTGTTTTTTTCACCGAAAAATGGGTGTAAAGATTCATGCGTTATGCCGAAGGGATCACATCATAATTTACGATATTTACCGAAAATAACTAATAATAGTTGCGTTCCACCGAAAATAAATGACCAATTACCGCAAAAATTTCATGTTTTTCCTTAAATTTTGCAAATATGACCGAAAATGTAGGAGAGAGGTCTCCTATCACGCCTCGCATTTTCTTAAATCTTAAGAACTATATTCCCTAAAACTTTGAATATTTTTACCATAAAAAACAATACAAAAAGAGCTGTCATTTCAAATGACAGCTCCTTGTTTCTTCATTATATTTACATCACCTTAGACAGACCAATCGTTTTCTCAATAATGAGCAACGCAATGATAGAAATGATAATAAATATGACAGATATCGCATTGACACTCGGATCAAAAGTTTGCTCAATGTAATTAAACGTCCTCACGGGAATCGTAATGGTTTGAGGTGAAGAAACGAACAAACTAATCGAGATTTCACCAAATGATGTCACAGCAGAAAACACGCCACCTGCGATAATGCCCGGCTTGATCAAGGGCAGTGTCACACGAAAGAAAGTACGTATGGGCCCTGCACCAAGATTCATGGAAGCTAGCTCAAGACGTGGATCAAGATTTGAAACACTGACACCCACGGTTCGTACCACATAAGGAAAACCAATGATGACATGCCCAATGACTAATGCCCACAAAGACCCTGTAAAACCCATAGCCGAAAACAAATACAGCATCGCAATCCCTAATACCACCTGAGGAATCATAAGAGGTGACAAAATAAAGGCTTGAACAGCTTCCTTTCCCTTAAAAGAAAGCCTTGCTAAAGCATAAGAAGCCATCGTTCCTAAAAGAACAGTAAGCGGCGTCACAATCAATAACAGAATCACGCTGATACGCAAAGATTCCATCCATTCTGGATTCGACACGACCTCATGAAACCAACGAACGGAAAATGAAGTCGGCGGGAATTCAGGAAAGGCATTCGGGCTAAAAGCAGAAAGAACAATGACAAGAACAGGTACGGTTAAAAAGAGATAAACGAGTGAGCCTGCGGTCCATATCAGAACCGAAAGCAAACGGTCACTTATTGATTTTTTACGCATGCATCCTCGCCTCCCATCGCTTCAATAGATAGCTTAATAGACTGACGACCGCTAGCACACAAATCAATAAAGTAAAGGACATCGCAGCGGCAAGAGGCAAATTATACACCTGCATGACCTGCTGATAAATGGACAGTGGCAAGAGCGGCTGCATCCGTCCGCCGACTAGCAGAGGAGTAATATAACTTCCTGCTGCAAGTGAGAAGACAATAATTGCTCCGGTGATCATGCCTGGAATCGTAAGCGGCAAGGTCACATGAAAAAATGTCCGTATACGCCCAGCACCAAGGCTCATAGAAGCCGGTCTTAAGTGACGGTCCATATCAGTTAAGCTCGTTGCAATAGGCAGCACTGCAAAAGGCAGCATCACTTGAACATAAGCAATAATGACCGCATTCATATTCCACAGCATCGATAGCGGTTTCTCAATCAGATGTAAATCGATCAGCATGCCATTGATCAAGCCATTTTGCGAAAGAAGAACGATCCATGCAAATGTCCGAATGACGACACTCGTCAAAAGCGGCGATACAAGTAAGATATAGAAAAAAGCCCGCAATCTTGGATGAGGTGCTTTCACTAGCACATAAGCTGCAGGATATGCCATCAATAAACAAATCACCGTTGTCTGTGAGGCCACCCACACAGTACTTCCAATTGCTTTCACATATGCATCTGTCGTAAATACATGTAAATATTGAGACAAACTATAGGATTGTAACGTATTCATCATCGAATCCACATCACGAAAACTGAGGACAAACATCATCACAAGCGGAGCAAGAAGGAATACAACTAGAAACAAACAAGCTGGCAGCAGCATAAACCAATGAAAGCGCTGATTCTTTTTTTTGATTCGCATCACGCATGCACCTTCGAATCTAAGAAAACAATATCTTCAGGCTGCCAATGAATATGCACAGTTTCTCCAACTCGAGGCAGCTCGGGAAATGCTGCGTCTGATGCATGGACAATGATTTCACCTTGATCAAGCCCAACGACCAAACGTAAAGAGTGCCCAATATAACTGACATCTGCCAACATTCCTGTGACATGATTTGGCTGAACTTCCTCCCCGCCAGAAGATAACTTGATTCTCTCAGGACGAAGCATGAGTAAATGCTTCTCGCTCTTCTCTTTAAATGCGGCAGCTTTTAGCTGAACTTGCTTCCCGTTTGATTGAGTGAAATGTGGAACAGTGTATGTGGAAGTAACTTCATCATACTCCGCTTCAAATAGATTGACCTGTCCGATAAATTCAGCAACAAAACGATTATTTGGCTGACGATATACTTCTAAAGGTGTCCCAATCTGCTGAATTTTCCCCTCACCTAATATCCCAATTCGGTCGGAAAGACTTAAGGCTTCCTCCTGATCATGCGTCACAAGAATAGTCGTAATTCCGACATTCCGTTGAATATTTCGCAGCTCCGTCTGCATATTTTTTCTTAGCTTTGCATCTAGATTACTGAGTGGTTCATCAAGAAGGAGAACAGCCGGCTGGATAGCAAGTGCCCGTGCAATTGCGACCCGTTGCTGCTGACCACCACTTAATTGGTGCGGCATACGTTTGGCAAATGACTCTAATTGCACAAGAGACAAGCTCTCCATCACCTTTTGCTTGATTTCCGCCTTCTTTTTCTTTTGAACCTTCAACCCATATGCAACATTATCAAATACGGTGAGATGTGGGAAAAGTGCATAACTTTGAAAGACCATCCCCGTTTTCCTTTGATAAGGAGGTAAAGTCGTCACATCCTGATCACCAATATAGACGACTCCTTTTGTTGGTTCTAAAAAACCACCAATGATATTGAGTAAAGTTGATTTTCCGCAGCCACTAGGGCCAAGAAGGGAGAAAAATTCCCCCTCTTTTACCGTAAGACTGACATCATCAAGAGCAATCTGCTCGCCAAAATGCTGGCTGATATGTTCCAAATTGATTCCACTCATGCGATCACCTATTTTCCTCCGCCTAGTACTTCATTCCATCGATTTGTCCATTGACCGAGCTCTGAAGTCGCTGTTTCGTAATCTACCCAAGTCAGCTTGCTATAATAATTTTCGCCAACTTTCACTTTCCCTTTAATTTTGTCTCCGTATTTCACATCAGAATTCGACATGCCATAGTAAGATTTTTCTGAGAAGGCTTCTTGAGCTTCTTTCCCGCTAAGGTAGTTTAATAGCTTATAAGCCGCTTCCTCATGCTGACTTCCCTTTGTTAACGCCCAGCTCGCAACTGCTGCCACAGCGCCTTCTTTCGGATATGAGAATCCAATATCCATCCCTTCTTCTTCAAGTGCAAATACTCGGCCATCCCAATATGGAACTGCCGTCACGTCACCACGTTCTAACAGCGTTTGAATAGACCCTGGGTTATCAGGAAAAGCAGCTACACGCCCTTTTAATTGTGCGAGGCTTTTAAATGCTTTATCAATATCCTTAGGATTTGATTCTGTCCCTCCTTGAGCATGGACAAGTGCAGAGAAAAATTGCAAGCCCGCTGAATAAGTTGGGGAAGAAATCGCCACTTTCCCTTTCAGCTGATCGCTCCATAAATCTGTCCAGCTGTTTGGCTCCTGTTTGACAAGATCTTTTCTATAAGCAATTCCAAGCTGTCCCATACTAAAGCCTGCTGCATATTGTTTTCCATCAACAGTGAGTTTCTTTTGAACAGAACGATAAAGCTTTTTCACATTTGGCGCTTGATCTTCATCAATAGGCGCAAGAACGTTTGCCGCAATACCTCTTTGAATCGTATCAGGCTGTAAAATAAGCAAATCATACGGTGGATTTTTACCATTAGATGCTTTTAATTTTGTAAACCATTCAGAATCTGCCCCAGAGACCGTTTGTACTTTAATGCCTGTATCCTTTTCAAACTTTTCGAGGATTGGCTTAATATTCTTTTCCCAATCCCCTCCGTAGACACCAACGATCACAGTCTGCTGCTGTTTACTTTGGTCCTGCCCATTTCCACCGCATGCAGACAGCAGTAACATGACGGATAGGACACCTGCAAATATGGCGATTACTCTTCTTTTCATGATTCATTTCCCCCTTTTTGTTGATTCAAGTGATGAAGTGCTTGAATAATATCCATCTTTGTTAACGGTTCCTGTCTATGACCAAAATGAGAATGAACCGCATGTTTATAGTGCGTACGCTCATTTGCTGGGTATGAACGAAGCTGCACAGCAAGCTCACTGCTGGCTTCGTCCGTCCACACTTTCTCATAAGCTGCTCTTTGCTCTCCAAAATCCCAAGCGACAGCATCAGCATCATTCATCTTTTCACGAAGCCTGCTCGTCTGTTCGTCATCAATTTTCCATTCATTATGATCTCGATAGACTTTGACGCCATATTGCTGAAGTGCTCTTTCTTCACTTAATAGCCCTGCTTCCACTTCATGAAGGACTTTTTCTTTCTTTCTAGCAAATGGATTCCCCCATCCTCCCCCACTTGGTGAAACCAATTGAACAATATCGCCTTTTTCAAGACGCATGACATCAATTTTCGGCTGTTTTTGTGTCTCCCCATTTGGTTTGGTCAATTTCACCTCACCAATTGCTCCTGCTCGGCCGCCCATTAACCCCCAAGGTTGAAACTTCATTCGTTCCATTCCTCGTGCCGTCACCATCGATTCTGGCTTGATCATTTCAAATTCTAAACCAATCGCATGTCCCCCTCTATGTTCCCCTGCTCCACCTGTGTTCGGCAACAGTTCATATCGGTGTACATGAATATCAATATGCTGTTCCAAGCTCTCGATAGGTGTATTTTTTAAAAATCCTGACGAATGATCAATTCCATCTACTCCATCAGTCCCTTTTTGAGCACCGCCGCCTCCGCCTAACGGTTCGACCACAGACATTTTTCTGCCTCCTGTTTGATCATCAGGAACAGAGAGAACGACGATAGCGGATTGACCTGCACCTGCCGCTGGCACTGCTTCAGGCAACAGCTTACCAATAGCACCTAGCACGACATTATACAGTCTCATTGTAATGGAATGCCGAATACCGACAGAAGCCGGATATTCTGGATGGACAAGCGTTCCTTTAGGTGAAATCACGTCTATCGGATACGTAATCCCACCATTAATCGGAATAAAAGGATCTTTACTAATGATGTAATTAATCAATCCTTGATATAAGAAGGAGTGCTTTTGACCATTGGTGACAAGATTAAAAGCTGTCTTAACTTGCGGATCACACTCAGAGAAGTCCAGTGTCAGCTGTTTCCCTTTGACCGTCAGCTTGATCTTTAATCGGATCGGCACGTCCGAAATCATATCATCATCCAAGTAATCAGCGAATTCACTCGTTCCATCAGGGATGGCTTCAATTACTTTTCCGGCGCGATCCTCTGCTTGCTTCAGCAGATCAATCATTCCTTGCTTCACTTCGTTTTTTCCAAATTTCTCGATCATTTCTTTCAGTCTGATTTCTGCTGTATTAACAGCGGCAATCATCGCATTAATATCGCCATCATTTAAATGACTCGCCCGGCTATTAGCTCTTAAAAAGGTACGAACAACCTGATTCTCTTTTCCACCTTCATAGATTTTCACTGGCGGAATTCTTAATCCTTCTTGATGAACATCCGTGGCAGTTGGAGAAATACTTGAAGGGACAAGACCTCCCACATCACTTACATGAACAAAAGACCAGGCATAGCTGACAATTTCATTTTCTATAAAAATGGGTTTGATGATATGAACATCTGGCAAATGAGTCGCTAAACCGTCTGTCGTATAAGGATCATTTGTGATGATAATGTCACCCGGCTGCATCGGTCCGCTTTCTTCAATCGCTTTTCTGAGACTCAGCCCTAAAAAGATCGTGACACCGACTGTTTTTGGGTAAACAAAGAAATCTCCAGAAGGCGTGGCTAATGCTGTGGCAAAATCCGCCGATTCTTTTACGAATGTTGTAAAGGATGTCCGCTCAATGACATGTCCCATGCCTGATGCAATCGCATTAAAATAACTCCTCATCATCTCAAGCTTTGCTGGATCAGTTCCCATGTAAAGCTGCCTCCCTTGAAATCACCAAGTTTCCTGAATGGTCTATGCTGCCTGCCCAGTTTGGCAAAATCAATGTTGTCGTATCATCTTGCTCAATGATGGCAGGTCCATTCACAACAGCACCTAATGACAAAGTACTCCGATTGTAAACAGATGCTTCGTACTCTTTTTCTTCTATAAAGATTCGTCTGTATGATTGTGGTATTAAAGGCTGTCCGCTGCTTTCATCAACAGAAGAGAAAGGCAGTGGAGGCGTTTCACCTATAACCCGAACTCGCAAATGAGTAAATTCAATGTTCGCCTGATCATCTCTATGGCCATATTGACGCTCATGCAGGCTGTGGAAAGCTTCAATCAGATGATAGACGTCTTGTTCCTGCTTTAGCCAATCCACCGATAATGGCAATTCAATCTCAAATGCCTGTCCTTGATAGCGGGCATCTGCTAATAACAAAATGGACGTTTGTTTGATATGTTGAATATTTTGCTGGCTGAACCAATCCGTTGCTTTGCGAGAAAGCATTTCATAATCTTGTTTTAATTCGTCCATCGTATAGTCTTGTAAGCATATTTTCTTAGACAACACAGCATCATGGATAAAATCGGCTGTAAGTGCACCTAGCGCACATAATGTCCCTGGACTTGGAGGGACGACCACATTTTTCGCATGAATTTCTCTCGCAAGGAAATTCGCGACAACAGGCCCTGCCCCGCCAAATGCTAGCAAACTAAAATCTCTAGGATCAAACCCTTGCTGCTCCATGACATTGCTTAGTTCTGTGTACATATTGGCAACAGCCACTTGAATCAACTGGTCAGCCGCCTGTTCGACCGTTTTATGAAGCTGATCAGCAATTGGCTGAAAGGCTATTTCCGCTGCAGACCGCTGCAATTGTAAATGTCCTCCGGCAAACCGATCTTGATTGAGGTAACCGCATATGAGAAATGCATCGGTTAAAGCAGCTTTTTTTCCCTTTCCATACGAAGCAGGCCCAGGCTGCGAGCCAACTGATTCCGGTCCTGCTTTAAGAAGCCCGCCTTGATCAAGCCATGCAACAGAACCTCCGCCAGCCCCTATCGAATACATTGCAACAGATGGAAGAATGATCGGAAATCCTGAAAGCTGATTCGACTGAGCCATTGTAGGCTGCCCATTTTGAATGATCGAGATATCTGCACTTGTGCCACCAACATCAAACGTAATTAAATTGGGTTCATTTGCAGATGTTGCAATTCTTGCCGCACCAATTACTCCAGCTGCCGGGCCAGAAAAAAGTGTTTTAACGGGTGAAGTGGCTGCGCTTTCTGCATCCATTAAACCACCATTTGATTGGGTAATGTATGGAGAAATTGGTACACCTTCTTCTTTCAAACGGTTTTTCAACGTTTGTAAATATTGTTTCACCTTTGGTTGAATGTACAAATTGACAACAGACATCACTGTCCGCTCATATTCTCTCATTTGTGGCCATAATTCTGATGATGTCAGGACTTCTAACTGTGGGTAATGATGATGAATATAGGCTTTTGCCTGTAATTCATGAACTGGATTTTGATAGCTATGTAAAAAAGAAATGACAATGCCTGCTAGTTTTTTAGAGATGACCTGCTGGACAGCATCATCTAATTGCTGCAGTTGGAGAGGTTTTTTGATCGAACCATCGTGTATGAGCCTTTCAGAGATTGGATATACATGTTTTCGTGGTATCAATGGTTCTGGCAATTGAGAATTGAAGTCATAAGGAATGGGTAGACGTAAACGCTGTAATGACAAAATGTCTTGAAAACCTTCCGTTACAAAAAGGGCTAAATCTGCTCCCTTTCTCTGCAATAATGTATTAAGACCGATTGTCATACCGTGTACGAGATATTGGATTTTGGATAAATCGACACCTCTTTCTTTTAGAAGTTTTAGCCCATTGATAATTCCTTGAGCTGGGTCATCTGTCACTGTAGGTGTCTTGAGTTCAGTCAGCTCCCCTGTTGCTTCATTCATCAGCGATAAATCAGTAAATGTTCCACCTATGTCTATTCCGAGCCGATAAGAGACATCCGCCATTTGTACTTCCCTCCTGTCATGTAAATGGAATCATATTTTGATAAATTACGACATTTTTTGATATTTGACTCCATATTATTAAAGCATATCGGTCTAGTCAATTTTATTTTTTTGAAATTTCTGTGTGTTAAAATCTTGAAATTAGCCTAAAAACCTGTGATAAAGCCATTTTACATAAGCAGAATTGTAATATGAGCAGCAAAATTAAAATTTTTGTGATTTTTGTTCAAATAGGAAAAGAGCATAAACAGGTAAAAAACGTTTTTCGAACTTTAAAAGACGTTTTTTCAAAACGAGGAGAAATTGGTAAGTAATTCTGCTATACTTCTGTTTACAAAATACGCTAAAGAGAAAGAGAGCTAGCATCTATGAAACTTCTTAAAACCATTCTCTTGCTTTTATTGATTGTCATTGGTATAGCGACAGGCTATGTCCAACTAGGGCAACATAAACAAGAGACGACAAACTCTTCTTATGACAAAACCATTCACTTTCCATCAGATCGATATCCAGAAACCGCAAAGCACATAGAAGAAGCTATTGACGAAGGTCATTCTTCCATTTGCACCATTGATCGAAAAAATAGTGATGAGCAAAGAGACAAATCACTTCATGGCATTCCAACAAAGCGTGGTTATGATCGTGATGAATGGCCAATGGCGATGTGTAAAGAAGGTGGAGCAGGGGCTTCTGTCAAATATGTACGTCCTTCGGATAATAGGGGGGCAGGCTCTTGGGTAAGTCATCAATTATCAGATGATCCTGATGGCACAAGAATCCAATTTATTATCGAGTAGCACGATCTTTCCTTTTTTCATAACAAAAATTTCTGTGTAAGTGCATTCACGTATATCAAACATTTTTTTCATGCCGATAATCTTTAAGGAGGGATACCCTACCTTATACCTAAAGGAGTAAAAAGCATGAAGAAAAAAGGAAAACTGAGGCTTGGCGCCAAAATAATGCTGATCTTTTTAAGTGTCCTCATCGTATTTTCAGCAGTGGTTGGTTATGTAGTGAACCGCGAAATGACAGAGAACATTAAGCAAATGGCCACCGAAAAAGCAAAAGGCGATCTAAAGCTAGGATACGCTTACCTAACTGAGAAGGTTGCTGGCTCGTGGCAGATAAAAGATGGCAAGCTTTACAAAGGAAAGACTCAAATCAATAACCATGACACATTGGTTGATCAATTAGCCGAGTATACTGGTGATACAATCACGATCTTCCAAGGAAATACCCGCGTTGCCACAAATGTCATGTTAAACGGGAAACGAGCTGTAGGAACCGAAGTCTCACCTGAAGTAAAGGCCGCTGTTTTGGATAAAGGCGAGAATTATTACGGAACAGCCAATGTTGCCGGGAAAGACTACCAAACGGCTTATATGCCCATCAAAAATAATACAGGGGAAACGATTGGTATTTTCTATACCGGTGCAAATCAAAGCATGATTTCACAAATGCTTCAGTCTTTCTTTATTCAATTTGTCACGGTTTTACTGTTAAGTTTAATTGTTTCTGTTATCATTATTTCTATTTTCACAAAGCGGATTCAGACACGTCTCAAACATATGGCATCTGCTATTAAGAGTGCAGGCGAAGGAAATTTAACCATCAACGTGACAGATCACACAGGCGATGAACTTTCTGAGCTGGCAGGTCACTTTAATAAGATGCGTGAGAAATTAAATCAAACCATTTTAAATGTGATCAAAACATCTGAATTAGTAGCCACTTCTTCTGAGGAGCTGTCAGCTAGCGCAGAAGAAACGAGTGCAGCATCAGAAAAGATTACCCATACCATTCAAGAAGTCGCTCAATCGTCTGAACAGCAATCAGCCCAAATGACAGCTAGTGAGCACACGATGAGACAAGTATCTAACGAGCTGGTAAACATCACTGAAAATGCGGGACAAATGGCAACAAGAAGCCAGTCCGCACAAGAAATGGCCCAAAAAGGTGTACAAAATATCGGTGAAGTCAATTCACAAATGACATCTATTGCAAAATCAATTGAAGAGAACGGCACAGCAATTCAAGCGCTAGAAACACGTTCAGCCGAGATTGATCAAATTTCGAAAGTGATTACAGATATCGCTAACCAAACAAATCTACTTGCTCTTAATGCGGCCATTGAGGCAGCACGCGCAGGTGAACATGGAAAAGGTTTTGCCGTTGTGGCAGACGAAGTGAGGAAGCTCGCAGAAGAATCGCAAACATCATCCAACATGATTTCACATCTCATTTCCGAAATACAAAAAGAGATGAATCATTCGACGAGTGCCATTAAACGAGTACGAGAGGAAGCGGCTCAAGGGGCTGTTCTTATTTCTCATACAGAGGATTCATTTATTGACATTCAGCAGTCAATGAAGGAAATGGCAGATGGCATTAAACATTTATCAGATGCATCCCAAAAAATCGCAGCTTATACAAATGATGCGAAGCAAACCTTTGCCTCTATCACAGAAGGCGTTAAACTGACGAGTGAACATTCACAACAAGTAGCAGGTTTAACAGAAGAACAATTCGCAGCAATGGAAGAAGTAACAGCTTCATCAGAGGCTCTCGCCCATTTAGCAGGAGACCTAAAAGAAATGGTTTCGCAATTTCACATCTAGATCCCTCAAACAGTAGCGCAAGACGGCGACAATCGTCTTGCTGCCTAACATTCTCTTCAATAATCTTACTTTCAAACATTCACTTTTCAACATGATCGCCAGCTGGACAAATCTTATGAATAAAGGAGTTATCTATATGAATGATTTAAATCAAACGTATCCCCTATCTATCTCCTATCACCAAATCACCGTATACACTGGAAGCACGACGCCACCTGTGATTGATTGGACAGATGACGATATTCTTCAAGGATTCGCAACTGGGGATCGAGGTATTTCTTTTGAAGGCATCAATAACGGAAAAGCTTCTATTATCGTGACATTAAACAGCCATGAGCCTCCATCATCCGTTGATAGAGTCATCACAGTGCCATTTATTCATTCAAGTGATGATGTTTATCTGACAAGCGTCATGGCACAGGTACTGTCTTTCTCCATTCCAAAAGGAGACTATCAGCTCACCTGCTATATATCTGAGCACCCTGATCAAGATCTCTATTATTTTGATTTTCAGAATGCTTAGATCACGCCTGGTCGTACTGCTCAAGCCATTTTTCCGCAAAATCGACCGATTCTCTCATCGGCAATAAATACGAATTGGCTAGCCCGATTTGACTGTGGTTATAACTACATCCTGATTGTAAGAAATCACGACCAATCTGTTCAAATAGTTCTTCTCTTGTGATGATATCTTGATACTCTTTCCACACCCTCCAACCATTCTCTAAAATGGGGGCCCCTCGTGTCATGAGGTCTTGCTGTGAGATTCGATATTCAGCTAAGTGAAAAGCTGTCACACTCTCGAATGACGTGCCAATTAGCAGCACTTTTGCATCAAGATCGTACAGACGTCCAAGAGGTGAATTTTCTCCTAAACCATAAGGAAGCGCATGGTGTTTCAACACTTCATCTTTCCTTTTCCCCCAGGCGGTGAATGAGAAATGAGGATGATTGCTTCTTTCTACGCCTGGGTATTTCCAAAAGGTCTCCGCTACCTTTCCCATTGCTGTTGGAGCTGTGTAAGCCGGATCAAATGCAGGCATTGTGTCTTTGATCGGTTTCCACCAAGAATAAGGAACAGGCGGATTGATCCAATCAGCAGGATCCGACAGCTCTAATGTTTGTGCCGGCATAATCAGTGTTCCTTCATCTGTTAAAATATCCATCATAGCTTGTATAACGGCTATAGCTCCTCCATTCACCCAGCCAATAGATGACAAGGATGAGTGGACACATAAGATCATGCCCTTCCTTACACCAAGTTGAACCAAATCCGCTTTGATTCTTTCCTTTGTGATCGGTTCAGCCTGATGTTCAATTAATCTTTTCATCGGTTATTTCCTCCTGCGCCTCATCTATTC
The DNA here is from genome assembly GCF_038593395.1 of Bacillus sp. FSL R5-0397. Taxonomy (NCBI): domain Bacteria; kingdom Bacillati; phylum Bacillota; class Bacilli; order Caryophanales; family Bacillaceae; genus Bacillus; species Bacillus sp. FSL R5-0397. Next base: position 374,279 of record NZ_CP151992.1, on the reverse strand, counting down.
TTGATGAGTGAGACGTTTCACAGCGATAGACAATTTATAATTTGCATGCTTTGTTAGCTCCGTTAAAAATTGATCAAGCTCATCATGACTGGAGAAATGTCCTTCAGCCATATAACAGCCCTCTCCACTTATTTTAAACAGGTTTTTGATTTCTTCCTTTTGATGGAGAAACGATAAAAGCGGTTCATGATCATGACTTCGGGTAAAGAGCTGTAAAAATGTTTGGATGTTCTGCTGTGTCCGCCAGTTAATTGAAATGGTATAGGCTTCAATAACCCCCTCTTCTTCAAGCTTTAAAACTCTATTTTTAGCAGCTTGACCGGTTAAATGGACTTTTTCACCAAGTGCTTTCATCGTCAATCGGCTATTTTTTGAGAGTTCTTTTAATATATCCATATCTGTTTTGTCTAGCATTGGCTCACCTCTTTCAAAAATCAAGTCGTTCCGCTGAAAGACTTTCATGATCCTCTGTCACATGAAGCTCTTTTAATATACTGTAAACTTAATGAGAAAAAAAGGAGGCCTTCTAATGAAAATAACACTCATTCGTAATGCTACTTTATACCTTCAATATGGTCCGTCAACATTTTTAATCGATCCCTTTTTAGCAGCAAAAGGAACCTATCCACCGTTCCCGCATACTGCCAATCAACATGTAAACAATCCAATTGTGGATCTGCCTGCAAACATTGATTTGGACAAGATATTACAGCCGGATGCTGTCCTGCTCACTCATTTACATGTAGATCACTTTGACGACGAGGCAAAAAAGAGGTTAGCGCAAACTTTGCCGATCTATACTCAATCAGAGAAAGATCGCACGATAGTGAAAGAAGCTGGATTTCAGCATGTTACATGCATTGAAGATGAAATGGATGTTTGCGGTGTTCATATGAAACGAACTGGCGGGCAGCACGGGACAGGAGAAACCGCTAAACGGATGGGACAAGTGAGCGGTTTTGTTTTCTCTCATCCTGATGAGCCTACTCTTTATATTGCAGGAGATACCATTTGGTGTGATGAGCCGAAAGAGGTTGTGAATACATGCCAGCCAGATATTATTGTGGTCAATAGTGGGGCTGCCCAATTTTTAGAGGGAGACCCTATTACGATGACAAAGGAAGAGATTGTAGACATTCACCATACTCAACCACAAGCTCAAATCATCGCCTGTCACCTTGAAGCCGTGAATCATTGTTTATTAACAAGAGCGGCATTAACATCTTACATTCAAGAGAATCATGCAGATCAGGCCATTTTTGTCCCTCAAGATGGTGAGATACTGACCTTTTAACACATAAACAATAAAAACCGGCACCTTGCTGCCGGTTTTCTTGAACTTATGGTCGATGGTGCTGTGGTTTTTTTAGTAATGGAACAAACCCGTTATTTTTTAAATGATTGTAATGTTCATCCATTCGTTTTGTGATGTGCGTGCCTTGTTCCTTCGTTAACACACCATACTGAACGTATTTTTCAATCACTTCTTTTCGTTTAGACAAAATTTGCTGTTCAAGAACTTCAATTTGTTTTTGTTGCTCTGTCGTTAATTTTACTTGATGCGTGACGGGGCGCTTTTCCATTTGGGGTGTTTCTCCATGAGCCGTATTCACCTGAAAACCAAATAATAGCACCATCGTTAGTAAGATCAAACCACTTGTTTTTTTCATCTCTGTCGTTCCCTCCTTTATTCGATTTTAATTTGCACACTCTTTCCTTTTTTATACATTATTCACAGCATCAAATTGCACATAATATTCTTACTTTTTCGCTTTTCATCTGAAAACGTTGTCCTAACTGAAAAAGCGTGCTATGTTTTGTTTTGTATAAAAAATAGAGGAGGATTCTTAAATGAGTCGTTTTTATCATAGAAAACCTATATGGGTGCTGCTTGTTGTGTCTGCTCTCATGCTTGTCATGTCTGCTTGCAATCAATCAGGCTCATCTCAGTCTGGAGAATCAAAGTGGGATCAGATTCAAAAGAAAGGGAAAATCGTGGTCGCTACTTCAGGCACCTTGTATCCTACGTCTTACCATGATACATCGAACGGCAAGGATCAATTGACTGGCTATGAAGTGGAAGTCGTCAAAGAAGCATTTAAGCGCCTTGACGTAAAAGTAGAATTTAAAGAAATGGGTTATGACGGTATGCTCAGTGCCATTAATTCAGGTCAGGTGGATGCCGCTGCAAACGATATCGACATCACAGATGACAGGAAAGATAAGTTCGCCTTTTCAACACCTTATAAATACTCCTATGGAACCGCTATCGTTAGAAAAGATGATCTGTCAGGTATTAAAACGCTAAAGGATTTAAAAAGAAAGAAAGCAGCAGGTGCTGCAACGACCATTTATATGGATGTTGCCCGTAAGTATGGTGCAAAAGAAGTCATCTATGATAATGCCACAAACGAGCAATATTTAAAGGATGTCGCAAATGGCCGTACAGATGTCATTTTAAATGACTACTACTTACAAACACTGGCGCTTGCTGCATTCCCTAAGCTAAATATTACGATCCATCCAGACCTAAAATACATGCCGAATGAACAAGGGTTTGTGATGAAAAAAGACAATACAGAGCTTCAAAAAGAATTAAATCGTGTATTAAAAGAGATGAAAAAAGACGGAACCATGAAAAAGATTTCGGAGAAATTCTTTAATGATGCTGACGTCTCAAAGAAAATTGATGTTGATGTCGAAGATGTCGACATTTCTAAATAAGGAGCCGCAGACGTGGGAGATATTCATTTAGAATATATCTTTAATCCTGCACTGGCAAAAGCGTCATTTCCATTTGTCATGAAAGGCATCTGGCTGACGCTGCTCATTTCTTTTGTGAGCATGTTTTTTGGGACGATTCTAGGCTTTTTTATTGCCCTTGCTAGAATGGCAAATACGTGGTTCCTTCGGCTGCCTGCACGGCTGTATATTTCATTCATGCGAGGGGTTCCCATTCTGGTCATTTTGTTTATCCTTTATTTCGGATTCCCTTACATCGGCATTGAATTTACAGCTGTCACTGCTGCTATTATTGGATTCAGCTTCAATAGTGCTGCATACATTGCCGAAATTAACCGGGCGGCTCTCTCCTCTGTTCCAAGTGGTCAAGTGGAAGCCGCCAAATCACTTGGTCTCAGTTATTGGCAAACGATGCGCGGAGTCATTTTGCCTCAATCCGTGCGCATTGCACTGCCGCCCCTGACCAACGTCATGCTCGATTTAATCAAAGCTTCCTCACTAGCGGCAATGATTACTGTGCCCGAACTCTTCCAGCAAGCAAAAATTGTGGGTGGACGAGAATTCGATTATATGACCATGTATATATTGGTTGCCTTGATTTACTGGGGCATATGCAGTGTGGTCTCATTGCTCCAAGACTTTTTGGAAAAACGCTATGCAAAATATCTATAACAACAAAAGGCAGATCCATTGGATCTGCTTAGAATTGTTGACAAAGGGCTAAAATGAACTTGATTTTAGCCCTTTTTCTACTTTTCAGCGTGATAGAAAACCTTTGCAGTCTAGGAAAGACGAGCACTGGCGTGGAGCGAATTTGATATTCGTGAGCACCAGCACGCAGGACTGACAAAGAATGCGAGGGTTTGCCTACGCGCTAAGATCCTTGAGATCTGCTTTTTAATGTATCAGCCATAACCACACATACAACCCCAATAACGTGATGATCAGAGTTGGTATGGTTAGAATGATTCCAGCTTTCATGTATGCTCCCCAAGAAATATGCACACCTTTTTTCTTCAAGACATGAAGCCACAGCAATGTCGCCAATGAACCGATTGGGGTCATTTTTGGACCAAGGTTTGAGCCGATGACGTTGGCATAAATCAGTGCATCTCTCATCACACCTGCTGTATCTGTGTGACCGATGGCAATCGCATCAATTAAAACGGTTGGGAGGTTGTTCATGACTGAAGATAGTACTGCTGCCAGAACCCCCATAAACATCGTTCCCGCAAGTAAACCGTGTGACGCCCCCTGTTCAATCCACGCCGCTAAAATTTCTGTCAGGCCGACATTTTTCAGCCCATACACCACGACATACATGCCGATAGAGAAAAACACAATCGACCACGGTGCTTCTTTGACGACTCGTTTTGTCGCTACTTGTGGACTCCGTTTCGCCAGCCATAAGAAAGCAATGGCAATGCCTCCTACAATGATTGACACCGGAATGCCTGCCAATTCCCCAGCAAAATATCCAACAAGCAAGCACCCTAACACATACCAAGATAACCGGAACATGCGCAGATCACGAATGGCCGAAGCTGGTTCCTTCGCCTGCGAAACATCGTACGTTTTCGGGATGAGTTTCCGATAAAACACATACAGCACAAGCATACTAGCGCCAAGCGATACAAGGTTTGGGACGAACATGTTTGCTGTATATTCAAGAAAGCCAATATGAAAATAATCGGCTGATACGATATTGACCAAGTTACTAATGACAAATGGCAAAGACGTCGTATCTGCAATAAAGCCGCTTGCCATGACAAATGGCAGGATCATACGCTCATCCAGCTTCAGCGCTCTGACCACAGATAAAACGATCGGGGTTAAGATAAGTGCCGCTCCATCGTTGGCAAAAAAAGCTGCTACCACAGCGCCGAGCAATGTTAAATAAATAAACATGCGGACCCCGTTCCCTCTTGCGGCTTTTGCCATATGAAGTGCCGCCCATTCAAAAAAACCAATCTCATCTAAAATCAATGAAATGATGATAATTCCAATAAATGCAAAGGTGGCGTTCCAGACAATTTGGGTAACTTCCCATACATCGCCCAAATGAACGACCCCAAAAGCAAGAGCAAGAATCGCTCCCCCGCACGCTGACCATCCAATGGTTAAACGTCCTGGCTGCCAAATGACAAGGACGAGGGTCATGATGAAAATTAAAATGGCCAAGGTGACTGATCCCAAAGGTGGCCCTCCTTTCACTTTCCTCATAAAATCTTTATCTATCATACAACGAAATAAGGCAATTGTATGCCATTTTATGATCTCGCATAAAAATCCGCAGGTCATCCTTTGCACCTGCGGAGTCCACGTCTATTGATCTTTTTTCATCAGCATCAATTCAATAAATAACTCACATCGCTGGCTAAAATGACTTAAATCTATAGACGTCATTTCAAAAATTTGTTTCATTCGATAGTTTAGTGTATTTTGATGAATAAACAACTGCTCTGCAGCTGGTTTTAGCTTACAATTATTCAATAAGTAGACCTCTAAGGTTTTTAAAAATGATGTTTGGCTGTCACGGTCTTTTTCCTTTAGGCGCAACAAATCTGGATTGAAGTCGTTTTTCTTTTTTTGGTGACTGTAAATCGAGTCTAAGAACCGGAAGACCCCCAAATGCTCGTAATCGTATGGAATCAATTCCTGTCCGCCGACAATCTTCACTGCTTTCACGACTTCTATCGCTTCAAATCGACTTGTGCTCATTTTCATGACATCTCGATATTCTCTTCCCATCCCAATATATAAAGGAGATGGGTGTGTATGCGTTTTCGATTGAAGATGGGCGACGACATCCGCAGCGGTCGCTTTTGGTGAGTGGCGATCTGACAAACTGCCTAATATCACGACGATGTCTGCTTGCACAGAGTAGACATGATTGACCTTGTCTTCTAGCTGTAAATAGGTTCTAATCACATCCTTCACATCTTCTGCCGTCTCACTTTTGTTATCGGCGGCATGAACAACCATCACAGTAAAGACAGCTGGCAGTGGAATGCTTAAATTCTCAGCTTCCCATTTCAGCTCTTCTTCTGTATAAAAATGATCATCCATGACCTTTTTGAAGAACTCTTCAATTTTGCCTTCCTTTTTCTCCAACTGTTTCTTATTTTTATAAATAACTTTTCCAACTTGAAACGATGCCTCGTGTAAAAATTGCAGCTCCTCTTGAGAGAGAGAATCTTCAATGTCCTGCACCCAAATAAAGCCGACAACCTCTTGTTTGTGCTTGGCGCTCACAGCCACTCGTCGATTAAACCCGAGCTCCTCATGACCATTCACATAAAAAGGATTTGAATCTGTATATAGCTGCTCAATGACCCCTGTTTTTTTTAACCAATCCACCACAGCTCCCGGACATTCCTTTGAGAAAATGGTTTGCTGATTGACTGGGTCGAACTGCTGGATGCTGTAAGAATTATAAGCAAGCAGCTGACATTCAGTACTTTCTAAAATGACTGGTTTTTTTAAATAACCACTAATAAATGCAATTAATTTATCGACATCAAAAAATGTATGAAGCTTTTCTAATATCTCTTCCATCCCGATTGCTCCCTGAATAAGTGATACATTTATCATACTTCTTTCCAGTCATATTTGTATAGAAACAAGTCGTAGACAGGTAAAAAAAGCATGAACTCGCCTGCACGAGTTCATGCTTTTCCATATTAAAACATTTCGCTGATCGTTTTGGCCTGCATGTGCAGAGCAAGATAATCTGGTCCGCCTGCTTTTGAATCAGTTCCTGACATTTTAAAGCCGCCAAATGGGTGGTATCCCACAATCGCTCCCGTACAGTTACGGTTAAAGTAAAGGTTCCCGACATGGAACTCCTGCTTCGCACGGTTGATGTGATCACGATTATTTGTAATGACCGCACCGGTTAACCCGTATTCTGTGTTGTTGGCTACTTCAAGCGCCTCATCAAAGCTTGAGACTTTTGAGAAAGCTAGGACAGGTCCAAAGATTTCTTCTTGCATTAAACGAGATGTTGGCTCTAGATCTGCAAACACGGTTGGATGAATGAAGTACCCTTCTGAATCATCACTTGTTCCGCCAGTGACTAGACGGCCTTCTTGCTTGCCAATTTCGATATATTCCGTGATCTTGTCAAAGGAAGCTTGATCAATGACAGGTCCCATGTACACATCAGCTGATAACGGATTCGCTGTTGTTTTCGTTTCTGTGATTTCTTTCACTCGCTCAACGACTTGGTCATACAGCTTCTCGTGGACGACAGCACGAGATCCAGCTGAACATTTTTGACCTGAGAACCCGAAGGCTGATGTGAAAATGGCGTTAGCGGCTAATTCAACATCTGCATCCTCATCTACAACCACGGTATCTTTACCGCCCATTTCAGCAATGACACGCTTTAAATGCTGTTGTCCTGGCTGTACTTTTGCCGCACGTTCAAAAATACGTGTGCCCACTTCTCTTGATCCAGTGAATGTAATGAGGCTTGTTTTTGGATGATCTACTAAGTAATCTCCAACTTCTGCTCCGCTACCTGGCACGAAGTTGACAACACCTTTCGGAAGACCTGCTTGCTCCAGTTCTTCTACAAAGCGGGCAGCAATGACAGGCGTCGCACTTGCTGGCTTTAATACGACTGTATTCCCTGTGACGATTGGTGCAACGGTTGTTCCTGCCATGATTGCAAACAAGAAGTTCCATGGTGGAATGACAAGCGTCACGCCAGTTGGTGTGTACACATATTGATTGCGTTCCCCATCGCGACTGTTCACCGGTTTGCCTTTCGCAAGCTCTAGCATTTGACGGGCATAATACTCTAGGAAGTCAATGGCTTCTGCTGTATCTGCATCTGCTTCATTCCAAGGCTTCCCTGCTTCTTTTACGAGAAGGGCTGAATACTCATGCTTTTTACGGCGAATGCTTGCCGCAGCGCGGAATAAGACGCCGGCTCTTTCTTCTGGAGACGTGTAGCGCCATGTTTCAAACGCTTTTGCCGCAGCTTGAATCGCTTGCTCTGCCTCTTCTTTCCCAGCTTTTGATACGGTACCCACGACTTCTTCCTTCTTCGCCGGATTGATCGAGACAATCTTGTCTGTTGTTTCGATTCTTTCTCCATTAATCACAAGCGGATAGGTTTGCCCAAGTGATTCTGTTACTTTGGCTAATGCTTGTTCAAACGCTTGGCGATTTTCTTCCTGGCTAAAATCCGTGAATGGTTCATGCTTGTAAGGTGTTGTCATCTTTGTCACGCTCCCGTTTCAAATTATTTTCTCGTCATCCCTTTTAAAGCAAATGCAATGTTTGCTGGTCTTTCTGCAAGACGTCTCATGTAGTAGCCATACCACTCTCGTCCATACGGGGTGTAGACCCTCATTTGATAGCCTTCCTTCACGAGTGCTTGCTGCGTTTCTGATCTCATGCCATACAGCATTTGAAATTCGAACTGACTTGTCTGTATATTGTGTTTTTTCACAATATGTTTCGTAAATTCGATCATTTGATCGTCATGTGTCGCAATGGCTGTATAGTTCCCTGAGAGTAATTGCTTTTCGATCAGCTTCTTGTAATTCTGATCGACGTCTTTTTTGTTTGGATACGCCACTTCGGCGGATTCCTTATAGGCACCCTTTACAAGTCTTAAAAATGGTTGCAACTCATTTAGGTCATCAAGATCTTGTTCTGTTCTGTACAAATACGCCTGCAAAACCGTACTGACATACTCATATTGAGATTTCATTTCTTTAAAAATGTCCAGCGTTTTTTGACAGCGCTGTTCATCCTCCATATCAATTGTCACCATAATACGGTGTTTCTCTGCCGTATCTAAAATGCTTTTCATATTGCGATACACGAGGTCATCGTCAATATCTAAGCCAAGCGATGTCATTTTAAGTGACACGTGGGAATTGAGTCCCGCCTCTGCAATGCGCTGAATGGTTTGAATACACTCATTCGTCCGCTCATTTGCAATCTCTGCCTTTGTGACAAACTCACCGAGATGATCAACCGTTACGGGCATACCTTGATCGTTTAATCGTTTGATGACAGGGATAGCGCTCTCAAAATCCTTCCCACCGATGATTTTCTTTGATGCAACAGCACTTCCCCAATTACGAGCAATATGGTTCAAGAGACTGCTCTTTGACAAAAACAAGAAGAAATTTCTTGTGACCGACTCCATAAAGGGCACCTCCCACTCTTTGTAAGCTATGTCTTTATTGTAAGGCTCATGAGCTGTCCGCTACAATATTTGAAGATGACAAAAATTCTGACTTTTTTTGTGGTTTTATCACAATAGGAGATAAAAAAAGAGTCTGCCGCGATCCGGCTGACTCTCCCCTCCTACGCCCACACCTCATCAAGGGTAGACTGCAAAAGCTCATTTAATTCTTGCATCAGATTGTCTTTCGGCTGATTGTAGCTTTTCACCAATTCATCAAAACGCGCCAGCTCTTGATCAATAAATGGATGGACATGAGCGAGACGGTTCTCTACATCCATTTCTTCTCCGTCCATTTTACGTTTGAGCAGTTCGTGAATTTCTGCTAACAGCGGACCTTCCTCCACTAGCTCCTTGAGTAATTCATGAAAGTCCATTGGTGGAACTGTTCGGTAACGTTCAATCCACTGACAGGCAAGCAGCGGACGAAGCACATAGAAATACTTCTTGATTCGCACCTGCTCTCCTCGTAAATGCCGGCTTTCATTCCGCTTCGCCATATTGAGGTAATGATACATCAAAGCCGCAGGATAAAACGCTCGATCCTTTAATTCTCTTAGCTGCTTTGCCAAAGAGAAAGATTCAGCATAGATGATATCAGAAGACAGCCATTCCATAATGGACGGATTTGATTTATTGAATAAGCGCAGTGCCTTTCTAAGCTCCCAGCCGCTGATATCAAGCATGTCATCAATCGGTCGTTCTATGACATCACGATGCTCTTCCATCGCCCAATACCATTCTTTCCGGGGAACATATAAAAAGCGAACATCATAATCACTATCGGTCGAGGGAAAACCCCATGCCCTGCTGCCTGATTCGACGGCAAGACAAATCTTGACGTCATACGTTTCTTCGATGATTTTCAGCTCTTCCTTAATTCTCTCTCTCAAGTGTCCATCAACTCTTTCTATAGAATTCTGCATGACTTCTTCACCTTTTGGGAAAATACGAATAAGACATATATGAAAAAGGAGTTGGATCTGATGTCTATATCTCGCATTATGAAATGGATCACTGGGATTTTTGAAGCTTGCCTTGCTATCCCTGTGATCGGAGGTCTATTCGTTATCAGCAATGGCTATTCACCGCTCATGGTCATGCTTATTCTGCATATTATCACACTCGTCTTATCGAAGCGAGACCAGGGACCAATGATTGGAAGTATCATTGGAATTGTCACATCCTGCCTTGCATGGATTCCGATTCTCGGATTCATCCTTCACATCATCACAGCCCTTGCCCTGATCGTTACAGCATTAGTGCCTGATGAAAAAACAAGACAGAACACCAGTTATTAAGCTGATCGCTCCAATAGCTGAAAAAGACAAAGAGCTAAAATGAATGTCATTTTAGCTCTTTGTCATGCTCTTATGTTGATAGAAGCAAATGCTTTTGTAAAAAGGACAGCTTCTCTGTTTGAAAAGCAGGAATAAACTCGTGCCCAAAATATCGGTACACTTTCAGCTCTTTATCTGTTTCTAAATGATTGTATGCCGCAAACACGGTGGATGGCGGTGTCACTTGATCAATCAGACCGATCGCCATCAATGTTGGCTGTTTCACCCAGCCGGCTAAATTGATTAAATCAAAGTAACTTAATGTCTCAAATACCTTTTCTTCAGCTTCTGGATCACTGTTTCTGCGAAAGTATGAATTGATTTCTAAATAAGGCTGCTCCAAGGCAACATCAACTGCACGCTCAAAATTTGATAAGTAAGGATAGTCTGCCGCAACGACTTTTGGAATGTCTGAAAGGGCTGCGGCCGCAATCGCTAACGCCCCCCCCTGACTTCCACCGATCACGCCGATACGGTGTTCATCTACTTCGGGGAAAGACTGAATGACTTCAAGTGCACGAACAGCATCTAGATAAACGCCTCGATAATAGTACGTATCCTTCGATAAAATGCCTTTTGTCATCCACCCTAATGCATGCCCGCCTGGCGTCACTGATGTGTCTTCACTGCCACCTTGACCGCGGACGAGCATACCAAATGTTGCATAGCCGTGCAGCGCCCAGTTGACGATGTCATGAATGCCGTCGTCATAGCTGGCATTATAGCCATGAAAACGAACGAGCGCTGGATGCGGACCAGTTTGATCAGGCACAGCATAAAAGCCTTCAATTTTAGAATGTCCAAAGCTTTGATACGTCAAGCGGTACACCTTGACGCCTTTCACTGGATAGTCATAAGATTCAAGTGTTGGCTCTGCCTCCACTTGGCGCAGTTCTTCGAGCGATTTCTTCCAAAAGTCTGAGAAATCAGGACGTGCTGTTTTCTTTGGTTTATATTTTTTTAGCTCTTCTAGTGACAAATCGAACAATTGCATATCATACTATTCCCCTTTGTTTTATTAGTTATGAGTATCATACCACTCATTTCTTGATTGAGAAAGTCATTTAACAAAACCTTCTGACATTTCTATTGGCAAAGATGGCGGAAAGCTTTATGATAAAGAAACTGGCTTGAAGACTAGATGCTTCAGGCAATATCACCCGAACCATTCATTGCATGAAACGAATAAAGGAGGCAGACCGACATGAACATCGCCCTGATTCAAATGGACGTACAAATAGGAGAACCTGATGTAAACTTTCAGAAAGCAGAAGCATGTTTAGAAGAAGCCATCCGCCAACAGCCTGATTTGATTATTCTACCTGAAATGTGGAATACCGGCTATGCGTTAGAGCAAGCGGATGAGCTTGCCGATGCAGATGGCGAGCGAACAAAACAACTCTTCTCTTCCTTTGCCCGCAAGCACCAAGTGTATCTCATCGCAGGCAGTGTTTTAAATAAGAGGACAGAAGATGAAAACATCACCAATACAATGTATGTCTTTAACCGCCAAGGTGAGCTTTTGTTAGATTATGATAAAATTCATTTATTCCGCTTAATGGATGAGCATAACTATTTAACCGCTGGTGATCAGCTTGGTTTATTTGACTATGGTGAAAATGTCAAGATTGGTGCGATGATCTGCTATGACCTCCGCTTCCCTCAGCTTTCTAGGACGCTCGTGAACAAAGGGGCGAAGGTGCTTGTTAATACCGCTCAATGGCCGTCAGCAAGAGTGGACCATTGGCGCAGTCTGCTCATCGCAAGAGCCATTGAGAATCAGTCATTTGTGATTGCGGTGAACCGGACGGGCACAAGCAGAGACACTGAATTCCCTGGTCACTCCATGGTGATTGACCCGCTCGGACGCATTCTACTTGAGACAAATGATGAAGAAGACATTTATTATGCAAACATTGATCTTCAGCTCGTAGATGAAGTGAGACAACAAATCCCCGTCATGACAGATCAGCGGCTGGATTTATATTAGAAAGCAAGGGGCCCCCTGCTTTCAGCGTGTAGACAAACCCTCGCATTCGGTGTCAGTCCTGCGTGCCGGTGCTCACGAATGTCAAATTCGCTCCGCGTCGGTACTCGTCCTTCCTAGGGCTGCAAAGGTTTTCTATCACGCTGAAAAAAGGTAAAAGCAGGGGACTCCCCTGCTTTTTACGTTTAATTAAACGTTTGTTTAAGCTTTTCCTTGATTCTGTTGAAGGTCCATGAAGGCTTGCGCGGCTTTCGTTAAATATCTTTCTTCCACATATGCAAACACAAGTGTGCGGGTTGGGCATGAATCAATGTGTAAATAAGTGACTGCTTTCCTTTCCTCTTGTGCCACCATTTTCGGCACCACCGTCACACCTAGCTCATTTTCAACCAATGCCTGAGCTGTTTGAATATGACTTGTTTCAAATGCAATCCTCGGCCGAAAGCCATGATGACGGCACAGTTCCGTGACCACTTGCCGAAAGCCATATCCCTCTTTCAGCATAATAAACGGGGCATCTTCCAGAAGATGAAACGGGATAGACCCTTCTTGATCCGCTTGATTGATGATTTCATTGAGTTCATCCGTCAACCACGGTTGAGCCGTTTGCGGAATGGCGAGGAGAAGCGGCTCTGTCAGCATTTGTTTTGTTTTCAATGATTCATGCTCGACAGGCAGAGAAAGAATCGCCAGATCCAGTTTCCCAGCGAGTAAACGTCTTTCTAGCTCACGAGGCGATTCTTCTATCAAATGAACGTGAACGTGCGGATACGTTTGACAATAGGTTTTTAATAAACTTGGCAGGACATATCCCCCTGTGACAGCTGGCGCACCGATCAACAGTTCTTTCCCCACCTCATAAGCAGCTTCACCCATCTCACGCAACAAATCATCTCGTTCCTTCAAAATGGTTTCTGCTCTTTTGATCAATCGGTTTCCTTGAGGTGTAGGAGTGACTTGTCCATACTTCCGAATAAACAGAGGAGTATCTAATTCCTCCTCAAGTTTTTTAATTTGCTGACTTAACGAGGGCTGTGCAATGTGAAGTTTTTCCGCTGCTTTTGTAAAGCTTTGCTGCCGGTACACTTCCATGACATATTCCATCATTCGTATATCCACTTCTCTCACCTCATAGGTTTTAACTATTCATATCATATCTTTTATGTCTTAGACAAATCACGGGAAGAACCCTACGATAAAGAAACAACAAAAAGGGGGTAAAGGAATGAATCCATATTCAAAAGCCGAGAAACAATTCTCACAAAATGCAGAGAACTACCGAGATTCACCCATCTTTGCAGCTGGAAAAGAACTTGAATGGATGAAAACGGCGGCGAAGGCAAAGGGCGATGAGCATCTACTTGATATCGGCTGCGCGGCAGGTCATACCGTTTTCTCCTTTTCAGACGTCATCTCTAAAGGAATCGGGATTGATGTCACACACAAAATGACCGAGGTTGCTACAGCACTTTCGGAAGAGCGCCAACTGAACCACATTACGTTTGAGCAGGCATCCGCAGACGCATTGCCCTTTTCTGATGCATCATTTGATCTGGTCACATGCCGATTTGCTGCTCATCACTTCCCACATCTCCCGGCAGCCATGTCTGAAATCAGCCGAGTCTTAAAGAAAGGCGGCAAATTTCTACTTGTCGATCATTATGCACCTGAAAACCAAGCACAGGATGACTTTATTAATCATTTAAATAGACTGAGAGATCCCTCCCATGTGCGAGAAAGCTCGTTATCAGAATGGAAAGAGCTTTTCGCTGACAACCATCTGACGAAAGAAGAAATCCGTTACTGGGATCTGCATATTGATTATCAGGACTGGATCATACGAGGACGTACACCAGAGAATGTTCAAAAGGAAATCGTTGCCCACCTTCATGCTGCAGACGATGAAACGAAACAGCTGTTTCAACTGCAATTCGACGAACATCGTCAGCCAACATCCTTTTGCCTAAAAGCCACACTGCTTCAAGGGATCAAACATTAAACTGATCGAAAAAGTCTACCCTAGCCGGTAGACTTTTATATTATGAATATACATTTCCACTATCTGATAGATATACTTTTCATGTTCGTGACAAGGAGTGCTGATAATGTTTCTATTATAAGATAATTGAACTGAGGTAGGTTAGGCTTTTTCAAAAGTGTACGTAAATCCTCTGAATAAAAAAAGAACCTACCCTCTTTAGAATAAGTTCTTCACTGCATGCATCACTTACGGTGCAATATCCTCTAATACTTTCTCTCTCGTTTCGATCATTTTAAAAGCAAGAATTGCTCCCACTACAGTCACACTTGCAAAAAGAATAAAAATAGTTGAAACACCGCTCACCTCTAAAATAAAACCTATCATAATAGGAGCAATCGCTGAGGCCAGCCTAAGCCACGCTGTAGCAAATGCCGTACCAATTACCCTCATACGGGTTGGATAGATTTCAGGTGTATATAAATAGAGAAGAACTGTAATTGTCCCCATCATTCCGTAGGCAGCGGACCCTAAATAAATAACGCTTTCTGGAGAATTTGCTCCGCTGATCCATAAAGCCGTTAATAAAGCACCTGTTACGATAAATGCAATGGTTGCCCAACGCTTCCGTCCTACTTTATCGATTAAAAATGCACAAGCGAATACCCCTATGGTCTGTAAAATATTTGTGAGAGAGGCTGCCCTTAATGAATCTCCAACTGGCAAATTATAAACCGTATTATAAAGACTCGGTAACCAGTTATTTAATCCATTCGATACAAAGTAGGCAGAAAACCATAGTCCCCATACGATCAATGTTCTTTTACGATAAAAAGTAGAAAAGAGCTCTTTCCAGTCGCCTTTTTCAGTGCTGCTGGACACTTGCTTTGCAACAGGCATTCGTTTGTCTGTACTAGCTTCAATCTCTTCAATGATTCCTTCGGCTTCATCTAACCTGCCTTTTGAAATAAGCCATCTTGGAGACTCGCGTAACATGAAAAAGAAGACAAAGACGATTAAACCGCCAATTCCACCAATCAAGAACATCCATTTCCACCCAAAGCTAGGTACAACAAATGCACCAATTTGAGCTGAGATCATTAATCCTAATGGAAAAATCATCTCATAGAGCATAAAAAATCTCCCTCTCCCTTGGGCCCGGGACAACTCATTGATATATGAGGCCGCTACTGGCACTTCTCCTCCTACTCCAATCCCCTGTATAAAACGAAAAATAAAAAGGGCCATAAAGTTACCTGAAAATACACATGCGATACTCATAATAGACATGAGAAATACAGTCCACTTTGCACTAAATACACGGCCACGTCTTTCTGCTAACCATCCAAAGAAAATAGCACCAATCGCTTGTCCGATATAACCAGACCCAATAAGAAGACCAATTTGAGCAGGTGATAAATTCCACATGCCGATGAGAACTGGGAGAACAAACGCTAAAGATAGTGCATCAAAAGCATCAAAAAAGGTAGCAGATCCCATAATGATACGAGGTTTTAAATGCCATCTCGAAAAAGGTACACTTTCCATCCTAGTCAATAGTTGCGAAGCTCTATCAACAACTTGCTCATCATGAGAATTTGAATTTCCGCTGAGTTCTAACGTCATGATATCTCCTCCTTAATAGAGGAAATGATGCAAAAGTACATGCTGATGAGCACAAAAGAAATCGCTTACATTTTAAATGAAGAGACATTCTAAAGCGATCATATGAGTTTTCAGCATCTATCATTTCTTTTTTGGCGTTCCCGTGGTGCCACGATCTACATAGTACATCGGGAAGATATGTTCCATCTTCTCTAACTGTTCTCCTTCTACTAACTGCGTTAGTAAAGAAACCGCTTTTCTTCCCATTCCAACTAAATCAACATGAACAGAAGATAAAGAAGGGGTTAGAAAACTTGCAATGGGCACATCATCAGCACCAACGACAGACAAATCATGAGGTATTAACACATTTGCGATATCTGCCGCTTTCATGACCCCTATCGCCAAAAAATCTGAAGAGCAAACAACTCCAGTCATGTGCTGGTTTCCTTGGAGAAATTGAGAAACCACTTCTACTACTTTTCCCCCATCAAATTCATCTAACTCAAACACAAGCTCTTTGTTCATTGTTAATCCTAAATTTTTCAGTGTACGCTCATACCCCTTGTAATACCTCACACTATGCATCGAACTCATTGGACCATTGACCAGTCCAATGGTTCGATGACCTTTATCAAATAAGGCCGTGACAGATTGACACACACCTTCCTCATCATCAGGCCTGACACATGGAAATGGAGAATCCTCTAAGTAACTTCCGACAACGATAATGGGAATAGCTAAACTTTTTAACCAATCCATACTCAATTCTTCATTTCTTGGAGAAAATAAAATGGCACCATCTACAGCCTGCGTTTCAAGTAATCGCTGCTGCTGTACAGATGTAAATGACATCAACATATTGAATTCAGTCTCATCTAATTCCTTCGCTATCCCATCTAAAATCGTCGAAAAAAATGGATTATTCAAAATATATGAACCACGAGGAACCACGACAGCAATATTGCCAGTCTTTCTTTTAACGAGCCCTCTAGCTCCTAAATTAGGACGATAGCCTAATTCATCAATCACTTGTTTAATTCTTTCAGCCGTTTGAGCACCTACTCCTGGTTTGCCACTTAATACTCGGGAAACAGAGGCGATAGATACTCCAGCTTTCAATGCGACATCTTTAATACTTACTGACACATTTCATACCTCCGGGAGTCTGTTGTTTTATACTCTATTATAACCCGACTCACCTTCATCATGAAATCAATGGTCTGTTATTTACTAACGTTTTCCTTAAGTAAACCAACACTTTGAAGGCCCTGACGAATCTCTTCTTTTTCCTTTTGAGTTAAAGGTAATACTGGCTTCCTCGCAAGCGAACTGCTGATCAAACCTCGCTGGAACATCGCTTCCTTCATTCGCAGATGAGAGGTAGAGGAAGGTTCATCCATTTTATACACAGCATGCTTTAATTCAAAGATTCTATCGTACACTTTATTAGCCGCTACAAGGTCTTGTTCTTCCACACATTTCACAAGCTCAGCAATCAAATCTGGGACAAAACAGCCGAAACCTACAAGCGCCCCATCAATTCCTTGAACTAATGTTGGCAATAAATATTCATCGTGACATGTGAGCAACGATACATCTGATGCATGCTTTTTCAGTGCGCGCACATCGACTTCATATTGCGCCATGTCTCTTTGACCGATTTTAAATGAGACAACGTTTGGAATCTCCGACATTTCTAATAATTGACTGGTTGTATAAGAGGTTTTTGTCCATGTTGGATACTGATGGACGATGATTGAAATATCAATTGCTTCTGCAACATCTTTAAAGAATTGGACAGGTGACTCAGGCTGCATACCGAATCTCAGCCATGAATGTGGCGGCATAAGAAGAATACCTTCTCCGCCAGCTTCCTCCACTGCTTTTGCATGCTGGATCGCTTCGATTGTCCCTTCAGCAGAAACCCCAGAAATGACAGGGATTTCTCCCTTTAATTCGTCGGCTGCAATACGCACAGCTTCAGCTCGTTCATGTGGCAGCAAAGTCATAATCTCGCCAGTATGTCCATTGACAACGATCCCATTAATCCCTTCGTGCTCCGCCACCCAGCGAACAAGCTTACGAAAAGCAGGTTCATCAATTGAATAGTCATCTTTAAAAGGAATTAAGACTGCCGGGAATACACCGCTCCATTTTTCTTTATTTTTCATCAACAAATTCCTCCCCATCCGTTATAGTAAACGTTTACGGTAAGCGTTTACGTTAATAATCATAGAATGATCTAACCGAAGGTGTCAACAATATTTTTAAAAATTATAATAATTCAAAAAACGATTATTAGAATTTAGATACTATTTTATTTTTTCAAAAAAAGAAAATGAGAGATATATTTCGTTTCCCACATCAATCAAAAAACCTCATCATCTTGACCTAGTTGTAGTCTAATCACCACTTTTTTCAAACGGCTAGACACACCACATAAAGGATGCATACATTTTGATATAGTGACGAAGGAAAAAACATCTTTTCTTCTTTTTTTCAACCATCAGACTGTGATTTCTTTGACTACTCCTGATCTAATAGAAAAAGTCTACCCCCTTAGGATAGACTTTTTTATTTCGAATATAGATCCCAGCCAAGCTTGAGTGTATCGACAATATAATTGGCGACTTCTTCAGCTTCTAGATGATCTGTTTCCACTCTTGAGTTATGAAGGGAATAAATTTCCCGGCGCTCTTCAAACAACTCTTTCATCTCGTCAAGCGTGCGGTTATGAAGAACAGGACGGTTTTCAATTAAAATATCCAGCCGCTGTTTCCAATTCTCCCAAGATAGGTCAAGGAAAAGAACCGTACAATGCTTTAAGCAAGATCGTTTGATTTCTTCCTGTTTAAACGCACCGCCTCCAAGAGACACGATCTTTAGCTGAGTATGTTCACATAAATCGACGATATAGTCCTTTTCAGCCTGTCTGAAGAAATCTTCTCCTTTTTGCTGAAACATTTCTGGAATCGTCATGTTGTACTTTTTCTCAATCTCCTGATCAACATCAATAAAATCTCTATATAACTTTTTGGCAACGAGCTGCCCAATGGTTGTTTTCCCAACGCCCATAAAGCCAATGAGGACAATATTTCGCTGTCTCACAGGAATCTCTCTATTGTTTTTCATGTTCGTGACACGTCC
Organism: Bacillus sp. FSL R5-0397; assembly: GCF_038593395.1. Lineage (NCBI taxonomy): Bacteria > Bacillati > Bacillota > Bacilli > Caryophanales > Bacillaceae > Bacillus > Bacillus sp. FSL R5-0397. Next base: position 355,266 of record NZ_CP151992.1, on the reverse strand, counting down.
TCCTTACGACAAGGAATGCTACATAATGTTTCTATTATATGATAAATGGACTGAGAAAAGATAGGCATTCTTAAAAATTGTGTTTGACGACGTAACCGAGCTGTTCGGAGAGCTTCTCGGCATGCTTTTTCACTTTTTGCTGCAGCTGAGGGATGATATCTTCATTAAATCGTTGGGTCGGTCCAGATATGGATAAACATGCCTGCACCTCCCCATGAATGTTAAAGATCGGTGCCGCCACTGCCGCCGATCCGACTTCCCGTTCATCAATACTGCAAGCGGTATGCGTTTCAAGAATATGACGACATTCTTTTTGCCATTCCTCCATCGTCATGTGATCAGCCTCAGATGCGAAAACTTGCTGTTGAAACTCTTCGCTTTGGAAAGCAAGTAGCACCTTTCCACCAGCACCAGCGTATAACGGCAGCTTCTCACCGATTTTCACAAGATGCCGAATCGATTGCAGCCCTTCGGCTTGTTCAATACATACCCTGCTTTTGTGATCGAGCACATACAGGTTGACGGTTTCCTTTGTTTCATCACGAAGTGTGTACATGAGCGGTTTTGCCAGTTCCCTCAATTTGATGGACTTCCCAGCAATATAACCGAGAAGATAAAGTCTTTGACCGAGCCGGTACTTCATCGTCTCTTGGTTCTTTTCCACAAAATGATTCATTTCAAGTGCCTTGAGCAGTCTCGTTGTGGTAGACATTGCTAAGTTCATCTCTTTTGAAATGTCCGTTAGCGTCAACTCTTGACGTTCTTCGCTAAAGCAAGAAAGAATATCCAAAGCGCGCTGAACGGTACGCAATCCTGATTCTTCTTTTGACTTTTTATCAGCCATGTTCACTTTCTCCTTTTCCCCTTTGATTTCTTATCGACATGATTAACCAATTTTGCTATAATCCATTTTAAATGTTCCATTAAAAGAAAACAAATTCCACTGTACGGAATAAAACCGATAGATGTTTTGATGGAGGAGATATCATGATCTACCTGCTCATTTTCACACTTCTTATTAGCTTATACATCGTTCATCAACTATTCCCTGCTCCCATTCTCTCCTATTTGGTTGGTCTGCTGGCGGCTGCTTCGCTCACCATTTCCTTTAAGAAGGCCAATGGGCTTTATTTGAAAACGGGTGCTATGTTTCTCTTGATTGGATTGGTGTTATTTTTCTGGTCAGAACAGCCTTTGCATACGCTTTTTCTTCATTTTCATTCCATGCTAGGCTTGCTCTCTTTATTTTTCATGTTGCCATTTATTCATTCTCTCATACATGTTGGACATTTCGATACTCAATTAAATAAACTGCTTACCTTACATACAACAAGTACAAATCAGCTTTATCGCAAGAGTTCTTTTGTCACTCATGTTCTTGGCATGTTTTTAAATATCGCAACGATTCCCTTATTATATACATCCTTGAAACCGTCGCTGAACGCCCTTCAGGAACAAGTCAAACAGCACCTTTATACGCGCAATCTTTTAAGGTCATATGCGCTATGTCTTAGCTGGAGTCCTGTCGAAGTACTGGTGAGTGTCACCATTGATGCAACCAAATTGAAATATTATCAGATTGCACCCGTTACCTTTTGTTTAATGGTGCTTGTGCTGTTGACGGATTGGTTGCTGTTTTCTCGTCAAAGCAAACGATTGCCGCATATCATCCAGCCGGCAGAAGCTCACTCCAACCCTCATCGCATCAAGAGAAAAACCATTCAGCTTGCTTTCATGCTGCTCAGTTTTATGACAGTCGTTTCGCTTGTTGACGCCTGGATTGGAAAAGGTTATCTGTTCGCTGTTGTGCTGACGATTATTCCTTTCGCTCTATTATTCTCGTCTATCATCAAAAAACGAAAACAATATGTAGCCGTTTCTATTCCCCATTGGAAAGAACGAACCCGCCAGCTCTCCAATTATATGTGTCTATTTTTAAGCGCGGGCTTCTTTGTCGATATGCTGCTTGTCACAAACAGCCTGCAGCCGATTCAAGCATTTATCGTCAGTATATCAGATCATGCCATTTGGGTTTATGGGGTCATCGGGCTGTATTTTCTCATCACCGCTCTTTGCGGTTTTCACCCGCTCGTTTCGCTTGCTCTCTTAGTGAGCTTGATGGCACCTGTCATTCATGAACTGCCTGCCCTTCCCATCGCAATCATGCTCATTATCGCTGGAACCTCAACGGTCATGTTTAGCCCATATAATGTATCTGTCTCCCTATTAGCCGATTTGATGAAGGTCAACCCTTACCGAATCACTCGATGGAATATCTGGTTTGCTGGTTTTTATATCAGCATGGGGATCGCATGTGCAACGATCATCACCGTCATCTTTTATTCATAGAAAAAGAGAACCCAATGAGTTCTCTTTCAAGTTTGTTGACAAGGGGCTAAAATGAATTTGATTTTAGCCCCTTGTCTTTTTTTCAGTGTGATAGAAAACCTTTGCAGCCCTAGGAAGGACGAGTACCGGCGCGGAGCGAATTTGACATTCGTGAGCACCAGCGCGCAGGACTGACACCGAATGCGAGGGTTTGTCTACACGCTGAAAGAGAACCCAATGAGTTCTCTTTTTCTTACTCTCTATTATTTTAATTGAATCCGTTCAATCTTACCTACAATAAAGATATACGACAACGCTCCGCCTAATGCCACTAGGCTGACGAATAAAATACCGCCGTTGTAAGAGCCTGTCGCCGATACAATGAATCCGATGATCAGCGGGGTGATGATGCCGGATAAGTTAGCAAAAAAGTTGAATACGCCGCCAGCCAGCCCGACCATTTCTCTTGGTGCCACCTCAGACAGCATGGTCCAGGAGATATTAGACAGTCCTTGCGCAAAGGACGCGATGGATAAAATAGTCAGCACAAGCGGGATATTCGTTGTAAAATTCGCTAAAACAATGGTACTTGTCAGAAGCAGACCGACCACAACCGGCAGCTTTCTCGCTACATTGACCGATACACCTTTTTTAAGCAGCCAGTCAGACACATAGCCTCCAAACAGCACTCCAAAGAATGCAGCGATGTATGGCAGGGATGCCGCAAAACCCACTTTGAGAAAGGCCATATTTTTCGCCTCTGCTAAATAGGTCGGAAACCATGTTAAAAAGAAAAAGAGGGTAGACGCAACAGAAAATTGACCAATATAGAGTCCAATCAATTTACGATATTTTAAAAGTGCGGCAAAGTCTGCCCATTTCAGTTTCTCCTGTGATGCCACAGTCAGTCCTTCGCCTTGACGGATCAATTCTAATTCATCTTCATTGATCTTCGGATGCTCTTTCGGTTCGTGATAATACTTGTACCAAAAGAAAGCAAATATAATACCGAGCGCACCAGCAGTGATAAAGACGGTTCTCCAATCGAAAGTTGTCATGATCCAAAAAAGAAGAGGTGTCGCAAATGCAAGCCCCACATACTCTCCAGCGGTATATACCCCTGTTGCAAATGCGCGTTCCCGCCTTGGAAACCATGTGGTCACAATGCGATTATTCGCAGGAAATGCGGGAGATTCTGTAATTCCGATAAACAAACGGCAGCCAAATAAGAAGGCAAAGCTGTTCGCAAACGCCTGTAAACCGGTGAAAATAGACCAAGTAATGAGTGATATTCCATACGTTACCTTTGATCCAAACTTATCAAGAATAAAGCCGCCAGGGATCTGCATGGCTGTATAGGTCCAGCTAAATGCTGAAAAGATGAGGCCTAATAAGGCAGGGTTTAATTGCAATGAAGACTGAATCGCAGGTGCAACAATGGATACACTGGCTCGATCAATATAGTTAATAGCGGTAATAAAAAACAACAGAATCAAGATGCCGAAACGAGCTTTTGTTGGTTTCGCATAAGCAGGCCGCAAGTCGTTCCCCTTCAGTTCTGAATGCACTTTCATAACCATCCTCCTTTGTTTCCGCAGCGTGCGGATCGGTTGAGTGTCTTAAATGACCCCTTTTTCTTCTAACTGTTTACACTCTTCTTCTGTGAAGCCAAGCATTTTCGTTAAAATGTCATAATTATGTTCACCTAAATCAGGCGCAATATGGCGAATACGGCCGGGGGTTTTTTCAAACTTCGGAATGATTCCAGGCACCTTCACTTTTCCAAGACGTGGATGATGCACCTCGACAATATTTTCTCGTGCTTTAAATTGCGGATGCTCAAAGATATCCCGAATGCTTAGAATCGGACTCACAGGCACACCATGTGTATCTAGAATGTCTAGGACGTCATCTCTTGTTTTGGACGCAATCCACTGCGAGACGATCTCATCCATTTCATCGTTATGCTTCAGCCTGGCTGCATTCACAGAGAATTTCTCGTTCTCTAGTAAATCTAAGCGATTCATCGCCTCTGCCAATCGATTAAAGGTCGAATCTGTACTCGTCACAAGAACCAAATAATGCCCGTCCTTTGTCTCATAGGTGCCGGCAGGGCTTGAATGACCGCTTAACCCTGGTGAACGCTCACGCACCTTCCCTAGCTTGTCATATTCAGCAACCAAAAATTCTAACATGCGGAACACAGATTCATAGAGAGCCAAATCCACCATTTGCCCTGTTCCTTCTGGATGTGTGTCACGGTAATACATCGCTGTCACAGTGGCAAACGCCACATAGATTCCTGCGATATAATCCGTAAGGGAAAAGGACGGGCTGACTGGATGCCGATCTGGAAACCCCTGAATATATGTAAAGCCGCTAAACGCCGTCGCAGGTGTACCAAATCCCGCCTTGTCCTTAAATGGACCGGTTTGCCCATAACCCGAAACTCGAATCATAATTAAACGAGGGTTGATTTCTTTTAATACATCGTACCCAACGTCCCATTTTTCAAGTGTGCCCGGACGAAAATTTTCAATGATCACATCAACCTGCGCTGCAAGCTTTTTAAAAATGTCTTTTGCTTCTTCTTTGTGTAGATCGAGTGTAAGAGATTTCTTATTCCTTGAAAGCCCTGACCATCTCAAAGGTTCACCATCTGCAAAAGGGCCAACATGCCGCAGTGTATCCCCTTTTCCAGGAATCTCAACTTTAATGACCTCTGCACCGAAATCTCCTAGAAGCACCGCGCCGTATGGTGCAGCAATCATCGTTGAAACATCTAATATTTTGATTCCTTCAAGTGGTGTATTCTTATTCATTGCTTGACTCCCTTTCGTTCAATTGATAAAGGGCTAAAATGCTTTCTATTTTAGCCCCTTTTCTTCTTTCTCTCGTGCAAGGTTTCTTTAGTCCTTCGGCAGCTGCCCTTGCGGTGTATAGAGCCAAATCAGCCATAAAGGTTCGTCCCCTGTGTTCACATGCTGATGCGAGACACCGTCTGGAATAAACATAAAGTCATTTTGTTTAAATGATTGTCTTTCTCCATCGCAAATGACTTCGCCAGACCCTTTAATCACATAATCAAATTCCTCTGAACCCGGGTGATTGTGTACTGAGCTTGCTTCTCCCGGCTCAAAAATAGTGAGACCTGCCATCATATGCTCTGATCCAACGGTATCTGGTGTGATCGTTTGAAACACCTTCCGAATCATGTTCTCTTCTGGATGATCTAAACCTAACCATAATGGATGACCGTCTTGAAATGGATTTAACACTTTAATTTTCATTGTTGATTCCTCCCTAGTCATGTTTAGTTCACACTGACATGTGAACGTTTTGTATTTGGTGAATAAATATCATTAATGTTCCAATGTCCATCAGTAGGCACAGGATCATTTTTCATCGCTACATCAATGACACACGGTTCCTGAGAAGCGATCGCTTCCGCCAAAGCTTCTTTGAATTCAGAAGCCGCCGTAATTTTGATCCCCTTCATCCCATAACCTCTTGCAATGGCTGCAAAATCAGGCGAATAGCTTTCTCCATCTTTTCTAAAAACAGTGCCGTATGTCGTTTCATAGTGTGCCATTTGCAAGCCGGCGATCGTCCCAAACGCACTGTTGTTCATCACAATCCACACAACAGGAATGTTTTCTTCCATAGCTGTTGCAAGAACAGATGGATTTTGACCGAATCCGCCGTCCCCGACAAGTGATACAACGACACGGTCAGGCTGGGCAATCTTTGCTCCAAGTGCAGCAGGAGCGCCAAATCCCATCGTCGCAAAACCACCTGGGGTTAAAATAGTGCCTGGGGTGAATACAGGAAATTGCTGTCCGACCCCATTTTTATTCCAGCCAACATCGGTTGTAATGAAGGCATCAGGCGGCAATACTTCCCGCACCTCCTGCAAAATACGTTGTGGTTTCATTGGGAAAGACTCGTCTTGAATATTCGTCAAATTGCTCTTCTGAAATTCCTCACGATATACCGCAATATCCTTTTTCAATTGAGGGCGATCCAGACCTTCTGGCAGCCTTTCTTTCGCCACACGATTGAGTACGGTCAACGCCTGTTTGAGATCTGCTACCGCTCCAATTTCCACAGGATAATTTCGGCCAATTTCATTCGGATCAATGTCAATATGAATGAGCTTGGTTGATTGGAAATTGAACGTATACTCCGATTCCCACGAACTCGCATCTGCTTCAGCAAAACGGGTGCCTAAAGCCAATATATAGTCCGCTGCTTTACACTGATCATTGATAAATTTCGTCCCCCAAAACCCTGTCATACCAAGGGTCATTGGATGATCATCTGGCATCGCCCCTTTCCCCATCAAAGAATGGGCAACAGGGATACTCAAATGGTCAGAAAATGCCTTTAACTCTTCTGCTGCATCGGCTAGTAAAATGCCTCCCCCTACATATAAAAGCGGTTTGTCTGCCTGCAGCAATCGATCTAATATCCGATTCGCTGTTTGATCATCAATAGATGGTTTTTCAACGGTGTGTGTATGATGAGCGATTTGTTCAAATAACGACACATCTAAGTCTTTTGAGAACACATCCATCGGAACTGAAATCAGGACTGGCCCAGGGCGGCCGCTTTCAGCTAACTGAAACGCTTTTGATAAAATTTCTGGAAATAATTCTGGAATGTCGACTCGCCATGCTCTTTTCACAAACGGGCGATAAATTTCGTATTGAGAAGCATCGGAATGAAGATTGATTTCTTGGTGTGGGTGCTTTCCGTAGTAATGACTTGGAACATCTCCTGCAATAACAACCATTGGAATGGAATCGAGTGCAGCATTCGCTACGCCTGTTGCCGCATTGGTGAGTCCAGGACCTAAGTGACTGAGCACAACAGCCGTCTGTTTTTTCGCTCGTGCATAACCGTCTGCTGCATGCGCAGCTATCTGTTCATGTCTGACATTCACAAATTGAATACGGCTTTTTTCTAGCGCTGATAAAAAAGCAATATTCGTATGACCGCACAGACCGAAGATATGCTCAACTCCTCGATTTTCTAAATACTGAATGACCTGTGTAGATATATTCTTCTTCATGTTTCTCTCCTCTCACGGTGCAGCTATGAATCTGCTACTCACTGATTCTTTGAAAACACAATCGATAGAACGGTATTCAAATCCTGTATCGCAACTTGTCCAGGTGCCGAGCTTTCTTTCCCTACAGCAAAGGTCATGATAGACCCAAAGAGTCCACCTACCATTCTTGTGAAGGCGCCATATTCCCCCATCGCCATCGAAATAACGGGGATGGACAGATGCTTGTTCGCCTTGCCCGTCGCAGAAAGCAGTGTCAATGCATCCTCATAGGAATGCGGCATGACGGCGATCTTTGCGATATCGGCGCCAACCGATTCTGCATGGGTGAATAGCTCCATAAGCCGATCCGCCGCAGGGGTACGCTGGAAATCGTGGTACGACACAATCAAGATGACCCCGTTTCTCTTAGCCGCCTGACTGACTTGCTGGATATGCGAGACATCATGCATTAATTCAAAATCAACGGCAGCCACAAGCTGAGTGGCACAAAGCTCGACAAGCAGGGAAACCTTTTCATCCTCTGAGAGTGAGATGCGTTCGCCGCCCTCTTTTTCAGAACGAATGGTGAATAAAAATGGGATGCTATCTGCCTTTTCGATCATCCCTTTCAGGGTGGCAATGACTTGTTCCTTGTCATTGAGGTGATTGAAAAAATCCGCTCGCCACTCTATCACATCAGGCTTCTTCTCAGCTAACACCTCAACTTCAAGAAACAATTCTTCCTTTGTTTGTCCAATGAGCGGCGTACAAATCATCGGCTGACCGCCTGTCTGCGCACTCTTTACCTTTTGCTGAAAGACATTCACAACCATCTGCCCCCTTTATAGACCATTTGGCAGCACAACCATTTTGGTTTCGGTCATCTCCTCGATGGCGAAACGCGGGCCTTCCCTTCCAATACCACTTCGTTTAATCCCGCCATATGGCCAGTGATCTAGTCTGAAATTCGATGTCCCGTTGATGACTACGCCACCAGTTTCAAGCTCTTTTGCTGCGTGTAACGCAACATCCAGCTGATTCGTAAAGACGCCTGCCTGCAAACCATATCGACTATCGTTTGCTTCTTTGATTGCCTCATCCAGCTCCTCATATGGGAGAATGCTGACAACTGGACCGAACACTTCTTCACAGACGACCTTGGCTTGTTTTGGCGGGTTTAGCAAAATAGCCGGTGTGATGCTTGCGCCATTTCGTTGTCCTCCAGATAAAAGCTCGGCACCCATTTTCTCTGCCTCTTGTATCCATGCTTCCACACGTTTTGCTGCCTGTTCATCAACCATACAGCCGATATCACTTTCACTAGACAGCGGATCTCCAACGACAAGCTGCTCTACTTTTTGTTTAAGTGTCTCAGTAAACGTCGACATAATTTGCTTGTGAACATAAATTCTTTGAACAGAAATACAGCTTTGACCAGAGTTGCTAAAGCCCGTTTTGGCACAAAGAGATGCGGCTTGCTCGATATCTGCATCATGATGAACAATCGTCGCTCCATTTCCTCCGAGTTCCAGTAGTACCTTTTTTAATCCAGCAGAGTTTGAAATATGTTCTCCGCCCACCGCACCGCCAGTAAAAGAAACAAGATTGGTTCTTTCATCAGTGACTAACTGTCTGCCGGCGTCTACTCCTCCAATCACAAGCTGCAGGCTCTTTTCTGGAAACCCTGCTTCAAGCAGGAGCTTAACAAACGCTGTGGCAACAGCTGATGTTTGCGGTGCTGGTTTTAAAATAATGGCATTCCCTGCCGCAAAAGCTGGACCGATTTTGTGACAAATTAAGTTGAGAGGCGCATTAAAAGGCGTAATCGCCAGCACAACCCCAACCGGCACTTTAAATGTCATCGCCATTGCTCTCTGTCCACGGGAAGATACATTGCCAGGAATGGTCTCACCGATTAGTCGATTGGCTTCTTCGGCTGACTGCGCCAGCGTTTCAATTGATCGTGAGACTTCATCTCTTGTATTTTTAAGCGGTTTGCCTAATTCTAAAGAAATGAGTTTTGCAAAATGCTCTTTTTGTTCTTCCAATAAGGCAGCTGCCTTTGTTAGAAGCGTTGAGCGTTCTAATGCTGATATTGCCGCTAATTGTTTTTTAGCTTGCTGCGCAATAGAAAGCGCCTGTTCTATATCTTCTGAGGATGCAAGATAGGATGTACCGATCATTTCCCCAGAGTATGGATTGATAATGTCTTCTTTGACATGGTTTGCATCCAGCCATTCGCCGTTTATATATGACAACGCTTTCAATTCACTCAAATTCTCTCACCCTCCTTCAAGTGACGCGTCCCGACCCCCGCATAACGAACAAGTCTTTCTTCATTCGGACAAGGACCTTTCACTAGGGCACCTTTTGTCAGCTCTTCATATGCATGCGCCACGATGCCCATTCCTCTGGATAAGGAAAAGATGCCTTTTGCCGCTTCAGCTGGAATGTTTAATTCACATTGGATCGCAGCAGATACACCATCTATGTTCATCGTGATTTTTTTCCCTTTTAATTGTTCAAGTTCATGTCTAATCGCCTCAGCTAACCGTAAGTACGTTCCGCTGATATCACCTTGCTGCACATATGTTTGACTCAGCTCATACAGCCGTCTCACTCTCGGATCATCATCATGCAGCTGATGACCGATTCCCGGAATTTTTTCCTTGCGGGCTAACCACGTCTGACATACTTGCTTTGCAGCAGACTTGATATCCTCGTGTTCATCGTAGGCTGCTTTGGCTTCGTATAACATACGCATCGCCTTTTCACCAGCTCCGCCATGAATATCACCTAATAGATTCACCCCTGTTGCAACAGAAGAATTAAACGAAATGCCGCACGTAACCGCCATTCTTGCCGCTGCAATAGACGGTGCTCTTGGCCCATGATCCGCACCTGCGACAAGAACACTTTCAAAAAGAGCTGCCTTCGAATCATCTAGTAATTCACCAACAAGCAGTAGATAAAGCATCTGCGGATACGACAATTCACCAATAAGCTCTTCAATTGGATAGCCCCGAAGTTCAATTGAATTTTTTTGAATATGACTAATCTCAGTCTCCCACCAAGCGCCTCCTTCTTTGTATATTTCCAGTGCACTTCGATTTTTCATTGTGTGAATCATTCCTTTAGCCACTTATTTGGAGATGAACGACTCCTTTTATTCCGTCTAGTGGAATTCAATTTCACTTTTTGGAATGTGTTTTCATTGTAAGCGCATTCTTTTTTATCGTCAATCATTTTTTCTGAAAATACTGTCTTTTGATGAGAAATTAAGTGAATCGAACTAATTATTTCACCACTTCTTCTTCAATTTACCCTTTATTTAGTCAAACAGACTTATGTAGATCGTTCTACTTATTAATGAACCATTTTCGTTTCATTCTGTCAAATTCAGCTGAAATTTGACATAAAAAAACCTCTCCATCTACTGGAGAGGTCACTTATTTTATTTCCACCAGTCATCAAACATAGAAGCTGGTACTTGACGTTTATGTTCTGATTGAACATAGCGTTTTTCAATCGCTTCTGCTGCTTGATCTGAAACTGGTTTTCCTTCTAAGTAATCATCAATTTCATTGTACGTAATACCAAGTTCTGTTTCATCCGTTTGCTGAGGCTTGTCATCCAGCAGATCGGCTGTTGGTTTCTTTAAGTATAGACGCTCTGGTGCTTGCAGCGCTTCTAGTAGCGTCCGTCCTTGGCGTTTCGTCAGACCTGTGAGCGGGAGAACATCTGCACCGCCATCACCATACTTCGTGAAAAAGCCCGTCACAGCTTCAGCTGCATGATCCGTTCCAATGACAAGTAAGCCTTCCTGTCCACCGACGGCATACTGTGCGATCATTCTCATACGTGCTTTGACGTTCCCTTTATTAAAATCAGACAGCGCACCGCCTGTTTCCTTTTGATATTGTTCACTGAATGCCGTCACGGCAGGTGCGATGTCATATTTCCAAGACTTGTCCGGCTGAATAAATGATAGAGCCAGCTGCGCATCGTCTTCATCTTGCTGCGTGCCATGCGGTAGACGGACTGCAATAAAGACAGCATCCTCTTTTCCTTCTTGACGAAGCTCACTTACAGCGAGCTGAGCGAGACGGCCGGCAAGCGTTGAATCCTGTCCGCCGCTAATACCGAGAACGAATCCTTTTGCACCGGTCTTTTTCAAGTAAGCCTTTAGAAATCCAACCCGTTTTTCGATCTCCTGCTTTGGGTCAATTGAGGGCTGCACATGCAACTCTTGGCTGATTTTTTTCTGCAAACTCATACACTTTTCCTCCTAAGCATCCTCTACATGAAGAGAACAGGTTTTACTTCCATTTCAATTGATTTACCTACGATTTTAGCCACTTTATTATATCATGTTTTGAAAAAAGATATTTTTTAGACGTTCCCCTTTTTCATAAATGATCAAACATTCACAAACGAAATAGACCAAGCCGTTTTGACTGGTCTTTCCTTTTCAATCAATCTCCACCCGGATGGATGTACAGCTTGAGCCATTGCATTTTCCAATGTCGGCAGGACATGCAGACACCGCGACAATGAGGTCCATTTCTGCACGCAGACGAATGTAATCACCGGAGAGCGATTTTGGCAGCTCGACAGACAGCTTTCCTTTTTCATCAATGACTGTATTCATAAACGCATTAAAAGGATAATACATATCTTCCTTTGGAATCCCGAATGGCTCAAAAGCCGTTCTGAGATTATCGTAGCATGTATGCATGACCTCTAGGTGCGTCCTGCCGTATAAGAGCTGATACATTTCTTGCCGGCACGCAGGCATATATAAATCATGACATTCGACTGTATCTTCAATGACCGTAAACATTGGCTTATATAAATTAGAATAAAGCTGATCTCCCTTTTTCACCTTGGAAGAGAATAGGCTGTCCATTGTAGCGCCTTGATCAAATTTTTCATAAAAATCCTTTTCATGATAGGCCATCACGTCTGCTACTTGCTGCCCTTCGACATCAACCACTCGCATACATTGTCCTTTTCCTAACCGAAAACCAAGCCCATCCTTTGGTAAAATCACGTATTCTCCGTTCATCACATGCACTCCTTTCCATGTTGACAGTATGCCCAAAACGTCCTCTTGATCATGTATAAAAAAAAGAGGCGGTCACAAGCTAATGCTATTGAATCGGAAAGGTGTTGCACATGCATTGAAAGAAGAACAATCTTTATCTTGGTGGCAGCTTTCTCTTATCGGAGTCGGCTGTACAATCGGCACTGGTTTCTTCCTTGGTTCCAGCATCGCTATTACAAAATCCGGTTATTCCGTCTGCATTTCATTTTTGCTTGCGGCAGTCGGCACATATCTCGTCTTTAAACACCTGGCTGCGATGACAGCCGAGAACCCAGATAAGGGATCATTTTGTTCCTATGCCCGAAAAGCCTATGGGCGCTGGGCGGGTTTTAGTAATGGCTGGGTGTATTGGTTTTCAGAAATGCTGATCACAGGGAGTCAACTGACGGCGATTTCTCTTTTTACTCGTCACTGGTTTCCATCCATTCCACTATGGGTGTTTTCAGCGATTTATTCCGCTCTTGCCCTGCTTGTGATTATCATTGGGCTTTCTTCTTTTCAAAAGACGGAAAATGTCCTTGCCGTGCTGAAAACCGGGGCGATCCTATTGTTTGTCGTCCTTGCCGTTCTTGTTTTATGCGGCATTCTCACAGAGCATAGGCCCACCCTCCACCTGCCAAATAAAGACCATGAATGGATGCCGCTCGGCCCGCTCGGTTTATGGAATGGGCTGATTTATGCGTTTTATGCTTTCGGGGGAATTGAAGTCATGGGGCTGATGGCGGTTCATTTAAAAGACCCGAAAGACGCCGCAAAATCTGGACGTGTGATGCTGATCATTCTTGCTGTCATTTATATCGTCTCCATCGGACTTGCGCTTTTGCTTGTGCCAGTGACAGCCTTTAACGAGAATAGCAGTCCATTCATTACATCACTAGAACCATTTCATTTATCGATTTTCCTTCATATCTTTAATGGCATTTTCATTATTGCTGGGTTTTCCACATTGGTTGCCTCCCTCTATGCAGTCACGACGCTGCTTGGCACGATGTCGGAACATCACGATGCACCTGCTTGTTTTAAACAAAAAGAACCATCTCATGTTAGATGGTCTTCGATCTTGTTAACTGCTGCTGGATTGATTGTCTCGATTTTGCTGGCACTCTTTTTGTCCAAACACATATATGAGCATCTCACAACAGCAGCCGGTTTAACTCTTTTATACACATGGGTGTTTATTCTGCTTTCGAGCAAAAAGCTGTCAAAACCATCTACTCGTCAAACGTGTGAAACGGTTCTTGCCCTGCTCTTGATTGGTGCGGCTGTTTCAGGCACTCTGACAGAGGCAAGCGGACGACCCGGCTTTTTTATAAGCCTTGGGATCATTGCCGTCATTGCCATCATGGTACTCTTTATGAGAAAAAAGTGGAAACAGGATCAGGCCGCATCATAATTTCATCATGTTTTTTAAAGCAGTAAATGGACATTTGGCGGAGGCTGGTTTCTCCGCCTCATCATCTGAGAGAAAATATTGTTTCCATTCTAAATTTTTCTGATCCCCATACCATTTTAATGCTGGGTGTACATCTACTTGATCATACGCCTTCAGCCTCTTCCGAACGAGTTTACTCATTTTTTGACCAAATGTGGTGGAACCGTTCATCTTTTCAAACACCCACCTTGGTTGAAAGGCCCACATCACATAAGGAAAGTGACGACTTTTTCTTAGCTTATGCGCTGGTGTCGCGCATAAAATAAAATAAGGCTCCCCATGAAAACAAAATTCCCATTCATGATTTTCAGGATCTGATGGAATTTCCTCTGGCCATTTCATTTCATCCTTTTGATGTAATTGCTGAACAACCGACCAAAACTGCTCCTCATACTCTTCGAGCGAATACTCCTTCATATCCTGCGGTGTTTCAAAAAAGCAAATGAACGAAGCATATTGACCGGTTTCCCTAGAGCAGCTTTGGTATTCCCTTAAAAGCTCTGCTAATTCATTCACGGCCTCTTCTCCCCGCGGATCACCGACAAATCCATAGCGTAAATGATCGAGAAAAAATCCTTGTCTGCCTGGTACACACGGAAATGTATCTGCCTCATCCCCTACCATCTCTCCAAACTGCGTGAAGGCATCCTGCTTCCATTCTTCCAGTGATCGTAGATTTTGATCAAGGCAACTTTTTGCATACAGCTGGGCCATTTTCTTCCACCTCGTTTTAGCGTCTTCTCCATAGCCTATGAGGAGGAAAAAGCTGTGGTGACTGTCCTTCAACGACTTTCACTGGACATTCACAAGGTGATTGATTTGCCGGATGAAGCAGGAATTCACTTCCATTTATCTAATCATGTATGAGTATGCTTCTGCATATCATCATTTAGCCGCCTCTATCTAATAGAGTTGGTCATTATAAAAGAAATGGGTGAATGACATGCGTCTTCTTTTTCTCCATCCGATGTATCTGATCTTATTTACACTACCAGTGATGGCTTTCCTTTGGGGATTTGTTGGTTATCTGCTATTTAAACGGATATGGCCTGTCCTCATATTAACGTCCGTGATTTCGATGATTTTCATCTTCGCTTATACTGGATTTGACCTTAGCAATCTATATTGGGTCCTTCTGATGACGGCTCTTGCTTTTGTATCAAGCGGACTCTCGAAGGTCATACACGTTCATGTTCAAGAGAAAAAACGGGAAAAGCCTTTATGATTGTTTCTTCTTTAAAAAGACGGAATCAAGCAGCCAATAAATAAAGGCCGCACAAAAGCTAAATAGATAAACTTTGTAGCTAATAAAGACGACAACACCATAATCAATCCATAATGCGAGCGCCGTACAAACCACCCACGCCCCGATAAAATAAACCAATAAATCACGGCGTCGAAACTTCTCAGGATGACGGTGTAAAACCATTTGGATAGGTGCAGCAAATAGGACATAAGCGATCAAAATGAAAAGACTGGTGACCTCCACATAACTGAATCTCGTATCAGGTGGGGCAAACAACATGGTATAAACAAATGTCGCTGTGATCACAGACAAAATCAGCATACACACATAGTTGAATGCTGGCAGGAACATACGCATGACAAAAACTCCTTCAATTTTATGTATCTTCCATCATTATTGAAGAGTGTCCTATTTCTGTCAAATATGAAAAAGGGCTAAAATGATTTAGATTTTAGCCCTTTTTCTTATCAACCATTCTATCCAATGAGCGCCATGATCCCTTGATATCCAAAATAGGCACCGAAGCCAAGTAAAGAGAGACCCGCCAGAACGGATAAGCCGTGCAACATTCGTTCATTTAAATACCGTCTAAACGTACTGGCGAGCATCGCCATACAGAAATCCCATATGAGCATGCCGATGAAAATAGCGATGCTGTACATCAGCATTTGAGATGCCCCGTACTTTTCAATCGTATTGGCCAAAATACTTCCATAAATTCCAAGCCAAAATAAAATACTAAGCGGATTCGAAAGAGAAATAAAAAATCCCGTCATGAACGAATGCCCGATCGACGTGTTTCCTCCATCCTTCTTTGGACTTTCCTGCAAGTTGATTTTACGAAGGCTTTCAATACCGGTATAGGTCAGAACGAAAAAGCCGAACAGCCACAAAAAGGTTTTCACAAGAGGTGCAGTCAAAAGCTGGGCGACACCAAAATAGATGAGGAGCATATAGACAATATCCGCAGCCATAGCCCCCACACCAAAAATCCAAGCGTGCCAAAATCCACTTTTAATCCCTCTGTCGATTTGGGCTGCATTGACTGGCCCAACAGGCGCTGAAAGTGACAACCCTAAAAAGATATAACCAAAAAACACCGCCACATAGACGTCCTCCTTTTGATGCTGACTTGTACATGTTATTCACGCTTTCGTTGTTTTAGTACAAGTCCTTCGTCACCTTTTCTGAAGATAAACTATACAAAAGGAGAAGCCACCAGATCAGCTGCTTATCGATCGGCTTTCATCGCCGGCGGCTGTGTGGGTATGGTTTCTTTTTTCCGAGATCGATTCATTTGAATGGCAGCCGCAAAAAGGAGAACAGCTAAAAAGGCGAAAACAAAGACGGCGCTTGCCGCACCTGCCCACTCAAGGCTAAACCCAATCAAAAAGGACAAACAAGCTCCACCTAAACTAGCGGCGGCAATAAAATAACTCGTGGCCTCGTCGATGGCATTTTCAATCATTAATGCAGAAGCCGTCAAGGCAATGGGGAACATGCCAGCTGCGCACAGACCGATGAAAAAGATAAGAATTAGCTGTGCGGCGATTTGGGTGGCTAGAGCAAATACGGCGAGCAGCACAATCATCAGCGCTGCGCTTAACTTTAAAAAACGCAGCGGATGCAGCTGATCGGCTTTTCTCGCAATGACAGTTCTGCCAATGACGATCGCTGTCCAAAAAGTAGAGACCGCAAAAAGACCCCAGTTGTCTCCCCCTTTTTCTAGCATGATCGACGGTAAAAAGTTCGCAAAGTTCGTTTCAATTCCTGCGTAGAAAAACGCAAAACAGATCATCAGCACCACAATCATCCGATTCCCTCGATCAAACAGCAAGGACGGTTTCTTCATGTCTTGAGAAGGAGCCGCCATCTGTCCACGAGGGAGTTTATTCATAAAAGTAAGCCACAGCATAAGGAAAAAAGTCAGTGCACCGACTTGAAATAAAAACACATAATGCCACGTTTCCTCTGTCACAGTCAGCAGAATCAATAGAGGAAATAATAGCGCACCTAATCCAAAAAAGACCTCCATGATGCTGATTCGCTTTGCACTGTTTGCCATTGAAATGACATACGCCCCGGCCGTTGTCTCAAGACTGCCAGCACCGCTCCCAAGGAAAAAACCTGCCACCACAAGAATCGTCCAACCTGGTACCAAAAGGCCAAGAAGAAGCGCTCCGATCATCAGCAGCAATCCCATCGTCAAAACAGCGCCGTAGCCTTTTTTCCTCACAAGAATGGGCGACAAAAGAACGCCTGTCAAAAAGCCAATAAACTGAAAGAAGATTAAAGAAGATAATTCCCCAGGACCCTTCTCATAACTAGACAGCAAATAAGGCGTTAAACTGCCAAAAAACACATGAATGGTCCCAATAAAAAAATAAAAGATACAGCCAAAATAAAACACCTTTTTCATCTTTTCACTTCCTCTAAAAAGGAGCGGAGTCATGATATCCTCCGCTCCACCTCTTCATTAATATGCGCGGGCAGAGACGACAGCCTCTTCCCTCTCGAAGCACGTATTCAGCGCAGCCTGCGCGCGATAACCATCTGCAAAATCAGCTACCTTCATATGAGATGGATATGAGTTTGTATTTACCCAATGCATCAGCTGATCACGGAATGTATCAGACCATCCATAAAATTCATTCGGCGGATCTGTCAGCAATGTTTGCGGCATTTGATGACGCTCTACACACAAGCCATCACTGATCTCATATTCGTTTTTCATGTTTGTATGGTATTTAAAAACCTTGTCATGCCCCACCACTTCTACACTAAATCCACATTCCTCCGGCTGCGTACTTTTGGACGTCACCAAATGAAAGAACACTTGATTCTCCATTTGCCCAAAAATTTCGGTATGGTCATCAACCTGTACCTTTTTCTCTTCTTTTTCCTTTACATGTGTCAGCATCTTCGTATTAAGGGATTCTTTTTTCATTTCACTGCCAAATAAGTACCACAGCATATCAATCAAATGAATCCCTAAATCTCCTAAAGCACCGCTTGTACGAAGACTTTCGCCGCTGTCTCTCCACGAAAATGTCTTTCTTCTAAGGGCACTATTTTTCTTAAAATGTGTCCGTACTGTCAAAACGCGTCCTAATTCACCATTGGCGATCAAGTTCTTCAAAATATTCACAAAGGATAAATAGCGATAGTTAAAGCCCATACTGGCTTGAACCTGGAACTGTTTGGCTGTCTCCACCATTTCCTTCGCTTCTTTTAACGATACAGCCATCGGTTTTTCACATAAAATCGGCTGTCCTGCTCTAAGCGCCTGAAGGGCATGGTCCTTGTGACAGAAGTTAGGGGAAGCAATGATCAATCCATCTGATGCATCCGCTAGTGTTTCGATACTGGCATACACCCGTCCGCCGTACTGTTTAATAAACCCTTGTGCCACGGATTCGTGCAAGTCATAGACCCCAGATAATTCTGCACCTTTGATCGTTGATAATGCTCTAGCATGTGCTTTTGCAATATTCCCTGCTCCAACAATTCCAATTTTCTTCATGAATGTGCCTCCTCATGTTTATACATCACTGTTTTCAATGTTTCATAGATTCCTTTTGCATACCCATGATGACAAATTTGATGATGGTGCCGTTTGGCTTCGGCTGTTGCATTTTGGACAAGAAAGCCGTGCGTGACGGATTGAAGCATCCGCAGATCATTCCCACTATCACCAAAAGCAAAACCCTTATCTTTTGACAGGTTATATTGATTCAGCATAAAACGAACGATTTCATCCTTCCCTGTTCCCACTGGTAAAAAATCAACGTCATAACAATCCGCAGGGTCACCCGCAAGTGGGTTGCATTTGTTGATGTTCACCGCCACTCCCCGCTCCTTCGCAAGTGTTTGGATGAACGATAGATGATGGAGATCTGTTCGTTCATCCTGCTCCTGATAATAGAAATTCTTTTTATACCCAGAGCTGCCTAGCTGCGTTTGCGGCCTAAGGGTGATCCCCTTTTCACGTATGGCTTGCAGAATATCTTCAATTTTTTCGTCTGAAAAGCCCTGTGCATCAAGCCGTTTCATCCATTCTGCATCCGGCTGTCCAAATTTCCCATCTGATGTATACACGATTTCAGTTCCTAAATTCGACGCAATAAAATGCGGGAATTGATAGAAACCGCCTTTCTCCATTTTGCTCGTAACAGAATCGAGGTTGCTTCCCGTCACCCAGCCCAGCATGAGCTGTCCGGCTTCGCTCTTTTCTGCCACAAAAGCTTCCAACCGTTTTACATCCTCTCTCTGCTCCTCGGTCATTCCGTGAGAATAATAGGTCTCATCGAAATCACAGAAGACGATCCACTGCGGATGTTGCGGTTGATGCAAAAGCTTTTTATTGAATGGAAGATTTGATAACATAATGGACCCCCTCGATGACTTTCTCCTGATCTTGCAGCGGCATACCTGGATAAAGCGGCAAATGGAGTAATTGCTGTACGGCTTTTTCCGTATGTGGAAGTGCCGTTTGTTTATACTTTTGAGAAACAAGATTCGTTTGATGCTGATGCGATAAAATTGGGTAATAGACGTCTGTTTCTATGCCCATTTCCAGTAATTTCTCTGCCAGCTCATCTCGGCTTCCCTTCACCACTCTGATCGGGAATAGATGCCATACATGATCCTCTGTCAGCTTCGGAAGCTTTATATAGCCTTCGTCTTCCAGCGTTTGCAGCTGATCTATGTATCTCTTTGCCAAGTAAAAGCGTTTAAAGTTTTGCAAACCTAAATATTTCATTCGTTCTAGCCCGATTGCGGCCTGTAAGTTATCAATCTTAGAATTAAAGCCATAGTCACTGCGCTTCACGTTTTTCTTTCCTGCTTCAAAGCCGTGATAGCTGATTTCCATGCATTTTTCGGCTAGGGCTTCATCATTTGTCGCGATGGCTCCTGCCTTTCCGCAAACTCCAAGGTTTTTGTAAGGATTAAAGCTGAGAACAAGTCCATCCCCAAATTCCCCAAGCCCGCTACTGCCAATCGCCTGACAGCCATCCTCAATGATCGATAGACCATGCCGTTTCGCAATCGTCGAAATGGCCTTCATATCCGCTTGCTTTCCATACAAATGAACCGGGAGAATACATACTGTCTTATCTGTAATATGCTTTTCTATTTCATTCGGCGCTAGGCAGTAGGTGTCTGGATCAATATCGGCATAGACTGGAACCGCACCAATCGCAAGCACTGCATTTTCTGTTGCAGCAAAGCTGTTGGCAGGCAGGATGACCTCATCTCCAGGATGGACGCCTGCTGATATTAAACTGATCATCAAGGCATCTGTTCCACTTGATGTGGCAATGACATATTTTTTCCCTAAGTATGCTGCGAGCGTCTTTTCAAACTTTGGAATATAAGGGCCTGATGTAAAACGGCCTGAACTTAATACTTCTTTCAGCACCTGCATAATGTCATCGATCTCATCCTCCGAAATCAGTTTATCGACCGGCAGGAACGGTATCTTTTTTTCCTTATTTTGTTTATAATGGAAGAGAATTTTTTCCAAACCTGTACGCGCAATATCTTGCTCAAGGAACGCAGCAAGCTTATCATTCGCTAGATTCTTTTCAACTGAATCAGCCTTTACTTGAACACCTTGATTGATCATATCCAGCAACGGTAGATAATCCTTGCTTTTACCTGATATCTTCGTCAATATTTGCATTCCATTCCCTCCAATTAATCAATTCCATTTGTTAATATTTAACTTGTTTCACATTGTAAATGATGTTATCGATTTCAGAACAATAACTTTGTGTAAAGGATTTGTTAATATGTGTACAATTTATGAAATTGCCAAACGCTGCGGGGTTTCAACGACCACTGTTTCTCGGGTGCTGAACAACCATCCATATGTATCCGAAGAAAAACGCCAGCACATTTTACAGGTGATGAAGGAAATGGAGTATACACCAAGCTCAGCAGCCCGCACCCTTCGGTCACATCAGACAAAAACCATTGCTGTGTCTGTTCCAGCTGTGGACCATCCTTTTTTTGCACAATTGATTAAAGGCATTTCAAAGGAAGCGCTGGATCAAGGGTATAAAGCCATCGTGCTACAGACGTTTTATCAAGAATCAGTAGAACTTGAAGGGCTTCAATTATTAAAAAGAAAAGAAGTAGATGGTGTCATATTGGGGGCGTTAGAAAATAAGTGGGAAACAATCGAGCCATTTTTAGCAAACGGCCCGATCGTCATGGCAAATGAATTTCATCAAACAGCAGACATTCCGATTATCGGATATGATGAGCGGGAAGCTGCCTATAAAGCGGTTGACTACTTGATTCAATCAGGGCGTACATCCATTGGATTTTGCTTTGATACAGAAAGCAGTGAAGCGCAAAAACAAAGAAAGCAAGGCTATCTTGATGCGCTTTCTGATCACGGTTTGCCGCTTAAAGAAGATTGGCTGTTCGGCGAGGCTTTTACCATTGAGGACGGCTTTCGTTTGATGGACTTAATCCACCGGATGCCGGATGCGCCGGATGCGATTTTCACCGGCAATGATCAAGTGGCAGCAGGCCTCATTAAACAAGCCATTTCATATGGATATCACATTCCTAAGGATTTAGCGGTGATCGGTTATGACAATCAAGACATTTGCGAGGTGACAGCACCAACGATCACGACCATCGACATCCCCATCGTCGAGCTTGGCCAGCAGTCTGTAAAACAAATGATTCAGCTGCTACAAGATCAAAAACCATTACAACGTGAACATATTCAGCTACCTACTCGGCTTGTCACACGAGAATCCACATAAAAAAAGACTGAGAAATCTCTCAGTCTTCCATTTTTCAATCAATCGATCAACCTATATAAATTGAGCAAGAATGAATGTCCATATACATACGATGCCGAGCAAAATGAAGCTGTACTTCACTGTTTTCTGGAAGAGCTCAGATTCTTTACCTGTTTCTCCAACAGCTGCTGTTGCAATGGCAATGGATTGTGGAGAAATTAATTTCGCCATCACACCACCGGTCGTATTTGCCCCGATTAACAAACCTGCCTGAGAGCCAATTTGAGAAGCGGTGACTGCTTGAAGGTTACCGAATAAGGCATTGTTACTCACAACAGACCCCGTAATAAACACGCCGATCCAGCCAAGCACTGGGCTGACAAGCGGGAATAAATCGCCTGTTTTAGCAAGCGCTAGTCCGATAGCAGAACTTAGACCTGCAAAGTTCGCCAAATTGGCAAAGCCCATAACAAAACAAATTGTAAGAACAGGGACCCAAAGCTCTTTGACCGCTGCATTTAAGCAGGTAGCCCCTTCTTTTAATGTAATATGTCTGCTGAACAATCCTGTCAGCATCACTGCAATTAGAATGGCGGTACCTGTTGCACTAATAACATCAATTTTAAAGATCGCATCAATCGGTGTTTCTGTTTGAGCAATAGGTGGTAATTTCACAATTTGCTGATGTAGAAACGGCATTTTCACTAAAATGGTTGTCCAGTTGAGCGGTCCTCCTTCAGCAAATAATGCTTTAAAAGCTGGTAGGCTCCATACAGTAATGACGGCAGTTAAAATATAAAACGGAGACCATGCTTTCAGCACCTCAACCCCGCTATACGTTTGTTTCTTCTCAATGGCTGGTGCCCCTGCTTCACGATAAATATGTTTCGGCTGCCATTTTCGAAGAAATAAAGCCAAAATTCCCATACTCGCTAAAGCTGAAATAATATTGGCAAGCTCAGGGCCCATCGTGACCATTGTAACAGCCTGCAGAATCGCGTAGCTTCCACTCACAACAAGCAAGGCCGGAAGCGTTTCTTTGATCCCTTTAAAGCCGTCTACAATGAGAATAAGCAGAAACGGGATACAGAAAGAAATAAACGGAATGGTGTACACAAGGGTTTGAGACAGCTCAAGCGGCGTCATATTTCCCATTTGCGCCCCTGTAATAACCGGAATACCTACTGCACCAAAAGCGCCAGACGCAGCATTTGCAATCAAGCAGAGCATGGCGGCTTTCAGTGGTTTAAACCCAAGCTCTGTTAAAAGAGCGGCACTAATCGCAATCGGTACACCGAATCCAGCGGCTCCCTCTAAAAATGCGTTAAAACTAAAACCAATTAATAAGAGCTGTAACCGTTGATCTTGAGAAATTCCTGCAATACTAGAACGAATGACATCAAACTTTCCAGACTTCACAGCAATTTTATAGAGCCATACGGCCATGATGACGATATATCCAATCGGCCACAGCCCATTAGATACACCGAGCACCACAGCAGATAATGCTTTTTCAATTGGCATATGAAAGAAGAAAACAGCTGTTACAAAACTGACGATCAAGGTAAAACAAGCGGCTAATACACCTTTTAACTTAAATACAGTTAATGCAAGTAGAAAAAACAAGATTGGAAGCATGGCCACCAATGCACTGACGAACTCATTACCAAACGGATCATATATTTGCTGCCACATAGTGATTCATCCTTTTCTGCTCAGATAGGTTGCCTTTGATTGATTAAAAATGAGGAGCTAAAATTTCTTTTAACACATTCACACTGTGTGCGAACTTTTCTTTTTCTGTGTCATTCAGTGCAAGCTCCATAATTTCAGTTGCACCATTTCGGTTCACAAGGGCAGGTACACCAATGTAGACATCTTCTGCTCCGTATTCTCCATCTAAATAAGTGCTGACAGTCAAAATGCTGTTTTCATTGTGTAAAATGGCTCTAGTAATACGGGCTAAACTCATCGCTACACCGTAATAAGTCGCGCCTTTTTTCTCAATGATTTGGTAAGCGGCATGACGGACATTTTCCATGATGTCGTCTAAATCTTCTTGTTTGTATTGGTCATTTCTCTTCATTAATTCTGTGATTGGTACACTTCCGATATTCGCATGGCTCCAAACAGCAAGCTCTGTATCCCCATGCTCTCCAATGATGTACGCATGCACATTGTGCGCCGCTGCTTCAAAGTACTCACTAAGCATGTATCTGAATCTTGCCGTATCAAGCGTTGTTCCACTACCAATCACTCGTTCTTTTGGCAGTCCACTGAATTTCCAAGTCGCATATGTCAAAATATCAACTGGGTTCGTAGCAACTAAGAAAATACCATCGAATCCGCTTTTCATCACATTGTCTACAATGCCTTTAAATATATTTAAATTTTTCTCAACAAGATCAAGTCTCGTTTCACCTGGCTTTTGGTTTGCACCAGCGCAGATACATACAATGTCAGCATCCTGACAATCCTCATAATCTCCATACCAAGTATTCACAGGATGCGGGGCGAATGCTTTCCCGTGGTTTAAATCCATGACGTCACCCATTGCTTTGTCTTGATTCAAATCGATGACTACCAATTCATCTGTGATTGCTTGATTTATTAATGTAAAGGCATAACTGCTGCCGACAAAACCTGCTCCAATAAGTGCTACTTTGTTTACTTTTTCGTTTGTCATTTATCTCATCCTCCTGAGTAAAACTAGGTTGTTTTTCATATGTGAAGTATTTCACATTCTTATTGTGCAATACTTCACAAACTTTTGCAAGGGGATTGCTCAAAAAAATAATGTAGCCATTTTGTGAACACTCTTATTGTGGTTTTAAACCGCTGTCCTCATACATTTTCTCATAAGAAAAAAGCCGCCAAACACTCTTTGGCAGCTTCTCTCTTATTTAATAAGGTCCCCAATTGATCATGACACCGATACAAATAAAGACAAGGCCGATGACGAACCAAATGAGCGCAAGCGGTACCATAAAACGCAGCCATTTCACGTAAGGAATCCCACTTGCAGCCAAGACAGCCATCAACACACCTGAAGTCGGATTCACGCAGTTGACCACCCCTTCACCGAGCATCACTGCTTCTACCGCTACTTGTCTCGTGATACCCATTAAATCAGCAAGCGGCGCAAGAATCGGTATAAAGACAACCGCTTCTCCTGATCCTGATGAAATCAAAAAGTGAAGGAGCGCACTGGCGATATACATGCCGATCGCACCAGCGATTGGACTAAACCCTGTCAGCATACTCGCAAGCCCATTCACCACAGTATCAAGCAGCTTGCCATTTTCCAAAATGACTGAAATGCAGCGTGCCATGCCGACAATGAGTGCGCCGTATACAAGGCTTTGACAGCCGACAATAAACGTTTTTGCAATATCATTGGCAGCTAATCCCCCAAGCAGGCCAGCAGCAATTGCCATGAAAATGAACACACCAGCCATTTCCTTATCGGTCCAGCCGAGCTGAAGCGCACCATATAAAAAACCCCCAAGCGACAAACCGCACACCGCTAAAATCAGCTTATGTCTACCGGTGAATTCAGGCTTGTCCACAGATTCCGCATCAGCTCCTCCTAGCCCTTTAGCTGGAAACCACTCGTCACCAAGAAGGCTTCCCTTTTCTTTATTTTTCAAGCGTTTTGTATACAAATAGATGTACACAATACTAGATAGAAGAAAACAAAGATAAATGATGACACGCAGCCCAATACCAGAAAAAATCGGCAGTTCTGCAATCGTTTGTGATAAACCTAAAGGAGATGGAGACAAAATGGTTGCGTTAAAACCTGCATAACAGCCGATGTAAATAACCGCCGCTCCCGCCACTGCATCCCACTTTAAAGAACGTGCCACAATGATCCCAATAGGAATAAAGCCAATGACCGAGTTCACCACAATTCCGGTCGTCCCAAGTACAGAAAACAATCCGCCAACAATACAAATAAACAATAGCTGTTTCGTTTGGAACCGGCTGATGACATTGTGAATCATCCCGTTAATGGCACCTGTCTTTTCCAAAATCGCAATGGTTCCGCCAGTAAAAAGAATCAGAAAAATAATAGAGGATGAACCAACCATCCCTTCTTGAATCGCTGTAAAAAAACCAACCGGACTAACTGGTGATTGATCAATACGGTGATAACTGCCAGGAACAGCTGTTGTGATCTCTCCTGACGTTTTCCGATCAAATTCACCTGCTGGTACAAAATACGTTGCGATCGTACAAATTAAAGCAATCATAAATAAGAGTACATACGCATCCGGCATCTGAAGTTTTCTTTTTTGTTTCTCAGGTGCTGATACTGTCGCTGTTTTCATCTGTCAAAACCCCTTTGTCCCGATCGGAATTTCACTTAATTTTCTGAATAATCAAATGATGTGTTATATTATAAACACTGATGATATTTAAGATCAATATTATTTCACTAAAAGAATGTTTTGGCAGATTATCTGTCAGCAAGGAGGCTTCTCATGACAACTTTGACAAACGAGATGAAACAAACCGTGACAGACATCTTTGAACATCTGCACGCCCATCCAGAAATCAGCTGGGAAGAGACAAATACGACAGCTTATATTGAAGCTCTATTAAAGAAATTAGGCTGTAAAACGAGAACATTTGAAGACTGTACAGGGGTAATCGGTGAAATTGGGGAAGGCGCACCAGTGGTTGCTGTGAGAGCCGATATTGACGCACTGTGGCAGGAAGTAGATGGTGTATTTCAAGCCAACCATTCATGCGGACACGATGCACATATGACGATGGCACTTGGTACATTCATGGCATTGAAAGAAAAAGAACTTCCAAGTGGCACGATCCGATTCATTTTTCAGCCTGCCGAAGAAAGAGGCGGCGGCGCTTTAAAGATGATCGAAAAAGGTGTGTTAGCTGACGTCGATTATTTATACGGGGTGCATGTGCGCCCAATTCAAGAAACCTTAAACGGACGCTGCGCTCCTGCCATTTTGCACGGATCAAGTAATCATTACGTCGGGACCATTCTAGGGGAGGAAGCACACGGTGCACGCCCGCACCTTGGGGTCAACGTCATCGAAGTTGCGTCTACGCTTGTGCAGAGACTGGCACATATCCATGTCGATCCACGAGTCGCCCATTCTGTGAAAATGACCAATTTAAATGCAGGCGGCGGCAGCTCCAACATCATCCCTGGCAAGGCCTCTTTTACACTCGACGTTCGGGCACAGACAAACGAAGTGATGGATGAATTAGAAAAGGAAATTGAAAGAGCATGCCATTCTGTAGCGGATGCTTTTGGCGCCTCTATCACACTTTCAACTGATCATCGTCTTCCAGCTGCGACATTAAATGAAGAAGCTGTGGAGATCATGTCACATGCTATAGAGCAAGTGCTAGGTAAAGAACAGCTCGATCCACCGATCGTGACGACAGGCGGAGAGGACTTTCATTTTTATGCAGCAAAGCTTCCTCATATTAAATCGACGATGCTCGGTTTAGGCTGTGATTTAAAACCTGGGCTTCATCACCCTTATATGACATTCGATCGCTCTGCGATTTTGACCGGCATTGAGATTTTGACGGAAGCTGTATACGAAACACTTCAGCAGCATTCATCGTAAAATAAAAAAACCACCCGTCTTTCCTGAAGCGGGTGGCCTCCTTTATTTTACGCATTCACATCTGTCATTGCCGGTACATTGATTTCTTTCACACAGGACACCCTGGATAGATGAATGACACATCTCGCCAGCTCGACAATATCTTGTACAGGTATTCTCGTTTCATCATACAGAGCAATGGCTTTTTCAGCGCCATCTTCGTACGGAACTTCTGCCGCCAGCTCTCCTGGATTGATACAGGTAACGGATATTTTATCTTTCCTTACGTGCTCTCTTAGTGCGTTCACAATACCACGAAGCCCAAATTTAGAAGCAACAAAAGAAACCTGAGACAAATTCGTATGGTCAAGTCCCGCAGTAGAACCAATGACGATGATCTTTCCATTCTCAGATGTCCTTACGTGCGGAAGCAGAGCTTGGATGTAGGTAATCGTTGAGGTAACGTTCACATTGATTAAATGAGCGATATCCTCCGGTTGATCAAGATCGAAAGAATAATCATCTTCAAAGCCGCGTTTCTCCCATAAACCGACGTTATAAATGAGTACATCAATTGTCTGATCCTTCAATGCTTCGAGCATAAAAGGGATATGAGTTTGGCTTGATAAATCGATCTTCAGCCAAATTCTACGCACTCCATCGTCTATGTTCAAACTGCTTGGTTCACTTCGTGACACAATCCATACTGTATCTCCACTTGAAGGAAGACCTTTTACAAAGGCATCCCCTAATCCTTGACTCGCACCAAATATGATATAGTTTTTACTCATGCTTCCTCCTTCATGGCTCACTTACAAGCTTCCATCCATATACCCATTCATCTGTAAGCGTTTTATACCTATATCATACAATGTCTTATACATGCCTGCCCCTTTTATGCTCATCTTCACTTTCTAAATGGCCTAGCTTCCTTATTTCCTTTAATTCCGCTGGTAACGCACGCTCTTCTATAAAGCTTTTGATCATGTCGACAAAAAGTTCTTTCTTTTCAAAAGTAAACGTATGTCCAATGTCAGGAACGATGAACCCGGCTGCATTCGGGTGTGCATTCGTGATTTTTTCTGCTGACCTAGTCATAATGCTCTTTTCCTTTTCTCCCACTGTCACAAGAATCCGTGCCTTCGCTTGTTGAAACGTCTCAGGGAGCTTGTAATGAAGATTTTCTTGAAACATCGTAAGCAGCGTCTTCTTCTGCAATTGTTTGGAATCCGCTGCATAATGATCCAGTACATCGTTTGGAAGTCCCATCTTTTCTGCTTGCAGCTGGATGAACCAATCTTTCTTTAATAACGGATATGTAAGAGGTAAAATGGGCCTTACCATCAAATAGAGCCATGGTAATGGCAACACAAGGGCGCTATTGATAATGGCGATGTCTGCGATGTCTGGCTCTCTCGATAACACATCAACGGCTACCTGTGCACCTAGAGAGAAGCCAATTAGAATGACTGTACGACCATGTGCATGCTCCTTTATCCATGAAATGATTTCAAAAGCACTTTCTCGCATGGAAAACGACGTTTCATTTGCTCTTGTCCCGTGACCGATAAAATCAGGGGTATAGCATTCATACGTTTCTTTGAATATTTCCATATGCTCCTGCCACATCCAGCTGCTTACGCCTCCACCGTGCAGGAAAATCATCATTGGTTTTTCCACCATCGACAACTCATCCACCATCCTTATATATAAGAAAAAGCAGTCGCTTTTTGAGCAGACTGCTTTTTCCATATGCTCCCTTCTATTATAAGGGAACTGTTATACAATTGGCTATTTTTTCAAATCTTCGATCGAGTTGACGTTTTTCATATAAGTCGGAACAACGAGACCCATGCGAAGACCCTTCATACTTGTACCGAGGTCATCATATTTTCCTTTAAACTTCGCTGCATACGTTTTATGCGTATTTGGAAGCCATGCAGATAATGATGCATCAGCACTTCCGGTTGCAATTGCTGTCCACATTGGGCCCGCTTCAACCTGAGTCAAGGTCACTTTAAAGCCAAGTTCACGCAATACCTCTGCGGCCACATTGGTACTTGCAATCTCACTATCCCACGCAACGTAGGCAAGATTGATTTTGTCACCGTTTGACTTTTTCACGCCTTTTGTCCATTTCGCTACTTGATCTTTATGCTTTTTCACATATTTAACAGCAGCATCCGTCGGTTTGACGCCATCCTGAATATCAAGCATCACTTCGCCCATATCATCTTGAGACCATTTAAATTGACTGAGCATTTTGGCTGCTTCCGGCTGATCCTTCGCAAATCCTTTACGTGAAATGGTGTGAATTTCTTCTTCCTCACCATATGATTTTTTCGGATCATCTAAATATTTTAAATCGTAGCGGGAAAACATCCAGTGAGGATTCCAGCCAGTGATGATAATCGGTTTTTTACGGTCATACGATTTCTTCAATGTCGCTGTCATCGCTGCACTTGAGGCAGACACAACCGTCCAATCCTCTAAACCGTAGTCCTTTTTCGCTTGATCCGTCAGCGCCATAATACCTGAACCCGGATCAATACCGATAATCGTTTTATTCACTTGCTGTGCTGCACTTGCATTTGAATCTGATTGTGCACCACAAGCGGCTAGTAAAAAGACAAGCAGGGCGGTCATCCCAATGTAGAGAGACTTTTTCCACATTAAGCATTCCCCCTGGTTTTTTTCGTTTTAATGTTTTGTGTAATACGATCCAGTGTAATCGCTACGATAACAATGGCAATACCAGCTTCAAAACCAATCCCTGTTTTCAGCTGCGTTACTGCACTATATACTTCCGAACCAAGTCCTGGTGCACCAACCATTGCCGCAATGACGACCATGGATAGAGCAAGCATGATACTTTGGTTAATCCCAGCTAAGATGGTTTTTGTAGCAAGTGGAAGCTGAACTTTGAACAAACGCTGGAATGTCGTTGAACCAAAAGCTTCTGTTGCTTCAATTAAATCAGATGGTACTTGTTTAATCCCAAGAATGGTCATACGAATCGTTGGCGGCATAGAGAAAATAACCGATGCCACAACCCCAGGTACTACTCCGATGTTAAAGAAGAAGATCGCTGGTAAAAGGTATACGAATGCAGGCATTGTCTGCATTAAGTCTAAAATAGGTGTGACAATTTTACGCACCGTTTCCTTCTGTGATGCCCAAATACCGATCGGAACCCCGATCACGATAGAAATGACCACAGCTGTCAGAACGAGCGCAAGTGTTTGCAACATTGGCTGCCAATAGCCTAAATAGTCGATCAGTAAGAATCCAATAAGTGTGAAAAGAGCAACTCCTCTTGTACTGATCCACCAAGCAATGCCGGCAAAGATAAGCGTTAAAATAATAGATGGAATGACGCCAAGTGCAGCTACAATACCATTTACTGTTCCAGCTAATCCATTTGTGATGCCATCAAAGAAACCACCAAAGGTTAATGTTAACCAGTCAACAAATTGATCGATATAATCCGCGAACGGAATTCTAGGTAAATCACTCATACTAAACATCTTATTCTACCTCCTGTGCAGAAGGCTCTTGTGTTTTAATTTCCTCTAGTTTGTTAGAAGACATGTTGATATATTCATCATTTCCTGATAATGCACCAATCAATGCACCTCTGACCACAATACCCTTCATTCTGTTTTTCTCATCTACAACGGCAATTGGAATATTTGCCGCATCAGATACTGCATCAAAGATCTCTGTTAAATACGTTGATTCCAATACTGTCGTAAATTCTTTATCGAGAACAGTTTCTAGCGACGCACCCGTTTCTGCCGCTTTTTTCGCTGCTTGTGCAGAAATAACACCTAATAAATGCTTTTTCTTATCTACTGCATAGATAGACGAAATACCAAGGTTCTTCATGAGCGTGAGCGCAACACGTGCCCCTTTATCAATCTGAACTGTTTCTGCACGTTTCATAATATGACCAGCGGTTAATACTTTAGAAAGGTCTACATCTTCAACGAAACGTTCAACATACTCGTTCGATGGGTTCATCAGAATTTCTTCTGGTGTTCCGATTTGAACGATATTCCCGTCTTTCATGAGGACAATGCGGTCGCCAATACGAAGCGCTTCATCTAAATCATGCGTGATGAAAATAATTGTTTTTCCTACAGACGTATGAAGCTCAAGCAATTCATCCTGCATGTCTTTACGAATTAATGGATCTAGTGCGCTGAACGCTTCATCCATTAACAAAATATCAGGATCATTAGCTAGTGCACGTGCCAATCCAACACGCTGCTGCATACCGCCACTTAATTGATTTGGGTACTGCTCTTCAAAACCTTCAAGTCCAACAAGCTTTAAAGATTCAAGCGCTTTAGAGCGGCGCTGATCCTTCTCTACACCTTGCAATTCAAGCCCGTATTCTGTATTCTCCAGAATGGTACGATGCGGGAACAATGCGAAGTTTTGGAAGACCATGCTGATCTTTTTCCGTCTGACTTCACGCAATTGATCCTTTGACATATTTGTTATCATATCCCCATCAATATAAATTTCGCCGGAGGTTGGTTCGATTAACCTATTCAGCAGCCGCACAAGTGTGGACTTTCCGCTCCCTGATAGCCCCATGATGACAAATATCTCGCCGTCATACACATCAAAATTTGCTCGATTGACACCAACTGTTGCGCCGGTCTCTTTTAGGATTTCTCTTTTTGTCTTCCCTTTTTCAAGCATTTGAGATGCTTTTTTAGCATTTTTACCGAAAATTTTAGATACATTATTTATCTTGATTTTGATCTTTCTCTCTTCAGAATTCATTTTTTCCCTCCAAATTAGCATCTTTATAACCGTAACATAAGCGTTATGATGCGAACAATCTTTAGAATTCGCTTATTTCCGTACAATATGTATGAATTCCATATAGAGGTCTGGTGATTACAGTTTATACGCCGTATTACTCGTAAATCCTATAGAATGCTTCATAAACTACATATTTTACGGGGTATTTTCTCTCACCAGACAATATTTTACTGGAAATTCCTTATTGTGCTAAAAAATAAGTCGAATCCTTGTGGTAGCGGGCTTTTTCTTTCATGGATGAACCATGCCCCTGAACAGGATTTACCCGAAAAAGGTCACATAAAAACCTTTTTTCTCAAATTTTAATCAAATTCATGAAAAAACTGCCTGCAACTTTCGTTACAGACAGCCTGTTTTTTTAGGACTCTAGGGCAGCTCTCTTAATATTATCTTGAAGTTCAAGCATACGTTTTGTTCCGTCCTCACGTAATCGTTTGTTTTCTTCTTCAATCTGCTTCGTCTCTTTCATCCCTTGTACAATCGTATTAAAGGATGATTCGATCGTTTCAATGTCGATGCTTGGACGACCTGATAATTTAGCAATCTCAACACTTTGACTTGAGATATTTTCAGCATTTCGTTTCAGCATTTCATTCGTTCTTCTGTCCAGCTCACTCATGGAATCAGCCACAAGCTTTTGTCTCTTCGCTGTTACCGCTTGAATGATTCCATTTTTGAAAATTGGAATCGTAATGATGAAGGCAGAGTTAATTTTCCCGATTAATTTCGTATTACCACGCTGTAGCAAACGGATTTGCGGTGCGGTTTGAAGTGCCACCATCCGTGCCATATCAAGATCATATACACGTTCTTCAAGCGCTTGAATCCCATTACGAAGCGTATCCAGCTCCATTTGTGCCAGCTGGTTTCCCCCCGCCGCTTTTTCTTCATAAGAAGGAACCAATTGTTTTAATTCTTCGATCTTCATTTGCCCTGCGACGACATACTTTTCAAGCTCCATATAGTATTGAATGTTATGCTCATACATTTCTTCAAGCGTAACCGTCGATTTGGTCATTTCATCTTTGTATTTACTAATTTCCACATTGATTTTTTCAATTTCTGCACCGAGCGTTTGATATTTGCTGAAAATCTTCTCAATCATGCTGCCGCCGCGTTTAAAGATTTTTGATAACAAACCGCCCTTTGGCTCGTCAAAATCATTTTTATCAAAACGATCCATAATCTTTCCAAGCTGTGTAAGCATCGTTCCTGAGTCTGTGACACTTGTTGAACGCATCATAGAGAGGATACGGTCAGAAAACTTAGAGATTTCGACAGCCGGCTGTTTTCCGTATTCAAGCAGTTCAAGCTGATTTTTGGCATCAATCTGTCTCGCAATGTTTTGGACTTCTGGTTCATTGCGCAGCTGAACGCGAATATCGTCTGCCTTTTCAATCGTGATTTCCTCTTTATCAATTGAAATGATGTCATTTCCGTTTGTATTTGTCATTAGCTTTGATCTCCTTATCGGTTTTTAATGGATTGAAATAACTTTCTCACAATGGACGGCTCTTTAAACTCTTGGTTCATGACCATTTCATCAAGCCAATGTGTATCAAATAATTGATCGTCTATATACCGCTCTATACACTGATAGCCGGCGGGATGATAGACGAAGAGATCCACACCCATTTCATTTAGGAAAATCAGGGCAGCCGCATCAGAACGAGTCAGCTCACCATTATATTCCGTATGGTATAAAATCACTTTCGGTACAGTCTGGGCATAATCAAAGGTTTGAATGAGTTCAATTACATCTTGGTTCATATGCAAAAGCTGCTTGAATAAATAAATACGCACATCTAATTCGGTCTCATGACCTTCTTTTAACAGCTTCGGATGCTGACAAATTCGAGAAATGGCCTCTGCGATCGCACGCTGCGTGCCCTCATACAAATGCGAGAACTGCCACACATTGCTTTTCATTAACAAATCAGGGTCAACTTCTCCTGCTTTAGAAAGTGCATGCTGATAATGAAATTGATAATTCGAAGACACTTCTTGTGTGAAAGGGAAATGACGGATCGTTTTCGTTTCTTTCCCCTCCATTAGCGTATGGATACGGTCCCAATATTCTCGCTTGTCTCTCGTCACCCCCATCATCTTCGCAAAAAGATTCGGAATCTGTATGGTGTCACGGTCTGCTTTGAAATTCGGGCGGATAAACGACCGTTCCTTTGCAATTAAAAACAGCTCATCATACGTTGTCTTTAGCGTAATAGAATGAGGGGTATGATCTCTAAATTGCCATGGCTTATACAGCATGGAATCTTCTGTGTGAAGTACCTCTTCAAGCTCTCTTGTCGAACGATATGCCACCGTTGATTTCCTCTCAGGCTTTTCAGTAGGGAACGGTTCAAGCTTTGACGTCCCTGGATACTGATCAATAAAAGTCAGCTTTTCTTCTGAATCTAATTCACGAAATTGATCCTTGCCTTCTGGATGAAACAGCACCACATCACAGCCAATCAGCATGACATAGTAAAGAAAATAAAGCTGACTTTTATTCGCCTCTCCATACCAAATGACAGCTGGCATTTTTTCTTCCAAATTGCCTTCCTTCAGCCATGGTCCTAGATGATTATTTGAAAACTTCACTACATCTAGCAGCACGCGGCGGAAATCAGGATGCTGGAATCCCCCTTCATGCAGCTGCTTGAAATGTTCAAACACCTGGATTAACGAAAGGCGAATATGCCGGTTCATCACTGGGTTTGGATGACGGACAATGAGCTGTTCACCGTCTAAGAAAGCCACAAATCGATTCACGGACAATCCCTTTTCTTCCTGATTGATCATATGAATCCGCTGGAGCGCTTGAAAGTGCTCCGGCTCAATATGCCGGTTGAGGGTTTCACTTAAAATATGCATGCCGTCAGTTTCGTATAATTCATGTAAATAAATAAAATAATCGGTTGCATCATGCGGAGTTCCAAGGACGCGGGCAGCGAGACGCGGCAAGGATAAAGTGTGCTCGTCCTTGACGTAGCCATCTCGTTCAGGGAGCGGCTTTTTCAGCAGGTTTTTCCAGGCTTCCTGTTTCGCCCGTGTCTGGGTTACGTTGATTTCTTTATAGCTCACGCCGCTCCTTCCTTTCTCCTATATTTTCTCGAAAGCTACTACTATCATATCATTCAGCCTTCTACTTCTGCTATCGAATCGAAGGCTTTTTTGCTGTGTTCATCTTCTTTGCGACAGAAGCGGCGATTTCGTCTGCCGCCGCCATGCCAGAGGCTGTCGTCGGTTCAAGCGATAGATCAACATCTAAGACTTCCCCATGACTCGGAGCGAAGCCTTTATCCGCTTGACGTATGAGATCAGCATCTAACAAGGAGTCGCCCGCACCATATACATATTCAAGGTGTAGCCTTTCTTTTAGAAAAGCAACAGCAGCCCACTTATTGAGCGGCTTTGGAATAAAATACAGTTTCCGGCCTTGAAGGGAAACTTGCCAGCCTCTCTCCTCACCCCACAGCCTTAATTCAGCGAGCGGAATATGAGAAAGAAACTCGTCTTTCATAATTAAATAAAGAAATCTTCCCTCAGCTGTTCGAGTACGTTTCACCCAAGCGGCAACCGGAAGTTCAGAGATCGCCCGCAGCATATCTCTCACCGGCATACACTCTTGCAGTCTCTCATCTACAATCGCCTGCCACTCCTCAAGCGGCTTGCCGTGATGAAGGATACAGCCGCCGTTTGTCGTGACGGCATACTCTGGTTTGATCTCTTGCTGGAAGAGAGTGATTCGTTCAAATTGTGCTGTCGTTCTTGTCGTCACTGGGATAAACCAGCCTGCTTGATGAATTGCCTGTAAGGAGGCTTTCGTTTCAATAGACATATAGGAAAGCGGCCGGTCGTCCAGCACCTCAATTAATTCGTATGCTCCCTTGTATGCATACTGCTCAAGCATTCGATGTGAGTATATCAGTGTCCGGTCTAAATCACTGGCAAATGCGATATTCTTCATGACGATTGCTCCAACGGGCGGATGAGTCCGCAGCATGTGTAGGACATGTTGGCATATTCAATGACGGGCACGCCTCTGTCCTCTGCGAGTAGTAAAATGTGCTTGAGCTTCTCCCGAGATCCAGGCTGAATGAGTATTTTCCAAGGGACTCTTCTGAGCAGCACACGGGTCGTCTCACCGACACCCGGCTTAATCAAATGTGTATTGTCTATTTTGAACTCCTGACCAATTGCTTCAATGGAGGTCATCCCCCGCCAGTCAGGAGGCGTTCCTTGTGCGAGCAGAGTCTCTGCTTTCTCTTGTACATTTGCCTTAAGTTCAGAAAATGCTTCTTCAATTGTATTCACGTACAGATTAGAGACATCCTCATCAATGAGCTCTTCATAATACTTGGCCCCATGGAAATCATCGGCATGGATCCAGCGGTTGTTTAGCACCGTTCGACTAACTAGGCCAGAGACCGTTGAATTCAAGCAGGCACTTGGAATGAGGAAATCCTCTCTCGTTCCGTAAACACTCGTACAATAACCAGGATCAGCAAGCACAGCTAGCTCACTCGAAAGACGAATTCCATATTTCTGTTCAAAATCAAGCACCGCTTTTTGAAGCTCTTTGGAAATAGCACCCTTTCCAGTCCAACCGTCAATAAAGGCAATCTCAAAACCTGGATGTTCTTTGAGGATATAATGCAGCGCGTTTTCATCTATTCCACGGTCACGAATAATAGAGATGCTATAATGCGGCAAATCGAGACCATACGTCTTTCTGATATACCGTTTAATGAGTACCCCGATTGGTGTCCCAGCCCGTGCCAAGCTGCACAGAACGGTTTGAAAGCCTCGCTTTTTCACAATTTGTTCTGCGACAACCGCTACGGCTTCCGCTACCTTTTGCTTACTTTCTTCAAGAGATTGATAGAATAAGTCCATATAAGATGCCGTCGGCTTATATTCAATTGGCAGCATTTCTGAGTAATGGGCACCGCTCTGAATAGAGCGCTCCCGCTCTTCTGTACTTTTCTCCATCTCAATCGACGATAAATCCTTGAGTAAGAAGGTTACGTCCTGCTCTGGATAGCTTCCCATCTTTGTATACACGTTAGCCATTCACCTTCACCTCATCTGATAAAGTCACAATATGCACATGCTTCACATGCCGCTCAGCAAATAAGTGGATCAGCGGCATCAAAGCTTCTTGAGACACCTTTTTCTCAAAAAACAAAAAGACATCATCGTACTGATCTTTAGGGATATTGTAAACGTAGTGCTGAATGCGGGCATCCTCTGGACTCAAAAATGCGAATCCGTTTTGAACAGCGTACCCTTCCTTTTCAACCGGATGAATCGGACTTCTTGTCGTCGAATGAAAAAGGACACCTTCGCCCATATGAGCTGCAAGTCTCATCGGCACATACATCAATTCTCCTGTTCCTAAGCAGAGTGTCTGTTTTCCTTTTCGTTCTCGCTGAAGCTTCAGCCCAGCCTCAGCAGCTGCTTGATCAATGGCATCCGTGTCCGCTGCGCTTAAACCGAAACGACCTGTTTCATGGATATACGGCGAATGCCCCGCCGGATTGACTGCATGGGAAAGTGAATATGGCACTTGCTTAAAGAAGGATTGAAGAGAATGAAAAGAGAGTTCAGGTCTTTTCTCTTGCGCAGCAATTTCATACGAATAAGCAGGCTCATCCAGCGTTGTCCCCCGAAACATCATCTGCCCTTTTAATAAAGATAATGATGTGATATTTACACCTAGCTCCTCTTGAAGCTGAAGCATCGCTTCCTCGTGCTCCTCTGTTCTCCAATCTAAAATGGATAGAATCGTATAAGAGGATCTAGGGTGCTTTGCGTGCAGATCCCGAATGATATTCATATTTGTCCGGCCTGTCGTGACCTCATCATCTACTAGCACTATCGGGCGATCCGTCCGAAGTAAGGCGTCGTCTGCGTAGCAAAGCTGATCTGTCGCATGAGAATGTTCCTCTTCAAATACGAGTGAAGGATCAAGATCCAACAGCTGTTCACGTGTCGTATGAATGTAAGATGCTCCTTCTATGACGTCATACACACCATGACCAAGCGCAGTTGCCGTTTCAGCAAAGCCGATCACAATCGGCTCGTTTACCGCAGAAAGCTTCTCTTTTTTGAGCACAGCATAGGCTTCGGTTAACTTAACATGATCATTCGTTTTTAGTGCTTCTACTATATCGTCTTGATGCGGGGGCGTCTTACCTGTTTGTTCTTTTGCATAAGCCATTGCCAAAAGACCTGAGACGAGGAGTGGTTTCAACGGGTGACCAGGCATATGTTTCCCGAGCACCTTACTAACAAATAAAAAGGCTCTCTTTTTGTTCACCCGTGCCGCCATGTCAAAAAGATGTTCTTTTTCAAGCTGAAGCGTACCCCCTTTGAGGTTAAGCTCCACCTCCATATGTTCCAAGATGTTCAGCGTATGCGGCTTCTGATTCTGTGAGTATGTCGATATAGCTTCTATTTTCATGAAACACCCCGTAAATGTCTGACTTCATTAAAATGTTTTCCGCCCAGCGATAGTGCGGCTTCGTTTCGTTCATTTTATTAGAGAAGGTACTCTTCATCACGCCGACTGTACCATCTGCATGCTCTAAAATACTTAATGCATCCATGTACTCTTCTTTTGTGACAACGTACATGCTTTGAACTGGCTTGAGATGCGTTGGATGGATGACTGTCTTGCCATGAATACCGTTTACCACATCCAGCCTTGTCTCTTTGAGCAGACCTTGCATATGATCGAGTTCAGATGAGGAAGACTCACCGCTCTTAGAAATTGCACGGATGAATGGATTTTGTTCTTTTCGTGCCGGTCCAAAATGCTCCCATACAGCTCCTGATATCACAAAAGAACGACCAAAATAATTGATGATATCTGTGATCAACTCAGCAATGACTCTGATCTCATAAATGGTGGTCTCGCGATCACGGCGAATGCCGTATAATCCACACAGATCCGTTGCCCCAATGCGAATATTCAAAATATATTCCTCATCATTCAGCATGATCTGCTTTAATTCAGACAACACCTGATATCTCGTTTCTTTTTCTAATAAATCTGGTGTTTCTAAAATGGGCATTCCGTATAGTGTTTTCTGAGTTTGTGCTGAAGCCTGTTTCAAACTGTCCACATATTCCTTTGCATTGTGAACGGAGCACTTTGGAAACACAAAACCAGTCAGTAAATGAAGAGAGGGACCGAGCAAATCTGCCATTTTGAGCAACTGTTTGGGCGAACGAACCCGAATAAATAAAAGCGGCAAATGCTCAGCTATTTCTGGAGAGTGATGAATTGTCTCAGAAAGGCAGGTCAATTGTGCCACTATATTCTGTTCAGCCATGTCCACTTCCTGATCACCAATGGCGTCCTCCAAGCAAAACACAACAGAGCAAAGCGCTTCATATTTCTGCGAAAGCAGCATGTCTGCTACATCCTGTCTTGTCGCAGGCATATACAAAGTAGCACCTAATGCATGCGCAAGTACATGCCTTGGCGTCAATGAATGAACTGCCGCCGGCCGCTTTAAAAAAATATCGTGCTGCCTCGTCTCTGATAAAAAACGAAAATATCGCATGCAGTGCCACCTCCTGTTGTAATGACTTGATGATTCAAAAAAGGATGGAGCCGCTAGTCAACTCCATTCCTTTTTGATCGTCCTATTCTTCTTTTGAAGCCGCAGCTTCGTTTGTTACACCTTGATGCTTCTTCTTATTGATTTTATGAACAATAAACGTTCCGATAAACGCTAGGATAATAATCGCAAAGAATGCAAGATGCGGGATTTCAATATGAGCAGCACTTAAGCCCATTTTGATGGCAATAATTCCAATGAGAATAAATGCCGTATTCTCAAGCTCTGGTATACGGTCGATGAGCACAAGGAATAATTGTGCCACTGTACGCATCATGAGAATTCCAAGCATTCCACCTAAAAGAAGAATCCATACTTCCTCAGATACAGCAAATGCAGCAAGAATACTGTCTACCGAGAAGGCAAGGTCCATAATTTCTACAGAAATAACAGTTGCCCAGAAGACGCCAAATACACGAATCATCCAGCCTTCTTTTTTCAATTCCTTCGCTTCGTCATCTCCGTCACCTAACCAGAAGTGCTTAATGACCAGCCAAGCTAAGTATGCAGCGCCTAGTACCTTAATCCACCAAAACTTAATAAGCAGCATCCCTACGCCAATGAATAGAAAACGGAAGAAATAAGCGCCAATTAATCCGTAGGTTAATGCCTTTTTACGCTGCTTTTCAGGCAAATGTTTCACCATAACAGCTAATACAAGTGCGTTATCCGCTGACAACAAACCTTCAAGCACGACAAGGGTCCCAATAAGCCCCCAAGAGACAGGGTCTGTTAATACCTCTGCCCACATATGCCAATCAAAAAACGAAGCATACGTGTCCAACATATGTTTCAAAATGTCCAACTGGTTTTCCTCCTATAAGTGTAGAAGCATCAGCAGGCTTTCGCCTGCTGTTATTCTTGATCGCTGTTTCTTTCTCACTTTGGAAAATACCCTCATATGAGTCATTGGCAGCGCCTCTTGAATGAAGTTGTTTCTTCTCTTTACACTTCTAACCCATAATTTTGACAAAGAGCTGCAAGTCCGCCAGAGAATCCGCTTCCGATTGCGTTAAACTTCCAATCGCTGCCGTGTCTATATAGTTCGCATACGACGACAGCTGTTTCAATTGAGAAGTCCTCCCCTAAATCAAAACGAATCAATTCTTCCCCGCCCTCTTCATTTACAACACGAACAAATGCATTAGAGACTTGTCCAAAATTCTGGCTGCGCGCCTCTGCCTCATGAATCGTAACTGTAATTCCGATACGATCAATGTTAGCAGGAATTTTCGAGAAATCAACGAGAATTTGCTCGTCATCTCCATCTCCTTCACCCGTACGGTTATCACCGGTGTGAGTGACACTGCCGCTTGGATGCTGCAGATTATTATAGAACACAAAGTCTGTATCTTGTTGACAACGATTGTTTGCATCTACTAAGAAAGCCGAAGCGTCCAAATCAAATTCGGCTCCGCCTGAATATTTATTCGTATCCCAGCCAAGTCCGATCATCACTTTTGTCAGCCCTGGGTTGGTTTTCGTTAAATCGACACGTTGTCCTTTTGAAAGCTGAATCGCCATATTCGTATCTCTCCTATCTCCTGAAAATATGAAAACGGGCATTACCCGATATCTAAGCCGAAGTCTGTTGCAATGCGGGCAAGTCCGCCTTGATAGCCTGATCCAACAGCTGAAAATTTCCACTCTCCGCCGTGACGGTATAATTCACCTACAATAATCGCTGTTTCAATTGAAAAGTCTTCTGCCAAATCATAGCGAATGAGCTCTTCATTTGATGCCGCATTTAAAATACGGACGTAAGCGTTAGACACCTGTCCAAAGTTTTGGCTGCGTGCTTCTGCATCATGGATTGTAATGACGAAGGAGATTTTCTCAATACTTGCTGGTACAGTTGAAAGATCAACATTGACCTGCTCGTCATCTCCGTCTCCTTCACCTGTACGGTTATCGCCTGTATGTACGATACTTCCGCCACCGCCAGTTGTTTGATTGTAGAAGACAAAGTCAGATGGAGAGTTTGCTTTCCCTGCTGCATCTAAAAGGAATACGCTTGCGTCTAGATCAAAGTCATGTCCGCCATCATACTTGTTTACATCCCAGCCAAGACCTACGACTACTTTTGTTAAACCTGGATTCGTTTTTGTTAAATCAATTTTTTGACCTTTCGCTAAAGAAATTCCCACTAGGAACCTCTCCCTTCTAATTAAATGTAGTTTCTCGTAATATCGGCAAGCTTCGCATCGTTTGTACCATTTCCTACAGCTACAAACTTCCACTCATTCTCGTGGCGATAAAGCTCTCCAACGATTAATGATGTTTTACCTGCATATTCATCTTTCAAATTATATTTCACTAACTCTTGATTGTTTGAACGGTCAACAATTCGGATGTAAGCATTTTGAATCATACCAAAGTGTTGGTTTCTTCTAAGTGCATCATAAATGTTCACAACGAACACCAATTTATTCACATTGCCTGGCACCTTGCTTAAGTTGACGAGGACTTGTTCATCATCTCCGTCTCCTTCACCTGTCAGGTTGTCACCTGTATGCTCAACACTACCGCATTTGCTTTTCAAGTTACCAAAGTATATCAAATCTTTATTTTCAACAAACTTATCATTTTTCAGCATCAGCACTGAAGCGTCACAATCAATATCAGCGCCGCCTCCGCCGCCAAACAGCTTTCCAAAAAAACCGCCGCCTTGTGACACAGGGTCCCAGCCAAGTCCAACTAGAATATTGGTTAGTCCTGCTTTTCCTTTTGTTAAATCAATACGTTGACCTTTTTCTAATGTAATCGCCAAATCAATCACTCCTCCAGCATAATAAAAATCTATTTATTAAGCGATGGACCCTATTAAAATCATCATACATGAAAATTCGACAAAATTCATGAAATGACATTGGAGCCTCTTACTCTTTTTTCTATTTACTAGTATATACGATCTATGTATAAAAGAGGTTTCAATATGATGATATTTTTTTAAAGAAAGATCCATGACAAAAATGATTCATGTCGTAAAAGAAGTGTTTCATGTGAAACATTGTCGAATGTTCCCGTTACACAGCCTCTCGCTTAAAAACAGGGCGCGCATCCACTTCATATGTTGATATAGAAAATTCATGTACATA
The DNA here is from genome assembly GCF_038593395.1 of Bacillus sp. FSL R5-0397. Classification (NCBI taxonomy): domain Bacteria; kingdom Bacillati; phylum Bacillota; class Bacilli; order Caryophanales; family Bacillaceae; genus Bacillus; species Bacillus sp. FSL R5-0397. The sequence goes on along the minus strand of NZ_CP151992.1, from coordinate 312,171 downwards.
GCTGTGATAAACCCTTTCATTTCCTTCCGTTCATGACTTTCTTTATACTTATGAATAGAATTCAACGTATTGATGAAAGGGTGTTGATGATGCCATCACTTCATATATTAGATCAAGTCGCCATCCCTAAAGGCCAATCCGCACAAGAAACATTGGTTCATACGACAGAGCTGGCCAAGCTTGCGGAAACACTGGGGTATGAGCGATATTGGTTTGCTGAACACCACAGCACGAGAGGACTCGCGAGTACAGCGCCTGAAATATTAATGGCACATATTGCTTCACACACATCGACTTTGCGCACAGGTTCTGGGGGGATTTTACTCCCGCAATACAGCCCTTTTAAAGTAGCAGAAGTCACCCGCCAGCTTGAAGCCCTTTACCCTGGACGAATTGAGATTGGGGTTGGTAAATCCCCAGGCGGAATTGAACGGACGAGACTCGCTTTGACAGACGGCGTGAAGAAAGAACTATCTCAATTTGACCGCCAGCTGGAGGACCTTCTTTTTTACTTATCTGACAGCCTGCCTTCTGGTCATCGGCATGCAGGAGTGAAAGCGGCTCCGCTCGTTGATTCTTATCCGCCAGTCTGGTTGCTTGGACTCGGGGAAAACAGTGCCATCCAAGCGGCATCACTTGGAATCAACTATATTTTCGGACATTTTATTCATCCTGCACGAGGCCGGCAAGCTTTTGAAGCGTATCGGTCACACTTTTCTCCATCCGTTTTCTCACGTCAGCCTCAGTCTATGTTTGCTGTCTTTGTGATCTGCGCAGACACAGACGAGGAAGCAAGCCGCATTGCCACCAGTACAGATTTATGGCTACTTCGGGTTGAAAAAGGGCTGGACAGTCGCGTTCCTTCTATAGAAGAAGCAGAGAACTATCATTACACTGAGCAAGAAAAGAAAAAATTGTTACAAAACCGCCAGCGAATGATTGTTGGCTCAAAGCAAACAGTGAAAGAACAGCTACAAATCTTAATGGACCGCTATCAAACGGACGAGATCATGATATTAAACAATTCATTTGATCCAATGGAAAAACAGCGTTCCTTTGAACGAATCGCAGAACTATTTTGAAGCCAATCTTTCATTGGCTTCTTTTTTTACATTGTTATAAAAAATGGGAAATGTAACATCGAGATGTCAAAAAGCTTCCTTCTGTCATCTGATCGCAAATGTGTCTTCTAATCGTTAGCGAACTGTAAACGCATGGTAGGTGTACCTTTTATATAGTAGAGGTACATATGAAGTAACGGTTTACAATGCTGAGAAGGAAGGAGATGACTGGCCTTGAATAAGCGACTCGACTGGGTGGATGCGGCTAAAGGAATCGGCATTCTGCTCGTCGTTATGGCACATGTACCCATTCCTGATTCATTCAAGCAATTTATATATTCTTTTCATATGCCACTCTTCTTTTTACTATCAGGTATGATGTTTCGATCATCCTCACAACCTGCTATGTCATTTATACAGAAAAAAGCAAAAAGCTTGCTCTTACCTTATCTCTATTTCTCCATTATTACGTACGTTTTCTGGTTCACGGTAACCCGATTTTTCGCCTTTAAGGGGCAAACAGATATTGATCCCTTCGTTCCTTTTACAGGGATTTTCATTTCAAATGCCGATGAAGCAAGACTGACGCATAACCCAGCCATCTGGTTTTTAACGACGCTCTTTTTAGTGGAAATGTTGTTTTTCTTGATGCATCGTCTGACAAAAGGAAAACCAGCTGTATTGATTTTACTGACCGTCCTTTGCGGCGGAGCCGGATATGCTTCCACGCTATTGTTAAACCAGAGTCTCCCTTGGAATGCCAACGTTGCGTTAACGGCTGTTGTGTTTTATTCAATCGGATTTTTAGCAAAACAATGGTTTGTGGAATTAAAAACAGATCCTACCCTTCTGTTATGTACAGGTCTGCTTGTACTGACTGCATATATGCAAAGCTTTAATTCACGAATTGATATGCGGGTCAATGACTATGGGGATCTATTCATTTTTTATGCTTGTGCACTGCTCGGTTCAGCTGCTGTTATTTATTTAAGCTTCAAATTGAAAACGTCCACGATATTGACGTATCTCGGACGTCATTCCATTGTGATTCTCGTCCTGCAATTTGCCGGTATCGATATCATGAAGGCATTTGTTTATTACGGACTAGGCATCAATATCTCTGATACAACGCAGCTTTCTTGGACGCTCTTTTATACGATCGGTACATTGCTGCTCATGGTGCCATGTATCTCTTTCTTGAGCAAGTATCCTATGCTGCTCGGCAAACCAGCAAAGTCAGCACACCGCTACAAAGAAAAAACATCCGCCGGCTAATGGGGCGGATGTTTTTCTATTATTCATCATTTAATTGAGATGGATAAAGTGTCATTCCTCCATCAACAAATAATGTAGTACCTGTAATATAGGCCGCTTCTTTCGATACGAGAAATGCAGCGGCGGATCCAATCTCCTTTGGATCGCCAAACGTTCTCATTGGAATTTTCTCAAGCTGCTTTTGTTTTTTCTGTTCATCTTGAAGGTCGTCATTTGATTCCGTTGCCATTGTACCTGGTGCAATCGCATTGACCCGAATACCCGCTTCGGCATAATCAAGAGCCAGCGTCTTCGTCATCATATTCATTCCTCCTTTAGAAGTAGAGTAATGAACATTGAACGGACGCGGGATCTCTTGATGGACACTGGATATATTCAAGATTGATCCTTTCACATCATGCTCCATCATATAGGCAATCGCTGCCTTTGCTCCTAAAAATGAGCCTGTGATATTCACATCAATGACCTTTTGCCATTGTTCCAACGTCATTTCATGCGGCATTGCTTCTTCACCATTAAATCCCGAATTATTGACGAACACATCTAGTGCGTTAAAATTCTCCAGCGCGGCATCCATTAACGCCTGAATTCCTTCCTCTTTGGAGACATCTGCGTGTACTTTCACCGCCCTACCTCCATGCTGTTGAATGGCTTGTACTGTTTCTTCAGCACCCTCTTCATCACCTTTATAATTCACAACCACGTTCATTTGTTCTTGTCCAAATCTCAAGGCGATGGCTTGTCCAATTCCTTTAGAAGAACCTGTCACAATGGCTGTTTTCCCTTTTAAATCTTGATACATCTTCATTTCCTCCAATCACGTGCTTCATCTTGTTGATACACAATGGTTACCCATTTTGAAAAAAAGAAAAACACAATCCTCTTGAATACAAAGGATTGTGCTGTTCATCAAGCTAAAAGGTGTTATAAACATTCTCACATGTTTCAGCTGTGGGCTGGTAAAAGCAATGTGATTTATACCTTGCCACAAACGGCTGATTGTACCAAGTGGATGGACAATTTCCAGGCGGTTTGAAATACCAAAGACTGAATTTCGCAGGCCAAAATCGTTCACCATTAATGTTCCTCCGTGCAAGTGTCTTTTCACTTTCTCGTGCTCGCTGATAAAAATAGCCATGCGTGACTGCCTCAAACGCATGCTCCTGATAAATCATTTGTGGAATCGTACGCAGCCCTTTAAAGTCAGAACAGTTGGCACGCAAACGATTGATGCCTACATTTCCTACAAGCAGCATCCCTTGTTTCCCTTCACCTTCCGCTTCGGCTCTCAGCAGTCTGGCCATTAAATCAATATCAGAGCTTGTCGCTCTTACCACTGCCATACATCCACCTCCCATTCATTTCTCTTTTATTTTATGTAGGGTTTCTGTGTAGATGACTGCCATTTTGAAGGGAAAAGACACATTCCGTGTCGAGAGCCTGTCTAAATACCTCAACATTTCGCTGGACAAGTGTCTCTGTGTCAACAACACACAAACCTAGTGATCATACACATCACAGGAAAAAATATTCATTACTAACGACTCATTTACAAGTCATAAAAATCCTTCTATTTGCTACATCTTCTTCAAAAACAGTCATTTGAACCTATTCAATAATCCGACTCAAAACCTTAAAATATAAAATGTTGAGTTTTTACAGGAGATTTCAAACAATAAAATACACATTTCTCCTCTCAACATAGTGTCATTTTTACTACTTGAAGTGGATGAACCTTTCGAACGCACTGAGGTATTGACAGTACTTTCGCTTCATTCTACAGTAAAAAACATACAGTATTTTTCTTTTTGTGCAAAAAGAACGATATGAACTAAAGCTTTCCAATGAAATTCACCATAAAACCCGAGGAGGAAAACATCTCATGTTTAAAAAGAAATTATCCCTGTTTCTTCTGATTTTGTGTGTAACTGTTGTCGCTGCTGCTTGTAGTGGTGGAAAAGACAAAACTGCTGCGAAAGAAAGCGATACAAAAAAATCTCTTGATGCAGCTGAAGTAAAAGTAGAAAGTGCTGAGTACACTTTACCACCTCAATACGATACATCTGTTCAGGATGATCAATATGTCCTAAAAGTGAATGTATCTGTAAAAAACATCAGCAAAGAACCATTGAATGTGGATAAAAGCAACTTTACGCTTTACCAAGATGACGCTCAGGTGTCTACCATCTCTCCTGATGACTACAACGAAGTATTATCTTCAAGCTCTCTAAATGCAGGTAAAGTATCAAAAGGTGGTCTTTTCTTTGTGGTTGATAAAGAAAAAGACTATCAATTGGTTTACACAGAGCCTGGTACTGGATCGAAAAAAGATGACAAAACACTAGAATTCGATATTAAAGGAAAAGACTTGATGAAAAAGGCAGATACACTTCAAGCGTCTGCAAAAGCCCTTTCTTCTTATATTGATGTCATGATCTTTGGTAAGAAAAATGACGATTTCGAAAAACTAACAGGTGATAACAAATCAACTGTCGTAAACGAATTTGATAAATCATTCAAACAAGGCTACATTTCTTCTTCTGGTATTTCATCTAGCTCAGCAAAAGACGAAAACCTTGATAAGCTTCTAAAAGCTGTGAAAGAAACATTAGCTGAAAAATCAAAAGTATCAACGAAAACAAAATCAATCAGCGGTGATAAAGCTGTCGTGACTGTGACACTTACACCAATTGATGCAAGCCCGCTTGTCGATCGTTTAAAAGAAAAAGCAACTGAATTCTACAGCAAAAACCGTACAGCATCTTATGATGATGCACAGAAATATCTACTTTCTATCTATCCAGATGAATTTAAAAAATTAGGACCATCATCTTCTGAAGAAACAGTAGAAGTGAACATGAAGAAAAACGATATCGACCAATGGAAACTTGATTTGAACGACTACAAAACAAGCTCATTGGTTGAAAAGTTCATCAAGAACTAAAGAAAACCCCCGGTTCCCGGGGGTTTTCTTTAGTCTTTTTTTGATTGATGTCTATATTTGATTCCGACATACAAGCAAGTAAGGAAGAAAATGGTGACCCACACCCACAAGACATTCACCATCAATATTGTGGTGGCTACTACGATCAAAATTGTGAGATCTAGTTTTTTTTCTAGTTTTTTATGGGTGAGAACAAAAATGATTAGTAGAAAAGCGATGAAACAGGTGATTCCATAACTGAAAGCTGCGGGCAATTTTCGCACCTCCTTATTGTAAGGCGTATACTGACAAAAGGATACAATATACTATGAAGATGAATTCCCCTTTTCAGCATCATATCCTTTTATGATGTCAATCGGATCAACTGCATCATCTTCTTGTATGTATTCCTCTACATAAGGAGTGATTAATTTCTCGAACCTTTGCTCATCGCCTTCATAGTCAGATTGGAATAAATGTGCAACAGAACTACCTGTTTCTAAAGCTCTATCAATTGCATTTCTCAATTCTATCAGCCCTTTTTTATTCCCTAAAATGAAAGCTTCAAAATGATGTGTTTGCTGAGCATATATATTCTAATTGATCACTCATATACAAAACCCCTTTTAAGTAAAATGAAGTCAATTTTACATGACTGAGCATTTTTATTCTATCACCTCATTCACATTGTGATCCCTTTTTTATCACTCACTTAAATATACAAAACAAAAAACTTGTAGAAAAAATCTACAAGTTCTTCATTTCTATCAATGAAATGTTCTTTCTATTTCGCAAGCATCCATTTCTCTTTCATAAACAAACTTCTCACGATGACAAACAAGATCATCACTGTCAGCGCCGAGGAGCCGAGCGTCAGGGCAATTGACATTGGGTCAACGATGCCAAACATCAATTGCTTACATAGTGCATGAATATTAAGGAATGGGATCGCAAAGTAATACGTATCTAGCTGCGTAGCGCCTGCTCTCATGGTAAAAAACATCGGAATCACACCTAGTGTAATGATCATGGACATGTACGATTGTGCTTCTTTCACTGAGCTTGAAACGACACTGAGCAGCAGTTCAATCATGGATACCATGATTGAGAAAATAATTAATGCCGCAAACATAACACCGATGATGCTCCACACTTGATCTCCGAAGTTCAGCGCTTGTTTCAGTTTTTCTGTAAAGAGCAATGTAGAGAGCAGCAGCATACCAATCGCCACAATGCCACTTAATATACCAAACATAGAAACAGCTAGCCATTTTCCAATTAAAAGCTGAAGTCTGCTGGCCGGTGTCAGGAATAAAGCTTCAATTGACTTTCTATCCTTTTCACCTGCTACGATATCAAGCGCAGCTGGCAAAGCACCTGAGATCACAGAGGTCACTAAAATCATTGGAAGAAGAATCGACAGCAGCATGGTGGTCACCCCGTTTTCTCCATCCCCGTCCTCTCCTTCTTGCACATCAACCGATTGTACCTCAAACGGATGAATCACTGACGATTTGATCTGATCCTGTGCCAAACGCTTTTCTACGACTTGATTTTGATATTGCTCCAGCAACGATTGCAGCATTTGAACCGCAATCACTGAATCATCATCTGTTGGATACCCATGGACTTTAATGGCAAACGATGTTTGATGCTGAAGCATATCGCCTGCATCTTTTGGCATTTCTAGATAAGCATTTGCCTCACCGTCTTTAACGGCTTGCTGCGGGTCATCAAATGTTTCAAGTTTCAGGTTTTTCACTTCTTTGATCATGTCATTCATATCGGACGGAAGCTTTTCATTGATTGCGACTGTGTACGTTTTATCGCCTGGATCAGCGATCATGCTTTCGTAGAAAAACACGAGTCCGAGCATCGTCAAAAGAGGGATCAACACTGTTAAGAGCAACGTTTTCCTATCTCTGAGCGAATCTGTCATTTCTTTTAAAAAGACGGTTTTCCACATTATGCATTCCCCCTTGCGAGCTTCGACATAAAGATGTAATTCAAGTCTTCACTTTGTTCCTGTGCATATAATTCTGGAAGCGTTCCTTTGTACACGAGCTCCCCTTGATGTATCATCATGACACTGTCACAAAGCAGGCTGACTTCTTCCATGATGTGGCTTGAAAATAGAATCGTTTTATTTTGCTGTTTCAACTGATGAATAAACTCTCTGAAAATATTACTCGATGTGATATCTAAACCTGTTGTCGGTTCGTCAAACAAAATAATGTCAGGGTCATGAATCAATGTTCTGGCAATCGCCACCTTTTGCTTCATCCCTCTTGAAAATCCTTTTACCTTGCGATCCATGTACTGCCTCATCCCGAATCGCTTTGCCAAATCCTCAATTCTTGCTTTGATTTCATGCTGATCTAAGCCATATAATTTCCCAAAGTATTCAAGGTTTTCACGAGCCGTCAAACGGTCATAAAGTCCCGTCTCACCGCCAAATAAGACCCCAATTCGCTTCTTCACTTCAGTTGCTTCTTTGACTGTATCAAAGCCTGCGACAGTGACTGATCCGTGCGTAGGTTCTAATAATGTGGCAACGGCGCGTAGTAATGTGGTTTTCCCCGCTCCATTTTCTCCTAAGATGCCGACGACTTCTCCTTCCTTCACGGAGAATGTCATATGTTTCATCGCCTTTACGACTTTTTTCTTATCTGTAAACCAGCAACTACAATCGCTGAGAGTAATCATTTGGTTCGCCCCTTTCGACTATCTACGTCTATGATAGAAAAAATACCGCCTGTCTGACATAAAAATGTCGCGAAACGTCCTTTTTCTGTCTTGAAATGATCCATTTTAAAAAACAAATGGTAAAATAGACAAATAATAAGAAGAGTCATAGGTGATTTTTATGATAAAAGTAGGTCTTGTCGATGATTACCGAGTGGATTTAGAAAAGCTGCATGCCATTGTCGGCAGAATGGATGCTGTTGACATCGTTTTTGTGACGCAGTCAGCGGAGGATGCATATGAGAAGGTCAAACAGGGCGACATTGATCTATTGTTTGCAGACATTGAGATGCCTGGCATGTCAGGCTATGAATTAGCAGACCTTATTCACTCTCATGCACTGAATGTGGATGTTGTATTTGTGACGGGAAACAGTGGGTATGCTGTCCATGCCTTTGATTTGAATGTCCATGATTATATTATGAAGCCTTATCAAGCTGATCGAATCGCCAAATCCTTAGAGCGCTACATGTCCACCAAGCAGGAGAAAAGCATTCACGGACGGCTTCTCATCAAGCAGCAATCAAATATCCATGTACTGCAAAAAAAGGATGTCATCTTTGTTGAACGTACTGGCAGGTCGACGACCATTGTCACAACAACAGGAGATATTCAAACATACCAAACTCTCAACGAGTTAAAAGGTGATTTAGCTGAGAAAGACTTTATCCGCTCCCACCGCTCGTTTATCATCAATATTCATTACATTAAGAACTTTTCGGCGTATGCCAAAAATTCATTTATCGTGTCTTTTGAAGGGACTGATAAAAAAGCCATGATGACGAAGCAGCAATTAGAATACTTTAAGAAATACTACTTTTAAGGAGAACGAACGTGAACGCTTTCTATCTTGGATTTCGCATATATACGCTCATCTGGCTCGGTCTTGCAGTTCAAGCTGCTGCTAAAGCTGTTCTGCCTTTGTCATCAAGCATGGTGTGGCTTCTGACCTTTTGCATCTTGTGCCTTTACACCTTTTTCATTTACAAAAGGTTTTGGCTAGGTATGAGTGGTTACGTGATATTAGGCGCTTTTGTGCTCATCACCTGTTCAGGCATTTCACTTTTTCTCACGCACGGAAATGGACTAAGCCATCTTTTAACTGTCATCATCATTTTGACAGCCGATCTCCTTTCCTTCAAGGTGATGCAAACGGAGCAACGATTAAATGGACGGCTTCAAGAGCTGATTCATGCTGAGTCGAGGACCAATGACTTGCTGCTTGAGCTGCGAAGTAAACACCATGAAACAGCTAGACATTTAAATGCCTTTTCCGCATCGAATGACGAGCATGAGATCAAAGATTTGATTCAGCAATACGTGAAACATTTCCCTTGGATCAAAGGGGAAAATGCTTATTTGGCCTCCACCCTTCATTCCTTTTTCCAGCGGGCTGAAAAAGAGGAGATTGCCCTTTCACTAGATCTTCAAGCACCCTTTTCTTCTCTTCCTTTTTCTAAGGCGGATCAGGTGAGTTTTACTGGCAACCTGCTTGATAACGCATTAGATGCCGCCATTGAAGCGAAGCAAGCTGGGAACGAGGGAAACATCTCGATCACGACTTCCATCCGGAGCGGGCTCTTTTTGATTCATTGTGAAAACAGTACTAAGGGCATGGAAAAACACGTATTAGATCATCTGTTCAAGACGTTTGGCCGCTCGACAAAAGGCGGTGATCATCAAGGTATGGGTACTTATATCATTCATCAGCTTGTTGAAAAGGCAGACGGCACGCTTGATTTTACGTATCGTTCTCCAAACCTGAGGCTCGTAATCAAGATTCCTCTCACAATGGCATAAAAAATAAGGTGCTACTTGGCACCTTATTTTTTATATTATGAAAAGATCTGATCGATTTCGTTGATTTCTTCTTTTGTTAATTGAACATCGTTTGTTTTCAAGTTTTGTAAGACTTGCTCGGCTCGTTTTGCACCAGGAATAATGGCATCAATGCCATCCTGCGCCAACAGCCACGCCAGCGCTACATGGGCTGTTTCGGCATGTTTTGATTGCGCAATGGTCTTCAGTTTGTCTACTTTTTCGAGGTTTTGAAGGAAAGCATCGCCTTGGAAAAGCGGGTCCTTTGCTCGAATATCATCAAATGTCGCATCCTTTGTAAACTTCCCAGTCAACAGGCCTGACGCCAATGGAAAATAAGGGATAAAGGAAATCCCATGCTCCACGCAGTATGGGAGAAGGTCTTGCTCGGCCTGACGTTTCAGCAGAGAATACTCTGATTGAAGCACGTCTAGGTGTCCATCTCGATTAAAGGTTTGAAGCTGTTCAAAATCAAGGTTTGATGCCCCAATTGCCCGGATTTTCCCCTCATCCTTCAATTCCTTTAAAGTACCTGCCACTTCATCCAGCGGCGTGCGGCCGTCTGGGAAATGCATATAGTACAAATCAATATAATCGGTTTGCAACCTCTTCAGGCTGTCTTCGACCTGCTGTCTTAAGAAATCACGGCTATTGTCCAGTTCGATTTGTCCGTTTACTTCTTTATGAGCCCCTTTTGTCGCAAGAACCAGTTCGTCTCTGCCGCCTCTTTTGGCAATGATCTCACCAATCAATTCTTCTGAACGGCCCAGCCCATAAATAAAAGCAGAATCTAAGAAATTGACACCATGATCAAGAGCAGTTTCTACTAGCTCCCGCCCTGCATCTTCACTCAGATTCGGGAATAAATTATGGCCACCTACTGCATTTGTTCCAAGCCCTATCGGATTCACCTGTAAATCAGTTCGTCCAAGCGTTACTTTTTTCAAAAGCTCATCCCCCTTATCTGCTTAATCATCCTTATTTTCCCATGAATCATTTTCAACATTCAAGTATTCTGCTCTCTGAAAATCAATCTGGAGGTGGACGCTTTGAAAGAAAAAGATTCGTATGATGAAGATATACTTAAACGAAAAGCTTTGCGATGTGAATCCTAACACATCTTTTAAAATGAAAACTACCTCTGTTTCAAGATTTTTATACACAAAACATTTAAAACTCATGATAAATAGATAAATTAATTCTTATTAACTAGTATATTTTACTTATTAAATTCCGTTTTTTATAGGTATTTGTGTAAAAATCTATCAAAGATAGGGAATACAACCTATTCCTCATCACGAATGAAATTCGATAGAATGAATAGTGCAAATCGTCATTAGGAGATTTTCCCCTTTAACACCCGAATATACCATTCTATCTGTTTCTTTTTTCTCAGTCAGATAGCGGGAAGAAAATGACGAAAGAAAAGCAAAGGAGCATCAACTGTGAATCTTAAAAAAATAAGTGCACTCCTCATGATTTCATTCGTGATGATCATCTCTGCAGCCTGCCAGAGCTCAGCAAAATCAACAAAGGCTGACCAAAAATCAACAAAAACAGCAGAGGTAAAAGTGAATAGCTACGAATATACGTTACCAGAAGACTCAACAACTACCTTGCGAGACAATGAATTGGTGTTAAAAGTCAACCTGACGATCACCAACAAAGGTGACAAAGCCCTTTCACTATATAACTCTGATTTCACCCTTTATCAGGACGATGCCAAAGTCTCTGATTTAAAATTCTACGGCAGTAAAGACCGCCTTGATCTTGGGTCATTGAACAAAGGGAAATCACTATCAGGAGCTCTTTATTTCCTAGTAGATAAAGGAAAAAAATATCAGTTCGTGTACCAAGATAGCATCAAGAAAAACAGCGATTCGATCGAAATTGAACTAGATGGCGAAAAGATACTGGATACAGCGAAAAAGCTAGATAACCCAGCAAAAGCACTATCTGCTTATACAGATCTCATTGTTTTTGACAAAAAGAATGATCAATTCTCAGAATTAACAGGTGACAATCAATCAGATGTCGTTAATAAATATCACGAAATGTTTGTGAAAGACTTTAAGAGAAGTGCAGGCATATATGGAAACGAAGTCAGTGACCGCGATATTTTATCCATGTACAAACGCATGCAAAATACAATGAAGGATAAAGCGAAAGTGGAAACAAGTGTGAAAACCATCTCAGATGACGAAGCGAAGGTTGTCGCTCAAGTAACCGGTATTGATGCTTCTAACTTAAAAGACAAACTAGACAAACAAAGAGATGAGTTTTACAACGGCAAAATCCGTTCGAAAGAAGAATTGTATAAGAAAAGCTTGAATATGTACGCATCTGAGTTTGAAAAGCTTCCTCCAGTCTCAAGCCCTGCTGAGTATGAAGTGAAAATGAAACGTAACGGAGATGGTCAGTGGAAAATTGACCTCAATGATTATAATACAGAGCAATACATGAGTGGTTTTATTAAAACAAGATGATGAAAAAAAGACGCTGGCTCCTTGAAAGGTACCGCGTCTTTTTTCATGCTATGATACAGTCGTCTCTTGCTCTTCTTTGACCGCTTTTTCAATATCTTTAAATCGGCTCGATACAGTAGACGCACTAATGCCATACTTTTTAGCAATTTGTGCTTGAGAAAGCGGGGCATCGCTTGCAAGTGAATGAATATAATATTCGATTCCTGCAGCAAATGACGCCGCTTTACGGATCACAGGTGCTTTCTGATCACAGTAAGCTTTCCAAACGGTTAAAGCGCCATCTGTCAGGCTTTGGTCACCGTGCTCTTTCATCCCGTCTTCAATCAGCTTGGCTGTTTCCAGCTGAACGTCACTAGCCCAGTCCATCCGATCTGCTGATAGTCCTACTGTACTTCCTTCTGTTTGAGCAGGCGCTTCTGTTTCTTCAACTTCTTGCTTCGCAAACATACACTTCAGCACTTCAGGGAAGGCTTCTCTCATAAATGTACTACGTGCTCCTCCGTTTGCCTCATGTGCTTCAACGAGCTGGCGAACCTGAAGAAGAAGCGTATCAGTAAACTCTTTCGCGAACATCGTATATTGAATGAAAAACTCTGCTTTTTCTTCAAACTGAACAGGGAAACCTAGAACAAGACTACCTTTCTCTGGCAGCACGGTTTGATCCGGCTTCACATCAACTTCAACCTTCTCAGCTGTCACCATATTCTCAAAGTAAAGAGACTCGTCCGTTTTTTCATTTAATAAAAGCAAAGATGGCTCCATGTCTGTCCAAGATTCAACCACTTGTCTTGTTTTAGGACGGGTAATATCTTCTGCTTTTTTTGTCAGGAATTCTTGGAAGATAGTCTCTTTCTTATCTGTTAATGGGCGGAAGAAAATGCCCCATACACTCAAATGAAAGACTGAGATTTGTTGCGTTTCTTTATCCATATCTGCTAGGAAAGAAAACTCATTAATGAATTGATTGATCGCTCTCTGATGCTTAGAGAACGCATAATTCATTAAATCCTTTTGAACTTGTACAGCTTCCTTAAACACAAGCTCAGACGTTTGTTCTCCGCCTGACTTTTGACCACAGCAATGTTTATATTTTTTTCCGCTTCCGCATGGGCAGAGCGCATTTCGTTTAATTTTTCCCAAAATAAAACCTCCGACATTCTAGTCTAACCTCACTATTTTAACAAACGATTGCACAGGAGAGTTTTATTTTCAAGAAAAAAGAAAAATCAGAATGATCAGATAAATAACAAAGACGTCTAAAAGAGCAAGGCGACTCATAGTCAAAAGCACTCTGTCTCTGTTTATTTTCTCCAATCATTCCAATAGATTTCCCTCAGCTCATCCCTTCGAATAGCTGCTTTGCTTCAAAATAAAAGATTTGCACGAACTTTTTCGTATTGACTCTGCCTGTTGACCCTGCAGATGAAGAAGTCTTCTGCATTTCTTTCATCCTTTGGCTGACATCAGTGAAATCAAAAAACTTCGACGCATAGTGCTCAAATTTAGGATTTGAAAAATCTGTGAGCCCAAGTGATGCGAAATGATTTAAAGAATGATGGATGGCTCGTCTAATTCGCTGCTCTGCTGCTTTCACTTCCCGCATCACTTCCACATCCGCCGCACCACGACCAAGCTTTCGTTCCGCCGTTTTGATAAATAGCTGCTTTAATGGCGGAAAATTCACCTCATGAGAATTGGCTGTCTGCGTTTCATGTAAGTAGATCAATATCTCTAGTAAATCCTTAGAGCCACTCTCTCCGACAATTCCTAATTCAGATAGGAGGAATTCCCCTGCCTCTTTCATCGTTCTTCGCTTTGATCCAGTACCTGTCTCATGAGAAATCACTGGCTCTAATGGCAGCACATGCCGAAGAGAAGCTTGAATATCGTAAATTGATTTTTCGAGCTTGATCCGCTCCATGACCTTTCGAATGACACTGACAATCTCAATTCGATTGACGGGTTTATGAATATAATATTCAATTCCAAGTTCATAGGCTTCTGCCATCATCTCTTTTGCTTCTACTTGAGATATCATGATGACCTTGCCTTTGAATTCAGGGTGAATATGACGTATGGTTTGAATGCCGTCTCTAGCTGGCATTAAAAGATCAATCAGAAGGATGTCTACTTTTTTCAGGTTCAATGAATGCGCTTCTAATCCAATGCCGTCATCAGCTTCATCCACGACCTCTCCTAGATCCTCATCCTCAATGATCTGACCTAAAATCGAGCGTATTGCACGATCATCATCTGCAATGAAAAATCGCATACACTCACCCTCTCTGTATTAAATTTTTTATCGGAAGGACAAGCAGAAAAGCTGTTCCTTTCGTTTCTTTCTGCTCAATCTGGATTTGACCGTCCAGCTCTTGAACCAGCTCTCTCACATAGGATAAGCCAATCCCAGTTGACGGTGTTCCATATGCATCAAATTTTGAGGTATATCCAGGATCAAATACAATCTCTCTCAATTTCTCAGGAATACCCGGTCCATCATCCTCAACCCGAATCTCTATTTTATCATGACTGCCTTTTAATACGAGTGAGATGGCTCCATCATCCTTGATTGCTTCAACTGCATTTGCCATTAAATTATTAATCAGCGATAAGAAAATGAACACATGATACTCATGCAAGTGAATGCCTTTTATATTAGATGTAAAGGAAATGTTCTTCCCGAGAGATAGCGCATATTTCTCTTGAATGCGAATCACGATTTGAACAAGATCCTCTGCCCTCATATAATCTTGCATATTTTCCTTTGAAATCAGCTTTGAAAGCCCAGCGTAAATACGCTGATTGTCCTTTTTAACTTCATGTATTTCCCCTGCAAGCTTCAGCAGCTCCTGACTCACTTTCTTTCCTGCCTCATGTTCATTCAGCAGACGATAGAGCCGATAGGATTCTTGCGTTATGTGCTCTGTATGATTTAACGTTTTCTTTAAATGAACTGTTTCCTCATATAAATTTGAAATGACCATCATCATATGCTCATTTTGCTTCATGATTTGTTTCTCTCTTGATTGTGCCTCATACAGCCTCATCATATTAAAAAAGCTGATGACCACGAAGCTGTGAGCAAATGCAATGAGGATCATATCACTCAGCTTTGAGAAAGTCATGGTTGTATCAAACACTAAAAATTGTACAAACAGCTCAACAAAATCAGCAAGCAGTTCAATCATCAGTCCGATCAGCCCAATAAAAATGGAACGCTGCTTGAAACGTCCTGTACGGACAACAAAGAAAAGAAAAGCATAAGTAAAGTAAAAAAAGAAGCTCGGAAACTGCTGATAAAATGACAGAGCCAGATCAGCTTTTTGCTGAATAAGATCTAAACCTACCCGAAATAGGACAATGGCTGCGCCTGTTAAAAACCCTGGCAGCAATGGTCTTGATTTTCTTAAAAGTAATAAGCAAAAGAAAAACGCAGGTGCCCCAAAACTAATACGAAATGTTTCATTCACAGGATAAAACTTCAGCTCTCCCGCAAGCGGCACAATGACGATCATAAAAATCAAAATAAATGCGTCTTTTTTGACAAGCTGGTTTAAACTCAAATGACTGACATCCCTTCCCCTGTTTACATAGCCACAGTATACAAGGAGACTCTTTGCTTCACAATGAGCAAAAAAATTATTTTCACGGCTACTTCTCTCTTCAAAATCATTTTTTATGACTATTCTCCGAGAAGGCATGGTGACCTTTCAGCTATTCTACGATTTGGAGATTGTCTACAATAATGGGAATTGTTTAGACAATTACATGCAGACTGATTTTTATTTGTAAGTTTTTCTGTAGATTTTCGTCAGATTGTGTAGTTTCCAAGATAAATTGAATGAACAATTTTAGTGAAACTATATGTAAGCGTTTTCTGAATTTTCACTAAAAACCCTTTTTGTTGTTTCGCCGCCAAAGCCTTCATTTGAACATATATTTAGGTGTAAAGGAGTGGTACAAGCAGCGCATGACAAGTTCTTTGAAGATGTGTAACATGTTTTCGTGCCTATTTGATCGCATTTTTTGTCATCCGCCAATTCAATAGGGTACTTTTTGATTTTTGATTGGAGGAATCGTATGAAAACAGCAATTTCTAATAATACACAACACGCATGCCAGTCTTCTGTTGATCAATGGGCAGAAGAAATACGTCCGTATTACAAAAACGGGCAGAACGCTGGCTACATTCCAGCACTCGGAAAAGTAAATTCCTCTCAACTTGGTATCAGCGTGATAGGCCCAGATGGATCATCTGTACGTTATGGTGATTGGGACGTTCCCTTTACCCTGCAAAGTATCTCAAAAGTCATCAGCTTTATAGCTGCCTGTTTAGGAAGAGGCGTTCCGTACGTCTTGGATCGGGTAGATGTAGAGCCAACTGGTGATGCATTTAATTCCATCTACCGCCTTGAGATGCATAAACCAGGGAAGCCCTTTAATCCAATGATTAATGCTGGAGCTATTACCGTATCCTCCATCCTTCCTGGAAAGACTTCTACAGAAAAGCTAGCATATATTTTCGATTTAATCGAAAACTTAATAGGGAAGCGTCCTTCTGTTAATGAAGAGGTTTATCAATCAGAATGGGCAACTGCACACCGCAACCGGGCACTTGCTTATTATTTAAAAGAAACCAATTACTTAGAATCAGATGTCGAGGACACGTTAGAAGTGTATTTAAAGCAATGTTCCATTGAGGTCACAACAGAGGACATCGCCTTGATTGGACTGATTATTTCAAGTGATGGCTACCATCCCTTTAAACAAGTCCAAGTCATCCCAAAAGATATCGCAAGACTAACAAAGGCATTGATGCTGACATGCGGCATGTACAATGCGTCTGGTAATTTTGCTGCATTCGTAGGTGTTCCAGCCAAAAGTGGTGTGTCTGGAGGAATCATGGCTTGCGTTCCGCCAAGCGCAAGAAGAGAATTCCCATTTCAGACAGGCTGCGGGATCGGCATTTATGGTCCTGCCATTGACGATTGTGGAAATAGTATTACCGGTGTCATGATGCTGAAGAAACTCGCCAAAGAGTGGGATCTCAGTATTTTTTAAAAAGAACAGTGATGAATTCGAAGAGGTGATGTTATGAACGAAAAAGCTTTGCTATCTTATTTAACAACTACAAATGATTTTATTTGGACTTATCTTGTCATTGCTCTGTTACTTGGAGTAGGGGTCTACTTCACATATAGATCACGCTTCCTGCAAGTCAGAATGCTGAAAGAAATGCTGCGTGTTCTAAAAGAAGGAAGAAAAGAAAAAGAGGGAATCTCACCGTTCCAAGCATTTGCCATCAGTATGGCAGCACGTGTCGGAACAGGGAATATCACAGGGATTGCCATCGCTATTGCGATCGGTGGACCTGGTGCAATCTTCTGGATGTGGATCGTCGCGATTATCGGTTCTGCCTCAAGCTTTGTTGAAAGTACATTAGCTCAGGTGTATAAAGTAAAAGATAAAACAGGATTCCGCGGGGGACCTGCTTATTACATGGAAAAAGGGTTAAACAAGCGCTGGATGGGGATTTTATTTGCCATTCTGATCACGATCTCTTTTGGGATTGTCTTTAACGCAGTGCAATCAAATACCATCACCGTTGCTTTTCAAAACTCTTTTGGTCTAGATCGCCTAACTGTCGGCATCATTATGGCTGTTATTTTTGCCGCCATTATTTTTAAAGGTATCCAAGCGATTGCAAAAGCATCTGAATATATTGTCGTTGTCCTTGCCGTTGCTTACATCGGGATTGCTTTCTTTGTGATTGTCACAAATATTACTGAACTGCCAGGTGTCATCAGTACGATTGTGAAGCATGCTTTCGGATTTGAACAGTTTGCCGGCGGTACACTAGGTGGAGCATTGTTACAAGGGATTAAACGCGGTCTCTTCTCAAACGAAGCCGGTATGGGTAGTGCACCTAACGCAGCAGCAACTGCTGTCACGAGCCACCCAGTCAAACAAGGATTAATCCAAGCATTTGGTGTATTAACAGATACGTTAATTATTTGTACAAGTACAGCCTTTCTTGTCTTGTTCTCTGATGCGTATAAAACAACCAACCTGCAAGGAATTGAGTTAACTCAGGCTTCATTAAGTCAGCACATTGGCCCTTGGGCTTCTGGATTCCTAGCCATTATGATTTTCTTATTCGCTTTTAGTACGTTAATTGGTAACTATTACTATGGTGAAACGAACATTGAGTTCTTGGGAGCGAATAAAATTTGGCTCAACATCTATCGTGTTGCTGTCATTGGCATGGTTCTTTTCGGAGCTGTTGCGACTGTTCCTCTCGTTTGGGGTCTAGCCGACTTATTCATGGGTCTCATGGTCATCGTCAACCTCATTGCCATTACCATGTTGTCCAAAGTCGCCTTTGCAGCACTGAAGGATTACATGAGACAGAAAAAAGAAGGCAAAGATCCTGTTTTCTATAAAAACGCCGTTCCGAACAATGAACAGATTGAATGCTGGGACGACGAACCGGTTTCCTTGAAAAAGAATCAAATTGGGTAAAACAAAAAAGCTCTGGTCTTCTGATCAGAGCTTTTTCCTTTATGCTAAAAATTCGAGAATGAGCTTATTCACGACATCTGGTTTCTCATGATTGATCCAATGAGTGGCATCATCGACAAAAATCAGCTGTCCATTTGGGCAAATCTTGATCGTTTCTTTTGCGAGCTTTCTGCTTAGAAACTTGTCCTCCATTCCCCAGATCATGCGGACAGGCACGAGAATTCGTTTGGAAATCGGTTTTTCAAAGCCGCCTTTTTTAATACCTCGATACCAATTCAACATGGACGTAATGGCTCCCGGCTGCGTCCATGCCAGCTTATAGCTTGAGACATCTTCCTTCGTGAACAAATGAGGTCTAGCAGACAGTCCAATGGCTTCATCCAGTCTTTGAAAGTGATTTTCTTGAAGGGCTGCCTCTGGTACATTTGGAAGCTGAAAGAACGCGATATAAGAGCTCTTCTTCCACTGCGGCGGATAAAACGGAAGGACCTTCATCATCACACGAGGATGCGGCATGTTGACGATGATTAATTTCTCTACATATTGAGAACGGGTTGAAGCAAGGTGCCAAGCAACCGCTCCGCCCCAATCATGTCCGCCGACAATAGCCTTTTGATTTGGGCTCAGCGCCTTAATTAATCCCACGATATCATCTCTTAATTTGTCTAAGACGTATGATTCGACTCCTTCCGGTTTGTCACTCAGATGGTATCCCCTTTGATCAGGAACAACGACACGATACCCCGCCTCAGCCAGGGGGAGGATTTGATTTTTCCAACCATACCAAAACTCAGGAAATCCATGCAGCAGAACCAGCAGTGGGCCATCTTCAGGACCAGCCATTGCCGTATGGAGCTTTATGCCGTTTGTTTGAATATATTGAAACTCAACTTGATCCATTCCTTTTCCACCCTTTCCCCATGTCTTATCATTCTTCCAACATAGCATATTTTCCATTTTTCAGAAAATAAAAACACTCACAAAAAAACCTTCACAAGGGTGAAGGTCTTTATTTATTTCATATAATTCAGCACCCATATCAGCCCATTCTTCCGATCTTGTACTTGTCCATGAAGTGCGCCAAAAAACGTATCCTGTAATTCCACAAGGACATCTCCGTCAGCTTCAAGCGCCTCGTATACAGCCTTTAACTCTTCCTCATTGTCAAACTGCATGATCAATCGAAGATTCTTCGGTTTTGGTGTGCGGCCAAATGTATCTGAAAAGTGGAGCAGTGATTCTCCAAGGTGCAGCTCAGCATGCAATACACGGTCTTGATGTTCATTTAAGATACGAATATCTCCGCCAAAAATTCCTTGATAATATTGAAGAGATTCTTTGACGTCTTCTACAACAATATAAGGACTAACGCTGATCATTTCCCTCATCCTCCTCTTGTTCCGTTCATTATCTCTTATATAGCTTATCCCAAATCGTATGAAAAAAGGCACAAATCGTCAACGGATTTGCACCTTTTTCTCAAGCAGATTTCGCTAATTCACTGTGTTTGTTAGAATACGCTGCGTACATGACGACACCGATCATCAGCCAAACCCCGAAGTACAGCCATGTCCGGCCTGGTAAATTGAGCATCAGAAACACACAACAGCCCATCGAGATAATTGGCAAAACCGGTACAAACGGAACCCGGAATCCCCTTTCCAGCTGTTTATGTGTCTTTCTCAAAATGAGTACGGATAAACTCACCATCGCAAACGTTAATAATGCACCAATATTGGCTAGGTTGGACAGATCCTTCAAATCAATAAACCCTGAAATAACAGCTGTCATCCCGCCAATCACCCATATACTCGCAACAGGTGTATCACTTTTGTTTGTTTTTGAAAACACTTTAGGCAAGAGCCCGTCCCGCCCCATCGCAAAAGCAATTCGAGTTGCCGCATAATTATTGGCGAAAATCACAGCCATCAATCCAATCACAGCACCGACAGAAATAATACCAGCCACGCTATGTTGATGGACACTTTGCAATACATAAGACATTGCCTCTGTCACATTCAACTTCGTATAGTGCACCATGCCTGTCATGACCAAACAAACGACAATATAAATGATCGTACAAATGAGCAATGAACCAATGATACCAATTGGCAGGTTCCGCTGTGGATTTTTCACCTCTTCTGCAGAAGCCGAAATAGCATCGAATCCTAAAAAGGCAAAAAACACAGCAGCGGCTCCAGCAATAATCCCTTCCGTACCAAACGGCATGAACGGCTGCCAATTGGCTGGCTCTACATAAAAACCACCTACTACAATGAAAAGAACAATAATGCCAAGTTTCACAAACACCATGATATTATTGAATTTTTTACTTTCTTTCGTTCCTCTAGATAGGATCCACGCAATGAGTAAAGCAATGATAATTGCTGGCAAATTCATATATCCGCCTTGTTCTGGACCAGCTAAAAATTGATGTGGAATTGAGATTCCAAACCCCTCCAGCAGGCTGTTAAAATAACTCGACCAGCCACTCGCTACAGCTGAAGCAGTCAGCATATAAACAGATAATAACGTCCATCCCATGAGATGACCTACGAGTTCACCCATTGTGGTATATGAATAAATGTACGCACTGCCGAACACAGGCAGCGCGGAAGCCATTTCTGCATAACAAAGTGCTGCTAAACTGCACACAATCGCTGCGATCGCAAAGGAGAAAATAACAGCCGGTCCTGCATCCTTAGCTGCTGTAATTCCGGTTAACACCATGACCCCCGTCCCAATCACAGCCCCTATGCCCAGGAGCGTGAGATCGAGCCCGCCCAGTGTTTTCTTTACCTTTTGCTGTCTGCTCTGTTCTAACAAATCGTGAATGTGTTTCTTACGAAGTATATGTCGCAAACCCTTTCCCTCCAAAACGTTAGAAAAACAAAAAATCATTCAAATTTCATTATAGCAGAATAGGTCCTACGCATTCACAACCAATTCACGTAAATCTTTCTTCATGATTTTACCAAGTTTATTTTTTGGCAGATCCTGCGTGAAATGAATGGATGGCACTTTGTAATCTGCTAAACGTTCCTTGCAGTAATTCACCACATCTTCTTCGCAGAAATCGACAGATTCGTCTTTTACGATATACGCACTTGGTACTTCACCATATAAGTCATCTGGTACCCCAATGACAGCAGATTCAATTACACCTGGAATTTGATCAATGACCTCTTCCACTTGGTCAGGATAAATATTATCCCCACCGTATAGAATCACATCTTTGTATCTCCCTGTGATATAAAGAAAACCGTCTTCATCCAGATAGCCTGCATCCCCCATATGGAACCAGCCATCTTTGAGCACTTTCTCTGTCGCTTCAGGTTGATGATAGTAGCCTAAGAAATAAAATGGGCTTCTCATGACGACCTCGCCAATTTCTCCAGCTGGCAGCGCCTCCTCTGTCTCAGGATGCACGATTTTGACTTCTACATCCGGATCCACTTTACCAGCAGAGCCCATCTTATCCTCGCCCATCGCTGGATGCCACGCACTCACAACCCACGCTTCCGTACTTCCATAGCCATGCATCATCTGAATGCCTACTTCTTTGTAATCTTTAATTAAGCGTACCGGTACCTTCGTACCACCAGAAATCGCAATTTCAAAAGATGAGAGATCGTACGAACCACGCTTCATTTCTTCTAGCATGTACGTATAAGCTGATGGGAAAGCCATCATAAACGTAATTCTTTCTTTCTCAATCGTTTCTAAAATGCGTTTCGGTGTTGCATCATGTAAGAAGACTAACGTATACCCTTCAATTGCAGCTGCAATCAAGTGATTAATAGAACTCATATGATACAGCGGATGACTTGCCAAGTACCGTTTTCCTTTCAGATCAAATCCTCGATTCCCACGTCGTGTTAAAAATTGATAGATTCGTCCATGTCCGACCATACAGCCTTTTGGATTACCTGTTGTACCTGAGGTGAATAAAATCATGGCCAGATCTTCTTCTGATACCTGTTCAGCAAGATCACTTCCATCATTAGACGCCAATATGTCTTCAAACAGCTGTGTTGTTTTCGCATTGACACCAGATTCCACCATGAGACAATCTTCTAAAGACACATTCACTGCCGCAATGATGTCACGGAATTCACGGTCAAAAAATAAAGCCTTTGGCTCTGCTTTTTTCAAGATACCTTCTAGCTCAAAAGAGGTAAGCTGCCAGCTAAGCGGTACGGCGACTGCACCTGCTTTAATGGCTGCCAGCATAATCGTAGAAAAGTGATGATGGTTTTGACAAATAAAGCACACCCGGTCACCTTTTCGAATTCCTTTACGGTGTAAGTAATGTGCCAGCTGATCAATGCGTTTTGCATATTCTTCAAATGTATAAGACACACCTCCGCCAGTTACCGCTTCAATTTGTGAAGAGCGTTCCATTCTGTCGTTTAGTAATGCCTGTAAAGTATTCAATATCTTCATCTCCAAACGTTTGATGTCCAATAGCCAATTTCCAGTGAATTGGATTGGCAGATTTTATCTCATTCACATTCTAAAATAAAAAAAGGTGAAAGTAAAATCATTTCATTTTGGAATTGTTCCTTTTATTAATTGATAATATAGGTAATTTTATAGCCGTCTTCCATTTTGGTTTAAATGATGATGCTTATTATGATAAGATAGACCTAGTAATTGATCGGAAAATGCGAATGCAATAGGAAAAGAGGTATGGAGAATGCAACATTTCGAGCTAGAGGCAAGTTTGTTAGACCATGCACTGACAAAGTATTTAAAAGCGACGAAACGAATAGATGAAGAGAATATCCCGAAAAACGTCACGAATGTAAAAGGGTTTATTTTACGCATCATCTACCGCCATCAATCATGTACTGTGAAAAATATTCTGCAGGAAGTTTCATTATCTCCCTCCGCAACAACAACCGCTCTCAATCACTTAGAAGATGAAGGGCTGATTATCCGCTCTAGAAATAACAATGACCGCCGTACGGTATGGATTACACTCTCTGAATCAGGTGAACAAATCGCCAGACAAATGATCGACAATCGTCAGCTGCTTGTCAATCAACTGTTCAATCACCTATCAGAAGAAGATAAAAAAACATTTTTTGAATTAATCGAAAAAATGATGGACGAGTACACATTAAAGGCTTAGGAAATATCCTAAGCCTTCTTTTTATGGCTTTAAGATGACTTTTATACAATCATCTTGTTTTTCATTGAATATGTGATACGCATGAGCTGCGTCATCTAGCGGCAATTGATGTGTGATGATCGCTCTAGGATCAATTTCCCCGGTTGTCACTTTTTGATAAAGCTTTGACATGTACCCTCTCGCTGGCGCCTGTCCCATTTTCAGCGTGACGTTTCTTGCGAAAAAAGCACCCAATGGGAACATATTGTAAAGACCTCCATACACACCCGTCAGCTGAACAGTCCCGCATTTCCTCACGGCTTTTGTGGCAATTTGAATGGGCCCTATCGTTCCGCCTTGCAGCTTGAGCTTCTGTTCAATCTTTTCAAGCGGTGACTTTTTCCCATCCATCCCCACACAATCAATGACAACATCCGCCCCACCTTTTGTGAGCTCTTTTAGGGTTTCTCCCATGTCAGGGTCTTCTGTAAAATCAAATACTTCTACGCCGCTCATTCGTTTTGCATGGTGAAGGCGGTAGTCTATGTAATCAACAGCAATGACCCGCTCTGCGCCCTTTTGCCAAGCAAATTGCTGTGCCATTAACCCAACAGGTCCACATCCTAGCACAATGACCGTATCCCCCTTTTTTACACCTGCGTGTTCTACACTCCAATAAGCAGTTGGCAGAACATCTGATAAAAACAGCAATTGTTCATCCTCTAACTCACAATCATCCGGCACCTTAAATGGTGTATAGTTTCCAAAGGGCACACGTAAATATTCAGCCTGTCCTCCGGGGTAATTCCCATATTTCTCACTGTATCCAAAAAGTCCGCCTGAATCATAATGGGGATTTGAGTGATCGCATTGACTTTCTAAATGGTGATGGCAATACTGGCATTGACCACACGCCACGGTAAATGGAATGACGACACGATCTCCCTTTTTCACCGCAGTGACATCCGGCCCGACTTCCTCTACCACCCCCATCGGTTCATGCCCAATCACATAGCCGATAGGAAGCGGGAAATTCCCTTGATATAAATGTAAATCTGACCCACAAATAGCTGTAGATGTAATTCGAACGATGACATCTTCACGATCTTGAATAGATGGTGCAGCTACTTCCTTTACCGCAATGCGGCTTTTCCCTTGATAGGTGACAGCTCTCATCTGCATTTCCTCCTTTAGCTAAGGTCATCATGTCTATAGCTTCACCTTGAATGGATGGTTCATACATATGAATAGGGATGCTGTTCCACAAGGGAAAACAAAATAACCCGCCGATTGATTCAGCAGGTTGTTTACTTCAATATGTGTAACGCGTTACACAGCTATTTTTCTTCGACAAACACCAAATCATACTGAGCAGAGGTCTCCCCACCCTCCATCATGTTCCCTTCCTGTATAAAATAAGGGCACATACCTGGACTTTGTGCTTCTTCAAATTGTTCAAACACTTGCTCAATATAGCCAGGCAGCAGCAAAACCAACATTTTATTTGAATGAGACACTAATTCATACGAGTGAACGGTATTCGGAGGAATATAAGTAAAATCCCCCGGCATCAAGCAAATATTTTCTCCGTTTAACTGAAGATTCATTCTGCCTTCAACACAATAAAGTGCTTCTGTATGCACTTCATGATAATGCGGACGTAAGCCTTTTCCCTTTGTCCCTTCAATCACAAAATAACTGAATCCGCCTCCTGTTGTTTCTGTTGTCGCAATCAGCTCATGAAGCTGACCTTCGACCATGTATTGCTTTCCTTCACCAGCCTCCAGCACATATGGCTGCACTGCGCGCGGGAGCTGACTATGAAACAAAACAGCTGGCTTGGTTGTATTGGATAGCTCCCTAATGCCGTGCATCAACATGATATCGCTTTCTTTTTCAGCCTGATGAAAGCTGTCTGCATCAAATGGGTGATCAGTCATCGGCCATTCATTCTGCAACAGGCTCTTTCCGATTTGCTGATAGACATCTGTCATTTGCCCGCCCAGTGCATAAGAAATAAACCGTGTTTTGTGACTATGCATTCTATAGCCATGAATTGTTTTGGGCGGAATATGAATATAATCACAGGCCGTCACCATATACTTTTTACCGTCCAGTATCACTTCCAGCTTCCCTTCCAGCACAAAGATGGTTTCAAATAGCGTCTCATGACAATGCAGCGGAAAGTAAGCACCTTTCCCCCCTGTGATTAAGACAAGCTCAAACAGTTGATTTGTTTGATTTGCTTCTGCCAGCACATGTACAAGCTGATTTTCCAAACCATACAGCTCCCCCGAACCGGACACGGTATAAAAAGAGGTATCTTCGGATTGCTTGATCGATTGTGGTTGCTCCGACATCCCATCACTCCTCATGACTAATTGACTATCTTTATTATATAGACCAATTGATATAATAGATAGGCAATATGCGAGAGATTTTACTCTTCTCGCATAAATAAGTGTCTAAGGTAACATTTTACGTGCTCTAAAGGTGTCGTTTGCTTTAATGCAGTAGTCATTGATAATCCGCCGATGACCATTGAATGAAGGAGAGATGCCCGCTCATCTGCTTTTGTTTCATCATATCCGCTATTCATCAGCTTTTCTTTGACAAGCTCTTGCCAGCGGATCATTTCTTGTTTGCATGCAGCATGAAGTTTTGTATGTTCAGGTTTTGACTCTGCCGCCAGTAAGACAATCGGTATCCCTCTTTCACTTTCTTGCTCCATAAAACCCCGAATGATATTTGTCATAAAATGATCGACGGCGACATATGGGTCATCAGAATAGGCAAAGCTTTCTTCAATTTGATCGATGACCCTTTGACTAATATATTCAACGGCTGCTATGGCTAGCTCTTCTTTTCCATTTGGAAAGTAATAATAAAGAGATCCTTTCGGCGTGCCGCTCTCTCTAATGATTTGATTCAACCCTGTCGCATGATACCCCTGTTTACGTAAAAGAAGTGCGGCCGTTTGAATGATTTTGTCCTTCGTACTCACGTGTGACACTCCTTTCCTCCATAGACCAACGTCGATGCCATTGTTATTGATTCAGTAATGGATGCGTTCCTTTCCATAATGAGGATGATTCTATTTCTGACGCCAGTCTGAGCAGCCAGTCCTCTTTTCCTTTTGGTGCTGTCACCTGTACGCCTAAAGGCATGCCTGCTTCTGTGAGATGAACTGGCACACTCATAGATGGCTGGCCGGTTAGGTTAGCCAGCTGTGTAAATGGTGTGTAGGTCAAACTCTTGAGGAACATTTCATAAATCAGATCCTGCTGTGCTTGCATTGAAAGGGATGACACACGTAACAATGCAGCAATTTCTTGATCGTTATGCATCAGCTCGCCAACCTTTGGAGCCGAATAGGCAGTAGCTGGGGTCACATATAGATCGTAGGTTTGATGAAATGCGGCCATTTTTGCAGCGGCCATATCCCATGCATCAAGACTTTCTGTATAAGCAGCCGCCGTCACATTTTTTCCTGCTTCCGCCAGTACCCATGCCACAATATCTGTCTCCTCCGGCTTCACCGGACGCCCGAATGAACGAGCCAGAGAGGTAAATAAGGCAGACATTTCACCGCTGTTCATGACGTAATATTGCTGCATCAGATGGACACCATCAATGTCCGGCTTCACTTCTTCTATTTGATGCCCTTGTTCACTCAGCCATTTCACAGTGTTCAAGACTGCCTGCTTTGCTTCCTCACTCACCTTCGTGCCTACTGGAGAGTCTACACTGTAAGCAATTCGCATAGAAGAGGTTCGTTTCACCAAATCCTCCTGATAGCTGCCGTCATATAATGGCGTTTGGAACGCAGCCTCTGGCTGAATGACTTGAAGCAAATCAAGCAGGGCTGCACTATCTCGAACTGTTTTTGTGAGCGTAAAGTCAATGGAAGCTCCTTGCCACTGCCTTCCTGCACCCGGGCCGACCGGTGTTCTCCCCCTTGTTGGCTTGAGTCCAAATAAACCAGTAAAGGATGCCGGAATCCGAATAGACCCTCCGCCATCACTCGCTCCACCCGCAGGTACGATGCCGCTTGCCACAGCTGCTGCCGTCCCACCGCTTGAACCGCCCGGAGAATAGTCAGCATTCCAAGGGTTTCTCGTCGGACCATATAAAAAGGGTTCTGTCACATTTCTCAATCCGAATTCAGGTGTGTTCGTATGACCGATCATGAGGAGCCCAGCCTGCTTCAATCGACGGACAAAGTGGGAATCTGTTTGCGCCTTTACATCCTTTAACAGCAAAGCACCCGCCGTCAAAGGTTCATGCTCCAGCCCCTGCGATATATTTTTCAACACAAACGGAACACCAGCAAACGTCTGATCCGCATCTAGTGACTTCATGTCTTTGAACACTTGATCTCGTCTAGTATGAATCACCGCATTTAGTACTGGATTCACTTCTTCCAATCTAGTAAATGCAGCTTGTACAAGCTCTTCGGGCGTGACCTGCTTTTTCTGCACAAGTGACGCCAGTCCTGTCGCATCATACGTCATATACTCTTTTACATTCATCGGCATGTCCTTCTTTCTCATATCATGATCTCTCTATTGTCTACTAGAATTCTATGAAATTCAATTTCGGGATACGTGTGAAAAAAACTTTCTTTCTAGACTATGATTCTTCTAACCATCTATCTTATTTCTCCGATATAATAAAGAAAAAAAGACGGAGGTCACCTCATATGCAAGGAGCCATTGCCTTGAAAAAGAAAATCGTCGTGGTCATCGCGTTTCTTCTTGCTTTGACAACTGCTTTGCCCTTCCATTCGCAGGCAGCTGCACCACCAAAAGAAACAGATGTCATCATCGTCTATAAAAATCAAAAAGGAAAACAAACGGCTATTCAAGAAAGTGAAAAAGTGAACGCTCAATACATACATCTTCCAGCTGTAGCAGTGACAGCAGATGAGCAAGCTGTCACCTCACTTAAAAAAGACCCAAACATCGCTTATGTTTCAAAAAACGTTAGGGTCAAACTCGCTGCTTCTACCGTGAAAAAAACGGCTGCTGCTACTGGTCAGGATGCTTTGGTACAAAAATCTTATAACTTGCAGAAGCTCAATGTAAAGCAAGCAATCAAAGAAGGCGTGACAGGGAAAAATGTGAAAGTAGCCGTTCTGGATACTGGTATTTTCCCACATGAAGATTTAAAGGTAGCCGGTGGTAAATCATTCGTCGATTACACGTCTTCTTACAAAGATGATGAAGGACATGGAACACATGTCGCCGGTACAATTGGGGCGCTCAATAATGATTACGGTACGGTCGGTGTCGCTTCTGGTGTGAAGCTGTATGCTGTAAAAGTATTAGATAGAAAAGGAGAAGGCGACTTATACAGTCTGCTCCGAGGCATTGATTGGGCAATTAGCAATAAGATGGACATCATCAACCTAAGTCTAGGTTTTGAAGATAACATTCCGATTTTACGTTCAGCAGTTGATGAAGCATACAAAAAAGGACTGCTGGTCGTTGCTGCAAGTGGAAATGATGGAAAGAAGAATGGGATTAGTTATCCTGCCGCATACAATAGCGTCATTGCTGTTTCCGCAACGACTGACAAAGACAAACTCGCCTCCATCTCTAATACGGGGAAAGGAATTGAATTTTCCGCTCCCGGCGAGAACGTCATCAGTACCTATTTGAAAAATGAATATTGGTATGCCACGGGTACATCACAAGCGGCACCACATGTCACAGGAATGCTTGCGCTGTTAAAACAGCTACATCCTAAGAAAACAAATGTTCAGCTCCGCACCTTATTGCGCAGCTATACAGTGGATCTTGGTGCAAAAGGAAAAGATCCACAATTCGGCTATGGCCGCGTGCAATATGTGCCGCAGTCAACCTTTTTAAAGGCTGCGACAAGCGCAGTCAAGACAGCCGAAACATCTAAAAAACAGACAGATGTTGATCAAGCCAAAACGAAAATTGGCAGACTGACTGCTAGTAAACAAAAAACTGCACTCACTGACCGAGTCAAAAAAGTCCAAACAGCCATTGATATTCGTGACGCACGAGCGAAGGTCAAATCAGCTGAAAAAAGTAAAACCCAAGGCTCGATTAAAAGTGCCCAAACGGCCATTAAAAAGCTATCCAAAGGCAAAGAAAAAACAAGCCTGCAAAACCGGCTCGACAAAGTCAAAAAACAAGTCGCCTATCAAAAGAAAGTGACAGATGCCAAACAAAAAGTCAAAAAAGCCGAAGCCAAACGAACAAAGAAAACAAAAGCAACCGCTCAAAGTGCGGTCAAACAACTAAAAGCATCTAAAACAAAAACTGCTTTACAAAAACGACTAAACCGGATCAAGGTTTGATAAAAAAACGATTCCTTTCAGCAAGGAATCGTTTTTTCTATTTCAACATCTTCTGAAAGAGGGTGTGATGATACTTCCCTTTCGCATCCAGCCTCACTTGATCGAGGATGTGCGCTAACGAATGGATGACATCACGGAGTGCTCGATGAACCGAGCCGTGTTCAAAGGAAGCTAAACTCTCCGGCAGTTCATCTTCATCCAAAACAAAGAAATCACCATTCGGAAGAACGAGTAGATCAATCAATAAATCTTCAAATATCACCACCCGTTCTTCAAACCATGTATGTCTGACGATATTCAAATAAGAGCCAAGTTCATTGCCTTGATCATCCCGCCAAAAATAGACATTGTAAGGCCGGTCCGTCCAATAATAGGCGGTCGTATAACTCCCTTTTGGAATCGTGACAGTGCCATCACCAGCAACCATTGTAAATGGTTCTTGAATTTTATGAAACAACACGACTTGCTGCTCCTGTGCATCTAACAGCTGACACGTATGTTCCACAACCTGATCATCATATTTGATTTTTCTCTCAATGACGTCCTCCCAAGAATTTGCATATAGCGGAAACAATCGGTCACAACCCCTTCTGCATCTACTTCTTATTCTAGTATACACTGCTTTCTTTTGAAGAAATAAAGGTTCACTGCTGCTGCCTATGGAAGACATATGGTGAGGTGAAAACAAATGAACGGAATCACAATCATCGAAACCGTAGCAGAACTCGGACAAATCATCTTGGTTTTTTGTGGCTATGCCCTTTACTGGCGGCTTGTGAAAACGAAAAGAGATCGAAAGCTGACCCCTTATGAACATGTGTTGAAATTCTTTGTCATGTTCGGATTAATCTCATGGTGCTTTTCATATATGGCACTGAACGTATGGGTATCATGAGAAAGAGGAAGAGCCCCGTCCATGCAGGACATGCTCTTCCTCTTCTTATACAGCGTGTTATGAGCCAGCCGGCTGTTCTTTTTTGATCACATACTGATAGCTCTTCACATGCGTCCCATTTTGATTCACAAATTCTTTATCAAGTGCCCGTTCAAAGCCCATTCTTTCATATAAACGAATGGCGGCCTGCATTTTATCCGACGTATGAAGGTACAGGACGTTCTCGCCCCACGATTGCGTTAGTTCTATACTTTTACGCAACAATGACTCTGCAATGCCTTTTCCTCTCACATCAGGATCTACCCCTAAAAACCGGACAATCGCTGAAGTAATGCCCATCTCCGGCTTGTCATATGCCTGTTCTGATGATCGAAACATTTGAAGGGTCCCCACGACCTTGCCCTCAAGCTCGGCCACGAGCATCAACTCCATGTTTGGGTTATCTACAGCCGCTCGCAGCGCTGCAGAATAATTTTGCCAGCCTTCCTCTGTAAATTGAGGCTCATACTGTGCGTATGATTTGATCAACACATGTGTGATCGCCTCATGATCTTCGCTCACCGCTTGACGAATGATCAACTCTTGTTGCTCCATGCCAGCACCTCCTGTTTGTCTATGAATGGATATACGAATCATGCAATCATTGCATGCCGATGATCTGATTCTTTTCTCTACTCATTCAATGTAAAGAGTCTCCTTCGAAAGATCAATGATTTTGCACGAAAACTTCTTTGAAAATTTTGATTGAAATGGAAAGCTTGATTCATTATGCTGATTTGAGGACGTATACGAGGAGTGGCATCATATGAATTCTTTATCTTATCCCCAAGAATCGAAAAAAAATCGATTCCTCCTTGCCGCGCTTCTTGGCTCTTTAACAGCCCTGGCACCGCTGGCAATGGATATGTATTTACCTGCTTTACCTAATATCGCCCGTGACTTTGAAGCAAGCACGGCGCTGTCTCAGTTAAGTCTCATGGCTTGTTTGATTGGACTTGCGCTTGGACAGCTGATTGCAGGTCCAATCAGTGATACAGTCGGCAGAAGAAAGCCGCTGATGGTTGGATTAATCATTTTTATTGCGGCATCTCTTTTATGTACAGTTGTCACATCAATTTGGACATTCATTCTTTTAAGGCTGATTCAAGGACTTGCTGGTTCAGCAGGCATTGTCATTGCACGAGCCATCGTACGAGATCATTATGAAGGCTCAGAAATGACGAAATTCTTTGCTTTGCTCATGTTAGTCAACGGAGTGGCTCCAGCAGCGGCACCGATCGTGGGCGGACAAATGTTACGGTTCACGACGTGGCAGGGTGTGTTTGTTCTGCTAGGAATCCTCGGGGCGCTCATGCTTCTAAGATCGATGTTTTCATTGAAAGAAAGCTTACCTGTGGAACGCAGACAGACTGGAGGCTTCAAACAGATCCTAGGTGCGATGAAAATTCTAGCGAGCGATCGACTCTTTGTCGGATATGCTCTCTCACAAGGGCTTGTCTTCGCCGCCATGTTTGCGTATATCTCTGGGTCACCGTTTGTATTGCAGGAAATTTTCAACCTTTCTCCGCAGGGCTTCAGCGCTGCCTTTGCGGTGAATAGTCTTGGCATCATCACAGCCGGACAAGTATTTGCCCGCGTTGCTGCGAAAATTGGTGAGGAGAAAGTCCTTCGCATCGGGCTGCTGACAGCTGCTTTAGGAGGCGTCACCTTGTGTGTGATGATCTCTATTGATGCAGGGCTTTATGGCATTCTCATTCCGCTCTTTTTTGTGGTCTCAAGCGTTGGGATTGTCGGCACCTCTGCACCATCTCTTGCGATGCAGCATCACGGCGCACATGCTGGAAGTGCCGCTGCCCTCATCGGTGTGGCGCAAATGCTGCTAGGCGCTTGCATGACACCCCTTGTCGGCTTAGCTGGAAGCCAGACTGCCTTTCCCATGGGGCTGATTATTATGCTCTGTGACCTTGGCGCACTCTGCTGTTATTTTTTCTTTGTTGCCAGAGCGAAAAAAAGACCCGCATAAGCGGGTCTCAGCGTGTAGACAAAGTCTACACGCTTTTTTGTATAATAAGGGCAATAACACATTTCTGTGGGGGATGAACATGTTATCGAAACGTGAAGAAGAAAGAAGAAATCAATTAGAAGTCGTGGCCTTAGATGAATTAGTGCCTGAAGATCATCTTGTACGAAAAATTGATCAAGCGATCGATTTTGATTTTGTTTATGATCTTGTCAAAGATCATTATAGTTCTGATAACGGTAGACCAAGTGTGGATCCCGTTGTTCTTATTAAAATGGTTTTGATCCAATATCTATTTGGCATTCGTTCTATGCGTCAAACCATTAAAGAAATTGAAACCAATGTTGCTTATCGTTGGTTTATTGGGTATGGGTTTTCAGAGAAAATTCCGCACTTTTCTACCTTCGGTAAGAACTACGTGAGACGCTTTCATGATACAGATTTATTCGAACAAATTTTTTATCGAATCTTAAGAGAAGCGATGAAAAAAGGTCTCGTTGATCCATCTATCGCTTTCATTGACTCAACTCATGTAAAAGCGAACGCCAATAAGAAAAAACTTGAAAAGAAAATTGTTCGAGTAGAAACGAGAAGTTATCAAAATCAGCTTCATGAGGAGATCAATGTTGATCGTGAGGAACATGGAAAAAAGCCGTTACCCCTACAGAATAAAGAAGAGAAAAAAGAAATCAAGGTCAGTACAACTGACCCAGAGAGTGGCTACTATGTAAAGGATGAACGTGAAAAGTTATTTGCTTATTCATTTCATACGGCTTGTGATTCAAAAGGATTTATTTTAGGAACACTGGTCACTGGTGGAAATGTTCATGATAGTCGTATGTTAGATTCACTTGTATCAAAGGTGACAAAGAAAGTCGGAAAACCCAATGTAGTCGCAGTGGATGCTGGATATAAAACACCTTATATCGCCAAGTTTTTAATGGATCAAGAGATAAGACCTGTCATGCCTTACACTCGCCCGAAAACAAAAGCTGGTTACTTGAAAAAGAATGAATACGTATATGACGCACATGTTGATTGTTACATTTGCCCAAACGGGCAAATTCTTTCTTATCGTACAACGACTAGAGAGGGATATAAGCAATATGCGTCCGATTCAGAGGTATGTAAATCCTGCTCGTTTCTAGATAACTGTACACAAAGTCAAAATCACACCAAACAGATTCACCGACATATTTGGCAGGACTACCTAGACGAAGCAGACCATCTGAGACTCACTGAAATGAATAAGAACATCTATGCAAAACGGAAAGAAACGATTGAACGCGTTTTTGCGGATGCAAAAGAAAAGCATGGAATGCGATGGACGAAACTTCGAGGATTGAAAAAAGTTTCGATGCAGGCGATGCTTACTTTCGCTGCCATGAATCTTAAGAAATTAGCAAACTGGACATGGAAAGAGCCATGTCCAGCGTAAAGCGACTGATCAATTTTATCAAAATAAGTGAAAACCCCACTTTTACTTGAAGTAAAGGTGGGGTTTGTCTACGGTCTGAGACCCGCATAAGCGGGTCTTTCATTTATGGCTTGCTCCAATTGATCGTGCGGAACACATTGTTCTGGTCATTGTTTTGATATGCATCTAGGTCAAAGCCTGAAAGTCCAAAACCAATTGCCATGATCATGCCTCCAACAACGGTGAAGATGATCCCCCATTTGATGCATTGCTTTTTTAAATCATTCACGTTCATACTCTCACGACCTTCTTTTTAAACATTCCCATGAATGCCTTAGTGGTTTGAACAGTCCCTTGCACAAATAGCTTTGTCAAATACGCCGTGGCTACGCCGCTTAATAATCCGACACCTAATAGAAGAATACCAACTCCGATCTGTGTCACCACCACATGCAAACCGTCTTGAAAGATAAACGGAGAACCAATGATGCTCCAAAAACCGCCGAGCAGACCAACTAGCGTCATTGTACCTGTCACGAGTGGAATGCACCAAATCACCATATACACAGAAAGAAACAGCAGGAAGACTGTTGCTAGAATACTGCCCCATAACGGAAAGCCTAAAATGAGGATGGAGAGTCTTGTGGCTTTTTCTCCAAACGTCGGCACCTGAATGGTTTTGATTCCTTGTTCCTTTAAAATCCCTTCAGCAATAATGGCAGGCTGACCGACTTGATGAACTGCTTCCTGTTCACTGTAGCCATCTTCCTGATAATCCTCGATCATTTCATCGTAATACTCGATGAACCGATCACTTTCTTTTTCGCCTAGACGATGCAGGTGCTTCTCTAAGCTGGCTAAAAATTCTTTTTTATTCATTGCTCTGTCCTCCAGAAATAAAGTCGTAAATCGCCATCACTTGATCCCATTCCGCTAAAAATTGCGCGATATGCTCCCGTCCGTTCTTTGTCATCCGGTAGTATTTTCTTAATCGACTGTTATGTTCCTGTGAATAGGTCTCCACATAATTGTTTTGCTCTAACCGCTTTAATATCGGATATAATGTCGATTCTGAAATCTCAATACAATGGGACATATCTTTAATCATTTGATAACCATAGGAATCGCCTTTCTTTAATACCGCCAGTACACAGAATTCCAGTAATCCTTTTTTTAGTTGTGCATTCATGTTTACAACTCCTAACTATTTATACTATACAATACATAGTATGATGTGACAAGAGGTATCTTTTGCAACTTTTCACTCTCAACGTCGCTATAAATTTTCATACAGGAAGTTTCTCTTTCTTCAAGGCTTCACCTGATCAAGATAAATCTAGCGTGTGTCTATTGTAGACAACAAACATACACAGGAACGAATATCATAGGAAACAACTCATTTAATCTCTTTATTTTAAAGGGATAAGCTGAATTGTATGGAATTAAGAAGTTCATTCACAATGGCTTATCCTTATGAACTTCATACTAAGTTTTACGAACACTCAAATCGAATTAAAGTGATGAGAACGGCTGAAAGTGGCTAGTTCTTTTCAACCCAACCAATACCGAATAATGGTAGACCTTAAAAAACGAGGAGCTGATGACCTTGAAAAAAATGTGGAGTAATTATCTCACTTTAGTCATTACACTAACTTTGTGTTATATCGTGTATTTGTTCATCTTCAAACAACCTTTTACCATTACACCCATCATCCTGTTTGTGGTGGGAGCGGCCATTGCTGAGTGTATACGTTTTTTCTTTCTGAAAAGTAACGAGAAAAAAGATGATACCTTGAAAAAATAGTCCCTTAAACATAAGATCACTCAACATATGAAAAGACACCCCCACTTTATAGTGGAGGTGTCTTTTTTCACTTTTTATATATTCACAAATCCTTCTCCAAACACATCCCGTACGTCATGGACAACAACGAATGCGTCTCGATCAATTTTCTTAATGATTTTCTTTAAACGCATAAGCTCTTGCTTTTGAATAACCGCATAGAGAATTTCCTTCGATTCCTTCGAATAATGACCGCGACCGTTTAAAATGGTCACGCCTCGATCCAAGGTATGATTGATTTCTTCGGCAATATCATCTTTGCATGAAGAAATAATCGTGACCGCTTTTTTCGTGTTAAGCCCTTCTATGACGAAATCCATCACCTTAGTCGCCACATACAGCATCACAATCGTAAACATTAATTTTTCCGCACCAATAATAAAATAAGAAGCAAAAACAACGATCAGATCAAAGAACAAGATGGCGTAGCTCACGTTCCAGTCTAGATACTTATTCGCAATTCGCCCAAGAATGGCAGATCCCGCTGTTGTACCGCCCGCTCTTAAAACAAGACCAATGCCAATACCAATGATGATCCCTGCGAAAATAGAACCAATGATCAATTCATGGACATTCACCACCCATGTAGTGGTCAAATGTAAAAATAGAGAGTTACTTGCGACAGCTACCACTGTGTAGATCGTGGTCTTCTTGTCCAAGTATTTATACCCCACAAGTAATAAAATCGCATTCAACACAAGGTTTGTCAGCCATGGCGCAATCTCAAACATATAGTAGAAAATGATGGACAGCCCCGTTACGCCACCTTCACCAAACTCAAGTGGAATGACAAACATGTTCACAGCTGCAGCAAATAAAAAAGAACCAACGAGAATCATTGCAATATCTTTTACACATTTTTTCAATTTCTTCTTTCCTCCTTTTTTAAGCATATAAAAAACCCTCTTTCTGCACGAAAGAAGACAGTCGTTGGACAAAATAAAAATCAAAAGACGGCGCCTTTTGATGAAGCTTTCTGAAATGAACCTTTCCATAATATATATCTCTTTTTAGAGGCTGTCAATGACTTGGTTTTCTATTATTTCAACTGTATGTTTATGCACTCAAACCCGCATGTTATCAGGGTTTTTCCGTCGTATGATGCTTATTCCTCTCCTTGACAAAAACACTTTAGTCATTTAAACTACTGCCTCATATCATATCCATTATTTCCGATCGACAAAGGAGGCTGTTTGATTTATATGAATCCTATTCAAAGCCGTTTACAGGCTCACACACCTTTGATTTTAGATGGTGCACTTGCAACAGAGCTTGAACGAAAGGGCTGTGATTTAAACGACAGTTTATGGTCAGCCAAAATCCTCATTGAACAGCCAGAATTGATTCAGCAAGTACACTTGGACTACTTCCAAGCAGGTGCTGACTGTGCAACAACAGCCAGCTACCAAACGACAATTGATGGCTTTGCTGAAAAAGGCTATACAAAAGAAGAAGCCATCGAATTAATGAAACGATCTGTCACGTTAGCAAAAGAAGCATGCGAGCAGTTTTGGCAGGATGAGACACAACATAAAGAGCGGGCAAAACCATTTGTCGCTGGATCTGTGGGGCCCTTCGGCGCTTATTTGTCTGACGGTTCAGAATATAAGGGAAATTACGGACTCACAGAGCAGGCGCTCATTGATTTTCACAGACCAAGAATTCAAGCATTGGTAGAGGCTGGTGCAGATATTCTCGCTTGTGAAACCATCCCTTGTCTCATTGAAGCAATCGCTATCGCTAAACTGCTGGAGGACGAATTCAGCGGTGTGTATGCGTGGATCACGTTTAGCGCAAAGGATGGCAAGCACATTAGTGAAGGGGATCTGCTGAGAGACTGTGTACAAACGCTCGAGCCATATGAGCAGATCGCTGCTGTTGGCGTAAACTGTACACCGCCGCAATATATGTCTTCTCTTATTCAGGAGATGAAAAAAGGGACGAGCAAACCGATTGTCGTGTATCCGAACTCAGGGGAATTATATGATCCTGAAGAAAAGGTTTGGAGCGGAGATACGTCTCACCATACATTTGGTGAATGTGCGCAGCAATGGTATAAAGACGGTGCACAAATCATCGGCGGCTGCTGCCGGACGACACCAGAGGATATTACCGATATCTTAAAACAGGCAACATCGTAGCATCATGACTCAACACACATACTTCTAAGCAAAAGGGCGGGAAGACATGGAACAAGCAAAAGATCAGTCACAACAATATCAACGAAAAATGACAAGCCGTCACCTGTTCATGCTTTCTTTAGGTGGCGTGATTGGCACAGGACTCTTTTTAAGTTCAGGATATACGATCAATCAGGCCGGACCTGCGGGAACGATTTTGGCTTATCTGGTTGGGGCATTAATTGTGTACCTCGTGATGCTCTGTTTAGGTGAACTGTCTGTCGCAATGCCGGTTACAGGCGCTTTTCACACATATGCAACAAAATACATTGGGCCCGGCACTGGCTATACAGTGGCTTGGCTTTATTGGCTGACATGGACCGTGGCACTTGGTTCAGAATTTACAGCGGCAGGTCTTTTAATGCAGCGCTGGTTCCCGGACACATCGGTTTGGATGTGGAGCGGTGTTTTTGCGCTTCTCATCTTTTTACTCAATGCTTTTACAGTTAAGTTTTTTGCAGAATCGGAATTTTGGTTTTCTAGCATTAAAGTCATGGCTATTATTCTCTTTATTATTCTTGGCGGAGCGGCGATGTTTGGATTGATTCCACTAAAAGGCGGTGAGGCCGCTCCGTTCTTCTCTAACTTCACTGGAGATGGGGGTCTCTTCCCAAACGGCTTTTTACCGATTTTAATGACCATGCTGGCTGTTAATTTTGCTTTTTCGGGTACTGAGCTAATTGGGATTGCTGCGGGCGAAAGTGTCAATCCAGATGAGACCATTCCCCGGGCGATTCGCACGACTGTGCTACGTCTTGTCCTGTTTTTCGTCGGAACGATCGTAGTCTTAGCCGGCTTAATTCCAGTAGAAGAAGCCGGGGTGATCAAAAGTCCTTTCGTTGTGGTATTTGATCGCATCGGTATTCCGTATGCGGCAGATTTCATGAATTTTGTCATTCTGACAGCGATTTTATCTGCTGCAAACTCAGGGCTATACGCCTCATCTCGCATGCTATGGTCCCTTTCTGAAGAACGAACATTACCTAAAAAGCTGGCAAAATTGACGTCAAAGGGAATTCCTTTGAATGCACTCATTTTGAGTATGATTGGGGGCATTCTCTCTTTGCTATCGAGTGTCATCGCACCTGAAACGGTGTATCTGGTTCTTGTTTCAATCTCTGGACTTGCCGTTGTTGTTGTATGGATGGGAATTGCAGCTTCACAGTTCATGTTTCGCAAAAAATTCTTACAGGATGGCGGACAGCTTCATGATTTATCTTTCCGAACCCCGCTCTATCCGGTGGTTCCGATTGCTGCCTTCCTCCTATGCCTTGCATCTGTGATCGGCATTGCTTTTGATCCAAATCAGCGTATTGCTCTTATCTGCGGTATCCCTTTTATCGCACTCTGCTATGCTGCCTATTACATGACAACATGGATTCAGAAAAAACGAGAAAAACCTGGTGTATAGCACCAGGTTTTTTGTTTGTTCCAAAAAAGGATATCACTAGCAAAACAAAGACATTTTGGTATATGATAGGAATCTATGATTTTCAGGATGAATCAAGGGAGCTGTCGTTAATATGGAAATGACCATTACAAGAGCATTAAGTGAACTGAAAATGTTAGATAAAAGAATCAACCGAACGATTGATGAAGCTGTACTCGGTGGCTTGGTCATCGGGAAACATATACAGAACGGATTTCAAAATCAAGAAGAAGTAGAAAAAAAGGCAAAAGCAGATGACCAATCGATTCAAGCATTAATCAAACGCCGAAATGCCATTAAATCAGCCATCGTTGTGTCGAATGCTACGACAACGATTGAGGTGGCGGGTGTTAGCATGACCGTAGCAGAAGCCATTGAACGCAAGACATCCATAGATTACGATATTCGTTATTTACGAAAATTAAAAAAGGTCTACACAGAGCTGGTTGACCGGTCAGAACAAATCAATGAAGATGTGAAAAAGAGACTGGATCAACATTTAGAAACACTATTTGGGAAAGACGGAAAAACACAAGCCGCTGCCAACCAAGAGATCGTCAAGTCATTCCTAGCTGAAAATGAGGCGGCGATCATTGACCCTCTTCGTCTTCGAGTGAAGATTGAACAGCTTTCGAAAGAGATTGAAGATTTCCAAATGGAAGTGGATTTCTCCTTATCAGAAAGCAATACCTTGACAAAAATACAGATCGACTAGTCGATTTTGTTAGTGAGCCGAAAATCGATAGGACTAAACACCTCCGAGGGAAAGGTCATTCCCTCCTCATCTGATGATCATCTTAGGATGATCCATGATAAAAGCTCAAAGCTGAACGTTCAAAGCTGAAAGCTCAAGTATTCAAAGTTCTTATCCATCAAAGCTCAAGATGTAAAGCTCAATGCTCGATCGAATCTGGGAGAAACGGCTCATGAGTGTTTGTTTAGCGACTCTTTCGGTTGCCGCCCAGCAGGTTTGCTAACAAAAAGAAAAGGATGTCACTAGCTGACATCCTTTTTTTCTATGAAAACGACAGGG
This sequence comes from Bacillus sp. FSL R5-0397, assembly GCF_038593395.1. Lineage (NCBI taxonomy): Bacteria > Bacillati > Bacillota > Bacilli > Caryophanales > Bacillaceae > Bacillus > Bacillus sp. FSL R5-0397. The sequence continues at coordinate 271,074 of NZ_CP151992.1, read as the reverse complement.
CTTGCGCCAAGTCGCATCTTCTAGCAGATTAGTAACGTGATGTATATGCCAAATGGTACACACTTGTCACATTTGAAGATAGCGTGATGTCGTTTGAAGTGAAAGTCACTGGAACGATATCGTAGTAATGTGTAGACCAGCCTGCATTATTGTATGTACGGTAGCCTGCACCTGCAGGAACTTGAATCGTTAGTGAAAATTGTCCATTCTCGTCTGTTGTACCTGTCGCTGTTTGAGCATATGATTTGATTGCTGCTTCAAAATAAAGCTGAATTGGCTGATTCGCCATGAGTTGACCACTTGTGTCCTTTAATGTTCCTTTAAAAGTAGCTGGATAATATGAACCTACACGATATTTACTGCCAGAACCGTAATTGACCATACCACCGTCTGCTGCTGTGACGCCTGTTACTTGTACGGATGCTGGTACTGCTCCTGTTTCCTCTGCATGTGCAAAGCTTGGGAAAACGAGAAGCAATGATAGAAAGAAAGCAAACATGATTTTTTTCATCGATAAATCCTCCTTTTTTTTCCTACTATATTACTATCGACAGTTATTGTCATTTTTCCAGTAAAAAACAAAAAACTCCCCTTTTTATTCAAAAGGGAAGCTGCAAGACTATTTTTTCACAACAACTTTCACTGCTTTACTTTCTCTTTTTCTCACATCTGAAGCCGTCACATACAAGACGATTTTGGCTTTTTGCGGCTTGATTTTAGCCGTAAATGCGCCTTTGCTATTCGTTTTGACCGTTTGAATGACTTTCTTTGATTTGTTCTTCACCTTGATTGTCAAGCCTGCACCCGCAGTTCCTTTGACCGTTTTACTTTTCACTGTTACTCGATTCACCTTTGGCTTAGCTGGCGCTTTGCCCTTTTTCACGACCGTTTTGAGCGAAGTCGCAGCCTTTCCTTTTGATATCTTGATGTGAAGCACTTTATTTTTGTTTTGATGCTTGATCTTCACACTAAAGGTTCCTTTTTTGCTTGCCGTGCCTTTTCCAAGCAGGGTTTTGCCTCTATACACAGAAATGGCAGCGCCGGCTTTCGCCTTTCCTGTCACCTTTTGATGCTGATCTTCTACTTTGTTAACTGATGCGTTTAATTCAACAGCACTTAACGCGGCAAAAGCATTGAGTCTGCCATGTCCTGTCATCCAATCGATACCCGGAATTTTCGGATCAACAACAGGCTCGTCATATTCATCATAGAAAATGTCATCTGTTCCATCAACAGCTTTAAATGAAATATCATCCGCTGTATTTTGTAAAATATTTCTCACTTGATTTGGTTTCAGGGTTGGATTTTTAGAAAGCAGTAATCCTGCTGCTGCTGCAACATACGGTGTAGCCATTGATGTCCCGCTCAGGTATGAAACATTCCCATCAGGCATTAAGCTTGGGATATCAGATCCTGGTGCAGACATGCTTAACCCTTTCCCATAGCTTGAGAATTCAGCGGCAATATCCATGCGATTGCTTGCACCAACTGCCATGGCGTACTTGGAAGTCGCAGGATAACCCATTTCTGGAATGCCATCGTTTCCGCTCGCCACTACCACTAATACATTTTTTTGTGCAGCATAGTTCATCGCATATTCAATGACCTTGCTGTAGTAGCCGCCAAGGCTCATGTTAATGACCTTTGCACCTTTGTCCACTGCATGTTTAATGCCAAGAGCAATATGCTCTGTATCTCCATATCCATACGCATCCAGCACTTTGACTGGGATGATTCCTGTATGTTGATTCAGCCCTGCCATGGAGTAATGATTATCGGCTTTTGCTGCAATGATACCTGCCACATGGGTACCGTGGCCATTGTCATCAATTGCATCTTTATTACGGCCAATCAGATTGGCACCTAAGTCTGTACGAACCGTTCCGCTTAAATCAGACAAACGGCTGTCGACACCTGTATCCACAACAGCGATTAACGTTTGCTTCATTTTGCTTGTACCAATCAATGTATTCATTTGTTCAAACTTCACATCAGCGCCTTTTTTCCCACTGTTTTGGGCGCTGTTTTTCAGCGGCCACTGGTAACCATACTGCGCGTCATTGCTGAGCGCACGATACGTTTGTACAGGCTCTGCAAATTCAACATTCGGCATACTAGAAAGCTTTCTCGCCGTGCTTTTGATCACAGCTTTGCCTGCTTTCAGCGTTTTGCCTGCTGATTCTTTCCCTGCCGGTACATCATAAACATACATTCCTTTAAATAAAGGATTTACTGACTGAGATGTCACACGGTTTTCTTGAATTCCGTAGCTTTTCATTTTCTTTTTTGCGGATTGAAGCGTTTGTCCATCCTTTAATTTAAAGATGATTTTGTTTGTGTTGACCTTTTCTTCTGGAACAAGCTTTTGTTTCTCTAATACATAACCGATCGATTTTCCTTCAAGCTGATCGATTCCTACTTTTTGCCCCACTGCTTCTAATTCCTTTTTTAAATAGGCTGGACTTGCCTCTTTGAGCATATCAAAAAGGGAACGGATCGCCTGTTGCTCTTTCTCTGTGACGATATGACCGCTGAATGCACCATTTTTCTCTACGTCATTCAGCAATGATTTTAATGTCAGCAAATGATTGTACACCTTTTGCTGCTTTTTTTGATTGTTGATGAGTTTAGATTTGAGAAACGGCTTTGTTTTTTGTAGCAGACGTGTCAGCTTCTGACCATCGGCTGTTTCATTGAATCGTTTGTCTTCGATCGTACGAATGGATTGAAGAATTTCACGTCCATGCTTTTTCTCAATAATGATGATCGTTGGCTCTTCTTCTTCAGGGAAAATCGGTTCAGATGGCGGAAGATTCGCACCTTTATACCCGATTGTATATGCTGCATCCTCTTCCTCATCACGGCTGTCTTCCTCTGAACCTAAATACAGCACTTTGACATAGTAAGGACCTGACCATGCATGCGGGAAGTTGATTTCTGTCTCTCCACTTGCTGTGTCCACACGATATCTCGAATAAGTGTCATCCTTTATCGCTCTATCCTTACTTGGGTAGACCGATACAGATAACACTTGTTTGCTTTTGACAGAAATTTGCATATGTGTATGTTTTGCCACATCATCTGCAGATGGCGTAATTTGGTACCATGACTCTTCTTTTTCATTCTGTAATGTACCTGAGATGACTTCACCATCTTTCAACCCAATGGCTTCATTGACACTTGTGCCTTTACTAACAGCTGATGCCTCGTACCCAGGTAATGCAGCCATACATAGAATGATGGCCATGAGTACAACCACACAGGATTTGACCTGCTTTTTAAACATGAAAAGACCCCCTTATCTTTTACAATACCTTGGAAGAATATCACAGAATCCTTTTTAGTAGAATCTATTTTTGACATAATTAAACTCGTTTTAAGCTAGGATTTGAGATATTCAGATGACTAGTCTGTTCGCTTCATAAACTTTTTGCCATTTCAAACGGAAAATGATGCTATTTAACCATATCGAAAAGTACATTACAATCAAATTGTAAGCGCTTAACAAACAAGAGAGAAGGGATCAGCTTGTTCCAAAAAGATCATGTTTTTACACAAGTAAACGGTCGATCAAAGAATGAGATTTTACAATACATTTCCGAGAAAGCTGAAGACCTTCACATTACAAACGATCAGTCAGGGTTATTAACAGATTTGTTGAAACGCGAAGACGAAGTCTCAACAGGACTTCAGCAAGGTTTTGCGATTCCTCATACAAAAAGCTCTGCTGTTCAAACGGCTTCACTTCTCTTTTTAGAACTTGAACAACCCATTGAATGGGGAAGCTTCGACGATTTGCCAACAAGCTATTTATTTACACTGCTCGTTCCACTTGAAGAGGCCAATGTCACACACCTCAAATTACTGTCTGGCATTGCCACAAGTTTAATGGAGCCTGCTTTCATCGAAAAGATTCAACCCGGTCAAACAGCAGACTATTATTACGAAGTCATTGAACAACAATTGAAAGAGGGGATTACACAATGAAAATTGTCGGTGTCACTTCATGCCCAGCAGGTTTAGCTCATACACCAATGGCAGCAAAAGCATTAGAGAATGCGGGTAAACAGCTTGGACACGAGATTAAAATCGAACAACAAGGAATTATGGGACAGGTGAATGGCATTACAGCAGAGGAAGCCAAGCAGGCAGACCTTTGCATCATTGCCTCCAATCAGCACATTAACGACGCTGAACGCTTCTCAGGTATTCCTACTGTTCGTGTCGAAATCGGACGCGCTCTAAAAAATGCCGAGCAAATCATCACAAAAGCCGTTGCGCTGGTTGAAAAGAAAAAATCTGAATCCCAATAAAAAAGAGCAATGCCATATAGAAAGGAGCAAAGCAGAATGAAAGCAAAATTAAAAGTCATTGAAGGCCACCTCATGACCGGTATTTCTTATATTCTTCCGGTGATCATCGGAGCTTCACTTATCGTTGGTTTAGCCAAACTAGTCGGGTTAGGTTTTGGTGTGTCAGATTTAAACGCCTATAAAGATGCAGGCGGCATTTTACATGGTGCCTATTTGATGGAACAGGTTGGCTGGACAGGCATTGGCTTAATGAACGTACTGCTCGCTGGCTTTATTGCCTATTCGATTGCGGATAAATCTGGTCTTGCGGCCGGCTTTATCGGCGGAGCTCTTGCCAGCTCAACAAATGCTGGTTTTATCGGCGCCGTCATTGCAGGTTTCTTTGCCGGATATGTCGCTCTCTTTGTGAAAAGAAAAATTCAAATTCAAGGCTCTGCAGCTGGACTCGTCCCTCTGCTCATCTTACCGCTCATTACTGTTGGCTTAACCGGACTTCTCATGTCCGTTCTGCTAGGCGGTCCATTAGGAGCTTTGAACACCGCATTAATTGAATGGATCAAAGGCATGGTCGCAGATGGAACGAGCACACTCGCACTTGCTCTCATTCTAGGTGCAATGATTGGCTTTGACCTTGGCGGCCCAGTGAATAAATCAGCTTGGATGGCTGGTAACGCGCTCTTCCTATCAGGTGTCTATCTTCCTGCCATTCTCGTCAATATCGCGATTGTCATTCCGCCGCTAGGATACGGGCTTGCGACATTGATTCGAAAACGCAACTTCTCTCCTACCTTCAGAGAAGCCGGACGAGGCGGCCTTGTGATGGGGATTATCGGGATTACAGAAGGAGCCATTCCCTTTACACTCGTCAATCCTTTGAAATTGATTCCGCTGAATGTCGTCGCTTGTGCTGCAGGAAGCGGGGTTGCTGCCTTATTAGGTGTCCATGACATCATGCCGCCAATTGGTGGACTATACGGATTCTTCTCAGTAGGAAACTGGTGGGCGTATTTAATCGGCGCACTAACTGGCGCACTTGTTATTGGAATTGGCGCCAACCTACTTGTGAACTTCTCTGAGAAAAAAGAACCCCAAAAGACAGAACATGATCAGAAGCAGAAAGAAGAAGATGATTTTGACCTTGTGCTAGAAGGATAATTTGAACAAAGAAAGGTGTCGTTACACAATGACTGTCAATGTACATGTGATTCCACATACTCACTGGGACCGGGAATGGTATTTTACCACCTCCCGCTCCCGTATCTACTTAATGAAAAGCGTAATGGACATATTGGACACCCTCGAAACAGATGAACGGTTCCATTACTTCATGCTCGATGCACAAGCATCCTTGCTAGATGATTACTTGAAATGGCGCCCAGAGGATGCAAATCGAATCAAACAGCTCGTCACAGCAAAACGCCTCATCATCGGTCCGTGGTATACACAAACGGATCAGCTCGTTATTTCTGGGGAATCGATTGTACGGAATCTGCAATATGGGATTGAGCGCTGTCAGCAGTTTGGACATGTCATGAAGGTCGGTTATGTCCCTGATTCCTTCGGTCAATCTGCACAAATGCCTCAAATTTATCAAGGCTTTGGAATTGTCGATACAGCCTTTTGGCGCGGCGTTTCTGATCATATGACGAATCACACAGAATTTAATTGGCGCGGGGCGGATGGCAGTGAAGTGTTTGCAGTGAATCTGCCATTTGGCTACTACTACGGAGGAAATATTCCTGAGAAGGATGAAGACCTGCAAGCCTTTCTTTCTGAAAAAATCGGGGCGCTGCAAGCAAAAGCTACGACCAAGAATGTCTATTTCCCAAATGGCTTTGACCAAGCGCCTATTCGTAAAAACCTGCCTGACTTATTAGAAAAAGCCAATGAAATAGACGAGCACCACTATCAAATCAGCAGTTTAGAAGACTACATTGCAGCAGTGAAAAAAGAGCGGACTTCTTTTGAGACATTAGAAGGAGAGCTCATTCATGCCAAGCATATGCGAATTCATAAGTCTATTTTTTCAACAAGAGCAGATTTGAAAATCTTAAACAACCAAATTGAAAACTATCTTGTCAATGTGATGGAGCCGATCCTTACAATCAGCTATTCACTCGGACATGACTATCCGCATGACACGGTGCGTGATATTTGGTACCTCATGTTTGAAAATGCAGCGCATGACAGCATTGGCGGCTGTAACAGTGATACGACGAATCAAGATGTCTTCTTCCGCTATAAACAGGCAAAGGAAATCGCCGAGAATCTTGTGGACTTACACATGCGTCTCATCGCCATCCGGCTTCAAACTGAGCAAGAAATCACGTTCACTTTATTTAACACACTGCCTTCAAAGCGCTCTGAAGTCATTGAAGTCGAAACCTTTATCACAGAACGTCCATTTACACTAAAAGACGCTGATGGACGAACGCTTCACTACACAGTCAAAAGCAAAACCGATGTGACAGATTATGTCTTAGCACAGCAGATTTCACTTAACCCAAGCAAAGAAGTGTACATGCCAAAGCAAGTATGGAAAGCTGTTTTACTCATTGAAGCAGTCGACTTGCCATCCGTTGGTTATACACAAGTCAGCATGGTTTTCGATGAATCTAGTGAATCCATTTTGGAAAAAACAGAAGGCCGTGTCATTGAAAATACGTTTTACCACATTACAGCAAATGACAATGGGTCATTAGAAATCACGGATAAACAGACTGGACGAACGTTCTCTGAGCAAATGATCTTTGAAGACAACGGAGATGATGGGGATTCCTACAACTATTCCCCGCCGCGCGAGGATCTTTATGTATCATCTAAAGATATCTCATCAGCAGACATTACCGTATCTAAAAGCAGTTTACAGGAAGAGCTCACCATCAAGCTTCAATTGACTGTCCCGTATGATTTAGAGGAACGTTCGGAGCAAAAGGGGACGACTTCCCTCCCGATCACAGCGAAGGTGGCTTTAAATAAAGATGAAGCGGTCATCCGTTTTCATGTGAATGTGGACAACCATGCACTAGACCACCGTCTACGGGTACTCTTTGATACTGGTATTGCATCAAACGTATCACTCAGCGATCAACAGTTTGGCACCATCGAACGTCCAACGGAGCTGACGCAAGAGCTTGAATGGTGGAACAATGAACATTGGGAAGAAAAACCGATTACCATTGAACCCATGCAATCATTTGTTGCACTTCGCGATGAAGCATATGGTGTCTCTCTTTTGACGGACTGCGTCAGAGAATACCAAATCACAGGCGCGGGCTACACAACCATTGCTTACACACTCTTCCGCTGTTTCGGAAAAATGGGGAAAGAAAACCTTCTTTACCGTCCCGGCCGGGCTTCTGGAGAAAAAATCGTGGAAACACCTGACGCCCAGCTTCAAGGATCGCTATCTTTCTCCTTTGGCATGCACTATAGCCAAGAAGCGGTAAGTGAAGGACACTTGGCTCAGCTTGCTAAACGTTACACCACCCCGGTTCAGTGCTACGAGCGGGCAGACTTTTTAAACGGTCGTTTAATTTTCTCTTTCCGAGATGAAAAAGAAGACTTACAATCTACTTATAGCCTGCTTGACATTGAAACAGACGGGGCCGTTCTAAGCGCTTTGAAAAAGGAAGAGCATGGAACAGGCATTGTCATTCGTCTCTTCAATCCATATTTAACACGTCAAACAGCCGCTTCAATCAATAGTTCATCTCTACAACATGGAGAAACAGCGAATTTAGGCGAAACACCTGAAGGACATATACTGAAAGCACAACATGGATCATTACACATTGAACCGCTCACACCTTGTCAGGTACAAACCTACATTGTAAAGAAAAAATGAACATGTAGGGGCGGGATCCATTTGGATTCCGCCTCTCTTTAATGGAGGGCATTGATCATGCGAATTGGAGGCATCGAAGCAGGCGGTACAAAATTTGTCTGCGGCTACGGAACAACAGACGGAACGATTGAACATATGACTTCCTTTGCAACAGGGAACCCAGAAGAAACATGCCGGCAAGTGATCGAATACTTTACAGAGCATCCAGTTGATGCGATTGGCATAGGCGCATTCGGACCTGTCGATGTAAAAGAACACAGCCCCAGCTATGGAACGATTCTCGAAACACCCAAAACAGCTTGGCGCCAATTCCCTTTACTCTCAACCTTAAAACAAGCACTCGGTCTCCCTATGAAGCTTGATACGGATGTGAACTGTGCGGCGCTCGGTGAAGCTCGTTTTTCAACGGAAACAGACAGACCAAATTCCTTGATCTATATCACGGTTGGGACGGGAATCGGTGGCGGTGCCTATATTGAAAACCGCCTCATTCACGGACTGCTTCATCCAGAAATGGGACATATCACTGTTCAGCGCCACCCTCATGACACCTATGGGGGCTGCTGCCCGATCCATCATGATTGTTTAGAGGGATTGGCATCTGGACCTGCCATAGAAGGCCGCTATCATACATTGGCACAAATGCTGCCAGAGGAGCATCCGGCCTGGTCACTTCAAGCTTATTATCTTGGGCAAATGACCGCAAATTTATTACTCACCCTTTCACCAGAACGCATTATTTTTGGTGGAGGTGTCATGAAACAGCCGGCCTTGCTGCCGCTCATCCTTGAAGAAACAGACAAACGTCTTCATGGTTACTTACAATTACCAAAGCCATTAAATGAAATCGTCACAAAGCCTTCCTTTGACGGATTATCTGGTTTAATGGGAGCCATCGCCCTTGGAGCTGATGCCTTAAAGGAACAAGGAGCGGCGCAATGATGATGACGGCAGATACTCGAACCTACCAGCTCATTCAGCGGCTATTTGAAACGAAAGGGTTCGTGAAGCTGGAGGAGCTCACTGCCTCTTTTCGCTTATCTGACCGCTCCATCCGCAATTTAATCAAAGAAGCAAACGAGCTGTTAACGCAAGCTGGAGCCATGATCAAGACCATCCGCGGGAAAGGGTATACGCTCTTAACAAGTGACCAAGACGCTTTCCTGCTTTGGCTTCATCAGCAAAAGCTTCCTGCCCGCTCTCTCGTACCCGTCATGCCAGAAGAGCGCATACGATTTATGATGAGAAAACTATTGCTTCAATCAGACTACTTAAAAATTGATCAATTAGCAGAAGAATTGTTCATCAGCCGTATGACGGTCAGCAGTGATTTAAAAAAAGGACGGGAGCTGTTAGCCCGTTACGGTATGACCCTTGTCTCAAAGCCTGGATTTGGCTTAAAAGTAGACGGAGACGAATTGCAAAAAAGGACGTGCTACGCAGACTTACTGCTTGAAGAAGAACCCGCCCTATCTCATATAACTGAGCGGGAACAGCTTCATTTCCCTGACATTTCACTCGAAACCATTCGATCCATTGTGCTGACAAATCTATATCAAGAATCACTGCTCATTAAAGATATTGCCCTAAAGAATTTAGTGATTCACTTAGCGATTGCCATTCAACAAACGCAAAAAAAACAGCGGATACCCGCCAGTACTACTCACACACAAAGACCGCCAGTGTTAACAAGAATCGCTCAAAAGATCACGCATCAAATAAGCGACACGTTTCATGTCACCTTATCAGAGGATGAAACAGATTACTTGGTGATGCATCTCTTAGCGAATCAAACGTGGAAAGAAATCGATGAGCACCAAACAACAGAAGAAGTACGTCAGGCAGTGACACGATTTCTCCAGCACATTGAAAAAATAAGCGGTCATCGTTTTGTAGATGACGATATCCTGCGTCAAGATTTGATGCTGCATATGAAGCCATTATTAAATCGAATTCAATACGGTGTGTCTTTACAAAATCCGCTTTTGCATGAGATCAAAACATCTTACCCTTATCCGTTTGATTTGGCTGTCAGCGGACTCAATGCCTTACAGCTGGTACGGACGCCAAATGAAGATGAAGCGGCATATGTTGCCTTACATATTGCTGCTTCATTTGAAAGAAGTCATCTTGACACCTCGCAAAAAAAGAGGGCCATTATTGTATGCGGATCTGGACTAGGAACGGCACGTCTGCTTGAAATTAAATTGAAGGCGGCCTTTCAACATGAGCTTGAGATTGTTGAGCTTTATTCTTATCAGGATTACGCTTTTAGCACCACTTTGCCATGTGATGTAATTATTACAACCGTACCTCTCGCACCAAAGGGGAAACCAATCATTCAAGTGAATGCTTTTTTTGAACATCATGATGTCCAGCGTGTGAGTGAGGTCATTCACCTGTTAAACGGACACGGTGCCCCTTCGCAGGAGCTGATGGCTTTTTTCCAAGAACGATTGACCTTGTTGGATGTGAACCTTTCAAGCAAAGAAGAGGTATTAGATACGCTTTGCAGCCGGTTGGAGGCGCATCAGCTTGTTTCATCTTCTTTTCGTTCCTCCGTGCTGGAGCGGGAGCAAATGTCATCTACTTATCTTGGCAAGGGGATTGCGATGCCTCACCCGCTCATCACAAATGAAGGCACCTCCTGCGTGGCAATTGCACGATTGAAACAGCCAATTGATTGGCAGGGCGATCAAGTATCTCTGATTTTCTTGTTAGCTATTCAGAAAGATGACGCTGCCTGCATGAATCAATTTTTTGAACAAGCTGTCGATTTATTAGACAGTCCTGACCGCCTTCAATCCTTGACACATGCAAGGACATTTGATGAGCTAATGCATGTCCTATTTCAATAGCACAAAAGGCCGCCCAAGTGAGATCGGGCGGCCTTTTATTCATCTATTCCTCACATACGAATCAATCGTATATGACATTTTTTCCTTCTTCCCTTAACTTTTTCAACGACGTCAGCATATGGTTGATTTCTTCATCGGAATGTCTTTCCCAAGCGCCTAATTCTGCGACAATTTTCAAAGGGGATTTCGATCGATAAGAACGGGTCGGGTTACCGGGAAATTTTTGATCCGTCAAATTCGGATCATCTTCAAACTCGCCTGTCGGTTCTACAACATAAATTCTCTCTTTTGCATCAGACCGGGCTAATTCAGCTCCCCATTTGGCTGCATTTAATGTTCCGGTGAAATAGATGTGGTTCGATTGTTTATCCTGATAATTGGATAAATGCAACGGCTCAAGCAGGTCCCCAATCTTCAATTCCGCTTTCGTCCCATGAAAAAACGGCCCAGGATCTAAAACTTCTTTCTTGTCATTCATACAGCCACATCCCTTATCGTTTTTGACTTGCGTATAACAGTATACGGGCTGATGCGGGCGGAAAACAGTCTATAAATGAGATGAAATTCGGGGTATAATGATAGTAGAGAGTACGATGTGATCGGTAAACTCCAGCAAGTTGAAAAAACAGCAAGCATACATACAAAGCAGTCTTCTTGAAAGAGATAAAAAGCTGTTAGACGCCATAAAAGCCAAAGAGACGTTTGACGTTTTATGTGGTTGGCGTGTTGGCACATAATCAATTAAATTCTTCAGGAAGGGTGTAATGAGAGAATGAAAGATAGAGATAAGATTTGTCATATATATGCTCAAAAAAGTTGGCATATGGATTCTTATATTATTGGTAATCGTGAGGGCTTAATTGAATTAAAGAGTGCTATTGACCAAGCATTGAAAAGTAATGTTGGTCAAGCTGAATTGTTTCCATCAGATTTAGAGGATTATACAACTTACGTTGCTTTAGTCAATGATAAAGAAGAGTTGGATTCACTTATTATGCCTTACACTGATGAGGATAATGATGATGAAAACTTGATACATCCAGTTGATATAGTTACAAGTCATGAAGAGAAAAAAACCCCTAAAAATTAGGGGTTTTTTAGTGTGATATTGTTACTTCCCGATGTTCTCTCCATTTTGCTCGATCAATGTTTCATACCAATAGGAGCTCTTTTTCCGAATTCTCTTCAGGTCTTTCAGGTCAAATTCATCACGATTGACGTAGATAAAACCGTAGCGTTTTGAGCAGCCTTGGTGTGTACTGATTAAGTCGATGGCTGACCACGGGCAGTACCCGAATACCTCAACACCGTCAGTGATCGCCCATTTGATTTGTTCAATATGTTTTTCTAAATAATCAATTCGATAATCATCCTGAATCGATCCATCCGCTTCTAACTTGTCAAAAGCGCCTAGCCCGTTTTCCGTAATAATAAGAGGCAGCTGATAGCGGTCGTAAATCTCACGCATCGTTGATCGGAAACCGGTAGGGTCAATCTCCCAGCCAAATGCATTTTTACTTAAGAACGGGTTGTTGCCGCCTTTGTAGACGCCATCTTCACCAGATTTTAAATGCTGATCTCCGCCGCGGGCAAATTCATCATTACCATCTCCTTTACTCGCTTCAACCGTTTGAGATGTGTAGTAGTTAAAGGCAATGAAGTCTGGTTTTGCACTTTTCAAAATATCCATATCTCCCTCTTCAATCACAGGAAGAATGTCTTTTTCCTTCATGTATGCCCATGCAAGGTTGTTATAACGACCGAATACCGCCATATCAAGATATAGCCAGTTGCGGATCGCGTTGTAATTAGCCGCAGCAATGACATCCTCAGGTTTTGGAGATGCCGGGTAAATAAGGGCGATGTTTGGCGCTGGTCCGATTTTTGCCTCAGGCAGCAAACGATGACAAAGCGTCATGGCTTTCGCCTGTGCCACAAGCATATGGTGGTTCTGCTGATATAGTTCTTTTTTCGGATTTTCTAAATTTGGATCCAGTGTACCTAGAGCTGATCCATGTAAGATCATCATGTTTTGTTCATTAATGGTCAGCCAATATTTTACCTTCTCGCCATACTCCTGGAACAAAACCTCCGCATAACGTTCAAACGCATCGACTGTCGAACGATTTGACCAACCGCCTTTCACTTGAAGCGCATGAGGTAAATCAAAGTGATACATCGTCACAATTGGTTCAATGTCATAGCGGCGCAATTCATCAATGAGAGAATGGTAGAAGTCAATTCCCTTTTGATTGATCTCCCCATCTCCATCTGGAATGATACGTGTCCATGCAATGGAGAAACGATAAGCCTTCAAGCCCATTTCTGCAAACATCTTCACGTCCTCTTTATATCGATGATAGTGATCGCTGGCTACCTTAAAATCAGTTGTTCCTTCAGGATAGCTTTCTCTCATATCAATGACTGAAGGTCCCTTGCCATCCTCGTTCCATGCACCTTCTACTTGATAGGCGGAAGTCGATCCGCCCCAGAAAAAGTCTTTTGGAAATGGTGCTAGTGTTGAATATCTCATGATTATGTCCTCCCTTTCTTAAACTAAGTGTAAAAATGATTGTCCTGGTGTCACTTGTTTTTCTTCTGTCTCAATGATATCGCTAAATTCACCGGAATTGGTAATAATCACAGGTGTTGTGACAGAAAGACCTGCTGCTTGAATGGCCTCAATATCAAACTCCGCAAGCAGTTCACCTTCTGTAATGGTTTGGCCTTGCTCAACCTTCGGCGTAAAATGACGGCCCCCAAGTTGTACAGTATCCAGTCCAATATGAATGAGTACTTCTGCTCCGCTTTCAGAGGTGAGACCGTATGCATGTCCTGTTGGGAATACCGTTGTCACGACTCCAGTTACTGGTGCAAACAGCTTGCCTTCTGATGGAATAATGGCTGCACCCTTACCTAATGCGCCAGATGAGAAGGCTTTATCCTGCACCTCTTCTAGCTTGATGACTTCGCCAGATAAAGGACTTTTCACATGAGCTGCTTTGACACCATGTTCATTTTCAGATGCTGGTGCAGAACTAGTTGCAGGGGCATCTTCTTCATCCACAGGATCTTTGAATCCAATCAAATAGGTTAAGACGATTGAAAGGACAAATGAAACGGAAATTCCGATTAAGAATCCTGTAAACCCTTGACCATAGAAGATCGGAAGTGTCAGTAAACTCGGAAGACCTGACGCGATCGCAATACTTTGTGAATAACCGATAATGGCACCACCGACACCGGCAGAGATAACCGCTGCAATAAATGGTTTTTTCAAACGAAGTGTGACGCCGTATACAGCAGGTTCTGTAATTCCAAATACAGCAGAAACCGCTGTCGATCCAGCTAATGATTTCAGCTTTTTGTTCTTTGTTTTCAGCATAACACCGATTGAAGCACCGGCTTGTGAAAATACAGCTGGCGCAGTGGCCGGCTTAATATGATCTTTTCCATGAACCGCAATATTATTTAAAATGACTGGCACAAGCCCCCAATGGATACCGAAGATGACAAGAACCTGCCATGCCATCGCAATTAAAGCACCGGCAAGTGTAGGGCTAAAGGAGAATACTTTCAGCAGGACGGCTGCAATTCCGTTCCCTGCATACACACCAAATGGTCCAAATACGATCAGTGTCAGTGGAACGACCGTGACCAGTAAAATCAGTGGTGTAATAAAGTTTTTCACACTTTCATGAATGACTTTGTTAAAGAAACGTTCGATATATCCCATCACAAACACTGCCAAAATAATCGGGATAACCGTTGATGTATAAGACATTAAGACAACCGGAATGCCGAAGAACGACACATCTCCGCCGCCTTTTGTGAGCTCTTGAATAGTCGGGTAGATCAGTGCACCTGCAATCGTCACAGCGACAAATGGATTCGCTTTAAACTTCCTAGCAGAAGTGAATGCGAGTAGCAGCGGCAGGAAGTAGAACAAGCTGTCTGATGCGGCAAATAAAATTTGATACGACGTATCTTCAGGAGATAACCATTTTGCATTGATACAGATGCCTAGAAGTCCTTTTAAAATACCGGCACCCGCCATGACACCTAGAAGCGGTGTGAAAATTCCAGAAACAATGTCGACGAATTTTCCGAAAAGACTTGTACTTTCTTCACTTGATCTAGCAGATGAAGAAGTGGAATCCTCTAATAGATTCGTAAACTCTCCAATCTCTCGATATACCTCTGGTACGGTGTTGCCAATGACCACCTGAAACTGGCCGCCGCTTTCCATGACAGTCACCACACCATTTAATTTTTCAATGGCCGCTTTATCTGCTTTTGATCTGTCATTTAATGTGAAGCGAAGTCTTGTGGCACAGTGAACCAATGAATGAACATTTTTCTCTGTCCCGATATGTTTGATAATGTCTTCTGCTAATTGACGATGACTCATACAAAAACCCCCTTTTTTTCAAAAAAATACGTTTTTAGGCAAAATAAAAACCTAAACGGGCACCAAAAATAGTCGCAACTTGCTATTGCGCTTTTTCAGTGAACGTTTAGGTTTTGCCTGCCGAACAGTCACAATCCTCTAAGACGATCATTGTGAAACCGTATTCTTTTATGTTTATGAGCAAATAGTACCACTCACTTTTTATGATGTCAACGCTTTCTTTTAAAATTCTATCTTTATTTTTCTCGTTTGATGAGTCGATTCAAATGAATCGATAGATAGAGCATCTCCTCTGATGTCAGGTCGCGATGATACGTTTGATACACATATTCCGCGATTTTCTTTGCGCATTCGTACGCCTTCGGATATTTCACTTTAATCAGCTGATATAAATCTTGATCTTCACTGACAAGTAACGTTTCGTTGATGAGACGCTGTACGAAAAAGCGTAAATGTGTGAGAAAACGATAAAAGTTGAGCGAGTCTTCATCAAATTCCATGTTCAAGTGATATTTCACAATGGTCAGTATGGCATTCACTTCTTTTGTGATATTAACCGTTGTATTCATGTCTTCATTGAGCTCTGCATTAATGATATGCATGGCAATAAAGCCCGCTTCATCTTCAGGCAGTTCAATATGAAGACGATCTTCAATCATCTCAAGGCACTCCTTCGCCACGAGAAACTCATCTTTGTATAAACGTTTAATCTCCCAAATCAGCGAATTCTCAATCAAGTGGTTTTTCTTTAATCGTTCGATGGCGTAATGAATATGGTCTGCCAGCGATACATGCAGACTTTCGTTTAATCTTCGGTTCAGCTTTGTATGTGCGTATTGGATCATTTCCTCGGTCACCTTGACGACATCATATGGAACCTCTTGAAGCAACATTTTCATCCGCTCATGTACGGAATGATCTTCTAGGCGGAACACTTTATCAATTAACGCCTCGTCCACCGGGTCGCCGGGACGTCTTTGAAAAGCGATGCCTCTGCCCATGACGACGATTTCTTTTCCTTGTTCATCTATCACACTAATGACATTATTGTTTAGAACCTTTTGAATCTGCATCTCCAAACACCTCCGTCTATAACCAGCCATCTACACTCAAAATATGCTCTCATCTTAACACAACTGTCAAATCACTTGGCGTTTTTATCTGACTTTTGAAATAGATTTCACGATATTTTTACTTCTTTCTTGCTGGTCTGATCCTCCCTCGGCCTGCATACAATACCCCGAGGAGGTGACCTTCGATGAAGGCTTTTTTCTGGTCAGCATCTTTTTTATTCATGTTCATTCTGACTCTCTTTATTCTAGGTATTGTTTTTTGGCTTAGTGGACAAGGCTTAGATCAGCTATGGAGATATGCGCTTATCTGTCTTGTGACAGCCACCGTTCTACACGGTGTTACCACTTGGCTAAAGCAGCATGTCATGCATCACTCATCCAAATAAAAGGCTGCCCGCAGTATTCAGGCAGCCCTTCCGTTATTCCTTAGATGAGGCGGCTTCTTTCTGAGAAGCACGCAGTTCATCATTAATTTTTTTCGCATCTTCTAAAAACTCTGTTTCAAATCCACTTTTGAGTGCCCACATATAAAATAACAACGCCACAACTGCAATGAGCGCCATATCCCAGCCATAATGAATGACGTTATACCCGCCAAATTTATCACTGCCGAGACAAGAAATCGTCATCATCACAAGCAAATACACAACCATCCAAGCACCTGCTTTAAAGTGACGGCCAAAGCCCTTCCACTTCGCTTTTGCTTGATAGTAAAAATAGATTGGCAGACCGATAAGAATAATGAACAGCACCTGACCCGTCAGCGGCCATCTCGCCCAGTACAGTGTCAATGATGCAAAGACAAAACCGAGTGGGGCAATGATTTTGAGTCCTTTAATTCGCAGTGGACGATATAAATCTGTGCCCGTCTTTCTCAGCGTCATTACTGTCACAGGTCCTGTCAAATAGGAAATCAGGGTCGCCACAGAGATAATTTCAGCGAGAACCCCCCATCCTCTAAACAAAAACAGAAAGATAAACGATACGCCTAAGTTAAAAAACATCGCTGGACGAGGCACACCATAAATTGGGTGCAGACGACCAAGTACACTCGGCATGTACTTGTTTTTTTCCATCCCATAAATCATACGAGACGTCGTCGCCGTATACGTAATCCCTGTTCCAGAAGGAGAAACGAACGCATCTGCATATAAAATAAGGACAAGCCAGTTGATCCCTAGCGCAATGGCAAGGTCAGCAAATGGCGAGTTGAAATTCAAATGCCCCCAGCCATTCACTATCATTGATGGATCGACAGCCCCAATAAAAGCGATTTGCAGCAGCACATAAATGACCGTTGCAATCAAAATCGATCCAACAATGGCGATTGGAATCGAACGCCCTGGATTTTTCGCTTCTCCTGCCATATTAATCGGGCTTTGGAAGCCATTAAAAGCAAACACAATCCCTGATGTTGCCACAGCTGTGAGCACACTCGCCCAGCCGTTCGGCGCAATACTTGTTCCAGAAGTAAAATTCTCACTATGAAAACCTACGAATAAGAGCGCACCAATTGTTAATCCTGGAATGACGATTTTAAAAACCGTAATGAATGTATTCGCCTTTGAAAACAACCCAACTGTCCAATAATTGAGCAGAAAATAAATCACCAGCAGCACACTTGCCACCATGAGCCCCTCGGTCGTCAAAACCCCTTTTGTGACCAAATGGCTTGTCCACTTTGCCCACTCCCAAGGCCATGAGCTCATGTATTGAACGGAGGCCACTGCCTCAACAGGAATCACTGATACAATGGCGATCCAGTTTGCCCAAGCGGCGATAAATCCAATAAAAGAGCCATGTGAATATTGCGTATATTTGACCATTCCGCCTGCCTCTGGAAACATCGACCCGAGTTCACTATAAGACAATGCGATAAATAAAATAACAACCATCCCGATCAACCATGACAAAATAGCAGCAGGGCCGGCGATTTGAGCAGCCCGCCACGCACCAAAGAGCCATCCTGAACCAATGATTGAGCCAAGACCTACCATCATTAAAGCGAAAGTTCCCATCCTACGATGCAAATGATTCATGTTCATAACACCTTTCGATTAAAATACAGAGCATGTGTCGAGCAAGCGCCTTTCTTTTATAGCAGCTCACCTTTCATTCCATTGGCAAATACTTTCTGATCTGAACTTTTATCTTTGTTCATTTTTTTGCCTGTTATATTATCTCTTAATTCTCCATTTTCTGAAATAGTCGAACATGCTTATTTCAAAAGAAAGCGCTTTTTCAACTGTTCAATCTATTAGACTGATTAACTACCTTTACCCTTATTTTGAAAAAAACAAAACAAAAAAGAAAGAGGAAATGACTTCCTCTTCCCTCTGAACACGTATCATTCAAAGAAAAAAGGATAAAAGGGAAACCCTCTTATCCTTGTGAGATTGCTTGTTCTTTTTCAATGACAGCTAGTCTTTCTTGAACTTCTTCTTCAGACAAATTATGTTGTTTCACATAAAGGTTACGTTCGCTTGTGCGGCATTCATGGCTGCAGCTGCGCATATATTTATGCTCGCTTTCTTCTGTTGCAATCATTTTGCGGTTACACGCAGGGTTCGCACAGTTCACATAACGCTCGCAAGGTTCGCCAGAGAAGAAATCTTTTCCTACCACGACGTGCTCTGTTTGATTGACTGGAACCGTTAGGCGGTTATCAAACACATAACATTGACCGTCCCATAGCTTTCCTTGAACTTCCGGGTCTTTTCCGTATGTGACAATTCCACCGTCAAGCTGGGATACATCTTCAAAGCCTTCACGCTTTAACCATCCTGAGAATTTCTCACAGCGTACGCCGCCTGTGCAATACGTCAGAATTTTTTTCCCTTCAAGAATCTCTTTGTTGTCACGGATCCACTCAGGTAATTCACGGAATGTCTCAATGTCAGGGCGCACAGCACCTCTGAAGTGACCGACATCAAACTCATAATCATTACGTGCATCAATCACGACCGTATCAGGTGATTGCATTTGCTCGTAAAATTCAACTGGGCTGAGATGTTTCCCCGTTAATTCTAGCGGATTCACATCATCTTCAAGACTTAAATTCACCAATTCATTTCGGTGGCGGACGTGCATTTTCTTAAACGCATGACCATCTGCTTCGTCAATTTTAATTGGCATGGACGCAAAGCGTGGATCTTCTTTCAATGCTTGCATGTACTTGTCCGTCTGCTCAATGGTACCAGAAACGGTTCCGTTTATGCCTTCAGATGAAACAAGAATACGACCTAACAAACCAAGTTCCTTACAGAATGCTAGATGCTCTGCTGTAAACGTTTCTGGATCCTCAATGGGGACATATTGATAGTAAAGTAATACACGATATTGTTTTTCCATATATATAAACACCTCTTAAATTTAATCAAAACATACCATTTTATATCATACAGGAAATACATACCTTAAGGCAATGTCAGCAGTTCAATTCCATAAAACGGAAGGGTCTATGGTCTCATATTGTCCGATTATTTGACAGAACTTTCTGTAAAATGAGATGATTTAAGAACTATATGATTTCGTAAAGGAGCATAAGTCAATGATCCAGCCAGAAGAGATCGTCAGAAGCGGTCCTAACCAGTTTATTTCTCAAAAGGGGATTTATCATGAAATCGAGTCATTTGTTACTCCCTTTCAGTCACCAGCTATAGTGACAGGATATGACTCATATCAAGCCTTTTCACAGTACACAAAGCTTCCATCCGAGTGGCCTGTTGTTCAGCATAAAGGTTACAGTTCACCAAATGCGATCACACGAATTGCGGAAGAACTCAAGAGTTCAGACGTGATCATCGGAATCGGTGGCGGCACGATTTTAGATACAGCGAAGTCTGTTGCCGACGCTCTCCAAATTGAAGTGATCATGGTGCCGACGATTCCTGGGACATGTGCGGCTTCTACACCGCTCAGCGTCATTTATGATGACAAGGGAAATTTTATGAGGGTCGACTATCATAAGCGGTCCAGCTATCTCACGTTAATTGATCATACTTTTTTGCTTTCATCTCCTCTTTCCTATCTCCAAAGCGGAATTGGGGATACGCTGGCAAAATGGTATGAAGCGGAAGCCATTATTCGTAACACAAAAAGCACCTTGCCGCTCATGGTACATGCTGCATTAAAGCAGGCAGTGTACGTTCGTGACATTCTTCTGACTCATAGTGAAGAAGCCGTTAGGAGTTTAAAAACAGGTCAGCTTTCTCAAGCCTTTGCAGATGTAACAGATACGATCATTACGTTAGCCGGAACAGTCGGCGGCTATGGAGGACGTTATGGCAGAATGGCAGGAGCCCATGCTGTTCATAATGGATTAACATTTATTGATGAAACACATCATGTGTTACATGGACAAAAAGTGGCCTATGGCATTCTCGTTCAGCTTGCCGCAGAAAACCGTATGACGGAAGTAGAAGAATTACTTGAGCTCTATCAAACACTCGGATTACCTAGAACGATGCGTGAGCTTGGCATCACAGCTCAGCTAGAGGAAGCAGCACATACAGTGGCAAACCATGCTGCACGTAAAGATGAAACCTTTTGTTTGATTGGAGACTATACGAAAGAGCAAATTGTCGACGCCATTCAAATCATTGAGACCTATCAGCCTCAAAAAACGGTCTGAACATACCGGCAAATAAAAAGCACAGGCATCCCGCCCGTGCTTTTCTTATATTAAAAATCGAAGTTATCTGGGTCTGGACCCGTGCGCTCATCTTCATTGAGCTGATCAATGACACTCATTTCATGGGCGGACAACTCGAAATCAAATACGTTTGTGTTTTCGATGATTCGGCTCTTCGTCACAGATTTCGGAATGGTGATAATGCCATGCTGCAAGTCCCATCGAAGAATGACTTGCGCCACTGACTTCTCATGTTTTTTCGCAATATCTTGAAGCACCGGATGGTTAAGAAGTTTCCCGCTGCCTAATGGCGACCATGCTTCTACATGAATGCCTTTTGCCTTGCAGTAGTCACGTAAAGGCTCCTGCGTCAGCTTCGGATGCAGCTCAATTTGATTGACCATTGGTACCACTTCTGCCTCTTCTAATAAATCTTCTAAATGGTGCTGATGGAAGTTACACACGCCAATGGCTTTCACGCGGCCGTCCTTATACAGCTTCTCTAGCGCTTTCCACGTTTCTTTATATTTGCCTTCAACAGGCCAATGGATTAAATAAAGATCTAATACATCCAAACCAAGTTTATTCATACTTGTTTCAAAAGCTTCAAGCGTTGACTCATATCCTTGATCATTATTCCACACTTTTGTCGTAATGAACAGATCATCGCGAGAGATGCCTGATTGCTGAATGGCTTTGCCAACACCTTCTTCATTTTGATAGGCCGCTGCTGTATCTATACTGCGATAGCCCGCTTCTAGTGCGTCTTTGACTGCATTTACAGCCTCATCCCCATCTTTTACTTGCCATACACCAAAGCCAAGCTTCGGCATTTTCACTCCGTTTGCTAATGTGACTGTATCTGTTAATCCACTCATCAAACAAACCTCCGCTTCATTTTTGCTTACCATGCACTATACCCGAATGTGCGAAAGATCATGCATGAAGATAAACCATTCATAGACTGAATGATCTTATTTGATGTATTGTCCTATATCGACTTGATTTGCATCAACGATTTGGTATTCACTGATTCGGTTTTTTGTTTTAGAACCATCATACGTCTCTAAAAAGCTTTGGTCATAAAAAGTCAGACCATACATTTGCTTTTCGTTCTCGTACACTCTGATCCAATAAGATTCTTTTGAGGCTTTTTTAGCCTCGTTTATTTTCTTTAATTGAATACCCGAAAATTTCTTCAGCAGCTTTTGAATATCCTCTTTCTTATCCACCACAACGCGCTCATCATCATGCTCAATTTGAATGGAAGTCACTTTATCTTTATCAATCGAGACCACATCATCAAAAGCATATGTTTTGGCATTAATCATAAAATAAAGACCTATTCCGATGAAAATAACGACTACTAAACCAATGATCCACTTCTTCAACCTAACTCCTCCTTCAATTCACGCCATCCCTACACAAACAGCGAGGTCCAATCATCCTCCTCAGAGAATACTTGAATCCCATGCTGTTTCAGCAAGGCAGACGTCACACCGTCCCCAGCCTTTGTCTTCCCGTTAAACTCTCCCCGATAGATCATCCGGCTTCCGCAGGAAGGGCTGTACTCTTTTAACACGACGGATGTTGCGCCAAGAGTCTGAACCTGCTTAAGCGTGTCTTGTGCACCATTTACATACATCTCTGTCACATCTGTTCCATGAACATCAACAACAGCAGCCTGCCCACGTAAGACATCATGACCATCTCCACCAATAATTTCTGCGGGAGATCTTGGTGTAGAAAAGCCGCCAAGCAGCTCAGGGCAAATTGTTACCGCCTTTCCTTCCTGCACAAGCTCCTCGATACGTTGATCTAATCGATGGCTGCCATTATAACGGACCTTTAATCCCGCAAGACAAGCGCTGACAACGATCATGTATGTTCCTCATTTCTATGTATTGAACGTTTTTTGCTAACTTTAAAATAAATCCATAAAGGCAAACAGAGTATCGTGTACATCAGAAAGGGCAGAGCACAATACAAAACAGCCGCCCACATGGACCCTTCAACTCCTGTCACTCCAAAAAAATAAACAAATAATAGCAAGCTGACAAACAATCCGACGAACGGCATGATAAATACATATTTTTTGAAATTTTCCATCATCTCTTCCACCAACACGGTTCCCTCCCTCAATCATCCTCACGAATAACGTCAATATATGTTAATTTTACCATAAAAAAACCGAAAGCATCTAGTTTATAGAAAGCTTTCGGTCCGTTATTTATATCTTTTCCTTCCAAGCCTTTAAGAAGCGCTCAATAACCTGTAGCTCGTCTTCATTAAATTCATGGAGGAATTCTAAATAGGAGGAGACTGCCTGTTCATGAAGCTCATCATGCAGTGCCGCAAGCTGTGTGCCTTCCTCTGTCAGTGAATAATAGACGGATTTCTTGTCACCTTGCCGGTGGCAATAGTCGACCATGCCTTTTTCGATGAGCTTTTTCACAGCCTTTGTAATGGCTGGTTTTGATAGTTTTAGTTGTTGTGAAAGAAATGTATTATTGGATTCATTAGGGTTTGCTTGAATCATAGATAAAATATGAAGCTGTGTAAGTGTCCAATCTTGCTTGAGTGTATCAGTCGTGGTAATCAGTGGATCTGTTGGATCATTCCGTTTCTTTTCCCTATGCATAATCAAATCTTGAATCGCTTTTAAGACAATCTGCTCGTTTGTTTCCATCTGAACCTCCACTCTTAACTGGTTAATAAAATGGTACTAATAATCAATAAAGGAGTCAAAAGAAATGTGGGCATGAGGAAAAGAATGGGTCATCAGACCTGATAAATAAGAGAACTTTTTTACTAGATTACAAGAGACCGCACAATTTCCTTTTCTTTGCTATTATTTATGATAGGTAACCCTCAATCAAAAAAAGAAGGTGAGAGAATGAAAACAGAGCAGCAAATGGCCATTCGCCAGTTAGAAGAAAAAATAAATTTGTTTTCTTCTGTTGTCAACGGATCGTTCCTATCAACGGAAGATTTCGTTCTATCAAACACGCATATATCAACTGACACGTTCAATTTGTTATTACCCATTTCAGCGCACATACAAGATCAACAAAAAGTGGAAGCTGCCATCGAACAAATGCAGCAACAGCAACTAACATTCAGCACATGGATCACTCAAAGCCTGCTCCACCCCGATTGGTCGAATATCATGCAGAAATATGGGCTTCAAGAAGTGGAACGCAATACCATCATGATGCTTGAACATACAAACGACATCGATCAAAGGACCTCTCAATCGCTTACGATCAAGGAAGTGACTGACGATCAAACTTTTCTCGATTATCAACATTTATTTACCGAACTTTTCGAAGGATCACCTGAGGCAATCTCTTTAAACAGCTATTTCCAGCGCTTTTCGATTGAACGATTACACCCGAGTACCCGCATGTTCGTTGGATATGAACACAACAAACCGGTCACAACGGGCTTATTGATCGAAACAGCAGACAGCTACGGTATTTATGATGTCATCACAAAGGCAGAACACCGCGGAAGAGGACTTGGCAGTGACATGTTTCATTACCTTCTGACCCAGACAGATAACAAACAAAAGTGTGTGATGTTACAAGCCTCAAATGACGGCAAACATATCTATCAACGTGCCGGATTTCAACCAATTGGAGAAATGGTAGTTTTTGAATAGAAGATGACATTTTTCCTGACTTATCAAGGGCAAAGAAAGGCATCCTGTCTCTTCTTTGCTTCCAACATCTCACCACAAAAATGAATGTACATTCATTCACTCCTTTGGTACATTTAAAAAAAGGAGCTGAAAAAACAGATGGTTCGACCAGGCGATCAATTTCAAACAAGCAAAACCTATACGCATGAAGATGTGATTCAATTTGGCGAGATGACAGGTGATCTCGGCAAACATCATACCGAGCTAGATGATCAAGGCAGGCTCATGGTACACGGTTTTCTCACAGCAAGTCTAGCCACGAAGCTTGGCGGTCAGTTTCATTTTATCGGTCAAGAGATGACATGTACCTTCATACGCCCTGTTTATACAGGTGACACGATTACCTGTCAGATGGCGGTCACCAAAGTAGAACCCCTTGAAAAATACCATCGTGTCCACCTTTTTTCCCGTTATATCAATCAGCATGGAGAAGAAGTCATTACTGGTAAAAGTGAAGGTGTGGTTTTCAAAAAATAAAAAGCTGCCTATGATGAGGCAGCTAACTAACACGAAAACGTTCTTATTCTCTTCTATTCAGCCTGATGCTGACGATCCATATAAAGCGGCGGTCTCTTTAATGAAATCACTGCACAGCTAAAGGCAATCAGCACAAAAATAGCGCCGAATTTAGCCAAGTCAACGGATGAACCAGTCATTGTAAACATGACGCCGCCCACTGCTGATCCAATGGAAATCCCAATTTGCAAAGCGGATGTATTCAAACTCTGCTGAATATCAGACGTCACAGGGTCTGTTTGAATCAAATAGCTCTGCAAAGCAGGTGTCAGTGCCCAGCTAAGAGAACCCCATAGGACAACCATCACCATAAAGAGCATAAACACTCCTGCTGTATAAGGAAGGATAAACATCACAATGGCAAACGCGATTGTCACCAGCAAAATGGCTTTCCCTGATCCTAGTTTGTCACTCAGCCAGCCGCCAAACCCATTCCCGCCAATCGACGCAAGCCCGAAGACCAAATAACAAATACTAATCCAAAACGGAGTCATATGGAGAACTTCCATCAGAAATGGCGTGAAATAAGAATACAGCATATAATGACCAGCAAGCATAAACAAACTAATCAAATGTGCACTGAAAATTTTCGGATGCCCTAAAGAACGAATTTGTTCTTTAAGCGGCGTGACTTTTTCAACAGGCATTT
Organism: Bacillus sp. FSL R5-0397; assembly: GCF_038593395.1. NCBI lineage: Bacteria > Bacillati > Bacillota > Bacilli > Caryophanales > Bacillaceae > Bacillus > Bacillus sp. FSL R5-0397. The sequence goes on along the minus strand of NZ_CP151992.1, from coordinate 245,071 downwards.
TCTCCAATAGAAAATAAATGAGTACCATAGATATGGCTGACAGAATACTGATTCCTAAAAACATCACTCTCCAGCCAAAGCTCTCTGTAATAAAAATACCGATCGGTACACCGAGAACAAGTGATGAGCTAATCCCAATAAAAATCAGACCTAATGCTTTCGCTCTATGCGCCGGTTCCACCAGCTTGGCCGTAATCGTCAATGATAACACCACAACAAGCGCTGTACTCATGGCAATCAAGACCCTAGAGATCATGACAAGGGCAAAGGTGGAACTAAAATATGTGAATACATTGCCTAATGTAAAGACCAATAATGCGATTAAATAAAGACGCTTTCGTTCGATTTTGGCTGTGACGGTCAGTAGCACCGGTGCTGAAATAGCATACACAATCGCAAATACCGTGATCAGCTGCCCAGCTGTCGCAAGAGACACATTGAGATCCTCTGCTAAACTTGGCAAAATGCCCCCGACCACAAGCTCAACTAATCCAACCGCAAAAGTAGAAACAGCTAATAAATAAACTCTCCAGTTCATGTCTAACATCCCTTCTCTATATCATGGCTTTCACTTTTGATACAGGGTGCAGACAAACAAAAAAACCCTGATTACAAAAAAGGAAAGCGCGCTTTTGTAATCAGGATTTATCGGATCCTGGTAGAAACCCTCAAACCATATTATTGAGGTTATACAAGTCTATTTTTTTCTTCAAATATATTAGCATAGCCTTCCATAACGTGCAAGCTGCAAAAACAGAAAATGTTTGCCAATGGCTCTTCGACATAAACGACCTCAGAAAGGCATGAAATGAACTTGCGGACCAACTTGCTTTCTCCCCCATTTACAGGTAAACTGATGAAAAATCAACGAACAAGAATCAACGTAGATCTGGAATAGTAGCTTGAATCGATCTTTACCAGAGAGGGAACGGTGCTGAGAAGTTCCTACTGACATCTTCAAGTGAACCTGCCGATTTAGTTCTGTTTCATACAGCGGTTCATACCGTTATCATGATCGAGTGTAAAGCTGTGCTTTAAATTAGGGTGGTACCACCAGGAATGGTCCCTAACTTAAAGCACAGCTTTTTTGTTTTTTTAAAAGGAGGAAAAAGACCATGTCAAAGAAACAATTTGTTGAGAAAATTACAAGCATGGAAGACGACTTTGCCCAGTGGTATACAGATGTTGTCACAAAGGCGCGTCTCGTCGATTATTCAAGCGTTAGAGGCAGTATGATTATTCAGCCATACGGTTTTAAAATTTGGGAGAATATTCGCGACGAACTTGATCGTCAAATCAAAGAAACGGGTCACGAGAATGTCTATATGCCGCTCTTTATCCCAGAAAGCCTTCTCCAGCAGGAAAAAGATCATATCGAAGGCTTTGCTCCTGAAGTGGCGTGGGTGACACATGGCGGTGATTCGGAATTACAAGAAAGACTCTGCGTCAGACCAACCTCTGAAGTGCTGTTCGCCGAGCATTATAAAAACATCATTCACTCCTATCGTGATTTACCGAAGTTATATAACCAATGGGCCAATGTCGTCCGCTGGGAAAAGACAACACGTCCATTCCTTAGAACCCTTGAATTCCTCTGGCAGGAAGGGCACACTTGTCACGAGACTGAGCAAGAAGCGATTGAAGAAACAGAAAAAATGCTCCATGTCTATGCGTCTATTTGTGAAGAGCTTCTAGCGATCCCTGTCATTAAAGGAAGAAAAACAGAGAAAGAAAAATTCGCTGGCGCTCGCTTCACCTATACGGTTGAAAGCTTGATGCATGACGGAAAAGCCCTGCAAACCGCCACTTCTCACTTCTTCGGCAACGGATTTGCCAAGGCGTTTGGCATTGAATTTTTAAATCGAGAAGGAAAATTAGAGCATGTCCAGCAAACATCATGGGGCTTCACCACAAGAATCATTGGCGCTATGATCATGGTGCATGGCGATGACAGAGGACTTGTCCTGCCGCCAAACATTGCGCCAACCCAAGTACGTGTTGTGCCAATTGCTTCCCATAAAGAAGGTGTCCTCGATCATGCCTATGAATTAAAGGATCGACTCGCCCGCATCGCACGCGCTGACATCGATGCAAGTGATAAACAGCCAGGCTGGAAATTCAACGAATGCGAAATGCAGGGCATCCCATTACGCGTAGAAGTAGGACCAAAGGATATGGAAAAAGGCCAGGTGATGCTCGCAAGACGAGACACAGGTGAAAAGCAAGCCGTCACGTTAGATGCGCTTGAACAAACCATCACGTCCACGCTTGAAGACATTCAGCAGACGATGTACGAAAAAGCTAAAGAACGATTACATGAAAAAACATCAAACGCCCACACAATCGAAGACATCGAGCAGCTTCTTGCCGAAGAAAACAGGTTGATCAAAGCCATGTGGTGCGGTGATGAAGACTGCGAAAACGACATCAAAGAGAGAACAGGGGCGACATCACGCTGTATCCCGTTTGAACAAGAATCCGTTTCTGACACATGTGTCTGCTGCGGGAAACCTGCTTCTGATATGGTGTTCTGGGCAAAAGCCTACTAATCATGCTTCAAATTGTTGACAAGGGCTAAAATGAACTTTATTTTAGCCCTTTGTCTTCTTTTCAGCGTGACGGAAAGCCTTCGGACTCTTGCGAAGCGAAATTAAAAATCATGAGCGCCAGCATGCAGGGCTGACAAAGAATGCGAGGATTTGTCTACACGCTGAAGCATCTTATACGATGCTTTTTTTTTGTTAAAAAGAGCCAAATATCCATTGACCTCCTTCACACAATCCCCTATAATTCATATTAATATAATCGGTTTTTAAGACTTTAACTGGAGTGGTGATCTATGAAGCGCTGGCTCTCAATTTTTAACGAACGCTGTCCAAAATGTAAAACAGCATTAGATGTCTCGAAGTCCAATGCCTTGCAAGGCAAAGTCGTGAAAACATGCCCCAATCTTCATTATCAAAAAGAGTACCACCCTGCACTTGAAACGTATATCGAGCACGATGACATGAAATAAAAAAGACCAACACATGGAAAAGAGCCCTTGCTCTCAGTTGTTGGTCTTTTTCTTATAATAAATCCACCCAGATTTTGATCGCTGTGGCTGTAATCATCACGGCAAGCGCCCATTGCAAATAAACGGCATTGATTTTCTGGCCAATTTTCGCCCCAATCGGCGCGGCCATCAAACTGGCTACCATTAAGACAAGAGCAGGCAAGAACATGACTTGACCAGTCAGCACTTTCCCAGCCGATGCGCCGATTGCAGAGAGAAACGTAATCGCCAGAGACGACGCAATCGTCATCCGCACAGGGATTTTGAGAATCGATAGCATCACCGGCACTAAAATAAAGGCACCGCCTGCACCTAATACACCCGATACACTTCCGATCACAAAGGCAATACCAGCCGCCAGTCCTTTATGAAAGGTCACCTCTCCATCCGCTTCTGCCTGCTGACCTTTTTTCGGAACAAGCATTAAAATGACAGCGACAATGGCAAGCAGACCATAGACTACATTGATGCCTTTCTCTGGAAGGAAATGTGATAAATAGCTGCCTAATAAACTCCCTGCCAATATACTGCTCCCCATATATAAAATCAATGGTCGATGTAAAAATCCGCTTTTTCGATACGCCAGCACACCGCCGAGTGTCGAAAATAGTACTTGAATGGCACCAATCCCTGAAACCTCGTGTGCCGATAATGCCATCACTCCGACAAGAGGCGGGATATAAAGCAGCATGGGATAGTTGATCACCGATCCTCCTATTCCGACCATTCCTGATAAGAAGGAACCAATAAATCCGATGATAAATAAAGTAATGAAAAATGCAAAATCCACGCTGGTCTCCTCCTTTGCAAAAGGAAAAGGGGCTCCCTCATAGATACCCCTCTCCCCTTTAGGACCCTTTTCTCACCCAGAACTTCAGCACATGTCCTTCATCCGTCTGCGTGATCAATTCATGTCCGCTTGACTTAGCCCATGCAGCCAAATCAGCTTTGGCTCCTTTATCTGTTGCATGTATTTCTAATACTTGACCTTCTGCCAAGTCGTTCATTTTTTTCTTCGTCCGAATAATCGGCATCGGGCATGCAAGCCCGGTTACGTCTAAAATGTGATCTGATGTCATCTGATCATCCCTCGCTTCTTTATTTTATTGAACATTATCGAATCGCACAACGGTTTGGACCAATTTCCATGTCTCGCTGCGCTTCCTCGTCTGGATGCAGCTTCCCCATATTGGTAGACCGAATGTCTTGATAAGCGTTTGGCTGTGCAGGGAGATGCTGCGTGACCATTTGTCTAAATACGTCTTCATCTTCAATGTTCAGCCCGTGATTTTCTTCAAACAAAGCGCCTAGCTCCTTCCAAACGCTCCCGTCTTCATTCAGCTCATCCACGATCATAAAATGTGCAGGCAGCACAATCAATTCTGCCGAAAGCGCCGTATATCGTGTATAAAGGGTTTCTCTCAAATCACCTACCCAGTCCTCCGCCATACCGGCTAGGTCAGGTCTTCCGATCGAATCAATGAACAAAATATCACCTGAAAGGAGATAACGGCCGTCTACGATAAAAGAGGTTGAACCAATCGTATGGCCCGGTGAATAAAGAGCATGAATATCAATCTCCGTCGCTCCAATCGTCACACGCTGTCCTTCTTCAAGGTGATTGTAATCAAATGTCACCTCTTCGGCGTCTTTTGGCGGTAGCCAATAGATAGCACCAGTCTGTTCAGACAGCTTTTTCCCGCCAGATATATGGTCCGCATGAAGGTGCGTATCAAACACATGCGTCACTGTGACTTGATGTTTTTTAGCAAATTGCGTATAGACCTCCGTCATTCTAGCCGCATCAATAATCGCAGCTTCCCCATTCGACATGATCATATAGGACAAGCACCCCTTGCCCATTCGCACAAATTGGTACAACTCTCCACCGCCAGTTAAATCACCGATCTTCACTGGCTCTAAATGCTCACTCCATGCCTTCATGCCGCCTTGCAAATAATGGACCGTTCTGCCTGCCTCTGACAGCATCTCTGCCACCATAATAGAAGAGCCCTCTTTCGCACAAACGACCAGTACATCTAGGTCATCCGGTATGTTCTCCACCATATCCTCTACGCCATCAAGAAGCTCAAAGTAAGGCACATTTAAATATTCAACGGCTTTCCCTTCAATTTTCCAGTCCTGCACATCTGATTCGTTTCGTACATCCAACAAAAAGATCGGCTCTTTGTTAATGATCTTTTTTGTTAACTGTTCTGCTGTCATTGCTTTTACAGTCATTGGTTCATTCAGCTCCTATTTTTCAATCTCTCCTGTCCAGCTGTTCATGCCTGGCACTACATTGATCAATTGATGGAATCCTTTTTCTTTTAACTTTTGTGCGGCTAATTCACTTCTTCTGCCTGAATGACAGATGAGGTAAATGAGCGTCTCTCGGTTCAATTCTTCAGCACGTTGTTCCACCTCACCGAGAGGAATGTGAACAGCTCCTGGAATATGACCCGCTTCATATTCATCCGGCTCTCGTACATCTAAAATAAACAATGACTGATCTTCTTTTACCTTCTGTTGAAACATGTTCAACGACATTTCCGAAATCATTGACTGCTCCTCCTCCTGTTTCGCTCCGCCTTTACGAATCAAATGATGAAGCACCTGTCCTTCTACTTTTGTTCCTAAAAATTCATGACCGGCGCTTTTTGACCAAGCTGCTAAATCCGCTGTAGACCCTTTATCGGTTGCTTGCACTTCAAGCACATCTCCTGGCAAGAGCTCATTCATTTGTTTTTTCGTTTTGACAATGGGCATTGGGCATGCCAATCCTTTTGCATCTAGAATTGCTGTTGGTTGCTGCATTGTTTTTCCTCCTTTTATAGGGGTGGGGGTATATTTTAAAGCCTATTTATACCTATAATCGCCAAGCATTCATGCCACCCTTGATATTCGTAATGTGGGTAAATCCCTGTTTTTTTAACAATTTAGCCGCCTGCATACTTCTCATCCCGCTCTGGCAGATCACATACACTTCTTTGTCTTTCTCAAGCTCATGCGATCGATTCCTTAACTGTGGTAAGGGGATATTTTGAAAGCCTTTTATATGATTTGTTTGAAACTCTAAAGGTGATCGCACGTCTATCAGCTGTTGATGCCGACTATGCAATTTAGGTTTCAGATGAGCTGCGTCCATTTGTTTCACACCCCGTACGGGAAGAAAACGGCTCACAAGCAAAGCGATCACAATAATGAGCAAAAGCATTTGAATCATGTATGGACACCCCCCTAGATAAATAAGTTCACATTCCCGATTTCTGCCTCTGCTAAATACGCTGCCACACCGGCATATTGAATGTCTGCTAGTAATTCATTCTCCTGTAGCCCTAAGAGATCCATCGTCATCGTACATGCCACGAGATTGATCTCTTGTTCCTTTGCCATATCAATGAGCTGCGGCAGGGTCATGGCATTGTGTTTGTTGATCACATGCTTGATCATCTTCGGTCCCATTCCTGCAAAATTCATCTTTGACAGCCCCATTCGATCAGCGCCACGAGGCATCATTTTGCCAAACATTTTTTCTAAAAATCCCTTCTTCAGTGGCACCATCTCTTCCTTACGCAAGGCATTCAGCCCCCAAAAAGTATGAAAAATAGTCACCTCGTGATCATAAGCTGCTGCGCCATTTGCAATAATATAAGCGGCCATCGCTTTATCATAATCTCCACTAAATAAAACAATTGTCGTTCGTTTTTTCTGTTCCTCCATCATGATCCTCCTTATCTTAATTACCCATGGGGGTATACTAAAACAAAAAAATATATACACATACCGGTAAGGGTATATTATAACAAGTAAAAAAATTCGTCAACCTCCAAAGGCTGAGGAATTTCTTACCGGCTTTTCACCAAGAGCTCAACCGCTTCTTTGACAAGCCCCTCTGTATCCTTGCCTTGCTCAAGACTTTCACGGACACACTTTTCAAGGTTTGTACTCACAATCACACCCATCGCCCGATCAATCGCATTACGAGATGCAGATAGCTGCGTCACCACCTCGCGGCAATCCTTTCCCTGCTCCATCATCGCAAGAACTCCTTTAATCTGCCCTTCAATCCGGCGAAGACGATTCTTCATCTGCTGATTATACTCCACGTTTAACACTCCTTTCTCTTTTCCCTATGATCAGATAGTATACCCTGATAGGTATTTAGTCAAACATGATGATGGTATTAAAAAGAAGAACTATTGATATAAATATCACAACAGTTCCTCAATTTTAAGTACTTTATTCTTCCAAAGATCGGGTAAATTTAGATTTCAAAATCTACAGGATACTATTGGGTTATAAAATCTCATTCCTTTTCCATATCACTTATTAAATCATACTTAGATAGATAAATTCCCCCACCTATCGAAAAAACAATACAGAGAATAGGAACTATAATTAGTGTCATAATAATTGAGACAACTGGAGGTAAACCAAACATAGGATGCCTAATCAGCATAAATTCATTCCCAAGTAGCATTGGATTATCTGAGAAAATGGAAAGAAATAAAATACAGATACAAATTATGAAACTATAAATTGTTTTAAAAATTAATGTTAAAAAAGCAAAGATAAAAGTAAAAAGAAATGTGCCAGCTATATTTAAGAGAATTGAATAAACAATAATTTGACTATAAGAGAATTGAAAGGACGAATATCTTAAAATACTTTCGCCGTAATCTGTCAAGTTATTTACTGTCCCCCCACTCAATTTCCAAACAAACCAGGTAAGGGACAATATTAATATGTAGAAGATAAATATTGCGGCACAACAAAATAATAGTTTGCTTACCCACATTTTAAATATTGACTTTGTTCTAACTCTAATAAAGGCACTATGGGCAAATAGATCTTCTTTTATAAAAGTATTGACCAATATTGCACCACTTAATTGAAATATAATCCATCCAAAAGGAAATTCAATTGTTTGTTGTTCGACAAGTTCAAAGGGAACACCTGCAAAGGTTTTACCAATAACATCCCAAAATGCAACATTACTTTTAGTTAAACTAATATGCAGAAAATAAAGGTAGTATAGGAAATTAAACAACCCTAGAATAGATATAATGATAAAAGTTTTTGTAGTTCTATGAAACCCAAGAATCATATCTCTTTTAAAAAGTAATAATAAACCAATCATGTAAAAAAGCCCTCTCTTATCAACTAACTAGAACATAGCATAACATAGCATTTTAAATAAAAAAATACAAAAAAAGGTGTATTTTTCTTTATTTTATTGTATAATTCTCACGTACCGGTACAAATTATGGTTTTAGTGGGGAAAATAGTGAAAAAGTTATTTACATTTTTTTTAATTTTAATAATGATATCTTTAATTAGTGCTTGTCAATCAAATAATTTCAATAACACCATAAAAGACAAAGCTCCAGATCCTTCTGTAAGTATAGAAGATTTGGATAATAGCACAAAGGATGATTCTAAAATATTCTATTTTGATACCGAACAAAAGCAAAGTCTTTTTAAAGTTATATTTTGGGAAAAGTTGAAAGAGGATCATTATTATCAAGGTCAGATAAAGAATAATGATGTGGCAATTGAAAATGTTTTCAAAGGAGAGGACATTGAAGTTGGACCACTTCCTAAAAATTATGAATTAGCGATGACCTTTAGTCAAAAAGAACCTCCCCCATCAAAAATCTTGGGAAAATTGAAAGATGATAGAGGAGTTACTCATCAATGGGAACAACCTTATGATAGATCAGATGTAGATCACGATTATTTAATTAATTTACCAACATTCAAAGGTCAGAAAGCAGAAATAGCATTAAGAATGATTTGGCTAAATAAAGATAATAATTGCATAGGTGTCGCAGATAAATACTTAATTGTAAGTAAACAATGAGGTGAAGACAGTTGAAAAACAAAATAATCATTAGCCTAACTTTAATTCTAGGAGTAACCTTTTCTACTATAGGAATTGTGCATGTCTATGCAGGAGAACCAAGTGGCAACTATAAAGATACTAATTATAATTTTAGATTTCTAAAAGGAAATCCATATGATGAGACAACATCTAGAACAAAATTTACTAAATCTTGGTATTATATGAACAGTGAAAAGAATAATACTTCTTATGTAGCCTGGGCCAGATCTAAAGGAAAAGATGTTTCAGATGGCCACTATTATACAATTAAGAAAAATTATAAAGGAGTACAACTCCTATACAATTTGGCAGTTGAAAAAACATTCTTGGGAATAGGATATCCGCCTGTTTCGATAGGTGCTAAGAAGAATGCAGCTGGTCATGCTAATGGCAAATGGAGTCCCGATTACGATCCAAAAAGCCCTTGATTCTATTAGGCTCTTTAAATTCAAAAGAGAACTATGTGACACAGCGACTCAGAATTAACTGAGTCGCTTCTATATTTAGTTTTAAATAAACGAAATGGAGAGAAACATGTTTTATTTGCTTATATTACGATTAATAAAGCGCCCTTCTTTTTACATATCATTAGCCATTGGTGCAATTTTAGCGATTGCTTATTTTTGGACAGAAGAAATGCCACTCAAAGAACATTTAGAACTTACAGGAGGAATTTCTTTTACCCCTTATACAAAATGGATGGGGATCGGTGGAATATCAGATTATCCAGCACTTTACATGTTCTTATTACCAATTTTGGCAACACTCCCATTTTCAGATCTGTACTCAAGAGATCGGTCAACTGGTTTTTTTCGCTTTTTAATTATTAGAGGAAAACAAAAACAATATTTCTTTAGTTTGTTTCTTATAAACTTTTTAGCAGGTATGCTCACAGCTGTCTTTCCCCTATTATTAAATATTTATTTGTCTTTCATGAGACTTCCAAATATAAAACCTGATAGAGCGATTAACAATGAGATGCCTTTAGACTCTGATAATACTTTCTTACCAGATCTATATTATACACATCCCTTTGTTCATATGCTTTTATATGTCATATTGATTGGTATTTTCTCTGGTATGTTCGCAAGTATAGCTTTGGGATTTGGAATGTTTATTAAAAAATCATTTGTTGTTCTAATTACACCTTTTGCAAGTTTATATGTCATAAACATGGTACTTTCAACACTAGGGCATCAGGAAATGATATCAACAAGCTTCTTGCAACAACAGGCTACAGATGGTGTGAGTCTAGCAAGTCTTGTTTTACACTTGTTTATCGGATTTATGTTAAGTTTTTCATTATACATTCTAGGGGTTAAAAAGAATGTTATTCGTTAAAGAACTACATATCGTTTTACTCGACATATGCCGTTATAAAGTGCGATTATTCATCTGGTTTTTTTGTTATTTGCTCTGTATTTTATATTTAGTCAAAGAAAGTATACCGCAACATGGAATAATGGGAATACCACAATCTTTAAATTTATTTTTCTCTTCCTATACATTTATTTTTCCCGTATTACCCCTTTTTCTAATGTTTTTTTCATTTGGAATCGTACCTTTTTTCGACTCTTCTCGTTTTGTTCGTTATCAAAAAAGAGAAAAAGTATTTTTATCGTTATTATTACGTGTCTTTTGGATCTGTCTAATATTCACTCTCATATACCTAATCGGTGGTTTCCTTCTGGGTGGCTTCCTGTCAGGAAGGTGGAACAACGTTTGGCTGTCTACAAAAGGAGCTCCATACTTAATATATGGCGATCAACTACCTTTAGATGAATACTTTTCATCTAATATCATGTTAATTAGATATCTGATTACAAGTTTATTGGTATTCCATCTGATCGGACTATTTGTTGTGGTTTGCTATTTGTTAAGTAAAAATTATATATACAGCTTTATTATCATTTCATCTGCTGTGATTCTTGATAAAATGCTTAATATTTATTTTGGTTTTTCTTTCATTAATGACTCACTGTCATTAGAAATGACATCTTGGCTTATACCAGGTTTATTTTCTAGAATGATTTATTTATTTAGTGGTTTTGGATTACTTTTTACTTTTCTAGCATATAAAATTTTTATCAAACAAGATTTTTTAACTGAATACGGCAATGATCATGAAAAAGAATATTAATCGAGGTGAAACTCATGTCAGAAGAATATATTAAAATTGAGGCATTAAACAAATTTATTAAAAAAAACCAAGTCCTTAAGAATATTAACTTATCATTACAAAAGGGGAATATTTATGGTTTTCGTGGACCTAATGGATCCGGAAAAACAATGTTGTTTCGTGTATTATCCGGATTAGTAAAACCAAGTGATGGAAAAGTAACTGTAGGTGGGAAACAATTACACAGAGACATCTCATTTCCCGAAAATGTTGGAATATTAATAGAGTATCCTGGTTTTATCCCAGAATATACTGGTTTTGCTAACCTAAAATTACTCTCTATGATTCAGAATAAAATTAACGATAACGAAATTTCTGCTGTGATTTCTCGTGTAGGGCTTGATCCAAATGACAAAAGAAAGTTTAAAAAGTATTCTCTTGGGATGAAACAACGTTTGGGAATAGCTCAAGCAATTATGGAAAAACCGGATTTGCTCATTTTAGACGAACCTACTAATGCTTTAGATGAGAAAGCAGTCGAAATAGTACATCAATTACTCGTAACATTAAAAAATGAAGGTAAAACAATTTTGATCGCTAGCCATGATAAAGAAACTCTTCAAAAGGTTTCAGATACGATTTATGATATTGAATCTGGTGAAATTATAAAAGAAACGATTGTTGATAGGGATAAAGAAAAATGAGAAAAAAAGTAATAGTAATTTCAGTGATGACTATAATTTTTATCTTAATCAGCATGTTCCGCTATCAACAAGTGAATAGTGAATACTCCAACTATAAAGTAACAGAAAAAAACCTTACGACAAATGAAACGTTTGAATTTCTAAAAATAAGTCATACGTTTAAAAAAGCTAAGAAAATTAATACCATTGATGAAATGAGAAATAAAATAACTGAATACCGCATACCATTTACATTAAAAAATAAAACAAACGATAAACTTCCCCTACATCCTGAATTTTATAGAATGATGAGGGGAGAGGAAGAAACCCAGACCATAGACTTTATTAATAATAAAACAGGCAAAAGAGTTAAAGATATTAAGCCTCATCAATATATAAGCGGTACCGTCACCTTTACATTTGCAAATAATGGTGAGGGAAATTTAAAAACGCCTAAACTCCATATGATCGGGAGTGATGGAATATCAGTTGAGAAATTCATTGTGAAAATTGATTACTTCAAGTAGCATATACTATTCAAATCAAAAGAAATACGTCCTTTTGTCCTCTTCTACTTTAAGAGGATTTTTTATATAAAAAGGCGAAGTTTTACTAAAGTTAAAGTACGAAGGAAATTAATATATGAAAGCAGATGAATTCATGCCAAACAATCAAAAATCCACCCCACTCCACTGAAAAATCACCATACCTCCTTCAGCACAGCACACACACAATGCCTTCATCCAAATACAAATAACCAATTGCTACTATACTAGTTGTTTTTTAAAATCTACACAAAGTTAAAGAAGTATTCTTTGAATCAGCCCTATTCTTCTCTCCAAACAACAGCTACCCTTCAATTAAACGTTTCAACTTAAGCTCCGTTTCAGTATCCTCAACTGGAGTATAGACACTGCATCTTAAATCAGTATCCCCATACACTTGTAATGAAGTGAGATTAAACAACATTTTCCCTACCTTAGCATGACGAAATTCAATTAATACTTCAGGTGCATAACTGATCTCATTTTCATTCCATATTTTACGAAACTCAGGATATGCCTGCTCCATTTCTTCTATAAATTGCTCATACCAGTCATCCGCCACATACTGTCCATAATACGTTCTAAATATGGCGATATATCCTCTTACAAAATGCTCCCAATTCACGGCTAAACTTTTAAATTCCTTTCTTGCGAATAGTAAGCGTATGATATTTCTTTCTGCCGGGATGATTTGTTCAAAGTCCAAAAATACATTAGCTGCTGCTTGATTCCACCCAACAATCTGACTTCTTCTATCAGATATAATTGTTGGGCAATAACGAAGTTCCTGCAAAATTTTCACTAAAGCCGGACTGATTTCCTTCTCATTCTCAATGATATAGGATTGTTTCACACCTTCCTCTAACGCTAAAGCGTACAAATATCTCCTTTCATCGTTATTTAATTGTAATGCACTAGAAATCGCATCTAATACCGAAGTAGATACTTTTATATCTCTGCCTTGCTCTAACCATGTATACCAAGTAAGACTCACACCGGCTAGTTGAGCTACTTCTTCTCTTCTGAGTCCTGGTGTTCTTCTGCGGGTTCCTACAGGTAAACCAACCATTTGAGGCGTGATTTTTGAACGTTGGTTCTTTAGAAATTCTGATAATGCTTGAAGTCTTGTTTCAGGTTTCATTAAGGTCTCCTTTTAAAATATTATTCATTATACTAGGATAAACAACAACTTGTAATAGGATAACACAATGGCTAAAGTTAATAAAAACAAGGAGGGAATGATCATGAAAAGAGTTGTCATTACTGGAATGGGAGTTATTTCTCCACTTGGAAATGATATAGATAGCTTTTGGAATCAACTAGTTCAAGGACAATCGGGAATATCTCTCATTGATTCTTTTGATACGACTGATTATAAAACAAAAATAGCTGGAATCGTTCGTGATTTCGATGCAGATGAAATATTAGGGAGAAAAGAAGCAAAACGATTAGATCGTTTTAGTCAGTTTGCCTTAGCAGCAGCCGAACAAGCATTAGAACATTCACAATTACAGTTAGATCAAGTAGATCTTGAACGTTTAGGCGTATATGTTGGTTCAGGAATCGGGGGCATACAATCGCTTGTTGATCAGGTGAATGTATTAGATAAACGAGGTCCCTCGAGAGTAAGCCCTAGCCTTGTCCCCATGATGATTTCAAATGCAGCTGCGGCCCAAATCAGCATTAAATTAGGCGCACAAGGGCCATCATTGTCACCAGTCACAGCTTGTTCTATTGGGAACACTTCTATTGGCGAAGCTTTCAATGCGATCCGAAATGATGAAGCAGATATTATATTTGCCGGTGGAGCAGAAGCTGCCGTCAACCAGATATCTTTGGCTAGTTTTGGAAACGCACATGCACTGTCTACTAGAAACCAAGACCCAAGTCGAGCCAGCCGTCCATTCGATACAGATAGAGATGGCTTTGTTATGAGTGAAGGCGCAGGTATCTTAGTATTAGAATCATTAGACAACGCAATTCTTAGAGATGCGCCGATATTATGTGAAGTAGTGGGATACGGGGCTAGTTCAGATGCACATCATATGGTCGCTTCACACCCAGAAGGTAGGGGTGCCTACTTAGCCATGAAGAAAGCATTGAGAAGTGCAGATATATCAACAAGTGAAATCGATGTTATTAGTGCTCATGCAACAAGTACACAAGTAGGTGATCGTTCAGAAGTTCTAGCCATTAAGAAATTATTTGGTGATCGTTCAGGTGAAATTCCAACAACGGCAAACAAATCAATGACTGGGCACATGTTTGGTGCTGCAGGCGGAGTAGAAGCGATTGCTTTAGTGGAAAGTTTGAGACGAGGAATGATTCCGCCAACTATTAATGTAGAGAAACAAGATCCAGATTGCAATTTAGATGTTGTATTAGAAGCGAGACAGCTTCCATTGAAATATGGGCTATCCAATTCTTTTGGTTTTGGAGGACATAATTCAGCCATCTTGTTAAAACATTACGATTGAAGTAGTGAAAAGGTGAAATAATGACAAAACAAGGGTTTATAGCCCTTGTTTTTTATGATGGGAATACCTCACAGACAATTGATCACGGACCTCAGCTATTTGATATATTAATTATATTCCTGTTTAGACGGTTTTGAGGATGAAGATAAGGATGAGAGTTTGGATTTAGTTATTAATTTCAAGACTCAACAATTTGGGAAACATTTAAAGTTCAAATCTTCTATTGGAACACAAACAATACATCTTAATTAAGAAATAAAGATGAGAACGCCCATAACATTTTAAAAGTAAGGAAACTATCTTATTAACCTCCTTACTTTTATATCAATACACTATTATTGAATACTAAATAGCATTAATCCCATTTTTCCATATGTACTTTTAATTCTGGTATACTTAATATCCTTTGTATCTCTGTATCATTTTCCGTATCTATATAACTTTCTTCTTCATGAGAAGATGTAACCAGCCATTCTTCTCCATTTTTGAAGAAGGACAAGTCTTCTGGTAAATTTGGTTGCTCCCATTCATATAAAGAATTTGCGAATTCTTTTAGAATACTCTTCGCATTTTCATCTGTATAATAGTAATAAACTTTTGCTGTATTGTTAAATAGCATTGTGCTAGCCCATTCTGATTGTTCTTTCATCTCTTTCAATGAACTTTCAAGTTTTTTTAGGAAGGGATTAAAAGATTTTAAAGATCCCATATCTTTTCTTAAAACTAAATGAAACTCATCACAAATTTCGAAAGCCAAATCAATTAATTTGGAGTACTGCTCACCTTTTGGATTTTGATCAATAACTAACATATTTACACCTTCTCATATACCCATTTTTTAGATTTTTTGAATGTATGTTCTTTTATGCTTCTTAAACTCAGATTATGCAACATAAGTAACTCCTGTAATAGTCACCGCTAGACCTATTGAAATTAAATGTGCTAAAAGTGCCTCTCCACCAAACGAAGAGATTACTAGAATGAATAGTATATATTTATTTCCAACACCACTTTTAACACATATTTTCATAAAAACACAAAGCTATTATAACAGCTTGTTATTAATGATTAAATACACACAAGATAAATATAGTAATAAATTCCATTTAAAAGGCATTAATATAGGTTTTCATAATTAATGAAGTGAATAAAAGAATTGAAAACAAATCTATCGAAAGTTAAAATTTCCACAGCAGTCCCTATAAATCTTTGACCTAATTATAGTTTTTTGATTTTTGCTCAGTTTCAAAATAAAGAACTATCGGTTATTATCCTACGTAACTTTTTTGAAGTAGTACTATCTAAATTCAAATGAAATTCCTTAAGCCCATCACCCTTTACACTCAAAAAGATTTGATAAATAAATATGAAAGGAGGAGATTCCATGTCTACTAACAATAAACCCAACAGATTAATCACTGAAAAATCTCCATACCTTCTCCAACACTCCCATAACCCAGTTAACTGGTATCCATGGGGAAAAGAAGCATTTGATAAAGCAAAAAAAGAAAACAAGCCTTTGCTGGTAAGCATCGGCTATGCCACTTGCCACTGGTGCCACGTCATGGCACACGAAAGCTTTGAAGATCAACAAGTCGCTGACATCCTAAACGAGCATTTCATTTCAATCAAAGTCGATCGTGAGGAGCGTCCAGACATTGACTCGATGTATATGTCCGTTTGTCAGATGATGACTGGGCAAGGAGGCTGGCCGCTCAACGTGTTTGTCACGCCTGATCAAAAGCCGTTTTATGCGGGGACTTATTTTCCAAAAAGAAGTGCTTACGGCCGTCCTGGCTTCATTGAAGCACTGACGCAATTGCTGGATGCGTATCACAACGACCGAGATCATATTGAATCATTGGCAGAAAAGGCAACAAATAATCTGCGAATCAAGGCAGCAGGACAGACAGAGAATACGCTCACTCAGGAGTCGATTCACAAAGCCTATTATCAGCTCATGAGCAGCTTTGATACGCTGTATGGCGGCTTCGGTTCTGCGCCTAAATTTCCCGCGCCTCATATGCTCACGTTTCTCATGCGTTATTTTGAATGGACAGGGCAAGAAAATGCGTTATATGCTGTCACAAAAACGTTAAACGGCATGGCAAACGGCGGTATTTATGATCATATTGGTTCTGGATTTACTCGATATTCAACAGATGAAAAATGGCTTGTGCCGCATTTTGAAAAGATGCTGTATGATAACGCCTTGCTGATAAATGCCTACACCGAAGCCTATCAAATCACTCAACACCCTGAGTACGAAAAGCTTGTCCAAGACCTCATTCAATTTATCAAACGAGACATGATGAATCGTGACGGCTCTTTTTATTCGGCAATCGATGCCGATTCAGAAGGAAAGGAAGGGCAATATTACGTTTGGACAAAAGAGGAGATCATGACCCATTTAGGCGATGACCTCGGCACTTTATTTTGTGCGGTCTACCACATCACAGAGGAAGGGAACTTTGAAGGACAGAACATCCCTCATACCATTTCCACCTCATTTGATGACATCAAAGCAGCTTTTTCAATCGACGACAAAACCCTTCATTCCAAACTGCAATCCGCTCGACACATCTTACTCACTGTAAGACAGCAGCGGCCTGCACCGCTAATCGATGACAAAGTACTCACCTCGTGGAATGCGCTGATGATTTCCGCACTTGCCAAAGCAGGAAGTGTCTTTTATGTAGAAGAAGCCATACGCATGGCAAAACAGGCAATGTCTTTTCTCGAAACACACCTCATCCAACAGGGACGCCTCATGGTCCGCTTCAGAGAAGGGGACGTAAAGCATCTAGGCTTTATCGAGGATTATGCGCACATGCTAACAGCTTATATGTCTTTATACGAAGCGACCTTTGACCTAGATTGGCTGACAAAAGCAAGAGCCGTTGCTGAAAATATGTTTGAACTGTTTTGGGATGAGCAAATCGGGGGCTTTTTCTTCTCAGGCTCAGATGCAGAAGCGCTTATTGTTCGTGAAAAAGAAGTATACGACGGGGCCATGCCGTCTGGTAACAGCACCGCACTCCAACAGCTTCTGAAACTAAGCAGAATGATCGGACGTCAAGACTGGATCGAGACACTAGAGAAGATGTTCAGCGCCTTTTACGTCGATGTCTCTTCCTATCCAAGCGGACATACCGCCTTTTTACAAGGACTATTAAGCCAATATGCCGTAAAACGAGAAATCATTATTCTCGGGAAAAAGGGCGATCCGCAAAAAGAACAGCTTCTACAAGCATTGCAAAAACGATTCATGCCATTTGATCTCATTTTAACTGCCGAAACAGGGCAAGAATTAGCAAGGCTCGCACCTTTTGCAAAAGATTACAAAACGATCAACGACAGCACGACGGTCTATATTTGTGAAAACTACAGCTGCCGCCAGCCGATCACCAATCTCGACGAAGCGATGGAACAATTATTCCAAACTTGAGCTGTCATATGATGACTATGAGAAGACAAAATGAGGACAAACAGATAAAAAACATGTCAATCCGCTAACAATTCGTCTATACGGTTTTATTTTTCCTCTAAAACGGTTAGAATGCGCACTAGATGTTCTCATACCGAAGGGAGAGAAAATAATTGAAAAAAGTATCATATACACTCATTGCTTGTCTGTTATCAGTGGGGCTTGCAGCCTGCTCATCAAACGATGCGAAACAGGATAAGCAAAACGATTCAGCCAAAAGCAAGGAAACAACACAGGCTGACCAAAAAGAGCAGCAAAAGCAAATGGAAGAGATGCAAAAGAAATTAGACGCACAAAAAATTGATGATCAAAAGGTCGTTGCGACCGTCAACAAAGATAAAATCACAGGCAGTGAATACAATAGCGCTCTATCGACCATTCAAGGTCAACTTCAGCAGTCAGGACAAGACCCAACATCTAAAGAAGGCGCAAAAGCTGTCAAGAAGCAAACCATTGATGCGCTCGTAGGTCAAGAGCTCATCCTGCAAGATGCTGAGAAGAAGGGCTATAAAGCCTCTGACAAGCAAGTCGATAAGCAGCTAAAAGAAGAAAAGAAACAATTTAAAGACAATGCTCAATTTGAAGAAGCACTCAAAAAGAGCGGACTGACAATGGATCAGCTGAAAAGTGATATTGCCGACAGCATCAAATACAGCCAATATGTCGACAAAGAAATTAAATCAGCCTCTGTGTCTGAAAAAGACGTCAAAGCGTACTATGACCAATACGCCGAACAAATGAAAAAACAAAAACAAAAAGCACCTGATTTCAAAGACGTCAAATCACAAATCAAGAAGCAGTTAGAATCTCAAGAAAAGCAAAAAGAAGTACAAAAAGAAATTGATCAACTAAAGAAATCTGCAAAAATTGATGTATCAATTTAACCACTATTAAAAATCCGCCATTGTGCGGATTTTTTTCATCACTTCATGAACTGTTTTTCCAAAATAATGACAAAAGCCTCATCATAAACATCTTCTCCATCCGATATGATGGGAGTACAAAAGAAAGCGCTATCAATTCTTTTGTCTCTGAAAAAGTACAAGATCAAAGACAGACCTCGTACTTTTGTTTCAGTCATATCTACAAGAGGAGGATGTTTATGTTCAAATGGTTTAAACCGGCTCCGCATATCGACAGGCTCGATGATGCCAAAACAGACGAAACCTATAAACGGCTGCGGCTGCAAGTCTTTTTGGGAATCTTTATCGGATATGCGGGCTACTATTTGCTGCGCAAAAATTTCGCATTTGCCATCCCTTATTTACAGGAAGAGGGGTTCACAAAAAGTGAATTAGGCTTTGTACTGGCGGCTGTTTCAATCGCTTATGGCTTTAGTAAATTCATTATGGGGATGATCTCAGACCGGTGTAACCCAAGATACTTTTTAGCCGCTGGACTCTTTCTATCAGCTCTTATCAATATTCTATTTGTCTCATTTCCATGGGTGACATCCAGTGTATGGATCATGTTTTTATTCATGTTCTTAAACGGCTGGTTTCAAGGAATGGGGTGGCCGCCATGCGGACGAACGATGGCGCATTGGTTTTCGGTGAGTGAACGTGGAACGAAAATGTCCATTTGGAACGTCGCTCACAATATCGGTGGGGGAATTCTTGCACCGCTTATCACATTAGGAATTGTTTTGTTTGCGACGTGGAAAAGTATCTTTTTCTTCCCTGCCATCATCGCCATTATCGTCTCCTTCGTCATCATTCTTCTCGTACGGGACACCCCGCAATCCGCTGGTCTTCCGCCAATCGAAGAATACCGAAATGACTATCCGGCACAACAATATGAAGATCAAGAAAAAGAATTAACCGTAAAAGAGATTTTATTTAAATATGTACTCAACAATAAATTCCTTTGGTATATCGCCATTGCCAACGTCTTTGTGTACTTTGTCCGTTACGGGGTCGTAGACTGGGCACCTACCTATTTAACAGAAGCAAAAGGATTCTCACCAGAGCATTCACGCTGGTCTTATTTCCTTTATGAATATGCAGGCATCCCTGGTACATTATTGTGCGGGTGGATTAGTGACCGCTTCTTTAGAAGCCGCCGCGCACCTGCTGGCGTACTCTTTATGATTGGCGTATTAATTGCGGTTCTTGTGTACTGGTTAAACCCTGCTGGCAATCCAATGGTTGATAACATTGCCCTCATCAGCATCGGGTTTTTAATTTACGGACCTGTCATGCTCATTGGACTGCAAGCCATTGATCTCGCTCCGAAAAAAGCCGCTGGCACTGCTGCCGGGCTGACAGGATTCTTTGGATATATTGGTGGCTCTGCTTTTGCTAATGCCATGATGGGCGTCGTCGTCGATCACTATGACTGGACAGGAGGTTTCATTTTACT
The DNA here is from genome assembly GCF_038593395.1 of Bacillus sp. FSL R5-0397. Classification (NCBI taxonomy): domain Bacteria; kingdom Bacillati; phylum Bacillota; class Bacilli; order Caryophanales; family Bacillaceae; genus Bacillus; species Bacillus sp. FSL R5-0397. Next base: position 224,457 of record NZ_CP151992.1, on the reverse strand, counting down.
AGTTGGTTCTTGTATCCTTGCGATTGTGTTCCTCGCCATGACATGGAATACAGGAAAGCGCGTAGAGCAAGCTTAATGAAAATCACATAAAAGATTCATCTCCGCCCAACATGCCCTTTACATCTATTTCTTATGATGGAGGCAGTTACCGTAAAAGGAGGATAAAATATGAAGAAAAGTAGATTACTTGCTTTCGTGTTACTCTCTTTTGCTTTACTGTCTTTTGGTTGGGTGCCGACCACCATATCGGCACATGAACATCTTTTATCTCCAGATCGCATTTTAACCGTTGCACACCGCGGAGCATCAGGGTATGCCCCAGAGCATACCCTAGCTTCCTACAAGCTCGCCACAAAGATGAATGCAGATTACCTCGAACTCGACCTTCAAATGACAAAGGATGGACACCTCATCGTCATGCACGATGAAACGGTTGACCGGACGACAAACGGAACAGGCTGGGTCAAAGACCTCACACTTGCCGAAATCAAACAGCTTGATGCCGGTGCATGGTTTAACGAAGCCAACCCCGACAAACAAAATGCCCACTTTATTGGACAGCAAGTCCTCACATTAGATGAGGTATTACGCTACTTCGGTAAACGAGAAAATTATTATATTGAAACCAAAAAACCAGACATCTATCCACAAATGGAAGAAAAGCTATTGGCTGTCTTAAAGAAACATCATCTTCTTGGAAAACATACGAGAAAAGGGCAGGTCATCATCCAATCTTTCAGCCAAGAAAGTCTATTAAAATTGCAGAAACTCGCCCCTCGGCTTCCAAAAGTACAGCTATTAGATAGAGCGCAAATGACGTCTATTACAGATGATCAGCTCGACTTCATCAAATCGTATGCAGTGGGGGTCGGACCGAATTTTAGAGCGTTGACACTTGAAAATGTACAGCAGGTCAGAAGCCACGGACTCCTCCTTCACCCATATACGGTAAACAGCGAAGCAGACATGACACGTCTTCTGCAATACGGTGTCACCGGTCTTTTCACCAACTTTCCAGATGTCTTTCAGCGTGTCAAAGCTTCTCTGTAAACGACAAAAGCCTTGCGGGTCCACTCCGCAAGGCTTTTGATTATTTCACCGTTTGATCAGAAGAAGCTGTTTCAATCGGTTTTCGTTTACCAATTCCAAATACAAAAAAGCTAAGCGCCACTAAAATCAAGAACCCAATTGCCACAATGAGAGAAATTCGTGTATCCTGATTAATCAGCATAAACACAAGCACCATCAGCAAGAATCCGATTGTCAAATAGTTAGAAAATGGCGCAAGCGGCAGCTTAAACGGATGCTGATCAAGCGCTGCCCCCTTCGCTTTTCTGAAGCCAATATGACTAATCAAAATCACAAACCAAGGCACCATACCAGGAAGGACACTCGCACTATACACATAAACGAAAATGTTTGGCGGAGAAACATAATTTAAGACCACCCCAACCGCTAAACCAATCAGCACAGCAAATGTCCCAAAATACGGTACACCATTCTTCGAAATTTTTGTGAAGAAAGCAGGTGCCTGTCCATTCACACCTAATGTATAAAGCATACGTCCCGCACTGAAGATTCCACTATTACAGCCGGACATCGCTGCTGTAATGACAACAAAGTTAATAATACCTGCTGCTGCCGTAATTCCAATTTTCGCAAACGTCGCCACAAATGGACTGCCGAGCGTATTCAGCTGATCCCACGGATACACCGTTACGATGACAAAGATCGCACCGATATAGAAAATTAAAATACGCCAGATGATGCTTTTGATGGCATTTGTCAGCGTCTTTTGCGGATTTTGCGCCTCACCTGCAGTAATCCCAATGAGCTCTACCCCTTGATAGGCAGCAATCACTAGGGACAATGCAAACAAGAAACCGCTAAATCCACCTGTAAAGAACCCGCCGTGCGCCCAAAGGTTAGACAAACCAATCGCTGTTCCACCATTGCCAAACCCAAAGAAAATAATGCCTAAACCTGCAATGATCATTAAAATAATCGTCACAATCTTGATCATCGCAAACCAGAATTCAAACTCACCGAATGACTTAACCGAAATCAAGTTGGCCGCACCTAAAATGATCATGGCGATTAATCCGGGAATCCACGCCGGTAACTCCGGGAACCAATATTTCATATAAGCGCCTACGGCGATAATCTCAGACATTCCAACAATGACCCACTGGAACCAGTTACTCCAAGCTGTCATATACCCCGCAAGCGGATGAATATATTGATGCCCAAATGTAGCAAACGATCCCGTACTCGGTTCAAGATACAACATTTCTCCCATCGCACGCATAATAAAAAAGATAAAAATACCACACACTGCGTACGCTAGAAGAACCGATGGACCTGTCCATTGAATGGCTTTAGCTGACCCCATAAATAAGCCAACACCAATTGTGCCGCCAAGCGCAATCATTTGAATATGACGAGCACTTAACCCTCTCTTTAATTCCTTTTGAGCCACTTCTATTCCCCCTCATCAACAAACAACATAAAAAATAAAAAATCAGAATTTTCATTCTGATTCAAAATCTTCAATCTTTCGATGTATATTATCATAATAAATCTACCCTTAAAAAACAATTGTTTTTTTGAGGAAAACACTATTAACAAAATATTCTGACATAAAAAGATATTCAAATTATTTTATATTGATATATCGAATCAGAGGATCATCATCGCTTCAATGACCATCACTTAATAGAAAAGAACCTCCCCTTATATCGACCTCAAAGCTTTTCCCTCCATTTTTATAAACCATTCTCTCCTGATCAACATCACAAGGAAAGTCATTGTGAAACGTACCTGATCTTTTCTTCACATAACAAATAAATCCATCATTTTCCGGAATTGCCACTTTGACAGATGATCCAGTTGACGTCGATTTGAGCGAATGCAGCATGACCTTTGAATGTATCTGTACCCTTCTGCCTATTAAATTCAGATCAATATCTGAAAAAGCACCTACCATCTCCACTTTTGACGAAGTAGTACGCAGGCTCATTGTCTGCGTGTTGAGCTGTTGACTAGAAATAAATCCACCCACTGTCTGCAAGCGCAGATGCTTGATTTCTCCCGTAAACATGGACTTTCCAGAAATCAATTGGCAGTCAGCCTCCTTCACCTTCAGTCCATCCAAGAATAGATTTGCTCCTTTACAATGAATAGACAAGGACTGTAACTGTGCCTGAGGGAGGTAAATCTCCAAATTCGTTTGATGAAGATGAAGCCCCAAGCTGATCGCTCGTTTTCTTTTATCTTGAATGACTAGCCTGCCTTCCTGCACTTGATGATGCAGTAAATACCGATGGGGGAATACGTGATTGGTGGTCTGCTTCATCAATAAATAAGGATGATCATGGTGATAAAGGCGAACATCTCCCACCAGCCAGTTTAACGAAAGTTCCGTTATTGCTTCTTCAATTCGAACCGTATGCTTCACATATCTCCATCCTTTTCCCATCATGAATTACCTCGTTTGCAGCCGGTCGATGCGGCTCCACAATTCCAAGATCACAATGAGAATTGCCGAGATCATCGCTCCTGACAGGACGAGGTTCAATTGATCATTGCCATAAATGGCGAGCGATACATTTCCTAAAACAGCACATAAAACAATGGCAGTCAGGACGGTCATCAAAACAGATTTTTTGCTCAAGCCTATTCTCATCGCCATCATGCCAATCGCTTGAACACAAACAATCAACATAAAGAATGTTTTCATCAATTGAAACAGAGAACCTGCCGTCAGCGTATCGTGAACAATAGGGAAAAACAATTCAGTCACACTAAACACAACAAACGAAGGAATGATACTACACATCATCGCAAACGTTGAAAGGCACACCATCCATATCATATGAGAAAGGAATCTCACTGAATTGGATGTGCGTTCCTGATAAACAGTCTTGCCTACACGCCAATACAGCATAGCTGTGATGATAGAAAAAAAGATCATCCATACTGTACTCGTTAACAAATAAATATTCGTATATTGCTGAAAACCCGGTTCGCGTTCAATTTTTGCAGCAAACGCAATAAAATAGATGAATACTAGCAGCACAATACTCGCGATGAAACTAGCTTGAATATACTGCTTCATGTGGCCTTTTCTTAGCTCAACCTTCATAAAATGAATCATACGTCATCCTCCTATCAGTTGGCATTCTTTATCTTTCGGGCAGATCATACCCGCCAATTTCAGCATAGTGCGCTGTCACCTTTTGAATAAATAGATCACTCACAATATCCACGCCAAGACCCTTCATCATCTGCTTTAAAAAACACAAACGCTGGACCGTTTCTTCATGATTGCGGACAAACAAGGTGGGATTCAACCATATATTCACAAGAAGCAAAAATACTTCTGCCACTTCACCAGGAAACGCAGTTTCCATCGAACCATCCTCAATCCCTTCAATGATTAACTGTTTGATTCTCAAAGCATCCTGATTGACACCTGTCTTCATGCCTTCAATCACAAATTGCGGATTTTTCATCTGATCAACCAAGATCCCATCAATCGAATGAGACTGCGGGTCTGCCACAAGCTGCTCCAGAATAAGCTGCAGCTTCTCTTTCGCATGAGCTGCCTCCGTATGCTCAATTAACTCCTCAAGCTTCTCGGTTGCATAACGAAACTGCCGATCCATCACGCCGCGTAATATTTCATCCTTCGATTTAAAATGATGATAAATAGCCCCTTTAGACATATTCAATTCATGGATAATATCTTGCAAACTTGTCTTTTCAAATCCCTTTTCCTGAAACAACTTTGTCGACACGTCCAAAATTTGCTGCATCGTCTTTTCTGGATACTTATTTCGCGCCAGTTCAAACGCCTCCTTTTACATACCGACCGTCGGTATGTTTAATTATATTTTTCATTATAAACGGTTCATGCAGATTTGTATACAACAAAAAAGACCGCTCACACGGTCTTCTCAAGCTCAAAATGCAAATTCATCGGCACATCTGGCAGAGCCGAAGCCTCTACCATATTCGTTGTAGGTGTTTTCTCATCCACTTCCTCAAATCGAAAACCGTCAGCCCAGACTGTTCCATGACCGCTGAGTAGCACTCCAAAATGAATGGATTCACTGCGCGTAGGAACATCTAATACGATCGCATATTGATTCCATTCCGTAGAATCTGTCACAGGTCGATTCTGCATATTATCAAACTGCACCGTATCACCCTTTCCGTCATCTACCCGCATCCAAATTCCTGCTGAAGATACATTCTCTGTTTTCAAGAAAGCAGAGAGCTTCAACCGCTTGCCTACATACTCTTTTGCTTGAAACCCCTGCATCATCGTCGCAAACTGTCCTTCTTGTACGCCTTCTTTAGATGATAAAACACCTGATTGCTTTCCCGTATGGAACTCTGCTGTATCAACACCCATCTCATACATATGCGGATGTGAACCACTCAAACCCCAGCCAGGTACTGCTTCATGTAATGTCATCGAATCTTCCTCCTTTTTCATTTGCATATCTCTCATCATGGACCTGTACATTCCGGGAGGTAAAGAATAAAGATGCTTAAAAGCACGCGTAAAGGCTTCCTGCGATTGGAATTGTAACGAAAAAGCGATGTCTAAAATCCCTTGATCCGTATACAAAAGAAGCTGTGCAGCCGTAGCTAATCTTCGTTTCCGCACATATTCCCCCATCGACAGCCCGGTTTCTCGTTTAAATACACGCAGCAAATGAAAATGTGAATATCCTACTTTCTCATGCACCTGTCTCAGCGACAGCTCATCCATCAAATGCGACTCCAAATAAGAAATCACCTCTTGCGTCACCCGACTATACATCATCTCCCTCACCTCTTCTTGATCATAAAACAAATCAGTTCACTCGTTTTGATCAAAATTGCGATGTTTCATCTGTCCAGCTGAGGAGGAAAAACGCTAACGTGAGCGCTCGTTGTTCGATAGAAACTCCCTCACATCATCTGCGATTTCTTTTGATTTCGTATGATGCAAATAATGGCCGCCTTTGAAAGTAACGACTTTTCCGTGGTCTACATTTTTCAGCAGCTCTTCATGCATTGGTTTCCAGTTTGGTGTTTCTTTCTCCGTTTGATCCGCTAGATAGAAAGCAACAGGGAGCTTCTTAGGGAAATGTAGGCGCTGAGCGTTTTTAAAATTGTTTCTAAAGTTTTCTGCCTCACTAGCTTGGCTTTCATCCAAGAAATTTCGGAAAGTCAGCATTTTAATCTGAGCTTTCGTTTGATCATCTACTTTAGGCATCACCAGTTGATCTGGATTCATTTTCACTATCAATCTGTAAAAGCCGGATTGATGAAGCAGCTGTAAGCTGGAGACTGGCAATTCATCTGCATCCTCCTGCTTAGGAAAACTACTATCAATTCCAACAAAGGCTTGGACTTCTTTTTCGTATTGATTCACATATTCTAATCCATAGATGCCAGAAATCGAATGACCCATCAGCGTATATTTTTTAATGTTGAGTTTCTGCAAACATTCATGAATCTCATCCACAATGTTTTGACTTGTCCTTACTTTATCTGTGTCGTCACTTAAACCATAACCAAACGGTTCAATCACTACGACTCTATAATATGGCGATAACTCCTTGACTAACGGTTCAAAATCCAGCACGGGTGAAGCAGTTCCATAGCCTGGTAGAAGGACAATCGTTTCTTTCCCATCGCCTTGAATGAGCACATTCATCTGCTTCCCATCCACCAAAACCTTTTGCCCATAATCTTCTATTTTCCCCTGTTCTCTTTCATTACTAATTAGATTCACAACATAAACACTGGCTACAAATACAACCAAGACAGTCAGAATGGTACATAGAGCAATCAGCATTATTTTCAGTAATTTTTTCATTATTTTTTCTTCCCTTCATGATGAAGTACCCTAGCTTGCATCCGCAGATGAAAGATTAGTATTTTCTTTCACAATAGATAATGCCAATGGTATTTGCGCAAACACTTGATACATACATAAACGTAATCGCTATATAAAACCATTCCGTTGGAGATGATAATTCATGAACAAAAGCTTGAATGACAGCAACCAATATATAGGCTAATGCCACACCTACAATTGAAAAACTTCCGGCTTTCGCTAAAATAAATTGACCTCGTTCATCATGTTTATATTCACGGTTTTTCTTAAATTGAAAGGCCGTGCTTAAAATAGAAAGGGTAATGAGAGAATAAAGTATGATCGTCGTTATCATTGTTGTTCCTCCTTGTCGACCTCTTGAAATACGTCATACAAATCAACTTCAAATGTCCTAGCAATTTGAAATGCTAATTTTAAAGACAAAGAATATTTACCATTTTCAATCGCTGCCACAGTTTGACGAGTCACACCTAACTTCTCTGCCAAATCCTTTTGTGTCCAGTCTTTTTCTGCCCGTAATACCTTAATTCTATTTTTAATCTCCATTTCAAATTCCTTTCTTAAAGGATGATTTATTTAACATAATGTTAAAAATAATTAACATTATGTTAATTAACAATAACCTCTTTTCTTCTGTATGTCAATTTCACCGGATGCAAAAAAGAATCATCCATTTTGAAAGGCCTACCTCAAAATGAATGATTCTCTATAAATGATGTGATCATCTGATTTAAAACACTTTCCTCTGGTAAATCGCAGTAGAAAGTCCCCAAGACAGCAAGTAGATGAGCATAATCAGTACAGTTGACCCCGTATAGACAATAGGGATCGATAAATTCATGATAAAATTAGTGATCCCACTGAATTGCTCTGCTAAATAGAGAACAACAGGCGGTCCCATAGCAGATAAGACGATAAAGCCAATGATCACTGCCGTTGTGATATAACCAGGCTTTAAGATATAAAACAATGGAAACGTACATGCTGCAAACAATAAAAACAACCCGCTGCCAATCGCAATATCTGACAGCGAAAACAGCTTCCCAAACACAAATAATGCAGCACTTGTCAGCACGATCGCAATACTCATATAAAAAATGGCGCCAAGATAACGTGATGCGATAATTTCTTTACGTGTATAGGGCAAGGAATTTAATAGAATATTCGTTTCTGCCTTCTCATCATAAGCATATGTGTTAAATGGAATAAAGACACTAGCGACTAGAAACGTTAATACTGGATGGACATCCATGAAAATGAAAAATAAGATAAACGGAATAAAAATAAGTAACTGCTTCTTTTGCAAAATCACATCACGCTTAATTAAATGAAACATGCGCAACCCCGCCTTTCAAATAAAACATGATATCCTCAAGCGACGCCGGTTCAATCACAACAGCGTCCCCAAAAATAAATCAATCCGATCTGTTAATGCTTCAAATCCGGCTGCCGTACGCTGAATATGGATAAACGCCTTTTCTGTGTCTCGATCCAGCAAATCCAGGCTCCCCTTCACCAGCGCATAATTCTCCGCCACCTCATGAATCGACTGTTGAAAGACCAATCTTCCATTTTGTATAAACGCAATATAATCCGCGATGCGATCTAAATCAGTCGTCATATGCGTTGAGAAAAAAATCGTTCGATTTCCATCAATCATCAATTCTTGTAACGTGCCGAGCAGCTCTCTTCTAAATACCGGATCTAAACCAGCAGTTGGTTCATCCATGATAATCAGCTCTGCATGGTGCGACAGCGCAATCGCAAGCGATGCCTTCATCTGCATCCCTTTTGAAAATGTTTTAATCGCTTTATTCAGCGGCAGACCAAACTGTTCAATATATTGATAAAATAGTCTATCATCCCAGCGTTTATAGGCAGGTGCCACAATTCGTTTGATGTCTTTTAAATTCAATCCTGGAAAAAAAACGTTAGCATCGTAAACAAAGCCAATTCGTTCCTTAATCTCTTTTTCATGGGTGCGATAATCTAATCCAAAAATTTTAACCTCACCAGAATCTGGTTTTAACAAATTCATGATCATTTTAATCGTGGTCGACTTACCAGCTCCATTTTCTCCAATAAACCCAGTAACAAAGCCCTTTTTGACCTGTAAATCGAGATTCTGCACAGAAAAGTCTTTGAACCGTTTTGATACTCCTTTGAATTCAATCACATGCTCCACTCATCTCACTCCTCATACAAGAACTTTAATAACTGCTGCAATTCATCAAAAGATAAGCCTAATTCCTTGCCGTTTGTAACAACCGCTCCAAGCTGTTCCTCAATCACCTTCAATTTTTTCTCTCTCATGACCTCTAGGTTTTGCTCGGCAACAAATGATCCCTTACCGACAATCGAATAAATAAATCCTGCCTTCTCTAACTCTTCATATGCACGTTTTGTTGTGATGACGCTGATTTGTAAATCCTTCGCCAGCTTTCGGATAGACGGCAGTCCCGCACCTTCTGCAAGCTCACCCGTTAAGATCAACGATTTGATTTGCGTCGTAATTTGCTCATAGATAGGCTCCTTAGAATGGTTAGAAATCGTAATTTGCATATAAAAAACCTCTTTTTTCTGTACTGGTATTCGCAATGAAATATTGTATATACACTATATATACATTATATACACACTGAAAAAATATTCAACTCCTTTTATGAACTTTTTTGAATGCGATCCAACTAAAAAACCGCACAGCTCTTCAGCCATGCGGTTCCTCAACAAATCAATTTATCTCCAATATACCCATTTTCCCATAAGCCATTCCACAGGCCCTCTTCTCCACTTTTTCAAATAGAGATAGCTGATGAACAGCTGAGCTGTGTAAAGTCCAACAGCAAGTAGCAGCCCAAACATTGAGCCCATTTGTCCGAATAACCCAAGTCCGTAAGAATAGAAAATCGTTGTACAAATAATAGATTGAGCCAAATAGTTTGATAAAGACAATCGGCCAAGTCCTGCAAGCAGACGTTTCAACCCTTGTGCAGCCTTTGAATAGTAAAAGACAATGAAAGCTTGAATATAACCGATCGTCAGGACATAGGCTCCTAACGTCAACACCATTTCACTCCAAGGAGCATCACTGAACGTTGCACATTTTAAAGCGAGCCCGATGATAATCATCCAAACCCAGCCTTTACGATAAGCCATGCCTCGATCTTCTTCTGTCAAATGACCTTTTTTCCCGATCGCCATGCCAAGCAGTGCAAATGGCCCCACCATAATCGTACCGAATAGAAAACCCAAGATCGGCATCATCGTAATGGTCACGATCGCCATAATAATGGTCACAATCATCATATCGTCTTCAATCGTTACCCGGCTCAATAAAATATCACCGTATGCACCCTTCGCATACACATCAGTTAATAAATCATCATTTCCATAAACAAAGGTCATCAGATATGGTAAAACCACTAATGACAAAGCACCTAACACACCTGACCAAATCAGCATTGTTTTGATCCGGCTGCTTAAAAACATCATCAAGAAAAACGTACATGCTCCATAATATAAGAGAATATCACCATTCCAAATGAATATGTAATGCAACATCCCAAGCACAATAAGACCAAAGCCGCGGCGAACGACGATGGCATTCGTATTCAGCCCCTTTGCCTTCGTGGATTCAATCAACTTGATAAAAGAATACCCAAACAAAAAGGAGAAAATCGGATAAAATGACCCCTGAAACAAGATCTCCGTCACATATACCCCAAACTCCTGCCCCCATATGCTCGGATCAAACATCTTCTCAAAATCATAATCATATTGAAAATTAAGCATATTCACAATCAAAATACCTAATAAACTAAAACCACGTAAACTATCAATAAACTCAACCCTAGATCCCTTCAACACGACAGCTCCTTAAACAATATATAACAAATTTAAGATATACCTGTATATTTTACCAAATATTTTTCGAAATAGTATATATATTTCTAATAAAAAAGTGATCTTTCATCCTATCAATGAATCCAGCCTATCTTATGATTCAATTTCCCCCTATTTTCATCTCATCTTGATCATCAAAACGCTCATTCAAGGAAAAAGCCGAGGGTCCTATACATTTTATCTCTAAATAGGACAATATATCTGCATATTATTTCAATTATTATATAAATTTTACATTTTATTGTTGATATGACCTTCATTGACAATGAATATTTCTTCATATACACTTTGGATGGATTTAGGAATAACATTCCTAATCTATCAAATTCTAGAGGGGGAATATCATCATGAATGATCAAAATTTATGTGATATCATGAGACACCACGCCACTCACACGCCGCATCATCCAGCTTTAGCGTGCAACCATCAGAACATCACATATGCTGAACTTGAGAAACAAAGTAACCAGTTCGCCAATTACCTTATCAAAATGGGCGTAACGAAAGCTTCTCATATTGGCCTAGCCTTAGAAAGATCACCACAATTGATTGTCTCTATTCTCGCTATCACCAAAATAGGAGCCGTATATGTGCCTATAGATATAAATTACCCTAGTGAACGTATTCAATTTATGATTGAAGATGCCGAACTATCGTTTTTACTCACAACATCACATGTCACTCAAAGCCTAACCTCCTTGCCTATTCCTACTATCTACTTAGATAAAGAAAAACATCTCATCCTTACACAATCAACGTCAAACCCGTCTTTTGATGCAAAACCTTCTGATGCCGCTTATATCATGTATACCTCTGGCACAACAGGAAAACCAAAAGGTGTTGTCATTACACATAGATGTATCATGCACCTAACGCATAACCCTTCCTTTCTGCCCGTTAATTCTTCTGATACCTTAGCATTATTATCTACCATCTCTTTTGATTCCTCTACATTTGAAATATGGTCCGCTTTATTAAATGGAGCGACACTCGCTATTCCTCCTTCTGGAAAACTGACTCCTGAACTCGTCAGTCAAACCATTAAAGACTATGATGTATCGATTCTTTTTTTAACTACTGGATTGTTCAACTTGATGATGGAGTCACACCTGAACGATATCAAATCAGTTAAATACATCGTCTCTGGCGGAGATGTCATGTCTCCTCAAGTCGTTCATCAAGCATTAAAGGAGCTCCCACATACGACCATCATTAATGGCTATGGCCCGACAGAAAATACAATCTTCACAACAACTTTTCAACTGCCAGACACCTGGGATGATCTCGTCAGTATACCAATTGGCAGACCTGTAGCAGGAACCATCATTGACATCACAAATGAACAAGGTGAATCTGTCTCTCAAGGACAAATAGGGGAACTCATCACTTCAGGAGATGGACTAGCATTAGGCTACTGGCGAAGAGCAAACCTAACAAAGGAACGTTTCATCGAACGGGATGGAAGAACCTATTACAAAACAGGGGATCTTGTTCGACAACAACCTGATGGGCTGATTGAATATATTGGTAGAAAGGATGACCAAGTCAAAATTAGAGGCTTTCGTATTGAGCTTAGCGAGATTGAGCATGTGTTGATCCAGCATCCAAGTGTTAAATCCTGTTTGGTGACAGCCACAGAAGTGATACCTGGGGATAAGCGCATCATTGCATACATCATTCCGTCCAACAAAAAGACATGGGATCTATATACCATTCAAACTTATGCAAAGAAAACATTCCCTGATTTCATGCGCCCTGCACATTATGTTCTATTGACAAACTTCCCTACGACCACAAATGGAAAAGTCGATCGAAAAGCACTACCAAGACATCATTTCGACAGACCCAAACTGCAAACTGAATATGTCGCACCAACTAATCAAACCGAAGAAGCACTCTGTGAAATATGGACAGACCTATTAAAGGTAGAGCCCATTGGCACAAACGATCACTTCTTCGACTTAGGAGGAAACTCCATCCTTGCCGCCAAAACCTTAATGCGTATGCAGGAAACATTACACGTTGAACTACCTGCCAGCACCCTTTATGAACATCCTACGATTCAACAAGTTCATCTTATGCTACAAAATCAAACACCTGAGCCGAAACAACAGCTCACATCAGAGGGATTTTTAGATGAAAAGATTCAGCCAAAGCACCTATTCGATTCTAAATCCTTTAAGCAGAATGCCGTGTTATTAACAGGAGCAACCGGCTTTCTAGGCGCTTATCTCATTAAAGAGCTTGTTCGAATGAATCCCTCCATCCAAATCTATTGTGTCATCAGAGCAAGGGACAAACAGCACGCAAGACAGAGAATACAAGTAAATATGGAGAAATATCACCTATGGGACGAACATTATCTGAAACAACTAAAACCGATTGTAGGTTACTTGGACAAGCCTCAACTAGGACTCTCAACAGAGGAATTTCAACAACTCGCCCAAACCATTGATGTCATCTATCATAATGGAGCAAAAGTCAATTACGTTCAGCCCTATCACATGCACAAGGATACAAATGTCACCGGCACAGAAAATATCATCAAACTCGCCTGCACAGAACAGGTAAAGCCTGTTCATTTCTTATCGACCATTGCCATATTCGGACCTGCCGGGTATCTAGATGGCACGACCGTTCTTTTTGAAGATACATCCATCGATGCTTATCTTCCTATTGTAGAAAAGGACATTGGGTACTCTCAAAGTAAATGGGTGGCAGAAAAAATCATGTGGGAAGCAAAAAAACGTGGCGTGCCGATCACAGTCCTTCGCCCCGGCTTCATCATGGGCGACAGTCAAACAGGTGTTCATAATACAGAGGATTACATGGCGAGACTAATCAAAGGATGCATCCAATTAAAGGCTTACGGTGAGCTACCGAATCAACGAAAAGAATTCGTACCCGTCGACTTTGTTTCAAAAGCCATTACAACCATATGCAAGGATCCAGCCAACTTCGGCAAAGCCTATCACCTCGTCCCACCTCAAGAAGAAAGCATGGAATTAGGTGAATTTTTTCAAAAAATCACAGAAGAAATAGGCTATCCATTAGAAAAGAAAGCATATAACGATTGGGTAGAAGCTCTCATTCAAGCAAGCGACCAACACGCAGACAACGCCCTTACGCCATTTCTTCCAATGCTCACTGAAAAGGTAGAACGAGACAAAACAGTCTGGGAACTATACGAAAACATGGCGCACTTTGACTCAACAAATACTCAAACAGTTCTCCAAGCACATGGAATGACCTATCCCCCTATGGATGATCATTTAATCAAACGCTATTTCAAATACATGGAGGACATTGGATTTTTAAAATTTAATTCAAACACTGCTATGAGAATATAAAAGCATTCCCTTGTTTTTAAACTCAATACAGGAAGTAATAAAAGGTTGGATTCAACATCCAACCTTTTATTACTTACCTTTCATCAACTGTACCTTTCTAGATCACCTCGGTAGAAAACTTATGCCTTATGATCTTTTTCTTCTTTAAAAAGCACACGCTTCACATAAAACAAAATCCCCAATCCAAACAAAATCAACGGCAACTCCCAGTCTGCAGAAATCGGCAGCCATTTCAACATCATGAGAATCAGCAAAACAGCTCCCACACCTGCATAAAAGACCACCGTTTTTTTCAATTCTTGGTTTGATTGAAACAAAACGCTCTCCTCCATAACCCTAATTATGATCGTTTTTCTAGTTTTTTTAATATTTTTTCCCAGCCGGTATCTCCCATTTTCCGATCAATTAATTGCCCCTCTTTATCTATGAGGCAAAAACTTGGTAATCCTTGAATTTTATATTTTGTGACAATCTCATAATCTTGATCCAACACAATGGGAGCAATGAGATTCTTTTCCTCCGCATATTTCGAAACAACCTCTATCGATTTTTCTTCTTCCGTATATGGAACATGGACACAGGTTAAATGGATACTCAACTGATCCACACTATGTAGAATGTGGTCGGTTAATTCTTCACAATGCGGACAGTTAACTGACCAAAAATAAAGAAGCTGAGTATGCTCTTCAGGTAAACACCGCTGATGTGAAGAATGAATCCAAGGAAGGTGCTCAGGCCATTTAAGTATTTGCGTTTCCACTACTCATCCCCCTTTTCTTTTAATTGAAAGGCGATGATTTTTCCTAGTGCCTCTTCTGCAGCAAAAGGTGCCACATTTCCTGATGGATTCTCTTGTTCCTGTTTTAGGCACTCGTACATATTTTTTTCGATTTTTGATGGATCAATCCAAGAGATACACCACGACGCCCAAAAACAAGTAGGACCCTTATAGCGTTTTGCCAAAGGCAGAAGAAATGGCAAACTAGGCTGACCAATTCTCATGAGTGAGATCGCAGCCGCCATTCTTGTCTCCTCTTCTTCACTTTCTAAGAGTTTGGCAAGAGCTTCTGCTGCGTCCCCTGCATCTGCTCCAAATTCACCAAGAACCGCTGCTGCAATATTCCGCAAAGAACCCTCTTCTTTTAAGGCTTCAACAAGCACTGGCACTGCCTCTTTTCCTGATTTCCTTAACTCCCCCATGGCTTGAACGATCGTTACTTCATTGGTATTGACTAAACGTTGAACCGATTGAGATAGCTTATCTTCTGGTTTCATGACAATCAACTCCTCTTTTTAATGAGTCCCACGGCATCGATAACACATCACATAACATACACATCCAGCAATTACACATGTCATCGTTGTAAACCAGCCATCAGTGAACAGATGAATCCTAATGATGACCGCAGCACTTATGACAGATCCGATGAGCAATGATCGATAATAGATGCCCAAAGAAAGACTCGCTTCTCGTCTCAAAGGCTGCGTAAAGGCAAAGAGCCGTATGGTCAAAAACCAAATATAAACCCCTACCCCATAAATGGCCCAATACAATACATCATGAATCTCTAACAAGATAAGAGAAATCAAGTAGACACCATACAACCAAAAGGTTTGAAACACTTCCAATAGAAGAATTTTTTGATATAAAGCACCCGGAAAAAGATACAGCAATCCTGTTTGCCCGTGTCTTACAATCCCAGCGTAATATGAACTGAGCAGGACAGATGCACCAATGACCAGAAAGAATAGAGTCAACCAATCTGAAAAATAAGAACTGACGACATAGTAAGTACCGATCAACAGCATGGTAGATAACAGGTGGAAGGTAGCATACTTTTTGATCATCAATATTTCTAGCCAAAGGAAAGCCCAGATGCCCGTTAATGTTGAAAGCCCCCACCACGTCTTGCTTTTCTTTGGACTTATTGGATTTACATGAACCTGTTTCCCCTCAAACTCCTCCCAAAATGCCGCCTCTTTGACTAACGACTCCATCATCTCTATACGATGACTCGACCTGTACATCATCATGAAAGATAGAATCATCGCTCCAAGTAATATCAATACAGAAATGAATGAAAACTCCTCTATCATGCGTCCGACTTGATACATCAAAGAAGCAGATATCTCCATCATAGACGACTGTTTCAATATCAATTGATTCAAAGTGAGCAATGAAAGACAACCAAACATCAGTATAAAACCAATGAAGAGCACTCGTTTATATACTTGAATGGTTCTTGCACAAGATACCGCAATCATCCATGTTTCGATCATACATAACAGCGCTGTTAACAGGAGTGATTTACCAAGTAGAAAAAAGTACTGCTTCGTTAAACAAAGAAGGAGGATATCAGCCATCACAGCAGAAACAATGAGAAAAGCACATCTCCAAAGAATGTGATATACCCATACACTCATCACAACTGTCCATAAGGAAGCACCACTTCCATACAACCACATGATATCGTTCATCTGACTAGGCAGCCTATTCGAAAACAAACCAAAGCCAGTATAAAGAACAAATAAAACGACAATGATCCATCCAGCTGTACTTGCATTCCAATCGCCCATACTTGAGACTGCGCTCAGCTGAAAACCGATGGCAGCCATCATAAGTAGCAAGATCAGAAAGGGCATTTTCTTTTCTTGATTTTTACTGATCAAGCGCCTTTGGGATTTCATCCATAAAAGGGAAAGCGTGTTATTCACTAGACCACTCCCCTAAGAGTTGAATGACTTCTGCCCGCCACTTCATTTGTTCTTCCTGCCGCTTAGGAACAGTGATACTTTTCATGATGGCACCATCTCGAATCAATATCACCCTGCTAGCCGTATCAAGAACAAACTCTAGACTATGAGTGGACACAAGAACCGAACCTCCTTGAAGGCTCTTCTGTATCAGCCAATCTGACAGCCATTGTTTCGAAGGGATGTCTAACCCAACGGTCGGCTCATCTAAAATAAAAAGGGTGGCATCTTGCACAATGGCCCCTGCTAAGACGACACGCTGTTTTTGACCTCTTGAAAGCCTTCCGCACAATTCGTTCATCTTCATTTCGATATGTACTTCTTTCAACGCCTCAAATACCTTCTCTTTGATCTGTTTTAAACCTTTATGATAGCCCCTCGCACGGAATTGAACATGTTCAGCAACCGTTAAATCTGGGTACAAATATGGCTGATCTGGAATAAGAGCTACTTTTTTTTGGACATGGGAATGACCAGGAGGAAATCCCTCTATGAGTATTTCCCCTTGATCAGGTTGATAGAGACCTGTTAAACATCGAATGGTTGTCGTCTTCCCCGCACCATTAGGCCCAAGCAGCGCCACAACCTCCCCTGCTTCAATGGAAAATGAAAGACCCTCTATCCCATCACCATTGCTATATCGTTTGCTTACATTCTGAACCTCCATGAATGGCATCAAATCTCTCCCTTTTATTAGAGTGATGTATGCTGAGGCTTTTTGGTATGTAGATATCTTTGAAGTTTAAATTGCCATAAGGGCATACAAACGAGCACAAAATTGTGAATAAAATGTGCCGCCAGTACACAAATAAATCCATAATGCATAAAAAGAAAACCAAGAAAACATCCAAAAACAAAAAGATGCGCCCAGCGAATCCATCTTGGATCATAACCAGTAACCTGATGCATAATTGCCCATAAAAAAGATGATATTAAAATGGACAATATCGCATTCCCACTAAACCAAAATATAAGAGAAATCATTAAGAGTCGGTATATCACTTCTTCCCCAATAGAACTTTGTAGACTCATATTAAGCCCTTGTCTTAAAGTAAATCCAGATAAAAACATACTTCTATTCGATAGTTCCGGAGAAATACGTAATTTATTCATTCTCTCTAACAGGTAAAAGACCAGTGATGTGATGCCTAGACTAATTAACCCAGCGCTAAGACCAATAAAAGTTTGTCCAACGATTTCATCTAAAAATTTCATTTCTAATTCATTCGCAAGAGCGCCTCCTGCCAATGAACATATAAATACTACAAATCCTGTCAATAATCCTGCAAACAAAGTAGAGAGTATACCAAGTAATTTAACAGTTTGAACACTCATCCTAGCATCGTAAGCATTTACTATCGTTAACTGTATATCCTCCTTAATTGTGAGAGATTGCACTAGTACAATCATGAAACCCAGCATAAAACTTAATGTGAGGTTAATTTGAACATTCATTAAGACTAAAACTAATATAGCCATGATCATCGCAGCAGCTGACCCTAACATACCTGAGAGACCAAAAGTAGACTCAACTTGTTCATCTCTTATTACTTTATTCATCTGATCCGTTAAAATCTCTGTATCTGTGCCGATATATGTGATCACACCAGATTGCATTTCAACTGTTACCTTAAGTCGGATATCTTCCTTTTCAGCGAGATACCAATATGTTTTAATTTCACGAAAATCCTCTTCTTTTGAACCAGAACCAGTTGGTTTTGTCTTAGCCCATAATCCCTTTGAAGAACAAGTCAATTGATCTTTTAAACCTTCTAGTGAAATCTGACCGTCTTTTTTAGATAATGAAGTTTGCCTTACATCTGCATAAAAAAAGGTCACTTCCCGTTTAGCGTTTACTCCTATCACGAATGATTGGTTTTGGTGAACAAAACGAACACGCCAAGACTCAACCAATCCCATTTCATGAAGTATATGTCGATTTTTTTTAAGTAAACCTAAATGATGTAACTTATTCACTGTTTCATGATCATACCAATAGACTGAATATACCTCCCAAGATTCCACGTCTATGCCCACAAACTCTCTAATAAAATCGATACCCACTTTTCTTGCCTCAATTTTATCTAAAAGGTTTGATTCTATTGTTGACACTCTATACTTCGCAAACAGGAAGAGCCCTATCACTCCAAGACCTGACCACAAAATAAAAGTCATACTATTCATGAGTGATGCCTGCTCTCTTTTCATTTTCAAAGGGGAGATCTGGCTCGGATAGTTCAACTTTCCCTATACATTTACAGTTTTTCGCTTCACATTTCAATTTCAATAGACGTGTTGGTGAACCAATATCAGAAAAAGAATCAGTTAGAATATGACCTAAAGGAATATCCTCTAATTGACAAGGTGTCACATAACCGTCTGCCCTTATATACCAAGCCAAATAACCCGGTGTACAAAAATCAGTTGTAAAAGAACTCTCTTCATGCTCCCAATCAATTATATTCAAATGGTGTCCCCACTTAGAACGTGCCTGCTGTAACTGGCTTTGAACACGATGTTCAAATGAAGTTTCTAGCGCTTTAAAATTCTTTGTAGCACGTCCTACGGATAATGTCTTACCAGCACGGAAAATAGAGGCATTTGCTTTTGCACAATGATCAACAACCTCCGCTACTTGATCAGCGTTCATTTCATTGATGGTCATTGCAACAATTACAGGAACATTCACTTCTGTTAACCGCTGGATGGTTTCCATACTTTCCTGAAAAGCACCTTTCCTTCCCCTTAAGGAATTGTGAGTGTCGCTCGTACCGTCAATACTAATTTGTACAGATACATTTCCTAAATGACTGAGTAATTCCACTTCTTCTTGTCTCCAGTTTAAGCCATTGCTAAAAACGTTTACGTTCGTAAATAATGAACTCGCAACCATCACAATTTCTTTAAAACCCTTTATGAGCTTGGCTTCGCCCCCTGTTAAAGTCACATCAGCCACACCTTGCGCAGCTAGTTTTTGCATCACATTAATCCACTGGGAACATGTTAACTCTTCAGGATAGGGCTTACCGGAACTAGCATAGCAAAAGGAACAACCTAAGTTACAAGCGTTTGTTAATTGGAGAGTACAGCTAATGGGCAAATAGGACTGTAAAGATCCTGTAAATTGAATAGGTTGATCCAATAACCCCTGTGTCCAAGCTTCTGTAAAAGGATGAGCACTCAATTCTTCACGCAACTGATCAGCTGTTAGCTTTTCCTTTTTAACGATTTCCCAGATACGAGCAGTTTTGCTCACGTCTTTATTCTTAGATAATAAAAATGCAAGCTGAGCCCCTCTTCCACTTAATCTAAAGTAATACATTGATTTTCTATCTATCATGACTGCGCCATGAGGCTGCAAATGAATCGCTAGTTCAGGTAAATCGTATTCTGCTAGTTGATTACTTGACATAAATAGACACCCCTTTTATAGAATAAGGAGCTAGCAATATATGCTTAACTCCCTATGTTATTCATTAAATAGCTCTCATTGCAGGATGTGGCAGTGCACAAACTCGTGTCATTGCAATACTCTTTGAGGCCCAGCACCCCATACATCCAGCTGCCTTAACAATTGAAGTACCACCTGGACGCTTAAGGCTTTTTTTACTCACAGATTCCCATTCTTTTTGGTTTCTTGTCATAAGTAAAACCTCCTCTAGAAATTTGCATAGTGTCAATAGACCCAATCGCTA
Source organism: Bacillus sp. FSL R5-0397 (assembly GCF_038593395.1). NCBI lineage: Bacteria > Bacillati > Bacillota > Bacilli > Caryophanales > Bacillaceae > Bacillus > Bacillus sp. FSL R5-0397. The sequence continues at coordinate 203,857 of NZ_CP151992.1, read as the reverse complement.
TGCACCCTGATATTACCATATGAAAAATGTCGAAGTAAGGGGAATTGTGTAAAATATTCTAAAAAAATACTTAAAAGGTATTTATATCAATAAATTAGAGAGAACTAAATATAAAAAAGATTGGATATGAAAATCCAATCTTTTATCCCATACTTCCCTTATGCAAAAATTTTTCATTATCTACCTCATCAAGACCATCATTAAGCCAACTCTTAAACCGAATCCATATCCCGACAAGCCCAAGCATCCACCTCGACCTTTAAAGCAGGTGAAGCCAAAGCCACCACATAAATCATCGTCATACAAGGCAGGTGGTCTCCTAAAAACTGACCCATGATTCGTTTTCTTCTCTCAGCATCAAACTCACCTACCAAATAAAACACAAGCTTCGTTATATCTTCTACTTTCATATCTGCCGCTTCTACATTGCGTTTTACATTCTCTAACGCTAGCTCGAGCTGTTCCATCGGGCTCGCTGGGATGGTCCCATCGACTTCCATCCCCACTTGCCCTGATAAGGTTAACCAACGCTGCGGTCCTGTTGTCTCTATTTGATGGATGTACGGTGCAACTGGCGCGTGAATGGTCTCAGGATTACGTGATGTTTTCATTGATCAAACCCCTTTTCTGAAAATACAATCAATTTACACCTATCATACCAAACTTTCTTCCCATCCTATCTGCGTATGCTCCGAACGAAGCCAAAAAAAGACCTTTCTTCAAAAGAAAGACCTCTCTAAAATGATGCTCCGCTCCGATGCTCAATTTGATGAATCCAATTCAAATCCGCCTCTAAATGAAGCAGCGTGCCAGAAATCAATAAGTACCGACTCTCATCACCTTGCACAAGACATTCCGTTTTCAGCTTCGTGAGTTCCATCACATCTTTCATGATGACGGCTTTCTGCTGCTGAAGCATTTCTTTTTCATGATGAAATCTGATTTTCCGTGCACAGCCCCATTTAAAGTGAAAATCATCCTTTACAGCATGATACGGAACAGGCGCCAACAGCCATGATTCAAGCTCTTGTCTGCCTTCTTCCGTCACGTCGTACAGCTTTCGATCTTGGTCATCTATTCCCACTGCTGTCACCAATTGATCACGAATTAACCGATCAAGCGTCGTGTAGATTTGACCCGGGTTGATTTTTCCTTTTATTCCGAGCAATGACTCCAGCTCTAGCTTTAATTCATATCCATGATGTTGCTGCTGACAGAGCGATGTTAAAATTCCGTATTTCACTGACATATGATTTAACCTTCTTTGAGAGATGATATCATCTCTATTTTACTCGCTGTCGCACTAGAAATCCACGAAGCCGCTAAACTGAGCGCAATTCCTGCGATCACTGCCAGCAACACATGCACAAATGGCAGCTGAAATGAAACAAATCCACCGAGCCAATCAGATTGGCTTGAGACATATAGAAGAATCACACCAAATAAAATGCCGCCAATCACACCTGATAACCCAATGAGCACACCTTCTCCGACGATCATTTTTCTCACCTGCTGCTTTGTCAGCCCAAGCGCCCGCATGGTGCCAATCTCAGACGTACGTTCAAGCGTATTCATCAGCAGTGTATTGGCTGTTCCAATGCTCGCGAGCCCCATAATGAAAATGAGCATCATAGAAATTAACTCGTTCATACCAGTTAAAGCCGATGTCGTTGATTCAATCTCATCCTCTACTGTTTTCACCTTTGAAAGCCGCTGCCCAAAGTCTTCCCATAGCTGATCTCGTAAAGACTCACCGGCCCCTTTGTCTTTTAACGTAAGCAGGATATCAAGGGGCTGCGTCCACCCTAAATCCTCTTGTAAAAATGTCTGATCGACAAATGCCACATAACCTGAATGATGAGAAGTCTTGACCACATCAATGACTTGTAACTGCTGCCGGCCAGAAGGTGCATTGAGATACACACTCTCTCCAATACGCCCACCCCATTCATCAAACGCACGCTCTCCTAACACGATAGAGGGCTTTTTTGCTAAATGTTGATACAAATCGCCTTTATTGTCATCTTCTATAAAAGACGGGCCCTTTTCCTCTACGCCGATCAGAGAAAATTGTCTTTTCTCTCCATCAGCCGTTTCCCATGTCAAAGGAGCCGCTTCCATCATCGGTTCCACCCGCTCAACAGCCTCATAGGATGACAGCTTTTCTTGATCCGCTTTCGTCCATGGGGCTTCAGAAGTAACCCTGAGATCGCCTCCATACGTTTGACGAATCTCTTTTTCGTAGCCATTTGGAGCCGATTCAATGACCGCACTTAAAAGCAAGATCACAGCAATCCCAACAGCTAGAATCGCCGCCGTATTGGCATTTCGATTCAGTTGCTGCGTGACATGCTGCGCTGATAGATGACCTGGATAGCCAAAAACAAGCTTCAAAAGAGGCGCCAACAACCGGTTCAAAAAGAGCAGGAAAAATGGGAATAACAGAACCATGCTGGCTAAAATGGCAAGATAAGCAGCCGGATGATCCACCCATATGAATGAAAGCAAGCCTATCCCTATCGCCGCTCTAATGACCGATTGTTTCTTCGGTGCAGAAGTTTGGGTGGTGGATTTTAAAGTCAGCAGCACAGACGTTTTCCCTGCATGATAGATCGGAAATAACGAAAACAGCACAGGGAACACAATACCAACGATCACTGCTATTACAACAGGCACTTGCCAATCTAACGAATACACCATATCAAAAGCAAACACACCAAGCAGTGTTTGCATGAACACATCCCCAAGCCAAACGCCAATCGGTACCCCAATGACGGTTCCAATACAAGCCAAGATCAAAACCTCAATCAACATCAGCTTAGAAACAGAGCCCTGTGTATAACCGAAGCTCTTCATGATCGCAAATTCTTTTTTTCGTTCCATCACACTCGTATAGATCATATTAAACACGATAAAACCGCTCATAAACATCGACAGCCCTGCGATGAGGTAAAAGAACGTGTACAACCCGCCAATGTCATTACTTTGCCGGTCATCCGCCACCACAGGCTGGACAAAAACATCGGCATCCTTGAACTCTTTCTGTAAAGATTGAAAGAGCTGCTCTCCGCCATCATTCGTCTGAAATCTCATATAGGAAAGCTGATGATCGAGTCCCGTCCAGTCTCTCAATAAATCAAGCGGCGCCATCACACGAAAGCTCGATGATTCTGCACCCTCCCAGTCACTTGGACTTGAAAGCAGCTGTGTATATTCCACAATGGCAGATACCTTCGCTTCGCCCAAATCAGAAAAACGAATGGTATCTCCCACCTTCTTATTCAGCAGTTTCGCCACAACATCTGGTATGACCAACCCCTGATTATCCAAACGCCCTTCAATCACAGGCAGCTTCAGTAAAGAGCTCGTTTGATCTTGTACTCCGGTAATGCGCACCGCCCGTTGGTTAAGAGAGTGATCACCTTCTACATCAAAAAACGTCTGTTTATCCAGCGCTAATAATGATCCTGTCACATCAGGATGCTTTAAAATGGAGGAGATCTGTTCCTCATCATACGTATGATCATCACTCAACACCCAATAATCTGCATCAGCGACATACATTTGCTCATAGTAATGAAACACATCATTTGTCGTTCGATCGGCAATGAGCATCGACGTGACAAAAGCGATCCCAACCATGATGCCTAAGACAGAAATGGCGAACCGCTTTTTATGCTGAAGCATGTTACGCCATGAAATTCGCCACATACTGAGCATAATCATCATCCTTTCTAGAAATCACTTGATCAATAACACCGTCTTTAAAAAGGATGATTCGATCCGCAAACCCCGCTGCGAAAATATCATGCGTCACCATAATAATCGTCTGCTTGCTTTCTCGATTGAACTTGCACATTAACGCCAAAATATCCTCCGCTCTATGTCGGTCCAAGTTCCCCGTCGGCTCATCTGCTAACAGCACTGACGGCTGATTGACTAGAGCTCTTGCAATCGCTACACGCTGCTGCTGCCCGCCGCTCAGCAAACTAGCCCGTTTCCGCCCAAGCCCATTCAAGCCGACAGCCTCTAACAGCTCTACAACCGTCTGTTGATTCTCCTTTGTTAAACGTCCATCTGCATGCAGCGGAAACGCCACATTTTCTTCGACAGTTAATGTAGGCAGCAGCTGATAATTTTGAAACACAAACCCAATCTGTTTTCTGCGAAAAATCGTTCTCTCTTTCTCATTCATCTCACTTAACTGATGCCCATCTATCAAAATCTCTCCATCAGTAGGCAGATCAAGCCCGCCTAACAACTGAAGTAATGTACTTTTTCCAGAACCACTCGGTCCCATCACCGCTACAAACTCCCCTTCTTCTACCGTCAAATCAACGCCCCTCAACACCTCAGTCCGCTCCTGGCCTTGAAAAAATTCCTTCTTCACATGCTTGATCTGAATCATCTGCAAACTCCTCCCATCCCTTTACGGAGTAATTATATACTAAGTATATATTATTTCAACATTTAAATCATGATAATATGTATTTATATCTTATTTATTACTTACTAAATATATAAAAAACCCTTTAGATTTTCATATCCAAAGGGTACACCATGCTACAATTCTTGTTTTCTAAAAAGAAACCATCCGATGAGAAAAAAGAAACCAATCAATACCGATACACCTAGAAAGCTTGTAAGTGCCTGATCCGAATAAGTCCCTCTATGAATCATCTCTTCAGCCGCACTTGTGACGCCTTTAGGTGCAAACTTCCCTAATGTATCCTCATAAAACGAAGGAACGGTAAACAGGATGAGGTTGATCAAAAGGGAAACGCCGCCCGCAGTCACTGAACGCTTAAAGAACGCCGATGCACAAATGGTCGACACCACAATGAGCAGTAGGTTTGGATAATACAAAAGCGTTCCTTTTAACACATCGCCCCAAGCCACATGCCCAAATTGAATGTCCACATAATATACGGAAGTAAGCACCGCCACTATCAAACTAAACAAAGTTAAACAGGCATAGGCACATATTTTTGAGGCATAATAACTCATTCGACTGATCGGTTTCACCATAATCATCGCCGTCACCCCAGAGGCACGCTCTCCAGCAATCGTCCCCATCACGATCATAATCAGGATAAACACGCCGAGCGAATCAAATTTACTCAATGCACTGGCTAAAGCTTCTCCAGCACTAGGCTCTGGTATATAAAATGTAGACCCTTCAGGTAAATTAGCCGATTTCGATAAAAGATCCGGCAGCATTTTGAGCGTAATAGGCTGCGTAATCATTAAAATCGTAAAAATGATCGGCACAAATAAGATTTTATAACTAGTGAATAACTCCCTAAATTCCTTTTTCAACATCATCATGCCGTCACAACCTTCATGAAAATATCTTCAAGCGTTAGCTTAGATAGTTGATATTGGATAAGAACACCTCCAGCTTCAGTGATGATGCCCGGCAGCTCCTTCAATGCCATTTGTTGATCGTTCACTCGCACCTGATAAGTGTCCCCTGTCTCCATGCATTCCTCCACCCAATCCCGTTCTTTTAACAAAGCCACTAGTTTCGTATTCTGTTGTTCTAATTGAAATTCAATCACGGGCTGGATATAGTCTTCTTTGAGCTGTTTCATCGAAGAGGACATCTCAATTTTGCCGCTGTTGATCATGATAATATGATCCGCCACACGTTCAATGTCATCTAAAATATGGGTCGACATAAAGATCAGCATCTCATGCTTTAGACGCTCAATCAAAGTCAGGACGTCTTTTCTCCCCATGGGATCAAGTGCCGACACTGGTTCATCTAGAATAAGAACCTTCGGGCTGTTGATGAGTGCCTGCGCAATGGCAAGTCTTTGCTTCATGCCTCCGCTGTAGCTGCCAATGGCACGATCCTTCGCCTCGTATATGCGGCAAAGCTTCAACAATTCATCTGTTTTGGAACGAATGGTGTGTTTCTCTAAATGAAATAACCCGCCAACCCAATGCATCCATTCCTGCCCCGTCATATCCTGATAAAATGCAGGATGCTGCGGACAGTACCCGATCACCTGACTGATTTGATCCATGTCCTTTTCGACATCAAAACCTGCCACCTTCACAACGCCAGATGTAGGACGAGCAAGCCCCGTCAAAATCCGGATCGTCGTTGTCTTCCCCGCTCCATTGGCTCCTAAAAAGCCAACACATCCAACCTCCCCAACAGAAAACGAAACATCTTTTAACACTTCATGCCGTCCATACGATTTCGTCAGGCCGTGACACTCCAACATATTCAAGCGAATCCCCCCTACTAAGATTGTTTACGACCAAAAATGAAATACGCAATAGGACCAGCACTCGCCACAAACACAATCACCAAAGCCCAAACCCACTTCACCTCTCCCCTAATCCTCGATGGATCTCTTTTCAACAAATCAAACAAACCAATCACCATTAAAATCGCTTGCAGCAAAATAAGAGGTAAAATCATCTTCATATCCATCCACGCCACTCCCTTTTCAAACATCAATTTGTTTTGGTATTACTTCTTTTGACGACATGAAAAGAGGATTCGTTCAAACAGATTTTATTTTTATCGATCGAATGATCTATAAATATAAAAAAGCCCAGTGAAGGTTATTCACTGGGCTTGATTGTGATGATCATGACGAACCTCGCAAAATCTTCTCCATCGTCTTTCCTTTCGCTAACTCATCAATCAACTTATCTAGATACCGAATGTTTTTCATCGTTTCTTCCTCAATGTCCTCTACTCTAACACCACAGATGACTCCTTTAATTAAACTGCGGGAAGGATGAAGCTCAGGAGCCTCAGCAAAAAAGGCTTCAACGTCTATCTGCTTGTCCAACTGTTCCTGTAACTCTGCTGGACTGTACCCCGTCAACCAACAAATAATCGTATCAACCTCAGCCTTCGTTCGACCCTTTCTCTCTGCCTTTGCGATATAGAGAGGATAGACTTTTGCGAAGCTCATTGTGTAGATTTTAGGTTTGGTCATTTGTTATTCCTCTTTTCTTTCTTAAAGTACTTTTATCCATGCAATAGAAGATAGTTACCCTCACGTTTTAATCTACCTAATCTTTTATGTCCGATCTAATAATGAGGAATCTAGCTACAAAATATACATTACAATAATATCCATATATACATAAATTATGATATAATTAATCGCTATCAACATGTGAAAGGAAGAAGAAAATTGTCTAATTACGATTTTCATGCATTACTTCAACCATTAGAGTTTGAAGTGTTGGTATGTGATGTAGTCTCTCAAAGAGAGAACGTTCCCTTTAGAACCTTTAAAGAGGGGCGAGATCAAGGCATTGATGGTTTTTATACAGACGGTAAAACCGAAACCGTCATACAAGTAAAGCGTTATGCTCAGCAATCTTTTAAGCCTTTAATACATTCTTTAAAGCAAGACCTACAAAAAGTTCGCAAATTACAACCAGATCGCTATATCTTAGGGATATCAATGGAGTTAACACGTCAACAAACGAAAGATATTGTTGAATTATTTAAAGAATTCAATGTGACTGAACACGATATATTAGATAGGGTTGAATTGAACAGACTCCTTTCACAGCCAACTTACAGAAAAGTGATAATTAATCAACCAAAGCTTTTAATTCCAAATTCAAATGTGCTTGAACACTTGTTAAAAGAATACCTACATAGTCGCATTTATAGAGAATCTGCCTATAGATTAAAAGATGCTTGTAAAACAGCTAAAACTTTTATACCTTCAAAAGTCTATAGATCAGCAGTTTCGAATTGGGACATTAATCGAACTATCATACTTTCCGGAGAACCAGGTGTTGGAAAAACAACAATCGCTCAAATTCTAGCTTTAGCCCATTTGTATCAAAATCATTTAAACGGATTTAGATGGGTATACTCAATCGATGATATATACAGTATGTTAGATGAGCACCAGATACAAGTTTTTATTTTAGATGATTACTGGGGAAGTATCCTCGAAAAAGAAAAGAATAAAAAAGAAGAAGCACGCTTAGCTAAGTTAATAAAGGATATCGAAAATTTCCCTAATGATACAAGATTAATTATTACAACAAGAGAATATATTCTTCAACAACTCATTCATAAAAGTCCTTTACTAAAAAAAGTATTTAATAACTATACCTTAATTTGCAACTTGGAGGCATACTCCGAGAGTGAAAAAGCAAGTATTTTATTTAGTCGTCTCTACTACTCAAAACTAAATTATGAGCATGTTAACTATTTGCATCTTCATACAGATGAGATTGTATATCACGACAATTATAATCCAAGGGTACTATCACTATTTTTAGATCAACAACCTAAAAGTTATGAAACACCAGAAGATTACTTAAATCGATTGTTAATGTATTTAGATTGTCCAAGTGATTTTTGGAGAGATATTTTTGATAATTTATCTAATGAAGCAAAATTTGTAGCTTTTTTACTACTAATTACTTCAACACCTTCATTACAAGAGGATGTAGAAGTCGGCTACAAAAATTCTTTACATTATTATTTCAATGAAACGCATACGAAGAATTTAAGTGAGAGTCTTAGAGAACTTGAAGAAACCATGATCAAGACCGTTTATGATGATGCGTATGATGATATCTTTATATATTTTATAAACCCATCAGCACAAGATTTTCTTCTTGACTTCTTGAAAGAGAATTGTGAACAATGGATTCCTAAACTACTGCCTTGCTGCTCTTTCTATAATCAATTATTGTTTCTACTTAAGAATTTATCACCTTCGTGTAGTTCAAACCTTAGTGAACAGATCATACAAAGTTGCATAGAACATTATGATGATTATACAACTAGTTTTTCAGAAAACGAAAATATATACAATATTGATATTTTAGAACTAGAAAAGGGGAGCTTAGATAGATTCTTTGATTTACTTAGAATTTATCTAACACAAAATCAAAAACACCCGAGACTTTATAAATTTTTAGAGTATAAAATCAATCAGTACTGTATTGATATGGGAAGTAATGATCCTAAAGAATATCAATATAATGATTTGCATAATTTACCTGGTTATATCGTAAGTTGCACAAATATTGGAATGGCTTTTAACGATTATAAATTAATAGATAAATACTTTAAAAACGCCTTTAGTTTGTTTCATTATAAAGCGATGGAGCGTTTTCGAGAAATATTTCCTAATGAGTACGAAATATTTTATGAATCTTTTAACTCAAAAATCAGAAAAAATATAAAACAATTAATTTTTTCAGAGCTAGAATTTTTAGATGAATACTGCATGGATGTAGAATTAGATATATTAATTGATAGCATTCCTGATTTATGTGATTTTTTTGGCGTTCAATACTCAATAGAAATGGATAGAGAAATTGAGCTTTTATATGGACGTTCTCCTACACGAATAAATAATGACAATTCAATAGTGAACAGTCATTTGCCAACTGAGAATAATTCAAGTGAACATGGTCTAAATACAGTCAAGTATAACGCATATGATTGGATGTATGGAAAAGAAGAAGCATTCATAGAAAACGATGAAGTTATCGAACTTATATCAAAAAGCAAACTTTCGAATGTGGTCAAAGATAAACTAATTCTCATATTAGACAATTATTCACCAGTTTACATCTACCAATTACTAAATACTAAAGAATCTTTGAATTTGTTAATTTCAACATTAGAAAAAGACGGTTCAACGCTACCTGAGAGAGAAATCGACTTATATATGAAAATGTTAAACTACTTAACTCAAGGTGATTCTACATTATTAATAAATTTAATTGACTTTTGTGTTGATTCATTTTGTTCATTCATGTATCGGGAACAACCTTTATTTCGAAAAAGGGAATTTTTAAAAAATAACATTTATAGTGATCATTTAGCAAATAACCCTGAACTCAAAAATATTGTATATGAACATTTAATATTAGAGGATGAACAGTGGTTACGGTTTATTAATATTCCATTATTCGTCGCTTCCTTTTCGATGAGTATAAGTTTTAGCATTAATGATGATGAATTACTAGAAATCTACCCCGAAATATGGGGTGAAAATTCAAAAAAAATCAAACGCATAAAGCTGGAGAATGGAAAAAAATTATCTGAACTTTTTTATCCTGAATTTGGAGAATACTACATCTATAACAGTGAGTGGGAGAGTATATTATATAGACTTTTTGAAGAGTTAACACCATATCATTTTAATCAATTCTATGTTGAACCTGCCATTAAGCGATTTATGAAGCAATTGGGGGATGGCGATGAATCATCAAAAGTATTACAACTCATGTCTACTATGAATTTATTATTGGAATATGAACAGCATGATGAGATTAATCATATCGGCCAACAATATAGTATTAATGACGAACAAAACCTTATTGAGAAATTAGAAATAGCTGATTTTGATTTTTGGGATTTACCTCCGATTCCCCAAAATACATTGACTTCTTTAATTAAAAGTGACTTAATAAAACGCAAAGCAAATAATTGGGAAATAACTGTTTGCAAAATAGAAAACATCAGTTTATTAAAAGAACTTGGAGTTTATAGTCACTCATTAACATGCATAAAAAAGATTGAAAACCTCCTTAAACGCTTTGAAAATGGTGATTATTCAAAAATAATAGTACCCTAAACAAAAAACACCCCTTTAATAGATTCTCAAAGGGGTGTTTCATTATTAAAATTAAACCTACTCCACCGTCACACTCTTCGCAAGGTTACGTGGTTTATCCACATCACACCCGCGGTGAAGGGCTGCGTAGTAAGCGATCAGCTGTAATGGCACAACAGATGCAAGTGGTGCAAGTGCTGGGTGTACTGCTGGAAGGACGAAACGGTCGCCTTCGTCTTCTAGGCCTTTTAGTGAGATGACACATGGGTTTGCACCACGTGCAACGACTTCTTTGACGTTACCGCGAATGCTGAGGTTCACATGCTCTTGCGTGGCAAGGGCAATGACCGGTGTGCCTTCTTCAATTAAAGCAATTGTGCCGTGTTTGAGTTCTCCGCCAGCAAAGCCTTCTGCTTGGATGTAAGAGATCTCTTTTAGTTTGAGTGAACCTTCAAGGCACACATAGTAATCAAGTCCTCTTCCGATAAAGAATGCGTTACGTGTCACTGTGAAGAAGTCACGAGCGATTTGTTCCATTTCATCCTTTTGATCGACAAGGGCTTCCATTGCGTTTGCCACAATCCCAAGCTCTTTCACAAGATCAAAGTCAAGAGATTGACCATTTAATTCAGCTGCAACAGATGCAAGGATCGCAAGAACAGCGATTTGTGCTGTGTAGGCTTTTGTTGAAGCCACTGCGATTTCTGGTCCTGCATGAAGAAGCAGTGTGAAGTCTGCTTCACGAGAAAGCGTAGATCCTGGTACGTTTGTGATCGTTAATGCTTTATGACCAAGCTCTTTGACTTGAACAAGTACAGCACGGCTGTCCGCAGTCTCCCCAGATTGAGAAAGGAAGATGAACAACGGTTTTTTCGATAGAAGCGGCATGTTGTAAGAGAATTCACTTGCTACATGGACTTCTACAGGTACTTTCGCCCAGTCTTCAATGTATTGTTTACCAACAAGTCCAGCATGGTAGCTCGTTCCGCAAGCCACAATGTAAATGCGGTCTGCTTCTGCTACTGCGCTTGCGATATCGCCAGCGACTGACAGCTTGCCGTTTTCGTCTTGATATTCTTGGATGATTTTGCGCATCACTAGCGGCTGTTCATCCGTTTCTTTTAACATGTAGTGAGGATATGTGCCTTTCTCAATGTCGCTTGCATCCAGCTCAGCGATATAAGAAGGACGTGTCATAATATCACCGTCAAGGTTTTTAATAATAACCTCGTCTTTAGTAACAATGACCATTTCTTTATCCATTAATTCCGCATATTCGTTCGTTACTTGAAGCATCGCCATTGCGTCAGAAGCCACAACGTTGAAATCTTCTCCGAAACCAACCAATAACGGGCTTTTGTTTTTCGCCACATAGATTGTTTCTTTGTTTTCGTTATCGAAAAGGGCAATCGCGTAAGAGCCTTTTAGTTGAAGAAGCGTTTGACGGAAAGCTTCCTCTGTATCAAGACCTCTATTCACAAATTGTTCGATGACTTGAACAACAACCTCTGTATCTGTGTCGCTTTTTAGTGTGACGTCTTGTAAATATTCGCGTGTCAATTGTACATAGTTCTCGATGACACCGTTATGAACAAGCGTAAAACGGCCAGAAGCACTTTGATGCGGATGCGCATTTAGATGGCTTGGTACACCGTGTGTTGCCCAGCGTGTATGTCCAATTCCTGCTGAAGATGCCACGTTTGCATCAACGACTTCACGAAGTTCAGCGATACGTCCTTTTTCTTTGAACACATGCACGCCATCTTCGTTTGCCACAGCGATACCTGCTGAGTCATACCCACGGTACTCAAGCTTCTCTAAACCTTTTAATAAGATTTCCTTCGCATCATTCTGACCAATATAACCTACGATTCCACACATAAATATTCTTCCTCCCGATCATGTGAAAGGGACAAAGAAAGCCTACTAAAATAGAAGGGACATTTCTTCGTCCCTCTCTACATGTTTATTTTGGGAGATCATGTGTATTCCCTTTGTACAAAGAGTCACCTCTTTGCTTTAAAGAAACACTTACGGCTGTGATCTCTATATTTGATCAGCCGGGAGGCATCCGCCGAAAAATTCGATAACCTCCATCCTCGTCAACTAAGCATCTGTCTCGTTCGATCGCTTAGTTCGGGCGCTATAATTATAAGAGTGGCTGAACATCTACCCTGCCTTTCCTGCTAGAATAAAAATCCAGTAACACAAGGATGATTGTACTATAAGGTCTGACCTCCGTCAATCACAATTTAGCGGGTGATCCCTTTCATGTGAGAAAGTAAGACCTCCCTACACTATATGCGATGAGGCTTGTCACGTTCTACCTTTGATGTGCTCTCTTATGTATGAAAGCAAGCAGCAAATTGCACTCGCTTATATCATTCGTATAGAACTTTCCTCTTATGACGTTTATTCGAAAAAAAGCAAACCGCTGCTTAGCGATTTGCTTTACATCAATTACTCAATACCCATTTCTTCTTTGACAACAGCCGTAATGCGAGCCACGTATTCATCACACAGCTCTTTTGTTTTCGCCTCTGCCATGACACGTACAAGCGGCTCTGTTCCTGATGGACGCACAAGGATACGTCCGTCACCGTTCATCTCTTTTTCAACCTCTTGGATCACAGCTTTTACTTTTTCATTTTCTTCCACTTTATACTTATCAGATACCTTCACATTCACTAGAAGTTGCGGGAATTTCTCCATTTCAGCTGCAAGCTCTGATAATGTTTTTCCTGTTGCTTTTAGTGTATTCACCAGCATGATCGCTGAAAGCATGCCGTCACCTGTCGTATTATAATCAAGGAAAATCAAGTGGCCTGACTGCTCGCCTCCGACATTATAGCCATCCTTTTTCATCGCCTCGACCACATAGCGGTCACCAACAGCGGTTTGAATGCTCTTAATGCCTTGCTTCTCAAGCGCTTTATAGAAACCAAGGTTACTCATGACCGTTGACACGACCGTGTCATCCTTCAATCGGCCTTCACCCTTTAGATAACGTGCGCATATGTACATAATTTGATCGCCGTCTACAATATCACCTTTTTCATCGACTGCAATTAAGCGGTCGCCGTCACCATCAAACGCAAGACCAATATCCGCTCCTTTTTCTTTCACAAAAGCAGAAAGTGCTTCTGGATGAGTAGAACCTACGCCATCGTTGATATTCAATCCGTTTGGTGATGTTCCCATTGTTGACACATCTGCATCTAAATCTGCAAATAAATGTGTTGCAAGAGAAGATGTTGCACCATGTGCACAGTCAAGCGCTACGTGAATACCTGTGAAATCCTCGTCTGCTGTCTGTTTCAAGAATTGCAAGTATTTCTGACCGCCTTCAAAGTAGTCATTTACTGTTCCAAGGTCCGCTCCAACTGGGCGTGGCAATTGATCGACCGGCTGATCCATCAGCTGCTCGATTTCAATCTCCTGTTCATCTGACAGTTTAAAACCGTCACCGCCGAAAAATTTAATTCCGTTGTCTTGAACTGGGTTATGCGAAGCTGAAATCATGACACCTGCTTCTGCATCCATTGCTTTCGTTAAATAAGACACACCAGGTGTTGAGATCACACCTAAACGCATGACTTCAGCCCCAATTGAAAGTAAGCCTGCTACGAGTGCTCCTTCTAACATATGACCAGATACACGCGTGTCTCGTCCAACGAGTACCTTTGGACGTTCTTTATCCTTCGTGAGCACATAGCCGCCAAATCTCCCAATTTTAAATGCGAGCTCTGGCGTTAATTCGCTATTAGCCACACCCCTTACACCATCAGTTCCAAAGTACTTGCCCATGTTTCAATCGCTCCTTTTTTACCATTCAAGAGGACGCTGCGTCCTCTTTGTTATCTTCTTTGACCCGCTGTCTTTGACTCGATTCTTTTTTTGCTTTATCTTGTGTAGATTCCTTTTGACTCTTCTCTTCCTGATCATCATCGGATGATTGATCTTTCCGATCATTCGTAGAAGCCGGCTGATCTTCTGTATCAGTAGAAGTCAGTTTCACTTTGACCTTCGATCTAGATAATGTCCATGTCACATTTTGAGGGCCATTCACTTGTACTTTGACCTCATGTGTTCCTTCGTTTAAGTCCCCGACATTGATATAGGCTTCAATATCTGAAGCCTTTAGTTTATCAATTGCACTCTTTGAACCTTTTGCTGTTAGTGTGAGACGCCCAGAAGACGGACTCACAAATTCAGAGCTAAGATCCTTGCTCAGACCCACGACAGAAATTGGGACATTATCGATCTTTTTTTCTTCAGCTGTTGCAACCTTCACTTTGATTTTAACAGTTTCAGGCGATACCTTTTTCACACCATCTGGCAGTGGAATGTCAGCATCAATCTCTGTATCATCTTTAATCTTGCTTAGGTCGAGCTTAACGCCGTCAATAAAATCAAGTGCATCCAGCACATTTTGAGAACCATAGACAGTCACCTCACTTGGGCTTGTCTCGATGCTTGAGATACTGATCCCATCTGGCAAGCTGCCCGTCCGCTCAATCTTAAACGGAACTTTCTTGCTTGGACTCGTAATCGGGACCGTAATATCTACCACAGACGGACTCACTTCGACTGGCAGCTCATTCCCACTGCTATCATACACAGTGAGCTTCGCTTCTTTCTCAATTTGCTGATCGACATCCTCTAAGTTCACAAATGCTTTAATGACAGAAATTTTGTCGATCACGTCTTTTGAGCCAGTAACCGTGACATTTTTCGGATTAACAATAGGTTGCTCTGGTGAATAGCCGTCTTTAATTTTATTTTGATTATAAAATTCAGTTTCAACAGGGAATTCAGCTGTCGTTTTTTCTTGTATCGTCACAGTCGTCACAGACGGATTAATCGTTAATGTAATTCCTTTCGATACATCTCTTGCCTTCAATTCGACTTTATGTGTACCTGTCGTAAGGTTTTGCATATCTGCGTAAATTTCAAAATTTTTCGTTTGTCTTGCTGTTTTCACAGCACTAGTTGATCCTTTAATCGTGACATTGACTGTCTGCGGCACACCAGTGACTACATACTTTTCATCATCATAATACGCTTTAACAGGAATGTCCGTTAAGGTTGCTTCGTCTGTTGTCGATGTTGGGAAAAAGGATTCACCGATTTTTTTCGGCGTGGGCGCTTGCGCTGAATTGACTGCACCATACAGCAATAAAGCGAAGACCAATGCAAGAAACTTAACGGCCCAGCGATTATTCAAAATCTTATCCATTTTTCTTGCCCCTCCAATACCATTTGGTCGAGGAAGCATCTTTGCTGTTCTTACTAAACTCAGCAATCAGCATTTCTTCAAGCGCTTCTTCTGTCAATTCTCGATGGAGATCACCATTTCTTGCGACACTAATGCCGCCTGTCTCCTCGGAGACAATGACGGTTAAACTGTCCGTTACTTCACTAATACCAACTGCCGCGCGGTGACGTGTACCGAGCTCCTTAGAGATAAAAGGACTTTCAGACAGCGGTAAATAACACGCCGCAGCTGCAATCTCGTCACGCTTCATAATCACAGCGCCGTCATGAAGCGGTGTATTCGGAATGAAGATATTAATCAGCAGCTCAGAACTGACCTTTGCATTTAAAGGAATTCCGGTCTCTATGTAATCATTCATCCCAGTATCGCGCTCAATCGTTAACAGCGCACCTATTCTTCTTTTTGCCATATAGTTAATTGCTTTTGTAATTGCCTCGATCGTTTTCTGCTGCTGTTCCTCTACAGGTGTTCCGCTTCTAGAGAAGAAACGGCCGCGCCCAAGCTGCTCAAGCGCTCTCCTTAGCTCTGGCTGAAAAATAATAATGATCGCAAGGAACCCCCACGTGATCGCTTGATCCATCAGCCATTGAAGTGTGTTAAGACCGAGATACGCACTTCCCATCCTGACGAGAACAATGACGACAATTCCCTTTAAAAGCTGAACCGCTTTTGTTCCGCGGATGACCATCATTAATTTATATATCACATACCAAACAACGAGAATATCAACAGCATTACCGAGGTACTGCAAAAAAGGAATATCCCCTAAAGCCATTTCCTCGTCCTCCAGAATTTTCAGTTATTCTTCGTTCGATTCATTTTTTATAAAAAAAGAGCCTATGTGTAAGTACATAGCGTGGCTATTATACCACATTTTGTTTCAGCAAGGAAAATAGTTGCCATATCTGGCTGGCATTCAAGTCTGTCCATCAATAGAAAAAGAGCAGTCCCTTAGAGACTGCTCTCGAACTGTTTGATTTACTTTTGCTCCTCTGGCCCAATGACCCGCATCACGTCTTGTGCTGTAGACTTCATTTTGTACCAAACCCAATCAAACACTTCATTAATTTCATTGATTTGACCAGTGACTTGTCCGGCAGAAGCAGTCAGCTGTTCTCCATTGACGACTGTTACGTTTCCATCAACCTTGCCTTCTACAATCAGCTTGCCATTTTTCACAGTGACATCACCTTTGACGGTTTCCCCTTTAGGTACCGTCACTGTATCATTTTCAACCACGAGATTCGGCTGCTTTGACACACTGAAATTATGATCCGTATTCCAGCTAGTAAACAGACTGCCTCCCATCAATATGACAAAGAGGGCAGCGGCGACCATTAGCGGATGAGCTTTGATCCATCTTTGAATCGACACACGCTTTTTCTCCTTTGGAAGACCTGCCATCACCTTTGCAGTGAAATCAGATGGTGCTTCTATATGAGATGTACTCTGCACGAGCGCGATGGATTTCTCAATTTGTTGAAAATGAGTACGGCATTCCTCACACGATTGCAGATGGCTCTTTAATTCTTTTTCATCTTCGGGCTCAATGTCCCCGTCTAAATACTGATGCATAAGCAGGACGATTTTTTCCTGACAGCTCATCAAAATCACCTCACTCAAAGGTCTCTCAACTGTTTCCGGAGAGCCTCTCTACCCCTGTGTATTCTCGTTTTCACCGTACCAACTGGTATATTCAGAATCTCACTAATTTCTTTTAACGAGAGTTCATCAATATACTTTAATACGATGACCGAGCGATATTTATCGGGTAATCTTAAAATTTTTTGCTGAATGGTGCTCGATAATTCAAGCGACACCACCTCGTCCTCTGGCAAAATGCCGTCAGCCGCAATTTGAGAATACATATTCAGTCCTTCTGTCCCTGCCACCTCTGCATCTAAATAATAATCCGGCTTTTTTTTACGAATACGGTCGATGGTCAGGTTGGTTGCAATGCGGTACAGCCACGTGGAAAACTTACGATTCACATCAAAGCTCTCAATATTCACATAGGCACGAATAAACGCCTCCTGCGCAATATCTTCTGCTTCATGTGCATTCCCAAGCATACGATAGCACAGCTGATAAATTTTGTCTTTATACAGGTCTACGATGTCTGCAAATGCGTTCTGGTCGCCTTTTTTCACTTGCTTAATTCTCTTTTTAATCATTGTTTCCATAGTATATTCAACCTCTGCCTTCACCGGTCTTTATGTATACGAACCTCGTTCCAAAAGGTTTCATTCTCCTCTAAAAAATAGTGTAACAAATTTTTGACAGCATGTTACGCTTATCAGCCGGTAAAAACCTTAACATATCCTTAAATTTCCCCAAAATTAAAAAAAAGCGGAACAAGTCCCGCTCTATAATAGCTTTTCACCCATTAAAGAACCAATTAATGCAACTGCCGCTTCTGCTGTTTTATTTTTCTCATCTAATACCGGATTCACCTCAACAAACTCAGCAGATGTCAAAATCCCTGCTTCCTCTAAAAGCTCCATTGCAAGATGACTCTCTCTATAACTGATGCCGCCAGCAACCGGCGTTCCCACGCCAGGGCACTCTGCAGGATCTAGCCCATCTAAATCAAGCGACAAATGAACAC
Organism: Bacillus sp. FSL R5-0397; assembly: GCF_038593395.1. NCBI lineage: Bacteria > Bacillati > Bacillota > Bacilli > Caryophanales > Bacillaceae > Bacillus > Bacillus sp. FSL R5-0397. The sequence goes on along the minus strand of NZ_CP151992.1, from coordinate 185,394 downwards.
CATCTGTTCTTTCTTTTAAATACGCAATGGCTTCCTCCATTACTCTCGTCATCCCTAATCGATCGATTTCATGCATCGTATACACTTTAATGCCTTTTTCTCTAATCAATGCCCGCTCTCCTTCATCTAAAGAACGAGCACCAATCAAGATCACATTCTCAGGCTTTACTTTAGGTGTATAACCGCCAATATTGATTAAATCAGCATGCCCAAAGCCGAGACTGACAGCGAGCGGCATCCCATGAATATTTCCAGAAGGAGAAGTTTCCTCTGTATTTAAATCACCGTGCGCATCATACCAAATGACACCCAAATTTTCATAATATTTGGCTACACCGGCTAGTGTACCAATTGCAATGCTATGATCCCCGCCTAAAATCAGCGGAAACGAACCTGACTGCACAATACTGCTAACCTTTTCAGCAAGAAGCTGGTTTGCTCCAGCATTCTCCGTTAAGTTTTTCAGTTTTTCACTTGTATAGAGACCTTTCTCATCATCTCTTTGCTCAACAGGAATATCCCCTAGATCTTCAACATCAAATGAAAGCGATTCCAATTTTTCTTTTACACCAGCACAGCGAATGGCACTCGGCCCCATATCGACGCCCCTTCTCATTTGACCGAGATCCATCGGTACCCCGACAATCGTGACCTTCTTTTGATCTCCCATATGTACATCCCCTTTCCGTTCATGCTTATATTTTACTTTCTCGGTGCCTTCTGACTCAACTCAACAATATTTTGAATAGTTATACATTCCAATCGTCAAAATAAAAAAAGACACCTTTTTAAAAAAGGTGTCTTAACTGGGCTAGCTGGATTCGAACCAACGCATGACGGAGTCAAAGTCCGTTGCCTTACCGCTTGGCTATAGCCCAAAAATGGTGGAGGGGGGCGGATTCGAACCGCCGAACCCGGAGGGAGCGGATTTACAGTCCGCCGCGTTTAGCCACTTCGCTACCCCTCCACATATGGAATTGATAAAAGAAAAACAGTGCCGGCAAGAGGACTTGAACCCCCAACCTACTGATTACAAGTCAGTTGCTCTACCAGTTGAGCTACACCGGCATATGGTGGAGGATGACGGGCTCGAACCGCCGACCCTCTGCTTGTAAGGCAGATGCTCTCCCAGCTGAGCTAATCCTCCACATGATGGTGACCCGTACGGGATTCGAACCCGTGTTACCGCCGTGAAAGGGCGGTGTCTTAACCGCTTGACCAACGGGCCAGTTTGTCAAGTTTACTGTTTCCGTGAAGCTGACAAAAGTTATTATATACAGGTTGTCCCCCTTTTGTAAAGGGGATTTTTATTTTTTTTATTTTCTAACTATTCAACCCTCATCAGCACAACATTTCGACTGAAATATAATTTCAGTATTTAAATATAATATTGAAATTCCATGTCATACTCAATATACTGAAAATGAAGAAATAAGGAGGTATGTCACATGCAGCCATCTCAACTGCGTTCTTTGACAACAGAATCAAGAAACCCTAACACCATGAGAATTTCACAAGCAAGCCCGCTAGAAATACTCCAAATGATAAATGCGGAAGATATGAAGGTCGCTCAAGCCGTCAACCGTGTCCTTCCAGACGTAAAGACAGCAAGTGACTTGGCCTTTAATTCCATCTCGAATGGGGGCAGACTCATTTATCTAGGCGCTGGAACAAGCGGCAGAATTGGGGTAATGGATGCGGTCGAATGTCCACCTACCTATAGCATTTCACCTGATGTCATCGTAGGCATCATGGCCGGTGGAGACTCTGCCTTTTCACATGCAGCAGAAGATGTGGAAGACAGTGAAGAAGCTGGTCAAAAAGATTTAGAACACATTCACCTGACATCAAAAGATACGGTTGTCGGAATCGCGGCGAGCGGTAGAACACCCTATATCATTGGCGCTTTAAACTATGCTAGAACCATTGGAGCAAAAACAGTAGCCCTCAGCTGCAATGAACAAGCAGAGATTAGCGAACTAGCAGACTGCGCCATTGAAGTCGTCGTAGGAGCAGAAGCCATCACTGGGTCAACACGAATGAAAGCCGCATCCGCTCATAAAATGATTTTAAATATGCTTTCCACCTCTGTCATGATCAGACAAGGCAAAGTATATGAAAACCTGATGGTAGATGTAAAAGTAAGCAATCATAAACTAAAAGAACGCGCCATCACCATCATTCAGCATGTGACCAATGCTTCCTACGAACAAGCCGTAAAAGCCCTTGAAGCAGCCGATTTAGAAGTTAAAACAGCCATCGTCATGCTCCAAACCAAAACAGATAAAAAGACAGCCAAAGACCTGCTCAACAAAGCAGATGGTCACATCGACAAAGCCATCTTACGTCATCAATCTTAAAGGAGGAAACTCATGTCAGCAGGCGGACTCACCCTACTACACACAATGAAATCAAAGCTTCCCCAATCTGAAAAAATCATTGCAGACTATATCCTTGCCCATCCTGACAAAGTCATTAAAAGCACAGTGCATGAAATCAGTCAGGCTGCCGGTGCAAGCAGCTCTGCCGTCATCCGCCTCTGTAAGTCTCTCGGGCTGGATGGCTATCACGACTTGAAAATGCGGATCGCTGGAGACTTAATGCACACTGATAAACAAGGCTACCGGGATATCGAACAAGATGAACCACTTCAATCCATTATTCAAAAGACAGCAGGAAACACCATTCAATCGATCAAAGATACAGCCTCTATTTTAAATGTAGAAGCTTTAGAAAAAGCTGTTCAACTGCTGCTGAATGCAAACCAAATCCATTTTATCGGTGTGGGTGCATCTGGCATCGTCGCAGCTGATGCCCAGCAGAAATTTCTCAGAATCAATTATGCAGCCACTGCCTTCACTGACATGCACATCGCATCTACGGTCATCGCAAATGCTGGAAAGAATGACATTGTGTTCGGTATATCCTTCTCAGGAGAAACATTAGACATCATCCAAGCCCTTCAGCTCGCAAAAGAAAATGAAGTAAAAACCATTGCTTTAACGCATCCAGGGCATACAAGCGTTTCTGCATTGTGTGATGTTCATCTATCAACGTCCGGTTCCAATGAAGCACCTTTTCGCAGTGCTGCCACTTCCTCTAGAATGGCACAGCTCTATTTAATCGATGTCTTGTTCCTCAGTTTAGCCTCTCGTCAATATGAACAGACGGCACAATATATTGACAAAACAAGGCATGCCATCCGCTCCATGAAACGAAAAACAAAGGGGGATTCAACATGAGTCATCAAAAGAAATATCAGCAGTTGGCGAAAGACATCCTTTCACTCTGTGGTGGTTCTGAAAACATTTCTTCCCACACACATTGTATGACACGTCTCCGAATTACACCCATTGATCGTGAAAAAGTGCAAACCACCGCGATCAAAGAACTCGATGGCGTCATTGGCGTCGTCGAAGCGGAAACACTGCAAATCATTTTAGGCACAGGTGTTGTCAACCAAGTATCAAGTGCGTTTGAACAGCTGCTCAATGCCTCAGGTTCATATGACTTAAACAACGAAGCACAGAAAAACAAACAAGCCATTTCACAAAAGAACCGCACACCATTCAAGCTGTTCTTACGGCGGATCGCCAGCATTTTCATTCCCATTATTCCAGCACTCGTTGCATCGGGTCTTATAACGGGTATTACAAAAGCGGTCGTGCAAGCAGGCTGGCTCGATGAAAAATCTCAAGCTGCGATTATCCTAACCGTTATAGGCTCAGGCTTGTTTGCTTATCTCGGTATATTAGTAGGAACAAACGCCGCAAAAGAATTTGGTGGCTCTCCTGCATTAGGCGCATTAGCAGGTATTCTCATCATTAACCCAGCTGCCGCTGATATTATGTTATTTGGCACTAATATTCTACCAGGTAGAGGCGGACTCATCGGTGTTCTTCTTGCAGCTATTTTTATGGCACTTGTTGAGACCCAGATCAGACGCTTCGTCCCGCAATCACTCGATATCATTGTCACACCAACCATCACACTACTCATTACAGGCATTTTCACGTACGTTATCTTCATGCCAGTCGGCGGATTTATATCTGATGCCATCACCTCTGGACTTACTTATCTATTAAACATTGGCGGTATTTTTGCCGGATTTGTTCTTGGTGCGACCTTCCTTCCTCTTGTTGTCACTGGACTTCACCAAGGCCTAACACCTATTCATATGGAACTGATTAATTCAATTGGAGATGACCCGCTTCTGCCAATCCTCGCTATGGGAGGCGCAGGACAGGTCGGTGCTGCCTTTGCCATTTATATGAAAACAAAAAAGAAAAAGCTGAAAAGAGCCATTGCAGGCGGACTTCCTTCAGGAATGCTTGGAATTGGAGAACCGCTCATTTTCGGTGTCACACTCCCGCTCGGAAGACCCTTCCTCACTGCTTGTCTCGGCGCTGGAATCGGCGGAGCATTTCAAGCCTATTTCCAAATCGCCACTAAAGCAATCGGGGTATCAGGTCTCCCATTAACCTTTATCGTTCACACACATCAAATGCTGCTTTACTTAATAGGTCTCTTCATTGCATATGTCGCTGGATTTATCTTCACATACTTATTCGGATTTCATGATGATATGGCTGTTGAATTCGAGGAAAATAAGCAATAGGAGGTCTAGCTCTTGAAGAAATATTTTCTCATCATCACAAGTCTGTTCTTCATGCTCCTAGGGTTACCATTACAAACATTTGCAACTAGCTCCCATCCTGTATCGTCTTTGTCTAAAACAGCACCTGAAGAATATCCCGTCTTAAAAAAAGCAAAACGACCGGAACAAGTAGGTTTTTCTTCTAGGCAGCTTAGGAAGGTTGATCACATGATTCAAAACGATATCAAAGCAGGGTTTCCAGGGGCAGCACTCATCATTATCAAGGATGGTCAGATCGTCCATCAAAAAGCCTATGGCTACAGACAAAAATATAAAGGGACAACAGAACTCAAATTCTATAAGAAAATGAAAAAGAACACACTGTTCGATTTAGCATCCAATACAAAAATGTATGCCACCAACTATGCCCTGCAAAAGCTAGTATATGAACAAAAACTAGATGTAAATGAAAAAATACAAACCATCCTGCCTGACTTTCAAGATGAACCAGATGCAAAGGTAACCGGCAAAGATCAGCTTCGAGTCAAGGATCTTCTCACCCATTCTGCCGGACTGCCTTCCAGTGTTTTATTTTATAGCAAAGAGCAAGCGGGCTCTTTTTTCTCTCAAGATAGACAAACAACCATGAAATGGCTACCAAAGGTGCCTCTGCAATACAAGCCAGGCACTCAGCATATTTATAGTGATATTGATTACATGCTGTTAGGCATGATCATTGAGAAAAAAACCGGTATGCCACTTGATCAATATGTAGAGTCGACGATTTATCGACCGCTTGGTCTAAAACATACCATGTTCAATCCGCTGAAAAAGGGATTCAAGCCAAAGCATTTTGCAGCAACCGAGCGTCTAGGCAATACACGCGATGGTGTCATTGATTTTGAAAACATTCGCAGGTATACCTTGCTAGGTGAAGTCCACGATGAGAAAGCCTATTACTCAATGGCAGGTGTCTCCGGACATGCTGGACTTTTCTCTAATACATCAGATATGGCCGTACTGCTTCAGCTGATGCTCAATAAAGGAGGCTATGGGAAAACAACCATCTTTGACCAAGCTTCTATCGATCTCTTTACGGAATCATCAGACACGAACCCAACTTACGGGCTAGGCTGGCGGAAAAACGGCAATACTGACATGGAATGGATGTTTGGGAAATACGCAAGTAAAGAAGCGTATGGACACACAGGCTGGACCGGAACGATGACATTGATTGATCCAAAACACAATCTAGGCGTCGTCTTGCTGACAAATAAAAAACATTCACCCGTCGTTTCACCTGAAGTCAACCCAAATCAATTTGAAGGTGACCTTTTCCCAACTGGTACTTATGGAAGCATCATGACTGCAATCTACGAATCTTTTAAGTAAAAGGAGGAATTCGATGTTAAAAGCTCTGTTCCCTGCTGCACTCGTTTTGGCCTTGCTCACCTCTTCCATTCCAACGGAAAAGGTGAGCTCCGCCCCTCTCCCAACTGCCAAACAAATGGTTCAGGACATGTCCTTGGATGAAAAAATTGGCCAAATGCTCATGCCAGACTTTCGCAATTGGCAAGCAGAAGGTGAATCCGCTCCTACAGGCTTCACAAAAATGAGTAAAGAAGTCTCTCACCTTGTAGAGAAATATCATTTAGGCGGTGTCATCTTATTTGCAGAAAATGTCGTTGATACGAAACAAACCGTCAAACTCACACATGAATTTCAACAAGCATCACCCAACATTCCTTTACTCATTTCCATTGATCAAGAAGGCGGAATCGTCACAAGACTACAAAAGGGAACACATTTCCCAGGAAATATGTCGATTGGTGCCTCTCGAAGTAAGAAAAATGCTTATGACACTGGTAAAATCATCGGCAAAGAATTAAACGCTCTAGGTATCAATACAAATTTCTCTCCTGTTCTTGATGTAAATAATAACCCGAATAACCCCGTCATCGGTGTCCGTTCCTTTAGCTCTGACCCTGAACTTGTCACGAGACTTGGTCTGCAAACCATGAAAGGACTTCAAAAGGAAAAGACCATTTCCACATTAAAGCATTTCCCAGGACATGGTGATACAGCTGTTGATAGTCACTACGGTCTTCCGCTTGTCGAACATGATCTAGATCGTCTTAAAAAGGTGGAGCTGTATCCATTTCAACAAGCAATCAACGCAGGGGCAGATATGGTCATGACCGCTCATGTTCAATTCCCAGCCATTGATGACACAACGTATAAAAGCAAAAAAGATGGCGAGGACATTATGGTACCAGCAACCTTATCAAAAAAAGTCATCACAAACTTATTAAAAGAAGACATGGGCTTTCAAGGAGTGGTTGTAACAGACGCCCTCAATATGAAAGCGATTGCAGATAACTTCGGACAGGAAGAAGCTGTGGTAATGGCTATTAAAGCAGGCGTCGACATTGCCCTCATGCCAGCACCTGTCACGTCCTTAAAGACAGAAAAAAACCTAGAGAATGTGTTCAATGCTTTAAAAAGAGCAGTTCTCACAAACGAAATTCCGATATCTCAGATCAATCAATCTGTCGAAAAAATCCTTCAATTAAAGATCAAACGCGGCATCATTTCCGCCAATAAATCAGTAAGCCTTGAGAAGAAAATCAAAAAAGCCACACAGCTCGTTGGTCAAAAGTCGCACCGAAAAGCAGAACAAAAAATGGCACGCGAAGGAATCACTCTCCTTAAAAACAACGACAAAACCTTGCCTTTTAAGCCTAAAAAGAATGACAAAATCGTACTCATGGCACCGTACGAAGATCAAACAAAAGCAATGTCCGTCACAATTGAATCTCTGATCAAACAGAAAAAGATCAAACCTGTGCAAATCCAATCATACGCATTTGCAGATAAGAGCTTCTCCAAAGAAACAGCCAAACTCATTCAAAATGCTGACTATGTCATTACCGGCTCTTACGTTGTCCAAAATGACCCGGCTGTGAATGATGGCGTCATTGATGACGGTGTACAGGATCCGAAAAAATGGGCAACGGCCTTCCCTCGTGCTGTCATGAAAGAAGCAGCAGCACAAAACAAAAAATTGGTCATCATGAGTCTCCGAAACCCTTATGATGCGGCAAATTTTGAAGAAGCCGATGCCTTACTAGCTGTGTACGGTTTTAAAGGGTACTCAAACGGACAATTCAATCAACCGAATATTCCTGCGGGACTAGAAGTGATTTTTGGAGCGGCCTCACCTAAAGGGAAATTACCCGTCGCTATCCCATCAGTCACTCATCCTAATCAAACCCTTTACCCATTTGGCTATGGACTCAATTTAAAAGGAAAACAGATCAAATAGGAGGGATTCTCTTGAAAAAGACAGCAAGCTTGATACTCGCTAGCATTCTCATGATCAGCACATTGACCGCCGCCTCCCCCGCAGATTCAGAACGAACAGATACAAAAGGAAAAAAAGCAACAGTCAAAACAGGTATCGAAACATTACTCTCAAGTAACCTCTCTTGGCTTAAAGGGAAAAAAGTAGGGCTTATTACGAATCCTACAGGCATTGATGCAAACATGAAAAGCAGTGTCGATCTGCTATTTGAACACCCCGATATTAAACTGACTGCCTTGTATGGGCCTGAACATGGCGTGCGCGGTGATGCACAAGCAGGAGAAGGCGTCGAATCGTATACTGACGAAAAAACAGGCCTGCCTGTTTACTCTCTTTATGGAAAAACAAGAAAGCCAACTCCTGAAATGCTCAAAAATGTAGATGTTCTGCTATTTGATATTCAAGACGTTGGTACTCGTTATTACACCTATATTTACACGATGGCGTATGCAATGGAAGCAGCTAAGGAAAACAACATTCCATTTGTTGTCTTAGATCGTCCAAACCCAATAGGCGGGCTAAAAGTAGAAGGACCCGTATTAGAGCCAGAACACGCCTCTTTTGTAGGTCTCTATCCCATCCCATTAAGACATGGGATGACAACTGGAGAACTTGCATACATGTTTAACAAAGAGTTTCATATCAACGCTGATGTAAAAGTGATCAAAATGAAACATTGGAAACGATCCATGACGTTCGATGACACGAAGCTGCCGTTCGTCCTCCCTTCACCTAACATGCCGACCGTTGATAGTACCTTTGTTTACCCAGCAACAGGGTTAATCGAAGGCACAAACGTTTCTGAAGGCAGAGGAACGACAAAACCGTTCGAACTCATTGGCGCTCCATATATCAATAGCAATGAGCTAGCAGATCACTTAAATGGGTTAAAACTAAAAGGTGTTCAATTTAGACCTGTTTCATTTACCCCTACCTTTTCAAAACATGCCGGGACTTTGTCTCACGGGGTACAGCTTTATGTCACAGACCGAAAATCATTCGAAGCAGTCAAAACAGGTCTATCTATCATCAAAGCAATACATGACTTGTATCCTAATGACTTTCAATTCCTACAAACAGGCAGCTTTGATAAACTCATCGGGAATAGCTGGATCAAAGAAGAAATCAATAAAGGCACTTCCATCAAACACATCATGAAACAATACCACCATGACCTGAAAACGTTCGAAAAGAAACGGAAGAAATACCTCATCTATTAATCGCAAAAAAGCCTCCATCTTAAAGGATGGAGGTTTTTTTCATGATAAAGACTTAGTCACAGCAGGTACTTTCAGCTCGAAACGATGAAGTAAAAAGCCAAACAAGGCTGCAAGCACTTGCTGAAACAGCATGCCAATCACAACAGGAACAGCAACAGCAGGCGGGAAAAAGCTAATGGCAAGCACAGCACCCGCGCTAATGTTCCGCATACCGCCCGTATACACAATCGCCACAATTTCTCCTTGGGTACATTTCATCGCCTTTCCAATCAACCACGCAAAAGCATACCCACTCATCGCAATGAAAAAGACAGTCGCTGCTTTGCTAAAAAACGCAGCATCCAGTTCACGCAAATATGGGGCGACAACAGAACTGTTAATCGATACGACAACAAACAAGCCTAATTTTGAAAAAGGAGCCAAGGTCTGACTCATTGCTTTTGTCACCGATGGCTTTGCATACTGACGAACGAGCATCCCTAAAATAGAGGGCAGCACCACCATACCGAATAGTCCTTTCATGATCGCCACCATGTCCATATGGACCTGTGTACCAACGAAGATTGACAAGCTTACTGGTACAATCAATGGCGAAAGCAATGTATCAATTAATATGATAGATAACGTTAACCCCACATTTCCTTTATACATTGCCGCCCATATTAAACTAGACACACCTGTCGGAATCACCATCGCAAGCGTCAAACCGGTGATCGTCATAGAATCACCCGCAAATATCAAATGCCCCGCTGACCATGCATAAAGGGGCATCAGCACATGCAAAATCATAAACGATAAAATCAAAGGCAATGGATGCATCACCGTATGCTTTAAAGCTGAAAAAGTAGATGACAAGCTCCCTGAAAATGTCATCACAGCAAACACCCAAGGCACCAAAAAGGTGAAATCTTTTAAATACGCCGCCAATAATACACCAAGTAGCACGCTGACAGGCGTAATGAGCGGCATCATCCGGCCGAGCACCTGATTCAAACGGACAAGCATGCCGGCCACCTCCATCCTTCACTTTCTTCCTTGTTCTATTGTAACAAACAGAAAAGTCTCTTTAAGATCCGATCACTTGTTTCATAAGTTTTTGACTAGACGTATCCATTCCAACTACGTCCACCTCTACACCAGCTGTACGATATTTTTCCTTCACACGTTCAATCGCGGCCACACCTGATTCGTCCCATATACGCGCTTCAGACAAATCAATCACAACCGTTTTCAGGTCGTTTCCATGATGGAAGGCTTGAATCAATTCAGTCACGGAAGCAAAGAAAATTTGTCCCTTAATTCGATAAATCCATGTACCAGCTTGGCTTTCTGTAGAGGTGATATGAAGTTTTGATATTTTAGCCACAAAGAATACGGCACTAAGCAGCACTCCTGCAAAAACACCCTTGGATAAATCATGAGTGAACACCACCGTCACGACCGTGACAAGCATCACAAGAGAATCTGTTTTTGGGTTCTTTTTCAGCTGCTGGAATGAACTCCAATCAAAGGTACCAATAGAAACCATGATCATGACAGCCACAAGAGCAGCCATGGGAATTTGAACAACCACATCACCGAGCACAAAAATCAATACCATTAAAAATGCACCAGCCACAAAGGTAGAAAGCCTGCCTCGTCCCCCTGCCTTTGTATTAATCACAGATTGACCAATCATCGCACAGCCAGCCATACCGCCAAAAAATCCTGCCACCACATTGGCAATTCCTTGGCCTCTCGCTTCCTTATTTTTACGACTAGACGTTTCCGTCATATCATCTACAATCTGCGCTGTTAATAAAGATTCAAGTAAACCAACCATTGCAAGTGCTAAGGAATAAGGAAAAATGATAGCAAGTGTTTCCCAGCTAAACGGTACATTGGGAATAAGAAAAGTTGGCAAAGAGCTAGGAAGCTCTCCCATGTCCCCAACTGTTCTGACATCAATATGCCCAAATACAGCAATCATCGTCATCACAATAATTGCAATGAGTGGAGAGGGAATAACTTTTGTGACCATCGGCAATACATAAATGATCAACAATGCTCCACCTGTCATGACATACATAACCATGGATTCCCCAACGAAATGCGGCAGCTGTGCCATGAAGATCATAATTGCCAACGCATTGACAAAACCAACCATCACAGACCTCGGAATAAATTTCATCAGACGAGAAACACGGCACAATCCAAACACAATTTGAATCAAGCCTGTTAAAATCGTAGCTGCGAACAAATACTGCAATCCATGATCTGCAATTAAATTGACCATGACCAGCGCCATAGCCCCAGTAGCGGCAGAGATCATACCTGGCCGTCCACCAACAAACGAAATCACAATCGCAATACAAAACGAAGCATACAAACCGACCTTAGGATCAACGCCCGCAATAATCGAAAATGCAATCGCCTCAGGAATCAAAGCCAAGGCCACTAAAATACCCGCCAGCACATCCTGACGCACATGTCCAAACCATTCTTGCTTTACAAATAAATCTTTCAAACCATCTACTCCTTTTTATATACATACCGTACAAGGAAAAAGTAGGCGAATAAAAACCGGAGATACAGAAAGGAAAAAACAATAACCATTCAATTTCGGGGAAAAAGAGGAACGTACAGAGTCTTTTGTAAGAGAGGTAGTCATCACTTTAGTAAGGATAAAAGAAATACGCCGAAGAATCAAGAACAAATAGAAGGAGTATATAGAAAGCTAAGGCAAAGCTTCCATCAAAATCGCTCGAGTCATTTTCTATTTTCATGAGCCTAACTAAGATCAATAAACGTCAATTTATTTTAAAACAAACAAAAAAAGCCTTCTCATCAACGAGAAACCTTAACATTTACCATTATCATATAGAGGAAAGCTTCCAAGCGGGCTCGAACCGCTGACCTCTTCCTTACCATGGAAGTGCTCTACCTACTGAGCTATGGAAGCATGGCTCCGCAGGTAGGACTCGAACCTACGACCGATCGGTTAACAGCCGATAGCTCTACCACTGAGCTACTGCGGAATGGATAAAGTAACTTCTTCCATTGGAAGGATATAAACAAAAAGCTTGGCGGCGTCCTACTCTCACAGGGGGAAACCCCCAACTACCATCGGCGCTGAAGAGCTTAACTTCCGTGTTCGGTATGGGAACGGGTGTGACCTCTTCGCTATCGCCACCAAACCTGATGGAGAGAATGTTCTCTCAAAACTAGATAACAATGTTCATTTTTCACATTAGAATATAGGTTAAGTCCTCGATCTATTAGTATCTGTCAGCTCCACGTGTCACCACGCTTCCACCTCAGACCTATCAACCTGATCATCTTTCAGGGATCTTACTTCCTTGCGGAATGGGAAATCTCATCTTGAGGGGGGCTTCATGCTTAGATGCTTTCAGCACTTATCCCGTCCGCACATAGCTACCCAGCGATGCCCTTGGCAGAACAACTGGTACACCAGCGGTGCGTCCATCCCGGTCCTCTCGTACTAAGGACAGCTCCTCTCAAATTTCCTGCGCCCGCGACGGATAGGGACCGAACTGTCTCACGACGTTCTGAACCCAGCTCGCGTACCGCTTTAATGGGCGAACAGCCCAACCCTTGGGACCGACTACAGCCCCAGGATGCGATGAGCCGACATCGAGGTGCCAAACCTCCCCGTCGATGTGGACTCTTGGGGGAGATAAGCCTGTTATCCCCGGGGTAGCTTTTATCCGTTGAGCGATGGCCCTTCCATGCGGAACCACCGGATCACTAAGCCCGACTTTCGTCCCTGCTCGACTTGTAGGTCTCGCAGTCAAGCTCCCTTGTGCCTTTACACTCTGCGAATGATTTCCAACCATTCTGAGGGAACCTTTGGGCGCCTCCGTTACATTTTAGGAGGCGACCGCCCCAGTCAAACTGCCCACCTGACACTGTCTCCCTGCCCGATAAGGGCAGCGGGTTAGAAGGTCAATACAGCCAGGGTAGTATCCCACCGATGCCTCCACCGAAGCTAGCGCTCCGGTTTCCAAGGCTCCTACCTATCCTGTACAAGCTGTACCAACATTCAATATCAGGCTGCAGTAAAGCTCCACGGGGTCTTTCCGTCCTGTCGCGGGTAACCTGCATCTTCACAGGTACTATAATTTCACCGAGTCTCTCGTTGAGACAGTGCCCAGATCGTTGCGCCTTTCGTGCGGGTCGGAACTTACCCGACAAGGAATTTCGCTACCTTAGGACCGTTATAGTTACGGCCGCCGTTTACTGGGGCTTCAATTCGCACCTTCGCTTACGCTAAGCGCTCCTCTTAACCTTCCAGCACCGGGCAGGCGTCAGCCCCTATACTTCGCCTTACGGCTTCGCAGAGACCTGTGTTTTTGCTAAACAGTCGCCTGGGCCTATTCACTGCGGCTTCTCGGGGCTTTAACACCCTAAGAAGCACCCCTTCTCCCGAAGTTACGGGGTCATTTTGCCGAGTTCCTTAACGAGAGTTCTCTCGATCACCTTAGGATTCTCTCCTCGCCTACCTGTGTCGGTTTGCGGTACGGGCACCTCTCACCTCGCTAGAGGCTTTTCTTGGCAGTGTGGAATCAGGAACTTCGCTACTAAATTTCGCTCGCCATCACAGCTCAGCCTTCACGGGAAACGGATTTGCCTATTTCCCAGCCTAACTGCTTGGACGCGGATATCCAATACCGCGCTTACCCTATCCTCCTGCGTCCCCCCATTGCTCAAATGGTGAGGAGGTGGTACAGGAATATCAACCTGTTGTCCATCGCCTACGCCTTTCGGCCTCGGCTTAGGTCCCGACTAACCCTGAGCGGACGAGCCTTCCTCAGGAAACCTTAGGCATTCGGTGGACGGGATTCTCACCCGTCTTTCGCTACTCATACCGGCATTCTCACTTCTAAGCGCTCCACCAGTCCTTCCGGTCTGACTTCACTGCACTTAGAACGCTCTCCTACCACTGTTCGTAAGAACAGTCCGCAGCTTCGGTGATACGTTTAGCCCCGGTACATTTTCGGCGCAGAGTCACTCGACCAGTGAGCTATTACGCACTCTTTAAATGGTGGCTGCTTCTAAGCCAACATCCTGGTTGTCTAAGCAACTCCACATCCTTTTCCACTTAACGTATACTTTGGGACCTTAGCTGGCGGTCTGGGCTGTTTCCCTTTCGACTACGGATCTTATCACTCGCAGTCTGACTCCCAAGGATAAGTCATCGGCATTCGGAGTTTGACTGAATTCGGTAACCCGGTAGGGGCCCCTAGTCCAATCAGTGCTCTACCTCCGAGACTCTTACCTTGAGGCTAGCCCTAAAGCTATTTCGGAGAGAACCAGCTATCTCCAGGTTCGATTGGCATTTCACCCCTACCCACACCTCATCCCCGCACTTTTCAACGTGCGTGGGTTCGGGCCTCCATTCAGTGTTACCTGAACTTCACCCTGGACATGGGTAGATCACCTGGTTTCGGGTCTACGACCACGTACTCATGCGCCCTATTCAGACTCGCTTTCGCTGCGGCTCCGCATCTTCTGCTTAACCTTGCACGGGATCGTAACTCGCCGGTTCATTCTACAAAAGGCACGCCATCACCCGTTAACGGGCTCTGACTACTTGTAGGCACACGGTTTCAGGATCTATTTCACTCCCCTTCCGGGGTGCTTTTCACCTTTCCCTCACGGTACTGGTTCACTATCGGTCACTAGGGAGTATTTAGCCTTGGGAGATGGTCCTCCCGGATTCCGACGGAATTTCACGTGTTCCGCCGTACTCAGGATCCACTCTGGAGAGAACAACATTTCAGTTACAGGGCTGTTACCTTCTTTGGCGGGCCTTTCCAGACCTCTTCGCTTATATCGTTCCTTTGTAACTCCGTATAGAGTGTCCTACAACCCCAAGAGGCAAGCCTCTTGGTTTGGGCTGTTCCCGTTTCGCTCGCCGCTACTCAGGGAATCGCATTTGCTTTCTCTTCCTCCGGGTACTTAGATGTTTCAGTTCCCCGGGTATGCCTTCTCATACTCTATGTATTCAAGTATGGATACTACTCCATTACGAGCAGTGGGTTTCCCCATTCGGAAATCTCCGGATCAAAGCTTGCTTACAGCTCCCCGAAGCATATCGGTGTTCGTCCCGTCCTTCATCGGCTCCTAGTGCCAAGGCATCCACCGTGCGCCCTTTCTAACTTAACCATTTCTTACTTTAGAAAGAATCACTATGTGTGATGAACTTTGCATTGCATTCAATGTGAATGTATTACTTATTGTTATCTAGTTTTCAAAGAACAATCCTGTCTCGCTAGAGACATGTTTGAAGGAATGATCCTTCAAAACTAAACAAGACGAAAAACGTACGCTGCTCCATATATCCTTAGAAAGGAGGTGATCCAGCCGCACCTTCCGATACGGCTACCTTGTTACGACTTCACCCCAATCATCTGCCCCACCTTCGGCGGCTGGCTCCATAAAGGTTACCTCACCGACTTCGGGTGTTGCAAACTCTCGTGGTGTGACGGGCGGTGTGTACAAGGCCCGGGAACGTATTCACCGCGGCATGCTGATCCGCGATTACTAGCGATTCCAGCTTCACGCAGTCGAGTTGCAGACTGCGATCCGAACTGAGAACAGATTTGTGGGATTGGCTAAACCTTGCGGTCTCGCAGCCCTTTGTTCTGTCCATTGTAGCACGTGTGTAGCCCAGGTCATAAGGGGCATGATGATTTGACGTCATCCCCACCTTCCTCCGGTTTGTCACCGGCAGTCACCTTAGAGTGCCCAACTAAATGCTGGCAACTAAGATCAAGGGTTGCGCTCGTTGCGGGACTTAACCCAACATCTCACGACACGAGCTGACGACAACCATGCACCACCTGTCACTCTGTCCCCGAAGGGAAAGCCCTATCTCTAGGGTTGTCAGAGGATGTCAAGACCTGGTAAGGTTCTTCGCGTTGCTTCGAATTAAACCACATGCTCCACCGCTTGTGCGGGCCCCCGTCAATTCCTTTGAGTTTCAGTCTTGCGACCGTACTCCCCAGGCGGAGTGCTTAATGCGTTAGCTGCAGCACTAAGGGGCGGAAACCCCCTAACACTTAGCACTCATCGTTTACGGCGTGGACTACCAGGGTATCTAATCCTGTTCGCTCCCCACGCTTTCGCTCCTCAGCGTCAGTTACAGACCAGAGAGTCGCCTTCGCCACTGGTGTTCCTCCACATCTCTACGCATTTCACCGCTACACGTGGAATTCCACTCTCCTCTTCTGCACTCAAGTTTCCCAGTTTCCAATGACCCTCCCCGGTTGAGCCGGGGGCTTTCACATCAGACTTAAGAAACCGCCTGCGAGCCCTTTACGCCCAATAATTCCGGACAACGCTTGCCACCTACGTATTACCGCGGCTGCTGGCACGTAGTTAGCCGTGGCTTTCTGGTTAGGTACCGTCAAGGTGCAAGCAGTTACTCTTGCACTTGTTCTTCCCTAACAACAGAGCTTTACGATCCGAAAACCTTCATCACTCACGCGGCGTTGCTCCGTCAGACTTTCGTCCATTGCGGAAGATTCCCTACTGCTGCCTCCCGTAGGAGTCTGGGCCGTGTCTCAGTCCCAGTGTGGCCGATCACCCTCTCAGGTCGGCTACGCATCGTCGCCTTGGTGAGCCGTTACCTCACCAACTAGCTAATGCGCCGCGGGTCCATCTGTAAGTGACAGCCGAAACCGTCTTTCATCCTTGAACCATGCGGTTCAAGGAACTATCCGGTATTAGCTCCGGTTTCCCGGAGTTATCCCAGTCTTACAGGCAGGTTACCCACGTGTTACTCACCCGTCCGCCGCTAACATCCGGGAGCAAGCTCCCTTCTGTCCGCTCGACTTGCATGTATTAGGCACGCCGCCAGCGTTCGTCCTGAGCCAGGATCAAACTCTCCGAAAAAGTACAAAACCGAAGTTTTGTTTTTCGTCAGCGTTTGACTGACTACCTATGATGTATCATAGGATTTTTTTATAAAAACTCGAATTAACAGGTACGTTTTGTCTTGTTTAGTTTTCAAAGATCATCTTCGCCGTTCTTAGCGGCTTTAATAATATAACATTTCGCTTCATCTTATGTCAACAACTTTTTTCAAGTTTATTTCCCGAAGCGTTTGTGTTTGTCACTGTGTGTCAGCGACGATTAATAATATATCACGAAAACATTCTGTTGGTCAACGTCTTTTCAGAACTTTTTTTAAAATAGTTTTATCGTGCATGTTAAACCCTTGTCCTGCATACAATCAAGTAACAATCTTGGACAAGGCAGGAGTGTTTGAATTGAGTCGATTATATGTGTTGCCTATTAAACGGCTGAAGCAAGTAGTCATTATTCTTGTAGCAGCCCTTGCAGCTGCAACCTTTTTTTATGTACAAAAGGCACCGCCGCTGTCGGTATTTAAAACAGAACAAGGACCCCGAGCAATTTATAAAGGAGAGACCTCATCAAAACACGCATCCCTTACGTTTAATATTGGCTGGGGAGACGAGAAGGCTGTTCCTATTTTAAATGTTCTCCGAGAGTACGATATAAAGAACGCCACTTTCTTTCTGTCTGCTTCTTGGGCTGAGCGTCACCCGGATATTGTGAAAAGGATTAAAGAGGACGGCCATCAAATCGGCAGCCTTGGCTATGCATATAAAAATTATAGCCAGCTTGAAGAAAACGAAATTAAGCGTGATCTTGTCCGTGCACAAAATACATTCCAAAAGCTTGGACTGGAAGACATTCAATTATTAAGACCGCCAACTGGGCAATTTAATGAAACGGTATTGAAAATTGCAACACAGTATGGATATACAGTTGTCCATTACAGCATCAATTCTCAAGATTGGCTGAACCCGGGCGTCGACCAGATTGTTCATAATGTAAATGATCGAATGAAAAGCGGAGACATCATTCTCCTTCACGCCTCAGATTCAGCCACCCAAACCGCTCAAGCCTTACCAGCCATTTTAAAACACTTAAAAGACAAGAATTTAAGAAACGTCACGGTTGGCGAGCTTATCTCTAATACAAAAACAAAGTCAACTGAGGTTAAGTAGCTTTTGCTTTTGAAAACCGCGGCATAGCTAATAACTGAAACGCATTACAACCTAATAGCGGGAATAGCATTAAATATAGCCAGTCCTCTTCATTAACTCTAAGCGCCGGAAACCATTCTAACGACGTGATGACGACCATGAGAAACATTGCAGAAATAAATGTTTTCTTAGAGGACTGCTGCTGTTTAAAATAAGACACGATCAATGCAAACACACCGATAAAAACAGGCAGCCACAAGTATGGAAGAAATGATTCATTCTCCCCGAAAAACAAAAACCGCAAATAAGCTAAATCAAACAGCACGAAAATCACAAGGAATAACTGAATGGTATTCCATAAAGAATGCGACCTGAAAATCTCCAGCGCAAACCGGTGCACTGTCAAAAAGACAACAAACCCCATCTGACTGATTACACTAAAGATCATCCCCACACCAATAAACCAAAATAACACAGACGCAATCTCTAAAATCTCAAACGATACAAACAGCTTCTGATATTTCCCCCACTCCAGCGCAAAACCTACCACGCTTGTAATGACCGCTCCAACAGCCAGCACAGAGAAGAAAAAACGAACTAAATCCCGACTTTTCATTGAAATGACCCAACCCCTATTTTTGTTATGTATAAATTCATGTGAAACATTCATATTAAAAGTAAGACATGTAACGAAAGGAGCCACAGTATGTCAAAAGGCATCTTGCGTATAATGAGCTGTTTTCTTCTTTTATCTCTAACAGCTTGTGCTCCCAAAACCCAATCCTCATCTAATATGGACTATGACGAAACGAAAAAAATGGTCGTCGATATTTTGAAAACAGATGACGGTAAAAAGGCCATTCAACAGTTATTAAATGACGAGGCAATGAATGAAGCTTTGGTAATGGATGAACAAACTGTGAAAAAAACAATAGAGAAAACACTAACTTCTGATAAAGGCAAAGAGTTCTGGAAGAAGGTCTTTGAGGATTCTAAATTTGCCGAGACTTTCGCAAAATCCATGCAGCAACAGCATGAAAAGATGTTAAAACAATTGATGAAGGACCCTGACTATCAACAAATGATGATGGATATTCTCAAGGATCCTGAAATGGAAAAGAAATACGGTGAACTGGTCAAAAGCAAAGAGTTCCGAAAGCACTTAGAGAAAGTTATTACAGAAACATTAAGCAGCCCTCTCTATAAGAAGAAATTCGAAGATGAGCTAAAAAAAGCAGTCTCTGAAAGCAGCAATGATTCCGCTTCACAAGGAAGCGGCAGTTAAACATCACCCGAGTGGCACAAGGTCCACTCGGGCTTTCATTATGCTTTCACTGTTAATTGTTCAATGACTTTATTGGCAATGTGTTGATACACTTCCCCTGTCGGATGACTCGCATCATAGACAGAAGGTGCAAAATCGTCCTCATTCCAATCAGGCTGTCTTAAAGGGATTTGACCAAGAACTGATACACGCAGTTCCTCCGCCAGCTTATCCCCGCCGCCCTTTCCAAAGACATATTCCTTCTCACCTGTTTTTTTGCTTTCATAGTAACTCATATTCTCAACGACCCCTAGCACCTCGTGATCTGTTTGCAGTGCCATTGCGCCTGCTCTAGCAGCAACGAAAGCCGCTGTTGGATGCGGTGTCGTCACAATGATTTCTTTACAGCTCGGAAGCATCGTATGAATATCAAGTGCCACATCACCTGTTCCAGGCGGAAGGTCTAATAGTAAGTAATCTAATTCTCCCCACTCTACTTCATGGAAGAAATTATTTAGCATTTTACCAAGCATCGGTCCTCTCCAAATGACCGGTGCGTTTTCTTCAACAAAAAAGCCCATTGAAATCACTTTGACGCCAAAGCGTTCCACAGGAATAATCTTTTCCCCTTTTACTGTCGGTCTGACGGTGATTCCCATCATATCCGGTACGCTAAAGCCGTAAATATCAGCATCGATCAGTCCCACTTTTTTCCCTAGACGAGCCAGTGCCACAGCCAGGTTAACGGAAACAGTTGATTTCCCAACGCCGCCCTTTCCACTCGCAATCGCTAAGAACTCAGGCGGATTTTTAGAGTTGAGCAGGTTTTCATCCTCATCCTGTGACGGCATAAACTTTTCAAGCGTTTCTTGAGGCAATTCTTCAAAACGAAGTCCTACAGTGTTCGCGCCCGCTGCTTTTAAAGCTTGTACGATGTCTTGCTGCAGCTTCATCTGCTCAGCAGTGCCTGTTTTGGCAATCGACACTTTTAAGCTCACATGCTCTTTTTCAGGCTTTAGGCTGATTTCCTTGATGGCATCCAGCTCACCAAGCGGTATATGAAGGAAAGGTTCGTCCATCTTCCCAACTAGTTTTCTCACATCATCTTGTCCGATCATAGCAGAACCTCACCCTTTATTGAATTCGTTTACAATCCAAGTATATCATACATATCCTTACAATGTCTGTCCTCTTTGCCTGCGATAAACAGGAAAAAGCCCCTTATTCAGGCGGCTCTTTTTGCTCTGTTAAATATCTGAGAATTCCTTTATAAATTGAAGCAGCAATTTGATCCTGATATTTAGGAGTCGCCAGCTGACCAGCCTCTTTTGGATTCGATAAAAATCCGATTTCGACAAGCGCTCCTGGCTTCGTGACATTTTGCATTAAATAAATCCCGTTGATTCGCTTCGCCTTGCGATCTGTGTTTTCAAGGTTGTTGCGCAATTCATCTTGAATGAACTTCGCTGCTTTTTCATTCTCTTCATACTTTCCGTAAAAGAACGTCTGTGCCCCGCTCCATTTGTTCGATGGAATCGCATTTAAATGAATGCTTAAATAGAGATCCGCTTCAGATTCATTGATGACTTTCACACGGTTTCTCAAATCCTCCGCTTTCTTTCGGGCATAACCCTTTGTATTCTTTGATGATAAATCAGAGTCATCTTCCCGTGTCATGAGAACGAGTGCTCCCTGCTCCTGCAAATAGTCTCTTATCTTCATGGACACATCCAGTGCAATCTCTTTTTCGAGCAACTCGCCGCCAACAGCACCGCCATCTGGACCGCCGTGACCCGGATCTAAATAGATGATCTTGCCGCTCAAAGGCAAGTTCCACGATTTCCACGAATCATCATTTAGAAACTGAAATCTGAATAAGAATAAGAGGACAATAAACCCGATTAAAAACCCTGTCCATTTCAGCTTTCTTTTCATCCCTGTCCCTCCCATACACCATTATTTTATAGATATGGGACAAGGGCTGGAAATATGCTTAGTGCAGTCGAAGCTTATGCCTTTTTTCTGATTCTCGAAAGCCTTCCTGCCACCACTTACTTAAAAATTCCTTCGCAAATGGATACAGACACGACATCTTACGCTCCATTCGGAACATATTCCCCCACGATTGCAAACACCCTGCTAGCTCCTCAACCAGCTCATCTTCTTCATGAACTGACCGCTTTTTTATATCATCGAAGGATTCACCATACTTACTCGACTCACCGTATCTCCCACCTGCTAAAAAAGCCTCAATGGCGAAATCAATACAGCCATCACTCATAATCCCAGCTGGATCATCTGCAAATGGGAACAACTTCCTCGTGAATTTCTCGGAAGCGACCGTCACCTGTTGAAGAGACAATGTACGCAACAGCTTTTTTTCAAGCGTGACATCTCGTTTTGTTTTCAATTGATAAAATGAAAGAACTTCTGCCATGGACTGAACTCCTTTTTTTCTTTGTATTGTTCGTTGGTTTGAACAAAACATGCAGTTCAGTAAATGGAAATCAATGCGCTAACGGATTGGAAAATTGTGATAAAATGAACATTTATATATAGAAAAAATAGAAAAGGGGCAAAATTCATGAAGAAGTGGATGTATATCCTGTTGCTACTAACAGTCGTCTTATCTGGATGCGGCAGTCAAGCGACCGAGCAGAAGAGCGACATAAAAGGAATAGAAGACATATCATTAAAACAGCTCTCCAAACACAAAAATTCTTATATTGGAGACAACGGAGCAGTCGGCGCTATTTTATCAGATCTTCCAGGTAACGTGATTCGCGAGTATGAAATTGTAGATAAAAAAGCGCTAAAAGTGACATACGGCGTGAAAGAAAATACCAATGATACAGAAGAACAGTTTGATTCATTTTGGTTTGATAAGAAGGATACCATTGAAAAAAACTACTTATATAATGCATTGGCACTTTTTATTCTTATCGATAATGTGGAGCAAGTGACACTCAAGATGAACGCTAAAGACGAGCCATCCGTCACGTTTAAAAGAAAACAGCTAGAAAAAAAGCTGCCTCACTCTTTTAAAGAGTACAAAGACGATACAGCGCTTTGGCAAAAGGAACTGGTTGATGGAGTTGTGAAGTCAAAAGATAAACGTCAAGATGTATACAAAGCGTTTCCCATCAAGAAATAATAAAAACAGAGGGGCGTCACCCTCTGTTTTTTGATAATTATGTAGTAAAAGCTTGAATCAATTGTTGTCGAAAGTTTTGATCTGCTACTACGGTAAGTATAAATTCATCGAACACTTCCCCCATCCAGTGAGAATTCTCCGCTTTCAGGTCATTGATGAATAGAGAAATCGATATAGTTGATGTATCCGTTTTTCGATATAAAGCAGCAGTGACAACAAACAACGTCGATCCCCCTTTATACCAAATATATTGATCTGTTTCCGTCTTCAATATTTCTCCCAGCACAATTTGGCTAAAAAGACGCTTTTCTTCTGTTGTTAACAGCTCATCCTGTAGACGTTTCATAAAATGTGCATATTGATTCGTTGTAGACCTTGTCATCTTTTGCGTCAGTAAAGATTGAATACGCAAGCTTAACAAGTTCTTTTTCATCAATTTTTCTTCTAACGCCTTTTTATGCTCCGGGTCATTTTTCATGATATGAAAAATCTCAATCATCAGAGATTTGTATTGTTCATCAGTTACATCGCTTATTTGCTTTAATGCATCCTGCTCATGATCAGATACATAGGCTGGCCACAACACCTTGGGTGTCAGCGGCATGAGTTCATCATGTTCTGTAAGACCTGCTTGTTTCATCTGATCATTGATCTTCTCTAAGCCCAGCAGGTCAATCAAATAATCAGTACAAGCATTCGAACTGAATTGCATCATCCCTTTGGCAACATCTAATAAAGTTGCATGCTCAGAAAAATCGTTGACCTCCAGCCAGTATGTGTGCGCACCGCCATCGGTTCTATCAATATAAAACCGCTCTATATCAGACAATGCCACTTTTTCATCTAGCTTGATGTCACCGCTGGATACAGCTTTAACAAAATGAAACAAAACCATTAATTTCATCGTACTTGCAAGTGGTGTTTTTTGATCACCATTCCAATCTAATACCACATTTTCATTTTCAATAACTGTTACTGATACGTCCTTTTTGTTTTTCGTGACAAATGCCAAAAGATCCTCTTTTGTTTTCTTCAAATGTTTCTCCTTTCCAAACCACTATAGATTCTCGTCTCCAATATAACAAATATTTGAAACAAAGGCACAAAAAAGCAAAGGGCTGTGAATACCTTTGCTTCTTGGTGTGTTTATTTACGAAGAAGATGCAGTTTCATCCCATCATGCGTAGCTTCAAATCCCAACTTTTCGTAAAGACGGCGTGCTTCTGGCCTCTGTTTGTCAGTTGTCAGCTGAATCATATGACACCCGCGGTCACTTGCGCGTTGAATAGCCCGTTTGATCAACAATGTGCCAATTCCTCTTCCTCTATGAGTCGAGGCTGTACGAACTCCTTCTATTGAAGCTCTCCATCCTCCTTGATACGTTAGAAATGGGGTCATTGTTAATTGGAGAACACCGACTACCTCTTCCCGATCACAAGCGACGATTAGTTCAATATTGGGATCCGCTTCGATCGAATGAAAGGCATTGAGGTAACTTTCTAATAATGGACGAGTGTAGCGTTCTCTCTTTTGGCCTAATTTGTCATCTGAAAGCATCAAAACGATGTTGTCGAGGTCTCCTTGGACGGCTTCTCTAAATGTCAATTGATTCAGCTTCAATGAACACACCTCCTATCACGGAATGGAAGCCTTTATTCATTTGCCAAAATACCAATTGATAGCGTTCTCATATAAAATTTTATCCGCCGCTTCCTCATCAAACATCTGTTGAATCAATTCAATATCACCGTATTCAAATGGACGTTTCGCCCTTGTAGATGGAAGATCTGTACCAAACATTAGTGCATCAGGATTCGTTTGATAAATAGACGTCAATGCATGTTCAACCTTTAAATCAACACGCCCAAAGCCAGTCGCTTTCACACGAACCCCTTTATCAACCAGCTTGAGCAAATGCGGCAAGCCTTCTTCAGATAAGCCTAGATGATCAATGGAAACGGCCGGCAGCTGTTCAAGCGTTGATGAGATGTCAGGGAGATGCTTAGCGTCTATGTAAATCTCACTATGCCACCCAGCCAGCTCATACACCCTTCTCGCAAAATAGTCGAGCTTTGAAATATCCTCCGAACCGCCCCGCTTCACATTAAAACGTAAAGCCTTTACCCCTTGTTGATTCAATTGAACAATCTCATCATCGGCTGCGGTAAAAGGTAATTGTGTCACACAGCAAAAAGCTGGTCCCATTTCATCGAGGGCTTTCAACAAATAACCTTGATCAAAGCCCTGAAATGACCCTGATACAATCGCTCCACCTACAATCCCTAAATCAGCCGTCTCTCTCCTATAATCATTCACCACATAACTCGGCGGTGTATATCCTTGGTTTTCTTGAATAGGAAAATCAAAATCAATGATATGAAAATGTGCATCAAAGATCCTCATGCCCGCGCCCCTCTTCTGCTTATTTGACCTGATTATATCAATAGAGCAAGCCAAGGGATATTTGGAATGACGAATTACTTCATATCATGAAAACTTATCAAGTTTTCCATTCCTCTCGTAAGATGGCATAATAAAACTCATCCCACCACTCATTTCCTTGTGGTATACATTTTTTAAAATATCCCTCTCTTCTCATCCCCATTTTCTCCATCACTCTCCACGATGGCACATTTTCAGGCTGACAAGTGGCAATGATTCGATGTAAATTCATTGTGTGAAAGCCATGATGTAGGACAGCATAAGCCGCTTCAGAAGCAAAGCCTTTGTTTTGATATGCAGAATTGAAGACCCAGCCAATTTCATATGTGTGCTCACCAAAGTAAGGATGAAACACGATAT
The DNA here is from genome assembly GCF_038593395.1 of Bacillus sp. FSL R5-0397. Lineage (NCBI taxonomy): Bacteria > Bacillati > Bacillota > Bacilli > Caryophanales > Bacillaceae > Bacillus > Bacillus sp. FSL R5-0397. The sequence goes on along the minus strand of NZ_CP151992.1, from coordinate 159,973 downwards.
GCCCGATGCATGTATGATCTTCTTTTAATAGAACAGCAAAATTCTTGCCCGTCTCAAGACGATTATTTTTGACAAATTGCTGCGCCTCTTCTCTAGAAAAAACACCTTCTGGCATATACTTCATCACCGCTAGATCAGATGTATATGCATAGACATCCTGCCAATCATCCTCAATAAACGGTCGAATGAGACATCTTTCTGTTGTTAGATTCATAAATGCCATCCCCCTTTAACATCATTTTTTAAACAAAAACCTGACTATGATCCTATTTTATATGTTTCCAGACAGAAAGAAACACAAATAAAAAAGCACCAGCAGGATGCTGATGCTTTTCATATAGGGTTTGTCTGTACAAACCCTTGTAAAACGTCCATACAATATAAAATTGATTAACGTTTTGAGAACTGAGGTGCGCGACGTGCGCCTTTAAGACCGTATTTCTTACGCTCTTTCATACGAGAGTCACGAGTAAGAAGTCCAGCACGTTTAAGTGGTGTACGGTACTCAGGATCTACTTCTAGAAGAGCACGAGAGATACCGTGACGAATTGCTCCAGCTTGACCAGAGAATCCACCACCGTGAACATTTACAAGAACATCGTAGCTGTTAGCTGTTTCTGTGATGTTCAAAGGCTGTTTCACGTCTTCGATTAAAGCAGCGAATGGAATGTATTCAGTAATTTCACGATTATTAACGACGATACGGCCTTCACCTGGAACTAAGCGAACGCGCGCTACAGAACTTTTACGACGACCTGTACCGTAATATTGAACCTGTGCCAAATTGTTAACCTCCCTTATAATTAACCGCGAAGTTCGTAAACTTCAGGTTGTTGTGCTTGATGTGGATGCTCAGAACCACGGTACACATTTAATTTTTTGAACATTTGACGACCTAGTGGACCCTTTGGAAGCATACCTTTGATAGCAAGCTCCAACATTTTTTCAGGGTAGTTTGTACGCATCTCAAGAGCAGTTCTTTGTTTCAAACCACCTGGGTGCATCGTATGACGGTAGTAAATTTTGTCCGTCAATTTCTTACCAGTTAATTCGATTTTCTCAGCATTGATGATGATCACGTGATCACCTGTATCAACGTGTGGTGTATAAGTTGGTTTGTGCTTACCGCGCAAAAGTGATGCTACTTCAGTAGAAAGACGACCTAGAGTCTTGCCTGCCGCATCAACCACTAGCCATTTGCGCTCAATTGTGCTTGCGTTCGCCATTGGTGTTGTACGCATGAGTTTCCCTCCTAAATAAATCAATGAATTTTCCTGAATCAAATGCTACGTTCTATTTCAAAACACAGATAAGTCTTCCGGGGCTTATTTGTGGGGTTGAAATACATACCATATGATATCTTATAACTTTCTGCTTCCTGTGTCAAGAACATGTTACACCTGGTTTAGTTGTCATAGAAAACTTCCCATAAATACAGTCCGTGACTGGGCGCAGTCTTGCCTGCCGCTTCGCGATTTCGGGCGGCAAGCATGGCTTTTATCTCCTCAGGGTGAAATTTACCAGAACCAATTTCAAGTAACGTGCCGGCTATAATTCGCACCATGTTATATAAAAAACCATTCCCTCTCACACGCATTTCAAGCCCGTCTGAGACGTTTTTCCACTCAAGGGCATAAATCTCCCTCACCTTGTCTTGAACCTCTGTATTGGCCGCACAAAAGCTTGTGAAATCGTGTATGCCAATGAGGTGCCCAGCAGCTTCTCTCATTTTGTCTGCATCCAGCCGGTAAGGAAAGTGGCAGGCATACTGTCTCGTGAACACATTTTGGTGCGTTTCCGTTGAGACCTTATAACGGTACTCCTTCGAAACGACACTAAAACGTGCATGAAACGATTCATCCACTTCCTCAGCCTTTAGAACCCTGATGTCATCAGGCAGGAGACTATTGAGGGCAAACGGCCATCTCTCCATCGGGATGGCAAGCGGGGTGTCAAAATGGATGACCTGCCCCTTTGCATGAACGCCACTGTCTGTCCGGCCGGAAGCCACAATCGGAATCAGTTCATCTTGTTTATGCATTCTAGCAAGAGCAGATTCAATCTCCGTTTGTACAGTACGCTGTCCTGGTTGCACTTGATACCCTTTAAAATGTGTCCCATCGTATGATACGGTACATTTTACTTTCATCTAGGCATCACCTAATTTCTAAGCAGCACAAGGAGTGCTGTTAACAGGATGAATAGAAGCAGCGTGAACGTGTCTTTCATTCCCCAGACAAGCTGACGGTATTTCGTACGCCCTTCTCCCCCGCGGTAGCCTCTCGCTTCCATAGCGGTCGCCAATTCCTCCGCACGCTTAAACGCACTGACGAAAAGCGGGACAAGCAACGGAACAATCGCTTTTAAACGATCTTTCACGGGTCCGCTTGTAAAATCAACACCTCTTGCCATTTGGGCTTTCATGATTTTGTCTGTTTCTTCGAGTAAAGTCGGAATAAATCGAAGAGAAATTGACATCATAAGAGCAAGCTCATGAACAGGTAGCTTGATTTTACGGAAAGGATGCAACAGCTTCTCCATCCCGTCTGTCACTTCAATAGGCGTTGTGGTCAACGTCAGAAGTGTTGTCATCATGATGAGATAGACAAAACGGAGTGAAATGAAAATCCCCTGTTTTAGACCTTCTTCATAAATATTCAGAAAACCAAAGTGAAGGAGCAAAGCGCCATCCTTTGTCATGAAGATATGCAGAATAAAGGTAAACAGAACAATCCAAAGGATGGGTTTCATTCCTTTGAGAATAAAGTACAGCGGCACCTGAGACACCATCACCACAAGGATCGTAAAGACCCCTAAAAGCCCGTAAGTGATGTAGTTATTCGCAAAAAAGACAATAAAGACAAAAAAGAAAATTGATAACAGCTTTGTCCTTGGATCAAGACGATGGACAAAGGATGTACCTGGCACATATTTGCCGATAATCATACTATCCATCATGATGTCGTGTCCTCCTGATATAAAGCTGTTAAGGCTTCTGCCATTTCATCCATGGTCAGAAGCGGTCTTGGAAACGTCATCCCCAGCTTTTCTTCGACAGCCTGCTGGAATTTGATCGTTTCCGGGAGGTCCAGTCCGAAAGAAGACATGTCGGTACGATTGGCAAATAGCTCCCTCGGCGTACCTGTCGCCTTTACTGTTCCTTTGTGCATCACAATCATTTGATCCGCATAATGAGCGGCATCTTCCATACTGTGTGTCACAAGGATCGTCGTCAGGTTGGCTTTTTGATGAAGCTCATAGAACATGTCCATGATTTCTTTACGTCCGCGTGGATCTAATCCCGCAGTCGGCTCATCAAGCACAAGCACTTCTGGCTCCATCGCTAGAACACCTGCAATCGCCACACGTCTCATTTGACCACCGCTTAATTCAAAGGGTGATCGAGATAACAAGGATTCAGGAAGGCCTACAAGCTTCAGCATCTCTTTAGCCTTGGCTTCTGCCTTTTCTTTTGGAACACCGAAATTCATCGGACCAAAGCAGATATCCTTCAGAATGGTCTCCTCAAAGAGCTGATGTTCAGGAAACTGAAACACGATGCCGACCTTTTTTCGAAGGGGTTTCATATCCTTCTGCTTTTTATTGGCTTGTAAGACCGTATCTCTAAGCGTAATGCTCCCTTTTGTTGGTTTGAGCAGTCCATTTAAGTGCTGCAGCAATGTCGACTTGCCAGAACCCGTATGACCGATGACAGCCACATAGCTGCCTTCTTTGATGGAAGCATTGACATCATACAAAGCGAGACGCTCAAACGGCGTTTTCATTTGATAACGATGCTCTAATTCTTTGATCGTAATGTCCATAGCTCTTTCACCAATCCTTCTTGTGTCAAATGGGCATTTGCAAGCGGCACACCTTGCTGCTTCAATTGCTTACTCAAACGGTAGGAAAATGGCAGATCAAGTCCAATCTGAACCAGCTGTTCATCTAGTTCAAATACTTCCTCTGGTGTTCCCTCGGCAAATTTCTTCCCACCATTCATCACAATAACGCGGTCTGCCTTCGCAGCCTCGTCTAAATCATGTGTGATGGAAATGACCGTGACCGTTCCTTGTTCCTTCAGCAGTCTGACGGTTTCTAACACTTCTTCACGGCCAATCGGATCAAGCATTGATGTTGCTTCATCCAAGATCATGATGTCAGGGCTTGCGGCAAGTACACCTGCGATTGCTACTCTCTGCTTTTGCCCGCCTGATAGATGGTGCGGCTCTTGATCAAGAAACTCCTGCATATTGACCTGTTTGACAGCCCAATCTACACGCTCTATCATCAATTCCCGCTCAACCCCGTTATTTTCTAAACCAAAAGCCACATCATCACGAACCGTTGAGCCAACGAATTGGTTGTCTGGGTTTTGAAAGACCATGCCGACCTTTTTGCGAATATCCCAAACACTTTCTTCTTTCAGCTCAATCTCACCAACCTTGACCGTTCCTGCATCCGGTAAAATGAGCCCATTCAGTACACGGGCAAGTGTGGATTTACCTGAACCGTTGTGGCCAACAATGGCAAGCCATTCATTTTGATTCACATGCAATGACACTTGGTCTAAAGCGGGCTTGTCCGCATCTTTGTGATAACGAAATACAATGTCTTTTACGTCAATTAATGTCTTCTCCATCTCTACCGGACCTCCTCTCAGCTCAACCTCTACTTTGCCTGTTGCTAAAAAGCCGTAGTATCTAAAAAAGGGCATAGATCCAGTTATGAACTGTCCCGCCCTTTCTTAGATACACGATATGTGATTAAACTAATTCAATGACAGCCATTGGTGCGCCATCGCCGCGACGAGGTCCAAGCTTCATGATACGAGTGTATCCACCTTGGCGATCTTCGTAGCGAGTTGCAACGTCAGCGAATAATTTTTGAAGTGCATCTTGGTTTGTTTCAGCGTTAGCTACTTCGTTACGAATGTAAGCTGCAGCTTGACGGCGAGCATGAAGATCTCCGCGTTTGCCAAGAGTGATCATTTTTTCAACTACAGAGCGAAGTTCTTTCGCACGTGTTTCAGTTGTTTCGATGCGTTCGTTGATGATCAAATCAGTCGTTAGGTCACGAAGCATTGCTTTACGTTGTGCACTAGTGCGTCCTAGCTTTCTGTATGCCATGTGATGTCCCCTCCTTAATTAGAGATGCTGTATGAATAAAAAACACACGAAAATCCTAGTTCACAATGAAACTAGTCAATCGTCTTTACGAAGACCCAGTCCAAGTTCTTCTAGTTTCGCTTTCACTTCTTCAAGAGATTTACGTCCAAGGTTACGAACTTTCATCATATCCTCTTCTGTCTTGTTAGCAAGCTCTTGAACAGTGTTAATACCCGCACGCTTCAAACAGTTGTAAGAACGAACAGAAAGATCAAGCTCTTCAATTGTCATTTCAAGCACTTTTTCTTTTTGGTCTTCTTCTTTTTCAACCATGATTTCTGCATGCTGAGCTTCGTCAGTTAACCCAACGAAAATATTTAGGTGTTCAGTTAAAATCTTAGAACCTAGAGCGATCGCTTCTTTCGGTCCTGTGCTTCCATCAGTCCATACATCTAGTGTTAATTTATCATAGTTTGTGATTTGCCCAACACGGGTGTTCTCCACTTGATAAGTTACACGAGATACAGGTGTATAGATTGAGTCGATCGGAATCACGCCGATAGGCTGATCGTCTCTTTTGTTTGCATCAGCAGGATTATACCCGCGACCTCTTTGTGCAGTCAAACGAACACGGAAGCTCGCATTTTTGCCAAGAGTTGCGATGTGGAGATCTGGATTTAAGATTTCAATATCGCTGTCGTGTGTAATATCAGCAGCTGTTACAGTTCCTTCATCTTGTACATCAATTTCAAGCGTCTTCTCTTCTTCAGAGTAGATTTTGAGTGCAAGCTTTTTAATGTTTAAGATAATCGTTGTAACATCTTCAACCACGCCTTCGATCGTTGAGAATTCGTGTAAGACACCATCTATCTGGATCGATGTTACAGCTGCACCAGGAAGTGAGGATAAAAGGATACGACGAAGGGAGTTCCCTAAAGTGGTACCATATCCACGCTCAAGTGGCTCTACGACAAACTTGCCATACTTGGCATCGTCGCTGATTTCAACCGTTTCGATTTTTGGTTTTTCAATTTCGATCATCTAATAAAACCCTCCTTCAAAACGTCGAAACCTCGAATAGAATCATATGAGATTCCATCCGAAATTCCTCATTGTTTAGTCCCGTATGTGCTCAGGCAACGAGTCGTGTATTCGTCTCATAAATAACTGTATCATAACCCATTATTGACAGGGACACAAAATCTATACAAACAAATTACACGCGGCGACGTTTTGGTGGACGGCATCCGTTATGAGGAACTGGAGTTACGTCTCTGATTGCAGTAACTTCAAGACCTGCAGCTTGAAGCGCACGAATTGCAGCTTCACGACCAGAACCAGGACCTTTAACAGTTACTTCAAGTGTTTTAAGGCCATGTTCGATAGAACCTTTAGCAGCAGTTTCAGCAGCCATTTGTGCAGCGAAAGGAGTAGATTTACGAGAACCTCTGAATCCTAATGCACCAGCACTTGACCAAGAAATTGCGTTTCCATGAACATCAGTAATCGTTACAATCGTGTTGTTGAAAGTGGAACGGATATGAGCGATTCCAGCTTCAATATTCTTTTTCACGCGACGTTTACGCGTATTTTGTTTACGAGCAGCAGCCATTCTTTAACTACCTCCTTTACTTATTTTTTCTTGTTAGCTACAGTACGACGCGGACCTTTACGAGTACGCGCGTTGTTTTTTGTGTTTTGTCCACGAACAGGAAGTCCTCTACGATGACGGATTCCGCGGTAGCTTCCGATTTCAATTAGACGCTTAATGTTAAGTGAAACTTCACGACGAAGGTCACCTTCTACTTTAAGTTTGTCAATGATATCACGGATTTTACCTAGTTCGTCTTCAGTTAGATCGCGAACGCGAGTGTCTTCAGAAACACCTGCTTCTTTAAGGACTTGTTGAGCCGTCGTACGACCAATTCCAAAAACATATGTTAAAGAAATGACAACACGCTTATCACGTGGAATATCTACACCAGCAATACGAGCCATGATTTGGGCACCTCCTTGTTATTAGCCTTGTTTTTGTTTATGTTTTGGGTTTTCACAGATCACCATTACTTTTCCTTTTCTGCGAATCACTTTACATTTTTCACAGATAGGTTTAACAGATGGTCTCACTTTCATGTGTTTCCAACCTCCTTCTTCCGGAGTTGCTTTATTTGTAACGGTACGTAATTCTACCACGAGTTAAGTCATATGGAGATAATTCTACCGTAACTTTGTCTCCAGGTAAAATGCGAATGAAGTGCATACGGATTTTTCCTGATACATGAGCCAAAACTGTATGACCATTCTCTAGTTCAACTTTGAACATTGCATTTGGCAAAGTTTCTGCTACAGTACCTTCCACTTCAATTACATCGTCTTTCGCCATTCAAGTGTTCTCCCTTCTTCAAATCAGTAACTTGCTCTCTGATAAATGTCCAAATGAGATGTTCTCAATTGTCCATCTATCACCCGACCTGTTTTGAATATACTGTTCTGAACTTCCGGAGATACGCAATCATAAAAGGTTAAATGATTGATATTTTTTCTTAGGAGAATGAATTTACGCTTTTCTCCGTCTGCGATTAGTACATGGCAGCCATCGAACACGCCGATGACAACTGTATACTGATCTTGTTCTTTCCTTGGACTATACAGACAACCTGCCCGATTTGGGCCTGAAAGGCTTCAGTGAAGACCTAAATCTTAGTCAGTATATCAAAACCTGTATCTGTAATCGCAATCGTATGCTCAAAGTGAGCACACTTTTTCCCATCAACCGTTACAACCGTCCAGTTATCAGCCAGTGTTTTCACATATCGGCTGCCTGCGTTCACCATCGGTTCGATGGCCAACACCATTCCAGGTTTGAGCCGTGGGCCTTTGTTCGGTGGACCATAATGAGGAATTTGAGGGTCCTCATGAAGATCCTGTCCGACCCCATGTCCAACATATTCTCTAACAACTGAGAAATTCTCATCTTCAACATACGTTTGTATGGCATGGGAAATGTTTGACAGACGTTCACCTGGCTTTGCTTCCTGTAAGCCCTTATATAGAGATTCCTCTGTGACTTCCAGTAGTTTGCGGTCCTCATCACTGATTACCCCAACTGGATAAGTCCAAGCAGAGTCACCATGATAGCCATTTAACTTTGCGCCGATATCGATACTAATGATGTCTCCATCACGTAAAACCCGTTTACCAGGAATACCGTGAACGAGTTCTTCATTCACCGAAACGCAAATGCTCCCGCGAAAACCATTATACCCTTTAAAAGATGGGATTGCACCCTGCTTTGTAATAAAACGTTCGGCAATTTGATCCAATTCTTTTGTCGAAATACCTGGTTTTATATGTTTCTTCAGCTCTTCATGAGTCAGTGCGACAATGCGTCCAGCTTCTCTCATAATCTCAAGCTCGCGAGGAGTTTTACAGATAATCATTTATTTAATCCCCCAAGCAGGTCCTTGATATCAGCGTAAACATCGTTAATGTGCTTCGCACCATCAATGTTTGCAAGATATCCTTTTTCTGAATAGAAGTTCAGTAAAGGTTCAGTCTGCTTTAAGTTCACTTCAAGTCTTGTCGAAACGGTTTCTGCATTATCATCTGCACGTTGATAAAGCTCGCCTCCACACTTGTCACAAACATTTTCTTTCGCAGGTGGATTGAATACTAAATGATATGTTGCTCCGCAATCTTTGCAAATTCTTCGGCCAGTCAGACGCTCCATCAAAGCATCTTTATCGACTTTAATATTAATGACATAATCAATCGTTCTGCCAAGGTCCTTTAGAATGACTTCTAAAGCTTCAGCCTGAGCGACTGTTCGCGGAAATCCGTCCAGAAGAAAACCTTGTTCACAATCATTCTTGCCAAGTCTTTCTCTAACAATACCGATTGTGACCTCATCAGGAACAAGCTCTCCTTTATCGATAAAGGATTTTGCTTCGAGTCCAAGTTGTGTCTCCTCTTTCATAGCAGCACGGAACATATCTCCTGTTGAGATATGAGGGATCCCATAATCATCAACAATTCGTTCTGCCTGAGTGCCTTTACCAGCACCCGGAAGCCCCATTAAGACTAAGTTCATTTCGGATTTCCCCTTCCTTACTTAGAGAGGTTGGGCAGGAGCCCAGCCCTCTGTTTTATTTCATAAATCCACGGTAGTTTCGTTTCACTAATTGGCTTTCAAGCTGTTTCATTGTTTCAAGTGCAACACCTACAACAATGAGAAGACTTGTGCCGCCAATTTGTGCAGCGGAAGGTAATCCAGCGAATTGAATGAAAAAGATAGGAAGTATTGAAATCACGGCTAAGAAAATGGCGCCCACAAACGTGAGTCGGTACAAAATGCTCGTAATTCTATCTTGAGTCATTTTCCCTGGACGAACTCCCGGGATATAGCCACCCTGCTTTTGCAGATTTTCAGCCATTTGTTCAGGGTTTACTTGGACAAAGGCATAAAAATATGTGAAAGCAACAATCAGTGCTACATAAATCGTCATACCGATTGGCTTAGTATAGTCAAAGTTGTTAGTTATCCAGGTTGTCACATTATTTGTTCCGAAGAACGATGCGATCGTCTGCGGAGTAATAATGAACGAAACGGCAAAGATGACTGGAATCACCCCTGCTGGATTCACTTTCAATGGAAGGTGCGTTGCTTGACTAGCAGACATTTGTGCACGGCCAGTTCCTTTTGAATACTGAATCGCAATCTTTCTCACTGCCATTTGAATGTAAATAACACCGATAACAATGACAAGAATAGCAATCACAATAAGGGCAATTTTCAGGATTTGCATGAACAGCTGTCCATCTCCACCTACAAATTGCTGAGCGTACACTTGCTTTAATGTTTGAGGGATACCTGCGATGATACCGGCAAAGATAATAATCGAAATACCGTTACCAACACCGTGAGCAGTAATCTGCTCTCCCAGCCACATTAAGAATGCTGTTCCCGCAGTGAGTACGACCGCAATTAAGAGATACGTTGAAACACCTGGGTTTTCAATCAGCATGCCTCCTGCCATATTGTTAAATCCATATGACATTCCTAAAGCCTGGATAAATCCTAGAACAATTGTAAAATACCTTGTGAATTGTGCTAATTTTCGGCGGCCAACCTCTCCTTGCTTTGACCACTCAGTAAACTTCGGTACAACATCCATCTGCAAGAGCTGGATGATGATCGAAGCAGTGATATACGGCATAATCCCCATTGCAAGAATGGAGAATTGGAAAAGTGCCCCGCCCCCAAACGTGTTGAGGATTCCGAAAACACTCATTTGATCCTGTGCCTGGAGAACTTCGGCGTTCACATTAGGCACAGGGATGAAAGCACCTATACGAAAGACGACTAACATTAAAAGTGTAAATATAATCTTATTCCGTATATCTTTCACGCGCATAAAATTGGAGATTGTCTTAAACAAGTTAGATCACCTCGGCTGTACCGCCAGCAGCTTCAATAGCTTCTTTAGCAGAAGCAGAGAATTTATTGGCTTTTACAGTTAATTTTTTTTCTAATTTACCGTTGCCAAGAATTTTTACTCCTGCTTTTAACTTGCTTATTGCACCAGTCTCTAGAAGAAGTTCAGGAGTGACTTCCGTTCCTTCGTCAAAACTGTTTAATCTGTCTAAGTTGATTACCGCGTAATCTTTACGGTTGATGTTTGTAAAACCACGTTTTGGAAGGCGTTGGAATAAAGGCATTTGACCACCTTCGAATCCAGGGCGTACACCGCCGCCAGAACGAGCGTTTTGACCTTTATGACCTTTACCAGAAGTTTTACCGTTACCTGATCCAATACCACGACCAACACGGTTGCGTACTTTACGTGAACCTTCTGAAGGCTTCAATTCATGAAGTTTCATTTGGGCACCTCCTTATCGATTAAAAATGTTTTATTGTTCTTTAACAGAAACTAAATGAGACACCTTGTTAATCATGCCGCGGATCGCTGCATTGTCTTCATGTACGACTGTTTGGTTTGTTTTCTTTAGACCAAGAGTACGAACAGTGACACGCTGATCTTCCGGGCGACCGATTACACTGCGTTTGAGGGTAATTTCTAATTTATTTGCCATTATTGTTCCCTCCTTATCCTAACAGGTCTTCTACAGATTTTCCACGAAGCTTCGCTACATCTTCAGCACGTTTAAGTTCACTTAAACCTTGAAGTGTTGCGCGGATCATGTTGATCGGTGTATTAGAACCTAGAGATTTAGAAAGGATATCAGCTAGACCAGCAAGCTCAAGTACCGCACGCACTGGGCCTCCAGCGATAACTCCTGTACCTTCTGAAGCAGGCTTCAATAGAACGTTTCCTGCACCGAATCGACCGATGATTTCATGTGGAATTGTAGTTCCAACCATTGGTACTTCAATTAAATTCTTTTTCGCGTCTTCAACAGCTTTGCGGATCGCTTCTGGTACTTCTTGTGCTTTACCAGTACCGAATCCTACATGACCGTTTTTGTCACCGACAACAACTAAAGCTGCAAAACGGAAACGACGTCCACCTTTAACAACTTTCGCTACCCGGTTAACCGTAACTAAGCGTTCTTCTAACTCTAATTTGCTTGGGTCAATACGACTCATTCGGATGTGTCCCTCCTTCTTTTATTAAAATTTAAGTCCAGCCTCACGAGCAGCTTCAGCTAGAGCTTTTACACGTCCATGATATAAGTATCCTCCGCGGTCAAATACCACGTTAGAGATGCCTTTTTCAACAGCACGTTTTGCAACAAGTTCGCCAACTTTAGTAGCAGCTGCAGCGTCAGAACTATTCTCGATCTTTAACTCTTTATCAAGAGTAGAAGCACTTACAAGTGTTACACCGTTAACATCATCAATTACTTGAGCGTAGATGTTCTTGTTAGAACGGAAAACGTTAAGGCGAGGTCTTTCAGCAGTACCTGAAAGTTTCGCACGAACACGAGCGTGTCTTTTAAGACGAGTAGCGTTTTTGCTAGTTTTCGTAATCATCCGAGTCACTCCTTTCTTCACATTAAGCGATCTTACTTACCAGTTTTTCCTTCTTTACGGCGAACGAATTCACCTTCGTAACGAATTCCTTTACCTTTGTAAGGCTCTGGAGCACGGACAGCGCGGATGTTAGAAGCTAGAGCTCCTACACGCTCTTTATCGATACCTTTAACGATTACTTTCGTTTGAGATGGAACTTCTACTTCAACTCCAGCCTCAGGAACGATTTCAACTGGGTGAGAGTATCCAACGTTAAGAACAAGTTTGTTTCCAGATTTAGCTGCACGGTAACCGACACCGATTAGTTCTAAACCTCTTTCGAAACCTTTAGATACACCTTCAACCATGTTTGCAATTAAGCTACGTGTTGTACCATGTAATGCACGGTGTTCTTTATTTTCAGACGGACGGCTTACAGTTAAGACGTTGTCCTCAATTTTAATTTCCATATCAGGGTGAAATGCACGAGTTAGTTCACCTTTTGGTCCCTTTACTGTCACTGTGTTATCGTTGTTTGTCACAGTTACTCCTGAAGGGATCTCGATTAGCTTTTTACCTATACGAGACATACCAAGCACCTCCATTCATCTTAAACTTTTTTTACCATACGTAAGCAAGTACTTCTCCACCAGCTTGTTTAGCACGGGCTTCTTTGTCCGATAAAACACCTTGTGATGTAGAAATAATTGCGATTCCAAGTCCGTTAAGTACACGTGGTACTTCATTTGATTTCGCATATACGCGTAAACCAGGTTTACTGATTCTTTTAAGACCAGTGATAACACGTTCGTTGTTTTGGCCGTATTTAAGGAACAAACGGATAATTCCTTGTTTGCTGTCTTCGACGTACTCAACGTCACGGATAAAACCTTCACGCTTTAAGATTTCAGCAATTTCTCTTTTGATTTTTGAAGCCGGTACTTCTAGCTTCTCATGACGTACCATGTTCGCATTGCGAATACGAGTCAGCAAATCTGCAATCGGATCTGTCATAACCATTATTTAATAACCTCCTTCCCATTTATGGGGATTACCAGCTGGCTTTTTTAACGCCAGGAATTTGTCCTTTATATGCAAGTTCGCGGAAACAAATACGGCAAAGTTTAAACTTGCGAATTACTGAATGTGGACGTCCACAACGTTCGCAGCGCGTATACTCTTGAACTTTAAACTTTTGTTTGCGTTGTTGTTTCGCAATCATAGACTTTTTAGCCACGATTTCGCCTCCCTTTCATTGATTATTTCTGGAACGGCATACCTACTTGAGTTAATAACTCACGTGCTTCTTCATCCGTGTTGGCAGTCGTAACGATAACGATATCCATACCGCGGACTTTTGTTACTTTATCGTAATCAATTTCTGGGAAGATTAACTGTTCTTTAATACCAAGCGTGTAGTTTCCACGACCGTCGAAAGATTTCTTAGAAATCCCGCGGAAGTCACGTACACGTGGTAAAGATACAGAAATAAGTTTATCAAGGAAATCGTACATGCGCTCTCCGCGAAGTGTTACTTTCGCACCGATTGGCATTCCTTCACGTAGACGGAATCCAGCAATAGACTTCTTCGCACGAGTAACGACAGGTTTTTGACCAGCGATAAACGTTAATTCTTCAACAGCAGTATCGATTGCTTTAGCGTTTTGAACGGCGTCACCAACACCCATGTTGATCACGATTTTTTCGATTTTTGGCACTTGCATTACTGATTTGTATTCAAACTTAGAAACTAATGCAGGTGTAATTTCTTTTACATACTTTTCTTTAAGGCGGTTCATGAGAAAGACCTCCCTTCCTTATTTACTATTTATCTAGAACTTGCCCAGATTTTTTCGCTACACGGACTTTCTTTCCGTCCTCAACTTTATATCCAATACGTGTCACTTCACCCGTTTTAGGATCAAGCGGCATTACGTTTGATACGTGGATCGGCGCTTCTTGTTCAGAAATTCCGCCTTGAGGGTTAGCTTGGGTTGGTTTAGAGTGTTTTTTCACAAGGTTAATACCTTCTACTAAAACACGGTCCTTTTTAGGGAAAGCAGCAAGGATGACACCTTGTTTACCTTTATCTTTACCAGAGATAACCACTACTTTATCGCCCTTTTTAACATGCATTTAATCGCACCTCCTTGAGTCGCGGATTGTATTCATTAAAGTACTTCTGGTGCTAAAGAAACAATTTTCATATAGTTGTTTTCACGAAGTTCACGTGCTACTGGTCCGAAGATACGAGTTCCACGTGGGCTCTTGTCGTCACGGATGATGACACATGCATTTTCATCAAAACTGATGTAAGATCCATCGTTTCTGCGAGCTCCGCTCTTAGTACGAACGATAACTGCTTTCACAACTTCACCTTTTTTGACAACGCCTCCTGGTGTTGCTTGTTTAACCGTACAAACAATGACATCACCGATGTTAGCCGTTTTACGTCCAGAGCCACCAAGAACTTTAATCGTTAGTACTTCGCGTGCGCCAGAGTTGTCAGCTACTTTTAAACGAGTCTCCTGTTGAATCATTAATGTTACCTCCCTTCGGAAAAAGAAATCCGAACTTTATTAGATAATAACAGCTTCTTCGACAACTTCAACTAGACGAAAGCGTTTAGTCGCAGATAATGGACGAGTTTCCATGACCTTTACGATGTCTCCGATTTTTGCTTGGTTGTTTTCATCATGTGCTTTGAACTTTTTAGAGTATCTTACACGTTTGCCATAAAGTGAATGCTTTTTGTATGTTTCAACTACAACAGTGATGGTTTTATCCATTTTGTCAGAAACAACACGACCTTGATACACTTTACGTTGGTTACGTTCGCTCATGTTTGCGGGGCCTCCCCTCTAATTATTATTTATTAGCAGCGATTTCTCTTTGACGAATCACAGTTTTCATGCGTGCGATTGATTTACGCACTTCACGAATGCGAGCAGTGTTTTCAAGCTGCCCAGTCGCTAATTGGAAACGAAGATTGAAAAGTTCTTCTTTAAGAGACTTTACTTTTTGTTCAATTTCAGCAGTGGTAAGGTCACGAATTTCATTAGCTTTCATTTGATTCACCACCAATTTCTTCACGTTTTACGAACTTCGTCTTAATTGGCAATTTGTGAGATGCAAGACGAAGAGCTTCACGAGCAACTTCTTCAGACACACCAGAAATTTCAAATAAAACTTTGCCCGGTTTTACTACAGCTACCCAGCCTTCTGGAGCACCTTTACCGGAACCCATGCGGACCTCTAGAGGTTTTGCTGTGTATGGCTTAGAAGGGAAAATTTTGATCCAAACTTTACCGCCACGTTTCATGTAACGAGTCATAGCAATACGAGCAGCTTCGATTTGACGGTTAGTGATCCAAGAAGCTTCAAGAGCTTGGATACCGAACTCACCGAAATGTACTTCAGTGCCGCCTTTTGCACGACCACGCATTTTTCCACGATGTTCTCTGCGATACTTCACGCGTTTTGGCAATAACATATTATTTTCCTCCTTCCGCAGTATTCTTCTTAGTTGGAAGGACTTCTCCACGATAGATCCATACTTTTACGCCAAGCTTACCATAAGTAGTATCAGCTTCAGCAGTAGCATAGTCGATGTCAGCACGAAGTGTGTGCAATGGAACAGTACCTTCACTGTAATATTCAGAACGAGCAATATCTGCACCGCCAAGACGACCAGAAACCATTGTTTTGATTCCTTGTGCTCCAGCACGCATTGTGCGTTGGATTGTTTGTTTTTGTGCACGACGGAATGAAATACGATTTTCAAGTTGACGAGCGATGTTTTCAGCAACTAGCTGAGCATCAAGATCTGCTCTCTTGATTTCAAGAATGTTGATGTGTACACGTTTGCCAGTTAGGCTGTTAAGAGCTTTACGAAGTGCTTCAACTTCAGATCCGCCTTTACCAATTACCATACCTGGTTTAGCCGTGTGGATTGTGATATTTACGCGGTTTGCAGCACGTTCGATTTCTACTTTAGAAACAGACGCGTCAGACAAACGCTTGCTGATGAATTCACGGATTTTCAAGTCTTCATGTAAGAAGTCAGCGTAATCTTTTCCTGCGAACCATTTAGATTCCCAATCACGAATGACGCCAATACGAAGACCTACTGGATTTACCTTTTGACCCACGGATTATCCCTCCTTCTTTTCTGATACAACGATTGTAATGTGGCTAGTACGTTTGTTAATTGCGCTCGCACGACCCATAGCCCGTGGACGGAATCTCTTAAGTGTTGGACCTTCGTCAACGAATGCTTGAGTAATCACTAGGCTGTTAGCATCCAACTCGTAGTTGTGCTCAGCATTTGCGATAGCAGATTTTAATACTTTTTCAATAATTGGTGAAGCAGCCTTAGGCGTAAGGTTTAAGATAGAAACTGCTTCTCCTACTTGCTTACCTCGGATCAGGTCCATTACTAGACGTGCTTTACGAGGAGCAATACGGACTGTTCTTGCGACAGCTTTAGCTTGCATTTAAAAGCCTCCTCTCATTAGCGTCTTGTTTTTTTATCGTCACTAGCATGACCTTTGTAAGTACGGCTTGGTGCGAATTCGCCCAATTTGTGACCTACCATATCTTCAGAAATGAAAACAGGTACATGTTTGCGTCCGTCATAGACAGCGATTGTGTGACCGATGAATTGTGGGAAAATTGTAGAACGACGAGACCAAGTTTTTACGACTTGCTTTTTGTCAGTTTCATTCAATTTCTCGACTTTAGCCATCAAATGATCATCAACAAATGGTCCTTTTTTTAAGCTGCGAGCCATTGTGGAACCTCCCTTCGTGATTGAACTACGGTCCTAAATGAACCGTAGACAACCCCGTTACTTGTTTTTACGACGACGTACAATGAATTTATCAGACTTGTTGGTTTTCTTACGAGTCTTGAATCCAAGAGTCGGTTTACCCCATGGAGACATTGGTGATTTACGTCCGATTGGAGCGCGTCCTTCACCACCGCCGTGTGGGTGATCGTTAGGGTTCATTACAGAACCACGAACTGTTGGGCGTACGCCTTTCCAGCGAGAACGTCCAGCTTTACCGATGTTGATTAGTTCGTGTTGTTCGTTTCCAACTTGACCGATAGTCGCACGGCAAGCAGAAAGGATCATGCGTACTTCACCAGAGTTCAAACGTACAAGAACGTATTTACCTTCTTTACCTAGAACTTGAGCAGAAGTACCAGCAGAACGAACTAATTGTCCACCTTTACCTGGTTTTAATTCAATGTTATGCACAACTGTACCAACTGGGATGTTGATAAGTGGAAGAGCATTACCTGGTTTGATGTCAGCTTCTGGTCCAGAAGTAACTTCAGTACCAACTTGGATTCCTTTCGGAGCAAGAATGTAACGTTTCTCACCATCTGCATAGTTTACAAGAGCGATGTTCGCTGAACGGTTTGGATCATACTCGATTGTAGCAACGCGTCCAGGTATACCGTCTTTATCACGCTTAAAGTCGATGATACGGTATTGACGTTTATGACCGCCACCTTGATGACGAACAGTCAATCTACCTTGGTTGTTACGTCCGCCTTTTCTGTGAAGCGGTGCAAGCAACGATTTTTCTGGTTTGTCAGTCGTGATTTCAGCAAAATCTGAAGTAGTCATGCCACGACGACCATTACTGGTTGGTTTATACTTTTTAATCGCCATTTTGAATTTCCCTCCTTCTTTTTAAGATTTACGCTTCAAAAATTTCGATTTCTTTGCTGTCAGCAGTTAATTTCACGATCGCTTTTCTGCGACGGCTAGTCATACCAGTGTAGCGTCCAACGCGTTTTGATTTACCTTTGTAGTTTTGAACGTTGACTTTCTCAACTTTCACTCCAAAGATTTCTTCAACAGCGTCTTTCACTTCTGTCTTGTTAGCTCTGACATCAACTTCGAACGTATACTTCTTCTCTGTCATTAGATCAGCAGAACGTTCAGTAATGATAGGGCGCTTTAGAACATCACGAGGATCTTTCATTATGCAAGTCCCTCCTCTACTTTTTCAACCGCTGCTTTAGTGATCAGAAGTTTGTCGTGGTTGACAACGTCAAGAACGTTGATACCGTTAGCTTCAACAACTGTTACTCCAGGGATGTTACGAGCAGATAAAGCAACTGTTTCGTTTGCATCCGCAGTGACGATCAACGCTTTCTTCTCAACAGATAACCCTTTAAGGATCCCTGCGAATTCTTTCGTTTTCACTGCATCAAGAGTAAGATCTTCAAGAACGATGATGTTGTTGTCGATTACTTTAGAAGACAATACTGACTTGATAGCCAAGCGGCGAACTTTTTTAGGTAATTTATAAGAATAGCTGCGTGGTGTTGGACCGAATACGATACCGCCTCCGCGCCATTGTGGTGAACGGATAGAACCTTGACGAGCACGACCTGTACCCTTCTGTCTCCAAGGTTTACGACCTCCGCCACGTACTTCAGAACGAGTTTTTACTTTGTGAGTTCCTTGACGTAAGGAAGCTCTTTGCATAAGAATAGCATCGAATACTACGCTTTCGTTTGGCTCAATTCCAAACACAGAAGCGTTTAATTCGATTTCACCGTTAGTAGAACCGTTTTGGTTAAATAATGCTACTTTTGGCATGACTTGTTTCCTCCTTTCCTAAGAGAGTTATTTAGTTTTAACTGCACTCTTTACAGTTACTAGAGATTTTTTAGCTCCTGGTACGTTTCCTTTGATCAATAGAAGATTGCGTTCTGCATCAACTTTAACGATCTCAAGGTTTTGGACAGTGATTTGCTCTCCGCCCATACGTCCTGGAAGAAGTTTACCTTTGAATACTCGGTTTGGATCAACAGGTCCCATTGAACCAGGACGACGGTGGTAACGTGAACCGTGAGTCATTGGTCCGCGTGATTGTCCGTGGCGTTTGATAGCCCCTTGGAATCCTTTACCTTTTGATGTTCCTGTTACATCTACGATATCTCCATTTGCGAAAATATCAACTTTGACTTCCTGACCAACTTCATACGCATCTAACTCCACACCGCGTAATTCTTTTACGAAGCGCTTAGGAGCAGTTTCCGCTTTAGCAACGTGGCCTTTCTCTGGTTTGTTAGAAAGCTTCTCACGTTTGTCATCAAAACCGATTTGGATTGCTTCATAGCCATCCGTGTCAGTAGTCTTCTTCTGAAGAACAACGTTAGCAGCAGCCTCAACAACAGTTACAGGGATAAGATCACCGTTTTCTGCGAATACTTGCGTCATACCAATTTTTCTACCTAAGATTCCTTTGGTCATTCGTCACACCTCCTATAATATGTGTTTTCTATTTGAATTAAAGTTTGATTTCGATATCTACACCGGATGGTAAATCTAAACGCATAAGTGCATCAACTGTTTGTGGAGTTGGATTCACGATGTCGATTAGACGTTTGTGAGTACGCATCTCAAATTGCTCACGAGAATCTTTGTACTTATGCACCGCACGAAGGATTGTGTAAACTGATTTTTCAGTTGGAAGCGGAATTGGACCAGATACACTAGCACCAGAACGCTTAGCCGTTTCAACAATCTTCTCAGCAGATTGATCAAGAATTCTATGATCATATGCTTTTAAACGAATACGAATTTTTTGTTTTGCCATTATTTTCCCTCCTTTTCGCCTACTTACGTTAGACAGTTCTCCGTGAGAAAAACCTGATCACCTTGCCATGGCAAAGCGGCCGGGTGTGTCAGCAACCTCTCACTTCATCGCAGTCAAAGACCAACATGCACTATTGTACCAAATTGGCCTGCGTGTTGCAATAATAAATCGGATAAATTTATGATTTGCACACTTTTCATATTATACAGGGGTTCAGCCTATAAATCAAGCTTTCCCTGAAGATGATGTGTAGCTGTCTTCCTGACGATACGAATAAATTCTTCTGGCTCTTCAATATGCGGAGAATGCGCAGATTCTTTAAAAGTAAACCACTCTTTTATTGGTGCTGTAAGTTGATCAACATATGGTTTTGATACAGCAGCTGGTGTAATCATGTCATGTTCCCCGATGATAAAGTAGCAGGGTATTAATATAGAAGAAACTCGGTATTGAATGCTTTCGTTCATCAGCTCGTCCCACAGCATATCCTGGCTATACTTCTGTCCCATAAGGAATTTCCACTTATCTTTTAGCTGATAATGCTTACTAACGAGAAATGCATACAGCATTTGAAAAAGTGGCTTCCACCTATGCGTGAGCCCTACTTTTGCGAACTCTTTGTATAGAGAGAACAAAGCATGAGCAGAGGTGCGTTTCCAAGGGGGTGGTGTCAGCAATCTTAGACATCTAGTGAAGAAATGCTTGCCTTGATATTTTTTTAGAAGAAGTTCGTACGATACAATATCCTCTTTTAATACATCAACCACCTGACTAATTCCATAATAGGCATGATACAAATCTGGTCGTTTATGTACAGCTTGTATCGCAATTAATGATCCCCATGAATAACCCGCAATGTATAATTTCGTTTGATCATTATAAGAAAGTAGTTTTTCTGTAAGCTCAATCGTATCCTCTACGAATTGCCCAATGGTCATAGAAGACTCAGGAATGTTTTTTTGATAAGACAGTCCTGCACCGCGCTGGTCCCAATGAACAACAGTGAAGTCTTGATCAAGTTCCTTATGAAAGGAATCGATATAACTCATTTGAGCTGAGCCTGGGCCACCGTGTAAAAATAATAAAACAGGTTTTGTTTTTTCTGCTTGATCTTCTTTTATCATAATCCATTGATCAAGCCCGCCAATCGGCCACTTTTTCAACATTGTCTTCGCCATTCCAGTGATCCTCTCGGTTCCATTTAGATTCTATAGCTTATAGTAGCCGTTATGCACTGGAAAAGCAAAAAAAGAGACCCTTTTGCAAGGAGTCTCTTTTAACTGTTATTACTTAATGATAGTAGAAACGACGCCAGAACCTACAGTACGTCCACCCTCACGGATAGAGAAACGAGTTCCTTCTTCGATAGCGATAGTAGAGATAAGTTCAACTTCCATCTCAGTGTTATCGCCAGGCATTACCATTTCAGTACCTTCTGGAAGATGTACGATACCAGTTACGTCAGTTGTACGGAAGTAGAACTGCGGACGGTAGTTAGTGAAGAATGGAGTGTGACGTCCACCCTCTTCTTTAGAAAGTACATAAACTTCAGCTTTGAAACGGCTATGTGGAGTGATTGTACCTGGTTTAGCAAGTACTTGACCACGTTGGATATCTTCACGAGATACACCACGAAGTAGTGCACCGATGTTGTCACCAGCTTCAGCATAGTCAAGAAGTTTACGGAACATTTCAACACCTGTAACAGTTGTTTTACCGTTTTCTTCTTGAAGACCGATGATTTCAACTTCGTCACCGACTTTAACTTGTCCACGCTCAACACGACCAGTAGCAACTGTTCCACGACCAGTGATTGAGAATACGTCCTCAACTGGCATCATGAATGGCTTCTCAGTGTCACGCTCTGGAGTTGGGATGTACTCATCAACCGCATCCATAAGTTCGAAGATTTTTGCTTCGTAATCAGCATCACCTTCAAGAGCTTTAAGAGCAGAACCTTTGATAACTGGTACATCGTCACCAGGGAAGTCATAGTCAGAAAGAAGGTCACGAACTTCCATTTCAACAAGTTCAAGTAACTCTTCATCGTCAACCATGTCACATTTGTTAAGGAATACTACGATGTAAGGAACACCTACGTTACGAGAAAGTAGGATGTGCTCACGTGTTTGTGGCATTGGACCATCAGCAGCAGATACTACTAAGATCGCGCCGTCCATTTGAGCAGCACCAGTGATCATGTTTTTAACATAGTCAGCGTGTCCTGGGCAGTCTACGTGTGCATAGTGACGAGTTTCAGTTTCATACTCAACGTGTGCAGTTGAGATTGTGATTCCACGCTCGCGCTCTTCTGGAGCACCATCGATTTGGTCATAAGCCATAGCTGTACCTTTACCAGATTTCTTATGAAGAACTGTTGAGATAGCAGCAGTTAGAGTTGTTTTACCATGGTCAACGTGTCCAATTGTACCAATGTTAGCATGCGATTTGGAACGGTCGAATTTTTCTTTAGCCATTCTAAAAATCCTCCTTAAAGGTTCATTGTATTTGGTATGAGTGATAGAAAGTGAAGAGTTACCTCTCACTTTCTGATCTTCAA
This sequence comes from Bacillus sp. FSL R5-0397, assembly GCF_038593395.1. Taxonomy (NCBI): domain Bacteria; kingdom Bacillati; phylum Bacillota; class Bacilli; order Caryophanales; family Bacillaceae; genus Bacillus; species Bacillus sp. FSL R5-0397. Next base: position 137,707 of record NZ_CP151992.1, on the reverse strand, counting down.
TAGTAGTTATACTTTAGTTTAAAGGCAAAATCAATTATTCACCTTTATTTTTTTTGATGATTTCTTCACTGATGCTCTTAGGCACTTCTTCGTAGTGATCCATGTGCATAGTGAAAGTACCGCGTCCTTGTGTGTTAGAACGGAGTGCAGTTGCATATCCGAACATTTCAGAAAGTGGAACCATAGCGCGAACAACTTGAGCGTTACCGCGAGCTTCCATACCTTCTACACGTCCACGACGAGATGTGATATCACCCATGATGTCTCCCATGTATTCTTCTGGGATAACGACTTCTACTTTCATCATTGGCTCAAGTAGAACTGGGTTACATTTGCTGACAGCATTTTTCAATGCCATAGATGCAGCAATTTTAAACGCCATTTCGTTAGAGTCAACATCGTGGTAAGATCCATCGAATAATTTTGCTTTGATGTCGATTAATGGGAATCCAGCTAATACACCATTTTCTAGTGAATCTTCAAGACCTGCTTGAATTGCTGGAATGTATTCACGTGGAACAACCCCACCGACGATTGCATTTGTGAATTCGAAGCCTGCGCCTTCTTCGTTTGGTTCGAATTCGATCCAAACGTGTCCGAACTGACCGCGTCCACCAGACTGACGTACGAATTTACCTTCAACTTTTGCACTAGAACGGAATGTTTCACGGTACGCAACTTGAGGAGCTCCTACGTTAGCTTCAACCTTGAACTCACGCTTCATACGGTCAACAATGATATCAAGGTGAAGCTCACCCATACCAGAGATGATCGTTTGACCAGTTTCAGTGTTTGTTTGTGTACGGAATGTTGGATCCTCTTCAGCTAGTTTAGCTAAAGCGATACCCATTTTATCTTGGTCAGCCTTAGATTTAGGCTCGATAGCTACATCGATAACTGGCTCTGGGAATTCCATAGACTCAAGGATAACAAGATTTTTCTCGTCACAAAGAGTATCACCAGTAGATGTATCTTTAAGACCAACAGCTGCTGCGATATCCCCTGCATATACAGTAGAGATTTCTTCACGGCTGTTTGCGTGCATTTGAAGGATACGTCCAACACGCTCACGCTTGTTCTTAGAAGAGTTCTTCACGTAAGAACCAGAATCAAGTGTTCCAGAGTATACGCGGAAGAAAGTTAGTTTCCCAACATAAGGGTCAGTCATAACTTTAAATGCAAGAGCTGCGAATGGTGCGTCATCAGTAGACTCACGTACAACCTCTTCATTTGTATCTGGCAATGTACCTTTGATTGCAGCAACATCAGTTGGTGCAGGAAGGTAGTCAAGCACAGCGTCAAGTACAAGCTGAACACCTTTGTTTTTGAAAGCAGATCCAACAAGAACTGGGTAGAATTCAACATTCAAAGTTCCTTTACGGATTGCAGCTTTCAATTCAGGAATTGTGATTTCTTCACCCTCAAGGTATTTTTCCATAAGCTCTTCATCAAGCTCAGCGACAGCTTCAATCAAGCTGCTGCGAAGCTCTTCAGCTTTGTCTTTATACTCAGCAGGGATTTCTTGTGCATCAGAGCGAGTTCCAAGGTCATCTTCGTAGAAGTATGCTACGTTTTCTACAAGGTCGATGATTCCTTCGAATTGATCTTCAGCGCCGATCGGCAATTGAATTGCATGAGCGTTCGCTTGAAGACGATCTCTTAATGTGCTTACAGAGTAAAGGAAGTCCGCACCAGTTTTATCCATTTTGTTAACGAATACGATACGAGGTACTCCGTAAGTTGTTGCTTGGCGCCAAACTGTTTCAGTTTGAGGCTCTACACCTGATTGTGCATCAAGAACAGCAACCGCACCATCAAGTACACGCAAAGAACGTTCAACTTCAACAGTGAAGTCTACGTGTCCTGGTGTATCAATGATGTTTACACGGTAACCTTTCCATTGTGCTGTAGTAGCAGCAGAAGTGATTGTAATACCACGTTCTTGCTCCTGCTCCATCCAGTCCATTTGTGAAGCTCCTTCGTGAGTTTCACCAATTTTATGGATACGACCAGTGTAGTACAAGATACGCTCAGTCGTTGTCGTTTTACCGGCATCGATGTGAGCCATGATACCAATATTACGAGTTTTGTCTAAGGAGAACTCTCTTGCCATTGGGTAATTTCTCCTTCCTTATTAGGGAATAGTTTTTTTAGTTTGGTATAAATCCTACCAGCGGTAGTGAGCGAATGCTTTGTTCGCTTCTGCCATTTTGTGTGTATCTTCACGTTTCTTAACAGCAGCACCAGTGTTGTTAGCTGCGTCAAGGATTTCGTTAGCAAGACGCTCTTCCATCGTTTTTTCTCCACGAAGACGAGCGTAGTTTACTAACCAGCGAAGACCTAAAGTCGTACGACGATCTGGGCGAACTTCTACAGGAACTTGGTAGTTAGCTCCACCTACACGACGTGCTTTAACTTCAAGAACTGGCATGATGTTTTTCAAGGCTTGTTCGAAAACCTCCATCGCTTCATTACCAGTACGTTCTTTGATGATATCAAATGACTTGTAGAGAATAGTTTGTGACTTTCCTCTTTTACCGTCGATCATCATTTTGTTGATCAAACGTGATACAAGTTTAGAATTGTAAATTGGATCTGGCAAAACGTCTCTTTTTGCTACAGGACCTTTACGTGGCATCTGAATAGCCTCCCTTCTCTTTTAAAAGGATTTCTATCTGTCTTTCATCTCAATTTCATTGTCAGCTGCCTGACTCCACTGATCTGAACTCAACTTCTAAAAACCCTTATGTTTGTTTATATTATTTGCTTTGTTTAGGGCGTTTTGTTCCGTATTTAGAACGTCCTTGCATACGGCCGTCAACTCCGGCAGTATCAAGCGCACCACGAACGATGTGGTAACGTACACCCGGTAAGTCTTTTACACGTCCGCCACGGATAAGTACTACACTGTGCTCTTGTAGGTTATGTCCGATACCAGGAATGTAAGCTGTTACCTCAATCAGGTTAGACAAACGTACACGAGCATATTTACGTAGTGCTGAGTTTGGTTTTTTCGGTGTCATTGTACCGACACGAGTACAAACCCCGCGCTTCTGTGGAGATGTTACGTTAGTGTGCTCTTTTTTGAAACTGTTGTATCCTTTGTTAAGTGCAGGAGACTTTGAGTTTTCAACTTTACTCACGCGTCCTTTGCGTATTAGCTGATTAATTGTAGGCATGTTGTTATTCCTCCCTTCATTACTTTTTTTATAACCCACATACCCAGGTGGTTCATCAAAAGGCAAAAAACAATGCTTTTGCATTTTAAGCATGCAAAAACAAAACAAGTACGCTATAACATAATGGCAACAGCTGCTGCCCCAACTTCAATTCCGCAGGCCTTGCCGAGCTTTTTCATGGAATCTACCACTAAAATGTCTACACCCTTCTCTTGCGCTAGTTTCATTACACTAGCGGTTAAAGCAGGATCAGCATCTTTCGCTACGACGATTTCCTTCACTGAATCTCGTTTCAGAGCTTTTACTGTTTGCTTCGTACCAATAATAATGGATTGAGCCTGTGATACTTTATCATAAGACATCGAATATCCTCCAAAGTAACAGGTTTTATTTTGAGCACCTTGGTTATATTATCATCATGGCAGAAGGATGTCAATATCGTTTGACAGATAATCTTGACATCCTTCACCATTTTTTGATGATTTTTATAGAAATCTTAAGAGAAAGATTACTCTACAGGAACCATATCATCAGACGGCTGCACTTGTGAAACCGGCTTAACTTTACGGTAGTTTGGCATTCCAGTTCCAGCAGGAACAAGTTTACCGATGATGACATTCTCTTTCAAGCCAAGCAGTTCATCACGTTTTCCTTTGATCGCCGCATCTGTTAGGACACGAGTCGTTTCTTGGAAGGATGCTGCAGACAAGAATGAGTCTGTTTCAAGCGATGCTTTTGTAATACCAAGAAGAACTGGACGGCCTGTTGCAGGACGTTTGCCTTCGAATAGTACTTTTTTGTTCGCTTCTGTGAATTGGTGTACATCAAGAAGTGTGCCTGGTAATACATCTGTATCCCCTGCATCAGCGACACGCACTTTACGAAGCATTTGGCGAACCATTACTTCTACGTGCTTATCTCCGATTTCTACCCCTTGCATACGGTATACTTTTTGTACTTCATGAAGCAGATATTCTTGAACAGCTGTCATGTCAGTCACTTTAAGAAGTTCTTTCGGATCGATTGAACCTTCTGTCAGTACTTGACCACGAGTGACTTTGTCACCTTCAACAACTTTCAGACGTGCATTGTAAGGAGCTGTGTAAGAGCGAGTTTCAACTTCGCCTTGAACCACAATTTCCTGTTGCTTGTCACGAACATCGTTAATTTCAGCAACGACACCATCAATTTCAGAAATGGTTGCCTGCCCTTTCGGATTACGCGCTTCAAATAACTCTTGGATACGAGGTAAACCTTGAGTGATATCGTCTCCTGCTACCCCACCGGTGTGGAACGTACGCATTGTAAGCTGTGTTCCTGGCTCACCGATCGATTGTGCAGCGATGATTCCAACTGCTTCACCGACTTCAACGTCAGTACCAGTTGCAAGGTTACGGCCGTAGCATCGTTTACATACACCATGAGGCGTGTTACATGTAAATGCAGAACGGATCCATACTTCCTCGATTCCTGCTTCAACTACTTCAAGTGCTTTATCTTCATCAATTAGTTCGTTTTCGCCAACAATGACTTCGCCCGTTTCAGGATGAACAATTGGTTTTCTTGCAAAACGTCCGATAAGACGTTCTTCAAGTTTCTCAATAATTTCATTTCCTTCTTTAATGGACTTCGCCAAGATTCCACGGTCTGTACCGCAATCTGTTTCACGGATGATAACATCCTGCGCAACGTCAACAAGACGACGCGTGAGGTAACCAGAGTCAGCTGTTTTAAGAGCTGTATCGGCAAGACCTTTACGCGCTCCGTGAGTGGAAATAAAGTATTCCAATACGGTTAAACCTTCACGGAAACTAGATTTAATCGGAAGTTCAATGATACGTCCAGCCGGGTTGGCCATCAGACCACGCATACCAGCCAACTGAGTGAAGTTAGATGCGTTACCACGCGCTCCAGAGTCACTCATCATGTAGATAGGGTTGACTTCATCAAGGGACTTCATCAGTTTACCTTGGATGACATCTTTAGAAGAACTCCAGATCGAAATGACTCTCTCGTAACGCTCTTCTTCAGTAATCAAACCACGTCTGAATTGCTTCATGACGTTATCTACTTTTGCTTGCGCTTCTTCGAGGATCTTCTGTTTATCATCTAATACGACGATATCAGACACCCCAACCGTAATACCCGCTTTAGTAGAGTATTTGAAACCAAGATTTTTCATGCGGTCAAGCATTTTAGATGTCTCAGTGATATGGAATCTCTTAAAGATTTCCGCAATGATTTTACCTAAAATACCTTTTTTGAACGGCGCATTGATTTCTTGTTTCTCGATCGCAGCTTTGACATCTTCACCTTTTTCAAGGAAGAAGCGGTCAGGCGTTTTTTCTTCAATATTGCTCTTTGTCGGCTCATTCATGTAAGGGAATGATTCCGGTAAGATTTCGTTAAAGATTAGTTTTCCAACTGTTGTAATCAACAATTTAGAACGCTGTTCATCAGTGAATGTCACATTCTTCAACGAGTTAGCTGCAACAGCTACACGTGTATGAAGATGCACATACCCATTTTGATAAGCTAGAAGGGCTTCGTTCGTATCTTTGAAGACCATACCTTCTCCGATAGCACCTTTACGCTCAAGTGTAAGGTAGTAGTTACCTAGCACCATATCCTGAGATGGCGTAACAACAGGTTTTCCATCTTTCGGGTTCAAAATGTTTTGAGCAGCAAGCATTAAGATACGAGCTTCAGCTTGAGCTTCAGCAGATAATGGTACGTGAACCGCCATTTGGTCACCATCAAAGTCAGCGTTGTAGGCAGTACATACAAGTGGATGCAGACGAATTGCGCGTCCTTCCACAAGTGTAGGTTCAAACGCTTGAATACCAAGTCTGTGAAGAGTTGGTGCACGGTTTAGTAAGACTGGATGCTCACGAATCACTGATTCTAAAACATCCCAAACTTCCGGCTGCACGCGCTCAATCTTACGTTTCGCGCTCTTAATGTTGTGAGCTAATCCTTTTTCAACAAGCTCCTTCATCACGAATGGTTTGAATAGTTCAAGAGCCATTTCTTTCGGAAGTCCACACTGATACATTTTCAAATGTGGTCCAACGACGATAACGGAACGTCCAGAATAGTCAACACGTTTACCAAGCAAGTTTTGACGGAAACGCCCTTGTTTCCCTTTCAGCATGTGAGAAAGAGATTTCAATGGTCTATTTCCTGGTCCTGTTACTGGTCGGCCTCTACGTCCATTATCAATCAAGGCATCGACAGCTTCTTGAAGCATACGCTTCTCGTTCTGAACGATGATGCTTGGCGCGCCAAGATCTAATAAACGTTTCAGACGATTGTTACGGTTGATGACACGACGATAAAGGTCGTTCAAGTCAGAAGTAGCAAAACGTCCGCCATCAAGCTGAACCATTGGACGTAATTCTGGTGGAATAACCGGAAGTACATCAAGGATCATCCAAGACGGTTTGTTTCCTGAGTTACGGAAAGCTTCCAACACTTCAAGGCGTTTGATCGCACGTGTACGACGCTGTCCTTGAGCTGTTTTTAGCTCTTCTTTGAGTGTATCTACTTCTTTTACAAGATCGATATCTTGAAGAAGTTTGTTAATTGCTTCTGCACCCATAGCTGCTTGGAAGGTGTTACCGTATTTATCTAAATAAGCACGGAATTCTTTCTCAGAAAGAAGTTGTTTCTTCTCAAGCGGTGTGTTGCCCGGATCAGTCACGACGTAAGAAGCGAAGTAAATCACTTCTTCTAACGCACGTGGTGACATATCTAGAACAAGACCCATACGGCTTGGGATACCTTTGAAATACCAAATGTGGGAAACTGGGGCAGCCAGTTCGATATGCCCCATTCTCTCACGACGGACTTTTGCCCGTGTTACTTCTACACCACAACGGTCACATACAACACCCTTATAACGAACGCGTTTATACTTTCCACAATGACATTCCCAGTCTTTTTGCGGTCCGAAGATACGTTCACAAAAGAGACCATCTTTTTCCGGTTTCAGTGTACGATAGTTAATCGTTTCAGGCTTTTTCACTTCACCAAAAGACCAAGAACGGATTTTATCAGGTGATGCGAGACCGATGTTCATATACTCAAAATTGTTCACATCTAGCAAGGGGCCTACCTCCCTTTTAATCTTCGGGTTATACCCTAGTCACTTGCTCTAATCGTTTCTGCTATTCTTTTGTGACTGCGTCACGTTCAAGATCGACAGGTGCGAGGTCTGCAGCATCTTCGTCATTAGATAACGCTAATCCGTCTGCTTTCTTCGTTTCCTCATCGTCTTCTAAATCTCTCATTTCTATCTCTTCTTCATCGCCAGATAGGATTTTCACATCCATACCTAAACTTTGAAGTTCTTTAATTAATACTTTGAATGATTCAGGGACACCTGGTTCAGGTACGTTATCCCCTTTGACGATCGCTTCGTATGTTTTCACACGACCCACAACGTCATCCGATTTTACAGTTAAGATTTCTTGAAGTGTATATGCTGCACCGTAAGCTTCAAGTGCCCATACTTCCATCTCTCCGAAACGCTGTCCACCAAACTGTGCTTTACCGCCCAGTGGCTGCTGCGTAACAAGTGAGTATGGTCCAGTTGAACGAGCGTGAAGTTTATCGTCAACCATGTGAGCCAGTTTGATCATGTACATGATTCCGACTGATACACGGTTATCGAATGGTTCACCAGTTCGACCGTCATAAAGGACTGTTTTCGCATCACGGGACATACCTGCTTCTTCAAGCGTTTCCCAAACATCTTCCTCACGCGCACCATCAAATACTGGTGACGCAATGTGGATGCCTAGGTAACGTGCAGCCATACCCATATGAAGCTCAAGTACCTGACCGATATTCATACGAGATGGTACCCCTAGAGGGTTTAACATGATATCAATCGGTGTTCCATCTGGAAGATACGGCATATCTTCTTCTGGAAGAATTTTGGAGATAACCCCTTTGTTACCATGTCGTCCGGCCATTTTGTCACCTTCAGAAATTTTACGCTTCTGAACGATGTATACACGGACTAACTGGTTAACACCTGGTGGTAATTCATCTCCATCTTCACGGTTAAAGACTTTGACATCGTGGATGATTCCGCCGCCGCCGTGTGGTACACGTAGAGACGTATCACGTACTTCACGAGCCTTTTCACCGAAGATTGCATGTAATAGACGTTCTTCAGCTGTTAGTTCTGTTACACCTTTAGGCGTTACTTTCCCGACAAGAAGATCTCCGTCTTTTACTTCTGCACCAATACGGATGATTCCACGCTCGTCAAGGTTGCGTAAAGCATCTTCCCCAACGTTTGGAATATCACGCGTAATTTCTTCTGGTCCAAGCTTTGTATCACGAGCTTCTGATTCATATTCTTCAATATGAATAGAAGTGTAGACGTCATCTTTTACAAGGCGCTCACTCATAATGATCGCATCCTCATAGTTGTAACCGTCCCAAGTCATGAAGCCGACCATGACGTTACGTCCTAGAGCCAATTCACCTTTTTCCATAGAAGGACCGTCTGCAAGGATTTCTCCTTTGACGACTTCATCTCCAACACTTACAATTGGGCGCTGGTTGTAGCAAGTCCCTTGGTTAGAGCGGACAAATTTCAGCAAGCTGTATTTGTCTAGGTTTCCTTTGACTTGTTGTCCGTCAACGTCTTCATAACGGCGAACCCAAATATTCTTCGCTTCAACACGTTCTACAACACCTGGGTAACGACAGATCACAGCAGCACCAGAGTCTTTACCTGATACATACTCCATACCTGTACCAACAATCGGTGATTCCGGCTGCATCAAAGGCACAGCCTGACGTTGCATGTTCGCTCCCATTAGAGCACGGTTAGAGTCATCGTTTTCTAAGAATGGGATACATGCTGTCGCTGCAGAAACAACCTGCTTCGGCGAAACGTCCATGTAGTCAACGCGGTTTCGAGGAACAACGGTGTTTTCCCCTCTGAAACGAGCGATAATGTTATCATCGATAAACGAACCATCATCAGCTAGCTGAGCGTTCGCTTGTGCTACAACGTAGTTATCCTCTTCATCAGCGGTTAAGTAATCGATTCTCGGCGTCACTTTACCTGTTTCAGGATCAACCCGACGGTAAGGTGTTTCGATAAATCCGAAGCGGTTCACTTTCGCAAATGAAGATAGAGAGTTGATCAAACCAATGTTTGGACCCTCTGGTGTTTCAATCGGACACATACGACCATAGTGAGAATAGTGAACGTCACGAACTTCCATTCCTGCACGCTCACGTGTCAAACCACCCGGTCCAAGCGCTGATAGACGACGTTTGTGTGTCAATTCAGCAAGCGGGTTTGTTTGATCCATGAACTGAGAAAGCTGAGAGCTACCAAAGAACTCTTTGATAGAAGCGATCACAGGACGGATGTTGATCAACTGCTGAGGTGTGATCGTGTTCGTGTCTTGAATCGACATTCTTTCACGAACAACACGCTCCATTCTGCTTAAACCAATACGGAATTGGTTTTGCAGAAGTTCACCTACAGAACGCAGACGACGGTTACCAAGGTGATCGATATCATCTGTGTCACCTACTCCATGAAGCAGGTTAAAGAAGTAACTGATTGAAGCAATGATATCAGAAGGCGTGATGTTCTTCACAGCTTCCTCTACATATGCATTACCAATCACGTTGATCACTTGCTCGCCTTCTTGATCAGTTGGTGCATAAATCTTGATAGATTGAAGTTCTACTTCATCCTCTACTACGCCACCGTTTGGATAAAGCTTTCTAAATCCGATGCCGTTTTCTAAGTATGGAAGAACTTTATCAAGCACTCTTCTATCTAAAATTTGACCTTTTTCTGCTAGGATTTCACCTGTTTCAGGATCAACTAGCGTTTCAGCCAATTTTTGATTGAATAGTCTATTTTTAATATGAAGCTTCTTATTAATCTTGTAGCGTCCAACATTTGCTAGGTCATATCTCTTCGGATCAAAGAAGCGAGAGTCTAGCAAGCTTTTCGCATTTTCAACAGTTGGTGGCTCTCCGGGACGAAGACGCTCGTAGATTTCGAGAAGTGCTTTATCGGCATTCTCTGTATTGTCTTTTTCCAACGTGTTGCGTAAGTATTCATTCTCGCCAATGAGGTCAAGAATCTCTTGATCAGAGCTGAAGCCGAGAGCACGCAAAAGAACCGTAACCGGCAACTTACGTGTGCGATCGATGCGTACATAGACTACATCCTTCGCATCAGTTTCGTATTCTAACCATGCGCCACGGTTTGGAATGACAGTCGCAGTAAAACCTTTTTTACCGTTTTTGTCTACTTTACCACTGAAATATACACTTGGAGAACGTACTAACTGAGAAACGATTACACGTTCCGCACCATTAATGATAAAAGTACCTGTGTCTGTCATGATTGGGAAATCCCCCATAAACACATCTTGGTCTTTTACTTCTCCAGTTTCTTTGTTAATTAAACGAACTTTTACTCTTAGTGGAGCAGAGTAAGTTACATCACGTTCTTTTGATTCTGCTACAGGATACTTAGGATCCCCTAGGCTGTAATCAATGAATTCAAGAGAAAGGTTACCAGTAAAATCCTCAATTGGGGATATATCTTGAAACATCTCTCTAAGACCCTCATCAAGAAACCACTGATAAGAAGAGGTTTGAATTTCAATGAGATTTGGTAATTCTAACACTTCGCTTATGCGTGCGTAGCTTCTGCGCTGGCGGTGTCGTCCATACTGAACTAGTTGACCTGTCAACTGATTCACCCCTCAAATCATGCGTATTATATGTGTAAAAAGTATTTCTGTCTTTCAAATGTCAGTAAAGAAATACTTTTACAAGACAAAAGAAAAAAGGGTTTCTAAAATAAGAAAACCACATCCAAAAACAAATACCGATTTTATTAGTTTTCCCAAGTATGCATAATTTATACAAAATAGTTGTTTTTTAAGCCTATCAAGCAAAATATACACATTGGCATTTTATAATGTTAACACAGCTAGGAAACTGCGTCAAACTTTTTTAGCTTTGATAATATAGTAGCCCTTTTTTTTCATAACGACCGTCACTTCTCCAAAAAGCTGCTCTAATTTCTCAATCGCAGATGGTCCACCTTGTTTTTTCTGAATAACCACCCACAACTCACCTTCCGGCAATAAATGATCAGCACTTTTTTCAAAGATCGCATGTACTACTTTCTTCCCTGCCCGTATTGGGGGATTGGTCAGTATAGAGGCAAAAGCAGCTGATGAATGAACATTCGAGAACAAATCACTTTGATAGATGCGGACATTATCAATGCGATTATGCTTAGCGTTTTCCTTTGAAAGTTCGACTGCTCTTTCGTTCACATCAATCATATGAATGGTGCGGCCTGTCATTTCGTTTGCTAACGATAAGCCGATCGGTCCATAACCGCAACCGACATCTAAGACGTCGCCATCCAAGTCAGGTTCTTCAAAAGCTTCAATTAAAAGCCTCGAACCATAGTCGACTTCTTTCTTAGAAAACACTCCACTGTCACTTGTAAAAGTAAAGCTACGGTTTCTCAAGGTGAAGTCCCATGTCTGTTTATTGCTTTTCACTGATGGCTTTTCCGTATAATAGTGGTCACTCATGGTGAATGGACCTCCTCTGGATTCAATCGTTTCAGGAGATAAGAAAAGAAAAAGCCCGCCAGTAAAAGCGAGCTTTCCCAAAAGATTAGGCGAAGATTACTTAACTTCTACAGAAGCGCCAACTTCTTCAAGCTTAGCTTTAAGTTCTTCAGCTTCTTCTTTAGCAATACCTTCTTTAAGTGGTTTTGGAGTGTTGTCAACAAGTTCTTTAGCTTCTTTCAAGCCAAGACCAGTGATTTCACGAACCACTTTGATAACTTTGATTTTTTGGTCTCCAGCACCAGCAAGTACTAGATCAAAATCAGTTTTTTCTTCAGCAGCAGCACCGCCACCAGCAGCTACAGCTACAGGAGCAGCAGCAGTTACGCCAAATTCTTCTTCGATTGCTTTTACTAAGTCGTTTAACTCAAGTACAGTTGCTTCTTTAACTGAAGCAATGATTTCTTCGATATTTAAAGCCATTTGTAATTCCTCCATTTTAAGTTTTTTTACGTCAAGTACGCATTAAGCGCCTTGTTCTTCTTTTTGATCTGCAACTGCTTTAGTAGCAAGAGCAAGGTTACGAACTGGAGCTTGAAGAACGCTAAGCAACATAGAAAGTAAGCCTTCGCGAGACGGAAGTTCCGCAAGAGCCTTCACTTCTTCTACAGTCGCTACGTTTCCTTCGATAACACCAGCTTTGATTTCTAAAGCTTCGTGGCTTTTCGCAAATTCGTTGATGATTTTCGCAGGTGCGATAACATCTTCGTTACTGAATGCGATAGCGTTTGGACCTGTTAAGAAATCGTTTAAACCCGTTAGTTCAACTTGTTCAACTGCACGGCGAGTCAAAGTGTTTTTGTAAACTTTGAATTCTACGCCAGCATCACGAAGCTGTTTACGAAGTTCAGTCACTTCAGAAACTGAAAGACCGCGGTAATCTACGATTACAGTAGACATACTGTCTTTAAATTTAGAAGTAATTTCATCAACGACAACTTTTTTAGTATCGATTGCATTGCTCATGGTTACACCTCCTGTACATTCTTTGTGTAACACTTATACCGATCAGGCCATCACGTTCCTAACGAACGGTTCTCCATATAAAAAGCCTCCATTAAGACATGGAGGCTGTATATACAAGCATACGTTAACGTAAGACTGTGACATATACACCTCGGCGGGTTAATTAAGCCATAAGGCCCCTGCTGTCTACGGTATAAATGATTATTCTATTTTACAACATTTTGATATTATCAAAACGGTTGTGATAAGTCAAGAATTACTTTGCAGAGAAAGAAGATGGATCCACTTTCACGCCAGGGCCCATAGTAGATGTAACAGAAACGTTTTTCACGTATACACCTTTAGCCGCTGCAGGTTTTGCTTTAAGGATTGTGTCATAGATTGTTGCAAAGTTCTCAACAAGCTTTTCGTCCTCGAAAGAAACCTTTCCGATTGGCGCGTGGATGTTACCAGCTTTATCAACGCGGTATTCTACTTTACCAGCTTTGATTTCATTGATTGCTTTTTCTACTTCGAAAGTTACAGTTCCTGTTTTAGGGTTTGGCATAAGACCTTTTGGTCCAAGTACACGACCGATCTTACCAACTTCACCCATCATGTCAGGTGTCGCAACGATTACATCGAATTCGAACCAGCCTTGTTGGATTTTAGTGATGTAATCAGAATCTCCAACGTAGTCTGCTCCAGCAGCTTCTGCTTCTTTTGCTTTTTCGCCTTTAGCGAACACAAGAACGCGTTGAGTTTTACCAGTTCCGTTAGGAAGTACAACTGCACCGCGGATTTGTTGATCGTTTTTACGAGGGTCTACGCCCAAACGAAAAGCAACTTCTACAGTCGCATCAAATTTCGCTGTATTTGCTTTTTTTGTAAGAGAAACAGCTTCAGCAACATCATACGCTTTTGTACGATCGATTAGCTTAGCAGCTTCTACATACTTTTTACCTTTTTTAGCCATTATAAAAATCCTCCTTATGTGGTTTTAGCGGAATAACCTCCCACGAATAAGGGTTGCGAACTTGTCAAAACCAAACTCGCAACCCAACAAGACAAAAAATTAATCTTCGATGACAATACCCATACTGCGTGCAGTACCTTCAACCATGCGCATAGCTGATTCAACGCTAGCAGCGTTTAAGTCAGGCATTTTTGTTTCCGCGATTTCGCGTACTTTATCACGCTTAACAGTTGCCACTTTATTACGGTTAGGTTCACCAGAACCAGACTCAATACCAGCTGCTTTTTTAAGTAATACTGCAGCAGGTGGAGTTTTAGTAATAAATGTAAATGAACGGTCTTCAAAAACCGAAATTTCAACAGGAATGATAAGACCAGCTTGGTCAGCTGTACGAGCGTTAAACTCCTTACAGAATCCCATGATATTAACACCGGCTTGACCTAGTGCAGGTCCAACTGGTGGAGCTGGGTTAGCTTTTCCAGCAGGAATTTGCAATTTAACAACTTTTACTACTTTTTTAGCCACGAGACACACCTCCTTAAAGTCCGTGATGTGGTAATAGGGGAATCCCCCTCCCACTCAACAACTTCATTCTTTATATGAATGACGAAATAACTAGCTAGCGATCTTGAGCGAACTCAAGACGTACCTTTGCTATATTACCACTTCTATACACTCATTTCAAGCTCTTTTAAATTACAATTTATCGATCTGTGTGAACTCAAGTTCCACAGGAGTTTCTCTACCAAACATATTAACGAATACTTTGACTTTGCTTTTATCATAATCAATCTCTTCGATAGAGCCTGTGAAGTTAGCAAATGGTCCATCGATGACCTTGACTGTTTCTTTTAGTTCAAAGTCGATTTCTGTCTTGCGCTCTTCAAGTCCCATTCTCTTCAGAATGGTTTCCGCTTCGCCAGGTAATAACGCTGTCGGCTTAGAGCCTGATCCAGCTGATCCAACGAATCCTGTCACACCTGGTGTATTACGAACGACATACCAAGAATCGTCAGTCATGACGATTTCTACTAGCACATATCCAGGGAATACTTTCTTTTTCACTACTTTTTTCTTACCATTTTTAATGTCCGTTTCTTCTTCTTCTGGTACAACAACGCGGAAAATTTTATCCTGCATGCCCATTGATTCAACACGCTTTTCCAAGTTCGCTTTCACTTTGTTCTCATAGCCAGAGTACGTATGCACAACATACCAATTCTTTTCCATTTTCGTTCAGGACTATTTAGTCCTTCCCTCCCCACATTTCGTAATGTCTATTTGACGAATCTCGAGTACCGGTAAATATTTTCAAGCAATTGAAAAAACCCGTAAAACGGGTTTTTTGGCAAGTCATATTATGATCTATTATAGCACGTTCAGCAGACCATTATTCAAGTATTAATGAATTAATTCGATTAATTGTGAGATTCCTATATCAAGAAAAGAGAAAAAGATGGCAAAAAATACGACTGTTAAAATAACAGTGATCGTGTAGCGGACCATTTCGTTTTTCTTTGGCCAGCTGACCTTTTTCATTTCTTTCCCGACACTTTTTAAGAAACTGATAATACGCATGTAAAAGACCTCCACAGATTAAAGAACGCAAATCCTACTTCGTTTCTAAATGTGTTTTATGTGAATTACAAGTCTTGCAATATTTCTTAACTTCTAATCTTTCAGCTGCTGAAGCAACACTTTTCATTGTCGTATAATTGCGGCTTCCGCAGTCTTTACAGGCTAGAGTAATCTTTTTCCTCATATTTACACCTATTTTCTCGACATCATTTCCTTAGTACCTTATCACAGTGTCGAAAAAGCTGTCAATATAGGTTTGATTAGAGACTGATCTCGCGCAGCTCTAAATATTTCTCTAATTTTCTCTTTACTCTTTGGAGTGCGTTATCAATTGATTTCACATGACGGTTTAAATCTTCAGAAATCTCCTGATAGGACCTGCCATCAAGATAAAGCACAAGTACCTTTCTTTCCAGCTCGCTTAGTAATTCACCCATTTTCATTTCAATATCATCAAATTCTTCTTTGCTAATGATTAAATCTTCTGGGTTAAGCGCTTTAGCACCGGAAATGACGTCCAATAATGTTCTGTCCGATTCTTCATCGTATATCGGCTTGTCTAATGATACATAGGAATTTAACGGGATATGTTTTTGGCGAGTAGCTGTTTTAATTGCGGTGATAATTTGGCGGGTAATACATAATTCTGCAAAAGCCTTAAATGAAGTAAGCTTGTCCTCTCTGAAATCGCGGATAGACTTATAAAGTCCGATCATCCCCTCTTGGACAATGTCCTCTCGATCCGCTCCAATCAAGAAATAAGATCTTGCTTTCGCACGTACAAAATTGCGGTATTTCGTTATTAAATAATCTAGCGCATCACTATCTCCGACATGAACCCTTTCAATGACTTGTTCATCTTCCAACTGGCAAAATTGCTCTCTGATGGACTTACCCTTGCTGTTGTTTAGATTCACTTCGATCCCCCCGACCGCACCTAGATAGAAATATTATACAATAATGGTTGAAATATCGTCAAGCTATTCCAAGTTTCCCCGCCGCCATTTTTCAAACGTTTTCAATACATCTTCTGACAATTCAATTTTGGATGCTGGTTTATCAGAAGTAATCTTTTTGACACGTGTTTCAATCTTTCGTTCAATCACTTCTATCTCTCTTAAGAGCTCTCGTGCTGACTTACGAAGTGCACCCTGTCCAAAAATCGCCCATTGTTCTGTATAATCAGAGGTCGCCACATGAATTTGCGTCCGAATGTTATTTAAGTCTTGTGCCAGTTTTTCAATCCGCTCATCAGCCGTTTCATTTTCTCTTGTAAAGATGACCTCTACTCGGTGGTTTGTCCGCTTCTTTTCGATTCCTTTGACCATATGGGCATCGAATACGACAATGACTCGATACCCTGTATATGCTTGATATTCTGCTAAATGTTGAATCAGCACGTCTCTGGCTTCTTCAAAGCTGTTTTCTTTTAAGTGCTGCAAACGAGGCCATGCACCTATCATGTTGTATCCATCGACTAAGAGGATGTCCATCTCTATTCTCCTAACGGATAACGTTTTCGATACACTTCATACATCAATAGACTAGCGGCAACTGATGCATTTAATGAAGTGACCTTCCCGGCCATTGGCAATTTAATCAAGAAATCACATTTTTCCTTAATCAATCGGCCAATTCCTTTTCCTTCACTGCCAATGACAAGAGCGAGAGGCATCGTGCCATCAAATTGTCTGTAGTCCTGCTTCGCAGATGCATCTGTTCCTGCGACCCAGATTCCTCTTTCTTTCATTTCATCAAGAGCTCTGGAAAGATTGGTTACTTTTGCGACCGGGATATGTTCAATGGCTCCAGTAGATGCTTTCGCAACAGTTGTCGTCAAGCCTACCGCTCGTCGTTTTGGAATGACGATTCCATGTGCACCAACAGCATCGGCCGTACGCATGATCGACCCTAAATTGTGCGGATCTTCAATTTCATCTAAGATGATGAAAAATGGTTGTTCATTCCGCTTTTCAGCAATTTGATACAGATCGTCCAATTCTGCATATTCATATGCTGCTACTTGTGCAACGATTCCCTGGTGCTGACCTGTTACCATCTGATCAAGCTTTTTCCTCGGAACATACTGAATGGTGATATTTTGCTTTTTCGCGAGTTCGATGACCTGCTGGGCTTGTCCTTTTACAGTGTTTTCTGCCATCCAGAGCTTGTATAACTCCCGATCTGACTTCAGTGTTTCAATCACTGCATTTTTCCCAATCACATAATCATGTTGCTGACTCATTTGTCTTCCTCCCTGACGTTCCGATTTCAATCGCCTGACTAATCAACTCTTCTAAGCGTTCGTCCTGCTTCTCAATAAATAAATAACCCATGAGCGCTTCAAACGCTGTACTATAACGATACGTTTGAACGTCTGTGTTTTTAGGCACTGTGCCTGATTTTGCATTTCTTCCTCTTTTCAGCACCGCTTCTTCCGCTTCTGTGAAAAAGCCCTTCTGCTGAAGCTCAAATAAAATAGCGGCCTGAGATTTAGCTGAAACGATCTTACTTGCACGTTTATGAAGCTCATTTGGTTTGGTCGCCCCCGTTTGGAGGAGGTGATGCCTCACGTATACTTCAAAAATGGCATCACCCATATAAGCAAGCGCAAGTCCGTTCAACTGTTTTCCGTCTTTCAGCTTTTCAAAATTCAACATGACCTATTCTCCTCTTTTCCAGCGCGTACCTTGAGGAGTATCCTCCAATACAATATTCATGCTCTTTAACTGGTCACGAATTTGATCAGACAATGCGAAGTCACGATTCCTTCTAGCTTCATTCCGCTTCTCAATTAATGCTTCTACCTCTTCGTCAAGCGTGTGCTTTTCTTCTAGTGAGAAGCCGAGGACGGATGTGATTTCTTGGAACAAACCAATAA
Source organism: Bacillus sp. FSL R5-0397 (assembly GCF_038593395.1). Taxonomy (NCBI): domain Bacteria; kingdom Bacillati; phylum Bacillota; class Bacilli; order Caryophanales; family Bacillaceae; genus Bacillus; species Bacillus sp. FSL R5-0397. Next base: position 119,497 of record NZ_CP151992.1, on the reverse strand, counting down.
ATGCCTTGATCACTTCCTCAGAAGTATGATCATTTTCCATATAGTAATTCGCTTGTTTCGCTAGTTCAAATAAAACAGAGATGGCATTTGCCGTATTGAAGTCATCATTCATTTCAGAAATAAATGTCGCACGCTGCTCTTCAATCTTTGTCAACCATTCAGTGTTATCTTCTGTGATATTCGTGCTGCTTTCAAGGCGATGATGTAAATTAGCATACGACGTTTTGAGTCGGTTAAACGCACTCTTTGTACTCTCTAGTAAGTCCATTGAGTAGTTAATTGGATGACGGTAGTGAACCGACAACATAAAGAATCGAAGTACGTCAGGATCTTGTTCTTTCACAATGTCATGCACGAGCACAAAGTTGCCTAGTGATTTTGACATTTTTTCATTCTCAATATTAATATATCCGTTATGCATCCAATACTTTGCAAAAGGTTTGCCTGTCAAAGCCTCAGATTGAGCGATTTCATTTTCATGATGAGGGAAGGTTAAATCCTGTCCGCCTGCATGAATATCGATCGTATCACCTAAATATTTTTTAACCATGGCTGAGCATTCGATATGCCAGCCTGGGCGTCCTTCGCCCCACGGGCTATCCCATGAGATTTCTTGGTCCTTTGCAGCCTTCCATAAAGCAAAGTCCAGCGCATCTCGTTTCTTCTCACCTACACGAATACGGGCACCTGTCTTTAGTTCATCAATCGATTGGTGAGACAGTTTTCCGTAGCCTTCAAATGAGCGTGTGCTGTAATACACGTCACCATCCGCCTCATAGGCGTAGCCTTTTTCAATCAATGTGGCGATAAACGCAATGATATCATCCATATTTTCTGTCACTCGCGGGTGAAGGTCTGCTTTTTTGCAGCCTAATGCACTGACGTCCTCAAAGTATGCTTGGATAAATCGATCAGCAATCGTTGGGACATCTTCGCCTAATTCATTTGCTGCTTTGATGAGTTTATCATCCACATCAGTAAAGTTGGATACGAAATTCACATCATAGCCGCTATATTCTAAATACTTACGTACCGTGTCATATACAATGGCAGGTCTTGCATTCCCGATATGAATGTAGTTATACACGGTTGGTCCGCATACATACATTTTCACCTTTCCTGGTTCAAGTGGGACAAACTCTTCCTTCTTACGTGTCAATGTATTATAAATATTGATTGTCATGATTGTTCTTCCTTTCTGCTCAATGAAGCCAGCTCACGTTTTAGCTTTTCCATTTCTCGCTCCAATTCTTTGAAACGATCAGAAACTGGATCTGGCAAATCTTGATGATTGAGATCACGATTGATTTTCTTTCCATTTTGAACGACCACTCGCCCAGGTATACCTACAACAGTGGAATGGTCTGGTACGTCTTTTAACACAACAGACCCCGCACCAATCTTGGACCCTTTTCCTACGGTAATGGAACCGAGCACCTTAGCACCAGTCGCAATCAGGGCATCGTCCAAAATAGTTGGATGCCGCTTTCCCTTTTCTTTCCCTGTTCCCCCTAATGTCACGCCTTGGAAAACAGTGACGTTATCGCCAATTTCACATGTTTCCCCAATCACGACGCCCATGCCGTGATCAATAAAGAACCGCCGGCCGATGGTTGCTGCTGGGTGAATCTCAACCCCTGTGAAAAACCGGCTGACCTGAGAAATGATCCGCGCAAGAAAATACAGCTTACGCTTGTAAAATGCATGCGCAACACGATGAGCCCAAATCGCATGAAGCCCTGAATAGGTTAGCACTACTTCAAGATAGCTTCTAGCAGCAGGATCTTGATCAAACACAGTATCAATATCTTCTTTCAGCATTTTGAAAAACACATGCTCCCCCCGTTCTTCCCCATCAATCTCTCTTAGGACTTGCTCTCTTTTTTGGACAAATAAAAAACGCCTCTGCCATATGACAGAGACGTTTTGAAAACGCGGTTCCACTCTGTTTAGAAAGCCCTCATTTCGCAGCCTTCTCAACTTCATCCCATAACGGAGGGTACCGCCCTTGCATACTAACATACGTGTTCCTCAAGGGTCTTGAGGGTGCATTTCCAACGTCTGCCCATAAGTCTCTTTCAGCCGGTGAAGACTCTTTCTGTGATGGACGATAACATTGTACTTCTCCCTCGCAACGATTTTCCTTATATTTGTTTAATGCGGTTTAATACCGTCTCTTTACCTAGTAGTTCAATACTTTGCGGAAGCTCTGGGCCATGCGTTTGTCCAGTGACAGCCACACGAATTGGCATGAATAGTTTCTTACCTTTATGCCCTGTTTCTTTTTGTACCGCTTTAATGGCAGCTTTGATTTCATCAGGTGTGAAAGACTCAAGACGTTCAAGCTGACCTGCAAACGAAGCCATCACTTCTGGTACTTGCTCTTCTGCAAGAACTTCCTTTGCCTCTTGATTATACTCAATTTGTTCCTTAAAGAACAACTCTGTTAACTCAACAATTTCTGCTCCGTAGCTCAATTGCTCGTGGTATAGAGAAATGAGTTTGCGCACCCACGTGTTTTCTTCTTCTGTCAGCTGCTCGCTTACCTTGCCTGCCTTTTGAAGATGTGGAAGTGTAAGTGCCACAACTTGATCAAGATCAAGTGCTTTCACGTATTGGTTATTCACCCATTTTAGTTTATGCATATCAAATAGAGCTGGTGACTTAGAAAGTCGATTGACATCGAAAATATCGATGAACTGCTCTTTTGTAAATAGTTCCTCTTCACCAACTGGAGACCATCCAAGCAGTGCAATGAAGTTAAACAAAGCTTCTGGTAAATAGCCCAAGTTCTTATACTGTTCGATGAACTGGATAATTGATTCATCACGTTTGCTTAATTTCTTGCGGTTCTCGTTTACAATCAGCGTCATATGTCCGAACAGCGGAACATCCCAGCCAAATGCATTGAAGACCATAATTTGTTTAGGTGTATTCGAGATGTGATCCTCACCACGAAGAATGTGAGTCATTTTCATCAAATGATCATCCACCGCTACAGCGAAGTTATACGTTGGCGTACCATCTTTCTTCACAATAACAAAGTCACCGATGCCGTCTGTTTCAAATGAAATCTCGCCTTTGACCATATCGTCAAATTTGATGATTTCTCCTTTAGGCACTCGGAAGCGGATGCTTGGCTCTCTTCCTTCAGCAATCAGCTTGTCCTCTTCTTCTTTTGATAAATGACTGCATTTACCAGAATATCGAGGCATTTCACTGCGGGCAATTTGTGCTTCACGCTCTTCTTCTAGTTCTTCAGCCGTACAATAGCACTTATACGCCAAATCTTTCTCTAGCAGCTCGTCATAATATTTTTTGTAAATATCATTACGCTCTGATTGTCTGTAAGGACCGTAGCCGCCATCTTTATCAATGCTCTCGTCCCAATCAATCCCGAGCCATTGCAGGTGGCGAAGCTGGCTTTCTTCTCCGCCTTCTACATTACGCTTTTGATCCGTATCCTCGATTCGAATAATAAATTTGCCGCCTTGACTGCGTGCGAACAAATAGTTGAAAAGAGCCGTTCTAGCATTCCCAATATGTAAATGACCAGTTGGACTCGGTGCATAACGAACACGCACTTCATTTCCCATGAGTTTAACTTCCTTTCATCTGCATCATGTTGTCTGACACCAATTTTTTATAAACGTATTTTATCATCAAAACCCATTCTCATCAAAACGGATTTTACTTTTTCTGAAGAAGTACGGTTGCTTGAGAGGCAATTCCTTCGCCTCTTCCTGTAAATCCAAGTTTCTCTGTCGTTGTTGCTTTGACATTCACCTGTGTGACATCTGCCTCAAGAGCTTCTGCGATTTTCTCACACATTGGCTGAATGTATGGTGCCATCTTTGGTTTTTGCGCCATGATCGTGCAATCGATATTCACCAGTGTATAGCCTTTTTCTTTTACAAGTGCCCACACGTGCTGAAGTAATTTAAAAGAGTCTGCATCTTTAAACTCCGGATCCGTGTCTGGGAAATGTCTGCCGATATCTCCTTCTGCAATCGCACCTAGGCAGGCATCCGCCACAGTATGAAGCAGTACATCCGCATCTGAATGCCCAAGTAGACCCTTTTCATAAGGGATCGTCACACCGCCAATAATAAGAGGTCTTCCCTCTGTTAATTGATGCACATCAAAACCTTGTCCTATTCTAAACATGTTCTAGTACCCTCTTTCCGCATCCATAATTGCCTTGGCAACCAATAAATCATCCGGTGTTGTCAGTTTAATATTGGTATAGTCTCCTTGGACAATATACACACTCTCACCGTGTAATTGTTCCACAAGACTGGCGTCATCTGTTCCAAGAAAGCCTGTCCGCTCCGCATGTTCATGCGCTTCTTTTAAAATAGAATGACGAAAAGCTTGTGGGGTCTGGACTGCCCACAAGCTCTGACGTTCAATGGTTTGTTCCACTTTGCCTTCTTGAACGCGTTTGATTGTGTCTTTCACTGGTACCGCTACGACTGCGGAGCCTTTTTCAATCGCTGCTTTAACGAGCAAGTCAATCTGTGTATGCTTAATAAAAGGCCTTGCGCCATCATGAACAAGCACGATGTCCGCATCTTGCACAGCCTTCAACCCTTCGTATACACTTTGCTGCCGTTCTTCACCGCCAGTGACAAGTGAAACAGGCGTTTGAAAAGCGTGTACCTTCAGTAGCCTTTCAAAGTCACGACGCTCTTCTTCATTGATCGCTAAGATCATGCGTCTGCATTGTGAATGAGCGTCAAACACCTTCAGTGTGTGGATGATGACCGGCATTCTTTTCAATTCAATAAAAAGTTTATTGCGGCCGGCCTTCATTCGCTTCCCCTGCCCCGCAGCCGGAATAACTACTTCATAATACATGTTCGTTCTCCCTTTAGAGCGCCTTCTCCAGAAGTTTTGGCTTCGCAAAAATCATTCTTCCAGCAGCAGTTTGCAGCACACTCGTGACGAGCACATCAATGTCTTTTCCAATATAATTGCGTCCTTCTTCGACCACAATCATCGTACCGTCATCTAAGTAAGCAACACCTTGGTTATGCTCTTTCCCATCTTTGATGACCTGTACCTTCATTTCTTCCCCAGGCAGCACAACCGGTTTGACTGCATTGGCTAGATCATTGATGTTTAACACTGCTACTTTTTGAAGTTCGCATACTTTATTTAAATTAAAATCATTTGTCACAACAACACCTGAAGTTAACTTAGCGAGTTTCACAAGCTTGCTGTCAACCTCTTGAATATCTTCAAAGTCACCTTCGTAAATTTCAACTTTAATATCCAGTTCTTTTTGGATACGATTTAAAATATCAAGACCTCTTCGGCCTCTATTTCTCTTTAATACATCAGAAGAGTCTGCAATATGCTGTAATTCCTCGAGTACAAATTGAGGAATGACCATCACACCTTCTAGGAATCCAGTTTGACAAATATCTGCGATTCTTCCATCAATGATAACACTTGTGTCTAAAATTTTCAGCTTTTTATCTTCTATTTCAGGTTCATCATCAGCTGCTCCTTTTTTCTTTGTGACCTTTGCAGATCGGGAGAACAGCCCCATCATTTCATCCTTCTTCTTAAACCCTACCTGAAATCCAAGGTATCCTAAAAAGAAAGCCAGGAAAATCGGAATAATGGTACCAAAAATATGATATGGGATATTGTTTAGCGGGATCACGTTTACAATAAGATATGCTAGAATAAGTCCAAATACTAAACCGAAACTTCCAGATATAAGATCAGGAAGAGGCGCCTTCAATAGAGAATCCTCGATCCATTTCACCCAATTAACCACATAGCCTGTGCACCATTTACCAATGATAAAGAACACAGCGGCTCCTATTAGTGCTGAAGAGTAAGCATTTGTTATGAAAGGTATGTCCTTCAAATTTAACAGCAGAAATAACTCTGGAATGATAAAAATCCCTACAACTGCACCGAAAATGATAAAAAACGCCTGAACGATTCTTTTTAACATACCTTCACCTCCTTTATTTTTCATCTGTCAATCCACCTTCATCTGACATTGATATATGCTTAAGTTTCCTATCATCATGAACAGAAAACAAAACCATCATTAATATACCCATATTCATCCATTTTTAACCGTATTTAAGAAAAATTTCTCTTTTTATAGCTGACGGTCGATATAATGTTTTTCTTGCAGTCTTTTTAATCCTTTTTTTATCTTTTTCGCTCTTACTTCTCCAATTCCTTCTACTTCATCCAAATCTTGTACATCTGCTTCCATAATTCGATCTAGCACACCAAATGCTTCGACCACGTTTTCAACGATTGGCATAGGCAGTCTAGGGATTTTATGAAGTAATCTGTATCCTCTAGTGTACACATATTCGTCAATATTTGTAGATGCTGGATAGCCAAGTAACTTGTACAAAATGGAGTCATCTAAAAGTTCAAAGCTCGACATATCTTGGAGCTGTTTCAGCAGCACATATGGATCTTTGATCTTTTCTTTCACGTAATCTTTAATAAATAACGCCGCTTCCTGCTCCATATCTGTAATCAGCTCATTGACTTGCAGACGGATCAAGTGTCCTTCTGTCCCAAGCTCTTTGATATACATATTGATTTCATTTTTGATTCTAAGTACCATTTCATAACGATGTAGCACGGATAATACATCACCAAAGGTCACAAGCTCTTCAAATTCTAAGGCGCTTAACGCAGAAATGGCATGATCTAAAATGGTTTTATATTTCTCAAGTGTTTGTATCGCTTGGTTGGCCTTCGTCAAAATAAAACCAATATCTTTCAGCGTATATCGTCGGTTCCCTTGGTATAAGGTAATGACGTTCCGACGTTCAGAAATGGCAATGATTAAGCAACCTGTCTGCTTTGCTACACGTTCAGCCGTTCGGTGTCTCATGCCTGTTTCTGATGAATGAATGGTTGCATCCGGCATAAGCTGTGTATTCGCATACAAGATTTTTTGACCAGAGTCACTTAAAATAATCGCCCCATCCATTTTCGCCAATTCATATAAATGTGCTGGGGAGAAAGCAGAATTAATATGAAATCCTCCATCTACCACACTTTTCACTTTATCGTTATAACCAACAACAATGAGCCCTCCAGTATTGGCTCTTAGGACGTTTTCAATCCCTGCCCGCAGGGGTGTCCCTGGTGCCACAAACTGGACAATATCTAAGAGATCGACTTCTCTCGCTCCTTTTTTCTCTTTTTCCATTTCTATGATCCCCCTAGTGAAATACGAAGTGCCTCTGCTACATTTTCTACACCGACTAACTCAATCCCTCTCGGTTTTTTCCATCCATCTATATTCGCCTGAGGAATAAACATTCGTTTAAATCCTAGTTTAGCAGCTTCCTGCACACGCTGTTCAATTCTTGAAACTCTTCTGACTTCTCCCGTCAGACCCACTTCTCCTATAAAGCAATCTGCTTGATGCGGCGCTGCATCTTTAAAACTTGATGCAATACTAACGGCAATAGCCAAGTCTATCGCTGGTTCATCAAGTTTCACACCACCTGCGACCTTTAAGTAGGCATCTTGGTTTTGCAGTAGCAGCCCTACCCGTTTTTCTAAAACGGCCATAAGCAATGACACTCGGTTATGATCAAGGCCAGTAGCCATTCTCCGTGGATTCCCAAAGCTCGTCGGTGAAATAAGTGCTTGTATCTCCACTAGAACAGGTCTTGTTCCTTCCATTGAGGCAACAACACACGATCCAGATACACCTGCTGACCGCTCTTCTAAGAAGATTTCTGATGGGTTTAATACCTCTGTGAGCCCTTCCTCTCTCATTTCAAAAATTCCTAATTCATTCGTTGAACCAAAACGGTTTTTCACTGCCCGTAAAATACGAAACGTATGATGGCGCTCCCCTTCAAAATAAAGAACTGTATCTACCATATGCTCTAAAAGGCGCGGCCCAGCAATCGAGCCCTCCTTCGTCACGTGACCAACGATAAAAATAGGAATACCATTCGTCTTGGCAATTTTCATCAGCTGGGCAGTGCATTCCCTCACCTGAGAAACAGATCCAGGAGCTGACGTGATATCGCTTTGATAAACGGTTTGAATTGAATCGACCACAACAAAAGCGGGTTTCATCTCTTGTATAGCAGACGTTATATACTCCATATCGGTTTCAGCCAAAACATGTAAAGAGGCACTTTCAATACCGAGACGGTCCGCCCTAAGCTTCGTTTGTTTGATTGATTCCTCACCAGATATGTATAACACATTCTGATTTTGATCTGATAGCTGTGCTGAAACTTGTAATAATAGTGTGGACTTCCCAATCCCAGGATCACCGCCAATAAGAACGAGTGAACCTTTGACAATTCCACTTCCTAATACTCGGTTAAATTCTTCTAAATTCGTTTTAATTCGGGGTTCTTCGGATGTTTCAATTGCAGATATAGGTGAAGGTTTTTGAATGGTTTGAACAGAATGATTAAACGCACTTCGACGATTTGCCGGCTCTTTACGAACGACCTCTTCTGTCATACTGTTCCAAGTGCCGCAGCCGGGACATTTCCCCATCCATTTGGCTGACTCATAACCGCACGATTGGCATATAAATTTTGATTTTGACTTAGCCATAGATTGAAGAATACAACTCCTTATACTGGTCAGAAAATAAGTAAAGGGAGGCATCCAACTTACTGGTATGCCTCACACTTTTTTCTTACTATATTAGTTCGTAGCAGCCGTTGCTTTTACGACAATTTCTCCATCTTCTACATCTAATACGATATGTTGGCCCTTTTCAATATTGCCTTTCAGCAATTCCTCAGAAAGTCGATCCTCGACGTGCTTTTGAATCGCTCTTCTTAACGGACGAGCACCATACTCAAGATCTACGCCTTCGTCGGCAATCTTGGCTTTTGCTGCTTCCGTCAATTCAATTGAAAGGTCCTGCTCTTTTAGTCGTTTTGTCAATTGATCAGACATGAGAGACACAATCTCTTTTAGATGTTTCTTTTCGAGTGAGTGGAAGACAATGATTTCATCAATACGGTTGATGAACTCCGGTCTAAACGCACGTTTCAGCTCACCCATAACTTTGCCTTTCATATCTTTGTAATTTTGACTTTCATCCTGCACGTTAAAGCCAACATATTTATTGCGCTTCAGCTCACTAGCTCCAACGTTTGAAGTCATAATCAAAATCGTATTTCTAAAGTCAACAGTACGACCTTTAGAATCAGTGAGACGACCATCTTCTAACACTTGAAGTAAGATGTTAAACACATCAGGGTGCGCCTTTTCAATCTCATCTAGAAGCACGACAGAATACGGCTTTCTTCTCACCTTTTCAGTCAGCTGACCACCCTCATCATAGCCCACATAGCCTGGAGGTGATCCAACAAGTCTTGAAGTCGAGTGTTTTTCCATGTACTCAGACATATCAATACGAATCATCGCTTCTTCATCACCGAAGATAGACTCAGCGAGTGCTCTTGCAAGCTCAGTCTTACCAACACCTGTTGGCCCTAAGAAAATAAAGGAGCCAATCGGACGTTTCGGATCTTTTAGTCCAGCACGGGCACGTCTTACAGCTTTTGCAACAGCAACAACTGCTTCATCCTGTCCAATGACGCGAGAGTGGAGCAATTGTTCCATGTTTAGAAGCTTATCTGTTTCTGTTTGAGCAATTTTTGAAACAGGTACTCCCGTCCAGCTAGAAACAACCATTGCGATATCATCCACAGAAACCTCTGAATTCTCTTGTCCCTGCTTTTCTTTCCAAGATTTCTTCGTCACTTCTACCTTTTCACGCAAACGTTGCTCCGTATCACGAAGAGAAGCCGCTTTTTCAAATTCTTGACTTTGAACAGCTGCATCCTTTTCCTTGCGTACTTCATCCAGCTTTTGCTCAAGTTCCTTTAGATTAGGCGGTGTTGTGAAAGAACGTAAGCGAACTTTTGAACCCGCCTCATCAATTAAGTCGATCGCCTTATCTGGAAGGAAACGATCAGAGATATAACGATCAGAAAGCTTTACCGCCGCCTCAATGGCTTCATCTGTAATAGACACACGGTGATGTGCTTCATAACGGTCTCTAAGCCCTCTTAAAATTTGAATACTTTCATCGACAGATGGCTGGTCCACTTGAATTGGCTGGAATCGACGTTCAAGTGCAGCATCTTTTTCAATATATTTACGGTACTCATCTAACGTTGTTGCCCCGATACATTGAAGCTCACCACGTGCTAAAGATGGTTTTAGAATATTAGAGGCATCAATCGCACCCTCTGCTCCACCTGCACCAATCAGTGTATGAAGTTCATCAATGAAGAGAATGATATTTCCAGCCTGACGGATTTCGTCCATGACTTTTTTCAAACGATCCTCGAATTCACCACGATATTTCGTTCCCGCTACAACGGTTCCCATATCAAGTGTCATGACTCGTTTATCACGCAGAATTTCAGGCACTTCGTTGTGAATAATTTGCTGTGCGAGACCTTCTGCGATCGCTGTTTTACCAACACCAGGCTCTCCAATCAAGACAGGGTTATTCTTTGTTCTTCTACTTAGGACCTCAATGACACGCTGAATTTCTTTGCTGCGGCCAATCACAGGGTCCAAGCTGTCCTCTTTCGCAATAGCCGTTAAGTCTCTTGCCAAGCTATCTAAAGTTGGTGTATTGGCATTGCTATTAGATCCTGCCGCAGATGCACCCGTTTCATTGCTGCCTAGAAGCTGCAATACTTGCTGGCGTGCTTTATTTAAGCTCACTCCGAGGTTATTTAAGACACGGGCAGCTACACCCTCTCCCTCACGAATAAGACCTAAAAGAATATGTTCTGTCCCTACATAGGAATGACCAAGCTTTCTCGCTTCATCCATAGAAAGCTCCGTAACCTTCTTCGCTCTAGGTGTGTAATGAGGAATAGCTTGAGACACCTCTTGCCCTCTTCCAATCAAGCTCTCGACTTCTTTTTGGATTTTATCTGAAACAAGGCCCAGTGCTTCTAATGCTTTTGCGGCGATGCCCTCACCTTCACGTACAAGACCAAGTAAAATATGCTCTGTACCGATGTTCTTATGGCCTAGGCGAATGGCTTCTTCTTGTGCAAGTGCTAATACCTTTTGAGCTCTTTCAGTGAATCTTCCAAACATCATATCGTTTCATCCTCCTGTCCATTCCTATGCATTTCTAAGCGCAGCCTTTCTCTGATAATTGCTGCTCGTTTTATATCTCTTTCATTTGGTTCCAAGGCTCCTCCTGAATATTGCTGAAGGAAGCCAGGCTGTGTCAAAATCATGAGTTCATTCAGTATATTACTTGAAAGCCCCTTAATGATACCTAAATCAATTCCAAGTCGCACATCTGACAAACACTTAGCCGTTTCCTTAGATTCAATCATGCGACAATTAGCCAAAATCCCCAAGGAACGGTACACTCTGTCTTCAAGTTCAATTTTAGACGTCTGATATAATGCCTTACGTGCAGATCGCTCTTGTTCAATGAGCTGCGCCGTCACACTATTCAAGTCATCTACAATATCTTCTTCTGATTGACCCAGTGTCATTTGATTTGAAATTTGAAAGATGTTCCCTATTGCTTCGCTACCCTCACCATAAATTCCTCTGACCACAAGACCTAATTGATTAATTGCAGGAATAATGCGATTCATTTGTCTTGTCAGGGCTAATGCTGGTAAGTGCATCATGACTGAAGCCCTAATACCTGTACCTACATTGGTCGGACAGCTCGTTAAGTATCCTCGCTTTTCTGAAAACGCATAATCCACTTGCTCTTCAATCCAGTCATCTATTTGGTTAGCTGCTTTTAGTGCATTAGCCAGCTGAAATCCTGGGAACAAGCATTGAATACGAATATGGTCTTCCTCATTCAGCATGACACTGATTTCTTCATTTTCTGAAAGCAAACAGGCGCCAAATCTTGATTCTGCTAAATTGGGGCTAATCAAGTGCTTTTCAACAAGTACCCTTTTAGCCAAAGGCTGCGTGTCATTCATTCGAATCAGAACAAAGTTT